>NZ_JAASQR010000006.1:2500-5483 GCF_011762025.1 Sphingobium vermicomposti | reverse complement strand
GTTGGTTGCGGGAGCAGGATTTGAACCTGCGACCTTCAGGTTATGAGCCTGACGAGCTACCGGGCTGCTCCATCCCGCGTCACCAAAGGCAAAAGGGCGGCTTTATGGGCCGCCCTTTTGTAAAACATGTGATGGGTTTTTTAGTTTCAAAGCGCAAGCTTCAATGCCTGGCGACGCCCTACTCTTCCGGGGCTTGAGCCACAGTACCATCGGCGCAGACTGGTTTCACGGCCGAGTTCGGGATGGGATCGGGTGGGTCACAGACGCTATGGTCACCAAGCAATGAAGCTTGCGCTTTGGGTTTTTAATCGGTGCCGTGCACGGTATTTGGTATTGATATTGGTTATCTGGCTTGAGGTAATCACCACATCGCTGATGTCAGGCTGTTGCCAGCCCTGTCATTGATGGTGGGACTCCATGGTTCGTAAAGAACCATTTAAGCGCGAAAAGAGCAATTAGGACCGGTTAGCTCCATATGTTACCACACTTCTACATCCGGCCTATCAACGTCGTGGTCTACGACGGCTCGATGAAATCTTATCTTGAGGGAGGCTTCCCGCTTAGATGCTTTCAGCGGTTATCCCGTCCATACATAGCTACCCTGCTGCGCCCTTGGCAGGACGACAGGTACACCAGAGGTATGTTCAACCCGGTCCTCTCGTACTAGGGTCAACTCCTCTCAAATTTCGACGCCCACGGCAGATAGGGACCAAACTGTCTCGCGACGTTCTGAACCCAGCTCACGTACCACTTTAATTGGCGAACAGCCAAACCCTTGGGACCTGCTCCAGCCCCAGGATGTGATGAGCCGACATCGAGGTGCCAAACGATTCCGTCGATATGAGCTCTTGGGAATCATCAGCCTGTTATCCCCGGCGTACCTTTTATCCGTTGAGCGATGGCCCTTCCACGAGGGACCACCGGATCACTATGACCGACTTTCGTCTCTGCTCGACTTGTCAGTCTCGCAGTCAGGCGGGCTTATGCCATTGCACTCTAACAGACGGTTTCCAACCGTCCTGAGCCCACCATCGCGCGCCTCCGTTACTCTTTAGGAGGCGACCGCCCCAGTCAAACTACCCACCACAGAGGGTCCCTGTACCGGATAACGGTACGAGGTTAGACATCAGAAAACAGCAGGGTGGTATTTCACCTATGGCTCCACATCAACTGGCGTCAATGCTTCAAAGCCTCCCACCTATGCTACACAGCTCTTTCCTAATGCCACTCTGAAGTTGCAGTAAAGGTGCACGGGGTCTTTCCGTCTAACCGCGGGTACTCCGCATCTTCACGGAGAATTCAATTTCGCTGAGCATATCCTGGAGACAGTGGGGAAGTCGTTACGCCATTCGTGCAGGTCGGAACTTACCCGACAAGGAATTTCGCTACCTTAGGACCGTTATAGTTACGGCCGCCGTTTACCTGGGCTTCAATTCAGTGCTTGCACACCTCCTCTTAACCTTCAGGCACCGGGCAGGCGTCAGGCCCTATACGTCGTCTTGAAGCCGACTTAGCAGAGCCCTGTGTTTTTGCTAAACAGTCGCTACCCCCTGGCCTGTGCCCCCCACAAAAAGTTGCCTTGATGTGGGGCCTCCTTCTTCCGAAGGTACGGAGGCAATTTGCCGAGTTCCTTCAGGATACTTCTCTCAAACGCCTTGGTATACTCTACCATTCCACCTGTGTCGGTTTAGGGTACGGTCTATACGGAGGGGCTATTTCCTGGGACAACTTCCCTGCCTGGACCAATCCAATAAGGCCAGACAAGTTACGCCATCCGTCACACACCTCCAGGCCCACGAATATTAACGTGGTTCCCATCGACTACCCCCTTCGGGCTCGTCTTAGGGGCCGGCTTACCCTGCTCAGATTAGCTTTAAGCAGGAACCCTTGGAATTTCGGCGACAGTGCATCTCACACTGTTAATCGCTACTCATGTCTGCATTCGCACTTCCGATACCTCCACGACCCATTACCAGATCGCTTCAACGGCCTACGGAACGCTCCGCTACCGCGTGATCGTAAACGATCACACCCTAAGCTTCGGTGCATCACTTTAGCCCCGTTACATCTTCGCCGCAGAATCTCTTAATTAGACCAGTGAGCTGTTACGCTTTCTTTAAAGGATGGCTGCTTCTAAGCCAACCTCCTGGTTGTTTTGGAAATTCCACATGCTTTCCCACTTAGTGATGACTTGGGGACCTTAGCTGTAGGTTAGGGCTGTTTCCCTTTTGACGACGGACCTTAGCACCCGCCGTCTGTCTGCCGAACTAGACTCGTTGGTATTCGGAGTTTGGTTAGTGTTGGTAGATCTCGCGACCCCCGCAACCATCCAGTGCTCTACCCCCAACGGCAATCATTCGACGCTCTACCTCAATAGATTTCGCGGAGAACCAGCTATTTCCCGGCTTGATTGGCCTTTCACCCCTAAGCACAACTCATCCGACAATTTTTCAACATTGAACGGTTCGGTCCTCCAGTGCGTGTTACCGCACCTTCAACCTGGTCATGCATAGATCGCCGGGTTTCGGGTCTAATGCATCATACTCTGGCGCCCTATTCAGACTCGCTTTCGCTGCGCCTACACCTAACGGCTTAAGCTTGCATGATACACTAAGTCACAGACCCATTATGCAAGAGGTACGCGGTCAGGTCTCAAGGACCCTCCCACTGCTTGTAGGCATCCGGTTTCAGGTACTGTTTCACTCCCCTCATCGGGGTGCTTTTCACCTTTCCCTCACGGTACTGGTTCACTATCGGTCATGTACGAGTATTTAGGCTTGGAGGGTGGTCCCCCCATGTTCAGACAGGGTTTCACGTGCCCCGCCCTACTCAAGTCCTGTTGTTTCGCTTTCGCATACGGGACTGTCACCCGCTATGGTCAAACTTTCCAGAATGTTCTGCTAACTAAACAACAGGCACTGGCCTGGTCCGCGTTCGCTCGCCACTACTAACGGAATCTCGGTTGATGTCTTTTCCTCCAGGT
>NZ_JAASQR010000005.1 GCF_011762025.1 Sphingobium vermicomposti | reverse complement strand
CGGAAGGCAAGGTTCGGGGTTTTACCCACCAAGCCGACGCTAGCGAGCGCCGGGGCACTCGCGCGCTGCACGATAGCCTGACGGAGTCGTTTAAACGGATTGCCCGGAATCCTGAGCTGCTGGCGTCGATCGGGCGACGGGGCTTTTGAGCACGAACCCCCCGCAACGTCGCCCCGTCATTCGGGCCGTCAGCCATGATGAGGCTGGCGAGGCGATCGGGCGCCTGCTCGCCATCGCCCTGCCCCCCACACGCGCGGCCGAGACGGGCGCGTCGCCCAAGGTCGCGGATTTTCTGCTGGCCTGGTGGAACGGCCTTGAGTGCGGTCATTTCCCCATCATCCACCTTTGCAACGTCGATGCCGTGATCGCCGAGGATATGCTGACGATCATGGCCCATCTGGCGCAGGAATCCACGATCTACGCCGACGCATGGGGCTACCGCGATGCGATGCACGACCTTTGGGTTCGCTATCGCGGAGATCCAAACGACGCCGTTTAAACGATCCCGAGATCCACCGCCGAGAGGAATGCCATATGGACAATGACGACGAGGCTTTCGCCGACAACTATGCCGAGCGTGACCAGGCCAAGGCGCTGCGCGAGCAGGCGCGCGCGGGCGGCCTGCGTTTCGAGGCGTATCTTCCTCCGGATATGGCCGACTGGCTGTTGGAGCAGGTTGAACAGGGCCATTTCGTCGATCCATCCGAGGCGGTGTTCGCGATCGTCTGGAACTTCATCGACCTGGAACCGCATAAAGACCTGCGCTCGGAGCTGTTACGCCGGACGCTGGACGCATCCGCCGCCGAAATGCACTTGGCGCGGGATGCCGACGAGGTGTTCGATCAATTGGAGCGCAAGATGGCGCAGCCGCGCCCCGAGGAAGCGCGCTGGGAGAAGATCGTGCGATGAACCAGCTCGCCCCCCTGTCCTCGCCGGCGCTGGCGCTGCCGGCGCTGATCGCGGCGGCCGACGATCGCGCGCGGCTCCGCTTCCTTGAGTTCTTCGCCGTCACAGTCCGCAACCCGCATACTCGTCGCGCCTATATGCGTGCGGCGGGCGACTTCCTGGCCTGGTGCGAGGCGCGGGGTGTCGTCACCCTCGCCGGCATCGCGCCGCTGCATGTCGCGGCCTGGATCGAGGCGCTGGGGCGCGAGGTGAGCGCCCCCAGCGTCAAGCAGCAGCTCGCCGCCGTGCGTCACCTGCTCGACTGGCTGGTGACGGGCCAGGTAGTGCCGGTGAACCCCGCCGCGTCGGTACGAGGGCCGGCGCATAGCGTCCGGCGTGGCAAGACGCCGGTGCTGGCCCCCGACGAGGCGCGCCGGCTGTTAGACGCGATCGACGTGACGACACCGGCGGGCTTGCGCGATCGGGCGCTGATCGGCCTCATGGTCTATTCGTTCGCACGGATCGGCGCGGCGCTGGCGATGCGCGTCGAGGACGTGTTCGTGCAGAATCGCCGGCTATGGGTGCGGCTTCACGAGAAAGGCGGCAAGCGCCACGAAATGCCCTGCCACCACAATCTTGAGCATTATCTGGCCGAATATCTTGACGGGTGCGGGTTGCGCGAGGACCGCAAGGGACCGCTGTTCCGCACGATCGCGCGGGGGACTAAGCGACTAAGCGATACCCCCCTGCCCCAGGCCAACGCGTTCGCGATGGTGCGCCGGCGCGCGGCGGCAGCGGAGATCGAGACGACGATCGGCAATCACTCTTTCCGCGCGACCGGGATCACCACCTATCTCAAGAACGGCGGCACGTTGGAAACGGCGGCGGCGATGGCGAACCACAGCTCGACACGCACCACCCAGCTCTATGATCGCCGGCCCGACGACGTGACGCTGGACGAGGTGGAGCGAGTGCTGATCTAGGCCATATTGCGTCCGAAAAAGTTTGAGCCCGCCGCGTTCACAGCGCGACGGGCTCAGGTAGTGTCATCGGTGACAGCGATGAAGCCAAGCGGAATATAGCGCTTCAATCTGAAGCAGCCAATGCATTAGCGGTCCTCAGGAGGTGCCGGTCGAAGCAGCGCCTCGGGTAGCCGTAGATTCCCAGCGGCCACCTTTCCAATGAAGTCCTATCCGTTCCGCGTTGCTGATCGCGGGCGGCATCCCTTTTCGCCAGAACCGGAGCATCTTGCCCCGCTCATCCAGATCGGTTTCGGTGACGATCGAACGGACGGCCTGGATGAACTGCCCGTGCCCGAACACGTAGACCAGCGATCCGGCAGGCCGGGTCGCGAGCCTCAATAGAGCCGCCTCGCAGCGCTGTAGCAAGGCGCTGAAACTCTCCGCCCCTTCCCCGTCGCAATAGGCCGGGTCGGCCTCACTCCAATAGCGTTCGAGGTGCGGCATCCGTTCGGCGCTGCGCGTGCCGTTCCAGCGCGCCGGTTGCAGATAGGTGAACTCTTCGATCGGCCACACTTCCACCGGCACGCCCGGAAAGCGCGCGATCGTCGGTGCGGCCGTCTGCCGGGTGCGCGTATAGGGCGAGGTGACGATGAGCGCGGGCGCCTCGGTCCAGCTCGCCGCGACCTGGCGCGCCTGTTCCTGGCCGCGCTCGGTCAGCTCGATCGTCGCCAGATCAGTGCAGGGCACGCCGGCGTTGCCGGTGCTTTCTCCGTGGCGGATGAATATGGCTCTCAAGCCCCTATCTTCCTTTATGCTGATTAGTATCTAAACGCTATACAAATGATAGCGGATAGATGACTGTCTGCTATTCAAATAATTCCGCATGTGTGCCGGCGCGCACGAAGTTCACCAGATTTCCTTCGACCGTGTAGATGAGCAGGAAGTCGCCGCCGATATGGCACTCGCGATGGTCGCTCCACTCGCCCTTGAGCGGATGATCCAGCCATTCCGGGCCAAGCGGCGCGTCGTTGGCGATGAGGAGCATCATCGCTTCCTTGAGCTGATTCATGTTGTAGCGCCCGCTGCGCGACAGCCGCTCCCAATCCTTCACGAACCGCTTTTCGTAGGAAGCCTCGCGAGGGAGTGAAGCGCGCTTACTGCTGGCGGGCTTCTTGGTCGAGGGCATCAAACAGTTCCTGGGGATCGGTGAAGCGGGCGCGGCGTGCCTTCATCGTGGCGCGGGACGCCTCGATCGCCGCCCGCGTCTCGGCGTTGGGCACCTTCAGCTCGAACGGCAGCGCATGATCCTTCGCGACCCGCGTGAGAGTCATGCGGACGACATCCGATACGGTCAGGCCCAGCTCGGCCAGGACAGCGGCGGCTTCATCCTTCAACGTCTCATCAATGCGCGCGCGCACAAAAGCGGTAGCAGCCATGGGAATCTCCTTGATCGACTTTATGTAGCTCAATTGAGCAACGCTTTCAACTTCCTTGCGCCTGCCGCTGTCGCGGCACCGGGGCTCTATGCGCTGCGCGCACCGAGCCCGCTTCCCGGTCTCGGCCGAAGGTAACGATCCCCTGGCGGAAACGAGGTCGCTGCGCGGATCTCGCCCAAGCTGTGCCGGCGCTGCCGGCGTCCTTTGCTAGTCGGGTGAAGGGGGCGCTGCCCCCTCCCCCCAGCAACGACAATCAGCGGGGCCGTGGCTCAGTCGCTTGCGCTCCCTGCGCCCGCACCACCCCGTCAGATTCTCGCTGCCCCCCTCTCCCCCGCTGCTCCGCGCGAACTCGGGAGCGATGGCGAGGCCATCGCCCGAGAGGGCGATTTGAAGGAGCAAGTGAGATGGACCACGATAACCGCGAAAGCTGGCTCAACCGGGTGGCGCTGGGCATGGCTCCTCTGTTCGAAGCGCTGGACGCTCCCCTGCCCTCACGCGTGCGCGTCGCGATCGGTTTCACCAGTCGGGGCGCGAAAGGCAAGGCGATCGGCGAGTGCTGGGATAACCGGCTCAGCGCTGACGGCCATTTTGAAATCTTCATCCGGCCAGACCTCGCGCACGCGCCCGATGCCATGCCGGCGCAGATCGCGGCTATCCTCGCGCACGAGCTGGTCCATGCCGCTGTCGGCATCCCGGCCGGACATGGGAAGGCGTTTAAACGCGTTGCTGTGGGACTCGGCCTAGTCGGACCGATGCGCGCCACGACCCCCGGCGAGGCGTTCCTTGCGGCCGTCGCGCCAATCCTCGATGCGGCAGGCCCCCTCCCCCATGCCCGGCTCGACACCGCCGGCGAGACGACCGCGCCCAAGAAGCAGACGACCCGGCTGCTCAAATGCGAGTGTGCGGAGTGCGGTTATACGGTGAGGACTGCGCGCAAGTGGCTGGAACAGGCCGGCGCGCCGCTCTGCCCGATCGACGGGCATGGGCCGATGCAGCACGATCCGCTCGACGACGACGATCCCGAGCCGGATGAGTGAACATCATTTGTATATCACAATGATGGACAGATCATGCCGAAGCGATTAACGATAGCTCGCGAAGTGAGGGCGCTATGATATTGGCAGTCGGAAACACCAAGGGCGGCGTCGGGAAGACCACGCTTGCCGTTAATCTCGCGGTCGCGCTGGCGCTTGCCGGCCGCGACCTCTTGCTGGTGGACGGGGACGAGCAGGGCACCGCCCTCACCTTCACCCAGCTCCGCACCGAGCGGCTCGGGCAAGCCGGCTATACCGCTGTGGCGCTGACCGGCGCTGCGTTGCGCAGCCAGGTCCGCCAGCTCGCCAGCAAATATGATGACATCATCATCGATGTCGGCGGGCGCGACACCGGCTCGCTGCGCGCCGCGCTCACCGTCGCCGATACGCTTCTGGTCCCCGTGCAGCCGCGCAGCTTCGATGTGTGGGCGCTCGATCAGGTTTCGGCGCTGGTCGCCGAGGCGCGCGAGATCAACGAGGGCCTACGCGCCGTCGCCGTGCTGAACGGCGCGGACGCGCAAGGGGCGGACAATGAGGCCGCGTTGGAAATGATCGGCGACATTGAGGGGATCGAGGTGCTGCCCACGTCGATCGTGCGCCGTAAGGCGTTCCCGAACGCGGCGGCCGAGGGCAGGGCGATCCTTGAGCAGAGCCCGCGCGACCCTAAGGCGATCGACGAGCTGACGGCGCTGATCGCTGCCGTTTGTATATCACGATAATAGCGGAGTGCATATCGATGGCTATCGCGCGTAAACCGAACAGCAAGCCGAAGGTCCCGGCCGACGACGCGGCCGCCGATGCCTTCATCGCCGGCGCGGTGACGCCAGCGGCCGCGCCGATCGAGGCGGCCGAGGAGCCGGGGGAGGGGAGCGAGCCGCGCAAAGCGCCGGTGATGCTGCGCTTCGATCGCGCACTTCTCGCCAAGGTCGATGCGGCGGCCAAGCGGCGCGGGATCAGCCGCAGCGCCTGGATACAATTCACCGTCAGTCGCGCCCTCGACGCCGGTGAGGGATAGAAGCAGAAAAGATGCTCTATTTGGTCCTTAAGGCCACGATCTCAGGCGTGCTGATCGCCGTGGCATCGACAATGGCGAAGCGCTATCCGGGCTTCGGAGCGCTCATTGCGTCGCTGCCATTGGTGTCGGTTCTTGGCATGATATGGCTTTGGAACGAACGGCCGGACGCTGAGAATATGGCTGCTCATGCACGAGCGACGTTCTGGTATGTGCTGCCATCCCTGCCGATGTTTCTGCTCATTCCAGCGCTGATGCAGCATCGTGTCGGATTCTGGCCGGCGCTTCTCGCCGGATGTGGATTGACGATCGCGCTCTATACTGCGCTCACATGGCTTGGGCCGCGTTTCGGTCTGCAACTTTAAAAATTACGCGTCGGTTCGCATCAGCGCCCTAACGGTGAGTTTTGGGGTAGGGGCTCACCGTTCGGCGGCGGGTAGGTTGAAATCCACCAGCACCGGCATTTCGGGGATGCCGCCGCGCAGCTTGGCGCGGCGCACGATGCTGTGCTGGTCGATCAGGTTCTGCGCATCGCGCCGGCCACTCGACGTCTTCGGTAGCCACATCATAGAAACCCGCTCGACCTTGCGACCCTTCTTGATCGGCGTGAACTCGACATAGAAGGGACAGAGCTTGTTGATTTCGTCCGCTGCCACCTTGAGACAGTATTTGTTGAAATCGGCGAAGCGTTCGAGCTTGCCTTCCGGCACGTTGAGCAGGCCGCGCAGCTCGGCAATGGTGAACTCTTCGGATTGCTTGTATTCAAGCCCGATGCGGCGCTCGATCATCTCATAGAGGCAGAGCGCGTACTTCGATTCGAAACAATACATCACCTGCGTCTTGAGTCGTGCATAGACCTCGCTGTTGCGCAGTATCTCAATCAGCTCCTCGGGGATGCGATAATGAAGGAAGCCGTCCTTTTCGAGGCTTTCGTCGCTAGGACCGAGGAGTTGGACGCGGCGCTTGAAGCTCTTGCCGCCCTTGCGGATGGTGACGATCGCGATCGTGCCCATCAGGCGCAGCAGCGAGCTTTCGATGCGCTCATTACCCTGGTGCGTGCCCTTGAGCGCCGATTTGGCGATACGGTGGATGACCGGCTCGCCGATCCGATCCCAGGCATTGGCGATCAGCAGGTTGTAGATGCGGCGATCGGCCAAGGTGAGGGGGGACAGCTCAACAATATCGACCAACTCGCCGGGCTTGACGATTTCCCCGTAATTGGCGGGATCGAACGGGTTGCCGCGACCGCGCTGCGTCAATGTTCGAGCAGTTTCGGCCAGGGCAGCTTGCGTCATGCGATCACTTCCAACGGTGAGCGGAATCTTTCCATCGGCTCACCCTAATGACGAACAGTGAGTTATGCAAATCGTCCGGCTCGCCGTTTGACCGGCGATGGGGATACCCCAAAACTCACCGTCGTGAGAGCGGATACCCCAAGGCTCACCCGACTCTGCCCCAACACTCACCGTAACCGACCCCAAAGCTCACTTTTGGCTACCCCAAAACTCACGCGACTCGGCCCCAACACTCACTTTTCGAGATCATTTCCCTAGGTTTTCTGCGGGTTTGCGGACCCCTGAATCTTGAATCTAAGAAGAATTATTGAATCTGAAGGCGAACGGTGAGTTTTGGGGTAGCCCACCTGTGGATAACTCACGCCTGATAGCACCAACAGCACCAAGGAAGAGAAAAGCGCCGCCTCTTGGGGGCTTCGCCCCCGCCGGCTCGCGGCCTTCGGCCGCCCCGGATCGCTAACGCGATCCTCCCACCCGGCATCCCCCGGATGCGAATGTGTCGGCTACGCCGACGAGTCTTTTTGAACACCAACCCAACCGCCCCACTCCCCCTTCATGCCCAGCACCTAGCCCAACCGTCCAATTGGCTTTTCAGAAAGCCATGCGGAAAGCGCAGCGTTTCATCGGAAGACCAGGGCATGCGGAAATGGCGGCGCTAGGGTCGATTTCCGGGGCGCTGAGCGCGATTCAACGATGCCGCCGGGCCAAAGGAGGGTTTTCACCACAAGCGCACTATGGCCTTTCTAGCGCATTGATCAGCCGCACCTAAATCCCCGGGCAGCAGCGAACGGTGAGCCGATACCCCAAAACTCACCGTTCGCCGATGCTGGCTGAATGTCTGGGGGGTCCGATTAACACCACCTAAGATGCCGGGCGCCAACAGCCGCCGTGGTGCGAAAGTGAAACCACCCACCGCTTCATATCCGCGTGCAGCATGATATACAAACGATATAGTCTGAATAGCAATCTAGTGTAGCCACGCGCCGTTTAAACGGTTTCATGCTGGATCGAACCGGCCCGCGAACTCGACCAGGCCGCGCCCATCGGCTATAACGTGTCCGGTTTCGAAGATCGTCAATCTCGACACCGGACCCGTCGCGGCTGCTACCGGGGCGGGTCCATTTGGTCGCCATAAGCACGAAGTTCCGGCAACCGCGCCGGCATGGAGAGCAGGAGCCCTTGCGGTGCGCGGCCTTCATGCTCCGGGGACCAATCAGGCGGGATCGAACCGGCCAGAGAACTCGCGATCGGCATAGTAAGCAAGCTTGGCGGCGACGATCGGGCGCTGGCCGGCGAGAAACAGCAGCTCCAGGTTCGCCGGCATCGTGCGCACCTCATCGGGGGTGAGCAGGGCGCGGCCGACATGCTGCGCGCCGAACGAGATGCCGGTTTCCTCCGCGTCGAGCGCGCGGCTCATCGTCTCGAACACGACCGTCTCCTGGCCGAGCAGATCGGAGACCAGTTTCGCGCTGTCGTGATCGTTGACCCCGAACACCTGCAGGACGCCGGCGTTCGACAGGAAGGTGCCGGCGCGGCGCTCATAGGTGGCGCGCAGTTGATGCACGTCCTGCAGGATCGGCCAGAGCTGGACACCATAGCCCGCCATCAGGCCCATCGCGCGCTCGACCGGATCGAGACGGCCGAGCGCCGCGAACTCGTCGAGCAGGAACAGCACGGGGCGGGTAGGGGCCGCACCGGCGCGCGCCAGATCGGTCAGCCCTTGGGCGACCATCAGGCGTAGCCAGCGGGCATAGGTGGCAAGGCGATCGGGCGGCAGCACGAGGAACACCGTCGCCGGCGTTGCTTTCAGATCGGCGAACGCAAAATCCGACTGGCCCAGCACGGCCGTCATGCGCGGGCTGTCAAGAAAATGGGTATGCCGCTGCGCGGCCGACAGTACGCCTGCGGCTTCGCGATCGGATTTGCCGAGATGGCGGTTGGCGGCGCGCGCGACCAGGCCGCCTTGCGATTGCATGTCGGAGAGCAGGGCGGAGAAGGCTTGCGGCGCGTGCGTCAGATGATCGCGCAGCGTGGCGAGGGTGCGGGTCGCGGGCGGCTCGCTGGCGACGATATGGAGGATGAGGCCGGCGATCAGCGCCTTCGCTTCCTCGTTCCAATGCGCCTCTCCGGCTTCGCCGGGAGCGTCATAGACCAGCGCGTCGGCGAGCGTCATGGCGTCATCGGCAAGATCGAGGCCATTGGGGTCGATGCGATCGAGCGGGTTGAACGCGGCCGAGGGCTGTCCCGTCACCCCGAACGGATCGAGGACATGGACTGGGCCGAACCTGCCCCGCTGGCGGGCAGTGACACGGGCGTTCTCGCCCTTGGGGTCGATGCAGACCACAGAGCCGGGATAGTCGATCAGGTTGGGGATGATCGTGCCCACGCCCTTGCCGGTGCGCGTCGGCGCGATCGTCAGGAGATGGGCAGGGCCGGCATAGCGCAGCAGCTTGCCCGACTTGCGGTCGCGGCCGATCAGCAGGCCCTCATTTTGGGTGAGGGGTTTGGCTTCCGCGTCGGAGGCGAAGCGGGCCGAGCCGTGGGTGGCGTCACCATCAGGGCCGCCATATTGTAGGATCAGCGGTTGGAAGAGGGCGCGCAGGCCAACGAGGATGACGGCGAGAACCGTGAGCATCATCATAATCTGATAAATATGGGAATCGCGCTCTAGGCCGAGCAGCGAGTGCAAGATGAACTGCGCTCCGCCCAGCAGCACCAGGCCAACGATCAGAAACAGGATGATGACGCCGAACAGGTGGCGGATCAGCTTGACGGGGCTGAGCGTCAGCGCCGTAATCGCCCATATCGGATTCTGGCGCGATATGCGGGCCAGGTTGCGGATCGCGCGGCCGAGCTGGCGCAGCCATTCCATGTCAGGCCCTCCCGATCGGCGTGATGGCCAGCGCCAGATCGGCGTCGGGATGACCGAGCAGCTTGAGGACGATCGCAGTGGCGAGGGGAGGGGGCACGGCTTCGTCGCGCAGCATGTCGAACAGCGCATCCTCTTGCGCTTCGAGCGCCATGCCTTCGATCGCAAGGTTGGCGCGGGCATCGGCATCGTCATCGCGCCACAGGGCGACTTCGGCGGGCGTGCCGCGCACGTAGTCCAGCGCGCGAACCTCAGCGCGGATCGCCTCGACATCGAACGTGGTCATGGTGTTTCGCTCCCTTCCGCTTCCGCGTCGAACGCGCGTTTGCCGCGCCGCTTCCAGAGCGCCAGCGTATCGCCATCCTCGCGCGCCTTCGCTGCCTGTTCGAGCAATGCGCCATAGAGGGTGGCGCGATCGTCGTCAGCGAGATCGACCAGGCCGGCCTTTTGCACGAGGCCGCCCAGCTCAATCAGGTGGCGGGTGCGTTCCCGTCGGGCCACGACCCATCCTCTCGTATCGGTGCGGCGCTGACCGGCTTCAATTCTGCGAACCGCCTGCACCAGCTTCGCCTGTGCCGCCGCTGTCTGTCGCAGCGCTCCGCCCAGCTTTGCGCCCGCGCCTCTGAAAGAAGCCAGCGCCATCGGAGCGCCACGCCTCCCGGTTTCCTTCAACCTGCGCTTCGGCCACGACATGGAGCAGCGCACCCGCCAGCACATCGAGATCGAGCGCATCGGCACCGGTGGCGGTGACCAGCTCGCCGAGCTGCTGAACTTTGCGCGACTTCAATGCCTTGGCCTTGTCGCCCAGCGCTTTCAGTTCCGCGTCGTAGTCCCGTGTCTTGCGCATGCTTCTTTCCCTCGCACCCGTGGATCAAAGTGGGAGCGTAGCACGATCGCGTGTGCGAGAAACCGCCCGGCATAGGAAATGCGGTGAAGTCAATCAGACGAACGGCAGAGAGTGTGAGTGCGCGCTTATACGTCGTTGCCGACGTGCGCTCAGAAGTGCAATATGGCCGCCGTCATGGCGATCTACCATTTCTCAGCCAAGATCATCAGCCGCGCCAACGGATCGAGCGCCGTGGCGTCGGCCGCCTATCGTTCGGCCTCCGAGCTGCACGATGACCGGCTCGGGCGCGATCATGATTTCTCGAACAAGGCCGGTGTCGTCCATTCGGAGATCATGCTGCCCGAAGGCGCACCGGAGCGTTTAAACGATCGCGCGGCCCTCTGGAACGAGGTCGAGGCGGGGGAGAAGCGCAAGGACGCGCAACTTGCTCGTGAGGTTGAGTTCTCGATCCCGCGCGAGCTGGACCAGAAAGAGGGCGTCCAGCTCGCTCGTGATTTTGTCGAAAAGCAGTTCGTGGCACGCGGGATGGTCGCGGACCTCAACGTGCATTGGGACAAGGACAAGGAGGGCAACCCCAAGCCGCACGCTCACGTCATGCTGTCGATGCGCGAAGTCGGCCCGGAGGGATTCGGCCGGAAGGTCCGCGAATGGAATGACACGGCGCTGCTGAAGGAATGGCGCGAAGCTTGGGCGGATCATGTCAACGAACGGCTCGCCTCGCTCGATATCGACGCGCGGATCGATCACCGGACCTTGGAGGCGCAGGGGATCGACCTAGAGCCGCAGCACAAGATCGGGCCGGCGGGATCGCGCCGGCTCGATCGCGGTGAGGATGCCGAGCGCGCCGACGATCATCTGCGCATCGCGCGCGAGAATGGCGAGAAGATCATCGCCAGGCCGGAGATCGCGCTCGACGGCATCACGCGGCAACAGGCGACGTTCACCACCCGCGACCTCGCGATGTTCGTCCACCGGCACAGTGACGGCAAGGAGCAGTTCGACCAGGCCATGAGCGCGGTGCGCAGTTCGCCCGAGCTGGTAGCGCTGGGGACGGACGGGAAAGGCCAAGAGCGGTTCACGAGCCGAGAGATGATCGCGACCGAGCGGCAGCTTGAGCGAGCCGCTGACGGGCTTGCCGGCATGGACCGGCACGGCGTTGCCGACTTCCATGTGGATCGGGCGCTGGCGTCGGCCGAGGGCAGGGGGCTTTCCCTGTCGGCCGAACAGCGCGGGGCGCTTGAACACATCACCGGCGAGCGCGGTCTGGCATCGGTCGTGGGCTATGCCGGCAGCGGCAAGTCGGCGATGCTGGGTGTGGCGCGCGAGGCGTGGGAGGCGCAGGGCTATACCGTGCGCGGCGCTGCGCTGTCGGGGATCGCCGCCGAGAATTTGGAAGGCGGGTCGGCCATCCCCTCGCGGACGATCGCCAGTCTCGAATATCAGTGGGAGCAGGGCCGTGAGCAGCTTGGTCCGCGCGACGTGCTGGTGATCGACGAGGCCGGCATGATCGGCACGCGCCAGATGGAGCGCGTGCTGTCCCATGCCGATCGGGCTGGCGCGAAAGTCGTTCTTGTCGGTGATCCCGAGCAGTTGCAGGCGATTGAGGCGGGCGCTTCGTTCCGTTCCGTGGCCGAACGACATGGCTGGGCCGAGATCGGCGAGATACGCCGGCAGCGCGAGGACTGGCAGCGCGACGCCACCAAGGCGCTGGCGACAGGCAGGACCGGCGAGGCGGTTCGTGCCTACGAGGCGCATGGCATGGTCGCGGCGGCTGACACGCGCGAGGCTGCGCGGGGCGAGCTGATCGACCGCTGGGACGCGCAGCGGCGCGCCGATCCCGATCAGTCGCGGATCATCCTCACCCATACCAATGCCGAGGTGCGGGATTTGAACCTGGCCGCACGCGATCGACTGCGCGACGCCGGCGAGCTGGGGGCGGACGTGCGCGTGTCGGCCGAGCGGGGCGCGCGGGAGTTCGCGGCGGGCGACCGCATCATGTTCCTCAAGAACGAGCGCGGGCTTGGCGTGAAGAACGGGACGCTAGGCCAGGTCGAGCGGGTCAGTCCCGACAGCATGGCGGTGAAGCTGGATGATGGCCGTCAGGTGGCGTTCGACCTGAAAGACTATGCCCATGTCGATCATGGCTATGCCGCCACCATCCATAAATCGCAGGGCGTGACGGTCGATCGCGCCCATGTCCTCGCCACCCCCGGCATGGACCGCCATTCGGCCTATGTGGCGTTGTCGCGGCACCGGGACGGGGTGCAGCTCCATTATGGCCGCGATGACTTTGCCGACGATCGCAACCTGGTTCGCGCTCTAGGGCGCGAACGGGCGAAGGACATGGCGTCGGACTATGGCCGCGATCCCGATGCGGGGATTCGTGCTTTCGCGGACCGGCGCGGATTGTCGGGCGAGATCCGATTGCCGGAACCAGCCCGAGATCCTCGCGCTAGATCTTCGCGCCAGATGGGCGAGGAACCACGCGGCGTGGACCGCGGCGACCACCGGCCCGCGGGCCAGGGCGCGCCGCAATCGCGGCGGGGCATGTTCGACGGCTTCCGGCCCGGGAAGCCGTCGGCGCCGGAGATCGCGCAGGATAACCCCGCCCCGAAACGCGGTATGTTCGCCGGGCTGAAGTTGTCGGCCGCGCCGGAGAAGGGTGCGGAGCGCGCTCCCCCGCAGGCCAATCGTGGCCAGGACCGCGACTATGTCCGCGCGGTCGAGCGGGCCTCGCGTTCGGCGGAGGCGGTGTTGCAGGCGCGGGCATCGGGCGGGCCGGTGCTGGAACATCAGAAGGTCGCGCTCGAGCGCGCGACGCAAACTCTGGACGGGATCAGGCCGGGAGCCTCGCGCGACCTCGCATCGGCGATGCAGCGCGATCCTACCCTGCTGCGCGAGGCAGCGGCGGGGCGCAGCGGTCCGATGATCGCGGCGATGCGCCAAGAGGCGCAGGAGCGGGCCGATCCGAAATTGCGCGCCGACCGGTTCGTGGAGCGCTGGCAGCAGCTCTCCCACGATCGCGACCGCCTCTATCGTGCCGGCGACATGGCGGGCCGCGATAAGACCGGGAAAGCGATGGAAGGCATGGCGAAGGGCCTTGAGCGCGATCCGCAGGTGGAATCGATCCTGCGCGGCCGCACCCGCGAGCTGGGGCTTGAAATCGGCATGGAGCGCGGCCGCGACATGAGCCGTGGCGATCTTGGCCGCCAGTTGACGCAGGAACTCGGGATCGGCCGCGATCGTGGGATGAGCCGCTAGGGAGAGGAACGAGCATGGATGAGGGCGATCGGGACAGCGAGGATGGCGCGGCGCGGGCATTCGCCCAACTCGGGCGCGAGGTGTCGTTGCTGCGCGCCGCCGTCGAGGGGCTGACCGCCGCCCGCGAAAATATCGAGATACCCGATTACGAGCCGACGCTGGCACGCACCGAAAAGACGCTCCTGGCGCTCGCCCAGCGGATCGACCCCATCGCCAAGAGTCCGGCGCTGGCGATGACGCCCGACCATATGGCGGGCCAGATCGCATTGGCCGCGACCGGCGCGCGTCGCGAGGATGCACGGCTTGTCGCTGAGGCCCGATCGGCGTTGGATCAGGCGACGCGCGAGATTGGCAACCGGCTCGCCTCGGCGCGGCGCGGCGACGAGCAGAACCGCTGGCTCTACCTGTTCGGTGGCGGTGGGGTGTTGCTGGGCCTGTTGTTCTATGCCGTGCTGGCAGGGCCGATCGCGCGCGCAATGCCCGATAGCTGGCACTGGCCGGAGCGAATGGCGACGCGGGGACTTGGTGAGGCGACGCCATGGAATGCGGGGCAACGGTTGATGCAGCGCGCCGCACCGGCGAGCTGGGCTGCGATCGTCGCGGCCGATCCGCTCGCCGATGGCAATCGCGAGGCACTGCAACGGTGTCGTGAAGCCGCCACGAAAGCTAAGAAGCCGGTGCGCTGCACGATTAACGTGAAGCCGGGAGAATAAGAGAAAGCAACCGATTATGGCTATTCTGGTGGGAGGGTCCGGAGGTGTGCCACACTAGCAAACCGATTATTGAGCCCGTCCAGTAAGGCCGCTCTACTTCACCTGCCCCCGTCGCGCGAGCCAGGCCCGCATCTGCGCTATCTCGCGCCGCTGCATCTCGATCACCTCCGACGCGAGCCGGCGAACAACGGGATCGCGCCCATATTTCAGCTCGACCTCAGCCATCGCGATCGCTCCCTCGTGATGCGGGATCATCGCCCGCATGAAGTCCACATCCGCATCGCCGCTGAACGGCACGTCCATGCTGCCGTGCATCTTCGCGTTGGCTGCGCGATATTCCCGAGTGGCGGCCGCCTCCGCCGTCGGCGACGCTGCCTGACCATGCTGCGCATGTTGTGCAACCGCAGGCGCGCCCGCGAGGGTCACGCCCAGCAGCAGCGCTGCTCCAACTCCAAACTTCGTCATATTCGTCTCCTAGAAATCCCTCATGTTTTGCCCGGCTTCGACTGCGCTCAGCGCTTAAGGCAGGCGATGATCGCCGACACGACCGCCGCGGTTTCGGTGACGTCGCGGACTTTCACGGTATCCACGCCGATTTCCGCAGCGGGATAGTCGTTGCCGCCGGGGTAGATCGCGTCGCCGAGGAACAGCATATCGGCCAGCGGTAAGCCGCTTTCCTTGCTCAACCGCTTCAGCCCATAGCCCTTGTCGACGCCAGCGCGGGTGACGTCGATCGACGTGGTGCCGCCCAGGTTGATCGAGAGGCCGGGCAGCGTCGCCCGTAGCGTCTTCTGGAGTGCGGTCCGCTTGACGCGATCGGGGTCCCATCCCTCCTTCGCTTCCAGCGGGGCGTCCTGGCCCAGGCCGGAAAAAGTAATCTGGCTTCCCCGATCTTCGATCCGTTCTCCCCAAATGCGCTCATCGGCGAGCCCCGCTTCCGACAGCGCGCGGTCGAATGCCGCACGGATGGTCGCCTTCTCCGCGTCATTGAACAGCTCGGCATAGATCGTGCGCCACGCATCGTCGATGTAGCGATAGAGCTTCGTGCCGGTGGTCGGCATCAGCCACAGCCGCTCGCGCGCCGCATCACCCGGCAGGCGCGAGGCGACTTGCCGGTCGAACTGCGGCCAGTCGCCACCCGAGATCACCGCGACGTCGACCACAGCCAGCAGGCGCGCGAGCGTCGTCGCCATCTCGGCCGACAGGGGCCGCTTGCTCTCCGCAAGCGTCCCGTCGAGGTCGAACACGATCAATGATTTCATACCGCCGCCCCGGTCCGATCCTTGAAGGCCAGCAGACGCAGCGCGTTGAATACGACAAGCAGCGTCGAGCCTTCGTGCATTGCTACCGCCGGGCCAATTCCCAAGCCTAGGATCGTCGCGGGCACGAGGAACGCGACGACGCCGAGGCTGACGAACACATTCTGCCGGATGATGCCGCGGGTGTGGCGACTCAGCCCGACCGCGAACGGCAGATGCGCGAGATCATCGGCCATGAGCGCGACATCGGCCGTTTCCAGGGCCACGTCCGATCCGGCGGCGCCCATGGCGATGCCGACCGTCGCGCTTGCCATCGCCGGCGCATCGTTGACGCCATCGCCGACCATCGCAACCTTGTCCTCGCCGGCAAGCTTCTTGATCGAGGCAACCTTGTCCTCCGGCATCAGGTCGCCCCATGCCTCGTCGAGCCCGACATCCTTGGCGATGGCGTCGGCCACCTTCTGATGATCGCCCGAGATCATGATCATCCGGGTGATGCCCATCTCGCGGAGCCGCTTGAGCGCAACCTTGGCCGCTTCACGCGGCGTATCCATCAGCCCGATCGCGCCGATGTCCCTGTCGCCCTTGCGCACCACCATCGTCGTGCGCCCGCCCTCGCGCAGGGTGGCGATGGCGTCAGTCGCGGCCGCGTTCAGCGTGGGGATACCCTCCTTGCCGAACATTTCGGCCTTGCCGATCCATACCGTCTCGCCGTCGACGGTCGCGGTGACGCCGCGACCGGTCAGGCTCTTGAGATCGGTCGCGGTCGGCAGTTCGCGCCCGCCCAGGCGCTCGCGTCCATCCTTCACGATCGCCTGCGCCAGCGGGTGATCGCTCAACCCCTCGACCGCGATGGCGAGCGCCAACAGATCCTCTTCGCTCGCGCCGTCGACGGGCACGACATCGGTGATGCGAGGGCGGCCTTCCGTCAGCGTCCCCGTCTTGTCGAACGCGATCGCCTTGAGCGAGCCGAGGTTTTCGAGCGGCGCGCCGCCCTTTACCAGCACGCCCCCGCGTGCGGCGCGCGCGACGCCGGACAGCACCGCGCTGGGGGTGGCGATCGCCAGCGCGCAGGGGCTGGCGGCGACCAGCACCGCCATCGCGCGATAGAAGCTGTCGCGGAACGGCTCGTCGACCACGACCCACGCGAACAGCAGGATGAACGAAAGGGCCAGGACCGCCGGCACGAAGACGCGCTCGAACCGATCGGTGAACCGCTGTGTCGGCGACTTCTGCGTCTCCGCTTCGCTCACCATCTTCACGACCTTGGCAAGCGCGCTTTCGTTGGAACGCCGCGTCACCTCGATCTCGATCGCGGCGCCGCCGTTGATCGTGCCGGCGAACACCCGCGACGTCGCCTCGACCGCATCGGGCTTGGCGCGCGCCGCCTCGACATCGGCGACAGGTTCCTTGTCGACCGGGATGCTCTCGCCGGTGACGGGGGCCTGGTTGATCGCGCTCGACCCCTTGATGACGAAGCCGTCGGCAGGCAGGCGTTCGTTCGGGCGCACCACCACGACGTCGCCGACCACCAGCTCCTCGACCGGAATCTCCGTCGTCTGTCCGTCACGGCGCACCGTCGCCTTGTCGGGCGCGAGTTCGGCCAGCGCCTCGATCGCGCGCTTGGCGCGACCCATCGCATAATGCTCGAGCGCATGGCCGAGGCTGAACAGGAACAGCAGCAGTGCGCCTTCCGCCCAAGCGCCCAGCGCCGCGGCGCCGGCGGCCGCGACGAGCATCAGCGTATCGATCTCGAATTTCTTGAGCTTCAGATTGTCGATGGCCTCGCGCAGCGTGAAGAAGCCGCCGAACACATAGGCGCCGACATAGAAGGCGGTCGGCAGCCAGTCGGGCGTGCCCGCCACCAGCTTCTCGACCGCGAAGCCGATCGCCAGCAGCGCGCCGCAGGCGAGCGCAAAGATCAACTCGGTATTGGGGCCGAGGAAATTGGCGTGGGCGTGATCGTGGCCATCGCCCGGTTCGTGCTTTTCCGCGCCTTCGGCATGGTGGCCCGCGCCGTGATCGTGTCCAGCAAGATCGCCGGCATGATCGGAGCCCGTCCGCTTGCCCGGTTTGACCTTGAGCTTGCCCAGCGCCGCGATGATCGCGGCCTCGTCGACGCGTTCCTTGTCATATTCGACCCGGACGCTGCCCGAGGCGCTGGCATCGGCCTGCAGCACGCCGGGCACCTGGCAAAGGGTCTCGCCGACGGTGCGGGCGCGGCGTTCGTGCCCGATCCCCTCGACCTGCCATGTCGCATGGCCGTATCGCCCGCTGATATCGGCGCCCGCCGCCCGCACCATCTCGCGCACACGCGGCAGCGGCAGCACCGCCCCGTCGAAATGGATGCAGAGCTTCGCCGGTGTGTCGCCTTCGGCAGGCAGGACATGCGCGCGCTCGACGCCGGGCTTGGCGCTGAGCGTCGAGACGAGACGCCCGACACAGGCATCGGCCGCGTCGGGAACCTCCGGCAGCAGGACGGGGATATCGAGTTCGAGCTTTTCGGTCATCACGCCGTCTCCGCGTTGGTCTTGGTTTCCGCCCGCGCATCACGCAGGATTTCGATGCCGCCTTTGATCGCGATAAGAGCGGTAGCCAGGCCCACCAGCAGATCGGGCCAATTCGTCCCCAGCCAAAGTACCAGCGCGCCTGCGATCAGGATGCCGCCGTTGGAGATGAAGTCATTGAAGCTGAACGTGGTTGCGGCGCGCAGATTGACATCGGGCTGCTTGAGCCGTTGCAGCAGTCGCAGGCACGCATAGTTCACCACGGCGGCGATCGCCGACATCACCATCATGGTCGGGCCGATCGGATCGCTGCCCTGGATATAGCGGCGGCCGACATCGATCAGGATACCGACGGCAAAGATCAGCAGCATGACGCCCGACATGGTTGCGGCCCGCGTCTTCCACGTCGGCCCGTGGTTGAGCGCGATGAGGCTCAGCGCATAGACCGCGGTGTCCGACAGGTTATCGACGCCGTTGGCGATGAGCGCGCTGGAATCGCCGATCAGGCCCGTCACGAAGAAGCCGGCGGCGATCGCCGCGTTGAGCAGCAGCACGATCCAGAGCGTGCGCCGCTCGGCCGAAACCTTTGCGTCCGGAGCCGTCATGCCATGATTTCCTCGATCAGCAGGAGTGCCAGGAAGCCGACGAAGAACATGGCGCTGATAAGCGGCGAGTCCGGCTTCTCGTGCGCCTCGACCAGCAGCTCTTCGGTAACGAGGTAGAGCAGCGCCATCAGTCCGAAGCTCAGGAAGCCGGTGATCCACACTGGCGACAAGAGCGCCACCGGCTGCGCGACCAGCGCGCCGATCGGCACCAGCAGCGCGAGCGCGCAGGTCAGGCCGATCGCCTTCGCCTTGCGATACCGGCCCGCCAGATCGTTGGTGAGGGTTAGGGCCAGGAACAGCACTTCGAGAGTCAGTGCGACGGCGAGCAGCGTGCCGGCCTTCTCGCCGGCGATGAAGGCGAGGCCGAGGACCAGGCCGTCTATCGCCAGATCGAGCCCGATTGCGGCAAGCAGCGCCACCGGCCCTTCCCACCGGCTTTCCGCCGCCTTGAGCCCCAGCATCACCGCGACGCCCAGCGCTCCGCCGATCAGCGTTGCGGTCGGAGACCCGCCATGCTTCACCAGCGGCAGGATCTCCGTCGCGGCGGCGGCGAACACGACGCCGGCCGCCAGATGCTGCATCGCCGACACCAGCTTCTCGCCGGGCGTGCGCCACCCGGCGACCAGTGCGCCGATCATGATCGCGATCATCGGGATCAGGGAGAATTTGAGCGCTGCCATCGTCAGCGTCCCTTCGGGCCGGGGCGGGTCACAAGCTTGTCGCCTTCCGACACAGGACCGGGGGCTTGCCCGCCTCCTCAATCTTGATTTCGTTGCCCGCGAAGGTCGCGCTCATCGTGTCGCCGACATATTGCAGCCCGGGTGCGGGCGCGGTCAGGACAACCGGCGCAGGGTTACCATGGCGGCGCAGCTCGAGCGTCAGGCCCTCATTCTTGAAGTCGACGAGCAGCGGCCGATCGTCATCGCATCTGTAGGGATGGCGACCGGGGGTGCCGCTCGCATCGCCGCTGTCATTCGCGTGGATTTCCTGTTCAGTGGGCGGCCCCTTGCGAGGCTGTTCCGAACAGCTCGACGCCAGCACAAGGGCTATGCCGGTGATTCCAATCCGAAACGGCGTCATGTGCGCTCCCGGGACCATCTCGATATTCATCCAAGCCATTGGGCAGCTCCCACGCCACCGGCGATCAAGACCATGACGCCGACCAGGAGCAGCTTTTCAGGGCGCGGATCGGCGACGTTGCGTATGCGCGCCGCGACCTGCCAGGCGGGGCGCAGCGGGACGCGCCAAGACCCCGACGCGATCCGGGCCAGCTCGGCATTCGAAAGCTGGAAGAACGATTTCACGTCGCCCCGAGAGCGTCCGTTGAGACCCGTCACGTCGCCCGCTGCCCATGACGGACGCAGCAGCCCGGTAAGCCGGTGCGGATCGCGTTCGAGCAGAGACGCCCAGCGTTCCAAGCGCGAACGACGCTCGTCGCTTAGGGTTGGC
Organism: Sphingobium vermicomposti; assembly: GCF_011762025.1. Lineage (GTDB taxonomy): Bacteria > Pseudomonadota > Alphaproteobacteria > Sphingomonadales > Sphingomonadaceae > Sphingobium > Sphingobium vermicomposti. The sequence goes on along the minus strand of NZ_JAASQR010000005.1, from coordinate 7,622 downwards.
GAGTAGCCGAGCAGGCCCGGCGCCAGAGCAAGCCCGGTAGCGAGGATGCTCCCCCGAACCGGGCCGCCCCTAAGACGCCGAGCCGCTATTTCCCCGTTTTTCCATGATCTATCGCCATGGGCGCTACAGGGGGCACGCCCATGGCGCGGGCCGTTCTCACACGGACACCCGAAGGACTCGTTGTGTGGCGGCCGATCCATAGTAGTTCAGTCGAACAATTCGCTGAGAAAGCCCTTGCGGCGACCCTTATGGCCCCGCTCGTAACCGTGCTTTCCGCTATGATCGCCATGGCCGCGATCGTCGGATATTCCGAGACGAACGCCGCTCAACGGCCGCGCGCGGTGATCGTCGCCGGCGCTGCGCTCGATGATCTTGTCGAGTTCGCCGCGATCGAGCCAGACCCCACGGCATTGCGGGCAATAGTCGATCTCAATGCCCTGCCGCTCGCTCATGACGAGATCGACGCGGCATGTCGGGCACAGCAGCCCTTGGGGGGGACGGCTATCTACCATGATGGGTTCCTTTCGTGGCGGGCGATGAGTGCCGAACCGGCATGAATCGACGTCATCGCAACCTCCGGTTGCTCTTGACGGTGTGACGAGGCGGTAGCGTCCGTCCTTTCGGACTCTGTTGTGCCGACAAGCGTCGTAGATGGCGCTCCAGGCACGCATCCGATCGGACAAGGGTGGCGAGGAGCTTGCGGCGCATCAGCGCTGCAAGGGGCCCGCCCAGCAGCCCGGAGAAGCGCAGGCTATGGCGCAGCCGGGTGCCCGTCGGTTCGCTTTCGAGCGCATAGGCTTCCTCGAAGAGAAGAAGCTTGGTGACGCCCGTGGTCCAGGCAAACGCCAGCGGTTTGTCGACGCGGGTGATGTCGGCCTTGGCCGTGACGGGCTTGTCGAGCCCGCCGATACGAAAGGTATAGACGGCCTCGCCGCCGGGGACCGCGGTGCCGGAAAGTTGAATGAACGGCTTCCACTGTGCGTGGCCGGCAAGATCGGTGAGGACCGACCAGACACGCAACGGCGATGCCTTCAGGCTCGTCACATTGTCGATCACGGGCACCTCACACCTCCTTTCTGGACGTGGGGAGGACGGGTGCCGCCCTCCCCTTGTCGATCATGCGTGCCGGGGCAGCGGTTCGATGCCCTCCGCTTCGTCCGGTTCGTCGGCCTTCACCGCTTGCTGTCCGAACCGCGCGTAGAGCGTCGGCAGCACGAACAGCGTCAGCAGGGTCGCTGAGATCAGACCGCCGATGACGACGGTCGCGAGCGGCTTTTGCACCTCCGCGCCGGCCCCGCTCGCAAAGGCCATCGGCACGAAGCCGAGGCTGGCCACGAGCGCGGTCATGACGACGGGCCGGAGCCGCTGGATCGCGCCGGTGCGGGCGGCCTCCGCCCGGTCCATGCCCGAGCGGATCAGGTCCTGCACCGAGCTGACCATGACGAGGCCGTTGAGGACCGCGATACCCGACAGCGCGATGAACCCCACCGCCGCCGAGATCGAGAAGTCCATGCCGCGCACGAACAGCAGCAGCACCCCGCCCACCAGCGCGAACGGCACGCCGGTGAACACGATCGCGGCATCGCGTGCCGACCCCAACGCCCCATAGAGCAGCAGCAGGATCAGGATGAAGCAGGCCGGGATCACGAGTTGCAGCCGCTCGCTGGCGGACTTCAGGTTCTCGAACTGGCCGCCCCATTCGAGATAGCTGCCGGCGGGCAGGCGCACGGCTTGCCCGACCGCCGCCTGCGCGTCTGCCACCACGCTGCCGACGTCACGGCCACGCACGTTGGCCTGGACGACGACACGGCGTTTGCCATTCTCGCGGCTGATCTGGTTCGGCCCGTCGACGACGCCGATGCTGGCGACGCTGGAGAGCGGCACATAGCCGCCGCCGGCGACCGGCACCTGCACTTGTTCGAGCAGCCCGAGGTCAGCGCGCTGCGCATCCGACAGGCGGATGACGACCGGAAAGCGCCGATCGCCCTCGAATATCATGCCGGATTCCCGCCCGCCGAGTGTGGCGGTGATGGTGTCCTGCACGTCCTGCGCGGTGACGCCGACCCGCGCCATCGCGTCGCGATTGACGCGAATGTCGAGCATTGGGAGGCCCGTCGTCTGTTCGACCTTCACGTCCGCCGCGCCTTCCGTCTTGCGCAGGACGCCGGCGATTTGCTCCGCCGTCCTGTTCATGCTGGCGAAGTCGTCGCCGAACACCTTGACCGCGACGTCGCCGCGCACGCCGGCGATCAGCTCGTTGAAGCGCATCTGGATCGGTTGCGTGATCTCATAGGCGTTGCCCGGAATCTGCCCGAGCTTGCCTTCCAGACGCTCGACCAGCTCGGCCTTGGCGAGCTTGGGATCGGGCCATTCGTCGCGCGGCTTCAGGATGACGAACATGTCCGTCGCGTTGGGCGGCATCGGGTCCGAGGCCAGCTCGGCCGTGCCGGTCTTCGAGAAGACGAACCGCACTTCGGGCTGCTTCGAGACCATTTGCTCGATCGGCACCTGCATCGCCTGGCTTTGCTGTACCGACGTTGCCGGAATGCGCAGCGACTGGATGAGCAAGTCGCCCTCGTCGAGCTGGGGCAGGAACACTTGCCCCAACGTCGTAAAGGCGAGCGCCGCCAGAACGAGACTGCCGATGCCCGCCCCGATCGTGATCGAGGGCCGCTTCATCGCCCTTTCCAGGCCCGGCTCATAGCGCTGCTTGAGCCACGAGATGATCCGGCCGTCCTCCTCCGTCACCTTCCGCGACAGCCAGATGGCGATCGCCGCAGGCACAAAGGTCAAAGACAGCACGAAGGCGAACAGCAGCGCGATGATGACGGTCAGCGCCATCGGCACAAACGTCTTGCCCTCGACCCCGGTGAGCGTCAGCAGCGGCACATAGACGAGGATGATGATCGCCTGTCCATAGACCGAAGGACGGATCATCTCACGCGCGGCGGTCGCTACGACCTCCAGTCGCTCCTTGACCGTGAGCAACCTTCCTTGGTGGTGCTGTTGCTCGGCGAGCCGCCTGAGCGCGTTTTCGACGATGATGACCGCGCCGTCGACGATCAGGCCGAAGTCGAGCGCGCCCAGGCTCATCAGGTTGGCCGAGACGCCGAGGCGGAGCATCCCGAACCCGGTCAGCATCATCGTCACCGGGATGACCGCGGCCGCGATCAGCGCGGCCCGGAAGTTGCCAAGCAGCAGGAACAGCACGACGATGACGAGCAGCGCGCCTTCCGACAGGTTCTTCGCCACCGTCTTGATGGTGGAGTTGACCAGTGCAGTCCGATCGAGGACAGGCTGCACCACCACGTCGGGCGGAAGCGAGGCGTTGATCTCCTTCAGCCGGTCGGCGACCGCGGTAGCGACGTTGCGGCTGTTTTCGCCGATCCGCATGATCGCGGTGCCGACGACGACCTCCGTCCCGTTCTCGGACGCAGAGCCCATGCGGATCGCCTGCCCATTGCGCACGCTGGCGACCTGATCGAGCGTGATCGGCACGCCCTCGCGGGTCGCGACGACGGTTCGCGCCAGCTCGGCCGCGTTTCGCACCAGCGCATCGGAGCGGACCGCCAGGCCCTCGCCGTTGCGGTTGACGAACCCGCCGCCGACGCTCGTGTTGTTCTTCTCCAGCGCCGTGCCCAGATCGGTCAGCGTGATGTTGAGCGACGCCAGCTTCTGGACGTCGGGAACGACCAGATATTGCTTGGAATAGCCGCCGATCGAGTCGACGCCAGCGAGGCCCGGCGTGTTCTTCAGGAGTGGGGTGACGATCCAGTCCTGCGCGGTGCGCAGATAGGTCGCCTTGTCCTCCTGGGTCGTCAGCCGCTCGCCTTCGGGTGTGATGTAGCTGCCGTCGGGTTGCTGGCCCGGCTCGCCGGGCCGATGCTCATCGTCCTTCCGGTGATCGAGGCGGACGGTCCACATATAGACCTCGCCCAACCCGGTCGCGATCGGTCCCATTTCGGGGTTCACGCCGTCGGGCAGACCTTCCGCGACGCCTGCCAGGCGCTCGCCGACCTGTTGGCGGGCGAAATAGATGTCGGTGGAGTCGTCGAAGACGGCCGTCACCTGCGCGAAGCCGTTCCGGCTCAGCGAGCGCGTATAGTCGAGGCCCGGAATGCCGGCGAGCGCGGTCTCGATTGGGAACGAGACCTGTTTCTCGACCAGCTCGGGCGAAAGCGCCGAGGCACGGACGTTGATCTGGACCTGGTTATTGGTGATGTCCGGCACCGCGTCGATCGGCAGCCGGTAGAGCGAATAGCCACCGATGACGGTGGCGATGGCGGTGAGGAGCAGGACGAGCCAGCGCTTCTCGACCGCCCATGTGACTATACGGGCGATCATGGCATCAATCCTCGTGCGCCGCTTCGCCCTTGCCGATTTCGGCCTTGAGCGTGAAGCTGCCAGTGGTGGCGATTTGCTCGCGGCCCGTGAGGCCCGAGCGAACGATGACGGTCGCGCCGGCGGCGTCGCCGAGCGTGACCGGCGTTGCCTGGAACCCAGTCGCGGTCCGAACGAACACGACCGACTTGCCCTCGACCGTCTGCACCGCAGTGGTCGGCACGAGGATGGCCGCATTGGCAGCGCCGCCCGTGCCGCTGAGCTGCACCGAGGCCGTCACCGGCTCTCCCACGCGCCACTGACCCCCGCGATTGTCGAGGGTCGCAATAACCGGCACCTGGCGGGTTTGCGGATCGAGCGCCGGTGACACGAAGCTGATCCGCGCGCTGGCCTCGCGCCCCGGTGCCCTCACCATCACGGTGTTGCCGGGCTTCACCCGGCCCGCGTCTTCGGGCTTCAAGTTCAGCGCAAGCGACACACGGCCGAGGTTCGCGATGCGATAGAGTTCGGCGTCGGCCGCGACGGTCTGCCCCAACACGACCGGACGGGCGATGACCTGGCCGCCGATCGGCGCCACGATCCCGAGCCGATTGAGCCCGCCGCCGCCGCCGCCCGCGGCCGACACCTGGCTTTGCGCTTGCTGATAGGCGATGCGCGCTTCGGTCGCCGCCGTGCGCGCGGCGATCAGATCCTGTTCCGGCGACACGCGCTGCGCAAACAACCGCTGCTCGCGCGCGAGATTGGAGTTGGCGAGCGCGAGCCGGGCGCGGGACGCCTCGACCTCGCCCTTGAGCTGCGCCGCCTCGCGGCTTTCGATGACGGCGATGGTCTGCCCCCGTCCGACCGACTGGCCGAGATTGCGGGTCAGCGACACCACGCGGCCGCCGATCGCCGCTGAGACCACCTGGGTTCCTTGCGGATCGCCCTCGATCGTCGCCGGCAGCTCGATCGTGCCCGATCCGCCAAGGGTCGGGCGGCCGAGCTGGATTCCTGCCGCCGCTATCTGGTCGGCGCTAAGCGTGACCTTGCCCTCATCGGCATGGCCGCCTCCCGCGCCTTCTTCGCCGCCCTTTGCCGGCGCGGCCTCGTTGGCAGTCTCGTTAGTGGACTCGCCAGCTCCGCCGCACGCGGCAAGGACCAGGGCAAGCGCCAGTGAAGCCACGGTGCGCGGCATGAATGTCGACATTGATTAATCCCCCTGTAGGTCTGGCGCCGGAGCGGTAAGCCGCTCGAGACGGGCGCGGGCATTCTGATAGTTGGCGAGCGCGTCGATTGCAGTGACGCGCGTTTCGGACAGCGTGCGTTCGGCATCGAGAAGATCGAGCTGGCCGAACTTGCCCTCGCGGTAGCCGATCCGGGCGATACGAGCGGCCTCTTGTGCCGCCGCCAGCGCCGGACCGGCCGCGGCCCGTGCCGAGGTCGCCGCATTGGCCACTTCGGCTTCGGCATCGGTGATCGCCTGTTCGACATCGAGCGCGGTTACGCGCCGCACCGCTTCCGCCCGCGTCCGCTCCGCCGTCGCTTGCGCGATGGCGGCGCGGCCATTGTTGAACACCGGGATCGGGATCGAGATCGCGAACACCGCGGCGGTGTCGTTGGTCGCCTCAAGTCGCCGCAGCGCCGGTCCGACGTTGATATCGGGCACTCGGTTTGCCCGCGCGAGCCGGATGCCGGCGTCGGCGATGGCCAGATCTGCATCGGCCGCCGCCAGCGCCAGCGTGCCTTGGGCACTTGGCGGCGCGACCGGCCCAAAGGTTGCGGCAGGAAGCCGATCGAGCAATCCGGCATCTAGCGCGCCGTCGATGGGGCGACCGATCCGGCGCGCGAGATTTGTCCGCGCCGCCTCCGCAAGCCGCGCCAGCCGCTCGACATTGGCATCCGCGTTGATCCGCGCCACGTCGGCGCGCTGCTGTTCGAGTGGCGATGCCCGGCCAGCCTGGACGCGCACCCCAGCGCCGCGCAGCACTTCGGCTGCGATCCGCGCCTGATCGCGTGCCGTCGCCAAACGGCGTTCGGCCGCGACCGCCTCGACATAGAGCTGCGTCACCTGCACGCGAATGTCGGCCGCCGCGATCGCAGCCTGAAGCTGCGCGCGCGATAGCTGCGCACCGGCGACGGCGACACGCGCGCTGCGCTTGCCGCCCAGCTCGATCGGGATCGCGACCCCGACCGTCGTCTCCGCGCTCCGCAGCCCCCTATAGGGGCCGGAGCCGACTACATTCTCGACCTGACCCTGGAAGGTCGGGTTGGGTCGGAGGCCCGCGACGGAGCGTCCGGCCTGCGCCGCCTCGATCGCCGCCGCCGCCGCTGTGTTGGACGGCGCGGCCCCGCCGGCCGCCAGCACAGCCTGATCCAGCGTGAAGGTCGGTAATGGCTGTGCCGCTGTTGGCGTAGCCGCCGAAGGCGTTGTCGGCATGGGCGCTTGTTGCGCCTGTGCTTGCGCCTGCGCGATCGATGCGCAGGACGCCGCAGCCAGCACGGCCGCGATCATCTTTTTCATTATCCGGTGATCCTGACAAATTGCGTCGGGCCGGCAAGGGCCGACCGGCGGAAAATGTCAGGCGGAGGGGGGCCTCAGCGCAGGATCGACCGCGCGTGATTCGATAGCTGTATCGGAAGCGGGGAACGGGCGCATACCGGCGGCACGCACCATCGCCGAAAGTTCATCTTTCGCGGGCACGTTCAGGGACGGGCCGTGGCAAGTGCCGTGATGGTGCGGAACAGCCTTGTCGGAATCGCCCTGCGATTGATCGGCATCGCCGTCGCTATGCACGGCGCCGCTGCACTCGATCGTGGGCGCTCCCGGTCTTTCCTGCGCGTGCACGGTCGCTGTCACCACCAGGGATGACGCGATCATGACAAGCAGAAGGGACCACAACTTACGCAGCATTGGCTGTCGGTTACCTGAATTACCCCTCAATGTCATCGCAGAACTTCGAGCGACATCGTATTCGCCCGTTACGCCATTGGCTGCGGCCTACGGGCGGAGGTAAAGTTGGCCTTTCTGAACGATCGATGTCGGCGTCACGATCGCACCTATTTTGACACCGCCCGCTCGGACTGCATTTTCCGGCCTACCGAGCCAGAAGCCAATGCGGATTCACATCCGGATCAATATATGATAATGTCCTTTATCACACATTCAGGAGGCGGGCATGTCGGACTACAATTCGGGGTTTCGCCCACCGGAAGGCAAGGTTCGGGGTTTTACCCACCAAGCCGACGCTAGCGAGCGCCGGGGCACTCGCGCGCTGCACGATAGCCTGACGGAGTCGTTTAAA
>NZ_JAASQR010000004.1 GCF_011762025.1 Sphingobium vermicomposti | reverse complement strand
CATGTATTAGGCATGCCGCCAGCGTTCGTTCTGAGCCAGGATCAAACTCTCAAGTTTGATGTCCGATCCATATCCAGGCGGAATAAGCCCAAACACAAACCGCTCATTTTCAGGAGCCATTCCTGCACAAATAAACTTACATGGTTACGTAAGGACATTGTGAGGTCTGGCTAATTTAACCGATCCATCCACGCCTGAAAGCCGTAGATAACCGGAGCCGCCGCCCACATGTCCCTTCATCATACTAACAATGTCAAAGAACCGAACCAAACATTGATGCGGACAACTGTTGATCCCCGATCCTTATGTTTCGAGGGACAGCGTCCGATTATGTTGGCGACCGATCGAAGCGAGAACCAGTGGCGCTCACCGCGTCGGTGGAGTGGCATCTAGGCGCGTCGATTGAGTCGGTCAACAGGAAAAAGCACAAGGGCGACTTTTCTTCGCCCTGCTCCCCTTTTCCGCCCGGAAACGCGGGGTTTCAGGCCATTTCCTCCCCCGGCCACATCTCTGTTCCGACCTGAGCCTGCGCCGACGCACCATAGCGCGCACCTGAAACTGCGCCGATGTGGAACAGGCGATCCACCGCCGCCAATTGGTCCGGCGAAAGCTGGACCCCGACCGCCGCCAAATCCTCATCCAGATGAACGATGCTGGTCGTACCGGGGATCGGCACGATATGATCGCCCTTGGACAGCAGCCATGCGAGGCACAGCTGGGCGGGCGTGCATCCCGCCGCTTCGGCCAGACCGGCCAATCGGGCGAAAAGCGCAAGGTTTCGTTCCAGATGCGGGGACTGGAAACGCGGCATGTCGGCGCGCAAGTCCCCCTCTGGCACCCCCTTCCCGCCGACGCCGCCCGCCAGCAGCCCACGGCCCAACGGCGAAAAGGCGACGAAACCAATGCCCAGTTCCGAACAGGCATCCAGCACCGCTATTTCCGGGTTGCGCGTCCAGGGCGAATATTCCGTCTGCACCGCCGCGACGGGATGCACGCGATGAGCGGCACGAACCGTGCTGGCGGACATTTCCGAAAGGCCGATCGTACCGATCTTTCCCGCCTCCACCGCGCGGACCAACGCGCCGACCGATTCTTCGACCGGCACCTTGGGGTCCAGCCTGTGCATATAATAGAGGTCGATATGATCGGTTCTGAGCCGCCGAAGGGAATCTTCAACCGCGCGCTCGATCGCCGCCGGTGATCCGTCCAGCCCCCGCCTGCCGTCGACCTCGCCCAGTACGCATTTGCTGGCGAGGATGAATTTGGATCGGCGCGACATCAATATCCGGCCCAGCAATTCCTCATTCGCACCAAAACCGTAGATCGACGCCGTATCGAAAAAGGTGACGCCCGCGTCCAGCGCATGCAGCAACAGACGTTCGGCCTGCACCGGATCGGGGCGGGGCAAATAGGCATGCGACAGGTTCATGCACCCCAATCCGATGGCGGAAACGGTCAAAGGGCCGATCTTCCGGGCAGGCAATGGCTGGATCATGATCACTTCTGCTTTCTGATGCCATGACGGACGCTGGCTATGCTGATTTTCGTTCGATGCGGCTTTCGGCGGATGATTTATAGCGTGTGATTGCGGATTTGAAGTATTTCTGCAATAGCTTGACCGATCCAGCTTCAACTTCTCCGTCGAGGGCCAAAATGAACGCAGTCGTAGATCAGATTGGCGACCTGGCGGAAGCGGGTGAAAAGATGGTTGAACGCCTGCGTCGCAAGGCATTTCTTCCCGACAGCCGCAAGGAGCTTAACGTCCGCTTCGGCATAGCGGAAGCGGCCCAGTTGCTGGGATGCTCAACGAATCGCATTCGGATGGCGGAAGATGACGGGCGCTTGCCCCCTGCCCCGCCCACCGGCAATGGCCGCAGGCCGGGCTATACGGTCGAAGAACTGCTGAACATGCGGCAGGTCCTGGGGGCCAGCCCCGAACGCGCGCCGCTGGACGTGCCCGCCATTATCGCGGTGCAGAATTTCAAGGGCGGCGTCGGCAAATCGACCGTTACCACGCATCTGGCGCATTATTTCGGGGTGCAGGGCTACCGCGTGCTCGTCGTCGATTGCGACAGCCAGGCGACGACGACGACCCTGTTCGGCTTCAACCCGCATTTCAATATTCAGCGTGAAGAAACGCTCTACCCCTATCTGTCGATCGACCCGACGCAGGTCGACCTTCTCTATGCGGTGAAACATACCGCCTGGCCCAATGTCGACCTGATCCCGTCAAATCTGGAACTGTTCGACGTCGAATATGAGCTGGCGGCGGCGGGCAGCGATGGCGGCTCTGTCCTTGCCGCGCGGTTTCGCAAGCTGAAACAGGGGCTGATGGACCTGGCCCGTGACTATGACGTGGTGCTGCTCGACCCGCCGCCAGCGCTTGGCACGATCAGTCTTGCAGTGATGCAGGCGGCCAATGCGCTGTTGGTGCCGCTGGCCGCCACGACGCCGGACTTTTGTTCGACGGTCCAGTTTCTGTCGATGATGGATCAGGTGATCGGCCAGTTGCAGGGCGCGGGCATAGAGGTCGACTATCAATTCGTTCGGCTGCTCTGTTCGAAATTCGACAGCAATGATCCCAGCCATTCGATGGTCCGGGCGATCATGGAGCAGAGCTTTGGCCCTGCACTCCTCCCCATCCCCATCCTCGACAGCGCGGAAATCAGCCATGCGGCGCTGCGGATGATGACCGTCTATGAGCTGGAAAAGCCGATAGGCACCCCGCGCACGCATAAGCGATGCCGCGCCAATCTGGATGAAGCCATGGGGCAGATCGAAGCCCTGGTCCGCCAGGGTTGGGGCCGCGTGGCACCTGCCAGGGAAGAGGATATCGTCAATGCGGCATGACCATATGTCCCAACAAGGCCGGTTCAAATCAGGGCTGTCCTACATTGACTTGTTCGCCTTATGTTCCCCGCGAATCGGAGGGCAGGGTCATGGCGCGTAAACAATCGGATTATCTGGCGGCGCTTTTGTCGGATGAAGCGGAAAGCCCTCAGCCCGCCCCAACCGTGCCCGACATTGCGGAGGCAGTGCCGACGGCTCCCCCTACCCCGCCGCGCTCGATCGAACGCAGCCGCGGTGCGACACTGATCGGGCGGGAATCCGCGCTCGCCCGGCTCGCTTCGGGCGAAGTCCGGCAAGTCACCCAATTGCTGCTCGATCCCGCGCGCGTGCGGATCTGGCGGGGCAATGCCCGGCTTTACGACGATCTGAACGGCGACAATTGCCGGGAACTGATCGATTCCATCATTGCCGAAGGCGGGCAGAAAGTGCCCGCCGTGGTCCGCCGGGTCGAAGGCGATCCCGATCACGACTATGAAGTGATCGCGGGCACGCGTCGGCATTTCTCGATCAGCTGGCTGCGCGCACACAGCTATCCCGACATGATGTTCGTGGCCCAGGTCGCCCAACTGGACGATGAAGCGGCATTCCGCCTGGCCGATCTGGAGAACCGGGCGCGCAAGGACGTCACCGATCTGGAGCGCGCGCGCAACTATGCCGAAGCGCTGGGCGCTCATTATGGCAGCCACCTGACCCGCATGGCCGAACGGCTGAAACTGTCCAAGGGCTGGTTGAGCAAGATGATCAAGGTTGCGGGCATCCCCGACACGATCATCGCTGCCTTTGCGTCGCCGGGCGACGTTCAGCTCAAGCCGGCCTATGCCCTCGCCCAGGCACTGGACGATCGCATGGCCGCGCCGCTGATCGCTGCGGAGGCCGGTCGTCTGGCTTCGACACAACAGGAACGGCGTCGCGCCGGTGAAGCACCCTTGCCCGCCGCCGAAGTCCTTCGCCTGCTGCTGGACGCACCGCGCGTCGCGCAATCGGAGCCAAAGGCGGACCCCTTTGTCTGGGTAACGCGCTATGGTCGCCCAGCCCTGACGGTGCAGTCGGCCAACCGCCAGGGCGTGACCATTCGCCTGCACGCCGGTTCGGGCGCGGACATGGACATGCTGGCGACGGCGTTACGGGACGCGCTCGACCATCTCGAACGGCAGGGGATGGGCCTGCAGAAATGATGGCGTCGGGGGGCGAACATATGCGCGCGCGTTTCGAAAGTTCGCCTGTTTTTGCCGGGGCTTGTTTCCCCGGGGAAACAGCGCCCTCTCCTGCTGATCGTGCCCGGGCAAAAGCCGTTTCCCCGGGGAAACGGTTGCCCCCCCTCCCCTTCCCCGGCCTCCTTGTCGGCGTCAGGAGCCAGCCATGATCCGCACCGCCAAGGCCGATGCCACCGATCAGTTCGAGCTGTTTCTGCCCTATATCGCGGACATGCCGCTGCGCGACCAACGCGAGATGATGGAGCGCCCCTTCTTCAGCCTCGCCAAGTCAAAGCGTGTAAAGCCCATCGACTACACCTCGCCGGACGGGAAAGCGTGGGTGCATGTCTCGGCCAATCCCGACTATGGGATGGCGACGATCTGGGACGCCGACATTTTGATCTACTGCGCTTCCGTCCTCGCCGACATGGCGCGGCGCGGCGCGAACGATGTCCCGCGCAAGCTGCACCTCATGCCCTATGACCTGCTGCGCGCCATTCACCGCCCGACGACCGGTCGCGCTTATGAATTGCTCGGCCAGTCCCTCGACCGGCTTGTCTCCACCACGATCAAGACCAACATCCGCGCCGAAAATCGCCGTGAAGCGACCTTCAGCTGGCTGGACGGTTGGACCCAGCTGGTGGACGAACGCACCGAACGGTCGCGGGGGATGACGATAGAGCTTTCCAACTGGTTCTATGAAGGCGTATTGATGCAGGGGGGCGTGCTGTCGATCGACCGCGCCTATTTCGACCTGACCGGCGGGCGCGAACGCTGGCTTTACAAGGTCGCGCGCAAGCATGCGGGCGGGGCAGGGGAGGGGGGCTTTGCCATTTCCATGCCGACCCTGTTTGAAAAGTCCGGTGCGGAAGGGGCCTATCGCCGCTTCAAGTTCGAAATCGCCAAGATTGCCGAGCGAGACCCACTGCCAGGCTACTCCCTGCTGCTGGAACATCCCGACGGCAAGCGTGAGCCTTCGGTGCGGATGCGGCGGCGCACGGCTGACATGGAAAGCCCGCGAAAGGGTGATCGGTCACCCGATCGGCCCACCCGGACCACCCCGTATCCAGCAGGGGAGGGCAGGGGCGGCAAACGTCCATCCGACAAAATCACGCAGGATACGTCCGAACCGCTGTTCGATGCGAGCGATGTCATTCGCCGCACCGTCACCGGCCTATCCGCACGGTCCACCGCCGGAGAGGTTACCGACGCGACCCTGGCGACCTTGCGGTCCAACTATCCCGGCTGGGATTATCAATCGCTGCATCAGGAATTTCGCGACTGGCTGATCGCCGACCCAGCGCGCACGCCGGTCAATTATCAAAAGGCGTTTATCGGTTTCGTCCGCCGCTTTCACGAAAAGAACCGCCACCAGCTTTGATCGGCTGTCCTTTGGAAAGCGCGTCGAAACGTCCACGCGCTCCAATTCTCCCGGCTTCTTCGGGGACCGACCGCACAATATTCCATGATGACCACCACGTCCCTGGCGAAGCGTTCCCGAAGTGTCGGGTCGCCAAAATGAAATGTGCCGGCCTTTCGTTCACCCCGCCAACCACGCAAAACTGTCCACAGCTTTTGAACCTCCTTGCCAGACACTCCTGCCGAACTGATTCAATCTACCCGCGGCAGAACCCTCACTGCGACACCCTTCGACACTATGGGAACGGTCAACGCACCATCGGGAACGATAACCCGACATTTCAGGAACAGTCGGTTCGACATTACAGGAACGAATATACGATCCTACAGGAACGCCGTCCTGCGCCCGACTCGCGCTAATCCGGGCCGTTCAGGCGGTTCGTGCAACGCTTAACTCTCTAACTTTTCTAATAAACTTTATAACGTTCACGATATAATATGGGTTTTGGACAGAAGGATGATGCCAAAGGCCCGTCCGCTTGCTCAATCGCCGGTCCTGCCAGCGGCAACCGATATCTGCGCAATCAATTTCGTCACCCCCTGATGCGATATCCCCAGCAGCCGCGCCGCCGCCGTCCGGCTCAATCCAGGATAGGCAAGTTCCAGCCGCATCAGCAGCGGGGCTTTACTCCGTTTGGTCACCTCCAGATCCGAAGGCATCCGACGAAGGCGCTGTTCAATCCGATCAAGCTCGCGCAGCCCCTCAACCGCCTGACGCGCGATCATCATCGCCAGCTGTTGCACCAGCACGTCCCTGTCTTCCGGCAGGAACCGCCCCAGATCGACGAAGGACGGCAGGTTGCGCAAAGCAAGACCACAGCTTCTGAGCGCCGTGGGCAGGTGGCAGGCAACTACCCAGTCCAGGTCAGATCGCCGGGGATCGATCCGAAACTGCCTGCCATCGGCCGTGGTCAACAGTTGACCTGCCGCCACGGGCGCTTCCAGCTGCGCCCTGGCGGCAATCAGCCGGTCGGCCACCGCTTCGAGCGTCGCGGTGGGGTAGGGGGCCTCCAGCGCCTCCTGAACCGCCCGCCAGGCCGGTCCAAAGCGCACCAGATCCTCCGGCGCCCACAATTGCGCCTCCTTGCGGTCGTCCAGCAAGGTTCGCGATATGTTGAGCGTGGCCCGCGCCACGGGATCATGCTCGGTCCCGATGGCGGACAGGGCAAAATGCACGAGTGCCGCGACCGACAGCGGGTCGTTCAATCCTTCACTATGGCGGGGAGGGGGGCGTCGCCCGCAAATCCAGTCCTCCAGTTCCGTGACGGTGATTGGAATAGCGGCGGAACTGGCCAGCAACGCCGCCCCCTTTAACCGGGAGCGCGCCAGCCAAATGTCGGCGGCGGGGCTGTTAACCAGCCGCCCATCAAGCCGTCCCAGCATCAGCAGCGCACGGTCTCGCTCAGATGAATAATCACGCATTTTCAAGGAATAGCGCAATATCCATGTAACCAAAAGCACTGGTTGGTTACATCGTCTAATATCATGCAAATAACCGGGGGAGGGGTGCGTTAGAGCAAATGACTTTCCCTCGTTCGCCCTGATCCTGGCGAAAGGCTCACTTCTTCAGGGGCCCTTGTGCAACGATGATGCCGGACCAATCGCCGCTTCGCAAGTCCCCTTGCGCTCCGACGGAACAGGAGGAACAGGCCAATAGCCTTCAGAACCCAAGGCGATGACAGCGCGCTCTTTTCCACAAGCAAAGGGCCACTGCATCTGCATGCAGCGGCCCCGAAACCCGTTCCCTTACTATGAAAGCAACTTAGCCTTTGTCACCGCCCGTTGCGGCGGCGGGCGCAGCCTTCGCCGCCTTTGCCTTTGCTCGGCGTGGCTGTGCCGGTTTGGCCGGTGCCGATTTAGCCCCTGCTGATTTCGTCGGAGCCGCCTTGGCCTCACTCTTGGCAGCCGGCTTGCCCGCCTTTTTCGCAGGTGACTTGGCCGGGGCCGCTACAGCCGCCGCCGAAGGGGCAGGCGCGGCGGCGGCGGCAGCCGGGGCCTTAGCGGCAGCCGATTTCGCCGTGGGCTTGCGACCCAGACCCAGCTTGGTCGCGACGGCGCGCCGGGCTTCGGAATAGCTGGGCGCAACCAGCGGATAGGATTTGGGCAGATTATAGCGCTCACGATATTGATCGGGCGACAGACCATGGGTTGCCAGGTGCCGCTTGAGCGTCTTGTAGGGCTTCCCGTCGATCATGCTCAAAATATGATCGGGCGACGACAGGCTTTTACGGGCGGAGACGGCGGGCGTGTAAGTTGCCGCCTGTGCTTCGGCAGGATTGGCCTGCAGCGTTTCAGTCAAGGCCGCGCGCGTTGACCGGATCAAATCGGCCAGGCCTTCGCTCGGTATGGAATTGTTGGAGACAAATGCGCTCAACAGTTCGACAGTGAGCGTAGTGATATCAGGCGACATGTTCTCAGACATTGGCATGCTTCCCCCAGGAAAAGAATGATGCGCGCATCTTGTGCGCTGTTTGATCGAAAATGTAAATCTATCTCCCGACAAGAATGGGCGCAGCCTGTCCTGTTGATGGACATCGCGGCTTTTTCTTCTGCAGATTTACTATGAATGGCACAATTTTCTGCGGCACTTCACTTCATCGATGTCGACTTCGCAGTGGGGACTGCCCGAATATAAATTTAACGTTCCGACCAATTCCCCGCATCACGAACAAACGCCCGGACGAAAAAAAAAGGCCGATCTTTCGACCGGCCTACTGAGTTTTAGGAGAGGATGCCTGAAAGGCAGGGCGCATGTGGCCTGCCAGCATCCTTTCCGCAATTGTCGAATATGGATTTTGGATTGCGTCGCGCGCAACCGCCCTGGGGCGATCGCGCGCGCGCCCAAAATCAGCCGTTCAGCTGGTCCTTGACCGCCTTGGCAGGCGTGAAGGTCAGCTTCTTGGACGCAGCGATCTGGATGGTCGCGCCGGTGGACGGGTTGCGACCTTCGCGTGCGGGCTGGTCCTTGACCTTGAACTTCCCAAAACCGTTCAGCGAAACTTCTTGACCCTTGGCGGCAGCGCCGGCGATCGCGGAAAATACGCCATCGACATATTTCCGCGCGTCAGCCTTGGTCAGGCCATGCTCGGCAGCGATGCTTTCGGCGAGTTCGGTGTTGTTCATAGATGATCTCCCTTTCATGGACGACGCGTCATACCTTGTCTTAGCGCGCTCAACCAGCCCGCTTTTGCAGCATTTTCAATCGCGGCGACCTATCGAAAGAGGCGCGTCGCGACCTATCTGTATCGCGACCGGAGCCATCGGCCAAGCCCGGCATGATCGGCAAGCACCGCACGCGCCGCATTATGGCCCGGCGCGCCGGTGACGCCGCCGCCCGGATGCGTCCCCGCGCCGCACATATACAGGCCCTCCATCGGCCCCCGATAGGCACCGTGGCCCAGCACCGGACGGGCCGCCCAAAGCTGGTCCAGCGTCATCTGCCCATGCATGATGTCGCCACCCACCAGGCCGAATATGCGTTCAAGATCAACGGGTGACAGTATCTGTCGCGCGATGACCGACCGCGCAAAGCCGGGCGCATGAGTGTCCACCGTCGCGATCACATGATCCGCCGCCGCTTCCCTTTCGTCGTCCCAGCTGCGGGGGCGGCCATCCGGCCCCGGCGGCAGGACCGGGGCGAATTGCTGGCAAAACAGGCTGGCGACATGCAGTCCGGGTGGCGCCAGGCTGTCATCCACCGTCGATGGCACCAGCATCTCCACGATGGGCGCGCGTGACCATCCTTCGCGCCGCGCGTCGGTGAACGCCCGATCCATATAGTCGAGTGTCGGCGCGATAATGATGCCCGATTGCAGATGCTCGCCCATGCCCGGCAGGCAGGCAAAGCTGGGGGGAGCCGACAGCGCGACATTCATGCGGAACGTCCCCGACGCGGTTTTGAAGGCCGCGATTCGCTTGCGAAAGTCGGGCGGCAGGTCGCCGGGGTCGATCATCCGTTCGTAAAGCAGCTTGGGTCCGACATTGGCGATGATGGATCGGCCCATCACTTCCCCGCCGCCTTCCAACCGCACCCCGACGGCGCGGCCATCGTCCGTCAGCACGGATGAGACCGGCGATTCCAGGCTGATCTCCACGCCCATGCCGGTGACGATCCGCGCCATGATCTGCGTGATCGCGCCCATGCCGCCGACGCAATGGCCCCATACGCCCTTGCGTCCGTTCACTTGGCCGAAAACATGGTGCAGCAGCACATAGGCGCTACCCGGCGCGTCGGGCGACGCATAGTTGCCGACGACGGCGTCAAAGCCAAAGGGTGCCTTCACCGCTTCGCTTTCGAACCAGCCATCCAGCAGTTCCCGCGCGGATTTGGTGAACAGGCCCAGAATATCACGCTGCCGCTCGACCGGCAGGCGTGCGATCTGCCGTCCCTGATCGATCGCCGCCATCACCATCGACAGCCCGCCGCCTGCATTGGGGGGAGCCTTGAGCGCCAGCGCGCGCAGCACGTCGGCAGCGCCGTCTAGCATGTCGATATAGGCGGGCAGGGCGGCCGCATCCCGCCGGTTGAATTTCGCGAACGCCGCCTGTGTCCGCTCCAGCCCGCCGCCGACTTTCAAATAGCCGCCATCGGGCTGCGGCAGGAAATTGGCGATCGGTCGTTCGATCACGCGATAACCATGATCGGCCAGCTTCATGTCGCTTATGACTTTGGGTTGCAGCAGGCTGACGGTGTAGCTGGCGACGGAATTGCGGAAACCGGGGTGGAATTCTTCCGTCGCCGCCGTGCCGCCTATGATGGCGCGCCGTTCCAATATGCGGACCTTGTATCCCGCGCGTGCCAGATAGAATGCACAGACCAGCCCATTATGCCCGCCGCCGATGATGACGGCGTCATAAACGCCGCTCACCCTTCACTCTCCGCGACAAAATGGTCGTACATGGTGGTTGCCGCCTTTTTTAAGGCTGATAATTTATACGACCGTATAACAGCTTGGCGTGGGACGGCAACCGGCTGCACAGGTCCCGCGTCGGACGGGCCGCCCTAATCCATTTGTAGGATGCGGGCCGCTGCTCCAGCCGACATGGTCGACGGCATAATGACGCAGCAGGAGAGTAACGTGTCTCACCACCAGAACCGCAATGGATTGCGTTACGCCATCATCGGTGCGGGCATGGCAGGCATATTGGCGGCCATCCGCCTGCATCAGGCCGGCGAGCAGTTCACCGTCTATGAAAAGGCGGGTCGGCTGGGCGGCACCTGGCGGGAAAATCGCTATCCGGGCCTGACCTGCGACGTCCCGGCCCATGCCTATACATATAGTTTCGAACCCTATGCCGAATGGCAGGCCTATTATGCAAAGGGTGCGGAAATTCAGACCTATTTCGAACGCACTGCCGAAAAATATGGGGTGATGCCGCATATCCGCTTCGGGGCGGAGGTGACATCCTGTGTCTGGGATGAAGGCGACAATATCTGGCGCCTTGACCTTTCGACCGGGGAAAGGGTGGTGGCCGACATCGTCATCGCCGCGTCCGGTGTGCTGCATCACCCGCGAATGCCCGATATCGAAGGGTTGGACAGCTTCGCCGGGACCGCGCTCCACAGCGCCCGCTGGCGGGACGACGCGCCGGTGGATGGCGCGCGCGTGGGCATCATCGGCAACGGATCGACCGGGGTGCAGATCGTCACCGCGCTTCAGTCCCGCGCGGCGCAACTGGTGCATTTCCAGCGGTCGCCCCAATGGATCATGCCCGTCCCCTATTTCCAATATAGCGATGAAGAGCGCGAAGCCTTCCGCCGCGACCCGGCGCTGATCGACGCGATCCGCAACGACAAGGATTATTGGGATGCCATCCACCGCTTCACCCACGCGATAACCGACACGCACGGGCCAGAAATTGCCGCGATCGAACAGCTGTGCCTCGACAATCTGGAAAACAGCGTCAGCGACCCGGTGCTGCGCGAGAAACTGCGCCCCAATTATCGCGCCGCATGCAAGCGGCTGATCTATAGCTGGAGCTATTATGACGCGGTCCAGCAGCCCAATGTAGAGGTGGAACGCGAAGCTATCGCCCGCGTCGAACCGGCAGGCGTGCGGATGGCGGACGGCAGGCTCCATGCGCTCGACACGCTGGTGCTGGCGACCGGCTTTCATGCCGACCGCTTCATCCGCCCGACCACCGTGCTGGGCCGGGACGGGCTGTCACTGGACGATGCATGGTCAGTGCGGCCCACCGCTTATTATGCGGTGGCGATCCCCGGATTCCCCAATTTCTTCATGCTAAACGGTCCCACTGGCCCTGTCGGCAATTTCTCGCTGATCGACATCGCCGAACGGCAATGGGACTATATCGGCCATCTGCTCGAACCGCTGCGGCGGGGGGAGGCGGACAGTATCGAACCGAGCGTTCAGGCCCATGCGGACTATGAGGAAAGGCGCATTGCCGCCGCGCGATCGACCATCTTCGGTTCTGGCTGCAGCAGCTGGTATCTCGACGCGACGGGCGTGCCGTCCAGTTGGCCGTGGAGCTATGAGGCTTTTGCCGATGCCATGGCCGCGCCCGTCATGGCCGACTATGTGATGCACGCAAAACAGGACAGCGCCCGCGCGGCGGGGTAAGCGTGCGCGAATTATAACCGATGCCGCATCTCCCATGCGGCATTTCCGTGCAGGAAAAGGAGAAGGAAATGATCGACTACGGTCTACAGGGTAAGGTGGCGTTGGTGACAGGGGCAGCCGGGGGTATCGGTCGGGCCACCGCGCTGGCGTTCGCACAATCGGGCGCATCCGTGCTGGTCAGCGACGTCAACGAATCGGGTGGCCGCGAAACCGTTGGCCTGATCGAACAGCAGGGGGGCAGGGCCGCCTTCCAACGATGCGATGTCAGCGATGGTGAGCAGGTGAAGGAAATGGTCTCCGCCGCCGTTGAATTATTTGGCCGCCTGGACTGCGCGTTCAACAATGCGGGCATCAACAGCATCACTGCCGACGAATATGAAGATGATGTGTGGCAACGTTCGCTTGGCATCAACCTTAGCGGTGTGATGATGTGTATGCGTGAAGAAGCCAAGGTTATGGTGGAGCAGGGCGGCGGCGCGATCGTCAACACCGCGTCCATCAACGGACTGGTGGGCAATTCCGGCCAGCCTGCCTATGTCGCGACCAAACATGGCGTGGTCGGCCTGACCCGGCATGGCGCGCTCAAATGGGCGAAGCAGGGAATCCGCGTCAACGCAGTCTGTCCGGGCGTCATCGAAACCGCCATGACCGCACCGCTTTTGGCGGATGACGGGACGCGCGCACTGCTCGATTCCATGACGCCGATGGGACGCCTTGGTCAGGCGGAAGAGATTGCGCAGGCGGTGCTGTGGCTCTGTTCGGACGCGTCCAGCTTCGTAACGGGGCACCCGCTGGTCATCGATGGCGGCGCGACCGCCTTCTAAAAAAAACGGTGGCGGCCTGATGGGAAAGGTCGGGCCGCCCCGCTTAATTCCTAATCCAATTGGAGGATGGCAGGCACCCGGCTTCCCGCATAGCGTCGGCCTTGAGAAATAGGGAGAGGACGGGGCTGATGAGCGGCGAGGACTTTGCTGGAAAGGTCGCGATCGTCACGGGCGGCGGGTCAGGCATTGGCCGGGCCGCGAGCAGGCGGCTGGCTGCCCAGGGCGCGCAGCTGGTGGTTGCCGACATCGTAATCGATCAGGCGCAGCGCACCGTCCAGCTGATCGAAGAGGCAGGCGGGGAGGCCATTGCCGTCCGCGCCGACATCGCCAGCCAGGATGATAATCGCGCCATGTTTGACGCGGCGGCGGACCGCTTCGGCGGCATCGACCATGCCTTTCTGAATGCGGGCATCCTTCAACCCTATATCCCCTTCGAACAGGTGGGGCTGGACCTGTTCGACCGGCTGATCGGGGTCAATCTGCGCGGCACCTTCATGGGGGTGCAGCAGGCGCTTGCCCGGCTGCGGCCACGCGGCAGCTGCGTCGTCACCGCCTCGCTCGCCGCTCAGCTCGGCTTTGCGGAAGCCGTCGCCTATTCCATTTCCAAACATGGGCTGATCGGCCTGGTCCGTTCCGCCGCCGGGCCTTTTGCGGAGCGCGGGCTGCGCATCAATGCCATATGTCCGGGCATGGTGCTGTCGGGCATGACCGGCGGCGCGGGGCTTGAGGCGCTGGCGGACCCCGCCGACCTGCCCGACCCACCCTATCGCGGCGGTCTGGACGCGCAGCATGTCGCGGAAGTCGCGCTGTTTCTGCTGGGTCGGGGCGCGGCGGCGATCAACGGGCAGGCGCAAAATGTCGATGCCGCTTTCCTGGCCGCTTTCCCGCCGCTTTCCGAATTACAGTGATGGTGCTTCTCCGATGCGCTGTGCGCGATACTCAGGTTGAAATGCAGGCGCGCCGTTCGGCTAAAGCATTTTGGCGCGCACATAGGCCTGGGTGCCCCGGTTGAGCACCTTGTCCTCCGGCAGCACCGTGTCGACGTCCAGATCGGTCAGGCTCTCAAGTTCGCGATAAAGGGGCGTGAAGTCCATTTGCGTCGTATGGTTCAACAGGTCGTCGAAGCTGTCGATGACGAAATAGCTCTGCTGATAATCGTCGATTCGATATCGGGTCCGCATCACTCGCTTGAGGTCAAAGCCCAGCCGGTTGGGTGAAGCGTCGTCCAGCGCGAACAGCGACTCGCCATGGGACGACACGATGCCCGCGCCATATAGTTTCAGCGCGTCGCCCTGCCGGATCAGGCCGAATTCGACCGTATACCAATAAAGCCGCGCCAGATATTCGATTGCGCCCAGCCCATCGGCCTTCAGCCCTCCTTCGCCATAGGCCTGCATATAATCGGCGAACACTGGGTGGGCCAGCAGCGGCACATGCCCAAACACATCGTGGAAAACGTCCGGTTCCTGCAGGTAATCCAGCTGTTCGGGCGAACGGATAAAGCGCGCCGCGACGAAGCGGCGATTTGCCAGATGTTCGAAAAACACCCGGTCAGGCACCAGCCCCGGCACCGCCACGACCTGCCACCCCGTCAGCTTCATCAGCCGGTCGGACAGTTCTGCAAAGTCGGGAATGCCCTTGCGCGTCATCCGCAGCACGTCCAGCCCATCGGTAAATTCGCTGACCGCGCGACCCGGCAGCATGCTGGCCTGCCGTTCGAACAGCCTGTCCCACATGGCATGGTCCTGCGGCGTATAGGCGTCCCAGTCCTGCGGCACGGTCCAATCCGGCGCGGCCTCGATCGGCCTGATGAGCGGCTCATTTGCCATGGAGTAATTACTCCACGATCCAGGGGGGAAAAGGTTCCATGTTCATGGTGGGGCGAATCATCGGCGCAACATGGTTCCAACGTCAAGGCGCTGCTCAACCCCCGCGAAATATGCTATGGGTGCCGACCATCGACCGACTCTGGACATGGAGGATGGCGATGCGGAAAATCGTTCCCTCGCTGGCGCTCGTAGTGGCTGCCGGCATGTTGATCAGCGGAGACCCGGCTCCGGGCCGCTATTATTCGCCCGACCTGCTGGCGTCCCTCGACCCCGCCAATAAGGTGCGCAACCTGTGTGGCGGGAAAAGTGATGCAGCATCCATGCGGGACAAGCTCTCGCTGGCGGCGGCGTTCGCGCCCGCTGGGTCCGGCGCGCGCGTTGAACTGTATGACGATCTGGGAAAGGTCCATTTCCCGATCACGACGTCCAGCCCCGTGGCCCAGCGCTATTTCGATCAGGGACTGGCGCTCGCTTATGGGTTCAACCATGCCGGGGCCATCGCCTCCTTCCGCGAAGCGCAGCGGATCGATCCGCGTTGCGCCCTGTGTTTCTGGGGTGAAGCGCTGGCCCATGGTCCGAACATCAACGCGCCGATGGACCCGGCCACCAATGCCCGCGCGGTAGGCCTCGCCCTCTATGCCGACTGGCTGGCGCGCGGGGCGACCCCCGTTGAACAGGCGCTGACCGCCGCGATGATGCGGCGCTATTCGGCCGATCCCGCGAATGATGATGTCAGCCTGCTGGCCGCCGAAGCGGCGATGGACACGCGGCCATGGGACTATTGGATGGCCGACCGGAAAACGCCGCAGCCACGGCTGGGCGACGGCGTTCGCCTCGTCGAAACCGTGCTCGCGCGCAATCCCGGCCACCCGCAGGCGTCGCATCTCTATATCCATCTGATGGAAAACGGGCCTGACCCGCGTCGCGCCGAAGCGGCGGCGGATCAACTGGCCGCGCCGCTCGCGCCAAGGGCGGGCCATCTCGTCCATATGCCCGCGCACATCTATTACCGGCTTGGCCGCTGGCGGGATTCGATGCGCGTCAATCTGGCGGCGGCGCAGGTGGACGAAGAATGGATCAAGACCAGCGGCGACAGGGGGCTGATGCGCTATGGCTATTATCCCCACAACATCCATTTCATCGTCACGTCGGCGCAGATGGCGGGGGACATGGCCACCGCCATCCGGCACGCCACGAAGCTGGAACAGATGCTGGACCCGGCGGTCAGCGCGAAAATAGCCTGGGTCCAGGCGATCCACGCATCGCCCTATTTCGCCGCGACCCAGTTCGCCACGCCCGATCGGATATTGGCGATGCGCGCGCCCGACCCGCGCTTGCCCTATGCCGCCGCCATGCACCATTATGCGCGGGCAGTGGCGCGGGCGCGGCAGCGCGACCGCGCCGGGTTCGACCAGGAAATGGCGAAGCTGCGCGCTATCCGCGACAGTCAGGCCGTGCAGCCGATGATCGATCAGGGCGTCCCTGCCCGCGACCTCATGCAACTGGCGGAAACGGTCGCGATGGCCCGATGGGCCTATGCCAATGGGCGCTATGTGCAGGCGGAAAATCTCTACCGCCAGGCTATCGCGATGGAGGACAAGATCCCCTATATGGAGCCGCCCTTCTGGTATTATCCGGTTCATCAGTCGCTGGGCGCGGCGCTGTATCGCCAGGGGCGCTATGATGATGCGGCGCAGGCATTTACCCAGGCGCTGGCGCAGTCACCCAATAATGGCTGGGTGCTTTACGGCCTGGCCGCATCGCAGCGCGCGCGCGGCTACGGCGCGGAGGCTGCCGCCGCCGATGCCGCGCAGAAACGCGCCTGGGCAGGCGATCCGCGATGGTTGCGGATGGACCGGCTCTAGCCGTTATTTCGCGCTGCGCAGCGCGATCCGGTTCACGCCCGGACGCAACTGGCGCGTCTGCCCCTGCCAACTGAACTCACCCGTCAGCCCGGCGGGCAGCGTCACGCGCGCGGACAGGCGTCCGCCGCGCTGGCTATAGCGCGTTTCGATCAGCCCGGCGGGGTGAGCCATCGCCGCATCCAGCTTTTTCAAATGCCCTAGATGTGGCGCGACCCGCACTTTGGAAAATCCGGGCGCTGCGGTCTGGATGCCCGCGACATAGGTCAACAGGCCGCTGGTGGGATGCGCCGACCAGGCGTGACTGTCCGACCGCGTCGGGTCATCCTCTTCGGGCCAGGTGGTGAAGTTCTGGCTCAACAATTTGCGCCATGTGTTCAACAGGCCCAGATAACGGTCGCCCAACCCGGCATGATTGATCGCTTCGGCCAGATAATAGGAAAAATAATAGGTCGTGCCGGTGATCCCTTCGGGCGCACCGATGCCACCATCGGGTGACATGATCCGGTCCAGCACCCGCGCCTGCTCGGCTTGCGGGACAAGGTCATACAGCACGGCCAGGACATTGGCGTGCTGGCTGAAACGGTCCTTGCCCGGCGTGTCGGCGTAAAGGCCACGGCTCGCGCTCCAGCACTGGCCGTCGATGCCAGCGCGCACCCTGTCGGCCTGGGCCAGATCGGCGGTGCGCCGCTGCGCGTCGCCGACCGCGCCTTCCAGATCGGCCGCCTGCCGCAGCGCGCCATAATATATCATGGTGACGACGCAGCTGTCCGGGCCTTTGCCGTTCGTTTCAGCGCGGCCATCCAGCGACGGTCGCCAGTCTATGAACGGCCAGTCCGGCGTCGGGCGCACCATGCCGTTTTCGCGCACATAGGGCGCATACCAGTCCAGCACCGACCGGACGCCTTCCAGGTTGCGGGTCAGGGGCGCGGTGTCGGGCTGCCGCATCCAATAATCGTGCAGCATGCCGATCCACAGCAGCGCAAAGGGCGGGATCACATTGTTGTTCGCCTGCGGCCACGATGCCTGGGGAAGGCCGCTAACCTGCCGCGACGAATTGAAGGCGTCGAGCGCCTGAACCGCCAGACGCGGGTCGCCGCTGACATCATAGGACAGCAGCGCCTGCAGCCGGGTGTCGCCAATATATTGCAGCTGTTCCCAATAGGCCGTGTCCATGTAGGTTTCATGGGCGTCGAACAGGCCGGTGCGCCAACCGATGTTCCAGATTTCGTTCAACTGCTTGTCGTCGCTGACGAAACGACCCCGCTGTTCGAACGGATAGCCGGTTTCATAGGCGTCGAATCCCTGCAGCGTCAGCGGCTGGTCGCCCGTCTTGACCCGCAGTTCGACAAAGCGCCCCGCCCGCCACCAGAACGGCGCAAGCACGCTATCGCCGCCCGCCGTCTTGAACGTATCGGTCAGGCCCAGCGCCAGCCCGTCGTCCACCCTCGCCCGATCGCTAAACCGTCCCCACGACCGCCCGTTCCCCTTATTCTTACCCGCGGGATCATACAGGGCTTCGGTATAAGTTGCGGTAATCGTCGCGCCCTTCCCCCCGGACGTCCGCAGAGCCGGATAGGCCGCCAGCACCCGGCCATAATCGATCAGCAACGACGCTTCGGAATTGGGCGCGATGGTGATCGGGCGGCGGGGAAAGTCGTCTGCCTCGACGCCCGTCTGCCGCACCACTTTGCCGCCAGGCACACGCGCATAACGTTGCGCCGGCAGCGCGTCGGCGACCATATGCCATGGCGCTGTTCCCGTGGTCAGCGCCGGAATGGCGGCCTGCCAACCGGGCGCGGTGGAGCGGGGGGATGACCAATCCGGTGCCTGCGTCGCGGCATCGATCGTTTCCGGACCGCCCGACACATAATAAATCGCCCCGACCTGCTTGATCATGGGCACCAGTCCGAGAACGACGCTGCGCGACATATCTTGGCGCACGGTCCATGCGGGGCCGCTGTCCACCATGGCCGCGAAAGCCTGATCTTCGGCGGCAAGGAAGAATCCGGTGATCTTTGAAGAAATCTGCGCGGCCGGCGCGGCGCGCCCGTCGCTCCACACCTGGGCGGCGATGACGTTTGCGCCCTTGCGCAGATAGGGGGCCAGATCGATGCGCGCATATCGCCACGCCTTAAGGTCGCCTCGCGATGGACCCGCAGCCACGCGCGCGCCATTGACGTACAGCACATAGCGCTGATCGGCGCTGACGCGCACCAGCAGCGTGCGCGGAACGCGGGTCAGCGTCAGGTCGCGCCGGAACTGGAGCGCAATGGCAGCCTGTTTGCTATCGGCCTGGGCGGCTTCGGGCGCGCTGATCCAGTCGGCGGCCCAGCTGGGCTGTGAGGGGATGCATAGAATCGACAATGCGGCCAAAGCGATGGCACAGTTCCGCGCCATGACGCCCGCAAAATGTCCCGGTGTGAACAGCTTCATCAATCCTCGCTCCCCGTTCGCATTTTCGACCGCATGGCATCCATCGGCATTTGTAATCGAACGTATCCGTATCTTTGCACCATCGTCGCGCTGCTGCAAGCGGTCATTTTCGAAGCGGACCCGTTCACGAATGCCAGGCCATTGATGACTTTGTGTCCGGCCCCCATCTGCGACAACATCTTGCCAGATGAACATATGAACGTTCGCCGCCCGATGATAGAGCCGATGGCACAAGGAGAACCGCCCCATGAAGACCCGCGCCGCCGTTGCCTTTGAAGCGAAGAAGCCTTTGGAGATCGTCGAAGTGGACCTGGAGGGGCCTAAAGCGGGCGAGGTTCTGGTCGAAATCATGGCGACGGGCATATGCCATACCGATGCGTACACACTCGACGGGCTGGACAGCGAGGGCATTTTTCCGTCGATCCTGGGGCATGAAGGCGCGGGCGTCGTGCGGGAGGTCGGTGCCGGGGTAACGTCGGTAAAGCCGGGCGATCATGTGATCCCGCTCTACACCCCCGAATGCCGCCAGTGCAAAAGCTGCCTTTCGGGCAAGACGAACCTGTGCACCGCGATCCGCGCCACCCAGGGCAAGGGGCTGATGCCTGACGGGACGACCCGCTTTTCCTATAAGGGCCAGCCGATCTTCCATTATATGGGCTGCTCGACCTTCTCGAACTTCACCGTGCTGCCGGAAATCGCGGTGGCGAAGATCAGGGAGGACGCGCCTTTCGACAAGAGTTGCTATATCGGGTGCGGGGTCACGACTGGCGTGGGCGCGGTGGTCAAGACGGCGAAGGTGACGCCCGGTTCCAACGTCATCGTCTTTGGCCTTGGCGGCATCGGCCTTAATGTCATCCAGGGCGCAAGGATGGTGGGCGCGGACATGATCGTGGGCGTCGACCTGAATGACGGCAAGGCCGAATGGGGCCGCCGGTTCGGCATGACCCATTTCTACAATCCCAGGGGCAAGAGCACGGACGAAGTGGTGGCCGACCTGGTTGCCCTGACCGATGGCGGGGCGGATTATACGTTCGATTGCACCGGCAACACGCAAGTCATGCGCCAGGCGCTGGAAGCCTGCCATCGCGGCTGGGGCGTTTCCACGGTGATCGGCGTCGCCGAAGCGGGCAAGGAAATCTCTACCCGTCCCTTCCAGCTGGTCACTGGCCGCGTGTGGCAGGGCAGCGCCTTTGGTGGTGCAAAGGGGCGCACGGATGTGCCCAGGATCGTCGACTGGTATATGAGCGGCAAGATCGAAATCGACCCGATGATTACCCATGTCCTTAGCCTGGAGGACATCAACAAGGGTTTCGACCTGATGCATGCGGGCGAAAGCATCCGATCCGTCGTGGTCTTCTGAAAAGTGCACAATGGTCGGGTCAGAAAAGGTGATGAAATGACGGAACTGGAACAGGTCAGTGCCAACCGGTCCTTCGGTGGCGTCCAGGGCGTCTATAAACATGCGTCGGCTGCGACTGGCACGGACATGACTTTTTCAGTCTATGTCCCGCCGCATGAAGCCGGGGCTAAGCTGCCGGTCGTCTGGTATCTCTCCGGGCTGACCTGTACCCACGCCAATGTGACGGAAAAGGGCGAATTTCGCCGCTTATGCTCTGAACTCGGCCTGATCTTCGTTGCGCCCGATACGTCGCCGCGCGGGCCGGATGTGCCGGACGACCCCGATGGAGCCTATGATTTCGGACTGGGCGCAGGCTTTTATGTCGATGCCACGCAGGCACCCTTCCACAGACATTATCGGATGTGGACCTACCTGACCGATGAATTGCCTGCCATCGTCGCGCAGCATTTCCCGGCGGACATGGCACGGCAATCGATCATGGGTCATTCGATGGGCGGCCATGGCGCGCTGACCATCGCCCTGCGTCATCCTGAGCGTTTCCGGGCAGTATCCGCATTCGCGCCGATCGTCGCGCCTTCGCAGGTGCCCTGGGGTGAAAAGGCGCTGACCGGCTATCTTGGCCCTGACCGTGCGGCATGGCGGCGGCATGACGCGGTGGCCCTGATCGAAGATGGCGCGCGTGTTCCGGCGATGTTGGTGGATCAAGGCAGCGGCGACAGCTTTCTGGAAAAAGAATTGCGGCCCCAGCTTTTGCGCGAAGCCTGTGACGCGGCGGGTATCGACCTGACGCTCAACCTGCGGGACGGTTATGACCACAGCTATTATTTCATAGCGACCTTCATGGACGATCATCTGCGCTGGCACGCTGCGCGGCTTGGTCTTGCGTCGTTTGACGAGGCTTTAGAATAAGGGACGGGTTGGCCATGTTTCCTGTCATGATCGCGACATGACGGACCTTGCTCTCTTCGCGGCCTTCGCGCCTGCGATCCGCCCAACCAGTTCCTTGCGGCAGGCCATCACCGCCGCCTGCCGCCGCGATGAAGCTGACGCGCTCGCTCCCCTGATCGAAGCGGCCACCCTGCCGGACGACATGCGCGCCGCCATCGCCGGGACGGCGCGCGCCCTGGTCATCGCTCTGCGCGCCCATCCCAAAGGCAGTGGCGTCGAAGCGCTGGTCCAGGAATATGCGCTGTCCAGCCAGGAAGGCGTGGCGCTGATGTGCATTGCCGAAGCGCTGCTGCGCATTCCTGACGATGATACGCGCGACGCGCTGATCCGCGACAAGATCGCCGATGGGCAATGGGCGTCGCATCTGGGCGGCGGCAAGTCGCTGTTCGTCAACGCCGCGACCTGGGGGTTGGTCGTCACTGGCAAGCTGGTGGGGAGCGTCGATGACCCCGGACTGGGTGCGGCGCTGACTCGCCTGATCGCCCGCGCGGGGGAACCCGTCATCCGCCGCGCCGTCGATCTCGCCATGCGGATGATGGGCGAACAGTTCGTCACCGGCGAAACGATCGAGGCAGCGTTGAACCGCGCGAAGGAGATGGAGGCGAAGGGATTTTCCTACAGCTATGACATGCTGGGCGAAGCGGCCACGACCGCCGCCGACGCCGCCCGTTACCATGCCGAATATGAAAGGGCGATCCACGCCATTGGGCGGGCGTCGGGCGAGCATGGCGTCTATGCGGGACCCGGCATCTCGATAAAGCTGTCCGCGCTCCACCCGCGTTACAGCCGCGCCCAGGCGGATCGCGTCATGGGCGAATTGCTGCCTGCGGTGAAGCAATTGGCGTTGCTGTCGAAAAACTATGGCATCGGCTTCAATATCGATGCGGAGGAAGCGGATCGGCTCAAACTGTCGCTCGACCTGCTGGAAAGCCTGGCGCTGGACCCGGACCTGGCGGGCTGGGACGGTCTGGGCTTCGTGGTGCAGGCCTATGGCAAACGCTGTCCGTTCGTCATCGACTGGATCATCGACCTCGCCCGCCGTTCGGGCCGTCGCATCATGGTCCGGCTGGTGAAGGGTGCCTATTGGGACGCGGAAATCAAGCGGGCGCAAGTCGACGGCCTCGCCGGATTTCCCGTCTACACGCGCAAGGTGCACACTGACGTCGCCTATATCGCCTGCGCGCGCAGGCTGCTGGCCGCGTCCGATGCCGTCTTTCCGCAATTTGCGACCCATAATGCCCAGACGCTCAGCACCATCTATCACCTTGCCGGGCCGAATTTCCGACCAGGCGACTATGAGTTTCAGTGCCTGCACGGCATGGGCGAGCCGCTCTATGAACAGGTGGTCGGCCCCGCGAAGCTGAATCGCCCCTGCCGCATCTATGCCCCGGTCGGCACGCATGAAACGCTGCTCGCCTATCTCGTCCGCCGCTTGCTGGAAAATGGCGCGAACAGCAGTTTCGTCCATCGCATCGCCGACCCGCAGGTGACGCTGGAGCAGCTTGCGGCTGATCCGGTCGATATCGTGCGCGCCATGGATCGCCCCGGCCACGGCCATGACCTGATCGCGCTGCCTGTCGACCTGTTTCCCGGTCGCCGCAATTCGCAAGGGCTGGACCTTGCCGACGAAAGCGTGCTGGCCAGCCTGACGCAGTCGCTCCGCCACAGCGTGACGATGGCCTGGACCGCTGCGCCGGTCGGTGGGGCAGGGGCCGCCCGCCCGGTGCTGAACCCCGCCGATCATCGCGACGTCGTGGGGCATGTCGTCGATGCGACGCCTCCCGAAGCGCGGGCCGCCGCCGTTCGCGCCGCCGCGTCCCGCTGGGCCGACACGCCCGTCGCCCAACGCGCCGCGATGCTGGAACGCGCCGCCGATGCGATGCAGGCGCGCATGCCCGTCCTGCTGGGCCTGATCGTCCGCGAAGCCGGAAAGTCGCTGCCCAACGCCATTGCCGAAGTGCGCGAGGCGATCGATTTCCTGCGCTATTATGCGGCGCAGGCCCGCGCCACCTTTGGCCCGGCACAGCTTGCCCTAGGTCCCGTCACCTGCATCAGCCCGTGGAATTTCCCGCTTGCCATCTTCACCGGACAGGTCGCCGCCGCGCTGGCTGCGGGCAACTCGGTGCTCGCCAAGCCTGCCGAAGAAACGCCGCTGATCGCTGCGCAGGCCGTCCGCCTGCTGCATGAGGCAGGGGTGCCCGACGACGCGCTGCAACTGCTGCCTGGTGATGGCAGCATCGGCGCGGCGCTGGTGGGCGCGCCCGAAACCGCCGCCGTCATCTTCACCGGATCGACGGAGGTCGCGCGCCTGATCCAGCGCCAGCTCGCGCCGCACCTGTCGTCGTCGGGCAATCCCATCCCCCTGATCGCCGAAACCGGGGGCCAGAATGCGATGATCGTCGATTCCTCCGCCCTTGCCGAACAGGTGGTGGCGGATGTCATCGCCTCCGCCTTCGACAGCGCGGGCCAGCGCTGCTCCGCGCTGCGCATCCTGTGTTTGCAGGAAGAGGTCGCCGACCGCACGCTCGCGATGCTGAAGGGTGCGCTGGCGGAACTGCGCATCGGTCGCACCGACGCGCTGAACGTCGATATCGGCCCGGTGATCAGCGCAGAAGCGCAGGACGGGATCAACCGGCATATCGACGCCATGAAGGCGCCGGGCCGTAATGTCGAACAATGCCCGCTGCCGTCCGCCGCCGCGCACGGGACCTTCGTTCCGCCGACCATCATCGAAATCGAATCCATCGCTGATCTCAGCCATGAAATATTTGGCCCCGTGCTGCATGTTCTGCGCTTTCGGCGCGAAGGGCTGGACGCGCTGGTCGATCAGATCAACGCGACCGGATATGGCCTTACCTTCGGCCTCCACACCCGGCTAGACGGAACCACCGGCCGGGTCACTGCGCGCGTGAAGGCGGGCAACATCTATGTGAACCGCAATGTAATCGGTGCGGTCGTGGGCGTTCAGCCATTTGGTGGCTGTGGTCTGTCGGGCACCGGGCCAAAGGCGGGCGGACCGCTCTACCTCAATCGCCTGGTCCAGGTCGCGCCAACCGTCATACGCCCCCACAAGCCCCCGGCTTTGTTGCATGCCTTTGCCGATTGGCTGGAGGGGGAGGGGGAAAGCGAAGCCGCCGCCTACGCCCGGCAGGCGGGCGACGCATCGGCTTTGGGCGTCGAGCTGGCGCTTGCCGGGCCAGTCGGTGAACGCAATCTCTATGCGCTGCATCCGCGCGGCCTGATCCTGCTGCGTCCCTCGACTGCGCAGGGACTGTTGCGGCAGATGGCGGCGGTCCTGGCCACCGGCAATCGCGGCGTGATCGAAGGCATGGCGCACCCCGCGCGCCTGCCTGCATCGATAGCGGCCCGCTTCCCCACGCGCCCTGACGCGCTCTATGCCGCCGCGCTGGTAGAGGGGAACGCCGCCGCGATCATTGCTACGGCGCAGGATCTGGCAGCCCGCGACGGACCGATCATCCCTATTCATGCCGAAGGATCAGGCTATTGCCTGGACTGGCTGCTGGAGGAAGTTTCGACCTCCGTCAACACAGCGGCGGCGGGCGGCAATGCCAGCCTGATGATGATCGGTTGATCGGCGGGCTGGTCTAGGCACTGACAACCGCCCCGCCCATCATTATATGGGGCTCACTGGTTTCCGCGCCGGTCATAACGCTGCTTCGCGCACCGGCCAAAGGAGAATGAAGATGCAGGACGACCCCATTGTCATCGCCAGCTATGCGCGCACCCCGATGGGCGCTTTCCAGGGCGCGCTGTCCCCGCTGACGGCGACGCAGCTGGGCGCGGCAGCGGTGAAGGCGGCGGTCGATCGCGCCGGGATCGCGACCGATGCGGCGGATCGCATCTATATGGGATGCGTGCTGCCCGCAGGGCTGGGCCAGGCACCCGCCCGTCAGGCGGCGGTGGGTGCTGGCCTTGGCCTCAACACCGAAGCGACGACCGTCAACAAGATGTGCGGTTCGGGCATGCAGGCTGCAATCATGGCGCATGAGGCGCTCAGCGCGGGCGCTGCCGACATCGTCATAGCAGGCGGGATGGAAAGCATGACCAACGCTCCCTATGCCTTGCCAAAACATCGCTCCGGCGCACGGATCGGCCATGACCGCATCATCGACACGATGATGATGGACGGGCTGGAGGATGCGTATGAGCCGGGCAAGGCGATGGGCGTCTTCGCTGAACAAGCGGTGCGCGATTATCAGTTCACGCGCGCCGAACAGGATGATTATGCCATTCGGTCGCTGGCGCGCGCCAACGAAGCTATCGCCAGCGGGGCCTTTGCGCGTGAGATTGTGCCAGTGACTGTTTCCGGGCGTGGTGGCGACACGGTCATCGACACGGATGAACAGCCGGGCAAGGCGCGGCCAGACAAGATCCCTTCGCTCAAACCCGCTTTCGTGAAGGACGGGACGATCACCGCGGCCAATGCCTCGTCCATTTCGGACGGCGCGGCTGCGCTGGTGATGACGCGCGCGAGTGTCGCTGAGCGGCTGGGCCTGCCCGTTGTCGCGCGGGTCGTCGCCACCGCCGCCCATGCGCATGAACCCGCCAATTTCACGACCGCGCCCGTGCCTGCGATCCGCAAGGCGCTGGCGAAGGCAGGCTGGGCGGTGGAGGATGTCGACCTGTTCGAAGTCAACGAAGCCTTTGCCGTGGTGGCGATGATCGCCGCGCGCGATCTGGGTATCCCGGCTGAAAAGCTGAACGTCAATGGCGGCGCGACGGCGCTTGGCCATCCCATAGGCGCATCGGGCGCGCGCATCGTTGCCACGCTGCTCGCCGCACTGGAAAATCGCGGGCTGAAGCGGGGCGTCGCCAGCCTCTGCATCGGCGGCGGCGAAGCAACGGCACTGGCAGTGGAACTCGCCTGAGGTTGGATTTCAATCCCGATGAACCGGGTGGCCATGGGTTCGCCACGCCGCCATGCCCCCGTCAAGCGCAGTTGCACGGGCGAAGCCCAGTTCACGCAGGGTTGCAGCGGCGAGTGTGGAAATCTTGCCCAATTCACAAATGGTCAGGATTTCCACGCCGGGATCGGGCAGCGCCTCATTAACGCGCAGTTCCAGTTGGCCACGCGGCAGATGTATAGCACCAGGCACATGACCCATGGCAAAAGCGTCCTTTTCCCGGACGTCGAGCATGACGAAGTCGTTGGCACCAATTTCGAGCCGACGGAGCAGTTCGTCCATAGCCATGAAAGGGACTTTGGCGCTTGCTTCCTGCAGCAACTGCCGCACCGTCTTTCCGCCCGACATGTTGGTGCGCAGTGCTTCGGTGAGGTGTGTTGGAGCCGACAGGTTTAAACTGTTCATCAGCCTGACGAAGTCATCCTGATTTGCACTGGCAAGGCGGGGGTTCGTTGTCCGCTCCTGCCCGATTGTTGACCCCTCGCGTCCTTTATAATCATGCGCCGGAAAGATCAGAGTTTCGTCTGGCAGCGTGAGCAGCTTGTGGAACAGGCTTGCGTAAAGCTGGACCGGATCGCCGCTGGGCAGGTCGCTGCGCCCCGTTCCGCCAATCAAAAGCGTATCGCCGGTGAAGACGCGGTCCTCGACATGGATGCACATGGAATCCCGGGTGTGACCGGGTGTGTGGAGGATTTGCATCCGCATGCTGCCAAGGGGCAGGGAGTGGCCATCCTCCACATGAAGATCGACATAGGGTGCAGGCGAAAAGCGATGCATAACGATTGGCGCGCGCAGCTCCTCGCGCAACGCTCGCGCCCCGGAGAAGTGATCGGCATGGGTATGGGTGTCGATGATGTAGTGGACGCGCAATCCCTGTCGGTTCACCTCCCCCAGATAGCGATCGACAAGGTCCAGGGCCGGATCGATGATGGACGCGGCGCAGCATTCTTCGTTGGCGACGATGTAGGATTTGCATCCTTCGCCATCCTGGAAGGCCGCGAAGAACATCCGCCTAATCCTGCGGTTGAGGGACTATGCGAAGATAGGGCGTGACACTGTTCCAGCCTTCGGGGAAGCGGCTCCTGGCTTCCTCGTCCGAGACGGAGGGCACGATGATGACGTCCTCACCCAATTTCCAATTGGCTGGCGTGGCGACCTTGTGCTTGGCGGTAAGCTGGCAACTGTCGAGAAGGCGCAGCACTTCGTCGAAGTTACGGCCGCTGCTCATTGGATAGCTCAGCATTGCCTTGATGAGCTTGTCGGGGCCTATCAGATATACGGTCCGCACTGTCTGATTGTCGACGGCGGTGCGACCTTCTGAACTCACACCGGCATCGGCAGGGAGCATTTCATAGGCGCGGGCGACGTTAAGATCGCTGTCGCCGATAATGGGATAGGTCACTTCGCTGCCGGTTGCGGCCTTGATGTCGGGCAACCAGCGGTCATGATCGCCAACGGGATCAACCGACAGGCCGATCACCTTGCAGTTGCGCCTCGAAAATTCCGGGGCCAGTCGCGCCAGGTAACCCAGTTCGGTGGTGCAGACGGGCGTGAAATCCTTGGGGTGTGAAAACAATATGCCCCAGCTGTCACCCAGCCATTCATGAAACGAGATTTCACCCTGAGTGGTCTGAGCCGTGAAGTCAGGGGCCTTGCTGCCGATTGAGAGCGTCATCTTGCCTCTCCCAGTGACTCGGTTCGTCGCGCCGATGGTCTACACCTTTACCATGGAGCGCATGGAAGGGGTAGCGCTGAGCGCTCGCGCATTGCGCGCAACCGACCCGATGCGCCTTCGCCATTTGGGCCGCATCGTCACTCATCGCAAAGATTGGTGGAAGGCGATTGACCGTTCAGCACCCGTTTTCTTATACAGAAGACATCGGCGCTTTCCTTGCGGTCGGGCATGATCTGTGTGCACCCGACCCATGTACGGAATGTACATGACTCTGCCGGACGCGGCGTAAATTTCGAGTGCGAGCCGGAATTCCATGTTCCATCCTGCACTACGGCTATTCCCTGCTGTCCAGTCGGAGTGTAAGGGCGCTCTCCAAAGATCGCGCAGAACGGAACGTTAATGGCATACCCGGACAAACAAGGTTTATACGATCCTGGCAATGAGCATGATGCTTGTGGCGTCGGCTTCATCGCCAACATAAAGGGACTGAAAACCCACGATATAGTCCGTCGCGGTTTGGAAATTCTGCGTAATATCGACCATCGTGGAGCTGTGGGCGCGGACCCGCTGGTGGGCGATGGCGCGGGCATCCTGATCCAGATTCCCGATTCGCTGTATCGCGACTGGGCAACAGGCGCTGGCATCGATCTGCCGCAGCCTGGCGACTATGGCGTCGCCATGTGTTTCCTGCCGCGCGACGAGCAGGCGCAGGCCGCCGCCGTTCAGCAGCTTGAGCGCTTCATCGTGAAGGAAGGCCAGGTCCTGCTCGGCTGGCGCGACGTGCCGGTGACCCTCGACGGCCTTGGCCAGACCGTTCTTAACGAGATGCCGACGATCCGGCAGTGTTTCGTTGGCCGCGGGGCCAATATGAAGGACCAGGATGCGTTTGAGCGCAAGCTGCTCGCCATCCGCAAGCAGACCCAGAATCCGCTGAAGGAGCTTTCCCAGAAGCATGGGCTGGAGGCGCTGGCCGACTTCTACGTGCCGTCCTTCTCCACGCGCACCGTCGTCTACAAGGGGCTGTTGTTGTGCGATCAGGTCGGCAGTTTCTTTGATGACCTGCGCAATCCGCTGACCCAATCGGCGCTGGCGCTCGTTCACCAGCGCTTCTCGACCAACACTTTCCCGTCGTGGAAGCTGGCGCACCCCTATCGCTTCATCGCCCACAATGGTGAAATCAACACGGTGCGCGGCAATGTGAACTGGATGAATGCGCGCCGCCGCACGCTTGAATCGCCGCTGCTGGGCGCAGACCTCGACAAGATGTGGCCGCTGATCCCGCATGGCCAGTCCGATACGGCCTGCCTCGACAATGCGCTGGAGCTGCTGGTTGCGGGCGGCTATCCGCTGGCGCATGCGGTGATGATGCTGATCCCCGAAGCCTGGGCCGGCAATCCGCTGATGGACCCCAAGCGCAAGGCATTTTACGAATATTTCGCCGCGTTGATGGAGCCGTGGGACGGCCCCGCCGCCATTGCCTTTACCGATGGCCGCCAGATCGGCGCGACCCTTGACCGCAACGGTCTGCGCCCGGCGCGCTTCATCGTCACGGACGATGACCATATCGTGCTGGCGTCGGAAAGCGGCGTGCTGCCCTTCAAGGAAGAGAATATCGTCCGCAAGTGGCGTCTCCAGCCAGGCAAGATGCTGCTCATCGACCTGGAGCAGGGCCGCATCATCGAGGATGAGGAAATCAAGGCGCAACTCGCCGAGGCTCATCCCTATGAAGAATGGCTGAAGGAAACGCAGTATAAGCTTGAGGACCTGCCTGCCTCTGTCGGCGAGGAGCTGTTGCCCCCGCGCGGGAATGATGCGGCTGCCTTCCTCGATCGCCAACAGGCGTTCGGCTATACCCAGGAAGATGTGCTGAAGTTCCTGGAGCCGATGGCGCGCAATGCCGAGGACCCGATCGGTTCAATGGGCGTCGATACGCCGATCGCCGTGCTGTCCCAGAAGTCGCGCCTGCTGTACGACTATTTCAAGCAGAACTTTGCCCAGGTCACCAATCCGCCGATCGACCCGATCCGTGAGGAATTGGTGATGAGCCTGGTGTCGATGATTGGCCCGCGCCCGAACCTGCTCGGTCATCATGCGGGCACGCACAAGCGGCTGGAAACGTCGCAGCCGGTGCTGACCGACGCTGACCTTGCCAAGATTCGCGGTGTCCATGACTCGATGGACGGGGCGTTCCGCACGCAGACCATCGATATCAGCTGGCCCGCGACAGAGGGGGCCGATGGCCTGGAAGGCGCGCTCAATCGCATCTGTAATGAGGCGACCGAAGCGGTTCTGGCCGATCAGAACATCCTGATCCTGTCCGACCGCAGCGTGTCGGCGGAGCGCATCGGCATTCCCGCCGCGCTGGCGACGGCAGCGGTTCACCATCACCTCATCCGCCAGGGCCTGCGCATGCAGACCGGCCTTGTGGTCGAAACCGGCGAAGCGCGCGAAGTCCATCATTTCTGCGTGCTGGCGGGCTATGGCGCGGAAGCGGTCAACCCCTATCTCGCCTTCGAGACGCTTGAGCAGATCCGCGTGAAGCAGAACCTGCCGCTGTCTGCCTATGAAGTTCAGAAGAACTACATCAAGGCGGTCGGCAAGGGCATATTGAAGGTCATGTCCAAGATGGGCATTTCGACCTATCAAAGCTATTGCGGCGCGCAGATCTTTGACGCGGTCGGCCTGAATTCGGCCTTTCTGGAACGCTATTTCACTGGCACCGCGACCACGATCGAAGGCATCGGCCTTGCCGGGATTGCGGAAGAGACGGTCAATCGTCACCGCGAAGCCTATGGCGACAATCCGATCTACCGCAACATGCTGGATGTGGGCGGTGCCTATGCCTATCGTGTGCGCGGCGAGGAACATGCCTGGACGCCGCAGAGCGTCGCGTCACTCCAGCATGCGGTGCGGGGCAATAATCCCAAGGAATATGAGGCGTTCGCCGCCTCCATCAACGAGCAGAATGAGCGTCTGCTGACCATTCGCGGGCTGATGGACTTCAAGTTCGCCGACACGCCGGTGCCGTTGGACGAAGTCGAACCGGCGGCTGAAATCGTCAAGCGCTTCGCTACTGGCGCGATGAGCTATGGCTCGATCAGCTGGGAAGCGCACACCACTTTGGCGATGGCCATGAACCGGATCGGCGGCAAGTCGAACACCGGCGAGGGTGGCGAGGACCCGATCCGCTTCAAGCCGCTGCCGAACGGCGATTCCATGCGCTCGGCGATCAAGCAGGTGGCGTCGGGTCGCTTTGGCGTGACGGCTGAATATCTGGTCAATGCCGATGATGTGCAGATCAAGATGGCGCAGGGCGCGAAGCCGGGTGAGGGCGGTCAGCTGCCGGGTGACAAGGTCGACAAGACCATCGGCAAGACCCGCCATTCCACCCCCGGCGTCGGTCTTATTTCACCGCCACCCCATCACGACATCTATTCGATCGAGGATCTGGCCCAGCTGATCCACGACCTGAAGAACGTCAATCCGGGTGCGCGCATCTCGGTGAAGCTGGTGTCGGAAGTGGGTGTTGGCACTGTCGCGGCGGGCGTGTCGAAAGCGCGCGCGGACCATGTCACCATTTCGGGCTATGAGGGCGGCACCGGCGCGTCCCCGCTGACCTCGCTCACCCACGCGGGCAGCCCGTGGGAGATCGGGCTTGCCGAGACGCAGCAGACGCTGCTTCTCAATGGCCTGCGCACCCGCATCGCCGTTCAGGTCGATGGTGGCCTTCGCACCGGTCGCGACGTCGCCATCGGCGCGTTGCTTGGCGCTGACGAGTTCGGATTTGCCACCGCTCCGCTGATCGCGGCGGGTTGCATCATGATGCGCAAGTGCCACCTCAACACCTGTCCGGTCGGCGTCGCTACGCAGGACCCGGTGCTGCGCAAGCGTTTCACCGGCCAGCCTGAGCATGTGATCAACTATTTCTTCTTCGTCGCGGAAGAGCTGCGCCAGATCATGGCCCAGCTTGGCTTCCGCACGATCGACGAGATGGTAGGCCGGGTCGACAAGCTCGACATGCGCAAGGCTGTTGACCAATGGAAGGCGAAGGGCGTGGACCTGTCCCGCCTGCTTCACCAGGTCGAACCGGACAAGGGGCTGGTCCTGCGCAATATTGAAGGCCAGGACCATGGTCTGGACGCCGCACTCGATCAGGAACTGATCAAGGCGTCCGCCGATGCGCTGGAAAATCGCGGGCCGGTGCACATCGAACGTCCGATCCGCAACGTCAATCGCACCGTCGGTGCCATGCTGTCTGGCGAGGTCGCGCGGCGTCACGGCCATGCGGGCCTGCCCGACAACAGCATCGTGGTGAAGTTCCAGGGCGTTGCTGGCCAGAGCTTCGGTGCCTTCCTGGCGCACGGCGTGACCGTCGACCTGACGGGCGACGCCAACGACTATGTCGGCAAGGGCCTGTCGGGCGGTCGCATCATCGTCCGTCCGCCGGAGGCTTCAAAGCGCGTTCCCACCGACAATATCATCGTCGGCAACACCGTGCTTTATGGTGCCATTTCGGGCGAAGCCTTTTTCCGGGGCGTTGGCGGCGAGCGGTTTGCCGTCCGCAATTCGGGCGCAATCGCCGTTGTCGAGGGCGTGGGCGATCATGGCTGCGAATATATGACCGGCGGCGTGGTGGTTGTGCTGGGTCCGACAGGGCGCAACTTCGCGGCGGGCATGTCCGGCGGTATCGCCTATGTCTATGACCCGGATGGCAGCTTCCGTTCCAAGGTCAATGCGGCCATGGTCGATGTCGATCCGATGCCGACGACGGCTTTGGACGATGACGGCCTGGGCCGCCCGCTGCAGCGCGGCGTCGACGTGAATGACTGGGGCATGGGGGACATGCTGCGTCATGACGCCGATCGTCTCCGCATCCTGCTGGAACGGCACAAGCTCTACACCGGATCGGAACGCGCCGAGGCACTTCTGGCCGATTGGCAGGGCACTTTGGCGAACTTCGTGCGAGTGATGCCCAAGGATTATCGCCGGGCTTTGCACAGCCTTGAACAGGAACGACTTGCTGTAGCCCCCGTGGCCGCCGAATAGGCGCCAGGGGATCGGGGGAAATCCCCCTTTAGATGCAAGAATAGAGAAGTTTGGAGAAAGAGTTTGGGCAAGCCCACCGGTTTCCTCGAGGTCGAGCGCAAGGATCGCAGCTACACCGCGCCCGAAGAGCGCCTGAAGCACTGGAATGAGTTCGTCGTACCTCTGTCGAAAGAAGAGATACGCGATCAGGCAGCGCGCTGCATGGCCTGCGGCATCCCCTTTTGCCACAATGGCTGCCCGGTGAACAACATCATCCCGGACTGGAACCATCTCGTCTATGAAGACGATTGGAAAACGGCCCTGGAAACGCTGCACAGCACCAACAACTTCCCTGAATTCACTGGCCGCGTCTGCCCCGCGCCGTGCGAGGCGAGCTGTACGCTCAACATCATCGACACGCCGGTCACGATCAAGTCGATCGAATGCGAGATCGTCGACCGTGGCTGGCGCGACGGATGGATCGAGCCGCAACTGCCAGCGCGCAAGACCGGCAAGCGCGTCGCTGTCGTTGGGTCTGGCCCCGCCGGACTTGCCTGCGCGCAACAGCTTGCGCGCGCGGGCCATGCCGTCACCGTGTTTGAAAAGAACGACCGGGTCGGCGGCCTGCTGCGCTATGGCATTCCCGACTTCAAAATGGAAAAGCACCTCATCAACCGCCGCGCCCAGCAGATGGAAGCGGAGGGGGTCGAGTTCCGTACGTCGACCGAGGTTGGCGTCACCATTTCGATGGATGCGCTGCGCAGCAATTATGACGCGGTGGTTCTGGCCGGTGGCGCGGAACATCCGCGCACCCTGGATATTCCGGGCAGCGAATTGGCTGGCGTGCGGCTGGCGATGGAGTTCCTTACCCAGCAGAACAAGCGCAACGCGGGCGACGATGAACTGCGCGCCGCCCCGCGCGGCACATTGTCGGCCCAGGGCAAGCATGTCGTCGTCATCGGCGGCGGCGATACGGGATCGGACTGCGTCGGCACATCCAATCGTCAGGGCGCTGCTTCGGTCACCCAGCTGGAAATCATGCCCAAGCCACCGGTGGTGGAGGAAAAGTCGCTCAGCTGGCCGCATTGGCCGCTAAAGCTGCGCACATCTTCGTCGCATCTGGAAGGCTGCGACCGCGACTGGGCCGTCACCACCAAGCGTGCGATCGGCAAGAACGGGCAGATCGAGGCGCTGGAATGCGTGCGCGTCGAATGGGTCGACGGCAAGATGCAGGAAATCGCAGGCAGCGAATTCCAGCTGAAGGCCGACCTCGTTCTGCTGGCGATGGGCTTTGTCGGTCCCCGCAAGGCTGGCATGGTCGAGCAGTCGGGCGCCGACCTCGACGCGCGGGGCAATGTGAAGGCCAACATCATCGACTATGCGACCAGCCAGTCGGGCGTATTCGCATGTGGCGACATGCGTCGTGGGCAGTCGCTGGTCGTATGGGCTATTCGCGAAGGCCGACAATGCGCTCGCGCGGTCGACCTGCAACTGATGGGCGTCAGCGACCTGCCTCGTTAAGCGCGTCAGGCGGGATATCACGACTGCGAAAGGCTGTGCAGGACGGGGCGGCGCACCCGCGTCGTCCCGGCGGGGACCCGACTCTATCGCCCATGCTCTGAGGCTCGCCTGCTTTTGAGCGAGGCGACTGCTGCGTTCGGGGCGCAGCGAAGCCCGCCGAAATACGGCAAATTTTCGGGAACATCCGCAACCCTGGCGCTTTGGCTGATAGAGCGCGGGATGATGTCGACAGGATGAACGGATGAACCCAACCCATATGTCGTCCACGCAAAGGGAAAGGGGTGCCGATGCACAGTCGCCCTGGTCGCTGCACTGGCCCGCGTGGAAAGCCGTGATCGGACGGGTGTGGGTCAATAACGGACGCCATAATCTGAGCCTGCTGTCAGCTGGCGTAGCATTTTACGCCTTTCTGTCCTTCGTCCCGCTTCTGGGCGCTTTGGTGATGAGCTACGGCCTGATCGCCGATCCCGCGACGGTCGCCCAGCATATGCGGACCATCATCGACCTGGTCCCGGCTGACGCCGCCCAGCTGATCTATGATCAGTTGACGCAATTGACGCAGGCGGCGGCGGGCCAGAAGGGGCTGGGCCTGATGATCGCTCTCCTGATCTCCATTTATGGCGCGTCGCGCGCGTCCAGCGCGATGATCGGTTCGCTCAACATCATTTATGAAGAAGAGGATCGCCGGTCGCTATTGCGGTCGACGCTGTTGTCCGCCGGCCTGGTAATGGCCGCCGTGATGGTCGGCATCATGGGCATTCTGGCCGCATCGATGCTCAGCCTGGCCGGGGTCATGGTGGGCGGATGGGGGTGGATCGCCACCGCTGCGATCCAGGCGCTTACCTGGATAGTCGCCGCCACCCTGTGCAGCACCGCGATCGGGGGCATGTACCGCTTTGCGCCGGATCGGTCGGACGCGCGGTGGCAATGGCTCAATATCGGATCGATGCTCGCTACCTTTTTGTGGCTCGCGGCGACGCTGGGCTTTGGCTTTTATGCATCCCGCTTCGGGGATTATGACGCAACCTATGGATCGCTGGGCGCGGTTGTCGTGCTGCTGATGTGGCTCTATGTGTCCGCTTATGCGGTGCTTATCGGCGGTCTGGTCAACGCCGAACTGGAACGGCAAACCGCTCAGGACACGACGACCGGGCCGGCAAAGCCGATGGGCAGCAGGGGCGCGAAAATGGCGGACACCAGCGCGGCGGTGTCCTGACCGGTCGGCCTGCGTCAGTCGCAGATGATGACCGCGTCGCGCAATTCATAGCCGGTGACCAGCGGGTTCCAAGTGAGGGAAGGAGCGCGCGCCAGTTTCAGGCCGGGCACCCGCATCAGCCGGTCCAGGAACAGGCAGCTTTCCTGAAGCGCAACCTGCGCCCCTGGACAGCGATGCTCGCCATCGCCGAACGAAAGCCCGGCTCTGCCATATTTGGCACTGACTTGCCGCCCCGGCACCACTTCGCAGGGCCGTTCGCCAAACGCAGCCGGATCCGTGTTCGCCGCGCGCACATCGACCGCGACCGCCGCCCCTGCCTGCGCGGACGCATCGTCGGGCATGCGACGGTAGATATAGCCCACGACCGGCTCCAGCCGCAGCAATTCTTCCAGCAGGGCGACCTGCCCGTTTTCGTCCGCTGCAAGGAACGTGGCTTTCAAATCTTCCCGGTCCAGCAGGTGCCATGCGGCCATGACGATGAATTCGCGCGTCGTCGCCATGCCCGCCGCGCCATAGACAAGGCATTCGGTCAGTATCTCCCGACCATTATATCCCTGATCGATCAGGTGAGAGATGACGTCATCCTGCCGCTGTCGCCTGCGCGACCGGATGGCTGGTGCCACGTCGCGATAGTAAAAGGACAGGACGCGATATTGGGACCGCAGGAAATGGGCGAAGGCGGCGACCCTGTTGCGGGGCCGATGGAAATCGCCAGTGAAGAACACGTCCAGCCGTTTGGCCAGGCCATCCGGGTCGCTGTCGGTCAACCCCACGATCTGGCTGGCGACCGCCACCGCCAGCTCAAGGCTAAGATTGTCGAGGCGGGCGCGCTTTTCCTGCTGGAAACGGGCAATCAGACCATCGCTCAGCCTGACCATCAGTTCCCGGTAGTGCGTTGTCACGATGCGCGGCGTGAAAAAACGCGCGGTGGCGCTGCGCTGAACCCGGTGCGCGTCGCCCTCCAGAAACAGGATCGGCTGGCGGGTCGCGTTGCCGATCTTGCCCACCTGCTCCGCCAGAAAGCCCGCCTGCCGCACATGATCGCTGCGCAGGATGGCGCGCCCTTCGGCAAAATCCTGAGTGCGGATGTCGGGATCGACCGTGCCGCCGCCAATGGACGCGGCGGCGGATTTGCGGTCATCGTGCCTGCGATTGACCGGACAAGCGCTGGGAAGGCG
Organism: Sphingobium vermicomposti; assembly: GCF_011762025.1. Lineage (GTDB taxonomy): Bacteria > Pseudomonadota > Alphaproteobacteria > Sphingomonadales > Sphingomonadaceae > Sphingobium > Sphingobium vermicomposti. The sequence continues at coordinate 568,041 of NZ_JAASQR010000004.1, read as the reverse complement.
AGCGTCCATGAGCATCCACCTTGTCAAATGCACTAATAGCGTTAGCTTACGCGCACCGGATGGGCCGTCAAGGCTGGGGTCGCATAATCCTCATGTCAGACTGTTGCATTCATTGCGTTGTTCGCCCACGCTCACCGCGGAAGAATTCGGAGGGGCGCAGTGGATCGAGAAGAAGCGGCGTTGGTCGAAAGCATATCAGCCGACCCGCGCTATCGTGACCTGGTTGGGCAAAGATTGCGCCTGGGCTGGTTTCTGTCGGCATTGATATTTGCTGCATTCGCCGGTTACCTGCTGCTGATTGCTTTCAATAAAGGCTTGCTTGAAACGCCTGTTGGGGATGGCGTGACGTCGCTGGGCATTCCGCTCGGTCTTGGCCTCATTATCTTCGCCATCGCGCTGACCGGTGTCTATGTCGCCTATGCCAACCGGCGTTTTGACGCGCGCATGGCGGCTATTTTGCGGGATCATGGCGCATGACGCGGTGCGTGGCGCTGGCCATGGCCGCCTTGCTTTTCCTGCCCTTCGATCCGGCCATGGCCGCCGCACTGGAAGGGGAAGCGCAGCGCCAACCGGTCAACTGGGTTGCCATCGCGATGTTCGTCGCCTTCGTCGGGCTGACCCTGTGGATCACGAAAGCCGCTGCTGCCCGTACCCGGACCGCGTCGGATTTTTATACCGCTGGCGGCGGGATCACCGGTTTCCAGAACGGCCTTGCGATGGCCGGGGACTATATGTCCGCCGCGTCGTTCCTCGGCATCTCTGCGCAGATCTTCAATGATGGCTATGATGGGTTGATCTATTCCACCGGCTTTCTCGTCGGGTGGCCGATCCTGTTGTTCCTGATGGCCGAACGGTTGCGCAATCTGGGCCGCTTCACCTTCGCTGACGTGGCATCCTACCGTTTTGCGCAGCCGCCGGTGCGCAGCTTCGCGGCCATCAGCACGCTGCTGATCGTGTCCTTCTATCTGGTGGCGCAGATGGTCGGGGCGGGGCAGCTTATCAAGCTGCTTTTCGGCCTGCCATATGCCGTTGCGGTGATCATCGTCGGCGCGCTGATGATGCTCTACGTCCTCTTCGGAGGCATGCGCGCGACGACCTGGGTTCAGATTATCAAGGCCGTGATGCTCTTGGGTGGGGCCAGCTTCATGGCGCTGATGGTGCTGGCGACGACCGGCTTTTCGCCCGAAACGCTGTTCGCCAGGGCGGTCGAAGTAAAGACGCAGGCGGCGCTGGCAAGCGGTGCCACGGCGGCAGAAGCGGCCGATCGCGGCCAGTCGATCATGGGGCCGGGCAATTTCATCAAGGACCCGGTGTCCGCCATCTCCTTCGGCCTCGCGTTGATGCTGGGCACGGCTGGGCTGCCCCATATATTGATGCGGTTCTTCACCGTTCCCGATGCGAAGGAAGCGCGTAAATCGGTGCTGTGGGCGACCGGTTGGATCGGCTATTTCTACATCCTCACCTTCATCATCGGGTTTGGCGCGATCGTCCTCGTCGGTACGGAAGGCGGCTATATGGATGGTGAAGGCGCGCTGCGGGGCGGCGGCAACATGGCGGCCATCCACCTGGCCCATGCGATCGGCGGCAACGCCTTTCTCGGCTTCATATCGGCGGTCGCCTTCGCCACCATCCTTGCCGTGGTGGCGGGACTGACATTGTCGGCGGCCTCGGCAGTCAGCCATGATCTTTATGCGACGGTGTTCCGTCATGGGAATGTCAGTTCGGCGGGGGAACTGCGCGTGTCGCGACTGACGACGCTCGCCATGGGCGCGCTGGCCGTGCTGCTAGGCCTTCTTTTTGAAAAGCAGAATGTTGCCTTCATGGTCAGCCTGGCCTTCGCACTCGCCGCGTCGGGCAACTTTCCGGTGTTGATCCTGTCCCTACTCTGGAATGGGTGCACGACGCGCGGCGCCGCGATTGGCGGGACGATTGGACTGCTGACCGCCTTTGTTCTGACGCTGCTGTCGCCCGCTGTCTGGACCAGCACCTTTGACCTTGGGCCTGCGCCATTTCCCTATAGTTCCGCTGCGATCTTTTCGGTGCCGGCGGGCTTTATCGCGATCTGGCTGATTTCCGTGCTGGACCGTTCGCCGCGCGCAGCCGTGGATCGGGCGGGCTATCCGGCGCAGCGGGTCCGGGCCGAAACCGGCTATGGCGCTTTCAGCGCGAGCGATCATTAGGAACAGCCCCACCTGCTTGGCGGCAGGCGGGGCTGCATTGGCGTGCCCTGATGTGTTTTAGAACTTCGCGCCGACCGTGATGCCGTATGTTCGCGGTTCGGCATAATATCCGCCCGCAAAGCCGAGTGGGCCATAGTCGATGCCGCGGACGAAATCCTTCGCATTGGTGAGGTTCTTCACCCACAAGCGGACTTCGCCTTCGCCGCTGCCCAGCGGAATGCCGTCAATCCCGATCTGCGCGTCGATCAGGTCGATATCATCGCCCTTTAGCTGTTCGTTGAACGGCGACCCGACGGAGCTGCTGAAATTATACTTGCCGTCTTCATGGGTATATCCGACCCGACCGCGCAGGGTTGCATTGCCCCAGTTGAGCGGGAATTGCGCGTTCAGCGCCACATTGGCCGTCAGCGGAGAGGTATAGCCCGGCGTTACGATCGACGCGATATTGACCGGGGGTGCGCCAGAGACCGGCGACTGCCCGGCAAGAAACTCCTTATAATTGATGTCGATATAGCCGACGCTGCCGTCGATCGAGAAATTGTCGTTCAGCACTGCCTGGGCCTCGGCCTCCACGCCGTTATAGACCACCTTGCCCGCGTTGATGATGCGGGTGGCAAAGGTGCCGACCGGGGCGTTAGTCACAGGACCCAGGACCGCAAGATCATCATAGATGTTATGATAGGCTGCCAGGTTGAGGCGTAGGCGGCGATTGAACAATTCAGTCTTCACGCCGACTTCATAGGATGTCACCTTTTCAGGTTCGAAGCTGCCAAGTTGGTTGGTGCCGGCGATCGCCGGGTCCTGCGAATTGAAACCGCCCGAACGATAGCCGGTGGCGGCGCGCGCATACAGGTTGACGCCATCGGCGACATCATAGCCAGCCATCAGGTTCCAGGTGAATTTGCTGAACTTGGCATCGCCGGATTCGGGTATGGCGAGGGGGGCGGTGCCATTCTGCAAGCGCAGCATCTTTTTCTCATCCCAGGTATAGCGCCCGCCCGCCGTCAAGCGGATGCCGCTGTCACGACCGCCTGGATAGAAGGTGAACTGGCCGTAAACCGCAGTGCTCTCGCTCGATGTCGTGTAGTTAAGCCGGGCAAGCGTCTGGACAAGTCGGTAGCGTGCTGGATTGGCAGCAGCGAAGCCCGGTCCAAGAGGGCCGAAGTTCGCGAGGAAGACTGAGTTGGTGTCAAGGACGAACCCGCTGCTCTGAACGCCGTTTTCGCCCCCCTTTTCCCAGAAGTAAAAGCCGCCCACGACCCAGTCGAGCGAACTGGTATCGCCTGAAATTTCGACTTCCTGGCTGAACTGCTTGTGACGCCGTTGATTGTCGACGGAGAACAGGTCCTGGCTGATTGTGGGCACAGGCGACGCGGATATGAACGGAATGGCTGCGGCGGGGATGGTGGGAATGAACTGCAACAGCGACGCAGGCATGCCGTTGAACAATGTCGCATTGGAGAAAGCCGGGCCGCTGAAGGCGCCGATCCCGTCCAGGTCGGTGACATAGTCGCTGTTCCAGAAGCGGTAGCCCGTGGTCGATTTGACCTTGAAGCCGCCGAAATCATTCTGGACCTGCAAATTATGGCCCCAGCTCTTGTCATAGGCGCTGCTCAGGATGTTATTGCACACGTCCTGACGATAGGAGCGTGAGGGCGCGGCCAGTGCCGCGCAGGACGGATCGGCGAAGGTTGCCCCCGCCAGATATTGGGCGACCGGGGCCTGCTGGGTCACCAGCACCTGTTGGCCATCGATGGTGATCGGCGCGTTCGGCGTGCCGTCGGCCACATTGGTCAGGACGAAGGGCAGCGGGGTGCCTTTGATCCGGTTCCAGTCGAACATATATTGAATGCTGCCGGTCCCGCCCAGGCCGATGCGCGCGGCTGCGCGAAACGCGTCGGACTTTCGGGCGCCGGGGTCGCGGGAATCGCGCGGTTGCAGGATATTGTCGATGACACCATCCCGTTCGCTGTGACTGTAGGAAAAGCTGGTGGAGATGCCTGCAATCTCGCCGGGATCGATCGAAATCTTGCCGTTCCAGGCGTTGAAATTGCCATAGCCAGCCTCTGCCTTCAGCCGGAAGGTGGATGATGGCGCGCGGGAAATGAAATGGATCGCGCCGCCTGTCGTGTTGCGGCCAAACAGGGTGCCTTGGGGACCGCGCAAGACTTCCACCCGTTCAACGTCCATGACGCTAAGGCCCATGGCCCCGCCGCGTGCGATATACACGCCGTCCACATAGAGGCCGTTGGCAGCATCGACGCCGAAGCTTTCGCTGCCGCCGTTGGAAATGCCGCGCATGGAAAAGACAGCGGCGCTGTTGCTGGTGGTGCCCTGGGTAATGACGACATTGGGGGCCAGGCCGCTTAGGTCGCGGCTGTCGCGGATGCCGAGTTGTTCAACCTTTTCGGCGCTGATCGCACTGATGGCGATGGGTACATCCTGAAGGTTCTGTGCACGCTTTTGCGCGGTGACGACAATTTCGTCCAGGCCGGTTTCTGAAGGTGTCGTGGCAGTTTGTGCCAGTGTTTGGCTGGAAATAGCCAAACTGCTGACGCCGATTATTAAATGAGCTGCCTTATATGCTTGCTTCCTGGTCATGATTATCCTCTCCCTTGACATTATGACGGTGATGAACGGATCGACGCGATCGTTCCGATATCGTGCTGCCGTGCAGCTATTCTGTTCGGATGCGTCGCCCGGATGGACGAAACACTGGTCCCGTGCGCTAGGTCGGTATGTAGAGTTGAGCGGCCTTTCCGCCGTCGACGGGCAGGGCGGTGCCGGTGATGTAACTGGCGGCGTCCGACAGCATGAAGGCTATGGCCTGCGCCAATTCCTCAGGCTGCCCGCCGCGTTGCATGGGGATGGCTGCGGTCGTGCGGGCGGCGCTGTCTGCCGCGCGCGCGGAAAACAGCTCAGTCGGCGCGGTCTGCACCTGGCCAGGGATGATAGCGTTGATGCGAATGCCCAGCGGCGCGGCCTCCATCGCGGCGGCGGCCGTGAAATGCACCAGCGCCGCCTTGGACGCGGAATAGCTGGCCATGTTCACCGTCGCGCGAATGCCGCAGGTCGATGCGATATTGACGATCGAACCCTTGCCCGCTGCAGCCATTATCGCCATCGCGGCCTTGGTGCTGACGAAAACGGCGTCGCTGTTGACGGCGAAGTCCTTGCGCCAATGGTCCAGCGTCAGCTTGCTGATCGGCGCGTAATGCGTGGACATCGCATTGTTCACCAACATGTCGAGCCGGCCATATTTTCGCGCCGTGGATTCGATCATGGCGTTCAGCGCTTCGCTGTCCGCAACGTCGAGTTGGATCGCCTCTACCGCGCCGCCTTGTGACGCGATCATGTCATACGCGCTGTCGAGCAGCGCCTGACGGCGACCACAGATGATGACCTGCGTGCCGCGCTTCGCCAGCAGCGCGGCGGTGGCGAGTCCTATGCCATCGCTGCCACCCGTTATGATGGCGACGCGCCCCTCGAAATCTTTGCTCATTCGACGTCCAACCCTGCCTCTGCCCAAACTGCGTCCATGCCTCACCCAGCGATGCACGCGCTTTTAGGATTCTCCAAAATGCGGAATTTGTAAATTGAAAAAATCCGAACATATGTGTTTGCTGCGTTGTTCGTGATAGGGGTCATGCGACGCTTTCCACCAAGATGGTGAAGATAGAAGCATCAGGAAACTTAGCAAATATACACAAATACAACGGGATGGTGATGTTGCAGGCCCTCGCAGGAAGCGACCTCGTTGCCCCCTTAAAAGTGCGGAGAAAAAATAAGATTGAAATCCGCGTATGCTGGAATACACTTAGGTCCAGACAGAGCGAGCAAAGCGAGTCGAGGATGAGGATGCCGGGATCGACCAGGGGCTGCGGCCCAGGGCCGTTTTCCCGTCAGACAATTCCGCCAGCGACATTGATCCCAAGGATGGCATGAGCAAGATCGACCCAATTTTCGCTGAAGTGACCGCGCCGGGCACGCCTTTTGAATTAGGCGAACAGGATGGGCTGCGCTTTTTCGTGAATGCGCCCTCCGACCTTAATCAGCTGATCGAAAGTGCGCGCCGTTTTGGGGATCAGACCTGCGTCGTGGATTATGACGGGCCAGAGGGCGAGCGGCGGTTGAGCTTTGCCGCCATGTTTGAATGGCGGGATCGGCTGGCGGGCCAGTTGGGCATCGGGCGCGGTCAGAGGGTCGCCATCTGCATGCGCAACCGCGCGGAGTGGATGGTCGCATTTCTGGCGGTGGTCAGGCTGGGCGGGGTTGCCGCGTTGCTCAACAGCCGTGGGTCGGCGGCGGAATTGTCGGCGATGGTCGACGAAGTTACGCCCGACCTGGTCTTGGCGGATACCGAACGGGCCGCGCTGCTTCGCGACGGTGGCTATGAGGGGCGGCTGATCGACGTGACGCAGCCGCTGGGGGATGACACGCCAGTGCTGGCAAACAGCGCGGCTGCCGAACCGTCAGATCCCTGCGCCATCCTGTTCACGTCAGGCACGACGGGGCGGGTGAAAGGGGCGGTGCTGTCCCACCGCAGCCTGATTACGGGATTGCTGGGCACGCAGCTGACCGGGTCCATGGTGCTGCACAATATGGCGCGCGAATATGGGGTTCCGGTGGATGCCATCGTGGCGCAGGTGCCGCCCCAGGCCATATTATTGGTATATCCCCTTTTCCATATCTCAGGATTGGGGGCCGGCTTCCTCGCGCCATTTCTGTCCGGCGGCAAGATCGTCATCATGCGCCGCTGGGAAGCGGATGAGGCCGTAAGGCTGATTGAGCACGAATGGGTGACGCAGCTTTCGACCGTGCCCACCATGTTGTGGGACATGGTGCATCGGGCGCGTGCCGGGGATGCCGACCTGAGTTCGGTGCGCAATATCGGTTCGGGCGGACAGGCGCTGCCGCTCAATCTGCTGGAGGAAGTCCGGGCGCTCTGTCCCCATGCGATGATCGGGGTCGGCTATGGCATGACCGAAACGTCGGGCGCGATCGCGCAGGCCGTAGGGTCCGACTTTCTGGCGCGACGCGCATCGGCAGGCCGGGTCCTGCCGCTGGTCGATCTGCGAGTGGAGCGGGAGGATGGAACGCTTTGCGGCTCGAACGATACAGGTGAGATCATCGTGCGGAGCGCCATGATCATGAGTGGTTATTGGAACCGGCCGGAGGAGACTTCGCGAACCTTCACCGCGGACGGTTGGCTGCGCACTGGCGACATCGGTTATCAGGACGAGGAAGGTTATATCTTCATCGTCGACCGGGCCAAGGACATGGTGATTTCCGCCGGAGAGAATATTTACTGCGCCGAAGTCGAACGGGTGCTGAGCGAAATGCCGCAAATCACCGAATGCGCGACTTTCGGCATTGCGGACGATCGGCTGGGCGAGGCGCTGGTCGCGGTCGTGCAGGCCGACGGGCTGGACGAACGTAGCATCATCGATTGGGTGGCGGGGCGGCTGGCCCCTTACAAGGCACCTGTCCGCGTCGCCTTTTCGCGCGATCCGCTGCCGCGCAACCACTCTCAAAAAATCGACAAGATCGCGCTGCGGTCGCTGTGGCCCAAGCTGGCCGCCAAACACTGACAGGAGAATTTCCCCATGGGCATGCCCAAGGACATCAAAATCATCGATTGCATGCTGGGCATCCCCGATGCGGAGGACCGTTCCGCCTGGTTCGATCCCTTCCGTCCGTTGATCAAGGATCAGCAGACATTGGAACAGTTCGCCATGCCTGCCCAATATATGTTCAAGGACATTCCGCAGACGGGAAAGGTCGATGATTTCGTGTCCTGGACTGTCGAACAGATGGACCAGCATGGCATCGACAAGGCGCTGGTCGGCTGGAACGACAATCCCACATCATACCGCGCCAAGGAAATGTTCGGCGACCGCTTCTTCTTCGACCTGCCTTGCGACCCCAATAAGGGGATGGAGGAGGTGCGACGGATCAAGCGCATCCATGCAGAGGTCGGCCTGTCGGCGATCAGTGTATTTCCGGCGGGGACTTTGCCGCAGGTGGCGATCAATCACAAATATATGTTCCCGCTCTATGCCTGCGCGGCGGAACTGGGGCTGCCGGTGCTGCTGAACGCAGGTATCCCAGGGCCGCGCATCCCGATGGAAACCCAAAAGGTCGAGCATCTGGACGAGGTCTGCTGGTTCTTCCCCGAACTGAAGGTTGTCATGCGTCATGGCGCGGAACCGTGGGAGGCGCTGGCGGTCAAGCTGATGCTGAAATGGCCGAACCTTTATTACTCGACCAGCGCCTTTGCGCCCAAACATTATCCCAAGGCGATCATCGACTACGCCAATACGCGCGGCGCGGACAAGATCATCTATGCCGGATATTTCCCCATGGGCCTTAGCCTGGACCGTATCTTCAGCGACATGCAGAACGTGCCCTTCAAAGATGAAGTCTGGCCAAAATTCCTGCGCGAAAACGCCATCAAGGTCTTTGACCTCAAATAATCCGACGGAGCTTTCCCATGTCCAACACCGAAACCAGCGCCGCCACCGATGCGCGCACGCCGCCCGTTGCCGTCTGGCAAATACTTGAAAAGCTAAGAGGGCAGGATTTGGCCGACTGGCGGCTGGCGGAGGTGAAGGATCGCGCCTCCGTCAAGCAGCGCAACCTGGATATCGGCATACCCTTTGGCTGGTATCCCGTGCTGCTGTCGTCCGAACTGGCGGTGGGCGAGGTGAAGCCGCTGCGCTATTTTTCGGAGGATCTGGCCATCTGGCGCGGCGAAGACGGGAAGGTCCGTATGCTCGACGCCTATTGCAAGCATCTGGGCGCGCATATGGGTCATGGCGGCAAGGTGCATGGCAATCTGCTGGAATGCCCCTTCCACGCCTGGCGCTATGATGGCGACGAGGCTGTGGTGAAGGACATTCCCTATGCCCGCAACATCCCGCCGCAGGTGAAGCGCAAATGCACGCGTAACTGGCATATCACCGAAGCCAATCGCTTCATCTGGGCCTGGTATCATCCTCAGGACGTCGCGCCGCTGTTCGAAGTGGCGGTGCTGCCCGAGGCGAGCGATCCCGACTGGACCGATTATGAAGTCCATGAATGGAATGTCTGGGGTTCGATCCAGAACATGGCCGAAAATGGCGTCGACGTTGCCCATTTCCGCTTCATCCACGGCACCGCCAACGTGCCGCTGGGCGAATTGCGCTGGGGCGAATGGGGCCGGGGCGCGGATGTAAAGGCGAAGATGGGCACGCCCTGGGGTGAAGTGGACGGCTGCATCAGCTATGATACGATGGGGCCGGGGCAAAGCTGGACGCGCTTTACCGGCATTTCCGAAACGCTGCTGGTCGCCTGCATTGCGCCGGTGGAGCTGGACCATGTGCATGTCCGATTCTGCTTCACCCAGCCCAAGGCGCAGGCGGAAGGCGAGCGCGCTGGCGTTGCCAGGGCGATCATCCGCGACATCTGCAAACAGTTCGATCAGGACAAGGTCGTGTGGGATCGGCAGAAGTTTGAGCCCAATCCGATCATCTGCGACGGGGACGGGCCTATCCCCCAATTCCGCAAATATTATGCGCGTTACTATGCGGATCAGACCGCAGCTTAGCCTGATGACATGGAACACGGCGCGGGAACGGCACCGTTGGAGTGAACAGGAATGGACATGACACGTCGGGACAGCATGGCGAGCGTTGGTGCGGCTGCGCTGGTGGGAATGGCGGGAGCGGCCAAGGCTGCGGCGTCGCGTTCTGACCCTATGGGCCAACATGACGCGCTGGGTCTGGCCGAACTGGTCCGCAAGAAGCAGGTATCGCCTGTGGAGCTGTTGGATGCGGCAATCGCCAGGACAGAAGCGCTCAATCCCCGGTTCAACTTCATTGCGCAGAAACATTATGATTATGGACGGGCGGCGATCGCCAACGGATTGTCGCAAGGTCCGTTCAGTGGCGTTCCCTGGCTGCTCAAGGACCTGAACACCTATATTGCGGGCCTGCCGACGGAAAATGGCAGCCGCTTTTACAAGGATTACCGTCCTGCGGTGACATCCGAACTGGTCCGGCGGATCGAGCGGGCGGGCTTCGTCATCTTCGGCAAGACGACCGTGCCGGAACTGGGACTGACCGGCACGACCGAAAACAAGCTGACCGGTGACACGCGCAATCCGTGGGACCCCGAACATATTACCGGCGGGTCGTCAGGCGGAGCGGCGGCAGCGGTGGCGGCGGGCGTGCTACCTGCCGCTCATGCGACGGACGGGGGCGGGTCGATCCGCATTCCGGCGTCCTGCTGCGGTCTGTTCGGGCTGAAACCCAGTCGGGGGCGCGTGCCGATGGGGCCGCCCCGCACGGAGGGCTGGGGCGGACTGTCGGTGCATCATGCCGTCACCCGCAGCGTACGCGATTCCGCCGCCATATTGGATGCGACGCAGGGGCCGGAGCCAGGGAGCCGCTACGCCGCGCCGACCCCGGCGGAAAGTTTCCTGTCGCAGGTCGGCAAAGCGCCCGGCCGCCTGCGCATCGCGCTGGTGCTGGATGCGCCTGCAGGGTCGCCGGTCGATCGGGAATGTGTGGAGGCCGCGCGCAAGGCGGCGCGGCTGTGCGCAAGCCTGGGCCATCATGTCGAAGAAGCCGCGCCAAAACTGGATATTGCCGCGATGGGCGCGGCGAGCTTCGTGCTGATCGGATCATCCGTAGCAGCGGATATGGCCGACCGCGCTAAGGCGACCGGCGTGGCGATCAGTGCGGATGTGCTGGAGCCGATCACCTTGGGCTTTGTCGGCTTTGGGCAGAAAGTGACCGGCATGGACTTCGCGCGGGCGAACAACACGCTCCAGGCGGCGGCGGTCACCATGGCACAGTTCATGGCGACCTATGACGTCATCCTGTCGCCGACACTGGGATCGCCGCCGCTGAAGCTGGGGCAGATCAACCTGTCGCCCGATGTGGATTTCGCCGCATGGGGACAGCGCGCGGCTGCCTTTTCACCCTTTACCCAAATCGCCAACATGACAGGCCAGCCCGCCATGTCGGTGCCCCTCGCCATGTCCTCCGCAGGACTACCGATAGGGGTCATGTTCATGGGTCGCTATGGCGATGAGGCGCTGCTGTTCAGACTGGCAGGGCAGCTGGAACAAGCCGCGCCATGGCAGAACAGGCGCCCGGCGCTGTGAAAACCCCCTGGAGGAAATGATGTGCGGATTGGAAGGCAAGGCAGGCATTGTCGTGCGCGGTGGTCGCTGCATCGGGACCGCGACGGCGCGGCGGTTGCCGCACCGCCACGGGGGCAAGCCCGATGACGGGGAATGGGTCAATGGACAGTTGTGGCACGTCCATGGCGGCCCGCTGCTGCGGGATTGACAGATGCGCCCTGCTTCAAACCCGTGGGTCGTATTGGCGACCCTGCTCGCCATCTACATCGTCAACTATGCCGACCGCTATCTGATCACCGGGCTGATCGGCCCGATCAAGGCGCAATTCGGCATTGGCGATGCGATGGTCGGCATGCTGATGGGCCCCGCATTCGTATTTTTGTATGTGGTGCTGGGCGTCCCCTTCGCCCGGTTGGCGGATCGCACGTCACGGGTTCAGATCATCGCGGCAGGGTGCGTCCTGTGGAGCGGCGCGACCATCGCAACCGGCCTGGCCAGCGGCCCTGTCAGCCTGACGCTGGCGCGGGTTGCCGTGGGGGTGGGGGAGGCGGCATTCGTCGCGCCCGCCTATTCGTTGCTGTCGGATTATTTCCGGCCTGAACGACGCGGCCTGGCCTTTGCGATATTGGGGCTGGCGGCCTATGCAGGGCAGATAGCGGGACAAGCGGGCGGTCCGGCGATCGCGGCTGTATATGACTGGCGCATGGCCTTTTACAGCATGGGCGCCATCGGACTGGTCCTTGGCCTGGCCGCCATGTTCCTGATCCGCGAACCACGCCGGAATGGTATCGGCGTAGAGCAGGAGCCGACGATGCCGCTGGGCTTGCTGATCCAGTGCCTGGCGCGCAGCCCGGCCTATATGTTCATGATGTTTGCTTTCGGCTTCGGCGTGCTGTCCGGCGTGTCGTTCGGCTATTGGGGTCCAGAACTGTTCACCCGCGCCTACGGGCTTGATCCGGTTGCCGTGAAGTCGACCTTCGCGCTTAATTTCGGCCTGTCGGGGCTGGTCGGCATGCTGCTGTTCGGCGCGCTATCCGACCGGCTCGCCCGCCGCAGCATGATATGGCCGTCGCGCCTGTCCGCACTGGCTCTTGGCGCGGCCACCTGCGCGATCCTGATGGCCAGTTGGGCAGGCAGTTTCAACATGGCGCGCATCGCCGCCATTCCTGCCGGCCTGCTGGGGGGAGGATGGTCCGTAGGCTTCCTCGCGACCCTGCAATATATGCTGCCGTCGCGCATCCGGGCGGCATCGACGGCGATGTTCCTGGCGGTGACGACCCTGATCGGCTTTTTCATCGGGCCGTGGGTGACAGGGTGGTTGAGCCAGATCATGGGCAATGACGCCGCATCGCTCCGCATGGCGTTGACCCTGGTCATTCCATTCGGTTTCCTCTCGGCGCTGCTCGGCTGGGCCGCTGCCGCGCGGGTGGAGCGTGACCGGGCCGCGTTGGACGACGCGCTTTCGATTCGACCTGTCGATCCTTTGCTGGCAAGAACTGCGGCTGAAAGGGGATGAGTAAGGTTTATGAGCGAAATCTTCGTGTTCGACGACACGGATCGCAAGATTGTCGAACAGCTGCGGCAAAATGGTCGCGCGACTAATCAGCAGATCGCAGAGTCCCTCAATCTGATAGCGTCCACCGTATCGACGCGCATCCGGCGGATGGAAGAAGCCGGGATGCTGCGCGTGGTGGCGGTGTCGGACTTTGCGGTCCATGGCTATCACGTCATCATTCACGTTGCCGTCCAGGTCAGCGGGCGACCAGCCCTGGACGTCGCGGAGGACCTGGCTGAATTCCCCGAAGTCTTCGCCGCGCATCTGGTTACCGGCAGCTATCAGATCAGCCTGTTGCTGACGCTGCGTGACATTGACGAACTGCCGTCCCTGATCACCGATCAATTGTCGAAAGTGCCGGGCATCAAGTCGATGACCCCTGCGGTCGGGCTGGACGTCGTTCGTTATGGCCTGGATACCGGCCCGATCGACAGCAGGAGGCTTGCATGAGCAGACCCGATCTGGACGATCTGGATCACCAGCTGATCCGCATATTGGCGCAGGATGCACGCGTGTCCAATCGCAAGATCGCGAGCGACCTTGGCGTCAATGAAGGCACGGTCAGGGGCCGGATCAAGCGGTTGCAGCAGGAAAAGCTGATCGCCTTCACCGCGCTGACCGGGCTGAAACTGGAAAAGGCGACCAATATCGCGTTCATCGCGGTGCAGGCCGATGTCGGCCATGTGCGCCAGATCGCGCGCAACATCGCGGACATTCCATTGGTGAAGGCGGTGATGATCACCTTGGGCCCGTTCAACATCATGGCGACATGCCTTTATGACGACCTGGATGATCTTCATAAGCTGGCATCCGGCAAAGTGCTGGAGGTTGAAGGCGTCCGGCATGTCGAAACATCGCTGGTGGTCAGGACGGTAAAGTTCAGCAACAGGGTCGTGCGGATCACCGGCGCGGAAAGCTGAACCCGAAGCCTTAAGATAAATACGGAATATATCGCGTATAAAAATCCGCAAATTGATGCTTGAAGTCGTCAGTAAGCTGGTATAGCACAATCTGTATGGCGCATCGTTGCGGTTTTTGCGACGATGTTTGCCATCAAACCGTAGCGGGCCAAGTCGCGCAAGGGCGGCTTGTCGCGCCCCGCTGGATGTGGGGCCTGGTTACCAGCCGGATATGCAAAGGCAGGCGACAATGGAATTCGCGTTTTCCGACGAACAAACGATGATTGCGGAGACGGCCGGGGCCTTTTTCGCCGAAAATGCCACCAGCGAACGCACGCGCAAGGCGATGGCGAACGACGGTATCGACCGCGCGCTATGGCACGGCTTTTGTCAGGAACTGGGCCTGTCCGGCATCGGACTTCCCGAAAGCGGCGGGGGCGCGGGGCTGGGCATGGTTGAACTGGCGGTCATCGCCGAAGCGGCAGGGGCGCAGGTTGCTGCCCTGCCGATGCTAGGCAGTCTGGCGCAGGCGGCGCAGGCGATTGCAGCAGGCGGTAGTGAGGGCCAGCAGGCGGAATGGCTCCCTCGTTTGATTTCAGGGGAGGCCATAGCGGGCTATTTCCATGACGCCGCGTTGCAGGCGGATGGGGATCGGCTGACCGGCGGGTCGCGGTTCGTCACCCATGGGACCAGCGCCGACCTGTTCGTCGTCACGAACATGCGCCAGGTCTGGGTCGTGCGCGCCGACGCGCCGGGGGTCAGTGTCACACCGCAGACGAGCATGGACCAGACGCGGCCCCTTGCCCATGTGCGGCTGGATAATGTTCCGGGTGAACGGCTCCCCGATCCGGCGGCCGCGTTGGCAGCAGCCCATCGCGCAGGCTTTATCACCGCCGCAGCCGAAGCATTGGGCGGCGCGCAGGCATGTCTGGACCGCACCGTCGCCTATTCCAAGGAACGCATCCAGTTCGGCCGTCCCATCGGGTCCTTCCAGGCCTATAAACACCGGCTGGCCGACATGATGGTTGAGATCGAACAGGCGCGATCCGCCGTTTACTGGGCCGCCTGCGCCATTGATGAAGAAGCCGACGAAGCGGCGATGGCGGTCCATGCCGCTAAGTCCTTTGCCACGGACACTTATTTCCGCTGTGCCGGGGACATGATCCAGCTCCACGGCGGCATCGGCTTTACCTGGGAACATGATGCGCATCTGTTCTTCAAACGCGCCCGGTCGCTTCAGACGATGTTGGGCAGTGGCGATTGGCACCGCGAAAGGATAGCCGCGATGATATTGGGGGAAGCGGCATGAAACTGGGCTTTTCACCGCAAGACGAACTGTTCCGGCAGGAATGCGCCGATTGGCTGAACGGTCAGATGGCGGGCGAATTCCGCGATATAAAGGGCGTTACCAAGCTGACCGGCAGCCCGGAACGGCGCAAGGAATGGGAACAGCAGCTGGCCGCCCATCGATGGTCATGCATCGGTTGGCCCAGCCAGTGGGGCGGGCGAGAGGCAACGCTGGCGCAGCAAGTGATCTTTGCCGAAGAATATGCCCGTGCAGGCGTGCCGGGCCGGGTAAACCATATCGGTGTCGAACTGGCGGGGCCGACCATCCTGACGTTCGGCACGGAGGAGCAGAAACAGCGTTTCCTGCCCGGCATCGCGGCGGGTAAAACCATATTCTGCCAGGGCTTTTCCGAACCCAATGCCGGGTCTGATCTGGCCAGCGTCCGCACCAAGGCAAAGCTGGAAGGCGATGAATGGGTCGTCAACGGTCAGAAGATCTGGACCAGCCTGGCCCATATTTCCGACTGGATTTTCGTCATCACCCGTACCGAGGAAGGGTCAAAGGGACCCAAGGGCTTGACCTTCCTGATGATGCCGATCGACCAGCCGGGAATAGAGATCAGGGGCATTCGTCAGATTAACGGCGACGCGGAATTTAACGAAACCTTCTTCACCGATGCACGCTGCTCGGCGGATAGCCTGATCGGGGCGGTGGGCGACGGCTGGCGCATCGCCATGGGGCTGCTGGCGTTCGAACGCGGCGTGTCCACGCTGGGCCAGCAAATGGGGTTTCGCAATGAATTGGACGAAATTATCGCAGCGGCCAAGGCCAATGGCGCGGCGAATGATCCGTTGATCCGCCAGCGTCTGGCCAAGGCAGAAGTCGGCCTGCGCCTGATGCGCTATGGTGCGTTGCGGATGTTGTCGCAGACCGATCATTCCAGAATCGATGGCGCGGCGCTGACCTACAAGATCCAGTGGGCCAGCTGGCGGCGCAATCTGGGCGAGTTGGCGATGGACGTGCTGGGGCAGGGTGGCGAGATCAGCGACCATGCGGAATATGAATGGGATACGCTGCCCAACCTTTTCCTCTTTTCGCGATCCGACACCATCTATGGCGGCACCAATCAGATCCAGCGCAACCTGATCGCGGAACGCGGGCTGGGCCTGCCGCGTGAGCCGCGCGGGACGGCCTGAGTGGCGGAGGAAGAGGACGCCTTTGAACGGCTGAAGAACCTGCCGCTGCGCGGGCATCATGCGTTGTTGGGCATCTATACCGTTGATAACGGACCCGATTGGGCCGAACTTGCCTGCCCTTTCGCCCCCGGTTTCTTGATGGACGTGGAGTCCGGGTTGGTTTCGTCCGGCCCGATCATCTCGCTCGTCGATGCCGCAGCGGGTGCGGCGATCATCGCGCGGACGCGGCAGTGGCGTGGCATGGCAACGCTCGACCTGCATATCGACTATCTCCGGCCTGCCCGCGCGGGACAGGCGCTACATGCGCGCGCGCACTGTCATCATGTGACGCGAAAGGTCGCCTTCACCCGTTGCAACGTCCATGATGGCGATGCGGATCGGCCGATCGCCTCTGCGACCGCCAGCTTTTTCTTCATGGAAGGTGCATGATCGTTCACGCGCCCTATGCGCGGATGCTGGGCATTCGGACCGTTGCTGGCGAAGCGGGTGCGGCGACGCTGATGATGCCTGCTGCGCCTTCATTGGAAGGCCGAGCCGGCTTTCTTTATGGCGGCGTCATCGCCAGCCTGCTGGAACTGGCGTGTCTGGAAGCGGTCGCGCAGGAAAGCGGGCACCCGCGGCCCAAGCCCATCAATATGTCGTTCGATTTCCTGCGCGGCGGGATGATGATCGACAGCTATGCGCAGGCGCGTCTGGTTCGCGTCGGGCGGCAGGTGGTCAATATCGATGCCATCTGCTGGCAGACGGATCGGGAAAAGCCGGTCGCTATCGGACGGATGCACCTGTTACTCGACTGATGCCGGATCGCGGCCAGCTACTGGCGTTATCGCTCCACCAGGGCCTTCAACGATTTCAGATCGCGGTTCACCCATTTGATGTCGGCTGCAAAGCGTTCATCATCCATGCCCGGCTGACGAAAGAGGGTCAGCATGACTTCAGCGCCGTCGCCATTTTCGATGACTCGCATGGGAACATGGATTTTCACGCCGTCGCCCTGGTCGACATGATGATCCATCACGCCAAAGACATTATGCGGCGAAAAGCCGATGCGGATGGGTCCTTCGGGGCCATCCGCGACCCAATGATCCCCATCCTGCCGAAGACCGGAGTCGACGAGGCCCGACGCCCATTTCGGGAAAAATTCAGGACGCCAGATCATCTCGTACAGCGCCTGCCAATCACGATTGATCGTAACGCTAAAAGTGCGGGCTGGCAGCATTTCGCTTCTCCTTCGTTCAACCGTCACGCCATTCGCCCGGCTGCATAGCGTCAATCGTCCAATCCCCGATCCGCCACCGCACCAGCCGCAGCGTCGGGTGACCGACGGCCGCGGTCATCCGGCGCACCTGCCTGTTCCGGCCTTCCCTGATGGTCAATTCTATCCAGCAGTCCGGCACGCTCTTGCGGAACCGCACCGGGGGATCGCGCGGCCACAGGTCGGGCGGGTCGATGCGTTTCACTTGCGCGGGCAGGGTCATGCCGTCCTTCAACTGCACACCACGCCGCAACTGTTCCAGCGCGCTTTCCTGGGGATCGCCTTCGACCTGCGCCAGATAGGTTTTCGGCGTCTTGTATTTCGGGTCGGCGATACGCGACTGCAGCCTGCCATCATCGGTGAGCAGGAGAAGGCCTTCACTGTCCAGATCCAGCCGCCCGGCCGGATAGACGCCCGGCACATCGATAAAGGCCGACAAAGTGGGGCGAACCGTTTCCGACCGGACGTCGGTGAACTGGGACATCACGCCATAAGGTTTGTTGAACAGGATCAGGCGGGTCATGCCCTTTCAGTCCTCTTCAACGGCTATGCTGCCCTGGTCTATCAGGGCGGCGATCAACGTCAGGCAAGGGGGGGAATCGGCCAGGGCCGGGCTGGCGAGGACATGATCCTGCGCGCAAATCTGCCGGGCAAATGCTGCGGCCTCACCGGAACAGTCGAAGCTCTGCCCATCGGCAAAGAGCAGGACGGCGTCGCCCGTCCCGCGGATGAAGGAAAAGCGGCTGGCCGGGTTGCGCAGCAAGGCGACGCCGCTGGCCAGGCGCGCGCGCAGTTCGTCGGGCTGGACCGGCTCTTCGGGACGCCAGTCCGCGTCGGCATATTTGCGGCTGCTGTTAAATTCCCCGAACCAGCGGGCAAAGCCCTGCGGGTCGAGCAGTTTTTGCGTCATCATCCCGCGCAGCCGGGCCAGCGCGTCCGCTGAAATCTCGCCCGGATTGTCCTGCGCCTGCAGGTCGGGGTCGGCATAGCGGTCGTCGCGCTGGATCGTATCGACCAGATGATCGCACCACCCCTCGATCAACTCACTTTGGGAAGGCGCGCGAAAGCCGATGGAATAGGTCATGCAGCCGTCGCCCACGGCAACGCCGTCATGGGCGTAGCCCGGCGGCACATAGAGAATATCACCGGGTTCGAGGACCCATTCATCCTTTGCCTCGAACGTCGCGAGCAAGCGCAGTTCGTCATGCGGCAGCAATATGCTCGCCTCATCACACAGCCCCCCAACCCGCCAGCGGCGCTTGCCCAACCCCTGCAGCAGGAACACATCATATTGATCGAAATGCGGTCCTACTCCGCCCCGATCACTGGCATAGCTGACCATGACATCATCGATCCGCCAGTTCGGGACGAAGCGGAACGGGTGGATCAGCGCCGCGACATCGGGCGCATGATGATCGACCGCCTGGACCAGCAAGGTCCATGGCTGGCCGCCCAATGCGCCGAAACGTTCCGGGGCGAACGGACCGTGGTCCAGCGTCCAATTGTCGCCCGTCCGCTCGATCAGGCGGGATTCGACATCCTCCTCACAGGCCAGACCGGCCAGCTCGTCGGGCTCGAGAGGATTGCTCCACGCGGTCCACGGATTGCGGATGAGCAGCGGCTTTTTCTGCCAATATTCGCGGAGGAACAGGTCGATATCGAAATTATGAATTTGCATGAATGCTCGCGAAGCTGACCGGGCGACCCGTGCGCCCGTCAGCGGTCAATGTCAAAGCGGTTGCTGCTCCGCGCGGCGCTGCATCCTGATCAGCCGGACCAGCGCTTCATCCAGCGCGGACAGGAAACGGGATCGATCAGCCTTGCTGAAAGCGGCAGGCCCGCCGACATTGTCGCCGCCCGCCCGCAGGTCAGCCATGATCGCCCTGACCGCGATGGCGTTGCCAATCGACGCAGCGGTGAATGGCTTGCCCGTGGGCGAGATCACCACGCCATCCATTTTCAGGCAACGGTCCGCCAGCAATATGTCGGCGGTGATGACGATCGTCCCGCTCGCCACACGTTCGGCGATCCAGTCGTCCGCCGCATCGAACCCATCGCTGACCACCGTCCGGCTGATCAGGGGGTGGCTGGGTATTCTTATGGGGCTGTTGCTGACCACCATGACCGGCACGTCATGGCGAAGCGCGACCTTGTAGACTTCATCCTTCACCGGACAGGCATCGGCGTCGATCAGTATCTGGATCATGGGCAGGCCGCGCTCAAGCCGCGCCGATTGTCATTGCGCGCGCCGCTCGGCCTGCGCCAGCCGCCGCCCGGTGACCAGTGTCTGGATGATGAACAGCAGGATCAGGATGGCACCCGCCGTCCCCACGAAAATATCGAAGCCCGACACCGCACCGAACAGTCCGGGGCCTGACCCCAGCACCATCATCATCAACGTCAGGGCGATCAGGATCAGCCGCAATTCCGTCGGCCCCGCCGCGAGATAGGACAGTTTGAATTCACCCAGCACGCGGGCGGAAAGATAGGCGTGGATCGACAGCAACAGATATCCCGCCAGCGCCACCATCGCGATATCCATGGTCACATATGGGCTAAGGCCGATCCCGGCCAGGATCAGCAATGTCGCAAGGCCATCGCAGCTATGATCGATGAAATAGCCGTAGGATGGGCGTTCGATTCGCCGATAGCGCGCGATGCTGCCATCCATCGAGTCGCCGAACCACTGGACGACATAGCCAGCGATGGCGACGAGCAGCCAGGATGGGTTCACGGCGCTGGCCACATAGCCCAGGAAGATCATGAACGCGCCAACCATGCCCAGAAATGTCAGGCGGTCGGGCGTGACCCAGCGCGGCATCCGGCTGCAGAGCCAGGTAAGCAATTGGCGTTCCCGCGCGGCGAGCCAGTTTTCCTGAATTCTCGAAAGCGAAGGCGCATTCTGTAATGGGATTGTCATATGATCTTATGAAGCCATGAGCGTGGATGAGCAACCTGCGAAATCCTGTCGGCGGGATGCATTCGGGATGTTCCGCTATCGAATGAGCGCGCGATAGGCGGACGGAGAGCGTCCTACCTGTTGCCGAAAGGCGGCGCAAAAGGCGGGAGCGCCTGAATAGCCCAAATCCCGCGCTATGTCGGCCAAGGGTCGCCGTTCGTCTCCTCCCAACAATGCCTTGGCGCGCCGCATCCTTGCCTCGCGCGTGAATGCCCCCGGCGCGATGCCCATCATGTCGCGGAAGCAGCGCATGAAATGATAACGGCTAAGCCCGCATGATGCGGCGAGCATGTCGATGTCCGGGGGCGGGCCTGGCGCGTCGATCTGCTCCAGCACCTGGCGCAGCATGCGCGGCGTCAGGCCACCCTTGCGACGATGCGCCCGCACCTCTGCGCCCGACAGATATCGCCGAAGGTCGATCAGCAGGATAGCGACCAGCGATTGGGCCAGCGCCGCGCTGTCCGCCTGCGGCTGTTCCGCTTCACTGGCCAGACGCAGCATCGCGTCTTCCATCGCTTGCGACCTGATGTCGAAACAGGCCGCCAGCGCCGCCTGTCCCAACGGTCCAGCGCCCAGCGCCGCTTCGATCCGCCAATCTTCAAACCGGCAGCGCAGCGTGTGGAACGCCCCGCCCGACACCCGCATTTCCATCGGCGTTCCCGCCGGGCGGAAACCCAGCGCCCCGAAACGGATGAAGGGCGTGCGTTCATTGCCAGCCAGACGACCCTCCGACCCTGTCAGCAGGCGCGAAAGGCCGAGTGAGAGGATCGCCTGCGTTTCCGTGACCACTATCGTTTCGGCTTCGACCTCTGGAAAGGCGCATAGCTCGATGAGCACGCCTGGCAGAGCGATGCGTCCCTGCACCAGATCCTTGCTCTGCTGCGCGTCGATGATGTGGGTGGCCACGCTTGGCTCCATTATGAAATCATGCGCTATATTCATGAATCGTGCGCCAAACCGCAAGGCCCCGATTGGCCCGGTCTGCGCCTTGCTGTAAATTGCGGTCAATAAATCAGGAGAGAGAATGTCAAACCCGCACAGCGCCGCCGTGCCGACCGCCGACGACTTATTGCGCGGTGTCGATCTGGCCGGGCGCACCGCCATCGTGACCGGTGCCTCGTCCGGCGTGGGAGTTGCCATCGCATCCGCCCTGGTCAGGGCAGGGGCGGAGGTGACACTGGCGGTGCGCGATGTCGCGGCAGGTGATCAAGCAGCGGAAGCGATCGCGGCACAGAGCGGCGCGCACGCACGCCCAGCGGTGGAAGCCATCGACCTACTATCCATGGCCACCGTCCGCGCATTTGCCGCGCGGTGGGGCGACCGCCCGCTTGACCTGCTCATCAACAATGCAGGGCTGATGGGCCCGCCGCTGGCCCGCACGGAAGACGGGTTTGAAAGCCAGATGGCGGTCAATTATTTCGCGCCGTTCCTCCTGTCCGAACTGTTGCTGCCCAATCTGGCCGCGCGCACGGGCCGGGTCGTGATCGTCTCGTCCGGTTCGCATCATTTTGCAAAGCTGAGGCTGGACGACCTGAATTACGGACAGCGCGACTATGAAAAGTTCGAAGCCTATGGCCATGCCAAGCTGTGCGCCAATTTGCTCGCCGTGGAATATAGCCGCCGCCATGCACGGCAGGGCGTCACTATGAACGCCTGCACGCCGGGCGGCGTCGCCACTAATCTGGGCCGCCATGTCACCTTCGAAGACGCCGTTCGGCTGGGCTGGGTGAATGAAGATGGGACCTTGCCGCACGGGCGGATGAAAACGGCGGACGAAGGCGCGGCGACGCCGGTCTGGGCCGCCGTCGCGCCAGAACTGGCGGGGCAGGGCGGCCTTTATCTGGAGGATTGCGCCATCGCGCCGATCTGGTCGCCGTCGCTTCCGTCCGGCTGGGGCGTCACCGCCGCCTCGCTCGACCCCGATGACGCGCGCCGCCTGTGGGACGTTGCCGAAACCCTGATCCTGAAGGAAGTCGCATGAACCGCCCTGTCAGCGAATTTGCCCCCGCCAACGACAATATCATCGCCGAAACGGAACGCTGGCAGGCGGAAACGCGCGCGCCTTTCGTCGCTGCGCAACCGGAACGCCGTGATCCCTTCGTCACCCAGGCGCTCAAATGGCCGATCAAGCCGCTCTATACGCCCGCCGATCTGGACGCGGTGGGTTTCGATTATCTCAAGGATGTCGGTTTCCCCGGAGAATATCCTTATACCCGGTCGACCCGGCCCAACGGCCATCGCTCCGGCTTCTGGACGATGACCCAGGTCACCGGCTTCGGCAAGGGTGAGGATTGGGCGAAGCGGGCGCGCTTCATGCTGGACCAGGGATTGTCCGGCCTGATCCTGGAATATGACCTGGCCACCACCAACGGCTATGACAGCGACGACCCGATGGTGGAGGGCGAAGTGGGCCGCGCAGGCATGGCGCTCGACAGTCTGGAAGACCTGGAAAACGCGTTCGACCTGCCTTTCGACAAGCTCAAATATCTCATGAGCGTATGTAACGCACCGCAGCCGGTGAACCTGGCGATGATCATCGCCGCCCTGGAGAAAAAGGGCGTCGATCCCAAGGATTTCGTCCTCCACATCGTCAACGGCATCCTGATCGAATATACCTGCGTCGGGCGCTATATCTATCCGCCCGAACATGGCCTGCGCATCGCGACCGACGCGATTGAATATATCATTCGCAACCATCCCAATTGGGCACCGCTGTCCATCATCTCCGCCCAGCTTCAACCGGCCAAGGCGAACCCGGTGCAGGAAATCGCGTTCAGCCTGGCGATCTGCTGCGCCTATATCGACGCGACGCTGGAACGCGGTTTGGACATCGACACGGTCGCGCCTTACCTCAACCATTTCGTCGTCAATGTGGACATGGATTTCTTCGAAGGCATCTGCAAGCTGCGGGCCTTCCGCAAATGCTGGGCGCGGCTGATGAAGGAACGCTATGGTGCGACCCGGCCCGAAGCGCTCAAGATTCGGCTCATGACGTCGCCCACCACCATCGCGCTCACGCTTCAGCAGCCGCTCAACAATATCGGTCGCCTCGCCATCATGGCGACCGCGTGCGCGTTGGGCGGCGCGGGCGAGAATATGACCACGCCGCTGCACGATGAGGCCCATTCACTGCCCGCCGAAGAAGCGATCCGGGTCGGCGCGGCGCTTCAACATATCGTCGCGCATGAAACCGGCGTGGCGGAAACCATCGATCCGCTCGCCGGGTCCTATTATGTCGAAACGCTGACCAAGCAGATGGAGGACGCGGCCTTTGCGGAGATGGAAAAGATCTTCGCCATGGGCGGCGCGGTCAAGGCGATCGAGACCGGCTATTTCCAGCGCGCCCTTGGCCGCGAACAATATGAACGGAACAAGGATCTGGAGGAGGGCCGCCGCAAATGGGTCGGCGTCAACCATCTGGTCCTGCCGGAGGAAAAGCGTGAAATCGAAATCTTCCGCCTGAACGATGAGATGGAGGAACAGCAGGTCGAAAAGGTCCGTGCGCTTCGTGCCCGGCGGGACCAGCCAGCGGTCGATGCCGCGCTGGACAAGGTGCGCGAAGCGGCGCGCAACGGCGACAATCTGGTCCCCGTCTGCCTGGATGCGGTGAAGCTCTACGCCACGCATGGCGAGCTGTGCAACGCGATGCGCGACGTTTTCGGCGTCCATACCCCCGACAGCCAGCTTGCAGGAGTTTGACGACATGCAGGAACAGCCAAACCGTCGCCTGCGCGTGCTGCTCGCCAAGCTGGGCATGGATACGCATACGGTGGGCGTCACCATCATCGGCCACGCCTTGCGCGAAGCCGGGATGGAGGTGATCTTCACTGGCCTGAAGCAGACGCCCGAAATGGTCGCCGCCGCCGCCATTCAGGAGGATGTGGACGTGGTGGGCATTTCCACCCTGTCGGCAGGGCACACGCGCAACCTGCCCAAGCTTGCGCGGCTGCTGCGCGAACAGGGCGGTGGGGACAAGCTGCTGCTGGCGGGCGGCGTCATTCCGCAGGAGGATCAGCCGCTGCTGCAGGCAGCAGGCGTGCACAAGATATTCACCATGGGAGCCGACACGCGCGACATCGTGCAATATCTGGAGCAATGGTGGGCCGAAAAGCAGGCTTCTGAGGCGGCCTGACGGAATGAATGATATCGCGCAGGGAGTGCTGGACGGGGTCGTCGCGGCAGGCGCGCGCGCCATCCGCTGGCTGGACGATCGCGATCCGCGTGGCGCGGATCTGGTGCGGCGCATCTTCCCCGCCACCGGACGCGCGCAGATCGTCGGTGTCACCGGCCCGCCGGGCGCGGGCAAGTCCACCCTGACCGACATGCTGGTGACGGAACTGCGCAGCAGGGACTTGCGCGTCGGGGTCATCGCCGTCGATCCGTCCAGCCCTTTCACTGGCGGCGCGATTTTGGGCGACCGGGTGCGCATGGCTCGCCACGCGCTCGATCCCGGCGTGTTCATCCGGTCGCTGGGCACGCGCGGGCAAGCGGGCGGATTGTCGCGGTCGACCCATGACGCCTGCCTGGTTCTGGACGCGATGGGATATGACATCGTGATCGTCGAGACTGTCGGCGTCGGACAGGATGAAATCGACGTCGTCAACCTGGCCCACACTACCATCATCGTCGGCGTGCCTGGCCTGGGCGACGAAGTGCAGGCGGTGAAGGCGGGCCTTATGGAAGCGGGCGAGATATTCGTCATCAACAAGGCCGACCGTGATGGCTATCAAGCGACGCAGCGCCAATATGAATTGATGCTCCACCTGCGCGAACAGGCGGCGGTCGCGCGGGACGCAGGCTGGTCCGCTCCCTTGCTGCGCGCAGTCGCGACCAGCGGGGAAGGTGGCAAGGCTATCGCCGACGCGATCTTCGCCCACCGCGCAGCATTGGAGGCGCGCGATGGTTTTGCCCGACGTTCCGGCCTGCGTGAACGGGAACAGACGCTTGCAATTTTGCGGGAGCGTCTGATTGCGCGCGCGCTCGGTGCTCAGGGGCAGGCCGTGCTCGCGGAAGCCGAAGCCCGGCGCATCGACCCTTATACCGCCGCCGGGAAGCTGCTGGCGCAGATCGACGGAAAGGATGATCTTGCATGACCAAGAGTATTTGCGCCCTGGTCCATCGACCGGATTCTACGCGGGCTGCGTTCCACGCTTATTATGAGGAGCAGCACGCCCCGCTGGGCGCGCGGCATTTCCCCTTCACCCGCTACGCCCGAAACCACATCATCGGTGGTGATGTGCCGGACTATGACACCATCAGCGAGTTCTGGGCCGACGACATTGCCGCCGCCGCCGCGCTGATGAACGGGCCGGTGGGCGACATCATGCGCGCTGACGAGGAAAAGTTCATGGACCGTAGCCGGATCGCGTCGGCGGGCGTGGATGAATATGCCTTGTCACCCGGTGAACCCGCCATGGCGGATGGCTCGCGCACTGCCTTCCTCATCGACATGGCGGGCGATCGGGACGCAGGGCGCGACCATATCCTGTCCTGGGCGCGGGGTTTGGCTTCGGACAGTAAAGGGGTCTCCCTGGATTTCACCGAATCCTGGGGCTCTCCACCATTCCCCGCCGCTGCGGTGCTATGGATGCCCGGTCATGTGCAACTGGGCGATTGCCCACCGTCGGCTACCGTTCGTCGCTTGATACTGCGCCGCGTCGAAACGCCGACCGCGCAGCTGATATTTGGCGCGAGCACGCCATAGCCTGTTACCGATGCGGGTTTTACGCCTGCCCCAAATCTGCTTCACCGGCGGCCAGCACGCCCGCGTCGCCATGGTGAAGGAACCACAGGGCGTCGCGGCGGACGATGCGCCAGCCTTCCGGTCGGCGCTGCCACTTGTCGACATATTCCCCGGTCGAATCGAATATCGGGCCGACCGGGTCGTTCCTGCGTTGATGGCGGGCCTGGACATAAGCGCGGCTGACCGCCTGATCGCCGTCCACGTCGATCAGCAAGCTGCCGATCAGATGCTGCGTATTGCCGCATATATCCAGAAACCGGCGCATCTGTTCGCGCAACGCGACAATGCCCTGCTGTTCTTCCACGCCATAATGGAAGGTCAGGTCATCAGCGAACACATCACCCAGGTCGTCCCAGCGCTTCTGGTCCAATATGCGTGCAAAGCGGCTGAGGCCCCGCGTGATTGCGCGTTCGTCCAGCAATGATTGTAAATCTGTCATGTCAGACCACATTCCCCGCCATGCTTGCGGTTGCCAAGTGACATCATGTCAACTCTTCCTACAGCGCCCTACCTAGCTGATATAGCGCGCCCGGTAGGCGGCGAATGCGCTCTTGATAGCGTCCTCATCCAGGCCGAACCGTTCCAGCGAATAATCGTGCATGGGCCGCTGTTCCCGCTTGTTCCCTGCCAGAAATTCGGTGAGCGCAGCCTCCAGCCGGTCGTCCACCGGGACGCCGATGCGCGACAGCACGCGTTGGGCCTGGGTCATCGGGTCCTTGCCGACCTCTCTATAGTCGATGTCGATGAACCGGTCTTCGCCGATGCGTTCCCGCGCGGCTTCGAACAAGTGCATCCATTCGGCGAGGCGCGGGAACCAGAAGCCGCTTACCTGCCTGTCGGAAACGGTCGCGCTCAGCTTATAGAGGGCAGCCTGCATCGACACATAGGACGGCACGGTTTCTACCGGATCGCGATGGGTCATGATTAACAGCGCGTCCGGGAAAGCACGGGCGGCGGTTTCCACATAGGGAAGGTTGGACGGACTCTTCAAAATCCACTTGGCACCGCGACGGGCCGGGTCTTGCCACTGAAGATATTGAAGGATGGTCTTCAAATCCTCATGCCCGCGCGACTGGTCATAGCTGTTCAGCCAGCTGGCGAAGCTGGGTATGAAATTCATCCCTTCCACCATGGTGCTGACGAACATCTGGCCCAGCACCAATATCTCCTCGTCCGGCGCTTCGGGGTCCAGCGGGTGGATGGAGGCAAGTTCGGGGGCGAGTTGCAGCCACCCGTCGATCATAGCCTTGGCATAGTTGCGGCGCTCCACGGGATTGCCCCGCTCTTCGCCGGGGAATGGCGCGAAATTCTGCGCTTCGAACCAGCGAAGGCCGGTCATGCCCGGCGCGCTTGCCAGCAGGCGCTGGAATATGGTGCTGCCGGTGCGGGGCAGGCCCAGGATGATGCCCGCGACCTCCACCTTTTCATCCAGTATTTCCGGGTGGCGTTTTATGTCTTCGACCATGCGCAGGCGGCTGACCAGTCCCTTGACGATGACCTCCGTCATGGACGCGACGCCTGCCGGGGTCAGCGCGCCCTCCAGGTTCGACGCTTCGATATAGCGGTCCATCGGTTCCAGGAACCAAAGGTCGCCAAAATCGGAAAGGCCCGCCCTGTCGCGTGCCTGTTGCAGCAGGGTCTCGCGGTCGAGAGGCGCGGTGCCTGCGGTGGGGGATGAAGGGACCATGGGCATCACTCTTGTCTAATAATGGAATGGGGTATGAAGAGCGGGGCCAGGCAAATGCGGGCGCGAGCGCTCAGGCTCTTTACAGAATGTCATCCTCGCCTTCTCCTGCCCGACCGTGCCGACAGGATCGCACATTGTCGTGCAGTCCGATTCAGCCGTTCTTCGTTGCATTTTGTCTTGCGGTGAAACCCTTCCCCCGCCGCAATGTCAATCGTTACTTGCGTGTCGCGGCTACGCATATCAATAATGAACAGGTAAAAACTAACGCAAGCGCGAATCGAATGGCACCGTTCATTCATGCAGATATAGGAGGAGGAATTCCAATGCTGTCCCTTCAGGAAATTTCCGACCGCATGGAAATATCGGACCTTCTGACCAATTACAGTCACGCCATCGATTTCCGGGACTGGGACGCATTGGACGATGTGTTCACCCCCGACGCGACCATCGATTATAGCGAAACTGGCGGAGCGAAGGGAAGCTATGCCGAAATCAAGGCGTGGTTACCGGGCGCACTTGAGCGTTTCCCGCGCTACCAGCACATGATCGCCACTACCAAGCTGGATCTGGAAGGCGACACTGCCCGCAGCCGCACTGTCCTGTTCAACCCCATGGTCTACAAGGGCGAGGATGACGTGGAGAAAGTCTTTTTCATCGGCCTTTGGTATCGCGACCGATTGGTGCGCACGGACAAGGGCTGGCGCATCGCGGAACGTTATGAAGAGATGGGCTATTCCTACAACACGCCCGAAATGCCGCCTGTGCCATCCGGTGGCGACTCCGCCGTGTGAAGGTCGGGCGGGGATGAACACCAATCGGCACGGCTAGCCGCAGATTGACATCAGCCGCTCGATCGTAGCGGCTAGCAGGGACAAGCCAAAGATGCATGCAGGGACGCAGGACGGCGAAAACCCAAGCACGAGCGCCAGGCCCGGTCGGGCGCGATGGATGGTGTTCCGCGCCTTCCTGACCCAAAATGTTGCGGTCGGTTCTGCCTTCGGGGCCTTTGGGGTCACGGTGCTGCCGCTGCAGGAACAATTTGGCGCAAGCCGGGGGGCGGCGACGCTGGCACTGGCCCTTTGCGTGCTGGCGATGGGGCTGGCCGGCCCGATAATCGGCTCAATGATTGCCCGGATCGGCCTGCGGTGGACCATGATGGGGGGCGCGATCCTGTCCAGCGCGGGCTATGCCCTGCTGGCGGCGGCACCGGACATGACATCGGTCCTGCTGCTCTACGCCTTGCCAATCGGGCTGGGGACCGCGATGCTGGGTTCTTTCCCATCGAGCGTGCTTGCCAGCAACTGGAATCCGCACAACCCAGGCCCGGCACTGGGCATTACCAACATGCCGCTGTTCGTTGCGCTGTTGCCGATGGTGGGGCTGGCGCTGATCCACGACCATGGGCTGGCGTCCTTTTACCTGACCCTCTCCGCCCTCCATTTGCTGCTGTTGCCGGTGATCCACGGTGTATCGGATGGCCCAGAGGCGATCGGCGAAGTGGCAACTGACTCGCATGGTCATGTCGCCTATGAGATGCCCTCTGTCCGCGCGGTTCTGGGCAGGCCTGCTTTCTGGGCTATGACTATCGGCGCTGGCTATCTGAGCGCGGCGGGGATTATGGGCGTGTCGCACTTGGTCGCCTTCGCCATTGAGCGGGGCGTCGCGGCCAGCCCCGCTGCGCTGCTGTTGTCGATCATGGGCAGCGCATCCATTCTGGGGTCACTGCTTTCGGGAGTGTTGTGCGGGCGGATCGGCGCTGCGCGAACCTTGACGCTGATGTCCGGCGGCGTGTGCGCCAGCTGGATCATCCTCTTGTCCACCACCGCCTATCTGCCGATGGCTGTCGCTGCACTGCTGATTGGCATGAGCGGGGCGGGTGTGTTTCCGGCGGTGAATATGTTGGCGGGCCGACTGTTCGGGCGGCATTCGCTCCCGCGCGTGATTGGGCTGTTCGGGCTGGCCACCCTGCCGCTGACCTTCGGCTTTCCGCCATTGGCGGGGGTGCTGCGTGACGCGGCGGGCAGCTATGGTCCGGTGGTCTGGATCGTCATCGGCGCAAGCGCGATGGTCGCGATCCTCTTCCTGATCATGAGGCGCGCCGCACCCATCGGCGCGATCATTGACGATGCCGCTCGCCCCAACTTGTCCTGCGCCGGTTGAAATGCGCGCCCATTTTAAAAAAGGAATATGACTATGAAACTGCAAGGCAAGACAGCAATCATCACCGGCGGCGCGCGCGGCATGGGTGCCGCGACCAGCCGCCTGTTCGCGGCAGAAGGGGCAAAGGTTGCCATCGCGGACCTGTTGGACGCGGAAGGGGCGGCACTGGCGGCCGAACTGGGTGATGCCGCGCGCTTCTACCATCATGACGTGACGAGCCAGGACGATTGGGCCAAGCTGGTTGCCGCGGTGGAGGCTGACCTGGGTCCCGTCGACATATTGGTCAATAATGCGGGCATCCTGCTGTTCCGCACCCTGTTCGAAACGACGCTGGCCGACTATCAAAAGGTCCTGAACGTCAATCTTATCGGTGAATTTCTGGGTATCAAGGCGGTCGGACCCGGCATGGTGGCGCGGGGCAAGGGGGCCATCGTCAACATATCGTCCGTCGACGGGATGAAGGGCGCGAACGGCCTGGGCGCTTATGCCTCCAGCAAATGGGGCGTGCGCGGCCTGACCCGCGTTGCGGCGATGGAGCTTGGACATAAGGGCGTGCGCGTCAATTCCGTTCATCCCGGCGGTGTCGATACGATCATGTCCAATCAAGAAGGGCGCAGCCGTGATCAGGTTGACCAGGGCTATGGCAATATTCCGCTGCAACGGATCGGTGCGCCGGAAGAAGTGGCGAAGGCGAGCCTGTTCCTGGCAAGCGACGACGCGTCTTACCTGACCGGCGCGGAAATCGTGGTCGATGGCGGCATGGTCATTGGCCAATATTATGAAGGCTTCCCCGGAGCGCCCGGCGTGGAGTGATAAAATAATGACGTCCGGTAGATGGAGCTATCTCCACCTGCCGGGGTCGACAACTGCGGAAGGAGAACATCTATGTTGCGCATCGACATTCCGACCGAAAGCGCGGCTGATCCCTATGGCTATGCCGCCCGTGAACATGGGCGGGAAATCATGGCGGCGGCGGACGTTTTTTCCAAGGCTGTGTATCAGCATAGCATGCTGTCGCTGCGCGAGTTTGAAGGCGCGCGGTCGCGGATTGCGCAGATCAACGGCTGCATCATCTGCCAGCAGTTTCGCGCGGCCCAGGACGCGCCGTCGATGTTCGCCGCGACGGGCGTGCGCCCCGATCATCTTGTTACCGACAATGGCCCGGCCCCTGACGAAGCCTTTTACGCTGCGGTCGAACAATGGCGCAGCTCGCCCCTGTTCAGCCCGCGAGAACGCACCGCGATAGAATTTGCCGAACGCTTCGCTGAGGAACCCAAGGCGATTGCCGCCGACGAAGCCTTTTGGGAACGCGCCCATGCGCTGTTTTCGGATGCAGAGATTGTCGACCTGGCGCACAGCGTCGCGGCCTGGGTAGGTTTAGGGCGCGTCGCTCATGTGCTGGGTTTCGACAGCGTGTGCCTGCCCTTCCAGCAACAGGCAGGATGAATCCGCTTTAGGCGTCGAGGGGCGACTCGCTCGCCCGCTCATCCACCACGAACATGCGCGTTGCGCCGCGGTCCAGGAAATTGGCTTCGTCTTCGGCGATCTGTCGGGCGATGTCGGGTTCGGCTGCCTTGGCCACAAACCGGTCATAAGCGGCGCGATCCGCGAAGTGGATTTCCGTGACGGAATCGAAATCGATCGGCGCTTGTGCAGACAGGAATGCGCCGTCTCGTTGCACATAATTGCGGCGGTAATCCACGATGCCCGGCAGCAGGCGCAGGATCAGCTTCGCATGCTGCCCTTCATAATAATCGACAAAGGCGTCGTGGCTGATGTCGGCCCGCCGACGCAACAGGGCGATGCATTTGAACATGGCTGTCCTCCTCCTGCCCGCACCCGTTACGTCCGCTACCTCCCATCCGCTCCCCGAAGGATCAGTGGAGCGAGGGTCAGGGTGCCATCCACTGGCCGCCGTTGACGTCCAGCGCCGCGCCCGTCACCACCCGGCTATAATCGGAAACCATCATCAACACCGCGCGGGCGCAGTCGTCTTCGGGCGGAATGATGCCGATCGGTATGTTCTGGACGATGTCCGCGACCACATCGTCGCGCGTGTGACCGGCATCGACCATGCTCTGAATATGTCCTTCGACCGGCTCGCCGTGGATCCAACCCATGCGGCAGGTATTGACGCGAATGCCATAGCGACCAAGGTCGGCGGCCATATATTTACCCAGGGTATTGAGCGCGCCCTTGGCAATGGCATAGCCCATTTCCATCCCATGTTCGCCGCCATAGGGTCGAACCGTCGCCATGGTGGACACGTTCACCACCGCGCCGCCATCGCGCAGATAGGGGATGCAGGCGCGGGTCAGGCGCAATGCGCCCAGGCAATTCACGTCGACTGCCTTGGCGATGTCGGCAGTGTCGCTATTTTCGATGACGCTCCAGTCGCCATGATAATAAGCGCTGTTGATCAGCCCATGAACCCGGCCGCCAAATTCGGCTGCCGCGCGTTCGGCCAGCTTGACGCATTGCGCCTCGTCCGACACGTCGCAGGCAATGGCGACCGCCTTGCCGCCCTTTGCCACGATGTCGTCGCGCACCTGTTCCAGGAAGCTCTGGTTGCGCGCGGCGAGCACGACCGATGCGCCTTCGGCCGCAGCGATGCGGGCCAGAGCCTGGCCCATGCCGGGGCCTACGCCGCTGACGATCACGACCTTATCCTGCAATAGCATAGCTTGTTCCTCTCCATTTCAGCGCCGCACTGGCAGTGCGCGACAGGCCGGCGCCAGTCATTGCCAGCGCCATTGCCTTGTCCCGGTTCGCCGGGCGGCAAGATTTCTGTTCTATTCACAGGACCCGCCGGGGACCCTCGACAAGCTTTGATAGTTTAAGCCGCTAGCCTACGCAATATGATAAAAGAATAGCGTAAACTCACCTATTTTGCGGAGGCATCGCGTTCAAAAATTCCGTGATACGTTCTTCCACTATGCCTAGGCCGCGGGCGCAAAACATAATGGCGTCGCGCAGCAACCGACCGTCATCGTCATCATAGATGATGGCATGGCGCTCATGGCAGCGGCCCATCATGACCATCGTCCCGACATGTTCCAGAAAGGCGGCGGCGTTGACCGTCGACAAGGCTGCACCGGTTATCCCGCCTTCCGCGCGGGCGGCTGCCATCGCGCGTTCCATTTCGTTCTGGGAAAGGCGCAGCGCGCGGCGATAGACCAATCGGGCATAGCCGCCGTCACCGGCCAGGCTGCCCACGACCATGCGCATGCCGTCGGCGTTGGACGCGTTCCTGCCCAGCAGCGCCTGCTCCATCAAGTGGCCTATGCTTCGCAGCAGGCCCACGGTGCTGGGTTCGGGCAGGGTGAAATCGCGAAAGGATGCATTCTGGTCGGCGATGACTTCGCGCAGGACGGCACGGTAAATGGCTATCTTGCTGCTGAAATGGCGGAATATCAGGGCTTCGGAAACCCCGGCGGCCTGCGCGATCTGCTGCGTCCGCGCGCCCTCCAGGCCGTAACGGGCAAATACGGATCGGGCAGCGGTGATGATGGAGGCGCGACGGTCGGCGCTCGACAAGCGGGTAATGGACATCGACCGGTACGGCACTCCTGAACGCCAGCGACAGGAAGGGGCTTTACGCCATTGGGAACTTCCTGACGGGGGCACTTTACGCACAGCGTCCTAAGGAAACAAGAACAGGCCCGCCGTGCCGTTACCCGTCGGCGGGCTGGACATCGTCCGGCCCCCAATAGGCCTTCAGGCTGGTGATCAATCCCTGGCCATCGAACGTGCAGATGTCGAGCGAACGGATCAGCAGGCGCGGACCTTCGGGCGGTTGAAAGCGGACGTCGAACACCAGCGCCGCCGCGTTGGAGTGCGATCCCCGGATCGGGGCGACGGGGGTAATGTGCGTTTGGAAAGCGATGGTGTCGCTGAACCAGGCGGCAATTTCATCGCCGCGCTTGATCGGCGTTCCCACCGGATCCTCGATCGTCGCGCCCGGCGCGAACAGGGCGAGCACGCCATTACGGTCGCCATCGTTGATTCGGCTGGCATAGGCCTCCAGCCCCGCGCGCATGACGGATTGGGACGGCATATGATCCGTTTGCGTCGGGCCACCGCCGGCCTGTCCATCGTCGGTTTCTGGCAAGTTATACTCTCCCGCTTCGCCGCATTTATGCAATGGGCTTGTCTATATACCCTTGTTTGCGTAGATCGCCGGGATTATTTCTGCCCGGCATGGTTGGTGGAAGGGGTGGCATTGGTCTGCCCTTCATGCTAATTTGCCGCTGAATACGAGAGGGTGTTTTTATGGCAAAGTCATCAGACTATCGTCTGGGTGAATTCGATTTCCCCCGTGGCTGGTTCATGGTCGGCGAAAGCGCGGAAGCAACCAGGACGCCGGTCGCGATGCGGTATTTCGGCCAGGATCTGGTCATGTATCGCGGCGAAAGCGGTCAGGTGTACGTGACCGAAGCCTATTGTCCGCACATGGGCGCGCACCTGGCCAACAACACCACCTCCTACATTGTCCGGGATGGTGAGCAGGTGGAGGGCGAATCGATCCGCTGTCCCTTCCATGGCTGGCAATATGGGCCGGACGGCGCTTGCAAGAATATTCCCTATTCGGATTTCGTGCCCAAGGCCGCAAAGCTCAAGACCTTTCCCGTCACCGAACGGGCAGGCACTATCTGGATGTGGTATGATCCCGAAGGGCTGGAGCCGAATTTCGACCTGCCCAATTTCGGCGGCCATTGGGATGAGCCGGGCTGGGTCCGGTGGCGTCTCGACTTCATGGGCGACTTGAATATCCACCCCATCGAAGTGGTCGATAACATGGCCGACTTTGGCCATTTCGTGCCGATCCACGGTGCGAAGGACTTCGTCTACTTCGCCAACGAGTTCAAGGACCACATCGTCCACCAATATTATGCCGCGGGCCACCGCACATTGGTGCAGAACCCGGATGATGTTCTGACGCTCGACACCTGGTATACCGGGCCGTCGATCCTGCAGTCCGAAATGGAAGGCACATTCGACAGCTTCATCATGATCACGCATACGCCGATCGAAGATGGCAAGATCCGCGTGTGGCATGGCCTGATGGTGCAGGTGAATGACGGATCGTCCCCGATCACCGATGAATTGCGTGCCGCCGCCGCCGAATATCAGGAGGGCAGTCGTCTGGCCTTCGCGCAGGACGTGGAAATCTGGCAGAACAAGCGGGCTTGTTTCAACCCGTTGGTGATCCCGAACGACGGCCCCTATGGCAAGGTTCGGACCTGGTATAAGCAATTCTACAACCCGCGTGAAAAGCTGCCGGACATGCACAAGCGGTCCAATGGCCTGCACGTGACGCTCGACAAGCGCGCTTCCAGCGCCGCCGCCTGACGGGACAAGGAAAGAATATGGACAGGATCGAACGTCCGGTGGCGATAGTCACCGGCGCCAGCCGGGGTGCGGGCCGTGGAATCGCGGTCGCGCTGGGCGAAAAAGGCTATCGCGTCTATGTGACGGGCCGCACCGTGCGCGAAGGCGATGCGGCGCTGCCCGGCACGATCGGCGCGACCGCTGCCCAGATCGACGCGGCGGGCGGCGAAGGCCGGGCGGTCCAGGTCGACCATGCCGACAGCGATGCCATTGCCGCCCTGTTCGAACAGGTGGCGGACGAAAGCGGACGGCTCGACATATTGGTCAACAACGTCGCCGCGCTGAATGATGACCTGGTGAAGCCCGGGCCCTTCTGGGAAAAATCGACAGGATTGGTCGACATATTGGATGTCGGCCTGCGGTCCCACTATTTCGCCAGCTGGCATGCTGCGCGCATGATGGTGCCTGCGGGCGATGGCCTGATCGCCTTCACGTCTTCCTTTGGGTCGGTGTGCTATATGCACGGCCCGGCCTATGGTGCGCAGAAAGCGGGCGTGGACAAATTTGCCGCCGACATGGGCGTGGATTTCCGGGGCACGGGCGTTGCCGCCATATCGCTGTGGATGGGGCCATTGCTGACCGAACGCAGCGCCCAGACGCTTGCGGAACATCCCGAACAATATGAAAAGTTCATGGCGGAGGCTGAAACGCCGGAGTTCAACGGCCGCGTCATCGCCGCTATCCATGACGATCCGGCACGGGAAGAACTGAACGGCCAGACGCTCATCACGGCGGAAATCGCGCAGCGCTACGGCATTACAGAGGAGGCAGGGCGCGTCCCGCCATCCTATCGCGCCATGCTGGGCGATCCCCGCATTCCCCATCCCGCCATCGTCGCATAAGCG
The DNA here is from genome assembly GCF_011762025.1 of Sphingobium vermicomposti. GTDB lineage: Bacteria > Pseudomonadota > Alphaproteobacteria > Sphingomonadales > Sphingomonadaceae > Sphingobium > Sphingobium vermicomposti. Next base: position 531,753 of record NZ_JAASQR010000004.1, on the reverse strand, counting down.
CCAGTTTCGTAAAGACCGCCTTGCGCCGCGCGGCGGAAAGGGCGACATGCGCGCGCATATCGATGAAGAAAGGACAGGGCAGGTGAGCGAGACAGGTCGGGGCAAGGTAGCCATAGTCACAGGCGGCACGCGCGGGATAGGCGCGGCGATTGTGCGGCGGTTGCTGGCGGAAGGCTATGCCGTCGCCACCTGCGGCCGGACGCCGCCAGAACAGCCGATCGCTTTTGAAGGCAAAGAGGCCGAATTCGACGCCTGCGACATTCGCGATCCCGCCGCCGTCGCCGCGTGGATCGAAACGCTGGTCGCGCGGCACGGACGCATCGACCTGATCGTCAATAATGCGGGCGGATCGCCACAGGCCGACGCGGCCACCGCCAGCCCGCGCTTTTCCGAACGTATCCTGCAACTCAACCTGCTGGCACCGCTGCACGTTTCGCAGGCGGCCTATACGCATCTGAAGGCGGTGGGCGGCTCCATCGTCAACATTGCCAGCGTGTCGGCCATACGCCCGTCGCCCGACACGGCCATCTATGGCGCGGCAAAGGCTGGCCTGGTCAGCCTGACCACCAGCCTGGCGCAGGAATGGGGGCCTGACGTGCGGGTGAACGCCATCATCGTCGGCCTCATCGAAACCGAAACGGCGGAAATGACCTATGGCAGCGCCGCCGCGCAGGACCGCATCGCCGCGTCTTTGCCGCTTGGCCGGATGGGCCGTGGTGGCGACATCGCCGAAGCCGTCAATTTCCTCGCATCGCCAGCCGCCGCCTATATCAGCGGCGCAAAACTGGAAGTGCATGGCGGTGGCGAGCGCCCGTTGTTCCTGGAAATCGTGAAGGAAGAAAGCGCGAAGGGCTGATCGCGCTTGCAGCACCGACGGCTGCAAGGGGGGGCGGACACGACATGCGCGTCACGTCCGGCCCGCCCTTCAGATAACTTCGCGAGCGGCCAGATCGCGCGCATAATGGGTCGATGCGCGCCAGAACAGCATCCCGCCCGCCAGCGTCAGCAGACTCATGATCAACAGGCTGATGCGCAGCGATTCCTCGCCCAGCCGTCCCATCAGCATGTCGCTGACGAACCCGCTGAGCGACGGGCCGATCATGCTGCCAATCACGTTGATGATGACCACCAGCATGGCCGTCGCCTGCGCCCGTTGTGACTGGGCGACCAGTCGGGCTGCGGCGCTGAACGAAGGCCCCGCCCAGCACGCCGCCAGGAATCCGCCCAGCATCGTGACCATCGCCACCGCAGGAATGTGCGTCCCGCCCAGGTTGATGCCCGCGCCGCCAGGCATCATGAACATGACGACATTCTGGGGGAAGGCCAGCAGGAAGGCTATGGCGGGCAGGCGCAGCTGCCAATGTTCGCCGCGCACGCGCAGCCGATCGACCATTGCGCCGCTCGCGATGCTGCCGACGATGCCGCCGATTGCGGAACCCATGCCCAGCCACGCGCCGGCTTCGATGATGCTCATGCCGTGGGACCGCATGAAATAGGCTGGCATCCACACCGCGCCCGCATAGCCGAAGATGTTGAACGTGCCGACGCCGATGGCGATCAACCGCAGCGACTTGATGTTCCAGAACATGCGAACCGATGCCCAGAAGCTGGGACCTTCACGGCCAGCGCCCGGCGCAACATCCTGCCGCTGCCGCCGAGGTCCCGTGAACCAGAAGAGCAGGGCAAGCGGAAAGCCCGGCAGCGCCAGCGCGAAGAAAGCAGCGCGCCACCCCCATTCAGCGGCCACCGCCGCGCCGCCCACCAGGCCCAGTATCAGCCCGAAATAAGTCCCCGACGCCAGCACGCCCATCGCCGCCGATCTGCGGTCCTCGCCGAAAAGGCTGGCCAGGATTGACTGCGACGGGGGCAGGCCGCCCGCTTCGCCGATGCCCACTGCGAATCGGGCCAGCGCCAACTGCGTGATGTTGGCCGCCGCACCGCAGGCGGCGGTCGCCGCGCTCCACAGGGTCGCCGCCAGCGCCAGCACGCCACGGCGCGACCAGCGATCGGCCAGCCGGGCAAGCGGCATGGAGCACAGAACATAACTGATGATGAACCCCGGCCCGCCGATCAGCCCCAGCAGTGAATCGCTGACCCCGAATTCCGCCTTCACCGCTGGGATCAGGATGGAAAACAGGTGCCGGTCAGCATAGCTGAGCGAATTGAGCAGAAACAGCAGCAGCAATATGTACAGGCGATAGGCCGGTCGGCTCCCCTTTCCACGGCTATGTGGCATCCCATCCTCCATTGTCTGGATGGCGGCTATGGCTGCCGCCTGATCCGATCGTTCAGGTCTGTCCATGCAGGATCATGTCGGCGGCCTTTTCCGCCACCATCATCGTGGGCACATTGGTATTGCCACCCGGCACGCGCGGCATGACGGACGCATCGACCACCCTTAGGCCCGCAACGCCGCGCACGCGTAGTTGCGGATCGACTACGGCCATCGGGTCATGCCCCATGCGGCACGTTCCCACGGCATGGATGTCGGAAATGGCGGTGGCACGCAGATAGGCGTCCAGTTCGTCGTCCGACTGGATATGCGCCCCGGGGGCCAGTTCTTCGCCCCGGAACGGATCGAAGGGGCTTTGCGCAAAGATGTTTCGCACCGCGCGGACGGCTGCGCGGCCCATCGCCATGTCGTTGGCGGTCGACAGGATATTGGGGTCGATGGACAGCGGCGCAGTCGTGTCCGCGCCGGTCAGCTTCAATTCGCCGACGCTTTCGGGCCGCAGCAGGTCGATATGGGCGAAATAGCCATGCTCCATGATCAGCTTGCGGCCCATGGCTTCATATAGCGCCATGGCGAAATGCACCTTCACATCGGGCGTATCCGCGCCCGGCATGGTCTTGAGGTAAGCGCCGACCTCTGCGGGCGGCGTGGCCAGCGGCCCCCGGCGGAACAGGGCGAAATTGACCATGGCCTTGGCCGCAACCATCGGGTGGAATACGTTGAACAGCGACACCGGCTGCGTGCAATATTGTTTCACCGTCACCGCCACATGGTCGCGATAATTCTGGCCGACGCCAGGCAGATGATGAACGACCGGCACGCCGACCTGGCGCAGATGATCGCCATCGCCGATGCCGGATAGCATCATGATCCAGGGGGAATGGATCGCCCCGGCGGAAATGATGACCTCTCGCGCGGCGCTCGCCTGTTCGGCCTGCCCGCCGCGCCGCCAGGCAACGCCGGTGGCGCGCCCTTCCTCCACCATCACGCGTTCGACATGGGCTTCCGTGACGATGCGCAGGTTGGGCCGCCTGAGCGCGGGTTTCAGATAGGCGCGCGCGGCGCTGAACCGGCGTCCGGCAGATGCGGTGACATCGGCAGGGAACACACCCTCGCGCACCGATCCGCTGGGGTCCTCATTATACGGCACGCCGGCGGTAACGGCGGCATCGCGAAACGCCTTTGCCAGCGGGTTGTCGATGCCGGGGCGGGTCACCATGACCGGGCCGTCCTGGCCGTGATAGCCTTCTTCGCCGCCCGGCTGGAATGTCTCCAGCTTCCTGAAATAGGGGAGCACGTCGTCATAGCTCCACCCTTCATTGCCCAATTGGCGCCAGCCATCATAGTCGGACGCCGCCCCGCGATCGTAGACCATGCCGTTGATGGATGATGATCCGCCCAGCACCTTGCCGCGCGGGGTATACATCTGCCGCCCGTCCGCATGGGTCTGCGGCACGCTGACATGCATCCACTGGAACATGCCGCGATACATGATCGGCAGCAATCCGCCTGGCGCATGGATGAAAATACTGCGATCGCGTCCCCCCGCTTCGATCAGCAGGACGCGGTTGCGGGGATCAGCCGACAGGCGACCGGCAAGGACGCATCCCGCCGACCCTGCGCCCACGATGATGAAGTCATATTGGTCAGCCATGATCTCTCCCGAAACGGCGCTTGCTCACCCGCAGCCGGACGAGTCCCAAGGGTCCCGTCCCGCACAAGTGGCCGCCGATATTTTGCGGACTGACTCGGGCAGAAGCCTACGCAGGTCAAGTCTGCAAATCCCGCCGGATGCACCAAGGCGAAGTTTGACCGCGTTTTGGGCGTCGGCTGGTTGACGCTGCGCCATAGCGTGCTACCGTCTGTGGCAACGCAAGGAATGTCCTAGCTGCATGTTCATGGCCGCGTGCCATGGGAAAGCGGACGGTGGCGCAACAGCGCGCGATTGCCCGTAGTCATGCAGGATATAATTAGCAGGAGAAGTCGATGCTCGCTGATAGCGTTGCCGAAGCACGGTACGATCCCTTTGCCATTTATGACCCTGAAATATTGGTGGCGTCCGACCCGATAGAGATAGACGCGCCCGCGATGCTGGTGTGGAACATCCTGACCGACATGCCGCGCTATGGGGAATGGAATCCCTTTTGCGTGTGGGCGCAATCGACCCTGGAAATGGGCGCGCCGGTCCATATGCGGCTGGTGAACTACCCCAATCCGGGCAGCCTGGCCCCAAATTGCGAATATATCTGCGCATTTGAGCCGGGTCGGCTGCTGTCCTGGGAGATGCTGGATAATGAAGCCTGGCCCTATCCGGCGCGGCGGGACCAGATGATCGATGAACTGGGGCCTGAAAAGTCCCGCTACCAGTCGACCGACGCCTTTACCGGGCCCAATGGCATCCATGTGATGCGCTTCTGCGGCCCGTGGATAACGCGGGCGTTCAATGACTCTGCACGGGCGCTGAAAGCACGGGCGGAAGCGATGCATCGCGGCGATCTGCGCTGATCGCCGGACGGCAGCCGTCAGGGGGAGGGGGCCTCTTCCTGCGCGCTGCCTGATATGCTCTGGCGATAATGGAGCGGCGTCATGCCGGTCGCGCGCCGGAATGCGCGCGCAAAGCTGTTGGGGTGGGCAAAGCCCAATTGCGACGCAACGATCTTGATCGGCATGTCGCGGTCGGACAGCAGCGCCTGCGCCCGTGACATGCGGAAATTGTCGACATAGGCGATGACTGTGCTGCCGGTCAGCGCCTGAAACTGGCGATGGAGATGGCGCACGCTGATGCCGCACAGCGCCGCCAGCTCGGAAATGGAAGGTGCGATATCGCTTTCCAGCAATCTTTCGCGAATTCGCCGATATTGCCACGACGCCAGCCGCCCGCCGGTGGGCGCATGGACCTGCCGTTCGAACAATCGCCGAACCTCCACCGCGACCAGCGTGTGCAGTGCTTCCAGTGCGTCGGTTGACTGAGCTTCCGGCCTGGTCAATTCCCGCAGGGCCTGCCGCATCATGAAGCGCAGGGCGTCATTCCTGATGTCCAGCAGCCCTTGCAGCACCTGGACGGGAGGCACATCGTCCTCACCCAGGATCGCTGCCGCGTGCTGGCCTGAAAAAATGGCCCGCAGCACCCGGATATGCCCGCCTTCGCCGCGCCCGTGCACCATGATGCCGGGATAGCGGATGAACATCGTCCCCATGAAGCAGCGATTGCCGCGATCGATATCGGGAAATTCCGCCGAAGCATCGGTGGCAAGCGGCGGCAGCGACATTTCCAGCATCAGCGCAGGTTCGCGGATGGTGAAATCGATCATGTCGGGCCACCGCCATTCGACAAGTTCGAACCGCCCGCCATGCAGGGAAACCGAATGGGTGATGGTCGGGGTGAAATCCATAAGCTCGCCTGTCGGATAGTGGCCGATAATGTCCATTCTGTCCAGCCTGGTTCATTCGCGCTGATGGGAAACCGTGGGCCGGGCTGATAGAGCGGGATCGAAAATAGATAAAAGAGGATGCCCGATGAGAATCGTCGCCAATTTGCAGGTCTGCCAAGGCCATGCACGATGCGAAGACTTATGTCCTGAAGTCTTCTCGACCGACGCGGTAGAAGGCAAGGTAGTCATAGAACAATCTGAATTTGCGCCGGAACTTGAAGATAAGGTGCGCATGGCAGTGCGTAACTGCCCGGAAGGCGCTCTGCGTATTGCCAAGGGGACGAAAGCATGACCTTGCAATGGGCTCCATCGCCACCTGATCATGTTCCTGCCGACCTGATCGTCGATTTCGACTTCTTCCAGACGCCCGAAGGGCTGACGGACCCGGTGCAAATCTGGCATGATCTGGTCCGGCGCGGCGTGCCGCCGATCTTTTACACCCCGCGCAACGGCGGGCATTGGGTATTTCTGAAATATAGCGATATCGTCGAAGGCTACCGAAACCACGAGATTTTTTCGACTTACCAGACGCCGATCCCGCCGATTGAGCCTTTCCCGGTCATGCAGCCGCAGGGGGTCGATCCGCCGGACCATAATATTTTTCGCAAACTGCTGGCCCCCATGTTCACGCCGCTGGCGGTGCGCCGGATGACCGACGGGTTGCAGCATCGCGCCGAAACGATGATCGCGTCCTTCGCGGATAAAGGCGGTTGCGACTTCATTGCCGATTATGCGTCGCGCTTTCCCACCGGCACCTTTCTGGACCTGTTCGGCCTGCCGGAAGAAAGGCTGCCGGAATTCCTGGCCTTGTCCGAAACATTCTTCCGCAGCACCGATCCGGCGGTGCGCGCGCAGAACCTGACCGACATCTATGCGGTGCTGGAGGTTCTGTTCCGCGATAAGGAACGCAATCCCGGCAGCGATATCGCGTCGACCATTGTCACCGCACGGGACGAAAATGGCAATCAGCATCCCTGGCAGGATATTCTGAATTGCGGATTCCTGCTGTTCGTCGCCGGTCTGGACACGGTGACCAACACCATGGCCTATGTATGGCGCTATCTGGCCAGCGCGCCAGAGGCGCGGGCGCAGTTTCGTGAACGGCTCGATGATCCGGTCGCCTTTCAACTCGCGATAGAGGAATTGATGCGGATCAACGCCGTGTCGAACATCTTCCGGCGCGTCACCCAGGACTGCGAATATAAGGGCATCCAGTTCCGGCGGAACGACCGCGTCATCCTGTCGAACACGCTGGCCAATCGCGATGCGTCGGTCTTCCAAAACCCTCAGGCCATCGACCTTGATCGCCAGGTGAACAATCATGTGACGTTCGGTGTCGGGCCGCATCGCTGCATGGGGTCCCACCTGGCCAAGCGCGAAATCATGATCTCGCTTCAGGAATGGCTGCGCCAGATACCCGATTTCGAACTGGCGGAAGATCAGGACAAAGGTTCCATCTTCGGTGGGTCGGTCATGGGCTTCACTTCCCTGAAGCTGCGCTGGTGACGCGCTGACAGGGGGGCAGGCGGGGGATCTGCGACCCATCCTCCGCCTGTTACCTGACGCCCAGGCGACGGCGCTCCATAACCGGTGCGGCTTTGATTCAGCTTGCATTGTCGGGTGGGGCTTGGCAAGCGCCGTGGCCGGAGGCCGAAGTCGATGGCGCAATACCATGACGATAGCTGTGGCAACCTAGCGCAAACGCTAGGACAATTCGTAAGGGAAACAGTCATTCCTTACGAAAAGGATGATCGTCATGCCCCGCTCGAATCGCCGGTGCAGCCAATGCACACGGCGCGGCTGGGTGATGTGGCCCTTCGCCGTCCCTTCGCCCTATTCCTGCTGACAGCAATTGATAGAATGCGGTGGCTGAACCGCGCCCTCGGCAATGTGGTGGAGTTTGCAGGCAATTTCGTTGTTTGCCGAAACCCGGCCGCGCACCGTCCTTAGAAGCATGACCCCCATCTGACTGACAGGAGCATCGATGAAGACCCGGATTACTGACATCACCGGCACCCGTTACCCGATCGTCCAGGGGGGCATGCAGTGGGTCGGTCGCGCCGAACTCGCTTCGGCAGTGTCTAATGCTGGCGCCCTGGGCATCCTGACCGCGCTCACCCAGCCGTCCCCTGAGGCGCTGCTGGCGGAGATTGAGCGTTGCCGGACGATGACCGACCAGCCGTTCGCGGTGAACCTGACCATCCTGCCTACGGCCCAGCCCGTGCCTTACGACGCCTATGTCGAAGCGATCGCCACGTCAGGCGTGAAGGTGGTGGAAACCGCAGGGCGCAGCCCGGCTGAATTCATCGCCCGCTTCAAGCAGGCAGGCATCAAGATCATCCATAAATGCACCGCGGTCCGCCACGCTTTGTCCGCGCAGCGCGCCGGGGTGGACGCCGTGTCGATCGACGGGTTCGAAGCCGCAGGCCATCCGGGCGAAGACGATATTCCGGGCATGGTGCTGATCCCCGCCGCCGCGCGCGCGCTGGACATCCCGATCCTGGCGGCGGGCGGCATGGCGACCGGCCAGTCCATGGCGGCGGCACTTGCTCTGGGCGCGGAAGGCATCACCATGGGCACCCGCTTCATGCTGACGCAGGAGGCCCCGATCCACGACGCCATCAAACTGGCGGTGGTCAAGGGGACGGAGCGTGACACCACGCTCATCTTCCGCGCGCTGCGCAACACCGCACGCGTGTTCCGCAATGGCGTGTCGCAAGAAGTCAATGTGCGGGAAAAGGAACCCGGCGCAACCTTTGAGGATATCAAGGCGCTGGTGGCAGGCGCGCGCGGACGCGCCGCGCTGGAAACCGGCGATACCGAAGCGGGCCTGGTCTGGGCCGGCATGGGCATCGGCCTGATGGACGACATTCCGACCTGCGCCGAACTGGTGGAGCGCGTCGTCGCCGAATGCCGGGCGTCGCTTGCGCGCGCGTCGGCGCTCACCGCAGAGGGCAAGTGATGAGCTACAACAGCATCCGCTACGAGGTGGAGGATGACGGGCTGCTGCTGCTGACGCTGGCACGGCCCGACAAGCTCAACGCCTTTACCGTCGAAATGTGCAATGAACTGATCGACGCCTATGGCCGCGCCAGCCGCGACGACGCGGTGCGGGTCATCGTCGTGACCGGGGAGGGCAGGGCCTTTTGCGCGGGCATGGACCTGTCGGTGGGCGGCAACGTCTTTGGCCTGGACGAAAGCATGACCCCGACGATGGAGGATGTGCGCGACCATGGTGACGATCCCGCGATCCTGAACGGCGTGCGCGACACGGGCGGGCGCGTGGCGATGGCGATGTATGATTGCTTGAAGCCCATCGTCGGCGCGGTCAATGGCGCGGCGGTCGGCATCGGGTCCACCATGCTGTTGCCCATGGACTTCCGCTTCGCCTCGGAAAAGGCGCGCTTCGGATTTGTCTTTGGAAAGCTGGGCATCACGATGGAGGCTTGTTCCTCCTTCTTTCTGCCGCGCATCGTCGGGCTGGAACAGGCGCTGGAATGGGCCTATCGCGCCGACATATTCGACGCGGCGGAGGCGCATGAAAAGGGGTTGGTCCGCGCGGTCTGCTCGCCCGAAACGCTGCTGGACGAGGCAAAGGCCTTCGCCCGTTCGCTGGTCAAGGACCGCTCACCCGTGTCCATCGCCCTCATCCGCCAGATGCTGAACCGCAACAGCGCCGCCTCTACGCCGCTGGAGGCACATCTGACCGAATCCCTAGCCGTCTTTTACACCAGCCAGGCGGACGGGCGGGAAGGCGTGCGCGCTTTCAATGAAAAGCGCACGGCCCAGTTTACGGGCAAGGCGTCGGACATGCCGCCCTTCTTCCCCTGGTGGAACAAGCCCTGATTGTTTTGAGAGGGAATCGACATGATCACGCTTGAAGACAAGATCGCCATCACCGAACTGATCGCCCGGTTCGCCCATTGTTCCGACTATGGCGATTGGGAAGGGCTGGCCACGCTCTACACGCCCGACGTGGTGACGGAGATGGACGGCCTGACGATGCGCTACGAAGGCATCGACCAGCAGGTCGAACATGCCAAGGCGTCCGACCAACAGGCGGAAGGCAAGAACCGCCATTTCAACTTCAACCTGATGATCAATGAAGCAGGCGGGCAGGTCCATGCCGAATATGCCTTCATGAACGTCAATGCAGGCCATGTGCCGCTGTCGTCGCGGATCGTGGTGACGGGCCGGATGCGCGACACCGTGGTCAAGACCGGCGAAGGCTGGAAGATCGCCCGCCGCTTTGTTCGTTTCGACCAGAATGTTCAGGTCGACTTTTAATGCAGGAGAATAGTGCGATGACGACGACGATGGATCGCCTTGCCGAAACGGAAAAGACGATGCGCGGCTTTGTGGAACAGGGGGTCATCCCTGGGGCTATCATCGCATGGCGTGATGGCGACGGTCCGGTCCGTTATCAGGCAGCCGGCACGTTGGGTTTCGATCGCTCCACGCCGGTGGACGAGCGATCGATCTTCCGCATTTATTCGCAGTCCAAGCCGATCACCGCTATTGCCGCGATGATGCTGATGGAAGAAGGCATCATCCAGATCGATCAGCCGATCAGCGAAATCCTGCCTGCCTTTGCCGATATGCGCGTCATGGTGGGTGAAGATCCCGCCGATACCCGCCCCGCCGCCCGGCCGATCACCATTCGCCACCTGCTGACGCACACGGCAGGGTTCGGCATGGGCGGGATGACGCTCGACGCGCTCTACACCGAACATGGCATCACACCGGGCGACCCGCAGACCGAGACCGGCCCCAAGTCGCTTGCCGAAATGGGCGAACGCCTTGCCACCCTGCCGCTGGCGACGGACCCCGGCACCCAGTTCGACTATAGCGTCGCACTCGATGTCCTTGGGCTGGTGATTCAGGTCGCGTCCGGCATGCCCTTCGACACCTTCCTGCAACAGCGGCTGTTCGGTCCGCTGGGCATGGTCGATACCGGCTTTTCCATTTCGCCTGAGAAGGTGGATCGTTTTGCCGATCTGCCCGAAGAACAGGACGGCAAATGGACGTTGGTCGATGATCCCGCCAACAGCATGTACGCCGCGCCGGTTTATCCGTCGGGGGGCGGTGGACTGGTATCGACGGCGCATGATTACGCCCGCTTTGCCGCCATGCTGCTGAACGAAGGGGAATTGGACGGCGTGCGCGTGGTGAAACCGGAAACGGTGCGGCTGGCGCGGTCCAACCTGCTGCCCGCAGCGGTGAAGGAAGTCGGCCTGCCCGTCGGCCATCCGCTGTCCGAAGTCGGCATGGGCGCTGGCATGTCGGTGTCGTTGGCGGACAGCAGTAGCACGCAGGGCCTGTTTGACTGGCCCGGCGATGTTCCCGCCGGCGTGTTCGGCTGGCCGGGTATGGCGGGGACCGCCTGCTGGATGGACCCCAACCGCAACTTCTTCCTGCTGTATCTGACGCAATTTTCGCCGTCATGGCTGAATGGCGCAATGCGGCCCGACATGATCGCAGCGGCCTATCGCGATTTGCAGGCAGCCGAATAAAGCTGACCCAAACGACAGGATGATGGCTGCCCCCAGCTGGGACCACCCGGCGGCGGGGTAGCCATCATTGGTGGCGGGTGCAGATATATGTCGCGCCCGTCCGATCTCGCCCAACGCCCCGCAGGCGATAGGCAAGTTCCTACCCGCTGATTCGTAACTGATTCGTGATTTCTATACGCATATGGCCAAATCCGCTGCTCCCGGCGGAACAGTTTCAGACTTAGCTAGCCATATCAGACGCAATCTTCGCAGATAATTTCGGATAAGCGCTTTTTTGATGAAGCGCCTTGTCGTCTGGATAAAGAACAGACCGATTGCCGATCATAAGGCAAAACCAAAAAAAGGGAGGATATCTGATGAAATCCATGTTGTTGGCCGGTGTCGCCACCATGTTGGCACTGCCATTCGCTGCCGGAGCCCATGCCCAGGAAGTTCCTGCCGCCGAACAGGCGCAGGACCAGGGGATGCTTGGCGATATCGTCGTCACGGCGCGGCGCTCTGAAGAAACATTGCAGGACGTGCCTGTCGCGGTGACTGCGCTGGGCGGCGACTTCATCGAACGCCAGAATATCGCCGATCCCACGGATATCCCCCAGTTCGCGCCCAACCTGACGATCGAACAGCAGCCCGCCAGCCTTTCGGCGGCCACTGTCTACATTCGTGGCATCGGCAATAACGAACCGTCCGCCGTATCCGAACAGGGCGTGGGCGTTTATCTCGACGGCGTTTATCTGGCGCGCGCGGCTGGCGCCGTGTTCAGCCTCATCGATCTGGAACGGATCGAGGTGCTGCGCGGGCCGCAAGGCACGTTGTTCGGTCGCAACACGATCGGCGGCGCGCTGCAAATCGTTTCCCGGAAGCCAAGCGACAATATGGGGGTCACCGCGAAGGCGGGCTATGGCCGCTATAACGACTGGTATGTCCGCGCGCGCATCGACACCGGCTATATCATTGGTGACAAGATCAAGGCGTCGATTGCGGGCCAGCACCGTGAAAATGACGGCTGGGTCGACAACATATTGACCCCGTCGTCGCGCGATCCGGGCGCGATGAAGTCTAACTCCTTCGCGCTGGGCCTTCAGGGCGATTTTGGCGACGTGACCGTCAACTATAATTTCGACTGGGACGAACGGCGCGGCCTGGCGGGCTTCTTCCAGCTGGTTGCAGCTACTCCGCAGGCGATGGATTATTATTCCCAATCGCCCAGCTTTGGTGGCGCGCCCTTCATGGTGGATCGCGAACGGCAGGGCACGGTCCAGCAGGCAGGCTTTACCGAACCTAATGGCGACGTCCGCTACAGTGGCAAGACACGCGTTCAGGGCCATGGCCTGACCGTCAGCTATGAACCGATCCCGGAACTGACGATCAAATCGATCACCGGCTACCGGAAATTCTTCCAGGATTCGATCGTGGATCTGGGCGGCAACGGCGTCCTGCGCGGCCCGGTGCTCGACTTCGACTCGCTCACGCTCGTTTCGGTTCAGCCCACGCCGCTCTACAACGCCAATAACGCGCCGCAAAAACAGTGGCAGTTCAGCCAGGAATTGCAGGCCCTCGGCAAGGTTGGCGACATCAACTATCTGCTGGGCATGTATTATTTCTACGAAAAATCGTCGGAATATAACCGCCAGCAGATCACTTTGCTTTCGACTGTCGGCGGAATACCGGCTCTGGATCCGCGCATTCCAGCGTCAACCGTGGGTGCTATTCTGGCCCTGAATCCCGGCCTGACGGTCGACAGCACGCTGGGCATCCGGGCCAATCCGATCCAGGCCTTTGGCGGTACGTCGCAGTCAATGGCGATCTTTGGACAGGCCAGCTGGAAGCCGTCGGCGCTGGATGAAAAGCTGGAAATCACCTTGGGTGGCCGTTTCACCGGCGACGATAAGACGATTTACCTCGCTGGCGACGTCAGCCCGGTGCAGCGCGGTCGCAAGAGCTTCGACAATTTCTCGTGGCTGGCATCGGCTTCCTATGCGGTTACCGATGACGTGATGGTCTATGCCCGCGTTTCGACCGGCTATCGTTCGGGTGGTCTGAACCCGCGCGCCGGCGTCATCAACAGCTTCGATCCTGAAAAGGCGACCGCCTATGAAGCGGGCATCAAGTCGCAGTTCCTCGACAATCGGGTGCGGCTCAACCTGGCCGGGTACATCACCGATTATAGCGACCTCCAGGTGCAGCAATTTGCTGCGGGCAGCGGCGGCGCGACGTCTTTGATCGTAAACGCGGGTAAGGTGCAGCTGTCGGGCTTTGAAGCGGAACTGACGGCAATGCCGTTCATGGGCTTCCAGATTGACGGCTCGGTTGGCTATGTGAAGTCGAATTATAAGAGCTTCCTGTTCCGTGATCCGGCCACCAACGTCCTGCTCGACGTGTCGGATGAAGCCAATCCGGTCTACACGCCCAAATGGACGATCCATGTTGGCGCGGAATATGCCTATTCCATCGGCGACATGACGGTGCGGCTGCGCGGCGACTATTCGCGCCGGACCAAGATCTATTTCAACGCGCTTGATAATACTGCTCCGTTCAATGAAGATCTTGTTTCGCCTACGCAGGACAATGTGAAGGCGCGCCTGTCGGTGGAAGACATCAATGTTGGCGGCGGCAAGCTGGATGTGGGGGTTTGGGGCGACAATCTGCTGAATCAGCAGCGCCTGATATACGGCATCGACTTTGGCGGACTGGGCTTTGCCGGGGCGACCTTCAACCGGCCGATCTCCTATGGCATCGACGCGCGCATCACCTTCTGACGGTGCGGCGGCCTTTCAGGCTGTCATGACCATTTGAATGTTCCAGGCAGGGGGCGGGACCGGATGGCCGGTTCCGCCTCTTGTCGCAAAGATGAGGAGAGATGCGATGACCAACCTTCCGACTTTCACTAAGCTGATTTGCCGCGATGAAGAGGCAATGGCCCAATATTATGGGACTGTGTACGGCTATGGCCTCGTCCAGCGGGTTGAAGGCGACATTAACGGTGAAGCATTTCGCGAAGTCATCATGGCACCGGGCGGCGACTGGACCAAGGGCACGCTGGTCATGTTCAACTATGTCAATCGCGACGCCCCCCGCGACCAGCAGGTGATATTGGGCTTCACCGTCCCCGACCTGGACGCGCTGGTGGAAAAAATCATCGCGAACGGCGGCAAGCTGTGCGGCCCGATCCATGAGGAAGCCGACCATGGCGTGCGCGTGGTATTTTCGACCGATCCTGAAGGCGCGCTATGCGAAAATGTGCAGATGCTGGCGGTTCCGCAGGCGGGTTGACAGCCTTCAACACCCGCCATAACGCTGGGTACGAACATTGCCATGAAGCGCGCGTTCGCGCGCTCATCCTGACACAGCGGACAATCATGCTTTTCGGCAGGGCCATGTGTTCAGGCCGTTTTTTCGAGATAATAGCAGGAGATCTACAATGGCACGGGATGCTGAAACATTTGAGGGCGGCGTTGCCGTAATCACCGGCGCTGGTTCGGGCATCGGTGCGGGCCTCGCCCGCCGGGCCGGGCAGCTTGGCATGACCGTGATCGTGGCGGACATCAACGAACAGTCGGCGGCCGGGACGGTCGACGAAATCACCAGCGCGGGTGGCACTGCCGAAGCGTGGAAGCTCGACGTATCCCGCCCGGAAGAACTGGACCGCTTCGCTGAAGAGGTGTTCGCCCGTCATGGCGAAGTGCGCCTGCTGATCAACAATGCCGGGATCGAAACCGTCGGCTATACGTGGGAAGTGCCCACCGCACGTTGGGAAGCGACGCTGAACATCAACGTCCATGGCGTCATCCACGGCGTGCGCGCATTCGTGCCGCGGATCATCGCCAGCGGCAAGGAAGCGTGGATCGGCAATCTTTCGTCTGTCGGCGCATTTGGAGCGATGCCTGCCCAGACGGCCTATACCGTCACCAAACATGCCGTTCAGGCTTTCAGCGAATGCCTCTATCTGGAAATGGAGCTCAAGAATCTGCCGATTCATGTGTCGACCATCGTGCCGGGCATGCTGCGCACCAACATCTTCAATGCCGAAGCCGGTGACGGTGAGCCTGCCAATGCCCAGTCGCACCGCCGCGCGATGTTCGAAATGATGCGCGATTATGGCATGGACCTCGACGAAGGCTGCCGCCTGTTCCTTGAACAGATGGCCGACAATAAATTCTGGGTCCACAGCCAGCCTGAGATGAGCGAGCAGATTATTGGCGGTCGCATCCGCTTCCTGCAGGATCAGGTGCCGCCAATCATGCCTGACCTCGCCCGCCAGATTGCGGTCGACTGATATTCATCAAGGTTGAAAGAGGGGGAGGACCGGGCGGCGAATTTCGCCGTCATGGTCCTCCCCTTTTTTCGTCAGGCTCAGGCCAAAGGCGGCTCTTCAGAGCAAGCACGCCGAAACGAGCTATGCCGATCCACCAGCGCACACAGCATGCCGCCAGCACACCCCTGCTGTCACAGGGGCATGCCAGCGGCCTCTTTTTTAGAGCGCGCCGTGATTGATGTAGCTGGTCTTGCTCTCGGTGAAGAACTCCGCCGCTGCCGCGCCGGACTCGCGGGGACCATAGCCTGACGGCGAACGGCCGCCCAGCGGCACATGATATTCCAGGCCCGCCGTCGGTGCGTTTACCGTGACCATGCCTGCCTGCGACGCCTTGCGGAAACGCTCGGCACTTTTCAGGTTGGTGGTCGCGATGCCGGACGACAGCTTATACTCGCAATTGTTGGCGGCGTGGATGGCTTCGTCCAGATCCTCGACCTTCATGACCGCCGCGATCGGCCCGAACGATTCATGCTGGTTGCAGCGCCAGTCGGACTGTGTGTTGACCAGCAGGGCAGGCGCCATGAACAGGCCGCGCGTGCGGCCTTCCACTGCGACGCCGCCTGCGGCCAGTTCAGCGCCTTCGCCCTGCGCATCCTTTACGAACTGCAGGTTTTCGTTGAACTGCTGGACATTGCATACCGGGCCGATCTGCGTGTCGGCGTCCAGGGCATGGCCGACCTTATAGCTGGCCGCCTTCTTTGCCATGCGCTCGACAAAGGCGTCGTGAATGCCCTTCGTCACGATGATGCGTTCCGTGCCGGTGCAGCGCTGCCCCGTCTGGATCCACGCGCCATTGCCGGCGATTTCGACCGCCAGATCCAGATCGGCATCGTCCAGGACGACAAGGGCGTTCTTGCCGCCCAGTTCGAGCTGGCACTTCGTCATGGTCTCGGCTGCGCGGGACAGCACGAGCCGACCCGTCGAGGTGCCGCCAGTGAAGGTCAGGGCGTCGGCCTCATCGATCATGATGTTGCCCGCGGCTCGGCCATCGCCCATCACCAGGTTGAAAACGCCCGCCGGTACGCCCGCCTCTTCCAGCAACCGTGCCAGCATCACTGCCGATCCGGGAACGTAGGAGCTCGGCTTGAGCACCACCGTGTTGCCAAAGGATAGCGCGCCTGCAATCTTGGCGGCTGGCAGCGCGACCGGGAAGTTCCACGGCGTGATCGCCGCCACGACGCCGACCGGCTCCCGCGTGACCACCACGTTGAAACCGTCGCGCATGCTGTTGTACCATTCGCCCTGGGCGCGAAGCACATCGCCAGCGGAATAATGGAAGCATTGGGCAGCACGGACCGTTTCGCCGATGGCGTCGGCCAGGGTCTTGCCTTCCTCACGCGCCAGCAGCGTGCCGATTTCGCGGCTGCGTTCGATCAGCAGGTCGCCAACCTTGCGCAAAATGTCCGAACGGGCCTGCATGTTGAAAGCGGCCCAGCCCGGTTGCGCCCGGCGTGCCGCGGCCATGGCTTCACGGATCTGCGCTTCGCCAACCTTGGAATAGCTGCCGACCACTTCATCAAGGTCGGACGGGTTCACCGTTTCGAAAGACACCTCACCGTCGATCCAACGGCCGTCGATATAGTTTTGACCCTTCATCTGAACTTCTCCGCAAGGCTGGTCAGCCCGAACAGGCTGTCGGGCCGGTGCATAGTGATTCGACATCGATTATGCAAAATACATTCAGCCGTCGCGTGGTGGAAAGGCCGCGCTCATGAAAGCGCGGCCCTTCCTGTCGCCTTGAAGCCGTTTTTCAGTGCGGGGTCGCGCCCCGGCTTCAGGCCGCCATAGGGCGGTCGACCTGCGCTTCGGGCGGATATTCCGCTGGTCCGCCAAAATTATAGGCGGCATTGAGTGAGCGGATGAACGCTGGGTCGTTGAGTGGATCGGACGGCGTTTCAATCTGAACGCCGCGCGAACGGACGTCCTTGATCAGCATGTCGATCGCCTGTTCGTGGGTCAGGTCGTCGGACCCATCCATATTCTTTTTCAATTCGGCAAAGTCGCTGAACACTTCGGCCGACCAATGAACCAGAAAACGCAGGTCATCGGTGTGGTAGCGTTCGATCACCTGGTCGCCATTCTTGATGACCCAGCCATCCCGATCGCCCTGGTCGCCCGTGAAGACAGTGTCGAAGCATAGACCGGCCGGATTACGGCGTTCGACCGGGCCGTTGGCCTCGCCGCGATGGACCAGCATTTCATTCTGCACGACGACGGCGCGGTTATAGATGGGCGACTGCAAGCGCGCCGGTTTGGCCAGCGGACCATCGGGCCAATAGGTAAAACCGCTGGCCGGATCATGGCTGAACCAGGTGATGACCTGCGCCATCTTGATCAGATAGTCCTGGAACAGTCCCGAACGCCCCATGACCGAACACAGCCACGTCGGCGAATTTTCATAACGGACACCCCGGAAGCTGGGCGTGTCGAGATGGCCCGGATCGGAGTTTGCCGCAGGCCCGTTGACGTTGAACAACATCATCTGGGGCTTTGCATATTCCGCGTTCCAGTAGGATTTCGCGTGATTGAGGAACGCCTCATTATAAAAAATGTCGTGCAGTTCGGGATATAGGACCGCCGAATAATTGGCCAGAAATCCGCGGAAAGTCGGCGTCAGGAACATGTCCAGCGTGGGCTTGAATCCCTCCGGGAATCCGCCCGCAAAGGTGGCGAGCAGTGCTTCTGGAGTTGGGAAATGCTGGGCCAGAATCAGCTTCCATTCGCCCTTGTCGTGGACCACGTCCAACATGCGCCGCTTTTGTTCTTCGGTGAATGGCTTGTCGATTTCGCGCGGCGGCGCGACCGGGCGCAGAATGTCCGACAGATACTGCTTACGCGCTTCATCAAGCATCATCTTCTCCTAAACATTGCAGGACGACGCATGGCGCAGCCCGCTTGACCAGAAAAGTTATAGCATGATAACTTTTCCGAACAAGTCGCTTTTGCAAGTTTGCGGAACATCGTCCATGCTGGGCGCGCGTCTACAGGGGACCCGCAACATCGATGAACAAGGGTCAGCGCACCGCGCACCGCATACTTGACGCAGCAGAGGCGCAGTTCGCACAAAAGGGGTTTGGTGCCGCGTCGTTGCGCGACATCGCGGCCATGGCCGAAATTCAGCAGCCCGGCCTGTACAAGCATTTTGCGAGCAAGGAGGACCTGTATCAGCAGGTCTATGAACGGGCGCTGCGGCCCCTGACCGAACTGATGGACCAGATCCTCGCCGGTCCAGCCGACATGCCCATTCTCTATGCGCTGACGGACCAGATGACCGATCTTCTGGCGGATCATCCCAACATACCCAGACTGTTGATCCGCGCGGTGATTTCCCGTGATTCCGACCCGGACGAAATCGCGCTCGGCTGGCTGGCGCGGCTCGTCGATTATGGGCGCAGGCTGAACGCCACGCTGGGGGTGCAGAATGACGATGAAAAACTGGTCGCGCTGCAAATCGTCGCGATCTTCAACACCTTGTTCGGCTTCTTCTGGTCATCGCCGCTCATCGAAACATTGACGGGACAGGCGTCGGTCGATCCCAATCTCATGGAGCTTCAGAAGCAGATATTGCGGCGGTTCGTGATGGGATTCGAAAAACAGCCAATGGCCGGGTAGGACGCCGCGTCAGCCGCGCATCATAAGCCCCGACCGTCGATCAGCCACCATGCTTGTCCAAAAATGCCTTCATCTGTCCGGCGATAATTTCCGCTGCGCGCTTGCTGGGGTCGTGCAGATGCTGGCGGACCACATGAAAACAGGCCTGGTCCATGCCCCACAGCAGGATATGCGCTTCCAGCAGGACGTCATCGTCGCGGGTCGCCAGCGCGAACGCCTTGTGCCGTTCCGCCAGCATGGTGATGATGATGTCTCGTTGCGCGGACACTTCCCAATATAGCGCCTCCTCCAGCACCGCGACCTGGGTCAGCAGGGTGCAGGTGTCCTGGTTGGTGCGATGCATTTCCAGATGGCGGGTCGCCCATTCGGTCAATTCCGGCAGGCCAGGGTCCCGCAACTCGGCCAGATAGGCAAAGACCGGATGCCAGGCAGGTTCGAAATCCTTGGCAATCGCCCGGACGACCGCCAGCTTGCCGTCAAAATGGCTGTAAAATGCGGCGCGGCTCACGCCAGCGGCCACCAAAATATGCTCGATCGAGCTGCCGACATAGCCCCGGTCGGCAAACACTTTGAGCGCCGCGTCCACGATCAGGGCGTGCGTGCGCGCGCGCTGTTCTTCCTGTAAAAAGTTACGGCGGGACAGACCATTGGCCAAAGATATGTTCTCCTCTGGAACGACCGGGTAGTTCAACCGTAACCGAATATCCAGCGTCGCGGACGTCTAGCTTTCGAAAGCGCAGTTGACAATACAGACTGTATGGTCGAACTGTCGCGCAACAAAACCGCACGGCGGAATGATGGAGGGATGTTGTGGGCGAGGGTAGACAGTCAGCGGGCAAGGGCTTTTCGGGCCTTCTTTCGTCGGGCCGCATCGGCCAGATGGATTTGCGCAACCGTATGTTCGTGACCGCCATGGGCGTCAGCCTGGCCGAAGATGACGGCACGGCGGGCGAACGGCTGATCGCCTATCATGAGGAACAGGCGAAGGGCGGCGCTGCCCTGATCGTCACCGGCGTGATGGGGGTCGCATGGCCGGTCGGCGCGGTTCAGCCCAATCAGCTTGGCGTGTCGGACGACCGCTTCCTGCCCGGCCTGCGCCGCCTGACCGACAGGGTGCACGCCCATGGCGCGAAGATCGCGGCCCAGATCCATCAGGGCGGGCTGATGGCGGGGCATTCGGCGCAGGACGGGCATCCACTGTGGGCACCGTCCTTGCCCGGCCCGTTCGTCGGCGACTTCCCCGATTATTTCCTGCCCGAAGAGCTGGAGGCCTTTGGCGGCAGCGCCGTGCCGTCGGTCAAGGTGCTGACGGTCGAGGACATAGCGATTGCGGTGCGCCAATATGCGGATGGCGCGCGCCGCGCAAAGGAAGCCGGGTTCGACGCCTGTGAAATTCACGGCGGCCACGGCTATCTCATCTCCTCCTTCCTTTCGCCTTCGACCAACAAGCGGACGGACCAATATGGCGGCCCGCTGGAAAACCGCGCGCGGCTGATGCTGGAGGTGCTGGCGGCGGTGCGCGAAGCGGTGGGACCGGACTTCCCCGTCTGGATGAAGCTGGATTCCCGCGAAGCAGGCAAGGCGGTTGGCACCACGCTGGACGATGCCAGGGCCGTCGCGCGCATGCTGGAAGCGGGTGGCGCGGACGCGATTGCCGTCACCGCCTATCATGATGTCGGCCAGGCAAAGCTGCATTCGGGATCGAACATCCCGCACGAACCGGAAATGAATATCCCCGCCGCCGCCGCGATAAGGGCAGAGGTCGGCATTCCGATCATCGCGTCGGGGCGGGTCGAACCCGACCGGGGCGAAAAGCGCTTTCAGGAAGGCGCGTTCGACTTCCTGGCGATGGGGCGCAAGATATTGGCGGACCCGCAGCTACCCAACAAGCTGGCCGCTGGCCGCCCGCAGGATGTTCGCCCCTGCATCTATTGCTACACCTGCGTCAGCACCGCCTATATCCGGCAGCAAGTGCGCTGCGCGGTGCGGTCCGAAACCGGCTTTGAACATCTGCAGGATCGCGCCACCCCGGCGACGGGCAAGCGCTATGTCGTCATCGGCGGCGGGCCCGGGGGCATGGAGGCGGCGCGCCGTCTGGATGCTTTGGGTAACAACGTCACGCTGATCGAACAAAGCGACCGGCTGGGCGGCACGTTGCGCTTCGCTTCACTCGCCTACGAACCCAACGAACGCATCCTGGAATGGCTGAAGCGGGAAATCGAGGCATCCGACGTCGATGTGCGGCTGAAAACCGTCGCGACGCCCGAACTGTTGCAAACACTCGCGCCCGATGAAGTGATCGTCGCGACCGGCGCGGTGCGCGATATGCCCCCCATCCCCGGCAATGATCTGGACCATGTGTTCAGCGGTGACGACATGCGCAAGATGATGCTGGGGGAAAGCTCCGACGCGCTGAAGCGCAAGACCGGCCTTGCCACCCGGCTCGCCACCCGGATCGGTGCCGCCACCGGCGTGACCGCCAATCTCGACTTCGTGCGCAAGGCGACCCGTCAGTGGATGCCTTTGGGCGACCGTGTCGTCATCATCGGCGGCGAACTGGTCGGCGTGGAACTGGCCGAATTCCTGATAGAGCGGGGCCGGAAGGTCACGGTGGTCGAGGAAGGGCCAAAGTTCGGGCGCGGATTGACCGTTGTCCGTCGCCTGCGCCTGATCCCAGAACTGCGCGAACATGGCGTCGCGCTGTTTGCGGAGGCGAAGGACATCCGCATCGACCGCGAAGCCGTTTCCTTCACCACGGCGGAAGGGGAAAGGCATCTGGTCCCCGCCGACACCGTCATCGTCGCCAAGGGCGCGCATGGCGACAGCAGCCTTGCCGACTCGCTGCGCGCTCATGGCTTCAGCGTAAAGGAAGTCGGCGACTGCACTGGCGTCGGCTATATCGAAGGCGCGATCCGGGGCGCGGCGCGGGCAGTCCAGGGCGAAGCGGCGATCCCGCAAATATAGCCCAAGCGGGAGATTTCCCTGTGTTCCTGCGAAGGCAGGAACCCAGCCCTGCCATTCCAACTGGACGACTGCCTCCGCAGCAGCATGCAGCGCCCCAAACGCAATCGGCCCGCACCCTCATCAGGCGCGGGCCGATTTCGTCAGCTATCCAGCCGGATCAGTGCAGCAGTCGATAGCTGCCATCCTCCGGCGCGCGCGTCGCATGGAAGAAGTCCACCAGTCGCCAGGGCCAGGACAGGAAGACCCGGCCCTTTGAGTTATTATAGTAGGAATTGGCGCCTGGATGCGTCCAGATCATCTGGGGCATGCGTTCCTCCACCTTCCGGTTCCATGCGTCGAAGGCGTCCTGCGTCACTTCAAAGGCGTTCGCGTCCGCTTCATTGATCCGGTCCAGCGCCTCTATGATCCAATGCACCTGGCATTCTGAAATCATGTTCTGGCCCGCCGCATGGTTGGGCGCGCTGTTCGGGCCGACCGTATGGAAATAATTGGGATAGCCCGGCACGCACATGCCCAGATAACTGCGCGGATCATCCTCGCCCCATTCCTCACCCAGGTCGCGGCCGCCAATGCCCTTGATCGTCAGATTGCCGATCATCTTGGCGACGTTGAAACCGGTCGCGCAGATGATGACGTCGCATTCGAACACCGATCCGTCCTTGGCTTCGATCCCGTTTGGCAGGATGCGCGCGATGCCCTGATCTTCTAGATGGACGTTCGGTCGCGCCAGCGCGTCGAACCAGCCATTGTCCAATATGATGCGCTTGGAAAAGATCGGGAAATCAGGCGTCAGCTTTTCGATCAGGTCCGGCCTGTCCGCGAAGCGCTGCTGCATATAGCCCAGCGCATATTCGCGGGTCATGGCATTGCCTTGCGACACGGCCGTCATATTGCCTTCCCAGGCCGGGTCCTTGACCACGTTCGAATAAAGCCCGTCGGCCGCCGCCCAATAGACGCGGAAACGGAACCATTCCTTGTAATTGGGAATATTCGCCAACGCCCAGCGCATGCCTTCGCTCACTTCATGGGTGAGTTCGGGGTTGAACAATACCCAATGCTTCGACCGCTGGTAGATGGTCAGCTGACCGACCTCGGGAGCAATCGCGCCCACGAGCTGCGCGGAGCTGGCACCGGTGCCGATCACCGCGACGCGCTTGCCCTTCAGGTCCAGATCGGCGGGATAATTGGCCGTGTGCACCAATGTCCCCGCGAAATCGTCAAGGCCCGGAATGTCGGGGAACTGGTAGCGGTTGACCGGCCCGTGGCCGTTGATGACCGCGTTCACCACAATGTCCTCGCGGGTGCCGTCAGCCTTCTGGACCGTCACCGTCCAAACTTTGTCGACATCGCTCCAGACCAGCTTTTCCACCTTGGTGTTGAAGCGGATGTCGCGGCGCAGGCCATATTTGTCGGCGGTCGCCAGCATATATTTCTGCATGTCCGCGCCGTGCGGATGATAATGCTGCCAATCGGGCCAGATTTCCCAGCTGAAGCTGTAGAAATGGCTCGGCGTGTCCACGCCCACGCCCGGATAGCGATTTTCATACCAGGTGCCGCCCACATCGGCGTTCTTTTCGATGACGACGAAATTATAGCCAGCCTCGCGCAGCTTGGTCGCGGCGGCCATGCCGGTCATGCCCGCGCCGATGACCAATATCTTGAAATCGGCCTTGGGGGCCTTGCGCCCCACCATCTGGCTGCGGTCGATATAGGGGCGAAATCCGCACTGGTCCTCCACCAGTTCCAGAAATTCATCCTCCACCGGCTCGCCGACGGTGACGGTCATGATCCGTTGCAGCAGGGCATCGGACGCGGGCCTGGCCTGATAACCTTCGCCCGTCGTCAGCAAATGCCGCATCCTGGCGCGCAGGTCGTCGGCCAGTTCTTCGGGAATGTCGGTTGGTGGCTGGGAAAAGGCCGGGCGGATATGGTCGGCAAAGCGATCCAGAAACGCCGCATCATGCGTCATATGGACATAGGCCGCCAGCAAAGTCGGCACATTCGCTTCGTCGAGCGCTCTGGCAAGGTCGGGCGAATCGGGCAAAATCGCGAAACTGTTTCGATTGTCGGCAAGAATCGTAGCCATGCAGCGCTCTCCATCACTCTTATGAGTAAACACTTACATCATATGGCATGGCCGCGAAAGGGGTAAGGAAACGCCGCTCTACAGGCCCTCAAGCAAAGGGCGCGAGGCCGGTCAGCACCAGCCGGACCAGATCAGCCTGACTGGACGTCCCGGTCTTGGCATAGATGCGCTTGGAATAGCTGCGCGACGTTTCCGGGGTCAGCCGCAGATTCTGGCCAGCCTCCACGATCGTTTCCCCCATCGACAATTGATGCGCCAGCGCGGCTTCATTCATCGACAGCCCATATATGGCTGAGAGCGCACGGCGCGCGCGCAGGGCATCTTCCCGCTGGTGGATACGCAGCACGCCCGTGGCGGCTGGAAAGGCGCATGGTTCCGCCAGCGGCAGGTCCGCCTTGCGCAGCAGCATCCACAGCCCCGCCTGCGTGCCCAGCGGCAGGGGCAGGCTGGCCCCCGGCGGTGCCGCAGCCAGTTCGGCGCACGCCGCCTCCAGCGCCTGAGACACCGCAGGCAACAGTTGGAGCCGCCGTCCGGCAGTCGGGTCGGGATCGGGGACGAAGGACAGCAAAGCCTCCGCTTGCCTGTCCGCCGCCATCACCCGGCCAGTCGCGTCGAACGCCAGCTGCCCCACGCCCAGCCGCTGCAGCGCCGATTGGGCAAGCGCAACCTGCAGCCTCTGTTCGATCAACGCAGCCAGCGTCTTGAGCGCGGCGGAAAGATGCGGACCCACGCCCGACAGCGCGGCGACGGCAGAGGCGGTGAAATCCTCCCGCTCCCGCACCAGCAGCAGCCATGCGTCCGCCGCGCCGCCCGCCGACACCCTCAGGAACCGGCCATAACGGATGTTCATTTCGTCCAGCTCCGCGCGCTGGCGATCGCGCTGCGCGGGCCGGTCATAATCCAGCATCTCTTCCAGCGAATAGACGCGCCCCGGTCGCAGCGCGCCATAAGGATGAAGGCCCAGCCGTTCGATCCGGCGAAAATCCAGCGGCGGTTCGGTGGCGGCGCGGGGGGCCGCGACATGCACCACCGCCGGTTCCTGATCGGGCGCTGCATTGGCCAGGGTGATGATCAGGAACGCCCGGCGCGCATAGGTTCGCGCAACCAGCTGACGCAGGAATCCACCCCAGGGCGGGCTTTCATGGATACCCTCCACAAGGGGTAGCAACAGCTCGCGCTGGGTGGCAAAAACGGAGGACATGGGATTTTGCTCCCATATGGGGGCTTCGCGGTCAAGCGTCAGCAGCAATCTAAAGCTCGCAACCCCATAGGGTAGAGAGAGTGATGCCTGACCAACTGAGTAAATCGACCCTGACCCATCTGGAACGGCTGGAGGCTGAAAGCATCCACATTCTGCGCGAAGTCGTGGCGGAAGCGGAAAAGCCGGTCATGCTCTATTCCGTGGGCAAGGACAGCGCCGTGATGCTGCACCTCGCGCGCAAGGCTTTCTATCCTTCGCCGCCGCCCTTTCCGCTGCTGCACGTGGACACGACCTGGAAATTCCAGGAAATGTACAAGCTGCGCGACCGGATGGCGCAGGAAAGCGGCATGGAGCTGCTCGTCTATCACAACCCGGAAGCGCAGGAGCGGGGCATCAACCCGTTCGATCATGGCGCGCTCCACACCGACATGTGGAAGACGGAGGGGCTGAAACAGGCGCTTGACCTCTATGGCTTTGACGCGGCCTTCGGCGGCGCGCGCCGCGATGAGGAAAAGAGCCGCGCGAAGGAACGCATCTTTTCCTTCCGCACCGCTTCGCACGGCTGGGACCCGAAAAACCAGCGTCCGGAACTGTGGAACCTCTACAACGCCCGCAAGAACAAGGGCGAAAGCATCCGCATCTTCCCGATCAGCAACTGGACGGAGCTGGATATCTGGCAATATATCCACCTCAACAATGTGCCGATTGTCCCGCTCTATTTCGCGGACAAGCGCCCCACCGTGGAGCGTGATGGCATGCTGCTGATGGTCGATGATGACCGTTTCCCGCTAAAGCCGGGTGAAGAGCCGGTGATGCGCTCCATCCGTTTCCGCACGCTCGGCTGCTACCCGCTGACCGGCGCGGTCGAAAGCACGGCAAAGACGCTGCCGGAAGTGATCCAGGAAACGCTGCTCACCACCACATCGGAACGGCAGGGCCGCGCCATCGACAAGGATGCTGGCGGCGCAGGCATGGAAAAGAAAAAGCAGGAAGGTTACTTCTGACGCCAGCCTTTCGTTCCCCTCCCGCTCGCGGGAGGGGTCAGGGGAGGGCCTGTCAAGACCACCTCCTCGAACACGCCCTCCCCCGACCCCTCCCTTAAGGGAGGGGAGATAAGAGCGAAACGATGACCGACATTGTTGCAGAACCCATCTACAAGACCGACGCGCTGATCGCGGAGGATATCGACCAGTATCTGAAGGTGCATGAGCACAAGACGATGCTGCGCTTCATCACCTGCGGGTCGGTGGACGACGGCAAGTCGACCCTGATCGGCCGCCTGCTCTACGACAGCAAGATGATCTTCGAGGATCAGCTTGCCGCGCTGGAAGCCGACAGCAAGAAGGTCGGCACCCAGGGCCAGGAAATCGACTTCGCGCTGCTGGTCGACGGCCTCGCCGCCGAACGGGAACAGGGCATCACCATCGACGTCGCCTATCGCTTTTTCGCCACCGAAAAGCGCAAGTTCATCGTCGCCGACACGCCCGGCCATGAACAATATACCCGCAACATGGTGACCGGCGCATCGACCGCCGACCTCGCCGTCATCCTGATCGACGCGCGCAAGGGCGTGCTGACGCAGACCCGCCGCCACAGCTATCTGGCGCATCTGATCGGCATTCGGAACATCGTGCTGGCGGTGAACAAGATGGATCTGGTCGACTATGATCAGGCTGTCTTCGACGGCATCGTCAAGGATTATACCGAATTCGCCAACTCCATCGGCATCAAGGAATTCACCGCCCTGCCGATTTCCGGCTTCAAGGGCGACAACATCACCGGCCCCAGCGCCAACACGCCCTGGTATAAGGGCCCCGCGCTGATCGAACATCTGGAAACGGTGGAGGTCAACAGCGCCACCGACGCGGAAAAGCCGTTCCGCATGCCGGTGCAGTGGGTGAACCGCCCGAACCTGGACTTCCGCGGCTTTTCCGGCCTGATCGCGACCGGCACGGTAAAGCCGGGCGACGCCGTGCGCGTGCTGCCTTCGGGCAAGACCAGCACGATCACGCGCATCGTCACACTCGACGGTGACCTTGATCAGGCCGTCGCGGGCCAGTCCGTCACCCTCTGCTTCGCCGATGAAATCGATTGTTCGCGCGGCGACGTGATCGCGCTGGCCGACAATCCGCCGCAGGCCGCCGACCAATTCGAAGCCACCCTCGTGTGGATGTCGGATGAGGAAATGCTGCCGGGCCGTCCCTATTGGCTGAAAATCGGCGCGCAGACCGTCACCGCGACGATCCAGCAGCCGAAATATCAGGTCAACGTCAACACGATGGAACATCTGGCGGCCAAGACGCTGGACCTGAACGCCATCGGCCTGGCGAACCTGTCGACCGACAAGCAGATCGTGTTCGAACCCTATGAACAGAATCGGACGCTCGGCGGCTTCATCCTGATCGACAAGATCAGCAACGCCACCGTCGCCGCAGGCATGCTGAACTTCAGCCTGCGCCGGGCACAGAATGTCCATTGGCAGGCGACCGACGTCACCCGTGAATTCCATGCGGGGCTGAAAAACCAGAAGCCCGCCGTGCTGTGGTTCACCGGCCTGTCGGGCGCGGGCAAATCGACCATCGCCAATCTGGTGGAAATGAAGCTGGCGCGGATGAACCGCCACACCTTCCTGCTGGACGGTGACAATGTCCGCCATGGCTTGAACAAGGATCTGGGCTTTACCGACGCCGACCGCGTGGAAAATATCCGCCGCGTGGGTGAGGTCGCAAAGCTCATGACCGACGCTGGCCTCATCGTCATCACCGCCTTCATCTCGCCCTTCCGCGCCGAACGCGACATGGTGCGCCAGATGATGCAGCCCGGCGAGTTTATCGAGGTCCACATCGACACCCCGCTGGCCGAAGCGGAATCGCGCGACGTCAAGGGCCTCTATAAAAAGGCGCGGAGCGGTGACCTCAAAAACTTCACGGGCATCGACAGCCCTTATGAAGCGCCGGAGGACCCGGAAATCCGCATCGACACCATCGCGATGACCCCCGACGAAGCGGCTGAAGCCATCGTGGCGAGGTTGATCCCATGACCGCGCCCGTGGACGTCAAATCATTGAGCGACGCGGAACTGGCCGCTCACCTCGCCGAAGTCGCTGGCCGCATCCTTCTGGCGGTGCGCGACAGCGGCGTGTTCAGCGCCAAGGCGCTGGGCAAGGCGGGCGATCAGACCGCCAACCAGTTCCTGGTCCATGCCCTGCGGGAAGCCCGGCCAGACGATGGCCTGCTTTCCGAGGAGGAAAAGGACAATGCCGCGCGGCTGGACAAGAGCCGGGTGTGGATCGTCGATCCGGTCGACGGCACGCGCGAATATGGCGAAGCGCGCGCGGACTGGGCGGTGCATGTGGGCCTCGCCATCGACGGACAGCCGGTAATCGGCGCGGTGGCACTGCCGGGGCTGGATCTGTCGGGCAGCGGCGCGGGAACCGTGCTGCGCACTGATCGGACGCAGGCTCTTCCGCCCGCGCCTCAAAAACTGCGCATGGTCGTATCCCGCACCCGCCCCGCCAGCGAAGCGGTCGCCGTTGCCGAAGGACTGGACGCCGAACTGGTTCCCATGGGGTCGGCAGGCGCAAAGGCCATGGCCGTGATCCTGGGTCAGGCGGACATCTATCTCCATTCAGGCGGCCAATTTGAATGGGACAGCATGGCCCCGGTCGCGGTGGCGCAGGCGCATGGCCTACACTGTTCGCGTATCGACGGGTCGCCGCTCGTCTACAATCAGAGGGACGTTTACCTGCCAGACCTGCTCATCTGCCGCCAGGAACATGCCCAGATGGTGCTGTCGCTGGTAAAGGCAATCGACAAGGCGGCCTGAAAAGGCAGTGCGCAACAAAAGACCCCGGCGGTGAGATCACTGCCGGGGCCTTTTTGTTATATAATCAACCCTGTTCCTGCGAAGGCAGGAACCCAGTCCTGCCATCCGCCAATCGCATCAAGCCCGCCCCCACAGGCTGATCACCAGCCACACCAGCCCAGCGCAAGCGGCCATGAGGCTGAGGCCCAGCCATGCAGGCACGAAACGAACCCCCGGTTGGTTGCCAACCCACCGGCGCGATCCGGTAATCATCGGGCCGATCAGATTGTCGCGCCGATACAGCAGGTAGAACAGCACGCCCACGACATGGATGGCGATCAGCGCCAGCACCAGGTTGAATATGACCGCATGCCATTCCGCTGCCCATCGTCCGGTATCAAATTCGACCAGATAGGCGAATGGCCCCGACTCCATTCCGTCAATATCAATGGCGAACAGGCCCAGACCCACTTGGGTGGCGATCAGCAGCAGCATCGCCACCACGCTCCAACCGCCCAGCGGATTATGGCCCGGCACGCCATGGACGCCGCGCTTGAACATCGCGCCCTTCACATAGGATGCGACCGTCCACGGTCCGCGGACGAAACTGGAAAAGCGCGCCGTCCCGCTGCCGATCACGCCCCATATCAACCGGAACAGGATGAGTGCCAGAATGGAATATCCCGCCAGCCGATGCCAATCGAGCATGCGGTTTTCGCCCGTCCACCAGCCTATGCCGATCAGCACGACCAGCGCCCAGTGAAACAGCCGGACGGGGACATCCCATATGCGGACGCGGGTGGCGGGCATCGGTTCTGTATGCGCCGACGCCTGAGCAATATTGTCCGTCATCCTGGAACGCGGAACCGGTCGTGGCAGCTTTTGCACGTCCCGCCCAGCGTGTTGCGGGCGGCGCTCATCGCCGCGACATCACCCTTGGCCGCTGCCGCCGACAACTGGTTGGCCGCGCTGACCATGTCATTCTGCAATTTGGTGAAGGTCGCGCTGTCTTTCCAGATTTCCGCCTTCGCCCGCGTTTTCAGGCCCGATTCCGGCCCGCTGCCGCGTGGAAAAAACTTCAGCTGCAATGCGGATCGACGGGCAATGACAGCGGCGGAGGGGCGAACGGTGTTCATGTCGGGCGCACCCGATTTCAGCTCGTCATTGATCGTCTTGAACGCGCCGCCAATCTCCTTGTAATTCGCCTTGCGCGCATTGACGGCGTTCGTTGCCTCAGGCGACGCGGCATAGGCTGAATAAGCGGCATAGCTGCCCGCGAATAGCGTCATGGAAAGGGCAGCGACGGCCCGGAAACCAAAAGTCATTCCTGCTCTTGTCCTTCTAATTGTTGCATCAATGTCAGACGAGGATGTCGCTGACAGACCGTTTCGTCGTCATATCGTCCAGGCCCCAGCTTTCCGCCGGCAATCCCATCGCCCGCTGAATGGTCAATCCGACACGGCTGATCGGTTCGCCCGCCCCGGCGACATGGATGCCGGGCTTCACCTTGCCGCCCGCTGAACCGGCCAGCATCATCGGAATGCCCTGAACGTCGTGGTTCTTGGCATAAGATACGTCGGAATGGGCAAAGACAAGCATGTTGTCCAGCAGGGTGCCGTCGCCTTCCTTGACCGCCGCCATCGCAGCGACGAAATCGGCCCATGCTTCCATATTGCGCAGCGCGTAGAAATCGACGGTCGGCTGATAGCCTATGGACCGGTCGACCATCTCCTCATGCGTGATCTGGTGGTAGCCGGTCGTGTTGCCGGACTGGCGCAGGTCGGACGCGGCGGTTGAAAAGTTCATGTTGAAAACGCGGGTCTGGTTGCAGGCGAGCGCCATCGCCAGCATCTGCGCCATCATCTTGTGATTCTGTTTGCGCTGTTCGACATCGGTGATGTCGGCACCAGCCCGCAAAGCGGCGGGTTCGGCGGGAATGGAGCAGGCCTCGGCTGGCGGCGGCTTCTGCAACTGCAGCGCCAGCTTGTCCTCCATTTCCCGCACGGCGGTAAAATATTGGTCCAGGCGCGCCCGGTCCGACGCCCCCACGCTGTTCAACAGCGCATGACGCCGGTCGGTGACGCCCGACAACACGCTACGGCGAACCATGACGCGCGGATCGGGCTTGAAATCCGCCTTGTTGGGGTCGTTGAAGTCGCCGCCGAATATCTTGCGGTAAAATTCCGTCGCGCTGGGCACCGTCGGGTTCATGGTGCGACCGTCGCGGAAGGAATAGCTGGTCCGCGTATTGCCATCGGCGCTAAGGTCCAGCGACCGGAAAAAGGACCCGCCGCCAATCGCGTCCGCGATCAATACGTCCAGCGTAGGCGCGCGAATGGCCAGCCAGTCGTCCGCCGCGCCGCCCGTGCGCACGCCGGTATTGCCGGACAGGTGGGGCAGGTTGCCCCTGCTGCCCAGCGACACGTTGAACCCCGACAGGACGCTGACATGCTGGCGGATGTCCTTGATCGGCTGCAGCTGCGGCGGCAGATCGTAATCGGCACCGGTCGCCTTGGGCACCCAACGGTCGGGGATCATGCCGCAGCCCCAGAACCATGTGCCAAAACGCACCGGCAGGTTGCCGCCACCCAGCGTCGCCGCAAAGGCCGTGCCATTATTGTCCAGAAAAGCGTCCAGGATCGGCAAGCCAATCGTCACCGCCGCGCCACCGACCACGCCGCGCAACAGGAAACCGCGCCGCGTGGTGCCTTGAACCAGCCTGTCGTCGATCATTTTTGCAGCGGTCATCCGCTTACTCCTTGTTTCTTCGCGCGCGGGGCGTCAGCCCTTATCGTGCGGGGCAGGGCGATCAGTCCGGGGTCGAGGGCAATGCTGCGCATCAGGGCGGAAAAGCGATGGCCCTCGCCCGCGAAACCTTTGGTCAGGCGGGCAATATCCGCCGCATCGGTCGCGACCGGATTGCGCCCATGGGCATATCGCCAGGCGCTTTGCACCAGGCAGGCGCTGACCTGTTCGCTGTCATGGAACAGCTTGCCCATGGCCGCCGCGCCATTGAA
Organism: Sphingobium vermicomposti; assembly: GCF_011762025.1. Classification (GTDB taxonomy): domain Bacteria; phylum Pseudomonadota; class Alphaproteobacteria; order Sphingomonadales; family Sphingomonadaceae; genus Sphingobium; species Sphingobium vermicomposti. The sequence goes on along the minus strand of NZ_JAASQR010000004.1, from coordinate 499,580 downwards.
CGGCTTCGCCTCGAACGATCCGGTCACGTCGATTGTCACATCATGTTCCAGTGTACGGAACTGGCCCGCGCCATCAAACTGCTCCAGCCCCAGGCCCATCGGGTCGCTGCGCTTGTGACAGCTGGCGCATTCTTCATCGTCCAGATGCGCCTGAAGCCGCAGCCGCGTCGTCTTCAACGTCGGATTGTTGACATCCTGCACCACCGCGAAATTGACGTTGGCGGGCGGAGCCGGGATTTTTTCGCACAAAAATATCTCGGTCAGCGCCACGCCCCGCAGGGTCGGCGACGTGCGACCCGGATGCGAATGCTGCGCCAATATGCTGGCATGGGTCAGCAATCCTGTGCGCGGATCGCCTTGCGGATATTGATGAATATACCAGTCGGTCTTCGACACCGGAATGTCGTAAATCGGTCCCAGCGTGCGGTTCATCGCGATCGCGTTGGTGGTGAACAGGTCGCGATAGTCGCCCTTTTTGTCGACCAGCAGCCAGGTGATGGTGCGCAGCGTCTGTTCCCGCATCGCGGATGCGACGGAACTGTTGAACGCGGGGTAGATCAGCGCATCCTTCGACAGGTCGTCCATCCCGTCCAGCCGCAGATAGTCGGTGAAGAAAGCGCGAACCCCGTCAGCAAAGCGGGGCGACGCCATCATCCGTTCGACCTCGCGGGCGCGGCCCGCAGGGGTGTTGAGCGATCCGTCCGCGGCTGCGGCCAACAGCGCCGCGTCGGGTGCTGCGTTCCACAATAGATAGGACAGGCGGCTCGCCGCTGACCAGGCGTCGATGCCCCGGCCACTACGGTCGGGCCAATCGATGCGGAACAGGAAATCCGGGCTGGTCAGCATGCCTGCCAAAGTGGCGGCAAGACCCGCATGGAAGTCATTGAGCCGCGCCGCGCTGTCCAGCGTCGCGGCCACCCGCTGCTGCAATTCGGCGCTGGACACCGGACGCCTGTAGAGTTTCAGCCCCACCTTCTGGATGAAATCGCGCGCGCAGGCCGCGCCCTTGGCATCGGTGGCGGACGGTGCGCAGCCGATCAGCCGGTCGCGATGATCCTTGTCCGTGACCTGTGTCGCGATGGCCCGCGCAATATCTTCATATTGTTCCAGACCGGCGGGCGTCACCGACACGGCACTGGCACCGACAGCCTGCAATCCATCGATGCGCAGGTCGGGCGAAAAGCGGCCCACGACCTTGATGTCCGGGCCGAACGCATCGGCGATTGCGGTGCGATATTGCAGCTCCGTCAACCGGCGCAGCTGGCTGGGCGGCGTGTCCGCCATGCTTTCATCCGCACGCGCGCCGCTAAAGGTAAAGGCGATGCTGCCCGCGAGCGTCAGGCACGCAGCGCCCAGCACGAATGGAGCGATGCGGCGGCGCTTGGCCTGCGACTGGGTGGTGATCACGGGGTCTTTCATCGGGTCTGGTCCGCTTGTGCGGTCTGCTGGGGCGCCACGAACGCGCGCACGCCCTTAAAGCCGTGGGCCGAAGAGATTGCGGTGTAGCGTTTGGTCCTGGGGTCGCGATAGCCATCCGCCATCCGGTCGATCGCCTGGCGAACGCCTGGACAACTTATCTGCGTCAGAATGGAGCCATTCTGCGTCATCTGCTCGATGAAGCTGTAATAGCTGTCCAGCGTATAATAGCCGTATAAATTGCCTTCGATACTGCCGTCCGGCTTCATCGTCGCACGGAGTCGTGCGCCCCTGATGTCGCGGGGCGCATCGACGATCTGTTCCTTATAGTTCATCAACAGGTCGAACGGTTCGGTGGTCAGCACGCCCTTTTCGATGCGGCCGCGCGTGGTCGATCGCAGGCGCGGATCGGGATCGACCGAGAAGGTCGCGCTTTTCAGTGCTTCGCCCCGTCCGTCGGTGGGCAGGGGGTCGGCGGCGGCATAGACCGTCACCGTCACATCGGGGTCATTTTGCATATCGTCTACGCCGCGCAATTCGATCAGCGTCGGCGCGCGCATGGATATCATGTCCTTGCTGGCGATTTCCCGCTGGCTGTCCACGCGGAAAGCCTGCACGCATCCCACGGCCCGCCACAATTGATTGTCGACGCCCTTGCTTCCGTCCGGGCCGGTGAAATCTTCCTTGCTCACCTTCTCGTCCAGGTTGATGCCCGCAGCGACCGGCCCATTATAGGTGCGGAAATTCTTGGCCAGATGGCGGAAATCCTGCGGGTCCGAACAGGAACTATACACCACTTCCCGGTTCGAAAAGGCCAGCCGACCCTTGCCCTTGGGCAATCCATTAAGCGCGCCGATGGCAATCGCCTGTTCGGGGGTCGGCGTCTTTTTCGGATCGTATCCGGGCGGGTATTTGACGTCGGCGCTGCGTTCCCCCCACATGAAGATGCGCCGGAAGCCCATTTTCTCGTTCATGTAGATTTCAAGCGCCTGCCGCTTTTCCGGGCCCGCGAACTTCGCCTGATCTTCAGGGGAAAGGGTGGCGTAGAAGCGGTCTAGATCGCCTTCGTCGGGGATCTTGCAGACATCGGCTTCGCCACCGTTGACCAGGAAGAAGTTGGATAGGACAAAGGCATGGATGCCCGGCTCTCCGCCCGTGGGGGCGTCGGCCGCGGTCAGCATCACCGCGCCTCCAGCGATCAGCGCCAAACTGAGCTTCCGCCCGGCTTTGGTCAGGGGTAATGGCGCACGCGCTGTCATCCAATATCCTCCATCGGCCCCGTTACTGGCTCTTGTCCGCGCATCTTGCGCTCTTGCGCAGAACACGCCACCCTGAAATCGATCACCGACGGCGGCGATTTTGCGCAGCATGTCCACGCCCCGGCTCAATTTGGCGCAATTATTTGCGTTATTGCGGGTGGCAGGCTGATCGAAAAATGGGGAGAATAGGCAGCATGGACGAAGTGCAGGGACGGGAAGGGACGGAATGGCGCACGGGTGAACGCCTCACCCTGCGCGTGCTGACCATTTACCGGGACAGTTTTGGATCGCTCGATTCGCTGTTTCAGCCTGGTGACCTGCCCCCGCCGGGGAATGCGTCGCTCAACGCCTATATCGAACAGCTGACCGTTTCTCATCTTGCCCGTTTGTCGGGCCGCGCCATTGGCCAACTGGCGGCGCATGACAGCCAGATGCTGGGCCGCCCCGGTATGCGCCGCTACGACTGGCGCATCATTCTCTACAGCCTGTCGGGCGCGCGCACGTTGCGCGAAGCCATCAGCCGCTGCGCCGAATGTTTCGAAGCGATCGACTGGCGCTGTGGCCGCATGACGCTGAGCACCCGCGCCGACATGGCGGAACTGGCGCTAGATTCGATGCGGCCGCCGGGACAAACCGTATCCGGCTGCCTGATCGATCTGTTCGGGGTAACGCATATCCATACGCTGCTCAGCTGGCTGATCGGACGGCCCATCGCCATCCGCCATGTCGCGCTGGACCATGAAGAGGTCGTCTTTCGGGCGCTGGATCTGCCGGAATTCATGTTCAACGTGCGGCTGGCGGACGGCTGGACGGGCTTTGCATTCGATGCGGCGATGCTGGATTATCCGGTCGTCCGCAGCGCGGATGAGCTGGCGACGCGACCGCCGGGCAACCTGTTGTTCGGCATGGGGCCGATGGATGACGGTCCGGCTGCTGACATAGCCGAACAGGTTCGCCGCATCGCGCTGCGTTCCTTGTGCGACCGGCAACGGATGCCCGCATTTGAAGAAATCACCGCCACCATGGGCGGCAGCGGCCCGACCCTGCGCCGCCGTCTGGCGCGCGAAGGCACCAGCTATCGCCAGATCCGCGAAAGCTGCCGCCGGGAAGTGGCGCTGGACCTTCTAAGCCGCACCGTCCTGTCGATAGAGGCGATTGCGGTCAGGCTGGACTATTGCGATTCGGACGCGTTTCGGCAGGCATTTCGGGAATGGACGGGCATGTCGCCCAGCGGCTATCGCCGGGCGATGCGGCTTGCCGCCTGACCGGCGCGACCCTGTTCAAACGCCCGCAACGGCATCCATGAACTGCGCCATGGCCAGGTCGCGGTCGCTGATGCCGTCGATGTCATGGGTCGTCAGCACCACGTCCACCTTGTTGTAGACATTGCGCCATTCGGGGTGATGATCCAACTGTTCGGCTCGCATGGCACAGCGCGTCATGAACGCGAAGGCGGCATTGAAATCGGCAAAGGTGAACCGCTTTTCAATGGCTTCCCGACCGTCAGATGCAATCCAGCCCGTCACCTGCGCCAGCACCGCGTCCAGCGGCATCTTCACATGACCCATCTTCGCGTCCTTCCATTGACGCCATCGTCATAACAGGAAGCAGCGCCTGTTTCTAACCGCTTGAAGCCGGGATCGCGTCATCGGGCGCAAAAGAAAAGGGCACCCCTCAACGAAGGGTGCCCCTTATCATCACATGCCATGCGGGGCATTCCCCGCGGGCCATGATCTTACTTGAGCGCGGCCAGATCGGCGTCGATGGCGGCCAGCTGCGCATCGGTCACGTCATCGGGCGAATATTGCTGCACTGCCTTCAGCGTCATGCCGCGCGCCATGTCGATCTGTTCGTCGGTCGTCATGCCGGGGATGTGCTTTTCGATGATCGCCTTGGCGGCGGGATCGTCCAGCATTACGCCGATTTCGGTTTCGCTGCTGTTATACTTGGCCTTGGCAGCAGCGGCAGCCGGAGGCGTTTCAGCCATCGCAGCAGGTGCACCGACGGTCATGAAAGCGGCAGCGGTAGCCATCAGGAAAACACGCATAGATCAGGATCCTCCAGTTTAGAATCATACATATCGCACGTTATCGTTCTAATAGCAAGTCCTACCAGGACGCCCGCGCGGCGAGCAGAAGTTCTACAAAACGTTCGGCCATCGCGCTCAGTTCCTCTGCCGGGACGTTCCGGGCCGCGCCTTCCTGCAACTGCCACCCGGAAATGGCCGACACCAGCATATGCGCGATGCTGTCGGGATCACGGGCAGGAATGCCGTCCTTGATGGCGAAATCGGCAATGTCCTTTGATATGAACTCGACCGCGTAAAGATAGCCGACATCATGAAGGGCAGCCGACACGTTGGGGAAACGGTCCTGCGTGACGAACATCAACCGGCACAAAGCCTGCACGTCGGGGGACGCAAAAGTGTCCGCGATGATGCGCGCATGATGGTGCAGGCGTTCGTCGATATTTTCGGTCAGCAGGTGATTATGCTGCGATGCCCGATCCGACCATTCGGCCACGCTGTTATGGATCACTGCCGTCAGCAACGCTTCCTTGGACGGGTGCCGGGCATATAGCGTCCCCTTCGACACGCCCGAGGCGGTGGCAACCGCTTCCATGGCGACATTGTCGAAGCCGAAGTCCAGAAACATGCGCCGCGCCGTCGTCAGGATGGCCTGCTCAATCGCTTGCACCTGTTCTGACGTCGGTCTGCCGCGCTTGGGTTTGAATATTGAGGGTCGCTGCATCCCCCGTTCGTGACACAAACCAGAGGGGTGAACAAGTTTCCCCGACCGGGAAAGCACAATCGAAGGAAGAATATTGATAGGACTCCATGCGATCAGATGTTCCGATGTTCGGAACCGCCCTTGGCGGGCGGAGCGTGATGTGACCGGCTTTCGGACGGTTCACCCGTTGAGGCCGCTGCGCCATCGCGATGGCGGCTTGCCGGTCCACTGGCGAAATGCGCGGCAAAATGACCCGGTGTCGCTGAAATGCGCCCGCCGCCCGACTTCGGCGATGGACAGGCGCGGGTCGCGCAACAGATGCACCGCCAGGTCGCGCCGGGCATTGGCCTTGATCCGTGACAGCGACGTTCCCTCTGCCGTCAGGCGGCGCTTCAGCGTGGCGACGCTGATGCTGAACTGGCGCGCCAGCTCGTTCCCCGTTACCGGAGCGTCGCCGCTGGCCAGCATGGACGCATAAAGATGCGCAATCCTGTCCGACAGCGGCGTCTGTTTCGACTGCGGTTCCTCTATGTCGAACGGAAATCGCTCCAGCAGCAGGTCCAGCTCATGATGGTCCCGCACCACTGGCCGGTCCACATAGCGGGCCGGGAAGCGCAGGCTGTTCTCGGGGGCGTGATGCTCCACCGGATAGGGCAGCAGATAGGCGACCGTCCGCGCATCCAGCAGCGGCGGATAGCGCATCGCCGCGCCCAGCAGCGGCATATCCTCCCCGATCAGCCACCCAAATAGCCGGTGGTGGGTGGCAAGCCCGGTCAGGTCGGACAGATAGGCGCAACTGTTGCGCACCTTTCTTATCGTCGCCATGTCCAGCCGGGCCTCGCCGCGCGTGACGGTCAGCGTCAGCCTGCCCGTGCGCGGCGCCAGCAGCGCGAAAAAGCTGTCCATCCGCGCGATCACGTCCCGCAGCGTCCGGCAAGTGATGATGGCATAGCACATCATGTCGATGCCGCCCTTGGTGATGGAGGTGCGGCCTTCCTGCCGCCCCGCCACTTCGTCCAGCAAAGCCGTGGCGCGCGCGTAGAGGCGGGTAAAGTCGCGGTGCGCGATGCTGTCACGCTCATCCGACCGATCCATCAGGACGGTTTTCAGGCTCAAAAGCCCCGCGCTTCGCAGGAAAATTTCGGGGTCGCCGCCATATTCCGCAATCATCGCCATCAGGTCGCGCCCGACGCCCGCAGGCACGCGCCCCGGCACCGGCTGCGACAATTGCTTATTGGGGATGAGCGATTTCGTCATGTCCTTTGAGCTTTTCGGCCATATCCTCGCCCGGCGCAATCGGGGAAACAGCGTTGCAAGAAAGAATAAGGAGCGGAATGCGGATGACGGCGGACGAACAGTTGCTGGCGCGGATCGACCGGCTGGAATCCCTCGACGCCATTCGCCAGCTTGCGGCCAAATATTCGCTGGCGCTCGACATGCGCGACTCCGACGCCTGGGTGAACCTGTTCCCCGAAGATGTGAAGGTCGGCGGCGGCAAGACCGGGCGCAAGGCGCTGCGCGACTGGTTCGACGAAACCCATTCGATGCAATTTGACGGCACGTCGCATCATATCGGCGGCCATGTCATCGACTTTGACGATCCCGACCATGCGCAGGGCGTCGTCTATTCGAAGAATGAGCATGAGACCGGCGCGGAATGGGTCATCATGCAGATGATGTATTTCGACCAGTATGAACGGATCGATGGCCGCTGGTATTTTCGCCGCCGCCTGCCGCTCTATTGGTATGCGACCGACCTTAACAAGCCGCCCATTGGCGACCGCAAGATGCGCTGGCCCGGCCACCCGCCCTATCATGGCAGCTTCCACGACCTCTTCCCCAGCTGGAAAAGCTATTGGGCGCGTGAAGGCCGTCCGCATGACGGCCCGGTCGAACCGCCAGCGCCGCTGGAAAAATTCATTGAGACGATGCGGCGCGGCGCGGCCTTGCCCAAACCTCGCGTACGGAGCTGATTACCCATGACCGACATATTTTCCCCCGTCACGCTGGGGGACATATCGCTGAACAATCGCATCGTCATGGCACCGATGACGCGCGACCGGGCGGGGCCGGGCGATGTCCCGACCGATCTCATGGTGGAATATTATCGGCAGCGGGCCAGCGCTGGCCTGATCGTCACCGAAGGCACCCAGCCGTCGCGCACGGGCAAAGGCTATTTTCGCACGCCCGGCATCCACAGCGCGGATCAGGTGGCGGGATGGCGCAGGGTCGCGGACGCAGTGCATGACGCTGGCGGCAGGATCGTCATGCAGATCATGCATGTCGGCCGCGCGGCGGTTCAGGCGAACAAGGACGCCGACGCCGAAACGGTTGCGCCGTCCGCCATTCGCTGCCCCGACAAGATTCCCGGCCCCGACGGCGTCCCGGTCGAAACCGCCATGCCGCGCGCGCTGGCGACGGATGAGATTCCCGCCGTCATCGCCGAATATGTCACTGCCGCCCGCAACGCGGTCGCGGCTGGCATGGACGGCGTGGAACTGCACTGCGCCAGCGGCTACCTGCCGATGCAATTCCTGTCGACCAACACCAACCAGCGGACGGATCGTTATGGCGGCCCGGTCGAAAACCGCATCCGCTTCGTCGTCGAAACGCTGCGGGCGCTGGCCGATGCCATCGGGCCAGGCCGGGTCGGCTTCCGCATCTGCCCCGGCGTCCGCTTCAACGGCATGGACGATGCCGACCCGCATGAAACCTATGCCGCGCTGCTCAAGGCGGTGGATGGCATGGGCCTGGCATATTGCCACCTCATCCACATAGCGTTGGAAGGCCAGGATGCGCTTGACCTGGTCAACGCTAACTGGAGCGGCCCGGTCATCGAAAATGCGGGCCTGACGCTGGACAAGGCAAAGGCCGTGCTGGACGAAGGCAAGGCGCAGGCCGTGTCCTTCGGCTATCTCTACATCGCCAATCCCGACCTTGCCGAACGCTTCCGCCACGGCGCGCCGCTGGCCAAGGCGCAGCGCGACCAATTCTACACCGGCATGGGCGACGATCACCGGGGCTACACGGATTATCCGGCGCACGGCGCCTGACAAAAAATAAGACGCGTTTTTAGGAGAGAAGCATGGCCAGATTACTGGAAGGACGCGCCGCGCTCGTCACCGGCGGCGGGCAGGGCGTGGGGCAGGGCGTGGCCCGCGCGCTCGCCGCCGCTGGCGCACGGGTCGCCATCGCCCAGCGCAACAGCGAACAGGGTGAGGAAGAGGCGCGTTACCTGCGCGACACTCACGGGACCGACGCCGTCTTCATCAAGACCGACGTGACCCAACCTGCGCAGGTGGAGGCGATGGTAAAGGCGGCCCATGACCGCTTCGGCCAACTCGACATATTGGTGAACAATGCCGGGGCCAGCTTCCCCAAACGCATCGAAAATCACAGCGACGAAGACATGGCCGGGTCCTTCGCGCTTAATTATTACGCCGTATTCTGGGCGATGAAGGCCGCCTTCCCGATCATGAAGGCGCAACGCTACGGGCGCGTCATCAACATGGGGTCGCTGAACGGAGTGAACGCCCATATGTTCACCGTCGCCTATAATGCCAGCAAGGAAGCGATGCGCGCGCTCACCCGTACCGCAGCGGTCGAATGGGGACCGCACGGCATCACCTGCAACGTCATCTGCCCCGCCGCCAACAGCCCGCAGGCCAGCGATTATTTCGCGGCCAACCCCGATATGGCGGAGGCGATCTTGCAGCAGATCCCGGCGGGCCGTTTTGGCGAGGCGGAACGGGACATCGGTCCCGCCGTCGTCTTCCTGGCGAGCGAGGGCAGCGCCTATCTCAACGGCAACACTATTTTCGCGAGCGGCGGGTCGCAGGTGAACGGCGTTTCGTGGCGTCCGCACGTAGAGGATTGACGGATGGAAAGGCTGAAGGGCAGGCGGGCGGTCGTGACCGGCGGCGGGCAGGGGATCGGTGCGGCCATCGCCACCCGACTGGCGGCGGAAGGCGCGATCGTGGCGGTGCTGGACCTTGACGCGCGATCGGCTGGCGTGGTGCTGCCGTCCCCGCATATCGGCATCGCCTGCGACGTCGCTGATACAGCATCGGTCGACGCCGCCTTTGCGGAGGTAAAGGCGCGGCTGGGCGGGCTGGACCTGCTCGTCAACAATGCCGGGCGCGGCAGCGCGCCGGGCGACGGCATGGATCAATATTACGCCGCGCAGGCGAAACAGGCGGCTGGCGAGCAGGTCTTCGCCGACCAGACCATCCATTGTTCCGACGAAGGCTGGGCGGGCGTCATGGCGGTGACGCTGGACGGCGTGTTCAAATGCTCCCGCGCCGCGGTGCGGCTGATGGCGGATCAGGGGACGGGCGGCTCCATCGTCAACATCGCCTCCACATCGGCGGTGAAGGGCGACGGACCCGTGCCCTATTGCGCCGCCAAGGCAGCAGTGCTGGGCATGACGCGGGCGATGGCGCGGGAACTTGCGCCGCGCGGCATCCGCGTGAATGCGGTCAATCCCGGCGCGACCGAAACGCCGATCTACGCCAGCCTTCCTGCCGAGCTAAAGGACTCCATCGCCGCCGACAGCCTGATGAAACGGCTCGCCCATCCCGACGAGATTGCGGGCGCGGTCGCTTTCCTGGCGGGCGACGACGGCAGCTTCGCAACGGGCAGCGTCGTCACGGTGAATGGCGGCGCGTGGTTTTCCTAAAAGGACAGGATGAAAGGATCGAACATGACACAGTTGGCAGGAAAGGTCGCAATCGTGACCGGCGGCGCGCGCGGCGTGGCAAAGGGTATAGCAACCGCATTCGTCAAGGCGGGTGCATCGGTGCTGATCGTCGACCGCGAAGCGGATCTTGGTCGCGCGACCGAGGCGGAGTTGCAGGCGCTGGGCGGCGACGTCGCTTTCCTGGCCATGGACCTCGCCGACCGCGCCGCGCTGCCATCCATCGTATCGACCGCTTTGGACCGCTTCGGCAAGCTCGACATCCTCGTCAATGCCGCCCAGGCGTCGCGCCAACTGCCGCTGGCCGACACGACCGACGAAGCGATGGAGCTATCCTTCGACACGGGCTTCTGGCCGACCTTCACCTTGATGCGCGCGGCCTATCCGCATCTGGTCGAAAGCCGCGGCTGCGTCATCAACTTCGGCAGCGGGGCCGCGTTCGACGGTTTGCCAACCCAGGGGTCCTACGCCGCCGCCAAGGAAGCGATCCGCGCCATATCGAAGGTCGCCGCCAGCGAATGGGGTCCACAGGGCGTGCGCGTCAACGTCATCTGCCCCTTCGCCAACTCACCGGGCGTGCAGATGTGGCGCGACCATGCGCAGGTCGATTATGATGCCCAGATTGCCAAGGTCGCCCTGCGCCGCATCGGTGACTGCGAAAAGGATATCGGCGCCGCCGCAGTCTTCCTGGCCAGTGACGCGGCGGCATATATAACCGGCCAGACATTGATGGTGGATGGCGGGCAGACGAAAGCATTTTAGGGACCCACTTCCGTTCGGCCTGAGCTTGTCGAAGGGCTTAACTTTCTTCACGAAGGGAATAGGCTTCGAAAAGCTCAGCCCGAAAGCGGAAAGCTCCCAAACCCGGACAACCCGCCAACCACGCCACAGGAGAAGAGGAATGCCACAGGCTTGGATCGACCGGTTGCAGCTTCAGGATCTGGTGATGCGCTATTGCCGGGGCTGCGACCGCCGCGATTTCGCGCTGGTCCGCTCACTCTATCATGATGACGCAATCGACGATCATGGCGCGATGTTCAAAGGCGGCCCGGACGAATTCGTCGCCTGGTTGCCTCAGGCAACGGCCCATTGGGACCTCACCCGCCACAGCATCAGCAACAGCCTGTTCGTCATCGACGGCGACCGGGCCGAAGGCGAACATTATGTCGAGGCATGGCACCGCACACCCGCGCCCGACGCGCGCATGTTCATCGTCCTTGGCCGCTATCTCGACCGCTATGAAAAGCGCGATGGCGTCTGGAAATTCCTTCACCGCAGCCTGGTGTTCGACCATGGCTCCATCGTCCCCGTGGATCAGGAAAGCATGAACCGCATGAGCAAGGATGCCCCCAATGGCCGCCCGGATCGCACCGATCCGTCCTTTTCCTACCCGCTGCTCGCAGGGCTATGCGCATGAAGGCGGCGGTCTGGGACGGCGCATCGCTCTTTGTCAGCGACCGGCTGACGCTGCGCCCCGTGGGTCCGGGCGAAGTGCGGGTTCGGGTGCTGCGGTCCGGCATCTGCCATAGCGATCTGGCGATGATGACGCCGCATCTGCCCATATTGCCGATGGTGCTGGGGCATGAGGCCGCGGGTGAGGTCGCGGAAATCGGTCCCGGCGTCGAAGGCTGGGCTATCGGCGACCGCGTGACCGTGGGAACGCAGACCCCCTGTGGCGAATGCCGGGAATGCCTGCGCGGAGAGCCGCATAATTGCGACATCAACTGGGGCTTCGCGCCCGCTTTTCCCTTCACGCTGGACGATAAGCCGGTGGCGTCCTTCGCCAACGTGTCCTCCTTCGCGCAGGAAATTGTGGTGAAGGCGTCGCAGCTTTTCGCCATTGACGACCTGCCGATGGAGCAGGGCGCGCTCATCGGTTGCGCGGTGTCCACCGGGGTCTGCGCGTCCCGCGTGCTGGGGCGCGTGCGTCCCGACGATCGGGTGCTTGTCTTTGGCATCGGCGGCATCGGTGTCAACGCCATCCAGGGCGCGGCGCGGCTGGGCGCGCACGTCATCGCGGTCGACGCCAATCCGGCAAAGGAAGCCGCCGCGCGCCAGTTCGGCGCATCCGCTTTCGTCCTCGCCGATCCCGCGCTGGATGCACAAAGCGCCGGGGCGATGCTGGCGCGCGATCACGGTCCCATCGATCTGGTGGTGGAATGCAGCGGCGCGGTGGGCGCGATTGAAACCGCCCTGCGCTCCATAAAGCGGGGCGGCAGGGTCGTGTTGATCGGCATGTCGCGGCCAGGGTCTCAGGCCGCTTTGCCGCTCGACCGCTTCGTGACCGGGGGCGAAGTGATCGCAACCATGAATGGCGGCGCGCTGCCCGACCGCGACTATCCGATCCTGATCGATCAGGTCCGCGATGGCCGCCTGAACGTTGCCGATCAGGTCAGCGGCATCTGGCCGCTCGACCGGATCAATGACGCCATCGCCGCGTTGAAAGCGGGTGAGGTTACCAGGGCGCTGCTGAACCTGGTCGATTAATCCCTGCGCATTTTATCGAAAAAATCTTCCGTCTGCGGCGATTATATATGATATTCCTGTCATTGGTTACGCAAAGAAGGAACGGCCATGGAAGAGGATAATCGGGCGGACGGCGTGCGGCTGTCCGCCGTCTGGCGCGACTTTTGCGATCAGCTGGCGAAGGCCGGCGACATATTGGACCGCCCCAGCGCGCCCGCTACGCCGATCGATCAGGCAGAGGGCATGCGTTATTTGTCCCGCCTCACCCGCACCGCGCTCAACATGCTGGTGGATTCCGCCGACCCGGATTTCCCCCGCATATTCCTGCTGACCGATGACACGATAAAGATTGGCGCGGACAATCCCGACAATCTCTACCAGCAGGTCGTCGTCCGCGGCGACCGCGATTACCGGATCACGGGCAAGCGCAACAGCGTCCCCTATCTGTCGATCGGGTCAAAGGCCAATCGCTACGCCATTGACGGCACCATGGCCTCCACCGGAGAGATCGAATTTTCGGACGTGCAGCTCGGCCCCGACGGCAGCTTTGAAATCATCGTCAGCAAGACAAAGCAGCCGGGCAACTGGCTGCCGATGGCGGACGACACCACCTTGCTCATCATTCGCCAGACCTTCAACGACAAGGATAAGGAACAGGCTGCAGAAGTTCAGATCGAACGGATCAGCGACGGGCCCAAACTGCCCGCCATACTGACACCAGACATGATCCAGGCGCAGTTGAACGGCGCGGCGGCGTGGGTGCGGGGCACCTCGAACACCTTCGCCGACTGGTCCGAATGGTTCATGGAACAACCCAACCGCATCTATGATGGCAAGGACCAGTCGACCTGGTATCGCGCGGGCGGCGATCCCAAAATCTGGTACGGCCATCTCTATTACGACCTCGCACCCGGCGAAGCGCTGGTCCTCGAAGCCAAGCCCCCCAAATGCCGCTTCTGGAATTTCCAGCTCGACAATTGGTGGATGGAATCGATGGATCACGTCAACCGCCAGGTCTGGGTAAACGGCGCGCGGGCGAAATATGAAGATGACGGCAGCGTCATCGTCGTCTGCGCCGATCATGATCCGGGCTTCGGCAACTGGATCGACCTGTCCGGCCACCGGTCCGGCACCGCCCTGTGGCGCTGGATCGAAGCGGACGACCACCCCGTCCCCCAATGCCGCGTGATCACGCTCTGACCCTGGCAGCCGGCACGCGGCCTTCTCGCCCCCTCTGTTCACCCCGGCGATAGCGGACTATGCCGGTCGCAACAAAGTAGCAGGGGGCAGGATGCACGCAGAGGCAAAGACGGTGGTGGACGCGCGCCAGTTGCGGACGGTGGTGGGGGCCAGCCTGATCGGCACGACGATCGAATGGTTCGACTTTTTCATCTATGGCGTCGCGTCGGCGCTGGTGTTCAACCGGCTGTTCTTTCCCTCCTTTGAACCGTTGACCGGCACATTGCTGGCCTTTTCCACCTATGCGCTGGGTTTTCTCGCCCGGCCGCTGGGCGGGATCGTCTTCGGGCATTTCGGCGACCGGATCGGGCGCAAGATGCTGCTGATGATCAGCCTGCTGGTCATGGGCCTGTCGACGACGGCCATCGGCCTGCTGCCCACCTATGACCAGATCGGCGTCTGGGCACCGATGTTGCTGATCGCCTTGCGCCTGCTGCAGGGCTTCGCCGTCGGTGGCGAATGGGGCGGCGCGGTGCTGATCGTCGCGGAAGTCGCGCCCGCGCGGACGCGAGGCTTCTGGACCAGCTGGCCGCAGGTTGGCGCGCCCGCTGGCAATTTGTTGGCGGCGGGGGTGTTCGCCGCATCGTCCGCCCTGCTGCCAGAGGATGATTTCCAGTCCTGGGGCTGGCGCATCCCCTTCCTCATGTCGATCGTCCTGGTCGCCGTCGGCTACTGGCTGCGGCGCGCAGTCGCCGAAAGCGCGGTGTTCGTGCAGGAAGCCGCAAAGGAGGGGCTGGTCCGCTTCCCCGCTGTCGAAGTCGTCCGGCGTAAGGGCCGCGCGCTGCTGACCGGCGGCGGCCTGCGCTTTGGCGAAAATATCTGCTATTATGTCGTCGCCACCTTCTCCATCACCTACCTCACCGAAATTCGCGGCGGCGACCGGTCGCTGGTGCTGAACGCCGTGCTGATCGGCTCCGCGCTGGAATGCCTGTCGATGCCCTTCTTCGCGGCGCTGTCGGATCGTGTCGGGCGGCGGTGGGTCTATGGCGCGGGCGCTCTATGCGTCGCGGCATGGTTCCCGATCTTCTTTGGCCTGCTGGACGTCGGAAATGCATGGAGCGTCGGCCTGGCGGTCACGGTCGCCATGGTCGCGCATGGAGCCATGTATGCGCCCCAGGGCGCCATGATCACGGAGCTTTTTCCCACCCGCCTGCGCTATTCCGGGGCCAGCATCGCCTATCAGGCGACGTCGATCTTCGCTGGCTCGCTGGCCCCGATCATCGCCCTGTCGCTCTATAAGCTGACCGGCGGGACCGGCGCGGTGGCGGTCTATGTGATCGGCGGCCTGCTGATCACGCTGGTCGCCGTGGTCGCCGCGCGGGAAACCAAGGGGGCCGACCTCAGCATGGTGGAATGACCGTCCGCCACTTTGCGTTTCGGATCAGCCGGCTCGGCCCACTGCCGCGAACCGGCGTTTCAGGAAATTGCAGGCGTCGGCCATCGCCTCCTGCGCGCCGGGCAGGAAACCGACCCACGACATAAAGCCATGGATCATGCCGGGATAGCGCTTGGCCTCCACCTCGACCCCCGCGTCCTTCAGCACCGGGCCATACATCTCCACCGCATCGCGCGCGGGGTCGTTTTCGGCGGTGGCGATGAAGTGCGGCGGCAGGCCCCTGTGGCTCTTCGCCTTGATCGCGCTGGCGCGATAATCCTCGTCCTGTTCCGCGCGCTCGATATATAGCTCATGGAAATAGCGCACATCGTCGGCGCGCAGCACTGGCCCATGTTCAAACTCTGCCATGGACCCGCCTTCGGGAAGGGGATGGACGCCCGGACCATACCAGTTGATGACTGCCGCTAGCCGGGGTCCGCCTTCTTCCATCGCCTGGATCGCCATCGCATTGGCCAGAACCCCGCCCGCGCTGTCGCCCGCCACCGCCAGCCGTGATGCGTCGCCATTGATCGACGCGGCATTGGCGGCGGCCCATTGCACCGCGGCCCAGCAATCTTCCGGTGCGGCGGGGAATTTATGTTCCGGCGCAAGGCGGTAATCGACCGAAATCACGATGGTTTCCGCCCCCGCAGCCAGGCCACGCGCAATCATGTCCTGCGTGTCCAGGTCACCCACGACAAAGCCGCCGCCATGAAAATAGCAGGTGACGGGGAAGGGACCGCTGCCTTCGGGTGTATAGATGCGCACCGGCACCGCACCGGCGGGACCGGGGATCGTTCGGTCATGCACGGACGCCAGCGTGACGGGCGGCGGCGGCAGCATGGTGGCCGACGCGCGCACCGCCTGCCGCAGATCGGGGATCGACTGGGTACGGATCGGCGGCCATTCCGGTTGCCCGGCGAACATCGCTTCGATCTGTGGGTCGATCGGCATCCTTCATTCTCCTCTATTCCGGCGTCCAGCGCCTGCCGCCTCGCGCGCAGCGGCCTATGGGCTTCGCGGGGCAGATCGTACACAGTAGCACCTGGCGCGGCACCCTGTAATTCGCCACGGTCCATAAAACTGTAAAAAATATGCCGGATCGCTACGACTTTCATGGCCGCTCGTCTGGCGTTGCGACAGAAAAATAGGTAAAGCGCCGCCACTATCCCGCATTTCAATCTGGATCAGCAGGCGACTATGACCACGAATAAGGCAGCCCTTGAAGGCATCCGCGTCATCGACATGACCCGCGTGCTCGCAGGCCCCTTTGGGGCGCAGATATTGGGCGACCTGGGCGCTGACGTGATCAAGGTGGAACGTCCGGGCGTTGGCGATGATGGCCGGGTGTATGGCTTGGCCGAAGTGCCGGGCAAGGATGGGATGAACCTCCGTCAGGCGGGCTTTTTCGCGGCGGCCAACCGCAACAAACGCTCCATCACGCTCAATCATTCCAAACCCGAAGGCCAGGAAATCCTGCGCAAGCTCGTGCAGACCGCCGATGTCCTCATCGAAAATTACAAGGTCGGCGATCTCAAACGCTTCGGGCTGGATTATGACAGCCTGAAAGTGATCAATCCGGGCCTCATCTATTGTTCGGTGACCGGCTTTGGCCAAACCGGCCCCATGGCCGCCCGGCCTGGTTATGACGGGCTGTTTCAGGCGACAGGCGGCATGATGGCGGTCACCGGCATACCCGATGGCCAGCCGGGATCAGGGCCTCTCAAGGCCGGACCCAGCCTGGTCGATTTCATTACCGGCCATAATGTCGCCATCTCCATCCTGGCGGCGCTGCAACATCGTAACCACACTGGTGAAGGACAGCATATCGATATCGCCCTTCTGGATAGTTCGGTGGCAATGGTCAGCCATATCATGCAGGATTACCTGCTCAGCGGCGTAACATCGCCGCGCCTGGGCAATGGCGGCAATGGCGGCGGACCGGCGGATCTCGTTCATACCACTGACGGCATGTTGTATCTGACCGCTGGCGGCGAAGAACATTGGCGCCGCCTGACCCAGCTGATGGGGCAGCCAGAACTATTTCAGGACGAACGTTTCGACACCAATTACAAACGCGGCAAGCTGAACCGGCTTGAGTTGATGGACATCATCAACAAATGGAGCCGCGGCTTCTCCTCGGAAGAACTTCAGGCAAAATTCGATAGCGTCAGCATTCCCGCCGCACGCTACAATGAGCTGCCTGAAGTTTGGGAAGATCCGCAGGTCCAGCACCGGGGCCTGCGCGTAACCACGCCGCACCCATGGTCGGCGACTGGTTCCGTCGACCTCATCGCCAGCCCGCTCGCCAATATGTCGCAATCTCCCGCGACGATCCGCACAGCTCCGCCGCTACTTGGCGAACATAGTGCAGAGGTGCTGGCTGACCTTGGCTATGACGAAGCGCGCATCGCCGAGCTGCAAGAATTGAAGATCATCTGATCGAAAGGTTCCGGCGGCTCTGTTTGGGGGCCGCCGGACCTTGTCCTTACCCTCTGGGTTCTCTGGGCATTCCCAGGCCGCGTTCGGCGATGATGTTGCGCTGAATCTGGTCGGTGCCAGCATAGATCGTATCCGACCGGCTCATCAGATACATGTTGGGCAGTCCGTCGAACCGCTCCTCGCTCGCGCCAATCTCACCTTCCTGGCCCAGAACGTCCATGGCCAGTTCGCCCAGGTCGCTATGCCAACGCGACCAATAGAGCTTGTAGGTATAGGCCGCGCCGGACAGGTCCGCGCTGCCTTCGCCGTCCGACAACATGCGCAGCCCGTTATAGCGCATGATCTTCAACCCCGCATGGGCATGGGCGATCTTCTGCCGGATGATCGGGTCTTCCGCCTTGCCGTTGCGCTTGGCGGCGGCGATGATTTCGTCCAGTTCGATCTTGAAATGCATCTGCTGGGCCAGCGTCGAAACGCCACGTTCAAACCCCAGCAGCGCCATCGCCACTTTCCAGCCTTCGCCTTCCGCGCCGATCCGGTCGACCGCCAATGCCTCTGCCCCGTCGAAAAAGACTTCGGCAAACTCCGCCTCGCCAGTCATCTGGCGGATGGGCCGGGGGTCTACGCCCGGCTGGTCCATCGGCACCATCAGGAACGACAGGCCCTTGTTGCCCACGCTGCCCGCTTCCGTGCGCGCGACGACAAAGCACCAATCGGCAATTGTCCCCATCGACGTCCAGATCTTCTGCCCGTCGATGATATATTTGTCGCCTTCAAGGCGAGCCTTGGTCTTGACGTTGGCCAGGTCGGACCCCGCGCCCGGTTCGGAATAGCCCTGGCACCAGATCGCCTTGCCCGACGCAATATCGGGCAGGAATCGCGTCTTCTGATCGTCATTCCCCATCGCGATCAGCGTGGGGCCGAGCAATTCCACGCCCAGATGGCCCGCGCGCGGCGGCCCCTTGGCGCGGGCATATTCCTCGGCGAAGATGATCTGCTGCGCGATCGACGCGTCGCGTCCGCCCCATTGCTCAGGCCAGCCAATGACGCTCCATCGCGCCTCGCCCAGCGCCGCTTCCCAGGCGCGGCGTAGCTCGACATTGTCGACCTGGTTGGTCTGGCCACGGATCGCCTTGAAGGGACCGGACAGCTGGGCATTGAGCCAGTCTGCGGCCTCTTGCCGAAAGGCTTTCAGTTCAGGGGCAAAGGCGAGTTGCATGGATCAGGCGACCTCGAACAGACCGGCAGCGCCCATGCCGCCTGCGACGCACATGGACACGACGACATATTTGACGCCCCGGCGCTTGCCTTCAATCAGGGCATGGCCGACCAGACGGCTACCCGTCATGGCAAAGGGGTGGCCGATGGCGATGCCGCCGCCATTGACGTTCAGCTTTTCCGGGTCGATGCCCAGCGTGCGCTGGCAATAGATCGCCTGATTGGCAAAGGCTTCGTTGATTTCCCACAGGCCGATGTCGTCGATCTTCAGGCCAGTGCGCTCCAGCAGCTTGGGGATGGCGAACACGGGACCAATGCCCATTTCGTCCGCGCCGCAGCCTGCGACCTGGAACCCGCGATACACGCCCAGGACCGGCAAACCTTCCTTCTGCGCGGTGGCCAGGTCCATGACGACCTGTGCCGACGCGCCATCGGACAGCTGGCTGGCATTGCCGGCGGTGACATGCTTGCCTTCCTTGACGACCGTGCCGTTCTTGAACACGGGCTTCAGCTCGGACAGCTTTTCATAGGTCGTGCCCGCGCGGATGCCTTCGTCCTTGGTCAGGGTCAGCTCTTCCTTGCCGGTCTCATTGCCTTCCTTGTCGAACAGCGCCTTGGTGACGGTGATCGGCACGATCTCGTCGTCGAACTTGCCTGCTTCCTGGGCGGCGGCGGCGCGCTGCTGGCTCTGCGCGGCGAAACGGTCCTGGTCTTCGCGGCTGATGCCATAACGTTCGGCGACGATTTCGGCGGTCTCGATCATCGCCATATAGGCGTTGGGGTCGCGCGCCTTGATGAATTCGGAACGGTTGCGGAAAGCGGGATAATGTTTGTCGATGGTCAGCGACACATTCTCCACGCCGCCCGAAACCGCGCAGTCGATTTCGTCGGCGATGATGCCGCGCGCGGCAAAGGCGAGCGCGTTGAGGCCCGACGAACATTTGCGGTCCATCGAAAAGCCGCTGGTGGTGTCGGGCAGGACCGAACCGTGGACGGTCAGGCGGCCGACATTGTAGCTTTGCGTGTTCCACTGGTTGGCGACGCCCAGATAGACATCGTCCACCCGCGCCGGATCGATGCCCGCGCGCGCCAGCGCGGCGTCGACCACATGGGAGGACATGAACGGCGCTTCGGTGTCGTTGAACGCGCCGCGATAGGCTTTGCCAACGCCGGTGCGCGCGGTGGAGATAATGGCTGCTTCACGCATGTGGGTAGTCCTTGTTCTTGTTGCCGCATCGTTGTTGGCGCAAAACCGTTTTTTGCGCAGCGATGCTCTTTAAAATCCGTGCATATTGGTTTCGCCCCAAAAGGCGCGCATTTCGGTCACTTCATTGGCGTCGTTAAACCGGAAGGTGTCGATCACGTCGATGCGCTTGGCCGAGCCCTCATAGTTCAGGTTCACCGAAAAGGGGAAGACGGCATAGTCGCCCGAAATCCGCACCGGGCCTTCGAGCTTCAATTTCGCGCCGGTCTTCATGGACTCGGCGTAGAAGGCGCGGACCGCCTCGCGGCCCTTGTGGATGGGCGAACCGATCGGGTCTTCCACCGTTGCATCCTGCGCATATAGGGCGGCGACCTGGTCGGCGCTACCCGCTTCGAAGGCTGCGACATAGGCGTGGACGGCGGCTTCCATCTTGACGGGATCGGGCATGGTTTTGGCTCCCACTGGATTGGTCATAAGGGCGGCTAAGGCGCTGGCGAACAGGATGCGGCCGATCATGGATCAGCTTTCGGGGAAATAGCGGTTGATGGTGTCGACCACGCAGGCGGGCTTGTCCTTACCCTCGATCTCGACGGTGACGCGGATCACCGCCTGAATGGCCCCGCCCTTGACCTCCTGCGCCGACACGATCTCACCCACGCCCCGGATGCGCGATCCCACGATCACGGGATTGAGGAAGCGGGTCTTGTCCATGCCCACATTGACGCCCGCGGAAAAGCGGCGGACCTCGACGATCTGCGGCATGAACAGGTTGACGAGGCTGAGCGTCAGGTAACCATGCGCGATGGTCGCGCCGAAGGGACCGTCCTTGGCGCGGACCGGATCGACATGGATCCACTGATGATCGCCGGTGCATTCCGCAAAGGCGTCGATCCGGTCCTGCTCGATCGTCAGCCATTCCGACGTGTCGAGCGTCTTGCCCTCTTGCCCCAGCAGGTCGCGGGGATTTTCGAAGATGACGGCCATGCGATCAGGCCCGCTGGCTGGAGACCGCGACGATCTCGCCGGTCATGTAGGATGACAGGTCGCTCGCCAGGAACATCATGACATTGGCGATTTCCCAAACCTCGGCGGGGCGCTTGAAGGCTTCCTTCTCGACCAGCTTGTCGAGTGCTTCCTGGGTCGTCACCTTGGCCAGGAACGGGTGCATGGCAAGGGAAGGCGAGACCGCATTGATGCGCACGCCATGTTCGGCGGCTTCGATCGCGGCGCAGCGGGTGAAGGCCATGACCCCAGCTTTCGCGGCGGCATAATGGGCCTGGCCCTTTTGCGCGCGCCAGCCCAGGACCGACGCGTTGTTGACCATGACGCCGGACTTGGCGGCGTACATGGTGGGCAGGAACGCGCGGGTCATGCGGAACAGGCTGGTCAGCGTCACGTCGAACACGCGGTTCCACTGCTCGTCGGTCATGTCGACGATGTCGGCTTCACCGCCCAGGCCCGCATTGTTGATCAGCACATCGACCCTGCCGAGCGCGGCCAATGATGCGTCGCGCAGGCCCTGCACGGCCTCTTCGCTGGTGACGTCGCACACGAAGGTGGCGGGACGTTCGACCTTGGCCTCGTCGGCGATACGGTCAGCCGCTTCATTCAGGCGGCGTTCGTGAAAATCGCTGATGAGGAGCTTTGCCCCTTCCTCGGCGGCGCGCTTGGCGGCGGCAAAGCCGATGCCGGTGCCAGCGGCGGCGGTGACCACCACGGTCTTGCCCTTGAGCATGCCGAGCGGCGTGGGATAGGGGGGCACAGGAGAGGTCGGGGTCATGCGGCGTCCTTCATGATGATCTGGGCGAGCGCTTCGCGATGCTGGTCGGGGGTGCCGAGCCAGCTGGCGCTGGCGCGCGCGCGCTTGAAATAGAGGTGGGCGTGATGTTCCCAGGTAAAACCGATGCCGCCATGCAGCTGGATCGCGTCGCCCGTGACCGAACGATAGGCATCCGACACATAGGCGCGGGCGATGTGGCAGGCCTCCGCCAGCTCGTCGCCATTCTCGTCAATCGCGGCGGCGGCATAATAGGCCGCCGAGCGGGAGGCTTCGACCAGCAGCATCATGTCAGCCAGCATATGCTTATACGCCTGGAACGACCCGATCAGGCGGCCGAACTGGACGCGCTGCTTGGCATAGTCGACCGTCGCGTCCAGGCTATATTGCATGCCGCCGGTCTGTTCCGCCGCCAGCAGCCCCGCGCCGATGGTCAGCGTGCGTTCGATCGCCGCCTTGGCGCTGCCGGGCGCGCCCAGCACCATGTCCGGGCCGACCGCGCAGTCGAAGGACAGCTTGGCAAAGCGCCGCAGCCGGTCGAGCGCGGGCAGCGCCTCTATCGTCAGGCCCGGCGTATCGGCGTCCAGCACGACCAGGCTGTCGTCCGCCGTGGCGACGATGATCAGGTCGGCGACATGGGCAAAGGTCGCAAAATCCGCAACGCCGGTCAGCCTGCCATCGCGCAACGTCGGGCGGCTCGCGGTCCCGGCAAAGCTCGCCCGCGTGCCCGACGCGAGGCGGGGCAGCAGGCTCGCCTTCTGCTCTTCACTACCCGCCGCCAGCACTGCCTGCACCGCGAGCACCGCCGTTTCAAAGAAAGGCACGGGCGCCAGCACCCGACCCGTTTCTTCCAGCACCAGCGCCATTTCCACCGCGCCCAGCCCCAGGCCGCCAAATTCCTCCGGCACCATCAGCCCGGCAAAGCCCATCTCGCCCGCCAGCGCCTGCCACAGGCCCTCGTCAAAGCCCGTGGCCCCTTCTACGGCGGCGCGGATGACGTCCGGGTTGGCCGCGTCGGTCAGGAAGTCGCGCGCGGCTTCCTGGATCGCGCGCTGATCGTCGCTGAGCGCAAAGTCCATGTCAGGCGGCTCCGTAGACGGGCTTTGCCGGCTCGCGGGTTTCGATCAGCTTGCGTACGATCGCGTCCAGCTCATTGGCTTCCAGACGCGCGCCCTTGTCGAATACGGGGCTGTCGGTCCAGCCTTGCGACAGGAACACCTGGCCGCCCTTCAATTCGAACACCTGGCCGGTGACGCCCTTCGACTGTTCCGACACCAGATAGGCGACCAGCGGCGCCATATTTTCCGGCGCGAACAGGTCGAACTCGCCTTCCTTGGCGTCCATGTCGAACGCGCCGGTATTGGTCATGCGGGTGCGGGCATTGGGGGCAAGGGCGTTCGCCGTGATGCCCAACCGTCCCAGTTCCGCCGCCTGCACCAATGTCAGCCCGGCGATCCCCGCCTTGGCCGTGGAATAAGCCGACTGGCCGACCGACCCCTGCAAGCCCGCGCCTGACGTCGTGTTGATGATGCGCGCGTCGACCGGGTTACCCGCCTTGCTCTGCGCGCGCCAATATTCGGCGGCATGGCGGCTCGTGCAGAAATGGCCGCGCAGATGGACGCGGATCACCGCATCCCATTCTTCCGGGCTGCAGGTAAAGAACATGCGGTCGCGCACGAAGCCTGCATTGTTGACCACGGCATGCAGCGCGCCAAAGTTGTCGAGCGCCTGTTCGACCATGCGCTTGCCCGATTCCCATTCGGCAACATCGTCGGTGTTGGCGACGGCCTCACCCCCCATCGCCTTGATCTCGTCGACCACCTGCTCGGCCGCGCCCTTGGTCTCGCCCGCTTCGCCATGGGTGCCTACGCCCAGGTCATTGACCACGACCTTGCAGCCTTCCGCCGCCAGACCCAGCGCATAGGCCTTGCCCAGCCCATTGCCGGCCCCGGTTACGATCGCAACACGTCCTTCGCAGATACCCACTGTCTTTACTCCTTCATTGCGCTGCGACGGGGATCAGCAGATGCTGGTTCAAGTCCCCGACGAGATCGAGCAGGGAATAATCCCGCCCGGAAAAATGCCATTGCCCGTCCACGTAGGTGAAGCTGTCATGATAGCGGCCCGCGCAGATCGCCTGCAAAGGCAGGTCCGGGGTTGCCTGAAACACGGTATAATAGGAGCGGCAGGTCGCCGTGCCCGCGTCCTCGTCCACCTCGACGATGGGGTTGGTGATGACATGCTTGGTGCGCGGCGTGCCATCGTCATGGATACGGATATGCGCGCGCCACAGCGCCAGCATCGGCGCTGATCCCTCGACCACCGCGCCGTCGCCGGTCGTGATCCGCGCCCGCGCGAACAACGCGGCTGCGCCTTCCAACTCGCCCGCGTCCATCAGTTCGGCATAGCGATACAGCAGGTTGGTAATGGCCGTTGCGCTGCTCATGCCCCGGCTTCCCGCTCCGCCGCCTGGCGTTCGCGATGCTCCGCCGTCTGGCCGGACAGGCGCACGGCGACCGCGTCGGATGCGATCCGCTGCGCCTGCCGGTCCGCGTCGGCTTCACGCAGCGGCTGCGCCTCGACCAGCCCGGTCAGCGCCGCCCGCGCGAGCTTTTGATACTCACCCTCGCCATTGTTGCGCCACGTCACCTGATGCGGCTCGAACGTCTTGACCACCTTGGCCGGGTTGCCCACGACCAGGCTGCGTTCGGGCGTCGCCATGTCCGATTTGACCAGAGTCAGCGCCGCCACCAGATTTTCCGCGCCGATCACCGCATTGTCCAGGATCACCGCGTTCATGCCGATCAGCGCATTTTCGCCGATCTCGCAGCCATGGATGATCGACCCGTGCGCAATCGTCGCCCCCCGGCGGATGATCGTGTCGCGCAACTGGTTGGCATGGACGGTGACGCTGTCCTGGATCGAGCTGTCCCCCTCAACGATGATCCGCCCAAAGTCGCCGCGCAGCGAAGCCCCCGGCGCGATGAAGCAGCCCGGCCCCACGATCACGTCACCGATCAGCGACGCCAGGGGATGGACGTAGCTGGTCGGATCGACGACGGGCGTGATCCCCTGATAGGCGTAGCAGGGCATGGCGCGCGCTTCCCTTTTACAGCCGTTCGATGATGGTGACGTTGGCCTGACCGCCGCCTTCGCACATCGTCTGCAGCCCATAGCGACCGCCGGTGCGCTCCAGCGCATTCAAGAGCGTCGTCATCAACCGCGCGCCGGTAGCCCCGATCGGATGGCCGAGCGCAATGCCTCCGCCCTGCACATTGACCTTCTCATGCGGCACGCCCAGTTCCTGCATCCACGCCATCGGGATCGAGGCGAAGGCTTCGTTGCATTCGAACAGGTCGATGTCGTTGATGGTCATGCCTGCTTTTTTCAGCGCATGTTGCGTCGCCGGGATCGGCCCGGTCAGCATCCACACCGGATTGGCGGCCCGTACCGAAATATGATGGATGCGCGCCCGGGGTTTAAGGCCATATTCCTTGACCGCGCGCTCGCCCGCGATCAGCAGCGCAGCGGCGCCGTCGCAATTCTGGCTCGCGACGCCCGCCGTGATCTTGCCACCCTCGCGCACGGGCTTGAGGCTCGCCATGCCCTCCAGCGTGCTGGTCGGCCGGATCGTCTCGTCCCGTGCCACCCCTTCAAAGGCGGCGACTTCATTATCGAACCAGCCATTGTCCCATGCGGCCTGCGCGCGCAGATGGCTGGCGAGCGAAAATTCCTCCATCGCCTCGCGGCTGATGTTCCATTTGTCGGCGATCATCTCGGCCGAGCGGATCTGGTCGATCTCTTCATCGCCATAGCGCGCGTCCCAGCCCTTGGAGCCACGGAACGGGCCGTTGTCAAAGCCGAACTGCGGACCGACATGCATGGCCGAGGAGATGGGGATCTGGTTCATCGCCTGGCTGCCGCCTGCAACGACGATGTCCTGCGTGCCGCTCATCACGCCCTGCGCCGCGAAGTGGACCGACTGCTGGCTGGACCCGCATTGGCGGTCGATGGTGACGCCCGGCACATGTTCGGGCAGGCCCGCGACCAGCCATGCGGTGCGCGCGATGTCGCCTGCCTGGCCGCCGATCGTGTCGTTGCAGCCCCACACCACGTCATCGACCAGATTGGCGTCCACGCCGGTGCGGCGGATCAGCTCGGCGATCGGGAAGGCGGCGAGGTCGGCAGGGTGAACGGCGGCCAGGCCACCCTTCTTGCGGCCGATGGGGGCGCGGACGGCGTCGATGATATAGGCTTCAGGCATTTTCATGTTCCCGGGCAAAGGTCTGGTCCGGCCCCATGGGCTGGGTGAAGATGCGCGTGGCGATGCGCGCACGGTGTGTGGAGGGCGTGCCCCATGTCTGCGTGAGCGCAACCGTGCGCTTCAGGAACAGATGGACGTCCACTTCCCAGCTATAGCCCATCGCGCCATGCACCTGGATCGATGCGCGGGCGGCCTTGTCGGCGGCTTCCAGCGCGACCAGCTTGGCGTGGCTGACGCGGGCGCGGGCCTGCACGTCGCGCGCGCCGATTTCCGCCGCGGCAGCGGCGACCACGGGCTTTGCAAACTCGATGGCGACCTGGGCGGAGGCGAGGTGATGCTTGACCGCCTGATAGCTGCCGATCGGCTTTCCGAACTGCTGGCGTTCCTTGGCATAGTCGACGGCGAGGTCGACCGAACGCTGGGCCAAGCCGAGCCCGAAGGCGGCGTTGAACAGGGCCGCGCGGTCGAACGCCAGATCCCAGTCTGCCTTGCCCAGGGGCGTGGCGTTGGCCTTGTCCCATTCGACCGAGAAGAGGCGGCGGAACGGATCGATGCTGGGCTGCGCCGTCAGCGTTACCTGATCAGGCGTCACCAGATAGGCCTCGCCACCATCATGCAGGATGATTGCGGCGGCGCTGTCAGCGTTCGCGACATAGGGATTGGACGGATGCTGGATCGCAATCGTCGCGCTCGGATCGGCCAGCATCTCGCTGTCGGGCGCGAGCGCGGCCAGCATCGGCGCAGCGACCCCTGCGCTTTCCACCAACGGTTCAGGGAGCGCGACATAGCCCGCTTCCTGCGCGATCAGGGCAAAGTCGGTCTCGCCCAGCCCAATGCCGCCCGCTTCTTCGGGCAGCAGCACCAGCGTGAGGCCGGTTTCCACGATGGAGGCCCAGCGCGCATCGTCGCGCGCCACGCCTGCTTCCATCATCTTGCGCCAATGATCGGGCGTGCAGCTGTCGGCAAACAGCGTCCGAGCCGTTTCGCTGAACATCAACTGTTCGTCGCTCAGGGTAAAGTCCATGGTCTTATTCCCCCTTAGCGCGGCAGGCCGAGCATGCGCTCGGCGATGATGTTGCGCTGAATCTCGTTTGACCCGGCATAGATGGGGCCGGCGAGCGCGAAGATATAGTCGTCGATCCAGTCGACGGCACCAGCATCCGGCGCGTCATGGGTGAGTTCCGCCTGCGGCCCCAATATGTTGAGCGCCGTCTGGGTCAGGTGGATGTCGAGTTCCGACCAGAAAATCTTGTTGGTCGATGCTTCCGGCCCGATCTTCGCGCCCGCCATCAGCCGCGAGGCGGTCTGGTAGATGTTGAGCGCATAGGCGTCGGCATTCATATGCGCGCGCACGACATCGGCCTCCAGCGCGGGGTCAGCCGTCTCCTTGTTGGCCTGCCACAGCGTGGCCAGCTTCTTCGCCGCCACCTGATAACGGGCAGGGGAGCGCAGCATCAGCCCGCGCTCGAAACCCGCCGTCGCCATGCAGATATGCCAGCCCTGGCCTTCGTCGCCGAGGCGGTTGAAGGCGGGGACACGGACATTTTCCAGGAAAATCTCGGCAAAGCCGACATGGCCGTTGATCTTCTTGATCGCATTGACCGTGGCGCCCGGCGCGTCGAGCGGGAAGAAGACGAGGCTCATCCCCTTGTGCCGCTCGCTGCCCGGCTCGCGGAACAGGCCGAACGCCCAGTCGGCGAACACCGCGCGGCTCGACCAGATTTTATGGCCGTTCAATATATAGTCGTCGCCGTCCCGCACCGCGGTGGCGCGCACGCCCGCAAGGTCCGAGCCCGCCATCGGCTCGGACCAGGCCTGCGCCCAGATTTCCTCGCCTGACGCCATCTTGGGCAGGAAGCGCTGCTTTTGCTCATGCGTCCCGAACTCGATCAGCGTTGGCCCCAGCAGGAAAATACCATTCTGGTTGACGCGGCCCGGCGCCCCGGCGCGATAATATTCTTCCTCGAAGATCAGCCACTGGATGAGGTCGAGGCCGCGCCCGCCATATTCCTTGGGCCATGTCACCATGCCCCAGTCGCCCGACTTGAGCGTCTTTTCCCATTCACGATGCGCTTCGAAGCCCTCGCGCGTCGCGTCGAAATGTTCGAGCGGGTGCTTAGGCACATGGGCTTCGAGCCAGCTGCGCACTTCGGCGCGGAACGCCTGCTGCTCGGGGGTGTAGGTCAGGTCCATCAGAATTTCGCCGCGCCCTTATTGTCCACAAAGGCGTCGCGCGCCTTCTGGCTGTCTTCATGCATGTACATTTCGAGCGTGAAGCCCTGCTCGATCCGGTAATGGGCCGAGGGGTCGGTCGGCTCGATCAGGTTCAGCGCCTGCTTGGCGATGACCAGCGCCGCCCGGCTCTTGGACGCGATGATCTCGCAAAAGGCATAGGCCTCGTCCTTCAGATTTTCCAGCGGCACGACCTTGTGCACCGATCCATGGCGATAGGCGTCCTCGACCGGGATGCGGCCGCCGGTAAAGAAGTTCGCCCGCACCATCTGTACCGGCAGCATGCGGCTCATGAAGGCCGCGCCGCCCATCGCGCCGCGATCGATTTCGGGCAGCGAGAAATAGGCCCCTTCCGCCGCGATCAGCGCGTCGCAGGCGCCCGCGATATTGACGCCGCCGCCGATGACGAAACCGTGGAGCGCGCCGACCACCGGGATCGCGCATTCGCGGATCGCCTTGAAGGTCAGGTAATTATCCTTGTTGAGCTTGGCGATGCGCTCGGGATGCGCGGCCATCTCCTTGATGTCGACGCCGCCGCAGAAACCACGGCCCTCGGCGCGGATCAGGATGACTTTCACATCCTCGTTGGCCGCCGCTTCATAGACCATGGCGGGGATCGATTCCCACCCCTTGGTGTCGAAGGCGTTGACCGGGGGATGGTCGAACAGGATTTCGGCGATGGCGCCCTTGATGGTCAGCGTGATCGGCATCTTAAAGTCCCTCTTCCTCAGGCGGCGCTGGCCGTCTCGCGGCCCATGGCGGCGAGCGCGGCGAGCCGCTCATGCGCCTCTTCGACGATGCGGTCGACCAGCTGTTGGCAGGTCGGGATCTCGCCGATCCGCCCGCCGACAACGCCCGTCGCCATCACGCCCTGTTCGATGTCGCCCTCGACCACCGCCTTCTGGATCAGCATCGGCATGGTCGCGGCCATCATCGCTTGCTTGAGCGGCATCGCCCCATGCGCCGTCATCCCGCGCGCCGACTTGATGAAGTCCATCCAGCTTGCGCCGGTCTGCTTCTTCATCGCCATGCCCGCTTCGATCGCGCGCAGCCACATGGCCAAGGAGCCGGACTTTTCGATCCGGTCCATGAGGCGGGTGCGCACCATCCGCTGCGGAATGCCGTCGAGCTTGGTGGTGACGACGATCCGGTCGGTCGAGGCTTTGAGATATTCCGCCTTGGCGCTGTCAGGCACCGGGCTTTCCTGCGTCAGCAGGAAGCGCGTGCCCATCGCGATCCCCACCGCGCCAAAGGCAAGCGCCGCCGCGAGGCCCCGCCCGTCGGCAAAGCCGCCGCTGGCGATCACCGGCACCTTCACCGCGTCCAGCACCTGGGGCAACAGCACGGTGGTGGGGACAGAGCCAGTATGCCCGCCGCCTTCGCCGCCCTGGACATTGACCATGTCGACGCCCAGCTCGACCATCTTCTGCGCATGCTTGACCGCGCCGACGGTGGGCATGCACAATATGCCCGCGTCCTTGAAGCGACCGATCATCTTGGCATTGGGGCCGCGCCCGAAGCTGACCGCGCGCACCTGATCCTTGTTGGCGAGGATCAGCTCGACAATCTGGTCGGCGCCCGGCTGAAAGCTGTGGAAGTTGACGCCGAACGGCTTGTCGGTGCCTTGGCGCACGGCGAGGATCTTCTCGCGCGCCTCGTCCGGGGTCATCACCGCCGCGCCGAGGAAGCCGAAGGCCCCGGCATTGCTCGACCCGATCACAAGGCTCGGTTCAGCGACCCAGCCCATCGCGGTCTGGATGATCGGCCAGCGGCATCCGAGCCGCTCGGTCAATATGGTGTGCAACGGATCGCCCATCATTCGCTCGCCTGTTTCTTGTTCGCTTCTGCCATCTTCTTGGCATCCAGACCCGCAATCGAGCTACCTTGAACGAGATCATTCTGCGCATGCGCGAAATGGTGCATATGATATTGCGCGTCCATCGCGTTGCGCTTGCCCATCAGCTCCTCGACATGGTTGATCGCCTGCTTGGTCAGCCAATTGCCCAGGCGCGGCTGCGCCACCAGCTTGGCCGCCATGGTTGCGACGGTCTCGCGCAGCGCCTCGCGCGAGACGATCTTGTTGACCATGCCGAAGCTTTCGGCCCTTTGCGCGCTCATCCGCTCGCCCAAGAGCAGGAATTCCTTGGCGACGCGCGGCGGGAGTTCATAGGCATGGGCGAAATATTCGACGCCCGGTATCCCCATGCGGTTGACCGGGTCCTGGAAGAAGGCGTCGTCGGTGGCGACGATGAGGTCGCACACCCAGGCGAGCATCAGCCCGCCCGCGACGCAGGCCCCCTGCACCATGGCGATGGTGGGCTTGGGCGCATCGCGCCAGCGCCGGCACATGCCGACATATTGCTCTTTCTCACGCGTGTAGAGCAGTTCGGCGGCGGGCTTGTTGACATGGCCCGGCACCATCAGCCGGTTGTCGAAATGCTTGTGCACGTCGCGGCCGGGCGTGCCGATGTCATGCCCGGCCGAAAAATGCTTGCCGTTGCCGCCCAGAACGATGCAGCGCACATCGTCATCGTTCGTCGCCTTGATGAAGGCGTCGTCGAGCGCATAGGTCATCTGGCCGTTCTGGGCATTGTTGAAGCCCGGACGGTTCATCATGATCCACGCGACATTGTCGATCACCTCATAGGTGACCGGCTCGTCGGTTTCGTAGACGATGTCGACCTGCTGCGGTTCGACCAGGCGGTCGGTCTCGTTCATGGTCAGGCTTCCCTTTTGTCTCCGGCCGGCCTTCTGTCTCCAACCGGGTTGTCCTTGAACACGGTCGCCCGGACGTTATTGGGGTCGATCTTCGCGATCAACTCCAGCTGTTCCGGCGTTGGCGCAGGCGTCACCGGGATGTCGCCGTCCGGCCGGACTAGAGGAAAGCCGGTATTGTCCTGCACTTCCTCGAACGTCACGCCGGGATGCAGCGATATCACGCGGATTTGGTGATCCGGCCCACCGAAATCCATCACGCACAAATTGGTGATGATGCGGCGCAGGTCGAGGCCCTTGGGCGCGGCCCCGTTACGATAGCGGGCGGGATTATACCCGGCCATGCAGACGAAATCGACTTCGCCTTCCACGAACGCACGCTTGTTGTGGTTCTGGAAGAAGAAGCTGTTGGGGTGGCTGATCGAATTGCCCGGAAACCCGCGCGCGCCCAGCATCGCTGCCTTGGGCTTCTTGTGATCGCCAATGACAGAGATGTTGGCCTGGCCGAAACGGTCGATCTGCACCGGCCCGACCAGCGCATGGCGACGCCCGCTCCACAGCGCGGAAAAGACGCGGTCATAATTGGCGATGCCTTCAAACTCCGGCTCGGCGGCACGCTTGCCGGGGCCAACCGGCTCGCTGGTATAATAAACCTCGCCATCGGTGGTCTGGATCGCAGGCGCAAAGCTCAGCTTGGCCAGGCCCGCGCCGATGCGGGGCAGGGGGCCGATGCCGGTCGCCATCACTTCACCATCGTCGCGCCAGACTTCGGCGCAGGCGGCGATGACCAGTTCGGCGAGCGAATAGCTATTCTGGGTCATGTCAGTCTCGCTCAGTAAATGGGGACGGGCAGCTGCTTGACGGCGTCTGCGCCGCCGATTGCCGCCTGATAATCAGCTTCGGACACATCGACATATTTCGCCTTATACTCGGCCCAGGCTTCGGGCGAGGCAGCGCTTTCGACATAGGTCTTGATGTGCTTCAGATCGAGCTGATAGTCGGGATCGGCGCTTGACGGATGTGCGCCCAGCGGCGCTTCCGCAATGCCGTCGATCATCGCCCGCTCGACCAGATTGTAGCGGCTGTTCTTCTGCATATCCAGCTGCGCCGTCGGCACGATCTTCTCGACCGTCGCAAAGCTCTTCTTGGCGGCGCGCACCAGCAGTTCGTCGAACAACGCGTCCTTGCTCAGCGTCAGCAAATTGCCGCGCTCGTCGGAACGGTGGGCGTGGATCAACGCGACATCGGGCACCAATGCGGGCATGGCGACGAATTCTTCGCCATCCTCATAGGGGCTTGTCACATATTTGAAGTCGAAGCCCGACTGGTTGACGATGTCGGTGCCGATGCCGACGCGCGTCGGCAGGAAAGGCAGCTTCATCGCGCCTGCGCGCAGGCCCCAATGATACATGCCTTCGTCCAGTTCCAGCACTTCGAACGCACCGGCCTGGCGGGCGTTGCGGAAATGCGGTTCCAGCGGATAATGGTCCAGGCTGGCAAAGGCGAAGACGAGCTTCTTGATCTTGCCCGTCGCGGCCAGCATGCCAATGTCCATGCCGCCATAACCCGCCATCAGGGTCAGGTCCTTCAGGTTCGACCGGGCGATCGCGCGGATCAGGGCCATCGGCTTGCGCCGCGTTGCCCAGCCGCCGATACCGATGGTCATGCCGTCGGAAAGTTGGTCGACGATGTCATCCACCGTCATACGCTTGTCGAGCATAGTTTCAGTCATCCTTTTCATGGGCCCATTTGTGGCCCCAGTCACTGACGCCAAGGCTGGTCGTGGGCACCCAGGTCGCGGGGTCGATTACCAACCCGTTCCAGCCATATTCAATATCGAAACCGCCCGGCGTCTGCATGTAGAAAGACGTCATCTTGTCGTTGACATGCCGTCCCAATGTCGCCGAAAGTGGAACCTTTCCTTTGCTTTTCAGCACGCGGTCATAGGCGCGGCCTACATCTTCCAGGCTGCCGACCTCCAACATCATATGCACCGCGCCGTTCGGGCTTTCGGGCAACTGCCCCAGCGCCAGGCTGTGGTGGCGGCTGTTGCAATGCATGAAGGCAAAGCCAACGCCCGGATCGTCCGGCCCGCCGCCGCCCATATAGAAGCGGCCAAGGTCGGTGTCGGCAAAGCCCAGCACATCCTTGTAGAATGCGTGGGTCTCATCGAAATTGGGCGCGGTCAGCACCACATGGCCCATGCCCATGTCGCCATTGTCGCCGGTGACGAAACGGCTGACCGCTGCGGGGGACACGAACGGCGCATAGTCGTAGAAGCGACCGTAGAACAGCTCCATCGCATGGCCGCCGGGGTCCGAAGACCGGGCCAGTTCGGTCACGTTGCGCGCCCGCGCTTCCATGACATCGGCGCGTGTCACCGGGCGGCCCGCCGCCTCCAGCTTCGCCAGCGCCGACTCATACTCCTCGCGACTCGCAAATTCCCAACCCGGCGCGACAAAGGCGTCCCGATCGCCCTTTTGCACCCACAGGCGGAACGGGCGGTCGTCCATGCGGAACAGCGCGACATCGTCCCTGTCGCTGTGCGCGGGCATCAGTCCTGCGATGTTGCAGGCAAAGTCGCGCCATGCGTCGAGGTCGCGCGCCTCAATTACGACATAGCCAAGAGATTTTACTGCCATTCTGCCGCCTCGTCCAAAGCCCGCCCCGCTAGTCGGGGAGGCGTATTCGTTCGGAACTGTCGCTTCCGCTGCGCAATTATCAAGCCGTCCGGCCCCCATGCGCAGCGTACCGCTTATCGCCAAATCTTCCATAGGCAATAGCAATTCGTTCCGGTTCGGCCTATAAGCATCGTGCAGAATGCGCAAGCCCCCTTCTTCTTGACGCTTTGCGTATCAAAGAGGTATAAGGCCTACGCATATCCCGTTTTCGGGCTATTTCGACGGAGAAGATGATGACCGGCGCGACGGCTACTCAAATGATCGATGAAACGGCGGGGCAAATCCCGACGGCAGAGGTGCTGGTTGAACGCGCCCGCGCGATGATACCGGCGTTGCGTGAACGCGCCCGCGCCTGCACGGCGGCGCATGACGTGCCGGTCGAAACCGTCGCTGAAATGAAGGCGGCGGGCTTTTTCCGCGTGCTTCAGCCAAAGCGCTACGGCGGCTACGAAATGCATCCCAATGTATTCTTCGACATTCAAAAGGCGCTGGCCGAAGGCTGCATGTCGACCGGATGGATTTATGGCGTGCTTGGCTGCCACCCGTTCGAACTGGCGCTGTTCCATGATGAAGCGCAGCAGGAAGTGTGGGGCGATAATCCCGACATGCTGGTTTCGTCCACCTATCAGCCGGTGGGCAAGGTGGAAAAGGCCGAAGGCGGCTTCTATTTGTCGGGCCGCTGGGGCTTTTCGTCCGGTTCGACCCATTGCGGCTGGGTGCTGCTGGGCGCGATCAACTTCGACACCGACGGCGGCCCGCCGGACATGCGCACCTTCCTGTTGCCGCGTCCCGACTATCAGGTGATCGAAGGCACGTGGGACACGTTCGGCCTGCAGGGCACCGGCAGTTTCGACATCGTCGTCGATCGCGTCTTCGTTCCTGAATATCGCACGCATAAGGCAAGCGATGGTTTCGCCTGCAAGAATCCGGGTCAGGAAATCAACACCGCGCCGCTTTACCGTATCCCCTGGGCGCAGCTGTTCGTCCGTTCGGTTTCGACCGCAGCCTTTGGCGGCGCGCGCGCCGCGATCCAGGCGGGCATCGACATCATGAACAGCCGCGTGTCCAGCAACACCGGCAAGGCGGCAAAGGCCGACCCGGTACTTCATGCCGCGATTGCCCGCGCCATCGCCGAAGTCAACGAAATGGAGTTGACGCACCGCACCACCTTCAACGAATTGCTCGGCTATGCCGAACGCAATGAGCCGGTGCCGATGGAGCGCCGCGCGATGTTCGCCTATCAATCGTCCAACGTCGTGCGTCGCATGGCGGACCTGGTCGACGACATCGTGAAGCTGCTGGGTGGCCGGGCGGTCTATATGTCCAGCCCGATCCTTCAGCCTTGGCTCGACCTGCATGCCGCGCGCGCGCACGTCGCCAACGATCCGGGCAACCGCAACAGCGACGTCATCGGCACGATGCAGGGCGAAGCGCCCGCCTTCACCTTCATCTAAGGGACTCTCATGGCTAGCGAGCTTTCCCGCAGGACGTATAGCGTCACGGGCGGATACGATATTTCGGTCGCGGAACTGGGGCAGGGGCCCGTCGTCGTGTTCATTCACGGCAGTGGCCCCGGCGCTTCGGGGGCGTCCAACTTCCGCCAGAACGCGCAGGTTTTCGCCGACGCGGGCTATCGGGTCATCCTGCCCGACCTGATCGGCTACGGCGCGTCATCCAAGCCGGAAACTGACTATCCGCTCGAACTCTTCACGCAAACCCTGCTCGACGCGCTGAAACAGCATGGCATCACCGGCGGGCATCTGGTGGGCAATTCGCTGGGCGGCGGCATCGCCCTTCAGATCGCACTCGACCATCCCGAATTTGCGGTGGGCAAGCTCGTTCTGATGGCGCCCGGCTGCGTCGCTGAACAGGCGAGCTATTTCACCATGCCGGGCATCGCCAAAATGCGTTCGGGCTTTGGCAGCCCCGAATTCAACAAGGACGAACAGCGCCGCCTGATCGGCAACCTCATGCACCCTTCGTCGGCGCATCATGTCACCGACGCGCTGGTGGAGGAACGCTTCGCCGTCGCACGTACCCAGCCCAAGGACGTGCTCGCACGGGTGAAGACCCCCAATCTCGGCCCCCGCCTTGGCGAGGTCAAACAGCCGATCTTCGTTCTGTGGGGCCTCAACGACGAATTCTGCCCCGAAAGCCATGCGCGCATCTTCCTGGACGCTGCCCCGGACGTGCGCTGTCTCACCTTCTCGCAGACCGGCCACTGGGTGCAGGTCGAACGGGCGGAAGAATTCAACCGCTATTCGCTGGCCTTCCTGAATGGCTAGTGCGCCGCAAGTCATGGCCGATCCCGCCGAAGTCGCGTCGGGCTTCCGCGGTGCCATGCGCCGTCTGGCGTCGGGCGTCGCCATCATCGTAGGGCATGGCGGCGACGCGCCCGTCGGCATGGCGGCGACGTCGATCACCTCGCTGACGATGGACCCGCCTGCCGTGCTCGTCTGCGTCAACCAGACGGCGGGGCTGCACGCCTGCCTGTCGCCGGGCTGCACGATCAGCGTCAACCTGCTGTCGCGGCATCAACGCGATGTGTCGTCGGCGTTCGGCGGCGCGGTCGCACGGGAAGAACGGTTCGGCGTCGGCCAATGGACCGACGATGCGCAGGGGCTGCCCATGCTGGAGGATGCGCAGGCCAATCTGGCTTGCACCATCGACAGCATCATGCCCTATGGATCGCACAGCATCGTCGTCGCGCGCGTCAACGCGGTGCGATTGTCGGATGCGATCGAACCGTTGATCTACCAGGACGGAGCCTATTTGTGACCGACACCGTTGACCAGAGCCTGAACGACGGCCTCGCGCAGGAGCTTTATCAGGCGCTGCGCGATGGCCGCACGGTCGAACCGCTCATCGCCCGCCACCCGCACCTGACCATCGACGACGCCTACGCCATCTCGCTCGGCGCGCTCGAAAAGCGCAAGGCGGACGGCGAACGCGTGATCGGCAAGAAAATCGGCGTCACATCGAAGGCGGTGCAGGACATGCTGGGCGTGCATCAGCCCGATTTCGGTTTCCTGACCGACCGCATGTTCGTGGAAGGCGACATCGACGTCGCCGCCAACGGCCTGATCCAGCCCCGCGCCGAAGCGGAAATCGGCTTCATCCTGAAGGATCAGCTGAAGGGGCCGGGCGTCACCGCCGATCAGGTCATCGCCGCGACGGAGGCGATCGTCCCCTGCTTCGAAATCGTCGACAGCCGCATCCAGGACTGGAAAATCGGCATCGTCGATACCGTTGCCGACAATGCGTCCTGCGGCGTCTATGTGCTGGGCGAAGCGCGTGCCGATCCGCGCGCCCACGACCTGCCCAATCTCCACGTCACCGTGACCAAGAACGGTCAGCCCTTGTCGGAAGGCTATGGCCATGCCGTGCAGGGTTCGCCCGCCGAAGCGGTGGCATGGCTCGCCAACACGCTGGGCGCTTATGGCGTTACCCTGGACGCTGGCGATGTGATATTGTCGGGCAGTCTGGTGCCGCTTGAACCGGCGCGCGCTGGCGATGTATTTGAAATGCAGCTGCACGGCGTCGGCGCCTGCACCGCGCGTTTCGTCTAATTTTTGTTTGCGCGTCGCAGGTGCGGCGCTTTGGGAGTAACTCATGACTGGCAAGGTCAAGGCAGCGATCATCGGATCGGGCAATATCGGCACCGACCTGATGGTGAAGATGGTCAAATATCCGCAGAATATGGAACTGGCCGTCGTGGTCGGCATCGATGAGGCGTCGGAAGGCCTCGCCATGGCCCGCGAACGCGGCGTCGCCACCACGCATGAAGGGTTGGACGGCCTGCGCGCCATGCCGGAATATAAGGATATCGGCATCGTGTTCGACGCGACGTCGGCCTACGCGCACAAGGTGCATGACGCGGCACTCCGCGCCGACGGCAAGCAGGTGGTCGACCTGACCCCCGCCGCCATCGGCCCCTACACCATCCCCACCGTCAATGGTGACGCCAATCTCGACGCGGGCAACGTCAACATGGTGACCTGCGGCGGCCAGGCGACGATCCCGATGGTTGCCGCCGTGTCCCAGGTCGCGACCGTGCATTATGCTGAGATCGTCGCATCGGTCTCCTCGCGCTCCGCCGGTCCCGGCACCCGCGCCAATATCGACGAATTCACCCGCACCACTGCCGGTGCCATCGAAAAGGTCGGCGGCGCGGCGCAGGGCAAGGCGATCATCATTTTGAACCCCGCCGAACCGCCGATGATCATGCGCGACACGGTGTTCACCCTGTCGGAAGGCGCTGACGAAGAAACCATCCGCGCCTCGGTCGAAGCGATGGTGAAGAAGGTCCAGGCCTATGTCCCCGGCTACCGCCTGAAGCAGGAAGTGCAGTTCGAACGCTTCGGCGACAATAACAAGCTGAAGATCCCCGGCCGCGGCGAATTCACCGGCATCAAGACGATGGTCCTGCTCGAAGTCGAAGGCGCTGGCGATTATCTCCCCAGCTATTCGGGCAATCTCGACATCATGACCGCCGCTGCCAAGGCGACCGGCGAGCTGCTGGCGCAGCGCATTCTCGAAGGAAAGAAGGTGGCAGCATGACCGCCCAGATCAACGCCGCATTTAACGTGGAAGCGGGCGACAAGCTCTACATCCAGGACGTCACCCTGCGCGACGGCATGCACGCCATCCGTCACATGTATGGCATCGACCATGTGAAATCGATCGCCAAGGCGCTGGATGACGCAGGCGTCGACGCGATCGAGGTCGCGCATGGCGACGGCCTCAACGGCGCCAGCTTCAACTATGGCTTTGGCGCGCATACCGACTGGGAATGGCTGGAAGCCGTCGCTTCGGTCCTCACCAAATCGGTGCTCACCACCCTGATCCTGCCCGGCGTCGGCACGGTCGAGGAACTGCGCCGCGCCTATGACATCGGCGTGCGCTCGGTGCGCGTGGCGACCCACTGCACCGAAGCGGACGTCAGCAAGCAGCATATCGGCATCGCCCGCGACCTGGGCATGGACGTGTCCGGCTTCCTGATGATGAGCCACATGATTGAGCCTGAAAAGCTGGCTGAACAGGCCCTGCTCATGGAAAGCTATGGCGCGCAGTGCATCTATGTCACCGACAGCGGCGGCGCGCTCGACATGGACGGGGTGAAGGCCCGCTTCGAAGCCTATGACCGCGTGCTGAAACCCGAAACCCAGCGCGGCATGCACGCCCACCACAACCTCTCGCTCGGCGTCGCCAACTCGATCGTCGCGGCCCAGTGCGGCGCGGTGCGCATCGACGCCTCGCTCACCGGCATGGGCGCGGGCGCGGGCAATGCCCCGCTCGAAGTGTTCATCGCCGCTGCCGACCGCAAGGGTTGGAACCATGGCTGCGACGTCAACGCGCTGATGGACGCGGCGGAAGATCTCGTCCGTCCGTTGCAGGACCGCCCGGTGCGCGTCGACCGCGAAACCCTCGCGCTCGGCTATGCCGGGGTCTATTCCTCCTTCCTGCGTCACGCGGAAAAGGCGGCGGAAACCTACGGCCTCGACACCCGCACCATCCTGGTGGAACTGGGCCGTCGGAAGATGGTCGGCGGGCAGGAAGACATGATCGTCGACGTCGCGCTCGACATGGTGAAGGCGCGCGAAGCCGCCGCCTGACACGCACGGACTCAGGATCGGGCGCGGCCAACAGGACCGCGCCCGACCGTTCGCACCGACATAAGTGGGAGGAAGCGTGACTGCCAAGCCGCGTCTGTCGCTCGATCATATCACCGTAACCGACACCACCCCTGCGCAGCTTGCCCAACTGGCGGCGGCGACCGGATGTTCGGGCATCTGCCCCTTTCTCCATTCGATGGCGGTCCTTCCGGCCATGCCGGAATATGACCTGGTCCGCGACGCCGCCGCCCGCCGCGCCACCCGCGCAGTCCTGGCGGACACCGGCGTCACCGTCGACCTCATCTACCCCTTCACCATGGCAGGCCGCACCGTCGTCGCCGACTTCGCACCCGCACTGGAAGCAGGAGCGGACCTGGGCGCACCGCTCGCCAACGTCCTGTGCTATGATCGCGATCCGGCCCGCCGTACTGAAAAGCTCGCCGAACTGGCCGATCTCGCCGCCTCCTTCGGCATCGGCCTCGCCATCGAATTCTACCCGCCCGCCCAGGTCCGCACCCTGGCTGACGCGCTGGCCGAAATCGACCGTGCAGGCCGCGCCAACATCGGCGTGACCGCCGACCTGCTCCACATCGTTCGCGGCGGGGAATGGGACCAGAGCCTGCCGCTACTGTCCGACCCGCGCGTCCGCATCGGCCAGATCGCCGATGGCCCGGCGGAAATGCCCGCCGACCAGATCGAATGGGAAGCAGGCATTCAGCGCCTTGTGCCCGGCAAAGGCGCGTTCGACATTGCCGCCTTCCTCGCCGCTCTCAACCCCGGCGTGCCCGTCAGCGTCGAAGTGCCGCAGCAATCGGCACTCGAAGCAGGCGTCCCGTCACTGGAGCGGGCACGCGCCGCCGTCGACGCGACACTCGCCTGTCTTGGAGACCGTGAGAGCATCAGTGCGTCAGACCGCGCCCGATAAAGGGAATAACGGCGTGTTCCTGCGAAGGCAGGAACCCAGTCCTACCGTTCCCACTGGGTTCCTGCCTTCGCAGGAACACGAAACGATATAAGTAGAATACAGTCTAACAAAATATCGACAGGAGAGAATGCAATGGCCGGACGGCTCGAAGGCAAGGTAGCAATCGTCACCGGCGCGGGCCGCGACGGCAATATCGGCGTCGCCATCTGCGAAGCCTATCTTCGTGAAGGCGCGCGCGTCGTCGGCACCGATTTCCGCGACGAAGAAAAAGCCGCCATCGTCGCGCGCATGGGCCGGGCAGGCCCCGCCGACGCCTTCCGCTATCTGCTGCACGATGTCACCAGCGAAGCCGATTGGGCGCGCGTCGCACAGGAAACGCAAGACGCGTTCGGCGGCATCGACATATTGGTCAATAATGCCGGCATCTCCATCCATGCGGGCATCGAACACACGTCGCTGGATGATCTGCGCAAGGTGATGGCCGTCAATCACGACGCGCTGTTCATCGGCATGAAGGCCTGCCTGCCCGCGCTCAAGAGCAGCGTTCAACGCTTTCCGGGCGGCGGCAGCATCGTCAACAATCTGTCGATGGCGTCCTACATGCCCAACGCCCATAATATCGGCTACCATGTGTCCAAGGCGGCGGGGCGCATGCTCACCCTGTGCGCCGCGTTGGAATTCGGCCCGGCCAAGATCCGCGTCAATTCCGTCCATCCCGGCCTCACCATGACGCCGCTGATCCGCGAAGGCCTGGCCGATTATGTAAAGATGGGCGCCTATGAAGATGTCGACGCGGCGGAAGCCAGCATCGCAGGCATGGGAGCGCTCGGCATTTCCAGCGACCCGGAAGATACCGCCCACGCCTTCGTCTATCTGGCATCGGACGAAGCGCGTTTCGTGACCGGCGCGTCCATCTATCATGACGGCGCAATCGGCCAGCGTTACTGATCGGGAAGGGGAGGTAAATCGATGCGTGACCTGGTCGATCCGGCGCTGCTGCCTGGCCTGGAACTGATGCCCGCCCTCGACCTTGAAGAGGCGTATCTGCCCGCCATTCGCGAAGGGATGGAGCAGGCATCCGGGGCCATGCCCGAACCTGTGGGCACCGGCGTCCAGTGGCGGGACGAACAGGTGCCGACGCCGGACGGGCACGCCGTTCCCGTCCGCATCTATACGCCCGCAGGCTCAGGGCCATGGCCCGCCATCCTGCAAATCCACGGCGGCGGCTATATCGTCGGATCGGTCACCACCGGCCACGGCATGATGATGACGCTGGCCGCGTCCGTGGAGGCGGTGATCATATCGGTGGACTACAGGCTGGCCCCCGAAACCCCCGCGCCCGGATCGGTGCAGGATTGCTACGCCGCATTGCTCTGGCTCGTCGACCAGTCGGCGCAGCTGGGCATCGACCCCAGCCGCATCGCGGTCGCGGGCCAAAGCGCGGGCGGTGGACTGGCCGCCGCGCTCACGCTGCTGGCGCGCGACCGGGGCGGCCCCGCCATCGTGCATCAAAATCTGACCTACCCCATGCTGGACGACCGCACCTGCGTCACGCCGCAGCCGGACCATCTGGGCGCGTTCGTGTGGACGCCGCAGGCCAACAGCTTTGGCTGGCGCTGCCTGCTGGGGCAGGAACCGGGCGGGACCAACGTGCCGCCCTACGCCGTGCCCGCGCGGGCCGCCGACCTGTCGGGACTGCCGCCAGCCTTCATCACCGTCGGCGCGCTGGACCTGTTTCTGGCCGAAGACCTGGACTATGCCCGCCGCCTGATCGAAGCAAAGGTGCCGACCGAACTGCACGTCTATCCCGGTGCCTATCACGGCTTCGACGTCATGCCCGATGCGCCCGTGTCCCAGCGGATGAAAAACGACATGACCATCGCCCTACGCCGCGCACTGCACGGTGATTAAATAAGGCAGGCCGGAGCGAAGTGCGGCGATAGCCACGGCTTCGCCTCTTCTCGAAAAAGTGAGGGCGTCAGCAGAAGCACAGCCTCCCCGTGCAACAATGTTCCTGCGAAGGCAGGAACCCAGTCCCGCCGCATGAACTGGGCTCCTGCCTGCGCAGGAGCACAATAGTCGTCAATCCGAAGCAGCCTCCAGACGGCAAAGCTGACAGAACACGCGCGCGACCATTTGCGAACGTCTAGTGTGTAATGAAAGGGCCGTAGAGGCCGATTTTGAGACTGTCGGCTTTCCGGCGGAGAGAACGCTATGGCTGCCGGTCGTCTTTTGGGGCACGCGATCGATGGTGGGCGGAAATAGCTCCCTGTCGCTCGTCGACCATAGTCGGTCGCTTTCAAGCGTTTATCGAAACTCTGAAACCAGCCGTTCCGCTTGGACATTCGCTAGAATAGGTCAATCTGGAGCGACCCCAAAGTGCGTTTTACGTAGTCACCCCAATCTGGATCGTCGAGCTGCGCGATGAACATGGGAACTCCATACATATCAAATTCTGTCGTTCGAACTGGAGGTCGCCCAAGAATGGACGAGGCCATGGTGGGAGGAGCGGCAAGATCATCATGGTCCGCTAGTTTCTCCGTTATGGAGACTCTCCCGCCAATGTCAGACATATCAAGCTTCAATCCCGAATGAGCAAATCCACTCTCCCGATACCTGTGGATTATCGACGCAAGGAGCTTGTAGAGGTCGCCCTCTCCCGCAGCTTTTGCAGCCTGCTCATTTGGGTATTTTGCAAGATAGAGGATTGCATCTGACGACCAGAAAATCGTAAGCGCGGTTGTTAAGTCGCAGTCGGGGCGTTCCACTATACTTTGAAGTGTCTCTATTCCGCCACCCAAGCCATAATTCCATGCAATGACGCACTCTGCCCGATCGTCATCAGACGCCGAGGCGAACCACGCATCAAAGGAAGCCCGCTGCCGCTCACTAAAATATGTGTAGCCCATCATCTTCCTACGCCTTATGCCGCTGACTGACATAGACTTAATGGACTGCCTGTCAGATCGTGGCAACGTCAAGGCTGATGCAAAAGGCCGATGCTGCGCGTCGCCTTAGCGAACGGGCGTTCCGAAACCCGACAGTCTCAAATCCACCCATCCCAGCGATTTGGCCGGATCAAAAGCCTGGCGAGTCACGCCGGTGCTGCCAGTTCGGTTTATGTCCGCATAAGATTCAATGTAAGAATGGCGCTGACGAGTGGGTAAGCGGATATCCTTCTCCCCTCCCGCAGGCGGGAGGGGCCGGGGGTGGGCCAGCGCAACATTGGCGATGTTCTTCAAAGGCCAAGCTTGAAGCTCGCTTCGCTCGCGCCCACCCCTAACCCCTCCCGTCTACGGGAGGGGAATATCTCGGAATGATCGACGGCGGACCGGCAGCTTTTTTCGCC
Organism: Sphingobium vermicomposti; assembly: GCF_011762025.1. GTDB lineage: Bacteria > Pseudomonadota > Alphaproteobacteria > Sphingomonadales > Sphingomonadaceae > Sphingobium > Sphingobium vermicomposti. The sequence goes on along the minus strand of NZ_JAASQR010000004.1, from coordinate 455,978 downwards.
AGATGGGCGGTGCCAATCTGAACGAATGACCGCTACAAAAGAGCAGCCGGGGCAGCATGAACCGCCCCGGCCGCCTTGTCCTTATTCAGCGCGCAGTTCGGCCAGCTCGTCCGCCGACAGCTTCAGGCTCGCGGCCTTCACGCTTTCTTCGATCCGCTCCGGGCTGGACGCGCCAAAGATCGGGATGACCTGGCCCGGCTGGTTGATCAGATAGGCCAGCACGACTTCCGCCACGCTCACACCATGGCGCTGGGCCACGGCCTTGGCCGCGTTGAAACGGCCTTCGTTCGCCGGATTGTCGTAAAAGCCCTGCAGCGCTTCGGCGACTTCGCCCTTTTCCAGCATGCTGAAATAGCCACGGCTCTGCGCGCAATAGGGGATGATGGCGACGCCCGCATCCTTGAGCGCGCTGCCATGATCCTCGAAATACAGCTGATAGCCCTGCTGCATCGCATTGCCTTCGTTCGGCTTGGCCAGGCCCCAGAAAGGTTCGACCGCGACAAAGCCGGTCTTGCCGTTCGCCTTGGCATAGGCATTGGCTTCCAGCACGCGGTCGGCGGTCCAGTTCGACGCGCCGAACCAGCGGATCTTGCCCGCTGCCTTCTGTTCGTTCAGGAAGTCGATCAGTTCGGCCACCGGCGTTTCCGGGTTGTCCATGTGCAGCCAGTAGAGGTCGATCGTATTGACGCCCAGATGGTCCAGGCTCTCATTCAGGTCGCTGGCGACGTCGGTCGGGTTCACCCGGTTGCGATAGTCGCCCACGCGCATGTCGAAAAAGCCGCCCTTGGTCGCGACCACCACGTCGTCGCGCTTCTGCGTCTTCAACCACGCGCCGATCGCGCGCTCGCTCGCGCCCTTGGGGGCGTCGGGCATCCAGTCGCCATAGGACCGGGCGCTGTCGACGAAGTTACCGCCCAGCGCGGCGAACTTGTTCAGGATGGCGTTGGACCGGTCCTGGTCCAGGTTCCAGCCCAGCATGTTGGTGCCGTAGCACAGCTGGCTGACCTGCAGGTCGGTGTTGGCGAGCGTCACTTTCGAAAGCATGGCATTCTCCTGAATGGATAGGTCGACCTTTCCGTGGGAATGGTCTCGCTTTAGGGCGGGCACGGGGCCGCGCGGGCGATGTTTGGTGCATCGCTGGCCTCCCTATCCGTTACGCATTGCGACAGCGAAAGGGAAGAGGATTGTGCCAAATAGTCGCTAACCGACGCTTGATGGTGCGATGATTGCGGCGGTGGTCCCGCCTGGACTCACGACCTAGTCCGCCCGGATCATGACATCTGGCGCTCTATGATTCGGCACGCTATGGTCCGGCCAAATTGAGAGGTGGGCACTAATGCAGATACGAAGCGGGCGGACGATGACGCCGCCACCGCTGGATGCTTTGGACACGAGCATCATTGAAATTCTACGGACCAACGGGCGCGCCACCAACCAGGACGTGGCCAAACAATTGTCCGTCACCGCGGCCACCGTTTCCGCCCGCCTGCAAAAACTGGAAGACAGCCGCGCCATGCGGGTCGTCGCCGTCACTGATTTCGCCGCGCTGGGCTACAACATCATCATCGCCGTGGGCGTAAAGATATGGGGGCGCAGCGCGCAGGATGTCGGGCGTGACCTGGCGCGTTTCCCCGAAGTGTTGAGCGTCAACATCATGAACGGGGCCAATGACCTGGAACTGATGGTCGCCCTGCACGACTTTTCGGAAATCCAGAACTTCCTCTACGATCATATCGCCGGGATCGAAGGCGTCGCGCATCTGGAATCCGGGATCGCCGTCGACATCGTCAAATATGAATTCAACGTGGCGCCGCTGTGAGCGTGGCCAGTTGGCAGCGCCTGGACGCGCTGGACCGCAAGATCGTCGAAAAACTGGGCCGCGACGCGCGCATTTCCAACCGCGCCATCGCAGCCGAACTGGGCGTGACCGAAGGCACGATCCGCACCCGCATCAAACGGTTGCAGAATGAAGGGCTGATCCAGTTCACCGTGGTCAAGGATTTCCGCATGGCGGGGTCGCCCAATCTGTGCATGCTGGGCATCGACGCTGATCCGTCCTGCGTGTCGGACCTGGCCGAAACGATCCGGCAGATCCCCGAAATCAACTGCGTGGTGCTGATGCTGGGCCGGTTCAGCCTGCTCGCCATGGGCCTGTTCACCAATATCGAACAACTGAACGAAATCGTCATCGACCAGATCCGCACCTTGCCCGGCGTCCGCCGCGTGGAAACGTCGATATCGGTGCACAATCTGAAATATGACCCAACCATCGCCAAGATCACGTCGGGGCCAAAGGTCGATCCGGCCTGCGCGGATAGCTAGAGCATCGCGCGGAAAAGCCTGCCCTGAGGTGGTCGAAGGGTAGGCCACAAAAAGCGTTAAACCGAAAACCCCTTCCTCCGTTCGCCCTGAGCTTGTCGACCCGAAGGGCGGCGATAGCCAACGGCTTTACTTCTTAAGCCTCCCCGCGTCAGAAGAGAGAAGGGCCTCGATATTTGAACGAGACAAACGGCTCGTTCAAACAGCCCAAACGGGCACTCCCATGAACCACAGTCCCCTCTAATTCCCCAACCACCAAAGCACGGCGATCAGCGACCCCGAAGCCAGGGTCGTGGTCAACGTCACGGCCCATGCGCTCAACTCCATCGCCCACCGCCCGGCCTTGCCCGCCAGCACGAAACTGGAAGCACCGCACGGCATCGCCGCCATCAGGATCGCGGTCTTGGCCCAAAGGGTCGGCATCGGCGGCAACATCATCACGAACCCGGCGGTGATCAACGGATGCACCCCCAGTTTCAGCACCAGCGACCGCCCGATCGGGGCGGGCGCGGCGTTTTGCCGGGGCAGGGCGATAAAAATGCCGATGGCGGTCAGCGCGCACGGCGCGGTCGCCTGCGCCAGCGTCTCCAGCAGCACGTCCAACGGCCCGCCCAGCGGCAACCGCAGGATCGACCATAGCACGCCCATCACCGCCATCAGGATCAGCGCATTGCGCGACACCGCGCGCGCCGCCAGCCTGATCCCCTTCATCGTGCCATGGCCGTGATTGGCCGCGATTTCGCTCACCACCATGCTGACGGTGAAGATGACGGCGGAATAGATCAGCATCGCGACCGCCACTGGCGCGACCGACCCCTGGCCAAATGTCAGCAGCGCGACGGGCAACCCGATAAAACCGGTATTGCTGAAACAACTGCACAGTCCCGCGATATTGGCGTCACTGCTCGTCCGGCCCAGCCATTTTTCGATCCCGAAACCGATCGCATAGGTAAGCAGCGCGCCGCCGGTCACGGCAATGAACATTGACGGCATCGCCAAATCGCCTGGGTCCATCTGCGCGATAGACCGGAACGTCAGCACCGGCAGGGTGATGCCGATGACGAAACGGTTCAGCACTTCAAACGCGCGGTCGCCCAGCAAATTGGTGCGGCCACAGCCATAACCGAGCATGATCAGCCCGAACACAGGCACCAGCGCGCCCAATATCGTTATCGCCATGGAAAGATCGTCACCGCAGAAAGGAGGGCCTCGCCCCGCTTACAGCATCGCGCCGACAAGTGGGAACCAATTCTCCGCAACCCGATGTCGGCGTCAAATCGCTTCCCGCTTCCCTCACTCCATTTTGGGCGTTTCGACGCCCGCATTGTCGCACGCATGGTTCAACAGCGCGCTATAATCCTTCGACGCATATTTGGTCGCGCGCGCCCCACCGAAAACGGCATGGGCCGCCGCGCCCATGGGCAGGCCGACGCGGTTTTCCGCCGCTGCGTTCATCGCCAGGCTCAGGTCCTTGAACGCCAGGTCGATGGTAAAGCCCGGTTCAATGTCGCCCTTCAGCACCTTGTTGGCCATCAGTACATGGAACTGGCCGTTGCGCGCGGTGGTGGCGCCCGTCACATCATGCATGGTCTGGATGTCCAGCCCCAGCTTCGTCCCCAGCGCCAGCGATTCCGCGACAATCTGCGCCGTCGACAGCAGCATGAAATTGTTGATCACCTTCATGCGGCTGCCCATGCCGGGATGGCCGCAGCGGAAAATGTCGGTGCCCATGGCGTTCAGCGCCGGTTCGACCCGCGCGAAATCCGCATCCTCCGCGCCGACCATGAACAGCGATTCCCCGCGTTCGGCATGCATCGCCAGACGCCCAATCGGCGCATCGACAAAGCTGATGCCCTTGGCCGCGCAGGCGGCGGCGACCCGGTCGGTCCCCTTGGCATCGATGGTGGACAGGTCCATCAGCAGCCCGCCCGCGTCGATATTGGCCAGCACGCCGTCCTCGCCCAGCACCACGGCTTCCACATGCTGCGTCGCGGGCAGCACGGTGATCACGATGTCCTGCCCCCGGCTAGCCTCGGCCACGCTCGCCGCCTTGGCCGCGCCCAGTTCGGCGACCTTGCTCATTTTCGCATCGTCAATGTCGAAAACGGTGACGGCAAAGCCCTTGCGCTGCAGGTTGGATGACATGGGCAGCCCCATCGCGCCCAGGCCGATAAAGCCGATCTTCATGGTCATGTTCTTTCCTCTCCAAATCCAGAAGCAGCCTCACACACTCCCCCTCCCGCAGGCGGGGGGGCCGGGGGTTGGGCCAGCGCAACGTCAGCGCAATGCCCAAGGTCAGCGCCAGACGCTCGCTCCGCTCGCGCCTACCCCTAACCCTTCAAACGAGTCACGTGCCTCGTTTGAACGCCTGCGGGAGGGGGAGCAAGGTTCCTCAATGCAGCTTCTCCGCGACAACCCCTGCTTCTACAAGCTCTGCAATCGCCGCCTCATCAATGCCCAGCACGTCCGACAACACCGAACGCGTATCCTCGCCCGAACGGGGCGGGGCATGGCGGTAATCGGCGGGCGTCTTGGAAAATTTGCCGGGATAGCCCAGCACCTTCACCACAGTCCCGTCGGACCGCACCATTTCGCGGATCACGCCGCGCGCTTCGATTTGCGGGTCGGCCAATATATGGGGGATGTCGTTCACCCGTCCGCCGGGCAATTTGGCCGCTTCCATGGCCGCGATCAGGTCGTCGGACGTCCATTTGGCGATGGCGGGCCGCATTTCATCCTGCAAGGCATGGCGGTTGGGCGACCGCCCGCCATTATCCTTGAACCGCGGATCGTCGGGCAGGTCAGGCCGCCCGATCAGCTCGCAAAAGCTGCGGAACTGCCGGTCATTGCCCAGCGCCACCAATATGTCGCCGTCGGAACAGGAAAAATCCTGATAGGGAACGGTATTGGGGTGCTCGTTGCCCAAACGGCGCGGGATCATCCCGCCATTCATGTAATTGCTTGCCTGATTGGCGAGCAGCGCGACCTGCGTGTCCAGCAACGCCATGTCGATCTGCTGGCCTTCGCCGGTGCGGTCCCGATGGGCCAGCGCCGCCAGGATGGAAATGGTCGAATATAGCCCCGTCACCAGATCGCTGATCGGAATGCCGACCTTGATCGGCCCGCCGCCCGCTTCATCGTCCGGGCGTCCGGTGATCGACATCAGGCCGCTCATCCCCTGGATCAGGAAGTCGTATCCGCCGCGATCCTTGTACGGCCCGTCCTGGCCAAATCCGGTGATCGAACAATAGATGATCTTTGGATTGATCGCCGACAGGGTCGCGTAATCCAGCCCATATTTGACCAGGCCGCCGACGCGGAAATTTTCCACCACAATATCCACGTCCGCCGCGATCTTGCGGATCAGCTCCGCACCGCGCGGATCGGCCAGGTTGATGGCCGCCGATTTCTTGTTGCGGTTGGCGCACAGATAATAGGCCGCGTCCTTGGACCCGTCGTCCAGAAAGGGAGGCCCCCAGCGGCGCGTGTCGTCGCCCTGGCCGGGCTGTTCGATCTTGATGACGTCCGCGCCCAGATCGCCCAATATCTGCGTGGACCATGGCCCGGCCAGCACGCGGGACAGGTCCAGCACCTTGATCCCGGCGAGGGGGCCGGTGGGCTGCGGTGAAATAGTCTCGCTCACTTGTCGTTGAACTCCGGCGCGCGCTTGCCCAGAAATGCGGCAATCGCTTCATGATGATCTTGCGTATAATGGGCCATCGACTGATAGCTCGCCGCCATTTCCAGCAGCGTGGCCAGCTTCATGTCCGCGCCTTCGCGCATCAGCCGCTTGGCCATGCGGGTGGCGTGACCCGGATTGGCGGCGATCTTCGTCGCCAGTTCCAGCGCCCGGTCCATCAACTTGTCGGCAGGCAGCACCTCCGCGACCAGCCCATATTCCAGCGCGGTCTTCGCATCGATGGCGTCGCCGGTCAGCGTCATGATATTGGCGCGCTGCGGGCCGATCAGGCGCGGCAACAGCCATCCGCCGCCACCGCCGGGGATGATGCCCAGCTTCACATAGCTTTCCGCGACCACCGCCGTGTCGGCCATCAGGCGGATGTCGCACATGCAGCTGATATCCAGCCCCAGGCCGATGGCCGGGCCGTTGATCGCGGCGATCATCGGCACTTCCAGTTCCATCAGGGCCGGGCCGATCATCTGGACGCTGGTGCGATAGCTGTTGCGGATTTCATAGGGCGATCCGCCGAACATGCCCGCCCGGTCCGCCATGTTCTTCACATTGCCGCCTGCGCAGAACGCCTTGCCCTCGCCGGTCAGGACGATGGCCCGCACCGACGTGTCGCGCACCATCTGACGGCAGAAATCGACGATCGCCTCGCTATGCTCGACTTCGGAAATGGCATTGCGTTCGGCGGGGCGGTTGAACCGGGCAATGACGACGGGGCCATCGCGCTCGATGAGCAGAAACGGGTCCAAAGTCGGCTCTCCTGATAATTAGGCCTGAAAAACTGGGTGGGTTTGCGCGGCACGCTAGGCGCTGGCATCTTTTGGCGCTAATATTGATTTCCGCTTTACCGATACACAGGGGCTATCGTGGAACTGCGCCAATTGCGTTACTTCGTCACTCTTGCGGACACCGGCAATTTTCACCGTGCCGCTGAACGGCTCCACATCTCGCAACCGCCGCTGACCGTCGCCATTCGCAAGCTGGAGGCGGAACTGGGCGCGACGCTGTTCGACCGTGGGTCCAGGGGGGTGACGCTGACGCCAGCGGGGCGCAGCTCGCTGGAAATCGCGCGGGCGACGCTGGCGCAGGCGGACCGTTTTCGCGAAGCGGTGCGCGAAGGCGCGGTGGGCGAACGGGGCAGGCTGCGCGTCGGCTTTGTCGGTTCGGCGACCTTCGAACTGCTGCCGCGCCTCATCACCGAATATCGCCGTCGCTATCCCGCCGTGGAACTGGTCCTCGAAGAAGCGACCAGCGCCGAAATCGCGCGAAAACTGGCCGCGACGGAATTGGACGTCGGCCTCGTGCGGCTTCCGCTGCTCCACATCGCGGCGGTCGATACACGCGTGATCGACCCGGACGAACTGCACGCCGCCATCCCCGTCGGCAGTCCCTTCGCCAGCGCCGACAGCGTCGAACTCAGCGCGCTGGCGCAGCAGCCGTTCATCCTGCAAAGCCGCATCAGCGTGCTCCACTCCATCACCCTCACCGCCTGTCAAAAGGCCGGGTTCATGCCCATCGTCGCCCAGGAAGCCGCGCAGTTGAGCGCCGTCCTCGCCCTGGTGCGCTCTGGCCTCGGCGTCGCTTTGGTCCCATCCCGCGCCGCAGGGTCAGTGCCGCAGGGCGTCCGCCTCGTCCGCCTTGCCCAACAGGTGCCCGTGCAGACCGGCGTCGCCCTCCCCCGCGATCGCGCCAGTCCGCTTGCGCAAAACTTCGCTGCCATCGCTTCCGATAGTCAATAAATATCGATCTTCGGACAATCGATATTGGACACTCGCCCCAACAAACGCGATTCAGTCCCCTACTTCATTCATGGTTTGACGAGGCCGGCTTGTTCGAAACACTGACTCTTTCCGCCCTGCCGCCAGAGGACGAAGCAATTCGCCCCGCCCTGCGCGCTCTGATCGCCGAAGCCATCGCCGAACTCCCGGTCCACCGCCGCGCCCGTTCCTGGGTGGGCTTCGACGCCTCCTTCAGCCGGAAACTGGGACAGGCGGGTTATCTCGGCCTGTCGATCCCGCAAAGCTACGGCGGTGCCGACCGCAGTCCCTTCACCCGCTTCGTCGTCGTCGAAGAACTGCTCTCCGCCGGCGCCCCGGTCGCCGCCCACTGGATCGCCGACCGTCAGAGCGGGCCACTGATCCGCCACTTCGGCACAGAGGAACAGCGCCAATTCTACCTCCCCCGCATCTGCAAGGGTGAAGCGCTGTTCTGCATCGGCATGAGCGAACCGGGTTCCGGCTCCGACCTTGCCAGCGTCCGCACCCGCGCCGAACCGCAGGAAGATGGCGGCTGGCTGCTCAACGGGCAAAAGATCTGGACCACCAACGCAACCCACAGCGATTACATGATCGCCCTGGTGCGCACCTCCGGCACCAGCGCCGATCGCCAGCAGGGCCTGTCGCAGCTGATCGTTGACTTGAAACTGCCGGGCATCACCATTCGCCCGATCGTCGACCTGACCGGCGACGCGCATTTCGCCGAAGTCTTCTTCGACAATGTCCGCCTCGCCCCCGACGCGCTGATCGGCGCGGAAGGGCAGGGGTGGAAACAGGTGACCGCCGAACTGGCCTTCGAACGCAGCGGGCCAGAGCGCATCTATTCCTCCGTCGTGCTGATTGACGCCTGGGTCCGTCATCTGGAAGCTGTCGGCCGCAAGGACAGCGCCACCATGCGCCTGGTCGGATCGCTGACCGCACAACTCGCCGTGCTGCGGGAAATGTCGCTCGCCGTCACCGCGCGTCTGGTGGCCGGGGAAAGCCCCGTGGTCGAAGCCTCGTTGATGAAGGATCTTGGCACCGGCTTTGAACAGTCCGTGCCGCAGTTGATCGGCGACGACCTTGCCGCGCACCCGGATGAGCCGGTCGATGCGGAACTCTACCGCACATTGCTGTACGTCACGCACGTCGCGCCCAGCTTCTCGCTGCGCGGCGGTACGCGGGAAATCCTGCGCGGCATCATCGCGCGCGGCTTGGGGCTCAGATAAGGGGACGGATGATGGACATGCAGGAACTGATCGACCCCTTCGCCCGCCTGATAGAGGATCTGTGCACCCCCGCCGCCGTACGCGCGGTGGAAGCGGGCGGCGATGCCAGCGCCATGTGGGATGGCTTTGTGGAATCCGGCTTTCTGGACGCGCTGGTGGCGGAAGATGCGGGCGGTGCGGGTCTCTCGCTCGCCGATGCCGCGCCGCTGATCGCACTGCTTGGCCGCCATGCCGTGCCGCTGCCGGTCGGCGACACGATGATCGCGCGCGCACTTCTGGCGGCTGCCGGAGTCGAAGCGCCCGCCGGGCCGATCGTCATCGCGACGGGGGCAGGAGCGGTCCCGTTCGGGGCTGTCGCCTCGCACATCCTGTCCGGCACGCCCGACGCCCCGATCCTGACTGAAGCGAAGGTGCAGGCGACCGGCGTTCATCACGACGTCGATGCCTATGCGACCGGCCTTGATGGCAAGGCGCTCCGCCCCATTGCCGCCGTGCTGCGTGCGATGCTGATTTCCGGCGCGGCTGGGCGAGTGATGGAAATGACCGTCTCCTACGCCAATGAACGCAGCCAGTTCGGCAAGCCCATCGGCAAGCAGCAGGCGGTGCAACAGCAGCTGTCCGTCCTGGCGGAGCAAGCCGTCGCCGCCCGCATCGCCGCCGCCATCGGCGCACGGTCCGGCCTCGCTCCACGCCTCCCGGACGCCGCTGTCGCCAAGCATGGCACCAGTCTGGCCGCCGCGCAGATCGCCGCCATCGCCCATGCGGTGCACGGCGCGATCGGCATCAGCGAAGAATATGACCTGCAACTGCTGACCCGTCGCCTGCACGGATGGCGGTTGGCCGACGGGTCAGAGGGCTATTGGGCTGGCGTGCTGGGCGAATTGCGCATGGCGCAACCGGGCAAGCCGACAGCGGACTTCCTTCGCGCGGCGTGAGACCGATTACCTTCGACGCCAAGGTTGATACGGAATAATATGGCTATTGCAGGGGCCCGGTGACTGTCCTCACTTGACGGCGGGGCGCGATTGCGGGCAGCGATAGGCGGGAAGAAGCGACCCACGGTCTGGCTATCTCGCGGCGCAGGAGCAGTTATTTCGATGAAAGCGGACGTCCCTCGTCCCTCGCCACGCGGACGGCCCAGGCGGCTGGAACTGGAACAGGTGCTGGAAGCGGCATTGGCCGTGGGCCTGCAGCAGCTGACCATGGCCGCCGTGGCGGAACGGCTCGGCGTGGGAAAGGCCGTCCTGTATGGCTATGTATCGACGCGCGAGGAACTGGTGCAACTCGCCACTGCCTTTGCGTCCCGGCATCATGATTTCCCGGCCGATCGTGGACAGCCATGGCCGACATGGGTCGTCGAATATGCCCGCGCCCTGTTCGAGATGTTGACCATGAAAGGCGAACTACTTGAAACCTGGTTGAGCGGCGGACAATCGCACTTCGTCGAAATCGACGCCGGGGAAATGTGGTTGGCCACCCTTACCAAACGCGGCTTTTCGGGGGAGGAGGCGCTGCAATTGCGTCACGCCGTGTCCCACATGGTAATCGGTGCCGCCGCCGCCGCGAAACGCGACCGGACCATGAGCGATGAAGGAAAGCCGCGCGCCGCCTCTGTGAAAAAAGCGCTCATGAGCCGCGCGCCTGAGGAAGCCCCCCTGGTGCGGCAATTCCTCCCGGCATTTTTGCTCGAAGTGAACGAGCGTAATTGGGAATATGGGCTGTTCATCCTGTTGAAGGGCGTGATCACGGGCCGAGAGGCGGCGGGGCTTGAAAATGACGACACCCGCCGCTCTTTCGAGGAACTGGCATTCCAGGCGGATTAGAGCATTTCCAGTCAGATGGCATCATCCGACGACTTGGATCATGCTCTAATCGCGCGACCCGCCTTTATCGGTCGACCATGACCTTCAAATAAGTGGCGGCTATTTCGCTGTGATTGGCATCGCCGCGATTTTCTCGTTCGAAAAGCTGCGTGAGTTCCGTGTGAAGATCCGCCTCGCGCCCCGTGCTGGCCGCCGCCTCATAGGCATTCATTGTCGGGCCATAATAGCTGCGGAACACATCCAGAAACGCAGATGGCGGGCCGGGGAAGCGGAATGTGTATGTCGCCCGCTCGCACCTTATGTCGTCATCCCGCACGCCAGCAGCGGTGAATCTTTCACGCACACTGTCCTCCACGCCCCAACTGATCGGGCTGACGAATCCTTCGGGCGGCGGCGTGGTGTAGAGCGCGCAGGTCTGCAGGATGCGGGCGATCAGGGTGGGATCACCCGGAATCCAGTTGCCCATGACGATACGGCCACCCCTACGCGTCACGCGCACCATTTCCCGCGCGACGTCGAAGGGGCGGGGCGCGAACATCGCGCCGAACATGCTGACGACCAGGTCGAAGCTATCGTCTGCAATGGCATCCAGTTTGGACGCGTCACCTTCCTGGAACCGGATATTGGTAAGGCCCGCCTCCCGCGCGCGCGCCTGCCCGGCGGCCACAAGGTTGGATGCAATGTCGACCCCCAGCACCTTCGCACCGCGAAATGCGGATGGCAGGGCGGTGGTGCCATCACCGCAACCAAGGTCCAGCACATCCATGCCGGGTTGCACATTCAAACTTTCCACCAGCTCGTCGCCGCTCTCCCGCATGGTTTGCGCCAGGCGCGTGAAATCGCCTTTTTCCCATAAAGCCTTGTTGGGGTTCATCGCTCGCACCTCCTTGAAGGTCGTGTTGAACGGTCAGGCGGTCTGCCGTGCCGCCTGGACAATCGTGCCCGCCAGCTTGGGCGCAACTTCGGCCAGATGGTCGAAATGCGCCTCATAATGGGCCATGCCCTGGCTCATCGACCGGACTTCCGCTTCCAGCCCGTGCAATCCCGCCTCAGGCAGCAGCATTTCGACGACATCCCAGTTCGACCAGCCTTCCAGCGTGGTCAGCCGCAGCACTTGCCCGCGACGGCTGGCCACGAGTGAGGTGATGCGGGACGTCGCGCTTCCCGGCGCGGTGATGGTGACGTGCGCGACCGGCTCCAGCAGATAGGGCGATGCTGCGGCCAGCGCGTCCGCCGTCGCGATCCGCCCTGCCATGCGGAACGCCAGCTCCGAACTGTCCACGCTGTGGAAAGACCCATCGACCAGCGCCGCCGCCACGTCCACCACCGGAAATCCGAGCGGACCTTTCGCCAGCGCGTCCATCATTCCCTTTTCAACGGCGGGTATCCACTGCCGGGGCACGGCCCCGCCAGTGATGCGTTCTTCGAACAAAGTGCCTTCGCCGCGCTCCAATGGCCGGACTTCCAGCACGACGTCACCATATTGGCCATGGCCACCCGACTGTTTCCGGTGGCGACCGCGTTGCGTGACCGGCCTGCGAATGGATTCCCGATAGGCGATGGTTGGACGCTGCACCGACAAAGCGATGCCATAGCGGCGCTTCAGCCGATGGACGGCGACCGCCAGATGCTCCTCGCTCATGCCGTGCAGCAACGCTTCACGCGAAACATCGTCCTGGTCCCAGCGCAGGCCGGGATCTTCCTCGGCCAGGCGATTGAGCGCCATTGACAGCCGGACCTCGTCCTTGTGATCCTTGGCCGCGATGGCGACAGTGCAGTTCGCTACCGGCGGCTGCAGGTGCAAGGGGGCGGCGACTGGCGCGCCCGCCGTGCCAAGTGCGTCGCCCGCCCGGACGGCATCGACCTTAGCGATGCCCAGTATGGAACCGGCTGGAGCGGACGCGATCTTGGTCGCCGATCCGCCCTGAAGCGTGAACAGGCCGCCCACCCGCGTAGGCTGGCCGTCGGCGTCGATCAACTCTCCCCCGTCGGACAGGGGACCGCCGAACAGCCGCGCAATGGCCAGCCGCCCCACTGTCGAGGCATGGGATATCTTGCAGACCTGAACGCAGCTGCCATCCGCGCCGATCCGTGCCGCTGTCTGGCCTGCATGGGGGGTGTCGTGCCGCAGCATCTTGAGCAACCGCCGGATGCCAAGGCCACTGGCGGCTGACCCGAACAGCACCGGCACGATCAGCCCGCCTGCCGTTTCCCTTGCGAGATCGGCGAAGATCGTATCCAGGCTGGGCTGCTCATCGGACAATAGCTGCTCCAGCAGCATGTCGTCATGATCGGCCAACTGTTCCAGCATGTGAAAGCGGGCAGCGACTTCCTCTCTTTCCAGGTCCGGCGCAATCGCAACCGGGGTCGATGCCTTGCCCGGCTCATAGCGGTAGGCCCGTTCGTGGGCGAGATCGACAAAACCCACCACCTTGTCGTCGTTGCGGATCGGGATTTGGCGAGCGACCAGCGCCGCCTTGCTCATGGGGGTGAGTGCGGCCAGCAGCTCTTCAATGCTGCCCCGCGCCTGGTCCATCTTGTTGACGAACAGCGCATGGGGAATGCCTGCCTGCTCCAGTTTCCTCAGCGCCGGTTCGGCCAGGGCGGCGCGGGTGGGGTCGGGATCGACTACGACAATCGCCAGGTCGGCCATATGCAACGCAGCCGCGCCGTCCGCCGAAAAACCGGGCGATCCGGGGACATCGATCAGGGAAAATCCATCCCCCATCCATTCAAAATGCATGATGTTAAGTTCGGTCGAACTGCCGCGTTCCCGTGCTTCGGGGCTTGCGTCGCCGATACTGCTGCCCGCTGCGACCGATCCTTGGCGGGGGATGGCTCCCGCGACGAACAGCATGGCTTCGGCAAGGCTGGTCTTGCCCGCTCCGGCGGGTCCTACGAGCGCGACGGCCCGCACATCGCTGCCGCTCATTCTGGCTCTCCTCCAACTCATCCATCCTTCTGCGGGGATGGCCGCGTGGAGCCGCGATGTTCCTCCTAAATCGCCGTGAAGGCAAGCAGCTCAAAAGGGCGGGGTGAACTATCGGACAGGGTAGTCCTGGCGGGATTTCTACAGCGGCCAGGCCCACAGGATCAGCGGCGTGCCAAGCAGGACGACGAGCAGCGACAGCGGCGCGCCCAGCCGGGCATAATCGCTGAACTTGTATCCGCCCGGTCCCAGGACCAGCGTGTTGCACTGATGTCCGATGGGGGTCAGGAAATCGCATCCCGCTCCAATGGCGGTGGCGATCAGAAAGGCTTCAGGTCGATAGCCCAGGTCATGGGCGAAAACAGCCGCGATCGGGGCCATCACCAGAACGGTCGCGGCGTTGTTGAGGAAAGGCGTCACCGCCATCGCCGCCACCAGGATCAACGCCACCGCGCCCCAGGGCGGCAGGACTGCGGCAATGTGCGAAAGCTGGGTCGCGATGACGTTCGACGCGCCCGTGCTTTGCAGCGATTCGCTGACCGGGATCAGCGCGCCCAGCATGATAAGGATGGGCCATTCGACCGCCTCATAGGCTTCCCGCACCGGCAGCGCGCCCGTGATGATCACGGCCCCGGCAGCCGCGAAAAAGGCGACGGCCACGGGGATAACGCCGGTCGCGGTGGCGGTCATGGCGATGGCCAGGATGGCCAGCGGTAGCCAGCCTTTTTGCGAGAGCCCGAGCCGGATCGACCTCTGCGCCAAAGGCAGAACGCCCAGTTGATGCAGCCGGTTGGGCAACAGGGCGATGGAGCCTTGCAACACCAGCACGTCGCCCGCGCGCAATACCGTCTGCCCCAGCTTGCGCGTCAGCGTCTCGCCCGCGCGCGCCACGCCGATCAGGTTGATGCCGAAGCGTTCGCGCAGCAGCAGGCGGCCCGCCGTGCGGCCGATCAGCGCGGAATCGGTGGTCACCACCGCCTCGATCACGCCAATGTCGTCCGCATCTTCATCCGCTTTGTCATCGGCACCGGTCAGCGCCAGCCTGTCCCGCGCGATCACGCGCTCCAGCGCGTCGGGCGCGCCCCCCAGGATCAGCACATCGCCTTCCTGCAAGTGGACATATGGCTCCACCGCGCCATGCATGTCGCCGCGCAACAGGCCTGTCACCGTGATCTGATGTTCGTGCCGTTCCAGGAAATCCGCGATGCTGTCCCCAATGGCGGGCGACCCTTCCTGCACGGCAGCTTCGGTCACATAGTCGGAAATGTTGAGCGCCTCTCCCATAGTCGGCACGCCCTGCCGGTTCCTGGGAAGCAGGCGGTAACCAAAGCGCAGGAAGATGAGGCCGATCACCAGCAGGCCAAAGCCCGTGGGAAAGAAGTCGAACATGCGGAACGGCTCGCCGGTCATGTCCTCGCGCACACGGCTGACGATGATGTTGGGCGACGTGCCGACCAGCGTCATCAGCCCGCCCAGCAGCGATGCAAACGACATCGGCATCAGGTAGACGGACGGGCTGGCGTCATTCTTCTTCGCCATCTGGATCGCTGCGGGCATCAACATGGCGAGTGCCCCGACATTCTTGATCAGGGCAGAGGCAAAGCCAACCGAAGCGGTCAGGACCAGCAATTGCGAGCTGACCCTGCGAATATGCTGCGAAATGAAGCCGAGCGCGGTTTCGATCGCGCCGGACCGTTGGACCGCCGCCGACAGGACCAGCGCCGACCCGACGATGATGACGATGTCGTCGGAAAAGCCGGTAAAGGCGTCCTTGGGCTTGACTATGCCGACCAGCAGCGCCGCCAGCAGCGCGATTACCGCCGTCACGTCATAACGAAACCGCCCCCAGATGAAGAGGCCCATCATGCCGGCGAGCGTCGCGATGGAAAGCCATTGGGGAATGGTCATGAGACGGCGTGACTGGCGAACATGGCCCGTCCTTTAGCGTGAGGGCGGGGAAAAGGCCAATGGTGAACCGGCAGGGCCGGGGCCAGATCATTCATCCTTGATCGGGTGGAATAGCGCAGCCTTTGCCTTCGCCGGTCGCATCGGCTCGCCCTGCGGCGGCATCGCGCCATCGGGCGGGCGGGACGCCGGATCAGGCGCTCTGTCGCTGGTGTAGATCATCAGTGCGACAAGGATCAGCAGTCCAACCAACATGGCGACGACGAACAGGCAGGACCTGCGCTTGTTGCGAAAATCAGCCACGACGCGCGTCCCGGTGCGGTTGAAAATGATGCCGCCAGAATGTGCCCGCAGGCTCAATACAGGGCACAGCATTTCTGTTCAGAAGGGTGGTTCGCGTCATGATCATGTTCCAGACGGCATAACCAGCCGGAAGCTGAGTGGTGCCATGAATTTCGGCGGCGGCAAAATTTCCCTGAAGTTTCGGAGCGTTCACTTGCTGCCCTTCACACAGGGACGAAGCAGGCGACCCAACAGAAGGTTGAAGTGACACCAATGTCACTTTACCGACTTTCCGCTGGTAAAGTGACATGCGTGATTTTCCGAGAGCTGCGATTTTAAGCAGATGGCCTTTCTCAGCAATGAAGCAGAGGGCCTTTGAGAGGGTGATATCGGACACCTCGCTTATCCTCGTCCGGGTAAAGTGACACGGGTGATTTTTGTGAGCGAAAGGCTCCAGGGGGGATTCACATCGAGTCGCGATGTGCTAGATTCCTGATATGTTCCACCAGCCCGACCTTTTCGACCTGCCGCGTCCCCCCAGGCCGGTTCCCGATTTGCCCGCCATGGTTGAGCGGATTTCCCTGGTTTCGAAGCGGCCCCGATATGCGCTTCTGGTCCTGAACCTGATTGCGAAAGCTGCGGGGACCAACGGCAGCCTTGGCCCCTATGTGCCGGTCGATCGCGACATGGTGCCAGTGCGCGACTGGCTGTGTCAGGCGCTCGCGCCGCTCGCCAACCGGGATTGCCGCCGCCTAGCCATGGTTGAAACCGTGCGGGCGGAACTGGCGCTGGGCAGGCCCGGCGACACCGCTGATGCAGAACGCCGCGTAGAGGAGGAGGTCCAGTCCCGCATCATGCGGTCGGGCCGGACAAACATCAGCCGCGCTGTGTCTGACCTCGTGCGGGCAGGATTATTGCGTCGTCACTATCAGGGCTATCGCATCGACCATGCCAATAGGGGAGCCCAGCGCGAGGCTGTTTACACGGTGACGCCCGAAGTCCGCAGCGCCCTGTCTCGCACCTGTTGATCGGCGTTCCATGACGCGTCGCCGAAGCGGTCCCGCAGGAAGGCGATGAGGGCATCGACGACAAGCGGGCGGAATGCCGCGCGGGGATAGACGGCGTAAACGCCCAGATCGCCGGGACCTTCCCAGCCGTCCAGCACCCGCACCAGCTGCCCCTCCGCCAGCTGCACCCCCACGTCCCAGAGCGACCGAAGGGCGATCCCCACGCCTGAAAGCGCCAGTTCGCGCACAATCTCGCTGGAGTTGGTGCGAACATGGCTGCGCCCTTCAACCAGCTTGCGGGACCGCCCGTTGACCAGCCGCCATGGCAACTGCCCATCCGCCGCCAGCAGGCGATGCCGCGCCAAATCCTCGATCCGCTCTGCTATGCCATGTTCCGCAAGATAGGCGGGACTGGCGCACAATATCCGCCGATTGGGGGCCAGCAACTGCGCGTCCAAACTGGCGGGCACCTCACTCGTGATGCGGATCGCGACATCGACTTGCTCTACCAGCAGATCGACATAGGCATCGGTCAGATTCAGTTCCAGTTCCACATGGGGATAGGCCTTCAGGAAATCGCCGACATGGGCCGCGACATGCAGCCGACCAAAGGACGTCGGCGCGGATATGCGCAGCGGCCCGGATGCGGTGCGCAGACGGTTCGTCACGCGATCTTCCGCTTGCGCAATAGCGTCCAGAATGGCCACGATATCCCCGTGCAACATCGCGCCTTCCTCTGTCAGCGCCAGCCTGCGCGTCGTGCGGTGGACCAGCCTGACGCCCAGCCGCGCCTCCAGCCTGGCAATCCGCTTGGACATCATCGCGGGCGAGATCATCAACATGCGACCCGCCGCCGACAGGCTGCCAACCTCTACCGCCTTGGCGAACAGTTCATAGTCGGGGTCCATCATTCATCTTTTCTCCACAGGAGAATATTCTTATCCATTTTGTCGTCTAGTGCGATGGTGGCCGCAGGTCTATAGCATGGGTGACAGATGGAGGGATTGATGCACGACCGGATCGACAAGGCTGGCCTTCAGGTCGCGCCGGAACTGGCGCGGTTCATTGATGAGCGGGCGTTGCCGGGCACTGGCATCGAAGATGATCGATTCTGGACCGGGGTCGCCGAAATCTTCGCCCGCTTCAGCCCTCGCAATGCGGCATTGCTGGACAAGCGGGATCAGTTGCAGGCGCAGATCGACGCCTGGCACAAGGACCGCGCCGGGCAGGCGCTGAACGGAGCGGAGTACCAGGCGTTTCTGAGCGACATCGGCTATCTCGTGCCGGAGCCGCAGCCCTTCACCATCGGTTCGACGCGGGTCGACGATGAGTTGGCTCGGTTGGCCGGGCCGCAGCTGGTCGTCCCAATCCTCAACGCCCGCTTCCTGCTCAACGCCGCCAACGCACGGTGGGGCAGCCTTTATGACGCGCTCTACGGCACCGACGCCATCCCCGGCGCACCATCCGCCAAGGGCTATGATGCTGCGCGCGGCGCTCAGGTCATCGCCTGGGCAAAGGCGTTTCTGGACGGCGCGGCGCCGCTTGCGAAGGGTAGCTGGGCTGATTGGACGGGGGGCGTCCCAGAGCTTCGCGATCCGGCGCAGTTTGCCGGTCGGTCGGGCGACAATATCCTGCTGCGCAACCATGGACTCCATATCGAACTGGTGATCGACGCCGCCCATCCGGTGGGGCGCGACGACCCCGCGCATCTGGCCGACATCATGCTGGAATCGGCGCTATCGACCATCTGCGACCTCGAAGATTCGGTCGCGGCGGTCGATGCCGCTGACAAGGTTGCGGCCTATGCCAACTGGCTGGGCCTGATGAAGGGCGACCTGGAGGATAGTTTCGAAAAAAATGGCGCGATGATGACGCGCCGCCTGCATGGCGACCGCAGCTATGTCGCGCCCGACGGCAGCAGCTTCACCCTGCCGGGCCGGTCGCTGCTGTTCGTGCGCAATGTCGGCCACCTGATGACGACGCCCGCCATCCTGCTCGCCGATGGCAGGGAAGCACCCGAAGGCATATTGGACGGCATCGTCACCAGCCTGATCGCGTTGCACGACATCCGGCGCACTGGAACATTCGTCAACAGCCGGGCGGGCAGCATCTATATCGTCAAGCCCAAGATGCACGGACCCGAAGAGGCCGCCTTCACCAACGACCTGTTCGACGCGATCGAGGATGTGCTGGGGCTGGATCGCCATCAACTCAAGGTCGGCGTGATGGATGAGGAACGGCGCACCTCCGCAAATCTCGCCGCCTGCATCCATGCCGTGCGCGACCGTATCGTCTTCATCAACACTGGCTTCCTCGACCGCACCGGGGACGAAATCCACACGTCGATGCAGGCGGGACCAATGATCCGCAAGGGCGACATGAAGACCACGCCCTGGATCAAGGCTTATGAAGACCGCAATGTCCAGATCGGCCTTGCCTGTGGCCTGTCAGGCCGGGCGCAGATCGGCAAGGGCATGTGGGCCGCGCCAGACCGCCTGGCCGACATGATGGAACAGAAAATCAGTCATCCCATGACCGGAGCGAACACCGCCTGGGTGCCTTCACCCACCGCAGCGACCTTGCACGCGACCCATTATCATACGGTCGATGTTTTTGCCCGGCAGGCGGAACGCCGGGCCGAGGCCGTTGCCAGCCTTGACGCGCTGCTGACGATTCCGGTCGCGGAGGGCAGGAATTGGTCCGATCAGGACATTCGGGACGAGCTGGACAATAATGCCCAGGGCATATTGGGCTATGTTGTCCGCTGGATCGACCAGGGCGTGGGCTGTTCGAAAGTGCCCGATATTCACGACATCGGGCTGATGGAGGATCGCGCTACGCTGCGTATTTCATCCCAGCATATGGCCAACTGGCTGCTGCATGGCGTCTGTTCCCCAGAGGAAGTGGACGCGGCGCTGCGGCGGATGGCGGCAAAGGTCGATGCGCAAAATGCGGGCGATCCGCTCTACCGTCCCATGAGCGGAAATGAGGATAGCAGCCTTGCCTTCCAGGCCGCGCGCGCGCTGGTGTTCGAAGGGGTCACCCAACCGAACGGCTATACCGAACCGCTGTTGCACAGCTTCCGCGCGCGGGCGAAGGGTGTTTAAGGGCGCGAACGAATAGCTGTCGTGCTCCTGCGAAGGCAGGAGCCCAGTTGAAACGGCGGAACTAGGCTCCTGCCTCCGCAGGAGCACTGGTCGCGTCAGTCAATCAGTCAACCGCTCAACAATCGCCCTGGCCGCACGCGTCACGTCGTCCCAAGTCTCGTCAAACCCCGCTTCATCGCCAAAATAGGGGTCCATGACATCAGTCCCCTCGCGACCCAGGACAATGTCCATCAACAACCGCAGCTCAGCCGTTCCATTCGACGGTCTGATCTGCCGCAAATTGCGAAGATTCTCCCGATCCAGCGCGAAAATATGGTCGAAGCGGTGAAAATCCTGCGCCATGACCTGTCGACCGCGATAGCGGGAAATATCAGCGCCATTGCGCAGCGCCACGGCCTGCACACGCGGGTCGGGCGGACAGTCGACATGCCAGTCCCCGGTGCCCGCCGAGTCCACCGTGATCGGCAACCCAACCCGTTCCGCTTCGGCGCGCAATGCCGCCTCCGCCAGCGGAGACCGGCAGATATTGCCCAGGCAGACGAACAGGACCGACGCCGTCATCCCTCTGCCGCCGCCGTGCTCAGGCCCAGTTGGGGGACGCCGATGGATCGCCGCCCGCCAAAGTCGGTTCGCGCGACGATGACGCCCAGCTTTTCCATATAATCGATCAGCCGCCGCACACGGCCCGGCGAACTGGTGCCATAGGCGCGCGCCAACGCCGCGTCGCCGGGGCAGGGCATGCCCTCCATCGCGGCACGGGCGACCAGCAGGAACGGGGCCAGCATGTCTTCGGGCAGCGGTTCGGCGGCGCGCATCGCGTCGCCCCATCGGGGATCGGCGGCATCGAACATCCCCGCCTGCGCCATGGCAAAGCGTTTGCGGAATGCGGGTAGATCCAGCGGAGGCAGGCGCAGCCCCTTCATCCGGCACCGCACCCCGAAATCCTGATAGAGGGTCGACACGCTCGGCTGCGATTCCCCCAGGTCAGCGACGATTTCCTCCAGCACCGCAATCACGACCGGCTCATTCTGGCCAAAATCGAGTTCCGGCGCGGCGGGCTTGGCGGAAGGCGTCGCGGCCAGCGCACGCATCAATTCCTCGGCGGGCAGCGGCGGCGGATCGGCGCGCGGGGGGGAAGGGGGAAGCGCATCCTCCTCTCCGGGTCCGGCGAACAGCAACTCCTGCAGGTCGCCAGTCGCGGCCACCGGCGGGGGCATCAGCTTGTGCGTCCCGCCCCGCGTGCTGGTCTTCACCGCGCCGATCTTCACCGCGACCGGACGGCGACAGATGGCGGGGCCAAGCGCCAGGAACCGCCCGCGCTCAAGGTCGCGTATCTGTTCCGCCTGACGCCGCTCCATGCCCAGCAAGTCAGCCGCGCGCGCCATGTCGATGTCCAGAAATGTCCGCCCCATCAGGAAATTCGACGCCTCCGCCGCGACATTCTTGGCCAGCTTCGCCAGCCGCTGCGTCGCAATAACCCCGGCCAGCCCGCGCTTGCGTCCCCGGCACATCAAATTGGTCATCGCCGCCAGGCTCAGGCGTCGGGCTTCGTCCGAAACGTCGCCCGCGGCCACGGGCGCAAACATCTGCGCTTCGTCCACCACGACCAGAGCGGGATACCAATGATCGCGCGGCGCGTCGAACAGGGCGGACAGGAATGTCGCGGCGCATTTCATCTGCGCCTCCAGTTCCAGCGAGTCCAGACTCAGCACGACAGAGGCGCGGTGTTCGCGGATCCGCATCGCCATCTTGGCGATCTCGCGCTCATTATAGTCGCCTGCGTCGATCACCACATGGCCATATTCGTCCGCCAGCGTAACGAAGTCGCCTTCCGGGTCGATCACGACCTGCTGGACCAGCGCGGCGCTTTCTTCCAGCAGACGGCGCAGAAGGTGGGACTTGCCCGACCCGGAATTGCCCTGGACGAGCAGACGGGTGGCGAGCAATTCCTCGACATCGACCAGAACGGCGTTGCCGTTTCCGTCGGTCCCTATGCTGATGCTGGCGGTCACATCTGTCCTTTGGCCCAGGCAGTGGGATTCGCGCAAGGGCGCTGACTGAACAGCAGGCAGTTGGCGCAACGAAAGGTTGACCCTGCGGTTGTTGCAGAGCAGCATTGCGCCATGGCTACAACCGCTTCCCCCACCGCCCCTGCGATCGCACAAAATCCCGACATCCGCTATCTCGCCCGACTGCTGGGCGATGTCATCCGCGCCTATGGCGGGGAAAGCCTGTATCGCCAGACGGAATATATCCGATCGGCATCGGTGGACCGCGCGCGCGGCCTTCATGGTGCCGATGTCGTCGACACCGGGCTGGATGCGCTCAGCCTGGACGATACCCTGTCCTTCGTGCGCGGATTCATGCTCTTTTCAATGCTCGCCAACCTGGCCGAGGACCGGCAGGGCGTAGCTGCCGAGCCGGGCGCGGATGTCGCGTCGGCTCTTCAACAGCTAAAATCGCATGGCATCGGCCCTGACGCGGTGATCGACCTGCTGTCCAACGCGCTGATCGTTCCGGTGCTGACGGCTCATCCGACCGAAGTGCGGCGCAAGAGCATGATCGACCATCGCAACCGCATAGCCGAACTGATGCTGTCGCGGGACGCGGGCCGGACGGAAACGCCCGACGGGGAAAATCTGGACGAAGCGATTTTCCGCCAGATTGCGCTATTGTGGCAAACCCGGCCGCTGCGCCGTGAAAAGCTGTTCGTGCAGGATGAGATCGACAATGTCCTGACCTATTTCCGCGACGTTTTCCTGCCCGTCCTGCCCGCGCTCTATGCCCGCTGGGAACGGGTGCTGGGCGCGCGCCCGCCCAGCTTTCTGCGGGTCGGCAACTGGATCGGCGGCGACCGGGACGGCAATCCGTTCGTGCAGGCGCCGCAATTGCGGTCGGCCCTGGCGCGGGGCTGCGAAGTCGCGCTGCGCCACTATATGGACGACCTCCATGCGCTGGGGGCGGAGCTGTCGCTGTCGACCGAACTGGCTCATGTGCCGCAGCCGGTGATCGACCTGGCCGACCGGAGCGGCGACGCTTCGGCCAGCCGTCGGGATGAGCCCTATCGCCGCGCCATTTCGGGCATCTACGCCCGGCTCGCCGCCACCTACCGCGCCCTGACGGGTAAGGAGCCGCCGCGCGCCTCCACGCTCAAGGGTGAAGCCTATGCCGGGCCTGCCGATCTGCGGCGCGACCTTGTCACAGTGGCGCAGGGGCTGGCGAGCGAAGGCAATGGCGCGCTGGCCAGCGGCGGCGCACTGGGACGGCTGATCCGCGCGGTTGAAACCTTCGGCTTCCACCTGGCGACGCTGGACATGCGGCAAAATAGCGACGTGCATGAGCGCGTCGTTGCCGAATTGCTGAAGGTCGGCGGCGTCGAGCCCGACTATGCCGCCCTTGATGAGCCTGCGCGCGTGGCCTTGTTACGCCGGGAACTGGCCAGCACCCGCCCGCTCGGTTCCCGGTTCGAAGATTATTCGGAAGAAACCGCGTCCGAACTCGCCATCGTGCAGGCAGCGGCGGATGCGCACCGCATCTACGGCCCGCAATGCATCACCCACTATATCATCTCCAAGGCGGAAAGCGTTTCCGACCTGTTGGAAGTGAATATCCTGCTCAAGGAAGCGGGGCTGTGGCGCGCGGGCAGCGATGGCGCGACCCCGCAGGCCGCGATCATGGCGGTGCCCCTGTTCGAAACCATCGCCGACCTTGAAGCAGCGCCCGCGATCATGTCCGCTTATTTCGACCTGCCCGAAATCGCGTCCATCGTGAAACATCGCGGCCATCAGGAAGTCATGATCGGCTATTCGGACAGCAACAAGGACGGCGGCTACATCACATCGACCTGGGGATTATATCAGGCCAGCAAAGCGCTTGCGCCCGTCTTCGCGAAGGCGGGAACGGCGATGCAGCTATTCCATGGCCGGGGCGGGGCAGTGGGACGCGGCGGCGGATCATCCTTCGCCGCGATCCAGGCGCAGCCCAAGGGTACGGTGCAGGGCCGCATCCGCATCACCGAACAGGGGGAGGTGATCGCCGCCAAATTCGGCACGCGCGATGTCGCCATGACCAATCTGGAAGCGATGACCAGCGCGACCCTGCTCGCCACGCTGGAGCCGGAGGGCATTTCGGACGGGGACGCCCGGCGCTTTGCCGATGGCATGGATAAATTGTCGCAAACCGCCTTCGCCGCCTATCGCGACCTTGTCTATGGCACGGAAGGCTTTTGCGACTTCTTTCGCGAATTGACGCCCATTCAGGAAATATCGGGCCTGAAAATCGGGTCGCGCCCCGCCAGCCGGACCAAAAGCACGCGGATAGAGGATCTGCGCGCCATCCCCTGGGTGTTCAGCTGGTCGCAGGCGCGCGTGATGCTGCCGGGCTGGTATGGCGTGGGCCATGCGCTGGCGGCGTTTGAGGACAAGGCGCTGCTGGCCGACATGGCGCAAAGCTGGTCGTTCCTGCGATCAGCCCTCGCCAATCTGGAAATGGTGCTGGCAAAGTCCGACCTGGGCATCGCCGCCCATTATCTGCCGCTGGTGGAGGATCAGGATCAGGGACGCGCGATCTTCGACCGCATCCGGGAAGGGTGGAACCTGACGCATGACGGCCTGCTGGCCGCCACTGGCCAGTCGCGCCTTCTGGAAAAAAGCCCGAAGCTGGACGCGTCCATCCGCCTGAGGCTGCCCTATATCGAACCGTTGAACCTGCTGCAGATCGAATTGCTGAAACGCCATCGGAGCGGAGAGCAGGATGCGCGCGTCAAGGAAGGGATTGAACTATCGATCAACGCCATCGCCACCGCGCTGCGCAATAGCGGATAGTGGGCGGCTCAATCGCCTTCGTGATTATTCATTCACAACCAATTCAACCGGCCCGCGTTATCGTCAGCAGCAGATGGATATGAGGAGAGAGGCAATGACGTGGACCGGAAAGAGGTTTCTGGCTGCAATAAGTCTTGCCGGCGCAGTCACCTTGGGCGGCTGCGCCTATGACGACGGCTATTATGGTGGCGTGAGTGTAGGCACCGGCTATTATGGCGGCGGCTATTATGACGATTATTGGGGTCCGGGCGGTTACGCGCCGGGCTATTATAGCGGCTGGTATAATAATTATTATTATCCGGGTTCAGGCTATTATGTCTATGATCGGCGCGGCCATCGTCACCGCTGGAATGACGGCCAGCGCCGCTATTGGGAAAGCCGTCGTGAAGCGCGGCGCGGCGAGGATGGTCGCCGTTGGCGCCAGGGATCGCAGCAGCGGCCAGACGGCAACCGCCAGGGCTGGCGCGGACGGCAGCAGCGTGAAGGCAATGCGACCGCCACGCCCAACCGACCCCCCGTCGTTCGGGAAGAATCCCGCTCCAACCGCGGCAATACCCGCGAATGGTGGCCGGGCGCTCAGCGCGGCGGTAATCAGCGCGACGGGGACAAGTCCAACCGCGATGGCCGCCGGGGCTGGCGCAACTGATGCGGGCATGGACAGGCGCGGCCGCGCTACTGGCTAGCCTCTCACTCACCGCTTGTGATGGGCGGGAGGAAAGCGCGATCGACAATCTGGCGAACGGCGCGAACGCGGCGCAGGTGGAAAATGCCTTCCGGGCGGAAGCGCAAGCGGTGATGGAGCCGCTATCGCCCCCTGAACCCGGCACGCCCGGCGGCCTTCCCGCCGCCAGCCAGCCGGTCGAGGAAGAAGAAACGATCGATCCCAAGGGGCCACAGGGCGCGGCGCAGGTCGTGCAGGGCTATTATGGCCTGCTGGAAGAACGCCGCTTCGACGACGCGCAGGACTTGTGGAACGAAGAAAGCGCCATCGGCGCGCAGGACGACGAACTCTTTGCCCGCCGGTTCCGGGGTTTCAGTGAAATCCACGCGAATGTCGGTGCCCCCGGCCAGGTCGAAGGCGCAGCAGGATCGCTCTATGTCGTCGTGCCGGTCCAGGTCTATGGCCGCATCGCCGCCAGCGGAAAGCCCTGGTACACCCTGCGACAGGTCACGCTGCGCCGAGTCAATGACGTGCCGGGATCGACCAAGGCCGACCGCCGCTGGCACATCGAATCGATAGGGCCTTATGTGCCGCCAGCCGAGGGCGATGCGGACGCGATCAACGCGACCTCACCAGAATAGGGCAGGGGCACAGGTGGCTCCGGCTGACTGGAGTAACAAGCCTCACTCTCCCCCGTTCGCCCTGAGCCTGTCGAAGGGTCTACTTCTTCGGACTCCACGCGTCAGACGAAATGAAAAGACCCCTTAGCCAGTTTGCAGCAAGCGCTCAGGACGCGCTTCGACATTTGAACGAGACAAACGGCTCATTCAAACAGCCCGAACGCGGTGGTTCCGATTAACTACAGTCCGCTCTAACCGGAACCACCGTGATCATCAGGAAATCGTGGCGCTCACGATCTTGCCGGGGGTGCGCGGCGGCTCACCCTTGGGCAGGGCGTCCACATGCTCCATGCCGGACGTGACTTCGCCCCAAACGGTATATTGGCCGTCAAGGAAGGTCGCATCGTCGAAGCAGATGAAGAACTGGCTGTTCGCGCTGTTCGGGTTGGACGACCGCGCCATGGAACAGATGCCACGGACATGCGGTTCGCGGCTGAATTCCGCCTTCAGGTCGGGCAATTGCGATCCACCCATGCCGGTGCCGGTCGGGTCGCCACCCTGCGCCATGAATCCGGGGATGACGCGGTGGAAAACCACGCCGTCATAGAATCCATCCTTGGCAAGCTGGGTGATCCGTTCGACATGGCCGGGTGCCAGGTCGGATCGCAGCTTGATCACGACGTCGCCGCCGCTGTCGAGGGTGAGTGTGAGCGTTTCGTCGGCCATGAAAATCTCCTCTTTCGGGGGAGTGGGGAAATGTTGGTCCATATAGAGTGTTAAGCCGGGGATGGAAGCGCCTCAATCAACCTTTGAGGCATTGCATTTATCCCGATCATGAGCAAAAGCAGCGACATGTTACAGGAACCGGACAGTAGGGGACGCGATGAGCGAGCGAGCCGATATGGCCGAGCCCCGGCCGGACGAACTGCCTGCTGACGGCAAGCAGGAAGATCAGACGGAATCCCGCCATGACGAGGATGACCGGCTAAAGCGTGACTTCGTGTCCGCCGTGCTCGACGCGGTGGAGGAAGGCGACCGGGAAACCGCGCGCGACCTGGTCTCGCCGCTGCACCCCGCCGACATTGCCGACCTTCTTGAACTGACCCCGTCCGACCGGCGCGGCGATGTCGCGGCGGCGCTGGGCGATCTGGTCGGTGCAGAGGTTCTGTCCGAACTTAACGACTATGTCCGCGACGACCTGCTCGATGCGCTCGCGCCCGAACAGGTCGCGGAATTTGCCGCCGAACTCGATACCGACGACGCCGTCGCCATCATCGAGGATATGGAGGAGGCCGATCAGCAGGCCGTCCTCGACGCGATGGAGCCGGAAGATCGCGCCGCTATCGAAAGCGCGCTCGCTTACCCGGAGGAGTCCGCCGGCCGCCTGATGCAGCGCGACCTGGTCGCGGTGCCCGAACATATGACCGTGGGTCAGGTCATCGACTATCTGCGCGACAATGGCGACCTGACGCGGGATTTCTGGGAAATCTTCGTTGTTGATGAAGCGCATAAGCCGATTGGGACGTGCCAGCTCAGCTGGCTGCTGACCTGCCCGCGCCCCATCGCCATGGCCGACCTGATGAAGCGCGAACAGACGCTGATCCCGGTCGACATGGATCAGGAGGAAGTCGCGCTGCGCTTCCAGAAATATGCGCTCATTTCCGCAGCTGTCGTGGACAAAAGCGGTCGGTTGGTCGGCATGATCACGGTCGATGACATCGTCCACATCATTTCTGAAGAAGCGGGCGAGGATATTTTGCGCCTGTCGGGCGCGGGCGAAGGGGACATCAACCAGCCCATTTTGGAAACGGTGCGCACGCGCCTGTCCTGGTTGGTGGTCAATCTGGGGACGGCGATCCTCGCCGCGTCGGTGGTCGGACTGTTTCAGGAAACCATTTCCAAATATGTCGTGCTGGCGGTGCTGATGCCGATTGTGTCGGGCATGGGCGGCAATGCGGGGACGCAGACCATGGCGGTCGCGGTTCGGGCGCTCGCCACCAATCAGCTCACCAGTTCCAACACAATTCGGCAGATTGCGCGCGAATTCCGCATCGCCTGCGCCAATGGCACGACGCTGGGGATATTGATCGGCATTGCGGTCGGGTTGATCTACGGCAATCCCGACCTTGGGCTGGTGATCGCGATGGCCATGCTGATCAACAATCTGGTGGCGGGGCTGGCGGGGATATTGGTGCCGGTGACGCTGGACCGCTTCAATATCGATCCCGCTGTATCTTCGGCGGTGTTCGTTACGACAATGACCGATGTGATGGGGTTTTTCTCCTTCCTGGGGCTGGCGACGATCTGGGGCCTATGACGGTCTGGGGCGTGACGATCTGGGCCGTGGGCTTGACCGCTCGCGCCCAGCGCCCATCTTCACCCCATGCCGCTCCACATCACTAAAATCGCCTTTGGCAGCGAAAGTCCCGCGACGCTGCGCGCATGGCTGGAAAGCCATGAAGGCGAAGCGCGCCTCACGACCCGCTACCTGCCCAAGCGCGCGGCGGAGATGGAGGGCGGATCACTATACTGGATTCACGGCCACAGGCTGGTGGGCCGCAGTCCGCTGATCGGATTTCAGGAAACCGGGCAGGGCCGTTTCTGGATCAGGCTCCAGCCCCGCTTGATCGCCGTGCAGGCCAAGCCGAAACGGGCGCATCAGGGCTGGCGCTATCTTGAGGGAGAGGACGCGCCGTCCGACCTGGGCGAGGGCGAGGCGGATGACCTCGACGCGATGCCCCGCGCCATGCTGGGGGAATTGACGCGATTGGGGCTGGTTTGAGGGGGTAGAAATATCGTTGAAGCCGTGCGACGCGGCGGCTATGTGAAGTATGTGCTTATAAGAGTTGAAAAATCCGCGGACCAAGAGGCCATCGGGGCCGTCATCACTTCAGCATTTCTGGAAGCTGAGTATAGCAGCGGCAAAGAAGCTGCGATTGTCGAGATATTACGGAAAGCTGATGTTCTGACGGTCTCACTGGTCGCGACCGATGAGGCGAAGATCATAGGCTATGTGGCATTTTCGCCAGTGAACATCGATGGTCTGAATGATGGCTGGTTTGGCTTGGGTCCGGTCGCAGTGGACCCGGATTGCCAGCGAGAAGGCATCGGCAGCGCGCTAATCGAGGCTGGGCTAGCCAGCTTGAAAGAGCAAGGCGCAAGAGGCTGTGTGGTTCTGGGCGAGCCGGGTTATTATGGTCGCTTTGGCTTTGCCGCCGACGCAAATCTGATTCTTGAAGGCGTTCCTCCAGAATATTTCCAGCGCCTCTCCTTTGATGGGTCGTCGCCTGGCGGGCGCGTCGATTATCATCCGGCATTTGGGGTGAGTTGACGTCCGTTCCTTTCGCTTGCGACAGGCTTTCGGAAAGATGGCGGCAATAGGAAGATTACGCGGCTTTCCCCCTCAGCGCCTTTTGCCGCCGCCTCTGCACCGAAGATCCAATACCCAGCGATTCCCGGTATTTCGCCACCGTCCGCCGCGCAATGTCCATGCCCTTGCCGCGCAGCATGTCGACCAGCGTATCGTCCGACAGGATCGCTTCGGGCGCTTCGGCGGCGATCAGTGCCTTGATGTGGCTCTTCACCGCTTCGGCTGAAACCGCGCCTTCTCCGCCCGCCGCAGCAACGCCGCTGGTGAAGAAATATTTCAGCTCATGGACGCCGCGCGGACAGGACAGATATTTGTTCGATGTCACCCGGCTGACGGTGGATTCATGCATGCCGATGGCATCCGCCACGGTCCTGAGCGTCAATGGCTTCAGGTGAGCGACCCCCTTGTTGAAGAAATCCTCCTGGCACCGCACGATTTCGCTGGCGACCTTGATGATCGTCTTCTGCCGCTGGTCCAGCGCCTTCACGAGCCAGTTGGCGCTCGCCAGGCATTCGGCGAGCCACGCCTTTGACGCCCGGTCCTGCGGGCCGGACGCCAGCTCCACATAATAGCTCCGGTTGATCAGCAAGCGGGGGAGGGTGGCGCTGTTGATTTCGATCGACCATCCGTCGGGCGTCGGATTGACGAACAGGTCCGGGGTGATCGGTGCGGTGCGATCGGTCGAATAGCGTAGGCCGGGCTTGGGATCATAGCCGCGCAATTCGCGGATCATGTCGCCCAGATCCTCCTCATCCACGCCGCAGATCCGGCGCAACTGCGGCAGCGCGCCCCTGGCCAGCAAATCCAGATTGTCGATCAGCTTCGCCATGCAGGGGTCGTAGCGGTCGGCGTCCTTCGCCTGGATCGCCAGGCATTCGGCCAGCGACCGCGCGCCCACGCCCGCCGGGTCAAAGCCATGAATGACGGCCAGCACGCTCTCCACCTGCGCCAGCGGCACACCCACCCCATGGGCGGTTTCCAGCAGATTGGCCTCCAGATAGCCCGTTTCGCCAATCTGGCCGATCAACTGGGTAGCGATCAGCAGGTCCATGCCCGACAGCGCGGCGCGCGCCTGATCCATCAGATGTTCCTGCAACCCCTGGTCGGGATTGGCGAAGCTGTCGAAATCGATCGCTTCCCCATTGCCCCCCGGCAGCATGTCCATGCCGCCCGATCCGACGGCGCTCGCCGTCCTGTCCGCAGGCCCATCATCGATGAAGATGTCCGCGCCATAATCGACATCCAGCGGCGCGTCAGCTTCACCACGCCCCTGACCGATCAGATCGTCCACCCCGCCGGTTTCCGCCGCCAAAATGGGCTTTTCGACCAGCGCGTCGATCCCGTCGGCATCGGGCGCGCTATCGACCGACGCACCTGTTTCCAGCAGCGGGTTCTTCTCCAGCTCCCCCGCGACGAACGCATCGATCTCCAGGTTGCTCAGCGCCAGCAGCTTGATCGCCTGCTGTAGCTGCGGCGTCATCACCAGCGACTGGCTTTGCCGTATGTCGAGCCGCGGCCCAAGCGCCATCAGCCGCGTCCTTCACCGTCAGCAGGAAGGAAGCATCGGCCCGCCATGTCAGAGCGAGAAATTCTCGCCCAGATAGAGCCTGCGCACTTCGGCATTGGCGACCAGTTCGGTCGGGCTGCCCGTGAACAGCACCTGTCCCCCATAGATGATGCAGGCGCGGTCCACGATTTCCAGCGTTTCCCGCACATTATGGTCGGTGATCAGCACACCGATGCCGCGCGTCTTGAGCTGCTTCACCAGGTCGCGAATGTCGGCGATGGACAGCGGGTCGATGCCCGCAAATGGTTCGTCCAGCAGCACGATCGACGGGTCCGCCGCCAGCGCGCGCGCAATCTCGCACCGCCGCCGCTCGCCACCCGACAGCGCCATGGCCGACGAATCGCGCAGCCGCGTCAGCCCAAACTCGTCGAGCAACTGCGCCAGCCGCGCATCGCGCGCCGCCTTGTCCGGTTCCGCCAATTCCAGCACGGCGCTGATATTCTGCGCGACCGTCAGGCCCCGAAAGATCGACGTTTCCTGCGGCAGATAGCCCAGCCCCAATATCGCCCGGCGATACATGGGCAGGCCGGTCACATCCTGCCCGTCCAGAATGATGCGACCATGGTCGGGACGCACCAGCCCCATCACCGAATAAAAGCAGGTCGTCTTGCCCGCGCCGTTTGGGCCTAACAGGCCCACCACTTCGCCCTTGCCCACGGTCAGCGACACGTCGGCCAGCACCACCCGCTTGTCATAGCTTTTGGCGATGGAAATAACGGACAGGCCTTCCCCCACTTCCTGGGGTGAAAGGCGCGATGCCGGGGCTGTTCTGTCCTGGATCGTCACGTCGTCCATCACTCATCCTTGCGACCGCATGGGGAAGCGCAATAAAATAGGAACGCCCCCGTGGCAATTGGCAAGCTTTGTGCATGGGACAGCCGCAGGGGCAAGGGGAAAATGCACCATGCGCTCATTGGGGTACGCCGATCTGGCCCCCCGCCAAAAAAAGTGGGCCCCCAAATCACCGGGGACCCACTTTCAATTCAATTTCAAATCATAAGATCAGCTGGGCCGACCTTATTCCTCGCCATTATCCTTGACCCCAACGGTCGGGACATCGACGGTTTCCTCCTTGGTGCCGACCACGACTTCCTTGGAATCGACATCGACATTGGGCAGGGCGCCGCCCTCGACGCTGACTTCTGGCACATCGCCGCCGCTGACGTCGGCTTTCCAGAAGCCGGTTGCGAACAAGATGCCCACGATCGCCAAAATCACGATCAACGCGATCGCAAGGGTGCGGCCCGTCCGGCTCTTGTGAACGACCACGCGGTCGCCATCATAAGGGTCTCGATGCACTTCAGCCATCACAATCCTCCTCTTGAGATGGTGCAAACGGCTGTTATCGGGCTGTGGTTCCCAATTGGGCGATTTCGTGACCATGCGCTCACTGGCGCTTCCTCAAAAAATGTTTCCAACCATTGCCGGTTTGCATATGCACGACCGATTGAAGGATGACGCCATGATGGATCGCATTTTTACGCTTATCGCCACACGCATCGCGTCAGCAGCGGGTCAGCCCATGACCTTCATACTGGCGCTTGGCACGATTATCATGTGGGGCGTTACCGGGCCGGTCTTCGGCTATTCGGACACCTGGCAACTGATCATCAACACCGGCACGACCATCGTCACTTTCCTGATGGTGTTCCTGATCCAGAACAGCCAGAATCGCGACGCAGCGGCGATGCAGGCCAAGCTGGATGAAGTGATCCGCGCCATCGGCCCAGCGTGGGAGCAGTTCATCGGGATTGAGCATCGCTCCGCCAACGAAGTGGAAGCGATCCGCGCCGCCCTGGAAAAGGAAGTGGCAGACGCCGACGGTAAGGCGGCCACTGCCCACAAGAGTGTCGAACATGTCCTGAGGCGTTTTTAGAACGCCGTCACCCTATCAGACGCTTTCCGTCGCCATCGACGGGGCCTTGGCCGGCCAGGCATCATCGTCCAGCGCGGGCAGCCGTTCGAACGCATCATTTCCCAGCGTGAGCGTCAGCATGTCGCACCCGAACCGGATGTCGTCGCGGGCAACCGCCCGCAGCTTTTCCTGCAGCCCGCCAATGCCGCCCGAAGAGACCACCACATAGCTGACCCGGCCCGTTTCGCATTCGACCAGCGCTTCCACCGCATGTCCAACCGGATCGCCCGACCGGCTGTGGATCGGCATGCCCGCCACCCCCGTGGCGGTGAAGAGCGTGGACGCGGCAGAACGGCGGCTCGCTTCCTGCGCCGCCTTGCCGCCATCCTCATAGGCCCGCTGCCGCCCCAGCCAGCGCCAGATCCCCACGGCGTTCACCAGCATGAGGAAGAGGTTGGTCGCCAGCAAATTGGTCTGGCCGGTCGCAAATCCGACCGCCGACCAGGCGATCGAACCGACGGTAAAGACTACAAAGCCCCATCCGGTGATCCGCGCGCCCAGATTGGCGGCGGTCATCATCGCGGCGATCATTGTCGCTATCGGCGCGACCCACCCTGCAACATCTTCCAGCATCCTGCGCACAACTCGCGGGTCGGGCGAAAGCTGCATGACGGTCGGCACGTCGAGTGATCCCACCGGCGCAGGAAGCTGGCCGGGTTGAATGCTTCACCTTCCCGACGCGCTTTTCCTTCAATCTGCCTTGCGCGGCATAATAGCAGAAAGCCAGTGGGAACGTGCAGCCGTCGCGACCGTTGGCTCAGGGCAGAAGCAGCATAAGGAGGCTTTCATGGACCCCCGGCGCATCAGCCTTGGCCTTGGCATTTTCTCGCTGGCGCTGGGTGTTGCGGAAATCGCAGCAACTCGCCGTATCGCCCGCACATTGGGAAACGACCATCGAACGGGCCGGGCCACCCTCCGCGCGTTCGGCGCGCGTGAGATGATCACCGGCGCGGGCCTCATGGCCGCGCCCGCTCATTCGACGCTGATGTGGGGCCGCGTGGCGGGCGACGCGCTGGACCTTGCCGCTCTGGGACTGGCCGCAGGCCGCGCGCCTCGTCGCGGGGCGATATGGGGTGCCATCGCCTTGGCTGCCGGGGTCGCGGTGATCGACGCGCTGGTCGCCCGTTCGCTCGATCGGCAAACCGGTCGTGCCTATCCGTGGCGCGATGATGCCATGGCGGATCAGCACTTCTTTTCCACGGGAAATGCCACGACGATCGAGCCGGACGACATGCCTTTCATTCACGCGCCCGAAGTGACCCGCCATTAACCAGTAGCGCCAGAAGGAAGACCATCATGATACGTAAACTCGCCCTGCTCGCCGGAGCCGGATTCCTGGTCAAAAAGCTGCTGAACAAAGGGCAGGCAAATGCGCCATCGTCGCCGGGTCACAGGCCCACCGACCTGATGGGCAATCGTCATCCCGACGGCTCACGCCGGGCCGATGAACATTATCGCCCTGACCCAACCGGGCCGGTCGCGGCGGAGGATCGCGAGGGACTAAGGCCGGTCACCATGCCAGCGCCGCACGACCCGCCGGGCCGGTAGCGTCGGCGGCCTCCCCGTGATCCGGGCACCGGGCTGCGCGCAACAGGATGAGGATGATGAGCGATTATGAAAATTGCCGCATGCATATGGTCGATGTCCAGATCGCGGGACGCGGCATTCTCGACGCACGGGTGCTGAAGGCGATGCGCATCGTCCCTCGCGAATATTTCGTGCGCGAAGGAATGGAAGAACTCGCCTATGAGGACGCCGCGCTGCCCATAGAAGAGCAGCAAACAATTTCTCAGCCCTATATCGTCGCCGCCATGATCGAAGCGGCTGAAGTCGCGCCGGGCGACCGGGTGCTGGAGGTCGGTGCAGGGTCGGGTTATGCCGCCGCCGTGATCGGGCAGATTGCCGATCGGATATTCGCGATCGAGCGACACGAGCTTCTGGCAGAGCTTGCCCAAAAACGCATGGCCGCGCTGCACTATGACAATGTCGTCATCACAGTGGGCGACGGCACGCTGGGCCTGCCCGATGAAGCGCCATTTGACGCGATATTGGTGGCTGCTGCTGGACCTGATGTTCCTCCAGCACTCAAGGAACAGCTGGCCATCGGCGGACATCTGGTCATGCCGGTCGGCGATCCGGGCCATCAACGACTGCACAAGATCAGCCGGTTGAGCGAATACCGTTATGATGTGCAGCCGCTAGGCCCGGTCATGTTCGTTCCGCTGATAGGCGAACAGGGCTGGCACGAAGATGGTCTGGGGTGACGAGCGGTAACTTTGCTCCGCCTCAGCTATTGCGGTCCAGATAGTCGGTGACGGCATTCAAGCTGTGACCGACATGTTCCACCGCTTCTTCCAACCTGCGACGTGAAACCTGCAGGCGCTGCGACCAATATTGGACCTCAAGGTCCGTCTGCACCCCGACATGTTTCAGGTCGCGGGGAACGGGCGGCCCCCTGGTGTCTAGGGTAGGTTGGGCTATACTCGCCATGGCGTGGATTCCTCATGCATGATAGGGTGCGTTTATATCCACCATCATGTGGCCACGGCCCGCGACGGGACATGCTGCACCGATTTGCTACTCTCTCAGCGCACATCGCGGCGCTGGGTTCCACGCCCGGCGGCCCGAAGCGCTAACATGCATCAGCGCAGATGCCGCGTCGGATAGACGGGTGCTGAACGGTCGGAATTTTTGTCGCTTATATGTGGCATTTTATCGCACTGGCCTTCGCTCACCAACATAGGTGAAGGATAGCACACACAGATTGGTCCAGAAGCGAAGCGGGGGCTTGAACAGGGAATTGTCCATGTTGAGCCAAGTTGAATCCAGCGAACCGCATGTTCATTTCCGACCGCACCAATTTCTGATGCGTGAAGATGAAGAGCCTGCTGTTATTTTTCAGATCGATGAAGGCTGGGCTTGCCGTTATCGGCAATTATCCGACGGACGGCGACAGATTACTGCGCTTTATTTGCCGGGGGATTATTGCGATCCCCAATGGGCGCTGGGCAGAAAGCCGTCCCAACCCATCGTTGCGCTGACAAATGTGCGCGCAAGCTGCTTGCCGTGCAGGCCGCCCACGACATCGGCTGGTGGCACGCAGTCGGCTTTCTGGCTCAGCCTGAACGACATGATAGAGCGCCAGACCAACTGGCTGGTCACGCTGGGTCGCAAGACGGCGTTGGAACGGGTCGCGCATCTTTTGCTGGAATTGTTCGAACGGCTGCGCCGGTCGGGCCTCACCTATGGTCAGCAATGCGCGATGCCGCTGACACAGATGGAGATTGCCGACATGACCGGTCTGACCCCCGTCCACGTCAATCGCACGCTTCAACTGATGCGGACACGCGGCCTGGTGGAGCTGCAGGCGAAATGGCTGCGGATTCCCGATCTGGGGGCTTTGCGTCAGGCGGCGGCCATGCGGGCGCAAGGCGTGGCCGCCTGAAACAATCTGAAACCAGCGGGTAAATCAGGCCAGTTTCAGCCCCTCCTTGTTCATGCGGCGCGTCAGGCCACTATTCTCCGCCTGGTCGAGCGCATGTTTCAGGCGCGGGAACAGCTCATCCTCCTCACGCCTGATGTGCGCTTCTATGTCGGACCTGAAATTGGCGAGTTTCGCCTGAAAACCGGCATGGTCCTTGGTCAGGTCGCTCAATTCGTACAGATATTGCTTCACATAGCCATGCTCGCCCGTCAGGTCGTCGGCCTCTTCCTGCATGCCCGCCAGCCGCATCGCCGCGTAAACGGCATTTTCTTCCTCCATCGCGTGCTTGCCGAGCGCATGTTTTAGCTGGGTCAACAGCATGGCGCGGCGACCATTGGCTTCCGGGCCGGTTTCCTGCAGCTTGTCGAACAGGGCGAGCGCCATCCGATGCTCCATCGCGAGCGCCTTGTCCCAGTCGCCCGCCAGGGCGGTGGGTGCCTGCACCGCGAATTTCCGCCCTGCCGCGCCCAGCAGGGCCAGCCCCGCGCCGATGCCCGCGCCGATCAGCGCGTCGCGGCTGCCGCCATGTGTGATCCGATGAAAACTGGTCTGTGCGCCCATGATGTCCTCCAATGCAGATGATCGCTCCAGAAACGAGCGCTGGGGACCCGCGTTCCCCTTAGCCATCGTCAGACGGAGGCCAGAGTCACCCATGTTAACGAGCAAGGCGGGACCCACGTGACCATCGGCGCATCAATCGCACCATTTTGGCGAAGATTTCGCGAAATGCCGCTCGTTACGGCCCCAACCCCACCGTTGCGGTTGTAGTTTGAGATGAATTGAAGGGGAATTGCTCTACCCCTGCCGCTTCTAGAGACGGGTTTCCAGGGGTGGCGCTTGTATATGCGATTGGGACGGCTGTGGGACGGGTTGGCGGTGGTCGCCGCCGCTTGCCTGCTGTCCAGCGCGCCTGCGGTCCGCGCGCAACTCGCCAATCCCGGTGCAGGCGCGGCCAACGCCCCGGCCATCGACCGCGACCGCGCCGACCGCGTTGAACCAGGCATTCAACCCTCGCCCGCCGCACCCCGGCAACCGGCCCCCGCCGTCAATCTTTCCCCCGCCGCAGAACCCGCCGCCAGCATCCGCCTGACCAAAGTCCTATATATGGGCGCGTCGCTGCCCGTGGCCAATCTGGACGCGGCGGTCGCGCCACTGGTCGGACGCCCGCTGACAAGGGACACGCTTCAGGCTGTGGCGACGGCGGTGGGCGCGGCCTATGCGCGCAGCGACATCGCTTATTATTCAGTGTCCATCCCGGCCCAGATCCCCGCCGCTGGCCAGTTGATCGTCCAGGTCGTCGAAGGGCGCGTGACCGACTATCGCTTGGCGGGCCTGTCCCCCAGCACCCCGACCCGCCTGATCGACGCCCATATGCAACGGATGATGCGGGACGCCCCGCTCAGGAAATCGATGCTACAGCGGACCCTGGCGCTGCTGCGCGATATTCCGGGCCAGACAGTCGACGCGGCGGTCCGGCAGGGCGCGAAATCGGGCGACCTGATCATCGACCTGATCGTCAAGCGCAAGCAGCTTCAGGTCGGGCTGCTCATCGACAATAGCGGCGTCAGCAACGTGGTAAATGGCGTGCAGGCGCAACTGTCGATCACCGCCAATGGCCTGCTGCGCGAAGGCGACAGCACGCGCGTCGCGGGCTATCTGCCTTTCTATCCCGAACGCTACCAGCTCTATTCGCTCAGCCACAGCAGCCCGATCGGCAGCAACGGCACCACCCTGTCCGGCAATGTCGCGCATGTCGAAACACGGCAACGCGACGGCCTGATCAAGGGCGACGCGACGCTTGCGGGCATTGCGCTCAGCCACCCCCTCATTCGATCGAACAAGACCAACCTGTCCGTCACCGCGTCATTCGACGGCGTGAACAGCAGCAACTATTATCTCGACGTGCGCTTCGGCGATTACAAAGCGCGCGCCATCAGGCTGGGCGCGTCCTGGTCGCACGCCAGCGACACTGATGGAGAGGCGGCATCGCTGGTCATCAGCCGGGGCGTGAACATATTGGGCGCAAAGCCCTTCACCGGATTTTCCGAAACCGGCTTCACCAAAGCGAATATGCAAGCGGTGGCGGTGCGCGGCCTGTCCAAGCGCCTGTCCGTCAAACTTTCGCTCAAGGGTCAATATAGCCGCGACAAACTGCCCGTGACGGAGCGTTTCTCCTTGGGTGGCAGGGGCGCGGGAATGGCTTTCCGCCTGGGCACCCGCACCGCAGAGCAGGCCGCCGCCGCCGCCGCCGAAATCAGCTGGACCCTGCCGCCCAAACTCACCCCGCTCAAAAACGCCGCGCTGTTCGCTTACGCAGACGGCGCAGTCGCACATTCCGTCGCGCGCCCATTTTACGCGCTGCCAGCAGAAAATGCGTCGCTCGCCTCCGCGGGTGGCGGCATCCGCGTCGGGCTGGGCGGCAAATGGCGGGCGAGCGCGGAGGTCGCGGTCCCGGTCAAGCGTCCCGACAGCGCCCACAGCCGCAAGGCGCGCTTCTTCTTCGGACTAGGGCGCGCTTTCTGACGCCCGCAACATTGCGTGCACGCAAAACGGGCGCGCGCCAGCGTCTGACCGTGGGAGGAGCCACATGAACAATATCTGGGAGGTCTGGCCGTCAGCCCTGACGCCAGCCGAATGCGATGCGATCATCGACCGCGCCGCCACTTATGGCGATCAGTCGGCGACCGTCGGCTTCAACGAAAGCAGCCGCAGCGACGCGACCTATCGGTCATCCACCGTCCGCTGGTTCGACCCTCATCGTGAAAAGGACATCGTGGCGCGGCTGATGCAATTTGTCGAAGCGTCCAACCGCACCAACTTTGGCGTGGACATCGTTGCGCCCTATGAATTGCAGTTCACGCAATATCATGGCGACCAGCATGGCAAATATGACTGGCACCATGACGTCTGGCTGGAATCCGGGCGTCCATTCGACCGGAAACTGTCCGTCGTCGTCCAGCTTTCGTCGCCAGAGGATTATGAAGGCGGCGCGTTCGAATTTTATCAGGTGCAACAGCCCGGCGTGACCTTCGCGCCGCGCGGCAGCCTCCTGATATTCCCGTCCTTCCTCCAGCATCGGGTGCTGCCCGTCACGAAAGGCTTGCGGCAGAGCCTGGTGACCTGGGTCGAGGGACCGCGCTGGCGGTAGAGATGGTCAGAAATATAACCGTTATGGATAGGCTGGCGGATAGAGTCGTTCGGGCCTGATTGCGTATGATTGGCCATGAAGCCGCCCATCATTTGACTAAAAACACACCATTCCCGTAAATTATGGCCCAAACGTCGGGCTTTGCGTATCCTGCGCAACGGCTTTCATATGACCCCGCTATCCTTCGCCCCCTCTCCAATCCACTATAACCATATTGGCCGTTTTACAACGCGCCGTCAGGGATTTCCGTGCTTAGCCTGTGGGCATTGCGAACCGTTCGCGATGTAACAGGGAGATTTTCCATGTCCTTTGTGGGGCCGATACAATCCGGCAGGCGCTACCTTCTGTGCGCCACAGCAATTCCTCTTTTCCTTCTGGCCGCATGCGCTGACGGCGTGGGCTTCGACATTGGAGCCGGCGGCGGCCAGAACCCCTCCGGCCCATCTGGTCCCTCCGGTCCCAGCGGTCCGTCTGGCCCCGGAGGTCCCACCGGTCCCGGAGGTCCCACCGGCCCCGGCGGCCCAACCGACCCTGGAGGTCCGACCGGCCCCGGTGGCCCGACTGGTCCTGGCGGTCCCACCGGCCCCGGAGGCCCAACCGGCCCTGGTGGTCCAACCGGCCCCGGCGGTCCCACCGGCCCCACGCTTGGCAGCCCCCTGATCGGGGCAGCCGTGGGCGATCAGGTCATTACCGGGCCAAGCGGGCCGGGTACGGTTGTCGGCGTCAACATCCTGCCTGGCCAGACGCCGACGACAGGCACGCTCGCGACCGTTGGCCTGTTGACCGGCGACGGCACCGTGGTGGACGTCGCCCTGCCCACGACGCCGCAGGCGGTTCAGCAGGGATTGGCCCCTGTCGGCACGCTCACCGGCGCTTTGCTGGGGGATCAGCTGGGCGGCGCCGTCACGCAGGTGACGACCGGCCTGTCGCCTGTCGTCGCAACCGTGACTTCGGTGGTGGATCAGGCTGCCACTCCGCTGCTGGGTACGGTGAACGGCGTGCTGGCTCCGGTTCTGTCTCCGCTGGTCGGTGGCGATGGGGCGCTGGCCCCGGTGACCAATCTGCTCGAAGGAACCGTCGGCACGCTCACCGGGCCGTTAGGTGGTGGCGCTACGCCGGGCTCGCCCGTCACAGGGTCGCTGGTCGGCACCAATATCGGCGGCAATGTGCTGGGCGGTGGATCGACCACGGACAGCGTGATCGGCGTCAACCTGCTGCCCTCCACAGCCCCGTCCGTGCAAGGGCAGTTGCTGACCGCAGATGTGCTGACATCCGGCTCCATCGTCAACGTCGCCGTGCCAACGACGGCGGCTGGAGTGGAGGCGGGCCTGCAACCGGTCGGCAATCTGGTCGGGGCGTTGCTGGGTCCGCAGGCAGGCGGTGCCGTGGAACAACTATCCACCACCGTCGCCCCGGTCGCGGCAGTGGCGACGACCGCCGTGGATAGCGTGCTGTCGCCAGTGCTGGACACGGTCAACGGACTCGCGCCCGCACTGCCCGGCGGATCGGGGGGAGGGGGCGGCTCGCCGCTGGCACCCGTGACCGGCGTGGTCGGCGGCCTTCTGGGGTCAGCGACGGGGGGCAGCGGAAGCCCCACGGCACCGCTGACGGGCGTGATCGGCTCGGTGCTCAGCCCGCAAGGATCAACCGGCGGCGTGCTTGCGCCGGTCACGGGGGTGATCGGCGGTGTCCTGGCTCCGACCACCGGAACCGGCGGCAGCAGCCCGGCTGCACCTGTGACCGGTTTGCTCGGCGGCTTGCTGGGTCGGTGATGAGGGCGCGCGCGGCCTTGCCCCACAGAGCCGCGCGCACTTTCCCAGCCCCTGTCCCCTCACAGGCCGGGGACCGGGGGCGGGGCGAGGAGGCGGCCGGGCGCGCCGCCTCCTCAAACCCTTCGGAAAACGCATCATCATCAGGAAAGGGATCGCCTTGAACAATATGGCGACACGCACGGTCGGCCAGCTGGTCGTCATCCGGCTGAACAACCATCTGCCGATTGAGATCATATTCGGGCAGGATGCGGCGACGCGGGCGATGGAACATCTGCGCCGACTGGCCGAACGGCATTTCGGACGCGCGACCCTGTGCCGCATCCATCGCAATGAGGTTGAACTGGTGGTGCAGCAGGTGCCGATGCGGTGCCTGCCCGCCGGGCTGCTGACCGAAAATCTGTGCTACGCCTTGGCGGACGAACCCTTCCGCTGGGATGATGAAGACATGCTCCTGTCCGTGTCGGCAGGATGGGCTTCCATCGACACCGCCGACGCCCCATTGGAAGGTCCGCATGTCGATCAGGCCCGCGCCCGGTTGGCGCTGTCCTGCCTGTCCGGTGCACAGCCTGTCCTTTCGTCGGACGAAGCGACGACCCATTATCGCAAGGACATGGTTGCCGCCGCGAAACTGATGCGGCTGGCCCGGCGGGGAGCCGCCTTCTTCACCTGGCGGCCCGTGGCGCGGCCGGACGATCCGGGCGTCATACTCTATTATGAGGCGCTGCTGCGCCGCGTCGGTCATATGGGTGAAC
Source organism: Sphingobium vermicomposti (assembly GCF_011762025.1). Taxonomy (GTDB): domain Bacteria; phylum Pseudomonadota; class Alphaproteobacteria; order Sphingomonadales; family Sphingomonadaceae; genus Sphingobium; species Sphingobium vermicomposti. The sequence goes on along the minus strand of NZ_JAASQR010000004.1, from coordinate 413,820 downwards.
AGACCGATTGCGCGGACAGCTATGCCGCGCTGGAACGGTTGGGCATGGCGCATCTGCTGGACCGGCGGTTGCTGGCCGATGTGCTGGAAGAGCTGGAAAATGACCCCGCCGCCTGCCTCAGCGTCGCCATGTCCAGCCAAAGCCTGTCGCTGAACCTTCAGGGGGAAGGGGCCGGGTGGAATGACGCGATTGAACGGCTGAAGCGCGACCCCGAACTGGCCGGCAGGCTGGTGATAGAGATTGCCGACAATAGCGGCATTCCTCATCTGCGCGACGCCGTGAACTTTGTCCGCGCCCTGCGCGACCTTGGCGTGCGCATCGCCGTCGGTCATTTCGGATCTGGTCAGGCATCGATGGCCCAGTTGATGGCGCTGTCACCCGACGCGGTAAAGCTGGACAGCGCGTTCATGCGCACCGCCTATAAATCGGAACGCAACCGCCTTCGCATTGGCCACCTGATCGGGCTGGCCCGCACCATGTCTCCCATCGTCATATTGGATGGGGTCGATTCACCCTGGCACATGCATCTGGCCAGGGAAGAGGGCGCGGAATGGGTCGCCGGGTCTCATCTGGGCAGGCCCAGCCTGCGGCGGGGCTGGCTGAACGCGGACTATGGCGACAGCGTCGCGGGCCTTGCGGCCTTCAATGCCGCATTCCGACCGATGGGCGAATTGCGGCTGACCAACTGATCGTTGGCATCCCGCCGCGCAATATTGCGTGCGCGCAAAATTCAACAGAATAAAGGGAATTAAATTGACCAACATCCACTCCGGCTTGCCAAAATCGGCCTGGCGCACCGCGATTACGGGCGCGCTCATAGTGTCGGCGGGGCTTGCGACGGCGGCTCATGCTGCCCCCTATGGCCTTTATGCCGCGACCAATGGTCAGGCCGCGATTGCCGCCGCGCTCGATAGCACGGCCCCGCCGGCTGGCAGTGACCGCGCCGCCATGCTGGCTAGCATCGACGCCTTGCCATCCGCCGGGGAACGGGCGGATGCTTTGGGCCAGTTGACGGCGCGCAGCTATACGCTGCTGCCCCGCCTGTCGATCCAGTCGATGGATGCCGCCGACCGGGAAATTCGCCACTATCTGACCGAACGGCGCAGTATCGCACTCGATGCGGTGGGCGAACTGCCCGTGCGTGGCGACCGCACCATCCACATGATGCTGACCGGCGGGCTACGGCAGGCGAAATATGACGGGCGGACCGACCGGCCAGAGGCGCGAACGGACAGCCGTTCGATCCGTTTTGCCATCGATGTCAGCCCTGTCCCGAACCTTATCGTGGGCGCGACGCTGGGCATTGACGGCATCGACGCCCGGCTGGACCCGGACCAGCGGCCCCGCATCACGTCCTTCAACAGCCAGATCGGCCCCTATGCCAGCTATCAGAATGGCAAATTCTATGTCGACGCGACGGCGAACTATAATTTCTCGGAATATAAGCTGCGGCGTCAGGTCACATGGACCGGCTTTTCGGATCGGATGACGGCAGCCGCCGACGGCGACGGCTATGGTGCCAGCGTCGAAGCGGGCGCCATGCTCAAAGCGGGCGCGGTGCGGGTGCAGCCCTTTGCCGGGATGCATTACCGACATGCCGATATCGGCGGATTCCGGGAAGGCGGCGGCGCGGCGGCTCTGGAGGTCGCAAACTATCGCACCCGGTCGCTACGCTCGACTTTGGGCGCGCGGGCGTCGGCGACGATCGACAAGGGCGACTGGGCCATCCGCCCCACATTGGAAGCGCAATGGCGGCGCGAATTGCGCGCGCAGCCCGACAGCCGGATCGAGGCGCGCTTTGCCACGCGGGACCTGCCCGTCTTCACCCTTCACCCCAGCAGGCTGGCGCGCAATGAAGGGTTGGTGAGTGCAGCCGTGACCGCTACGCACAACAGCCGCACGACCGTGCGGCTCGGCTATAACGGCGAATATGCAGCCGATCATCGCGTCCACGCCGCCATCCTGTCCATCAGCCGCCGTTTCTGACCGCAGCGCGCAACGGCATTTTGCGTATTTGCACCGAAGCGAACCCAGTTGGGCGCGCGGCAAGGCGAACGACGCGCTATGCAATCGGCGTTGAACATCTGAACGGGACCTCATGATGGCAGGCTTCATCCGCGACATATTGACGACCTTGTCCTATGAACCCGGTCGCGCCGGGGCGGATCAACAGGCCGCGATGACGCGCCTGGACGATCGCTTGACCAGCTTCGCCGACACGGCGGCGCACAGTGGCGCGCCGTTGCTCCTGCGCGCGGCGGACTGTGCGGTGTGGGACGGCAATCCGCGTGACCAGCCCGCCCTCAACGCCGAAAGCTGCCGGTCGTTGATCGAATCCATCGCGACGGAGGGGGGCAATCGCATCCCCGCGCTCGTGCGCCTCAACCCGCCCGGCGCGGACCTGCCCTATCAGCTTCTGGTCGGCAGCCGACGACGTTTCGCCATCAACTGGCTCAACCATAATGGACGGCCCGAATTGCGGCTGAGCGCCCTGATCGTGGATATGTCGGATGAGGAAGCGTTCCGGCTGGCCGATATCGAAAATCGCGAGCGCGCCGACATTTGCGAACTGGACCGCGCGCGCAGCTATCAGGACGCGGTCGATCGCTTCTATGGCGGCGTGCAGTCCCGCATGGCCGAAGCGTTGAGCCTGTCCAACAGCCAGCTCAGCCGACTGCTCGCCCTGGCCCAGTTGCCCCAGGAAGTCGTCGACGCCTTCGCCACCCGCGCCGAACTCAAGGTCCGCTATTCAGAACTGCTCACCCCGCTGTTGCGACGACCCGAACAGCGCGCCGACATGATCGCCGAAGCGCGGCGGATCGGCGCTGAACAGCAATCGCTCGCCGCCCAGGACGAACGCATGATCCCGTCCGCCACGGTGCTGGCGCGCCTCCGCGAAGCCGCCGCACCCCGCCACCGCGACGAAGCGCGCGACTTGCCGATCATACTGGACGGCGACCGGATCGGCAGGGTCCGGGCAGGGAAGAACGGCGGCCTTGCCATCGACCTCCAGATCGCGGACGACGCCGATATCGACGCTCTGCTGGCGACCCTGCGAACCGCCCTTTTGCGCACACGCAACAGCGCCAGTCAGTAGCTTCCGTTCGTGACAACCACCGTCGCGTCCAGCGCGGTCGACGGCATCGGGATAAAGGCGGCGTAGCGCAGCAATCGCGATCCGCTCATGTCGTAACTCACGCTGACCCTGAACATGCCCGTGCCATCCGCCCCCGCTTCGATCTGCGGCGCAGAACCCGACGACAGCAGCGACCCATAGCCGTCGATCACCGCCTGCGCGCGGTCGCGGGCCAGCGCCGTCCGCTCGACCGTCGACATGCCCGCCATCGCCGCCCGCGCCCCTTCGGCCGCCGCATGGCGCACGCCCATCAGCGCGGAAAACCAGAAGGAATAGATGATGATCGCGAAAACGAGCATCAGCAGCGCTGGAGCGATCAACGCGAACTCCAGCGCCGCCATGCCCCTGTCGCAGGCCAGCGTCCGGCGCACATGCTTCATCCCGCCGATCAGTTCACTTCGTTGAACAGCGCGGTGAACGCGCCTGTCAGCTCGGTTTCAAAGCTGGTCCCAACCGCCCCGATGGCAGCAACCACAACCGCGCCCAGCACGGCATATTCGACCGCCGTCAGGCCCCTCTGGTCGCGCGCCAGGTGCTTCAAAAAATTGCGGGCTTTGGTGATCATATCCTGTTCCTTGTCCCTCCAATGACAGGACGGCTGCGCGGGGGAGGGGACCCACGCCGCCAATATCGCTAGACCAGCACCGGCACCCCGCACCGCGCGCCAGTGACCCACAAGGTCGCGTGGCCCAATTGAATGCCCAGCGCCGCCAGCAGATTGTCGAGCAGCGGATCGACCACATTGCCCACCAGCCCGGTGACGGGCGCAGTAATCGCGCTCAACAACTGGGACCGGATCGCCGAAGCACTGCAAAGCGGCGCGATGCACAGGCCGATGACATTCACCTGCAGCCCGTTCGACGCCGCCAGACTGCCGACCAGAGACGAAATCAGCGTCCCCGCCTGCGACCCATTGCCGATGCTCGCGGCGGTCCCCGGCACCCCAGGCCGACCGATGCTGCCCTGTCCCCCAGGACCGAAAACCAACGTGCCGCTATTCCCCATCACCGGCTGCGCGACGGCGCGCGCGTCGACGGTGATGATCCCCAGCACGCTCAATATCCGCGCGGGCGCGATGTCGCTGGCCGACAGCGGCGGCATCGGCCTGGTCATCGCATTGGCGGGCGCTTGGCCGATATAGGCGTTGACGAGGCCCGAACTGGCCAAAATGCTGACCCGCGTATCGCGCGCCTGTTCGGCGGTATCCGGGCAATCGATCCCGCTCACCTCCGCCCGCGCGGCGGCCACGTCGATCAACACGGGAACCGCATCGACCCCGATGCCCAGGATGGAAAGGTCAAGCCCAAGGTCCAGCTTGATCCGCAGCGCGGACGTGCCAGCACTGGTTTCGCCCGCCGGTCCAAAGGAAAAACGCGGGCGATCCACCGGCCCGCTCGCAATCGCGGAAATGCGCACCGTCGTCCCTGATACAACCCGGCTCAGCGCATCCGACGCGTCGATCGATCCGCCACCCGATTGCGCCGCAAAGGCCAACAACTGATAGGCGTTGATCCCCGCGCGCAACGCAGGCTGATCGGCGGCTTCGCCCACCGGCATATTCTTCCATACGCCAAGGCCAAACAGCCCGGACAGCGGCACGGTGTATCCAGTACCAACCTGCCCCGCCACCAGCGTTAGCGCGGCGGCAGTGTCTGGCCGATCCGCCGCGCTCGCCGCCGCCAGCATCAGGTCATGCAGGCTGACGGTGCGCGCGGTCAGGTCCGCATAGGTGCCGCTTTCCCCGACCCGCTCCGCCAGCGCATCGAAAAATCGGCCCGCATCGACATCGCTCGCCATCAACGCTTCGACATCGGCGGTGCTCAGCTGCAACTGGACGCCCAAAATCGCGCCCAGCAGGTCATTGACGCTGTTCACCAACGCATTGGTGACGGTCAATATGCCCGACGTGATGCCGACGCCCGCTTCATCGATGCGCGCGGCGGTGGCGGTGGCGGCCAGTTCAGGAATAGGATTCGCGCTGCCCAATACACGCGTCAAAAACTGGCGGCTGGGCATTTCCGTCTGCACGCGCACCGCATTCGTCCGGCCATCGCCGGGGCACCGGGCAAAGGTCGCATCGAAACGCTGGTCGGCGGGCGTCGCGGCATCGGGGCAATATCGCCCGACCACGACGGATCGCAGGATGGCGGGGTCATAGCCATTGCGGCTCAGCGCTTCGCCCGCCCGCGCACTGGCGTCGGCGGGGTTCATCGCGGCGGCCAGCGCAGCCGCCTCGGTCGCGGCCCGAAGCTCGCGACTGGCCGTATAATAAAGCCCGGCGTCCAGCGCAAAGCCCGTCGCGCCGACCAGCGCCGCGCCCAATGCCGCTATCATCGGGGCGACCGCGCCGCGCCGATCACGCCAGAGGACGGGGATGCGCAGGGCAATCACCGTCCGTCGCGGCGTTCAGGGGCCGACGACTGCGGCGGGCGCTGGCCGATGGACTGGAGATATCGTTCGCGGATGACCTCCGCTTCCTCGCCCGACAGCCCGGCGGCCTGACCATCGCGCGGGGGAGCACGCAACTGCCATTCAATCACCCGGCGCGCCTGATCCGGCATCGGCGCGACAGGCGCGGCGGCGGCGATGAGCAGACAGAACATCAGCTTTCCTTCCTTGCAATGCGATCGGCTTCAACGGCGAGCATCCGGCGCAGCGCATCCTGCTCACCGCCGTCGCGGATCTGACGCAGGCGGGCGTCGGCCTCCGCGCGCTCACCGCCGACGATCAACGCCAGCAGCAGATTGTTGCGGATGGATCGGTCTGTGGGCGCCAGATCGACCGCGCCGCGCAACGCTTCGATGGCCGGGGCGGTCTGCCCCAAACGCAGCAGCGCATAGCCCAGCGCATTGCGCAGCAGCGCATCGGCAGGCCGCGCATCCATCGCCTGACGGTAGAGCGTCGCCGCCTCCGCCCACTGACCCCGCGCGCAGAGCACATGCCCACGCACCGCGCTGCTTTCCGGCGATGCGGGCAGGACCGCCGCCGCTCTTTCCGCAGCATCGACATCGTTCAGGTCCAGCAGGCTGTTCACCCGCAAAATCTGCGCCTGCACCTCGCCCGGATAGCGGCGGTCGAAATCGTCCAGATAGGCGATGGCCGCACGGGGACGGCCATCGCCACGCGCCTGTTCGATCAGTTGCAGGTACAGGCTGCGCGTCGGGTCGGCCTTTGGCCCGGCGGCCATGATCATCACGGCCATCAGGGGAAGGGCAAACTGGCGGATCATCGCCCCGCGCCCCGCAATGTGTCGAATATGGCGATGACCGGCGGCCCGCCCAGCACGATGAACAGGGCAGGCATGAAGAACAGGATCATCAACACCACCATGCGCACGGTGATGCCGCCCATGGCTTCGCGCGCGCGGGCGACGCGGCGCTGGGTAAATTCGCGCGCAAATTCGCGCAGGGCCGGGGCCAGTTCGACCCCCTGGAACATGGCCTGTCGAAACAGCGCGGCCAGCTCCTTCCCCCCGCTGATCGCGACGCGCGCCGCCCAGCGGTCCAGTGCCAGTTCATAACGCATGCCCCGGTCAAGGTCGGCGATCAGCAGGCCGATCAGCGGGCCATGTTCAGGCACCGCCACCTGTTCATCCCGCGCGATGGAACGGAAACATTGGTCGAGCGACACGCCGCTTTCCAGCATCATCAGCATCAGATCGATCAGGAAGGGAAATTCCGCCGTCACCCTGCGCGACCGTGCTGACGCCAGCATATACAGCGCCTGTTTCATGCCGACATAGACCAGGCCCGCGCCGATGACGATCAACAGGGGCCGGGCCAGCCAGCCGCCCCATGCAACCCGGCACAGCAGCATGACCAGCAGCGCCGATCCGGCCGTCGCGGCGATCCGCAGCCCGACAAACAGTTGCAGCGCGCGCGGATCGCGGAAACCGGCCAGTTGCAGCCTGCTTTCCAGTTCCGACCGGTCGCGCCCACGCGCGGCGATGAAACCGGGCAGGGCAAAGCGCTCGCCGCCGGGCGTTGCTGATGGCGCTATGGCCGATAGCCGCGCTTCCAGCCGCCGGTCGGCCAGCGAAAGCCGCACCCCCTTCGCGGCGAAGACCAATCCCGCCAGCATGACGACGATGCAAAGGAAGAACAGCGGGGACGGCATCAGAAGGCCAGCCTCATGACGCGCCGCATCACCAACATGCCCGCCGCCTGCAGCCCAATCGCCACCACGGCCAGTTTGCGCCCGCGCGGATCAGCCAGAAAAAAGTCGATATAGGCCGGGTTCATCGACATCAGCAGCGCCATCGCCACCAGCGGCATGGCGATCAGCACGCGGGAACTGACCTTCGCTTCGGATGTCGCGGCCTTCAACTCGCGCTTGATGCGGATGCGTTCGCGCAGGATCGCCGCCAGGTTGGACAGGACGCCGGTAATCGACCCGCCATAGCGCAAATTGGTGCGGATCGCCGCCGCCAGCATCGATACTTCAGGAACGCGCAGGCGGTCTGCCAGCTGCTGCATCGCTTCACCCACCGGCGCGCCCAGTTCCAGGCGGCGGGCCACCGGGGCCAGATAGGCGCGCACGATGCCCGGCGCTTCGCCCAGCGACCGCTCCAACGCCTGCGACAGCGAATTGCCCACCGTCTGCATCTGCCGGACGGCGTCGATATAGAATGGCAGGGCATCGATCAGCGCATCGATCCGCCGCTGCGCCCGCCGCTTGACCCAGCCGAACGACAGTAGCGGCACAGCCAGCAGCAGGCCCAGCACCGCCACCGGCCCGGAAACCAGCAACAGGACAAGCGCCAGCAACATCAGCCCGCCCGCGATGATCCCGGCGGTGCGCGGCGTGATTTCCAGTTGCGCCTGCGCCAGCAACGGGGCGATCCGATCCGGCACCGTCAACGGGGCGCTCAGGCGGATGGGTGGTGCATCGACACCCTGCGACAAGGCGGCCAGACGCCGGTTCAGGCGGGATCGGGCCGCGCCCCGCAGCGCCAGCCAATGCCCCAGCACCGCCGCCATGATCAGCAACGCCAACAGCAGGAACGCCGCCCCCCTCAACATAGCGGCTGCCCCGTCACGCCCGCATAGTCGCGCAGGCGGTCGGCGAAATAGGGGCGCGGCGACAATGTGCGAAATTCGCCCAGGCCCGACATGGCGGGCTGCTCATGGAAACTGAAAAGTTCGTTGAGCGAATAGGCGTCGCCTTCCAGCCCGGTGACTTCGGTGACGCCGACGATCCGGCGGCTGCCATTGGCCAGCCGCTGGATGTGGACGACGATGTGGACGCTGCTGGCGATGAAGCGGCGGATCGCCCGAATGTCATTCTGCAGCCCGGCAAAGCCCAGCAGCATTTCCAGACGCGCGAAGGCGTCGCGGGGGCTGTTGCCGTGCAGCGTAGCCATCGACCCGTCATGCCCGGTGGACATCGCCTGCAACATTTCCACGACCTCGACGCCGCGCACTTCGCCCAGGATGATCCTGTCCGGGCGCATGCGCAGCGCGTTGCGGACCAGCTCGCGCGCGCTGACTTCGCGGTTGCCATCGACGTTGGGCGGGCGGGTTTCCAGCCGGACCACATGGTCCTGCCGCAACTGAAGTTCGGCGGCATCCTCTATGGTGATCAACCGTTCGCGGTCGCTGATGAATGTCGACAGCATGTTCAGCAGCGTGGACTTGCCCGCGCCCGTGCCGCCGCAGATCAGGATGTTCAGGCGCGACCGCACGGCGGCGGCCAGATAGGCGGCCATGTCCGCGCTCATCACTTGCCGTTCGACAAAATCATCGACGCCCAGCGCCTGCATGCGAAACTTGCGGACGGACAGCAACGGCCCGTCCAGCGCGACCGGCGGGATGACGATGTTGACGCGCGACCCGTCGGGCAGGCGAGCATCGACATAGGGGCTGGCTTCATCGACGCGGCGGCCAATCGGTCCCACGATCCGGTGGATGATGTTCATCAGATGCGCATCGTCGCGAAATCGCGTGCCGACCTTTTCCAGCAGCCCGGCGCGCTCGACATAGATGGACCCGGCACCATTGACGATGATGTCGTCAATGTCGGGGTCGCGCAGCAGCGGGGCGAGCGGGCCGAGGCCCGCGACCTCATCCTCCACATCCTCGATCAACAACAATCGTTCGGCTGCGTTCAACGCCATCTGTCCGCGTCGGCTTCGGCTGGTGACGACCTGTTCAATCTCCTGCCTTAGCGCGCCCAGCCCCAGCTTGTCGGCGGTGCTGCCCCGCGCTTCCAGTTGCTCGATCACCTGCTGGCAGGTCTGCGCCTTCACCGCCTGATAGCTGTCGCTCATCCGCTGGGTGGCGGGCTGGGCCACGGGCGCGGGGCGGGCACCACCGCGCGCCGGGCTGATCGGCAGGCTGTCTTCGGTCAGCAGGCTCATGACGCCCGCTCCATCGTTCGGCGGACGGCGCGGCGCACACGGTCGATGCTCGCGAAAGCGGCGCTGGGCGCGGGTGGCTGAATGCCGCACATCCTGCGGATCGCCTGCATATAGGGCCCGCCGTCCTTCTCCATCGCCATGGGCTGCCCCGCGTTCAGCGCGTTGCGCGCTCGCGCATGATCGACGGGCAGCGGATGGACGGTGGAAATGCCCAATATGTCGGCCATGCGCCGCCCGTCCAGCAGCACCGATGGCTGATGATCCCACACCACAAGCCGCGTCTTGGCCAGAACCGCGCCATCTGCTCCCATCCGGTCGATCAGGCGGCGGGACGCCTCCAGCTCGCGAATGGACTGGGCGCACAGCAATTCGATGCGGTCGGCCTGCGCCCCCAGATCCCGCAACAGCCCCGCATGGCGCAGGCTCCCGACGCTCAGCACCACCTCCGCGCAGCATGTGCGGAGCAGGCGGACCAGCGCGGCAATGTCTGTGGGTCCGATCCCCACCGGCTCCGCGCCCGTCCCGCCATCGAATGTCAGCAGCAACAGCCCACTGGGACCATGCCGGGCCAGCGCGCTGGACAGTAAGCTGGCGTCCAGCCGCTCCATGTCCCCAATGGCAGCGGCCATTCCATAACCTACTGATAAATCAAGATAAGCCTGCGCCGCACTGGTCGGCATCGTGCAGTCGATCAACACAGCAGGCGACCGCTCCCCCGCCCGACTAACCGCCATGTCGGTAGCAACCATAGCCGCCACCTCCTGATCCGCCCCCACCACCAACGTCAGTCGACCACCGCGATTCTGTTCGCTGTTTCCTTCATTAATTAGCCGCCACAATATGTCCGAAATCTCCCCTCCCTCACCCTGACGCGGAATGATGTCATCCGCCCCCGCACGAACAGCCCGCAATATCTCGTCAGCGTCACAATCCGACGTCGCCAGCACAATCGCCCGACCTCCCGCAACTTCGGCAACGGCTGCAATAGCGGCGGTGATCGACCGTTCAGGCGGGATCGCAGTCCGATCGATCACGATGACAGCGGGTCCAGCGGGCAAGTCAGACGCAACCGATTGCGCCATCTCGACAGTCGCCCGCCCGTTCATCGCCTGCTCGATCCGTTCGGCAAGGCTGCGGTCGACCGATAGAAGGAGAATGTTCGCCATGATCAGCGCCTCACCAAACCAAAGGTGGGCGCATCCGGGGCGATGGCATCCGTCGCAGTGCCGGGCAGCGCGGGCATGCTGGCCGCCTGCACTGGTCCCACCAGCCGGGGGGTGGCGACGATGACCAACTCCTGCCGTTCCTTCTGGCTTTGCTGGCGGCGGAAAAAAGCACCCAGCACGGGGATGTCACCCAGCAGCGGTGTCTTGTCCCGCGTCACCGACTGGCTGGAATAGCTGAGCCCCGCGATCACAAAGCTCTGTCCGCTACCCAGTTCGACCGTCGTTTCCGCCGACCGGCGGCGCAGGCCGGGGATGACATAGCCCTGCAACTGGACGCCGTTGGCATAATCCAGTTCGCTGACCTCTGGCGCGATCTTGAGCACGATATTGTCCTTCGACAGGACAAATGGGGTAACGGCCAGGCGCACGCCAAATTCCTTATATTGAATGGAAATGGTGCTGCCCGACCCGGCGGACGCTTGCGGGACCGGCACGGGTATTTCGCCGCCCGCCAGGAAACTCGCCTGTTCCCCCGACCGGACCAGTAATGTCGGTTGGGCGAGCAGTTCGGACAGGCCGTTCGATGACAGCGCACTCAACACCGCATTGACGCCGCGATTGGGTGACGACAGGAAAAGGTTGAACGCATTCTGGATGGGCACGCTGGCATCGATGCTGGAGCCGTCGCGGGAAAAGCTGGCGCTGGTGAGCGTGCTGGGCGACACGATCGCTCCCTGAAGGCCGCCGCTAAGCTTTGCGAAGTTGAACCCCAGCGCCTTGAGCGTCGATGTCGATATGGCGGCGAACTGCACATCAACGGCCACCACCTGTTCGCCCGCGACGATCCGGTCCGCGCTGGTCAGGCGGCCTTCTTCCGCCGCGTTGACGGATGAGGCGGGCGACCCCACCGTCACTATCCTTTCATCAAGCAGCGCGCCGTTCACACCGAATATGCGAAGCGTGGCTGTTCCTGCTCCGACCCCGGTCAGCCGCAGCGAACGGGCGCTGGGCGCGGCGACCGAGATGATATTGTCGTGGTCCACCTCGACGCGCCCGATCGGCTGGGTAAAGGTGATGGTGCGCTTGCCGCGCAGCGGCATTGGCGCTTCCTGCGCAATAGCATATGCTGGGCAGGCGGCGCACAGGGCCAGCCCTAGCAAGGCAGGGGTAAATGTCCTGATCAACGCGCTTCACCCCCTGAATAAATGGTTTCGTGGCGGTCGCCGACGACAAGCTGAATAGTGTGGGCAGGTCGCCGTGAGGGCCGCGACTTGCGCGGGGGCTGGGGCGCAGTGGCGGTCACCGCATCGGGTGCCCTGGACGTCGCGGCAGCGGCGGTGGCAGTCGTCTGTTCGCTGTCGACGGGATTGCGCAGCGAAAGGGTGAGCGCACCGGTATTCTTGGCAAGAGAGAGGGTGGACACTTGATCCGGCGTCAGCGCCAACGTGACCGTCCGGGCCGGAGGTGGAGGAGAAGAGCCGGTCGAACTGGTCGAGGATTCTCCACCCACGATGGTTTCGCCCACGGCCAGCACCTGCACCATCTGAAGCAACGTCTGCGCGCGGCTACGCCCTGCGCCGCGCGCGCCGCTGATGGCGTCGGCACCTGGATAGACGACCTGCACATCGACGCGGTCTCCGGGCCGGACAAGGCCTGCGACCGCGATCTCGGCAGTTGTATCGATGCTGATCGCGCGCATGCCGACCGGGACGCGAATGGCGAGTTTGGCCTCTCCGCCCACCGCATCGCGCGGGATCGGCGACCCGGAAGCGATCGTCCGCGTGGCAACCTTGCCGATTAGTTCGGCTGGCGTCGCCACTTGCGGATTGCGACCAGGGTCGGCGACCAGGTTACGGATCATCCCGGGCGTGATCGTTTCTCCCGTGTCGATCTGGCGCGCGGCCGCTGCGAGTACGACGACCGGCGCTCCGACCCACGGGGCAGGTGAGGGAGACGCTGCTGCAGGAGTCCGCTGCAATTCCCGAATGCCAAGCATGAGGAATAGCAGGGCGGCTAGCGTCCCCGCGATCATCATGGTCCTGGCTTTTGCACCGAGCTGCATTTCAACCCCCTTTGGCTTGCGATTACGCAAAGCCTTTGCCCCGACCGGGATCAGCGCATCCCGGCGCTCACCCTTGGCCAGATTCCCTAGAGAATCCGCGAAGATAAGGGGACCGCAGATCGGGCCATTTTGATGTGAAGGGCTGCCGGAGGTTAATGGCGATCCGGCATCGGAAGCAGCCATTGCCGCCATTTTTGCGTGCCGATTAACGCGCAAAACCGATATATCGCGGTCGCGCGGGCGTAAATGTTCGCTTCATTTTGGTTGCAATTGCTCCGACCCCTATCAGCACGCAAATGCTGCATCGGACTTCAAAACGGCTAATGTGCGAGCAAAAGAGGCACCCGCGCCTGTCGCAACATGGAGCGGGTGACCCCGCCAAAGACCAGTTCGCGCAGGCGGCTGTGGCCGTAAGCGCCCATGGCCATCCAGTCGGGTTTCAGCACGCCTATGGCCGCCTGCAGCGTTGCTTCGACCGACCGTCCGTCCTGCGGCCAGATATGCAGCTGAGACTTGATACCATGGCGGGCAAGATATTCCGGCGCGTCGGTGGAGGGGAAGGGGTATTTCCCCGCTTCCTCGACGGTCACGATATGAACCTCCTCAGCCAGCTTCAAAAGCGGGAGCGAAAGGCGCAGCGCGGCTGATGCTTCTTGCGATCCGTCCCAGGCGACCAGCACCCGACCGGCGACGGTCAGGCCGCGCGCTGCCTGCGGAACCGCTAGCACTGGCGAGCGACCACCCAACGCTAAATCCGCGACGATATGCGGAGGATCGCTCATTTCCGTCCGGGGGCCTTCCGGCAGGGTGACGATAATGAAGTCGCTGAGTGTGGAGGCTGACAGCAGGCCGTTCACCAGATCGCCATCGACCTGCCGCCAATCCCAATTTACGCCCTCTCGCCGCAGCCGTTCTTCCATGTGGGTCCGCAGCCGGGCGTCTATGTCATGCAGTTCTGCCATCATCGCAGGCGCCATGGACGCGCCGCCATAGACATCGGACGCAATCAGCCCGGGTACGGAGGTTACTTGCACGCAATGCAGGTGCGCATCCGCTCCGCGAGCGATGTCGCAGGCGACTTGCAGTCGGCTTTCCGAGCCGCTGTCGTCGTGGATGTGAAGCAGAATGGATGTCATGCGCGCCTCCATGTCCGTGACGTCCCCGCATGGGGAACGGGCCTGTGGTGGCGACCGTTATATCATGCAGGAACGGAGACGGCCAATGCCTGCCGACAGCAGCACCTGCACCACTTGCGCATTGGATGACGTGGCCGCCGCGCAGTCCCTTGTTGCGAACTATTCGGATGTGCAGGAATATTTTTTTCCAGTCGTCCTGTTGTATAGGCCTGTTTTTACAGGGTCATACATAGTATATTACAACTATGGCTACTGCGGCGGGAGTCGACAGTGACGAAAAGCGAATTGTTTTCCAGCTTCACGCGGAACTTCGACGAACGGCGTCAAGCCGAGATGTCGATTGAAGATTATCTGCTTGGATGCCGTAATGATCCGATCATGCACGCGTCCGCGCCGGAGCGGCTGCTTGCGGCGATTGGCGAGCCGGAGATCATAGACACATCCCGCGACCAGCGGCTGGGCCGGATCTTCATGAACCGCACCATCCGTCGCTACAAAAGCTTCGCCAATTTCTACGGCATGGAAGGGACGATCGAACATATCGTCAGCTTCCTGCGCCACGCGTCCCAAGGCCTGGAGGAGCGTAAGCAGATTCTCTATCTGCTGGGTCCGGTTGGCGGCGGCAAGTCGTCGCTTGCCGAGCGGCTGAAGGCGTTGATGGAAACCCATCCCATCTATGCGTTGAAGGCGGGGGATGAGATCAGCCCCATCTTCGAAAGCCCGCTCGCGCTGTTCGACGCGGAAACGCACGGGACCCTGGTCGAAGATAGCTACGGCATCCCCCGCCGCCGACTGACTGGTTTGATCAGTCCGTGGGCGCGCAAGCGGCTCGATGAATTCAGCGGCGACATCTCGCAGTTCAAGGTTATCCGTTTGATGCCCTCACGCATGCGGCAGATCGGGATCGCAAAGACCGAGCCGGGCGACGAAAACAACCAGGACATCAGCTCGCTGGTCGGCAAGGTCGATATCCGCAAGCTGGAAATGCTGTCACAGAATGATCCCGACGCCTACAGCTATTCGGGCGGTTTGAACCGCGCGAACCAGGGCATGCTTGAGTTTGTCGAGATGTTCAAGGCACCGATCAAGATGCTGCACCCGCTGCTGACGGCGACGCAGGAGGGGAATTATATCGGGACCGAAAATATCGGCGCGATCCCCTATACCGGCATCATCATGGCGCACAGCAATGAATCGGAATGGACGAACTTCAAAAATAACAAGAATAATGAAGCCTTTATCGACCGTATCTACGTCATCAAGGTGCCCTATTCTCTTCAAGCGACCGAAGAACGGCATGTTTACGAAAAGCTTCTGAGGGAGTCCGACCTGAACAAGGCGCCCTGCGCGCCGGGCACGCTGGACATGCTGGCGCGCTTTTCAGTCCTCACGCGCCTACGTGAGCATGAGAACAGCAATCTTTATTCCAAGATGCGCGTCTATGACGGCGAAATGCTGCGAGAGATCGATCCGCGCGCGAAGAGCATGCAGGAATATCGGGACGCGGGCGGGGTGGACGAAGGCATGTCGGGCATCTCCACCCGCTTCGCCTTCAAGGCGTTGTCGGCGACCTTCAACCATGACACCAATGAAATCGGCGCGGACCCTGTCCACCTCATGTATGTTCTGGAGGGCATGGTTCGGCAGGAACAATTCCCGGCCGAAACGGAAGCCAAATATCTGGAGTTCATCAAGGGCGAACTGGCCCCGCGCTATGCCGAATTCATCGGCAATGAAATCCAGAAGGCCTATCTTGAATCCTACAACGACTATGGCCAGAACCTGTTCGACCGCTATGTCGCCTATGCCGACGCATGGATCGAGGATCTGGACTTCAAGGACCCGGACACCGGCCAGCTGCTGGATCGGGAGGTCATCAATCAGGAACTGACCAAGACCGAAAAGCCTGCCGGGATCGCCAACCCCAAGGATTTCCGTAATGAGGTGGTGAAGTTCGCACTGCGGATGCGGGCCAGCAATGATGGGCGGAACCCCAGTTGGACCTCCTATGAAAAAATCCGCGAAGTGATCGAAAAGCGGATGTTCAGCCAGGTCGAGGACCTGTTGCCGGTCATCAGCTTTGGATCGAAGCGCGACGGCGACACCGCTATGAAACATGACGAATTCGTCGCCCGCATGGTTGAGCGGGGCTATACGGAACGGCAGGTCCGGCGGCTGGTCGAATGGTATATTCGCGTCAAGCAGGCTGGTTGAAGGAGGCGCTCGGGTCGGCATGCACATAGTCGACAGACGGCTGAACCCCGGGGGCAAGAGCCTGGTCAATCGGCAACGCTTCTTGAGGCGGGCGAGGGCCTATGTCAGTCAGGCGGTTCGCGATAGCCTGAAGGACCGGAGCATCAAGGATCTGGACAAGGAAGGCGAGATCACGATTCGCCGCGACGCCATTCACGAACCTACGCTGCGCCGCGCCGCGAAGGGGGGTAACCGGGAACAGGTGCTGCCGGGCAACCGCGAATTTCTGGAAGGCGACAGGATCAAGCGACCGGACGGAGGATCGGATGGCGGCTCCAGGGCCGGAGAGGGGGAGGATGAGGATGATTTCCGCTTCGCCCTGTCTCGCGAAGAATTTCTGGACCTATTTCTGGACGATCTGGAGCTGCCCGATATGGCCAAGAAACGGCTGATCGCTGGCAAGATCGAAGGCATCAGGCGCGCGGGCTATTCGACCGCCGGGAACCCCTCGAACCTGTCGGTCCCTCGCACCATGCAAAGGGCGCTGTCACGCAGGCTGGCGCTGCGAAGGCCAAGCAGCGGCGACCTCGGCCGACTGGACGACGCAATTGCAGAGATTGAAGCGCGGGATATCGCCGGTCCAGACGATGCCGCGACGCTGGCACGATTGCGGGACGAACGCGCGCTTGTCATCCGGCGGCGTAACCTGATCGCCTATATCGACCCTGTGGACCTGCGCTATCGCCGGTTTGAACCTGTCCCGCGTCCAGTGGCGCAGGCGGTCATGTTCTGCCTGATGGACGTGTCCGGGTCCATGACGGCGCATATGAAGGACCTGGCCAAGCGCTTCTTCGCGTTGCTGCACCTGTTCCTGTCGCGATGCTATGAACATGTCGATGTTGTGTTCATCCACCATACCGACCGTGCGGCGGAGGTTGATGAGCAGACCTTCTTTTACAGCACGGTCACGGGCGGCACGCTGGTGTCGAGCGCCCTGGACAAGCTGCTGGAGGTGATCAGGGATCGCTACAACCCCACCGATTGGAACATCTATGTGGCGCAGGCCTCTGACGGGGACACGCTGGCGTCGGACAATGCGCGGGTGGTCAGTCTGATGGAGGATGAGGTCCTGCCGATCGCCCAATATGTCGCCTATCTGGAAGTCGGGCGTGAGGAATTCGCGTCAGTCGAAAGCGCGACGGCGACCACCGGCTTGTGGGATGCCTATGCGCCGGTGATGGTGGCGAACCCTCATTTCGCCATGCGCAAAGTCACGCACAGGCGCGAAATCTATCCGGTGTTTCGCGAGCTGTTCCAGCGTCGGGGCGTCAGTGAAAGGGCTCGGAGTTGAAGGGCGCGCTGGCTCCTGCGCCGCTATTTACCGGCAGCGATTGGGATTTCGCGCTCATCAACCGCATCTATGAGACGATAGAGCCGATTGCGCTTCAGGAAATGAGGCTCGACATCTATCCCAACCAGATAGAGGTGATCAGCGCCGAACAGATGCTGGATGCCTATTCGTCCATCGGCATGCCGCTATTCTACAAGCACTGGTCCTTCGGCAAGCAGTTCGTGACTAACGAGATGCTGTACCGCAAGGGACTGCGCGGGCTGGCCTATGAACTGGTGATCAACAGCAATCCGTGCATCAACTATCTGATGCAGGAAAACAGCGCGACCATGCAGACGCTGGTCATCGCCCATGCCGCGTTCGGGCATAATCATTTTTTCAAGAATAATTATGTGTTCCGGCAATGGACCGACGCGGACGGCATTTTGGACTATCTGGAATTCGCCAAACGCTACATCGCCAGTTGCGAGGAACGCCATGGCCAATTGGCGGTGGAGAGGGTCCTGGACGCCGCCCATGCGCTGATGAACCAGGGCGTGCACCGATATCCGCGTGTCCGCCCGCGCGACCTGAAAGCCGAAGCGGCGCGGGAAGCCGAACGGCAAGCCTATCGGGACCGCATCTATGACGATCTGTGGCGCACGGTTCCCACAGGCGGGAGGGCTGATACGGTCCCTAGCGATCAAAGGCGCGCGGCGCTGGGTTTGCCGCAGGAAAATATTCTGTATTTCCTGGAAAAGAGTGGACCGCGCCTGGAGAGCTGGCAGCGCGAGATTTTGCGCATAGTGCGGTTGATTGCGCAGTATTTTTATCCGCAGCGTCAGACCAAAACCATGAATGAAGGCGCGGCTACTTTCACACATTATCGGATCATGACGGCGCTGCATGAAAGGGGGTGGATTACCGATGGGGCGTTTATGGAATTCATCCAATCGCACACGGGCGTCGTATATCAGCCAAGCTTTGATTCCGGGCATTTTGGCGGGTTTAATCCCTATGCACTGGGCTTTGGAATCATGTCGGATGTGGAACGAATCTGCATCGACCCGACGGAGGAGGATCGCGAATGGTTTGGCGATATCGCCGGATCAGGCGACCCGGTCGAAGTGCTGAAGGACATATGGGCCAATTACCGCGACGAAAGCTTTGTTTCCCAATATCTTAGCCCGCACCTGATCAGGCAATGGCGGCTGTTCAAGATATTGGACCATGAAGGCGAAGCGGACGTGCGGGTGGACGCCATCCATGATGAGCGGGGATACAGGCGTATCCGCAGGGCGCTGTCCCGCGAATATGACATTGCCCGGCAGGAACCGGACATTCAGGTCGTGGATGTCGACCTGGCCGGTGACCGGACGCTGATGCTGGAAAATACCGTCAGCGATGGGGTGGTGCTGGAATCATCGGACGCCAATCTGGTGCTGCAGAACCTGGCCAATTTGTGGGGTTATGAAGTGGCGCTGAGCGAAGTGGATGCGGACAGCCGCAAGGAGCTGCAAAGCCACCGGTGCCAGCCGCAGGATGACTGGATGCGCTGAACTGGTGCGCGCGACGGTTATGCGGCCAACGCGCCCGAAGATTCTATTTCCCATTGCGTTGCGGGAGGCGTAAATTCCGCGCGATATGGCGATGCTTTCGGTCTGCCAGGACGGATCGCGAGTCGAGCCTGAGGCGGCAGGACAGCAGGAGTGCGGTTCATGACCAATGCCCTTAATGCCCAGGAATGTCTGGAGCGGGCCAGAATGCACGAACAATTGGCGGCGACGACGGCGGACCCCTATGCCCGCACGATGCATCAGGCGATGGCGGCTGAATTTCGCCGCCGCGCGACAATGGGATCTTTCGATGCGGCCCGTGCGGTGATCAACAAGCCGATGGCCGAACTCTGCGCCCCCGTCAGTTGAACGCGGCGGGAGCCCGGCGCAGCAAATAGACGTCCATAATCCATCCATGCCGCGCGCGCAGAGCAGCGCGCCGTTCCACGATGGCGGGGCCAACTTCGCCCAGCGGCCCACGGGCCAGTTCTTCGCAATCCATGCCCAGATAAGCACCCCACCAGATAAGCATGTCCTGCGGTGGAAGGTCGCGAAAGGCGCAATGCCCGTCCAGCATCACGACGATGTCATTGACACCCGGCGGCCATCCCTGTTCCCGCAAGCGGCGGCCCGTGGTGATCAGCACCGGTTCTGCCAGGCGGTTGAGGCATATGCCATGGGCGGCGGTCAGCGCCTGGATGCTGGTGATGCCGGGGATCACGCGGATGTCGACCTTTGGTCCCAGACGGGCGGCGATCCGCAGGCTGCTGTCGTAGAGGGACGGGTCGCCCCAGACCAGTAGCGCCATGGTGCCGCCGTCAGGAAGGTGAAGCGCGGCCTGTTCCATCCACAAACCGGCGATGGCGTCGTGCCAGCCGGTGACGGCATCCAGATAAGCCGGTTCGGCAGCGCGAACCGGCATGTCGAATTCCACGATGCGGGTCGGGCCGGTCAAAAGCTGCGCGCAGATGGTGCGGCGCAGGTCGATAAGGTCGGACTTCGCATCGCCCTTGCGGGGGAGGAGGATGAGGTCGGCGTCGTTCATCGCCTTGGTCGCAGCGCGCGTCAGATGGTCGGGATTGCCCGTGCCGATGCCGATGAGCAAAAGCCGGATCATGCCGCACCTGCCAGAAGGTGAAAGAAGCTGCCGGTGACATGGCCCCGCCGCGATCCAGTGGAGGCGACCGTCACGCCCGCCGCGTCGGCAACGTCCGCAAGCGGGTCGTCGGGCTGTTCGATAACCGTTGAGTAATGAAATTCGTGGCCGTTCAATATGGCCCCGGCTTCATAGCCTGCCATGGGCGCAAGCAAGCGGGCGCGACGGTAGCCCAGGTGCAGGCGGCGGTCGGCGAAACTGGCGACAAGCCCCAACAGCCCCGCCATCGCGTGTGCTTTGCCATTGGCATCTATCAGCGCCTGACCCAGCATCATGTAACCGCCGCATTCGCCATGGACCGGGCGGTCCTGCGCATGGTGGCGAAGCCCGGCGATGCAATGGCGGGCAGCGGCAAGGCGAGGGGCGTGCAGTTCGGGATAGCCGCCCGGAAGCCAGACGGTGTCGGCGTCGGGCGCAGGGGCTTCGTCAGCCAGGGGGGAAAAGGGCAGGATTTCAGCGCCCGATTCGCGCCAGCCATCGACCAGATGCGCATAGGTGAAGGAAAAGGCGGCATCCTGCGCCAAGGCGATGCGCTGACCGGGCGGCGGGCAATGATGATGCGCCTGTGTGAGCGGGCGCGCGTCGGCGAGCGAACGTAACGCCGGAATATCGATATGATCGGCGATGTGGTCGGCGAGAGCGTCGATGATGCGCTCCGCCTCCGCCAGTTCACCGGCCTGGACCAGACCCAGATGCCGTTCGGGCAAGCTCAATTCAGCATAGCGGGGTATGGAGCCAAGCACGGGCATGGCGATGTCGTCCATCGCCTGGCGGATCATCCGATCATGCCGGTCGCTGCCCACGCGATTAAGGATGACGCCTGCGACCCGCACGTCCGGGCGCATGGTGCGGAAACCATGGGCCAGTGCTGCGGCGGACTGACTTTGACCTGTGACGTCGATGACCATCAGGACGGGCCAGCCGAGCATCGCGGCAATGTCGGCGCTGCTGCCGTCCCCCGCGCTGCCGGGCGCAGCCGCGCCGTCGAACAGGCCCATCACCCCTTCGGCAATGGCGAGTTCCGCACCCTGCGCCCGCGCCGCGAGCGACCGGATCAGCGCGCCGTCCATCGCCCAGCTGTCGAGGTTGAAGGCAGGACGATCGCTCGCCTTTTGATGATAGCCGGTGTCGATATAATCAGGGCCGCATTTATAGGGCTGAACCCGGACGCCCGTTCGTGTCAGGGCGCGGATCAGCCCCAGCGTGACGGTGGTCTTGCCCGAACCGGAGCGCGGCGCGGCGATCAGGAGGCCGGGCGTCATTCCTCCGACCCGACAAAGCGGGATTGCGTGGAGGCCGGGCGAAAGCGGCGATCATAGCCGGGCGCGTAGAGGCTGCTTTCGGCGAAATCGCCGTCGCCCAGCACCGGGCCGACCAGAATCAGGGCGGTGCGTTCGGGACCGTCTTTTGCGGCTTCCTCTATGGTGGCAAGGGTAGCGCGAACGATCCGCTCATCGGGCCAGGTGGCGCGCCATATGATGGCGACCGGGCAATCGGGGCCATAGAGCGGCACAAGTTCCGCCACCACCTGATGGAGCGCATGGATCGAAAGATGGATGGCGAGCGTGGCCCCGCTGGCGCCGAACGCTGCCAGGCTTTCCCGTGGTGGCATGGCGCTTGCCCGGCCCGATGTGCGGGTCAGCACGACGGACTGGCTGACGCCCGGCAAGGTGAGCTCGGTGCCCAGCGCCGCCGCCGCCGCCGCAAAGGACGGAACGCCCGGCGTGATGCTGTAGGGGATGTCCATCGCCTTCAGGCGGCGCAATTGTTCGCCCATGGCCGACCAGACGGACAGGTCGCCCGAATGGAGCCGGGCGACATCCTGACCCGCCGCATGTGCTTCGGCAAGGATCGCGATGATCTCATCCAATGTCATGGGCGCGCTGTTCACGATGCGCGCGCCGGGCGGGCAATGGTCCAGCAAGGCGCGCGGCACCAGTGACCCGGCATACAGGCATATGGGCGATGCGGCGATGAGGTCGCGCCCGCGCAAGGTGATGAGGTCGGGCGCGCCGGGACCTGCGCCGATGAAGTGGATGGTCATGCGGAAAATCCTTGGGCAAGGGCGCAGGTCGCTCCCCCACTGGGCGAAACGATGCGGGGGGCGATCAGCCGCGATCCGGTGCCAGCGGCCATCAACGCAACGGCTTCGGCCACGCTGCCGGTGCGATAGGCGGCGATGCTGGCCGGGGAACAGGTGAGGGTCGGGACGCCATCAATGGCGGACGGATCGATGAGCAGGAGGGGAAGGTTGAGCGCCTGGGCAAGGGGGGCGAGTTGCGGTGCCTTGTGCGTCAGGGTGGCGATTGCCGTGGGCGGCGGCGCGTCGCGGGTTGCCAGGTCGAACGCGGCGCGCAGGGCGTCCGCGCCGACGCTGTCGCGGCAGCCAAAGCCCGCGACGATCATAGCGTCACGCTCCACTGCACCAGCGGGTAGGAGGATCGCCAGCCGCGTCGCGTGCCCAGCGGAGCGGCGGAGGCCAATTCTATGCGCAACAGGTCGCCACCCAGACGGGCATGCCACTGGGCGAGCAGGCTTTCGGACTCCAGCGTCACGGCATTGGCGACCAAGCGGGTGGGGCCGCCGGGCCGTCCTACAATGGTTTCGATCAGCGCATCGCTAAGGCCGCCGCCGATGAAGATGGCGTCGGGCCGGGTGCGGTCTTGCAGAATGTCAGGAGCTTGCCCGTGGACGACGGTCAGCCGATCCGCGCCCAGCCGATGAGCATTGGCCCGCGCGCGGGCGGCGCGGGCGTCGTCGGCTTCGAAGGCGAGGGCCTGGGTCGATGGATGGCTCAATAGCCATTCGATCGCGATGGACCCGGAACCGCAGCCAATGTCCCACAATATTTCGCCGGGGCGCGGCGCGAGCGCGGACAGGGTGAGGGCGCGGACGGGGCGTTTGGTGATCTGGCCGTCATGATCGAACCATTGGTCGCCAATGCCGCTGGCGCGCGGCATGACGTCGCCATCCCCCGCCACCGCTATGGCGACCGCGACCGGGTGTGCGACATTGGAAAGGGCATAGCTGTCCGCCCGGACTTGCCGGATATGTTCGCGCGGCCCGCCCAGCGCCTCCATCACGTGAAGCGTCGATGCGCCGAAACCCGCGTTGGTCACATAGGCCGCCAGTTCCCGCACTGCGTCGCCATCGCGCAGCAGGATGATGGCGCGGCGGCCCGGCGCAAGATCGTGGCGCAGCCGGGCCAGCGGCACGGCGTGGAGACCGTGGCAGGCGGTGTCCTGCAGCGCCCAGCCGATCCGCGCCGCCGCGATGGAGAAGGTGGAGGGGGCCGGGTGGACGGTCCATTCACCGGGTGCAAGGCGGCGTGTGATGCTGGCCCCGGCGCCGAACCAGAAGGGATCGCCCGACGCCAGCATGACGGTGGGCTGCCCCCGGCGCGCCAGCAGCGGGGCGATGCCGTCTTCGAACGGCGCTGGCCAGGGGACGCATTGCGCATTAAGGGGCGGCAGCAGCGCGAGTTGGCGCGGTGCGCCGGTGATGAACCGCGCCTGATCCAGCGCCGCGCGCGCGGCGGGGTTGAGGCCGACAACGCCGTCCTCGCCTATGCCGATGATCGTCAGCCAGGGACTGTCAGCGACCATGACCAACATCCTGATATTGGGCGGCACGACAGAGGCGAGCGGGCTTGCCACCGCCGTCGCGCAGAAAGGGTTGCGGGCCGTCCTGAGCTATGCCGGGCGCACCGAACGGCCCCGCGCGCAGCCGGTTCCGGTGCGCATCGGCGGCTTTGGCGGGGTGGAAGGGCTGGTCCACTATTTGCGGCAGGAACGGGTCACGCATCTGGTCGATGCGACCCACCCCTTCGCCGCTACGATGAGCCGTCATGCGGCGCAGGCGGCGCAGATTGCGGGGGTGCGCCATATCATGCTGACCCGGCCCCCATGGGAAGCGGGCGAGGGGGACCGTTGGCATCATGTGCCGGACATTGCCGGGGCGGTTGCGGCACTGGATGGTGGGGCGCGGCGCGTGATGCTGGCGCTGGGGCGGATGCATGTGGATGCTTTCACGGCGCAGCCACAGCATGATTATCTGCTGCGCTTCGTCGATGCGCCGGACATTGCGCCCACGCTGCCGAGCCACCGGCTGGTGGTGGATCGCGGGCCTTTCACGCTGGAAGGCGACCTGGCGCTGATGCGGGAGTATCGGGTCGAGCTGGTCGTCGCCAAAAATGCGGGGGGCGTTGGCGCGCGGGCGAAGCTGGATGCGGCGCGGGTGCTGGGCATAGCGGTGCTGATGATCGACCGCCCGCCCTTGCCCCTGGCGCGGACGACGCACAGCGTTGCGGACGTGATCGAGTGGCTGGATCATTCGGCCCAGCGCGGGGTGTAGAGGATGGGGCCGCTTGGGCGGTTGATCATGCGGGTGCGGCTGGACCCCACGATCACCATCGTGCGCATGTCGGCCATTTCGGGCGTGGCCCGGTCCAGCGTGGTGATGTGCAGTTCCTCCTGCGGGGTCGATACGGCGCGGGCGAAGAGGATCAGGCGACCGGCTTCGCATGTCTCACGCAGGATGCCGAGCGTCCGGGCAAATCCTTCGGGGCGGGAGAGTGAGCGGGGATTGTAGAAGGCCATGGCGAAATCCGCCTGCACCGCCAGGCGCAGCCGTCGTTCGATCAGCGGCCAGGGTTTCAGATTGTCGGACAGGTTGATGGCGCAGAAATCATGGCCCAGCGGCGCGCCCGCTCGCGCGGCGGCGGCGAGCATCGCGGTGATTCCGGGCAGGATGCGGATGTCGACCGCGCGCCAATGGTCGGGGCCGGACTCCAGCGCTTCGAAGAGGGCGGACGCCATGGCGAAGACGCCGGGGTCGCCCGATGATGCGACCACCACGCGATGGCCCTGCGACGCGAGGGTCAGCGCATGGGCGGCGCGGTCAAGCTCCACGCGATTGTCGGACGGGTGTCGCGTCAGGCCGGGCCTGTCGGCCACCCGCGCGACATAGGGCGCATAGCCGATGATGTCGGTCGCCTCATCCAGCGCGGCGGTGACCTCCGGCGTGATCAATGCTTGCGCGCCGGGGCCTAGCCCTGCGACCGCCAACCATCCGCTCATGGCCGCCGCCCTTGCCCATGGATCAGCAGGATGGAAAAATAGCCGGTGATCGCTTCCGCATCGGCCAGCGGGGTGATCCGCTGGTCCGCCATGGTCGCATATTCGACCAGCCAGGCGCAGTCCTGCTTGCCCGCGGCCTCTACCGCGCGGCGCAGCTTGGCGAGGTTGCGGCCGATCTTCATGACGACCAGCGCGTTGGTGTCGTGGATGCGGCGGGCAAGCTCCTCCTCTGGCAGGGTCGCCATCAGCACCGTCAGCACATCGTCGCCCCAGCTGATCGGCGTGCCGCTGGCGGTCCAGGCGCCTGACATGCCGGTAATGCCCGGCACGATCCGCACGGGTGCGTGTGACGCCAGGCGGCTGTGCAGGTGCATGAAGCTGCCGTAGAAAAAGGGGTCGCCCTCACACAGGACGACGACGTCCTCCCCCTGCGCCGCCAACCCTTGCAGATGCGCGGCGCAATCGGCGTAAAAGGGAGAAAGGCAGGCATTGTAGCGGGGATCGGACAGGGGAATTTCGGTCGTTACCGGATATTCCATCGCATATTCCATGGCATCGGCGCGCAGCATGCCCTCCACGATCCGGCGGGCATGGCCGGGCCGCCCGGCCTTGCGGAAATAGGCGATGTGCCGTGCTTGGCGGATCAGCCGGTCGGCGCGCACGCTCATCAAATCCTGCGCGCCGGGGCCGAGGCCTACGCCGTGGATCGTGCCGGTCATTCGGCGGCACTCGCAATTGCGTTGATGGCCGCCACGGTGATCGCGCTGCCGCCTAGTCGGCCTTCCACGATGCAGCAGGGCGCGGGCTGGACCTGCCACAGCGCGTCCTTGGATTCCGCCGCGCCGACGAAACCGACCGGACAGCCGATGATCGCCGCTGGGCGGGGGCAAGCGGGGTCTTCCAGCAGGTTGAGCAGGTGGAAGAGGGCGGTGGGCGCATTGCCGATTGCGACGACCGCACCGGCCAGATGGGGTCGCCACAATTCGAGTGCGGCGGCGGACCGGGTGTTGGACATTGCATGGGAAAGGCCGGGCACTTCAGGATCGTGGAGCGTGCAGATGATGGGGTTGGCGGCGGGCAGGCGGGCGCGGGTGATCCCTTCGGACACCATGCGCGCGTCGCAGAGGATCGGCGCGCCTGCGTCCAGCGCGGCGATGGCTGCTGCGGCAAAAGTGGGGGAAAAGCGGATATGGGCTTCCAGGCCGACCAGCCCGGCTGCGTGGATCATCCGCACGGCGATGCGTTCTTCCTCGCGTGACAGATGGGAGAGATCCGCCTCCGCGCGGATGGTGCGGAAGGATTGGCGATAAATGGCCGCTCCGTCGGTTTCATAGACATGCGGCATCAGGAGGCTCCGAACAAGGCGATGATCTGAGAAGGGGCAAGCCCGGTGCGAACCGGCGGCGCGCCCGCGCGCGCATTCAGCGCCAGGTCGAAACCGCCGTCCCGTCCCGTAAGCACGGTGCCTGCCTGCGTCGGGCGCGCGCATCCCTTGGCGCAGCCCGAAACATGCAGGTCGGCGACATAAGGGGCCAGTTGCGCCGCAAGATCGCGGGTATGGACGCTGGCCTGGGGGCAGCCGGGCGCGCCGGGACAGGCGTCGGTGCTGAGCAAGGGGTCGGCGGGATTATCGGACGGCCCATCGTCGCCCTCCATGATCAGGCCGCGCCATGGGGTGAGGCGCACGGCATGCACCTTTTCATTCATCGCCATGCGCAGCGTGTCGGCGTCGATCCGACCGAAGGGCGCGCCAAGAAAGCGGCCAGGGCAGGCGGCGATGGTGGCGGCGAGCTCGCGCTGTGGAGCGGGCATCCGGTCGGCGCATTGGGGCAGCGGCGCGGCATGGCGGGCCATGCGCCCGGCCTGCGCGCCGCCGCTCGTCATGAACCATGCGGTGAGTGCGATGACGTGATCGACCGCGTTTTCGACGCTGATCGCCATGCCGCAGTCCCGTCCATCGGCGCGCAGGATCAGCGCGCCATTCATGTCCCGCTCAATACGGAAATCCGCCGGGCGGTGGGTCAGGGCGGGGGCAGGACCGGCGTCGATGGCGAAACCCACTTTCGGGGGCAGCGCGGGCAGTTCATCCATCCGGTCGAGCAGCGCGAGGGCGATGGTTTCGGTGTCGTCGCCGGGGGTCCAGTCGGGGTTCAGGATCACAGGGGCATGGGCATCCCCCGCCGCGTCGGGATCGATCAGCCCCATGGCGGCGAGCGCCTGCGCAAGCGGTAGATGGTTGTGATCGCTTACGCCACGAATTTGCAGCCCGGCGCGATTGGTGAGGTCGATATGCCCGTTGCCGAAACGCAGCGCGGCGTCGCACAGGCCTAGCATCTGGGGGCGGCTCATCCGGCCCAGGCGGGGCCGGACGCGGACCAGCAGGCCGTCGCCCGCCATCATCGGCTGCCACGCAGTGGGGCACCAGCCCCGCACCACGGCTAGGGGCGGTTGATCGGCGAACGCGCGCCGTGATCGGTCCTCCACTGTCCAGTCCTCCGAACGCCAAGCAACGATGGCGGCGGAGCACCGGCGTGGCGACAGCCGCACGCCAGCACAGCCGCAGCCGCGCAAAAACTTCGTCGCTCAAACGGAGAACCGAGCCGTGACCATCCCCTGGACCATGGCAAGAGCGACCTTTGCGGCGGCAGGTCTCCTGGCTTGCGGGTCAATGCTGGGACACGGGCCTTCCCGGATTGCTCCAGTGGCTGATCACCTGTCAGGCGATCGTCCGTATCTCGCTCACCGCTCACAGTTGCAGGGACAGCCACGGATTAGGGAGCAAGCTCCCGCACCGCGTTCCCAATTAAGCCCCCGAAGGGACACCGACGCGATCGATGGACCGGCAAGCCGATCCGCCTCGCCTCATAGGGCCATCATCGGGCAAAGGAAAGGGGGGCCGGCCACGCCGTCTTGCGTGCCCCCTGCCGCGTCATTAGTCCTTCGCGGGACAATGATATGGGAGAGATAAATGACCGATCTCAGCTTCGAAGCAACAAGCCGGTTTCTGGAAACGGCAAATGGGCGGCTGCATTATCATGAGGCGGGGTCGGGTCCGGCTTTGTTGTTGCTCCACGGGTCCGGTCCCGGCGTAACCGGTTGGGCCAACTTCGCAGGCAATCTGCCACTCTTTGCGCGCCATTTCCGCACCATCATCCTCGATGCGCCGGGTTATGGAAGGAGCGATCCCATCGATGGCGATCCGGTGGCCGTCGCGCGCGATGCAGCGGTGGCGCTGATGGATGGTCTTCGCATTGATCGCGCCCATGTCATCGGCAACAGCTATGGGGGAATTGTAGGCGGGCACCTGGCCGCGTCGCACCCGGATCGTGTCCTGCGCTACATCACCATTGGGGGCATCGGGTTCAACATCACGTCGACCTTCCCCAATGAAGGGCTGACGCGGTTGGTCGATTTTATCGAAAATCCCACGCGTGAGAATATCGTCGCATGGCTGGAATCGATGGTGTTCGACAAATCGATCATCACCGATGAGTTGATCGAGATGCGGTACAAGGCGGCGCTGGAACCGGTGACGATGACGAGCAGCCGCAAGATGTATACGCGCTCGGCGTTGGAGTTCATTGCCCAGTCAATGAGCGGCCCAGCCGTGTCGCAGCGGATCGATTATCTGGGCAGGATACAGGCGCCGACGCTGATCACCTGGGGCCGTGATGACAAGGTCAGTCCGCTGGACGGCGCTTTGTTGCCCATGCGGGTGATTCCGAATGCGGAACTGCACGTCTTTCCCCGGTGCGGTCATTGGGCGATGATCGAGTGCAAGGAGCGGTTTGAAACATTGGCGCTGGGCTTCCTGCTCGGAGAGAATTAGCGTCCTCTAACGCCGCACCACGACCGAATGCCAGTCGGTGCGCTGTTCCCAGCCGCGTCGCTCCAGTTCCGGCATGTCTTCCTCGCTCATCGGCTTGCCCAGGCAGAGCAGGCCCAGGCATTCCCAGCCCGAAGGGATATCGAGCATCGCGTCCACGCCCGCAGATTGCAGGATCGACACCCAACCCATGCCGATGCCACGCGTGCGCGCCGCCAGCCATAATGTGTGGACCGCCATGACACAGGAATAGCGGCGCGCTTCGGGCATGGTGACGGCACCCAGATGATGGCCGGTTTCGGTGCCGTCGTCGCAATAGACGGCGAACAGCACCGGCGCTTCGCGCAGGCCATGCAGTTTCAGGCTGCGATAGAGCCGGTCCTGATCGCCTTCATACTCCTTGCCCGCTTCGCCGACCTGTGCGTCGACATGGACGGCCAGCCGCTCGCGCAGCGCGGGGGTATCGATCCGCACGAATCGCCACGGCTGGGACAGGCCGACGGACGGCGCGCGGTGCGCCATGCTGAGCAGCCATTCGACATCGGTTTCGTGAATGGGGTCGGCAAGGAAGTGGCGAATGTCCCGCCGCGCCCGCACCAACGCTTCGAACCGTGCGCTGTCGATGGGGGTGATGGCGGGTCCGCTCACGATTAATATTCGATCCCGGCCTGCGCCTTGACGCCCGAACGAAAGGGATGCTTGACCAGCGTCATCTCGGTAACCAGGTCGGCGGCTTCGATCAGGGCTTCGGGCGCATTGCGGCCGGTGATGATGACATGCTTCATTTCGGCGCGGGCACTCACGGCTTCCAGCACCTCGTCCACGGGCAGATAGTCGTAGCGCAGGGCAATATTAAGCTCATCTGCCAGCACCATATCATAGGCCGGGTCGGCAATCATCCTCTTCACCTCTTCCCATGCGGTCCGGGTGAGCGCAATGTCACGCTCGCGGTCCTGCGTGTTCCAGGTAAAGCCTTCGCCCATCGGCTTGAAGTCCACCCGTTCGGGAAAGGCGTCGAACACCGCCTTTTCTCCGGTGGTCATCGCGCCCTTCACAAACTGGACGACGCCGACCTTCCTGCCATGGCCGATCGCGCGGACGACCATGCCCAGCGCGGCGGTGGTCTTGCCCTTGCCCTTGCCGGTATGGACGATCAGCAGGCCCTTTTCCTGCGTCTTGGTTGCCATGATCTTGTCATGGGCGACCTGTTTCTTCTTCATCTTTTCGGCATGTTGTTCGGGGGTGCGTTCGATCATGGCTGGGCTTCCTTGAGCTGGGAGAGGAGCATGGCGGCGCTGTTGGACCGGGGCCGCCACAGCCCCCGGTCGAGCGCTTCGTGCAGGCGGGCGGCGGTTTCGCGCAGGGCGGCGGAATTGGCCTGCGCCATGAAGGCGCGGACCTCTTCATCCTCGATGAAGGCGGCGTGGACGGCGTCGAAATGATGGTCCTTCACGCCATGGGTCGTGGCGGCGAAGGCGAACAGATAATCGACGGACGCGGCGATTTCGAACGCGCCCTTATAGCCGTGACGCATCATCCCCGCGATCCATTTGGGATTGGTGACGCGGGCGCGGACGACCCGACCGATCTCATCCTCCAACGTGCGGACGACTGGCCGTTCGGGGCGGCTATGGTCATTATGGTAGCTGAGCGGTTTCCTGCCCGACAGATGTTCGACGGCGGCGGCGATGCCCCCTTCGAACTGATAATAATCGTCGCTGTCGAGCAGGTCATGCTCGCGATTATCCTGATTCTGGATGAGGGCGTCGGCCTGCGCGAGCCGCCGCGCGAACAGGGCGCGTTCCGCTTCGCCCTCCACGCCGCCGCCATAGACGTGGCTGCCCCAGTCGAGATAGATGTTCGCCAGATCCGAACGGTCATGCCAGATGCGTTCGTCGATCATGGCCTGCAGGCCCGCGCCATAGGTGCCGGGGGCCGAACCGAAAACGCGCGCGCCCGCGCGGCGCAGCGCGGCCTTTTCAGACGCGCCTTCCGCCATCAGCGCAGCGGTTTCGGCGCGGTGGCGGGCGGCGGCGGGATTATCTTCTTCCGGTTCGTCGAGTGCCATCACGGCGCGGGCCGCGCTGTCCACCAGGTCGACCTGATCGGGGAAGGCGTCGCGGAAGAAGCCGGATATGCGCAGGGTGACGTCCACCCTGGGACGGTTCAGCTCCGCGATCTTCACCACTTCAAAGCCGATGACCCGGCCCGATGCCCATTCCCATCGCGGTCGCACGCCCATCAATGCCAGCGCCTGGGCTATGTCGTCGCCGCCGGTGCGCATATTGGCCGTGCCCCACGCCGAAATCGCCATGGCGCGGGGATATTCGCCATTGCGCTGGAAATAGTCCTGAATGAGGGAGTCTGCGGATAGCTGCCCCAGATTCCAGGCGGCGACGGTGGGGACGGCGCGGGTGTCGACCGAATAGAAGTTGCGGCCAGTGGGTAGCACGTCGGGCCGTCCGCGTGTCGGTGCACCCGATGGACCGGGGAGAATGAAGCGTCCGTCGAGCGCGGCCAGGAGGGCTGATTTTTCCGCTGGTCCGCTCGCATCCACGCGGGGGGCGAGGTCGTGGTGCAGGGTGTTCAGCACGGCGGCGCTATGAGGGCCGGGGGCGGGGCTTCCGCTGTCGAGCAGGTGGATGGCGAACAGCTCCAGCCGCTCGACCGTGTCGCCGGTGGTCCGCCATGGGGCCGGGGTGAGGTCTTGAAGCGTGGCGGGGCGGGAGCCATCCCATGTCTTCCCCAAGACGCAGTTCAATGGATTGAAATACAGGGAAAAGTCGTCCGCCAGCGCTCGAAGCAAAGAGCCTTGCCCGTCGTCCAGCCCCCGTGGACAGCGAGCGAGGGCGATCATCAAATCGCGGCGCTGCGGTCCTTCAGGCGACTGGGTAAAGATGTGGAGCCCGTCACGTATCTGCATTTCCTTGAGGTCGCACAGATAGTTATCGATCGCGGCTAAGGCGTCATCTCCAGAGCCACTCGCCCCGGCATCCTGGTCCAGCCCCTGGATCGCGGCGAGGGCCAATATGTCCTTGCGCAATGTTTCCAGACGACGCGGGTCCATGCCGGCGGCGAGATAATATTCATCGACCAGCGCCTCCAGTTCCTTGAGCGGGCCATAGCTTTCGGCGCGGGTCAGCGGCGGGGTCAGATGATCGATGATGCAGGCCCCGATGCGCCGCTTTGCCTGGGTGCCTTCGCCCGGATCATTGACGATGAAGGGATAGATTTGCGGCACCGGCCCGGCGCATATTTCGGGAAAGCAGCTTTCCGACAAGGCGATTGCCTTGCCGGGGAGCCATTCGAGATTGCCGTGCTTGCCGACATGGACGACCGCCTGCGCACGAAAATGGTTGGCCAGCCAGAAATGGAAGGCGAGATAGGCGTGCGGCGGGGGAAGCGCCGCGTCGTGATAGCTGGATTTGGGGTCCACATCATAGCCCCGTGATGGCTGCACCGCGACAGCGACATTGCCGAAGCGATGGGCGGCGATGGGGAATGCTGCGTCGCGGATGGACGGATCGGCTTGCGGTGGACCCCAGCGCATGGTCACCGCATCGCGCACCGACGCGGGGAGGGTGTCGAACGCCGTGTGATAGTCGGTCAGGGCAAGGCTGGCTGGCGCGTCGGCGTGGGTCAGCCTATCCATCAGGCTGGAGCCTTCCAGGGGCGCGCCGGCGGCATCATAGCCGCTGTCCGCCATGGCTTTGAGGATGGCGACGGCGCTGGCGGGCGTGTCGAGGCCGACGCCGTTGCCGATGCGGCCTGCGCGGCTGGGATAGTTGGCGAGGATGAGTGCGACCCGGCGTTTGTCTGGGGCTGTTTTGCGCAAATATGCCCAGTTTGCGGTAAGTTGTGCGGTGAAGTTAGCGCGGTTCGGCAGGATTTGGGGAACGACGATGCTGCATTGGGTGCGCTCGTCGAAGCGGGTGGCGGCCTTGAAAGCGACGGCGCGTGTGATCAGCCGTCCGTCGACTTCGGGAAGGGCGATGTGCATGGCAAGATCACGCGGGCCAAGTCCGCGCGCGCTCGCCTGCCATGCCTGCTCCTCGGCGCTGGCGAAGACGGTCTGCAGGATCGGGCAGTCCGCCTGTTCAAGGATGGAAGGCGTGCGCGGCTCGCCCGGAGCGGAGGCGGCGAAGGCGGTTGCGTTGAGGATAACGTCCGGTGGTGTTTCCGACATCGACGCCCGCAGGAAATCGCGCGCAAATGGTTCACGCAGGGAGCGAACATGCACAGGCAAGACGTTGAGATTATGTGATTCCAGTGCGGCGATCATGGCATCGACCGCTTCAAGCGTACCGGCGATCAGCAAGGCTCGGTAAAAGAGGAAGAGGACGGTCGGCTGTCCTGCGCGCCATCGGCCTTTCACTTGGGCCAGGCTCGCGCGTTCGATCCCCGGCGAATAGAGGCCCGCATCTGCTACCGGGACCGGATCATTGGGTTCGCCTGCATCCAGTCCCGCAAGGCGGGCGGCGGTCTTCAGGAAAGCGGCGGCATTGGCGACGCCGCCCTGGCGCAGATAGTCGCGCAGCCGGTCGCAGACATCGGGAGGGACTGTGGACGCTTGGGCAAGATCTGGGTCCTGTTCCCGCCCATCGGCGATGGCGGCGAAGGCTATGCCCTTTTCCCGCGCGATATGTCCAATTTCATCAATGCCATAGGGCCAATAGCTCTTACCCCCCAGCAGGATGACACAGACGAATTTGGCGTTGGCGATCACCTGTTCGACATAGAGGTCGACGGAATAGGGGTGGCGCAGTTGCAACAGGTTGGCGAGGCGGATGGTGGGGGCGGCGTCCCCCAGCGTCGCCGCCGCGCTGGCAAGGCAGGCCAGTTCGCTGTCCGCCACGGTCAGCACCACGATGTCGCCCGGCGTCTGGCCAAGGTCGATTGCTTCGTCGCCGTTCGATACGGTGCCGGGCGTGGCGGTCAGCAAATGCATCAGGCGGGCACCGGCTTTGCGTCGAGCGTGTTTGCTATGGCGTCGCGGTCCAGGCCGTGCTGGCCGATGATGACCAGGCGAGAGGCGCGCTGCTCATCGGGTCGCCATGCGCGGTCATAATGATGCTGGACGCGGGGTCCGACGGACTGGAGGACCAGGCGGGCCGGGCGTCCACGGATCGCCAGGAAGCCCTTGACGCGCAGCAGGTCATGTCGGGCGATGGCGATATCCAGTGCGGCGAGAAGGGGTTCCGGGCTGTCCAGTTCGCCCAGGTTCAGCACGAAGCTGTCGAAATCGTCATGGTCATGATCCTCATCGCCGTCATGGTGGGACGGGCGGGCGTCGATCTTATCCTCCACGGCGGCGTCGATGCCCAGCAGCGCGGCGGGGTCGATGCGGCCCATCGCGGTGCGGATGAAGCTGACGCCGGGGCGGACCTCTTGCCTAAGCCGGTCTTCCAGCGCCTCCAGCTGGTCGGCATCCACAAGGTCCGTCTTATTGAGAAGGACCAGGTCGGCGCAGGCCAGCTGGTCTTCGAACAGTTCCTCAATCGGGCTGTCATGGTCGAGCGTGGGGTCGGCGGCGCGGGCGGCGGCCAGCGCGGCTTCGTCATGGGCGAAACGCCCTGCGGCGAGCGCGTCGGCATCCACCAGCGCGATGACGCCATCGACCGTGGCGCGCGTGCGGATGTCGGGCCATTGGAACGCCTTGACCAATGGCTTGGGCAAGGCGAGGCCGGAGGTTTCGATGATGATATGATCAGGCGGGGTCGGCCGGTCGAGCAACCGCTGCATGGTCGGCAGGAAATCGTCGGCCACGGTGCAGCAGATGCAGCCATTGGCCAGTTCGATAATGTCATCGTCGGGGCAGGCTTCGTCGCCGCAGCCCTGGACGAGCGCGCCGTCCACGCCGACATCGCCAAATTCGTTGATGATGAGGGCGATGCGGCGGCCGCCCGCATTTTCGATGATATGGCGGATCAGGGTGGTTTTTCCAGCCCCCAGAAAGCCGGTGATGACGGTAGCGGGAACCTTGTTCATGGGACATTTCCTTGGATTGCGAGGGGGACTTCGATGTCGTCGAAGCGTTTCCAGCGATAGATTGCCCAGCTGATCAGCCAGCAGGCGGCGAACAGGCCGACGATGAAGAAGCCCAGGCTGTTGAAATGGTCGCCCAGATTGGCGGCCAGCGACCAGACGCCGCCGGTCAGGCCGAGCTTGTCGCCCAGCAGCGCCGCCGTTTCGATCCCGCCGATCACGATGGCGACGATCGCGGAAACCAGCGTGATGGTGATGTTATAATAGAGTTTG
Source organism: Sphingobium vermicomposti (assembly GCF_011762025.1). GTDB lineage: Bacteria > Pseudomonadota > Alphaproteobacteria > Sphingomonadales > Sphingomonadaceae > Sphingobium > Sphingobium vermicomposti. The sequence continues at coordinate 378,565 of NZ_JAASQR010000004.1, read as the reverse complement.
CGAATGGGCTTAACGAAGGCCCATTGATAGGCCCCCATCATCAATGCGCCGTCGGCTGTGTCGATCAGCGCCATTCCCGCCGCAAAGAGGAGGGGAAAGATGAGAACGGTGGACAGCGCCAATCCACTGGCCGCCTGCCCGGCGGACAGGCCCAATATGGCGACCTCTGTCGCTGTGTCGAAGCCCAGGCCGAACAGGAAGCCCAGCGGCGCCATGTGCCAGCTGCGCGTGACCAAACGGAAAAGCGGCTTGAACAGGCGGGCCAGCAGGCCGCGATTTCCCAGCAATATGTCCATGTCTTCATTGGCATAGGCCCCGCCTTTGCGAACATGGTTAAAGGTTGCCCAGACCGATTTCAGGATGATCAGGTTCACCGCCGCGATGGCGAAGAGGAAGGTCGCTGAAATGATGGTGGCGATGACGCCGCCGATTTCGCCCGCCGCCTCGACCCGGCTGAGCGCGCTGGCGGCGGTGGCGATCAGGACCGCGCCGATCAGCACGATGGCGCTATGGCCGATCGCGAACCAGAAGCCGACGGTCAGCGGGCGCTGGCCGCCCTGCATCAGCTTGCGCGTCACATTGTCGATCGCGGCGATATGGTCCGCGTCCACGGCATGGCGCAGGCCCAGGCTCCAGGCCAGCAGGGCCATGCCCAGCATCGTCATGTCGCCTGCGAACAGCGCCCCGGCCCATAGCCAGAGGAAAATATTGGCAGCGATCAGGCCGGCGAACATCCATGTGGCCCGCTGGCGAAGCCGGCCCCCGTCGGGCGGCGGGGTCAATGTCGGAGGAATAGCATTCATAACGGCAGTCCCGTCGGCGTCGGCGAACCGAAACGGGAGCCTCCGCAACGCGGCCGACATCGATCGCCGGACGGACGCCTGTGCGCCCGGCACGCATGCCGTTGCGGCTCCCGCCGCACTAGGCGTCGCTCAGACGGAACACCGTGCCCCGGCCATCCCCTGGACCAAAGCAAGAGCGACCAGACGCCGGCAGGTATCCTGGCTTGCGGGTCATCGCTCGACACATGGCCTTCCCAGGCCTCGCAGGATTTAGCGTCCGGCCCAGTGGCTGACCTTCCCATGTCATGGAAGGTCGATATGCATCTCGCTCACCGCTTACAGTTGCAGGGACAGCCGCGGATTTGGACGCCGGAAAAAGCATCCGCACCGCATTCCCATTCAAGCCCCTTCGGGGCACCGGCGCGATCAGATGAAGGCTGCCGAAGCGGACCTTCACGGCGGGGGCATAGAACGCATCGGTGGGAAAGGGAAGCGTGGACGGCTGAATGATCGCCTGAAATAAAATCGTAACAATGGAGTCATGGATTAGTCACGTAGCTGACATATCTGCCCCGCCCATGAGAAGGGACCAAGCAATGAAAGCCAGCCGTTGGGCAATCGCCATCGCGATGCTCCAAATAGCCGCACCCTCATGGGCGAGCGCACAGACGATCAGCCAGGCGGAAGCCGAGCAGTTGCGGGCGCAGATCGCCGCACTGAAGATGCAGGTGCAGATGTTGGAAACGCGCCTCGATTCGGCAGCGCCCGCGTCGGCTGTTTCCGGCTCAGGGGCGTCAGCCGCTCCACCGGCTGCCCTGGCCAGCGCGTCCAAACCGGCGGCTGCGGCGGAGCCTGCAACCAAGATCAGCTGGAAAGGCAGCCCGCAATTTTCCAGCGACGACGCAAAGTTCAAGGTAAAGGGCCGCATTCAATATGACGCCGCCCTGTTGATGGCGCCGGGCAGCGTGTCCGATCGCGCGCAGGGCTATTCCAATGAACTTCGCCGCCTGCGGCTGGGCGCTGAAGGTCAGCTGGGGGCCGGGTTCGGCTATAAGCTGGAAACCGAACTGTCGGACAACAGCATCGATCTGGTCGACACGTTCATCACTTATGAAAATGGCAAGTGGCTGGTGACGTTGGGCAATCACAACCAGTTTCAGTCGCTAGACGAACTGATCGGCGACACGACCGGTTCGGTGATGGAACGCGCAGCCTTTACCGATGCCTTCAATTTCGAACGCCGCATTGGCCTGTCCGCCCAATATCGGTCCGGCATCCTGCTTGCCCAGCTTGGCCTGTTTTCCGACAGCGCCGATTCGCTGACCAATGATGAGGATGGCGATGAAAATAACAGCTACAGCGTGGATGGCCGGGTCGTGCTGGCACCGCGCATCGGCAAGACGCAGCTGCATTTCGGCGCGTCGGGACATTGGCGCGACCTGAACCGCCTGGCCGACGAGCCGCAGCGCTATCGCCAGCGGCCTTATCTCCACACGATCAACACGCGCTTTCTCGCCACGCCGTCGATCGATGCCACGGGCGAATCCCATTATGGGCTGGAATTCGCCGGTACGCGCGGCCCGCTTTACTGGGCGGGTGAGACACATTGGCTGCGGACGAAGCGGCCCGGCCTGTCGGACCCGACCTTCTTTGGCGGCTATGCAGAGGTCGGCTATTTCCTGACGGGCGAAACGCGGTCCTACAAAAATGGCATTTTCGGCAGCACCAAGCCCAAGCAGGAATTTGGCGACGGCGGCATGGGATCGCTTCAGCTGACGGCGCGCTACGATTATCTGGACCTGAACGACAAGGATATTGTCGGCGGCACGCAGAATGCCTGGATATTGGGGCTGGTATGGACCCCGATCGAATATCTGCGCTTCAACCTAAACTACGCGCACCTGCGCTATACCGATGCCGCGATCCCCGCCGGGACCGACCGGGATTATGGCGTCAATGTCGTGGGATGGCGCGCGGAACTGGACTTTTGATCCGGCAGGGCATGGGCCGCGAAAGGTCCATGCCCTATTCGCAGCTTGCGACCTGCGCCCGCTCGCACTATCAGCGGCAGCGCGACAGGTTCCTCGCAAGGGGATGAAAAGGGAAGTCGGGTGAAGCCCGCGCTGCCCCTGCAACTGTAAGCGGTGAGCGGACGGCCATTCACGCCATTGGGACCCATTTGGGTGCTCCCGAGAAGGCGGCCAGACGCACTGACCCGTGAGCCAGGAGACCTGCCTGCCGCAGTCGTTCTTCGACCGGACAGGGTGTGCCGGACGAACGGGGATATCCTCGCCGAGCGACAGCCATTGCCTTGCCGGTGCGGCCGCGCGGGAAGCATGTCGTTGTGCGTCCCCGCTTCGTCCCCGCCACAAGGCTGTTTGCGGTCGGAATGCGGAGCCGGGGATGATGATCCATTATGTGATGCCGGGGCGCGGCTGAAATGTTGCGCGCGGTCGAAACCGGGGCGGCGGTGGTGGTCTGTTCGACCTGCCGCCTGTCATCCGAACAACGGGAAGATGGCGAGGGGCGGCGCGGCGGCGCTCTGCTGGCGCAGGCGCTGCGCGCGGTGCAGGCGGGCGACAGCGCCTATGCGGGGGTGGAGGTGCAGGACATGCCCTGCCTTTTCGCCTGTCAGCGGCATTGCACTGTCCATCTGCGCGCGCCGGGCAAGGTCGGCTATGTATTGGGGGATTTCACGCCCGATGAAGCGGCGGCGCGCGCGATCCTTGATTATGCCGTCCGCCACGCGGCCAGCGAGGAAGGCGTGGTGCGTTACGCCGACTGGCCGCAGGGGGTGAAGGGACATTTCATCGTCCGCACGCCGCCCGAAGGCTTTATCTGCACATGACGTTCTTTCGCGACCGGGCCGCGTTCGATCAGGCTCTGGCGACATTGCCCGCCCCCGATGAAGGCGCGATGGAAGCTGCGGCCAATCGGCAAGCGTCGTTGACCAAGCCCGCCGGTTCGCTGGGGCGGCTGGAGGACATCGCGCTGTTCATGGCCGGATGGCAGGGACGAGAACGGCCCCGCGCCGACACGATCCGCGTGGCGGTGTTTGCTGGCAATCACGGGGTGGCTGCGCGCGGGGTCAGCGCCTTTCCTCCCGAAGTGACCGCCCAGATGGTCGCGAATTTCCGCAGCGGAGGCGCGGCCATCAACGCGCTCGCCGCCGCTTGCGGAGCGGAACTGGTCATTGTGCCCATCGATTTGGATCGCCCGACCGGCGACATTGCCGAAGGTCCCGCCATGACCGAGCCGGAGTGCCTGGCGGCGATCAATGCCGGGGCTGCGGTCATCCAACCCGGCATCGACCTGCTGTTGCTGGGGGAGATGGGCATCGCCAACACGACCGCCGCCGCCGCCCTGTGTGCGCAGGTGCTGGGCGGCGAAGCGGGGCAGTGGGTCGGTCGGGGCACCGGCGTCGACGCCGCTGGGATCGATCGGAAAGCCGAGGCCGTAAGGCTGGCTCTTGCCCGGCATGGCGCGCATTGCGGAGACGCGTTCGAAACGCTGCGTCGCCTTGGCGGGCGGGAGATTGCGGCGATCGCGGGCGCGGTGCTGGCGGCGCGGTTGAGCCGCCTGCCGGTGATGCTGGACGGATTTATCTGCGGGGCGGCGGTTGCTCCGCTGGCCCGCGACAACCCGCAGATTACGGGCCATTGCCTCGCCGCGCATTGTTCTGCGGAGGCCGGGCATGCCCGGTTGCTCGACGCCCTGGGTCTGGAGCCGTTGTTGCGGCTGAACATGCGGCTGGGCGAAGCGAGCGGCGCGGCGGTGGCGGCGCAGATCGTGCGATCGGCGCTCGCGGCGCATGGGGGGATGGCCACATTTGCGGAAGCTGCGGTCGCGAGCGGGCGATGACTTCACTCTCCATCCACCTGATGCGCCATGGCGTGCCGGAAATGGCGGGCAGGCTGCTGGGCCATTGTGACGCGCCGCCTGATCTCGACGGCATGGCGCTGTGCGTGGATCGCGCGCGATCCTTGCGCTTCGATCATGTCGTGACGTCCGATCTGGCGCGGGCGCGCATCCCCGGCGAAACCATCGCAACGGAACGAAATGTGGCTTTGCATATCGATCCGCGCTGGCGCGAGCTGGATTTCGGGCAGTGGGATGGGTTCGATCCCGCCGATCTGGCTGCCGATGCGCTCAGCCGCTTTTGGGACGATCCTGAGGCCAATCCGCCGCCCGATGGGGAGCGGTGGTCCGCGCTGTGCGAGCGGGTCGGCGCGGCGTTGAGCGACATAAGCGCGCCGACGCTGGTTCTCAGCCATGCAGGCGCGATGCGCGCCGCGCTGTCGGTGCTGTGCGGGATGGATCACCGGCAGGTCTGGGCTTTCGACCTGCCCTATGGCGCGCTGTTGAGCCTGCGGCTGTGGCCGGACGGGACGGCGCAGATTACGGGGCTTCAGTCATGAGGCGGCTGGTGCTGGCGATGCAGCTTATGACCTGCCTGCCGTTGCCGCCGGTGAAGGCGGACGAAGGGGACTTCGCCGCCGCGATCCGCTGGTTCCCCGCAACGGGCATGGTTGTCGGTGCCTGTGTGGCCGGGGGGTTAATGCTGGGCGGTAGAGTCGATCCCTGGGCAGGGGCCTTGCTGGCGTTGCTGGTCTGGGTGGCGATGACGGGCGCGCTGCATATCGACGGGCTGGCCGACATCGCCGACGCGGTGGGCGCGGCTCATGGGGACCGCACCAAGCTATCGCTCGTGCTCGCCGACCCGCATGTCGGCAGCTTTGGCGTCACGGCGGTCGCGCTGCAATTGCTGACGAAGCTGGTGTTGCTGCGCTTATGTGCGGAGCTGGTCCCGGCCTGGTGGCTGATCGGCGTCGCCATGGCCGCGCGGATGGGGCCGCTCTTTTGGTCGCGTTGGCTCCCGCCGCTGCATGAGGGGCTTGCTAGCCGATTCCGCGACGGTGTTCGGCCAGCGCATCTGCTGGGCTGGAGCGCGGTTGCGATGCTGTTTGCCTGGTGGATGCCGGGCCTGCTGATCGTCGCCGCGCTGATCCCTGCATGGGCCATGTGGCTGCGGGCGCGCATTGGCGGCATTTCAGGCGACGGGCATGGGGCGGGGATCGAGATAGTGGAAAGCGCGCTGCTGGCCGCGCTGGTCCTGACGTCATGAGCGATGCGTTCCGTTGGCATGGTGGTCGTGTGGCCGATGCGCAGGCCCGCTATGGTTCGGCTGAACCGTGGATCGACCTGTCCACGGGGATCAACCCCGTGCCGTGGCCCGGCGCGGCGCGGATCGCAGTCGATTGGGCGGCCTTGCCCGATCCATCGGCGCTGGTGGAGCTTGAGGCGGCGGCGGCGGCTCATTTCGGCCTTCCCCCGGCCCATGTCTGCGCCGTGCCGGGGAGCGAGATCGGCTTGCGGATCGTGGGACGGCTGCTGGACCGGCCCGCTTGTTACCTGACGCCGGGCTACCGCACGCATGGGGAGGCTTTCGCCCAGGCAAGGCCGGTCAGCGATCCCGAAGACGCGCCGCCCGCTTCTGTCCTGCTGATCGCCAATCCGAACAACCCCGATGGCCGCGTTTTCGCGCGGGAGCAGCTGTTGGCATGGACGGAGCGCATGCAATGGCTGGTCGTCGATGAAGCCTTCGCCGATTGCATGCCGGGCGGCAGCATCGCGCCGGACGTCGGGGAGGGGCGGCAACTGATCGTCCTGCGATCGTTCGGCAAATTTTTCGGGCTGGCGGGCGCAAGGCTCGGTTTCCTGCTCGGCCCGACGCCGATTGTCGCGGCCTGTCGGCGCATGCTGGGCGACTGGCCGGTGTCGGCTGCTGCCATCGCCTTTGGCACGGCGGCCTATCGCGACAGGGGTTGGATCAATGCGACCATCGACGCGCTCGGCGAACGCGCGAAGGGATTGGACGCGCTGCTTGCCCGCCATGGCCTGGCAGCGAGGGGAGCCTGTCCGCTGTTCAGGCTGGTCGAGCGGGACGATGCGGCGCAGCTGTTCGAACACCTCGCCCGCCGCGCTATCCTGACCCGGCCTTTTCAGGCACAGCCGACATGGTTGCGTTTCGGCCTTCCCCCGAATGCCGACGCGATGGAGCGGCTGGACAGGGCGCTGGCGGGTGGTTGAGGCGGTGGCCCTTGCTGCGCTGACGCTGGACGCGGCGCTGGGATGGCCCAGTCGCCTGCACGCGCGGATCGGCCACCCGGTCGGCGGGTTCGCCCGGATCATCGCGAAGTGTGAGCGCCGGTGGAACCGCCCCGGCTTGCGCGACGGGGCGCGGCGGATTGGCGGGGTCGCTACCTTGCTGGTCCTGTTGACGGTGGCGATCGGCTGTGGCTGGGCCGTCGAATGGCTGATCCAGCGGACCATGGGAAGTTGGGCCTGGGTTGGCGTGGCGCTGGCAGCCTGGCCAGCTTTGGCGCAGCGCAGCCTTTATGACCATGTCCTGCCGGTGGCGCGGGCGTTGGAAGCGGGCAAGCTGGACGATGCGCGCCGCGCGGTGGCATGCATCGTCGGCAGGGACACGGCCAGCCTGGACGAAGCCGGCGTGTCGCGCGCGGCGGTGGAAAGCCTGGCGGAAAGCTTTTGCGACGGCGTGGTCGCGCCGCTTTTCTGGCTGCTGCTGGGGGGCCTGCCGGGCATATGGGCCTATAAGGCGGCCAATACCGCCGACAGCCTGATCGGTCATCGGGAGAAACCATATGGTCCGTTCGGTTGGGCTGCGGCCCGATTTGACGATCTGCTGAACCTCGCACCCGCCCGGCTGTCCGGGTTTCTCGTCTGCGTCGCGGGCGGGCGCGGATGGCGGGTCATGTGGCGCGACCATAAGCGACATGCTTCACCCAATGCGGGCTGGCCGGAGGCGGCGATGGCGGGCGCGCTCAGGGTCAGGCTTGGAGGGCCGATCCGCTATGACGGGGTGCTGCACGATAAGCCGTGGATCGGCGGCAGCCATCGGGACGTCACCCCGGCGGATTTACGCCGGGCGATGAGGATTTTCCTGCGGGCATGCGCCTTGCTCTGGGGATTAAGCGCATTTTTGGAGCTTGGCTTATGAACATATTGGTCCTTGGAGGTGCTCGATCGGGCAAGAGCCGCCATGCGCAGGCGCGATGTGAGGCGCTGTCGGGATCGCTGGCCTATGTCGCCACGGCGGAGGCCCATGATGGAGAAATGACGGATCGCATCGCACGCCACCGGGCCGATCGCGGGCAACGGTGGCGGACGGTCGATGCGCCGGTCGATTTGCCGGGCGCGATCCGTTCATCGGCAGAATGGGCCGACGCGATACTGGTCGATTGCCTGACTCTTTGGCTGTCGAACCTGCTGCTGGCCGGTGAAGACATAGCCATGTGGACCTCCAAGCTGGCCGATGCCGTGCGAAGCTGCGCCGTGCCGGTTGTGTTCGTGTCGAACGAAGTCGGCCTGTCGATCGTGCCCGAAAATGCCCTGGCACGACGATTTCGCGACGAAGCGGGCTGGCTTAACCAACAGATGGCGGCTTTGTGCGACGAGGTCATATTGGTGACAGCCGGGTTGCCCATGACCTTGAAAGACGGGGCGTAGTCGACAGGTTTAGGCGGCAGGCATCAGCTATCAGATAATGTTATATTAGCCGTTAGCCCGCGGAAAACCTTCGTCGCGCGCGATCGCCGCCCTATTTTGCGTTTGTTCACCTTGCCTGTAGCGGCCCGGATCAATAAGGGGCGACGATCAATTCTGGAGGGGATTGAGCGGAATCAGTGATTCTGATTGATGCGAGCGCGCATTTGGCCGCATGCATTCATCTGGAACGGGCGGCGCTGGAACGGGCCGAACCGCTGAGTCCTGAAGCAGGGGATGGTGACAGTGAACGCTTTTAATGCAGATTATCTTTTCGTCTTCATACTGGCGGCCTTTTTGGGTTTTCAGTTGATCAAGAAGGTGTCGCCGCTGCTGCATTCGCCGTTGATGTCGCTGACCAATGCGATTGCGGCGGTGGTGATCGTGGGGGCGATCACGATCACGGGTGAGGAAGGCGCGACGCCGCTTGCCAAGACGCTGGGCTTTATCGCGGTGTTCTGTGCGACGGTGAACCTGGTCAGCGGGTTCATGATCACCGATCGCATGCTCAAGATGTTCAAGCCGCGGGGGAAGTAACAGATGGGCGTCTTTGTTCCTTTCGCGGCGATTGCCGCATCGGCTCTGTTCATCCTGTCGCTGATGTGGATGAGCCATCCTTCGACGGCTCGGCGTGGTGTGCGCGCGGGTGAGATCGGGATGGTCATCGCCATCATCGGCGCGCTGGTCCAGCATGAGGTGGTCAATTACGACCTGATCATCATCGCGATGATCGCGGGCGCGGCGGCGGGCATCCCGATGGCGCTGTTGATGCCGATGACGGCGATCCCGCAGCGAACTGCCATCTCCCACGCATTCGGCGCGCTGGCTGTCGGCCTGATCGGCGCGGCTGAATATTATAAACATGCCCACCCCGAATATGCCGGCGGCTTCATCATGTGGGTGCTGATGTTCGAAATGCTGCTGGGTTTCCTGACCTGTACAGCGTCGGTCGTCGCCTTTGCCAAGCTGCAGGAACTGATGGGCAGCCGCCCGGTGTCTTTCCCCGGCCAGCGCATCTTCAATGGCGCGGTGGCGCTGGCGACGGTGGTGATCGGCGCGACCCTGGCGATCGATCCGACCCAGACCTGGCTGTTCCCGGCGTTTGTCGCGCTGGCGCTGCTGTTCGGCATATTGCTGGTGATCCCGATTGGCGGCGCGGACATGCCGACCGTGATCGCGCTGCTCAACAGCTATGCGGGTCTGGCCGCGAGCGCCATGGGCTTTGCGCTGGGCAACAAGCTGCTGATCGTGGCGGGTGCGCTGGACGGGGCGTCGGGCTTCATTCTGGCGCTGGTCATGTGCAAGGCGATGAACCGCAGCTTTGCCAACGTCATGTTCGGCGGCTTTGGCAAGGTCATCGCGGGCGTGGCCGGTGGCAAGGACGACCGCGTGGTGCGCTCCGCCTCGGCTGAGGAAGCGGCGATGCAGCTGGAAAATGCCAGCAGCGTGGTCATCATTCCGGGCTATGGCATGGCGGTGGCGCAGGCGCAGCATAAGGTGAGCGAGCTTTACCAGGCGCTGACCAAGAAGGGCGTGGACGTCAAGTTCGCGATCCACCCGGTGGCCGGGCGCATGCCCGGTCACATGAACGTGCTGCTGGCCGAAGCCAATGTGCCTTATGAGCAGCTGGTCGACCTGGACGACATCAACCCCGAACTGCCGCAGGCGGACGTGGCGGTGATCATCGGCGCGAACGACACGGTCAATCCGTCGGCGCGTGACGATCCCAACAGCGCAATCGCGGGCATGCCGATCATCGAAGCGGATCGCGCCAAGTCGGTGTTCGTGATCAAGCGGTCGATGAACGCAGGCTTTGCCGGGATCGACAACCCGATCTATTACAACGCCAACACCCAGATGCTGTTCGGCGATGCCAAGGACATGGTCGGCTCCATCGCCAAGGAACTGAGCGGGGGCGGGTCGGGGCTGCACTGATCGACAGCGGCGTTATCAGCTGCCGATGGTCACCAGTTGATTGCCCAGCCGTTCTGCTTCGGCAGGATCATGGGTAACATAGAGCATCGGCAGCTTTAGTTCGTCGCGGATGCGCAGGATTGCGTCGATGATGTCGCTGCGCCGCGCCGGATCGATCGACGCGAGCGGCTCGTCCAGCAGCAGCGCCCGTGCCCCGGACAGAAGGGCGCGGCCAAGGGCGACGCGCTGCGCCTCCCCGCCCGACAAGGATCGGGGCCAGCGATCCAGCAGCGGTGCGATGCCAAGGAAGGCAACGACTTCGTCCAGCGTCATCCAGCGTTCTTCGGGTTGAGCGAGACGATAGCCATAGAGCAGGTTCGCCCGCACGCGCAGGTGGGGGAAGAGCCGTCCGTCCTGAAACACATAGCCAAGGCGGCGGCGATGGACGGGCAGGTTGGCCCCTTGCGCGGCATCGAACAGCGGCTGGCCATTCACGACCACATGCCCGCGATCAGGCGTCAGCAGCCCGGCGATCATGTTCAGCACGGACGTCTTGCCAGCGCCCGACACGCCGCGCAGCACGGTCAGGCCGCCGGGGACGGCGAAACGCGCTTCGATCATCCGGTCGCCCAGCGCCTTGCTGACGTCTACCTCAAAGGACATGGCCGCTCCGTCCCGCGCGTTGCCGCTGGCTGAGCGCTTCCGACGCGACCAGCGCGCCCAGCGACAGGGCGACGGAGATCAGCGCCAGCCGCCACACGGTCGCGTCGCTGCCCGGCACTTGCAAGGCGCTGTAGATGGCGAGGGAAAGGGTGCGCGTTTCGCCCGGAATGTTCGACACGAAGGTGATCGTCGCGCCAAATTCCCCGATTGATCGGGCAAAGCCCAGGATGAAAGCGGTCACCACGCCCGGCAGCGACAGGGGCAGCGTGATGGTCAGGAAGCAGCGGCCAGGACTTGCGCCTAAGGTGCGCGCAGCATCCTCCACCCGGCTATCCACCGCCTCTATCGACAGTCGCATCGCGCGCACCATCAGCGGTAGCGCCATGATGGCCGCCGCCACCGCCGCCCCGGTCCAGCGGAACATGACGCTGACGCCCAACCAGCGGTCGAGAAACGCGCCTGCGGGCCCCGCAGGGCCAAGCGCCAGCAGCAGCAGCCAGCCGATCACCACGGGGGGCAGGACAAGCGGCAGGTGGATCGCGGCATCCAGCAGCAGCTTGCCCGGAAAACGCCCGCGCGCCAGCAGCCAGGCAAGGGCGAAGGCAAAAGGCAGGGTGATGAGCACGGCGGCCAGGCTGACCTTCAGCGATAGCTGCACAATGTCCCAATCTGCGGCGCTCAGCATCATGCCCCGGTCACTTTACGCCGAAGCCATAGCGGCGGAATATCGCCTTGCCCCGGCCCGAAAGGAGGAAGCGGCGGAAGCCGTCCGCATCCGGGTGGGTCGATCGCGCCAGCATTGCCAGCGGATAGGTGATCGGGGGGTGGCTCCCCGCTGGGAAGACGCCTGCGATGCGGACGGCGGGAGCGGCGCGGGCGTCCGTGGCGTAGACGATGCCGTAGGGCACTTGCCGCCGCTCCACCATGGCGAGCGCGGCGCGCACATTTTCCGCCGCAGCGATGCGTCCCGAAACCGACGGCCAGACGCCCAGCGCCATAAGAGCGGCCTTGCCATATTTTCCCGCAGGCACGCTGTCGGGGTCGGCCATGGCGAGCCGCCCTTTGCCGAGCGCTCTGGCCAGGGGGAAGCCGCGCCGGATGTTCATCCCGCCACCCTTGGCCGCAGGCGCGACCAGCACCAGCCGGTTGGTCAGGAAGTTTGTTCGGATGCCGCGACGCAGCAGGCCTTTGGCGGCGATGGCGTTCATCCAGTCCTGATCGGCGGACAGATATAGGTCCGCAGGCGCTCCGGCCAGGATCTGGCGCGCAAGGGCGGACGACCCGGCGAAAGACAGGATGGGACGGTCATGACCCATCGCCGTCCAAGCATCGGCAGCGGCACCAAGCGATTCCTGAAGACTGGCGGCGGCGAGGATAAGCGGCCCCTTCGCCCGCGCGGACCCCGGCGCGAACGCGGACATGATAAGCAGCAGGACGAGCAGGTGAAAGCACCGGCGCAACGACGATCCCCTATGCAGTATGTAGGAGCATATACAGTGCTGATCCCCGCAGGCGACCGTTAATTTTCACTGCGCCCAAAGCGGGCCAGCAGGTCAGCGGATGCGGCTGCGTTGCGCCGCCAGCGCTTCGCCGGACAGGGCCGGGCGCTCCCGCGCGGCCTTGCCCTTGCGCAGCCTTTTGCGATCCTTTTCCGGGGGATCGACCCTGCGGACGCGGACGGGCGCATGCCCTTGCTGCCTGATGCCCAGCAGGTCGGCAGCCCCGCGAGAAAGATCGATGATGCGGCCCTGGGCAAAGGGTCCGCGATCATTGACGCGCACCAACGCCGTCCGCCCCGTGTCCAGATTGGTCACTTCGACATAGGATGGCAGAGGCAGGGTTTTATGGGCGGCGCTGATCCATTTGGGACGGAATTTTTCTCCACGTGCGGTGCGATTGCCGGACTCCGATCCATACCAGCTGGCAGTGCCGACCTCATCATAGACGGGCTGGGCGGCGGGCACATAGGTTACGCCTTTGACACGGTAGGGCGGGCCGATCCGCACCGGGCTGTCGGTCACCGGCTGGTAAGAAGCGCAGCCCGCGACGAGAAGGCCAAAGAGGACGGGGACGAAACGATGAAGCAAGGCCATCGCCTGCCATAACGCGATCCAGCTGATCAACTCAAGGCGAAGAGCGTCATTTCCACTGATTCCTATTTTCCAAGTATATTTCAGGGGGATAACCCATGTTGCCGTCAATCGCCCTTAAGGGGGACGGCCCTGCTCCAAAGGGCAGGCCAGCCAGCATTAAGCGCACATGCCGGTCCGTCATGGGTCGGATAATATGCCGATCAGTCGCTGGCGTTCGGGGCACTGGCGGCGTCGCTGACTCCCGCAGGTCATGCGAACAGGGTCCGGCTGCCCCGCCAATTTTCCGCACTCCGATACAGCCGGACCCATATATCAGGAACGCGAATGCCGTCAGCCTGACTGACGCTGTTGCCGATCCCGATCGGCATCATCGATCGCCTTTATGAGATCGTCGAACGCCCCGTCACGGGGTATGGGGAAAAGGCGCGAGAAATTATTCCCCAATCGACGGATGTCGTCCTGGGTCAAAAGTCCCACTGCTACAATATCATCCTGGGTGTCCATCGGCGACCTTTCCTGCAAGGGTAACGATGCAAGCGGGATCTGGTGCCAAGCTGCTGCACGCCTGATGAAAAAAGACAGGTAATGCCAAACAGGATCTCGTCGGAACTTAACATAATCCTTATTATCGAGCTTATCCCGGCGGTGGCAGGGGGCTGTCAGTGCTGGTCCCCAGGCAGACCGACGATGCTGTTTAAACGCGCCAGCATGGCCCTTTCGCCCTCTGCGGTTTGGTCGACAGGTTCATATTCCAGTTCGACGATTCCCGAATAGCGCGTTGCGTCGATAGCGGCGAGGATTGCTGCCCAGTCGAGCGTGCCAAGGCCGATATCGACGCGATCGGGCAGATCGGCGGCCTGAATCAACCCGATCATGTCGGCGCACTCATGCAATGCGTCCGGCACCGCGTGGCCCATCATCGCGACATGGCCAATGTCGAACAACAGTCGCACCGATGGCATGCCGACGGCGCGCACCATATCGAGTGCGTCCTCCAGCCGATTGAGCAGAAGCCCGGCTATGCGGCTTTCGGCAATCGGCTCGACCAGCAGCAGCAGCCCGGCGCGCTCAGCGGCTTGAGCATGGCGCTTGAGATTTTCGGTCATTGCCGTGAGCTGGGCTTTGCGCGACCGGGTGGCATCGAAGCCTGCGACGCACACCGCGCCTGCCCCGCCAAAACGCGTCGCAAGGTCGCAGCTCTGCGTGACGCTTTCTGTCACGGCGTCACGTTCAAGCGGGTTTTCCGTGCTCCAGAACGGGCTGTTCCAGTGCATCGGATCGCCGCCAAAGCTGGTCAGGGCCAGCCCGCGCCGGGCCATGTTCGTCGCCATCGTTGCCTGTTCAGACGACGGGCGCAGTTTCAGGAACAGGTCCTGCACACCCGCAAAGCCATGGTCTGCGAGCGCATCGATCTGGTCGAGCGGATCGACCGAACGTCCCAGATGCGCGAGCAATGGACGATCCGGGGCGCTCAGTCCCAGATGCCCGGAAAGACGGATGCGATCCATCACACGGTCATCCCGTCCAGAAAGTCGAGCAGGGCGGCGTTGAAAGCGTCGGGCTGTTCCTGCTGAACGAAATGGCCCGCTTTCGGAACGGCCACGATTTTTCTGAGGCCTGGCACACGCGTCCGCATCCGTTCCTCCCAATCCGGGAAGAAGCCGAAGGACGGGTCATCTTCGCCATAGAGGAACAGGGTGGGCGTTTCGACATCATGGTCGGCCCATTCCTTGCCGATCCGCCAGTTGGCGTCCGCGGTGCGATAGCTGTTGAGGCCGCCGATGAAGCGCAGCATCGGGTCGGCGTGGTGATAGCCCGCCACGAAATGGTCGAACTCCGCCTGATTGAGCCAGGGCCATGGCAAGGGCGGCGCGGACGGCAACACATCAAGATAGCCGCTCCCTTCAGAAGGCACCGTCTTCCATCGCCAGAGGTCGCCTTCAGCGGATAATTCATGGAACAGCCGGGCCAGAAAATCCGGCACCCGGTCGGCCAGTTCGCGTTCGGCGGGGCCGACTTGCTGGAAATAGTGGAAATGGACAAAATGTTCGCGCGCCATGGCGGCGAAGCGTTCGGTTGGGCTGCGATCCGGGGAGGAAGCATCGGGGCGCGCGGGCGCATCGGCAGGCAGGCGCTGCGCGCTGCCCAGCATCGCCCGCCCGGCCATGTCATAATCATAGGGGATGGTGGCAATAAGCGCCGCGACCCGGTCGGGTGCCCGCACCGCCAGATTCCAGGCATATTGTGCGCCGAAATCCTGACCCACGACCACCGCACGGTCAGCGCGATAATGATCGAGGATGGCGAGCAGATAATCCTGCATCCGGTCGGCAGTATAGGCAGCCGGATCGGTCGGGCGGTCGCTGCCGCCATAGCCCAGGCTGTCGATAGCGACGGCGCGATAACCGGCTGCGGCAAGGGGTGCCATCTGATGCCGCCACGACCATGCGAGGCCGGGGAAGCCATGCACCATCAGGACGACAAGCCCCTCCCCCTGTTCGACTGTGCGCAGCCGATAGCCGCCAACATCAATCCTTTGTTCTTTCATAGCCGTGCGTCATCCTGTTCGCAGGCGATCCGCCAGGCAAGGCCGGCGATCTCGCCCGCGCGCGCGCCATGGATGGCGGCTGCTTCGCTGGACGCATTGCCCTCCACCGCGCGGCGGTAGACGCCCTGCCGGATGCCAGCATTGCGGAACATCGCAAAGGCGAGCGCATAGCGCCAGTGCGCCGGATCGATCTCGCCCGCGCCGCTGCGTTCCCCATAGCGGCGCAGATATTCGGCTTCTGACGGAATGCCGAGCGTCGGCAGGTCCGCGTCGGACAGGCCGCGATAGCCTTCCCTGGGGACGCGCCATGCCATCAGATGCTGGGCAAGGTCGGCGAGCGGGTGGCCGAGGGTCGACAATTCCCAGTCGAGGACGGCGATGATGCGGGGCTCGGCGGGGGCAAAGATCATATTGTCATTGCGATAGTCGCCATGGACGATGCGGCTCGCTTCCAGGCCGGGGTCGTTGGCGGGGAGCCAGTCGATGAGCTGCTCCATCGCGTCGAGACGCTGCGTCTGGGTGGCGCGATATTGCTTGGTCCAGCGGGCGACTTGGCGGGCGAAATAATTGCCGGGCTTGCCATAGTCGGACAGGCCCACTTGCGCCGGGTCGATGGCGTGGAGCGCGGCGAGGACACGGTTCATTTCGTCATAGATGGCGGCGCGGTCAGGGGCGCTCAATTCCGGCAGACGCGCGTCCCAGAAGTTGCGGCCCTGCGCATAGGCCATGATGAAAAAGGGCGTGCCGACGACGCTCGCATCCTCGCACAGTGCGAGCGGGCGGGCGACGGGGACGGCGCTGTCCTTCAGCGCGTCGGTCACGCGATATTCGCGCTCTATGGCGTGGGCGGAGGGAAGCAGCACGCCGTCGGGCTTGCGGCGCAGGACGAAGCGGGGTTCGCCGTCCACCGACAGGAGATAGGTGGGATTGGACTGGCCGCCTGCGAATTTTTCCGCGCTGATCTCTCCGTCCGCGCCCGGCACATGGGCGCGCAGCCATGGGCCCAGGCGGCTGGTGTCGAGCGTGCGGATGTCAGTCATATTTGGCGAGTTCGAGGCGGCCAAGCTGGTGGCGGTGCACCTCGTCCGGGCCATCGGCGAAGCGGATCTTGCGAGCGTGGGCGTAATAGTTCGCGAGGAAGAAATCCTGGCTGATGCCCGCCGCGCCATGCGCCTGTATCGCCCAGTCGATGACCTGACAGGCCATGTTGGGCGCGGCGACCTTGATCATCGCGATGTCGGCCTTCGCCACCTTGTTGCCGACCGTGTCCATGCGGTGCGCGGCGTGGAGGGTGAGGAGGCGCGCCTGATCGATCATGATGCGCGAATTGGCGATGCGTTCGATGATGACGCCCTGTTCGGCGAGCGGCTTGCCGAAAGCGACGCGTGATTTCACCCGGCGGCACATGGCTTCGAGCGCACGTTCAGCCATGCCGATCATGCGCATGCAATGATGGATGCGGCCAGGGCCAAGCCGGGCCTGCGCGATTTCGAAGCCGCGCCCTTCGCCGAGCAGCATGTTGGATGCGGGCACGCGGACATTTTCGAACAGGATTTCCATGTGGCCGTGCGGCGCGTCGTCATAGCCGAGCACGGTCATTGGGCGCAGCACGGTGATGCCGGGCGTGTCGCGGGGCACGAGGATCATCGATTGCTGCTTATGCTTGGGCGCTGACGGGTCAGTCTTGCCCATGAAGATCATGAGCGCGCAGTCCGCTTCGCCCATGCCGGAAATCCACCATTTGCGGCCATTGATGACATAATCATCGCCGTCGCGGACGATAGAGCTTTCGATGTTGGTCGCGTCGGACGAAGCCACTTGCGGCTCGGTCATGGCGAAGGCGGAGCGCATCTCCCCCGCCAGCATGGGCTCCAGCCAACGCGCCTTATGCTCGTCCGTGCCGAAGCGTTCGATCGTTTCCATGTTGCCGGTGTCGGGCGCGGCGCAGTTGAACACGGCGGGGCACCAGTGGACGCGGCCCATTTCCTCGCACAGTGGTGCATATTCGAGGTTGGTGAGCCCTGCGCCATGGGTGCTTTCGGGCAGGAAGAGGTTCCAGAGGCCTGCTTCCTTCGCCAGTGGTTTCAGCTTGTCGATCAGGGTGACATGCGCCCAACGGTCGCCGGTCGCCACCTCCTCATAATAGGCTTTTTCATTGGGATAGATGTGCGCGTCCATGAAGGCGCGCAGGCGGGTGAGCAGGTCGGCGGTTTTGGCGTTGGGTTCGTAGCTCATGCGTAGAAACCCCTGCCCTCGCGCGCATATTGTTCCAGCAGTGGCGCGGGGGTCCAATAGGCGTCGCCCTGTTCGGCGCGGAATTTCTCGATGGTCGCCAGCAGCTTGTCGAGGCCGATCTGGTCCGCCCAATGCATGGGGCCGCCGGTGTAGCTGGGCCAACCGAGGCCGTTGACCAGCGCGACGTCGATTTCATGCGGACGCGGCACAATGCCTTCGCTTAGCAGCTTCGCGCCTTCATTGACCATGGCGTAGAGCAGGCGTTCGCGGATTTCATCCTCGCCGATTTCGCGGAGCCTAAGGCCGTGGCGTTCAGCGTGGGCTGCGATCATCTCTTCGGTCAGCGGGTTGGCACTGCCCTTGCGATTTTCGTCATAGCTGTACCAGCCAGAGCCGGTTTTCTGACCGAGGCGTCCGGCGGCGACCATCTGTTCGGGGAAATCGGCGCGCAATTCGCGCTCCGTCGCCGTCGCAGCGCGGGCCTTTCGCGCGGCGGCCTGAACATCTAGCCCGGCGAGGTCGCCGAGCGCGAACGGTCCCATGGGGAAGCCGTAGGACAGCAGCACCTTGTCGATGTCGGCGGGCTTCGCGCCTTCCTCGACAAGGAAAAAGCCCTCGCGCGACCGCTTCGACAGCATGCGGTTGACGATGAAGCCGTCGCACACGCCTGACAGGACCGGCAATTTCCCGATACGCTTGCCCAGCGCCATGATCGTCGCGACGACTTCGGGGTCGGTCTTTGCCGCGCGGACATTTTCCAGCAGGCGCATGACATTGGCGGGGTTGAAGAAGTGCATGCCGCATACATCTTCCGCCCGGCCCGATGCTTCGGCGAGCGTGTCGATGTTGAGGAAGCTGGTGTTGGACGCCAGGATGGTGCCCGGCTGCGTCACTTCGCCCAGTTTGGAGAAGACGGCCTGCTTGATCTCCATATCTTCGGTCACTGCTTCGATGACCAATTGGGTGGTGAAAAGATCGCGGGGATCGTCGCTGGTGGTGATGAGAGCGAGGCGTTTGTCCATCACCGCCTGCGAAATGCTGCCCTTTGCGACGGAGGAAGACCACATTTTCGTGATCGCCTTCATCGCGGCGTCGATATTGGGTTGATCGAGACCCACGGCGATGACGGGAATGCGCGCGCTGACGACCGCCATGACGATGCCACGGCCCATGACCCCCAGGCCGATGACGCCCACCCGCTCGATATTGCGGGTCAGGGTGTCGGACGCAAGGCCGGGAATGCGGGCGACTTCGCGTTCGGCGGCGAACAGGTTGCGCAACGCCTTGGACTGCGGCCCGGCCATGCATTCGCGGAAGATCGCCAGTTCTTGGCGAACCGCCTCGTCGAAGGGCAGTTCATAGCCGAGGCGCATAGCCTCCAGCGCGCGCAGGGGTGCGGTTTGGCCGCGCATCTTGCGGGCGAGCGTCTTTTTTGTCTCTTCGAACAGGGCGGGATCGTCGGCGGGCATTGGCAGCGTCGCCGCGCTGCGCGGACCCTTGCCCTGCGCCGCAAGTGCTTCGGCGAAGGCGTGGGCCTCGGCGGCCAAATCGTCGCCTTCTGCGATGGCGTCGATCAGATGGGATGCCAGCGCCTTGTCCGCGCTGATCTGATTGCCTTCCGTCACCAGCAACAGCGCGTCGGCCAGTCCTGCCAGGCGCGGCGTTCGCTGCGTGCCGCCGCCGCCCGGCATCAGGCCCAGCTTGACCTCAGGGAAACCGAACTTCGTGTCCCTGGCGGCAATGCGATAATGGCAGGCGAGCGCGACTTCGAAACCGCCGCCCAGCACGGTGCCATGCACGGCGGCAACGATTGGCTTGGTCGCGCGATCCATCATCGCCATGACTTGCGGTAGGCCCGGATCGGCCATCGGCTTGCCAAATTCCTTGATGTCCGCGCCTGCGATGAAGGTCTTGCCCACGCAGCGCACCACCAGCGCCTTGACGGCGGGATCGGCCTCCATAGCCTCAATCGCGCGGGCCAGTCCCTGGCGGACGCTGGCGGATGTGGCATTGACGGGCGGATTGTCGATCAGGGCTTGCGCTATGGCGCCCTGAACGCTGTAGGCGACGGTGTCGGACATTGTGATTTCCCAGCTTTTGTCAGGATGCGGGCGAAATGGTCAGCAGCACCTTGCCCTTGACCTTTCGCCCTTCAAGATGATGGAGCGCCGCGACGACGTCCGTCATGGCGAAGCATGTGTCGACCACGGGCGTTATCGCGCCGTGCGCCAACCATTGGAGCAGCTGGCGCATGTTCGCCCCCTGCCCCACCGGATCGGCGCGGACGGAATTGCCCCACAGGACGCCGACCGCCGACGCGCTTTTCAGCAACAGCAGGTTTGCGGGGATCGAAGGAATCTCGCCGCCTGCAAAGCCGATGACCAGCAGTCGGCCACCCCAGGCCAGGCTTTTGACGGCGGTCAGGTTCATCGGGCCGCCGACCGGATCGTAGACGACGTCGACCCCCTTGCCGCCGGTCAGCGCCTTGACCCGTTCGCGCAGGTCTTCTTCGGCATAGTTGATCAGTTCGTCGGCACCCTGCGCGCGGGCGAGCGCCAGCTTGTCAGCGCTGGACGCGGCGGCGATGACATGCGCGCCCATCAGCTTGCCCAGTTCCACGGCGGTCAGCCCGACGCCGCCGCCTGCGCCCAGCACCAGCAATGTTTCGCCGGGTTTCAGGGCGGCCCGGTCCTTCAGTGCGTGATAGGATGTCCCGTAGGTGATGGAGATGCCCGCCGCGATGGCCAGGTCGACCCCGTCTGGCACGGGCCACACCTGCGTCGCGGGGACGCGGACCTGCTGGCCAAAGCTGCCGGTGCCAGTGAACGCCACCACCCGGTCGTCGATTGCGAAGCCTTCCACGCCTTCGCCGATGGCTGCGACACGCCCTGACGCTTCGCTGCCCGGCACGAACGGCAGGGGTGGTTTGGTCTGATATTTGCCCTGCACGATCAGCACGTCGGGATAATTCACCCCAGCGGCCACGACATCGATGAGCAGTTCGCCCGGTTCGGGCTGTGGCGCAGGAAAGTCGCCCCAGGTCAGCGCATCGATCGGCGCGAAAGCGGGGCAGATCACGGCCTTCACATCACTCTCCTTATTTCTGCACGCGGCAGGCTTGGAGAAATGATTAGGCCTTTGCGCCTGTCCCTACCAATTCGAATATTCGACGGGATACATCAGAAAAACTGACGATGATCATGCCTCAGCCAGTTGGGACGCAAAGGCATGGAAGGCGCGGGCGGCGGCGGGCAGCGGCGTGTCGCGTCGGCTGATCAAGCTGACGATGCGGGTGAAGCGGAGTTCGGGAATGTCGAGCAGGGCCAGCTCGCCCCGTGCAACCTCATCCTCCACCGCCATGCGGGACAGGCAGGCCAGACCCGCGCCGTCGCGCACCGCGCGCTTGATCGCCTCCACACTGTCCGCTTCGAGCACGATATTGAGCGAATTGAGGGATTTGAGCACTTCCACGGTGAAAAAGATGCGTTCGCTGGACTGCGTTTTTTCCAACACCCACGCTTCGTCGGCAAGGGCGGCGAGTGGCATTTCGCCGCGCCCGACGAGCGGATGTTCCGGCGCTGCGCACACGGCCAGCGCATCCCTGCGCCACGGCTGCGCGTCCAGATAGCTGGAATTGACCGGCGATCCGACGAAGCCGATGTCGAACGCCATGTTACGCACGCCTTCCATCACATCCTGCGACGGCTGCACGCGCAATTCCATCCGCACGCCGGGGTGGCGACGCATGAAGGTGGCGCACAGGCGCGGCAGCACATGGTCCGCGACCGAAGCGACGGCCCCTATGCGCAGGCGGCCCCGCACCTCCTCCGGCAAGGACAGTGCCTCCATATCGGCGACCTGGACCAGCACGCGGCGGGCCATTTCCAGCATGGGCCGCCCCTGATCCGACAGCAGCAATCGGCGGCCCGACCGCGCGAACAGCCGGACGCCCAGATGGGTTTCGAAATCCTTGAGCGACATGCTGGCGGCAGAGGGGCTGAGGCCAATCTCCTCTGCCGCGCCCGCGACGCTGCCAGTCCGGGCGACGGATTCGAACACGGCAATCTGACGCAATGTTATCTTCACCTGACACTCACACAGCCGCAGATTTGAAAGCAAGTCCTAGTGCAGCGCGAGCGAGCGGCCAACAGCAAAGCAGGATGCCGACCACAGCGCCCTAATTCATGTGCGCCACGCGTTCCTGCAGCCATTGGGCGACGGCTTCGATCCGGGGCAGTTTGCGCAAATCTTCGTGGATCACCAGCCAGAAGCTGCGCGTGATCTGCACCGCATCGGTCAGCAGGGGGCGAAGTTTCGGGTCCCTGCGGCCGATGAAGTCAGGCAGGATGCCGATGCCCGCACTTTCCGCGATCATCCGATATTGCATGTTGATGCTGGTCGCCCGCAGATGCGCTTCCAACCCGGCATGCACTTCATTGAGATAGTCCAGTTCGGGCGAGAAGATGAAATCGGGGACATAGCCGATCAGCGTGTGGTGCAGCAGGGCAGCAGGACTCGCGGGTTCCCCCCGCTGTTCCAGATACGCGTCGGCCGCATAGAGGTGCAGGCGATAATCGCCCAGTCGCCGCGCGGACAGACGCCCCCGTTGCGGACGAGCGAGCATCAGCGCCATGTCCGCTTCCCGCTTGGAGGGGTTGAGGAAGCCGGACGCGGATATAAGGTCCAGACGGATGCCCGCATGGCGCGCGTGAAAGTCGGCCAGGCCGGGTGCCAGCACCCATGTCCCAAAACCCTCCGCCACGGACAGGCGCACCTGCCCTGAGAGCATCCGTGACTTGCCGGTCGCTTCCTCCATTGCGGCCAGGCTGGCGCTTTCGACCCGTTCGGCATGGGCCAACATCGCCAGCCCCTGTTCGGACAACAGCCGTTCGCCCATGCTGAGGTCGAACAGGCGCGCGCCCAGCGCCTTTTCCAACCGACCGATCCGGCGGGTCAGCGTGGTCGGGTCAAGCCCCAGCGCGCGGGCGGCGGGTGCGATCTTGCGCGCCCGCGCCACCGCCAGAAACACGCGCATGTCATCCCAATCGAACATTCGTCATTCCTACGCGCCATGCTGCATTTTTGCAGCCAATAGATGCAACAATGCGCTATTGCATGCAATTGTGCTTGCGCCCAGAGACGACGCAACAGCAGGAGAGATCTGTCATGCGCGAAATCAGCCACAAGCTCGCCTTTGCCGATGCGCCCGTCCCCGGTCGCTTTGGCGATGTGTTCGATCCCAATAATGGCGGCGTGCAGGCTCGCGTGGCGCTGGGCGACCGGGCGCTGCTGGACCGCGCCGTGGAAGCCGCGAAGAAGGCGCAGCCCGCCTGGGCCGCCGTCAATCCGCAGCGCCGCGCCCGCGTCATGTT
Organism: Sphingobium vermicomposti; assembly: GCF_011762025.1. Lineage (GTDB taxonomy): Bacteria > Pseudomonadota > Alphaproteobacteria > Sphingomonadales > Sphingomonadaceae > Sphingobium > Sphingobium vermicomposti. The sequence goes on along the minus strand of NZ_JAASQR010000004.1, from coordinate 355,392 downwards.
CAATTTCAAGGCGCTGGTCGAACAGAATATGGACGAACTGGCGCGCCTGCTCAGTTCCGAACATGGCAAGGTGGTGGCCGACGCCAAGGGCGATATTCAGCGCGGGCTGGAAGTGATCGAATTTTGCTGCGGCATTCCCCATGTTCTGAAGGGCGAATATACCCAAAGCGCCGGGCCGGGCATCGACGTTTATTCGATGCGCCAGCCGCTGGGCATCGGCGCTGGGATCACGCCGTTCAACTTTCCGGGGATGATCCCCCTGTGGATGTCGGGCGTGGCGATCGCGACCGGCAATGCCTTCATCCTGAAACCGTCGGAGCGTGACCCTTCGGTGCCGGTCCGCCTGGCTGAACTGTTCCAGGAAGCGGGTCTTCCCGAAGGCATCCTGCAGGTGCTGCACGGCGACAAGGAGATGGTGGACGCGATCCTCGATCACCCGGATATCGCGGCGGTCAGCTTTGTCGGATCATCCGATATCGCCCATTATGTCTACAAGCGCGGTGTCGACGCGGGCAAGCGTGTCCAGGCGATGGGCGGCGCGAAAAATCACGGCATCGTCATGCCGGACGCCGACCTGGACCAGGTGGTGAATGATCTTTCGGGCGCGGCTTTCGGCTCTGCGGGTGAACGTTGCATGGCGCTGCCCGTGGTGGTTCCTGTGGGAGAGAAGACGGCGGTCGCCCTGCGGGAAAAGCTGATCCCCGCCATCGCCGCGTTGCGCGTGGGCGTTTCCACCGATCCCGAAGCGCATTACGGCCCCGTCGTCACCGCCGCGCACAAGGCCAAAATCGAAAATTATATCCAGATGGGCGTCGATGAAGGCGCGGAACTGGTGGTCGATGGTCGTGGCTTCACGCTGCAGGGGCATGAGCAGGGATTTTTCGTCGGGCCAACGCTGTTCGACCATGTGAAGCCCGCCATGCGCACCTATCGGGAAGAGATATTCGGTCCCGTGCTGCAAATGGTCCGCGCGGACAATTTCGAAGAGGCGATCGCCCTGCCCAGCCAGCATGAATATGGCAATGGCGTCGCCATCTTCACCCGCAACGGTCATGCGGCGCGCGAATTTGCGGCACGCGTCAATGTCGGCATGGTGGGTATAAACGTCCCCATCCCGGTTCCGGTCGCCTATCACACATTTGGCGGCTGGAAACGGTCGGCCTTTGGCGACACGAACCAGCACGGCATGGAAGGCGTCAAATTCTGGACCAAGGTGAAGACGGTGACGCAGCGCTGGCCCGATGGCGGCGCAAGCGGTGACAGCGCGTTCGTCATTCCGACCATGGGGTGAAGCGCGTCCTTCTGCCGGCGGCGACGTCCCGCTATCATGCAGGCAGAGGATGCGCCAAAAAGCAGGAAGCCATGACCAACCAGTTCGACCTTACCGACGATCAGCGCGAGATCCAGGATCTGGCGCGCCGCTTTACCGCCGACGCGATCACGCCGCACGCCGCCGAATGGGATGAAAAGCACATCTTCCCGCGCGACACGATCCGCGCGGCGGCAGAGCTGGGATTCGGCAGCATCTATGTGTCGGAGCAATCCGGCGGCATCGGGCTGGGGCGACTGGAAGCGGCGCTGATCATGGAAGCCATGGCCTATGGCTGCCCGTCGACCAGCGCCTTCATTTCCATCCACAATATGGGCGCGTGGATGATCGACCAGTTCGGCGGCCAGGCGGTGAAGGACAAATATCTGCCCGATCTGGTGCCGATGGCCCGCATGGCGAGCTATTGCCTGACCGAGGCGGGGTCAGGTTCCGACGCCGCCGCGCTGAAGACGCGGGCGGTGCGCGATGGCGATCATTATGTGGTGACCGGGTCCAAGCAGTTCATTTCCGGCGGCGGCGAGAACGACATCTATGTCACCATGGTCCGCACCGGGGAGGAAGGGGCCAAGGGCATCAGCTGCCTGGTGATCGAAAAGGACATGGACGGCGTCAGCTTCGGCGCGCAGGAACGCAAGCTGGGCTGGCATAGTCAGCCGACCGCACAGGTCAATTTCGACGGCGTGCGCGTGCCGGTGGACAATCTGATCGGCGGCGAAGGTGAAGGTTTCCGCATCGCGATGATGGGACTGGACGGCGGGCGGCTGAATATCGGTGCCTGTTCGCTGGGTGGCGCGCAGCGGTGCATCGACGAAGCGCTGCAATATACCAAGGAGCGCAAGCAGTTCGGCCAGAGCATTGCGGATTTCCAGAACACGCAATTCATGCTCGCCGACATGCAGACCGAGCTGGAAGCGGCCCGCACCCTGCTATATGCCGCCGCCGTCAAGGTGACGGCGAACGCGCCGGACAAGACGCGCTTTGCCGCCATGGCCAAGCGGCTGGCCACTGACATGGGGTCGGCGGTGGCCGACCGCGCGCTCCAGCTGCTTGGCGGCTACGGCTATTTGATGGATTATCCGGTCGAACGTTTCTGGCGCGACCTGCGGGTCCATTCGATTTTGGAAGGCACCAACCAGGTCATGCGCATGATTGTCGCGCGTGACATGCTGAGGCAGTAGGCCCGATCACGGGCATGCCAATGGAGCGGAAATGGCGGATCAGCTTATCACCCTTATCGACAACGGCATCGGTCGCATCCGGTTGAACCGGCCCAAGGCGATCCACGCCCTGACGCCGGAAATGTGCCATGCGATCATCGACGCTCTGGTCGCATGGGCGAATGATGATCAGGTGGTCGCCGTGATGATCGACCATGCGGATGGCAGAGGCTTTTGCGCGGGCGGCGACATTGCGTTGATCGCCAGCAGCGCAAAGGAGGATTGCGCCGAGGCGGAACGGTTCTTCTTCGTCGAATATCGCATGAACCATATGCTGTTCCGCTATGGCAAGCCGGTCGTCGCCTTCATGGACGGGATCGTCATGGGTGGCGGCGTCGGCATATCGCTGCCCGCCCGCTATCGGGTGGCGACCGAACGCACGACATTTGCCATGCCTGAAACCGGGATCGGCCTGTTCCCCGACGTCGGCGGCGGTTGGTATCTGCCGCGCCTGCCGGGCCGAACGGGCGCATGGCTGGCGACCACCGGCGCGCGGATCAAGGGAGCAGACTGCGCCGCGATGGGGATCGCCACCCATTATATGGCATCCGACAAGGTCGAGGCGGTCAAGGCGCGGATCATTTCGGAGCCATCGCGCCTTTCCGACATTCTAGTCGAGATGGTCGACGACGCCCCCCCTTCCCAATGGGAAGCGCGCCGCGCCGACATCGACCGGCTGTTCGCGTCGGACCGTTACGAAGATATATTGGCGGCGCTGGATGCGGACGGTTCCCCGTGGGCGCGGGAACAGCTGGACACGCTGGCGACCAAGTCGCCCCAGACCGTCAAGGTGGCGCTGCGGCAGCTGGCCGAAGGCGCGGCCTTCACTGATTTTGCCGACAATATGCGCAACGAATATCGCATCGCCTGCCATGTGATCCGCCGCCCGGACTTTGTCGAAGGCGTGCGCGCCGTCATCTTTGATAAGGACAATGCGCCGCGCTGGAATCCGGCGGCTCCGCAAGAGGTAACCGACGATCTGGTTGACAGCCTCTTCGCTCCACTGCCACCGGGTAAGGAGTGGACGCCTTACCCGCAGACTGGAGTTTGACCGATGACCTATGAAACGATCCTGGTGGAACAGCGTGACGCCGTTACGCTGATCACGCTGAACCGGCCGCAGGCGCTCAACGCGCTGAACAGCCAGGTACTCAAAGATCTGAGCGCCGCCTTCGCCGCCTATGACGCAGACGCGTCGCAGCTATGCGCGGTGCTGACCGGCAGCGGTGACAAGGCGTTCGCGGCAGGTGCCGACATCAAGGAAATGGTGGAAAAGGACGCCGCCGACTTCTTTCTGGAGGATTTCTTTTCCGGCTGGCAGACCGGCGTGGTCGCCACGCGCAAGCCTTGGATCGCGGCGGTCAATGGCTTTGCCCTTGGCGGCGGATGCGAATTGGCGATGATGGCGGACTTCATCATCGCGTCGGATACGGCCAAGTTCGGCCAGCCTGAAATCAAGCTGGGCGTCGCGCCCGGCATGGGTGGGTCGCAGCGCCTGACCCGCGCCGTGGGCAAGGCCAAGGCGATGGAAATGTGCCTGACCGGTCGCATGATGGGCGCGGAAGAAGCGGAGCGTTCGGGCTTGGTCGCGCGCATCGTCCCGGCGGCTGAACTGCTGGACGACGCACTCAAGACTGCGCAGGCGATCGCTTCGATGCCTCCAATGGCGACGATGATCAACAAGGAGATGGTGAACATCGCGTTCGAAACCGGGCTGGCCCAGGGCCTGCTGACCGAGCGCCGACTGTTCCAGATTTTGACCGCAACCCAGGACAGGATCGAAGGCATGACCGCCTTCGTCGAAAAGCGCCCCGCCCAATGGAAGGGCCGCTGACCGGGACCTGATCCCGCTGTTCCACAGCTAACGACCGCAAGGAGACGGCCATGACCACGACCATCGCATTCATCGGCCTGGGCAATATGGGCGGCGGCATGGCCGCCAACCTGTTGAAAAATGGCTATGCCGTCCGCGCCTTCGACCTGTCCGCGTCCGCGCTGGACAAGGCGCGGGAAGCGGGTGCCGTCCCTTGCGCAAGTGCCGAAGATGCCGTTGCCGGAGCCGACGCCGTGGTCACCATGCTGCCTGCGGGCAAGCATGTGGATGCGGTCTATAACGGATCGGTCTTTGCAGCGGCAAAGCCTGACACGATCCTGCTCGATTGTTCGACCATCGATGTGGAAACGGCGCGGCGGACGATCGCTGTGGCGGAGGAGAAGGGCTTCGCCATGGTGGATGCCCCGGTTTCCGGGGGGATCGCTGCGGCGAATGGCGGTGCGCTGACCTTCATGGTGGGCGGCACGGACGCGGCTTTTCACCGGGCAAAGCCGATCCTGTCAGCCATGGGGAAGGCAGTCATCCACGCAGGCGCTGCGGGTAATGGGCAAGCCGCCAAGATCTGCAACAACATGCTGCTGGGCGCGACCATGATCGCAACCTGCGAAGCCTTTGCCATGGCGCAGAAGATCGGTTTGGACCCCCAGATATTCTACGACATTTCCAGCGTGTCTTCGGGCCAAAGCTGGTCGATGACCAGCTATTGCCCCCTGCCCGGCGTCGGCCCCGATTCACCGGCGGATAATGGATATGAAGGCGGGTTTGCCGCTGCGCTGATGCTGAAGGACCTGAAGCTGGCGGTCGAAGCCGCCGCCGCCGTCAATGCCAGCGTGCCGATGGGCAGCAATGCCGAGGCGCTTTACCAGATGCTCGTCAATAATGGCGAAGGGGCCAAGGATTTTTCGTCCATCATCCAGTTGCTGCGGGGCTGAGCGCAGCAGTTTGTCTGCCGCGCCTTGCCCCGCCCCGTCCTGCCCCGCTTCGTCAGCTGTTGCCGCCGGTCATGTGGCGGGCGGCGACATAGCCGAAGGTCAGGGCCGGGCCGATCGTCACGCCCGCGCCCGGATAGCTTTCACCCATGGATGACGCGGCATTGTTGCCGACCGCGTAAAGGCCGGGGATCGCCGTCCCATCTTCGCTGACCACCTGCGCGTTGGCGTTGGTCTTCAACCCGCCATTGGTGCCGATATCGCCGGGATAGATGGGCAGCGCATAAAATGGCCCCTTGTCCAGCGGGCGCAGGCAAGGGTTGGGCGAATGGCGGAAATCGCCATACATTTTGTCATAGGCGGCTTCGCCACGATGGAATTCGGGGTCTTCCCCCTTGGCGGCGTGCGCATTGAACCGACCGATGGCCGATGACAGGCGGGATGGGTCCATACCGATCTTGCCGGCTAGTTCCTCGATTGAGCGGCCTTTCTTCAGGATGGAGCGAACGCCCTTGCTGTGCATGGCGGTGGGCATCAGCGGATAGAGCGGACCCATCGGGAATTTGTGGCGATATTCCTGGTCGAATATCATCCAGCAGGGGTCGGCATCGCCGTGTTCGGCCTGACGGCGGGCCATTTGCTGGCCGACGATGTGGTAGGATGCCGCTTCGTTCAGGAAACGCTCACCGCTTTGATTGACCATGATGCAGCCCGGCAGCGCGCGTTCGACCGTGCACAGCCGCCCCCGGTCTTCACCCGGCACATAAAAAACCGGCGCGGCCCAGGCGGACTGCATGTTCATGGTGCCCGCGCCCACAGCCTCTCCCGCGACGATGCTGTCGCCGGTGTTGCTGGTCACGCCGCCGGAATAGCGCGCGGCAGGATAGAGCGGCGCATTGCCGTCGCGCATCGCCTGGTTCTTTTCAAAGCCGCCAGCGGCCAGGACGATGCCCTTGCGCGCGCGGATGCGGTAAGGCTTGCCATCCTTCTCCACAACCGCGCCAGTCACTGCGTCGCCTTCGCGCACCAGTTCCTTCAGCGGCGTTTCCAGCCACAGCGGCACGTCCTTTTCATTCAACGCCATGCGCAGGCCGCCGGTCAGGGCGTTGCCCAGCGTCAGCCGCCGATCCTTGCGCGATGTCAGGCGGAACGGCAGGTCCAGCCAATATTTGGCCATGTTCTTGGTCAGATTCTTGATCCAGCCCTTCTGCCGATAGAGCAGTTCATAGGTTTCGCTGAAATGCCAGTTCAGATAGCCGAACAGGCTGGCGGCGGGCGATGCAAAGCGGAGCGTGCGGACGTCCGCGCCCAGCGGCTTGCCGTCGAGAGGATTGGGCAAATGGGTGCGGAATCCCTTTGCCGACCCGCCGGGATTTTCAGCATGATAGTCGGGATAAGGAAAGGCCATATACTGGACCGGGGTGTTCGCCATCATCCAGCGCAGCATGGGCGAAGCATTGTCCACATAGGCCCGGATATTTTCATCGGGGACGTTCGCGGCCGACAGCTTGCGCAGATAGATGAAGGCGTCGTCCAGATTGTCGTCGAAACCCGCCTGCTTTGCGACATCGCTGCCGGGAATCCAGATGCCGCCGCCCGATGTCGCCGACGTTCCGCCCCAACGGTCGGCCTTTTCCACGATCAGCACATCGGCATGGTTATGCGCGCCGACCAGCGCCGACATCATGCCGCCCGCGCCGGAGCCTACCACGAGGATGTCGACTTCCTTGTCCCAATTGCTCATGTTCGCCCGCTCAGAAAATTGCCCACGTCGCGGACGGGGCACGTCCGTCATTGGACCACCCCAAGGCTGATGCCTCTCCCGCTTCTTAAACGCAGAGGTCGGCTTACCTTGCCTTAAAGTCAACATACGCGTAGAATTTTGTTCAATATATTGCGACAATCGAAGGAGAGGATATGCCCGGATTAACGGGAAAGGTCGCGCTGATCACCGGCGCGGGCCAGGGCATCGGGCAGGGCACGGCGCTGGCTTTCGCCAGTGAAGGCGTTGACCTGCTGCTGGCGGGACGAACGCTGGACAAGGTGGAGGAGACGGCGCGGCTGGCCCGCGAACGTGGCGTGCGCGCCATTCCGGTCGCCTGCAATGTCAAGTCCCTGGACGATCTGTCCGCCGCGGTGGACAAGGCGGCGGCGGAACTGGGCGGCGTCGACATATTGGTCAACAATGCGCAGGAAGTGCCGCTGGGGCCGATCGATCAGGTCAGCGACGAGGCATTTACGGCAGGCTTTGAATCCGGCCCCCTCGCCTCTTTCCGGCTGATGAAGCTGGTCCATCCCCATATGGTGCGGCGCGGTGGCGGCACCATTTTCAACTTCGCATCATCGGCGGGCATCCGATGGGACATGAGCCATTATGGCTGCTACGCCGCGGTCAAACAGGCCACGCGCGCCCTGACCCGCGCGGCAGCCGCCGAATGGGGCAGGGAAAATATCCGCGTGCTCACTATCGCGCCCCATGCGGAATCGCCCGGCCTGAAATCATGGATCGACCATAATCCCGATGAGGCGGAAGCCTTTTTCCGCACCATTCCGTTGGGACGTATCGGGCGGCTGGAGGAAGATATCGGCCGCGCCCTGGTTGCGCTGTGCGGATCGGACTTGAGCTACCTCACTGGCGCGACCGTTCCGCTGGACGGCGGCCAGGCCAATTTCGACTGACATAATAATCTGCCGGAGAGATACATGGAAAAAGTGATTTGCGCGCTTTGGGCGTCCGAAGGCGAAAGCCGCGATGACTATGGCGCGCGCCTAGTCGCGGAACTGCCCCGCGCGCTCAAGGCGGCGGGCGCGAGCGGCATCCGCCTCAACATCCGCGACGCCATCGTCGAACCCGCCGCGCCGCTGGTCCAGCAATGGCAGCAGCCGCAGCAGGACGCGGCGGTGCAATTCTGGCTACCGTCCGCCAACGCCATTTTCCGGCAGCAGGTGGACGCGGTGCTGGCGGAAATGAGCGGGCGGTTCGAGGCGTGGCTGGTCGCCGAATCCACCATCATCCCCAATGCGCAGCATCAGCCCGCGCCCGGATCGCGGACATGGGGCTGGTCGCAGGCGAGCTTCATTTCCTTTCGACCCGACATGACGTGGCAGGATGCGGTCGCGCATTGGCACAGCCACCATACGCGCGTGGCCATCGATACCCAGTCGAACTTCGAATATGTGCAGAATATCATCGTTCGGCCATTGACCGAAGGCGCTCAACCCTATGGCGCCTTTGTCGAGGAATGTTTCCCCCTCGACGCGATGACCGACGGTCGCGTCTTCTTCGATGCAGTCGAGGATGAAGCGAAGTTCGATCAGAATACCAAGGCCATGGTCGACAGCTGCGCGGGTTTCATCGACTTTTCGCGGATCGATATCATCCCGACCAGCCAATATGACTTTGCCCATCTGGATCAGGCCTGAAACGGACGGCGGGGCGAGGACCGCTATCCTCGCCCCGCCAGCCTGACGAGTTTAGACCAAAACATGGGGAAAGACGGCGGCGGCGCGTGGCCCCCTCAGCCAGCGGTCGGCTCTCCCGATGCCAGGACGGTAAGCGACCCATCCTCATTAATCTGTTCGGTCAGCATGGACGTCACGCGGCTGACGCTTTCGGCGATCCACCAGCGTCCACCTTCGCGGCGATAAACATCTTCATATTCGACCGCCAGCCGGGTGATGTGGCGCGGTCCGGTCAGGATCGTGCGGAAATTGAGGGACCACAGGCCCCGCGCCTCGTCGGGCCCGGTCAGGCTGATGTCCCAGTTGGTGGCATGGTGGATGTCATATACGCCGCCGTGGCATGCCATGCTTTCATAGGTGGCGACGAAATCGTCGCGGTCGGTGTAAACGGGAAAGCCCTGATAGGCGATCCGCACGCCAACGGGCAGGAAACAGTCACGCACTCCATCGGGCTGCTTCAGGTCGCAGGCGCGCAGATAGCGCGATTTCAGCAGCCGGATTTCTTCCTTATCCTCCAGCGCCTGAAGCCGTGCGGCCAGATTTTCCAAACTGTCGGCCATGCCATCTCCTCATTTTCGTTTATGATGCCGGGGCGGCGTCTGCCGCCCCGCAAAGCAAGCGCCCCGGCGGTTGAGCCAGGGGCGAATGTCACCTCATTCCCATTCGACCACGGACAGGATGTGATTGGTATAGCCGGGGAAGACATAGTCAAATTCCAGGATCATGGTTTCGCCCAGCATCCCGCTCGACAATATGTCGGTTTCCAGAAAGGCCTGGACGCCATTCTTGCCATAGGCATGGCGGGTCGCGTTTTTGTAAATGGGGGACGCGTCCAGCCGCGCATCCACTGCCGGGGTGCCGGGCAGTGCGCGATTATAGACCAGCTTGAGCCGGCCCTTGAGTTCAGGGTCGCTCCGGTTGGCTTCTTCCAGCCCCATGAAGACATTTTCCAGGTCTTCCAGGCTTTCCAGCAGCGTGCCGTAGTGGAAGCCATATTCAGGGTCCTGGTCCATCTTTTCACGCATGGCGGCGACGGCGGGATGTTCCTGCGCAGTGCCGACGTTGAGAGCGCCATGGATCGCGGCCATCAATTCGCGCTGCGCCTCAGGCACGCAGGACAGGAAGACCACGCCGTCGCCACGCGGTTGATGCTTCGCATCGACCACAAAGCGATAAAAATGCGTCCCGTCCGGCAGGGTCAGGTCCTGCGTGAGGACATAGCCCAGCATGCCCAGCAGCCGCGCGGCGAGCGGGCCTTCCTCAGGCTTTTTATAATGCAGGGCCATGTGGCCCATGGATCGCGCCCCGGTGGCTGCTTCCGATTTCAATGCCGTTGCCATAATGTTTCTCCTGTCCAATAATCCCGCATCCTGGCCCCGTCCGCTTTCACGATCGGATCAGGACCTTGCATTCCCCAGGCCGCGACCACAGCGCCTCAAACGCCGTGGGCAGTTCATCCAGGCTGGCCGTTCAGGTGTGGATCGGCCGCGCATGACCGCGCGTCGCTTCGCGTAGCATATAGCAACATGTTTCACGCATCGCAAAGATGATCCGGGCTTAAGCGGCGTCAAAATCGTCGAATGAACGTCCAGCGCCGCCGCCCGTGTCCGCCCATCAAACGCCGAAGCCGCCTGCAACCGACAGGGTCTGGCCGGTGATGTAATTGGCGTCGTTCGATGCCAGGAATACCGCCGTCTTGCCGATGTCCTCCGCCTTGCCCCATCGTTTGATCGGCAGCAGTTTCTTGACCTCACGCTCCCAATTCTCGTCGAAATAGCCTTCCTGCTGGCCGACCTTGAACTGGCCCGCGTCGATGACGCCCACCAGGATGGAATTGGCGCGGATTTCATTCACCCCTTCTTCCTTGGCGATGCCCTTTACCAGGGATTCGTTGCATGCCTTGGGCGCGACGGACAAACCGTCGAGATGCGGCCACCAGTCATGCCCCGCCGACCCCAGATGAACGAAGGAGCCACCCCCCTTTGCGCGGAAGTGCGGGATAGCGATGCGCGCCGCGTGATAAAAGCCGAACGCTTCGATTTCCATGGATGCGCGGAACTGGTCCAGTGTCCAGTCGGCGATGTTGACCTGAGCCACCACCGGCCCAGCGCCCCACACGATGCTGTGAATACGGCCATGAGATTCCAGCGCATCAGCGAAGGCAGCTTCCATCTCTTCATAATTGCGCGCGTCGGCCTGATGAATGGTGGCGCTGCGGCCCATGGCCTGGATTTCCGCCGCCGCCGCTTCTGCCACCTGCTGTTTTGAACGGTAGAATATCGCGACGTCCGTGCCCGCGCGCGCGAATTCCAGCGCCACGCCCTTGCCGATCCCGCCGCTGCCGCCAAAGACGGCGACCGCGCCTTCAGGAAATAGTCTGCTCATATTCTTCCTTCCTCTTATAGCATGTCGCGCGTGTCATACTGCGGCGTCCGCCAATCCGGGCGCGCCCGCCATGCCGTTGGTATGATGCACGCCGTTGACCCGTGATTGAAGCTCCAGCGCCTTGGCGCGTGGATTGTAGAATTGGCGATACCAGGCCCGGCTGCGGTGAAACGGACCATCCGTCGGCAAGCGCAAAATGTTGATCGCTGGACCCTTCGTGCTCCAGATCACGAAATCCTGGGAAAAGGCGGCAAGGCCCGCGCCATGATATTGATCGCGCATCGCCACATCCCGCGCCGATGGTGGCACGTCCTGCGCCCGCGTCAATATGCCGTGCCAGACCTGGGTCACGCCGTCTTCCTTGGGCGTATGGCAGATGACCTGCACTGCGTCGGTTTCGCCCGAATAGCGCGCGATCAGAATGCCCGGCCCGGTGTAGAACGCGTCCACGTCCAGCACGCCATCTTCGCTGGTCATGGTTTCATGACCGCCGCCCGACAGCTGACGCCCGATCACGCCTTCGAAAACGGAGTCGAAATAGGCGAGTTTCTGCCCATGGATCGGCCCGAAATGACGCGTATCGACCAGATTGTCGAGTATCTCCTGCGGATGGACGGGCAAGGTGCCCAAGTCGTCATATTCGCCGTGAATCCACTGCGGATCAGCCCATTCAGGCAGGGCGGGAAGGTCATAATCCGCCTCTCCTCCCTCAGGATCATGCCAGGCGAACACGCACCCAAATGCTTCCTGCGCCGGATAGGCGCGCAGCTTTGCCGCTGGAGGGATCGGCCCGTCGAAATAGGGGATGTGGTCGCAGCGTCCGTCCGGCCCGAACCGCCAGCTATGATAGGGGCAGCGGATGGAATCGCCCTCTATCCTCTGCGCCGCCGCGCCCGAAGTCTGCTCCGCCGCCAGATGTGCTTGCATATGCGGGCAATAGGCGTCGAGCAGAACGACGCGTCCCGATCCGCCGCGATAGATGACCAGGTCCCGCCCGAACATGCGCAGCGCGGTAGGCGCGCCGGTCACGTCGCTGGCGCGCGCCACCATGAACCAGCCGCGCGGGAACGTGAATTCGCCTAGCCTGTAGTCAGCCGTCGTCGCCATATGTCCTCTCCTGCCAGCGTTGGTCCGCCGTGCTTTCAGCCTTCGGAAACTGGCCGCGCGCATTTGACGGCGCAACAAGTATAAATAGTCTGCTATCATGGTGGGATCGTTCACTATCATTCAACGATAGGGTGATTGAAAATGGCAAAGACGCGCAGGCCCGGCATCGCTACCATCCTGTCCGCATTGAGGCGGGAATTGAAAGGGCGCGGCGTGCGGGTCGGGCAACTTGCACAGGATATGGGCGTGGCCGAACCGACGGTGTGGCGGTGGCTGCGCGGCGATGGCCTGACGCTGGACCGGCTGGACGAGATGTGCGCCCTTATCGGCATGGACATGCGCGACCTGATGGCCCACGCGGACGATGCACACCTCGAAAATTTCACGCTGGCGCAGGAGCGTGTGCTGGCGGCCGACCGCGGGCTGGCGCTTGCCTTCTTCGCGATCCTCAATGGCGCGCAGCCGCGTGATTTGGAGCAAGAGATCGGCCTGCCGCAGGATCGGTTGAGCGATCATATCGACCGGCTCGCCAGGCTGGGGCTGATCGACATTGGCCCCAGCGGACGGGTTCGCCCCAAGGTGCGGCGGTCGGTGCGATGGCGGCGCGGCGGACCGTTGTCCGCAGCCTTTGAGCGCACGGTGAAGCCGCTTTTCATGTCGATGGATTTCGGGGTGGAGGACGCTCTGTATGTGTCGGACATGGTGAACATGAGCAAGGCCGGTCGCGCGCGGGTCCTTGCCCTGTTCGAAGCGTTGCGTGACGACATCCACATCATCGGCGAACAGGAAAAGGCAGCCCGGCTGGATGATCGCGAATGGAGCGGCGTGTTGATGATGGTCCGCCCATTCGACATGGACGAAATGACGGCGGAATGGCGGGCAAAGACCTGACTGCGGCCAGCAACGAATTTGCAAGGGAGACGATGTGGCTACATTTCCTGAAGGATGCGCACTGCTGTTCGGGGGCAGCGGGGGGATCGGCAGCGGCATTTCGCAGGTGTTCGCGCAGGGCGGCAGCGACATCGCCATTGTCTATCGCGGCAATCATGCCCGCGCGGAACAGGTTGCGCAGGCCGCTCGCGATGCGGGGCGCAAGGCGACGATTCACCAGGCCGATGTCGTCAAGCCGGAGGATGTGCAGGCCGCCATTGCTCAGGCAATCGCCGCCCATGGCCGGGTCCACACGGTGATCTGGGCAGCCGGGCCGCTCGTCAACCAACGCTATCTTGCCTCCACCCCCATGGACGAATGGCGGCACGCTTTCGATGTCGAAGTGCATGGCTTCTTCGCCGCCGCGCAGGCGGTCATTCCGCACATGCGCGAACAGGGCGGGGGCAGCTTCGTCACATTGGGGTCCGCAGGCCATGACTGGTGGCCCGCGCGCGACGGCATGTCGGTGGCGGTAAAGGCGTCGAACGAACAGCTTGTGAAGGGCATCGCCAAGGAGGAAGGACGCTACAGCATCCGCGCCAATTCGGTGCTGGTTGGCGTGATCGACGCGGGGCAACTGCACGAACTGACGCGCCTGGGCCAGATCGATGAACGCTGGGTCAGCAACACGCACCGGCTGCTATGCCTGAAACGGTGGGGCACGGCGGAAGAAATCGGTCAGGCCTGCCTGTTTTTTGCGTCGAATGAAGCGGCCTATGTCACCGGGCAGCGCATTTCGGTTTCGGGCGGCTTCGGCGTTTGATTGCTGCGGAATTGATAGTAAAACTGTGCGTGACATTCTACGCATCATGACTATTCATGCGTTCACAAGCGAAAATATGCGCATTAAAATGGGATGAGGATTCATGGCATACACGTTACAGCAGCTTTCCGACCTGGAAGATATCCGCACGCTCAAGCACCGCTATTTCCGTGGCATCGACACGGCGGACATACCGCTGCTGAGCACGCTATTTACTGAAGATGTGATGGTGGATTATCGCGGCGGCACCTATCGCGTCCGCCTGACTGGTCGTGCCGACATGCTGGAATTCCTGGCCAACAGCTTCCATTCGGGCGCGGCCGCCATGCATCATGGCCATATGCCCGAAATCACCCTGACCGGCACCGACGATGCAGAAGGCATCTGGTATCTGGAAGACATCTTCATCGACGTCGAACAAAGTTATCACACCATCGGCAGCGCCATCTATCGCGACATCTATCGCCGTGAAGAGGGCCAGTGGCGGATCGCGCGCACAGAATATGACCGGGTGATCGAAATCACATCGCCGCTCCTCCCGGAAGCCCGCGTCACCGCGCATCATTTGGCCAAAGCCGGGCGCAAGCCGCATGAACGTGCCGACATCGGCCATCTGATCGAATGGACGGCGGGATAGAAGGGGTCGGCCCGCCCGACTGATGCACAGATGCAACGGGCGCGGCATTTTTGCTGCGCCCAGGTGAAGCGGGAGGCCGTCCGCGCTATGATCGGTCGCAATAATATAATGATTTTTGGGGGAGGAAATATGCGCAATCATCTGCTTTCCATCGTCTCGCTTGCCGCTCTGGCCGCGCCGGGTGCTGCTCTCGCCCAGATCAGCGACCCCGGAGCATCGCAAGGCGCGCTCAGCAGCGACATCGTCGTCACTGCGCGCCGTCGCGAGGAACGGTTGCAGGATGTGCCGATCGCGGTCACCGCTGTCGATTCCTCCGCGCTCGACAGCCGGGGCCTGGATAATGTGACGCAGATCGGCCAGATCGCGCCGAACATTCAGTTCACGCCGGGCCAGGGCGGCAATTCCGGCGGCATCGCGCCGTTCATTCGCGGCGTCGGCGAAAATGATTTCATCATCACGTCCGACCCGGCGGTGGGCGTCTATATGGACGGCGTCTATGTCGCCCGCACCTTTGGCGCGACAACCGAGCTGCTGGGCATCGACCGGATCGAAGTGTTGCGCGGGCCGCAGGGCACGCTGTTCGGCAAGAATACGGTGGGCGGCGCGATCAACATCGTGTCGGCCATCCCCGGCCAGCAGCAGCGGATCGAAGCGGACCTTCGCTATGGGTCGTTCAATACCGTGCGCGGCCGGGTCTATGCCGAAATGCCTTTGTCGGGTGACTGGTCGTTGGGCGTCGCCGCGCTGGGCGAGTTTGGCGAAGGCTGGCAGAAGGTGCCGTCGGGCGACAATCTGGGCAATCGCAACGTCGTCGCGGGCAAGCTGGCGCTGCACAAGTCCGGGCCGCTCGACATATTGCTGATGGTCGATGGCCTCCACCGGCGGCAGAACAGCGCCCCGCACAGCATGATCGCCTTTACGCCGACGCTGCTGTCGACACTTCAATCCACGCTGATTTCGCCCTGCTGCACCGTGCCAGGCGACATCGACCGGACGGATACCACGCCTTCGCTCAGCAAGGACAATACCGACGCGATCAACGCCGCGCTGACGCTGACCGCAGACCTGGGCGGCGCAACGCTGAAATCGATCACCGCCTATCGCTATGTCGACGCCCTGTTCGGGCGGGATGGCGATGCGTCGTCGGAAGTCAATTATGCCGGCGACATTCATGACGAAAATGCGCAGCAGATCAGCCAGGAACTGCAGCTGTCGCTGGATCTGGGCGGGCGCGGATCGCTGCTGCTGGGCGCGTTCGCCTATCAGGAGATTGCGCGCGACAATACGCGGCTGGTGGTCGCCGACGGCCTCTATCCCGCCATGGTCGCTGCCGGGCTGGACCCGTTGGAGGTCGCCCCCGGATTCTTCATCCCAGCGGTCGCGCTGGATCTCAACATCGACTTCCGCAACCGGCAGAAGACCCGCAACCTCGCTTTGTTCGCCAATGGCAATTATGAACTGACCGACAAGCTGTCGGTGGAACTGGGCGCGCGTTATACGTGGGAGAGGAAGAACTTTTCCCAATCCGCGATGCGCATCTATTCGGGCCAGCCGCTGCTGGCAGGCACGCCATCCTACGATCAGGCGAAAAGCTGGGATGCTTTCACCCCGCGCGCGTCCCTGTCCTACAAGTTCAGGCCGGACCTGATGGCCTATGCTTCCTATTCTCGCGGCTTTCGGTCGGGTGGATTCAACGGTCGCCCGACTTCGCTGGAAGAAATCGGGTCCTATGATCCTGAACATCTGACGTCCTACGAAGCCGGGTTGAAGATGGGCTTTGGCCGCATCGCCACCATCAATCTGGCCGTGTTCCGCAACGAATATCGTGACCAGCAGATCCTGATTTCCACCGTCAGCCAATCGAGCGGCCTGATCGTCGTCCGCAACGAAAATGCGGGACGGTCTCGCATCCAGGGCATCGAGCTTGAAGGCGCTTTCCGCGTGTCGCCGAACTTCACCTTCACCGGCGCGCTGGGCCTGCTCGACGCAAAATATAAGGAATATGTGTCCGTCATCAACGGGGTGCCGACCGATGTCAGCGCTCGCAAGCTGAAGCAGGCACCCGACATCACTGCCAACGGCAGCGTCATCTACCAGACGCCGCTGACCGATCAACTGGAAGGCATTTTCCGGGTCGATGTCGCCTATAAGAGCGGGGTGTTCGTCGACACCGAAAACACGGCTCTGCTGCGTCAGCCCGACCATGCCATCGTCAACGCCAGCGCAGAATTCCGCCTGGCCGACAGCGGATTTTCACTGCGCGCTGGGGTCGACAATCTGACGGACAAGCGGATCATCACGGCAGGCTATGACGCGTCCACCAGCTTCGGCTTTACCGAAGCCTATTATAACCCGCCGCGCCGCTACAGCCTGACGCTGGCCTATCGCCACTGAGCCACGTAAGCGGTAGGGCATCTCGCCACGCTTTGCTATGGGTCGACCCTTAAGCCTGTCCGAAGCGCGCGTACCAATCTAGCAGTCGAAGGGCCTTTTCTTCCCAGGAAGAAGAGCCCTTCGACAAGCTCAGGGTGAACGGAGTTGGTCGGAAATGCTGCTGCCGGGATCGATGCCATAAAGGGCGAAATCCTTTGCCGCCGCAGGCCGCAACGCTCTATGACATGACGATGAATGCCGCCTCCCTTCCCCCCGTCGCGCTGCTGGAGGCGCTTTACGGTGGGCTGATGCAGGAGCCTCCCTGGGAAGGATTTCTGCGCGCGCTGGCGGAGGCGGCTGATGCCACCTTTGCCACCTTGCTGGTCGCTATCGGCCCGGCGGGGATTGACGCACATGTCACGCCCGACATCGATCCCGACCGGGCGGATGAATATCAAAAACTGTCCGATGCCGATCCCTTTGTCGGCCTTCCCGAAGGACAGGTGGTCGCGTTTCAGGATTTCGTTCGCCACATATCCCCGCGTTTCCGCGAATGGCTGGACAAGGCGGGCGGCGGGCAAATCCTGGGCGTGGACCTGCAAGCGTCGTCTGGCGCGTCGGTGCGGCTGCGCGTCACCCGCGACCAGAGCCGCCCCGATTTCGATGATACGCAAAGTGCACTGATCGCCAGCCTGATCCCGCATTTGCGGATCGCGCTCGACCTCCATGCGCGGCTCACCTCCACCCAGGCGGAACGGCAGGTGTTCAGCAGCGCGATGGAGGGGCTGGCCGTCGCCACGCTGATCCTGGCGCGTGACGGGCGCGTCCTGCGCCGCAATGCAGTGGCGCAGCGCCTGCTGGAGGATGGCCGCTTCATCCGTGAAGAACATGGGCGGCTGGCCCCGGTCATGCGCGCGGGCAGCGTCAACCTGACCCGTCTGCTCGCGTCCCCGCTGACGCCGGGGGAGGATGTCCGTTTCGAACTGCCCGCCGCGCACGAACCGCCCCTGCGCGGTGTGGCGCGCGCGCTGCCGTCCGCCGCCTATGGCGACGGAGCGCATGTGGCATTGTTCCTGTCGGACCCCGCGCGGGCAGAGGGACCGGATGCGGCGTCACTTCGGGATCGTTTCCAGCTGACCCCCGCCGAAGCTGCTTTGGCGGTCCAGCTTGCCCAGGGCGCAGCTCTGGTCGATGCCGCGCGCATCCTGGACATTGCGCATAATACCGCGCGTTCCCACCTGCGCGCGATCTTTGCCAAGACGGGCACGCATCGGCAGGGGGAGCTGATCCACCTGCTACGCACGATCGGCAGCGACTTCGACCTCTGATCCATTTGGAGGATGCCAGGGCGCCGTCAGGGTCATAGCCTGCCCCCATAAAGCCGACATATGGGAGAGGTTGATGCGGTTCTCGATCATCTATGAAGCACAGATGGCAGACACGTCGCGTGAGAATGAACAGCGCGTGTTCCACGAGATCATCGAACAGTCGTTGCTGGCCGAGGAAATGGGTTTCGACGTCATCTGGGCCGTGGAACATACCGCGCTGACGCAATATGCGCACATGTCCGCGCCCGAAACCTTCCTCGCCTATCTGGCCGGGCGCACCACGCGCATCGGCATCGGCCATGGCGTCGTGTGCCTGCCGCCTGCGATGAACCATCCGGTGAAGGTTGCGGAGCGTATCGCCACGCTCGACATATTGTCCAATGGCCGTGTGCATTTCGGCATGGGCAAGGGCGGGACCCAGCAGGAAGCCGGAACGTTCGGCTATCAACTGTCCGAATTGCAGCCAATGATCGATGAGAGCATGTACCTCATCCCCAAGATATTGAAGCAGGGTGAGATTGAGCATGACGGGGAATATGTAAAAATCCCGCATCGTCCGATCCATCCCAGCCCCAAACAGGACCCGCACCCGCAGCTTTACATGGCCTGCACCCGCGCCGATTCCCTGGTCACCGCCGGTTCGCGCGGGCTGGGGGCGTTGGTGCTGGGCTTTGCCGGGCCGGATGACATTGCTGACAAAAACGCCATCTACCGGGAAGCCTACGCCCATCGGAAGGCAGAGGATCAGGTCGGATATCGCCCGCAGGCGCATCTTGCCGCCCTGTGCCCCGCCGTCGTGCTGGAAGACCGGGAAAAGGCGCGGCGCGTCGGCCTGCGAGGGCAACGCTTTTTCGTGGAATCGCTGGGCTACTGGTATTCAGGTGGTCCCAAGCCGTCGATCGAGGATCTGGACGCCAGCGAACAGGAAGCCGCGCTGAAACGGCACAAGGAAGAAACCGTCGCCTGGCTGTCCGAAGAGAAGATCGAGGTTGGCCGCCATCATACCGAAAGTTTCGAGGTGGCGCAGGACGCATACGGCACGCCGGACGACTGCATCCGTTATGTCAGCCGTCTGTTCGACGCGGGCGCTGACGAAATATTGTTCCTGTTCCAGATGGGCGGCATCCCGCATGAAGTGATCATGGAAACGATCCGCAACATCGGGGAACAGGTCATCCCGCATTTCCGGGCCGCGCCCGCTCTCGCCGCCGAATAGGCGGCCTGGCGGGAACTTGCGCACCACGTGCTCCTGCGAATGCAGGAGCCCAGTTCACCGCTCAGACTGGGTTCCTGCCTGCGCAGGAACACGCTTACCCCTAGCTCTGGCCCCCTCGAAAAGTTCATCCCAGACACCGCTTTCCACCAGCTCCAACGTGCCATAGGATCATCTGTAGGCGTAGCGGCGTTCCAGTCCTTTCGCCGGGAGAATGGAAGCCGATGACCCAGACCAACGCCTGCATCAATGCGATCGGCTGCGCAGTACCAAAGCAGGACGTCCACCTCTCCTTCATCCAATGGGCGGCCCGGCAGTTGAAGGACGACCGCGCGCGGCAGCTGTTCACACGCATGGCGGACCGTAGCGGCATCGACCATCGCTGGTCGGTCCTACCCGCCGCGCCGGGGGGAGGTTCCCCGGTCGATCCGGGCGGGTTCTACGCCGATGGCATGCCTTCAACAGCGCAGCGTATGCAGCTTTACGGGGAATATGCGCCGCCGCTGGCGCTGCGCGCAATTAAAGCGCTGCGCAATAAGGTGGGGGTCGAAGGCGTCACCCATCTGGTGGTCGCCAGCTGCACCGGCTTCATCGCGCCCGGCGTGGACCAGATCATAGCCGCCACGCTGGGTCTTGCCGATGTGGAGCGGACGCTGGTCGGTTTCATGGGCTGCTATGCTGCGGTCGCGGCCCTGCGCACCGCCCGCCATATCGTGCGGTCGGAACCGGACGCGCGGGTGCTGGTGGTCACGGTCGAGCTGTCCTCGCTTCATCTTCAGCCGGAACAGCAGGTCGACCGGCTGCTGATGATGCTGCAATTTGGGGACGGGGCGGCAGCGGCGCTCGTCACGGCGGAGCAGCAGGGGATCAGCCTGGGCCAGTCATTCGCGCTCACCCTGCCAAACTCGGCTGAACTGATCCAATGGCATGTCGGCGACAGCGGGTTCCTGATGCATTTGTCCGGCGAAGTCCCCGGCCGCATCCAGTCCGCGCTCAAGGACCCCGATATCCGGCGGCTTCTATGTGGGCCGGTCGAACCGGCGAAGATCGACCATTGGGCGGTCCATGCCGGTGGCCGGTCGATACTGGATGCAGTGGAACATGGTCTGGATCTGGATGAGGGCGCGCTGTCGGCGTCCCGATCCATCCTTGCCCGCCATGGCAATATGTCGTCCGCGACGTTGATGTTCATCCTGGCGGACATGCTCGACGATCAGCGGGCGGGGAATGGCGTAGCGCTGGCCTTTGGCCCCGGCGTGGCGGCGGAAGGTTTCCGTTTCGCCAGAGCAGGCTGATGCCTGTCCCCGCGCTCATCATCGGTGGAGGCCCGGCGGGTTCGGCGGCGGCTATCACTTTGGCGAGGGCCGGATTGAAGCCGCGGTTGGTGGAGCGGCACATGGTCCCGCCGCGTGGCGTATGCGGCGGATTTCTGGGATGGGACGCGCTGACGGCGCTCAAGGATTTGGGCATCGACCCCTGGGCATTGGGCGCGCGGCCCATCACCCGGTTCAGGCTGATTGCGCGCGACCGGACGGTGATGGCCGATCTGCCCGCCAAAGCAGCGGGCCTTTCGCGCAAAACTCTGGACAGCGCGCTGATCGATGCGGCCATCGCCGCTGGCGCAGACGTAACGCGGGGGCAAGCAGCGCGCGCCATCGATCCACTTGCCCGCACCGTTCGCCTGGACGACGGCGAAATCATCGCCGCCAACGCCATTTTCCTGGCGACCGGCAAGCATGAGATGCGCGGCCTTGCGCGCCAATTCACCCATTCTTCCGTCGGCCTGCGGGCGTCGTTGCCGCCCTCGCCCGCGCGGTCCGAAGCGCTGGCCGGGCTGGTGGAACTGCATCTGTTCGATCATGGCTATGCCGGACTGCTGCTTCAGGAGGACGGGTCGACCAATCTTTGCCTGTCGATCAGCAGCGACCGGCTGAGCCGCGCCGGGGGTATCGCTCCCCTGCTGGCAGAGCTGATGAGCGAAGCACCAGCACTCGCAGCCCGGATGGACGACGCCGGGCCACCCCATTTCGAGGCCATCGCCGGCGTCCCCTATGGCTGGCGCGCACGGGAAAGCGACGATGGCATCTTCCGCATCGGCGACCAGGCCGCCGTCATCGCATCCCTCGCAGGGGACGGGATCGCCATCGCCCTTACCAGCGGAGCGAGCGCGGCGCGGGCGATGCTGGATGGTGGTGGCGGAGCCGCGCCCGGCTGGCAGCGCAGCATGAACCGGCAGTGCCGCCGACCGCTGAGTATCGCGGAAATGCTGCGCCATGGGGCCGCCCTGCCCCTGCCGCGCCGGGCGATGATGGCGTTGGTTCGGCGAGTCCCGCAACTGGGGACGCGGGCTGCGGCACTGACCCGCATCGTCAGGGGTTGAGGGGTGTCGCCCTCACCCGCTCGACACACAGGCGGAAGGCAAAGCGGCGAATGATCCTGACATGATCAGGCGCAATGCCCGCCTGCTCCACCAGATCACGCCACTCACCGGGCCGAAAGGAGCGCGCGATGGACAGCTGCCCATCTTCCCGCACGATCCGGTGCACGCGCAGCAGTCGCGCCAGCAGGGGATAGCCCCAGTGGGCGAAACCATGCCGGTGAAGGTCGCAGATGAACCAGCCGATCCGGGCATTAGCTTCCATATGGTGCAGGAATGTCATGAGCTGCGCATCGGTCATATGATGCGCAACCTGGCTGGAAATGATGAAATCGAACCGTTCAGGTTGGTCGAGATAGTCGCCGATCCGATAATCGATCGCCAGTTCGCGCGGGGTGGCGTTGCGCGCGGCGTTCAGGCTTTTTTCGTTGAGATCGACGCCGGCCAGTTGCGCATCGATCCCGCGCCGTCGCGCCCAGCGGGCGATGGCGCGCAAAATGTCGCCATCGCCAAAGCCCACGTCGAGCAAACGAAATCGCTTCGCCGATCCCACCGCGCGGTCTAGAAAGGCCATGCTAGGCCAGGCGGTGAAGGTCCAACGGTTGACCCGCGCCAAGTCATGCAAGACCCGTTCGTACACGGCAGGGTCAAGGCCGGGCGCATCCATCTGCTCCTCTTGTCGCGATCTTGTTGCCAGGCGGGTCACGACATTGTCATTTCTTTGCTCCACCCCATGAACCATATCGGTTCATATAGCAGCTTCCCATTGGAATATGCCGTAGCGCATGGCGCCAGTGCGCAGCGCGATGATCAGGCGAGGCAGGCTGAGCATGAAATCGCGGCTTTGCGTCGTCCGAGCGAGCGCCAGCCGCCGGATCTCGCTATCGGTGGCCAGGCCCTTCAACAAACGCATCAGGCAGATCGACCAGGTGCGCCGCACCTGCCTGCTGATATCCTGATAGTCCGCCAGTACGAAGCCCGCGCTCGCGGCCAGATCGACATAGTCGGCCCGACTGCCCATGCTGGGAAGCCGTCCTTCGCGGCAGATGGGCAGCAGCAGATGGCGCGCCTGCCAGGGCGAGACGCCCTCCCCCTCCAGCCACGCGCACACGACCAGTTTTCCGCCCGGCCGCAATATGCGCCGCGCCTCCGTGAAGAAGCGCGCCTTGTCGACCATATGTTCGGAACTTTCGATTGCATATGCCCTGTCATAAGCGCCGGTTTCCAGCCCATTGTCCATCCAGTCGCGTAGCAGGCAGGTAAAGCGGTGCCCACGCCCTGACGCAACCCGCTGCTGCGCCGCCGACAGGGTCAGCCCGGCGATGGACACATCATGGCGGCTCATAAGGTCGGCAGCGGTCGCCCCATATCCGCAACCGATGTCACAGACATTATGCCCCGGTTCCAACGCAAGCCGCCGTTCCACCAGCGTGACCAGCGCAGCCACCGCCTCTTCAGCGGTTTCGCTGCCGGTGCACCAATAGCCATGATGGACATGATCGCCCCACATGCGACGGTAGGCGAAATCGAGTTCGTCATAATGAACCGCCACATGCGCAGCGGTCGCGGGTCCGTCCGGCACTATCATGCCGAAGTTTATCAACGTCATCGACCTTATCCGCAAGCGTGAAGTCCCGATCGAACAAGGACAATTAAAATTCGAACGAATCTGTCGATTTGGTCAACTATCAAGTATACAATATACGCACTTATATGATCAGTGTGACATCTATACCCGCTATACGTAGCGAAACGAAGATGTTATGATACAGCTGGGTGTGCGGCGTCCTTTAGGGCCTTTGATGACCATTTTGGTACATCGCCATCACAAAAAGAACAGCAGGGGAGAGGAAGATGGCGAGTGTAGCTCGTTCAGCGCTGATGGGGGGCGTAGCCTTCGCGGCGTTTTTCGTAAGTCCGGCAATGGCGCAAGGCATTCAGAATGAAGCCAATTTAGCCGTCGACAGTCAGCCACCCGCAGATGAAAGCGCATCGCCGGTCGGGAACGGCATTTCGGGCGCTGACATTATCGTCACCGCACAAAGGCGCGAGGAACGGGCGCAGGATGTTCCCGTAGTCGTCACGGCCTTCACGCCGGAACGGCTGGAACAGCTCAATATCTCTGAACCGCAGGATCTTTACGGCGCGGTGCCATCTCTCGTCGCGGGCACTCAGGGGTCGGCAACGTCGGATTCACAATCCTATTCGATCCGTGGGCAGTCGACCGGCTTCCTTTCGTCGCCAGCGGTGGCCGTCTACATGGCCGAAGTGCCCGTTCCCGCATCGATCAGCCTGCCGTTGCAGGGTGGGCCAGGCATGTTCGTCGACCTGGAAAATGTTCAGGTGTTGTCAGGTCCGCAAGGCACATTGTTCGGACGCAACACCACTGGTGGCGCGGTATTGTTCACGCCGCACAAGCCGACCAACAAATTCGAAGGTTATGTCCAGGCTTCCGTCGGCAACTATAATCTCATCAGTCTGGAAGGCGCGATCAACGTTCCAATCGTCAGCGAGAAGCTGATGGTGCGTGCGGTCGCTGCCTATGAAGACCGGCGCGGTTACACGAAAGATATTGTGTGGAACAAGTGGCGCGACGACAAGCATTGGTATTCGGGCCGCATCGGCATCATGATGAAGCCAACGGAGCGTTTCGAAAACTATCTGCTCGCCTATGGCACCAAATCATCGAACAATGGCGCTGGGTTCATCCATCGCGGTTGGAACGAGAATTTGCTGCAGGCGGTCGGGTTTTGCGGCAACCCGCCCATACCCTTCCTCGGTGTATCCTGTGACGTTTATCAGGCACAGACCGACCAGGCGAACGCCATTGGCCCGCGCCGTACCCGCATGAGCACCGACGCCTTCAGCAAGATCGAGACCTGGGGCGTCATCAATACGACTTCCCTGGAACTGAGCGATGAACTCATGCTGCGGAACATCATCAGTTTCCAGAAACTGCGCAGCGACTATGGGACGGATCAGGATGGCACGCCGCTCCAGCAATATGATCCTTCCGTGCAAAATGCCGACCTGCCCAATTTTCCAATCCCGGGATTGTCGGAGTTGGGCCTCCCGATCACGCCGGGCAATGTCTATGTGAATGGAAACGATAACTGGGACTTGCCCCGCGACTCCCTCGAACAGTTTACGGAAGAATTGCAGATTCAGGGAACGATGCTGGATGACCGCCTGAACTTCACGGTAGGCGGATTTTATTATGACTCAAAACCCGACCGTTTGTGGGGCGCGACATCACTCAACTTCTGCCCCGCACTCTTCACCGGCCTATGCGCACCGGCTGAATCCTATACCGGGGTCAGCAACAAGTCGAAGGCGCTATACGCTCAATCCACGCTCGACCTCGGGGTGCTTACTTCAGCCGCCGCCGGCGTGCGGCTGACCACGGGCTTCCGCTACACCTGGGATACGGTGTCGGGCTTTAACTATAGCTTCCGACATGATGCGACGGCGCCCGGCAATGTCATCTGTAGCGTGAACGGCGCTACCCCGATACCGCTTGCCGACGTCGCGAATGATTTCGATCCGAATTTCGTGCCGGGGCTGACACCCGCGCCAGGTTCCGGCTGTAAGTTCGACGCTACGCTCAAGAGCAAGGCGCCGACCTACACGTTGGGCCTGGACTATCGACCGACCAGCGATTTGATGCTCTATGCCAAAGTCAGCCGGGGATATAAGGCTGGCGGCATCAACACCTTCGCCGTGCGGACCGAAACGCGGGTGTTTCAGCCCGAAAAGCTGATGAGTTATGAAGCCGGATTCAAATCTGACTGGCGGCTGGGTGGGACCATTCCCTTCCGCTTGAACGCCACTTATTATTTTTCGAAATATAATAATGTTCAACGGCCTGCGGGTGACTTCAACACCGTTACCAGCGCTCAGGGCGCGCAGGTGCTGGGTGCATCGGCGCATGTTCAGGGGCTGGAGGTCGAAACCTCCATCCGGCCGTTTGACCTTCTGGAATTGGCCGCGACGGTCAGTCACACGGATGCCGATTACAAGAAGTTCGAACAGCTGGTTCTGACCCCGGCTGGACAATTTGCGTGCAATGGCGGCGATTTCCCTAACGGGCTCGTACCTGCCGGCGAAGTGGCCGACTATAGCTGCAATCGGTTCCAGTTCCTGACCCCCTGGATCGTCAACCTTCGCGGCACGTTGGACATCCCGGTGCCTGAGGATATGGGCAAGATGTCGCTGTTCGTCAGCTATTCCTATCTGTCGAGCCAGAATACATCGCCGCTCAACCCACCGGAATTCAACGGCGTGCCGGTGGAACCAGGCGTCACGTTCAAGGCCTACAGCCTGTTGAACGCGTCGATCAACTGGCGCAATGTCGGTGGCACCGGGTTCGACGCGACCCTGTTCGGCACCAACCTGACCAACAAGCTGGTCCCGGTCGGCAATTCCGGCGTGTTCCAGACATTGGGCGTATGGTCGACAAATTATGGCGAGCCTCGCATGTACGGACTGAAGCTGCGCTACCGCTTCGGCAGCTAGGGACTGCGCATCTACCAAAATGCCGGAGGTCCGCACTGTATAAGAGCGGACCTTCTTTTTTTGGCGTTTCAGGCCGGGCGCGGCCTTTAGTTCAAGTCAGGCGTCGCGTTAGGGCGCGGAAAACCACGCGAAATATCGCTTCCCCGCTCAATGAATCAACAGTTATAAACCGACCACCGACTGTGCCATTAATGCCGCACCGCAGCAGGAAATGCCCCATCCTGCCCATCAAGTTCGGCGACAGGATCGGCGAAGCCCGACGGTTGATGACGGTCGGCAATCTTTCGATATCCTATTGTTTTAGCGGGCCTTTTCTAGTGCTTGCAGGAAATCAGGACCTGCAATAGAGCGCGTTCGCCAGGTGTTAGCACGCACTCACATCTTTGTTTCAGTTCGATTACGTCGCCTTGACAAAGTAAACCGTCGAGGGCAGTTCGCCGCCCCATCTATTGGGGAGATTTCCATGAGCCGGAACTTTATGACTTTTCTGTCCAGCGGCGTAGCTTTCGCGGCACTGGCATCGATTGCGCCTGCTTACGCTCAAGAAGACGCCGCACAGGCCACCCAGGCCGCAGCGGCGGAACCGGTTTATGAAGAAATCGTCGTGACCGCCACGCGTGACTCGCGCAGCCTTCAGGATGTGCCGATGTCCGTCAACGCGGTCACCAGCGAGCAGATTTCGAAGCTGAACATCCTGGA
The DNA here is from genome assembly GCF_011762025.1 of Sphingobium vermicomposti. Classification (GTDB taxonomy): domain Bacteria; phylum Pseudomonadota; class Alphaproteobacteria; order Sphingomonadales; family Sphingomonadaceae; genus Sphingobium; species Sphingobium vermicomposti. The sequence goes on along the minus strand of NZ_JAASQR010000004.1, from coordinate 328,293 downwards.
TACCAAGGATATTTCGCGCTTGGCCCCCGGCCTGGAGCTGACCAACACCACCGGTCGCAACAACACGACCACATTGCGCGGCATTGGCTTTGACGCCGATCAGGGCAGCGACCCCAGCGTTCAGATTTATTTCAACGAAGCGCCCGCCGACGCAAACACCGTGTTCACGGCACTTTACGACATTGGCCAGATCGAAGTGCTGCGCGGCCCCCAGGGTCTGTTGCGCGGCCTGTCGTCGCCGGCTGGCTCGATCACCATCACGACGCAGCGTCCCAAATTCGGCGAAGTCGAAGGCTATGCCCAGGGCACGGTGACGGATCGTCATGCCTATAACGTTCAGGGGGGCGTAACCCTGCCCTTCAACGAAAAGGTTTCGCTGCGCGTCGCCGCGATGGTCGATGGCAACCGCAACAATCAGGTGCGCAACGTCACCAACGGTGACTATTCGCGCGGCAACACGCAGAGCGGTCGCGTCACGCTGGGCCTGCGCCCGACCGAAGATTTCACCGCCTATCTGACCTATCAATATCTTCAGTCGGATGTACGTCAGTATACCCAGGTCGTTGGTGCCGCCAACAGCTTTGGCGGCGTGCCGACCGGGCCTGGCGATTTCAGCATCAAGGACCGTGCGGCGGTTGCAGATGGCCTGAACAGGTTCAAGAATGTTTCGCACATCGTCAACTTCAACTTCGACTGGGATCTTGGCTGGGCCACCCTGAACGGCTTGGCTGCCTATCAGGCGACCGACCTTGACCAGCGGCGCGACGGCGATCCGGCCAATAGCATTCCGGGCCTCGCCATTCCTCAGCATACCTTTACGCCCTACCGCTCACCCACGTTCGAACTGCGTCTGGCTTCCAATGATGATGGCATGTTTGGCTGGGGCGTCGGCGCTTTCTATCAGACGCTGACCGGCACCACGCGCGTGACACAGGACACCGCGCTGTTCTTCGCGCCCGCGCCTGCCATTGCGGGTGTTACCTACCTGCCATTCACGACATATTTCACGGCTCCCGCCGACCAGGAAACCTTGTCCTTCAATGCCAATGGCCGGGTGCGGACGGGCGGCTTCACGCTGGAAGGCGGCCTTCGCTACACGATCCTCAATTCGGTTCGCGTGGCCGATCTCGTCACCACGTCGCCCGGCTCGCCAGATCTGGTGCAAGAAGGCATTCCCGCCGAACTGCGTGATCTGAAGAACAGGCCGCTGACCGGCGGCGCGACGCTCAGCTATGAATTCAGCCGGGCCCTGACCGGCTACATCGCCTACGGCCATTCCTTCCGGTCAGGGGGCGTCGGCATCGCTGCGCCCATCGGCATCTCGTCGGATCTGCTGACCACCCAGAACGAAAAGACCGACAATTTCGAAGCCGGCCTGAAGGGTTCGCTCTTCGACCGTCGCGTCAACTTCGCGGTGTCCGCATTCTACCAGAAGTTCGACGGCTTCGTGTCGCGCTTCTCGGGCATCTACTATAACTGCCCGAATTCGGCACCGGGTGTCTGCGCTCCAGGCACGATCGACAACGGCACCGACGTTCCCGCTACCGATGGCACGTTCGACTTCAACTATAATGGCGACGCCACGATCAAGGGTATCGAAGCATCGATCGACGCCCGCCCGACCGACTTCTGGGACCTGTCGGTCAACATGTCCTATGTTAAGGCACGCTACAAAAACAGCGCGCGCCTGCCTTGCAACGACTTCGATGGCGATGGCCGCCCCGACACGACGGGATCGGCTGTCATTTCGGGCACCGGCAATGTCAGCTTCTGCCGTCTGACGCGCATGAGCGACACGCCGAACTTCAGCCTGTCGGCCACGACCGAGCTGCGCGTTCCGGTAGAAGGTTCGGTTGAGCCCTTCCTGCGTGGCCTGATCAGCTATCGTCCGGGTGTCTACTCGCAACAGCGCGACTTCGACTATCGTAGCCGCACCCTGCTCGACCTGTTCGCGGGCGTCCGTGGCAATGACGGCCAGTGGGAACTCACCGGCTTCGTCAAGAATGTGCTGAACCAGCAGCGGATCACCGACTTCCAGAACATTCCGCAGGTCGGAACCTTTGCTGGTCCCGTTCAGGCGGGCTATGCGACGATCTCCAGCACCGTGCCGCGTGAATTCGGCCTGGTCGGTACCTTCCGCTGGTGATCAAAGGGGCGGAGTGATCTGCCCCCCCCGTCACCGAAAAAGATCGGGAGCTCGCCACGACAGTGGTGGGCTCCTTTTCTTTTACGCTTGCCATTGCCAGCTCAGCGGCTTCCGGCGGACCTGCAACGGTCGGAAGATATCTGGCCCAGTCGTTTTTCCAGCCCCGGCAGGATCAACTCGACGACCATCGCGACATGTTGATGGTTCTGCTCCGGCGTCGGGGCGGGCTTGCCCATGACCAGACTGGGCTGAAGCTGCCCCAGCAATGCCGCGACATATATTTCTGCAACGGCTTCAGCTTCAGCCGCCGCCATTCCCAATTCCCGCAACAATGTCACCAAGGGACGGCACAGATATTCCTGGCCCTGTTCCAGCCCCTCACTCGCGAGGGGAAACTGACGCGCCTCCCTCATCATCAACCCGCCAATGGAAATGGCATAGTCGGTCGTCATTTCGCCAAGCATGTTGAGCGAATAAGCGGTGATAGCCGCTTTCAGATCGGCTTTGGGATCGATCACATTGTCGGTAAGTCCGGCGGCCCTGTCCATGATCGCGGCGTGCAGCAGCGCCTCTTTGTCGGCGTGCCATGCATATAATGTCCGCTTGGATACCCCGGCGCGGATCGCAATTGCTTCCATCGTGGCGTGATGAAAGCCCTTTGTGGCGAACTCTTCGCGCGCCGCGTGCAGCACGGCGGCCATCAGCTCCTTGCTCTGTTCTGCCGAAGGACGCCCTACCCTGTGCGGCGGACGACATGCACTCTCCACCGCGGAACTCATTCCGCAGCGCCCTTTGCTGTTAGCATTGTTCCTCTCCCCTTGGGACGCAGCCTATTATGTGTCACGGGGATACGCAAGATTGCTGAACATGTCCCTTTTACATCCCGGTGCGATCACCACATGAGCCTGATGACCCAGATAATTTCCCCCGATATGTCCCGCGCCAGAGCCTTGGCATGACCCTGGCTTTCGACAACAGCTATGCCCGGCTTCCCGATCGCTTCTTTGCCAGGGTCGCGCCTGCGCAGGCATCCCATCCCGCGTTCATCCGCGTTAACAAAGCCTTGGCGGCGGACCTGGATATCGACCCGCAATGGCTGTCCGGCAAAGATGGGCTGCGACTATTATCGGGGCAGTCGATCGCGCCGGGGTCTGACCCCATCGCGACCGCCTATGCAGGCCATCAATTCGGCAATTTCGTGCCCCAGCTAGGCGATGGACGAGCGATCCTGCTGGGCGAAGTGATCGACCGTCGGGGGCAACGGCGGGACATCCAGCTCAAAGGCGCTGGCCGCACGCCCTTTTCCCGTGGAGGCGATGGCCGTGCCGCGCTGGGTCCCGTGCTGCGGGAATATGTGATGAGCGAAGCGATGGCGGCGCTCGGCGTCCCCACCACCCGCGCGCTTGCCGCCGTCACCACAGGCGATCCCGTCTATCGGGAGGAAGCGCTGCCCGGCGCGGTCCTGACACGCGTCGCGTCCAGCCACATTCGGGTCGGCACCTTTCAATTCTTCGCGGCGCGGCGTGACGTAGATGGCCTGCGCATCCTGGCGGACCATGTCATCGCCCGTCACTATCCCGACGCCGCAAGCGCGCCCCGCCCCTATCGCGCGCTGCTCGACCAAGTGATCGCTGGTCAGGCTGATCTCATCGCTCGCTGGATGCTCATAGGCTTCATCCACGGCGTCATGAATACGGACAATATGTCGGTCGCCTGCGAGACCATCGATTATGGTCCCTGCGCCTTCATGGACAGCTATGATTCCGGCACTGTTTTCAGCTCGATCGACCGGGCGGGCCGTTATGCCTATGGCAGCCAGCCCGGCATTGGATTGTGGAACCTGACCCGGCTGGCCGAAACCCTGCTGCCCCTGCTCGATGCCGACGAGGCGAAAGCGATCGCCGATGCGGAAGAAGCGCTGTCGCTCTACGCCCCCCGTTTTCTGGATGCACAGCTTCAGGGTTTTCGTGCCAAGCTTGGCCTGGATGAACGGGCCGATGGTGACGCGGACCTGGTCACCGAATTGCTCGATACCATGGCCGCCAACCAGGTCGACTTCACCCTCTTCTTCCGTCGCCTGGCGGATGCGATTGAGCCGGGCGAAGGCGATGAGCCGTTGCGCGGGCTGTTCGTCGACCCCCTTGCCGCCGACAGCGTGCTGGCGCGCTGGCGCGAACGATTGGGGATGGAGCAGATTCCGGCGGCGCAACGGCGTGACGCCATGCGCGGCGTCAATCCAGCCTTCATCCCCCGCAATCATCGCGTCGAGGAAATGATCCGCGCGGCAGTGGACAAGGGCGATTTCGCCCCGTTCGAACGGCTGCTGCAACTGCTGTCCCGCCCGTTCGACGACCAGCCTGAAAATGAGGGATATGCCGCGCCCCCGCTGGAACATGAGCGGGTGTTGGCGACTTTCTGCGGCACCTGATATTCCGCAAGTCCAGGCGAGAAGGCAGGGTCTCGGTTCCCTCCTCCTGAGGGACCGGGACCCTGTCGCGCCTTAGACGATGCCAGCGCCCAGTCCGACCGGCTTGCGTTCCTGTGCCTTGCGCTCACGCCACTTGCTCTGGCGATAGGTGGACAGCACGTCGATCGCGCCGCCCGATTCCATGCGGGCCATCGCCAATATCGGGGCGACGTCCACATTATAGGCACGGCGCAACGCCTGGAACGCCATCATCGTGTCATTGGATTCCTGCGCCCCGTGCAGCGCCTGACGGTCGACCAGCAACGCCTTGGCAAAGCAGGACGTGATCGCTTCGGCGGACGACAGCATGGATTCGATCGGATCGGTCACATTGTGCGACTGGTCGATCATATAGCTGGGATTGAAGCCGTCGCGGGGATTCAGTTCCGCTTCGACCAGTTCGTTGAAGATCAGGAACAGCTGGTGCGGGTTGATCGAACCTGAATCCAGGTCGTCGTCGCCATATTTGCTGTCGTTGAAGTGGAAACCACCCAGCTTGTCGAAACGATGCAGGCGGGCCACAATCTGTTCGATATTGGTGTTGGGGGCATGATGGCCCAGATCAACCAGGCACTTTGCCTTGGGGCCCAGTTCCTGCGCCGCAAGGATCGACGAACCCCAGTCGGAAATGACGGACGAATAGAAGGCAGGCTCGAACATCTTATGTTCCAACAGCATGCGCCAATCGTCGGGCAGCGCGGCATAAACCTGCGCCGCCGCTTCCAGATAGCGGTCAAGGCTGCGGGCAAGGTCCTGCTGGCCGGGGAAATTGGTGCCGTCACCGACCCATACGGTCAGGTCGGTCGATCCCAGCTGCTTGCCGATTTCGATACATTCGATGTTATGTTCGACTGCCTGAGCGCGGGTTTCGGCGACGGTGGAGGACAGTGATCCGGTAGCGTAGCTGTGCGCCTGATCCTTCTGATCCTGAAACGTATTGGAATTGACCGCGTCGAATCCCAGGCCAAGGCTCGCCGCTTCTTCCCGCAGCGCCGCGTAATCGGACACCTTGTCCCACGGGAAATGCGGCGACACGCGCGGGGTCACGCGCGACAGCTGGTTGATGACGGCGCAATCCTGCAGCTTTTCGTAGATGGTGGTCGGTTCGCCCGCGATCGGGAATTTGGCGAAACGGGTGCCGCCACGGCCCGCCCCCCAGCTGGGCACGGCAACGGAAAAGCCCGCGACGCGGCCCTTGATCGCATCGATGTCGATGCCGCGCCGTTCAAGCTGACGCCCTAGCGCCGCGTAATCTTCCTCCAACGCCGCGGTTTCCCGTGCATTGGCCTGGGCAATCAGATCGTCGGAAAGGGGGAGGTTCGTGGTCATGATCATCTCACTTCTTGGTCTGGCTTCCGAGGAAGCCCTGCATGGCCAGCCATGCATGGAATTCATCCATCAGCAGCGTTGTGGTAGTGCCGGGACGGCCAAGGCCGAACCCGTGATAGCCCTTTTGATAGCCGTGGATTTCCACCTTGCGCTTCGCCTTGTGCCAGGCTTCGACGATGGGAAAGCCCATGGTCTTAAACAGCTGGTCGTCCATGGCGATGGCGTCGAACATGGGCGGCGCATCCGCCGGGACTGCCACGGCGGTCTGGGGACCATAGACATAACCGAAAAAGGCCGGGCGCTGATCCGCCGGAGCCTGAAGGACGGTATTAAGCGCCGTTATCGCGCCTGCGGAAAAGCCGATCATGCCGACGCGCGCAGGGTCGACGCCCCATTTCGCCGCGTCCGCCCTAACCATCCGCAATGCGGTAATCGCATCTTCCGTTGCTTCGGGCTTTTCCAGTTTTGGCACGTCCGGTCCGCCGCGAAAAGCTGCGCCGAGCCTTGCGATGATCGCGCGGTTTGCTTCCTGCTGGTCGGCGGGGGTGGGGATCAGGCGGTATTTCAGGACAAAAGCCGCAATGCCACGATCGGCAAGCTGCCGGGCGACCTTATAGCCTTCATGGTCCATGGACAGCGCCATGAAGCCTCCGCCCGGCGCGACCACCACGGCAGCGCCGTTAGCCTTGCCCGCTTCCGGCAGGAAAGGCGTCAGCGTCGGGACCGTGACGTTGCGCACGGATCGGCCCTCGCCCCGCACCACGGTCCAGTTCTCGGCCTCCGCAGCCTTGGCCTTCTTGCCCCGGACCTGCGGGTACAGCGGAATCGCGCCCGGCTCGGCCATGCTCACTGGCAGAATTTCGGAAACAGCCGCCTTGACCTTGGCGGCTTCCGCAGCAGCGACGCCCGATTGGGCCATCGCCACTGCCGCCAGCATCCATCCGGTCCGCCTGTCCAACATTTTCATGATCGCCATCATCCTCTCCTGTGGTGATTAGCGAGTGAAGGCCTGGGCGTTCCCCGCGTCAACGTTGATCATGTTGCCGGTCGATTTTGCCGACATATCCGACGCCAGGAAATAGACGGCTTCCGCAATATCCGATGGCAGCACGTCGCGCTTCAGCATGGACCGCTGGCGATAATGTTCTTCCAGTTCGCGGCCCGAATCGATGCCATGTGCGCCCGCGCGTTCCTTGCGCCAGTCACCGTCCCAAATCTTAGACCCCTTGATGACGGCGTCGGGGTTGACGACGTTCACGCGGATGCCCGACGGCGCGCCTTCCAGCGCCAGGCAGCGGGCCAGGTGATTGGCCGCAGCCTTGGCCGAAGCATAAGCCGATGCGTTGGTTGCCGCAGCAACGCCATTTTTCGACCCGATGAAGACGATGGACGCACCGCCCTGGTCCTTCATCCGCTTCATCAACGGGAAAGCAGCCCGCGCGGTCAGAAAATAGCCTTCCGCCAGAACGTCATAATTTTTGCGCCACAGGGCGACGGTGGTTTCCTCGATCGGCGCGGACGAAGCGATGCCCGCATTGGCGACCAATATGTCCAGCCCGCCAAACTCACGCGCGCAGGCGTCGAAGGCCGATTGCACCTGCGCTTCGTCGGTGACGTCAACCACGGCTGCGCGGACGACATCCCTGCCGAACTGCTTGGCGAAACCGGCACGGACATTTTCCACAGCATCGGCGTCGCGGTCGGCCAGCATCACGCAGGCACCGTCCGCCATCAGGCGAGCAGCCGTTGCCGCGCCGATGCCGCCAGCGCCGCCGGTGACCAGCGCGATCTTGCCGACCAACGGCTTGGGGCTGGGCATGCGCTGAAGCTTTGCTTCCTCCAGCAGCCAATATTCGATGTCGAACGCTTCCTGCTCGTCCAGCGCGATATAGTCGCCGATCGCTTCGGACCCGCGCATCACGTTGATGGCATTGCCGTAAAATTCACCGGCAAGGCGCGCCGTCGTCTTGTCGGTCGCGAAGGTGAAGCGACCCACGCCCGGCACCAGCACGACGACCGGATTGGAATCGCGCATCGCGGGCGAGTTCGCGCGCTTGCACCGTTCATAATAAGCGCCGTAAAGCTTGCGATAATCCTCGATCTTTTCCGCCAGATAGGCGTCGTCCTGCAGCCGCTCCGGGTCCAGCGTCAGCGGCGCGATCTTGGTGCGCAAAAAGTGATCGGGGCAGGATGTGCCGAGCGCGGCCAGCCGATCGAAATCGACTGACCCGACAAACTCCAGCGCTTCGGCATCATCGGAAAAATGGCCCAGCTTGGCACGCGCGCCCGTCATGAAACCGCGCAAACGGGGCATGAGGTCAGCAGCGATGGCGGCGCGATCCGGGTTTGGCGCGACCTTGCGACCGCCAAAGGCAGGCTTGCCCGCCAGCTTCGCATTGAGGTGGCTCGCCGCGTCAGCGATCAGCCGAACGGTATGTTCATAGCAGCTTTTCGCCGTATCGGCCCAGCAGATGATGCCGTGACCCGCCAGCATCACGCCTTCCAGGCCGGGGTTTGCCTTCACATAATCGCGCAGCTGCACGCCCAGCGTATAGCCCGGACGCTTCCAGCCCAGCCAGCCGATCTTGCCGCCCCAAATCTCCTTGGTCGCCTGTTCCCCGCCTGACGACGCGGCCAGCGCGATGATCGCGTCGGGGTGGACATGGTCGACATGGGCGAAGGGCAGCAGCGAATGCAGCGGCGTGTCGATCGAAGCGGCGCGGCCATTCAGGTTGAAGGTGCAGTGCGGCAGATATCCGACCATCTTGTCGTCGTCCTGCTCACCGCCATAATGATCTTCCAGGCTGAGCAACTTGTCCTGGTAAAGCGTCGCAAAACCGTCCAGCTTCATCGATCCGATGTCACCGCCCGAACCCTTGACCCACAACACCTCGACCTTTTCGCCGGTCAGCGGATCGATTTCCAGAATCTTGGCCGATGTGTTGCCGCCGCCGAAATTGGTGACGGTCAGGTCGGAACCCAGCAGGTTGGACCGATATAGCAGCAGTTCCGCAGGGCTCATCGACGCGGCGGCCGAATCGTCCCAGCGGCTGGTGGGAACGGCAAAGGAAATGGCGGAATCTGCAGCGTTGGTCGGAGCGTTCATGATGTACCTTCAACTGAAATGCGATGTGCAGCGTGCGTTCTAGCTATCATTTTTGCTGGAAATGATCAATCGCGATTGATAATGATCGTTTTCAATAAGCGTGATTTGGAGAGATGCAGTTGGATTCGGGTGCCTTCATCGTCATCGACATGGGCAAGACGCTGAGCAAGGTCAGCCTCTGGTCGCGTGACGGCCATATGCTGGACCGGCAGACTCGCCGCAATAGCGTGTGCACCGTGGATGGAATCCGTCGCCTGGACGCTGACGGCATCGGCGACTGGGTGCTGGACATGCTTGCCCGCCACGCCGATCAGCCGATCGAAGCGATCATTCCGGTCGGCCACGGCGCTGCCGTCGCTGCGCTTGCCGGCCATGGCGATGACTCGCCGGGCACGCTCGCCTTCGCACCCTTTGATTATGAGCAGCCTTTGCCGTCGGCGGTAATGGCTGCCTATCGCAAGCAACGCGACACCTTCGCCATTACCGGATCGCCCGCGCTGCCCGACGGCCTGAATTTCGGCAGCCAGCTTTGGTGGATGGATCAACTCTATCCCGATGCCATGGACAGCGCCACCTTGCTGCCCTGGGCGCAATATTGGGCCTGGTTCCTGACAGGTCGCGCGGTCAGCGAAGTGACCAGCCTTGGCTGCCACAGCGATGTATGGGCACCGGCCAGCGGCGATTTTTCGCCCATGGCGGTGCAGCTGGGCTGGGCGGAACGGTTCGCGCCGGTGGTGGGCGCTGGCGACACGGTCGGCACGATTTCCGCCGAAGTCGCCGCCCGCACCGGCCTGCCGCAGACAGTCAGGGTTCTGGCCGGTCTTCACGATTCCAACGCGGCGCTGCTGGCCGCCCGCGGCTTTTCGGAAATCGCCCGCAACGAAGCCACCGTGCTGTCGACCGGCACCTGGTTCATCGCCATGCGCCTGCCCGCGCAACCAGTGGATACAGGATCGCTGCCCGAATCGCGTGACTGCCTGGTCAATGTCGATGCCTATGGAAAGCCCGTCCCATCGGCCCGCTTTATGGGCGGGCGTGAGATCGAGACGTTGATCGAGATCGACACGCGACGGGTGGACATCAAACCCGATCAGCCCGCCCTGCTGGCCGCCGTCGATCAATTGCTGGCGGACCCGGTCCTGATCCTGCCAACGCTGGCCCCCGGCTTCGGCCCTTTCCCGGACCTCACCTGCCGCTGGGTCAACCGGCCCGAAGACTGGTATGCGCGCCGCGCCGCCGCCTGCCTCTACGCTGCGCTGGTTGCCGACTGTTCGCTGGACCTCATCGGCGCGGAGCAGCGGCTGCTGGTCGAAGGACGGTTCGCCGAAGCCGAAGTGTTCGTGCGCGCGCTTGCGGCGTTGCGGCCGGACACGCAGGTCTATACCGCCAACGCTCATAATGATGTCTCATTCGGCGCGCTGCGCCTCATCGATCCCGCGCTCAAGCCCAACGGGTCGCTACGCCAGGTGGAACCGCTATCCGGCGACCTCCTGGCCTATCGCGCCCGCTGGCGCGCTGAAATGGAGATGACTGCATGATCGCCGCATCGGTCAGTGACTTTCGCGAACTGGCGCGCCGACGGCTGCCGCATTTCCTGTTCGAATATATTGACGGCGGCTCCTATGCCGAAGTGACCCTGCGCCGCAATGTCGCGGATCTGGAGGCTATCGCCCTACGGCAGCGCGTGCTGCGCGACATGTCCAGCCTGGACCTGACGACCAATTTGTTCGGGCAAAAGCTGGCGATGCCGGTGGCGCTCGCGCCCATCGGCCTGGCCGGAATGAACGCCCGGCGCGGTGAGTGCCAAGCGGTGCGCGCGGCGGACAAGGCTGGCATCCCCTTCACCCTGTCGACCGTGTCCGCCTGCGCCCTGTCGGAAGTCGCCGCCGCCGCCTCCCAACCCTTCTGGTTCCAGCTCTACATGATCCGCGACCGCGCATTCATGCGCGACCTTATGGCGCAGGCGGTAGAGGCGAAATGTTCTGCCCTGGTCTTTACCGTGGACATGCCGGTGCCGGGCAGCCGCTATCGCGACTATCATTCCGGCCTTGCGGGCGCGGCAGGGTTCAAGGGCGCGCTGCGACGGACGATCCAGAGCGCGATGAAGCCGGGCTGGGCATGGGACGTCGGCGTTCGCGGTCGCCCCCATGCCTTGGGCAATGTTGCGCCCGTGCTGAAGGGCAAGACCGGAATCGAGGATTTCTTTGCCTGGATGCGGGATAATTTCGACAATTCGATCAACTGGCGGGACCTGGATTTCATCCGGTCGGAATGGAAAGGCCCGTTGATCATCAAGGGCCTGCTGGACCCGGAGGACGCGAAGGAAGCGGCGGCCATCGGCGCTGATGGCATCATCGTATCCAACCATGGCGGACGGCAGCTGGACGGCGTCCTTTCCACCGCCCGCGCCCTGCCACCCATCGCCGATGCAGTGGGTGACCGGCTGACCGTGCTGGCCGACGGCGGGGTCCGTTCGGGTCTCGACGTCGTCCGCATGCTCGCGCTGGGAGCGAAAGGCGTGTTGCTGGGCCGGGCCTGGGCCTTCGCCCTCGCCGCCAAGGGGCAGGTCGGCATCGAACAGATGCTGGCCATGATCGAAGCGGAAATGCGCGTGGCAATGACGCTGACGGGCATGAAATCCATCGACGAAATCAACCGGCTCGCGCTGGCCGAAAGCTGAATTAAAAGACAATAGAAGGACAGGATCTGATGGGCGGAAATCCGGCGCTGGGCGTCATCTTTCACTGGCTGGGCGGTTTCGCCTCGGCCAGCTTTTACGTCCCCTACAAGCGGATAAACCGCTGGTCGTGGGAAATTTTCTGGCTGGCTGGCGGCCTGTTTTCCTGGGCAATCGCGCCCTGGCTCTTTGCCTCGCTTCAGACCCGCGACCTTTTGGGTGTCCTGTCCGCGACGCCGCGCGAAACATTATTCTGGTGCTGGTTCTGGGGTTCGATGTGGGGCTTTGGTGGCCTGACCTTCGGGCTGACGATGCGCTATCTGGGCCTGTCGCTGGGCATGGCAGTGGCGCTGGGCCTGACGACCGTGATCGGAACGCTCGGACCGCCAATCTTTCGCGGCACGATGGGTGAGATTGCATCGACCGTCAGTGGTCAGATCACGCTGGTCGGCATCGTCATCACCTTGTGCGGGATCGTCGTGGTCGCCCGCGCGGGCAAGGCGAAGGAGCGGGACCTGGCCGGAGCGAAGTCGGAAGGCGTTGCTGAGTTCGACCTGAGAAAGGGCATATTGATCGCCATCTTTTCGGGCGTGATGTCGGGTTGCTTTGCCTGGGGCCTGGACGCGGGGCAGCCGATTCGCGACCTGACGCTGGCCGCCGGGACCGACCCGCTGAGCCAGGGCTTGCCGGTCCTGTGCGTCGTGCTGGCCGGGGGTCTCACCACCAACGCCCTGTGGTGCAGCTATCTCATCGCGAAGAACAAAAGCGCTGGGCAGTTCCTGGGTACGCCATCCGATCCCGAACGGGGCGGGCGCGCGCCGTTGCTCACCAACTATCTGCTCGCGGCGCTGGGCGGGACCCTCTGGTACTTCCAGTTCTTCTTCTACACGATGGGCGAAAGCCAGATGGGGCGTTACGGCTTCTCATCCTGGACGCTGCACATGGCGTCGATCATTCTCTTTTCGACCCTGTGGGGCTTTGCGCTGCGGGAATGGAAGGGCGCGAGCAAGAGCACGCGGCGCACAGTCTGGACCGGCATTGGCCTGCTGGTCGGCTCCACGGTCGTGATCGGCGCGGGCAACATGTTGGGGGTGCAGGCGGCACATTGAAGAAATAGGTGCGAAATCCATTGCCTATCCGCTAGCCAGCGATGGATTTCGTCTCGCCGCCTGTGCATAAGCGTCGCCGACGAAGGGGTGCCCCTTCGTCGGCGCACAAGCGAAGGATGAAACGGACGAGATGCATGCAGCGGAACGCGAAAGCCTGATTCTAGACGCGCTGCGGCTCAGCGGGTTCATTTCCTATCGCGATCTGGAAGCGCAGCTGGACGCATCGCCCGCCACCATCCGCCGCGATCTCACACGTCTGGAAGAACATGGCCATATCGTGCGTGTGCATGGCGGGGCCAAGGTAGCGGCATCCACTACCGTCACCCCGGCGGAACCGCCGATCCATTTGTCGGGCAGGCCCTTCGACCAGTCCATCAGTGAAAATCTGGTGCAGAAACAGGCCATCGGTCGTGCTGCCGCCGCTTTGTGCGGGCCGGGTGAAGGCATCATGGTCGATGGCGGCACGACCACATTGCAAATGTGTCCGTGCCTGGAGGGCCTGAACCTTCAGGTGCTCACCAATTCGCTGCACATCGTCAACGCCCTGCTGCCCCAGGCGGGAACGCGCATCCTGCTGCCATCAGGCACGCTGTTTCGGGAACAGAACATCATCCTTGCCCCGGCGGGTGAAGACAGCATGCCGCATTTCCACGCGCCCAAACTGTTCATGGGTGCAGCAGCCGTGGGTCCGCGCGGTGTGATGCAGCAGGACGTCATCCTGGTTGCGGCGGAACGCAGGCTGATCGACCGGGCGGAACAGGTCATATTGATGGTCGACAGCTCAAAATTCGGCTCGTCCTCCGGCGCGATCGTGTGCAGGTTGGATGAGGTGGACACGCTGATCACTGACACCGGCATCAGCGCGGAGGCAGCCGACATGGTCCGTCAGGCGGGGATTGATCTTATCATTGCGCAGGACTGACGGCGCGGACAGGTAACGCTGTGCCTCAGGCGTCGGCCCAGCGGCGCAGCAGGTTATGATAGACGCCGGTCAGCCGGATGATTTCCGCATTATCCTGACCGACCGCCGTCGCCAGCGCCTGAATGCTGCTGTCCAGGTCGAACAAGGTCTGCCGCGCGCTGTCGTCGCGAACCATGGACTGCAACCAGAAAAAGCTGGCCACCCGGCGACCGCTCGTCACGGGGTTGACCCGGTGCAACGACGATGACGGATACAACACCGCATGGCCCGCAGGCAGTTTCACCTGCTGCGCCCCGAATTGCGTTTCGACCGTAAGTTCGCCCCCGGCATAGCTATCGGGGTCTTCCAGAAACATCGTTATCGACAGGTCGGACCGCACGCGAAAGCCGCTGCCTGCCTGGATACGCACGGCGCTGTCGACATGAACGCCAAAGCCCTGCCCACCTGCATAGCTGTTGAACAAGGGCGGGAATATCTTGAGCGGCAGCGCCGCCGCGATGAACAGCGGATTGCGGCCCAATGCTTCCAGAATGATCTGCCCGGCCTGACGGGATTCCGGTGCGTCCTCCGGTAATTGCAGGTTATTCTTGGCCAGCGCGGATTGATGACCGGATGTGACATTGCCATCCACCCATTGGGCGGCGTCGATCAGCGCCCGGACATCGTGAATCTGGCGGGTATCGAGCAGGTCCGAAATGATCGTCAGCATGAACCTTCCCCCTCAACGCGCGGGCAATCGATCCGCCAGACCCGGCTATTGCGAGTGGTTTTCAAAGTCAAATATTATGACATGCCACCGGACGCCCGGACCAGCGCTGCGATCAGATTTTTTTGGGAGGGGTGTAACCCGGGCAATGCAGGCGCGTGCAGTCGCCCATCATTGCCCGGGAAAACATTGCCTGAATCCCGAAAGGGATGACAACGTTGTCCTGCCGCTCTATAATGGTGCGCAAGATTGTTCAAGAGGCTTTTCGACATGGTGGCAAATGGAATCGCCGGTGCATGACGCGCGCGCATATTCGACGGCGGGTGACAAGGGTTACGCCGCGATGACATCTCCTGCCTCCACCTTGCTACGCTGAACTGTCCGCATCATGTCCAGCATCCGTGACGTCGCCGCGATGGCGGGCGTATCCATCAAAACCGTGTCTCGCGTTGTCAACAATGCCCCGAATGTCAGCAGCGACTTGCGAGACCGCGTGGCAGACGCGATCAAGAAGCTGGATTACCGCCCCAACCAGTCCGCTCGCCGTCTGGCGGGCGGACGGTCTTTTCTGATCGCCTTCCTGTATAACAATCCGGCACCTGGATATAATAGCGGCATTCAGGTAGGCGCGGCGAACCGCTGCCGGGAACTGGGCTATCACCTCGTGGTCGAACCGATTTCCCTGACGGGCGACGAACGGTTCGAGGTGCTGGACCGGCTGGTCGCGGCGCTGCGGCCCGACGGCGTGTTCCTGGCACCCCCGCTGTCGGATGACCCCCAAATCCTGCGGCGTCTGGTCGAACTGAAGGTTCCCTGCGCTCGTATCGCGGGATCGGTCATGTCGGAAAGCTTCAACATCCCCACGCCCGAACGCTCCGCCGGACGGATGGTAGCCGACCACCTCATCGCGCTCGGCCATCGTCGGATCGGCGTCATCTGCCCGCCGGCCAGCCATCGCGCGGCCCAGCGCCGGGTGGACGGCTTTCGCGACGGACTGGCCGCCGCCGGGATCAGCATCGATGAACAGATGTTTGTCGAAGGCGGCTTCAACTTCGCGTCCGGCATCAGCGAAGGAGAGAGGCTCTTGTCCCTCCCCCAGCCACCCACCGCCATATTCGCGACCAATGATGACATGGCGTTGGGCGTCCTGACACTCGCTCACCGCCGGGGCCTGCGCTTGCCCGATGACCTGTCGGTGGTCGGCTTTGACGACACGCGCGGCAGCCTGACGACCTGGCCGCCGCTGACCACCGTCCGGCAGCCGCTGGAGGAAATGGGACGCGCCGTGGTCAATTCCCTGGTCGAAGGGCTGGCGGATGCGCCGTCCTTCGTCTTTGAGCTGGTGAAGCGGGAAAGTAGCGGGCAGGCTCCAACTCGATAGCCGTCGCCCTGCCGCGCCCTCCCTTCGCTTATATCAGGCGCTGGCGGCCTTGCGCCCTGCACGCCTGCCAAAGAAGGTGCAGTCCGCCAGGCTAAGACCAGAGCTATAGCCATGCCCCCAAGCGGGCAGGCCCGACGTGCAACGCCCCGCCGCGAACAGGCCGGGGACCGGCGCACCGGCACGGTCCAGCACTTCGCCGTCCACCGACGTGCGCAGCCCGCCCAGCGTGAAAAAGCTGAAATAGCTGCTGTGGAAATTCAGCTCCAGCGCAACAAACGGCCCCTGATCCAGCGGCGTCAGGATCGGCGGCTTCTTATGGAACAGAGGGTCGCGCCCTTCTTTCGCGTGCGTGTTGTAGAAGGCCATGGTCGCCGACAATGTGCCGGGCGCCATTTCCAGTTCGGCCTCCACCTCTTCCCAAGTCTCGCCCGTCCCGGCGATGGTGATGCCCGCCATTTCCAGCGGCTGGTCGAAATGGGCGATGTCCAGCAGCAAATAGACCCGGTCGCCCAGTTGATCGATGGCGGCGCGGCTCACCCGGCCATGATAGCAATCCTCGTTGATGAACCGCTGGCCCGCCTGATTGACGAACACGCCATTGGCCTGCGGTTCGGGCATGGTCCACGGACAGGTGGTGAAAAATTGTTCCATGTGGATGGCATCGCCGCCTGCTCCCACGCCCAGTTCGATGCCCGACCCGTCATCCTGATCGCCGATCGGGCTGTTGATGCGGAAGGTTTCCGGGCAATAACGCTGCCGCATCGCTTCGTTGAAGACAAAGCCGCCGGTGCACAGCACCACGCCCTTCGCCGCCCTGACAAAGCGGTTTACATTGTCGATGCGCACGACCACGCCGACCACCCGCTGGTCATCATCCTGCACCAGCGCGACGGCGCGCGCGTCGGATACGACCTGCACGCCCAGGTTACGGGCGCGGCTTTCCAGCAGGTCGACCAGCGGACGCCCGCCGCCCCAGCCCACATGCTGGATGACATGGCCGCGCGGCGCAGGCTTGGCCAGGTCGCAAAACGGCCAGGCCGCCTCGCTGCCCGACCAGATCAGGGTGGAATCATCGACCGGCTCGATATGCTTGCCGGGCAGAAAATTGCCTCGGTACGGAATGCCCTGTTCCTTCAGCCAGCCATAATGGGCCAGCGAATCCCGCGCATAAAGGTCGCACTTCGCTTCGTCGGCGCAGGGGCCGCCCGCCGCCTTCAGATAAGCGGCCATATCCTGCGTGCTGTCCTCAAACCCCGCCGCGCGCTGGGCATCGGTGCCGCCACTGCCGCCGATATAGATTTCGCCACCGGACAGCGCGGATGCCCCGCCGCTTCCCGATCCGCGTTCGAACAGCATGACACGCCCACCGGCCAAGGCTGCCTCAATGGCCGCACAGGCCCCCGCCGCGCCAAAGCCGACGACGGCGACGTCAGTTTCATAATCCCACGCCTGCACCGCAGACGCTGGATATGGCCGATGAAGAGAAGCGTCAGTCACTAAAGATTACTCCCTCTCGCCGCGTGATCGCGGCCTGGTCATAGCGTAAGTATATATGGTCGCAACCGGACGCCCCGGCCCTAACCCGAAACCGTATAGCCGCCGTCGACATATAGCGTCTGTCCAGTAATCCAGCTTGCAGCAGGGCTCGTCAGGAACAGGATCGCGTTGGCGATGTCCCCCGGATCGCCCAGCCGCCCAAGCGGCGTGCGGGCAAGCGTCGGCTCGATCCATTCCGCCTGCCCGAACGTCCCGGCGGTCATGCCGCTCAGCGTCAATCCAGCCGCCACCGCATTGGCGCGAACACCACGCGCGCCCCATTGCACCGCCATGGTCCGGGTCAACCCGACCAGTCCCGTCTTCGCCGCCCCATAACCGGGGACCAGGCCAATGCCGAAAAAGCTGCTCATCGACCCGATGCCGATCACCGACCCGCCGCCCGCCAGCTTGCTGTCAGCCAACAGGTCGACGGTCCGGCGCGCCATGCGAAACGCCGAATTGAGCAGCATATTCACTGCCCGGTCGAATATTTCAGGTTCCCATTCGTCCAGCCCCTGGCTGGGAAGCGCGATCCCGGCATTGTTGACCAATATGTCCAGCCGGGGGAGAGCGGCGGCCACTTCGTCGATGTTCGCGCCATCCTCGACATCCAGCTGAAAATAGCGATAGCCCGACAGGTCGGCGTCATATTCATCGGCACTGCCCCGCGTGCCGGTGATGGTCACATCCGCGCCCGCATCGCGATAGGCCGCCGCCGTCGCCGCGCCTATGCCGCTGGTCCCGCCCGTGACGAGAATGTGAGCACCGGAATAATCATAAACGGGTAACGTCATAAACTCTCCCTGTCCGCCCGCGATGGTGGGCGGCGCGATATATTCGTGTCGTCAGGGCCTTCTGCGGGCCTGTTCTTCAAACTGCGCCGGTCAGGCGAACTCCAATATGACCTTCGCTGATTTCGCCGCGTCCCGCGCGGTGTCGAGCGCCTCATTAAATTGCCCGAACGGGATGCGATGGCTGATCATGGGATCAAGATCGATGTCGCCCGCAACGATCATGTCGATCGCCTCGCCAAATTCCGCGTGACGCCCAAGCGCGACCGACCCGATCAGCATGATCTCATTCATCATCATCTTGAACAGGTCGACAGCGCAGGGCTTTTTGTAAAGCGCGATCACGGAAATTCTGGTGCGAAACTGCGCTACCGCGATGACTTCAGTCAATGCCGACGGCGCGCCTGCCGCATCGATGAACACATCGGTGCCGACATGGCGATGGCCCAGGCGCGTCCCTTCGCCATGCGCCTGCGCCAGCATTTCCGTCATCGATTCCCTGGAAATATTGATCGTCATTTCCGCGCCCAGCGCCCGCGCGCGCGCCAATCGGCTATCCTCCCGGTCGATGATTGCGATATTGCGGACGCCCCGGTGACGAAGCATGACGACCGCGCACAGGCCAATTGGACCGGCGCCGATCACGGCAACCTTGTCGTCCGGCTTTACATCGACCAGGTTGATGCCGTGCAGCGCGACCGACAAAGGCTCCGCCAGCGCAACCAGTTCCGGCGCGACGTGCGCGGGCACCGGATAGAGGGACGAACCGATCTTCGCGTCGGGAATCAGGATAAAAGGGGCCATCGCGCCTTCGGGTCCACCATTGCCGATGTTCCGGTCATCCGGGTTTACCGCAACCCGCAGGCCCGGCTGGATGTCCCGAACATCCCTCCCGACCCGCTCCACGATCCCGGCAAATTCATGGCCGATGGGCATCGGTTCGGACAGGGGCGCGCCCGTCCCACCCAGCGCGATATAGCCCAGGTCGCTCCCGCAGATCCCGCACGCTTCGACCCGCACGACCACGTCATTGGGGCCGGGATCGGGAACCGCCACGTCATCCAGGCGGACGTCATCAGGCCCATGAACCCGTGCAACTTGCATCATCGTCATCGCCGCATCCTCCGTTCAACCGGGCGGCCCGGCATTGTCCCGGCGCTCATTTGATTTCCGCCTTCACCGGGAACGCGTCGAAATAGAAGGCAAAGCGTTCGCGCAGAGCATCGGGATTGACCCCGAAATCACGCTCCAGATGATAGATCATCCGCCCTTCCTTCCCCCTGGGATGACCCGCGACATAGTCGGCGACCGACTGGCGCGACTGGTCGGTCATCGGCAATCCAGCCTTGGCCAAAATCCGTTCCGCCGTGGCAAGGTCGTCAGCCATGAACTGGTGGAACGGCACGTCCAGGCTCTGTTCCGCCGGCCAGACATGCCGATCGTTCATGCAGGCGCGCAGCAGATGTTCAACCCGGTCGGACCAGTAGGTGATGAGCGTCGTGGCATCGAAATGCTTGCGATTGATCCGCGCGGTATAGGCCTGCATCGTTACCGCCGACTGGATCACCGCAACCGGATCGCGATGGGTGATGGCGACGAATGCGTCGGGGAACACCGTCTTCAGAACCGGCAGCTGCTCCAGATGCTGCGGGCATTTCAGCACCCACCGCCTGGCGCCATGACGCCGCTGCAACAGCTTCAGAACGGTCTTCATATAGTCATAATGCGGCGTCTGGTCGGTGGTGTAATAATGGTCCCGCCACCCCGGCACGAAGGACAGCCATTCGAAATTATAGGATGCAAAGTCCGGTCCCATCAGCTCCAGTTCCTCATGGATATGGTCCGGGTTCATCGGGTGCATGGTGGCCAGCAACGGCGTTACCGTCTGCATGCCCGCCCATGCATCGGCGCAGCGCTGATAACGGGGGTCCATGCCGCCCGGCAGCGCTTGCTCACCGGGCAGTGGCACCGGCTCATAGCTTTCCCACAGAGGCAGCGACTGAAGGCGCGGATCGGCCGCGATCAGGTTGACGAGGTGGGTCGTCCCCGACCGGGGCAGACCCGCGATGATGATCGGCCGGTCGATCACCTCATCATGGATCGACGGATCATTTTTTAGCGTATTCTGGATCAGCAGCCGGTTGGAGGCGTAGCGGACGGTGTAATTATAAAGGTTGGCGCGCGATAAGTTGGTAAGGTTTGCGTCCGCATCCCATTCGTCCAGCAACAGGTTCAGCCGCTCGCGAAAGTCGTCCGGCCCAAAATCGGCAAGGCCTGTCCACTCGCGCGCGGCGTTGAGCACCGCGCCTTCCGTCAGGGAAACCGGATGAGCATCACCATAAGCGAGCGCCGCCACCTGCGCCTGCGTCAGCTGGGGATCGAACAGATCGTCGATTGAAATGTCGTCAGGCATCGTCATCTTCCCGCTTGCCAGGCGACGCCACCAACGCAGCCACCATCATCGCCTCCAGATCGTCCGTAAACATGCGAATATTGGCTTCATCCAGCGCGCCGGAACCCTCCAGCACATGGGAATAGTCGGCCAGGCCATGAAATAGCATCACGCTGGCGATGACCAGGCGGCGGTCCGCGACATGGCCCGGTATCCCCCGCCGCTCCAGCGCCAGATATAATATGCGCCGGAGCCTTTCTGTAAATGGGGCAGAAAAGGGAACAGCGTCTCCTCCACGCAGTGCAAGCGTGTGGGCCGCGACCAGTTGGGCATTAAGGCGAACGAACTCCTTGCCTCCGTCCGCGTCCAGCAGCTTGGCGGCCACCGGCCTTGCGAAAGCGGCCACCACATGTTCGATTGGCGGCACGCCGCCGTCCGCTGCCATCTCATCGAACAGCCTGTCGCGCTGCTGGGCGATGGCGGGAACATGCTTGTCCAGGATCGCCTGGATCAACCCATCCTTGTTGCCAAAATGATATTGGCAAGCGCTGCCGTGCCGTTGCTGCGCCGCCTTGTTGACTTCATTAAGGGACACAGATTGGACGCCCTGTTCCGCGAACAGGCGTTCAGCGACCGCTATCAGCTTGGCGCGCGTGGCTCCGCTGCGCGGCGACACCGGCGCTTTGACGCCCGGCTGGCAATGCTGCGCATCTTGCGTGCGCCTGTTCGGCTGCGGCATCGCGCCTCTCCCTAATTAGTGAGACTGCACTAACTTCGCTGGCCATGGCTGGCAAGCCCCTGGGGTGACGGGTCGGATCGACCATGCGCTCTTTCATACGCCAAACATCTCGCCGCTGTTCTTGTTATACAAACGATAACGTGCGAATAGACCGCCAAATTGGGGGAAACCGATAATGACCGACAGCCGTAAGACGATTTTCCTGACGGGCGCATCCGGCAATATGGGCCGGGAAGCCGTGAAACGCATTGCCGCAAAGAGCGATACGCTACGGCTCCGCGTGCTGATCCGCCCTGAGGAAAAATCGCATCCGGTCGTCCGCGAAATCATCCAGAAGGGATTGGCGGATATCGTCTGGGGCGACCTTAACGATGTCGCCGCCATCCGCGAAGGGATAAAGGATGCTGACGTCGTCCTGCATGTCGGCGCTCTGGTTTCGCCCCTGGCGGACCGACTGCCGCCCGAACTGGTGACGAAGGTCAATGTTGGCGGCACCCGCAACATCGTTGACGCGATCCATGCGGTCGCCGACCCACAGCGCACCCGCCTTGTCTATATCGGCACGGTCGCTGAAACCGGCAGCCGGAACGCGCCGGTACATTGGGGCCGCACCGGCGACCCGATCAAGATCAGCGCTCATGATCATTATGCCGTGACCAAAACGCAGGCCGAAGCCATTGTGGCGCAGAGCGGCATCACCCATTGGGTATCGCTGCGCCAAAGCGGCATGGCGCATTATGACATGTGGAAGATTTTTGATCCGATCATGTTCCACAACTCCCTCAATGGCGTCTTTGAATGGTCCACCGCGAACGACAGTGGACGGTTGATGGCGGCGATGTGCGGCGACCATATTCCTGCTGAACTGTGGCGCGGCTTCTACAATATCGGCGGCGGGGAAACGTCGCGCGTCGTGAACCATGAATTCATGGCGCAATCGATGCCCAATTATCAAAAGGCGCTGAAACCCCACTGGTTCGCGACCCGCAACTTTCACGGTCAATGGTATGCCGATTCCGACCGGCTGGAAGAACTGGTGCCGTTCCGCGAACAGTCGGTTTACGATTATTTCAAGGAAGCGCCGCGCCACATGCCGTGGATCGTGCGCGCCGTGTCGAAATATATGCCCGGCGCCGTCAGCAAGCGCATTCAGAAACTGGCCGAAGGACCGGGCGGCACGCTTCACTGGTTCGCCAATAATGACGAAACCCATATCAAGGATTATTTCGGATCGCGCGCTGCGTGGGAAGCGATCCCGCGTGACTGGGACAACTTCGTCTTCGCTCAGCCATCGCGCGAACCGACGCTGCTGAACCACGGCTATGACGAAAGCCGCGCGCCGGACGACTGGCGGATCGACGACCTGAAAGCCGCGGCGGAATATCGCGGCGGACAATGTCTGGCGACCAGTTTCGACGGTCCCGATGCGCCAGTCGAATGGCAATCGGCGGCCGGACATCGCTTCACGATGACGCCGCGCCTTTATCTGAAGGGCGGCCACTGGTGCCCGACCACCATGGTCGATTCCGCAACCTATGAAGCAGAAGCCGCGCGCAACCCCTTCTTCGCGCAAGTCTTTGGCGCGGCGGCGGGCTGATCCCGTCTGACTGAAAATGCTCTAACCGACTGGCCGGGCCCGCGGGGTCCGGCCAGCATGTATCACGTCCGCGCGCGCTGCAATTAGCTTAGCCGCGCATCAGCGAACCGCCGTTGACGTCGACGATGGACCCGTTGATCCAGCGCCCGTCGTCCGACAGCAGCAGCGCGACGACGGCGGCATGATCCTCCGACTGCCCCAGCCGCGTGTGCGGCGTTTCCGTCATGAACTGCTCTTCCCACTGCTTGGCCACGCCGGGGTCCGCGTCCATGAACTTCTTCATCTCGCCCGTAATGGTGAAGCCAGGTGCCAGGACATTGGCGGTAACACCCTCCCTGCCCCACCGTGAGGCGACATGGCGCATCAACGCATTCACGCCAGCCTTGGTCATCGCATAGCTCGGACGCACCGGCTCCGCGCCATGGGCCGACCCCGAACTGGTGTAGACGATAGCCGATGTTTCATTCATGGTTAAATGCGGCAACACCGCCCGCGTGCACAACAAATGGCCACGCAGATTGACGGCGACAGTACGATCGAACACAGCCAGATCGACGGTCAGGGCATCGCTATCCTCCATGATGACGCGCAGGTCGGCGGCGTTGATATGCGCACCGTCCAGCCCGCCCAGACGCTCGACCGCCGCTTCGACGGCCTTTTGCACTGAGCCCTCGTCGGCAATGTCGACATGAACCGCAAAAGTTTCGCCACCAGCTTCCGCCGCCACCTGTGTCGCGCCATCGATATTGATGTCAGCTGCGCAGACCCGTGCACCTTCCTGGGCAAGGCGCTTGACGGTGGCCGCGCCGATGCCCGTGGCGCAACCGAACACGATGATGCGACGGCCCGTTAGTCGATTGCTGTTCATGAGTGCCTCCTAGCGAAAGCCAGTTTTTACACGCGCTAATCACGCTGCCAAGGCCTCCCGGATGGCAAAGCGGGCCATCCGGGGAGCCTTATGTCGGCACGTTCGGCGAATAACTATCGCAGCGATCCGAGGTCAGTCCGCCGCCTACAGGGATGCGGGCGCGCCCGGCATACCTTCGTGATAATAGCCCGCAGCCCAGCCGCCATCGACGGCCAGTTCCGCTCCGCTGATGTAGGACGCTTCATCGGAACACAGGAACAGGCTTGCGGCGGCAATCTCTTCCGGCTCACCGATACGCTGCAACGGTACGCGACGATGGCCGTGATTCAATTCGTCCAGGCTGCGGTTCGCCTCCGGGTTGACCATGGGCGTATGAACGCCGCCCGGATGCACGGAATTGACGCGCACGCCATGGGGCCCCAGTTCAAGCGACGCCGTCTTCGTCATGCCGCGCACTGCCCATTTGCTGGACGAATAAATGCCCAACGAGTTCGCCCCGCGAAAGCCGTCGATGGACGCGATGTTGACGATGGACCCGCGTCCTGCCGCACGCATTGCGCCGCCGACATGCTTCATGCCCAGGAACGGCCCCTTCACATTCACCGCATAAACCCGGTCGAACTCGGATACGTCCGCCGCCACCAACTCACCAAAGCTCAGCACACCGGCATTGTTGACCAGCGCGTCGATCCGGCCATGACGTTGAAGGATATCTGCTGTGAGCGCGGCCCAGCCTGCTTCATCCGCTACGTCGAGCCGCACGAAACTCGCGCCGCCGCCCAACTCATCGGCCAGCGCTTTGCCTTCTGCGTCCAGCATGTCGGCGATCACCACGATCGCGCCTTCCTGCGCGAACAGCCGTGAAGTGGCCGCTCCCATGCCCCGCGCACCGCCAGTGATCAGCGCCACTTTTCCCTGCAAACGTCCCATGTCCATCCTTCCAAAGCTATTCTGGCGTTCAGCAGCATGTTCATGAGTCACACTCGCTGCCTTCGCCGTTGATACTCGCTCAGCAGATGAGCGTGCGATCTTCAACCCTTTTCATCGTTCAACCATGGCGATTGCCAATAGGTGATCGTGGTGGCTGCCTCCAGCGTCTGAAGCGTCAGGAAACGCTCCACAAGAAAATCGAGCGAGGTGAAGGGAAATCACGCGCCCTAACGTGGGGCGAGCTGCGCGGCGAGAGCATCGGCGATCCCGGCATGCCCCGCAGCCGTCGGATGCCAGGGTGCCGCTTTTGCGGGAGATGCCTGTGCCCAAGGTTCGCTGGAGCAACCGTCATGGGCCTTGGATAGCTCTCCTGCCGGCAATAGCATCGCGCCTTCCTCCTTCGCGACGCGCGCCGTCACCGACGCCAGACGACGAAATATCGCGCGCGAATGCGCGGCTTGTTCCGAGGTCAGCGGAACGGCGGCGCAGGGGGTGCCGTCGGGGATGATGCGCAGATAATCGACAAAGACCAGCTTGGCGCGGGGCGCGCGTTTATGGACCTCGCGGGCGATCTGGCGCATGTTACGCTCCAGCGTCGCCCAACCGGCGTCAGTAACCGGCGGTGCCGCCGGGCAGCGCGCGCCGCGACACATTGCCCGGAAAAGATCGCGGACATAACCCACGTCGTTACCGCCGATGGTCACCGTCACCAGCCGTGTATCGGGCGCGACCGCCGCGATCTGGGGCGGCAATTCGCCCCATGAACCCAGGATGTTGGCGCTCGTCGCACCGCCACAGCTGGCGTCCGTAAGCTCAAGGCCCAAACGCTGAGCCAACAGGCGCGGATAGTTGTTGACAGTCTGACCACAGCGCTGGGGCGTCCCAGGGACGATCGGCCCGATGCCCGCTCCGGCTGCATAGGAACTGCCCAAGGCGACATAGCGCGACCCCGGCTGCAAGGGCTGCACCGCATGGGGCGATGTGGTGGCACACCCTGCCAGCACCAGCAAGGTCACAGCTATCCATCCTCTGATCGCTATCGGCTGCCGCAATTCATCCTCCGTCATGACGCCCGTTAGGATCGGATTGCCGCCAGGCCAGGCGCGCCCGTGCGAGGTCGGCAGGGCGGCAAATCATACATGTCGCGTGGCGGTCCTATCATCGATGATCGCGCTACGGGAATGAAAAAAGGCATCAATTCGACCGTGTCGGCCAACTATATGGCCTGAACGGCCTTGAGCCGCGCGCCCTCACACATTATGATCTGTCCTTGCGGACCGGGCCCCTCTGGCGCGCCGCTCCAACCGGGGTGCGCGCGTGATGTCGGACCGCATCGGATGATCCGATGCGATAGACGGGCTGCTCGCTCTTTTCCATCGCACCGTATCTCCTGATCGGCATGGCTGTAGAGGAGCGTTGTTGCATGGAATTTCTATTCGCCGACTGGCTTGGGACGCCTGCCTGGTTCTGGCTGGCTTTCCTGACGATCGTCGTTGCGTTAACTGCCTTTGACCTGGGCTTCCTGCATAAGGAGGATCGGGAAATTGGCATCGCCGAAAGCCTGAAGCTTTCCGTTTTTTATATCGGTGTCGCCATGCTGTTCGGGGCATGGATATGGTTCGCGCGCGGTCCTGAACCGGGGATGGAATATTTTACGGGCTATTTCATCGAAAAGGCGCTGTCGATCGACAATGTCTTCGTCATCAGCCTGATCTTCACCTATTTCGCTATTCCCCCGCGCTATCAGTATCGGGCGCTGTTGTGGGGCATCGTTGGTGTCATCGTGCTGCGTGGCCTGATGATCGGCGGTGGCGCGGTCTTGCTGCATGAAGCCTATTGGGTGCTGTACCTCTTCGCCGTTTTCCTGATCTTTACCGGCGTAAAGATGTTGTTCACGGCCGACAAGCCGATGGACATCGGCAACAATCCCGTTCTCCGCTTCATCTCCCGGCATGTCCGGGTGACGCCGGAGCTTCACGGCGAACATTTCCTGGCGAAAACGCCTCACCCGGTAACGGGCAAAATGACGACAGCGGCGACCCCGTTGTTGCTGGCGCTGATCGTCATCAATTTCGCCGATTTGGTCTTTGCCGTGGATAGCGTTCCCGCGATCTTTGCGATCACGACCGATACGTTCATCGTTTATACGTCGAACATCATGGCGATATTGGGCCTGCGTGCGCTTTATTTCGCTTTGGCAGCGATGGTGCATCGCTTCTATTACCTCAAATATGCGCTGGCGCTGATCCTGGTATATATTGGCGCGAAGATTTTCGTGGCCGATTTCCTGATGGACGGCGGCAAGTTTCCGCCGGTGTGGAGCCTGGGCGTGACCTTCGCCCTGATCGCTGGCGGCGTGGGTTGGTCCTTGTGGAAAACCCGTCAGGAGGCGCGAGGCACCGCCTGACGCCGCCGCTTAAGATGTCATGGGGCGGATAGCCGGACCCCACGACATTGGCGTCATATATGAAGGTGCGCGGTGCATCCGTCGCTGGATGCGCCGCGCACCCCTTTATCAATCAACGGTCTGTCTTCTTTTCCAAATCGCGGGCCGTCTTCAGATGGCCTTCGACAACGGATGCGATTTCGCCCGCCGCCGTTTTCAACGCGCTGTCGGTGCCGCCAGAAGCATAGGAACGCATCAGCGCCAGTGCATCCTCATGTGCATCGACCTGGCCGTCGATATATTCCTCGTCGAACTTCGCGCCGGTCAGTGCTTTCAGCTCGGCAAGGTCTTCCTTCTGGTCGGATGTCAACGCGGCGTCGATGGTGACGGCCGGCTTCGCCTTGCCCGCCGCCGCCTTGATCTTGGCGCTGGAATCGGTGTGCGCCTTGATCATCTGCTGGGCGAAAGCCTTAACCTCCGCCGAGGTGGCATTGGTTGCCGCCAGTTTCGCGGCGGCGATTTCAAAAGCGTCGCTCTTCGCCGCCTTGTTCACAAACTCCTGTGCGGAAGGGGTCGGCGTGATCGCGGCGATGGCGTTGTCCGCCGCATTTTCGACCCGGTCGCCCGCCGCCTCTGCCGTGGCGGCTACCGATTCGGCTGCATTTTCGGTCCGTTGCTCGCTGGCTTCGTTACAGGCGGCCAATGTCAGTCCGGTCGCGAGGACCATGAAAGTGATGCGGTTCATACGGAAACTCCCTGTCTATCAGACCGCCAAACGTACAATCCACGTCGGCGTTCCGATGGCATTGGCGTCCGTCATCGCTGGGAGTGGTGGCAGGTTCGGATCAGACCGGGAGGATGAATTCGATAGGGGCGATGAACTCAATGCGGTCGCCGGGCAGTTCGGCGGGAACGCGCGGATAGGGTGATGCGCGCCACATCATCGCTTCCGCCTCCCCGTCCAGGACGGCATTGCCCGACCCCTTGACCACTGCGCCTTCCAGCAGGATGCCCGCGCGGTCCAGCACAAAGCGGACCTGCACGCGCCCCTCCTCCCGCCGCATCCGGGCGCGGCGAGGATATAGCTTATGCGCGTAGAGCCACGACCTGATCCTTGCCGCATAGCTGCGGCTTGTGCCGGGAGGCGCGTTCACGTCGAGGCCATCGGCAGTTCCCCGCCGCGCCGACGATGCAGCTGGTGACGCCGAAGCCCCTTGCCGGACCGGATTGGCCGCAGGCGTCGCAGCGCCGCTCGAACGGGCTACCGCCTGGACAGGCAAAGGCAGCGCAATGGGGGATGGCACCATTACAACTGGTGGCGGGATAAGCGCCACGGGCGCTTGCGGCTGCGGTGCGGGCGGCGTCGCACGGGGCTGCGGATCGACAGAGGCGGGTTCGCTCTTCGATACCGCCTCGGCCTCATCCTGCCCCCGCTCCGTTCCCTTCAGCTGCGCCAGCGACAGGACGGTCAGCGCAGGAGCTTGCGCCCTGCGGCTGACATGTCCCATCCCCAGGTTCAACAGCGCCGCGATCAGCAATCCGTTCACCAGCAGCGACGCCGCTGCCGGTGCGCTGACGCGAAAGGGAAGAGCCGCCCGCATCATCATGTTCAGAAGCTGTTCGCCACGGTGAACTTGAAGCTCTGCCCCTCCGCCGCGAGCGAAGACAAATGGCGGCGATATTGTTTGTCGAACAGGTTATCGACGGCGATGCGGAACTCAAATCCCTTGGCCGCGCCGCTTTGCGGTTTGAAGGCGAGGAACAGGTTGTGGACGCTGTAGCCCGGCGTCGGAATGCCCGACCCAGCCGAAGAGAATGGCCCGGTCGTCACATCATCCTGCCGTTCCGCAAATTCCCCGGTCCAGCCGCCCGACAGGCCGCTTGATGCATCGGCATAGCCCAGCGTCAGGCGATAATCATTGGCGGGAATGGTGTTCAGATAGTCGCCGTTCCGCCTGTCCTTGCCGTCGATGAAGGACATGTTGCCGCGCGCGAAGAAGCCGCCAATGCCATATTCCGCCTCTACTTCCAGCCCCTTGAACCGGGACCGACCGATATTCTGAAAATAGGGGACGCCCGGCGCGGACGCGCTTTGGATGATCAGGTCCTTTACGTCATTCTGGAACAGGGTTGTCTTGGCCCGGAAGCGGTCGCCATGGCCCAGCACTCCATCAAAGGACAGGGTGAAGCCAGCTTCGATATTGTCCGATTTTTCAGGGCGCAAATTGGGATTGCTGGGGCGACCCGGCGCGGGGGTCGCGCTGCGGGTAAACACTTCATCGACATTGGGCATGCGCACCGTGCGCGCCGCCGATCCGAACAGGCCCAGCCAGGGCGTCAGATTATACAGGGCGGCGATCTTGGGTGACACGCCGCTGTCCTTCACCCGTTGGGTCAATGTGGTGCCGCCGACGACCGTGTCGCCCGGCTTCAGGTCGTTCCAATCGACCCGGACGCCCGGAATGATGGTCAGCTTGTCGGACCAGACGATTTCGAGCTGACCGAACAGGCCATAGCGGGTCATGTCGCCTTCGGGATGAGTGCCCGCACCCGGCGTCACCACACCGCCGGGCATCACGCGCGGGTTTCGGCGTTCCTGCTTGCTCCACTGAGCACCCATGATCAGGAATGTCGTCCAGTCGCCACCCATGTCGAAGCGGCTGCTATTTTGCAGCTTCGCCTGCCAGCTTTCATAAGAAAATTCGGAATATTCCAGCGGGCCCAGGAAGAGCGTTTCAGTCTGGCGCACCTTTGATAGCGAATAAGCGGCCTGCGCTTCGACGTTGAAGATCTTGCTGCCGTCAAAATCATTCACATAACCGACGACGGCGGTCTTGTCGTGGACCCGGCGGCGCATCAGCGCTGCGCCAGTGGCGGCGGATATCTGGTCGTACACCTGGGGCGCATCGCTGATCCAGTCCTGATAGCTCGCCCAGATCGCATGATTGCGGTTGCCGCCAATCGCAACGCGTCCCTTGACCAGCCAGCTATCGGACAGGGTGGCAGATGCGGCCACCGTATCGCCATTGCCGTCCTTATAATCGTCGCTGCGCCGGTAATTATAGCTGCCCAGCAGTTCGACCCCGTCAACCGGCTGGACGGCGACAATGCCGGACAGGGTATGGGCCTGCGCATTGGTTTCCGTCGCTGCTTTCAACCGCACCGCCAACGGGTCGCCCGCATCCAGGAAATCGGACGCATCCTTGGTCGTGAAATTGATCACGCCCGCCAGCGCGCCCGCGCCGTATAGGGTGGACGAAGCGGGACCGCGCAGCACCTCCACCCGCTTGTAAAGTTCCGGCTCGCTGAACAGTGCGCCCATGCGATATTGTTCGTAGAATTTCGTGACGCCATCGACGGTCAGCAGGATGCGGTTGTCGCTGTCACCGATTGCCGTGCCCATGCCGCGAATGTTGAACCCCTGGCCTAACTGCCCCACGCCGCCCTGGACATTGACGCCCGGCAGCCCTTCGATCAGGTCGCCGATCGTCGTTGCCTGGGTCTGGTCGATATCCTCCTGGTCCAGGCTGCTCACGGCCTGCGGCGTGTCGAGCGCCACCTTTTCAGTGCCAGCGGAAATGATCATCCGGTCGAGCGCCATGCGCGTCGTTTCCGGCGCTGCCGCTTCCTCCTGCGCCCTGGCACAGACGGGCGTCACGATCAGCGTGGCGCTCAACAGCAGCTTCAATCTGGTCTTCATCATCTGTGTGGCCCCCTTATGGCAACTGGTGGGGCGCGGTCGCCCCGAACGACGACGCACCTAGCACGAGAAAATGATATTGCAAGTGAGTCTCATTAGATATAGCTGCCGGATCAGAAAGGGGTTCTTCATGAGTCTTGGGAAATATTGTTTTGCCGCCGGTTTGCTGGCCGCCCTTAGCGCTACCGCTGCACAGGCGCATATGCCCTATGTGCTGCCGACCCTGTTCGACATCGGCAAAGGCGACCATGTCACCGTCCAGTCCGCCTTTGCGGAGGAGGCGTTCCTGCCCGAAGTCGCCATGCGCGATGCCCCGTTCCATATGATCGGTCCCGACGGCAAGGATATCGCGCCAGGCCCAGTCACGCATTTGCGCGACCTCAGCATATTTGAAGCGGCGACTGTCGTTGACGGCACCTATCGCGTGACGACGGGCCAGCGTGCCGGGCGCAAGGGCAAGATGTTCAGGCAGGGCAATGAATGGAAGATGCGCGGCGAAGGCAGCGAAGCGACCGCCGCTGCGGAACAGGTCGACGTTCAAAGCATGACCCTGGCCGAAGCCTATGTGACGCGTGGCCAGCCAACCGACGCCGTTCTGAAGCCCTTGGGCAAGGCGCTGGAAATTCAGGCGGTGACACATCCCAACGCCATCGTCGCCGGATCGGATGCCAGCTTCACGCTGTTGTTCGATGGCAAGCCGCTCGCCAATGCCGACATCACCCTGTTCCGTAGCGCGGGCCTTTATGACGGGCGCAAAGTGGCGGCGCAGGTCAAAAGCGGCGCTGACGGTCGCTTCATTCTGAAGCCAGAGGATGCGGGCACCTATCTGGTCCTGGTACGCCATCGCGCGGCCGCGCCCGCCGGGGCTGAAACACCCTATCGCAGCTACACCTACACTCTCACCTTCGACGCGGCCTGACCGCTGCGCCCCTTCCATCAGATGGAGATAATATGAAGACGATGTTTTGCCTGACCGCCGCCCTGTTGGCCGTCACCGGATCGGCAGCAATGGCTGCTCCGCATGAAGGGTCTGCCTTCATCCATGATTATGACGCAAACCATGATGGTCAGGTTGCCCGTGCCGAATTCGATGCCGAACGGAACACCCGTTTCAAGGCTACCGACGCCAATGCGGACGGCTGGCTGTCGGAAGAGGAATATGTCGGCGAATATCGCGCCCGGCTGGAACAGCAACTCGCCGCGTCCGACCGCAGTGAAGAAAAGAAAACCGAAGAGCGGCAGCGCCAGATACGCCAGGCCCACGTCCGCTTCGGCGTTCTGGACAAGGACAAGGATAGCAAGATGACGCAGGCCGAATATGACGCGTCGGGCGCGCGCGCCTTTGCCGAACAGGACAATGACAAGGACGGCATCGTCACGGCGACCGACGCCGCCGCAACCGCCGCGCGCCAATTGGCCGCCCGCAACGCCACCGACAAGGCAGAACGCTGATCGTCCGGGGAGGGTGGGGTCTGCTTACTCCGCCCTCCCCGCCTTACGCCTGTCAGGCCGGGGCAAGACCCTGATCAACACCCGTCAACTCGATGGAAATATCCCACAGCCGACGCGCATCCTCCAGATCGTGGCAATGTTTCTCAACCCGCGCCGGGCCTGACGCGCCCCGCATTTCCCAGCCACCCTGCGGTCCATAATAGCCGCCGCCTTCCGCATTCGGGTCGGTCGCCGCCTGGAGCGCTGGCCAAGCCGCCGCCACCACCGGATTGAACAGCGGTCGCATGACCGGCAACAATGGCTGGGTCCATGACGGCAGATGCCGCATCAATTCGGTCAGCGCCACACCCGGATGGCAACCGATGGCCCGCACGGGCGACCCGGCAGCGCGGAGCCGACGGTCCAACTCCAGCACGAACAGCAGATTAGCCAGCTTGCTCTGACCATAGAAGCGACCGCTATTATAGCCATGCTCCGCGTGGAGATTGTCCCACATCATTCGTCCCTGCCGATGCGCCAGGCTGGAGGTCACGACCACCCGCGCGCCATCGGTCTGGGCAAGTTTGGGCAACAGCAGGGATGTGAGCGCGAAAGTACCGAGATGATTCACCCCAAACTGCGATTCGGCCCCCTGCGCCGTCCGGGCCAGCGGCGGGATCATTATGCCGGCATTATTAACCAGGACGTCCAGCCGCGGTTCGGCGATGACCTGTTCAGCGGCGTGGCGCACGCTGGACAGGTCAGCCTGGTCCAGCGGAACATAGGCAAGGTTCGCCCCCGGCACCGCGGTCTTGATATGGTCCATGGCGGCGTGCGCCTTACCCGAATCGCGACACCCCATCAGGACGCGCGCGCCCTTTGCCGCGAGCGCCTTCGCTACTTCCAGTCCGATGCCCGTGTTGGCACCTGTGACCAGAAAAGTACGGCCATTTTGGTCAGGCACATTGCCAGCGGTGAAGGCCATTTACATTCCCCTTTCACGACCATCCATCCAGTGATCCCACTCCTGAATGACTGGAACGAAACCGAATGACAATCGGCTTCCGTCACCCGGCTCAGCATCCGCAACCACGGCGCTGAATGATTTTCCGACCATCGGTCGAAAAGTCTTGAAACTGTCCTGCCGCCGACATAGTCTGGCGCGCAAGGGGCCGATGTTGTGCAAGGTTGCATGACAAGGGGCCAAAGGACCTGAGATGACCGACCGAGAATTCATCAGACTGCCGATGTCGACTCGACCTCATCCACACTAGATCGCAGCCTGATTTCCTACTCAATATTTTTCTACAAGAGGTAGACATATGGACATGAAAACGACTTCACCGCACATGCTCGACAGTGGCATTCGGCCCCTGCCGATCGCGGACGGCCCGGAACTGCGGGCGGCGCTGAAGGAAGCCAATCTCCAGACGCTGCTGATGGTCTATGTCCATCTGACGCATGATGAATCGATGCTGGAAACCTTCAAGGCTCACATCCATCCCCCCTATACCAATCTGGATTACCAGACCCCGCAGGACTGTATCGACGACCTGCACGAAAAGCTGATTTACGTGCTGACGACGCCAGGCGCGGCTAAGTCGGAAGATCCGCCGATCGCCTTGATGAAGAAAATGATGAGCACCGGCGTGGGCGAGCCGGTGGATGATGAATTCATCCCCATGGTCATCGAACAGGCCGGGTTCGTGCGCAGCCCCACGCGCAAGGAAAACCCTGAACGCACGCCCCCGCCTCCCGGCTTCAAGGTGCTGGTCATCGGCGCGGGTCTTACCGGCATCCTTGCCGGCATCGAACTGGAGCGTGCCGGTTACGATCATGTGATCATCGAAAAGAATGAAGAGGTCGGCGGCACCTGGTGGAAAAATCGCTATCCCGGCGTGGGCGTCGACACCCCCAGCCATTTCTATTCCTATTCGTTTGAAATCAGCCCGGAATGGAACCACTATCACCCGCATGGCGCGGACATGCGCGAATATTTCCGCGCCGTGGCCGACAAATATGATGTGCGTCGCAATATCCGTTTCCAGACCATGGTCCACAGCCTGGTTTTCGATGACGCCGCCGCCGTGTGGAACGTCACGATCGAGGATCTGAAGACCGGCAAGCGCGAAGTCATCAAGGCCAATGCCGTATTCAACGCCTTTGGCACCACCGACCGCTGGAGCCTGCCCGACATCAAGGGCATCGACAGCTTCAAGGGCATCATCACCCACTCGGCAGATTATGACGAGAATATCGTCCTGAAGGGTAAGAAGGTCGCGGTCATCGGCACGGGTGCCAGTTCCGCGCAGATCGTTTCCACGATCGTCAAGGAAGTCGACGAACTGGTCGTTTTCATGCGCACCAAGCATTGGATGATCAACAACCCCGAAGTGACGCAGGAAGTACCCAAGGCGGTCAAATGGGCGCTGCGGTATATCCCGCATTACAAGGAATGGTTCCGCTTCCGCGTATTCTGGTTCGCGGCTGACGGCCTGTATCCCAATGTGGTGAAGGACCCGTCCTACCCTGAAGACGGGATTGCCGTGTCGGCGCTGAACGAAGGGATGCGTCAATATGCGCTGTCGCATATGCATCACAAGCTCGCCAATCGGCCCGACCTTATCGAAAAGCTGACGCCCGACTTCCCGATCTTTTCCAAGCGGGTCGTAATGGACGCTGGCTGGTACGATGCCTTGCTGCAGCCGCACACCACGCTGGAAACCACGCATATCGCGGAAATCCTGCCGGACGGCATCCGCACCAAGGATGGCAAGGAATACAAGCTCGACATCATCATCTGCGCGACCGGCTTCAACGCATCATCGCTTGTGCAGGATCTGGAGATCAAAGGCCGCGATGGCCATGATCTGACGGTCGATTGGGCAGATGAGGAAGAACGCGCCTATATGGGCACGACCATTCCCGGCTACCCCAACTACTTCCTGTCGACCGGACCCAATGCTGGCCCGAACCATGCTGGCGGCATCAATATCGTCAGCGAATCGCAGGTCCATTACATGATCGAATGTCTCGATGAGATGATCGCTCGTGGCGCACGCACGGTTGAAGTGACGGAGGAAGCCTTCATCCGGCACAACAAGCGTATCGATGACCAGATGAAGCACATGATCTGGACCCATCCCAAATCGAAAAGCTATTATCAGAACAGCAAGGGTCGCCCCGTGGGTCCCTGGCCGTTCCGGCTGGTCGACATGTGGAACGAAATGCAGGAACCAATCCTGGAGGACTATCGCATCGAATAAGCTGCGCTTCTGAGAGCGACCTTTAGATGCCATGGTTCGACAACATAGCGCGAACCATGGCATCTTGATGTGAATTGCTCGACAACCGTCACCATGGGCAGCAACGTCGATAGGCCTGTTCCTTTGGCGTTGCTGTCATCGGCTTGAGGTGCCAAGCGAAGGGTGGTTTATCAATATGAACCGAAACCCTTGAAAGCCGATATGCCCCCCTCGTCCAGCCGGGACCAGATTTCGCAACAACCGCACCCACACAGGGGCGCCAGCGACCATAAAGGCCCGCCTGTCGAACATCGCGCGCGCGGCATTGCCCTGCGCCTTGGCGCGGTCACCGCCTTTGGTGCGATGATGGCCGCCATGAAATATGCGACCGAAAATGGGGTCGCCCCGGTCGAGATACTCTTTTACCGCAACCTGTTCTCCCTGCCGACCATCATCGCCTGGATCATGTGGTCGGGCGGCTTTTCCGTCGTCAGGACGCAGCGCCCCGGCGCACATGCCACGCGCAGCTTCCTCGGCCTGGGCGTCATGTTCCTGACTTTCATGGCCTTGTCCCGGCTCCCCCTGGCGGAAGCCACGGTGATCAGCTTTTCAGCACCGCTGTTCGCAACCATGCTTTCCGCGCTGGTCCTGCGCGAAATGGTGGGATGGCACCGCTGGAGCGCCATCGGCATCGGCTTTGTCGGCGTGCTGATCGCGGTTCAGCCAAGCGGGTCGGACCTGCCCACGGCGGGCGTTGCGATTGGCCTGGCCGCCGCCCTGGGAGCAGCCGTTATCGTCATCACGCTTCGCCAGATCGGCCAGACCGAAGGGGCGGCTGCAACCGTATTCTGGTTCAATGTCGTATGTTTGACGGCGACCGCGCTGCCGATGCCGTTCGTATTCCAGGTCCACGAACCTGTCGTCTGGGTCGCACTGCTGCTCGGCGGCCTGGTGGGGGGCTTCGCGCAGATCATGATGACGTCGGCCGTCCGCTACGCCCCGGTTTCCGTGCTGGCACCGTTCGACTATGTGCAAATGCTATGGGCGATATTCTGGGGCTATATCCTGTTCGCGGCCGTGCCTACCGCCCCCACGATAGCGGGCGCAGCGCTGATCGCCGGTGCTGGCTACTATGTCGTCTGGCGTGAAAGAAAGCTCAACCGGCCAGTCACCGGGGTGGCCAAACTATAAATCATTGGGCAGCCAAAGGCCGGGCGCGCTTAAATCCCGTCCACAAATTGGCGGGCAGCCTGCACGACGATTCGACCACGTTCCATCGGAGTCATGCCCTCTGGCGCGATGAAAGGAGCCTCCACCGCCACGGTGGCCGTGGGTGGAATCAACGGCATGAACGCGTCCAGGCCGAACTCCCCCTCGCCCGGCGGCATGCGCGCAATCGTCGCCTCCCGATAGCGGTCGCTGGGCGGTTCCAGCGGGCCATCATTTAGCTGGACGTGCAGGATACGCTCTGGTGGCAGTGCTGCGACATCGCCCCAGCTCCCGCCCGATCGTATGACGTGCAGCGTATCGACGCACAGGCCAACATGCGCGCCTGCGGCCAATGCCAGGTCCAGCGCATCTGCCTGGGTGCGCACCGCCGACAGGGGGAAAGCCTCTATCGCCATCTTCACGCCCGCCCCCTGGGCCAGGGTGGCGAGCCGACACATGGCGTCGCGCAGGCGCGCAGGGTCGGTATCGAAACCCAGTGCATTCACCCTGCCGCCCAGTTCGGCCGTCAGTTCGACGATGCTCTGCAGCTCAGCCCAATCTGTCGATTGGTCCAGCATGAATGGTTCCACGATGCCGACGCCCAGCCCTGTATCACGCAACGCCCTGACCACGTCCGCGCGCGCCGCCTTGTCACGAATAAGGTCGCGATAAGGGCCAAGGGGCAGCGGCTTGATAAACAGGCTGACGCTGGCGCATC
This sequence comes from Sphingobium vermicomposti, assembly GCF_011762025.1. Lineage (GTDB taxonomy): Bacteria > Pseudomonadota > Alphaproteobacteria > Sphingomonadales > Sphingomonadaceae > Sphingobium > Sphingobium vermicomposti. The sequence continues at coordinate 290,908 of NZ_JAASQR010000004.1, read as the reverse complement.
CGGTTTTGGCAGCGACGTCGATCAGTTCGAGCGCAGTCAGGTCCGACAATGTCAGATGATCAAGGCAAAGCGGACGCAAATTTCTATCTCCCCATGCTTGCCGTCACAGCGGCTTGCGAGGATTTGAACGGGCATGCCGCTCCGCTGTCAAGGATCGGGGAAGGGTCTGCCCCCTCGCACCGCCGCCATCATCGGTCATCGGAGGATGCGAAGCACGGCGTCTCGGAGCGGGGGGGCGTGAACCGGGACGCCGTGCTTCTCTCCCAAAGTGCGACCCGAGGGAGGTTCATGAGCGCGAGTTACCCCACGCAAACTGAAGCGATGCAATCATCCTGATCAGGCGAGACGAGATACACGTCATTCCCGCCTGTTCTGAGGACACCTAATCATTTTTTGGCAAAATGGCCTGTTTCCGGGCCGAGGCGCGCGTCGTAATTATCCGCGCCGTCAGAAAAAGACCAAATGCCGCTTCATCGCTCCATCCCTGTTTCGGTAACCCCGCTATCTCAACCAGAGACCGGAGGTTTTGCGTCCTGTCGTCGCCGACAGTTTGCCTTTTCGGTCAGGGCAGCTTGCAAAAGCGCACTGCTCTTCCCTAACGCCGTTTTAGCGGAATTTCGCCCATAGGTCAAATGGTTGGGAAAAGGGGTGGCTGATCCAGCAGAAAGTCGGGGCCTAATAAGCTCTCTTGGTATAGCTGATTGTCAGGGGACGCGTTTCGAAAACAATGAAGTTTAGCGGGCGGGAATAGCTCATGCTGATTTCGGTGTAGGGAACGAAATATTCGGTGCCCTGGACGATTGTCGGCGCTTGAGCATAGGCCGGATCGAGCCCGAATTCCCTGGACGTCACGCGCGCTATGATTTCCGCGTTGGAAGGCCGGGGATATATGGTGGCAAAGCGCGCACCTTCATCCACTGCATGCTGCAGCCCAGTGCGGGCACTGGCGATGACACCCAGCTGAATCGCCCCCATCACCAGAACCAGGAAAGGGGGCAGCGCAAGCGCGAATTCGATCGCCGACACGCCGCGCTGATTTCTGAACAAGCGCATCATTGCAGCCGCACCGAAGCCGAGCCTGTGAGCGCAACGCCTTGGTCGGACGCCCAGTTGCCGTGCGGAAGGAGACCAGCAAACATCGGCTGGTAGGTGTTGGAAATGGTGATCGCCACATAGCGTTTCAGCTGCTGGCCTGCAGGGCAGATTGCATCGGCCGACGCCTGCACCGTAGTGTTGCAAAACAGGGAGCCGGTGATGGTGACGGCATTGGTTGGAACGCCAGCCGCATTCGCGGCATCCGTCACGAGATTTTGATAGGCCAGACTGTTATAGCCGCCCTTGGTCGCCATTTGCGCTGTGCGCTCTGCCGCGGTTTGCAGGCCAATCTTCATTTTGAAGGCCATCGCCAGGTCCGCCGCGATCAACGTCATCAGGGCCAGGACGGGCACGATGATCGCCAATTCGATCGTGCTTGTCCCATAGCTATCGGAACCCAGCGTGCCGAAGGACCGCTTCACCGTCATCGTCAGCTCACCAGCCTGACGATCGTGGCGGGGAGATCCTTCGCACCGGGATAGTCGTCGCACTCATTCTGGATCGTGCTATTGCCGATGAAGGTGACGCGCCTGCTGACCATTTTCACGCATTTCGTCGTCATGCCGGACGTGCCGCTAAACTCCAGCGCCTGGGACGGGAAATAAAAGGCACCCTGGAAGGAGGAACTGGCATTGCCGTTGACCTTGTTCGTCCCTGAATCAAGCGCTCTCCGGTCCTGGTAGAAAAGGACACCGGAATAAGTGTCGCTTTGCGGGGATGTCAGATTGATCGTTGCGCCGCCATTGATGTCCAGTGTCGCGATCTGGTTCGGGTTGGTGGACGCGCTGCTGCTCGTCAGGATGATGGTGACGCCCGCGCCGCTGACCACCGCTTGCGATCCGACGCTGAAGCTGCTGCCGTCGACATAATAGACCCCCGGCGCCATGTTGAGCGTACCCTTGACGTCGAACCCCTTGAAGCAGCCGGGACTAACCGACTTCGTTCCATGCGGATTAACGCTGACCTTGCCCGTACAGCCCGACGGGCTGGGCGTAGGCAATATGGCATAAGGATCGGCTTCGGGAACGCTATAGGGAAGCAAGGTGGTGGAAACATCATAGTTGGAACTGGTCTGCAATCCGCCGACCGCTGCTACTGGGCTGGCCTTGACGGTGCTGCTGCCCCCTGCATTGACCGCGTTGGCCGCGCGCGAATTGGTCATGATGCCGCAGCCCAGATTTACGGTGGCGTTACCCTGAAGGGTTATGCCCACAGCCGCAGTCTGTTCCAGCGATACGACGCAATATTCGCCCTGGCTGACGACAGCCGCCGTAGCTTCGCCGGTTATGACCGGCGCAGTGATACCCAACATCTTTGAAAAGGGCAGTTCTTGCATCGTTTGCAGAACCACGCGCACCGCTTTGCCATTCCCGGCATAGGCCCCAGCGGTCGGGGCATTTTCGATAACCGGCGTCTGCGACAGCGTAATGAGCGGCATCTGACCGATGTCGGAGGTTGCGCTAGCCGAAGCGCTGAAGCCTTGCGCCAGGCCATAGGCACCAGCCAGCGCAGCCGAGTCGGCCTGCCGCTGGATCTGGCGCTTCCACAAGGTCCATTGCACGGTGTCCGTGGCGAGCCCGGCTGCAGCGACAAACAACGGCATCGAGGCAGCCGCCATCATCAGGACGCTGCCTGTCCTATCCCTCATTAATCGACGCGGCGACCTTCGCATCATCCGGTTTCCCCGTGTTGTGATGCGGCGATTGTAAAAAATGAGGGTCGCCAAACCACAAATATATATGGTTAACGTCGCCTATATCATGAATAAGTTAGATATATCCTTTGATATATTACTCATATTTTACGGTTGAACAGCACGGCACTGCGCAAATGCAGAAGTGATCAAACAAATATTATCAACATATTATATAATATATGGTAATATTATATTACAAATTACCTCAATTCATCATATTACTTATTTAGAATAAAAAATTTCATATTATTCAATGTAATATAAATCATGAATATCGCAGGATATTTTCTTTTTCTCTTCCCAAGCAGCACGCGAAAAATGATGGGCGTCCCCCGCCACGATCAGGTGGTCACCGGGTCCTCGTCGCCGGGCTGGCGGGGCGTGACAAGCCGTGCGGCCTTGGGCGAGAGCCACCGTTCGAACCCGTCCACAATTTCGTAGATGACAGGCACGAAGATCAGCGACAGTGCGGTCGAGCTGATAAGGCCGCCGATCACTGCCAGCGCCATAGGCTGGCGGAATTCCGCGCCTTCGCCCAGCCCCAGCGCCGTCGGCAACATGCCCGCCGCCATCGCGACGGTCGTCATCACAATTGGCCGTGCGCGCTCACGGCAACTATTGCGCAGCGCCTCACCCATCGGCACGCCGCGACGTTCATCCTCGATTGCGAATTCGACCAACAGGATCGAGTTTTTCGCGCACAGACCCAGCAGCATCAGCAACCCGATCAGTGCCGGAAGGTCCAGCGTCTTGCCGAATATCAGCAGCGTTGCAAAGGCACCCAGCAGCGACAGCGGCAACGCCGCCAGGATGACGGCTGGTTTGAAATAACCCTTGAACAACAGCACCAGCACCGAAAAGGTGAGGCCAATGCCCGCGGCGATGGCGATCATGAAACCGCCAAACAATTCCTGGAGCGCTTCGGAATCTCCTTCGCGCGCTTCCTTCACGCCTTTGGGCAAGTTCTTCATCACGGGCAGCGCGGCGATTTCCTCCAGCGCCTGGCCCAGCGTGCGACCGGACACCAGATCAGCCTCCACCGACACGCGCCGTTCGCGGTCATAGCGGATGATCTTGCCCGGTCCGGCTTGGAACGTGATATCCGCGACGGCCGACAGCGGCGTAGTGTTTCCATCCAGCGTCGGCACGCGAAGCCCGGAAATGACCGACAGATTTTGCCGCGATCCTTCGGGCAAGCGTACGCGGATCGGCACCCGTTCATCGCCGTCCGACAACTTGGCCACGTTGGCGTCGATGTCGCCGATGGTGGCGACGCGCAGCACCTGCGCCAGCGTGCGGCTATCGACATTCAGCCGCGCCGCTTCCGCCGGGCGCGGCGTCACGATGAGTTCGGGTCCAGCGGGAGGCGGCGAGGGACGCGGATCAGATATGGACTTCACGCCGCGCATCTGACGCAGCAAGGCGTTCTGGGCCCGCTCCAGCGCCTGACCATCTTCGCCCGACAGCACGATGTTCACCGCTGCGCTGCCAAATGTGCCCTGATTGGACAGGCGCACATCGGGAACGTCGCGCAGCTTGGGGCCGATGACCTGGCGGAACTCGTCAGTCGTGATGTCGCGGTCATGTTTCAGAAGGACGGTAATCGTCCCCGCGCCCATATCGCCTCCACTGCCGACCTGCGCGAACACGGTGTCGACCACAGGCTCCTTCAGCAACAGCCGGGTTGCCTGACCGACCGATTGCTCCATATCAGCGCGCGTAGCACCGGGCGCGCCCTGCACCGCGATATAGAGATAGCCGGGATTTGATATTGGCTGGAACCCGACAGGGGTGGCCGCCGCCATCAGGAACGAGACGGCCAGAATGCCCGCACCCAGGGCCATGGCAGTCCAGCGTCGTGCCAGCATCCAGTCGAGAATGCGGGTATATCGAACATAGATTGCGCTATGTTCCTTGTCCGGTCGATGTTTTCGATCATGAAGCGGCGTTAGAAAATAGGCTGCCATGAGCGGCGTCAGCAGGCGCGCGACCACCAGTGAAAACAGCACAGCGGCTGCGACCGTCAGGCCGAATTCGCGAAAGAACTGGCCCGCCTGGCCGGGGATCAGCGACACCGGAGCGAACACGGCGACGATGGTAAAGGTGGTCGCGATCACCGCCAGGCCAATCGCATCCGCCCCGATCAGCGCGGCGCGATAGGGCGATTCCCCCGCTTCGATCCGCTTTTCGATATTTTCCACTTCCACGATGGCGTCATCGACCAGGATGCCTATGACCAGCGTGAGGGCAAGCAAGGTGATGCTGTTGAGGCTGAACCCCATTGCCGCCATGAAAACGAATGTCGGAATCAGCGACAAAGGCATGGCGACGGCGGCGATGATGGTTGCACGCCAGTTGCGCAGAAACAGGAAGACGATCAGCACCGCCAGGAAGATGCCTTCCACCAGGACATGCTGGGTCGAAGCAAAGGTGCGGCGGGTGGAATCGACCGTCGACACCAGCCGGGTGAACTTGATGCCGGGATTCTCCGCCTCCAACTGTTCGATGGTCGCAATCACCTTGTCCTCGACACTGATGTCGCTGACGTCGCTGGTCTTGCTGATCTGAACCGCGGTGACGGGGCGACCGTCGAGCCGGGCGAAGCTGCGCTCCTCACTTTCGCCATCGCCGATTTCGGCGACGTCGGACAAACGCACATAGCGACCGGCCACCGGAATGGTGACGTTGCGCAGGCGATCCACATCATTGGTGGCACCCAGCACCCGGATGGTCTGTTCGACCTGGCCGACACCCGCACGCCCGCCAGCCTCGTCCGTGTTGAAGGCGAACAGCGCGTTGTTGATCTGCGGCGGTGTAACGCCCAGCGCTGCCATCCGCTGAGGGTCGAGGATGACGTTGATTTCGCGGGTCGCGCCGCCGATGCGGATCACCTGCGCGACCCCGTCCTGGGCCTGGAACGCGCGCGCCGCGACCTTGTCGACGAAACGGGAAAGGTCGGCCCCGCTCATCCCCGTGGCGCTGACCGCATAGGTCAGGATCGGCGCGTTATCGATGTCCAGCCGTTGGACCAGTGGCGGATCGATACCGGGGGGCAACTGCACCCGCGTCCGTTCGACCGCAGTGCGCACATCGTCGGTCGCCTTCTGCATATCATTGTGCAGTTCGAACTGCACATTGGTGACGGACGACCCCAGCACCACGGTCGAACTGACATGTTTGACCCCCGACACCGTGCTAAGCGCGTTTTCGATGGGCCGGGTGATCTGGTTCTCCATCTCACTCGGCGCGGCCCCGCTTTGTGTCACCGTCACCTGCACGATAGGAACGGTCACATTGGGGAACTGCTTGATGGGCAGGCCGACATAGGCGACGATGCCCGCAATCGTCAGCAGGATGAAAAGCGAGACGACCGGAATTGGGTTGCGGATCGACCAGGCGGATATCTGAAAGCTCATCGGGTCGCCGCCTTGCCCTGTACAATGCGAACCTTGTCGCCTTCCAGCACAAAGGCCCCGCCGCTCAACACCGCCCGCGCGCCCGGCTTTGCACCGGCCAGGATTTCGGCAAAGCCGGCCGCCCGGCGCCCGGTGCGGACATTGACGCGCTTCACCCGGTCATCCTTGTCCAGCAGCAGCATATAGGCGCCATCGGCGTCATAATGGATGGCGGCTTCGGGAACGGTCGTCACCGGGGCGCTCGCCTTGACGAAGCGCGCCTGAGCAAAGCCGCCCGCGCGCAGATCATCCCGCACCGGCAACGCGATGCGCGCGCGCGAAAGGCCAGTTTGATCGTCCACCCGCGCACCCAACAGCCGCACCCGGCCATTCAGCGTCGTGCCATCGGCCAGCGTCACGGTCACCGGATCATTGATCGACAGCGTCCCCATCGATGCTTCAGGTATTTCCGCGTCCAGTTCGATCAGATTGTCCCGCGCGATGGTGAACATTACCTGCCCTGTCGAGGATGCATCGCCCGGTCGCGCGGAGCGTTGCAGCACGCGACCAGCCACGGGCGTGCGAACCGCCATGCGCTTTTGCCGGGTAAGCAGGTCATTGAGCTGCGCGCGCGCCACCTCCACGCCCGCCGCCGCGGTCCGGTTGGCGTTGCGGCGTTGCTCGATCGCTTCCTGCGACAGCACGCCGCTATTATCCAGTCCGACGACGCGCCGTGCTTCTGCCTTGGCCTGGTCCGCTTGCGCCTGCTGCTGCGCCAAAGTGGCGCGCGCCTGCGCGATCTGCGATTCCAGCAGGGCATCGTCCAGCACGGCCAGCACCTGCCCGGCGCGAACGTCGGCATCTTCTTCCACCAGCACGCGCGCGATACGGAAGCCCGACAGTTCCGGCGCAATCGCCACTTCTTCACGCGGGATGAGACGACCGGACGCGGTAAATCCGCCATCCAGCGACTTTTCCTGAACCTGCGCCACCGTGACGGTGGGCGGCGGCGGCGTGACCTTCTTTTCCGCATCTCCGCAAGCGGCAAGCATCTGCAATGCTGCCAGCGCGGCTGCGGTGAAGGCAAGAAGCGGCTTATGCGTCACGGGCTTTCCCTGGGCGAAATTCATGAAAGGGGGGATGTCGAGGTCGAAGGCTGTTCAGCCGCGATTGGCAGCGGCACCGGCGGATGGCCCGGCGCGGTGGCGGGCGCGGCAGGGTTCCACCCTCCACCCAGCGCCCGAAATGCACTCACCACATTGGTCAACGCCTGCGCCCGCGCGATAGTGAGCGCGGTGCGCGCGGCGCGCCAGGTGCGTTCGGATTGCAACAGGGTGGTCAGGTCGGTCAGCCCGATGCCATAGCCGCGCCGCGCCGCGTCAAAGGCGAAACGGCTGCGCTCCTCCGCGCGGGTCAGGTCCGCCAGGCGGGGGCGATCGTTGGTCACCGTGAACAATGCGATGTCGGCATCGCGGAAGGCCGCCTGCACCGCCGCTTCATAGGCGACGACTGCCTGCTGCCCCTGCGCCTCAGTCGCGCGCAGCCGGGCCATCAAGCGGGGGCGGTCGAGGATGGGCAGCGTGATGCCGCTCGCCAGCGACCAAAGGCCGTTCGTGCCGCCCAGCGCGCCTACCGTGTGCGTGATACTGCCGCTGCCTTGCAGGGTCAGTTGGGGGAACAGCGCCAGCCTGTCCACCTTCACCTGTGCCGTGGCGGCGGCGACCCGCGCCTCCGCCGACAATATGTCGGGGCGGCGGGTCAGCAGCAGCGCGGGCAAGGTGGCTGGGACGGCGGGAGGCGCGTCTAGCTGCGCCTCGATCCCCAGGCTGTCGGTGGGCGCGTCCGCCCTGCCCGTCAGCACCAGCAGCGACCTTTTGGCGTTATGCAGCGCCGTGTCCAGCCGCACGACCTCCGCCCGCGCGGTCGCAACGTCGCTTTCCAGTCGAGCGGTGTCCGCGCCCGACACAAGGCCTCTCGCCAGCCCCAGCCGCGACGTGGCAGCCAGTTCCTCTGCGATACGACGTGTTTCGGTCGCATCGTTACGTTGCACCAGCAGCCCGCGCGCATCGAACAGCGCGCTCGCCACATCCGCCGCCAGGCTGATCCGCGCTGCGTGGTAATCATAGGCCGCGACCACATAATTGGCCCGCGCGCCCCGTCCAATTGCCGCCAGCCGACCGAACAAGTCGATTTCCCACGAAGGCGAAAATGCAGCAGAATAGGTCTTGCTGGTAAGGGTCGTACCAAACAGGTCCGCGCCGCTGAACTGCTCCCCGCTTTGTATCCGGGCCGAGCCGGTCACGTTGCCGGTCGGCAGGCGTTGCGACAGCGACTGGTCGCGTATTGCCCGCGCCTCCCTCAAACGGAAATAGGCGGTTCGGGCGTCGGTGCTGTCGGCCAGGGCGCGATCGACCAGTTCAACCAGTTGCGCATCGCCGAACCTGTCCCACCAGCGGTCGAGCGCCACCTGATCAGCCGCAGCCCCCGGCGTTGCTTCATAAGCCGTCGGCAGCGCAATCTGTGGCCTGTCAAGCTTGATGCCCGGCGCGCAGCCGCCCACAGCCATCGCAGTTGCGGCAACAAGGCAAAGATGGAAACGGGCAATCGACAAGAGGCAGCTCCGCGTCGCGCAAAAGGCGCTGATTTCGACCCGGAATAGGCGCGCCGAAAAAAGGAAACAAGACTGTTTCTTTTATCAGCGAAATTTTCTATATCGGGATTATGACGGATGCTCCCACCGCCCGAAGACCCGGCCGCCCCCGGCGGGAGGAGGCAGGCGACATTGAAAAACGCTTGATGGATGCGGCCATGCAAATGCTGATCCAGCATAGCAGCGGGGTGACGATGAATGCCCTGATCACGGCATCCGGCCTGTCGCGCAAAACGGTCTACGCGCGCTATCCCAACATGTCGGCGCTGCTGCTTTCGGTCCTACGCCAGATGCTGGATTTCGAGATGGCGCCGCTGGTCATGCCCGAAGGACCGGACTGGCGACGTCGGCTGCGAGCTTTCATCGGTATCCTTCTGGACGAAATGTCGGAACCGCACGCCCACGTGTTGCGCCGTATCCTATTGATGGATTCCAGCCTGTTCGAAGAGGTGAAGCCACGCATCGAGCAATTGATGGTCGACCGCTATATCAATCCCCTCAACGCCTTTTTCACCGACCTTGTCGAACGCGACCTCATCCCTCCACAAGACACGATGTTCGCTGCGGAAACATTGATGCAGATGGTGCTGCAAGAGGCCCAACGCTGCTTTTTCGATGATGGGGTGGACAAGGACAGCTCGATTTTCGTCTGCAAGGTTGCCCGCCTGATCTGCGGCGGCCTGGTGGCAGGCCCTGACATGCTGGAACCGTAGAAACAGCAACTGTCCGGTGCGTCAGTCCGATGCGGCGATCTTTGCGCTATAATGCCGGGCGATCAGCGCGCAGGCCATGAGCTGAATCTGGTGAAACAGCATGACCGGCAACAATATCGGCCCTGCCAGGCTTGCCGGAAACAGCACACTGGCAATCGGCACCCCGGTCGCCAGGCTCTTTTTCGACCCGCAAAATTGCAGCACGACCGCATCTTCGCGGGGCAGGCCCAGCACGCGCCCCAGGCCCCATGTGAACAGCAACACCGCCACCAAAATGATGGCGCACAGCGCCGCCAGCAGCGCCAGTTCCATCTGCGAAACCTTCTGCCACAATCCTTCCACCACCGCCGCGCTGAAGGCCGAATAGACGATCAGCAGGATGGAACCCCGGTCCACCCGCCCCAACATCGCGCGATGCCGTGCCACAAAACTGCCAATCAGCGGGCGGCTCAAATGCCCCAGCAGGAATGGCAGCAGCAATTGCAGCACGATCTTTTCTATCGACGACAGCGAAACAAGCCCGCCTCCCCCGCCCTTGTCCATCAGCAATGCGACCAGCAGCGGTGTCAGCATGATGCCCAGCAGGTTGGAAAAGGACGCGCTGACCACCGCCGCCGCCACATTGCCACGCGCGATCGCGGTAAAGGCGATGGACGATTGAACGGTCGAAGGCAGCAACGTCAGGAACAATAGCCCCGCCCGCATCGGCAAGGGAATGGCGTCGACATGCCCCATCGCCAGCCCGATCAGCGGAAAGACCAGGAAGGTGGTGCCAAGCGTCGCCAGGTGCAGCTTCCACGCCTTTGCCCCGTTCCATATCGCGTCCCGCGACAGCTTCGCGCCGTGCAGGAAGAACAGCAGGACGATACCCGCGTCGGCTGCCACCGACAGGATATCGGCACCATGGCCCCGCGCCGGCAGGAACGACGCTAGCAGGACCATGCTGATCAGCAACAGCAGGAAGGGGTCGAACAGGTCCCGTAAACGGCGCATCAACGCGGCTGTAAGGGTGATCGACGGAAAAGGATAGACGCCGGGATGGCCGATAGCTCTAGTAAGGCAGGATGAAAGGACGGGACACCGAATGAGCGAAGAGATTGAATGGGGCGAACGGGATGGCCTGATGGAAATCATCATCAATCGCCCCGACAAGAAGAACGCGCTGACCGCCGACATGTATCGGCAGATGACGGCCGCCCTTGCCGCATGTTCGACACGGTCCGACATTGGCGCGGTGCTGTTCGCGGGGAAAGGCGACGCCTTCTGCGCTGGCAACGACCTTAAGGATTTCGCTCAGGGACCGCAGGGTGGAGAAGCCGCTTTCGCCTTCATTCGCGCCATTGCGGCATTCGACAAGCCTGTGGTGGCTGCGGTTCAGGGTCTGGCGGTCGGGATCGGCGCAACCATGCTGTTCCACTGCGACCTGGTCTATGCGGCTCCAGATGCCCGCTTCATCATGCCCTTCGTCAATCTGGGTCTTGTGCCCGAAGCTGGTTCCAGCCTGCTCGCGCCCGCGACATTGGGCCACGCCCGCGCGGCGGCGATGCTGTTACTAGGCGAACCGATGGATGCCCAGACCGCTGACCGCGCGGGGCTTCTTAGCGCCATCGTCCCGACCGAAAGCCTGCTGGACCATGCCCGAGCCAAGGCTGCGGCGCTGCTCGCCAAACCGCCCCATGCCATCGCGGCGACACGGCGGCTGATGAGGGGCGACCGGACCCAGATTTTGCAACGTATCGACGAAGAAGCGCAGTTGTTTCGCGAAATGCTGGAATCTGCCGAGGCGCAGGAAGCCTTTGCCGCATTCTTCGAAAAGCGCGCGCCCTCCTTCTCCCGCTCCTGACGCCGATTGGAGGAAATCACGCCCCTCGTCCCAGTCGTTCTGCACGTCGTTTCCGGCGCGCTTAACGTCCGCGCAGGCCGAACACCATCGACCGATCGGCATCCGGGATCAAACCTTCCAGCACGCGCCAAAAGCCGGTGACCGACCCCTGCCCCGCCTGGGCATAGGCAGCGGCCATCTTTTCCCGCAACGCGCGAAACAGTTCGGCTTCCAGCTCCTGCCCTGCCGGACTCAACCGCAACAGCTTCTGCCGGCGGTCGTTGGGGCCCGGACGCGATTCGATATAGCCACGCTCAATCAGGTCGGTCAGCACCCGCCCCAGCGACTGTTTGGTAATGGCAAGCAACCGCAGAAGGTCCTTGACGGCCAGGTCCGGCTGGCGCGAGATGAAATAGAGCGTGCGGTGATGCGCCCGGCCCAACCCCTGCGCGGCCAGCCCCTCATCAATGGAACGGGTCAGCGCCGAATAACCGAAATACAGCATCTCGATCCCCCGGCGAATCTCATTTTCCCGCAAAAACAACGGAGAAGCCGGGGTAACCTGTGTCGATGAAGACGATATGGTAGAACTGCTTGCGGTCATGCCGGTCATTTCCAGAACGGGAGGTTCGAAGGTACGCATATTGGCTGGCATAGAAGGTCATGACCAGACTTTCCTTTCGCGCGGCAGACGTTATATGGCGAACCGCGCCGGCCAGTCCGTGCGCATGCTGGGGCGTCGCCAAGCGGTAAGGCAGCGGCTTTTGATGCCGCCATGCGCAGGTTCGAATCCTGCCGCCCCAGCCAACTATCCTTAATGTTCAACTACTTTCGGCCATGGTCTGCGGTCCGGCCTCAAATGGCGCGGTTCCGCGCGCTTTCGGCGGTGGTCGGAACGGCCTGATACACAGAGACGGGGATTTCGTGCGCTAGAATCACAAAAAGGCCCCCGCGTCTCACGAGGCCTTTCCAAGTGGTACCGGATTTTTGAAGAAGGGTCGTTAGAAGCCGAGCGCCTTGCGTTGGCTTTGCCATTCAAGCGGGATGCGCGGCAGCTGCATCATGCGCCGGGTGGTGAGAGCTGGCGGATGCCGCCCTTCAAGAATCGCGTTCACGATATCAGGCGCGAGGAAGGCAAGACGCGCAACTCGCTCGAGCTTGCGATCGCGCGACGAGGCATGGCCATCAGCAAAGCGCTGCTGCCGTGCGTCTTCCGCCTTCGCTAGCAGCGCAACCAGCGTCGGATTGACCTTGGGTGGACGATCCTTTTCCGGTCGCAGCACGAGCCTCAGATTATGACCGCGTCGATCGGGCTTGGTGGGAACGACCAGAGGCAAGCGAATGCCATCATCCTCGGTCGCAGGCGTCGCCTTATCCAGCAACCCAACGAGCAGGCGCTGACTGATCGAGCCCTCGATCCTATCAGGATGGACGCGGATCGTCAGCCCCAAGGATTGAAGCCGTTGCTGCAACTCGGCTTTGTTCGCCTTCTCCATCTTCGCGGCGAGCGCCTGCGCGGCGTGGCCACGGCGAAGGACCACCTGTGCTTCCACCTGGGGTAACGCCATGATCGTCCGATTATCGGCGAACAGGCTGCTAGTCGCATCTATCACTGCCCGCTCGAGTTCCGCGGCCGGCAGACGAAGCGCGGAAGCCTTCATGTCAGCATCATCAACGGCGGATGCCATGCTGGAAATATAATAGCGGTAGCGCCGCTGCTTCTTGACCGCATGGCTGGGCGACATCGGCCGGTCGAGATGATCGCGGATCATACCGGTGAGCAGACTGCCATGCTGGCCATTGCCCCGCTCGCGCTTGATGCCGATCGCCGCCTTGCGCTTTTCCTGCACCGCGTCCCACAATGCCTGGTCAATGATGGCCTCATGCTGGCCTTCGTAGATCTGATCCTTGTGCCGAACCTTGCCGAGATAGGTGGGGTTGGAGAGCAGATAGTGCAGCGGTCCGCGAACGAACGGCTGCGCTTCCCCACCGCTCCGCTGCGGCCGGTTGAAGATCTCTTCTGCCCTGAGCTCATCGAGCAAGGCCATGACTGAGGGCAGCGCAAGATAGCGGCGATAAATATGGACGAGCGTCTTCGCCTCGGTCGGATGGTCCGAACATTATTCCAGCCGGAGAGCGCCCGATCCTGACCACGCCACAGATCGTTGGGCGTTCCTTTCAAGCTGGGAAGAGATTCGAAAATTCTGATAGGGTCCGTGGGAGCCTGCTTCGATTTTGCGCTTCCCAGTTTCGAAAAATCAAAAACCAACTTACTCACCCCCTTTTCATCCCCATCGCGTGGGGCTGTAGCTAACCGTTTTTTGAATAACAGGCCACCGTAGCATGTCGGCTTTCAGGCGCTGGCACAACGCCGACGAAAGACTGGCACTTGTCGGTAATTCCTGAAGCGGTTGTGCAGCCAGCCAATACCGATCAGGTTAACCCGATGAATAATGACAGGTCAGCAACGCAGCGCCTAAGGTCGGGTCAGCGGCAAATCGCCGAATAGCCAGTGAAGACGAGGTTCTAGAAAATGGACGAAGACCCAATCGACATGTTTAAGCGCCTAATCGCCGAAAACGCTGTCGGGCGGGCGGGCGGCACGAAGAATCCAAAGGGCTCTGCGCGCGGCAAATATAACCGCCGCAAGCAATCGCTCGCGCATGCGCTGCACCAGATGCAAATCGCCATTGATGATCTGACCGAGCAGAACGGCACATTATACAAGCGCGACGAGGTCGAGACGCTCAAGGTCGCGATCGACGAGTTGATCGAGAAGACCGGCTTGATCGCGCCCAACCAGGAACCGCCTTCACAAGAGGAACTCGACGGGTTCATGGACATGCTCACCAATGCGAAGCCGTGGGTGCCCCCATCGAGAGATCAAATGGAGTCGCTGTTCTCCGAACTCGGCCTCACTTACGTTCCCGACGAGGACGAAGACGATGCTGGGGACCAGGATGGCGCCCCAGCCGCCTGATCCCCACCCTGGCGAGCATGGATGACCGGTTTTGGGGAACACAACGGTTGGCCTCGAACGACCGAACGTAGCCGCGATGCTGATGGACCGCTTCAACCGGCGCGAACGGCAGCTTCAATCAGTACCGGACGTTCATCGGGAACGGAGTATCGTCTGGCTTTGGTTGGCATAGGCCCCGAGGATTTTCAGACCGTTAGACCCAAAAGCGTTCTTTATGTGGCCGTTCTGGCCATTGGAGAACGATCATGGAGATGCCTGAAATCGAACACACCGTCACCAAGCGCCAAGTCTGAAATGCCGGACGAACTGTGAGCGCGAAGCGCGCGCTCGAGCCGAAGCAAATATAGGAAATCCGCTTCTACCTGAATCAGCGCCGCCGCTTGCGAGATCGGGCGCTCTTTGACCTGGCGATCGACAGCAAACTCCGAGGCTGCGACTTGGTGCAGATGAAGATCGGCGACCTTGTCAGCGGCGGGCAAGTCCGGACGCGGGCGATCGTCATGCAGCAGAAAACAGGCCGACCAGTTCAGTTCGAGCTGCTTCCAGACGCTCGCGCTAGCTTGCTGGCTTGGCTCGAGCGGCGGGGCGGCACGGTGGACGACTACGTCTTTCCCAGCCGGGTCGATCACAACGGGCATCTCAGCACCCGCCAGTATGCCCGGCTGGTCGATGAATGGGTGACAGGGGTCGGTCTGATGCGAAGTGAGTATGGCACGCACTCCCTGCGCCGGACAAAGGCATCGATCATCTATAGGGCAACCGGCAACCTTCGTGCCGTTCAGATACTGCTTGGCCATAGCAAGATCGAGAACACGGTCCGCTATCTCGGTATCGATGTGGAAGACGCACTTGCCCTTGCTGAAAACACTGAGATTTGAACCCTCGGCTCCTCGCTCCCGCGAGGGGCCGACCTCACAGCGTCTGGGACATTGCCGTCATTCCCGGGGCCTGCGTCGAAAGGGCGTCTTCCCGGCCCAATGCCGCACGTTCTGGAAAAGAGCAAACGGCGGCAGGGAACGGGAAATGCTGGCTGTTTGTTAACTGACCGCTCAGCGCCGAACCAAGATAAGCTGCCATGCCCTATGTGCGACGGCGCTACCTTCTGCCCGCCCGCCGTCGCCGGGACGAGACAAGGGCGCTCATCGCCACGGCCGCCAGCGCAGCGAGGCTCAATTCGCCGATCCATCGCAGGATGGCGAGCGCCCCGTCCGGCAGCGCCACGCCAAAGGATAGAAGGAGCACGGCCCAGCCCAAGACCCGCAAACCGCGCGACTGCGTTGGCGATAACGGGCGGCCCAACACATCGCGCTTATGCCGCGTCATCGAAAGGCACAGGCACGACATGCCAATGAACGCGAACAGGGCGGTCATGCCGTCACCACGTTCCGCCGCATCTTCATTGGTGTCGTCACGCCCAGCGCCAGAAGTCCGGTCGCAATGAGCGCCATATCGACCGACGCACGCACCATGTCGCCGCTGCCGATCCACACGAACAGCCCACTGCCCGGCACGGCCATTTGCGAAATGGGCGCAGCGAGGCACAGCAGCCCAAGGCATCGTCCCTGCCATATCCACGCCTGCGGGGGAGCCATCCACAAGGCATTTACGAGCGCCGCCAACCACGCCAGGAAAAAGGCCGACGCCTCCCACCCCATGCGCCCCGGCAGGCCGAAGGGCAACAACCGGTTCGCCAGCAGCAGGGACGCAATGGCGATCGGCAGGCCAGCGATCACAGCAACATTGGTGCGCTCCGCCGCAGTCGACCGGGCGCGGGCGGCGTCCTTCGGCCGCCGCTTCACCACCCACAGGATCAGACCGGTCGCCATCATCGCCGTGCCAAGCAGGCCAGACAGGAAGAACAGGAAGCGCAGGCCCGCCCCGGAGAAACGGGCCAGATGCAGCCCATAGAGCCAGCCCTGCGTCGTCACCGCCGGACCGCCGCCATCATGGCGCGCGACCAACTGGCCATCGGCGCTGAAGCGCAGCCATGGCAGATCATAGGATATGCTGTCGGCATCCCGACGCTCCATTGTGATCGTGGCATGGTTCGACCCAGGATCATCGACCAGGATGCGGCCGGCGCGACCGTCCCGCCAAAGACTCTCTGCCCGCGTGACGATATGGTCCACCACCTCGCCCGAAAGCACCTGACGCTTCTTTTGCGGTGCTTGCGGCACCGCAGTTGCTATTCCCTGCCCCGCCAGATCGCGGACATAAGCGGCCGTGTCGCCATGATAGGCGCGCTGGATCGCCCAGGGCATGAACATGCTCGTCAGCGTCACCAGACCGGTGAAGCTGATCATCAGGTAGAAGGGCAGCGCCACCACGCCCGCGACGTTATGCGCGTCCAGCCAGCTGCGCTGTCCC
The DNA here is from genome assembly GCF_011762025.1 of Sphingobium vermicomposti. Classification (GTDB taxonomy): domain Bacteria; phylum Pseudomonadota; class Alphaproteobacteria; order Sphingomonadales; family Sphingomonadaceae; genus Sphingobium; species Sphingobium vermicomposti. The sequence continues at coordinate 274,190 of NZ_JAASQR010000004.1, read as the reverse complement.
TTGCGTGGACGAAATGTGAAGAAATCCGCGAAGATGCGCCGATGCGTGATGACCCCGCTGATGATCGCCACCAGCATCGCTATGGCAGCGAAGCAGATGAGCCAGCGTCCGATCCGACCCGGCGCGTTCAGGTCGAAATGAAAATAGAAGAGGAAATCGCCGCCCATTGTCTCCCGAGCGTGCAGACCTCCGCCGGTGCGCGGGTCAAGTTGTTCGGACCTGAAGCCGCCCTCCATTCCCTTCCAGAGAATCTCGGTCACCGGGTTGCGCGCATTGGGCAGGTCGATGCGCCACAGCCGGGCATCGGCGCCGACCTGACGCAGCCGTTCGACAGCATGAAGGGCTGCTTGTGGATCAACCGCCGCGCCGCTCAATTCCGGGCGCATCCATTGGCTGATTTCCTGCCGGTAATAGGTCAGCGAGCCGGTGAGGAACACCGCGTAGAACAGCCAGCCGGGAAACAGCCCCGCCCAGCTGTGCGCAAGGGCCATGGTCTGACGAAAACCGTCCTTCACCCTCTGCCCCCCAACCATCCGGCCAGCAGGAAGGCAGCACTGGGCAGGAGGACGATTGCCCATGCGACCGTGCCCCGGCGCGGCACGAACACGGCAAGAGCCACCAGCACTAACAGCAGATAGGCCAACAGATGTGCCGTCACCGCAGCCTCAATGGCCGACCCCGGCAGCATGGCCGCCAGCCCGGACGCGGCCAGCGCGGCCACGGCATAGCCGCCACCCAGCCCGGCGGCGATGCGGTTCAGCACCGCCCGCCGACTGGGAGCGCGCTGCTTCACCAGCGCCATGCCAAGTCGATGGTGCCGTTGCGCGCCTGTCCGTAATAGCAGCGATCGATGCCAGCGCAGGACGACACATAGGTCTTGTCGAAGAGGTTGTTCGCCTTCACTGACAGCTCCAGGCCGCCCAGCGACGGCACCCATTTGCCGAGATCGACGCGCAACGAGGCGTCGAACAGGGTGAAGGCGGGCACGCGCGACAGATTCGCCGCGTCGCCATAGGTGAAGCTGGAATGGCGCGCGCCTGCACCGATGATCACTCCGACCGGGCTGGCATAGTTTAGCCACAGCGACGCATTGTGGCGCGGCACGGCCATCAGGCGCAGGCCCTGTTGCCGCCGGGCTTCCACCGCCAAAGTCTCAGGGTTGATGCCGGACACGGTATCATTGCTGCTGGTCACGCGGGAATCGAGCAGCGTGTAGGCTGCCACCGCGCTGAACCCGGCCGTAAGATCGACATTGGCTTCCAGTTCCAGGCCGCGCATCCGCACCTCGCCCGTCTGCTTGCCGAATCCGATATTGTCAGGATCAGGCGTCACATAGTTCCGGCGGCGCAGGTCGAACAGCGACGCAGTGATCATGCTCTTGCCATCGCCAGGCTGATATTTCACGCCCAGTTCATACTGGCGGCCGCGTTCCGGATCGAAGGTCGTGCCCCGTGCGTCGGTGCCATATTGCGGAACAAAGCTTTCGGAGAAGCTGGCATAGGGCGCCAGCCCATTGTCGAACTTGTAGAGCAGCCCCACCCGCGTCGTCAGAGCCTTGTTTTTGGTCTTGAGTGTGCGATTGGTCGGATAGTCATAGGTCTTGGACGATGCCCAGTCCTGCCGCACGCCCACCAGCAGGCGCCAATCGCCCAGCGAAATCTGGTCCTGCGCATAGAGACCGGTCTGTTCCGGATGATAATCCTGCTTCCGGAAGAAATTGCGGGGCCCGATCGTCTGGAAATATACGGGCGCGAAGACGTCGAGCGTGCGGCCATTCAGGATCACCTCGCGGTCGGTCCCGTTCTTCATCCTCTGCCAGTCCAAACCCACCAGCAGCTTGTGCGACACCGCTCCGGTAGCGAAGCTGAAGGCGGCATGGTTGTCGATTGTCAGGTCGTCGGCATATTCCTTAAGGCCGAACACCTGCCGTGACGCAGTGCGCCGATCCGCCAGCAGCCGGTTGATGTAGATGTTCCGGTTATCGAGCTTGGTGTGGGTATAGCGTAGATTCTGGCGAAAGGTCAGCAGATCGCTGAAACGATGCTCGAACTGGTAGCCCGCAGAGGCCGTCTCACGATCCCAGCGCTGATAATTGGGGTCGCCCGTGAATAATTCCCGCGAGATGGTGCCGTTGGGATTGTCGATGACCGTGCCGATAGTCGGCAGCCAGTTCAGCGTGGAACCGTCAAAATCATCGTCCTGATAGTGGGTCAGGACGGTCAGGCTGGTGTCTTCCCCGATCTTCCAGGTCAGGGACGGCGCGATGAGCACGCGGTTGCGGTGGGAAAAACGATAGATGTCATCCGTCTCGAACCATGTGCCGGCGATCCGCGCCGTCACGTCGCCCGATGCAGTGAGGGGGCCTGTCACATCTATCCCCACCTGCTTGCGATCGAAAGAACCAATGCGAAGCAGCAGCTCACCGCCAAACTCGTCCTTTGGCCGCTTGCTCACCATGTTGACCAGGCCGCCGGGCACCGACTGGCCGAACAGCACGGACGCAGGGCCTTTGACGATTTCGATCCGGTCGTAGAGGTAGGGGTCGAAGCCGCCGCTGACATAGCCCGTGCCACCCAGCCGCAGTCCGTCGATATAAGTGTTGGGCGCGGCGCCGGTAGTGCCGTCGTTGCCAAAGCCGCGAATGGCCAAAGCATCACCGCCATAGGTCACGCCCTTGGTGTTAGCAAAGACGCCCGCTGTGTAAGTCAATGCGTCGCCCAGCGACAAAACACTGCGGGCCCGCAGGTCCTCCAGGTCGACGACGGAGATGGACTGCGGCGTCTCCACAAGCGGCGTGTTGCTCTTGGTCGCGCTGATCGAGGTATCGACAAGGCGGATGCCCGTGACAACAATAGACTCATCGGTGTGCGCACGTTCCGCTGTAGGTGCGGCGTCAGTAGATGGGCTGCCCTCCACAGCCCCGGCGTTTGATCCCACCGCCAGCGTGGCCAAAGCGCCCGAGGCCAGAAAGCGCCGGACAATTTTATGTGAAGCCATCTACACCCCCGATTACAAGCCAGAACGCACTAAATGCGACCGATTCGCATTAGCTCATAGGTGGAGGTGTCGTTGTTGGCTAGCCACGGCACAGAGAAATTTTCAGTCTTTTCAATTGATGGACGGCTGGAGATCGTCTGCGACCAGGGCGGCTGCGCGATTTGCTATGAAATTAGAATACGAACGAACTGCCGCTTGGAGAGTTACAAATCCGACGCTCATGGCTGAACGGCGCTTTAGCCGACCAGCAGCCGTCAAACTTTCAAGTGACCGGTTTCCGGCGTAAGCCGACATACCTGTAGCCTTACCGGAACGGCGTAAATTGGTCGCGTGCCGCCGTTTAGGTCATGCGGCGACATCGCCAACATGGGACGATTGTAGCGCTTCCCCTGACCGTCGAAGTCGGTCATTCAATCACGCTGCAAATTATGGCGCCGTTTGCGGACTTCAGGATGACGGGTCACCGGCAGCTAATCGGGAAAGCCGCCTTACCTCGTAGAGGAAACCGCCGGGCCGTAGAGGACCTCTGTAGGACAATAGCCTTGCTCTATGAAAATCGCAGTTTGGCGTGGGATTTGTCCTCTACAATCTATGCGACTTGCTCGACCGGAGCGCAGGATTTTCAGCCGACATTAGGTCTAGGACAAAGATAGCCCAGGAAAATATGACCCCCTTTGAGTGAAGCCTAGCGCAGCCTCCTACTCCTGTGGCAAGTCTGATCTATGTGGAGCCCTACACAGAAAGTCACATTCAATCCCAGTAGCGGGCGGCCTGAGGCACCTCTCTACTGGCATCTTACGACATTTTGCGTAATCGCGACATGGGTGATGGCTCTGATATTGATCGGCTACATCGCGCTTGCCATTCGCGACGACGCTTACAGCCTAGCTGTTACCTGTGCCTTTGCGGCATTCGCATTGTTAATTATCGTCCACTGGCGCAAACGGCAAATTCGCGAAGAGCAGCGCAAATTCAATCAGCTTGTGGCTGATTACGAAAAGGCAATTTCTAGCGCCGTGTGATGACTTGAAGGGAACCAGTGATTGGAAGTGATCGGCATCATCTTTGTATTGGCGTTCGCCTCAAGCCTCTTTTTCGGTTTTCGCACGGGAAAAATGCCGATCAAATCCCCTTTACGAGAACCAAGCCGCTACCAAACGCCAGTTTATTTTTGGTCTGTTGCAGCGTTCTACGGTGCGGGCCTGATGCTTGGCGCGAGCATGATAATATCGGGCTGATCTGCTGGTAGAAGCCGCAGAAATACGGGACTTCACGTAGATTTTAATTCTCTACAATTTGTGACTTGCTCCATCTAAGCGCAGGATTTTCAGCCGATATTATGCTTAGGAGGAAAATAGCCTAGCAAAAAATGTGGCTCACTCTGAGTGGATTCCCGAGCCGCGACTTAATGAGCTAATCTTGAATTCGAGAGCGTTCAAACCATTCAGCGCAGCCAAGCGCCCCCGTCCAAACGAGGATGGCTAAAAACAACAGGCACTCCGCACCCAATGTGACCGGGGTATCGGGATCATTTGGATCGAGGCTGAAAACAAAGAGGGCGGCTGCTACTAAGGAAATAGCTAAGGCCGATGCCCAAACAAGACGGACACGGGCAAGCGGTATTGGAGCCCTTGCAACGAGAACTGCACGGCGCTTAAAAGTGAGTGCCGCGCAGAAAAGCAGCGTAGTGGCAGACATTATGAGCGGCTTAGTCAATTGCTCGTCAAACCGTACAACCATAGCAGCACAGGAAAGCAAAGCGATACTGCCTACGCTCACAGGCCACATAGCCTTTGACATCTTCGTCATAGATTCCGAAACTCAAATCTGCGTCCGCACCCGCGCGAACGCTAACATGCCATAGCTGCCATCATGTACTCTCACAACGGAAGAGAAAGACGCAAAATCTGTAGAAATCTGCGATTTTTCCTCTGCAATCTATGCGGCTTCAGGCGCAAAGTGAACTGTTTCGCGCCAAGCGGTAAGGCCGCTTCCACCTGAAGCTGCGAGTAAAGCTGACACTCGCCTAACGTCATGAACAAGCCTCCGCTTCCTCCATCTTAGTGCTTAAAGAGGCCGTGCCGTCATCCACCAATCTGGTCGATCGCGACCGCCCGATTTTTTTGGGTAAGCGTCCAGTAGGCGGAAAGGCTGGAATGGCGCACAGCCGACCGGCCGGTTTGCGCGATCTGAAAGGCAGGTTACGGCATAAAGCTGACGCTTACATAAAAGATGCTGAACGTCTTGAGTTGGTCGCGACCTGCCGGTTACCGGACAGTCCGAACCTAAGGATGCGAAATTGGTGCCTGAATGGCGACAAAGGGTCGGTAGCCGCTTCCGTTAACTTACCGATCGCTCATTTGTCGAAGATGCGTCGGCGTTTCAGCCCATGTAGCTAGCGCTGCCGACCTCGCGATCGGCAGCGCCATTGGGAATTCATGAGCCCGCCGGGCTTCTTATCAGAACGCAAAACGCACGCCGACGTTGACGTTGTGGCTCTGGCCCCCACCAAATTCACCTTGATAGGCGCCATAGAGGCTGAGCCCCGCAGCAAGATCGTAGCTAGCACCAGCGCCAAGCGTTGCCATGGTGTCCTTCCGGTCTGCGCCAACGACCGTGAACCGTTCGGCGTTGCCAACAAACCCCGCGCGAGCGGCGGATCGTTCACCTTCAAGCTGGTGTCGCAGACCTACCGATGCCCACGGGTGGAACATTGCGCCATCCCCAATACCGCCCTTCAGCTTGATGGCGCCGTCGACAAACGTCGCGCTGGTCTTGTTGCCATCCACAGACAGTGCGAAGGCGGCACTGCCTGTCTCGCTCGCCGCCCCACGGCGGGTGGAGATATGAGTGACGCCTACCTCAGGGTGGACGGCCCACCTGCCCAAGGGGAAGCTGTAGCCGACCACGCCATCAAGCACCAGGCTGCGGAGGCGATAGTCGCCGGACATCGCGGTCGCGCCCGGCACGGCGCGGCGCGTGTTGGCCTCGCTCCAGTCATAGGCGATCGTCGCGGTCCCGTCGAAGCCACCGCTCATGAATTGGCCCGAAAGACCGGCAACCAGGCCATCGGAGTTCGTCCGTGCGCCAAGGCGCGCGATCGTCTGGCGACTGTCGATATAGCCGATGAACGCGCCGATGGATGCGGTTGCGCTGCCAAAGCCGATACCACCAACGACACCATAGCTGTGGCTCTTGGCCGTCGATGTGCCGGCTGAACCACGACCTTTAAGCGTGCGCCAGTCGCCGAGGCCCTGCGCAAAGCTGAAGAGACCAGCTATCTCGCGCGTGGTTTCGGCAAGCCCTGCGCGGCCCGCCTTGGCGAGCGCCAGCCCCTGCTCGACACCAAGCTGGGACACACTGGCATATGCTTCGGGCGTCAGCTGCCCGAAGGCCGCTGCGTTAGCGGTGCCACCGCTCAACAGTGTCGGAACGGCATTGATCAGCGCAGTGCTCGCGGTTCCTGCAATCAGCAGGTCGTTGACATAGCCGACAGCAGCATTGGCCTGGGTGGAGATGCCGGTGGGCGCCACGAAGGTGCCGAGCAACTGCAAGGTGGAGCCATTGTTGCGGAGCACGCCCACAATGCCCGGATTCCGATTGACGATGTCAAAGTCGCCAGTGATGGCGCCGCCGCCGTTCACCACGATCAGGTCACGCGACGCGCCAGGTGTCAGCGAGCCGGTGAGATTGACAGTCGTGTTGTCGCCAATCGTCACCGAGCCGCCATTGACGATGATCTGATCGCTCTGCCCGACAGGAACGAACTCGAAGGTGGTGGTCGTGTCGTTGGCGATGGTCAGATTGCCGTTGATCGTCATGATAGCAGGAGATGCGCCCGGCGACAGCGTGCCGCCCGTGCCGATCATGACATCGCCGCTCACGGTGCCTGCGGTGCCGAAAGTACCGCCGTTGCTGACATCAACCGATCCGGTCAGGGTTGATCCTGCCTGACCGATGAAGCGACCGCCTGAGACGGTTACTTCCTCGACATTGAGATCGCCGGTGAAGCTGTTGACGCCTGCTGTGTTATTCACCTGCTCAAAGCCCGTGAACGCCGAACCGTCGATCGTCGTCTGGGCCGCATAGCTGCTGCCGGTATTGAAGGCGAGGACATCGGTGCCGCCGCCTGCAGCAACCGTGCCGCCGAAGCTGCCGCCGGTGCTGATCGTCAGCATATCGGCGCCCGCACCAAGATCGACATTGCCCGAGATAGTGCCGCTATTGACCAGGCTGTCGGTGCCACTTCCAGCCACGACATTCCCGTTGATCGTCCCACCCTGGTTGCTGATCGTGTTCGCGCCGTTGCCGGTGATGATGTTGCCGGTGATGGAGCCGCCGGTCGCGTTGGTCAGAAGATTGTCGCCTTCGCCAAGGTCCACATTGCCAACGACCTCGCCGCTATTCGAGATGCTGACGCTTTGCGTGCCGCCGCTGATCGCAGTCTGACCCGGCGCCACGACGATGCTCGACCCTTGAGTTAAATTCAGCTCACCACCGCCAGAGACTTCCACCGTCTGCTGAACGACGACCTTGCCTGTGCCAATGATCTTCTCGACCTCAAAGCTGGCGAAGAGCTGACGGAGTGATGGATCAATCGAGCCGGTGTAGGTCGTACCGGTGATATCGAAGGAAAGCGTGTCCTCCCCCGCGCCGCCATCGACCGTTCCATTCAGCACGGCTGAACTCAGCAGGTGCGTGAAGCTGTCATTGCCCTCGCCCATCTGTACCGTTCCGGTGATGGTGCCCGCATTGACGATCGTGTCATTGCCCTCGCGCATGTAGATGTCGCCGCTGATCTGGCCGGCATTGTCTATCCGGTCATCACCAGCATTCAGGTCGATCGAACCGATGATCACACCGGTGGCAGTGTTCGTCACATGATCGGTCGAGGGCAGATAACCGCTCTCATCCTCAAGCTGATCGCCGCTGGTATGGATGGCTCCTGCAAGATAGCCGTTGGGCTGACCGATCGCATTGTCGATGATCGGCGTGTTGGGGAAGTAATCGGTGCCAGCGCCGCCCTGGATGGTGCCGCTGTTGACGATGTTGACCGTCTTGGCCGCGACAGCAACAGCGACAGTGTGGCTGCCCTCGGTGTTGGCGATCGGACTATATACCCAGAATGGCTGCGGAAGCCCCTGGACCTGCGCAGCGACGACCGCGGTGAGCCCGCCGCCTGCCTGGATCAGCCCGCCTTCCAAATTCTCGATGTTGACTGTGCCAGCGCCGGTACTTTCGACATCCACGCCCAGCGCCGCGATCTGCGACACATAGGCCGTGTCCTGTCCAAGGCCAATGAACTGGCCCGGTGTTACCGTTGCGCCTCCGGTCGCCCTGACCGTACCGCCGTTGACGAGATTGACTGTCGCACTGGCCGCCGGAACGCCGACAAGCTCATCATCGCCAGCCTTTACGCCCAGAACAAGGCCCGATCCGCCCTTGTCCTCACCCAAAATGCTGCCGCTGTTGTTGAACGTGATCGTCTGGCTTTCGTCGGTCTCCGACTCCACGTCGAAGGCCGACATGCCGCCAAAGCGCGGGGGATCAGCCTGATTGATGGCAAGCTCGGTGCGCGTCACAGTGCCGCTATTGTCAAAGCTCGCCACTCGGTTGGCGATATTGACCTCGGTTGCGCCTTCGATGATCCCTGTGTTGGTGAAGGCAAAGTTCTCCGCAGCGATGTCCACGACATCGTCGTCACCCGGACCATCATCCTGCAACAGGCCAGTGCGGATGAGCAATGCCTGACCGCCCTCCCGCGCCGACGCCGTGATCGTGCCATGGTTTTCGAAATTGAGGTTTTGAGAAGCGACCGCGGCGTAGAAGCCATCCCTGATCTCACCATCCGCCGTGTTGACGATGGACGCGCTGTCCGCGTTAAATTCGTCGTTGGCATTGGGCAGCACCAGGTCCATTGCACCGACTTGAAGCGTCAGGCCGCGCTGGAAAAAGCCGTTCGTATCGATGCCAGCGATCAAGCCGCTATTGGTCAACGAGAAGACATCCGCCGCAACATTGGCATCCAGTCCGCCGGTGATGATGCCGCTATTCTCAATGGTTGCGCCCGCCAGAGTGGTGGTCTCGAGGGCCTGGCGGATCCGGACGGCCGCGTTCACGCCATTATCAAATTCCCGCTCAATGTCCGTGGTGAAGGAGCGCGAGCCGGTGAAGGTCGTCTCGATCGCTCCTGTGTTGCGGAACAGGAAATCATCCCCCGCCGAAGTCGTAACAACCGAACCGATGCCGCTGGTAGCGAGGTTGATCTCGTCATTGTTGACGAAACTCGCCGCAGCGATCCGGATGTCGCCATTGATGGTGCCTTCGTTGATAAAGCTGGTCAGCGCATCGCCATAGGTTGGCGTGTAGAGCGGAACTGTGCCCGGCGGCACATTGGAACGCTGGAAGGTCGCAAAGCGCTGCTGATAATAGCCGATCGCAGCAGGAACGATGGTCACGCCCTGCGGATAAAGGCCCGCGGTGTTGAGCAGGTTGATCGTGCCATTGTTGACGACATTGCCATCGCCCATGAGGCTGATCGAAGTTCCCTGTCCCGAGAGCGTCAGCGTGGTAGCGCCGCCTCGCGTCTCGAACCCTTCTATTTCGAAGGTCGTGGGCAGCGCGCGTGCGCCGAGCTCAAGCGACTGTGACTGGCTGTAGCTGCGCGCGTAGATGTCGATGCCGCCACCAGCTGCGATGGTGCCGGTTACCCCGTCATCGCTGCCGCGCTGGATGAAATTGGCGGTGCTGAAGCCCGTACCGAGCTGCAGATTGCCGTTCAGCGTTCCGCCGTCGGAGATATAATAATAGAGTGCGCCAGCCAGTGGATTCTGCGGCGCAGTCGGTGTGGGTTCGACATAGGACACATTGCCGTTGATCGTGCCAGCGTTGGTCACATTGAAGCTGAGCAAGGGAATGCCGGTCCGGGCAGGCGCTATGATCGCGTTCGTACCCCCGCCAATGATCCCACCGCTCCCATTACTGACCGCAAGCACGACCGCCTGGCCGGCGCTGATTGCCGGATCGCCAGCGATCGTGCCGCTGTTATTGACGATGATGGCAGTACCCAGTGTTCCGGTAATCGGTCCTGTCGAGCCGCTATTGCTGATGATGCAGAGTGGACCGGCGCTGCCGTCGGGGCAGGTCAAGCTCGGCGCCTGTTGTGCAAAAACGCTGCTCGCACCAAGCGCGAGAACACTGACACTCAGACCAAGCCCAAGACGAATAGGCGCGCGCACAGAATTTCTGCCGATCATGTAAAACCCCCTCCAGACGATTGGGAACGGGGATAAGCAAAACGCATTCCTGTTCGCATCCCCCGATCGGGGTATCGGACCGCCGCAGCTAAAATATTGTGTTTCTTCCCAGAGCTGCCTAAATCCTCTTGCTGCTCACGCGCTCTCACGCTGGATCAGCCAAAGATATAGACGTTCTGACCGGGTCGCGGGACAGGAACGAAACAGGGTGGAAGATAAGATTTGGGCGCTGGGCGAGCGTTTCGCCATGGCTGCCATTGATGGAAATGAGTGGCTCGGCGCGCTTCGGGCCATGGCGGAACTGACTGGTAGTACGTATGGCCAGCTCATTGGTTTTGCGCCCGGCGAGGTGCCCTTCAACTGGATCAATGATTTAAGTCAAGAAGAGATAGCTTGCTTCGTTGAGCAGGAGCGCGGCGATCCCAACATTAATGTTCGCGTGCGCGCCTCGCTCAGTGATCAGCCATTCGTCATTCGCAGTGAAGCAGATTATCGTGCGGTCGGGCGCGGCTCTGGTTTCGACCTCTATCGTGAGATGTGCGACGCCTATGACATCATGGACGGTTGTCAGACCAAATTACTTGAAGGGGGAGGTCGGTTTGTCGGCCTTGCTCTCAACCGTAGCCGGAAAGACGGCAGGACCGATGCCGAAACGCGCGAGTTATTCGCCGCGATAGCGCCCCATGTGGGTAGGGCGGTCAAAATGCAGATTGCCCTTGAAAGTCGTGGCACCGCGCTGTTGAACGGCGCCCTGGAATATGTCGGCCTGCCGATCTTTGTCTGCGATGAGGCTGGCAATCTGAAGGCCGAGACGACCGAAGCGTCAGCACTGCTTTCCGCCGGACGCTTCAGGGTGATGGATGGCAAGATCGGCCTCCCGCACCCACGTGATGACGCGGCGCTGTTAAAAGCGCTCGCGCGGCGGCATCGCCAGCCATTAGGGTTCGAAACCTTGCTGCTCGGAAGTGCTGGCAAGCAGATGCCAATGGTGGTGGACATCTGCCGCCTCCCTTCGCAGCCCGGGCGCCTCAGCCTTGCTTCGCAAATTCTTGTCATCGTCCGCTCGGGGCGGCGGTGGCACGATGCCGCGCCTGCTGTTTTGCGCATGGCATATGGACTTTCTGCTGCCGAAGCGGAGGTTGCCTTGGCCCTGGGTAGAGGCGAGACGCGCGATCAGATCGCCGCCGCGCGGGACACTAGCGCACAGACCGTCAAGACGCAGATCAAATCCATTTTCTCCAAACTCGGGGTGAGCCGGGAGATGGAACTGATGACGATGCTCGGCGATATGCTGCGGCGCTAAGTAGGACTGAAAGAGCGCGGGCCGCTGCCGATCAACTTGTTTGCGAGGCGCAGCCCTCCCGCATGATTTTCCGCAGCGTTCCCCCGATCGGGGGTATGACCCGGCGCTGCAAAGCCGATAAGGGGACCTCGCGACCCGAATGCTCACGGCTTAGCCGGTGAGACTTCAAACTGCCCGGCTGTTATCATGGCAGCCGGGCTTTTTTCGCAGTTAATCGTACCAGACTGCCGAATAGGTAGCGGGCGTCATTTAGCTCGATACGGGCTCCGCTACGAAATCGACCATGATCTCGCCAGATATGGCCTCCAGTGCCTCGCGAAGCTTGTCAGTGGAAAGACCCGCAGGCAGCACGATCTGCGCTTTCGCGCGGAAGAGCGGTGCGCCCGACCAGGCACTCCCTTCAATCTTGGTGATGAAGTCGTCGATGTTGACGTCGAGCTTGGCGAGCGCCGACGTCACCTCCCGCACTATCCCGGGACGATCTTGCCCGACAATTTCGATGGCCTGCGACAAGCCGCTGCGTTCTTCATCTTCCGCAGCCGCGATGATATCGATCTTGATGCCCATCGCATCGATACTGCGGACCGCGACGTCAAGTTCATCCAACCGGTCCTCGGGCAGCTCAACCAGCACGGATCCAACATATTTTCCGCCTAGGCGGGAGAGATGACTTTCGAGCCAATTACCGCCCGAATCGAATACCGCTTCGGCGATAGCACGCGTCAGCCCTGGGCGATCGCTACCGACCACCGTCAAGATCACTGCTCGATCCATATCTCACCTTTATTTTGGCCACTGTCCAGCAACCGAGGATAGTGCATTCGGATCATTTTGGGGAGAAAAGCCAGATAACCAGTCTGTCCGCACTTATGCGCCACTTGGTCTGGCATGAACGTCTGGTAAGGGTCGGGCCTGGCCGGTAGTCGATCCTTGATCGGGTTCTCCGCAAGAATAACCCGGGGATAAGAACTCAGCGCAATGGACCATTGCTTGCGATCGACGCTAAGGGAACCGGATGAGCATCATCGCAACGATCATGAATTCCACCACCGGCCAGCCGATCCAGAAGATGACCTTCGGGCGCATGCCCAAGCCCTGGGTGACGTTTCACCTGGAAACGGGAGAGCGGGTCACGGCTGACCGGGTAAACGTGGGCAAGCCTGCTCCGGGGAAATTCGTGGCTCCTGTCGAGGTCTGGGTCACGCCCAAAGCCTGAAGATCGATGGTTTGACGCCTGGCTGGGCCGCAGCTACCGCCTGAGCGATGATCGCTCTCCTTTCTCCAGCCAAGACACTCGACTATGAGCGCGCGTTGCCGCCCCTGGCGGTTACTGTCCCGCATTTCGCCGAAGAAGCGCGCAGCCTCGCCGGGTCGGCGGCGAACCTTTCGCAAAAGCGACTGGCAGAGCTGATGCATATTTCGCCGCGCCTGGCGAAACTCAATGCGGACCGCTTTCGCGATTTTGCCGATCTGCCTCAAAGGCAGGCGCTCTATGCTTTTGCCGGTGACGTCTACACCGGGTTCGACGTTGACACGCTGGACGAGGCTGGCGTCGCCTTTGCACAGGATCATGTGCGGATACTGTCAGGTCTCTATGGGCTACTCCGGCCCCTTGACGCTATCCGCCCCTATCGTCTGGAGATGGGAACCCGCTGGGCGCCCCGCCACAGGAAGCTGACCGACTGGTGGGGCGATCGCATCGCCGCACTGCTGCGTGCGCAGGTCGCGGAAGAGGGATCGGATGTGGTACTCAATCTCGCCAGCCAGGAATATTTCGCGGCTGTCGAAGGCAGGCTGAAAGGACTGCGCGTGATCCACGTTGATTTTCGCGAGCCGGGTCCGAACGGCCCGCGTTTTGTGAGCTTCAACGCGAAGAAGGCGCGGGGCATGATGGCGCGGTGGATGTGCGAACATCATATCAGCGACGTCGAGGCCATGCGCGGCTTCGACAGTGACGGATATCAGTTCGACCCCGCTGAGAGCGACGCTGATCATTGGCGCTTCACCCGATCCTGACGGGTATAGGGGCCGACGCTGTGCACCTCGGCACGGAAGATTGATCAGCCAGCGTCTATAATGGATCGCCTGGCTGTTACTGCCGGGCTCCCTCGCCTTCTCCCATTCGCCGCCCATAAACCGGCACCGCATCATCGCCAGTGCGCCCATGCAGCGCCTCGATCTCTGTCTTGCGCTGCTTCAGATACAACTCGCGATAGGCAGCATAGGGATCATCTTCTTTGCGGATCTGCCGGACGGTATCGTCAAAGGCAGCACGTTCACCAAGCTGGTTGAGGATCGTCGCCGGAATGACATAGGCGGGTTCGGTGAATGGCTTTCCGATCAGAAAAGGCACCGCCATATTGTCCACCGTGTCGCCAATGATATCGCGCAATGTCGTCGGTCCGACGATCGGCAGATACATGTAGGGGCCGGGACCTACGCCATAATAGCCCAGCACATTGGCAAGACCATTGGGACGATATGGCAACTGGATCGACCTTGCCGGCCACCGTTCCGGCACGGCGCTCTGGCGCTGGATCGAGGCTGATGAGCATCCGACGCCCGAATGCCGGGTGGTGTCGCTTGACTAATCCCGTTCAGTAAGCTGCGCCGCACCGGAACTGAAGGCTGCGGTTTGTCCAGGCCAGCCAAGCGCATTCTCCGGAGGGCCGCACCGTTGCGGCCCTTGGAAGGCGACGCCGGTGGCTGGCAGGTATATCGGCAGAGCTGAGATGCGCGTGCTCAACTGACACGATGCGGTGTTGAACATGCAACAATTCCGCATCGCGCCGTCCGCGCGCACTTTCGTCATTCGAGGAGATTGAGATGGAGCAGCCACTGTCACGAAATTGGGAAGAATTCTGTACTGCGCTTGCGGAAGCCGGAGAAATCCTGTGTGGCTCCGACGTTCCGCTTGGCAGTATCGACCAGGCAGAAGGACTTCGCTACCTCGGCAGGTTGACCAGGATATCTCTTGAGGCCTTTGTGGAATCTTCTGATCCAGATTTTCCACGGTTGTTCAAGATGACCGATGAAACAATAAAGATCGGCGGTGATAATCCCGATAACATCTACTGGAATGCCAACATTGTTGGCGACCGCGAATACCGTATCAGGGGCCATCGCGGTACTGCGCCATATCTAAGCTTTGGCACCAAAGCGAACCGGCGGGCTACCGAAGGCCAAATGGTATCAACTGGCGAGATCGAAGATAGCGATATCTTCTTCGCTGAAGACGGTAGGTTTGAGATCCTGGTCAGCCAAACGCCTCAACCATGCAACTGGCTGCCGATGAGTGCGGACACCAGCATGCTTCTCGTGCGGCAAACCTTCTTCGATAAAGCGACTGAACAACCCGTGATCCTGGAGATCGAATGTGTGAACGGACCGCGGCATCCCAAACCTCTCGATCCGGCAACTATAGACTTGAAGCTCAGGAGGACTGCGGCCTTCGTCAAAGGAACATCTGAAACATTTGCCGATTGGACGCGAATGTTCATGGGTGAGCCTAATCAGCTATTGCCTCGAGATCAGGCGATGTTTCAGAATGTCGGGGGCGATCCGAACATCCACTATTTGCATGGTTATTGGCGACTTGAACCCGGCGAAGCCTGGGTGATTGAGACAGAGGTTCCTAACTGCCGCTTTTGGAACTTCGTTCTTCAAAATTGGTGGATGGAGTCAGGTGAATACAAATATAATCCGAATACCTGGCTCAACCCCGCTAAGGCGGTGCTGGGCGCCGGGAAGCTATTGACGATCGTTGTAGCGGAAAAGGATCCGGGCTTCGGAAATTGGATCGACACGGCTGGGCATCGCGAAGGCACGGCGCTATTGCGCTGGATCAGCGCCCAACGCCATCCAGTTCCTCAATGCCGTGTGGTGCGCACGAGTAGTCGGTCAGGGTAGGCCTTTGCGCTGCTCCTGTAATCCGGAGAACGTCGCCTCTCTTGGGACATACATGCACTTAGCCGCGGTCTGCAACTCAGCACCACATCTTTTAAATTCAATGCCACCAGACGACATCCGCTCGGACGCTGCCTGACAGCTATTCAGAGGTACGCGATGGCCCCCGGAGGGTCTGGGATCGGCCAGTCTTTGCGTTTCGAACGGTGATTGGCCCAACGAAGTGAACGTTCGGTGTCGCTTAAACCGGCCATTGGCAATTCTGATCACGAACGTCCGCAATGTCCCAGACGCGGCGTTCCGCTTCCGGCAGCACGCGACCAAAGCCGGTCGTTCCCAGCAGCCATTATGAACGTCCTCTCATACCGAAACCTGTCATTGGAATGTGCCTAAGCATTCGGGCCGCGGACGCAGAGATAAAGGATGTGATGCCGGTCATCGTAAGTTGAACTCCACAGGGATGGTCAGTTCAACCACATCGGGCCTGCCGGTAGGAATAGCTGGCAGGGGCTGGGCGCGCGTGAGGGTATCGAGCGCGGCCTGGTCCAGATCATAGGAACCGGATTTTTTCACGATGGTGGCCGATAGAACCATGCCGGCCCGGTTCATCGTGAAGCGTAAATAGGCCGTGCCCTGTTGGCGCGCGGCGCGGGCACGCGCCGGATAGCGACGGAAACGCTCAAGGTGAGCGAGGATCAACCCTTCCCAATTGGGCGTGGACTGACTGGCAAACCGGTTTGCAGCGGGCGCCGCTATGCTCTTGGGCGCGGTCGTCTCAGGCACAGGCGAGCCGGGAACGACGATCTCGGCCGGCTTTTGCGCATCGGCCTTGACCGATGCAGCCATGGGAAGCTGGATGAGGGGCACAGGTGGCGTTTCCCGTACCGGCTCGGCTTCCGCTTCCTGTTTCTCGACCTTTTCGGGGCCGGGGACCACTTCCCGCACAGGTTCGGGCGGAGCGGCGAGCGGCGCGAGGGTGACTACTGTCAGCTGCTTTGAATTGGTCAGCACGGGCTGATAGACGACCTTCCAGGTGAACAGCGCGGCGGCGAACACCAGGCCGACGATAGAGGCGGTCCCGGCGAAGCCGGACAGGCGGATGCGCCAATCCATCGGCTGATCGCAGTAGCGGCCATAGTTCCGTGCGACCTCAGTGGATTGGGAGTATAGCGCCGGGGGAGCCTTATCCATAACCGGCGCAATGCCAGGACTGTAGGTTTTGAAGAACACATAGCCTTCGAACAGGCTGGTCTCGTCATTTGCAGCGGCAAAATGGCCGCCATAACGCCCTGGCTTCATTGTGGTGCTCCCGGCTCGGGCCGCCGAACGATCCAGATCGCCCAGTACAGCATGAATGCGGCCACGGTACAGGTCAGCAACGGACCGGGTCTGACATGAAGCCAGAACAGGCTGTACCCCAGCGCCATGCCGATGCAGGCCGCAATCTTGGCGTGGCGCGGCACCGACCCGTGGGCGCGCCATGCACGCACGCCGGGACCAAAGCGAGGATGATTGAGCAGCCAGGCCTCAAGCCTCGGAGACGAACGCGCGAAGCAGGGCAACGCCAGTATCATGAAGGATGTCGTCGGCAGCAGCGGCACGAAAATGCCGATGAAGCCGATCCCCACCAGCGCCAGGCCAAGCACGAGCCATCCGGCGCGAGCGGCGCGCCCCCGCCGGACAAGCTCGTCGGTGGATGCTTCAACCGAGATGGGCATCGACATGGGCCTGCACTCGCGCAAATGCTTCGAGCGCGCCTTCCTTCGCACGCTTTTCCTCGTCCTCGCTCAGGGGGATCGCATCGAAGGCAGCGATAAAGGCGCGCCAGTGCGGCGCTGGCCCCTCCGGCGCAGGGGCCAGATGGCGTGCGCCATGTCCGTCGGAGAGGCCGAGCTTCTGCGCTTCCTTGCGCAGCAGGGCCGCGCCCATGTTCGAGCCTTCGGCCACATAGAGCCAGCCCAGCGCGGTGCCGGGATCAGCCGACATCACCGTGTCGAATATGGGGCCTCCGGCCTCGGGCGGGTCGATGCCGAGATCCTTCATATCGGCCGCGACGAAAGGCAGGCGGCATCGCTGCGCGAGACCGGGAATGGCGGCTTGGAGGCGCGGATCGGCATAGAGCGCAGCCACGTCGCGATGGAACAGATACTGGATCGCCAGGAAGTGCTTATAGCGATCCAGGCTGGCGAAGGCGGTGGTCGACATGATCGAGCGATCTACCCCCTCATGCACGGTGCTGGTCATCGCTTTCAGCCGCTTGGCGCGACTTGTCTCGCTCACAGGCTGATCGGCATCGATGGTCATGGTCATTATTCACTCCTGTTCAATGAGAGAAGGCGGCGGTCAGAAGGCAAAGCTCAGCCTCACGCTCGCGGTGGTGCGCTTGTAGGAATAGAGCCAGTCGATGTTGCTCTTGATGCGATTGTGTTGAACGACGATCTCGGGGACCAGCGGTCCCAATCGCAGCACGGGAAGACGAGCGATGGCTATGAGGTTGAGTTGTTGGTCCTTGCGCTGCGCCTCGAACAACTCGCTGTATTTGCGATGCCGGCGATAGCGGTAGGAGCCCATGAGGAAGATGCTCGCGGTGTCGCCGAAAGCCTTGCTGAGCCCAAGGCGACCACCCCATTGCCGATAGGCATCGACACGCCCCGGCGTGTCCTTCACCACCACATCCGGACCGCCGAATAAGGTCCAGCTCGGGGAGACCGAATACCAGGCCGTGAGATTGATGTCGGTCAGCGGGCCGTTCTGCGGGCGGAAGGCGACCTCGCGGTAGCGAAAATCCCGGTAATTGCCTTCCAGCCTTAGAAGGGCGCGGGGCGAAACCGTATGCGACCACTCCGCATTTACGCCTGGGGCCTCGTAAAGCACCGAGGAGCCGAGCGAGCCGATCTCATATGACGGCGAGAGGGAAATCGCGTTCCTGGCAGTCTGATATTGATAGCCGAGGCGGGCGATCAGCGTGGCCTGGGAATAGGCATGATGCTCGGGATAGACGTCGCCGAACAGGATGGCCCGCGCCCTCAGGCCGTTGTGCCCACCCAAGGGTATATCCCTCGCGAGCGTACCCTCGAAGTTCACGCCCATTGCTCCGATCGCATCGGGGACCTGGCGGTCGATGACGCACGTCCCGTCATCGGCCGCCAGCAGGCAGGTATAGCTTGCCGATGACTGATTGAGATTGCTGCTGTAGCCTGGACCGATTGCGAAGCTTCCCTGCCAGCTCCGTCGGCGCTTCAGCGCAGCAAGATAGGCGTCGACCGTGCGTGTCACGCCCTCGGCTTGTGGCCCGTCATTCGCCAGTTGGTCGCGTGCAGAATGAAAGGCGCGCTCCGCTTCCCGATCCTTGCGGTTGTCGAAAAGGGTCCGGGCAAGCTCCAGCCTCCCCGGGAGAAAATCGGCCTTGATCGCCAGCAGCGCGCGGTAGTGCCGCTCGGCCGCGGCCAGATCACCCTTCTCGCGCGCGATCGCCCCCAGGGCATATTCGACCAGCATCGGATCATGGCCGTCGAGCTTCCGGTAGGCGGCTAGAAAGCGACGGACATCCGGCCACTGCTTGCGCACGACCGAGAGGTAGAGGGCTCGCCCGATGTCATCGACGCTATTGCCCACCGAATAGCTCTGCCCGTCAATCGTCAGTGAAGAGGTGTCGCCGTCCAGCGCCTGTGCGTCCTCGATCGCGCGCGCCTCGCGACCCGCGCGCTGGCGATCGAGCTGTTGATCGAGCCGCAAACGCGTATCGGGTGCGTTGTCGGTCTGCGCCTGAGCGGGCGCGGCGAACGGGAGCGCAACGACACAGGCAATCTGCAGCCCGTTGAAACAAGTGTAGGAAGGCTTCGCCATCTGTGCCGCTGTGTGCCGATCTGGTCAGGTCCGAGGGAAGAAGCCGGGGCCGGAAACCCGACCCCGGCCCCAATCATGTCGACAGTGTCAGTTCTTGGTGCCGCCGAACGCCGTGTCGTACTGGCGCACCGAGGTCGCGCCCGTGCCGAACTTTACCGTCCCGGCCAGCGCATTTACGTTCGCGCCGAAGAAGCGCCCATTGACGGCACCGGCGGCTGCGACGGTGCTTCCGCTAACAGCCGCGGACGCGCTGGAACCAGAAAAGGTGCCATTCGGATTGATGTTGGCGGAGCCGATGTTCACACCATAGGTGGAACTGGAATTGGCGAGGCTTCCGGTCAGCGTGCCCCCGGTTCCCGTGAAGGAGGCGTTGAACGTCCCGTTCAGGACACCCTTGCCCTGATAGTCGCTGATTCCCTTGACCGTGTAGCTTGCCGATCCGCTCGACGGGATCGATGTCGACGCCCCGGTGCCGCCATAGTACACGGTGTGGTCGCCAGCTGTGACGCTCGCCGTCTGCTTCCACTCGCCGAAATAGATGTCATGGCTGCCCACTTTGGCGAAGTCGAAGCGGCCATATTGGCTGTGGTCTGTTACCGTGCCTGTGACGGCGGTGAAGGTGGTCACCCCGTTGGCGTCAGCACCGAGGACAGTCTTCAGGCCCTGAAAATCGATATACTGGCCGACGGCGAGATTGGGCACATGAATGCCAACCTTGCCAGCGCTGTGTGGGCCGCCAACGACATTGCTGGCAGCGATCGTCACCTTGGAAGAATCGCTGGTTCCGCCGACGACCTGGGCCTGGGCCGTGCCGGCGATCGCGCTCGAGATTGCAAGGGCCAGACCAAAGGCCTTGAGATGTGCGAACTTCATTCTACGTCTCCTGCTTGTTGGAGCGCTCGACCTTTCGAGCGCGTTCATCCAGGGTCGTCACCAGCATCCCGGTCTTGTCAGGATTGATGGATGTGGGTGGCGGCCCTGAATCTCGCCTCAGAACTTCCCCGTCAGGCTGAGCCGCACCGTGCGCCCCGGAGCGGGCAGCATGGAGCGCGACAGGGGGTCGAGATAATAGCGGTTGTTGAGGTTGAGGGCGGTCAGCTCCGCGTTGAAGCGCTCGTTGATCCGGAACTTGGCGTAAGCGTCCAGCGTGACGATCTCGCCCCAGACATAGGGAATGTTTAGGAAACAGCCGCCGACACAATCGTCGGGATTGGTGAACTCCGCGAGCTGCGGATTGTCATAGCCAGCATACCAGGTGAACCGGCCCCCGACTTCAAGCCGGCGATCGAGAAAGCGCCCGCCCACCGTCCAGTTGACCGTACTCTCCGGCGTCGCCTGCGTGAGCAGGAAGCCCGTCAGGAAACCATATTTGACGCAATCCGGAACGCGGCCACGCACAGGGTCCATGAGAACCGCTACACTCTCGTCGCAGACCTTGTTGGTGGTCATGTGGCTTGCGCTGAGGTCGGTGAAGAAACTGCCATTGTCGTAGCGCGCTTGAAGCTCGAAGCCGGCGACCACCTGCTTGTCGACGTTGCTGAACATCAAGCCGGTGCTGCGCTCGATCACGTCCCGGGTCGTGTTGTGGAACCAAGTGAGCTTCAAATCGGCATGCTGTCCTTCGCCGAGACGGAAGAGCGGCCGAAGATCTTGAACCCACGCCGCTTCCCAGGACCGAATGCGCTCTGGCTTCAGATCGCGCACCGGGTTGATCGACGCCGAAAAGCCGATGGTGCTCTCAAACATGCTGGGGAAGCGATAGGCCTGCGCGTAGCGCACATAGGCGCGGCTCGTGCTGCTGATATAGGCGGTCGCCGAAATCGTCGGGACCCAACCATGTCCCGACTTGCGGCGCGCCTCGGGTTCGACGAATGTTTGGTTGGGGATAATGGCGCAGCTTCCAGCGAAATAGCCCGGCACGTTCGCGGCAGTTCCATTGAGGCAGATATTGTCGGCACGCCGGAAGCGCCCTTCCGCATCGGCGGTCCAGCTCGGCCCTGTGTGGTCGGTGATTACAGCCGGAACCTCATCGGGATTAGCGGCAAAAAAAGCGAGGTCGGGCGCGATCAGCGCAGTGATGGTTTCATCGTCCAGTCCGAGGCTGGAATAGAAGCCGCGCTGATGGGCTTCCCAGGCAGCGAGACCGAATTGCGCCGTTTGGTAGGATGTCTGCCAAGAGTTTATGACCGAGCGGCCAGTCGTCGCCCCTGCTTCGCGCTGGCGGCGCAGATATTCAGGCAAGAAATCATCCTCGGCCCAATAGCCGGAATAGGCGAGGCCCGCATTCAGCTTGAGGAAGCTGGTCGGTCGCCACTCACCGCTAAGATCGATCCGATATTCCTCGCGCCGCCCTGCGCGCGGCAACTGCCGCCAGCCATTCGCGGCGGCCGTCGAATATTCGTCACGCGAGCGCAACCGTTCGTGGCCCCAATTCCCCTCCAGAAGGAAGCTCAGCTTCGACGAAAGGTTGAACTGGTTGCTGGCGGTAAAGCCGTACCGATCGTTGTCCGAGTTGGAGATGGCCGTGTTGACGATCGTCGGGTCGCCACCAAAGCGCGGATCGGCGGCCGCATTGGGGAATCCGCCCGAGCTGTAGGTGTCGCTGACGGTATCGGTCGCCCAGGCCGTGGCGCGAAAATCGATCCAGCGGCTGTCCGGCTGCCATTTATATTCGGCGTTATAAGCCTGCGCATGAACCTTGCTGAGCGGCCACTGCACATTGCCGAACGTAGGGCCGCCTACCGTGAAGATGCGCGATGGCAGGATATCGCCGAAGGTCGACTTGCTATCGCGGAATCCGATCTGCAGCGCCTGATCGTCCGCAATCCGCCACGTCGACTTGAACAGGAAAGATTCCAGCTCGCTCGACGTGTTGGGGACTTCATTGCCCGGCTCATAGTTGAGCGCGAGCTTGCGCACGAACGTGTGCGAATTGAGAGGCAGATCTTCTTGGCTGTAATAGCCGGGCGCGGTCTTGCCTGAGAAATAGTTGCCGCGCTCGCGGAAGGCATAGGCGCCGAACAGGTCAAAGTCGCCTACTCGCCCAGCGATGGCCAACCGGATCGCGCGGTCTCCCGCTGAAAAATCTTCGTTATCGTCGGGGGTGCGCAGCGCCACGCGAAGTGACGGATCGCAATAAGCATAGGTCGGCGACGCGCCGATCCCTGGGCAGACAAAGCCGGGAATCGTCCGATAGTCCTGGCCGGTGAGAAGCGTGGGCAGCCGCGGATTGGTGGAATTGTTGCCACCCTCCAGCTTCAGCTCGATGCCGAAGTTCCTGCCCGGTTGCAGAATATCGCTGGCATCGAGCGTGTTGATGACGATCGCGCCGCCGGTGGATCCGTTGACGCCCCGCGTCGAAACCGGCCCCTTGAGGACTTGAAGACCGGAAATCAGGCTAGGGTCTATATAGCTGCGATTGCTCGCGCCATTATAGCCGCGCCAGACGGTCAGGGCCTGTTCGGTGCCGTCGATGACGACCGGCACACGCCCCGGACCCTGGATGCCGCGGATACTGGGATCGAGCGCGCCGCCGTTGCGCGCGTCGCCGCTGAACACATTGACCATGCCCTTGAGCACGTCCGCCGTGTTAACGCCCTTGTAGCGCTCGATCTCTTCCTTGCCGGCATAGGTGGATGAGATGTCCTGATCGTAGACCGCATCCTTCTTACGCGCGTCGCGCTCCGCACCGGTCTGCTGAGCGGCGGCAATGCTCCCGGATTGCTGCCCTTCTACCCGAAGCGGGCCAAGTTGGACCGATCCATCGGCGACAGATCGAGCGCGCGGTTCAAGCGACACGACATTGCCTTCTATCCGGTAGGCAAGGCGACTAGGAGCGAGCAGCCGCGCAAGCGCATCGCGCGACGCCATTTTGCCGCTGACGCCTTCACTGGTTCGACCAGCAAGTTCCGCCGCGTCGATGCTCACCTGCAAGCCCGCCTGCTGACCGAAATCCACAAGGGCCGCATCGAGCGGCTGTGCAGGAATGTTGAAACTGTGGACCGCCTGAGAGGCCTCTGCCTGCGCCAGACCCATGGACGGAAAAGCCAGTACGCTGCCTGCTACCGATGCCAGCAGCATCCCCGCCATCGCGCCGCCGCGTCCAGCCTTCTTATTCTCGACCCCCGATTTCACCAAAACGCTCCCTTTACCAAATTAGGGGCGGCTGACTTGCTATTGCGAGTCACTTGCTATTGAGCCGCCTACTAACAAGGACGAGTGAGCGAAAATCATTTCCGGAAGAAAATTGAAGCATCCGCAAAAAGGCAGAAATCGCAATTGTCGCGATCGGGAAGGCGGAGATGTACTGAACGCGATCAGCTCACGGTTACGATCCTGATCCAGGGCGTGATCTGTCTTACGTCCAAAGCATGGGCTTTTGCCAGCGCCGCCAGAGCCGCGTCCGGGTTTCGTAGATCGTAAATGCCCGTAACGCGGCGCGTGGCAACGCCCACGCCTCGTGTCACGATATAGCCCGAATACCATAAGCGCAGTTCGGCCAGAACTTCGCCGATAGGGCGGTTCCTGACGAACAGTTGCCCATCTCTCCACCCCGCGATGCGATCGGGGCGAACATTCTCGTTAATGTGACGTCCGTGCCAATCGAGCCTGATAGCTTCGCCGGGACGCAACTGATCGCGAAGCTGCCGCTCTGGGTAGGCGACCTCGACAAGACCTCGCTCGACCGCCACCGCTGCTCCGGCATCCTCAAGATCGATCTCGAAAGCTGTGCCGAGCACCGTCACTGTTGCTTCGGCCACTGCCACCCTAAAAGGGCGATGCGGATCGCGGGCGACGTCGAAGAAAGCGCGCCCTCGGAGGAGCTTGGCGTTGCGGCCATTGCCGTCGCTCTGGAAGGACATTGCGCTCCCTGGCGAAAGTGCGACCTTACTGCCATCGCTCAGGTGCACCGTTTGGACCTCGCCGGTGCCGGCGATTGCGTCGGCGCGTAAGCGCAAGGTAGCGTGAGGGAATACCAACAGGCCGATGAAGACAGCAGCCGCAAGGCCGCCGACGCCGCGCCAATGTCGCAGTACCCGTTCGCGCAGGTGTCGCCGCGGCGTGAACGCGACGACATTATCCGCGTCCGTTTTACCGTTGGCCAAACTGCGGCCATGAGACGGCAAGGCGGCCTCGATCAGAGCAGAGAGATCAAGCGTACGTTCCCAGCTCGCCCTGTGAGCGGGACTGCGCGCCAGCCACTGCTGTAATTGCGCATGCAAGGTGCCATCGTCTGGATCGTTGTCAAGACGAACCAGCCACGCAGACGCTTCCCGATCCACGGCGCTGCGATCCCATTGTCTATCCGTCATGGAACTTCCGGCTTTCCCCATGCATCACGCGAATTCTTCTCTCCTTATCTAGATGACGAATGAGCGGAGGCCGCGTCCGAAAAAACATGGGTCATGTGCCCCGCCTGCATATGGCGCGGCAATGCTCCACGGCATCCGTGACCAGTTCGTGAGCAACGCTTTTTGATACACCGAGCCGCGCGCCGATTTCGACTAGCGTTAGCCCTTCGACCCGATGCAACAGGAAAGCCTGCCGGGTCCGATCGGGTAGTTTTGCCAGCGCGGCCCGAATGAGAACCAGTTCGGAAGCCGCTTCCACGCTGCGCTCAACACTCGGCGCGTCGCTGGCAACGAATAGCGCCTTTTCGTTGTCGCCGGTGAACAGTTTTTCCTCGAGCCCCCGGCGTCGGCGATCGTCTAAAGCCAGATTACGCGCAATCCGGAACAAGAAACGCCTAGGCTCATGGATGGTCTGGGTGGCAGCGGCAGCATTGAAACGAACCCATGCTTCCTGAACGATATCTTCCGCCAGCATGGCATCCGCAGCGATTATGGAGATATAGCGTAAAAGATCGGCCCGCTGCGTTATGAACAGGCTAAGCTGCTCCAAACCATTGGATCCTTCAACATTCTCTTCCGCCCGTCCCATAGTGGAGAGGCCTAGCAGATGCCTTCTTGCGAACCAATCTCAAATAGGTCGGATTTTGGCTTACAGGCTTGACTCCCATCGCGCGTCGGCTTTTCGCCCGATGGCCGTCTTGGAGTGACGAGGCCGCGACGATCGGCATTGGATATAGCGGCGGCCTCCGGTTTTTCCCAAGACACGGGCGGAGATACCCCGCACCGGGCGCTGGAGGTGGTCTGATGTCTCGTAGTCACATGCCGGTTACGGTAAAAACGAAGGGCCCGGCCTCCGCCGCGGGGGTGTCAGCTTCTTCTGAGCGCATCCAATCGGCTGACAAGGGAAAAGCCGTCCGGGATCAACCGGGCGGCCTTTCACTTTGCCGGCGTCTAAATGCCCAGGTGAAGGCAGTGATTGAGGCGTCGCCTTGACGGAAACTGCGGCCTGATCGAACGTTGTCGCACGCATGGAGGTGATCGACATGCAGAAGGACGATCAGATCAAGAAATCTTCCGAGGCCCCAGGAGAGGGTGCCAATGATACCCCGCCGTCCGAGCGGGGTTCGCCAGACGCGACAGAAAAGGCGGCACATGATGATGCGGCCAAGCGCACTGAAAAGGGCGAGGACACGGATCCGAACCCTCTGGCGCCGCCGGTAAATACGCAGGCGGGTAGCTGAATCATGCTGACGATAACCAAGTGCGGGCCGGAGGACCTCGACCGCATTTCCCGGAGTCGAGGATTATGAAAGGCATACTGGCTTCAGGGACGTTCGGCTTATCGTCTCTCCCATCTTCCATCCAGCCCATAGCCCGTCAGTCCAATTTCGGTCCCGCGGTAGATCAGGCGGCGTGAATAATCCTCAGAAATTCGGCGTGGCGACCTTGAGATGGCGATATCTCGCCTCCACGAAACTGAAGATGCCGAACAGCGCCAGACCGGTCGCGACAATTAGCAAAAATGACGGACCATGATCCTGCTCACGCAGTTCCCGGAGCGCCGCGCCTAGTCCCCCTGCCTCTTGCGGATCGTGGTTGAGAAGCACGTTGATCAGGAACCATGCGATCATCGCGAAGACCAACGCCCGCGCCGCGTATCCCGCTCGCCCGATCCAACGAACCTGTCGTGGAGCAGGAACATCTCCGTCCAGTTCGTCGAAATTCGCCTGATACGCCTTGACGAACTGAGCCACCGCCACGGCAATGAGGACACCGGCCACGAGCGCCACCAGCAACGGACCCGCGGGCTGCTCCAATAGACAGGCGGACCAGCTTTGAGCCGCTTCATCGCCAGGGCTGCCTTGGGATGCAGGGGATTTCCGCAACGCCAAGCGCGCTGCCGTTACCGCAAGACCGACATGGACAATGCCGCTCAAGGCATAGCCAAGCCTTTCCAGCTTTCCCTTGAGATCGTGCGATCGCATTTCGGGGTCGAGGATGGCCTCGGTCAGACGCCAAAAGGCATATCCAGCAAAGCCAAGAGCGCAAAGGCCCAGGAGAAAACGACCCAGTGGCGCATCGGCGAGCGTGCCCAGGACGCCCTGATTGTCACTTGGCAGCCCCCCATCGAATGCGACGTCGATTGCGAATACACCAATCAAAACGTAAACCAGCCCGCGTGCCGCGAAGCCCAGCCGCGCGAACAGGGTAAGCAAATGTCGGGAACTGCCGTATATGGTTCTCATCGTGCCTCCTCACAACGAACGCCGGGCCGCCGATGAAGTTGCCGAGCTGATTGCCACAAAGCACGCGCACGGCAGCATGCCGGTCCGGCACCTCCGCCACCCTCAGCCGAGGGTGCCAACAAGATCGTTCCTTCTTCGATGAAACCAGAGCAGCGGGGCGACGTTCCGCTGACACGACAAGGAGGAGAGGCTGATGAAATGGTGCATCTTTCTGGCGATCGCAGCGGGCGCCACATCCGCCGTGCAGGCGCAGTTGCCTGCTGCAAACCCGATGCTCGCCCCTGAGGAAACCTTACTGGTGGTGAGCGGAGAAGGGCAGAGCCGCCGAGTGCCGGATGTGGCCGTCTTCTCAGCTGGCGTCGTTACCCAGGGCAAGACGGGCGGTGACGCGCTCGGTGCCAACGCAACGCGGATGGATGAAGTGGTCAAAGCCCTGAAACGTGCCAGCATTGCGGATCGCGATATCCAGACATCGGCGCTTTCCCTGCAGCCGCAATATTCCAATCCGGAACAGGAGGCCCAGATCCGGGCAAGAATGACGCGCGAGCCCTATGTCGCGCCAGTGCAGCCCCAGACGCCCCGGATCATCGGCTATGAGGCGCGCAACAATGTGCAGGTGCGCGTCCGCAAGCTGGGTGAAATGGGGCGGATCATCGACACGCTGGTTCAGGCTGGCGCCAATCAGGTAGACGGTCCGTCCTTCACGCTGGACGAGCCCAAGGCCGTACTCGACGAAGCGCGGACGGAGGCGGTGCGCGAGGCCCGGTCTCGCGCCGAGCTTTACGCGCGGGCGGCTGGGTTACGCATTTCCCGCATCCTGTCGATCAGCGAGGGCGGCGGTTATTATCCCCAGCCGATCATTGTCACGGGCCGCATGGCAGGGGCGCCGCCCGCGCCGCCGCCGCCGCCAAGTCCAGTGGCGCCCGGCGAGGTGATGCTCGGCGCAACCGTCTCCATCCAGTTCGCGCTTCGGCCCTAGGCGTGAAGCTGATGTCGTCTGGGCGCGCTTTTCAAGGTTGCGAATCGTCGCGGTCTTTTTCGGGATAATCCTCGGGCCTCACCGTGCCGACATTGGGGCGGTCCTCGACATCTTCAGGCTCCTGCCCGCCGACGGTACGGGGATCTTCCTTTTCGCGGCCGGGCAGCGTGTCCCCCAACGGGCCACGCGGCGTTTGGGCATTATCTGGCTGATGGTCACCTTCGCGGTCACCCATCGTCATTCTCCTTCGCGGTGCCGGGTTCGGCCATGTTGCGATGTTGATCCGCCAGGATGGACGCCGGCACCACATGCGCGGCGGCGGCCTGAACCTTGTTCTTCCAGCCCGAAACGATATGCGCCTTGCCCGCTTTCATCGCGTCCCAGCCGTCCTGCGCGACCTTGGCGGGGTCGTCCTTCTCATCCGATCCGACCTTGGTATCGAGCATGTCGGCCCTGTCGAAAAATTCCGTTTCGGTCGGACCTGGCATCAGGTTGGTGATCGTGACCCCTTCGGCGTCCTTGATCTCATTCCGTACAGCGTCGACAAAACTGTCGATGAAGGCTTTGGTCCCGTTATAGACCGCCTGGAAGGAACCGGGCATGAAGCCCGCGATCGATCCGGTGACCAATATCTTGCCATCATTGCGGGCGACCATCGGTTGCAGCACTTTTTGCAACAGATAGAGGGTGCCGGTGATGTTCGTGTCGATCACCCGGCGCCAATCCTCGACATCCTGTTCGAGAAAGCCGTGGCCCAGCCCGCGCCCGGCATTGGCGCACAGCAGATCGACCGTGCGCCCGTTCGCGGCGTCGAGCAGTTTTTCAACGCCCTCCACCGTGGCCAGATCAGCCTCCAACGCGTCGACCATCACCCCGTGGCGCCGGAAATCGGTGGCGGAAGCTTCGATCAGGGGCTCGTCGGCGACGACCAACAGGTCATAGCCATCTCGCGCGGCCAGATGGGCGAGTTCGAAGCCGATGCCGGTCGACGCGCCGGTGATGATGGCGAATTTACTGGATGCCATGGCGGCTCTCCTCATTGGGACTGCGGTCCATGCCCGGTTTCAGCACGACCTTGGTCACTTCATTCTGATGGTCGTGAAACAGGCGGTATCCTTCCGCTGCATCTTCCAGCGGCATGCGATGGCTGATGAGGAAGGTCGTATCGATCTTGTCCTCCATGACCGCGTTCAACAGAGCGGGCAGATAATGCTGCACATGCGTCTGGCCGGTCTTGAGGGTCAGTCCCTTTTCCATGAGCGCGCCCAGCGGAAACTTGTCGACGAAGCCGCCATAGACGGCAGGCATCGAAATGCGTCCGCCCTTGCGGCAGGCGACGATCGCCTGACGGATGGAATGCGCGCGATCCGTACCGAGGAAGGTCGACACCTTGATCTGGTCCCAGACATTGTCGGCAAAGAAGCCATGCGCCTCCAGCCCGACCGCGTCGATGCAGGCGTCAGGACCGATGCCTCCGGTCATTTCCATCAGTGCGTCATATGTTTTCGTCTGCTCATAATTGATCGTCTCCGCGCCAAAGCGTGCCGCAAGCTCCAACCGGTGCGGGAAGTGATCGATGGCAATGACCCGTTCGGCCCCCATCAGGAAAGCGGACTGGACGGCGAATAGCCCGACCGGGCCGCAGCCCCACACCGCGACCGTGTCGCCCGGTTCGATCTGCGCATTTTCCGCCGCCATCCAGCCGGTGGGCAGGATGTCCGACAGGAACAGGACTTTGTCGTCATCAACGCCATCGGGAATGACGATGGGACCAACGTCGGAAAAGGGAACGCGCACATATTCGGCCTGTCCCCCGGCATAGCCGCCGGTCATATGGCTGTAGCCGAACAGGCCCGCCATGGGTTGGCCATAAATGGGCTGGGCTATGTCCTGATTGTCGGCGGGCAGTTCGTTGTCGCAGGCGGAATATTGATGCTTGCTGCAATGAAAGCAGCTGCCGCAGGAAATGGTGAACGGCACGACCACCCGCATTCCCTTTTTCAGTGTCGATCCCGCTCCGGTCTCGACGACTTCGCCCATGAATTCGTGGCCCAATATGTCCCCCGCCTTCATCGATGGAATATAGCCGTCATAAAGGTGAAGGTCAGACCCGCAGATCGCCGTCGATGTGATGCGGATGATGGCATCGCGAGGATTGATGATTTCCGGGTCGGGAACTGAATCCACGCGAACATCATGTTTGCCGTGCCAGGTCAAAGCCCGCATCACATTTCCTCCTCATGTTGTTGGCGGGTAAACGCCGAAGTCGCGATTTCGCCGGTTTCCATCAGCTGCTTGAACCGGCGAAGATCGCGGCGAGCCTGAATGGCGGGTTCGCGCTGGAACATCTTAGCGATCACCTTGCCGATGACGCCGCCCGGCGGGTCGTAGAGGATCGTCACGCTGACCCACGTCCCGCGCCCACCGGGGGCATCGCGGAATTCGACGCGGCCGCTATTGGCGACATCGGCGCCCTCTTCCGATGCCCAGGCGATGCTCTGGTCCGGCTGATCCTCCGTCACGGCGGAGGTCCATTCCACGGTTTTTCCCGCTGGCGCCTTTACCGTCCAGTGCGTCCGTCCTTCGCCCACTGGCTCGACGGAGACCACATTCTCCATGAACTGCGGCAGGTTGGTGAAGTCGCGCCAGAAAGCGTAAAGCTCAGCCCTGGGCCGGTTGATCGTCACGGTCTTGCCGACCAGCGTATCCCCCTTTGGATCGACCAGCGCAGCGCGCACCTGCTCTCTGCGGTCATCCTTGCTGGTCGAAAGGGGGGCATCGTCACTGCGCTGCGACGTTTGCGTATCGCCCATATCATGCCTCCTGAAGTGATGAGGCTTTAACCGGCGGGCAACCGCGACCGTTCCTTGATTTTAGACGAGCCGGCCGGAAAATGGACCGGGAATAACATAGTTAAGGGTCATGGCTCTGGACCCGGTCCGACCACCGTCCCGCAATCAGTGGCGCGCTGGCCCTAATGCGGCGGCAAGTTCGTCCCGCCACACGTCCGCCGTCCCGTCCGAAGGCGCTCGCCAGTCGCCGCGCGGCGACGACGCGCCGCCGGACGATATTTTTGGACCATTGGGCAAGGCCGAACGCTTGAACTGGCTGATGGTGAAAAAGCGATAGAGGAAATTGTCCAGCCAGTGCCGGATGGTTGGCAGGTCATAGGCCACCTTTCCACCTTCCGGGTAACCTGCAGGCCAGGTCCCCTGCTCCACGTCCCGCCACGCATGCCAGGCAAGAAAAGCGACTTTGGAGGGCGGCAATCCCTGCCGCGGTTTCGGCGGCGATCGCCGCCGATGGCACCTCCGCCGCCGGGGCCGGCGCGGGGACCGCTTTCTGCGCGGACGCTTGCATCGCTACGGGCAGCGCCGCTGCGATCAGCAGCGCGGCAGCGTGGCAGCGTGGCGGCATACCAATCTGGCGTACTCCTTCCCGAAGCGCAGCGATCTCCGCTTAGTCGGGGAGCGCATAGGCAATTACCTCGTCCCCAATTGACGTCTCCATGAAGTGGTGCCCGCCAGCCATGATGACCAGATATTGCTTGCCGTTCACTTCATAGGTCATAGGCGAGGCTTGGCCGCCGGCTGGCAGGACATCCTGCCAGATCGTTTTGCCGGTCCGCAGGTCGATCGCGCGTATCAGGTCGTCGGTTGCCGCAGCGATGAACAACACGCCGCCCGCAGTGATGACCGCGCCGCCGTTGTTCGGCGTGCCAATCGTCACCGGCAGCATAGAGGGGATGCCCCACGGCCCGTTCTTGCGCGCGGTGCCGAACGCG
The DNA here is from genome assembly GCF_011762025.1 of Sphingobium vermicomposti. Lineage (GTDB taxonomy): Bacteria > Pseudomonadota > Alphaproteobacteria > Sphingomonadales > Sphingomonadaceae > Sphingobium > Sphingobium vermicomposti. Next base: position 242,522 of record NZ_JAASQR010000004.1, on the reverse strand, counting down.
CGGTCCCAGACGGTCCGGCCGGTGCGCATGTCGATCGCGCGGATGCCGCCATAGGGGGGCTGTTTGCACAGTAGTCCCGTAAGCGGCAGCCGCCAGCCGGGGTTGACCGAGATCGCATAGGGTGCGCCGGCTTGCGGATCGAGCGAGCCATGCCCGCCGCCCATGCTGCCGCCGCGCGGATCGCCGCGGGGGAACGCCTTCTTGTCGTTTGCCTGTTCGCGGGGGATCAGGCGGTTATAGTTGGGCATGTCATTATAGTTGGCGACGATGACGCCGCGAACGGGGTCGACCGCAATGCCGCCCCAGTCGGTTCCGCCATTATATCCGGGATATTGGATAAAGCGCCGGTCCGCCGTTGGCGGTGTATATATGCCCCGATATTCGGCCTTGCGGAACTGGATGCGGCAGATCATCTGGTCGATCGGTGACATGCCCCACATGTCGCGTTCGGTCAGATCCTCCCTGGCGAGCGTGTGATAGCTTGAAAAAGGCTGGGTCGGGCTGCGTTGCTCGGGCTCCACTCCCGTGCGCGGCACCCGCCGGTTCTGGACGGGGAACAAGGGCTGCCCGGTACGCCGGTCGAGCACATATATGTCGCCCTGCTTGCTCGGCAGGATCAGCGCGGGGACCGTGCCGCCGCCCGATGGGAAATCGACCAGCGTTGCCTGAGCGCCAAGATCATAGTCCCACACGTCGTTGCGAACTGTCTGGAATTTCCAACGCGGTCTACCCGTGTTGACGTCAAGAGCAACCAGCGAGGTGCTGAAGGCCTTCTCCTCCGGGCGGCGGCTGCCGCTCCAGTAATCGACCGCGGAATTGCCCATCGGCATATAGACCAGGCCCAGCGCCTCGTCGCCGCTGGCGATCGTCCACATATTGGGGGTGCCGCGGGCATATTCCTGGCCCTTTGGCGGATCGCCGGTCCATTCGGGATGGACCATGTCCCAAGCCCAACGTTTAGCGCCGGTGACTGCGTCGAAACCCTGGAGCACGCCCGAGGGCGCGCTGCGCTTCTGGCCGTCGAGTACCTGATGCCCGGTGACGACTACGCCCTGCACGATCGTTGGTGGCGACGTTATCGAGACCATGCCCGGATAGACTTCGCCCATGCCGCGCTTGATATCGACCTGGCCATTGGTGCCGAAGCCCGAGCAGGGCCGACCGGTCCGCGCGTCGACTGCGATGAGGCGACCGTCGAGCGTGCCTTCGATGATCCGCGCCGCGCATTCGCTTTCGGCTGCGGCACCGGGCGTCACGTAATAAGCGACGCCGCGACAGGCGGCGGTGTAGGGAATCCACTCGTCCGAAACCTTCGGATCGAAGCGCCAGCGCTGTTGGCCGGTCGCCGGATCGAGCGCGATCAGGACATTCATCGCGGAACACAGGTACAATGTGTTTCCGACCTTGAGCGGGGTCGTCTCGGCACCGTACTTGCTGTCCTTGGGGTCGCCCTTGGGCATATCCCCGGTGTTGTAGAGCCATGCACGCTCCAGTCGGGACACGTTTTCCGGCGTGATCTGACGCAACGGCGAATAGCGTTGCGAAGCGTGGCTTCCGCCATAAGCTGGCCAGTCGGTGCCCGGCTTCAGGAGCGAGGGGTCCGCGACCGTCGAGGCAATCACGCCAGGAAGCGTGCCGATGTGGGGCTGGTTAACTCGCGAAATGACAAAGCCGCTGATGACCAGCAGCAGGACAAAGGCGGCGGACGCGCCCAGCGCGGTGCGCCAGCGCCACCCCTCGACGATTGGCAGAATGAGCAGAACCAGGACGAGCAACACGCTCGGGCCGACCACCCGAGGGATCAGCGCCCAGCCGTTAAGGCCGACTTCCCACAGAGCCCAGATGATCGTCAGCAGCCAGATCGCGACATAGAGCCATGCGCCAAGCGACCTGCCGCGGGCGAGCAGCACGCCCGAGGCCGCGAGACCGAAGCCCGCCAACAAATAATAAATCGAGCCACCGATTGCGGCGAGCCATATGCCGCCGATAATCAGCACGACGCCAATCAGGGCCAGCAATCCCCCGACGAGAAGGACCGGAATGGCATGACGGTGGCTAGGGGCTGCGGTCTCATCTTGCATGCGGCTTGCCCTCTCTCTCACAAGGGAACCGACTCGCTTCCGGTCGGTTCCGAAATAATTCAGCATTTCTGCGGGGCACAGGGCGATGGGCGAAGTGATCTGGCTACCCTATTGCGGCACAGCGCCAGTGCCGGGAGAATTATGGTCGCGCTGGAACCTTGATCCGGTGCTGCTATTCGCGCTGACGCTGGGCATCGCGGCATTCCTGCGCTGGGGCGGAGCAGACTCCGCCCGGCGCCGATGGTTTGCCGCCGCCATGGCGCTGCTCGCGCTGCTGTTCATCTCGCCCTTCTGCGCGATTACCTCGGCGCTGTTTGCGGCGCGAGTTACGCATCATATCCTGCTCACCGCGTTGGTGGCGCCGCTGCTCGTCGCAGCCTGTCCGGCGCGGATCCGCGGCGGCGTTGCGCTGTGGGTGGGGCTGCACGCCGTGGTGTTTTGGGGCTGGCATGCGCCGCCGGTCTATGGCTGGGCGCTGTCGAGCGACGCCGGCTATTGGTTGATGCAACTCAGCCTGCTCGGAAGCGCATTCGCGCTTTGGAACGCGATCCGTATCGCGCCACTCCCCGGCGCGATCGCCGCGCTGCTCGGTACGATGGTGCAGATGGGACTGCTCGGGGCGCTGATCACGTTCGCGCCTGCTCCCCTTTATGCGCCGCATTTGCTGAGCACCACGGCGTGGGGACTGACCGCGCTCGAAGATCAACAACTGGCCGGACTGATCATGTGGGCGCCGGGCGCGGCAGTCTATCTTGGCGCGGCGCTCCTGTTGCTGTCCCGCTGGTTCGCGCGCGAGCGGGTCGCGGCGTGATCCGCGCGCTTCGCCTGTGGGCGCGCAAGCATACCGAGCGCGGCCGCTATTCGCCGGTGGGCGTGGCATTCCATTGGGTGATGGCTTTTCTGGTGCTGTTCCAGCTGGGCTGGGGCTATTATACCAGCTGGATCCCGGTGGGCGGGGACAAGCTCTACGCCTACCAGGTGCACAGCGCGGTCGGACTGCCGATCCTGCTGTTGGCGCTTGGGCGCCTGGGCTGGCGGCTGCTGATCCCCGGACCGGTGAACGACGCGGATGAACCAGGCTGGCAGAGCCAGTTCGCCTATGCGGTCCACTATGTCTTCTACATAGCCTTCTTCGGGCTGCCGCTCACGGGCTGGGCGATGTGGTCATCGACCGCCGAACCCGGAGCCCTCTATCTCGCCGGGATAATCCCCTGGCCGCAGCTGCCGTTCGACCAATTGTCCCTCGATCAGCGCTGGCAGGTCATGCAGGCCGCTGAAACCGTCCACCTGTGGCTGGTGGTCACGGTGTTGATCGTCATTCCGCTCCACGTGGGGGCGTCGCTGAAGCATCATTTCTGGGATCGCCACGACGTGCTTCGCGGGATGCTTCCAGAGGTGCCGGACGCCGAGGATCCCCAGGCAGCGCCGCAGCATAGTCCGCGAGAGCCGCGGATTCCGGACGAGAAAGCTGCTGGCTGATCCGCAGCATCACGTTCTGTGGATCGTTGCGCCGGGCGCTATGCCGCCAGCGATCGAGCTGCTCGGCAATATACGCCGCCGGCTGGCCAGCCAGCGGCGGGTTGGCTGGACCCAGCCCCTCGCCGCGAACGCCGTGACAGGATGCGCAGGACGCAAGCCCACGTGCCGGATCGCCCCCCTGGTAAAGACGGGCTGCCGGGCTCTCCGCAGGCATCGTCCGCGCTTCAGCCGCGAAGGGAAGCGACGCATAATGCGCCGAAACCGCCTGGCGCTGCGCCGGACGGAGGTGCTTGGCGATCCACTGCATCTCGGGATGCTCGCGGCGCCCATCGGCATAGGCCTGAAGCTGCGCCTCCTGATAGCCGCGATCAAGGCCTGCGAGCCGCGGCGCGCCCGCGCCGTTGCCCCGCCCGTCGATCCCGTGGCAGGCGATACAGGCATTGGTCGCACCAGCGTCGCCGCCGCTCAGCGCAACCAGCTCGCCGGTGGCGGCCAGGCGATCCGCCGCCGCGCGGTCGATCGGACCGCAACCGGCCAGCGGGATCGCTGCCAGCCAGACGACAGAAAGACGGTCGAGCCAATGCATCATGCTCCGGAACCTCCGCCGCCCGCGGTGGTTCCGGACGTGTAACGCTTAGTTGCACGAAAGGGGAAACGTGCCGAATGCCCGCGCTTTGTTACCCCTCCTGCTGATTGCGTCCTGCAAGGCGCCGCCTGACGAGGAGTATCATATGCCACAGGCCAGCGCAGAGCGCGGCAAGGAGGCGATCGAACGCGCAGGCTGCGCCGCATGCCATCGCATTCCGGGGGCGCGCTGGCCGAAGGGCGCGGTCGGGCCCTCGCTCGAAGGCTTCGCCGACCAGGGGCTGATCGCCGGGCGCGTTCCCAACCGGCCAGACCTGCTCGCCGCCTTCATCCGCAATGCACCGGCTGTGCTGCCGGGCACCACCATGCCGGCGATGCCCCTGAGCGAGGAAGAGGCGCGCGATGTCGCAGCCTATCTCTATGGCACGCGCTGACGCCCAAGCCGGTTGGCCGGCATCAATATTCGATCCCGCCGGTCCCTATGCCGGATCGGTGACGACGCTGAGCTGGATCCTGATCGCGATGAGCACAGCCGTGCTCGCGCTGGTCATATTTGCCTTTTGGGCGGCGCTGTTCGGCAACGATCGGCTGAAGAAGCGCCTCGGCGGCACGCGGGCGATCTGGATCGGCGGCGTTGCATTCCCCGTCGTGGTGCTCACCATGCTGCTGATTTACGGCCTGACCCTTACGCGAAATCTGACCACGCCGGTGCCAGAGGAGGCCATGCGGGTCCGCGTGACTGGCGAGATGTGGTGGTGGCGCGTCGCCTATCTCGATCCTGACGGGCAACCCTACATGCTCGACGCCAACGAGCTGCACATTCCGGTGGGCCGCCCGGTAGTGCTCGAACTCGAATCGAGCGACGTGATCCACAGCTTTTGGGTGCCGCAGCTTTCGGGCAAGCTCGACATGGTGCCCGGACGCCGCAACATCATGCCGATACAGGCCGACCGTCCCGGGGTGTTCGGCGGACAATGCGCCGAATTCTGCGGCGGTGCGCACGCGCTGATGGGTTTTGTCGTGGTGGCGCACGAGCCCGCAGCGTTCGACCGACTGATGGCGCAGCGCCGTGCGCCGCGACCACAGCAGGCAGCGGAGGGCGGCGCCGCGCTGTTCCGCGAAAAGGGCTGCGCGGCATGTCACCGTATCGCTGGCACCCAAGCCAATGGCGCGGCTGGACCTGACCTAAGCCATGTCGCCGCGCGACGCACGCTGGGCGCGGGCATCCTGCCCAACAACCAGGGCACGCTGATGGGCTGGATCGGCGACAGCCAGTCGATCAAGCCGGGCAACCGGATGCCCGCCTATAAGATGCTCTCTGCCCAAGAGCTGCAGCAGCTCGCCGATTATCTGGGCCAGCAGCGGTGAAGTCCGAGACCGGGTTCGACCCCGCGCTCTACGATCGCTTTCCCACGCAGGAGGAGCGGCCCACCGGCGAACTGGAGGAACTTGAGCGGATCTGGCGCGCACCTAGGGGGTGGGGGCTGCTGACCGCGGTCAACAACAATTATGTCGGCGTGTTCTACGTCGGGACTGCCTTTCTGTTCTTCCTGCTCGCCGGCATCCTTGCACTGGTGATGCGGGTGCAACTCGCGCTGCCGCTGCAGGGCATATTGCCGCAGGAAACCTACAACCAGTTCTTCACCATGCACGGCTCGGTGATGATGTTCCTGTTCGCCGTCCCGATGATGGAGGCGCTGGGCGTCTTGTTGCTCCCCCAGATGCTCGCGGCGCGCGACCTGCCGTTCCCGCGCCTTTCGGCCTATGCCTTCTGGGCCTATTTTGTCGGCGGGCTGTGTTTCTTCGCCTCGCTATTCGTCGGGCTTGCCCCGAACAGCGGCTGGTTCATGTATCCGCCGCTGACCAGCACGGCCTATTCCCCTGGCATAAACGCCGACTTCTGGCTGCTTGGAATTGGCTTCATCGAGATATCGGCTATCGCGGGGGCGATCGAGATCATCGTCGGTGTTCTGCGGACGCGCGCGCCGGGTATGACACTCGCGAAAATGCCGATCTACGCCTGGGCGATGCTGGTGTTCGCGGTGATGATCATCATCGGCTTTCCGGCGGTGATCCTCGCTACCCTGCTGCTGGAGTTGGAGCGTGCGTTCAACTGGCCGTTCTTCGATCCAACCCGCGGCGGCGACGCCTTGTTGTGGCAGCATCTATTCTGGTTCTTCGGCCACCCCGAGGTCTATATCATCTTTCTGCCGGCATCGGGGCTGGTTTCGATGATGATCGCGGCGATGGCGCGCACCCGGCTGGTCGGCCACGACCTGATCGTGCTCGCCTTCCTGGCAACCGGATTCATCAGCTTCGGCGTATGGTCGCACCATATGTTCACCACGGGCATGCCCGCGCTGTCGATCGGCTTTTTCTCTGCGGCCAGCATGGCGGTGAGCGTGCCCGCGGGGATCCAGGTGTTTTCGTGGATCGCGACCTTCGCGGTGGGCAAGCCGCGGTTTAACGCGCCCACCTTGTTCCTGCTGGGTGGGATGGTCACGTTCGTAATCGGCGGGCTGACCGGGGTAATGGTCGCCATGGTCCCGTTCGACTGGCAGGCACACGACAGCTATTTCATCGTCGCTCACCTCCATTACGTGCTGATCGGCGGGATGGTGTTCCCGCTGTTCGCCGCCTTCTATTACTGGACGCCGATGATGAGCCGCCGCGCGCTATCCGAGCGCATCGGCAAATGGGCGTTCTGGCTGATGTTCGTCGGGATGCAGGTAACCTTCTGGCCGATGCACCTGACCGGGCTGATGGGCATGCCCAGACGCGTCTATACCTATTTGCCCGGGCGCGACTGGGAAATCCTCAACATGATCTCGACGTTCGGGGCATTCCTGATCGGCGCCGGGGTGCTGCTGTTCGTCATCGACCTCGCGCGCAATTTCCGCTTTGCAGCCGAAGGGGCCGCAGGGAACGTCTATGAGGGCGGCTCGCTCGAATGGTTGCCGACCGGCCTATATTCGGCGCGCAGCATCCCGGTGACCAAGAGCCGGGAGCCGCTATGGGACCAGCCGGGGCTTGCCCAGGACGTTGAGGCCGGGCGCTATTTCCTCCCCAACGCGCCCACCGGACTGCGGGAGAGCCTGGCAACCAGCCCGATCCGCGCCGAGCCGCAATATCTCCAGATTATGCCCGGCCCTTCGCTATGGCCATTCCTGGCCGCTGTTTTTACCGCCGGCTTCTTCATGCTGCTCACGGTCCAGGCCTATCTCCCTTCTTTCGCGTGCGGCGTGCTGATGGTCGTCTGCATGCTGCGCTGGCTGTGGGATACCGACCGCCGTGTCCCCCAAGACAAGGTCGATGTCGGCGCGGGGATCATGCTGCCGACCTATGTCACCGGGCCGGGCAGCCATGGATGGTGGGCGATGGTGGTGCTGCTCGTCGTCATCTTCATGATCTTCCTGATGGCGGTGTTCGGGCTTCTCTATCTTTACGGCGTGCATCCGCAATTCTGGGCGCCGCCGACGGGCGTTGGGTGGCTAAGCGCGATCCTGCCGGCCTATGCCGGGGCGGCCGGGCTGGCGATGCTGTCGCGGCACATGCTGGCGCGTGAGGCGACGAGGCTGTGGACGCCGGGCGTACTGTACGCGCTCTCCGCCGCGGCGCTTGTGGCTGGGATCGGGATCGACCTGTGGAGTTGGCTCGACTCCCCAATCCGCCCGGATGCGAGCGGCCAAGGGGCGACGGTGTTCGCGCTGCTCGCGCTGGTGGCGATGCTCGCGGCGGTGGCGGTGCTGATGGCGGGCTATATATCGGCGCGCAATGCTCGCGGACTGATCGTCCGGCCCAGCAACAACAGCCTCGACCTGTGCGTGCTGTTCGTCGGCTATGCCGCCGCGCAAGGGGCAGTAACGGCGGTGCTCATCCGCCTGTTTCCGTGGGCCTGACGATGGGGCGCTGGACCTTCCTGCTGGGCGGGATGATCGTCTGGGCGGCGCATTTCTTCGCGCTCTATGCGATCGCCAGCATCTTCTTGACCACGCCGCTCGCACGCGTTTTCACGGTCGTCGTCTCGGTCGGCTGCCTTGCGGCGGACGCCTGGCTTTTCCGGCGCGCGCTCGCCGCGCCGCACATGGACGATATCGACGGGTGGAGCCGGACCATGGCGTTGCTCATGATCGGCATTTCAGCGATTGCCGTCCTCTGGCAGGCGTTTCCGGCGGTGCTGATTTAGGTGAGCCACCTCGAAGAGCACGGAGTTTCAGCGTGGGCCAGGATGGGTCGCGACGGCTTCTCATGCGCTTCGCGTCGTGGGGAAGCTTCGCTAGTCTGCATGCAGACAGTTCGGACGCACGATCCTCTTGAGCAACCGGGACCACGTGAAGCTTTGCCCAGTATCAAGGTCGATTTCGAGACGAGATCCTATTCGAGCAAGCTGAGCACCGCTCATAATGGCCGTTGTAACCCGTTGGTTGCCAAGAACCGTCAGTCAGCAAACGACCCCCTTTCTGCCTTTCTCCAATGCCGGCTAGGCAACCGCTCAATGTCGGCTTCTGACAAAAGCCGCCGTTCGGCATGTCGCGTGCGAACGTCGGCTTCGTCCCAAGCGCCCGTGTCCGGCTCTCCACCGGAAACGGGCGCCATCGGGTTTAGATCTCCGTATTTTCGGCGAGGGCAAGAGCATCCTCCACGTCGATTCCGAGATAGCGGACCGTATTCTCGATCTTGCTATGGCCGAGCAGGATCTGAACGGCGCGAAGGTTGCCAGTAGCCCTGTAGATTATCGACGCCTTCGTTCGGCGAAGCGAGTGCGTGCCATACTCGCTTCGCATGAGGCCGACACCTGTTACCCATTCGTCGACAAGCCGCGCGTACTGGCGGGTGCTGAGATGCCCATTATGATCAACCCTGCTGGGAAAGACATAATCGTCCACCGTGCCGCCGCGCCGATCCAGCCAAGCCAGCAGGCTCGCCCGAGCATCCGGCAGCAGTTCGAACTGAACGGGCCGTCCCGCCTTCTGCTGCATCACGATTGCCCGCGTTCGGATCTGACCCCCGCTGACAATGTCGCCGATCTTCATCTGCACCAGGTCGCACCCCCGAAGCTTGCTATCGATTGCTAGATCGAAAAGCGCCCGATCTCGCAGGCGGCGGCGCTGATTGAGGTAGAAACGAATCTCCCATATCTGCTTTGGTTTCAGAGCACGCTTTGCACCCACGGTCCTTCCGGCATTCCAGACCGGACGCTTGGTGGCGGTGAGTTCGGTTTCAGGCATCTCCATGGTCGTTCTCCTATGGCCACATTGGCCATATGCAGAACGTTTGCCGGCGAGGACGCGCGCGAATTGCTTCGGGGCCTGTACCGACCAGACTACGCCTTTCCGCTGCGCATGAGCGCCCGACCGATTTTGCCGAAAGCAGACCTATCAGTCGAATTTTTACGCCGGCAACCGTGAGACCTTCGCGTCCGGCGCGAGTGGAACTTCGTTCGCGGCCTTCACTCGCAACATGGGTATGTCGGTCTTGATGCTCCGCACCCCTTTGATGCGCGCCAGATGCTCGCTCTGGAAGCGGCGGACGCCCTCCAAGTCTTCGGCGACGATACGCAGGAGGAAGTCGCAATCACCGGCCATGAGGTGACATTCGATGATTTGGCTGAGCTTCAGAACCTCCTCGATGAAATGCTGCACCTGTTCTTCGTCCTGACCTGTCAACCAGACTCGCGCGAAGACGGTCATGCTCATGCCGACCTTGGCCGGATCGACCACGGCGGCATAGCGCTCGATCACGCCGGCTTCCTCGAGCAGGCGGACGTGGCGTAAACAGGGCGATGGCGACAGGCCGACTTCGCGCGCCAACTCGTTGTTGGCGCGGCGACCATCGACCTGCAGGGCACGCAATATGCGCTGATCGATCGCATCCAGCTTAATTGGCATCGGCTAGCATACCTTTCGACAAAAGCCCGTTTCGATTCCAAGATATGCGACTTTTAATGGCATAATCGCAACCACCTTCTCCCATTTTCCAGCTATAGGGAGCGCCGAAATGATCGGTCAGGGCAATAGCTTGACCCGGCCACAGCGGAGTTCGATGGTGTCGAAACAAACGATCTTGAAGCGCGTCACCGTGCCGGCGCTACGCGCCCGCAAGGGTGGCGAGAAGCTGGTGTGCCTGACGGCCTACACCGCGCCGATGGCGCAGTTTCTCGATCCCCTTTGCGACGTGCTGTTGGTCGGCGACAGCCTGGGCATGGTGGTGCACGGCTTGCCGACGACAGTGGGCGTCACTATCGAGATGATGATCCTGCACGGGCAGGCGGTGATGCGCGGCAGCACGAAGGCGCTGGTCGCGATCGATCTGCCGTTCGGCAGCTACGAACGCTCGCCAGAGCAGGCCTTCGATACCGCGAGCCGGATCTTGATGGAGACCGGCGCGCAGGCCGTGAAGGTAGAGGCAGCCGAAGGCGTCGCCGAGAGCATCGCGTTTCTCACCGGCCGGGGCATACCGGTCATCGGCCACGTCGGGCTGCGCCCCCAGGCGGTGAACCTCGACGGCGGGTTCAAGGCCCGCGGACGGAGCGAGGCTGAGCGCGAGCGGGTGCTGGCCGAAGCGCGCGCGACCGACGCTGCCGGTGCCATAGCGATGGTGGTCGAGGGCGTGACACCCGATTTGGCGACCGAAGTGACCGCCGCGGTCGGCTGCCCGACGATCGGGATCGGCGCGTCCTCGGCGTGCGACGGACAAATCCTTGTTACCGAGGACATGCTGGGTCTGTTCGAATGGGCGCCGAAGTTCGTGCGGCATTACGCCGATCTGCGCGGGGCGATCTGCGATGCCGTTGCGGGTTACGCCGCAGACGTGCGCGCGGGCAGCTTCCCTGGCGGAGCCGAGGAATACCGCTTGGGAGCCCGCTCGTGAGCGGCGCGCCCGATGCGCTGATCGCTGAGCGCCAGGCGGCAATCGTCGCGAGCTTCGCGCGCCAAGGCGTGCTGCTCGGCATGGGCGGACGCTTGGTCAGCATCGAGGTAGGCCGCTGGACGCTGGAACTACCGTTCGGCGAAGCCGTGGCGCAGCAACACGGCTTCTTCGCGGGCGGTGCGATAGGCGTGCTGGCCGACGTCGTCGGCGTTGTCAGCGCGCGGCTGCTGCCGACGGTGAGCGGCCGGTGAGCGTAGTCCTCGTCTTCAAGCTGCTGACGACGCCGGCGCTGATCTGGGGGCTGACGTGGCTGGTGCGCCGCTACGGTCCGGCGGTCGGCGGGCTGGCGATGGGCGTGCCGCTCGTCACCGGCCCGATCTCGGTGTTCACCTCGATCGAGCGTGGCGGCGGTTATGCCGCGCAGGCCGCAGTCGCGAGCCTTGTCGGGCAGGTCTCTACCTGCGCCTTCTGTTTCGCCTATGCGCGCGCCGCCCGGCGCTGGAACGCCTGGGCGAGCGCTGGTTGTGCAGCGGCGACGTTCCTGGTCGCGACCCTGCTGTGGAGTCAGGTCCGCTGGAAGCTTTGGCTGGCTGCACCGCTGCTGCTGGTCGCGCTCGCACTGCTCGCCCGCGCGATGCCGCGGGTCGCCGACGCCGCCCGCTGCGGATCGCACCTTGGTGGGACTTGCCGCTGCGCATGGCGGTGTCCGCGACCTTCGTGTTGGCGCTGACCACTGCGACCGGGCATATCGGGCCGCAGCTCAGCGGGCTGCTGATGCCGTTCCCAGTGTTCGTGCTGATCCTCGCCATGTTCTGCCACCTGCGCGACGGAGGCAAGGCAGCGGGCGCGATGATGCGCGGCGTGGTCCTCGGCTCTCTTTCGTTCGCCGCCTTCTTCGCCGTGACAGCCGGGGCGTGGCGCGCTGGCCGCTGCCGTGGAGCTACGGGCTTGCGACGCTCGCCAGCATAGCGGCGAGCGGCGGCGTCTACCTGACCCTCAATCATCCCGCCCGGCTCTGGCCGTGGGCACCTGTTATCAAGGAGCAGTGATGGAGATCGTGCTGATCCCCGGATTCATGCTGGACCGCGACCTGTGGCGCGACATGCGGCCGACCCTGGAACAAATGGGTCGCGTGATCGACGTTGATACCGCGCAGGACGATACGATCGCCGGCATGGCGGATCGCGCGCTTGCCGCGATGTACGGACCCGCGCTTGTCGTCGGCTTCTCGATGGGCGGCTATGTCGCGCGCGAGATCGCCTATCGCGCACAGGGGAAGGTTGCAGCCCTCGCGCTGGTGGCGACATCCTCGCGCGCTTCGCCTGCCCGCGCCGTGGCCGACCCCGCGCGCTTCCGCCAGCTCGGCCACTCGGCGGTGATGCGTTCGCTCCACCCCGATCATCGCGACGAAGCGATACTGGATCGCCTCGTCGCGATGAGCCGGCGGCTCGGCGGTGAGGCGTTCCGCCGCCAGTCGGGGCTGGCGCGGAACGGTGATACCGATCGCCTGGGCGAGATACGCTGTCCGACGCTGGTCGTGTCGGCCGCCCAGGACGAGCTGCGCTTGATCGATGAAGCCCCGGAGCTGCACGCCGGCATCGCCGGCTCGACTCTCCGGGTCATCGAGCATTGCGGACACATGATCCCGATCGAACGCCCGAGCGAACTGCTGGCGCTGCTTCGCGGCCTCGCGAAGACGAAAGCCGACACACGATGACGAGAACGACCATGACGACGACATCTCTCCCTGCCGACGACGGCGCGATCACTCACGGAAGCGAAGCCCGGCGGGCGTTCAAGATCGCATGGCCGGTGTTGATCGCGCTCATCCCGATGGCCTTGGTACTGGGAGCGCAAGCTGCGCAGAAGGGCTTGAGCACGATCGAGGTCACGCTGATGACCGCGCTCAACTATGCCGGCGGGTCGGAGTTCGCTGCGGTCGGCCTGTGGACGTCGCCTCTGCCGGTGGCGCTGATCGTAGGTATGACGTTCCTCGTCAACAGCCGGCATCTGCTAATGGGAGCGGCGCTCGCCCCCTATATCCACCACCTGCCGAAGCGTATCGTCTATCCGGTGCTGTTCTTCATGGTCGATGAAAGCTGGGCGCTCGGCCTTGCCGACGCCCGCCGGCGCGCAGCGGCAGGGATCGAGCCGTCCTTCAGCCTGACCTTCTACGCGACATTGGGCGCGCTGTTCTGGTTCACCTGGTTCGTGTTCGCGACTGTCGGCGCGCTGATAGGCCCGACGGTCGGTGATCTCGGGCGCTGGGGGTTCGAGCTGGTGTTCCCGGCCATTTTCCTCGTGCTGGTGCGCGGCATGTGGACGACGGCACGGGCCGCTCGGCCGTGGCTCGTCAGCCTCTTAACCGCCGCGATCATCCATCTGACGATCCCCGGCGCATGGTATGTTCCGGCCGGGGCAGTCGCTGGGCTGGCCGCGGCCTGGTTCTGGGCAGACGCGCAATGACCATCAACAACCTGCACCTCGTCACGATCCTGCTCATGGCGCTCGCGACCTATGCGACGCGGGTCATCGGCTATGCCGCGCTCAGTAACCGCACGCTCAGCGCCCGCACGCGCGCCGTCCTCGACGCCGCGCCCGCGTGCGTGCTGCTGGCGGTGATCGCACCGGCGTTCGTCGCGCCGAAGCCAGCGGACGTGATTGCGCTCGCGATCACCGTCGTCGCGGCGACCCGCTTGCCGATGATTGCGACCGTGACTGTAGCGATGGTTGCATCGGCATCACTGCGCTGGCTAACGGGCTGATTGCAGCAGGTGGTAGCCGATTGGTCGCAGCGACTTGCCACTCAGGACGGATAAGTCGTCTGCAACACGCTATTTTTTTCGCCGCGCAGGGACGAGCAACTCCGAACAAAGTGTGCAGAGACGGGTTCTGAAAGCGGACGTTGCAGGTCCGTTTGCGGAACGACCGCTTTGTCCCAAGCGCCATGGAGCCGATAAATTCAAATCTCGGTATTCTCGGCGAGGGCAAGCGCGTCTTCAACGTCGATCCCGAGATAGCGCACCGTGTTCTCGATCTTGCTATGACCGAGAAGGATCTGGACGGCACGAAGGTTGCCGGTCGCCCTATAAATGATCGACGCCTTCGTCCGGCGAAGCGAATAGGTGCCATATTCACTTCGCATCAAGCCGGCCCCAGTTACCCATTCGTCAACAAGGCGAGCATACTGCCGGGTGCTGAGATGGCCATTGTGATCGACCCGGCTAGGAAAGACGTAATCGTCGACCGTTTCGCCTCGCCGTTCCAGCCAGGCCAGCAGACTAGCTCGAGCATCCGGGAGCAGCTCGAATTGAACGGGCCGACCTGTTTTCTGCTGCATCACGATTGCGCGCGTGCGGATTTGCCCACCACTGACCAGGTCGCCGATCTTCATCTGCACCAAATCGCAGCCCCGGAGCTTGCTGTCGATTGCCAGATCAAACAGCGCTCGATCCCGCAAACGGCGACGTTGATTGAGGTAAAATCGGATCTCCCAGATTTGCTTCGGCTTCAGGACGCGCTTTGCGCCAACGGTCCTTCCCGCATTCCAGACTTGGCGTTTGGTGGCGGTAGGTTCTGTTTCAGGGATCTCCATGATCGTTCTCCAGTGGCCAGAATGGCCGCCTTAAGAACGCTTGCCGATGTAAGGCGAGCGAGCGGCTATGAGGCTTGTGCCGACCAACTTACGCTGTCCCGATGTAGCTGCAGGAACGTCATCTATGCCGAAACCGGTCATTCGCACGTTTCAGCAAGCAGCATCCACGGACACCCCTGACGGGGTTCGCGGCTTCCGAACCCCCTTCACTTAAGACCAGTGGAAGGTGTCACGATCCTAATTTAACTCGGCCATTCCTCGCGCGACGAGTTGAAAAGCGCTTAGCTCGCTTGGGGCGCATTGAGCCGCGAAAAACTCTAGCCTTCGGAACCGGATTGCCCGTGTGCCCCGGCGCAGCGCTGGCCCGGTCGGAAGCGCAGATCGCCGTGGTGACTTTGCTCGATGGGCTCGATCATATTGAAATGGTGGTAGGCGCGGTCTATCCAGCGCTACCCGGTACCTCAAGGCATCAGGCGATCCCCGCACGTCTTTTCGGTAAGTAACGACCAAATCACAGAGGAAGGACGTAACCAATGTGGCGAGTAGGCATCATTGGGTCAGGCAATATAGGCAGCGCGGTAGCGAGGCGGCTGACCGACATCGGCCATCACGTGATGATGGCTAACTCGCGTGGCCCCGAAACGCTGGAAGACCAGGCCTGCTCGCTCAGCATCGAACCAGCGACGCTGTCGGCGGCTGCGAATGCGTCCGACTTCGTGCTGATCGCAATCCCCCAATTCGCAATCGCGCAGTTGCCGGGAGGACTGTTCGCCAGCACTCCTCCGGAAACCGTCATCCTTGATGCGGGCAATTATTATCTTGGGGATCGTGACGGCCATATCGCCGACATCGACGGCGGCCTGCCCGACAGCCTTTGGGTGTCGCGCGAGATTGGGCGGCCGGTGCTCAAGATGTTCAACACCATCCATGCCAATCGCATCGTCGAGGGCGGTCGCCCGCTCGGCGCGCCAGATCGCATCTGCCTGCCCATCGCAGGAGACGATAGCGCAGCCAAGGCGAAGGCGATCGCGTTGGCTGAAGCGCTCGGCTTCGACGGGCTCGACGCTGGCACGCTTGGCGAATCGTGGCGACAGCAACCGGGCACACCGGTCTATTGCCGACACCTTCCGCTTGGCCAGGCACGCGCGGCCATGGCGAAAGCGCGCCAGGAAGACGTAAACACAGCACGTGCGCATGCTCAGGACCGGGCTCGGACATTGAGCATCGCTACGAAGGGCATGGTCGGCAAGTGGGACCCGAACCAAAGAGCCAATCGGTCAGGCACTGCATGATCTGCGATCACCGAAATATAGAGAGGCGCCAGATGCGCTTAGAACAATGGGAAATGGGCATCCGCGTTTCGGGCATGAATCGGACGCGAGCCGCAGCCGCCCTTCCCCGTTCGTCGGCACTATCATACCCCAGACCTTCTCGCCCCGGCTTGTCCGTCTCCCGGTCGCTAAAGCCGCTGAAGATCCGGCTGCTATGCAACGGAAATCTACTTCGAAACGGGCGGCTAAGGGATTGGCATTGCGCACACCTACTGCATGGCGCTAGCGCCCATTGCCGTCTTCACCTCTACCGCTCAGGGTGAGATTGCTCGCCTCCGCAGAGTGCCATATGACCTTTTCGCGCTTTTTTGTGCAGCGGTAGTTCGAGTGGGGATCCGCATACGCGTGAGCGTCGCTGCGGCAAACAGCGAGACAACCGAAGCAGCGAGCACGGCCAAATCTCTTGTGGAGGCTTCCCCACTATATTCTGACGAGAACGTAGTGACAGTTCGGGGAAACGCGAAAAGCCCTCTTTAGCCGTACACTCCGCGAGGCCAAATGTTAGCGGGAGAGAGGTTCTGCCTCCTACTGGCACCAAGGTTCGGGCGGGTGGCGATCAATAACGGGCCGTCGCCATTATGCCGAAGCGGCGGCCTTCTGCCCAAGTTAGGGTCGCAAATCCCAGCGATCCGAAGTCAGCGGAATTTATCCGCTGATCCTGATCCAGCAAGTTCTCGCCGTAAGCCTGAACTGTAAGCCGCGCGCGGCTTCCAACCGGAATGTCTTCCAGGGTGATGCGTGCCGAAAGGTTTTCTTGCGCGTTCTGACGAATAAGCGGGTTATAGGGGCTCGCCCGGGTCAGTGGGAAATTCCAGCTTCCCGCCTGATACGCATAATTGACGTTCACGCGCAGACGCGTGTCGTTCCATTTAGCCGCCACCCAATCTGCGCCCACATTGCCCGTCCAATCCGGTACATGTGGGTTATGCACTTCGTCCGCCACGTCGATGATCAGGTTGGTGGCAGGGTCGAGATATTTGTACTGCTTGTAGTTTGAGTGAACGTACCCGACATTCCAGTTGACGGCAAAGTCATCTGTTGGCGCAGCCGTCACCTCTAGTTCGAAGCCGCTGAAGCTCGCCTTACCCGCATTCACGGTCTGCGTCCGCCCGCCGCTGGTCCCCGCTACGAACTGGCTAACCTGAAGATCGTTATAGTTCATAAAGTATGCCGAACCATTGATGCGCAGCGTTCGGTCAATCAGGTCTGCCTTAAAGCCCGCTTCATAGGACTTGACCTTTTCAGGATCGAAGCCGTTGGGGTTCCCCGCGCCTCCCGCATCAAAGCCACCAGCCCTGTAGGCTGTCGCAGCCCGGGTATACAACATGAATTGCGGTGAGAGACGGTAGTTCGCTGAAGCTGACCAACTGAAATCCGACCAGCTATCCTCGTCAACCCCTGGGGTGAGTGCGGCGCCATTTGAAAAGTTAGCCTGTCGTATGGATTTCTTGTCGTGAGTATATCGCAGGCCTCCGGTCAGTTCCAGTTCCGGTGCGAACGAGGGCTTGTAGGAGATTTGTCCAAAGGCTGCATAGGATTTCGAACGCTGGATATAGTCGCGAACATTCTCAAATGTAAGCGCGGATGTCGGGGAGATGGCGAATGTAAAGTTCTGGGTTGTCCTGCTGGAGTATCGCTCGTCGAAATAATAAAGGCCGAGGACATAATCCAAATTGCCGAGAGATCCCAAAGCTTGCACTTCCTGGGTAAAAGTCCGATCTTTGGCGTTAGCTGACGTGGGATAATCGAATAGGTAAACTCGGCCTATCGTACCATCCGCCAGTCTTCCCAGAAGCCTGCCTTGTGCGCCATTGCTAACCGGCTGTTCCTCCTCGAATTTGCGATAGCCTGTGATAGACTTCAATGAAAAAGCAGGGCTGAATTCATAGTTAAACGTCCCCGATCCGCCCCAATTTTCATTGCGGCCGCGTGGCTGATCCGCGATCGCCGTGCGTTTTGGCTTCTTGGTAGTGATCACCAAGGGGTCGCCACCAAAACTAGGCGATTGGGAGAAATAGGCGAACTGCAGGGGGCTCATGTACGCGAGTTGCTGTAAAAGCGGGACATTGCGCGACTTCATGTAGTCAGCGCGCAAATCGATGGTGAAGGCTTGACTAATCTCGCCATGCACAGCGATATAGGCCGCATTGCTGCGTTTGGCGCCGACCTCTCCTGAATTGGTCTTGATAGTATTGGGGATGTAGCCGTCTTGGCTGATGTGCGAATACGCGGTCTTGATCGCGACACCACTGTTGCCAAGCTCGCCAGTGTCAATCGTTGTACGCGCCCTTAACAGGTTATAGGTACCATATATCAGTCGTTGCTCAACACCGAATCGGTGCGCAGGTGCTTTGGTCGCTATATTTATCGCCCCCCCGGTGGTGTTTCGTCCGAACAGCGTGCCTTGAGGGCCTCGCAGAATTTCGACCCGCTCAAGATCGACTAGGTCAAATAGTGTAGCGTTGGGACGTGCGATCAGCACGCCATCGACATAGGTGGCAATAGGATAGTCGCTTATGCCGGTCGCGTCCGAGCCCCCAATCCCGCGGATGTTCACGACTATACCGCTCGTCGTAGGACCAGGAGCTGTACGGATAGAGAGGCTGGGCGCAAGCCCATCAAGGCGCTCGACAGAAGTGATGTTTTGTCGCGACATAGTATCAGCTGAAATTCCCGTCACGGACAGCGGCACGTTCTGTATATTTTCCGAACGGCGCCGGGCAGTGACCACGATATCCTCCACCCCACCACCGACCTCAGATAGGCTAGCTTCACCTGCATCGGTCTGTGCGTGAGCGGTTGGAGCGGTCGTTGCCACTACGGCGGGAAGCAACAATGCTGACGCCAGTTTCATAACATCTCCCTAGTTACGGACACTGTAAGATCGTGCCTTTTCAACGGGCTGGCATTCGAAGATAGGAGGGTCAAGCGACCGAAGCTGCTATTCCGCTTGTGCGGAAATGTGCATCAGTCGACGTTCGCAAATCGCGACCGTCCTCACCAAAAGCGTACACGTAATAGTCTCCCGGTCGAGAACTGGAGGCATCAAAGAGGCGACGAGAGGCGATGTACGACTTTATCATCGTGGGAGCGTGATGCCCTCGCATTCCACTACAGCGCTCAGAGCCGCCCTTCTGGCGTACCTGATCTGCTTATCCGCATGGCGTCTGATCAGGCGCCTGTATAGCATCACATCGGAGCGACGGCTGTGCGAGAAATTCCGGCTCAACCTGGCCTATCGCTGGTTTTTGCCGGCTCCCGCTCGATGCGAACGAGCCAAAACACTCGACCTTTGGCAAGAACCGCCATGGGCGGTTCCGGGATGCCAATGTTTCCGTCTGCTATTTGAACAAACCGTGAGACGGTGCGTGGCGGCTGGGCTGCTAGCGCGCAAAGATGTCGCGATCGATACCTCGTTCAGCGCGGCCGATGCAAGTTGGCAGCGCAAAATGCGCGATTCGATACTGCCGCGCCCCAAATTTCCGGGCTTGTGCAGGAATGGCGCGCCGCATGGCAAGCCTGCGGCGATCTCGCGTACCGATCCAGGAGCCGCATGGTCAGCACGCACGGTGCGATGCCGTTTCGGCTACGAAGTATTTTGCGCTGAACGGATCAAATATTGCCGCGTTCTGGAAAATCGGTTTGAGGGTCGCAGAGGAGCTATGATGACCGCGTTTGTGGTCCGGTTCCAAGCAGCGTCAACTATCTTAAAGGAGCCATGGACAGGCCTGCAATCGAAAACACTGAAACCAGCTCTACAGCCACGCTAGAGGTTGCTAACTATCATTTTTGCATAGGGCTGCTGTCGTCACCTATTTTCCAAAAGATCCCTGCCCATTTCCTACCCAATCTTGCCATTTAAAGGACGTGCTAGCGCGGACTCTCACTCCGCTGCTACCGCTGCGGTTCAGTTCTCGCAAAATTGGGCACGGGAACGGCAATAAGTTTAGGGAACCAGCCGTTTAGCGGTTGTCGCCGGATGGAAGTCAGGCCAGAGATTTTGTCATGTGAACTCTTTTTAGGCCGTGCTCCTCAGCACGGTGCGTTTCAGCATATCCAATGCGATTATATAAAACGATATTTTCCGTCATTGCTTCGTTCGTATAGAGCCTGATAGCCCGATAGCCGAGAGTTCTCGCGACCTGTTCAGCATAGTTAAGCAATCTGCCGCCTAAACCCATGCCTTGAGCAGATGGCTCAACTGCGATATTACCCAATAACAAAGTGCTCGCTTCAGGAATGAGGACAAGAATAGCTTGAACTCTGCCGTCTATTTCGACCACATGCACGCATCCTGATCCGATCAGGATGCAATAGTCGTCTGCCATCGACCCCGGGTTTTGACCTATGCGCTCGACATAAGGCGAATATGCACGACTTACGATGCCCTCAACTTCGGACAGATCATCGTGTTTTGCGAGGCGGACATGAGGCATCATTCTGCTCCTTATCAACTGACATCGTCAGCGGAACTGCTGCTTACTAACGGCACCGTCCCCAAGTTGATGACCGGGTTGGGCGATTGCCGCCGACAGTGTTTCTTCGCGCTACGTCTACGGTCGCCTTTCCTCGACCAAAGGCTGACTGACTGAAAACTACCACCTTCACCGTCGGCCCTTCATTTGCGGTTAGCGGACGCAATGCCGAGTTTTGAGCTCAGCGACACCTCGCTATCGATGACGCCATCCTCTTCGTCCGCCGCCCACTGGTCATCTCGCAGCTGGGTGTGCAGCTAATCCACTTGGCTCCACAACCGCGGATGAAGTGCCCTGCCGACTTGTGAATTTGATCGCGCTGCGCCACTCCTCCTCCTCCGGAAATTGCAATTGGCGGTCAAGTTTATGCGACGAGCGTCGGCTGCACCACAAAATCAGGAGCGAGAAATGACGCATACGGAGGATAGTCCCGCACACCCGCCTATGCGCTGGATATTTTGCTTCTGCTGCTGGCAATCAATTCGCTCAGCTATGTAGACCGCCATGTTTTCTCCGCTCTTGTCCCGACCATAAAGGCAGGGTTCGGGGCGCCTCATCAGGTTTGGCGGGAGAGCGGGTGACGGCGAACTAAAGGGATTTAATGGGGATCCGTGATCCGCGACCATAGATAGGAGAAGATAGGATGAAGAATCATGTCATTGTAACCGGCGCCGCTGGCGTACTCGGTCAGGCCGTGACGGACGTGTTGACGCAGGCGGGCTATGCGGTGACGGGCATCGATCGCGCTGAGGGTCCGGCGATAGCTACGGAAGGCACTTATCTGGGCGGGGTCGATCTGGCTGATCCGGGCGCAACGGTCGCGGCCGTGGACCAGGCGATCCGCACGAACGGAGCCCTTGCCGCGCTCGTGAACGTAGCAGGCACTTTCCGTTGGGAAACCGTGGCGGACGGCGATGTCGCGACATGGGCGATGCTGTTCGACATCAACCTGCGCACCGCCGTTAATGCCGTACGCGCCGCTCTCCCTTCTCTGCGTCAAGGCGGCGGCGCAGTGGTTAACATCGGCGCGGCCTCCGCAATTAAGGCGGGGGCAGGCATGGGCGCCTATGCCGCCAGCAAGGCCGGAATCGCGAAGCTGACCGAAGCGCTTTCAGAGGAAGAAAAGGATAATGGCGTGCGCGTCAACGCCGTGCTCCCTTCGATCATCGACACGCCTGCCAATCGCGCGGACATGGATGGCGCGGATTTTAGCCGCTGGGTCTCGCCCGCGCAGGTCGCGAGCATCATCGCCTTCCTGCTGTCGGAAGACGCGATAGCGGTGACGGGCGCCTGCATTCCAGTGACTGGCCGCTGCTGATGGCCGAAAGCGCCAATACGCCCTCCGGCCTGTTATTGGGGCCGCTGCTGTTTGCATCGGATGTCCGGGTATCTGGAATGAACCGCCCCGGCCAGTGACGCTCAGTGCAATATTGTCGCCTCCTCGCGGGTGGAAGGAAACAGATGCGCATTCTCGTCCTCGGAGCGACCGGCTATCTCGGATCGCATATAGCCCGGCACTTCAAAGCGTCGGGTTATCAGGTCAGCGGCCTCAGCCGGACGAGCGAAGGCGATCTGGCGCTGGAAGCTGACGGCATCGTCCCGCTCCGTGGAGATCTTAACCGTTTGGGCACTGTAGTAGACCTGATGGGCCAGCACGATGCCACCGTCTATGCCGCTCAACTGATCCTTCAACAGGAACTCGACACTATAGCGGCCTTGCTGAAGACGATGGACGGCCGGAACCATCATTTCCTCTTCACAAGCGGGACCGGTCTCCTCTCACAACGAACGAATGGGCTCTGGAGCGAGGATAGTTTCGCCGAAGACGAGCCGTTTCAGCCCTCCAAATATATCGGCTTGCGTCTTGAAACGGAGACGCTGGTCCGCAACGCGGGCTCATCTGGGAGCGTGCGAACGATGGTAATCAGGCCGCCGATGATCTGGGGTCATGGCGGCTGCGGCCATTTGCGCATGTTCTACAGCGATGCCGGACGCACTGGTGAAGTCGGCTATCTTGGGCGAGGCCTCAATCTCTATTCCAACGTCCATGTCGACGACTTGGCAGAGGTTTACCGCCTCGCCCTGGAAAAAGGTACAGCCGGAGCCCTTTATCATGCGGTGGCGGGCGAGTTGAACAATCGCACCCTGGCCGAAGCGGTCGCCCGCGACCTCGGCGTAACCGCGCGCAGCATCGATTTTTTTGAAGGCGTGCGCCGCTGGGGGAAATTCGAAACGCTCATCGGCATGGCGACATGTAGCCGGTCCCGCAGCCCGCGCACTCGCCGGGAACTGGGCTGGACCCCACGCAATCTCGATCTGCTGACTGACATAGGCCACCCCGCCTATCGCGCTTTGGTAGGACGCTAGGCATCCTGCTTCCGCCAACCCGGAATGGCGCTGCGCCGCTTTGACGGGTTCTGCCAGCGGCGTTCATTAACCTCACATGCGGCCGCATCATGAGGAGAGATTCAATGCAAACGAGCGAAACACTGTTCAGCACGGCCGACCTACCGCGCGCCGACCGGCCGATCCGTCTAGGGTCGCTGCTTTTCACCATGGTCGAACCGCGCGCGGGATATGAGGCGGCCTATAATCGCTGGTACGAACGAGACCATTTCTACAGCGGCTGTATGATCGGCCCCTATACCGTTTCGGGGGGCCGTTATGTCGCCACTCGCGCGGAAAAGGCGAAGCGCTTGGGTTCAGCAGCCATGGATCTGTCGAAGGGCTCGTACCTCGCGCTCTACTGGATCTTGGACGGGCACCACTCAGATTGGGACGCCTGGGCCGTCCGTCAGGTAAATGACCTTCACGCCACTGGCCGCATGTTCAAGGAACGCAACCATATCCACACCAGCTTTTACAATTTCGACGCGGAGTTTAACGCGCCGGGCAGCGCGATGCCGATCGAACTCGCGCTCGACCGTCCTTATGGCGGCGTGGTGGCCTTCATCATCGATCTCAATCCGGGCAAGACAAGCACCGACCTGTCCGCACTTCTGCGCGCCCGCGACCTTCCGGGCGACGTGGCGCTCACCGGCTCTCCCCTGCCGCTCGATCCTACCAGCCCAAAGGATGTGCCAGTGGAGGCGGGCGAACGCGCCCTCTTCCTCAGCTTTTCGATCGAGGATCCGAAAGCGGTTTGGGACGCAAACTATGTGCCGCTCGTCCAGGCGATTGAGGAAAGTGGCATTGGCCGCATAGCCATTGCCTCGCCCTTCATCCCGACCATCCCGGGCACCGACACCTATACCGACCAGCTTTGATCGTGGCTCAGTAGATGAGGGCGGTCGCATCAACGGCCGCCCCCCCCTTCACTTACAGCAGTTCGAAGTCTTCTTTGCGCGGCCCCCTGCACTCGTTCCAGAAGTCAACGAGCCGCCACGGCCAAGACAGGAAGTTCCGCTTCTTACTGTTATTGTAATAGCTGTAGGCGCGCGGATGGCTCCAGATCATCTTGTCCATCTGCGTTTCGACCTTTGTCTGCCAGGCATCGAAAGCCGGCTGGGTCGGCTGCAGCGCCTTCTTCTCCTCGGCATTGATCCAATCGATGCATTCGATCGCATAATTGACCTGCCGCTCCGAAATCAGGTTTTGCCCCGCAGCATGGTTCGGTGCGCTGTTCGGCCCCGACGTATGGAAATAATTGGGGAAGCCCGGTACCAACATGCCGAAATAGGCGCGCGGGTCCTCGGTGCCCCATTCGCTCCGCAGATGTTTGCCGCCGATGCCGACGATCTCAAGGTTGCCCAGCATATTGGCGGCATCGAACCCGGTTGCGCAAACCAGCACGTCCAGCTCGATCTCACGTCCGTCCTTCAGCACCACACCTGTTGCCGTCGCCTTTTCAATAGGCGTTTGCTCCAAATGGACATGCCGTTGCAAATAGGTCGGGAAATAAAGCCCGCGATCCAAAATGATCCGCTTTGAAAAGACCGGAAAATCGGGCGTCAGCTTTTCCTTGAGGTCCGGCCGATCAGCGAACATCTTGTCGATATAGCCAACCGCAAACTGGCGCATTGTCTCGTTCACAGCCGAGACCGACGGCGAATCCTCGGGCCATTCAGGGTCCAGCAGCACGTTGGGATAAAGGCCATCGGCAGCATACCAGTAGATGCGAAACCGGAACCATTCGGCATAATGCGGAATGTGCCGCATCGCATATTTTACGCCCTCGGTGACCTCGTCGTTCCCGGCGACGCTCGGCATCACCCAATGGCGACTACGCTGGAAGACATGCAGCTCGCTTACGTCTCCGGCGATCGCAGGGATCAACTGCGCCGCGCTTGCGCCTGTGCCAATGACGCCGACGCGCTTGCCCTTAAGGTCGATCGACGGGTCCCACGCGGCGGTATGCAGCCGCGCCCCCTCGAAGCTCTCCAGTCCTGGAATGGAGGGCCATTTCATGCGGCTGAACGAGCCATT
This sequence comes from Sphingobium vermicomposti, assembly GCF_011762025.1. Classification (GTDB taxonomy): domain Bacteria; phylum Pseudomonadota; class Alphaproteobacteria; order Sphingomonadales; family Sphingomonadaceae; genus Sphingobium; species Sphingobium vermicomposti. The sequence goes on along the minus strand of NZ_JAASQR010000004.1, from coordinate 217,681 downwards.
GCCGTTGATTACCGCATTGGCGCGAATGACTTCGATGGTGCCGTCTTTTTTACGGACGGTGACGTTCCATACTGCTTCACCCTCGTCCCAGGCCAGCTTTTCGACCATCGTGTTGAAGCGGATGTGCGGCCGCAGCTTAAAATCGTCGGCTACGCGCTTTAGATAGGCGAACATGTCGGTGCCGAGCGGATGATAATTCTGCCATTCGGAATTGAGCGCAAAGGAGAAGGAATAGAAATGGCTCGGCGTATCGACGCCAACGCCCGGATAGCGATTTTCCCACCAGGTGCCGCCAATTTCCTCATTCTTCTCGACGATTTCCCAGTCATAGCCTGCTTCTGCCAGCTTCACTCCAGCGGCGAGGCCAGTCATGCCTGCTCCGATCACCAGCACCTTGAAACCTGCGGGCGCTGGCTTGCGGTCCTTGCGCTCGCGCCGGGGCTGCTCGGGGCGAAGGCCGATCTGGTCGAACAGCAGCGGCAGGAACTCGTCGGCCACTTCCTCAGCCAAACCGACTGACATCATCCGATGCATCAGCCCATCGGAAGGCTCCTCATCCATCTCCGCACCAGGCGTCGTCAGCACATGGAGCAGCTTGTCCTTCAATTCCTCGACGAGCTCCACCGGAATTTGTTCAGGCGGGTAGGCATAGGGCGATTTGATATGCGGCACGAACTTGTCCAGCATCGCCTCGTCGCCGCTCAGATGGACATAGGTCATCAGCACCGTGTGGATCTCGCCCTCCGCCAATGCCTGCCGCAATTCCGGACTGTCCTTCAACGGCAGCTTGCGCGCACTTAAATCGGCGCGGGCAGTCCCCGCTACATCGGCATATTTCGCGGCCATTCACCAACTCCTACGGAAACTCATTCTTCGCTGGCCGCATGTCTATCGGCCGGCGAACGGGAACCAACCGCCAACCTTGTCTTTCCGTATCTGTGGAGCAGTCCGCTCCACTCTTGCCGCACAAGCATCCCGGGCGTTCTTTGGCCCTCGAAATCTTGTCTGGAGCAAGACCTTGTCCACCCCCCTCATAGAGCAGACATCCGGTCTTATTGGATTCCACGGAACCCTTTGGCTATCATGCGATTATCGCGGAAGATTGCATCGCCGCCGCCAACCCTGGCACGCACGAAGTCATTGTCCGTGATCAGCTTCGCATGGTGGCGCGTATTGCCAGCGCCGATGATGTCGCGCAATCGTTGCCTGCCCCGGGCAGTTATTGAACGCTGATCCTCTCGTTGCGGCGGATGCGATCATTGTAGCGGAAGACGACCGACTGCATGCTCGACAGCATCCGACGCACATCATTGTCATTCACGAACAGGGGATCGCCAACTACCCCGATGGCATAGGAAGCGACGCTGTGCGGCACGCGCAATGGCATGGCGATCGAATCCACCGGGATCGTCGCGTTGCGGCGACACAAGGCAAAACCCCGCGCGCGCGTTTGCGAAATGCGGTCTACCAGATGTTTCATCAGCGTAGGACCATTCGGCCCAAGGCCCAACCGCTGCGTCCGGGTGGCGAGTTGAATAATATCGACATTGGATTGTTGCGCCAGCATCGCGGCGGTGAAGTTGGTGCTGGGACGCCAGCTATTGCGCTGAAAACAGATCATCTCAGCGGAGTAATAAGGCTCGACGTCAGGCTTCGCCGCCCAACCGCCCGACATTTCGGCGACGCTTTCCGACCAGCAATCATTCTGCTGCGTAACGAAAACCGACCCACCGGTTTCCCGGCGCATCTCTTCCATCACTTCATTGATACTGCCGCTTCCAAAAAAGCTGTGCTCGATCGCGAAGGCATTGGCGACGATCTTGTAGGATGGCGCGTACAGCTTGGTGGACTGATTGTAGCTGAGATATCCGGTGCTCGCGAGCGTCCTCAATATCTCGTCGGCGCTAGAATTGGGAATGCCCAATGCTTCGCTGATCTCGATCGTGCGCGCGGGGATGCCAGTGCGCATGAAATATTCCAGCACCTCCAGGGTGCGCAGACACGACTTCACGCTGCCTCTGCCGCCAGACCTACCCTCCGCCTGTGAGTTAGAGCTCATTCCGCCTCCTGGGACACCCTCGCTGGCGTCGGCTCTGCCGATCACCCGAATTTTGCCAATAGCTACCATATTCTGAGCGCACCGTGGATTCAAGCGTGTCGAATTCGCTCCGGCGCGAGCTATTACGGGAATATGGAAAGCCGCTGTTGTCGGTGGCCAGCGCGCTTTCTCCCATCTTTACACTGGAACGATGCATGCCAGACCAAGTCGCCCAAATGCCATGATTAGCAGGCCGGGAACAGCCAATGAGCCCGTGAAGCGGCGTCTCCTCAACCGCCGCATGCCGCTCAGCTATGCCGAATGGCCACATGAAGGTGCGCCGCTCGCCATCCTTGTGCATGGCAGTCGCGACCATAGCCGCAGTTGGGACGCGCTGGCGGCGGCGCTGCATCCTGACTATCACGTGATCGCCCCCGATCTTCGCGGTCATGGCGACAGTGGATGGTCGCAGGACGGGCGTTACGATTTTGCCGCTTATCTGTCGGACCTCGCCGTGCTGATCGAACAATTGGAACTGGGTTCGCAGCGTCAGGCCATATTGATCGGCCATTCGTTGGGCGCTCATATCGCCTTGCGCTTCAGCGGCATCTATCCTGAAAAAGTGCAGCGCATCGTCGCGATCGAAGCAGTCGGCGCTCCGCCAGCGATCGAAGTGCAGCGGCTCAGCCAAAGCATCGAACAAACTACGCGAAACTGGCTGGAAGAACGGCATGAGGCCTCGCTGGCGGCTCCACGTATCTTCGCTTCGATTGACGAAGCAATCGATCGGATGCGCGGCCGTCATGGCTTCCTGACGCCCGCGCAGGCGCGGCATCTGACGCGCCATGGTCTGCAGCGGGCGGGAAAGGCTGGGTGGCAGTGGAAGCATGATCCCTATCTCGCGGTCTGGGCATTTCCTGACATATCGATGGATGATGCCAGGGCCTTGTGGCGCAACATCGCCTGCCCTGCCCTTCTCCTCTATGGCGAACGCAGCTGGCCGTCCGGCCTGCCCGCCGATTTACTGCGCCACATTCCCGACGTGCGGGAGGTGCGTCTGCCGGATAGCGGCCACTGGCCACAGCATGACGCGTTCGGCCCATGCCTCTCCGCTATCAAGGCTTTCCTCGCCAAGTGATCGCTTGTTCGCCGCTTATTCGTTGCTCTTCTTGGTTGCCATCACCCGTGGATCGAAATGATTGGCCGCCATCCATCCTCCATCCACGAACAGGCTGTGGCCGGTGACATATTCGGACAGGCCGGACGCCAGGAACAGCACGGCTCCGGCCACATCCCGCGTGGTGCCCGGTCGACCGATTGGCAGCACGCTCGCTTTCATCAATGCCCGCGATTCAGCGGTTTCAGGCAGGCGCGGCGTCGTGATGCTACCGGGCGCGACAGCGTTGGCGCGAATGCCGTGCCGCCCCCATTCCGTCGCCATCGACTTCACGAGATGCATCAGCCCCGCTTTGGCCGCTCCATAGGGCGCATGCATGGGTGAACCGACCGCGCCATCGACCGATCCGATGCAGATCAGCGATCCCGGTACACCGCGCGCGATCATCGACTGGACAACGGCGCGGGCAGTAACGAAGAAATAGCGCAGGTTGCGGGACTGGTCCCGATCCCACTCTTCCAGCGTCACGTCGAGCAGCGGCTTGAACAACGCCTGCCCGACGATCGTGACCAATATATCAAGCCCGCTCAGCCCAGCTTCCGCGTCCGCCACCGCTTTCTTGACCGACGCCTCATCCAATATATCGCCTTCGATCGCCATGCCTGCGCGCCCAATCGCGCGAACTTCCTTTGCCACCAGCTCGGCGCGTTCCATTACGCTGTCCAGCACGGCGACGTCGCATCCGGCTTCCGCCAGCAGGAGTGCGCTCGCCTCGCCCATGCCCCGGCCGCCCCCAACGATCAGCGCCTTCTTCCCTTCAAGGCCCAGCAATGACACGGTCATTCTTCACATCCTCTTCGTAGCGCGCGCTCGCTTAGGCGGCGTCGGCCAGGAACATCTTTTTGATTTCGGTCAGGCTGACCTTCAGCGATGGCGTGCGGGGCAGCGCGTCCATGATCCGGATTTCCACCGGCACATGCGTCGGCGGCAGTTCAGCCCGCACATGCGCCAGCAGCGCCTGCTCATCCACCGGGCCGGCATTCTGGCTCAGTTCGACCGCAGCGACAGGCACCGCCCCCAACCGGGCGTCAGGTATGCCTACCACTGATGCATCGACGACGGCAGGGTGCTGGCGCAGCGCATCCACGACACGCTCGGGCAGTATCTTGAACCCGCCGCGCACGATTGCGCCATCATGGCGTCCGCGGTGAAAAACATATCCATCCTCATCGATCATCACCAGATCGGTAGTGCGCACCCAGTCGGCGCGGACGGACGGGCAATGCACCTCCAGCAGCCCTTCCGCCCCTCGCGCGACCTCCGCGCCACTTTCCGGATCGATGGCACGTATCTCCACGCCCGGCATGGGAAGGCCGGTGCTACCGCGCTTGCTGTCGCCACGCTCGGCCCGCATCTGCGGCGTCCAGCGGACGATCGTGCCGCAAAATTCGGTCGCGCCCATGCCCCACAGGATCGGCAGATTGTAGCGCTGTTCGAACCGGTCCTGCAGATCCGGGTCTAGATAGGCCGATCCCCCCGACACACTCTTCACGCTTTCCATGTCCTCAGGGGACACATTGGCGTCCATGATCATCGCGATCGCCGTGGGATTGAGCCCCAAAGTGTCGGGCCTGTGACGGCGCAGGGCATCCACCAGCCCATCGACGGTGAAACGCTCCATCAGCACCAGCGGCGTGTTGTTCACCGCAGCGCCCGTCAGCAGGCAGACGCCTCCCACCCCGCCGAGCGGCCAGATGTTGATCTGCACGGGCGGCGCGCTGCCGGACTCCGCGCCGGGTGCGCTCATCACGGCCCGCTCCAGCAGCTTGAGCGGCATGGGAATGCGCTTGGGCGTCCCGGTCGTGCCGCTCGAAAGTACCTCGATCCCGCCCTCGGGCAAGGCGTTGTCGAATGACGAGCGCCGACACTTCTCCAGCCCATCGACCAGATGGGGGGCGTCATTGATCTCATTAAATGCAATCCCCGCACAGCCCGCCTGTCCCGCCGCTTGCGCGAAGTTGGGCCAGTCCTGCTCGTCCGCCAGGATCGCGGCCGCGCCCAGACCTTCGATATTGTCCGAAATGGCTGTTGCGGGAAGGAAGGGATAGACGAAACTCACCGATCGCCGGTGCGCCAGCAGCCCCACCACCGCCGCCGCATGGGCCAACCGGTTGCGGATGATGATGCCGACCTTCGCCGATGGCGGACATCCGGCGGCGTCGAGCAAGGCAACAACGGCATCGCCATAGCGCGCCACCTCACCCCAACTCACCCACCGGCCTTCGAACTCGATGCCGCGCTCATCCTTATGGTCGCGCAGATTGGCGCGAAGCTGCTCTATAACGTTCTGGCTCACTGATGGTCGTCCTAACTGGCGGTCGCTCTTAATTGCGCACGCCTTCCAACAGGCCCTTGAGGTTCGACGACATGACCATTTCCGTCTCGGCCATGGAATAGTTCGTCAACTCATGAAGGAAATCCAGTGGGTGTTCAGTTCCTTCAGGATGCGGATAGTCGCTACCGAACAATATCCGGTTGACCTGCATATGCTCCTTCAACTGCCCGAAATCATCCTCGACAAAGGGCGTCACGAAGATATTACGGTGAAATTGATCAACGGGATCATTCATGAATTTCTGCGGCATCTGCCCATAAACGTGCTTCAACTGTTCGATCAGCGGAATAACCCACTTCGCGCCATTCTCGACACTAACCACCCGAACGCCGGGGAAGCGATCGAATACTCCGCCACAGATGATCGCCGCGATCGTGTCCGAAATCGCCCGCTCGATGATCCGAAGGCAGTTCACGAACGGATCGGATTCAAACGGCAGCCACTCCGCGCCGCCGGTCCACATCTCGATCAGATGGTCATAGTCGGAATTGGACGCATGGATCGACACGAAGATCTTGGCCTCCTCAATCCGCGCCCAGAATGGATCGAAGTCCTTAAGCCCCATCGACCGCCCGCCGCGATAGCCCGGCACCGGTGAAGGCCGGATGCAGATCGTCCGCGCGCCTTGCTTGATCAGCCAGTCCGTTTCGGCAAGCGCCCGGTCCATGTCCGCCAGCGACACCACCGGAACCCCGAACAGCCGGTTCTCACGAGCAAACCCCCATTCCTCGCTCGTCCACTGATTCAGCGCATGCAAAGCATCATGCAGAAACTCATGGTCATAGCTCATCCACTTTTCGATCACCGAAAAGAGGGTGGGAAACATGAGCGCCGCATGCACATTATGCCCGTCCAGCACCGCCAACCGTTCGTTGCCCGTCCGCCAGGATTCCGGCGGAGCGATCGGCTTCCCCGTCATCTCACGCATGGTCAGGCCTTCCGGGTTCTCGGCCTTATAATATTTGACGTGCGTCCCCGGCGCCGCAACCCGCTCAAAAGTGGGGTTGGGGATGTAGTCCGAAATCTGCCCCTTGATCGCCAGCCGTTTGCGGCCATCCACTTCCACGAAGCGAAAATCTTTGTGCCACTTCTTGGGCAGATGCCGGAACAGCGCATCCTCCGGCTCGTAGAAATGATTATCTGCGTCATAAACGGGGAACGGAAGGCTTGGCGTCGTCATCGGAATGTCTTTCGGTCAGCTATAATTAGTTGATGCTCTCTTGTCCTGCACCGGCCCGCTTCCGGTCAATTGAGCGGATCGGCTTTCCGGCTACACGGAATCCTCTGACCCAACCGGTTCCAGTGCTTTGACAAAGCCCGCGATGGCCGAAATCGCCTCCCACGCTTCATCAGTTTCAGGGGCCAGCAAAGGCCAGACATGACCCATGCCCGGCGCGACATGCAGCGTGACCCGCCGATCCGCCAGCGCGAGCCGCCCGGCAAAGGCGACCGCCTCATCCAGCAACAGCTCAGCGCTGCCCGTCAGCACCAATGTCGGCGGAAAATCCGCCGGATCAGCCTCCAACGCCGACACCAGCGGATCGCAAGGATCATGCCCCTGCAAATATAGCTGCGCGCTATCGAGCACGGCGGCCTTTGAAAACATGAGGTCGCGCGCCGCATTGCGATCAAGGCTCTTACCCCGCGCCGTCAAATCCAGCATCGGCGACACCAGAACAGCACCCGCAAGCGGTTCGCCAGCCCGCCCCGCGACAATGCACAGCGCCGCCGCCAGCCCACCCCCTGCAGAGTCCCCCGCGACCATCACCGACTGCCGGTCGTCCAACCCGCGATAAACCGCCACGACAGCATGCAGCGCCGCCGGAAAAGGATGCTCCGGCGCCAGCGGATAAAAGGGCAGGATGATCCGCCGCCCCGCCGCATCCGCGATCCTTTGCGCATAATCCACATAGGCGAGCGGCGACCCCAGCCGATATCCCCCGCCATGCAGGTAGATCATCTCTCCCCGCGCATCGCCGCCACACGGCTCGATGACCAGACAACGCACGCCGCCAATAACCGCCTCGCCCGCGCGTTCCGCAGCATCGGCAGAACCAGCCGCCCGCGCTCGCCGCTCGACCAGCGCCTCATCGGCGGCATAGCCCGCCCGCAACGGCGGCAAATCCCAGGCACCGGCTCCGGTCACAGCACGAACACCCCGCGCGCCAGCTTCCCTTCCTCCAGGTCGTGGAAGGCCCGTTCGAAATCAGCAAGATCGTAACGGTGCGTCACCAGCTCATCCAGCAGCAGCTTACCTTGCCGATATTGCGCGATATAGGACGGGATGTCCTGATGCGGCCGCGACGCTCCATAGCGCGCACCCATCACCCCGCGATCGACAAAGGAGAGCGGTGTTAGCGATACCTCCGCGCTCGTGCCCATCGCGGTCGTCCCGACGATCACGCAATTGCCGCCCCAGCCAAGGCTCGCGATGGCATCGTTCAGCACCCGCGTGCTACCGACGCACTCGAACGCCCAATCCACGCCGCTGCCATGGTCGGGATTGCCGCCCGACACGATGTCCTTGATCCGCTGCGGCACATCACCCTGCGATGCATCGATAAAGTCGGTCGCGCCGAACTCCCGCGCCTTGTCTTCGCGCGTCGGCAACAAGTCGATCGCGATAATCCGGCTCGCCCCGGAAAGCCGCAGCCCCTGCAACACGTTAAGCCCGATACCACCGATACCGAACACCGCCGCCGTCTCGCCCGGCTTCACCCGCGCCCGATTGACGACCGATCCCACCCCGGTCAACACGCCGCAACCCACGACGCAAGCAATGTCGAGCGGCACCGTTGGGTCGATCTTTACCGCCTGATTAGCTTTCACGACCGTCTTCTCGACAAAGGTCGACGTTGCCGCAAAGCTCGACACCGGCTCTCCATTCCAGCTGAACGGCTGGGCGCGATTGCCATAGGATTGGCGACAATGGGTCGGCCTGCCGCTCTCGCACGGGCCACAGCGTCCGCAATTGGCCAGCGTATGCAGCGCTACATGGTCGCCCACCGCCAGTTCAGTGACGCCCGGCCCCAGCTGTTCGACAACGCCCGCCCCTTCATGGCCCAGCACCGCAGGCGCAGGCCAGTCGATCGTGCCGTTGATGACCGAAATGTCGGAATGACAAATGCCGCTCGCCACGATGCGCACCAGCACCTCGCCCGCGCCCGGCTCCCGCACTTCGACATCCTCGACAAAACGGATCTTGCCCGGCCCTTCATAGATCAGCGCCCGCATGTTCAGCCTCTCCCAACTTCATTTATCTGCTTGTCTGGTCGGCCGGGCATCGCGCTCGCCATCCGGCAATGCCGCGCAACGGCTTCGCCCAGAAGGGCGATACGGCTCAGCGGCAAAGGCCGGCCAAAACCGAACAGCGACAAAGTACAGAGCACCGCACCATCCACGCCAAATACAGGGGCTGAGATCATCATCACCGGATGCAGCCGGTCGGGCTGCGCCTCGATCATCAGATAATCCTCACCCATCTGCCCGATCCGTTCGGCAACCCGCTTCTGCCAGTCCCCAGCAAGCGGTTCCTCGGCCATGCCAAGGACGGCCAGCCCGGTCGCCGCCTGCTCGGGGCTGCGTTGCGTCACGGCATAACCGCGCTGCCGCACCATCGCGAGCGACTGGCGCAGCCGGTCAGCATCGATCGCGCCCGCCGCCTTGGCAAGCCAGCTATCCACCTCCCGCTCATTCGCCCAGGCAAGAAAGGGCGTACCAAGCGGCGGAATAAGCGGAACCCGCTGCCCCACGGCCAGCCCCGGCATGCGCCCCGGCCCCTCCGACGCAAGCGCGATCAGCCGATCATCCAACCGCGCGGTCAGCAGGCTATCCATATCCAGCTCGGAGGACAAAAGCGCGATCTGGTTGCGCGCAGCCGCCACCACCGGATGGCATTGAAGCGCCGCATGGCCAATCGCGATCAACGCCGGGCCAAGCCGATATACCCGCCCCCGTGGCGCCCTGACCAGATACCCGTCCCGCGTCATCGCGCCCAACAGCGCGTGGCAGGACGCCGGATTGAGGTCCAGCTGCCGCACCAACTCCGTCAGCGAATAGCCGCGCAAGGGCGCCGCCGCCATGAAGTTCAAAATATCGATGGCGCGTGACGCAGCCAGGGCCGGGCGGGGCATCGCTCTTCCCTCAGCTCAGTTCCAAATCGTCCCAATTCACCACCGTGCACATACGGTGATAATCGGGACTAAGCCACGGCGCGTTGACCTGAAGCCTGCGATGCTCGCGGTTCACATAATAATTCTTCTCGATGCCGCCCTCGGGCGTCATCTGCAGCCAGTTCTGCGCCTCGGCATCGAGTTCGCGATTATAACGCTCATACGCCTCAGGCTTGACATCGACGCGGCCCTTTTCCTCCTTCAACATCCGCATCACGCACTGCGCCGCATAGGCAGCCCAGATGAGCCACCATTGCGGCAGACCCGTGCCGCCGGTCAGCGGCTGCGAATTGGGGCCGTACAGCATGAACAGGTTCGGAAATTGCGGCACCATCATCGACAGATAGGCGCGCGGCCCATCGCCCGCGTCCCATGTGTCGTGCAAGTCCTTCCCTTCCAGCCCCTTGTACCGCGCGGGCCAGAGATATTTGAGCACGTCAAAGCCGGTCGCGGCGATGACAACGTCAAAGTCCCGCTCCGTCCCGTCCGCCATCACAAAGCCCGTCTTGGTGAACCGCGCCACTGATCCTGTCAGCAACTCCACATTGTCGCGGGTGAGCGCGCGATACCATCCATTGTCCACCACCGGGCGGCGCGACATGGGCGCATAATCGGGAATCAGCTTTTCGATCAGGTCCTCCCGCCCACCAGTCTCCTGCCGGATATAGTTGGTCAGAAAGGCGCGCAGATCGTCATTCGCCTTGCTGACCTTGCCACCCTGCGCCTGCCATTCCCGATCGACGCGCTGCAAACGGTCGATGTCGAACAGCGGCATCGTGGCGGTATAGCGCGACCAGTTCCAGTAACCGGGCATATTCTGATTGAGCCACGCCAGTTCCGGCTCGATCGGCGCGCCATATTTCTCGCGCGGGCTGATCCATTGCGGCGTACGCTGCACGACGCTGACATGCCCCGCCTTTTGCGCAACAGCGCTCAGCAACTGCACGCCCGTCGATCCATTGCCGATGATGGCGACCCGCTTACCGGTCAGGTCCAACCCCTCCGGCCAAGCGGAAGGATGAATGATCTGTCCGCCAAAATCATGCACGCCCTCAATGTCGGGCAGTTGCGCATTGGCGAAGGTGCCGCAAGCGGTGATCACTACATTGGCGACAATCTCCTGACGACCGTCCGGCGTTTCGACGTCCAGCGCCCAGACATTGCGCCCGGCATCGAAAACCGCGCCCTTCACATCATGGCCAAAGCGGCTGTTCGCCATCACCCCATATTTGCGCGAAACATGCTGCAGATATTCGCGGACATCCTCACCCCGGTTGAAATGCTCACCCCAAGGGTAGAGCTTCTCGAAACTATATTCATAGGTGATGGACGGCGTATCCACCCGCACATCCGGATAGCGGTTGATCGTCCAAGTACCCCCCGCATCAGGCTGACGATCCAGCAACAGATAGGGCAAGCCCAGCAGCTCGCACTGCACGCCCGCCGCGATCCCCGCCGGGCCGCTGCCGATGATGACGATCCGGAAACCTTCTGGAATATCCGGCTTCTCGCCCTCCCACTCGACGGCGCAAGGAACGGCACGGAAGGCCGGAAGGTCACGCCGAGCCTCAAACTCGACGTCGGTCATCTCGCCCGACAGCATTGTCATCAGGCGGCGCAGTTCCTTTTCGGGCGGCTCCGGCAAATCCACCGCACCGGCATTGTCCGCCAGCCACTCGACCGCGCGCTCCTTCAGCAGCGCCTTCTGCCCATCATTCATGTGCGCGGCGGCAGGCAGGGCGGCAATCTCCTCATCCCCGCTATTCTGATACAGCGCTATCCGCAGCGCATTCAGGTCCGCCAGTTCAACCGCGCGCCGGATGCTGTCAGTGTCGATCACCTTTGCCGCTGTGGCCATCCATCCCATCCCATCTGCAAGTGCGGCGCATGCGAGCGCGCCAATCTTGTTTTTTGCAATATCGAATCTTTGGCCTGAAGTAAGCCGAACCCGCCCCAATTCCGCCATGCCGGAACAGGTGCTAATTGCGGCTCGTCAGTAACCGAGAAAATTGGGCGCGCGCCGCTCCATGAACGCCCGCGCCGCCTCACTCGCATCATGCGAAAACAAGCTGATCTGCGCGTTCGCAGCCGCCTCCTGCGCCATGCTCTCCTCCAACGCGATGGCCCCAGCGGCATTCAGATTACGCTTCATCGCCGCAAAGGCCGCCGTCGGCCCGCCCGCCAGCTTCGCCGCCAAAGCCGCGCACTCACTCTCTAACGCCTCATCCTCGACCAGCCGATTGACCAGCCTGCGCGCCAGCGCCTCGTCCGCCAGCATCGGCTCGTCCAGAAGGAACATCTCCCGCGCCCGCGCCGCGCCCAGCAGCCCAGTGAGCAGATAGCTGCCCCCCGGATCACCGCACCGTCCGGCGCTGGCAAAGGCGAGCTTGAACTTCACCGTCTGCGAAGCGATCCTCAAGTCGCACGCCGCCGCCATGACCAAGCCACTCCCCGCCACCGGCCCGCGCAAACAAGCGATCGTCGGCTTGGGCATGCGATGGAGCAGTAGCGGAATTTCTGCATGTATGCTCATCCGCGCGGCCGCCTCATCGGCCCGCATCGGCTCGTCCCGCTCGACTTTATCACCGCCTGACAAATCATAGCCCGCGCAGAAACCGCGCCCTGCCCCTGCCAGCACGACACAGCGCACCGCTGGATCGACGGACCAGCCCCGCAGCGTCAACGCGATCTCGTCGAGCATCGCATCGGTCACCGCGTTCAACCGATCCGGCCGGTTCAGTGTCAGCGTGGCAACACCCCCATCCACCTGCGTCAAAATGCTCATGAGTGCGACTTCACCTTATCCATGCCCGCCACGATGAACTCGCCGGTTTGGCCATAGGCCGACGCATGTCCCAGTTGGTGGATGTCGAAGCAGCTTTGCAGCGCCGCGCTCTGGCCCATGATGTCCAGCGTCTGGTTCACCGCGCGCTTCGCCATCGCCAGCGCATGCGGATGCATCTGCGCAATCTCGCGCGCTAGCGCCAGCGCCTCGGCATCCAGCTCCGCGCGCGGCACGACCCGGTTCACCATGCCCCGCCGCTCCGCCTCGATCGCGTCGATCGGCTTAGCGGTGAACAACATCTCCTTCGCCTTGCGCGGCCCCAGCTCCCATGTGTGGCCATGATATTCGACCCCGCCGATGCCCATCAGCACCACCGGATCGGAAAAGCGCGCATCATCGGCCGCGATGATCAGGTCGCACGGCCAAGCGAGCAACAGCCCGCCCGCGATGCAGGCCCCCTGCACAGCCGCGATCGAAGGCTTTGGAATATCCCGCCAGCGCTTGGAATAGCCGAGATAATGCTTCGCCTCCCATTCATGGATGCCAAGCAACCCGCGCTCCGGGATCGTCTCGCGAATACGGTTGAACGATCCGTCACGAATGGCCTCTGCGCTGACATCATGCCCAGCGGAAAAATGCTTGCCCTCCGCGCGCAGCAATATGACGCGCACGGACTCGTCCGCCGCAGCCTTTTCCCAGGCCCCGTTCAACTGCTGCAAAAAGGGTTCATTCTGCGCGTTCGCCCGGTCGGCACGATCCAGCGTGATCGTCGCGACCCGTTCCTCGACCGCGTAACGGATATATTCTACCATCTGCCTTACTCCTGGACCGCTGGTTGCGCGCGATCGGCGCTGCGAGCATCCGCTACCAGCGCCCTTCCGCACTACCGGAAGTGCGCCGCCGCCAAATTGACATCCTACGCTTCAGGATGGCCAAGCAGGAAGGCGCGAACAAGATGGAATTGGCATGAATCTCGAACTCAGCGAACAGCAGGCGATGATGCAGGAAGCGGCCCTGCGCTTCTTCGATCGGCAAGAGGTGGTGCATGCCGCGCGCACATCAAGGGGCGCAGTCGATGACAGCCTCTGGAGCCAGGCCGCCGAGATGGGCTTCATCACCATGCGCGCGCCTGAAGATCGCGGCGGCCTCAACATGGGCCTTATGGAAGCAGCGCTGATCTGCGAAGCGGCAGGCCGGGGGGCCGCGCCCCTGCCGATCGCGGACGGCATCGCCGCCTGCGCACTTCTGGGTCAGCTTGAAGGCGAAGCCGCCGCCGCGCTAATCGAACAAGCAACGTCCACCCCCATCAGCCTCGATGCGCAGGACGGCTGCATCCACCTAAGCTGGCAATCCGACGCCATCCACGCCACCACGCCCACCGGTGAAACGCTCATCATCGCCAGCGGCAATGCAGCAAGGCAATCATTCGAAGCCGCCCTCACCGAACGCACCCTGCTGCGCTCAGCATGGCTCGTCGGCGCAGGCACCCGCGCCATCGAAATGGCCGCAGCCTACGCCACAGACCGCAAGCAATTCGACCAGCCAATCGGCGCGTTCCAAGGCGTGGCCTTCCCCCTCGCCGACTCCATCACCGACCTGGAGGGCGGCCGCCTCCTGCTATGGCGCACCATCTGGGGCGTCGCGCAACGACAGTCCGAAGCAGGCGCGCTCGCAGCCCTCACCAGCTGGTGGACCGCCACCACCGCCCGCGCCGCCGTGCGCCGGGCGCTACGCACCTTCGGCGGCTACGGCCTCTCCGACGAATATGACATTCACCTCTACTTCCTCGCGATCGACCGGGCGGCCTTGGCGGAAGGCGACCCCGAAGACCGCCTGGTCGATGCAGGCGACCGTTTGTGGGCGGGCGCCACAACCGCCCTACCCGACGCAGGCGATCCCGGCGTGGACATGGGCTTCACCCCCGCCGAAGAAGCCTTCGCAGCGGAAGTACGCGCCTTCCTCGAAACTGCATTCACCCCCGAACTGCGCGCCGCAGCCGCCATCTCCACCGACGGCCACCTCCCCGAACTCCACCGCAAACTCGCCGCCGCTGGCCTCGCCTATCCCGATTGGCCGCGCGAATGGGGCGGGCAGGATCGCAGCCCGATGGAAGTGACGGCGCTCGGCCGCGTGTTCGAGGAATTCGGCATTTCCCGCATCCCCATCGGCTGCACCAACATGGGTGCGCGCATGACGATGAAATTCGGCTCGCCCGAACTGAAGGCGGAAGTGTTGCCGCGCCTGGCCGATGGATCGGCGCTCGCCTGCCTCGGCTTTACCGAGCCCGCGTCGGGATCAGACATGTACGCCGCCCGCACCCGCGCCGTCCGCGATGGGGACGACTGGGTCATCACCGGGCAGAAGATGTTCACGACCGGGGCGCACATCTCCGACTATATATTGATGCTTGCCCGCACCGACCCCGATGCGCCCAAGCATAAGGGCATCACCATCTTCTTCTTCCCCATGAACCTGCCGGGCATCGCGGTGCAGCCGGTGGACACGTTGCAGGATGAGCGGACCAACATCACCTTCTACGACGACGTGCGCGTGCCCGACCGCTACCGCCTCGGCGAAATCAATGGCGGCCTCAAGGTCATGACCGCCGCCATGGAAATCGAACATGGCGGCGAAGGCTATCATATCTATCATCACAGTTTGATGCGCGCGGCGATGGAATGGGCGGGCAGCAGCGATACGACCGGCAAGCGTCCGATCGACAATTCCGCCGTTCGCGCCCGGCTCGCTCGCGTGCGCACGCATATGGAGATTGCCGACCTGATGTGTCGCCGCGTCACATGGGCGATCGAATCCGGGCGGCTGACACGCGCCATCGGTCCCATGGCGAAGATGTTCACCACTGAAATTTACATGGAGGATGCTGCCGATCTGGTGGCGCTGGCGGCCCTCGCCACGCTCAACCGTAAAACGGCCGCTTTGGCGAAGATCGAGGAAGCCTATCGTCAGTCGATTGGCCAGACCATCTATGGCGGCACCAGCGAAGTTCATCGCTCTATTATTGCACAGCATCATCTTGGATTGCCGCGATCGTGACCCGCTGGCTTCCATATGCGTGGAAAGTTGCTGGCCCGCATTGATCCTGGCCACGATCGGACGAACCTGCCGCTCATGATTTGAGCCGTTGCGCAAGACTGCGGTTTCTTGGGAGGTAGAGTGATGACGAACCCGGCACCGCTGACTGCGTCAGATGCCTTCCCAACGACGGGAACCGACGCGATTGCTGGGGCGGCCCCCGTCAAGGGGCGGCGGCGGACGGCGATACTACTGATGCTCGCCTTCATCTACAGCCTCAACTTTCTCGACCGGCAGATCATCGTCATCCTGCAGGAACCGATCAAGGCGGATTTCGGACTTGCGGACTGGGAACTTGGCCTGCTGACGGGGGGTGCCTTCGGGCTTTTCTACACGTCCATGGGCATTCCCATCGCGCACCTGATCGACCGAGGCGTCAATCGCGTGCGGCTGATCGCTCTCTTCACGGCCAGCTGGAGTATCTTGACGGCCTTATGCGGCCTGACGCGCGGCTTTGGCGGTTTCTTCGCTGCGCGTATGGGCGTCGGCCTTGCGGAAGCGGGCTTTGCGCCTGCCGCCCACTCAATGATCTCCGACCTCTATTCACCCAGGGAACGCCCGGCGGCGGTGGGAGTGTTCGCTATTGGCGTCCCTGTCGGTGTCATGGTCGGCCTCGCGATTGGCGGTATTGTTGCCGAAGCGACTGACTGGCGCACGGCGCTCCTTTTTGCGGGCATCCCCGGCGTCCTGATCGCGATCCTATTCCCTCTCGTCGCGCGCGAACCGGTTCGGGGCGGCACTGAGGACACGCCTCACCAAGTTGAAGAAAAACAACAATCGCTCAGTTTCCTTCAGACCCTTCGTATTTTGGGACAGCGGCGGGCCTTCATTCATATCATCGCCGGCACGGCCATCATGGCCTTCGCGCAGACCGGCATATCAACCTGGCTGCCCTCCTTCCTGATCCGCAGCCATGACATGAGCATGGCGCATGTGGGGATCAGCCTTGGCCTGATTTCCGGCATAGGCGGAGCCATCGGTACATGGTATGGCGGCTGGCAGGGCACGCGGCGCAGCAAATCGGGCCTTCACATGGCACTATGGCTGCCGATCGCGGGCATGCTCATCTGCGTGCCGCTCGATATCATCGCGCTCAGCATGTCCGATGGGCAGAGCGTCCTGCTTGTCATGATCCCTAGCTACATATTTGGCTCGCTATGGACCGCCCCTTCGATTGCCTTGATCCAGAGCCTCGCGCCGGTGCCGATGCGCGCGCGGGCCAGCGCCTTGAATATCGTCGCGGCCAACCTGATCGGTGTGTCAATGGGCCCGCTTGTGGCCGGGATATTGAGCGACTGGTTTGCCTATCTGCGCGGCGGCGATGCTGCTCTGGGCCTACGCGATGCAATGATGTGCCTCACCGCTTTCTTTGTATGGGCCGCATGGCACTGGACCCTGGCCGCGCGTTTGCTTCAACGGGAAAGCCTTGCAGCCGCCTGATGACGTCACGAACAATCGCCTGATCACTCCAACCGCAGGCAGGGTGACGCGAGGCCGCGTTTTGAAAAGGTTTGCGAATGAAAATTGGGGTAAGTGGTGCCAGCGGACATTTGGGGGAGGCAGTGCTCAAGCGGTTGAAAGAACTGCCTGGCAGCCATACGGTGGCAGGAATTTCTCGTCTGCCTCACGCGGTGAAATATGCCGATGAGGTACGATTTGGTGACTATGATGCTCCCGTCAGACTGCACGAGGCCTATGCCGATCTGGATCGTCTGCTTATCATACCCACTTTTGACCTTAGACATGGTGCCCGAGCACGTCAGCTGGTCCACGCAATAGACGCAGCACTTTTGAGCGGCGCTGGTCATATCACCCTGATTTCTGACGTTGGAACCGATGAGCGGAAGGAGCCTCATGTCGGAGCCGCCAGTTGGGTCGCAGAGCAGCACCTTATTAGGTCCGCGCCCTCCTGGACTATCCTTCGGGCGAACTATTTCATGGAATCCTACGCTCAGGAGGTACTCAGATGGGGGGCCGTCGGCCGGCTGGTGGAACTGGGCGAGAACCGGGTCGGGTTTGTAAGCCGCTGGGATGTGGCGGCCGCGGCCGCGGGAATCCTTGTCGGAGCCGGTCATTCAGGCGCTTTCTATAACGCGACCGGACCTGAGGCGCTCACAGTGGCCGATCGGGCTGCTCTTGCTTCGAAGATATTGGACAAGCCGGTAGAGATCGTCCTGGCTTCTCCCACGGAACTTCGGCAGCAACTTAAGGTCACGGGACTTTCCGAAGTCTATCTCGGCGTTGTCATGGATATCAAACACAAAACTTTTGAAGCGGGCTACGATATTATGACCGGCGATGTCGAACGATTATCCGGCTGCCGTCCGAAATCCCTTAGCGACATTCTGCTGAATTCCATCGCCTGAGTAGTTGATTGAGAAGACGACTGAAGGCCATCCGGGCAAGATGAAGCCGTTACAAGGCATATCTCTCGATTGAGGACAATTTCCGCTCATGTGGAATCGGCCTCACTGTTCTTACCCGTCCACTGTTCAAGCGCTAAAGTCTGACGACGCGGTGCCCGTCAGCTGAAGCCATGGCAATATAAACTATCGGAATTTATGTCGAGCACCCATAGGTAAATAATATCTATCGATACATGTCGATCAAGATAACTTTTAAAACTCAATAAATACAATACTCCATCGCAGTTTAATTTATAGGTTATGCATAGATATGATCATAATATCAGATCATTCTTTTAGGTGATACCTGACTTGCTAATCGGGATGTAATTTAAACTACCGCAGGACTATCGTCATTACTGTGATAAGAGGGGAAAAATCGTGAAGGATTGGAATAGGTTGACAGTTGCTCGGTGCATGCTTCGTTGCGCTACAATGCTGGCGACATCCGCGGCTGCCACGGCCTTTGCACAAGGCGAGCAGCTTCCTGCACCAGCCGCCCGCGACGCTGTCGGCGGTTGGCAGGACATTGTGGTGACTGCTCAGCGCCGTGATGAGCGCGCTCAGGATGTTCCGATTACCATCACCGCTTTTTCCAACGAGCGCATGCAGCAGCAGGGCATTACTCAGGCGCAGGACCTTCAGGGAACGGTGCCATCGCTCGTCGTTGGCCTGGGTAACCAGGGCGCCCGAGAGGCGCAGTCCTTCACCATCCGTGGGCAAGGCGCAACCCTTCAGGCGTCGCCTGGCGTCGTCATCTATATGAACGAAGTACCGCTGCCCGCAGCGATCTCAGTCAACCAGCAGGGTGGCCCGGGCAACTTCGTCGATCTGGAAAATATGCAGGTGTTGAACGGCCCACAGGGTACGCTCTTCGGTCGAAATACGACAGGCGGCGCAGTACTGTTGGTGCCGCGCAAGCCTACCAACGAATTTGAAGGCTACGTGCAGGCCAAGATTGGCAGCTATGACAATCGTGAGTTCGAGGGAGCGATCAACCTTCCTCTCGTAGATGACAAAGTTCTGCTGCGCGTCTCGGGCGCTTATCAAGACCGTGACGGCTTTACGCGGGATATCGTGTGGAACAAGGACCGCGACGATCTCCACTGGTATTCGGGCCGCGTCGGATTGACCCTGCGGCCAAGCGAGACGTTCGAGAACTATACGATGGTTTATGGCGCCTATTCGAGGAACAACGGCACGGGCCAAATTCATCGCGGCTTCAACATTGCGGGCCTGGCAGCCTCCGGCGCCTGTGTCGAGGGGCCCACTGTTCCTGGCGTGGTCGCATCGTGCGATGTATATCGCGCGGCAGATGCCGAAGCCGAAGCACTTGGCCCGCGACGGACGGCATACAGCACCGACGCGTTTCAGAAGACCAAAACTTGGGGAGCGAGCAACACGTCGGCGCTAGAACTCAACGATGAACTAACACTCCGAAATATCGTCAGCTATCAACATTTTCGGACAAGCTTTGCTGTCGATAATGATGCGACGGTGCTTCAACTTGATGAATACGACACACCCCGCTTCCCAGCAGCAGGGCAAGTCACGCTGCCCGGCGATGGGACGCCCATCAACTATTTGCCGCCCAGCGCCACGACGCCGCGCGATAACTTCCGGACGATCACCGAAGAGTTGCAGCTTCAGGGCAGTTTGCTCGACAAACGTCTAATCTTCACAGTAGGCGGCTTCTATTTTGACCAGCGGCCGACAGGCCAGCAAGGGGCGGCGGTGTATGGCTATTGTCCCGCAGCCTTCACGGGATTATGCGATGTCTACCGTCTCAATTATGCGGTCACGACCAAATCTAAGGCGCTGTATGCCCAGTCCACGATTGATCTCGGCCTCCTGACGCCTGCTCTTCAGAATCTCAAGATTACAGGTGGCTTCCGCTATACGTGGGACAACATCAGCGGATCGGCCAACTATTACCTGCCACTCAATTCGACGCCGGAAACGTTCTTTTGCATCGGCGACAATTCCGTTGCAACTAACTTGAACCAGTGCCAGTTCGACGCGAATTTGAAAACACGCGCGCCGACCTGGACCATCGGGGCTGACTATCGGTTTTCTCCCGATTTGATGGTCTACGTCAAGGCCAGCCGTGGGTATAAGGCTGGGGGTATCAATACTAATGCCGTCTTTGAGAACACTCGCACGTTCCAGCCGGAAAATGTCACTTCCTATGAAGGTGGCGTGAAAACCAATTTCACAATTGCGGGCATGCCCACCCGATTGAACGCAACATATTATTATCTCGATTATAAGAATATTCAGCGGGCGGCCGCCGACTATAACCCTACAACTGTCGCACTAGGTGCGCGGGTACTCGGCGCGACTGCCAGGATCCAAGGCGTCGAACTCGAAGCATCAGTCCGGCCTTTCCCCGGACTGGAAGTTGGCGGTAACTTCAGTTATACGGACGCTAAATACAAAAAATATGAGTTTACAGCCAATCTTCCTATGGTTGATTGTAGTGGAGGACTTATAGGCATGGGTCAAACAGCGGTTTTGACCTGTATTCCATTTTCCGGTGTGGCTCCCTACATATACAACTTTCATGTGGCAGCTGAGAAGCCGCTAGGCGATAATCTTGGCACGATTTCGATCTTCGCGAACTATTCGCATACATCCAGCCAGAACACCTCGGCTAACGACCTTCCCGGCAGTGAGCCGGGCGAGAAGCTAGAGCCGTACGGTACGTTGAGCTTGTCCGTGGATTGGCGGAAGATTGCGGGGTCTGATCTCGATCTAGGCTTTTATGCGACCAATCTGACCAACAAATTATATCGTATTGGAAACCCCAATCTCTACAACTCACTAAACTATTGGTCCACCATCTACGGCCAGCCCCGAATGTACGGCGTTCGCGCGCGCTACAGTTTCTAAGGGCCGTGATGAGGAAGCGTTCCCGGTTGCAGCGCCTGCGGCTGGGGCCTGTCCTCAAACGGAGGTGGTTGAGGGGTAAGCCGCGCCCGTCGGGCTTTGTTCCGAAGCCAGCGGAAGTTCACTGCAGCCCGGGAGCGCCAGCCAATCAGCTGGGTAACCGCGGGCTGGCTCCCCTGGATGATGAGCTTTGCTGGAAGTAAGGCCACGATTGATAATTACTTACCAAGGACGAACATCGTCCCGATCACTCCATCTCCACAGGAGTGAGACAGTCTAATAATTGAAATTCGAAGGATGTTAACATGTCAGTT
Organism: Sphingobium vermicomposti; assembly: GCF_011762025.1. GTDB lineage: Bacteria > Pseudomonadota > Alphaproteobacteria > Sphingomonadales > Sphingomonadaceae > Sphingobium > Sphingobium vermicomposti. Next base: position 196,473 of record NZ_JAASQR010000004.1, on the reverse strand, counting down.
GGGAATACACTGTCGGTAGATGAATATAAGGTCGGAAGAAACAAAGCTGCAATGGTAGTGCCGGTGGACTTCCAGGGGCCCTTGCCGCAGCCTACCCCTGACCTGGAAACGGCAAAGGCAAACCTCGAGCGCGCGGGCTATGCGATTTTGACCGGCGCGGTTCTGCCGGACAAGGTCGAACTGGCCCGTCAAGTGCTGGCCTCTGAAATAGCAAAGGAAGAGGCGGCCGACGTCAACCGTGTCAGTCAGTTCTTTGTGGATCCGGACGCCAAAAATCGGCGGCTCGACCGTTTGCCAGACCGCCACCCAGTTTTTCTTGAGCTTCTGGAGCAGCCTGTGCTGTTGGATATGGTCAAGCACATCCTCGGGCCAACGGTGCTCAACGAAAGCTATCTGGTTCAAAGCCTCGACGCCAATGTCACGCATCCTGGGAGCGGCGCACAGTTCATCCACCTCGATGGCTCAGGAGGCACCCGCCATCAGGCCGTTCCCTACCAAGCCCGCTTCATCTGGTGCCTGGACGCGTTTGACGAGGAGAATGGAGCGACGCGCGTTGTCCCCGGCAGCCATCAATGGAACGATCGGGTCGATATATCCGGCGCCACATTCTACGAATCCGTGCCCGCCGTCGCCCCGGCTGGATCGCTGATCATTTACACGGACATGCTGCTCCACGGCACCGGCGCAAATATCTCGGCTGACCGGCAGCGGGCGTCCATCAACTTTGGCTACTGCCCGCCCTGGTGTCGGCCACTAACCAACTTCCCGTTGGTCCTCGATCCGAGAACGATGGAGGGCGCGTCTCGCACGCTCCGCCAATTGCTCGCGTACAGCTCTGTCGTGAATGGCTTCGACTACCCTTGGAACTCCGCGTCGGAAGAGCTCCGCTCCATTTCAGTGCCCGCCACGATCGAATACTGACCCCATGCAAGGGGCCTTGTCCGACTATTTGTGCCCCTGGAAAGGTCGGCAGCCATATCGGATCTCCGATACGATGAAGAAGGGTTATTGTTATGTCGCATGTTAAATTTCACCTTGGATATTTCACCAAGTTTGGCGCGACGTCATGGCCAGGTGATGGCAAAGAGTTTGGATCGAATTGGATCGATGGCTCCTATCATAAAGAACTGGCCCAGATTCTGGAGGCTGCAAAATTTGACTTCATCCTGTTTGAAGATACTTTGATCGTCGGTGACAGATATGGCGGCTCTATGGAGCTGGATCTGAAAAATGCGACCCTCTCCCCCAAGCTCGATCCGATCCCGCTTCTTCCCGTGATGGCGCAGGGCACTTCCCATATTGGCCTGATCGCTACGGCCTCCACCACGTTCTACCCGCCCTATTTGTTGGCTAGGTTGCTGTCGACCGTTGACTCCTTGACCGGCGGGCGGGCCGGCTGGAACATGGTTACATCCAGCGAGAAAAATGCCGCCCTGAACTTCGGCATAGACAAGCTTCTGCCGTCCAACGTCCGCTATGACATAGCGGATGAATATGTCGATCTTGCCAAACAACTTTGGAATTCATGGGAGGATGGCGCTCTGGTTGCTGACCCGGAAAGCGGCGTGTATGTCGACCATACAAAGGTACATACCATCAATTTTGAGGGCGAGCATTTTCGCTCACGCGGTCCCTTGAATACCGTGCGGTCGCCGCAGGGCCATCCTGTACTTTGCCAAGCCGGCGCATCGGAGCGCGGTCGCCAATTTTCGTCAAGGAATGCGGAAGTCGTTCTGGGCATGATGACCGGCGGCGTCGCTGGCATGAAAGCGTATCGCGATGATATCCGACGGCGCGCCGAAAGGCAGGGTCGTAATCCGGACGACATTAAAGTGGTCTTTTTGACGCCCGTTAACATCATTCCGGAAGGGAAGGAGCAGCCCGAAATGAGCGAAGCTGAGAAGCAGGCTGCATTTGAGCATAATATTGTCATGGCTTCCTCGTCGCTGGATGTGGACTTTTCGCAGTATGATCTGGACTCTCCAGTGCCGCAGGACATTGTCGCGGGTGGCCATACCAGCGCGCTTGATCACATGAAGAAGGCTGGGCGGGAGGAAGGTAAATCCCTCAGGGATCTATTCTCATCAGGCAAGGGTGGAAACAAAGCGCGATTTAGCGGCACGGCGGAGCAAGTCGCATCCCAGTTGATCGAGGTCATGGACGAGGTCGGCGGGGACGGCTTCCTGATCGAAGGGTCGGGCTATAACCGCCAGCTCCCAGATCTAGTCAACGGTCTTATCCCAGCTCTGCAGAAGGCGGGAGCCGTTCGCACCGAATATACCGGCACGACGCTTCGGGAGGTCTTACGCGAATTTTAGGCGCTCTGTGCGCAGGCTGACGACGGCACCTGCTCGTCTCTGACTTATCAGGTTGTGCTCATATATTCCGGCCAGCGAGATGGGGATTAGGCCGGCTTTTCAGTAGAGCAGCCTTGTGGCCATGAAGGGGAAGTCGCCCTTCATGGCTTTGCTTCTTGCTGCCAACGTGTCGGACTCCTCCCCCTGCAACTGGATTCCCGCCGATGCGGATCAGAGCGCTCGAGGCCGGAAGAACCAAAAGCCGAGGACATGACCCTCATTAAGGCCGATCCGGAAGCTGGCGAATTGGCATGATAGAGACGGGGCGGCGTAAGCCGCCCTGTACCTTCCCCATGATCAGAAGTTGAGGCGCATTTCAGCGAGGAAGGTACGCGGTTCACCAGGGAAATGGCCGCTCTGTGCCGAGAAGCCGGACGCCGCATAGACCTTGTCGAATATGTTATCGACGCGCAGCATCAACTCGGCAAAGCCCAGCCCCTTCGTCAGCGACGCGTCGAAGATGGTGTAGGGCTTCACCCCCTGTCCCGACAGGCTGATGCGTTTCGACACATATTCGCCGCCAAAGGCGATGGCGGTGTCGATCGCGGGCAGCTGATAGCGGGTCCAGAAGCCAAGCTTGTGCTTGGGCGCATTGGCGAAGCGGTTGCCCACAGCGTTGGTGATCGCCTGTCCTGCGATGGTGCCAGTGATCTTTGTGTCGTTGAAGCCATAATTGACGAGCGCCACCCAGTTGGGCGTGATGTCGGTCGACAGGTCGATTTCGAAGCCCTTGCTCGTCACTTCGCCGATCGGGCGCAGCTGATCCTGGCCGTTGACAGGCGGCAGGCTGGTGTCGGCCTGAAGGATGTTCTTGCGCACGATGCGATAGGCGGCGAAATTGGCCTGCAACCGGCCGTCGAACAGGTCGGTCTTGACCCCGCCCTCGAACTGGTCACCAGTCACGGGGGCGAAGGGGCCGCCAACATCGATCGTCTGGCTGGACGCACTCTGCGGCTCGAAGCTCTGCGACCAGCTGAGATAGACAGACACGTCGCGGCGCGGCTTAAAGATCGCGCCAGTGCGGAAGGTCACGTCTTCATCGGTGTAGAAGCGGTCGCCGACCACGCCGTCCTCGAACTTGTCGTAGCGCACGCCGCCCACCAGAATGAAGGCCTCGGACAGGCTGATCTGGTCCTGCAGATAGGCGCCCTTGCGCTTGGTGCGGGTGTCGGTGACGGCGAAGGGCAGGAGAGCAGCCCGCGCGACGTCGCGCGCGCTGTTGGTGTAGACGGGGTTACTGAGGCTCAATGGCGTGACGCCCGCGCGCAGAATGCGGCTGTTGAGGACGCTGGTTTCGTCATACCAGTCGGCGCCGGTCTGGAGTTTGTGCTCCATGCCGAGCAGGTCGACGCGCGCGGTCAGATTGGCGGAGAAGGACAGGCCATCGACATCGCGTATCTGGTCACGAAACTCGCGCACGACAAGGTCCGTGCTGCCCGCAAGGAAGCCGCGCGGCTCATGATATTGCTGCGTTTCGGTCGCCTTGAAATAGCGCAGGCCTGCATCGAACATCACCCGGTCGCCGATCGCGGTCGCATAGCGCGCCTGATAGGCCTTGGACTTGAGATGCAGGAAGTCGGTCGGCTCGTTGGCGTTCCAGCGAATACTGCCCAGGAAATTGCCATCATTGTCGGTCAACACGCCGCGCAGCCGGTTCGCCTGAAGGTCATTGTCGTAGATTGTGGCCTGAAGCGTCAGTTTGCCGCCCTCATTGGTCCTGATGGCGATGGCACCGTCCCCTATCAACGAGACATTCTTCGTGTTGATGCGATAGGGGTTCGACGCTTCATAGAAGCCGCCTAGGCGATAGGTGACCACACCATCGCCGTCGACCGGGCCGGTCGCTTCCGCCGAAATGCCGCGCCGGTCGTAATTGCCGGCGGTCGCGACCAGCCGCATGGCAGCCTTGTCGTCGGGCACTTTCGACGCATAGTTGATGATGCCGCCGGGTGAACCGGGGCCGAAGAACAGACCGGCAGGCCCCTTCAGCACCTCGACCCGTTCGATATTGAACAGCTGCGGCACCGAAAAGCCAATGAACGGGTTGCCGCGCATGCCGTCATAGAAGGACTGGTCCTGCCGAAAGCCACGAAAAGTGATTCCCGCATAACTGAAGAAGCTGACGCCTGAAATGTTGCGATAGATATCGGTCGCATCGCGGGCACCCTGATCGGCGAACAGGTCCTTGTTGATGACCTGCAAGGCCTGCGGAATGTCGAGCGGATCCTGCGCCGCCTTGCCAACGGTGGTGGTCTCCGTGCGATAGAGGCGCTGGGCGCGGCCGGTGACGATGATCTGGTCGGTATCCCCTGCATCTGGCACCGCAACCAGCGCCTCTTGAGCAGAAGCGACAGACGCGCAAAGGCAGGCAGACGCCAGAAGCGTTGCACGAAAGATGGACAAGACGACCCCCTAACACTCGATTCGCTAATGAGAGTTATTCGCGCTACGCATTTTGACGTCTCGGTGCAAGCCGACGGCCAGATGTGGTCGCGATGGTCATCCAAAACGGGAAAGCGGATCGGCCGCACCTGCGCCCGGAAAATCGTCGGCGAACAGCCGCGAAGGGGCGGCCCTACTCCACTGGGTGGCAAACTCTTCACCTGGAAGTCGTCATTGGGCTGTGAATAAATATTCATCCAGCTCCTGTCATGGGGAGCCTTATACTAAACAAGTTTATATGCCTTGACCGATTTCGTTCTGATTATGTGAAAACAATCTTTGACGTCATATAGGCGGACTAATAATTTGTTCCGATCAGCATCCATTTGCTGCCTTGCACCTCCTAGTGGGTGAAAATGGCGTACGGCTAGCATTAAGTTCTGCTCTATTGTCAAATTTCCTCGTTTGATTGCGCGCGGTAATATTTGGATAATTGAGCGCTTTTTCCTGCCCGCCGCAAGACGTTTACTTTATGTCATTAAGCCATTGATTTTTCTTAGAAATACCTTCGATGTGTACGATATATCGAACGATTCAGCGGGAGAGAGGCATTCGAATTCGGATGTCGAAATCGGATCACATTTGCAACGTGCGCGAGAAGGTTGGCAATCTCAACGCACCCTTGCCAAGCGTGCTGGCATCACTGAATTTTACCATTTTGCGGATAGATGCGAACGGGACAAATCCCTCAGTAGTTTTCAAGCACGAGCTCGATACCCTGTCCATCAGCTAACGGCGGTCGATCCAGACGATCTGGGCATTTGTGAACTCGCGAACGCCGAAGTGCGACAGCTCACGGCCATAGCCGCTCTTCTTCACGCCGCCGATCGGGGTGCGCGGATCGGAAGCGGCGAAGCCATTGATGAACACGCCGCCGCTCTCAATACGGCGAGCATATTGGCGAGCCTTTGCGACGTCGGCTGTCCAGATCGCTCCTGACAGGCCAAATTCACTCTGGTTGGCGAGACGAATTGCGTCTTCGGCGTCTTTCGCCGTGATGATAGCCGCGACCGGTCCGAACGTCTCCTCCTCGAACGCCGCCATACCAGGTTCGACGCCGGAGAGGACCACCGGCTTGAAGAAAGCCGTGCCATCGGCGCCGTCCTGCGGGCCGCCTTCGAGCAGCACCTGTGCACCTTGCTCGACGGTGCGCTTGACCTGATCGGCCAGTTCCGACCGCAGGTCGACGCGCGCCATCGGGCCGATATAGGTGCTTTCATCCTCCGGGTCACCGATCTTGAGATCCTTCACAGCCGCAACAAAGCGCCTGGAAAATTCCTCGACCACCGGCTCTTCGACGATGATGCGCTTGGCCGCGATGCAGATCTGACCGGAATTCTGGAAACGGGCGAGCACGGCGGCGGGAACAGCACGATCGAGATCGGCGTCGGCAAGCACAATGAACGGGTCGGAACCGCCCAGTTCAAGCAAAGACTTCTTGATCGCGCGACCCGCCTGCGAAGCCACGGCCGAACCCGCACGCACGCTGCCGGTAAGGCTGACGGCGGCAACGCGGTCGTCGCCGATGATCGCTTCGATATCATCCTGGGCGACGTTCAGGACGGAAATCAGGCCTTTTGGTACGCCAGCCTCTTCAAAGGCTGAGGCAACATTGTAAGCGGTCGCGAGGCAGTTGGGCGCGTGCTTCAGGATGAAGGAATTGCCCGCAAGAACGACCGGGACAATGCCGCGCATTGCCTGCCAAAATGGGAAGTTCCAGGGCATGATGCCAAGGATCGGCCCCAGCGGTAGGTAAGAGACATAAGCAGCCTGCCCCTCAATCTCAGTAGGCTCATCGTCGAGTAGTGGAGCGCCGGAGGCCGCTGCCCACTCGCACAGCGCGGCACATTTTTCGATTTCGGCTCTCGCCTGGGTGATCGGCTTGCCCATCTCGCGAGTCATGGCAATCGCGAACGCGTCGATCCGCCTGCGCAGGATACCGGCAAGATTGCCGATGATGGCCGCCCGCTCAACTGGCTCAACGTCGCGCCAGATCCTGAACGCCGCGACCGACTGGTCCAACAAGCTTTGAACCTCATCCGGGGTCTGGTGCGGATAGCGGGTCAAAACTTCACCCGTGGTCGGGTTGATCGCGGCCGACTCGTTCGGGGCTATTTTGGACTGAGCCATTTCTGCTTCCTTTTGGCGTTCGCAGCTAATTGCCGCAGAAAATGATGAAAGGGGATATGAAGGGTTTCGTGGCCGGTAAGGGCATCACTTATCCTATAACGATCCAGCCGCTCTTATCCCGGCATAGGTGGCGAGCGCCAGTTCGAAAAGCGCTGTCGTGGTGGGTGGGCAACGAACGCGTTCCTCGGCTTGGACTGACAACTTCAAGTGGCGGGTCCAACCCGCCGCTTCAACCTGCATCTTGGCCTTTCAAAGCTAGCGGCATCCTTATGTTTCCAGATATTACCCGTCAAGCGGATTGACGGACAATTCTGTCAAGCGTAGATCCTTTCCCAAGCGCGCTACGCCCCCAGTTTACCGACCGAAGGATCAAGGAATGAGCGATCTGTTCAAGGATGCAGGACCGCAATTTGAAAAAGGTATCGCAATCCGCAAGGCGGTGCTGGGCGATGCTTATGTCGAAAAGTCCCTGAACACTGCGACCCCCTTCAACATGGAAATCCAGAAGCTTGCGACGGAATATTGTTGGGGCGAAATCTGGTCGCGTCCCGGCCTCGATCGCAAGGCCCGCAGCATGGTCAATCTTGCCATGCTTACGGCGCTGAACCGTCACCACGAATTCAAGGTCCACGTCCGCGCCGCCATCAACAATGGCGTGACCGTGGATGAAATCAAGGAGCTCCTTCTGCAAAGCGCGATCTATGCTGGTCTCCCGGCATCGCTCGAACATTTCCGCCTCGCTTCCGAAGTGCTCGTCGAGATGGGCCTGATCAGCAATGACTGACGCCCCGACAATCGCCGCACCTGCCGTCGTCGGATTTGTAGGTTTAGGCGCGATGGGATTGCCCATGGCGAAGTGCCTGATAAGGGCAGGCTATCAGGTCCAGGGCTTCGACCTTTCGCAGGACGCCTGCAAGGAGCTTCAGGAAACCGGCAGCAAGGTGTGCGAAAATGCTGCGCTGACCGCACAGGGGGCAGACGCCGTCATCACGATGCTGCCAAGCTCGGCAATCGTGAACAAGGTGGTGCTGGATTCGCTGGCCGACCATCTTGGCGGTGCGGTGCTGATCGACATGTCCTCGTCAGCGCCCGCCGAAACCCGCAAACTCGGGGAGCAACTCGACAAGCGTGGCTTGCAGATGGTCGATGCTCCGGTATCCGGGGGCGTCAAACGTGCGGCTGATGGCTCGCTGGCGATCATGATTGGCGGCGATGCCGCATGTGTGGTTCGCGTGAAGCCCGTTCTTGAAGCTATGGGCCGGACTATCTTCGAAACAGGGCCGCTTGGTTCGGGGCACGCCATGAAGGCGCTGAACAATTTTGTGTCGGCCGCCGGTCTGACTGCTGCCTGCGAAGCGCTGATCGTAGGCAAGAAGTTTGGGCTCGATCCGGAGCAGATGGTCGATATCCTCAACGTCTCGACCGGGCGCAACAACAGCACCGAAAACAAGATCAAGCCGTTCGTCCTGTCGGGCACCTACGATGGTGGTTTCTCACTTGGCCTGATGGCGAAGGATTTGGGCGTTGCGGCCCAATTAGCGGATGTAGTGGAGGCTGCCTCGCCAACTTCGCGCCTGATGGCTTCGCTTTGGGACGCCGCGCGCGAACAGCTTCAGGATGGTGCCGACCATACCGAGATCAATCGGTATTTAGAGACACTCCAGGTGCATCACTGAGCTAGGAAGACCATTTGGCCGGAAGGTGAAAATGCAATTCGAATATAGACGCGAAACGGTGACCGTTTCGCAGTTTGTCGATCTGCTTGAAAAGTCCGGCCTCGCCTTGAGGAGGCCGATACAAGACTTGCCTCGCCTTCAACGGATGCTCGACAATGCCAATCTGATTGTCACCGCAAGGCTTGTTGAAACGGGACAGCTTGTCGGAATAGCGCGTTCGATCACTGATTGGTCCTTTGCCACATATCTCGCTGACTTGGCTGTCGATGCTGCATTTAAAGGTCGCGGCGTCGGCAAGCGCCTGATCGAGGAAACCCGCGATCTGACGGGCGAAGAATCGATGCTACTGCTTTTGGCCGCACCGGATGCGGTTGGCTTTTATCAGAAATTGGGCATGCCGGTATCGGACAGGGCGTTTCTTTATTCCCGGGCCCGTTGACACCGCCTCGGAATTTGCTGGCGTTCGAGATTGGTGGACGGCGAAAGTTTAACAGCAAATAGCGTATCGCCACATGTCGTGCCGGTGGTTAATTATCGTTACGTGGAGGAAGACATGAGCGTGACGGAATTTACGACGCTAACCGGGGGCGGTGCTCCGCGGCGGGTTGAGCCTATGCCGGTGCGCCGACAAGTAGAGGACGCGCTGCGGGATGCGATCGTGACTGGTCACTATCCACCAGGCACGCACTTGCCCGATCGCGTGCTGATGGAGACGTTCGGGGCGAGCAGGCAGATCATCCGCGAGGCGATCCGGCTGCTGGAGGCCGAAGGCCTGGTTGAGCAGCGTCCGCACCGCGGGCCGATTGTCGCAACATTGACAGCCGAGGAAGCCGAGGAAATCTACGCGGTTCGCGCCGAGCTTGAAGGCTTGGTGGCACATGAGTTCGCGCGCAAAGCCAGCGAAAGCGATCGAGCGACGTTGCGCGAAGTGTTCGACAGGCTCTCCCAAGCAGGGGCAGATGACAGCAAAGAGGCGATACTGGCTATCAAGCAGCAGATCTACCATGTCCTGCTTGCGGGTTGTGGCAACGCCTACGCGTCACGGATGCTGATGACGATCCTTCATCGCAATCGACAGCTTCGCGCTTACTCGCTTTCGGCGCCGGGGCGGCTCAAGCACACCATCGAAGAGATGCGCGCGATCGTCGAAGCGATCGAACGGAAAGACGCGGAAGGTGCCGCAGCAGCATGCCGATTGCATGTGCAGAAAGCCGCCGGAGCGGCCCTGCAAGTTCTGCGGGCCCAGGAAGCGAAGGAAGCAGGCTAGTTCGGAGATGACCGGCGCCGACTGTCCGAACGCATAGGACTTGATTGGCTAGTTAATCGGCACACGGGATCAATCAACTCCCAACTTAGTGCATCTAATCCAAGCACACGAAGCGAGGCAGATCCGGCTATTCCGCCAGTCCATGACGAGAGCTGGCGGAAACACCGGACTGCCTTAATTCAGGACCTGCAGGGCGACGGCATCAGCCATGGCCTTGTAACCGGCGGCATTAGGATGGAGATGATCCCCGGAATCCAGGTCCTGGCGAAGGTAAGACGGCTTTTTCGGATCACGGGTAGCCGCATCGAAGTCGATCACCGCATCGGGTTCATTCGAACTGCGTATCCACTGGTTCGCGGCCTGGCGGGTCGCTTCCTTCTCTGGCGAATAATATTCAGCCCCGGCGAAGGGCATGATCGTGCCCATGACGACCTTGACCCCCTTCACGTGGGCGCGCGCAATGATCTGGCGATAGCCTGAAATCAGGTCCTCATGACTGAGCGGCGGATTGTCGCCGTACATGGATTTCCCGGACATGCCGATGTCGTTGATGCCTTCGAACAATATGATGTGCGTCACACCCTTTATGTTCAGGGCATCCCGGTCGAGGCGAGAGAGCGCAGACTTGCCGGCTCCCGCGGTCAGCACCCTGTTTCCGCCCAACCCGGCGTTCAGGATAACCAGCGCTGTACCCGAATTGCTGCTGTCCAGACGGCGCGCCAGCTCTTCGGGCCAACCGCGCCCAGCGCCCAGCGTGACACGATCTCCATCCGTTATCGAATCCCCCAGCGCCACGACGACGCGGGGGGAATGGTTGGTGCGTACCAACGCTCCGCTGACAATCGGCCGCCCGGGTATGGATTGAGAATTTTCCAGGCGTTCGTTGCCGGTCTGATCTCCCGGCGCGACACTCATCATCGTTGCACCGAGCGGCTTGAGCTGAAGCGGCTGGGCGAGCGTCGTGCTGACCACCAGTGCCGTACCTTTGGAAACCGGCAGATCGACCGGATCACTCAGCAGCGGCGCTCCTACAGGGATCATCGCGTCGCGCCGTCCGCCAAAAGTCAGCGGGTGCATGGAGCCTTTGACCATGTCAAACCCCTCGCCAGCACGTCCTACCGTCGCTGCCTTGAGCGACAAAGGCGTTGCGCCCTCTTCATTGGAGATCCTGATACGCACCTGATCGCCGCCCGTAACGACGGCGAAACGGACCCGCAGCGTACCGCTGACCGGCGGACGTTCCGTCAGGAACGATTTGGCTGGCTCCGGCATCTCGGCGTCTGCCGATAATTCCAGATTATAATCGGCGGGACTTGATTGAAAGGCGTCAACCCATTGCGCTTGCTTGGCAGAAGCAGTGGAGGCGAGCGATAAGGCGAACAACGACAGCGCAAACGCGTGTTTGGTTTTAAAACCGCCCATTAGATACTCTCCAATATACAAAAGAATGGGTTGACGATGTGGTTTTACAGAAAGGAGCAGCTATCCCGTATTACTGCTCCCGGTGGGATGCGTTTCAGCGAACGTCAAAATGCTCCTTTATCGGACCGCGGGTTTGCTTCCACAGATCGACAAGGTGCCAGGGCCAGGACATGAAGTTGCGCTTCTTGCTATTGTTGTAATAGCTGTTGGCCTTGGGACCATCAGCAGCGTCTGGATGTTGGCATCCTGAAGCGCCTCGCGCAGTTCCGGCGTGTCCGCCATTGGCAAGCTGCGATTGTGCCAGTCACCCGGCGTTTCAATTGTTTGCGCCTGCGTTGTCATATGATTCTCTCGTTATCCGGTCCGAGGAAGATCGATCTAATGGGCCATGGAGTGTTCACGCGCTTGGTCATCTGAGCTGATTTGAAGCAAGCACCCAAGCTCGCATCAGGTCATCGCGATGTGGTGCCCTGCTCTGCATCCTCGGGTCACCCTAATAACAGACGGTCTGCGCCCTCGCTCCGCCCTCAGGTCAACTGCCTCATGTGAAGGGCGGTAGCTATCATCTGACAGCTACCGCTCGCCCCTTCTTATTTCGAAATCTCGAGACCTTCGAGCTCATCATTCTCGCGCCATTTCTTCAGCTCTTCAAAATAGCTGAGGGTGCCGCCAGCATATGGAGCGTTGCGCGCCATCTTGGGATCACCGATCGACCCTTCATTGTTGTAGAAACCGGGCGTGCACTCAGTGGAGAACTTCGCGCTCCCCGTGAGATGGGTGAAGAGCACGGCCAGCCAGTTTTCCTGTGCTTGATCAGTCGGTTCGAAAGTCCGGGCTTCCAGTTCGATGGCGCGCTTGATCGTATAGGCCGTCTGGACTGCGACCTCATTGAGAATCGGAACGACGTTGGCACCGGTGCCGCCCTGAATCAGGCTGGACATCACCAGATTGGGAAAACCTTTCGCATACATGCCGTGCAGGGTCCCGGCCCCTTCCTTCCACGCTTCGGTTAAAGCCTGCCCGTCGCGGCCATAGAGTTCGAAGCCAAGCCTGCGGGTGTAGCCGGTCGATACCTCAAAGCCCGACGCGTAGATGAGGCAATCGACTGGATATTCGATCCCGTCGACGACTACGCTATGGGCAGTGATCCGCTCGACGCCCTTGCCGTCGGTATCGACCAGCGTGACGTTCGGGCGGTTGAAGCTTTGAAGATATTCGTCATGGAAACAGGGGCGCTTGCACATGGTGTTGTACCATGGCTTCAACGCCTCTGCGGTGGCGGGGTCTTCGACGATTGCATCGATGCGCGCGCGGATCATCTCCATGCGGGCGAAGTCGGCCATTTCATACTGGTCGTCGCCCTCGCCTCCGCCTTCGAAGTTCACGCCGCCGGAAATCTGCGTCCAGCCGTCATTGATCAGATCTTCATCCACCGTCTGACCGCTGACGAGCGCCTCGAAATTCTCGACCCGGCGCTGCTGCCAGCCCGGCTGGAGCGACTTCACCCATTCAGGATCGGTCGGCCGATTATTCCGCTCACCCACACCCGATGGCGTGCGCTGGAAGACGTAGAGATGCTCTGCGTCGCGGGCAAGATTGGGCACAGCCTGCACCGCCGTCGCGCCCGTGCCGATGATGCCGACACGCTTGTCCTTCAACCGATCCATCGGTTCGGTCGGGCTGCCGCCGGTATAGCTGTAATCCCAACGGCTGGTGTGGAAACTGTGTCCCTTGAACGTTTCGATCCCTGGAATGCCGGGCAGCTTCGCCTTGTGCATGATCCCGCCGGCGATGACGAGGAAGCGCGCCGCCAGCATGTCGTCATGGTTGGTGCGGACCAGCCAACGACCGCGTGCCTCGTCCCAGCGAACCTCTGACACTTGTGTCTGGAACAATGCGCGGTCGTAGAGGTCGAAATGACGGCCAAGCTGCTGGCAATATGCGAAGATCTCCGCAGCCTTGGCGTATTTCTCAGTCGGAATGTATCCGGTTTCTTCGAGTAGCGGGAGGTAGATATAGCTTTCAATGTCGCACGCTGCGCCCGGATAGCGGTTCCAATACCAGGTGCCGCCGAAGTCGCCTGCCCGATCGATGATGCGAAAATCTTCGACGCCCTGCTGCCGCAAGCGCGCACCGGTCAGAAGCCCGCCGAAGCCACCGCCGACGACCACGACTTCTGTCTCCTCAACGATTGCGGATCGCGTAAAGCCCGGCTCCACATACGGGTCGGCATCGAAGTCCCGAAAAACTTCGTTCGGGTCGATATACTGGCTCGGCCCATCGGGGCGCAGACGCTTGTCGCGCTCGATACGGTATTTCTCTTTTAGCGCTTCAGGAGATATTTTGATCGGCTTTTCCAAATCGCTCATTAAAACTGCTCCAAATTCTTATATTTAAGCTTAAATATCACGCCGATTATGCCATCTCAGAGAATAGCCGGCGACACGAGGTCAACATCGGTCTTTCGCCTGAGGTGGCGTCCGATCGCAAAAAACACGAACGCCGCAGCAACGCAGGTCGCGACGACTTCGGCGGAAACGGGTCGATAGCTGCCCGACAGGTCGCGCAGCCAACCCATGAAGGGAGACGTTGCAAAAGTGAAAGGAATGGCAAGAAGCCCCAACAGGCCGAGCACTTTTGGCAAGGCCTCCACACCGAACACCTCGACTGACAAAGCGTTAAGCGGGGGAAATACTGCTGCTCCACTCAGGCCAATGAGGGAGACGGACAGCGTAAGGCTGGGCAACCATCCCGTCACCGCCATGAGGCCCCAGCCAGTTGCAAAACCCAATCCAGCTAGCCCAAGGGTAGTCGCGGCGCCCCAGCGATCGGATGCGACGCCTGCCAGCAAGGAGCCAAAGATGCTGGCTACTCCCGAAACCGAAAGCAGTAGCGCGCCTAGTTCCAGGGAAATGCCATGCTCCTCGATCGCCGGCAGCAGATGCGCAGCCCCGGCGATTGACGTCCCGCTCAATATCCCGTTGCCCACCAGGATCAGCCAGAAGATCGCCGTGCCCAATATTCCGCCGTGCCTCGTCTCGACGTGGGGTACGTCAACCTCAGCGTCCTGAGCCGCATCCAGCGGAGGTTCCGCCACGGTCAGCGTTAATGGCAACAACAGGAGGTGCAGCGCCGCCAGCGACAAGTATAGGCCTGTCAAGCCATGGCGCTGCATAATGCCGACGCCAATCACAGGTATTACCGTGGTCAGGATGGGAAGATAGGCAATTCCCGTCGCCTTGCCCCGGGCGTGTGGAAACCAGCCCCCTGCCAAAACGGCCGGCGGAAGCGCGGCGAACAAGGCGGCACCGGGACCGATAAGTGCCGCACACGCGAAAAGCGCGACAGTGATGCTGGGAGCGTAGGCAAGCAGGACGTAGCCGAGGAGAGACATCACCACACCGGCGGACATGACGCGCCGAAGCCCCCATCGACCCAGAACAACCGCCATAAGGGGACCCATGGCCGTCATCATCAGAACGGTCAGGGAAATCCCCATGGTCGCCAAGCCCATGGAGGTCTGAAAACGATCCTGAAACGCCAACACGCTGACGCCCAAGCCACCAAATGCGCAGCCAGTTCCTACATTTTGGGCCAATGTGGCCCGAAGGAGCATCGCACCGGGGCGTCCACGCAATCCAGCGCTTAGCTTTTGGGTGCCAGAAAGTCCCACCATGTCCTGCTTCTGCCTTCTTGCAACCTGCGGTAGGTACAATCCGTCCGCTCACTCGATCCTTGTTCGGTCAACACTGCTCACGCCCGGGGTAGGTGTTTCGCACCTGCCCTTGTCGATTACCGAATATACCTCGGTCAGACGCCGAACTGCATGACCTCCAGGGTATGACCTTCCGGGTCGGCGACTGTTGCCCAGCGGAAGTTATATTTTTCAAGCGTCTCAGCCGGCAGAACTACAGTGCCGCCGCCAGCCTGTGCAGCAGCCACAGCAGCGTCCACATTCTCAACCAGGAAGGCCACCCTCGCTTCGCCGGGCACGGGCGTGGGCTGGTTCAAATATTTCATCAGGATCAATTGGTTTTGATCTCCTGACGACATAAATATTTCGAAATGAGGCCGTACATGTTCGGGTTCGTAGACGCGATGCGTCTCTTTCAACCCGAGCACGTCAGAGTAAAAAGGCGCCAGCTTTTCTGGATCGCCGACGATTAATCTGACATAGTATAAAGACGGTGTGGCCATTAATTTTCCTCTCAATTCAATTAACGTCGGCAGGCCCAATATAACAGCGACCGATCCGACCTTGCCTCACGCTTGCAGAAGTTCCTGAAGGGGATCGGCCTGTGCGCCGACGTGGCCGTAACCATATTTGGGGCCGACCTGATATCCCATGACCTTCAGCAGATCTTCGGGCAAAGTACGCGCGGTTTCCGGCGGGCAGGCCAGATACTGGTTCTCCCCTTGGCGGAGCCAGCCGAGAGAGTAGTTGATCGCCTGCGAACGCCGCACCTCTGTAGAGCGGTTGCTGCCCGCCGCGTGCCAGAGTTTGCCAGAAAAGATCAATACCGATCCCCGGCTCATCTCTGCGGGCACCGTGTCTTCGATTGTATAGTTGGCGGGCGGCCGAGCGTGGCTACCAGGTACAATGCGGGTAGCGCCATTTTCTTCGGTGTAATCGGTGATAGCCCACAAAGTGTTACAGCAGGCAACGCAATCGTCCGGGAAGACAAAGTCATCGTAAAGCAATTCATCTGTGTGGAGGACCTGGGCCGGGGCTCCCGGATTCAGCGAGATCAATTCGGTCGTACAAAGTTGGAATGTCGATGCGCCAGTGAGAATATTCTTCACCACGCCAAGCACCAGTGGGTTCATCACCAGATCGCGGCCTGTTTGCGACCGGGCGATCAGCTTGCCAATTCGATAGGCGTAGTTGCCGCCCCACTCTTCGTCCGTTTCCTGCGCCTTCGGAGCGAACGGCAGAAGATCCGCCAGCACTTGATCCGTCACGGAAGCCGGAACCAGTTGATCTATGATAACATAGCCATGCTCCCGCAAGACTTCAGTGGCTTCCTCAACCGTAGCGGTATTTGGCAGATGCTGTAGAGTCATTGTGAAAGTCCTTCAATGAGCTTGCTCAGCACCCTGTTTCCTTATCTTTAAGGATAGATGAGGCGCATTCCTTTTTAATCGACCTTAAGGATATCAGCTGCATACTCATATAATGCAATGGTTCATGTAATTTTTCGGACTATGTCGAATAGCGTCTGTGCAATTCTGTCGATCTGATCGCGGTCGATGATGAGCGGCGGCGATAGCACGATGGTGTCGCCACTGGCGCGAACCAACAGCCCCTTTTCAAAGCACTCCAGGAATAGCTGATATCCGCGTGCGCCGGGTTCGTTTGGCCGCGAAGAAAGCTCGACCCCCGCGATGAGGCCCATGGCACGAACATCGACGATGTGCGGCGCATTTTGCAGTTCCAACAGGCTGCGCTGCCAATGATCCTCTAGTTCGGCAGCGCGGGTGAAGAGGCCGTCGCGCTGATAGATGTCAAGGGCGGCAAGCCCAGCTGCACATGAGGCCGGATGACCGGAATAGGTATAGCCATGGAAGAGCTCAATCGCGGCCTCCGGCCCCTGCATGAGGCCGTCATGAACATCGCGCGACGTGAACACGGCACCCATCGGCATCGCGCCATTGGTCAGCCCCTTGGCAGTCGTGATGATATCGGGAACAACATCAAAATGCTGGGAAGCGAAAGGACTGCCAAGACGACCGAACCCCGTGATGACCTCGTCGAAGATCAGGAGGATGCCATGCCGGGTCGCTATCTCACGCAGGCGCTTCAAATAGTCACGTGGCGGCAGCAACACCCCTGTCGATCCCGCGACCGGCTCGACGATCACGGCGGCAATGGTCTCTGCGCCGTGCAACTCGACAAGACGCTCAAGATCGTCGGCCAGTTCGGCCCCATGTTCGGGAAGGCCCTTGCTCAGCAGGTTGCGGCTCGGATCGTGGGTGTGCCGCATGTGATCCACGCCATGCAAGGTCGTGAACATCCGGCGATTATTGACCAGCCCTCCGACGGAGATCCCGCCAAAGCCGACACCGTGATAGGCGCGCTCGCGCCCGACCAACCGGGTGCGCGTGCCTTGGCCGATGGCGCGCTGATAGGCGAGCGCAATCTTGAGCGCCGTGTCGACGGATTCGGAACCCGATCCGGTGAAGAAAATCCGGTCAAGACCGGGAGGCGCGATGTCCGCAAGGCGTTCGGCGAACTGGAACGCGAGAGGATGGCCCAACAGAAAACTCGGGGCGTAATCCAGGCTCTCAAGCTGGGCTGCGACCGCCGAAGCGATCTCCTTCCGCCCATGTCCCGCGTTTACGCACCACAGGCCGGCTGTGCCGTCGAGGATCTCGCGTCCGTCGCCGCTCCGATAATACATCCCGGAGGCTTCAACCAGCATCCGCGGTGCCGCCTTGAACCTCCTGTTGGGCGTGAACGGCATCCAGTAAGCATCAAGTTCTGCTTTATTGTCGAAATTCTTCATTCGATTTTGCCCGCTAATGTCAGGATATCTGAGCGCTTTTCCCCGCCCGCCGCAAGGCGTTTACTGGCCATCATGTCGGCGTTGATTTTCCGGGGAAATGCCTTCAATGTGTGCGATATATCGAACGATTCAGCAAAAGAGAGGCATTCGGATGTCGGACGTGGAAATTGGATCGCGCTTGCGCCGCGTACGCGAAATGGCTGGCATTTCTCAGCGTACTTTGGCCAAACGTGCTGGCATTACCAACTCTACTATCTCGCTGATGGAGTCGAACGGGACAAATCCATCGATAGGAGCGCTCAAGCGCGTGCTTGATGCCATGTCCGTTAGTCTGTCTGACTTTTTCGCGATGGATGAAACGAGCAATGACCAGTCTTTCTATCGCAGCTCTGAGCTTACGGAAATCGGAAACGGCCTTATATCCTTGCGCCAGGTCGGCCGAAGCATGACGGGACGGCAGTTGCAAATCCTGTCCGAAACTTACCAGCCCGGCGCGAGTACTGGGAAGATCAGCCTTACACATGAGGGCGAAGAGGGCGGCGTGGTAATCTCCGGCTTTCTTGAAATCACCGTCGATGATGAGAAACGGGTTTTAGGACCTGGAGACGCCTACAGCTTCGACAGCAGACGCCCGCACAGCGTGCGCTGCGTGGGCGATGAGCCAGCACGGTGCATCAGTGCATGCACTCCCCCGAACTTCTAGGCTCAGGACTTAGGGTTCCATAGCTCGATCCGTGCCCTGAAAACACACCTCACCGCTATAATAGTGATAATGCCGTATCGACGCTAATCGTCCGGAAGGTCTGCCGCATGATGTCATTCTCTAGGATGGCGTCATGATATGTTCTTGCGGTTATTTTATCGTCTTCACTTACTTCATTCAGCCGACCGCGCACGCGCTGCGCCAGCTTCCTTGTATAAAGCTTATTAGCGGCATCGCCAACATCGAGATAACTCTCGATATTCTCTACTAGCTTCATTGGCTCCAAGGCCAGTTCGACGTCATCACGCAGAAGAGATTCCCGCGAGATAATCGCGACATCCGCATCACTGGTGCGTCCCTGGACAGAGTAGGCGTAGCAATGCCGGATGCGATCGCGCGCCGACTCCGGCTCTTTCCAGGGGAACGTCAAATCGCGGGGAGTTCCGTCAGGAACCACAAGGTGCGTAATCGCCCGATCATTGATCGCTTCTAGCATCGCGCCGGGCTCCTCTGAAACGAAGACCTCCCGATGGGGTACGATATCGAAGCTCGACAGGTCGCCATGGGGGCCGCCCGACTGAAACACGTAGACTTCCGCATAATGCGGCGCCTCCCGCCGGGTCGGGCGCACGTCAAAATAGGCAGCGGTCGCTAGCTGTATCAGCATGCTCGCGCCCAGCCCTCCCAGCGGGGAGTTAAGAACGACACCCAGCCGATCGTTAGGCTGCCAGTCGAGCCATTTTTCACGGTCCGCCGCCTGGCCGTCTACTTCGATCTCGAACATCGAGCTCTTCAATGAGAAAGCGGTATGCATATCTACCTTCCGCAATTTTGTGCGGGACCGGGCAATGCCATCTTCCTTCGGACAGCTCGCCCTGGCCCCCTCTTCCGTCCGGCAGGCCGGATTTGCGGTGGACGGAAACTTTGCCGTCGCCACCGCCTATCCGACCGCTATGTCAGTAATCCAGGGTTGGCGTAACCGTCATGGAACGAAGCTTCTCCGAAGCGGATTGCCAGGGTGAATCAAATCCATTCACGACAGAGCTGTAACCCAGCACCTGGCGGAGCATCCGGGACGCGCCTTCTACCGTACGAGGATCGAGGACGAGCGGAAAGTTGACCAGCGGTCGGCACCAGGGCGGACAGTAACCAAAGTTGATGGACGCCCGCTGCCGGTTGGTCGAGATGTTGGCCCCTGTACCGTGGAGTAGCATATCCGAATAAATGATCAGTGACCCAGCAGGCGCAACCGCGGGAACGGATTCATAGAATGTTGCACCAGACATATCGATCCGGTCGTTCCAGCGATGGCTTCCGGGAACAACGCGCGTGGCGCCATTTTCCTCGTCAAACGGGTCAAGGCACCAGATAAACCGCGCTTGATATGGAACAGCTTGATCATGGGTGTCCCGTGCGGCGTCCAGATGGATGAACTGCGCCGCACTGCCCGGACGTGTGACATTGGCATCGAGACTTTGGACGAGATAGCTCTCATTCAATACCGTGGGGCCCAGGATGTGCTTGACCATTTCCAGCAGGGCAGGCTGCTCGAGGAGTTCAAGAAAAACCGGGTGCCGATCAGGCAGCCGATCCAGTCGACGGTTCTTGGCATCGGGATCAACAAAGAAATTACTAACCCGGCTGACGTCTTCCGCCTCCTCACGAGCAATTTCCGAAACCAGCACCTGCCGGGCAAGTTCGACCTTGTCAGGCAGAATAGCGCCAGTCAAAATCGCATAGCCTGCGCGGTCCACATCAGCCTTTGTCGTCTCAATATCGGCTGTAGGCTGCGGCAAGGGGCCGTCGAAATCCAGCGGCACTACCACTGCCGGTTCGATCTTTTCCGTCTTATAGTCATCTAGCGAAATTGTGTTCCCAACGGCCATGTTACGTTCCTTACGCTTAGCTTTAATTTGCAGCGTCCCTGCAAAAAAGATGCGAGAAATAAACGGGGGCGGCACCCGGCCACCCCCCCCTTCATCTTTTGCCTAGACAGAAGAAATGCCTAGTCTGGTGTATACAAACTGGATCTTATCCTTCGGAACATCGTTCCAAAGCTCATCCTGAACATTCATTCTGGAAGTTAGGACTTGTGCGATTTCTCGCGAGTTCCGCCCTTCCCTTCTACATTCAATGCGCCGCTCAACATTCAGAACGCATAGCGGGCACGCGCGCCATACATCCTGGGCTCTCCATATAGTGAATTGGTGAAGAGCAGCGAGTTAAAGGTGTTGGCATTACCCACCCGATACAGCTTGTTGGTAAGATTAGTCGCATAGAAGCCGACATCCAGCCCACTTCCGGCAATCTTGCGCCAATCGATTGACAGGTTCAGCGTGCCGTAAGGCTCAAGCTTTTCATTGGGTTCGCCAATGGAAGGCGACGAATGCTGAGAAGATGTGTGCGAATAGTTCACGAACATCGCCAATGTTCCAAGATTGCCGCCGATCGGTTGTTCGGCCGACACATGGAAACTGTAGATATAGGGTGCCACAAACTGGAAGGGAAGGCACTTGAAGCTGGCGGTTCCGCCGACCGGAATGACGCCGCCGCTACAATCTGCAACCGCAACGTTCACAGGTGCTTCGTATTTTGTGTACTTGGCATCGGTGTAGCTGAACGTGCCGCCGATCTCCACGCCCTTGATTGGCCGGATCGAGGCATCTACCTCAACGCCCTGAATCCTGGCCTCGGCCCCCAGCACCCGGGAACCGACCCCGTTGGTATCGGGGTTGAAGTCTCCACTGGCGCGTTGAATGTTGGCGTAGTCGAGATAATAATAGGCGGCGTTCAGCCGGGTTGGCATGTTGGCGACCCGGAAGTCGGACTTGAAGCCAGCTTCATAGGAAGTGACGGTTTCGGGTGAAAAGGTCGCGGTGTTCGCGAACACCGCGCCGCTGT
Source organism: Sphingobium vermicomposti (assembly GCF_011762025.1). Classification (GTDB taxonomy): domain Bacteria; phylum Pseudomonadota; class Alphaproteobacteria; order Sphingomonadales; family Sphingomonadaceae; genus Sphingobium; species Sphingobium vermicomposti. The sequence goes on along the minus strand of NZ_JAASQR010000004.1, from coordinate 175,069 downwards.
TAAACCCGCCCGCCTTGTAGCCGCGACTGACCTTGGCATAGACCATAAGGTCAGGCGACACACGATAGTCAACGCCGACGGTCCAAGTAGGCCTGCTCGTCTTGAGCGTGGCGCCGTAAGCGCAATCCTGGACAGGATCAATGACATCGATGCTCGGGTTGAGGGAGCAGCGAATGGTCCCCACGGGGTCCGCCGGATCGGTGCTCGCGCCATAGCCATATCCGGCACCTGTGACCTTATCCCAGGTGTTGCGAATGCCCCCTGTCAGTTTGAGGCCCTCAAGCGCCGGTGTCGCCAGGCCAAGATCAATCGTCGCCTGCGCATAAAGCGCCTTGGAACTGTTCTTTACCGAGTAGCCCGTCACGCCGACAGGGCAGAACCCCGTAAACGCCGCCGGGCAGAATACGACATATCTGACCTCCTGCAAACTCGATGGGCGCTGATCAAAGAAGAAGCCGCCTACAGTGACTTCGAGACGCTTGTCGAAAAAGCTCCCCTGAAGCTGAAGTTCTTCCGTGATTTGCCTGAAATCATCGAGTGGTCGACCGCTTATAGCGTTTTCGTAGACCAGTGGAGTGCCGTCTCCAGGCAGGGTCACCTGTCCTGGCGCTGGTAGAACCGAGGCATTGTCATCTTCCGCCTGGAGCACAGTCGCATCAGGATCGGCGCTATAGATGGTGCGATAGCGCTGATAGCTCACGATATTCCGAAGCGTGATTTCGTCACTGACATCGAATGTGGAGGTATTGGAGACGCCCCAAGTCTTAGTCCGTGAAAATGTGTCGACACTGAACGCAGTCTGCCGCGGACCCAGAGCTTCCGCATTGGCGGTAGCCGCGCGGTAGACATCGCACGATGCGATCGCGCCTGGGATCGTGGGGCCTTCATAGCAAAGCCCGAAGCCGGCCAGTGCGTCGATATTATAACCGCGATGAATAAGACCGACGCCATTATTCTTCGAATTCGAGCCATACAGCATCGTATAATTTTCGAAGCGCTCGCTGGGACGGAGCGTCAGACCGACGCGGCCGGAATACCAGTGCAGGTTATCGCGGTCCTTGTTCCAAACCACATCGCGCGTGTAGCCGTCACGATCCTGATAAGCGCCCGCTACGCGAAGCAGGACCTTGTCATCCACGACGGGCACATTGATCGCGCCTTCAAACTGGCGGTTATCGTAATTGCCCAGCTTGGCATCGACATATCCTTCAAATTCGTTCGTCGGCTTGTGGGGGACCAGCAGTACGGCGCCGCCCGTGGTATTCCGTCCGAACAACGTACCTTGCGGGCCGTTCAGAACCTGCAGATTTTCAAGATCGACGAAATTGCCCGCGCCGCCTTGCTGATTGGCGGAAAACGCAGCAGGCAGGGGAACTTCGTTGAGGTAGACGACAACGCCCGGCGAGGATTGGAAAGTGGAACCCTGACCGCGGATCGTGAAGATTTGGGACTCGCGATTGGAATTGCCGCCGCTGCCCACGACAAGCGAGGGGACCGAAGCCTGAAGATCCTGCGCCTGGGTGATATTCTGCTGTTGCAGGCGCTGCGGTGAGAAGGCAGTGAGGGAGATTGGAACGTCTTGCGCGCGCTCTTCGCGGCGCTGGGCGGTGACGATAATTTCCGGATCCTGGTCCCCATAAGCGGGAGACGCTTGCGATGCAGGCGAGCCAGCCTGCGCGAGAGCCGCGCTGCTCCAAATGGAAGCCAAGATAGCGGTCGCACAGAAGAGTTGCGAACGCGCCGAGTTCTCGATCTTGCGGCTCATGTTTTTCCCCTCAAATGGCTCGTCCGGTCCAGCTTTACCCGGCCGCACTTTGATTTTAATTTGCGTTTATAGTCCTCAAATTATCCGCTCGTTATACTCTTTAAAAGAGTGCAGTTCTAGTTCTCAAATGAGGCCGCGCAACGTCGTGTACCGTATCTTATAGATGTTCCTGTAGATCGCCCGAGTAAGGTTCTTTGACTCCGCGCCCGCTTGCGGGAGGCGTTTGCCTCAGCGCGACCAACGGATCGACCCAACTCCCCGCGTGTCCATAACCAGATCCAATCTCGTACCCCATCAACTTGAGCAGATCGTCTGGCAGGGTCCGAGCAATTTCTTGCGGGCAGGCGAGGTACTGATTTTCCTCCTGGCGCACCCAGCTCACAGCATAATTGACCGCTTGCGCGCGTCGAATGTCGTTGGACCGGTTGGCGCCCCCTGCATGCCAAAGCTTACTCGAGAAAATCATGACCGACCCACGCGCCATTTCGGCCGGCAGCGTATCTTCGATCGTGTATTCGGCGCGTGGGCGGGCATGGCTTCCCAGTACAACGCGAGTCGCACCATTTTCCTCGGTGAAATCGGTAAAGGCCCACAAGGTGTTGCAGGACACTACGTAGTCGTCGGGAAACGGAAAACTGTCGAACGCCATTTCATCCTGATGGATGAGCTGCGCCGGGCATCCCGGTTTCAATGAGATCAACTCTGTCGCACCAAGCTGAATGACCGGGGAATGGCTGAGCACGCCCTTCACGACGCCCAGAACAAGGGGGTTCATCACGAGATCGCGGCCTGTTTCCGAATGTGCGATCAAATTGCCGACACGTTGGCTTCCATTCCCAAACCACTCATTCTCGCTGAACGGAGCGGCATCCGTATATGGGCGCAAGTCCGCCAGAACTTGATCGACAACGGACCCCGGAATCAACTCATCTATGATCACCTGGCCATATTCGCGCACGACCTCTGTCGCTTCTTCGACAGTAGCGGTATTTGGCAAATGCTGAAGCTTCATCGTGATATTCTCCTCGGTTCAGCTCATATTGTCGCGCGACTCCAATAACCTATGAAGCCGCCCTCTTGGCTGACCCGAATCCCCGGGCTGGGCGCAATATGGTTCAGGCGGGCCTTCACTTCCTTTCGCGAAGAGATTTCGCTTAGTCATTTGCCCGCTTATTTGAAATCATCTGATCCCTTTTTCTCTCTAACCGCAAGATGTTTACTGGAATTACAGAAGTAACTGATTTTCAAAGACAATTATCTCCCCTGTGCAATATATCGAACGGATCAAACAGAGGAGGCGTAAGTCGACCGACGAGTGGAAACTCCGTGCTTTTGCTCAGATAGGCGGGCCGCTTCGACCGATCCTTTCCCCGCTCGTGGTAGGAACAGAAAGCTATTGGCCACAGCGATAGCAAACGCGTCCCGCCCATGTGCATCGTCCAAGTCCAGCCGAACAAGATTTCTGTCCTGCCGACACCCAGCGTCATCAGTTATGTCGATTGAAGCACCGTCATCTGTATGAATATCCTCATAGCGGCTTGGATCCCACTCCATCACAGTAGAACACCCCGCCTCATCTCATGGGATCTTTTGATAATATCGCCGCGACCGATGGCGGCATGTGGCAGACCTTGCTGTAACTCAATTTCCTCTTGCAGCACGGGGGACATCCCCATATGAAGACATTCTCTATAAAATTCTGCCTCTCCGCAGCCCTATTTTCACTGAAATCAACAGCTTGGCTTTCTAGCGCAGGTGATACGTGGCGGTGGCGGGGACAGCAGCTCTATTTTTAACGCAATTGCAGGGGATACATGATGCCGACTCAGGCTTTCAGCTATACCAAAATCGTCGTCGCCGATATCGAAGCCAGCGAAGCCTTCTACGGCAGTGCCCTGGGCATGACGACGGTAATGCGCGGCACAATGGGCGAAACCGATTGGGCGCATGAAGAATGCGTTATGACGACCACTGGCGAAATGAGCATACCGATGCTGCAGCTCATCCGCTATCATGACAAACCGGTTCCCGCGCCCACTGGGGTGTGGCTCGGCTTCAATGTCACCGATCTGGATGCCGTGATCGAAAAAGTCGGCGCGGCCGGCGGCAGCGTGCTGATGGCACCCAAGCTGATCGAGGAACATAACCTCATCCTCATGGCTGCGGTGGTCGCCGATCCTGAGGGGCACATGATCGAGTTGATCGAGATGTTGGGCGACAGCTAAAAGATCGACCTCTCTATTTAATAAGATGTTCGCCACCGATATGCTGCCCACGCTTTCGACACTTCGGCGGCTAACACAGACTGTAGGAAGGAAAGGCGCCCCATGGACTTGCAGCTGAAAGGAAAGACGGTCGTCATCACCGGCGGCACGCGCGGTATCGGCGCGGCGATGGCTGAGCTATTTGCGCGGGAGGGAGCGGACGTAGCGATCTGCGCGCGCGATGCGGACCGTATCGCGTCCACTGTCACAAAGCTGGAAACCTTTGGCGTCAAAGCGTTTGGAGCAGCCGTGGATGTCAGCGATAGCGCGGCGTTGCAGGATTTTATCCATAAAGCCGCCGAAACGCTGGACGGCATCGACATGTATGTCGCCAATGCCAGCAGCATGGCCCAGGGCAATAGCGAAGCGCATTGGCGGGCAGGCTTTGAGTCCGACGTATTGGGCGTTGTGCGGGCCGCTGAGGTCCTGATCCCTTATCTGGAGGCGGCGGTATCCCGTAAAGGGGACGCCTCTTTCCTGACCATTTCTTCGATGGCGGCGACCCAGGTTGCGGCGGCGAATGCCTATTCCGGCATGAAAGCGGCGCTTACGAACCTGACCAAGGGTCTATCCCGCGAATATGCGTCCAAAAAGATCCGGTTCAACACCATTTCGCCAGGTGTTATCTATGATGAGGATGGCAGTGTCGGCAGATTGCGCACGACAAACCCAGATTTTTACAATGCGCTGCTGGAGATGAATCCACTAGGACGCATGGGTGTTCCTGACGAAGTTGCAGCCATGGCGGCGTTTCTGTCCAGTCCTTTGTCGACCTTTACCACCGGGGCCAACATCATCATAGATGGGTCGATGTCTACGCGCGTGAATTTCTGACGTAGACTTTAACCGCGTTGATGGGTCGGGCAGCCGCCCCTCCCGACGACATTGATGGAAGAACGCTAGAGATCCCCAGGGTCGGTTATGAGACCACGGCGAGTGCTGCTGGTTGTCGGGTCGCAGCCCTAGAAAAGCGTCGGAGAACCGCCGGGATCTCTTCGACAGGCCCTTAGAGGTCCCCCCTGCCTGCGGGCCACCTGCGGCGGATGCTCAAGGTCGCATGTAATTGCGAAGCAGCTTCCCTTGCATAAGTCCGGCCGGTATATACCGCTGCGACATCCTTGCTTCGCTTTCATGCAATCTTGGCATAGCTCAATGCGATTTCTGTACTTCTCCGTGCCCCCACTTCGCAGATAACACCCCACCATCTCACCTATTTAATGGAATGAAAATGGGCGCCGCCGAACAGGAAGAAACGTTTTCAGATATTCGCGAAGGCATCCGCAAGCTTTGCGCGCGGTTCCCTGGCGCTTACTGGCAGGAACTGGACGCTGAACGGCGGTACCCGACCGAGTTCGTGACGGCGCTAGCCAGCGAAGGCTGGCTTTCGGTGCTGATTCCAGAAGAATATGGCGGGTCGGGACTGGGCCTGTCCGCTGCCATCGCCGTGCTGGAGGAAGTGCACCGTTCGGGCTGCAACGGCGGCGCGGCGCATGCGCAGATGTACACGATGGGCACCCTCCTTCGCCATGGGTCGGAAGAGCAGAAGGCGCGCTACCTTCCCAAGATCGCGTCGGGTGAGCTTCGCCTTCAGGCGTTCGGCGTGACCGAGCCGACAAGCGGCACCGACACGACCCGCATCAGGACCTTCGCCAAGCGCGATGGCGACGATTATGTCGTCAACGGCCAGAAGATCTGGATCAGCCGCGCCGAGCATTCCGACCTGATGGTCCTGCTGGTGCGCACCACGCCGCGTGAGGAATGCGCCAAGCCTACCGATGGCATCAGCGTCCTGCTGGTGGACATGCGCGACGCCGTGGACAATGGCCTGACCATCCGGCCGATCCGCACGATGCTGAACCATGCGACGACAGAGTTGTTCTTTGACGACCTGCGCGTGCCGGCAGAAAATTTGATCGGTGAAGAAGGCAAGGGCTTCCGCTACATCCTGTCCGGCATGAATGCGGAGCGCATCCTGATCGCGTCCGAATGCATCGGCGACGCGCGTTTCTTCATCGATCGCGCCAGCGCCTATGCGAAGGACCGGTCCGTATTTGGCCGCCCGATCGGCCAGAATCAGGGCATCCAGTTCCCTATCGCACGCGCTTATGTGCAGACGACTGCCGCCGCTGCGGTGGTGGATCGTGCAGCGGCGCTGTTCGACGCGGGTGTGCAGCCGGGCACGGAGGCGAACATGGCCAAGATGCTGGCTTCCGAAGCGTCATGGTATGCCGCCGACATGTGCGTGCAGACCCATGGCGGCTTTGGCTTCGCGGAAGAATATGACATCGAACGCAAGTTCCGCGAAACGCGCCTTTATCAGGTTGCGCCCATCTCGACGAACCTGATCCTCAGCCATGTGGCGACGCATGTGCTGGGCCTGCCCAAGAGCTTCTGATGGGTAACGTGCTGGAAGGCTTGCTGGTCATATCGCTGGAACAGGCGGTGGCCGCACCGCTGTGCACCAGCCGCCTTGCCGAGGCGGGCGCGCGGATCATCAAACTGGAGCGTGCGGAAGGAGACTTTGCGCGCGGCTATGACTCGGTCGTTCATGGCGAAAGCGCCTATTTCGTCTGGCTCAACCGCGGCAAGCAGTCGCTGCGCATCGACCTTAAGGACCCCGCCGACGCGACGCTGGTCGAACGGATGCTGTCGAAAGCGGATGTCTTCGTCCAGAATCTCGCGCCCGGTGCGGCCGCACGGTCGGGTTTTGGATCGGCTGACCTTCGCGCCCGCTATCCGCGCCTCATCACCTGCGACATCACCGGCTATGGCGAGAGTGGCGAAGCAGCCGGGATGAAGGCCTATGACTTCCTGATCCAGTGCGAAGCAGGGCTGGCGAGCATTACCGGCACGGCTGACGATCCTGCGCGCGTGGGCGTCTCGGTCGCCGACATCGCCTGCGGGATGAACGCGCATGCCGCGATCCTCCAGGCGTTGATCGAACGGGAGCAGACCGGCAAGGGGCGCGGCATCGCCGTGTCGCTGTTCGATGGGTTGGCCGACTGGATGACGGTGCCGCTGCTGCATTATGATTATGGTGGCAAGGCGCCGTCGCGCGCTGGCCTCAAGCACCCATCGATCGCTCCCTACGGCGCCTTTCCGACGGCGGACGGATCACAGATCGTGGTGTCGATCCAGAATGAGCGGGAATGGGCGAAATTCTGCGCCACGGTGCTCGGCGACGCAGCCATTGCAACCGACCCGCGCTATGTATCCAATACGCTGCGGTGCGCCAATCGTCCGGAATTGGACGCGCTGGTCGGCCGCGTCTTCTCCGCAGAAACGCCGGACGCATTGATCGCCCGGCTGGAGGCAGCGGGCACGGCCTGGGCGCGACTGAACGGCGTCGATGGTCTATCGCGGCACAGCCAGCTTCGCCGCGTCACCGCCGACACCCCGACCGGCCCCGTCGCCTTGCCAGCATCACCTGTAAGGTGGGATGGAGAGGAAGCGGTCGCGCTGCCGGTTCCCGCTTTGGGCGCAGACGACGAAGCGATCCGCGCGGAGTTTGTGTGAGCAAAGCGACCGAACATCGCACCGACATAGCCGCTCCCCGTCAGGCGCACTTGCTTGCGGCGCTGCTCGATCATGACAAGGCACCATGGGCGCCGGGAGAATTGCCGCCGCTTGCCCATTGGCTGCTATTCCCGCCCGATACGCGTCAATCGGGGATGGGCCCCGATGGCCACCCGATGCGGGAGGATGATGGTCTGCCGCGCCGGATGTGGGCCGGCAGCCGCGTACGCTTCCTCGCGCCGATCCTGCTCGGCAGCGAAGTAGAGCGCGAAACGAGTGCGATCGCGGTCAATGACAAGCAGGGGCGATCCGGGCGGATGCGCTTCGTCACACTGCGTCACCTGCTGAAGGTCGACGGCCAGGCCTGCATCGTGGAAGAACAGGACATCGTGTATCGCGAAGCGGGACGCAACGGGGCACCTCCTCCGCCCGAAACACTGGCTCCCGCGCCGCCTGTAGCGCGCTCCGTTACGATCGATCCGGTGCAGCTTTTCCGCTTTTCCGCCCTCACCTTCAACGCGCACCGCATCCATTATGACCTGCCCTATACGCGCGATGTCGAAGGATATCCTGGCCTGGTCGTCCATGGCCCCTTCATTGCGACCTTGCTGATGGATCATTTCCTGCGCAACGTTCCGGGCGCGCAGGTCACGCGCTTCTCCTTCCGCGCGCAGAGGCCGATCTTTGCGGGTGACGAGTTCACGCTGGGGCTGTCGCCGGAGGATAAGTGCGGCGACCTGATGGCCATCGATCATGCGGGCGGGCTGGCGATGCAGGCGCGGGTGGATATCCGCTGATGGCCCGCCTTCCCAATCCAGGCTGGAAATCGCTGCTATTCGTCGGCGCCGATCAGCCTGAACGGATCGCAAAGGTCGCGACACGCGGTGCGGATGCGGTCATTCTCGATCTGGAAGATGCTGTTCCGGCTGCTGGCAAGGCGGCAGCGCGCGCCGCATTGCCCGACGCGATCAACACGCTGGCGTCACAGGGCCAGCCGCTCGTTATCCGCATAAACAGTGCGTGGCGTGACGTCTTGGCGGACCTGGATGCAGCATTGCAGCCGGGCGTGACTGCGCTGATGGTGCCGGGCTGCGAACGGGTGGACCGGCTTTCCGTACTCTGGGAAATGATCAGCGAACTGGCAGCTGAGCGGCAGCTTGATCATACACCCGGCCTCATCGGCCTAGTCGAAAGCGCCGCCGGTCTGGTTAACTTGCCTGAGCTTGTGGCCTTTCCGCAGATGATCGGCCTCGCCCTGGGCCCGGAAGACTTGGCGCTCGACATGGGTGTGAGTCCGAGCGCCGAACTGCTCGACATGCCGTCGCGCCAGATGGCGCTTGCGGCACGGGCGCATGATTTGATGGCGCTGGCTGTTCCGGTCTCCATCGCCGCCTATGCCGATGCCGACGCCTATCGCGCCGCTGCCCTGACCGGACGGAGCTGGGGCGTCACCGGCGCGATTTGCATCCATCCAACTCAAGTCGCAATCGCCAACGCAATATTTCAGCCGAGCGAGCAGGATCTTGAAGAGGCGCGCTCGATATTGGAGGCGTGGGCCTCACGCGATGGCGGCGGCGTAGTCAGTCTGCGCGGTCGGATGATCGACCTGCCCGTGGTGGAGCGCGCCCGCCGCCTGCTTGACAACCGGTAGACGGCGCGCGCCCTATCATCCTACACCGCCAGGCTGGTCAATTCGCCAACCTCCGGCAAAGTGGCGAGATCAAGTGCTGCCGTGGAAAGCGCGTCCGCCTTGTCAGCCCCTAATACCGGAGCGGCAAGCGCCATGAACTTCGTCAACAGCTTGTCCGTGCCAAGGAAGTTAGATGGCTCGCCTAGCGGCACGACAACTTTGCGGCTGAATGTCTGACCACGCGCCGCGATGGTGATTTTACCCGACATATTAGTCGGAAATTCCGCCTCGATCTCCGGATCGTGGATGCAATCGACCTTGGGCAGCGTTGCACGGATGACCGGATCGTTCAGCCGCTGATAGCTGTCCCACTCCATCGCTCCTGTCACCAGGGCGCAAGAAAGCACGAATGGCGCGCTGAACTGTGCGTCCACGATATTGCGCGGATTGCGCTTATGCTCGATGGGCGCGCCGACCAGCAGCAGGCCCGCGTTCGACAGGCCATAGGTGATGCTCTCCACCTCGTCCGGCTGCAATCCATGTTCCGATCGCAGCGCCAGCACCGCATCGATGCCGGCATGGCCGTAGCGGCAGGACGGATAGGGCTTGATCCCCGTATGCATCAATTCGTAAACCGAGCCGAGGTCCTGCACGACCCGCTCCGGCCTGGGCGAAGGCGCATAGCCTTGAAGGAAGCCATGACGTCCTTCGATCGCTTCGGCAGGCCCTTTGTAGCCGTTGCGCGCCAGCGTCGCGGCGGTCAGACCCGCCATCGCCGCCCAGCCCACCTGAAACGGCTTGGTCTGAGCGCCATCGGCCAGGAATTGGAGGCTGCCCGCGCTCTGGCTGAGCGCGATGCCCAGCGCAGCGCTGATCCCGGCCGCATCGAGACCGAAGATCCGTGCCGCCGCCGCCGCCGCGCCGAACACGCCGCAGGTCGCGCTGGGATGAAAGCCGCGCGCATAATGATCGCCCGCTGGAAGCGCGACTGCAATCCGGCAGCAAGTCTCATACCCCGCGACAATCGCGGCGAGAATGTCGGCACCGGACGCGCCCGTCATCTCCGCTGCGGCAAGCGCAGCCGGAATGACCGGCGCACCGGGGTGCAATGTCCCGGCGGCATGGGTGTCGTCAAAGTCGAGCGCATGGGCGAGCGCGCCATTCAGCAGCGCCGCGCCCGCCGGGGCATAGCCCGCTGGGTCGCCGAACACTCGTGCGGTGCCATTGTCGAGGCCCATTGCGGCGACGGTGGCGAGCAAGGGCGGGGCAACCACAGCTTCGCTGCGCGCTCGCACGATGCTGCCGACAAGGTCGAGCAGCAGAAGTGACGTGCGTTCGACAACCTCTGCCGGAAGAGATGCTGTCGAGACGTTGGCACAAAAATCCGCCAGGGTTTCTGTAATTTTCATGATGCTTTACCTGATGATGAAGGGGTTTGAAACGGGAGAGCCAAGGTCGATCCACACGCTCTTGGTCTGCAAATATTCGTCCATGGCTTCCTGCCCGCTTTCACGGCCGATACCGCTGCGCTTCGTGCCGCCAAAGGGAGCCATGAAGCTGACCGCGCGATAGGTGTTTACCCATATAGTGCCTGCTTCCACGCGCTCGGACATGCGGATGGCGCGGCCGATGTCCTGCGTCCACACGCCGGCAGCAAGGCCATAGGGGCTGTCATTCGCGATCGACAGCGCCTCTTCCTCATCATCGAACGGGATGATGGCCAGCACAGGCCCGAACACTTCCTCGCGCGCGATCGGCATCTGGTTATCGACACCGGTGAAGATCGTAGGCTGCACGAACCAGCCGCCCTCCAGCCCCTCGACAGTGGGCAGGCCGCCGCCCAGCACGCATTCCGCGCCTGATTGGCGCGCGCTTGCGATATGGTCGATTACCTTGCCCCGCTGCGCCAAAGTCGTGACCGGCCCCACCTGCGTGTCGGCAAGTTTGGGATCACCGATGCGAGCGGTGCGCGCGATGGCGACCAGACGCTCCACGACCTCATCATGGACATTGCGCTGCACGAGCAGGCGCGATCCCGCGATGCAGGTCTGGCCCGATGCCGCGAAGATGCCGGACACCGCGCCATAGACGGCGCGTTCCAGGTCCGCATCGCCGAAGATGATGTTGGGCGATTTGCCGCCCAGCTCCAGCGTGACCTTTTTAAGGTTTTCCGCGGCGGAGCGATAGATTGCGATGCCGCCCGGCTCGCCCCCGGTGAACGCGATCTTGGCAATATCGGGGTGCCTGACCAAAGGCTCGCCGCATTCCTGGGGCAGGCCTGTAACCGTATTGACGACGCCCGCCGGGAACCCCGCGCGTTCGAACAGCTCGACAAAGGCGAGGGTCGAGCAGGATGCATGTTCCGATGGCTTGATGACTGCCGTGTTGCCCGCCGCAAGCAATGGCGCCAGCTTCCACGCCAGCAGCAATAGCGGCGAGTTCCAAGGAGTGATGCAGGCGATGACGCCCAGCGGCTCGCGGCGGGTGAAGGCGTGCATCAAAGGCTTGTCGATGGGCAGGACATGGCCCTCCATCTTGTCGGCCAAGCCAGCGAAATAGCGGTAATAAGCCGGGAGGTAGCCAAGCTGCGCGCGCATTTCCGCGATCAGCTTCCCATTGTCATGCGTTTCTATCTGCGCCAGCCGCTCGGCTTCTTCGGCCAATATGTCGGCGAAGCGATACAGCAATGCGCCACGCGCCGTTGCGGTCAGGCCACGCCATTCTGGCGAACGAAATGCAGCGCGCGCCGCTTCCACCGCCGCATCGACATCGGTGGAGGTACAGCGCGGGATCAGGGCCCAGGCTTCGCCCGTCGCAGGGTCAAGGCTTTCCAGCCATTCGCCGCCATCAGCTTCCCGCCCGCTTCCCGCCAGCAGGTTGCAAAACCGCTCCAGATCCTCTGCCATTACGCTCCTCAAACTGAACTCGGCGGAGCCTATTGCGAATTTTGCTAAATCAATAGCAACAATCTACGCGTCTAGCTATGTCGGTTGGGCATGATCGAACAGGAGCGCGTGAGTGGATTTCCGGCGGCTTGAACATTTTCTGAAAATCGCCGAACTCGGATCGCTCAGCCGGGCGGCCGACCGGATGCGGATCGCCCAGCCCGCCCTCAGCCGTCAGATGCGCATACTTGAGGAAGAGGCTGGCACACCGCTGTTCTTCCGCCATCGCCGCGGCATGCAGCTCACCCCGGCGGGCGAGGAACTACGCCAGCATATCGCGGGTCCGGTGCGGCAGGTCCGGCAAGCCTTTGAGGACATAAAATCTCGCTCCGCAGAAGGAGGCGGCCAGATCGCCCTCGGGATTCCCCCCACGGTCAGCTATATCCTGGCAGGGCGGCTCGCCCGGCGCGTTGCGGAGCAGGCCCCCAACATCTCGCTGCGAATTGTCGAGGGATATGCGGGACACCTTATCGACTGGCTGCAACGCGGGGAGATCGATGTCGCCCTTCTTTATGGTCCGGCATCCGATTTGCAAATGAACGTCGCGGAGATGCTCTATGAAGAGTTGGTTCTGGTGGGTCCGTCCTCCTCCGCGCTCGATCCCGCGACGCGGGTTTCGATCGAGGAAATCGTCAAGCTGCCGATCGTATTGCCCAGCCAATCTCACGGCCTTCGCCTGATCGTGGAGGCGGCAGCGCGCAAGGCCGGGGTGCCACTCAATGTCCGCTATGAAGCAGATTCTTTCCTGGTGCTGAAGGAACTGGTGGAATTCGGGCTCGGCTACACCGTACTGCCCCTGTCGTCCATGAGCCGGGAGGTCGATGCAGGCATCCTGCGCTACGCGCCGATCGGTCATCCACCCGTTGTCCGTCAGCTGGTGCTCGGCATACCGCGCGAAGAGCAAATGACCCGATCGACGCGCATCATCGTTCGGCTGGTACGCGAAGAAATCAAGCATCTGGTGGACACCGGCGTGTGGGAAGCGCAGCTGCAATATTGACTGTCGCGTGACTGCGCGCTTTTCGGCAATTCCACAGGCAAATCGCCGCTTGCCGCTGTAGCGTCTGCAAATCGAGCGTGCGGCGGTGGCAGCGGCAGTCGCGGGGCCTGTGCGTTTGTAATGCGGTGAGTGCCTTCGAAGTCTTGATCGTGCTGCTGTCGGTTGGCCGGAGGCGACACCCGCCGTCACCAGGGATTGGCTGAATAACCTAGAAGGATCGATGCCAGTTTCGCGTGGCTGCAGACGGCGTTGCTCGCCTTTAGCTTCCGGTGCTAGACGCTAGGCAAGGCACATTGTCGGCGGTCCAATCGATCTCATTTGTCGCGGGCACTCGTCTGCTCGCCTTGGTATCGGTGTTTTTGCCGCTCGGATTGTAGCTTATCCATGCCATGCTGTTGTCGAACAGAGCAATCCGGCCATTGTCGCGCTTCGCTTTGGTGGCATCAATTTCTTTTTGCTCAATTCGCGATCCCCGGACCATGCGCAGCGAGCCATCATATATGTCGAAGGCGCGGTAATAGGCCCGACCGAACATCCGGTTGTTGATATCGTCCTTGTGCGACCACTGTTCCGGCTTGGTCGTCGACGGCAGACGAACCGTAGTGACGTAACAGCTGAAATCCGGCTTGTTGTAGAATGGCAGTGCCTGATCCTGCTCAGCAGCGCGTATCCGCTTTTCGGGCGGGCTGAAGCCGCCGCCCGGCAGTGCCAGCGATCTCATTCCATCGCCATCATCGTCCCAGTCGACTGCACCGGTGCCGATGATAGTCAATATGCTGGCCTGTGCCTTCACATCATAGCGCCACTGAACATCTTCGATGGTCTGCCATGTGTTTCCGATCGCATTCTGCCGGAACGCGCTGAGCAGTTGCGCGGGCGTCGCTGCCGCAAACTGAACCTCCTGCTGCAAGCCTTCGATCCCGCGCCTGATGGTCGTATTGGTAATCCGCGCAGGCCTTTCAAATCCGGCGCGCGCGTCGACCTCGAACAGCGTAATCTCATTCGGACGCGAGGCAGGCGCCCAGCTCAGTTGCTCAAGACTGCTTCCCTGCGCGGTCAGCGGAAGAACCCATTGATAGGGTATGACCGGTTCTGCACCAGGCGGTACGACTGCAGGCAAGGTGCCATCAAGCCAATAGCTCTGTCCATCGACCCGCGCCCGCACCAGCACATGGTCGAACATGCGTGGGCTGGGCAGCCGCTCGTCAAGGCCATCATCCGTGCCGCTATTGTTGACCAGCACCGCCTCCGCTTCGACACCCAACTCGCGCAACAATGCCAGCAGCAGCACCGTCTTGGCCTTACAGTCGCCATAGCGCCGTTGCCATGTCTCATCGGCTCCCGCCGGCGTCAGATTGCCGCCATTCAGCCCGACATAAATATAGCGAACGTCCTGCTGCACCAGTTTGAGGGCAGCAGCGGCGCGATCCAACGGCTTCGCATGGGCTGCAGCGATACGTGCGGCCTCCTGCTTGAGCGACGAGTTGGCGTTTGGTTTTGAAGCATTGGCGAACAGCGGCGCGAAAAGGCGCGATATGCCCTGCCAGTCGCTGAAACTGCTATATTCGACCACCCTCTGCCACTGATAGCGAGGAGGAGCATCTTTCGGCGGCGTCAGAACGGTGGGGTTGTCGAATCGATAATCGATCGCATTCGCGCCCTGCTCAGCCACCGTCGACATATCGCTGGTCATCTTGACCGCTGGCTTGTTTCCTTCTTCCCAACTCAATCGAAGATGATATCGACCAAGCGCCGGCTCGGAGGCGAGGAGAAGCAGGCCGGCATCATCCTTCCCCAGTGTGGGATCGCTGGCGCGGAGGGTCGCGGCGAACTCTATTTCGTCCCCGACCCTCAGATCTGGCACACGCAAAACGGCGGTGAGATTGCCGTCCAACCTTGCGGCTTCGAGTTGGTCTTCTCGGCGCAGTATTTCGAACGAGGCCGTCTTCAGTATGTCGATGACCTGGCCTTCGCGATGGATTTTGATGACATGGACAACAGGCGAACCAGCGGCCGGGTTCCAGGCCAGCGACAGGTTGCCAAGCTGCAGCGCATTGGGATGGAGGATCTTGATGCGGTAACCATTATAGAGCAGGTGCCCCTTGCCATCCAGATGAACCTCCGTGTCCTGACGGCGGATAAAGACAGCCCCTGCGGCATCGCCCGGTACAGGCATCGCCTCCGACTGGACGGCCCATTTGGGTGCAGGCCCGGTTTGGATCTGGCTTCCGGCTGCATCAGCGGCGGTTCCGGCAAGCAGGCTCGCCAGGCAAACAGAAATCTTGAAACGCACAACACCCCCTAAGATTCGTGCCATAATGTCGGCAGCTCTAGGATAAGCAAGTGTTTGATGAGGCTAGAAATCGCCGTGCAGACATCCAAGTTCTATTCGGCTGCGCGGCATCAAACTGTTCGTAGGAAGCAAGCCGCCGCATGGGTCTCTAAATACAAGGCGATTATGCACTTTAAAGTGCATAATCGCCTTTGTTTTCCGTATTTTCCGAGTCTTCCGGTGAGCCGCCCGTGTCACGACAGCGGAAGGTCGGCTTTTCGGAGATAAGAACGGGGAGTGGATGTTCCCCAAGGGATCGTTACCCGCTTAGTGGATCAGCCTTTCCACGTGACCGAGTTTGTCGGGGTTGCGCATGACATAGATCGCTTTCACCCGGTCGTTTTCAATAAGCAGAGCTGTCGTCTGCAACATGCCGTCTGCTTCGCGCGTAACAAAGCCGGGTAGGCCATTCACGAAAGCCTGCATGACTAATTCCGGATTGCCGCGCCGCAGGCGGAAAATTGCGGACAGTCCGCGCATCACCTCAACGGCTCCATCAAGAATGCGGCTTGCGGCGGGGCGTTTGCCGCCACCGTCGGCATGGAAGCGGACATCGTCAGCAAGCAGCAAGCCAAGCTTTGCAGAATCGCCAGCCCGAGACGCTTCGCTAAAGGCCTCAGCGATCGCCAATCCATGGTCGCGTTCGACAGGAAAGCGCGTCCGCTCTCCGCGTACATGCTCCCGCGCACGGGCCGCAAGCTGGCGACAGGCCGCAGCGTCTCGGCCAATGGATCGTCCGATGGCATCGAAACTTTCGCCGAACACGTCATGAAGCAGGAACGCCGCCCGTTCGAGCGGAGAAAGGCGCTCGAGCGCAAGCATGAGAGGAAGGGTGACGTCCTCTACCGGTTCCGCCTCCACGATCGGTTCGGGGAGCCAAGGGCCGACATAATTTTCCCGCCGCACTCGCGCGGATTTGAGGTGATCGATGCAGAGGCGGGTCACCATGCGGCGAAGGAAAGCGGCCGGGACGCGCACCGCTTTCCTGTCGGTCCCGGCCCAGCGGATGAAGGCCTCCTGCAACATGTCCTCCGCATCAGCCATGGAGCCGAGCATGCGATAGGCGACGCGCAGCAAAGTGGATCGCTGCGCGTCGAAGCTGATGACGCCATCGTCGATCACGCCGCCCAGCCAAGCGTAGGGTTGTAGAGATGGAAGCCGACGGCCAAGCGGTTCCATCCGTTGATGACATTGATCGCGAGCGTCAATTGCACTTGCTCCTCCGCACTGAACTCTGCCGCCAGTTTGGCATAGATCTGGTCGGGCGCCCGCTTCGTTGCGACTTCAGTCAGATGGTCGGTCCAACCGAGCGCGGCCCGTTCACGGGCGCTATAGCATGGAGCCTCCTCCCATGCGCCGAGCAAATGGATGCGCTGCTCCGTCTCGCCCGCCTTGCGTGCATCAAAGGTGTGCATGTTTAGGCAGTTGGCGCAGCCGTTGATCTGGGAGGCGCGGACCTTGACCAGTTCGAGCAAGCTCTTTTCAAGACCGGATTTTTCTACCTGCATCGACAGATCGTACCAGGCTTTAAAGAGTGGACCGCCTGCGGCGTAGACATCGGCGCGGTTATTCATGTGTCGGATCCTTTCATTGCTGTTGGATATGGTCATGACGAGACACCGCATGGCGGTGTGACATGGCTGACACTTTTTTGCGGTGGCTACATCCAGCGGAAAGCAGGAAATCCTCGCCAGGGGATAACTATTCGACAAGCCAAGGGCTTGACGGCCTGCAGCCCCGTCGCACCGCAGATAAGTCGCACCATTGTCGCCTGTCCCACTCAAGAAAGTTGGTGACTTCCAAGTTTTATGCGCATATCTTTCGGTCTTCTGCATCACGGAAGACCAAAGAGAGGACGGAAATGGCTGAAGTGGGAACATACCATGAGGTCGCAAAAAACATGGATACGGCTGACCGTCGACCCGTTAAACCCCTGACATTCGATGGCCCTCTGCCCAAACCGACGGAGGACCCGGGTCAGTTGCGCAAGGATCTGGCTCGGGCTGGCTATGCGATCGCTGCGAACGTGTTTTCAGGTCAGAAGGCTCGTGAGATGCGCGATTTTGTCGTCGCCGCGATTACGGAGGAGGAGCAAACCAACGAAAGCAGTGTACGCGGATTTTACACTGACAACGACGATCTCAATCGGCGGCTTTTCGGTCCGCAATTGATGAATCGTCACGAGTTTTTCCGTGATCTCGTCGAACATCCCCTTCCTTTGCAATTCACCAAGGAAATGCTGGGACCGCAGACCCTGAACGAGTCCTACCTCGTCCAAAGCTACGGTGTGAATATGACCCGGCCGGGCAGTCTCGCTCAGGGCATTCACCGCGACCGCAGCGGGGCCATGCCATTGTCCGCCGGCGTGATGCAGACGCGATTCATCTGGTGCCTTGATGACTTCGATGAGGAAAATGGCGCCACACGTGTCGTACCCGGCAGCCATCTTGACACCGAACCCCAGGACTGGGGCCTGCACTACGAATCCGTTCCGGCCGAGGCTCCTGCCGGATCAGTCGTCATCTACGATGATTTGCTGCTTCACGGGGCGGGTGCGAATAAATCCAAGGATCGCGTCCGCGCAGGGGCAATCATCGGCTACTGTCCACCCTGGTGGAAGCCATCAATCAATTTTCCGATGGCGATGAACCCCGCCGCGTTGGAAGGTTCATCCGTCAGGCTACGTCAGTTGCTGGGTTACAGTTCTACATCCGTCGGCTTTGAATATCCTTGGGAGTTCGCACCCCCAGAGGTGCGCGCCCTTATCGTCCCGCCGGCGATGGATTGGTAATGTCAGGCGATCTGCGGGCCGTACTCGGCAGTTCGAGACGGCCCGCAGACCAACGCCTGCTTAACCGTTGACGGGTCAACGCCGAACCGCTCTAGTTCGCGTGACGCGCGTTGCCCGGCCGATCAGGCCAAAGTCGATAGCCGCAGCGAGGGACGCTGAAATGAGCAGCAATATCGCCAAACGATAATCGCCCATCGTGTCGCGAAGCCATCCTGCGACCGGTGCGCCAAAGGTAAATGGCAGCGTGAACGCACCCAACAGTCCAAGGACGCGCGGGAATGCCGCTACTCCAAAGATCTGCGCTACTAGCACGGTAACTACTGGAAAAATTGCCGCTCCTGATATGCCCATGATCGCCATTGCCAGGGCGAGAGCGGGGAGCCATCCGCTCATCGAAATGATCAGCCAACTCACCGTCAGGCCCACACCAGCCAAACCCAGCGTCCGCGCGGTGCCAAATCTGTCACATGACAGTCCCGCGAGGACGGACCCAAAGATGCTCGCAAAGCCCTTGATCGACAGGAGGAGCATCCCCCAGCGGGATGCCACACCATATTCGGCCGCAATGGCCACGATATGGGCGGAGCCGGTGATGGTGCTCGCCTGAAGAATGCCTTCGCCCAGCAATATGGCCCAAAATAATGGCTGCGTGAGGATGGCCGGTCGCGAACCTCCGGCGCTAGCGGCGTCCACGGCGGCATGTTCAGGCTGATCGCTTTGCGGCGGTTCCGACACGCCCAGCAGCACAGGCAGCAGGAAAAGGTGCAACGCCGCTAGGCTTAGGAAAAATGCGGGCAGGCCAAATCGCTGCATCACCGCCACGCCGAGCAGGGGAATGAAGGTGACGAGAAACGGAATATAGGCGATCCCGACCGCGCGCCCCCGCGCCTCTGGATGCCAGTTCCCCGCCAAAATGCTGGGTGGCAAGCCCCCAAGCAGGGATGCGCCGGGGCCGATCGCCAACAGGCATACGGCGAGCATCGCTTCTATCGATTGGACGAGGGCAAGCAGGATGTAGCCCACCGCCGCCAGCATAGCGCCCAGCGTCATCGTGCTGCGCAGACCGATCTGGGAGATCATTGCCGCGACCAGCGGGCCCAGCCCGCTCATGGCCAATACGGTGAGGGCAAGAGCCAAGGCGGCCATGCCCCGCGTCGTGTCGAAGCGGTCCTGCACCGCCAATATGCTGGTCGCAAAACCGCCAAAGGCACAGCCGGTCGCCACATTCTGCGCCAGAAACGCGCGGATGAGCATCATCTGGGCTGTCCGAGTGCCGCGTCCATCGTGCGCGAGTTGGATTATCATGAGCGCTGCTGTTCATCTCTTCATGATGTAGGGTGCAAAAAGACCGACCGGGGATCAGTCCCCGGTCGGCAACAATATTGCTCATCAATCCCACAATTCGCGCTTCAGCTTCCGAAACGGAAACGGACCGCCACGCCATACATTCGCGGCTCGCCATATACGTAAGAATTGAACCCTGACTGGTAGGACGCACCATTCGAACCGATGATATAGGTTTCGTTGGTCAGATTGGTGGCAAAGGCGGACAGGTCGAAGTTCGATCCCATCACGCTGTTCCACTGAACATTCACGTTCAAAAGACCATTGCCGTCATTGGGGCCGCATACGACCGATCCACTGCTGTTGCGTGGGCAGCTTCCCCCGATCCAGGCATAGGGCTCGTCAATGCTTGCTTTCGTAGGCGATGTATATTGCGCATCGACATAGGAATAGGTTGCGGTCAGGCTGATATTGCCGATCGCCTCATCGACGGGCAGGTCAATTCGACCGGACAGGCTGAACTGGTTCTTGGGCGCGAACTGGAACGGCAGTCCATCCAATATGCAACTGTTCGACGGCGCGTCATAAGGTACATTGCCGCAGTCGAACCCGGCAGGAAGACCGAACGCAGGGATGCCGTTCGGAAATAGCGAGAGCTGGGTATACTCGTCATATTTGGCTTTGAGATAGGAGTAGTTTCCACTCAGCGTGAACCATTTGAATGGGCGGATCTCCCCTTCAAACTCAATACCTTGGATATGTGCTTTCCCAGCATTCCCGGTCTGTGCGCCAAAAATAGTACTGGTAGTCCCGGTCACTGGATCCGTATATTCGTACGCTGCACCGCCCGTCCTCTGAAGGTCCTTATATTTGGTGTAATAATAGTTGATGTTGGTTCGTACCGGGACCGATCCAATATGCCAGTCCGCCTTTATTCCCGCTTCATAGGCGGTCACGAATTCTGGTTGGAACACACGCAATTCGGGAGCGGGTGTGTCCTGACCTACCCCACCACTTTTGTATCCCCGGCTGACCTTTGCATACAACAGGACATCGGGAACGATCTTGTAGTCCAAGCCAAGCGTCCAGGTTGGCGCTTTGAAATTGGCGTCCTTCGAAATGACCGGGCCATTTGGTATTTCGAAATTGCCAATGGCAGTGGCCCTGTCCCAAGTATAGCGGTAGCCAGCAGTGATGCTAAGACCTTCCAGCGCGTCGACATGATCGTCAAACTTGATCGTGCCCTGTGCATACAGCGCTATGCTGCTCGATTTCTTCTGGCGACGCGCCGGATTGCTGAACTGCCCCCCTCCCTTGCCGATCGGCCTGACATTTTCATAGTAACTCCCCACTACATAGGTCAGCAGACCATCGCCCAGTTTCCCCTGAAGTTGAGGTTCAACCGAAAACTGCCGGGAATTGCTTCGATAATTATAATCGTCGCCATTAAGGCCGACTGGATCAATTTCAGGCGCGCCAATCCCACTTTGCCCGGCGACGAGCCGCGCGGCATAGTCATCCGGAAATCCATCACCGTCATAAGGCGCCGCGTGTTTCAGGCGAGAATAGTTGGCGATCGTCCGAAACGTCAGATTGTCGGAGAGATCTGCGGAAAATATATCGGTCAGCGAATAATAGCGCGTTTTCTCGCGCCAATCGAGCGGGCTGAGCCGCACTGAACGAATGCCCCGCGCATTCTGTTCGGCCAGAAATGTGCTGTAAGCTATTCCGGTTTCGGGGTCAGTGCCAGCCGGGACGGCGTTCAGCACTGTCGATCCACCATGTTCGTTACCTACGGTCATGGTGGCCATCAGATAATTTTCGATGCCTTCCGCCGGACGCCAGGTGAGCCCGGCCCGCAGGGAGTAGCGGTTGCGATCGTCGAGATCGGTGCCGGTCGTCAGTTCCTCCGTAAAACCATCCCGCTTCTGGTAGATGCCAGCGACCCGCAGAAGCAGTCTGTCTTCAACGATCGGTACGTTTATCGCTCCACGCAACTCAACCGAATCATAATTACCATATTGGACCTGACCGTAACCTTCGAACCGATCCGTCGGGCGTTGCGGTTCAAAGAGTAACGCGCCGCCCGTCGTATTCCGGCCGAACAACGTCCCCTGCGGGCCCCGCAATACCTGAACGTTGGCAAGGTCGTAATAGTTCGCGCCACCGGCATTTTGAGCATTGTTGCTCTGATCCGCGATGATCGGCACTTCGGCAAAATACAGAACCACGCCCGGAGCGGCAGCATATGTTGCCCCCTGCCCGCGAATGGTGACATTTTCCGAGCTGCGTTGCTGGCCCGATCCGCCAACCACAAGTGACGGGATCTGGCCGAACAGGTCCTGCGTGCTCTGGATGCCACGGCGGTCGAGGCCTTCCGACGAAAAGACAGTCGCTGAAATGGGTACGTTTTGCAGGCTCTCTTCGCGGCGGCGGGCCGTCACGACAATGTCGGAGAGGCGCGTCTGTGACGCTTCTCTGGCCGTCCCGTTAGCAGGCGGGGTGACGCCTTCACCTGCCTTCATGCTCTGACCAAATGCAGGCGATGCGAGCGCCCATGTTATGGCGCTGAATGATAGAATGCGTGATACGAATCTGGCTTTCATGTTAAACCATCCCCCTTCCCAAGATGAAGTGAAGTTCACTTCTACTCATTCAGCGGCGACAATCTTTTGTTTGCCGCTGTTAATTTTTTTGCGAGTTTAATCGGACCAAATGCAAATATATGCATTCAGTTGCTGCATTGATGCTTACTGCATCATCAGCATCGTCATTCTATTACATCAATATTTGGCAATAACCAAGGTTTGTCAACGGGGAAATTTTAACGCGATTTTCCGCCAAGCGGGACGCCGGAAAGCCAGCATTATCAATATAATCGCGCAGAATAGCGGTTGCCTCTACGGGTGCCCGACAATTGTCTTGTGCGAGGCGGTCGAGCCTGCGCGATCCGACCGAGTCATGTACGTTACTGCTCACGCTGGAACTTTCGGCGATGATTGGAGCGTCCGTTCGATCAGGAAGAACGTCGTCGCCCCGATCAGTGCTGCGACAATGAGGAAGATGATGACGAAGTCATAGTCGCCGAACAGGTCTCGCATCAGCCCTGCCGCAGGCGGCATGATGAACGTAAAGGGCAACGCGAAGACAGCGATCAGGCTCAAGGCGCGTGGCAGGGCGACGACGCCGAAAGCCCGTGTTGCAAGGACGTTCACTGGCGGCAATATGGATGAGCCACACATCCCCATGAGCAGCGTCGCCGCCGTCATGCCCGGCAACCATCCGGTCCCGATCAACGACCAGCTCACGGCAAAGCCCAGCCCTGCGACGGTCAGCGCCCGCGTTGGGCCAAAACGATCGCACAGATAGCCGGACAGGATCGATCCGGGGATGCTTCCAAAGCCCATCAACGATAGCAGCAACCCGCTCCCCTGCACCGGAATGCCGGATTCGACCGCGACGGGAACGATGTGGGAAAGTCCGGCAACGGACACTGCGTTGAAGATGCCATCGCCAATGACCATGGCCCAAAACAGCGGACGGAAAAGGAGCGCTCTGTTTGGATGCCGGTCGATCTTGATTTCCGAACCACCGGAATGGGCGATCTGGTTGGCGAGCGGCGGGTCGGCGATCCCCAGCATCAACGGAAGAAGCAATAGATGCAGACCCGCTAACGTCAGGAAAAAGGCGGGAAGACCAAATCGCTGGATGATGGTGACGCCCAGTATCGGGATCAGAATGAGGAGGAGCGGAATATTGGCCATCCCGACCGCCCGGCCGCGGGCCTGGGGAGACCAGCCGCCCGCCAATATGCTGGATGGGAAGGTTCCGAACATGGCGGTCCCGGGCCCGATCAGCAGCGCGCAGGATGTCAGCGCAATCAGCATGCTGGGCGCGAACGCCAGAGCGATATAGCCCGATGCCGACAACAGCATGCCGGAGATCATTGTCTTACGCAGCCCAAGCCGAATGATCATGGTGGCAACCAGGGGACTGGACAGGCTCAGGGTCAGCACTGTCAGCGCCAATCCCATGGACGCCATGGCGCGGGACGCGCCAAACCGCTCTTGCAGCGACAGCACGGCCACACCAAATCCGCCAAACGCGCAGCCCATCGCGGTGTTGCTGGAGAAAAATGCGCGCACAAGCATCATGCGCGCGCGGCGAGCGTGACCGTCCGAGACGGCCCCAAATACAGTGTCTGTCATCCGATCACGCCCAAGCTGCTATATGTGAGGGTAGAGGGTGATCGCGGCGCGATCACCGGCCCGTCGCGCAGTTTCCTCCGCTACTTTTCTCCAAGCGTCGCCATGTCGATGACAAAACGATAATGCACGTCCCCGCGACGCAGCCGCTCAAAAGCCACGTTAATGTCCTGCATCGCAATCATCTCGACATCGCAGGTGATGCCGTGTTCGGCGCAGAAATCGAGCATGTCCTGGGTCTCACGAATGCCGCCGACGTTGGAACTGACCACGGCCTTGCGACCCAGCATCAAAAGCCCGCCGTGAAGCGGTGGATCGATGGGTTCCAGCATTCCCAGGAGGATCAATTTGCCATCAAGCCGAAGACTCGTGATGTAGGGATTGAGATCGTGGGCGCTTGGGATCGTGTCGATGACAAAATCAAAGGCGTTGGCGGTGGCCGCCATCTGGGCTTCATCGGTTGAGATCACGATGTGGTCCGCGCCGAGACGCCGGGCTTCCTCCGCTTTATCGGGGCTGCGCGTGAAGAGTGTCACCTCAGCGCCCATCGCCTTGGCGAACTTGAGCGCCAGGTGCCCAAGCCCCCCCAGGCCAGCGACGGCGACCTTGTGCTCAGGGCCAACCTTCCAGTGACGAAGGGGCGCGTAGGTCGTGATGCCAGCGCAGAGCAGGGGTCCAGCAGACTTCAGATCGAGCGATGCCGGAACGCGAAGAACGAATTTGTCCGAAACGACGATGTGTTTCGAATAGCCCCCATAAGTCGGCATGCCGTCATGCCGGTCGACACTGCCATAGGTCGCGGTGGGCCAATTCTCGCAATAGGACTCTTCGCCAATCTCGCACGGCCGACACTCGCGGCAGGAATCGACGTAGCAGCCAACACCTACGAGGTCGCCCGGCTTGAAGCTCGTAACGCCGCTGCCGACACTCTGTACGCGGCCCACGATTTCATGCCCCGGCACCATCGGATAGTTGCTAAACCCCCAATCATTGCGGGCTTCATGCAAATCCGAATGGCATACACCGCAGTAGAGAATGTCGATCGACACATCGTCCGGTCGCAGATCGCGCCGGGGGACATCAAACAATTCCAGGTCGCCGTCGCTCGCAAGCGCCGCGTACCCCTTAGTCATGGTCGTCATAGTTCAATTACTCCGAAATAAGGCCAAGACGCTTGAGGTCGGAAAGATATTTTTCGATAAGTTCTCTCGACAGGGGAGGGATGTCGTTTACCGCGCCAACTTCGTATCGAATGACATCGGCCCGGAACCGATCAGCCGACACCATGGTCCCATATTGGGCAGGCATCTGATATTGGAGCTGGTGCAGCAGCGGCAGCGAGGAATGCTGCCTTTGTTCTTCGGGCAGTCCCCGCAACGCCGTAGCGAACCGGCCATACCAATCGGCATAGTCGTCGATGCGGGTGATCGGGTATCCCGCCGCGATTGCCCATTCGACAAAGCTGTCGAGCGAGATGCCATCATTATGCGGATTGATGACATGATAGGTCTGGATGCCATTTACGGCCTGTGCGCCAAGTGTGGCGATGGCTTCGGCTGTAAAATCGACCGGCAGGCCCGGATAATGTCCATTGTCGCCGATATAAAAACTCTTGGGAGCCAGTCCGGTCTGAACGATGCTCAATAGCAAGCGCGTGAACATGTCGGGGACATTCAACTGTCCCTCATATCGACTGTGAGCCAGGATCATGTCGGAACGGAAAATGGCCACCGGCAGACCGAAGCGCTCATGCGCGTCACGCAGCAATGCTTCGCCAGCCCATTTGCTGTTGGCATAACCATCCGCATAACCTGTCGCGACAAGGCCGCGGACGGGGGTTTTGACGCGTATGTCATCGGTCTCGTTGAGGATTCCGTCAGGCAGATAAGCGGCAGCGACGGTGGAGACATAGTTGATGCGCTTGAGCTTATGCGTGATCGCCAGGCGGATCACTTCGGCGGTGCCGACGACGTTCGGACCAAAAAGCTGCTGATAGGACAGAACATGGTTCACGAACGCGGCGGGATGAACGATAAGGTCAATCGTCTCCCCCAGTCGCGTCCAGTCGGCTTCACTCAAACCAAGCTGTGGCTCGCCAATATCGCCCGCCAAAACGTCCAGATGTCCATCGGCCAACTGTTCGAAGCGCACCTTCAAGGCCGCATCGCTGCTGAACACTTCCGCGATACGCCGACGCGCAGACGCTGCGTCCTGACCGCGAGCGATGCACACGACCCGTCCGCCGACGGCGGCCATCCGTTCGAGCCACTCCAGGCACAGGAACCGGCCAAGATAACCGTTGGCCCCGGTCAGCAGTACGGTCCGCACCTCGGTCGCGGGCGGCAGAGCTTTACTGCCAGCATCAAGCACGGACTGTGGGATGAAGCGGTCGAGCGTCAGATCGCTCGCACGTATCTCATTGGCGTCGCGACCATGCACCGAGGCGAAGGTCGGAGCGGTGGAGGCACCGCTGCGCGCTCTTTCGATATAACGCTCAAGGTCCTGCAGGCTGCCTGCGGGGTTGTTGATGACCGATGCAGGGACATCGACAGAGTAGATTTCCTCCAGCAGCAGCGAGAATGACAGGGCGGAAAGAGAGTCGCCGCCAAGGTCCGAGAAGCTCAAGCGCCGCGTCCGATCGACATGCTCCAGCCCCAGCGTCGCCCGCACGGCGCGGGCGATTGTCTCCAGGACAGGCGCGTTGCGTCCCTCCCGGCGGAGGGTGTCCAGCTCTTCATTCTGGCTTGCGGCGATCCGATCGTACAGACCTTCCAACGCCTCTGCATAGCGCTCCTTGAACTTCGGGCGCTGATATTTGCCAATGCCCGCCAGAAGGCCGTTTTCCACACTGAACGGCTCATGCTTGATGATGAAGTCGCGGGGGACTTCATAAGGCTGCAAATGTTCGGTGCGCGCCACATTCTGGATCGCCTCGCGCACCGCGTCCTTGATCGCCCTGGCGTCCTGCGCAATGCCCATTTGCTCAAGGGCTTCCTGGTTCGGCACGAACACCCCCACAAGGAAGGCGCGATCGCTGGTGCCGTAAAGATAAACCTGGCGAATGACGGGGTCGCCATTGGTGAAGAGCGCCTCCAGGCGTGCGATGGCGACGAACTCACCCTGGGCCAGCTTAAGCACATTATTGCGCCGGTCGACGTAGATCAGCCGATCCGGGGCGATCTCCGCCATGATATCCCCGGTCTTGTAATAGCCCTCCTCATCGAAAGCCTCAGCCGTGATGTCGGGGCGCTTATAATAGCCCAGCATGATGCTGGAGGTCTTCACCCGCAGTTCGCCACGCGGATAAGGCTTGTCCGTCTTGAAATAGCCAAGCTCGGGAACGTCATCGAGTTTGTAATCGATCACCGGCGGGCGCAGCACTCGATTGTCGTCGAGCACGGCGGCGACTTCGGTCGCGCCATAATTATTGCCCATCTTGAAGCCCAGCGACTCCTCCAGAAACTGGCGAAGGTCGGCGGCAAGCGGTGCCGATGCGAAGGAGGCGACGAGCAGGCGTCCGCCAAGCACAGTGTCCCGCGTTTCGCGCAGCAATTCCTGCTTGGCAGTCTCTGGATCGGTGCCAGCGGCGATCGCACGTTCAACTGAAACTTGATATTGTTGATAGATCATTTCGCAGACACGCGGGACCAGCATCATGTATGTCGGGCGGCTGAGGCGCATGTCATCGAAAAGATCGGACAGATCCTTCTTCCCGGTGAAATATCCGGTGCCGCCCTGGCCAAGAATCGAAAAGAGGATGCTTCGCCCTGATGTGTGATTCATCGGCAAATACATCAGGTTGATCATCGGCATCGGTGAATCGACGAGCCACAATGGCTTGACCATCCGCTCAGGCAGCATCGCGCCTTTCGGAAGACCCGTGCTCCCTGAAGTATAGTAGATCGTGCACAGCCGCTCAGCCGTATCGGGGCGATCGAACACCGGAGCCTTGGGCAGAGCTTCCCCGCGGGCGAGGAGCGTTTCAAGCGTCGCCATCACATGTCCAAGGCCCGCCGCAGCCAACTTCGCCTGCGCGACTTCAAACCGTTCGCGCTCGTCGTCGACCTCAGGATGGTAGTCGAAGACGACGAGTCCGCGAGGATGATGCCCGCTGACGATCAACTCAACGGCCGTATTGAGATATTCGATGCTCACTGCGAACCACTGCGGAGCTACCTCGTTAAAGATCGCCTGGGTCTGCTGAATTGCTGCATTGGCCTGAAGAGGAACGACAACTGCGCCGGTATAAATCGACGCGAGGTCGACCGTCACGAAGTCGATGCCGCCGAATGAGAGGATGCACATAATATCATCGGCCAAAAGCGGCTGATCCGCATCATGATGCCAAAAACTGGCCAGATTGGATGCGCGCTTCCACAGTTCCCGATAACTGATCATGTCATAACGCTTCAGCAGTTCGCGGCTGACCCGCCCGGTTTCCGGGTCCGTCGTCAGCTGTGCCGCCCGCTCCGCCAGAGCAGGCCGGTCGCCATAGCCTTCCATGCAAAGGGAAACGACCTGGGCAATCCCCAGACCGCGAGTTCTCTTCGCCAAACTGATTGCCGGATCGGGCGCCGCCGCCGCGAACTGACTGTCGGTTTCCATCAATTTATGCAGTTGGGATGCCACATGCTCAGGATAATCATCCATGGATATCGTATATTGTGAGCGATCAACCGTTTCGGTTCCATCCATTTTGGATCTCCTAACCAATAGCATTTTTATATTCAGGAGACTTCGACCAACGATAATCTTCGGCGAAATCTCGATCAGATCACTGTGTCGCGCAGGTCATCGCCGAAATCGTCGGCGAGAAAAAAACTGGTCGAACGTCCGCGCGCCCAGTCAGCGCTTTTCTATAAATGACATTTCGGCGCCAACTTAACCTAGCCGGGCAGCCATATCCCGGCCCGCAGGCACCCTCACAAGACAACGATGCTGGGCCGTTGCTTAGATATTTGGTAATCACCAAGGTTTGTCAACAATAATTTCAGCGGCTCTGGCTCGTCTCCCGCCAGTCGGTCAGGGCGTCGCGAAGCAGCGCAAAATTAGCGTTGACAAAACTTGGCGGTCACCAATAATTGAACGGTAAGCTCGGTTGATCCTGTCGAGCGATTGCCGACGAATTTAGCTAGCGCGGCTCAAGCCTGCCGCTCACATGAAGGACATGTCTACCATGAGCATCCAGCACCTTCCCAATACCGCGAGCATCGCAGAAGCGGAGGCCGTGGTTCGCGAACATGGCCACGTCATCATCGACAATCTCGCGTCGCATGAGATCATCGACCAGCTGGTCGCTGAGATGCAGCCCTATGTCGAGCAGTCCCCCGTGGGCGAGCGCCCCTGGGGTTACAAGACGAGGCGCACCGGGCGTCTGATGGCACGGTCACCGGTTGCACGGGACCTGGTAAGGCATCCACTCATGCTTGGCCTTGTCAAATCCCTGCTTTCCCACGCGCCGGGTATCCAGCTTGCGGTTACGGATATGATCACGCTCGATCCGGGGGCGGAAGCGCAGCCCCTCCACCGGGATGAACTGGCTTTCGGAAACTTCCCATTCCCGCCCGATTATGAAGTCGCGTATAATGTGATTTGGGCCCTGACGGACTTTACGGAAGAGAACGGCGCCACTCGGATTGTGCCCGGCAGCCACAAGAACCCACTGGTTGATCATTCGGGCGACGCCACTGTGCCTGCTGAAATGACCAAGGGTTCGGTCATAATCTTCTCTGCCAAGATTTGGCATGGCGGCGGCTCCAACGTGTCGACCGGCCCGCGGAGGGCGCAATCGTTCAACTTCACTGTCAATTGGCTCCGTCAGGAAGAAAATCAATTTATCGCCTGCCCTCCCAAGACTGCGCGCACGCTGCCCGAAGATCTTCTCAAACTCATGGGCTACGAAACCATCTATGGCGTTGGCCATGCTGGCGGACAGACCGATCCCCTGGCTGCTCTTTTCGAAGACGCCTGACTACATGCCCAACGCGCCGTGGGCTTTAAGGCCCACGGCTTCGCGCCAAACCTCATTGCATGACTTCGTAGCCGGGCCGGAAATGATCGGGGGGAGGTTCGCATGAAGATAGGCGTAAGCGGCGCGACCGGTCAGTTAGGCAAGGCGGTGCTTGGCTTCTTGAAAGCCCAAGCTGCCGACGCGAAGATTGTCGGCATTTCCCGCACCCCTAATAGGCTTGAAACGCAAATCGAATGCCGCCGTGGCGACTATGATGATCCGGCCAGCCTGGAACTGGCATATGCCGGCCTTGATCGATTGTTCATCATTCCCGGTTCAGACCCGGACTGGGCCGCGCGATGCCGTCAGATCGTCGCTGCCGTCGATGCCGCCGTCAGTGTCGGCGTCGGACAGATCATACTCATGTCCGACGTCGGAGCGCGTCAGGAAACGAGACCGAGCGTTGGCGCTGCCGGATGGCTTGGCGAACAGCGGTTGGTCACGACCGCGCCCTGCTGGACGATCCTGCGGGTGAACTATTTCGTCGAGTCATTCGCTCAGGAATCCCGCCTTTGCTTGCGCGAGGGAACTCTCACCGAACTGGGCGAAAGCCGCATCGCATTTGTATCCCGAGACGATGTCGCCGCTGCGGCGGCGGGCCTCCTGGTCGGCCACGGACACGCCGGGGCGACCTATAACGCCACCGGTCCGCACTCAGTGTCCGGGTCGGAACGCGCGGAAGCGATCTCGCGCATTGCAGGAATAGCTGTCAGATTTGAAACGGCCACCATGGAGCATCTTAGCGGCCGCCTGATCGCCGCGGGATATCCCGAGGCATATCTCGACGTGGTCATCGACACGAAGCAAAAATGCCTAACCGGTGCATTCGACATAGTCACCGGGGATGTCGAACGGCTGTCGGGCCGACGGCCCACTTCATTCATAGAAGGTCTCTCAAGTGCCTTAGGCGATGGGGCCGAGATAACCACGACGCCCCTGCCCTAGCTGCGACGACTTCACGGGCGTTGCCAGCTTTGCTATTTGCCCACGACGGCACGTCGGTCAATCGATCGAAATGCATTTGCTGATGGAGGAACCATGACAAAGATTCGTACCACGACGGCACGGGTGCGGCCCGGCATCTATGCCCGTGGTGCCGACACCGTCGATGCGATCCTCAAAGCGGCCAAGCATGTGCTGGTGGAAGAGGGTGCGAGTGCCTTTACGCTCCAGCGTATAGCCACCCAGTGCGGTTTGAAGGTTGGACATGTCAACCACCACTTTCCCCGCAAGGAAATGATCGTCCAAGTGCTGGTTGAGGAAATACTGACGACCGGCGAAGATCAGATTGATGGCGTCATGCGCAAACCCGGAATTTTGCCAGAAGTCGTGCTGGCCGAATTGATCGTCTTCATGCTCAATTACATCCGCACAAAGAATGCCACGCGCCTTTACACGGAACTTTGGGCGATGGCGAACAACAATGAATTTGTCGCCGGTCGGGTTGAAGCGTTGGACCGCTATGTTCAGACCCTCATTACAGAATTTGTCATGAAGACAAATCCACGTTTGGGGCCAGAGGATGCTGGCATCGTTGCGCTTTACATCTACGGCTCAACCAAGGGCATGATTGCATTTGCAGGATATGAAAAGCCCTGGGCATCTCAAATGCCACAGATTACGAACATAGCCGTCGCCAACCTGATCCATCTAGTGAAAACCATCACGCCCGAAGTCATATCAGCGCTGTCTCCCTTCCACAGCCTTGGCGTGACAGATAGAGCGACGCCACTGGTTCCCCAGAATATTTAGTTCTGGCCGGACCTATATCCATCCAAGGTGGATCGGCCCGTCTAAAGCACCCATCCACTGCCGCCGGTTCGCTGCCCAGCCATGCGTTGCAAGCGTCGGCCAAGCTGATCTGCCATATGCTTGCCTTCCACGCTCATAGTCGGTCCTTTGGGTTGAGCGGCCACTCGCAGGCTTTCATTGCTGCAGCATGTTGTTGGAAAACCGCCATATTCCAGATTTCCCACGCCTGTTAGAATGGCACGAAAAAAGCCTGACATAAAAGTTGAATGTATCAACATTCAGGCTTAGGAAAGTGACACCATATGAGGCCGAGCGCAGGCGATCAGTTATGCTGTCGGTTGGCATCGAAATACAGGGGCGCAATGGACGCGTCCGGCACTTCTCTCCGCTTGACAATATCAAGGAGCATTTTTGATTATGCGTGATCAGATCCTCGTGACGGGCGGCACCGGCAAGACCGGGCGCTATGTGGCCCAACATCTGGCCGCTCGGGGCATAGCGGCTCGGGTCGCCAGCCGCACGCCCCAGGGTGCCGACCAGATCCGGTTCGATTGGAACGATGCCAGCACGTTCGACGCGGCGCTGGAAGGAACCACGGCGATCTACATGGTCGCGCCATCCGATACGCTTGAGATTCTGGAGGGAATGCGTCCCTTCATGGAGCGCGCGGTGGCGGTCGGAGTCGGGCCGCTCGTGCTGCTCAGCGCCACGTCAACCCCGCCCGGCGGTCCGATGATGGGGGCAGCCCATCAGTGGCTGATCGATCATGCGCCGAACTGGACGGCGCTGCGCCCGACATGGTTCATGCAGAACTTTCTGGAATATCCCCACTCGGCCTCGATCGAAGAGGAAGGGAAGATTTATTCGGCCACCGGCAGGGGCCGCGTTGGATTCATCGACGCCGAGGATATCGCGCGCGTCGCCGTGGAGGCGCTGACCGGCACCGCGCTCAAGAACCGCGACGTCATCCTGACCGGCCCGGAAGCCATCGATTATCACGAGGTCGCGAGGCTGATCGCGCAGGCCAGTGGTCGCCCCGTCGAATATCACGAGCTCAGCGTCGACGCGCTCGCCGATCGGTTCGAGGCTGCGGGCATGCCGGCTGAATATGCGCAAGGCCTGGCGGCGGTCGATGGCGAGATCGCGAACGGGTCCGAGGAACAGGTCACCGATGAAGTAGGCGCGATCACGGGCCAGCCGGCGCGATCCTTCGCCGACTTTGCTGCAGCAAATCGAGCGGCTTGGGAAAAAAGCCGCTAAAGGACGGACCGGCCTGCTGCTGGAATGGGAGGAACATAATGCCAGCCCAACATCTGATCGATGTAGCGCACGCGCATCTCATCGCGGAGGGCGCAGGCGATTTCGACGCGGCGCTCGCCACGTTCGAGGGCGAACCGGTCTATGAACTGCTGCCGGTCGGCCTGCGGATGCGCGGGATGGACGCCGTCCGGCGCTATTATCGCCACTTCCTTGCCGAGGTGGTGCCGCGCTTCGTGACCGACAAGATCGTCGTGCACGGCAGCTGGGTAGGCGATACGGGGTTCGTCATCGAGAGCACCATCGTCTATCGTCACGACGACGGTCGCGAGGAGGCGTTTCGCATCCTGGGCATTCTCAAATTCGGCGAACGCGCGCTCATCGGCGAGCGGATCTACGCCGACGAGGCGTTCCTGCGGATCATGTTCGCGGGCGTTTGGGACGAGATGGAACCGATGGAGGATTGAGTGGCCCCTACCTTCAGCACGCTCTTGATCCGATCGATTGCCAACCCTTAAAAGAGACCATGAAAAAAGCCGTACGCGATGAAAATTCAGTCGATGCGGGTCCTTCGCGCCCCGGCAAATATTCCGCCGGATCGAAAACCGTAGACAGGATACTTCAAGCTGCCCTTCATATCCTGGTTGAGGAGGGCTCCACGGCGTTCACCTTGCAACGGGTCGCAACGGAATGTGATTTGAAGATAGGAAATGTCACGCGTCATTTCCCTCGAAAAGAAGTTCTTGTTAACGTCCTTTTGAACGAAATACTGGATTCCAGCGACAAGCTTCTTAAGCAGCGCGTCTATGACACGGACATGTCGCCCGAAGACGCACTCTTTCTTGTAATCACCGAAACAATGGACAATATAAAGATCAAGCAGACTACCCATTTGTTTACTGAAATATGGGCGATGAGCAATCATAATGAAATTCTGGCCGACCGTCTCGACGCATTATATCGTTATGTTCACACGTTGATTGGATCGTTCGTAAAGCAGCTAAATCCGTCTCTTAACGCGGATCAGGTTGAAACTGTTTCAATCTTCATCGATGCGACCATGATAGGAACGGTGGTGCTGGCGGGTCATAGCAAGCCGTGGGAACCAAAAATCCCGATTTTGGGAGCGATGGCAGCAAAAGTCCTCATCAACATGGTGAAAACAATCACTCCAGATGAAATCGAAGCCCTGTTAACGGGCCCAGAAGGGGCTTTGCTGCAAAGCAAGTCACGGCAATCGGCCCGAACAAGCTGATACCTTTCCGCTCGATATAGGAGGTGGCACGCCCCCGCCACCGCCACCGCCATCATCCGACTAGCTTTTGGATGGCCTGGGCCGCCCAATAGGGCCGCATCGACCACAGAGTCAGAGGATGAAAATCCGTAAACAGGTCGCGTTCATTTCGGCCCCCACCCTTGGCCACCACTTCCGTCATATTCGATCATCAACAATCTTGACTGATCATATATCATTGCGAATCATCACATACCCCCTTAGGCTGTCACAAAATCCATCATCAGCAGAAGTTGATGATAGGGAGGAGGGGCCATTTGCTTGCACGATTTCCACTCGCCAGTTCTGCGTCAGTGATGCCGCCTTGTTACTGCAATCGCTGTGCCCACACAGGCTGGACAGCGGGCGATGAAGTGGTGCGTCAACGCTATCCAGTATTAAGACATCGCATAGGGACGTTTGGAAGGCTTTGAATGCTGTCAGGCGCAAAGATGTTCAAAATAAGTTTCTGATCAAATCAGAATTAAAAAATAATCATCGTTATTATTATTTTACAACAAGTTCAATATTAGGGAGGATGAATATGAGGAAGGCACTGTTACTATTTGGAACCATGCTGTCGAGCGCACCTGCATTCGCACAGCCAGCAACGCAGGCGCAGGGCGTCGAAGCCACCAACAACGCCGCCGACATTGTCGTAACGGCCCAGAAGCGCGTCGAACGACTGATCGACACACCTCAAACCGTTAACGTGGTCAGTGGCGAACAGTTGGAACAGTTCAACGTCACCCGCTTCGAAGATGTCGCCAAATTCGTGCCGGGCCTGTCGATTTCCTCCGGCGACGGGCGTCAGCAGGCCGTGTCTTTGCGCGGCGTGTCGTTCGATCAGGACAGCCAGACGAACCGGTCCGTCGACATCTACCTCAACGAAGTCCCGTTCGATCCGACGCAGGCACTGCAGGCGCAATTCGATATCGGATCGATCCAGGTGCTGCGCGGCCCGCAGGGGACGTTGCGCGGCGGCACCGGCCCATCGGGCGCCATTCTGATCGGCACGCGCCAGCCCAGCCTGCAAAAATTTGAGGCCAGTGGCAGCGCGAGCTACAGCGATCTTGAGGCAGTGAACTTGCAGGGCGGTGTCAGCATACCTGTGGTGAATGACAAGGTCGGCGTCCGCGTAGCCGGGCTTTACGACCTTAATTACGGAAATGGGGTCCGGAACATCCTCACCGGCGATACGGACCGGTCACGGTCTTACGCGGGCCGTATATCCTTGTTGCTGCATCCCACGGAAAATCTCGACATCCTCGTGACGCATCAGCAGTTCCGTTCCAAGTCGCGGCAGTTGCGCCCCGTAGTCAGCGCGGAAGGCGTGCCCGTCGGCGAATTCGGCTTGATCGGCCCGGATGATCGAGCAGCCATCGCCGATGGCGATAATCTGTTCGTGACCAAGGGGCGGGCAACCATCGTCAATGCCAGCTATGATTTTGGCGGGCACTTGCTTAGCTACATCGGCAGCTATCAGAATAACGACTTCAATACTGTTCGCGACCTGGATGTTGCAAATGGTCTGCTGCCGTTCGGCCCCGGTTTTAGGCTGCCGGTCCAGCTGTTCCAACGGATTGACATAAAGACGAAAGCCCTAACGAACGAGCTGCGTTTCGAACGGACCGGCGATCATTTCTGGATTTATCGCTTCGGTGTTTATTTCAATGACGTGAAAACGCCCTTTACCGGATTGGTGGACTACACGGGCGCGAACGGCGCATGCGAAACAACGCCTGGACCGCTAGCGGGGCCCCCTCCTTTTGGCTTACCCTGCCTGCCGCTGGGCGGCGGGACGCCGGTGAAAAGCCATGACCGTGGCTATTTCACGACGCAGACCTTCAACTTCACGGACAAGGATACGCTCGACCTTGGCCTGCGCTATTCCACCAACAAGGTCAACGATCCGACCAATCCAACAAAATATGACGCCTGGACGGGCACGGCGAGCTACAAGCACGAATTTTCCGACAGCCTGATCGTCTATGGCAATTATGGCCGTGCCTATCGACCTGGTGGATTTGACACGACGGAAGCAGCAACCAATGGCGGTCCGGGCCGTCTTCCGAATTCACTTTTCGCCTGGAGTCCGGAAAAATCCGATTCGTTTGAAATCGGTGCCAAGGGCACGCTGTTCAACAATCGCCTGACCTACGCGGTGTCTGCGTTCTACCAGAAGTTCGACAACTTCATCAATCGCGTCAACGGCGTTGCATGCGACTATGATCCCTCGACGGTAGGGGATCAGGATGGATGTTCCGCCATCAATCTCACTTATAATGGGGACGCGATTGTCCGTGGCGTCGAAATGGAGCTTCGCGGACAGATCACGCGGAACTGGAACGCTCAGCTATCAGCATCCTATACTGATGCCCACTATGATGATGCAGAAATCCCCTGTAACGATTATAATAACGACGGCGAACCTGATTTCGGCGGGGCACCTGCGGTCCAGCCAGGTCGCTTCTTCAGTGTTTGCTCGTCCAACAGTGCCCTGTCTGCGCTGCCCAAGTTTCAGGCATCGTTCAACACGGAATATAGCATAGACCTTCCCGACGATTTCCAGAGCTTCGTGCGTCTTCTGGGTCGTTATCAGGGTAAGCGGGTCAATCCGAATTCCAACATCCGCTATCCTAACGCATTCAAACTGGATGCTTTCGTGGGCGTTCGGACGCCGATCGGCGCGGAAGTCAATTTCTTCGTCCGCAATGTCTTCGATCAGCGCCGCGACAACGTAGATCCCGGTCAGATCTTCGACCTGTTTGGTACGCCGACCGGCTACACGGCCATCAATTATGACCAACGCCGCGAGTTCGGTATTCAGACGCGGCTTTCCTTCTGAAACTAGGCGGCAGCCGCTAAGGCTGCCTATATAAACCTTCCTCCGACCCCAATCACCAACTTGGTGATTGGGGTCGGTTCGCATGGTGCGCTGACGGTAGGATCGCAGGCCATCTTTACCGGACTTGTAGCGGTTTTGCGCTGATCGCCTGAGCAATGTTGAATTCGCAACAGGAGACCGGCGGGAGACCGTCGCGCGTCTGTGTCGGATCACCAGCCGTCAGGCCCTGCCGGCGGCATCGGCGGCGAGCGCCTCCTCCATCGCTTCCCTGATGCGGAATTTCTGGATCTTGCCCGTCACTGTAGTGGGGAAGCTCTCAACGATGTGGATATAGCGGGGGATCTTGTAATGAGCGATCTGACCCTGGCAATAGGTCCTGACATCCTGCTCCGCCAGCGCCTGGCCGTGGCGCAGGCTTATCCAGGCGCAGACCTCTTCACCCATGCGTTCGTCGGGAACGCCTACGACCGCAACATCTTCGACCGCAGGATGCCGACGCAGGAAATCCTCGATCTCGCGCGGATAAATATTCTCGCCGCCGCGTATCACCATATCCTTGATGCGGCCAACGACGCTGCCATATCCAGCCTCGTCCAGAATGGCGATGTCGCCGCTGTGCATCCATCCGTCCTCATCGATGGCGGCGGCCGTCTGAACCGAGTCGCCCCAATAGCCGAGCATGACGGAATATCCCCGCGTGCACAGTTCGCCCGGCGTCCCACGCGGCACGATGGCGCCGCTCTCGTCCACGATCTTGCTTTCCAGATGCGGCTGAACCCGACCGACCGTGGTGGTGCGGCGTTCGATGCTATCATCGGGCACGGTCTGAAAGCTGACCGGACTGGTTTCGGTCATCCCGTAAGCGATGGTCACCTGTGACATGTTCAACCGCTGCATTACTTCTCGCATCAACGGTTCGGGACATAGCGCGCCTGCCATGCACCCCGTGCGCAGCGACGACATGTCGGCGCTGTCGAGTTCGGGCTGCGCCAGCACCGCAATAAGCATGGTGGGAACGCCGTAAAGGGCCGTGCACCGTTCCTTCTCCACCGCATGCAGCACCGCAACCGGATCGAACGCGCTGGAGGGATAGATCATCGCGGCCCCATGGGTAAGCGCAGCCAGATTTCCCATGACCATGCCGAAACAATGGTAAAGCGGAACGGGGATGCAGATGCGGTCGGTGTCCCCCAGATTCATCGCGCGGCCCACAAAATAGCCGTTGTTGAGAATGCCCCGATGGGTCAGCGTCGCACCCTTGGGCAGCCCGGTCGTGCCGCTGGTGAACTGGATATTGGTCGCATCCTCCGGTCGGATGCCACGCTCAACCGCTTCCAGGCGCTCCGGGCACGCCTTTGAGGATGCAAGATCGTCAAAGCGCAGCCATCCAGGGCGTGGCGCACCGTTGATCAAAATCGCGGCTTCCAGGGTCGGAAGCCGCTCCGCCCGCAGCGGCCCCGCCCCTTTCCTTATAATCTCTGGCGCCAATTCCTCTATCATCTCGGGATAGGCGCTGCTCTTGAAACGTTCGGCGGCGACCAGTGCGCGCAGGCCGACATTGTTGATCGTATATTCGACTTCAGACAGCCGATAGGCAGGGTTGATCGTGACCAGTATCAGTCCCGCGCGTGCGGCGGCAAATTGGGTCAGCGTCCATTCGGCGCAGTTGGGCGACCAGATGCCGATGCGATCCCCCGGCCCCAGCCCCAGTTCGAGCAGTCCGCTGGCCAGCGCGTCGGCGCGGGCGAGCAGTTCAGCGTAGCTCCACCGAACCCCCTGCTCCACCGCCACGACGGCGTCATTGTTCCCCCAACGCTCAGCGGCCCGCGCCACTGCCTGCCCAATCGTGAGATCCAGAAGAGGAACGTCCGTCGCACCCGACACCAAACTTGGCCCGTTCACCAGCTCCGCCCCCCAACATGCATCCATGGCCACCTCCTTGAAACTCTTCCCTGCGAAGCTGCGACCCGGCTTCCCTCCCGACAAGTATGCTACCCCGACGCCCAGCCTGTCCGATGTGCCCGACAGCTTGCTCGACCTGCTTGCCTCGCAACTTGCGTGTCTGGGCTTCGCCCGCCGCGTGGCGCAGGTCGGGGCCGTCATGGGTCGGGACTTTTCCAGCGAGATATTGAAGGCGGCAACGGGCGAGGAGATGCCTCGCGTGGAAGCCGCCATCGACCAGTTGCTCGCCGCGGGCATCCTCATCCGCACCCGGTCTGCGGGCGAAACCCGCTACTGTTTTCGCCACGCCCTGCTGCGGGATGCGGCCTATGCCTCCATCATCGATACGGACCGCGCTGAACTTCATTATCGGGTGGGCAGCATATTGGTCGATTGCTTCCCCGACCTCGCGGCAGATCGCCCCGAAATCGTTGCGGGCCATATGCGCGACGGCGGCCATATGGGTGAAGCCGTCCCTTTCTGGCTGGATGCGGGGCGTAAGGCCGCGCGCAGATATGCGCTGGCCGAAGCGATCGCCGATTTCCGCGCGGCGCTCGATGCGCTCGCCCTTCTTGAGGCCGGCCCGGGCAATAACGAGCGCGAACTCGACGTCCTGCTGGAACTGGGCACGACGATGCGCGAAGCCGAAGGCTATCATGCCGCCGGGCTGAAGTCGATTTACGAACGCGCGCTGTCGCTCGCGACTGGGCTGGGCCGATCCAATGCGCGCGCCGCCAGCATCCACGGCCTGTGGACCGTCGCGGCCGGATGCGGCCAGTGGCGACAGGCCGACGACCTTGCGTACGAGTTTGACGGCTTCATCCGCTCGCTTGGCCCGAATGCCCGGCTGGAGGCCGAAGGGGGGCGCATGTTCGGCGCGGGCGCGGCGTTCCGCGGCGATTTCGCCAAAGCCCTCGGCCATTTCCAGCACGTGCTCACGGTCTATGATCCCGCGAGCCACCAACAAAGCTTCGGCTACGATCCGGGCGCGGCGTCGGCCGCCTATCTTTCCTGGGTGAACTGGCACATGGGCAATACCGAAGAAGGTCGGCGGAAGGCGGATCGAGCTGTGGAAATGGCGGATCGCCTGGATCAACCCGCGACCTTGTCGCTGGTGCTCGTCTGGCTCCTGTTCCATGCGGTGTGCGAAGGGGACAGGACCCGAATCGTCGCTTACAACGACCGCTTACAGGCCGTCTGCTCAAAGCAGATCTGCCGTTTCTGGCAGCCCTTTGGCAAGGCGTGCGTCGAATGGGCATCGTTTCACGCGACGCGCAACCCGGCCCATCTGGACGGCCTGCTCCAACATACGAGGGCCTTTTCGGAGCTGTATCTAACGTCCAGCCTCCACATCATGGCCATGGACATCTGCAATGAACTGGGCCGGTTCGAAGAGGGATTGGCCCAGGCCAGGATGGCCGAAGCGTTCATCGCCCAACATGACGAGAGGATATGGGAGGCGGAATATTGGCGGCTTCTGGGCCTGTTGCATGCGCGCCAGGGGGAGGACAAGACGAAAGCCAGGCAATGTCTGGAGCGGGCCCTGGCGACCGCGCGGGGACAGCAAGCCGTTATGCTGGAAGACCGGGCGATGGCATCGCTGCAGGAGCTCTTTTCCCGCCCTACCAACGCTGACCTGCTCCAACGCGCCGGTTGACTCGACCCGTGGGCTGTTGTCAGGCTTTAGGCAGGCGTTCGAGCGGTAGCTCAATCGGCGGAGATTCCTCCAACGGTACAGGACGGGTGTAGAAGCGCCCGCTGGCGGCGGACGGAAAAGGCGTGTCTATCCAGCGCCGTGGGCGGTCTGCTGGCACCAGCGGCAGTTCGATCGCCGATGGCCTGGCTTCGGCGTGATGGATCGACTGGCGCGCCACCTGGAAATCTTCGGGGGTGGCAGCGGACAGATCGACGAAATCCTGGGGATTGATTTCGCAATTGGGATAATCGCTGCTGGAAATGACGACCCGGACGCAATGGCCCTTCTTGAAGATGTTGCTCGTTGCGGACAGCGCGATTTCATATCGCTCGACCGCTCCGGGAGCGAGCGGTTCAGGCGTTGAGCGCGACGTTCGATAACGTGCGCGCGTCACGCCGTTCGCCACATTATAGGATCGTCCGTCAGGAAACACGTCGATGAGCTTCACGTGCCAGTCGGCGTCTCGCGCGGAGGATTGCGCGTACAAGGTGGCGCAGATCGGACCCGTCACTTCCATATCCTCTTCCAGCACCTCCGTCGTATAGAACAGGACGTCCGGCCGGTGATCGTTCGGCCGCTGGTCGGCTGGCCCGCCATGAAGCGAATTGCCGCCCAGCGACGGCACCGGATTGCGGGGATCACTGATGTAGCTGTCCACCGGTTGATCGCCTTCGGGCGGAAAAAGGGACAGCCGTCCATCGCCCCCAGCACCGTTCGCAGAGCCGCCGCTATGCAGGTAGAACAGCGTCGGCTGCGCATCGGCCAGCGGCCAGTCCTGTTCTGCGCGCCAGCGATTTTCGCCCATGACATACAGCGTGACGCGATGATCCTCGCCGTTTGGGGCTATCCCCAAAAGATGACGGTCCATCCACGCCGCCATCATCGCGACATCATCGACCAGCGCGCCAGGGAAATGACACAGCATGTCACTGGCCTCATGGCTCCATGGCCCAACCACCAGCCGCTGCCCGTCGCGTGCCGCCTGCGTCGCACCATGCCGGGATATGTTGACGAAGGCTTCGAGCGTGTTGTCATTGAACAGATCGTACCAGCCGCTGAAATGCAGAACCGGCGCTTTCACCTTGTCGAAACGCCCCTCCATGTCGGCATTCCCGAAAAATGCCGGATTATCCCGGTTGTCCAGCCAGTCATTCCAGAAAGATATGTGCCGGTTGATGGGAATGTTTCTAAGGCTATGGCCCTGCGCGATCTGAAAGGGCAGCCCACCCATGGCCATCAGCATCTGCGGCCCCGCCGCGCCAGCGGGCAAGCCAGTCGCTCTGGCGTCGTCTGCCACGGCGGCGATTACCTCTTCACCCAGAGACAAGGCCGCGACGAACGCCATCGCCATGGTCCAGCCGAGCGACGTCCCGTCCATGACCCCTGCCCTGTATATCCAACCGTTGGTGAACGGATTGACAGCCGGGACCTGGACGAATGCGGCGTCGACCTCGTTCCCTTCGGTCATGAGATGCAGCATCTGCGTTCCGCCCATATAGGATTGGCCCGTGGTTCCAACCCTTCCGTTGCACCAGGGTTGCTGCTTGACCCAGCGAACCGTGTCGATGCCGTCCTGCAGTTCGCCCCAACCTTCGTTCATCATCGGATCGAACCGGCCACCCGATCCGCCCGTGCCGCGGACGTCCTGCACCAGGACGGCATAGCCACGCCGCGCAAGGCATGTAGGTGTGCCGAATGACCCCTGAACGAATAGCTTGTTATAGGGCGTGCGAACGATCACGACCGGATAGCGCGCATCGACCGCAAAGTCGTGCGATGCCGTCACCGGCAGATACAGATCGCCCGAGAGCGCGACCCCATCGCGCATTGGCGTCGTGAGGCCCCGAAAGACCGCTACTTCATAACCGCCATGCTCGTTTCGCACGATATTTTCCCAACCGGCCTTAACTTCCTCAAATCGCTATGTTGACCACTCGGACTTGCGTGAATTCTGCAAGGCCTTCCTCGGCAAACTCCACACCCAGTCCGGACATTTTTGCTCCCCCGAACGGTATATTCGGTCCCACCTCGAAATGCTTGTTGATCCAGACCGTGCCTGCCTCCAGGCGAACGGCCAGGTCGTAGGCACGGTCCATATCAGATGACCAGACCGAAGCGCCCAGGCCATAAGGAGACGCGTTCGCCCGGGCGAGTGCGTCTTCAGCATCGCGGTATTTGATGAGAGGTAATATTGGTCCAAATTGCTCGTCGTCCACAAGCCGACTGCCGTCTTCGATATCGCGAACGATTGTCGGCCGAACAAAAAAACCAGGCCGGTCGGGAATTTCTCCTCCAGCGACTATTCGTCCGTCCTTGCGCGCGTCATCAAGGAACCCTTTAACCTTTTCATACTGCATCCTGTTTTGCAAAGGGCCGACCTGCGCGCCTTGCTTGAGCCCGTCATCAACCACCGCTTCGTTCGCGAGCTTCATCAGTTCATCGCAGACAGCGTCATAGACACTTTCATGGACGTAAAGCCGCTTGAGCGCGATGCAAACCTGACCCGCATTGGTGAAGGCACCCGCAAAGATGCCCGGTGCTGCCGCCTTGGGATCGGCATCATCCAGGACGATGCCCGCATCATTACCGCCTAGTTCAAGCGTAACACGCTTGATGCTCTCGGCCGCCGACGCCATGACCTTCTTTCCAGTCGCGGTTGAACCCGTAAAGGAAATTTTGGCGATATCAGAGTGCTTGGTTAACAGGCTGCCCAGATCATTATCATCGGCAATGATATTCACCACACCCGGAGGAAATATCTCCGCGCAAAGCTCACCGAATTTCAACGCTGTCAACGGCGTCGTCGGAGCGGGCTTCATCACAACTGTGTTTCCGGCTAGAAGGGCCATTGGCAACTTGAAGGCAATGATAAAGACCGGAAAGTTCCAAGGAATGATCACAGCCACCACTCCCAGCGGCTTGCGGTGTAGCTCGACACGGCGAACATCATTCTCCTCGATAACTTTCATCGGAAGATCGAGGCCCGCGAAGTGGCGGATAAAGTCTTCGGTATAGTCGACTTCCGCCGTAGCTTCGGCAAGTGGCTTGCCTTGTTCCTGGGTCAAGAGCCTTGAGAATTCTTCCCTTTTCGCGTGAAGCGCGTCGGCCAGCTTGAGCAAGGCTGATCGCCGGTGCTCAATTGTCGTTGCCGCCCATGCCGGCCCAGCGGCCTTGGCAGCGGCCACTGCTTCATTAAGTTGCTCCACGGACGCACGCGGGCAAGACGCAATTGCCTTTTCGTTTGCGGGATTGATCACGTCGGTGTGGATCTCCGCACTGACGAGCCGCCCGTTGATCAACATTCGATATTCGGACATAAATCCCTCCTCAAAGAAGCGTTGCGACTTGCTGGCCGCCCAGCAGTTCGGCCCCATAGATTTGGGCACAGATCGTATTCAGATAATAAGCGTGGCGAGATGCGACGCCCAGATCGCGCCAAGCGCGCTGCGATGGATTACTGAGCAGAAATACGCTCGCTCCCGAGGCGTCCAACAAATGATCGACGGCGTCGCGCGCTTCCTTTCCCATCACTCCTGCAGCCATGCGGGCGCGCGCCTTTTCGGATATCGTGAGATCGCGCCCTTCCATAGCGGCGGCGTCAATCATGTCCGCTATCGCAGCCATGTGCATGCACGACGTCTCAAGCCTCGCCGCGGCCCATCCCACATCGACCTGACAGGTCGGCGCATCCTTGGACTTCATATATGTCGTATTGACGACCGCCTTTTCCGGGATAGCCTTCACGGTCTGATCAAAAGCGCATTGAGCAAGACCAGGCATCGGCGAAGCGTTCATCAGGCTGAGGGACGCGGAAAACGCCGATTGATAGAGTGTCCCTGGATAAGCTGACGTTCGTTCGCCCCTTCCTGCCGCCATGACGTCGAAGACCCGATGATCGGGTACGAATATGTCCTCACAATGGAGATGGTGGCTGCTCGACGCTGCCAGACCCGCAGCGTTCCACGTCCGCTCGATTGTGCAGGATGACGTCGGTATCAACGCCTGACCATAGGATAGAACGTTGCCATCCTCGCCAAGGATTGGAACGCCCATGAAGGCCCAATGCGCAAATTCGCTATTGGAGCACCAGCCCCATCGGCCAGAAACAATTATCCCTCCATCAACGCGCCGAACCTTCGCTGATGGCGCAAATGTGCCGCAGAAG
Organism: Sphingobium vermicomposti; assembly: GCF_011762025.1. GTDB lineage: Bacteria > Pseudomonadota > Alphaproteobacteria > Sphingomonadales > Sphingomonadaceae > Sphingobium > Sphingobium vermicomposti. The sequence continues at coordinate 130,395 of NZ_JAASQR010000004.1, read as the reverse complement.
CGCGGATCGGGGTTGAGCGCATAGATTTCCTCTTGAGCCTCCGCTGGCAGGAAGCTCATCACCATCTGCTCGATCGTTGAAATCATCAGGATCCAGGACGTTGAGCCACAACCGCGAGCGAGTTCGCGAACGACCTCGACGGTGGTACGAATGTTTGTCTGGTATCCGCCCCGTGAATGCGGACGCGTCAGACCCCATAGCCCTGCTTCGGCCAGGGCGTCGATATTCTCCTGTGGAACAGTACGTTCGGCGTCAGCGCGCTCAGCGTTGCTTGCGAGAAGAGGAACGAGTGCGGACGCGCGCTCCAGAATTTTACGGTCCACTCCGACAAAACCGTCGCCTGCGGGAAGCCGACTTACGCTAAGACATTCCCCTGCCATATCCATTCTCCTATATTATGATGATCAGATGAAACCGCGGTTCAGATGCGCAGCCAAAGGCTTGGCTGCTGCTGCGAAACCGTTCGACAGGACCGCCCAAGCCGACATCAGGGCGAGTTCATGAGCCACAAGCTCATCGCAAGCCGTTCGCGCCGGTCCCGGCTCACTAAGCGCCTGCAATCTTAGAAGGCCAGTCAGCGCAGCGTCGATCCGCGGCCCAACCCAGGTACAATAATCCTGGTGTGGCTCACCGGCAAAGATCGCCGCCGTCCGCTCGCCAATCCCCACATACATGCTCTTTTCCGGCCGTGGGATGCCGCTGCTATCAAGCAGGGGCTCCAGATTCCGTATCATCATGCCCTCGATATCTCGTGCGCATTCCCAAAAATGGAGTTCCGGCTTTTCTGAGCTGTCAGCCGCCAACGCTGCAAAGGTGGAGTACCCAAAATATTCGCCAGCGAGAGCTCCGGCGAGCATATCGTTGAATTCATCTTTCTCAAATTGCGCAAAGGCAGACTCGATATCCGCCTCAAGTTCGAGGACTTCTTTTTGGCTACGATGATCCATTATCTTTCTCTTCCCTTAATTGACAAGGCAAGCGTTATTCCGATGATTTAAAGTTATCTATAACAATACCACTTCACGCGATATTTTATTAAATAAATCAAAGTTACATTAAATAAAGTCTTATGGACTGACTAACAAAAGCCCGCGACCTATCTGTAGCGTCGAAAACTGAAGCTCCTGCCATTTCAACTCGCTTGACCCGTTCTGCTATGGCATCGAAGATGATCTCGGCACCGATCCGGGCGATGGCCGTGCCCGCGCAGGCATGCGGACCCACGCCGAAGCTGAGCGGCATCGCCCTGGCCGGGCGGTCCAATTTGATCTCGTCGGGATCAGGAAAGACTTCAGGATCGCGATTTGCCGAATTAAGCAAAAATCGGACCGGCGTGCGCTCGGGAATTAGCGTTCCCAAGATTTCAACGGCTTTAGTTGTATTTCTGACGAAGGACAGTTCAGCTGGAAACAGGCGAATGATCTCATTCAATATCGCGCGGCGTCTGTCTGGTTGCTCGCGGTAAAGCTCATAAATTTCAGGATGCTTGGCGAAATATTCCAGACCCGCGCCGATCAGATAGGATGGGTTGTGCGCCCCCGATCCCCAGAAAAGGGATAAGGTCTGGATCATCTCCTCACGCGTAATCTCACCCTTTTCCTGCGCCTCGATCAGCGCGTCGGCCATCCCAGTTCCCGGATTCTCCTTTTTATAGGCGATAAAATCCATCACTCTGGATCGCAAATAGGCGAAGCCCTCGGCTGCGACCTCGTCATCCTTCGCAGTGGCGACCGAACTGATACCACGCATCACGTCCAGCATTGCCATCACCGCTGGCTCAGGATCGTCAGGGGGCAACTGCAGCGCGTCGCACATAAGCGCATGGGTGGGAAGCATGCCAAGCTTATGGTGACCGTCTATTACTTCTCCCACCTTGTATGTATCGAGGATCTCATTCACCACCTTTTCGGCAGCGGCGGCATATTGGCGGATCAAGGGCGGTGTGAACCATTTTGCGGTCCGGCCGCGCAATGCTGCATGGGTGGGCCCTTCCCGGCTTAGCATCGTGTCACCAAAGCCGGTCGTGAACGCATTTTCCGGCGCGCCTGCGGGTTCTAGGATCGTAAGTTCGGGCAGCCGACCATATCGGATGATGTCGTGATAGCGCGACACGACATAGGTGCCGTTCGGCAGGCGGTGCAGCGGGCGTTCGCGGCGCAGCCGATCAAACCAGGGATAGGGATTTCTGACAAATTCCGGGTCGCCAAATGGGAGGAATTCATCCTGCGCCTTAAGGCAATCGTCCTGGATATGAACCACGTTACCTGCTCCAAAAATATGCGAACGTTTGTTCTTTTCTGGCTGCGTACCCGGCCCCCTGATGCGAGCGCCATATGACCCTTGCATCAAACATGGGGACTGCCGACGCTTCACTCCGCCACCGGATAGGAAAGGCCCTCGACGCCCGCCTTTGCATAATCCTCCCGCAACTGTGCCTTGGAGACCTTTCCGGTGCCCTGTCTGGGGATGCTGTCGACCAGGACTGCTAGTTCAGGTATCCACCATTTCGCGCATTTGCCCGTGAAATAAGCGATAAGATCGGCAGGAACCGGTCTACGTCCGGCGCGAGGCACCACCACCAGCAGTGGCCGTTCGTCCCAGCGCGGATCGGGAATACCGATGACCGCCGCTTCAGCGACGTCAGGATGTGACGAAGCGATATTTTCGAGCGTGATCGAGCTGATCCATTCGCCGCCGGATTTGATAACGTCCTTTTCCCGGTCCACGATCTCCACATAACCGGCCGGATCGATGACCGCTATATCGCCGGTGGGAAGCCAACCGTCCGCCGCAGCTTCGATCGGGGGGGCGCTCCCGTTGAAATAGCTGTCCGTCACGCTGGGTCCACGAATCTGGAGGCTGCCAAAGGTCCTACCGTCCCACGGCGCTTCCAGCCCCGCAGCGTCGACGATGCGGATGCTGAATGGATAAGGCGTCCGCCCCTGCTTGCCGAGCATGACCCGCCGCTCGTCCTTGTCCAGATGCTCCCAATCATGAGGCGCGTTGAACAGGCCGCCAGCGCTGGTTTCCGTCATGCCCCACCCGTGGCAGGTCTGGATGCCATATTTCTCGTCAAGCGCCTTGATCATCGCAGGGGTCGGCGCTGTCCCGCCGACGATCACCCGTTCCAGGCTGTCCACCCTTTTGCCTTCCATCTCCATATACTGCATCAGGTCGCTCCAGATTGTTGGCACGCCTGCGGCCAGTGTCACCTCTTCTTGGCTGATCAGTTCGAACAGGCTGCGCGGGTCCAGCGCACTGCCGGGCAAGACGAGCTTCGATCCATTCATCGCGGCAGCGAAGGGTAGCGTCCACGCATTGACGTGATACATCGGCACGACCGGGAGCAAACTGTCGCGACGGCGGACGGCAAACCAGTCGATGCCCGAAATAACAAGAGCCTGCAGCACTATGGAACGGTGGGAATAGAGCACTCCCTTGGGCGCGCCGGTCGTGCCTGACGTGTAACAGAGCGCTGATCCCGATCGCTCTGGGATGGCGGGAAAATCATAGGCATCTGATGCGCTGGCGACCAGTTGTTCGTAGGGAAGAAGCGCCGGGTCGCCGCCAGCATCCGCGTCCATGACGATCACATGTTTGACAGTCTTCAGCGCCCCTCTGATCTGCTGAACCAGCGGAACGAACTTTGGATCGACCAGCAGTATCTTGTCCTGCGCGTGATTGATAATGAACTCGATCTGTTCGGGGAACAGCCGTGGATTGACCGTGTTGATAATCGCACCCATGGCGGGAACGGCGAAATAAACCTCCAGATGGCGAAGCGAATTGGTAGCGAGGGTGCCGACCCGGTCTCCCGGAGAAATACCGAGGTCCAACAGCGCGTTGCACAGCTGCCGGGCGCGCGCCAGCAGATCAGAATAGGTGCTGCGGACGATCCCCCGGTCCGGCTGACGGGACACGATTTCGCGGGCCCCGTGGACACGATCCGCGTGCAGCAAGATCGATCCGATCGTCAGATCAATGTCCATCATCGTGCCGATCATCACCAACTCACATTCTTTCTCTGATGGACTTCACGTCGACTTCGCGCATCGCCTTCCGGTGCATTGATCGCCGACACTTCAAGAAATGCCGCAGCGATCGATTCGAGGGGAACAGGCATCAAAGATCCAGGACCAGCCGTTCGCCCGTCCGGCTGCGGGACACACAGATCATGACCCGGCTGTTCTGCGCCTTTTCATCATCCGACAGAACCGAATCGCGATGGTCCGCCGCGCCTGCGATCAGGGCCGTTTCGCAGCTACCGCAAACACCTTCCCGACAGGAACACAGAACATCCAGCCCCTCATCCTCCAGAACCTCCATGATGGATTGTCCCGGCGGCACGGTGAGCACCCGCCCGCTGCCTGCCAATTCGACTTCGAAAGAGCCGGAGAAGGTGGGCGCTTCCACTGGCTTGGCGGAAAAATGCTCCAGATGCAGTGCCCCGCCAGACCACGCCTCGCATTTCGCTTCCACTGCGGCGAGCAGCGGTTCGGGACCGCAGCAATAGACCAGCGTGCCGGACGCAGGATTGTCGAGCAGCGACGCCAGATCGATATGGCCCACTTCGTCGAAGGGCTGCACCAACACAGCAGTGCCCTTCGTCGCCAACTGATCCATAAAGGCCATCGATCCGCGCGAACGACCGCCATAGGCCAGCGTCCATTCGGCACCCGACGCCTGCGCTGCGGCGATCATCGGAATGATCGGCGTGATGCCGATGCCCCCCGCGATGAAGATATATCGCGGGCTCGGCTCCAACTGGAAAAGGTTGCGGGGTCCAACGACATGGACCTGCATACCTTCCTTCAACACATCGTGAACGAAGGCACTCCCGCCCCTACCCTCAGGTTCGCGGAGCACGCCAATCGTCCAGCGCTTTCTGTCTGTCGGCGAACCGCACAGCGAATATTGCCGGGTCATCCCGCTGGCAAGTTCCAGGTCGATGTGTGCGCCCGGCTGCCATTCCGGTAAATCGGACCCATCGCCCGATCCCAGCTCCAACACGGCCACGCCTTCCGCAGCGATCCGTTTAGAAAGAATGACGAGATCGAGTTTCGATTCGCCCAGGTGCGGATTACCAGCCGTCATTTTCAACAACCCTCGCATTTCACCTGATAGTCGGCCCGTGCAATGATCCCGCTTCACAGGCAGAGCCAAGTAGACGCTGGGCGCACTGGACCGGATCTCCCTCATCGCCCGTCGTGACCCGGCCAAGGATGACGAAAGAAGATTTCCTGCCCGATTCTGGCCTGATGCAGCCCCTGGACGAAAGCGGCTCTTACAAAAGCTTTATATTAATTAACGGTTGTTCTTATAACAAATAGAATCAGATGCGTCAATCGATTGCGTCGATCAGCCGCGCCTCGTCTCCGCGCCGCACCGTGCCGGGCTCCAGCACCTCGGCATAGGAGGCAAAACCGGGGGTGGCGTAGCTTGGCATCAGCCCGTCAGGCAGGCGGGCTCTCTCCCGAAATTTACCCAAGATAGGAACGATCGCCGCGTCGTTCGCGCCGCTGTCCGGGTGAACATGTGTTACGGCGCAGCGCGGCACAGGACTGCGGACGCGCAACAGGGCTTCCCCTATTCGCAGCAGGCGGCGATCCCAATCGTCCTCGGCAAAGGGTTGATCATGATCGATGACGAAATTCGCCCGGAACCGTCGAGGGTCGATATGACCGCCCATCCGTTCGGACAATGCGCGCAGCGATCCGGTCGTGAAGAAGGTCACTGGCAGCACATCTATCCCGCCGCCCGCTCGTACGCTGCGCACCATGCGCACGGGTCTGCCCGCATGTTTGGTAAGCAGCCGATCCCAATCCCCTTCAACAGCGCGGACATCGATCGTGCGCATTCCCAGATAATCGAGCGCCATGGCCCCACCCACCGCCGCTCCGCTTCCCTCAACTACCCGTCCGCCTGGAAAAGTGAGCACCAGTCGTTCGCTGGCCGGGTCAAACCGGAAGGAAAGCATTGAGAATAACCCGTGATGGTGGGCGGGCATGAGTCCGCCATGACGATCCACCAAGATGAACTCCCGGTCCCCCGCCAACCCGTGCAATTCAAGACGCACGGCGTCCACCGCCAAGAACCGGGTGCATTTGACGAAAGTCATGCCGATGTCCGTGACGTTCATCATGGATCAGTTTCCCTCCACAGTCCGCCCGTCAGCAAACAGCATCGCCGCTCGAAAGCGACGCTAAAGCGCCGTATAGCCCCCATCAGCCAGGATCGAAGCCCCGAACAGATTCGACGCATCGTCGCTTGCCAGGAACAGTACGACTTTCGCGACTTCCAGCGGGTCGGCTACTGTCCCGCGCGGCAAATTCCATTGCCGGGAAAATTCCGGGATCGTCTGCCCCGCCTTTTCAGCGGCGGCCTGGACCATCGGCGTCAGCATCGGACCAGGACACACGGCGTTGATCCGGATATTATGCTGCGCATATTCTACTGCGCCCTGCTTGGTCAGCATCAGCACCGCACCCTTAGTCGTCGCGTAGTCGCTTGACCCGGCTTCAGCCACGAAGCAATTGATCGATCCGCAATTAACGATGACGCCGCCGCCTTGCTTCAGCATCTGCTGGATGCCGTATTTCATGCCCAGGAACACACCCTTGACGTTCACCTGATAGACACTGTCGAAATCTTCTTCCGAAATGTCTGCCAATAGCGGCTGCTCAAACCAGATGGCGGCGTTGTTGTAGAGAATGTCGAGACGACCGAACCTGTCAACTGCGGCTCGCACCATATTTCGAACGTCTGCGGATTTACTGACATCAGCCTTAACGAACAACGCTTCTCCGCCGATGGCTTCGATGTCGGCGACCGCTTCCGCACCGTCGGAAAGGTCGGTGATCACGACCTTCGCTCCTTCCTGTGCGAACAGGAGCGAAGTCACCCGGCCCAGCCCGGCGCTGCCGCCGGTGATCAACGCAACCTTACCGTCCAGTCTACCCATCGATACACCTTTTTCATTGCTTCTGCGGCGCGCCGAGAGCCGCTTTCATTTGACATCCCACTCAGGTTCCAGCGCGTCGGAACCGATTGTGCCGCTGCGGGTGACGAATTTGAAACCCGACTTCATACGAATATGGTCTGGAATGTCGGATGTAGCCGGACTTCCTGCAGCCACCGCGGCAGCCTTTACGACCAGAAATCGTCGATCGCGCCCTGATCGCCGTCATACATGCGACAACTGGTGATCTTGTCGCCGCGGATTGTGTAAACGACCAGCTTGTTCGTATCGATCTCGCCCTTTCCGTCGCGCACCATCTTTTCATAGATGTTGACGACGCAGCCGTCATCACCCGACAGGATAACTTCTGGATTAGACGTTACGGTCCAGCGATTATTGGTCATTTCCAGTAACGGCTGGACCCAGCGCCTGCTGAAATCGTCCGGGCTGTCGAACTTTCCAGCAAGACGGCTGTGGCCCGCCTGGAAAAAATACATGTCATCCGACCAATAACTCTGCGCTGTCTCAATGTCACCTCGTGCCCAACAGTCCAGATAATCGTTGATCAGTTTGCAGTTCACCTCAGCTTTGCTCATAGAATCCTCTCTAGGGAGACAGCGGATATGATCTTGATTAAATGAACGATTGTTTTTTTATAACAGAATGATGGGTTCTAGAGCATGATCCGATCTGATTGAATCGGATCATGCTCTAATTGTCCTTTGTTTTCCGCATTTTCCGAGTCGTCAGATGATGCCATTTGACTGGAAAATGCTCTAGGCCCGTCAAACGCCGTTCTTCAGCGCGATCTCATCGAGTTTCTGCGCTCATCTCATCCCTGGCCCCGCCCGCTCAAAAATCTTTGCGGAAACCGACCCCGTAGGTGCGCGGCGGCGCATAGGACGCAATTGCCAACCCAGCCCAGCTATTGTCATAGGCGAATGTCCTACGATCGACATCGGTAAAGTTTCGGACGAAGCCATACAGCTCCCAGCCTTGTTCCTCCCGCCCGAAGCTGATGCGAGCATTGTGCATCCAACTGGCAGGCAGGCGAGTGACGGGTGACTGCACCAGATTTGCCCGACTTTCTGACTGATAGTCGAAGTCATATTGCAGACCCAGCTGATAAACGCCGATATCAAAACTTTTCGTCACAAGGCCGTTCAGCGACCATTCCGGCGCTTTGACAGGACGGACGTCGGCAATACCTTGTGGAGTGACGAGGTCCTTGACCTTAGCATCCAGATAGGAAACGCCAAAGGAAATGTTGAGTCCTTGCATAGGATTGGCGAATATTTCAATCTCGCCACCTGTATAATAAGCGTCGCTATTCGATACTGTTGATATAAGACCATTATAGTTGAACGCTTGGTAGTCCGAGTAATCATAGTAAAATGCGCTCGCTCGGACATTGGCCTTACCATCGAACAACCGCAACTTGGTGCCAGCTTCATAAGCAACTACCGTTTCGGGGCCGAATTGCACGTCATTATAGTCCAGAGACCCGTCTGCGGTCGCATTGAAACCGCCACCACGGATACCGCGACTTACACCCGCATAGAGCAGGATATTGTTGGACGGTTCGTAGCTCAATTGAGCCTTGCCCGCCCAGTCGCCGCGGCTTTGCCGCGCGGCGTCGCCAAAGGTCGCCTCATTAAACTCCCAATAAGGCGCGGTCACCGCCGGATCGAAGGTAGGATCGCCCGGACCAATATAGACCCTGGAGTCGAAAATCTTGCGGTCATGCGTATAGCGGCCGCCGACCGTCAATTTCACTGCTGGCAGGAATTCATATTCGACCTGACCGAAAACGGCCCAGGATCGTGTTTTTTGCTTATATCTGTTGATGGCGTCAAACAGGCCGACTAGATAGAAATCGGTATAATAGGACCCTTTGATATCCAAAAAATATGCTCCCGCTGTCCAGTTCAGCGATCCTGTGTCACCGGACAGGCGTAGTTCCTGCGATATCTGGCGGGTATAGCCCCCACTGAGAAACAGGAACACATTGTTCGGCGTTCCATCAGAATCCTCAAGATAATCGAGCTTGGCGTTCGTGTAATTTGTGATCGACGTCAGGGTAGCGTCTCCGATCGACCCTTCAATCTTAAGCGTGCCATAATAGGTCTGCTTCTTCAGGAACCCGCCATCATTGAAGGATCCTTCATTGCCATCGGGATTTGGATCACGATAGCCATAGGGATCGTTGCCCGCACCCGTTCCGTAGATATCGACGTTAGCAGGCACGAACTGGGTGACGCCATTGGCATCGACGTAGGCGGGATAAGCCTTATAGGTGCCCTCCCTATGCCTCGGACTCTTGTTGATCGACGCGGCCAGTGTCGCTTTCCAATCAGGACCTAGATCGACCGCCAGTTTGCCGCGCACGCCGAAACTGTATGATTCAAAGCTGTCCTTGCTGCCGGGGTTGTCATTTTTGAACCAGCCGTTGCCGATCTGGCCAAAACCCGCCAGCCGGAACGCTACGCCATCGGCCAACGGGCCGCCGACCGCACCTTCCATGCGCCCAGTCTCAAAGCTTCCATATTCCGTGTTGAAATATCCGTCCCACTCCCTCGTCGGATCTTTTGTCACGAAATGCAGCAGTCCACCGGTCGAGTTCCGCCCGAACAGCGTGCCCTGCGGCCCGCGAAGCGCTTCCGCCCGCGCCATGTCGTAAACAGGGAAAGCGACCATTGATGGCGTTGGTACATAGACGTCGTCCAGATAGACGGCGTTGGGCGCTTCCTGATGTTCCGAATAATCGACCTGCGACACGCCGCGAATGGTAACGAAGGCGTTCACGCCGCCGCCACTGCCACTGTCAAATTCCAACGCCGGAACCTGCCGTGCAATGTCCTGCGCACTAGTGACGCCGGTCTTCGCAAGTTCCTCTCCCGATAGCGCTGTGATGGCGATGCCTACACGCTGGATCGATTGTTCCCGCCGCTGCGCCGTGACAATAATTTCCCCCATGCCCTGTCGCGCTTCGCTACCCGCATCCTGGGCGCGGGCCGGGCTTACCGAGAAGAGTGAAAAGCATCCGCCTGCAAGAAGGCCGGCGCGACATGCCTGCCGCCAGCGCCTGGCCTGATTTCCTTGGCAGCTGACACTCTCACCGATTCGTTCAAGCGAGTTCGATGCAACATTAGCGAGCATTTTCATGAATTTCCCCCCGGTCATCCTGTTGAAGATCTGCTGGAGCAAAATCAATATTAATGAACGGTTGTTCGTTCGTCAATAACAATCGTTCGTTTTTGTTTTTCCGGCCTTTTACAAGTGCTGGGACGTCTCTCCATCGTCCCGTTCGATGTCTGTCTGCGTTGGCCTGTATCGGTATAGCGGACTTTCAGTCCCGCTACGTCGTAGCACGATGCGGGTTTGCATCGGGGCCAAGCCGACAACAAAGAATGTTTGCCGTCATGAACGGAGTGAAGATATGGTAGGGGCCAAACATGGAAGATGCGGTCCATCACACCACGTGAAACGATCTGGCGCGACGCAGTCGGTCGTGCGGAGTGCCGGGCATCGGGAGAGGTAATGACCGAACGGCGATGAGTTATGGCAATATCATCCCCCCATCAGGTCGATCTGCAAGGGAAACGTGCGGCTGATGCGCGGGTCTGAATGCCTTTGGGACCGCCTTTATCATTGGGCCGAAAACAGTCCGGGACAGCCCGCCCTCCGGCATGACGCGAACCTGCTGACCTTCGCCCAACTCGCCAAGGAAGCGGAGTTGCGGGCGCAGTGGATGACAGATCGTGGCATCACCTCCGGCGATCGCGTCATCATCGTTGGCTATAATACGATCGATTGGGTTGTCGCTTATTTGGCGACAATGCGGATCGGTGCGATCGCCGTCCTAATCAACAACCGCATCTCGCCCTCGCAGATGGCCGATGCCGTACAGTTACTCGAAGCCAGCTTGGCTCTGGCCGATATTGGGCACCAGAATATGTTCAGCCAAGCGGACATTCCCCTGGACGGTCTGGCAGCATGGGACAGACCCTCCGCGGCCACCCTTCCGCCCCTTCCCGCCATTCATGACGCCGCTGTCATTAGCTTCACGTCCGGCACGACCGGAAATCCCAAGGGAGCGATCCTCAGCGCACGCGCGTTGTTCGATGCCTCCGCCACCTACCAGCGATTTTTGGGGACCGGTCCGGACGACAACACGATCGTCCTGTCGCCGCTGTTCCACAATACCGGCTTCATCGATCAGTTAGGCCAGATGCTGATCGCCGGGGGTGAAACGATATTGGTCTCCGAATTCCATCGGAAAGACGCTCTGGACGCCTTCCGCCACTCACCATCAACATTCGTGACCGCAGTGCCCAGCGTGCTGCGGATGTTGATGCTTCTGGAAGAAAGCGACGCTATTTTCGGCCCCGCCCGCGTCGTGGTGTTCGGTGGATCGCCCATGCCCCAAGCCTGGTCGCTCGAAATGGCCGACCGTTGGCCCGACCTGAAACTCGTCCATGGCTATGGACTGACGGAATTCGGATCGGCGTGCACCTTCCTGCCCGCAAACCACATCCATCAATTCGGCGCTTCGGTCGGCTTCCCGGCTCCCGGCGTCAAGTTGCGCCTGACAGATGAGAATGGCGACGATGTCCCGGCGGGCACCGTTGGTGAGATCTGGGTATCCGGCCCCACACGGATGTTGGGCTATTGGCGCCGACCCAGGGAAACGGCGGAGAAGATATGCGGGGAATGGCTGCGGACCGGGGATCTGGGGCAGCTGGATCAGGAAGGGCGCCTGTATCTCAACGGGCGGCTGGATGACATCATCAATCGCGGCGGCGAAAAGATCCTGCCCTCTCATGTCGAATGCCTGTTGTCGGAATGCTGTGGCGTTGCGAATTGCTCGGTCGTGGGCCTTCCCGATCCGGTGCTGCAGCAGGTCCCCGTTGCCGTCATCGAATATCGGCAGGGCCACAAATTTCAGCGGAGCGAGGCGATCGCCCATCTTGCCGCCAATCTGCCGGACTATGCTGTGCCAAAGGATTTTCTGCTGGTCGATCGCCTTCCCCGCATGGCGTCGGGCAAGATCGACCGGAAAGCGGTGCGCGACCTGGCCATCACCCGGTTCGGACGCTAATCGTCAAAGTCCTCAGGATCGACACGCTGACCCGCAGGCCGACAATGTCGCTGGCTTTGATTTTTCTAAACCTTTTCCCGCCTAGTCATCGCGGGAGAGCATAGGCCACGACATAATCCCCGATCCTGGAACTATAGGGTGTGCCGCCCGCAGCGACGACGATATACTGCCTGCCAGTTCTGGGAGAGATGTAGGACATCGGCGTCGCTTGCGATCCGACCGGCAGCCTCGCCTTCCACAACTCCCGCCCGGTCGATGAATCCCACGCCCGCATAAAGGGATCATTCGCGCCCGCGTAGAATGTGAGCCCCGATCCAGTCACCATCGTCGACGAGATGGACGGCATCCCCAACTTCACCGGCAGTTCGACGCCAGCAAGGTTGTAGGTTTGTTCCAATCCCGTTCCGGCAGGTATCTGCCACCTGATGCGGCGGTCATCCAGATTAATCGCGGTGACCTTGCCCCAGGGCGGCCGTTCGCATGGCAGGCCCAGCAGTGACAGAAAACTCTTCAGTTCCACGCCAAAGGGCGCTCCCTTTACGGGCTGAAGTTCATAGCCCGCATGGCTGAAGTTCGCCTGAACGCTGCCTTCAACATCCTTGCGTGGCACCAGGCGTACGATGGTCGAAAGGCGGATGTCGTTCACCATCAGCAGCCTGCGCCGCGGATCGATCGCTACCCCGCCCCAGTTCATGCCGCCCAGATAGCCCGGCCAGATCAGCGTGTCGCGTTCGGCAGGCGGAGTATATTGCCCCTGATAATGCAGCTTGCGATAAGCAATCCGGCAGGCGAGCTGGTCAAAGAAGGTCAGGCCCCACATGTCCCGTTCGGTCAAGCGTTCCGGGATGAGTTGCGGCATGCCGACGGAATAGCGCTGCGTCGGCGACACATGATCGCCGGGCGCAACACCCTGCGGCACGGGGCGTTCGACCACTGGCGTGATGGGCCGTCCATTGCGCCGGTCGAGAACATAGATCTGCCCCGCCTTGCCCGCCTGCACCAGAGCAGGCACCGTGCCGCCCCGGCCATCCGGCATGTCGACGAATGCCGGCGGACCAGACAGGTCCCAGTCCCAAAGGTCATGGTGAACCGTCTGAAAATTCCAGACACGGCGTCCTGTCTCAACATTGAGGGCTATGATCGAAGTCGAATAGCGATCGGTCGCTCGTGATCGCATACCGCCCCAATGATCCGATGTCCCGTTTCCGGTGGGGACATACACCAGCCCCAGCTTGTCGTCGAAGGTCGCGGTGCCCCAGAAATTCGGCGTGGATCGAGCAAATTTCGTGACATCGTCGCCGTCGTCTTCGCCCGGCGCGCGTCCTTCGCTGCTGCCGGGGTCCCAGGCCCAGGCCAGATGCCCCGTGCGCGCGTCGAAGGCTCTCACTACGCCGCCGGGTTCATCAGTGGACTGGTTATCGCTGATCCATCCGCCGACGATGACCCTGCCTCGCGCTACCAGCGGCGCTGATGTCGGATAGTACCATCCTGGTTTCATCGGCCCCAGACCAACGGACAGGTCGACCTGTCCGTCATGACCGAAATCGCGGCAGGGCTGGCCATCGCGCGCATCGAGCGCGAACATCCGCGCATCAATGGTTGTGGCGATGATCCGCTGGCGACAGCTGCCCTTGGCTCCCCCCGGCTCCGATGCCGGACCTTGATGAAAGGCGACGCCCCTGCAACGGTTCCAGGTGCCGTTGGCGCGCACCTTCGGATCGAAGGACCATATCTTCCGCCCGCTGTCCGCATCAATGGCAAAAATGCGGTTATGGGCGGTGCATAGATAAAGCGTCGACCCGATCTGGATCGGCGTTGCCTGCATGTCGGCACTGTCGTTGACTTCCCCAGTCCGGAATACCCAAGCGGTTTGCAGCCGGTTTACATTGGCCGGGTTGATCTGGGAAAAGGGGGCGAAGTGCCGCGCGCCTGCGTCGCCGCCGTAAGATCGCCATTGCCACGCCGGGTCGTTGACCCCCGCCACGCCGCCAAGGCTGGTGCTGCGTATCACGCCGTGCGGCACGAACATTGCCGCTATCCCTGCTACAATAAGGATCAGGTGAAGCCCCACTAGCCCATAGCTCGCGCGCCGCATCGATGGCACAAGCCGTCCCCATAGCCATGCCATGATCATCGCCATGGCCAGAAATGGCCCGATACGCGGCAGCTGAGGCCAGAAGTCCAGCCCCGCTTCCGCCATGGCCCATATGATCGTCCCACCATAGGCCACGGTGAAAATCCAGAAGGACAGGGTGTTGCCGCGCACCAGCAATACTCCGCTGATCGTCAGCGCACCGCCACAAACTAAATAATAGAGTGTACCGCCTAGGAGCGCGAGCCACGCACCTCCAGACGCCAGGATCAGTCCCACCACGGCCAAGAGTGTCCCCAGCACACAGCGGGAAAACGCCAAGGCCGGTCGGGGGTGGAACGCCTGCCCTCCATGATCGCTATTCATGTGTGACGCGCCCCCGTCTTCCCGGCCCAACGCCATTCCCATCCTCTCAAAATGCTGTCAGCCCACCGTCCACAGCAATGGCCTGCCCCGTCAGATAGCTGTTGGACGGCAATATCATTGCCAGGATCGCCGCAGCGACCTCTTCGGGATCGGCGAGGCGCTTCATGGGTACGGCGGCTTCCATTTGCGCCTTCCGCTCGATCAGATTGCTCTGCGTGACAAGCGGGGTCATGCTGAAATAGGGGCATATGGCGTTTACACGCACATTGTGGCGCGCAAATTCCACGGCTGCGGTGCGCGTCATGCCGACGACTGCGTGCTTGGCCGCGCCATAGGCCAGATTCTTCGGTGCGCCCGCAAGCCCCGCGACCGACGCGACGTTCATCACCGACCCTCCACCCCCCTGTATCATCGCCGCGATCTGATGCTTCATTCCCAGAAAGACGCTTTTCGCATTCAGGGCGAAATTCCAGTCCAGGTCCTGCTCGGTTGTTTCCAGCAAGCCTTTCATGGGCGACGTGCCGCCCGCATTATTGATGGCGATGTCCAGCCTGCCATAGGCCGTGACCGCCCGCGCGACCAACGCCTTCTGATCCCCGTCTTTCATGACATCGCATCGCTGCCAGGCAACCTCACGAGGCAGCGATGACACAAATTCGGCAAGCGCGGCGTCATTCAGATCACCCAGTATGATGTTCGCTCCGGCATCCAGAAGTTTGGATGTCAGAACGCGCCCAAAACCTCCTGCAGCTCCGGTTATCAACACTGACTTGCCCGAAAACTCACTCATATCCTGTCCGTTCATCATTGCAGCCGTTGACCCCTGTCAGGGTTTGTAGTGACCGCAGGTCTTTCCACCATCGAGCCGGTATTCAAGACCATTGGCGTGCCGAGCCTCGTCCGAAGAAAGATGGGCCACGACATCGGCTACATCCTCAGGCTGGGCAAACCTTGCCAGGGGCACTGCCTTGCGAAGCGCCTCCAGCTTTTCTGGCGACAGGCTTGCCAGCAGCTTGTCAGCCATGGGCGTTTCCACAAACCCGGGACAGACGGCGTTCGTCCGCACGCCATATCGTCCATAATCCAGCGCCAGGGACTTCATCAGTCCATGCACGCCATGTTTGGAAGCGATATAAGCGGCGAAATTGGAATCGCCCCACAGGCCCGCGTCCGAACTAATGATCGTGAAGGTGCCGCGCGTCCTGATCAGTTCCGGCATCGCAAATCGCGCCAGATAGAACACCGAATCCAGGTTGATCGATATGCACTGCTTCCAATCTTCAATGCTGGTTTCGGTGGCGTTGCCGGTCGGCGCGACACCCGCGGAAGCGACGACAGTATCTATCCCCTGATAGGCCTTGGCGAAACTGTGCACGGCCCGTTCGACCGCACCAGCATCGCTGACATCCGCAAGGACAACGAGGGCATGGCCGCCCATAGCTTCGATCTCCTCGCGCAGCGTGCTCGCCGCGCTTTCGTTGCGCCCGATCAGGCACAGCGTCGCGCCCCGTCGGGCGAGCCGCAGCGCGGTGGCGCGGCCTATGCCCGACGTCGCCCCGGTGACCAGAGCACGTTCTGGAGAGACATCCGTCGTTCCCTTGAGCCGTTCATAGTTCGTCATGTCGGTCATTCGCCGCTAGCAGGATGGGGCAGCTGGCAAAGGCTTTCCTCCGCAGCCGCGCAGAATTTGTCGATGTCCTCGGCAACCATGGCAGTGGACAGGAACGCCATGCCCGCGCCCGACACATGAAAGCCCTTAAGGACAAGCATGCGTTGCAATTCGACCATTGCCGCGCTTTCAGCCGCTGTGTGCGTCTGGCTCCTGTAATCATAGACGGGACGCTGATGCGTAATGATCTTGAACATCGAACCGACGCCCGTCACCTGTCCTGGAAACCCCGAAGAGGCGAAGGCGGCAGTCAGTCCAGCGCGGGCGCGATCGCCCAGTGCATTGATATGGGCGATCAATTCCGGCGTCAGCAGGTCCAGGGTCGCCTTGCCCGCCACCATGGTGATCGGATTGGCGGAAAACGTGCCGCTCCAGGGCACTAGCGGCCTTCCCGCATGATGATCGAAGACCTTCATGACCTCCTTCGATCCGACGAGAGCACCGACCGGGAAGCCGCCGCCGATGATCTTGCCGAGCACCGTGAGATCAGGCTTCACGCCGAACTTCTTCTGTGCGCCGCCATGATCGAGGCGGAAAGTAATGACTTCGTCCAGGATGAATACTGCGCCGATCTCGGTCGCGAGGTCCCGCAATTTGGCCGCAAATTCCGGCGTCACATGCGTAAAGCCCAGATAACTGGGTGCGGCGTCGAGCAAGATCGCGCCGATGCGGTCCTTGTGCGCGCGGATGACGTTTGCCGCAGTTTCTGGATCATTGAAGGGGATGACATATACGTCCTCCAGCAGCCGGTCGGGCACACCGACCGCATATCCCACCGATTTGGGCGGGCTGGTGAACTGGTCCCTGGGCGTATCCAGGCTGACTTCGGCATAGTCGTAGGAACCGTGATAACCGCCTTCGACTTTCACGATGGCGGGGCGCCCCGTATACGCACGCGCCGCCTTGATCGCCGACATCACCGCTTCGGAACCGGAATTGCTGAAGCGGACGTTTTCCGCGGACTCTATGCGGTCGCAAAGCAGTTCGGCCAGCTCAATCTCGACCTCGGTCGGGTTGGTAAATGCGGTTCCGAGGACAAGCTGCTTCGACACCGCGTCGATGATGGCGGGGTGACAATGGCCATGGATCAGCGAGGCAAAATTGTTGAGCAAATCGAGCCGCGCCGTTCCGTCGACGTCGGTAACATATGCGCCTTTCCCGAATTTGGTATAGACCGGGAACGGTTCCAGCCAGGGCACCAGACGGGTGATGCCGCCGGGATAGACCTTCCGTCCGCGTTCATAGAGTCGCTTCGACTTGGAGTCCTCGTCGGGCCAGATCGCCATTTCAAACCTCGTCCTATTCGAAAAGGGCACTGGCCATGCGACCGCCCCGTTCATTTCAGAAAGCTTCCCGCGCGGCCGTCAGCCAGCCGCCGTCGATGACATATGCGCTGCCATGCACGTAGTCGGCTTCGTCACTGCCCAGGAACGCCGCCATTTTTGCGATTTCCTCTGGCTCGCACCATCGCCGCGCGGGCACCTTTGCCACCGCAGCCGCCATGTCCGGGGACGTCGTGGTCTGCGTTGTGGGAATAGCCATCGGGGTTGCGGTCGCACCAGGGCAGATCGCGTTCACGCGGATGCCAAGCGCCCCATATTCGAAGCAAAGTTGCCGTGTGAGGCCAAGAACCGCGTGCTTTGACGCAGTATAGGCCGATCCGCCGCCCGCCGCACTGAACGACGCAGTGGAAGCAACGTTGATGATGCCCCCCTTCCCCTGTTTCAGCATGTGGGGGATGGTATATTTCGCCATCAGGAAAGGTCCGGTCGCGTTGGCGGCCATCACGTCGTTCCATTCGTCAAGAGTGACTTCATGGGCAGGGCGGTAGCTGTCGAGGACACCCGCATTGTTGCACAGCAGGTCGATACGCCCCCAGCGATCGATGACTTGGTCGATGGCTGCGATCACATCGACCTCGACGGCGACGTCGGCGCGAATTCCCATTACCTTGCCGGATCCGCCAGCGAGCTCCACGGTCTGGCTGATCTTGTCCAGCGTCCGTCCCAGGGCCGCTACCTGTGCGCCTTGGTTCACAAATTCGGCGACCATCGCCCGGCCCATTCCGGAACCAGCTCCGGTGACCACTACCACTTTCCCATCATATCTCATCGATCAAGACCTGTTTAGTGAATGGGCGGGAAGAATTGCGTTGCGATCATCCGGCTCTACGTGCTTGCGGTGACGATCTGATCGTACCAGTCGGGTCGCGTCCGTCGCCAGCGAGTGGCGAGCCAGACACCTGCGGCGAAGGTGGCGCAGATCGAAGCCAGGAAGAAGGCTGCCAATGTCGGCGATGCATCGACAAAGACTTCGAAATTGAATGTAGCGTAGATCGCGATTGACGTCAGGCTGACAAAGCCAAGCACCGGCGCGATGCGGTAACTCCATACGCTTCCCTGCTGCTCGTCCCGGCCAAGGTAGCGGATGATCGCCAGGGATGCGACCGCGAACAACACCAGCATCCCCATCGTGCCCAGACCCACCCCCCATGCATAGAATTGCAGCACCGGATCTATGCCGGAAAGAACCACCGGGATGATGACGGCCACCACCGTGGCGCTTTGCAGCAGCGACCCGAGCGCCGGCGATCCGTGGCGCGCGTGTGTCCGTCCAAAGGCGGCGGGCAGCACATGGTCGCAGCCAAGGTTGAAGAAATAGCGTGCAATGGCGTTGTGGAATGACAGCACCGCCGCGAACAGGCTGCTGATCAGCAGCAGATACATGGCGTCCACCGACACCTGGCCGACATAAGCCGCCAGAGCGTCAGGGAACATGCCCGTGGGATCGGTGCGGATCTTGATCCCCGCTTCCGCGACGCCATAGGCGTTGATGAGCAGGAATGTGGATATGGAATAGAGGAGGGCGATCATGATGATCGAAAGGAAAGTCGCACGGGGAATGGTCTTGTCCGGGGATCGGACTTCCTCGCTGTAGATTGCAGTCGCCTCAAACCCCAAAAAGCTGGCGGCGGCCATCATGATGCCGATACCCGCGTTGCCGGAAAATAGCGACGTCAACGAATAGGGGCTAAAGTCCAGGCCCCCTGCCGGGCTACCGCGCCACAGGACAGCGGCGTCGAGTATAGCCACGATCCCGATCTCGCCCAGCATTGCCAGGCCAAGCACCCGGGCCGAAAGGTCGATACGCCTGTAGCCCAGAGCACCGACGGCTGCCCAGGCCGCAGCGGTCGCGATCCACCAGGGGAAGGCGGGAACCCCAAGCCGGTTGTGCAGATAATCGACGATGGACACACCGACCATTCCGAACGTGCCGATCTGCAGCAGCGTATAGGAGAATATCGCAAGGAACGCGCCGCCCAGTCCGAACTGTCGGCCGAGTCCCTTGGTCAGATAGATGTAAAAGGCGCCTGCTCCTTCCCCCTTGCGGGCGATGGACCGCGCCATTGCCATGAAACCGAAGGCAAAGAATAACAGTGCGCAACCGGCGATCAGAAAGGACGACACCAAGCCCACGCCATTGCCTACAGCCATTGAAACCGGCGCAAATGCTGCCATGACGGAAAGAGGCGCGGACGCCGCCAACACCGTCATGGTGAGGTCGAACACGCCCATATTGCCGCTCAGCCTGCCATGCGCCTCTTCCGCCTGTTCGACGGGGGTGGAAGACGCAATCGTCTCTGGAGTCGTTGCCATGCCGGACGTCAACATCCTGTCACCCCACCCGGAAGTCGGCCACGGGCACCGTCTTGCGCAGCGCCGCCGTCGCTTCAGCATCGACTACCAAAGTCTCGTCCTCGACCAATCCGGCAAAGGCGACACCATAGACGTCTCTTGCCCGGTCGATGGTCTCCCATCCCTCCAGCACGTCATCCAGTACCAGCGCAGGGTCGCGTTCGCGCGGGGGGCCATAACCACCACCCGAAGAATCAAAACCCCGCAAATATTCGCCCTTCTTCAATTCGACCTGGATAGAGTTGGGCAGCGCAGTCTCCGTCCCGTCGGCCCGGACGTGCCAGCCACCCGCCGTCAGCCCATCCTGGCCGCCACGCACGCCTTTGGGCGCATAATATTGGCTGTCGAGCTGGTATATCGCCATGACGGGATAATTGGTGGGGCCATAGGCAAGGTCACACGACAGGCCGCCCCGGTGCCGACCTGCGCCACCGCTGCCGCCGCGTAGCCGCATATGGTTGTAGATGATGGGCATTTTCAGCTCATCGATCTCGATCGAGTCTCGGTACATAAGGCCGCTGACGACCGGCAATCCGTAGGTGACCCAGCCGTCTGCACTGTTGCTGGCAGGTCCGCCATTCGCCGCCACTACCAGCTGGTTGACGAAAGGCGCGTCGTCATAGCGGTGATCGCGCCCTGAAAGCACGGCATAGCCTACGCCCACGCCGGTCGCGCCTTCGGCAACGCCAAAGCCATCGATCTGCGAAAAAGCCGAACCGACCATGTTAACCAGCCGGTCGGCAATGTTCGTGGTGGCCACTGAGCAGCTGTAAGGGAATTTCGGGCGCCCGACGACACACCCGTCGGCCAGCTTCACATTGACGCGGCGGAACGCACCGGAATTTTTCGGGACATCGCTGGGTATGGCGTTGAAGATGCCCGCGAAAACGCTGGCCATCGTCGTCGCTTCGGTCAGGTTGAGCCCGCACTCGACATTGGGAATATTATCGCGCAGATCGACTTCGATCCTGCCCTCACCCGGCTTCACGTCGATCGCAACCCGCAAAGGGACGCCGTTCGGCAGGAAAGGTTCGAATGGGTCGTGATGTCCTGTATTTTTCAGCGTCACTTCCGGCAGTGCGTTGATGGCCTTTTCCATCCGCGCTTCGGAATATTCCAGCCAGTAGGATTTGAACGCCTTCAGCCTGTCCTTGCCATATTTGTCGCACAACTCCTTCAGGCGTCTTTCGGCGATGCGCGCCGATCCAATCGCCGCCAGAAAATCGCCATACCATTGTCCCGGCACACGGATGCGGCGGCGGCACATGCGCACTATATCGTCGATCATCTTGTAGTCGCGCTGCACCTGCACCACCGGGAAGATCAGCGCGCCTTCCTGATAGACATCGACCGCCGAAGAATAGTAGCTGGTCGGTAGCGAGTTGCCGATATCTGCTTGGTGCGCCTTGACCGTGGCGGTGAACATATGTTCGCCGTCCAGGAAGATCGGGACGAGCGTGCAATGATCGGCCGGATGCGAATTTCCGACATAGGGATCATTGTCCAGGAACGCATCGCCCTCCTTCAAGTCAGGGTGCATCCGGGCCATTTCCGCCGCCTGGGTCTGCACCCCGAAAATATGGACCGGCAGGCCCTCGGCACAGGCGAACAACTCTCCTTCCGCCGTACACAAGGCGCAGGAAAAATCGCGCGCGCTATTGATAACCGACGATCGCGCCGTCCGCAGCAGCGTATTCGTCATCTCCCGGACGATCCCGTCCATCCGGTTCGCGAGCACGGCCATCAGGATGGCGTCATTCCGCTTGCTGTCATCGGCCATCATGCCTGCTCCGGACGTGTGTGAAGTATATAGTTGCCCGCACCGCTGATCTCAGCGGTCATGCCAGGATAGACGACCAGCGTAGTGGTCGGCTCCTCGACGATGGCAGGGCCGCTAATGACCATGCCGGTCCTGAGGTCAGCAGGCTTGAAGATCGGTGTATCGACGCCTGCATCGCCGCCAAAAAAGCAGGTCCTGCTATGATCGGGCGCTTGCGCCCTAAAGCTGTCAGCGTTGGGCGATCGCTCCATCTTCTTGGACAGCTCGACTGTAAGGCGCCCCTTCCAGTTGATAATCTCCACCGGAGAATTTTCGTCGCGAACGGCAAAGACGCGTTCGTGAAGATCGTGGAAGCTGGCAGTCAGCACATCGATGTCCGCCTGGCTGGTGAACCGACCACAGGGAATGGGCGTATCCAGTTCCCAAACCTGCGCGAGGTATCGCGCCTCGGCGAAATATTCGATGCGCCAGGGCGCACCTTGTGCATTTTCGATCTGCGATCGGAAGCGGTCCAGTTCGGCCTCTATCTTCGCCAGCGCCGCGTTCACCCCTTCGCTGTCGAAGCGCAGGGTTGATGTGAAATGGGGTGCGGTGCTTTCCGTGACGATGTCGGCGAACTGCATCCCCGACGCCGAAAGGGCCGAAGCGACTTTGGGCAGCACGACCGCATCCGATCCCAGTTCGACCGCGATCGCCATGATGTTCATGCCCGCGGCGCCGCCGCCCGCCACTACGGTACTTTCGCGCGGGTCAATCCCCTGCTGAACGGTAATTTCATGGATGGCCTTGACCATGTGGTCGGTGGCGATGCGCATGATACCCCAGGCCGCCGCCTCGATCGAAAGGCCCAGCGGTTCGGCAATCGTGGCGATGGCTTCGCGCGCAGCCGCCACGTCCAGCTTCATGCGCCCGCCAAGGAAGTAGTCCGGATCAAAATAACCGAGCACGCAGGCAGCGTCCGATGTCGTGGGCTTCAGACCTCCGCGACCGTAGCAGGCTGGCCCCGGTTCCGACCCGGCCGATTGCGGGCCGACGCGCAGCATGCCGCCATCGTCTATCCAGGCGATCGATCCGCCGCCAGCGCCGATTGACCGGATGTCGACCGACGAAATGCCTAGCAGGTCCCCCTCCCACATGCCGCCCAGCCAGGTGTCGCGGCTGTAGACGAGTTGGCCATTGCGCGAGAGTCCGACGTCGAAGGTGGTTCCGCCAGTATCCGCGACGATCATATTATCGCCCAGACCTTCAGCGACCGAATAAGTGATACCCGCGACCGGAGCCATCGACGGCCCCGACTTCGCCATGTTGATCGGCGATTGCATGACCGAAGCCAAATCCATGACCCCGCCGAAACTGGTCGAAACGAGGATCTGGCCCTTATATCCGGCCGCGCGGATATCCTGTTCGAACTCGAACAGATGTTTCTGCATCAATGGCTTGAGCGACGCATCGATCGCGGTTGCGGACGCTCGGCGATATTCGCGGATGATGGGTGCCAACTGGTGCGAAAGCGAATAGGGAACGCCCGGCAGCATTTCCTCAATCAGAGCGCCTACCGCCAGTTCATGTTCGGGATTGATGAAGGACCACAGCAGGCACACGCCGATCGCTTCGAAATTCCTGTGCGCTAGTTGCCGCAACAGGGCGCGAACCGCATCCTGGTCCAGCCCGCGCACCACCTTGCCTTCCGCATCGATCCGTTCGGGCACTTCGAAAGTGCGCCGCCGGGGGATATAGGGAGCCGGATAGGATTTGGTGAAATCATAGCCATCCAGCTTTCCACCTTCCTTTAAAACCAGAATGTCAGGAAAACCTTCGGTCGTCAGAAACGCCGTCTTCGCGACATTACGCGTCACGATAGCGTTCGTTGCACGGGTGGTGCCATAAATGAACAGCGTTGTGTCCGCGAGCAACTGGTCAAGGCCCAGGCCAAGGTCGGCGGCCGCGGCCTTGATGGATTCGCTAAGACCGCCAAACACACGACCATGTGTCGTCAGCGCCTTGCCGATCGTCTGCTTTCCAGATGCGTCCCGGACGATCACATCGGTGAAGGTGCCGCCAGTATCCACGGAGATGGTAAAACTCATGCCTCAACATTCCCTGCTTGGCCATTGGAACGGGCCGGACTCACATTGGGACAGACGATCTGGACAGCTCGAACATGCGAGTGACTCAGGCGGATCATACCCAAACCGAAAAAAGGGAATATCCTCGCCAAACAATCAGCGTCCGGGCATCGTCCCAGCAGCGGCCATTCGTTCACGACAGGTGTCCCCCGTTGTCATTCCCGTCCAATTGCGCATACTATCGCATTTCGTTTCCAATTATGATAGCGAACGTTTGTTAATGCAAGTCCGAAGTTGAAACCGCATGCGAACCTTCGATTGTCCCGTCTGTCTTTGGACGGATAGATGGTTGCCATCGGCCTTCTGACAGGATTAAGGGATCAGCAGGATGGATTCACCGACAAAGCAGACCAAAGCCCCACGCAAGCGCGCCGGCTATGAAGCCAGACTCGCCGAGTCCGAAGAACTCGCGATCGAGCGGGAGAACCGTACCACGCGATCGGACACGCGCGCTCGGCTGCTCGTGGCGGCGCTTGAACTGTTTTCAAAGAATGGTTTCGACGCGTCCACCATGCGTGATCTAGCCCAGTTCGCAGGCATCAAGGCGCCAGCTATCTACAATCACTTCAAGTCAAAGGAAGCCCTACTGGGGGAAGCGCTGCTGTGGGCAATGGAGGATTTCAACGAACGAGTCCTGGGCCCCCGTGCTCCAGAGGAATCCGACATCAAGGCGCTGGAAGGGATATTGGAGCGGCATATCCGTTACCAGTTAGAAAATCCCGTGATCGCGAGGGCCTTTGACATATTAATGGCGCACAACCTGCTCCAGCGCGTGGGAGAGATAAAGTTCCAGCAGGCGATTCAAGATCGGTTGCGATTGTATCTCCGCGAAGTCACGAAGCTCGTTTCGCTGCTCATTGAGGATGCGCCCGTCAAATCGGATTACCGCATCCTGTCCAGCGCCATTTCGACGATGTATGATCAGGTCGGGCGCTGGTATGTATCCGCATCGAAGGCGGCGGACAATCATCTCGTTGCCACTTACTGGGATCTTACCCGCCGCATGCTAGGCGTCGGCGACACCGCACCGGGCGCGTAAACGCACGGCTGGACTGCCACGATTACCGCAACGATCCTCCGCGCTTTTCCTGATGCTGATGGCAGGGACCGGACAAGAGAGTCCGTTCAGGCTTTTGAACAGCCAGTTGCCTGATTGTCAGCACGCTTCTCTCTCTCTCTCTCTCTCTCAGGAAAAATCTTCGGTATAAAAGGAACGCTCATGCTCCTGTTCATTGGAGCATGAGCGTCGATTTCCATCCTCGCGCAGTCTACTGAGCGCAGGATTTCAGCATGTCGGTATATTCCTGCCGGGTTGCGACCCTGCGGCCCAGCACCTCGCCCAGCTTCGCGCCCAGTTGGAACGTCTGCAGGTTTGACTGGATGCGATCATCACGGTGCGGCCAGAGCCAATAGGTATCCTCCATGCCGACGCGGATATGCAGGCCCATGGCGGCCGCCAACGTGGCGACATACATGGACGCGCGGCCTGCCGCGCAGACCATGATGTGGCCGTCGGGATCAACGTCGCGAATGGTTGTGACGGTGCGCATCAGCCCTTCGACCATCTGGCGCGGGTTGTTCATCGGGCTGCATCCCGGAAGGGCTGGAAGGATCAACCAGAAGGCCGGCCCCTTGATGAGGCCGCTCTTGATTAGAAAGCGGTCCGCGTTGGAAACGTCGGCGTCTGTGTAAACGGCGATTTCGGGGATGCCTCCATTTTCCAGAATGATGCGCACCTTTTCAATCATGACCGGCGCAGGCTTACTGAACAGGGAGTCACCGATATAGGTAGTGGTGGTATTGATCGGCGCGCCGTCCAGAAGGCCAGTCGCCAGCACCCGCTTCATTTCCGCCCACTCCCCATCCAGCGCCGGGACCAGGCAGCCATCGACTGACAGATCAGGATAGTCCTTTTTCAAGGGCGCAATGACCTGTTCAAACCGATCTAGCGAGAGGACATTATAGCCCTCGTCATCACGAACGTGGATGTGCACCGTGCTCGCGCCCGCTTCCAGGCATTCGCGCGCCGAATTGCGGATTTCCTCGGGCGTGTACGGCTGGTTGGGATTTTGCGACCGGCGAAAAAAAGCCCCAGTGATGGCCACGGACACAGCCAGAGTTTCGGGAATATTCCACGGCACCGAAATCGGCGCGTCATGGAAAGACGAATGTTCCAGATCCAGAACAATGGGCGCGCCATAAGGCCGCCAGATCATCCGTTCATTTTCGCGGGCGACACCTTTCCCAATTCGGTCCCAATCTATCTTAACCATTGTTCACTCCCAGTGGTGGTTAGTCTTTCCCATATTTCGTTGAGCGGATTTCCCAGCAGCGCGACCTCTTTTGCCAACCGCTATCCGCAACAGCCTGCCGCGCACGCCCCGTCCGAAGCGCCCAGCCGGGGGTCGGCAGCCTGAATGATCCGGCGCGTCCACGCCCGAAGGCGAACGGCGGCCTTGACGCTGCCCTGGTCGAGACTGATC
This sequence comes from Sphingobium vermicomposti, assembly GCF_011762025.1. Classification (GTDB taxonomy): domain Bacteria; phylum Pseudomonadota; class Alphaproteobacteria; order Sphingomonadales; family Sphingomonadaceae; genus Sphingobium; species Sphingobium vermicomposti. Next base: position 104,125 of record NZ_JAASQR010000004.1, on the reverse strand, counting down.
GGCGTGACCGACACATGCCCGTTCGCGATTGCCGATGCGTCAGATCCTGCTTCCTCCACGAAGCGGGAGGAACGATAGGCAGCGGGGTGTATCAACCAGCCATCATCTACCCCGGTCTCCGCCTGCTCCCAGTCGAGCGGCTCCCAGATGCGTTCACTTAATGATGTCAGCTTGAGGTGACGGCCCGTAAGGCGCGCCGGGATATTGACGTTCAGGATGCTGCGTTCGGGCGGTGGTGAAGCAGCCAGCCAGGCGGTGAGCTCCGCGCCCACCGCGCAGGACCAACTGAAATCCTGTTCGTGCGCACCATCGCAGCCGGACACGCTCGAATGGGCCTGCTGCGAGAGGGCCATCGCAGGATAGCCCAGGATCGCGGCTTCGGCGGCTGCGCCAAAGGTAGAGGAATAGCTGGCGTCGTCACCAATATTCGCTTCCTCCGCGATTCCAGACACTACGGCAGCAATGTTACGTGCCATCCCAGACAGGATCGCCACTCGCACGCAATCCGCCGCCGTGCCATGAACACGGTAGATGGGATGACAATCATCATCCCCGGCCCGCTCCATCCGCATCGCAGTCCGGTCGGAAATCGCCCGGGACATTCTGGGCGCGGACGAGGCCGGAGCTACGGTGAGCACATTGAACCCTGCCGCGATCAATGCGCCGCGTAAGGACAGGATGCCTCGCGAACCATCACCTTCTGAATTGGTCAATAAGACGTTCATCGAAGCCCGCGAATCCATTTGTCCGAACCAACACCCAATGATCCAATAATAATTAACGTTTGTTTCTATAGAGTGCAACCCTATTTGCTCGGGCCGCCCTTTGTCGACAGAAGCGTCAATGCCTGTCGCCTGATCTCTGACCCATCGGTAATGTCATTATCGGGTGAAGATTCGGCTGGTTCCCAAGGACAATCAGCAACATACCCCGTTCATCACATCCTGATGCGTTCATGCAGCAGACATTATCGCGGAGCTGGTCGGCAATGCAGACGGGGCACGCTCAACCTGGCTGCACCCTACTGCCGAAATTGATGGCTGCCTCCAGGGCAACGCATGTTCCCCAGAGCCTCCCCAGAACTGGCGAACGACGATCGGTGCTAAGGTGAGGCGATCAGAAGACCACGACGGATCGGATGCTTTCGCCCGCATGCATCAGGTCGAAACCCTTGTTGATGTCCTCCAGGCTAAGGACATGGGTAATCATCGGGTCGATCTCGATCTTGCCGCTCATATACCAGTCGACGATCCTGGGCACATCCGTGCGCCCCTTCGCACCACCAAAGGCGCTGCCCTGCCACACGCGGCCAGTGACCAGCTGGAATGGCCGGGTAGAGATTTCCTTGCCCGCTTCGGCGACGCCGATCACCGTGGAAACGCCCCAGCCGCGATGGCAGGCTTCCAGCGCCTGGCGCATGACTTGCGTATTGCCAGTGCAATCGAACGTATAATCCGCCCCGCCATCGGTCAGGGCCACCAGGTCGGCCACCACTTCGTCCGTGCTCTTGCCCCTGGGATTGTAAAAATGGGTCATGCCGAACCGGCGGCCCCATTCGGCCTTGCCGTCATTCAGGTCGACGCCCACGATCATGTCCGCGCCCACCATCCTTGCGCCCTGGATGACATTAAGGCCGATGCCGCCAAGGCCAAAGACGATGACGTTGGAACCGGGCGTCACCTTCGCCGTCTTGACCACCGCGCCCACGCCAGTCGTGACCCCGCACCCGATATAGCAGCTCTTGTCGAAAGGCGCGTCCTCCCTGATCTTCGCCACCGCGATTTCCGGCAACACGGTGAAGTTCGAGAAGGTCGAGCAGCCCATATAATGGAAGATCGGCTGCCCCTTATAGGAAAAGCGGGTCGTCCCGTCAGGCATCAGCCCCTTGCCCTGCGTCGCGCGGATCGCGGTGCACAGGTTCGTCTTGCCCGAAAGGCAGCTTTTGCACTGGCGGCATTCAGGGGTGTAGAGCGGGATCACATGATCGCCCGGCTTTACCGACGTTACCCCGGCACCGACCTCCCGCACGACGCCCGCGCCTTCATGCCCCAGGATCGACGGAAAGATGCCCTCGCTATCCAGCCCGTCGAGCGTGTACGCATCGGTATGGCATATGCCCGTCGCCATGATTTCGACCAGAACCTCGCCCGCTTTAGGCCCCTCCAGGTCAACTTCGACGATCTCCAAAGGCTTCTTCGCTTCAAAGGCAACGGCGGCGCGGGTCTTCATTTTTCACTCCTGGAACGGATCGAAATTTGAGAAATCAAGGATGACAAAACGCAAACAGCCAAAATCCTGTGCAGGTATCGCGGACTCACATGCGCTCGCGCTACCCCAGCCTGTCCTCATTTTTCTGTCGATCCCTCGTAGCAATGACCCTACGATTTGATAATATAGGCTTTTGGCAAAGCATTATTTCATAATAGGGATAATTTGTGTCCAGCTGGGACGGAATCGACGAATTTTTGAGCGTGGCCAGGACTGGCTCATTTACGCGCGGTGCTAGGACGCTGGGCGTATCAACAACGCATGTCAGCCGATCCATTATGGCGCTGGAGCAGCGTATAGCGGCGCAGCTGCTCCACCGCACAACCCGTACTGTGCGCTTGACCGACACGGGTCGCATCTTTTTCGAACGCTGCGAGCGGATCGCTCAGGAAAGGGATGAAGCAATTGGCCTCATCAGTGAACGTAATGAGCCCCAAGGCGAGCTGAGGGTCACCTGTTCCACGGCGATGGGGGAGCTCTTCGTCGCACCAATCATCCGCCGTTTCGCCATGCAGCATCCTAAGCTGACAGTATCGATCCTGCTGTCCAACCAAGTGATTGATCTGGCGGCCGAAGGCTTTGACCTGGCTGTACGTACGGGTCCGATTACGGACCCGCGTCTGATCGCAACCCGTGTTGCTTCGCGCAGGCTCTATACCTGTGCGGCACCCAGCTATCTGGCTTCCGCCGGACGGCCCAAACTCGTCGAATCCCTGGCAGCGCATGAATGTATTGCAGGCACGTCCACCACTTGGCATTATCAGCGCGATGGTCACACAGCCATTCACAGGCCGAAAGGGCGCTTCCGTTGTAATAGCGGGCATGCAGTGATCGAAGCATGCCTCGCTGGTTTGGGCATCTGTCAGCTGCCTGATTTTTATATTTTACCCCATCTAAAGCAAGGCACAGTTGAGCTATTGCTCGAGGATTTCCAGCCTGAAGATGAACCGATCTGGGCAGTTTATCCTCAGCGAAGACATTTGCTACCGAAAGTTCAGCAAGTCGTCGAATGCCTACAGCAAGAGCTAGGACGCACTATTGACCAAATTGGTCCCAAATCTGGATCACCCAATCACTTGGATTGATTTGAATCTGAGCATATCGTCAACATATAGTCATCGCAATTTGGGTATTCCCCAAATATTTTCGGGCAATCCTTCGCACTGATCGATGTAAAGACCGAAAAGCGCCTGAGAAACGCACCGGTCCTTGATGCCGATCCTCCTGCCCTGCCTCGTCCCGTATCACCTTGTTCAAGCGCCAGCAGCGGCGGCGACCTGAACAGAACGCCGCTGTCGATCAGTGCAACCCGGACCCGCCCCCGCTCAGTTCCTTGGCGATGGAGCCGACCATGTCCTTGGCGTCACCGAACAGCATCTGGGTGTTGCTGTTATAATAGATCGGATTATCGATCCCGGCAAAGCCCGCATTCATCGACCGTTTGATCACGAACACCGACTTGGCGCGATCCGCCTCGATGATCGGCATGCCCGCGATGGCGCTCTGCGGGTCGTCACGCGCTGACGGATTGACCGTGTCGTTCGCGCCGATGATCACCGCCACGTCCGCCTGCGGCAGTTCGGGGTTGATGTCGTCCAGGTTGACCAGCTGCTCATAAGGCACATTGGCTTCGGCCAGCAGCACGTTCATGTGACCGGGCATGCGCCCCGCCACCGGGTGGATCGCGAACTTGACGTCCACGCCCTTCTTGGTCAGCGCCTGGTAAAGCTCGCTCACCTTGTGCTGCGCCTGTGCCACCGCCATGCCGTAGCCGGGGATGATGACCACGCTGCTGGCATTTTCCAGCTGCATCGCCGCTTCCTCAGCCGAGGCGGAACGCACCACGCGGTCGTCCTTGCCCCCGGTCACGCCCGCGATCACCTTGCCAAAGCCGCCGAACATGACGTTGGCAAAGCTGCGGTTCATCGCCTTGCACATGACCAGCGCCAGGATGAAGCCCGACGCCCCGTCCAGCGCGCCCGCCACGATCAACAGCTTGTTGCCCAGCGCAAAGCCCATGGCGCTCGCCGCCAGACCTGCATAGCTGTTGAGCAGCGCGATCACGGTCGGCATGTCCGCCCCGCCGATCGGGATCACCAGCAATATGCCAAACAGCAGCGCCAGCGCGACAAACGCCGGGAACAGCCAGGTCTGGGTCGGATCGATCGCCAGCGTCGCGCCGATCACCACCGTCGCCAGCGCCACCGCGCCATTGAAGATGCGTTGGCCGGGGAAAGACACCGGGCGGCTGCCCATCAGTTCCTGCAGCTTGGCAAAGGCGACGACCGATGCCGTGCAGGTCAGGAAACCCAGCAGCATTTCGAACATCAGCACCCACATGATGAAGCCGCCGGCATATTCGGGGTGGGCATGTTTATAATATTCAGCCGCGCCGATCAGGCCGACAGCCAGCGCGCCGAATGCGTGGGAAATGGCAGTTCGCTGCGGGATCGCCGTCATCGGCATCAACAGCGCCATCGGGATGCCCGCCGCCGCACCCGCGATCATCGCGATGATGATCAGGTCGTAATTGACCACCTCATGCTGGACCAGCGCGCCGATGATGGCGATGACCATCCCGATTTCGCCCGCGCGCACGCCGCGCCGGGCAGTCGAAGGATGGCTCATCCACATCAGCGACAGGATGAACAGAGCCGATGCGGCAATCGCCGCAAAAGGAACAAAGACGCCCATCTGTTACTTCCCCCGCGGCTTGAACATCTTGAGCATGCGATCGGTGATCATGAACCCGCTGACCAGATTCACCGTCGCGCAGAACACCGCGATAAAGCCCAGCGTCTTGGCCAGCGGCGTCGCGCCTTCCTCACCCGTGATCGTGATCGCCCCCACGATCACCACCGCCGCAATCGCATTGGTCAGCGACATCAACGGCGAATGCAGCAGCGGCGACACCTTCTTGATCAACTGAAAACCCAAAAAGGCCGCCAGTATGAAGACGAAAAGATAATCTGCATTAAAAGCGTTCACTGTCACCATCCCCTGCTTCAGGCCGCTGCCGCCTGAACGAATCGGGGATGCACAATCATGCCACCCCGCGTCAGCGTCACTGCTTCGATCAGCACATCGTCGGCGGCCATCGCCAACGTCTTTCCTACCTTGTCCCAATAGGCTTCGATGAAATTATAGCAGTTGCGCGCGAACAGGTTCGACGCGTCAACCGCCAGCCGTGATGCGCCATCGACCAGCCCGATAATCTTCACGCCATGGCGTTCCACCATCTCTCCCACCACTGCACCTTCGACATTGCCGCCGCTTTCCGCCGCCAGATCGACGATCACGCTGCCCGGCTTCATGGTCGCGATCTGCGCATCGCTGATCAGGCGCGGCGCGGGCCGACCGGGGATCAGCGCGGTCGTGACGACAATGTCCTGCATGGCGATGTGGCCACTGACCAACGCCGCCTGACGCTGGCGATAGGCTTCGCTCATTTCCCCTGCATAGCCGCCCGCCGCTGCGGTCAACTGGTCGCCGTCGCGGATATCCTCGAACACAGGCTTTGCGCCCAGCGACATGATCTGCTCCCGCGTTTCCGGCCGGACATCCGTGGCGGACACCACCGCGCCCAGCCGCCGGGCGGTGGCGATAGCCTGTAGCCCGGCGACGCCAACGCCCATGACAAAAGCCTTGGCCGCGACGATCGACCCTGCCGCCGTGGTCATCATGGGCAGGCAGCGATTAAGCTCGGTCGTGGCCCGCGCCACCGCATGATAGCCGGCCAGATTGGCCTGACTGGACAATATGTCCATCGCCTGCGCCCGCGTCGTGCGGGGCAGCAGCTCAAGCGCCATGGCCTCCACGCCCAGGCTGGCATAATCCGCCATCCGGGCGGGGTCGGCGTAGGGCGCAAGCCCCCCGATCAGCTTGGTTCCGGGCCGGACCCCCGCAAGATCAGCCGCCGCCGGGGGCCGAACCGTGACCAGGGCGTCCGCCTGTGTCAGCGCTTCCTGGCGGGAAACAATGGCCGCGCCCTGTGCCGCATAGGCTTCGTCCGAAAACCCCGCAGCAAGGCCCGCGCCGCTTTCGACCAGCGTGGACAAGCCCAGCTTCGCATAACGGGTGACGGCTGATGGCGTCAACGCAACGCGATGATCACCTGCCTCCAGGTTAACCAGGACGGAAATCTGCACCATTGATCCTCTCCGTGTCCGCCGGGTTTTCAGTTACCGGCCCATGTCGGAAGCATTCTCCCGACACGTCCATCCCGCGCTTCGAGCGGGCATGGCGTCATTAGTATACCTGCATACTATCTGACATATGTCAATCATGGGATTGACGACACCCATTCGCGCCACCCCGGAACAGCCGCCTTCGGCCAACCGGCCACAGGCGCGGCGCATCCGGCTCAGCCCATAAAGGACAAGCGGGCACAGCCCTGAAGGCCGCGCCCGCCAAAGTGGCTAAAGCGAAATGCCGCCGTCGACGCAGGTGATCTGGCCGGTGACATAGGATGCCTGTTCCGACGAAAGGTAGAGCACCATGCTGGCCAGTTCCTCTCCTCGACCCGGCCGGTTGCCCAGGCGGATGCGACTGGTCATCCACTCCAGCGCTTCCGCGCCAGCGTCGCCGCCGGTCATCGCGCGGCCCGGATCGTCCAGTTCAGCCTCGGCCTTGTCGATCGCGCCCATGCCGAAATTGAACCAGCCCAAACGAACGACGTTGGCACGCACGCCATAAACCGCCTCTTCCGCCGCAAGGTAGAGCGCCATGCTTTCGAGGCCCGCCTTCGGCACGGCGGATTGGCCGTCGCGGTCGAAACGGCGCGCGTTGCCGAAACTGGTGCAAACCGTGATGACGCCCTTGTTCGCGCGCATCTGTTCCTTGGTCGCGCTGATCACGTTGAAGAATCCGAACAGCTCCGTCTTGACCAGAAACTCCATGAAACTGGGCTTCACGTCGGCCAATTGGAGCGTGTTATCCCACATCGGGCCTGACGCGTAGATGACCGTGTGGATATGGCCGTACTGCTCCACGACTTGCGCAATACATCCCTCAACGGCCTGTAGGTCCGTGATGTCCAGCTTGCTCGCCGACGCCTTCACCCCGTCAGCCGCCAACTCCTCGACCAGGGCGTTCGCCTTGCGTTCATTGCTGTTATAGGTGAATGCGATATTGGCCCCGGTCTTCGCAAAGGCCCGCACGATGGCCGATCCCGCGCCGCCGGTGCCGCCGATAATGAACACAGCTCCATCGGGCCGTACTGTCAGATTATAGGTCATTTCCCACTTCTCTCCATAAGTGCGAGCCGGAATCGCTCTGCTTTGTGTTTTGTGCCGAACCATCACCGCCGGCCTTGGCGGCGGGATCACAGCGCCTGAGACGGCAGCCGTCTCGTCGTTTATCGATATCACTGACATTTGTCGTTTACCAAGTCAATGCGCAATGCGCGTGCATGGGACTTGCTGTCGATCAGGAGGTCAGATCCCGGCCCCATCCATTATCGGTTTGACGACGTTCGTCACTTTCTATAACAGACGGATGTCGTTTATTGAATAAGCAACGACAGGGCAGTGACAAAAAGCCCGCCCAGGATCGAGGATTAATGACCGTTAGAAAGGCACAAAATGCGCCGCGCGGTGAAGGCCGCCACGACGGCGAGGCATGGAATTGCCTCGCACATCGGGCGTCGTCGGCAATCTCCCGCCATTCGCGCCTCGCCTCCTCAAAGCGGCACGACCGTTAGGTCCTGCGACGCAGGCATTCATTCACGTTCGCATCATCCAACTGACAAATGTTCAACAAGGAAGTAGTTACATGAGCGATTTCATCTTCACCCCTGCCCTTGCGATCACGCAGATCGCTTTCGTGGTTCCTGACGCGATTGAAGCGGCCCGCGCCCACTCGCGCCGCTATGGCTCCGGCCCTTTCTGGGCGGTCGAACATTACCCGCTCCACGTTCATCGCTATCGGGGCAAGGACAGCGTCATCGACGTCACGTCCGTCTATGGCCAGTGGGGCAATATCACTGCGGAATTCGTGCAACAGCATGATGATCAGCCATCGGCCTATCGCGACCTGGTAAAGCAGGGCGAGTCGCGCATCCACCATTTCGCGATGTTCGTCGATGACCTCGACAAGCGGATCGCTCAATATGAAGCGGAAGGTTGCGAGGCGGCTCTTTACGGGGAAACCTTCCCCAACGGCCTGGGCCGCTACGCCATCATGGACACGTCAAAGCAGCTGGGCGTGATGACCGAGCTTTATGAAGAAGAAGGCACCCGCCCCTTCTACGCACATCTGAAAAAGTCCGCCGAGGGCTTTGATGGAACAGATCCAATCCGCCGGATGCAGTTCACCGATATCTAAAGGCGTTACCAGGCTAGATTCCTTCGTTCGCCCTGAGCCTGTCGAAGGGTTCTACTTCTTCAGGCTCGCACATCAAAAGAAGCTCAGCCCGAACGGGGTGAATCCGCTTTAGAACCAATCGCCGCCCCGGTGCATAATGCGCCAGGGCGGCTTTAACGCATCATCGACACACCGGGCAATCACGCGCCCACAAAAAAAGGGAGGCGGGCCGAAGCCAACCTCCCCTTCGCAAATATCGTCAGTTCAGCTGCTCAGATGAGCCGTGGCCCGAGCGGCAACTTCGCCCAGTTCCGACAGGATCGGGTTGCGGCGCAGCGTCAACCCGCCATTCACCTGAAGATTCTGGCCAGTCATGAAACATTCGTCGGATGCCAGCCACACCACGGCGGCCGCAATATCTTCGCGCGTACCCAGGCGTCCAAGGGGGTATTCTTTCGCAAAAGCGTCCACCAACTCCTTGAAACTGAATGTGTCGCCTGCCATCGGCGTCTCTGTCAGGCCCGGCGATATCGAATTCGCCCGGATGCCGCGCACGCCATATTCGTTGGCAACGGTGCGGATCACATGGTCGATACCTGCCTTGGTCCCCATATAGGCGGCATGATTTTCCAGCATGATGGTCGCCGTGGCTGAGGAAATCTGGATGATCGACCCGCCCTGCCCCATCACGCGCAGCATCGCCTGGATGAAGAAGAACGGCCCCTTGAACTGGATGGCCAGAATCTTGTCCAGATCGGCCTCGCTGGTTTCATGGGTCGGCTTCATCAGGCCCCATCCGGTGGCGTTGACCGCAACGTCCAGCTTGCCATAGCTTCTGACGGCAAAGTCCACGGCGGCTTCCACCTGCGCCTTGTCCGTGATGTCCATCTGGACGTAACTGCCGTCGATCCGATCGGCGATGGCGCGCAGCGGCTCTTCATGACGCCCGGTGACGACGACCTTGCACCCTTCCTTCGCCAGCCGCTCGGCAATCTTCTGGCCCATATTGTCGGCTCCCGCCGCCCCAGCGACCAGCGCTACCTTTCCTTCAAGCCTCATCTGGAAATCTCCTGCGTTTCAATTTGGTGCCGGCTTTGGCGAATTTTCGCGTCGGTCTCGGGTGGCGGGGTTATTTTGACAGGGTAGCCCCGCCACCCGAAGACTTTGGACACCAGTTCAGAAACGCGCGGTCAGCGACGCCCCCCACTGGCGGCCCGGCGATGGGTTGGCAAATTCGATAAAAGTGCCGACCGCTTCACCAGAGGTATATCCGTCATATGTCGTATTGTTGGTGACATTCTTCACGAACGCCGCCAGCTCGATGGTGGTGTTGCCGGTAACCGGCAATTCATAACGAGCGCCCAGGTCGATCTTCGTAACCGGGGGAATAGAGCCGCGAGGATCATTCAGCACGTCCGTTTCATAACGACCGGTGTGAAAAATCGCCGCATTCACCCCAGCGGTGCCGGGACCCGCCGCAAAGCTGTAGTCCGAAATCGCGCCAGCGGTCCATTTCGGCACGCGCCGCAACCTCAGGCTGCTCAGGTCCTGGACCCCTTGCCCCAGGTTTCCGACGAAATCCTTGTACTTTGCATCCAGATAACCCGCCGATCCACTGATCGTCCACCCGCGCATGGGCGCGACGGCCAACTCCACCTCAAATCCCTTATACTGGGCCTTGGCGACGTTGAGTGTCGACGTCACATTCGTGGTCCCCACGACCTGGAGCACATTCTCCTGCTTGTCATCCAAGGTGTTGTGGAAAGCGGACAGGTTCAAACGGACGCGATTGTTCAGGAATTCGGTTTTCAGACCGACTTCATAGGCCTCCATCGTCTCCGGTTGATAAGCCTGAACGGCGGTGATCAGATTGCCGGGACGGCCATTGAAGCCACCGGTGTTATAGCCCTTGCTATATTGCGCATAGGCAAGGATGTCGGGCGTGAACTTATACTGCAAATTGACCTTGGGCGTGAACTTCTTGAACTTCGCCCGGCCCGTATCTTGGCCAACCAGCGGACCGACGACGTCCATGTCACGAACGGTCGAAAATACCGGCGCCCACAGGGTATAATCGGTGGTCTTCTTGTCCCATGTCTGACGCCCACCGACGGTCAGCCGCAGCTGATCGGTGATGTCGTAGTCGGCCTGGAAGAACAGGGCGAACGTCTTGTTGGTCTGATATGTGCGGTAGCGGTTCAGCGAATTGAGGAACGCAACGCCCGGCGGTGTCGAAAATGTCGGCAAGCCATTGGTCAGGATGACATTTCCGTTCGCATCCATGTCCGGCAGGACTGCCATGTCCAGCGACGGGTTCTGCCGTTCCGTATAGGAATAATTCATATAGAACGCACCGGCGACGATGTTGAACGGGCCGGAGAAGGATGTTGCGAAACGCGCTTCCTGGGAAAACTGCTTGGCATCGACTGCGGCCTTGTCGCGGAACAGGGCAAAACGCGTCGCATCGAAGTCGCTGGTCTGCCGTTCGTGGAATTCACGATATCCGGTCAGGGACGTGAACGTCACCTCATCCGTCAGATCATAGGATATCTCGCCAGTACCGGCGGTCATTCGCAGGGAAGCCGGCAGCTGGGTGCTCTCAACTTCATTCTTTCCCTTGTCCAGGCCGCTCAGGGGGCTGCAGACAATCTGCGTCGCCGGATTGATACAGGGGGAATTAAAGCCGCCAAAATATCCGGGGATGGGATAGGTAATAAAGTCGGGAACATGCGTCGGCACATAAGGGGGAATGACGCTGTCATTTTCCAGCCGGTCGAACGCCACATAGATGTTCAGCCTGTCGGTGGGCGTCGCGACCGCAGCCAGCGAATATTGCCGGACGTCGCGATCCCCTTCCCGCCCGCCGGTCACGATGTTGCGGAACTGACCTTTGTCCTTGCGAACCGAAACCGTCGCCTTGACTGCCAGGATATCCTTCACGACCGGGGCCATGATATAGCCTTCATAGTCGTTCTGGCCGAAACTGCCGATGGTAAAGCGAACCCGGCCCGTCGTATCTGCGGATGGATCGGGACGCAGGCGCACGACGTTGATTGAACCGCCGGTTGTGTTCTTCCCGTTAAGGACGCCCTGTGGACCGCGCAGCACCTCGACCCGCTGCACGTCGAACGCATCGATCAACGCACCGCGCTGGAATGCGATGGGGATGCCGTCCAGCGTGATGCCGATGCCGGGTTCGACGCTGGGCAGAACGTCCTGGATGGAAATACCGCGCAGGCTGATCTGCGGAACGTCAACGGCCGCGCCAGAGCGCGTGACGGTCATGCCGGGGACCAGGCCGCGCAGGCCGGTAAGCCCTTCAACGCGGGCCTTTTGAAGCGTGTCATTGCTGAATGCAGAAACGGATACTGGCACGCTCTGCAACGGCTCTGCGCGCTTTTGGGCGGTCACGATGATATCGGCAAGCCCTTGGCCTGCCGGTTCCTGGGTTGGTGTGGGCGCGGCCTCCATCTGCTGCGGCTCCTGAGCCCAGGACGCTTGAGCGCCCACCAATGCAGTTGCGATCGCAATTGCCGACGAAAATGCCAGGCTGTTCATGATATCCTCCCCATCCACGCAGACTTGGTCCTAAAATGGCATATGTCGCTTTTGCGCGACTTGTCTCCATACAAGTGTGCTAGCTAACTTCATTCCCGTTGTCGGTCAACAGGAATCCACCCAAAAGGCACTCCGCATTTCGTATATAACTGACATTTGGCAGGTATCTTCCGCACTAAAATGGTCGCCAATCGGCTAAAATGCTATGATAACCGGGGGAGATGATTCGATGCCCGACTCATCCGCGCGATCTCTTACGTCGCCACTGCCCGCCGTCCGCAGCGCTCCAGACACCAGAGCTATCACTTGCATAACGGACGGGAGTCATTTAGATTCTTGCCCAGACGGTAAAACCCGTTTCTATAATCCCATAATCTTAGGCGTGGATGGATCAGATGAGCGTTTATCTTCAGGCAACCTTGGAACTCGACTATGAAACCCTTCCGGTCTTTCTGAACATTGTTCCCGACATGAAGCGGATAGCCGAAAGCGCAGGGTGGGAAATGATCGCCGGGCTAGTGACCAAGATCGGACGGGCCAATACTGTGATTCATCTGTGGAAATTGCCCGACATGAATGCCTTTGACACGGGCATTCAGGCGATGGCGGCCGCGCCCGAAGCGGGCAGGATCTATCAGGAACTCTGCAAAAGCGGCGCGAAGGAAACGCTGATCTTCGCGGATGCCGCGCCCTACTCGCCGTCCCGCTGATAATAGTCGAAAGGCACCATCGCCGGGAAACTTCGTTCCCGGCGATGCATGGATCAACTGATCGCGACGTAAATGACGCCGGTCGTCACAACTGGTCCAACTCCGACAACAGCTCCTGCGGCAACGCCGTCATGCATGCCTCGGCATTGGCGCGAACCTGCTCCGCCTTGGTCGCGCCAGCGATCACCGATGAGACGAAGGGCTGCGCGGCGAGCCATCCCAGGGCAAGCGTGACCATCGGAATGCCCGATCTGCGAGAGATTTCGGCCAGGCGACCGACTTTTTCGAACCGTTCCGGCGTCAGGAATTTCTCAAAGAAGGGGATCTGCTTGAGCGTCTCCAGACGGCCCGCACTGTCATCCCCACCCAGATATTTACCCGTCAGCAATCCGTTCGCCAGCGGGAAATAGGGAAGAAACCCGACGCCATTCTTCGCCATCAGTGGCGCAAGGTCGCTTTCGACGTCACGCGCCAACAGGCTATATTCCGACTGGCACGAGATGAATGCCGCACGATGCGTCGCCCCGGCCGCGTCCAGTGCTTCCGCCAACTGCGCGGCGCTATGGTTCGCGCAGCCGACATAGCGCACCTTGCCTTCCTGAATCAGTTGGTCGAAAGCGCCCAGCGTTTCAGCGATCGGCACCTTCGGATCGGGGTAGTGAAGCTGATAGAGGTCCACATAATCCGTGCCCAAATTGGTCAGGCTCTGTTCCAAAGCCTGACGCACATAGGCCGGGGCCGCGCCCTGATTCTCGTCGCTGTCACCCACCTTGTCGCCGACCTTGGTGGCGATGATGACTCCATCACGGCGACCACGCACCGCTTCGCCAAGGATGCGTTCCGATTCTCCGGGCGGGAAGCCATAATTATTCGCCGTGTCGAAGAAGTTGATGCCCGCGTCGATCGCGGCGCCAATGACCTCCAACGACTTTTCCCTGTCGAGGAACCAGCCGAAATTGTTGCAGCCAAGACCTGCGACGGACACTTTAAGGTCCGACTTACCAAGGTTACGCGTTTGCATGCTGAATCATCCCTCAGCTTGTCCATAGATATAGCGGATGGGGTCCGACCTATCCCAACCCTCAGCGGATTCGCGCACCATCTTGTAGAAGTCGCTGACGACGGCCTCTTCGTAGAATTCGGTCAACATGCCGAACTCCTTGCGCGTATCCATCATGGCATAGGGACTGGGCTTGGTATCGCCGAGCGGGGAAACAACCGAATACAGGATATTGTCGAAACCCTTGCTTTCATAATCCTTGATCGCCTCGTGAAGGTCATCGACGAACACGGTCATATGGTGCAGGCCGGGGCCACCCGTGGGATAAAGTTCGCTATAGGCCGATGGCGTATCGCAATGCTGCTCCACCAATTCGATCATCACGTCGCCCCATTGACCGACGACGCCTGTCGTATCCAGGTCGATTTCCTTGCCCCGATAGGTCTGCAAATCATGCGGCAGATGGGCCAATACGAAAAAGGGACCTGACCCGAAACGGGCCATGTGCCGGTGCGCCCATTCAACCGCATTCGGCACGACAAAGGCGATCTGCCGGACCTTTTTGAGTTGGCCCGAAACTGGGTCCAGAAACATTGAGCCTCTCCTTATCGTCACATTGGCCGTCAGCATTATGTGCGCGCCCAGGATGAGGGCGTACGCACGCAGCTCCGGCGTCTACCCGCTGAAATCCGTCACATCCGCGTCAGCCTGAGCGCGCGAACGCCCGCAGGCCATTCATCATTCGGCGGCAATCGACATTTCATTGTCGGCGATCAGCTGGTCGATGCGGTCATGATAATGGGTGATCCGCTTTTCCTGCCCGGCCAGCTCCGCGCCGTTCCATCCGCGCGAATGCATGCCGCGTTGCTGCGCTTCCATGATGCCCGCATCGCCGTCCAGCGTGATGCCCAGGCTTCCTTCGCCAAAGTTGCGCCACTCGCGCTCTACCGGCTCGCGGCTCGTCTCGCTCACTCCGCCTGCGGACGTCAGCATCTTGGTGAAAAAATCCTCCGATCCGGTCGCGTAGAACCATGTGTCGAACGTGCATTTTTCAGGATCGGTCGGGTGCGGCAGCGCGCGCAGGAACAGCATTCCGTCCGAAAAACAGGTCAGCGTCAGGTTGGGGAAGATCGAATAGAGGAAGGTGTCGGTCAGCTGCGCATCTTCCATCCGGTTATAATGGCCATGCCCGCGACCTTCCCCCAGCTTGCGCTTCTGCGCGATGATTGCCTCACGGATTGCCAGCGGCTTGTCCTGGAAATCTTCGGGGTCCAGTTCCCAGGTCTTCAGGTCCTGGATCAGATAATCGTCGATCTCCAGTTTTCCGTCTGGCAAGTAACGCGACGGCTGGCTGCCCGGCGTCACAAGACGTGCATGACCGTTTTTCAACGTTTCGATGATCGCGGTCACATAATAGGGCTCGTTGACATACAGCCCTTCCGGGTGCGCCGTGGGGATGTGGTAGGTCTCGCGGAAATTGTCCGATATGATCTTCCAGTTGCACGGCATCCGCACCGAAATAGCCTGGGTGGCGTGCATCAATTCGAACGGATAACGGGCCAGCGGTTCATACAATTCGCCCAGATATTCGTTGAGCGGCATCGGGTTGGCATCCATGTTCACCCATACGAAGCTGGCGAATATCTCGCTGTTGATCTCCGCCAGCCGCTTGCGCCCACAGGGCGAGCCAGCCGCGAAATCTTCCGGGTCCTGCGCGCCGATGCATTCGCCTTCCAGCGACCATTTCCAGCTATGATAGGCGCATGTGAACGACGGCATCGAACCTTCCGCCACGGCCACCAGCTTGTTCCCGCGATGCTGGCACACATTGTAGAACGCCTTGATGCCGCCATCTTCCTGGCGAACCACCAGGATGGATTCCGCGCCGACTTCCTCCACCAGGAAATCGCCGGGTTCGGGAATCTGGTCTTCCCGGCAGATCACCAGCCAGCTTTTTGTCCAGACGGCGTCCCATTCGCGCGCGGCAAAGTCGCGGTCAAAATATCGCCAGCCCTGAAGTTTCGAAGAACGCCCGGCGCCTGCCTTTTCGGCCAGATTCTCTGTCATATTCCATCTCCTGTCGATGCAATCCGGCGTGCAGCACGCCCCGCCGGGTCTATTCCCAAACCATCACGCCGCGCCTGCAACTGCCTGCGCCAAATGCGGCAGGCGTAGAGGGGCGAATTTTCAACAATCATGCATAACGGACAATTGTCCGTCAATAGCAGAGCTTCCCCGCTTCGTCACGCCCTTCTAGCCCGGACTATCCACCGACCGAGCGATCTTCATCGCCAGATCTTCGGCCACCGGCTTCAGCATCGGCCCCAGCAACAGGTTCAGCACCGGGCCGGTCGCTCCGCCCGCCTGAACGTTCAGGCGGAAGGTGATCTGCGTGTTCCGTTGTCCCCCGCTAACCGCAGGTTTCACGGCCTGCACGTCAACGCTGTTGGTGACGCGCCGCAATAGCCAGCGGGACAGCCGGTCCCACAACCGGCCCAGCCAGCTTCCCGTCGAAGCGGGCGCAGCGGCAGGCGCGGACGACGCATCATCCGCGCCACCGCCCAGATCGGTCGCCAAAAACTCGCCGGACCCGGTGACAGGCTCCTGCACGCCCTGCATCACGAACGTGACGCGGCTTGGCTCCTGCCACTCGGTCACCTGGACCTTGAACTCCGCCGTTCGCGTCAGCCCGCCCAGCTCGCCCTTCACCACCCAGATGGACTCGTCGCGGTTGATCTTCTCATGCCGCTGGTAGCCCGTCAGGAAAGGCGCCCAATTGTCCATGTCCTCGACGAAGTTCCAAACCTGGGGCATCGACGCGGCGACAGTGGTGGTATGTTCGACTTCGGGCAATATCGCCTCCTTTTCAGAACCGGTTGACGCTGGATGCCGCTTCGCGCCCGGCGATATGGCCAAAGACCAGGCCGGGTCCGATCGTGGCCCCCGCGCCGGGATAGGCCATGCCGGTGAAGCCGCCGGACACATTGCCTGCGGCATAAAGGCCGGGGATGCGCCCACCCCGGACATTCACCACTTCGGCCTTGGCATTTATCTTTGGCCCACCCTTGGTGCCCAACACGCCCGAATAGACGCGACACGCATAATAGGGCGCTTGTCCGATCGGCCCCAGCGACTGGAGCGCACCTTCGCGCGACGGGTCGCCATAGTGACGATCATAGACGCTCCGACCGCGATGGAAGTCGGGGTCTTCGCCCCGCGCCACATTGTCGTTGAAGCGCGCGACCGTGTTTTCCAGCCCATCGGGATCGACGCCGATCTTCTGCGCCAGTTCGCGCAACGTCGGCGCGGATTCCAGCCACGCGGGGACGGGATCACCCGGATATCGCGTCCCGAACGGATATTTGTCCAGAAATGTGGCGTCGATGATGATCCAGGCGGGCAGGTTCGGATAGTCGAAGGCGACAGGATCGAAGTTGCGGAAGGACCGGCCAACATCGTTATAATTATGCGCTTCGTTGACGAAACGCTTGCCCGCGCGGTTGACCATGATCGAACCGGGCGCGGCCCTTTCGCCCACGACCATGCGGTTAAGCTGCTGTCCTTCATATTCGTCGCCGGGGATGCGGATCATCGGCATCCACCAGGCTTCGTGCGCGTTGGCCATGCTGGCCTGCGCCTCTGCCGCCATGATCAGGCCGTCGCCTTCATTAAAGGGCGGGCTCAGCGGACCTTCGATGGGACCGCCCATCAGGTCGGTCGCCATGTCCTTGTTCCATTCAAAGCCGCCACTCGCCAGGATCACCGCGCGCCGCGCGCCAATCCTGACCATGCGACCGTCCTGTTCCACTTCGATGCCGACGATCGCGCCATCCTCGATGACCAGGCGGCGGCCCCGCGCGTTGCGGCGGAACTCCACGCCCTTGTCGACCGCGCCTTTGATCAGGCCCGCCATCAGCGCCATGCCAGTGCCGACCATGCCCTTGGCCAGCCGGTCGCCGATGACCACGGGGTCCAGCATGTTCGTGCCGTCATCTATGTCCGTCATTGCCACTGGCAGCGGAAAACAGGGCGCGGACCGCAGATGGGCGCGCAGTTCGCCCAGCTCTCCCCCAGGGAACAGGCCGGGGCTGACGGAGCGGCCAAAGGTTCCGCCGGGATGTTCGGGATGATAGTCGGGCGTCTTGAGCGCGCGAAACTTCAACTGCGTCTCATCCTCGATGAAGCGCAGCACCTGGGGGCCTTCATCGACATAGGTTTCCGCCAGCTCGATATCCATTTTCCCCAGCGAAAGGCTGCGTAGATAGGTGAGCGCCTGTTCGCGTGAGTCCGTCGTCCCCACCTCATGCATGTGGTGGTTGTTGGGAATCCACGGCACGCCGCCCGAAACGGCGCTGGTTCCGCCCAGCTTGTCGCTGCGCTCCAGCACCAGCGTCCTGACGCCGCGATGCTGCGCCGCCATCGCCGCCGACACGCCCGCCGCGCCCGAACCCATGACAACGACGTCGAAAACCTCGTCCCAAACCGGCATTATCGCTCTCCAAACACTCGCGGTTCCGTCCGCTTGATACTTTCCTTGCGCGCGTCACGCATGACTGCGCCCCCGGATCAGGTCCGCCGCCTTTTCGCCGATCATGATCGCGGGCATATTCGTGTTGCCGCCAACCAGGGTCGGCATCACCGACGTGTCGGCGACCCGCAGCCCTGCGATCCCCCGCACGCGCAGGCGAGCATCTACGACGCTGTCATCGTCCGATCCCATCTTGCATGTGCCCGCCGTGTGATAGTCCGCATTGGCGTTGGCGCGGATGAAGGCGTCGATCTGGCTATCGGACTGGCAGGACGCACCCGGCGTCAGTTCATCGCCACGATAGGGGTCAAAGGCGGCCTGCCCGAAAATTTCCCGGCACACGCGAATGCCGTTGCGGAAATCGACCATGTCCCGGTTATCGCTCAGATAGCGATGATCCACGACCGGCGCTGCCAGCGGATCGGGCGATGCAAGCGTCACATGACCACGGCTATGTGGCCGGACGACGCAGACATGCGCCATGAAGCCGTGGCGCGGCATCAGGCCGGTCATCTGGTCGTTCATCAGCGCCAGCACCAGCGACAGCTTCACGTCCGCTTCCGGGACATCGGGCCGCGACCGCACATAGGCGACCGCCTCCATGCCCGTGCTGGCCAAAGGCCCCTTACGAAATGCGAGATATTGCGCCAGGGCCGTCGCCCCCTTTAGCGGGCTGACATATTGATAGTGCGACACCGGCTGCGTCACGGCCTGTTTCACATAGACGGACAGATGGTCCTGCAGGTTTCCGCCGACGCCGGGCAGGTCCAGAACGGGATCTATGCCGACCTGCGACAATGCGGCAGCACCGCCAATGCCCGACAGCATCAATAGCTGGGGCGAATTGATGCCACCCCCGCACAGGATCACTTCTCCTTGCGTGCGAATATCCGCGTCCTGCCCCTTTTCCCTGATGCGCACCCCGGCGGCACGGCCATTCTCCACCAGTATCTTCAACACTTGCACGCCCAGGCGGACGTCCAGGTTGGGACGCGACCGAACCGGCTTTATATAGGCCGTTGCCGCGCTCCATCGACGGCCCTTGCTGACGAACATGTCGACAGGCCCGGCCCCTTCGCGGGTGGCACCATTAGTGTCGTCATTATAGGGGTATCCTGCCTCCTCGCAGGCATGCAGGAACGCCTTGGCCAGCGGATTATGGACGCCCGGACGGCTGATCCTGACCGGCCCGGAATGACCATGCCACTGTTCATCGCCACCCGGTTCATAGCTTTCGGCCCGTTTGAAATAGGGCAGCAGGTCGGCATAGGACCAGCCCGCATTGCCCAGCGCCGCCCATCGGTCATAGTCGCTGGGGGTGCCGCGATCATAGATCATGCCGTTGATGGAACTGCCGCCGCCCAGCACCTTGCCACGGGGCAGGAAGAGGACGCGGTCGTTCAACTCTTCCTGCGGCGCGCTCATATAGTTCCAGCTATGCTTGCCGGACATGAGCAGCGGCATCAGCCCGCCGGGGGCGTGAATCAACGGATCGCGGTCACGGCCACCCGCCTCCAGCAGGATCACCCGGTTGCGCGGGTCTTCCGACAATCGGTTGGCGAGCGCACAGCCAGCCGCACCGGCACCGACGATGATATAATCGGCGGTCATAGCGCACATTCCGGCAGCATGACGGGCTTGCCGAAAATCGCGGTCATCCTGCCATGATTGGCTAGCGCGCAGCCGCGGAAATGCGAATGATCCTGCAACGATCCTGCTCCTTTAAAGGCCGTATCCCGGCCTCCTATTATCTTCATCGGCACGCTTCCGTGCCTCCGCATCGTTTAAGCAACCATTGTCACATTAGGCAATGATGTCCACCCGATGGCCTTTCTCGTCTCAACTGACCTCCACCGACATCGCAACCTCTATTTGGCCGTCCACGACCCGCGTCTCATATGTGCGAAGTGGCTTGTCCGTCAGCTGTCCTTTGGGGTTTCCGGTGCGCAGGTCGAACGGCATGCCATGTTCCGGGCATAGCACCATGCACCGCCTGATCCGGCCACTCTCCAGCGAAAACGCCCGGTGCGTGCATTCATTCTGAACACAGAAAAATTCTCCGTCAGCATGACACAGCAACAGCTTCACCCCGTTCAGCGTGATCGCTTTGCTGCTGTTGTTGGGCAGGTCGGCGGCCGCCGCGACAGGAAAAAAGTCGGCGCTCATGCTATGCTCAAGCCTCCATCAACGACAAATTCAGCACCCGTCACATAGGACGCCTCGTCCGATGCCAGGAACAGCGACATGTTCGCCACGTCTTCCGGTCGGCCCATGCGACCCATCGGGATCGGCGCGGTCGCGGCGTTGATGGCAGCGGGGTCTCCCTTCAACAGCTCGCCGACCATGGCCGTTTCGATGGTGCCGGGATGCACCGAATTGCACCGGATGCCATAGGGCGCTTCGTCCAGCGCGACGCTCTTGCTCATCGCGCGAACCGCGCCCTTGGTCGCGGCATAGGCTGCGCTTCTGTGAACCCCGATCAAGGCCGCAACAGATGAAATATTGACGATGGAACCGCCGCCATTGGCGCGCATGTGCGGGATCACCGTCTGGCAACCAAGGAAAGCGCCACGCACATTCACCTCCACCAGACGGTCGAGCATGCCAACAGGCGTGTCGGAGATATAGTCGGCATAGTACATACCGGCATTGTTGATGAGGATGTCGATGCGCCCGAACCGCTCCACCATGCTGGCCGCCATTTCCTGCCAGCCGCTTTCCTGGCGGACATCCTGCGACCGCGACAAAGCAATGCCGCCCTCCTGAACGATAGCAGCCGCAGCAGCAGCAGCAACTGCCTCATCAAGGTCCGTCAGCATGACCGACGCACCCTCGCGCGCGAACAGGCGGGCCGTCGCAAAGCCCATCCCCTGCATCGAACCAGCGCCAGTGATGATCGCCGTTCTGCCGGCCAATCGACTGCCCAACCGCCCTCTCCTTTTCACCCTAATCCACCGTCCGGCTGCAACTCACGACCGCAGACTCTCGAACGACAGACAAATGTCACTTAACGATGGATTACTGCGCCGGTGCGAAACTGTAAAGGCATATCGTCCGCTAGGATACTATTTTTTGACAGCAGTCGCATAACTACCTCCCTTGAAACATCCCCTCCTTATGATATGGTTCATTCATGAAAAAACAGGGATTGACGCGGCTCACTGGGAAATCCGAAAAAAAACCAACGACGATCAAACCTCACAGTTTGATCACAGATGCCCAGCCCCATACTCTCCAGACCCTTCAGAATGAGCTGCTTTCCGAACGGGAAAAGCTCGGCCAGCGAGCGCCTGGCCGCGCCCGCGTCGATCGAATCATTGAAGCAACGATAGAGTTGCTCAAGGAACATGCCCCTGCCGACATCTCCATCGCGATGATCGCCGACCATGGCAACATCACGCGAACATCAATCTATTCTCACTTCGCCAGTGTTGACGAAATATTGGGTCAGATCGCGATCCGGTTCGTCCAGCAAACGGGCGTTGAGGTGGAAAGCTATGTGCGGCGGCGCAAGCCCGCCAGCCTGGAACAATTGGTCACGCTGATGATCAAGGGAATCCAGAATTATTTCAACCAACCCAACCCGGCCAAGCCGGGCGCGCTCGCAAGGCACATTCCTTTCGAATCCCATCATCTGGTGAAGGACTTCGACAAGGTGGCGGCGCTTCCCTACCACACCTTGTGGCATACGGGTTGGGCAGTCGAACCGCTGTCGGAAGAAGACCCGTTCCGAACGCTGGTCATCATCCAGTCGGCCATTTTCGAAGCCAGCACTCAGCGGCATGGCAAGATCACCGATTTTGCGGTCAAACAGGCGACGGAAGTCGCGCTGGACTTTATCGCGCGCGCCGAAGAACGTTACGGGTCCCCCTCTGAAACTTCCAAGCCAGAAAGCAGGATTTTGGCGGCGGCCCGGACCCTTGCCGCGCATGAGGACCCCACCCTCATAGAAATGGCGACATCTCAAATCGAATTGCTGGCGTCCACTGTCACGAAACTATCGGCCAAACCTGCCCCAAGGCGTCGCAAGAAGGCCTAAAGCCCACTGCCCTAGAGTTGGCACTTCGCACCCACCACAAACCCTTGCCTGCCCACTTCTGACATTGGTCGGTTAAAGGTTGCCGTCACCGGCTTGGTCCCCCGGCCTATTATCGAACTTTCCACTGCCCTCCGATTGCGTTCTTATCAGGCCAGTGGCCGCTTCCAGGCGAGTCACCGGCGCTCAGACAGACCCTCGCGGAAAATGACGCGATGGCCGAGCGACCGCAAACATATTGGAGGGGATGGCATGAGGATCTTGAGAGGAACTTCGCTATTGGCGCTCAGTTTGGGCGTCATGGGAGCGGGCAGCGCTTTCGCGCAAACGTCGGAGGATTCAACGAAGACCTCCACGGTCGGGCTGGCGGACATCATTGTCACCGCCCAGAAACGGGCCATGCCCTTGCAGGATGTGCCGGTCGCCGTGACCGCCTTCACTGGCGAGGCTATGCGCGCATCCAATCTCGACGCGCTCACCGGCCTGCGGGGCCTGGTCCCAGGCATGACCATTTCGCGCTCAGGCGCCGCGCTGAACACGCCGCAGATCAGCCTGCGCGGCATCTCGCTTCAGGACCCCAATCGCGCGGTGGAATCGGGTATCGGCTTCACGATCGACGGCATTCCGCTGGCGTTTCAGCGCGGGACGCTGCTCGACGCGTTCGACATCGAACGGCTGGAGGTTCTGCGCGGTCCCCAGGGCTTGCTGTTTGGCCGTAACACCACGGGCGGTACGCTAAACGTCATCCGGTCCCGCCCCGATCCCGATGCTGCCGCCACTGGCAAGCTGCGCGCGACAGTGGGAAGTTTCGGGCGAACGGATTTTGAAGGCGTGATCATGGCGCCGATCATTCCCGGCCTTCTGGCGGTCAAGGGCGCGATCGCGATCAAGAAGCATGATGGCGAGTTTCGCAACAGCATCACCGGCGGCCGCGAAGGCAAGCGCGACATGCGCGACTATATGCTTTCGCTGGTGGCGACACCGAGCGACCGGACCAGCATCTACCTGTCCTTGGAACGGATGGAGGATGACAGCGAGGTGCCGCCCTATGTCCCGCTGATGACCCCCGACCTCATTCCGTTGACGGGACCCAAGCTGCTCACGCCCAACGGCCTTGGTACGCTGGGTTATCCGACTTATGTTTCGGGGCAGAATATGCAGTGCCTCAATCCTGCAACTTCCATCGTCTGCAGGCCGCTCAGCAAGAAGCGCAATGATGTCGAAACGACCCAGTTTCCCGCCTACTACAACCTGAACGCCGTGACGTTGGAGGTTGCGCACGAACTGGACGGCGTAAAGCTGGTCAGCCTGTCGGGCTATCGTGAGGACAAGGAAGACCAGATCGGCGACTTTGACGCGACCCGGTTCGCCATACAGCGCAACGACAAGCGGGAAAGCTCCTGGCAGTTTTCGCAGGAACTGCGCGCGGAAACGCAGTTCGACGGGCCGATCAATTTCGTGACCGGCGCTTTCTACATCGAATATGCCTTTACCGCCCGGCAATTCCCGTCGGTCGATTTGGCTGGACTGTCGCCGGTCACCCCGCCGGGCACCTCTTTCTTCAACTCACTCAACGCCTATCGCATCCGGCAGAAAAGCCGCTCCTTCGCGCTGTTCTTCCAGGGTGACTGGGACATCACCGACAAGCTGCGGGTGACCGCAGGCGCACGGCAGACCTGGGATCGCAAGCAAACGAACTTCACGCTTTGGGGGCGCATCCAGCAACCCTTCCGCGACCAGTTCGTGTTGGGACCTCAGCAGGGGCCGGTCAGCGCTTCGGTCAAGTTCGACGAACTGACCCCGCGCATCGGGCTGCAATATGATGTGAAGCCCGACCTGCTGGTCTACGCCAACTGGAGCCGTGGTTATAACGCTGGTGGGTTCAACGGTCGCGCAGGCAGCATTGTCAACGCCGTCATTCCCTATCGCCCTGAAATCATGGACGCCTATGAAATTGGCTTCAAGAGCGAGTGGTTCAACCGCCGCGTGCGCCTTAACGTCGCGGCGTTCCACAACACGTTGAAGGACAAGCAGGAAGATGTCCTGACTGTGGTGCCGGGCGGTGCGTTGGTGACCGCTACCGTCAATGCCGCCAAGGCGCGGTACAAGGGCGTGGAAGCTGAACTAGCGGTGGTCCCTGTCGCCGGATGGACGATCACCGGATCGGCCGGCTATCTGGACGCGAAATATCTGAGCTTTATCGGCAATCTTGCCGGGCAGGGCCTGGCGGATCTTAAGGACCTGAAGCTTCGCCGCACGCCCAAATGGACCGCAGGCGCGATTTCCGATTACACCTTTGACCTTGGGGCAGGCCGGGCGGGACTGAACGCCGCTGTCTACCACACCTCCCGGTACGAAACGAGCGTACTCAACGACCCGCGCGGGTCCATTCCCCCGGTCACCAAGGTCGATCTCGCCATGCGCTATGAATTTCCAGTGCATGACAGCCTCAGGATGACGCTGACGGGCTTCGTCAAGAATGTGACGAATAACACCATCTATGATGGCTTCACGTCCAGCAATACGGCAGGGTCGTTCATTGACTTCGCGATCCCCAGCGTCGGGCGGACATGGGGCGTGTCGTTGGCGGCGGACTTCTGATGACCGCCGACGACCTTCCCGTGAACGCCGACCGGCTGGAGTTGCTGCAGAATTGCTGGGTCGTGCCCGACCTGGACGAAGCGATGCAGCGATGGCTGTCCATGGGCATCGGGCCATTCTTCCGCCGCGATGCGGATTACCCTGACGCGCTGTATCGCGGACGGCCCGAACCGCTCGCTTTCAAAGCGGCGCTGGCGCAGGCGGGGCCGGTTCAGATCGAACTGATCCAGCAGACCAGCGCGGGTCCGTCCGCCTATCGCGACGTGGTGTCCGAAGGACAGAGCGGATTTCACCATATGTGCCGCATGGTTCACGATGTGGGTGAAGAAATCGCTCGCCTGCGGGCGCGGGGCATAGAGATGGCCAGCGAGTTCCGGTCGGTCGGCGGGGCGCAGGTGGCCTATGCCGACACCCGGCGCGAAATGGGCTGCATGCTGGAACTGGTCCCCACAGAGCCGGTGCTGGTCAACCTGTTCCGCGATGTGGCCCAAGCCGCGCGATATTGGGACGGCAGCGATCCCGTCCGCATGCTGGAACTGAACGGCGACACGCCGCCGCAGAACTGAGAGGATTATCGTGAAGATCGAAGCAGCCAAGACGCTGGACGAGGTGCAATTCGCCGCCACCGCCGACGTCATCATCGTCGGACTGGGAGGGGCCGGCGCTTCCGCCGCGATTGCCGCCGCCGAAGCGGGCGCGGACGTCCTGGTCATCGAACGGACGTCGGGCGGCGGTGGCTCCACTGCGATGTCGGGCGGGTTCATCTATCTGGGCGGCGGCACGCCCCCGCAAACGGCCAACGGCTTTGCCGACACGCCCGACAATATGGCGCGGTTCCTGAAGGCCACCCAGCCCAAGGCCGCTATGGACAAGGTCGACGCCTATTGCGCGGGCAGCGTCGACCATTATGACTGGCTGATGTCGCTGGGCGTCACGTTCAACGAACGCTATTTCGACGGCAAGCATTTCCACCCTCATAGCGATGAAACACTGGTCTGGACCGGCAGCGAAGCGTGCTGGCCGCTGTCCGATGCGGCTGTACCGATGCCGCGCGGTCACAAGCCAGGCGGTGGGTTTGTGGGACATCTACTGTTCGGACGATTGCTTCACCGGCTCGAAGAACTGGGCGTCCGTATCGTCTATGATGCATCGGCCAACGCCCTTGTCCGCGACGCGGCGGGCGCGGTTGCCGGTGTCCAGTACCGGCAGGAAGGCCGCAATATAGCCGTAGCCGCGCGCAAGGGCGTCGTGCTGGCGACAGGCGGCTGCGAATGGAACCGCGAACTCGGCCTGGCCCATGGATCGAAGGGCGTGCGCGAAGGCGTCGATCCGCTAGGCGTGCCGACAGCGGATGGCGCAGGAATAGAGCTGGGGCAAAGCCTGGGCGCAGCGACCACCGGTCTGGACCAAAGCATGGTGACGTCCCCCTTCTACCCGCCCGCCAGCCTGGTGAAAGGCATATTGGTCAACAGCCAGGGTCGCCGTTTCGTGGCGGAGGATGTCTATCACGCCTGGTCCACCGACGCGATCCTGAACCAGCCGGACGGCAAGGCTTATCTGATCTGCGACAATGTCAATTTCGGGCGACCCGAACTTGGCGACATCCGGTCGGAACGCAAGCATGAGGTGGTCGACGCCTGGGACAATATCCCAGAAATGGAGGCCGACCTCGGCATGCCGGAGGGTTCGCTGGTGAAGACGATCGGCGACTACAACCGTTATGCCGCCACCGGCCATGACGAGGAGTTCCGTAAGAACCCCAAATGGCTCGCTCCAATTTCGGAGATACCCTTTGCCGCGATCAACTGTTCGGTCGGATCGGCCTATTTCTGCTGCATCAGTCTGGGCGGCATCGACACTGACGTTGATGGCCGGGCGCTGAAACCCGACGGCACGCCGGTCCCCGGCCTTTACGCGGTCGGCCAGGTGGCGCCGAACCTGTCGGTCGAAGGCTGGGGCTATGCGAGCGGCCTGCTGATCGGCGGCGCGACCTTTTTCGGGCGCAGGGCAGGTCGAGCCGCAGCCGCAGAGACAGCGCGTCATGGCCTGGCCATCGAACCCGCCTGAGCCGCAGATCAACCGCCCCCTTGTGCGATCATTTCCACATATTCCCAGGAGCCATTCATGACCACGCAGACCAGCAATGATCTTTACGACCAACTGGAAGAAGATCCCTGGCGCTTCCTGCAACTCAGCCAGGAGGAGCTGTTTGACCTGGACTATGACAGGGTCGAACAATTCCAGCTCGCCTTGTTCAAACGACGGTTCGAAGCCCTGAAGCCCAAGTTGCGCGCGCTCCAGCGCCTGGCGGAGGAAGTGGGGGTCGATGAAGTCAGCGGGTTCGAAGACCTGACCCGTCTCGCCATGCCGCACACCATGTTCAAATCCTATTCCGCGCTGGACGTGCAAAAGGCGCGCTTTGACAAACTCACCCGCTGGCTCCAGGCGCTCACCACCCACGACCTGTCGGCGGTCCATGCCGAACATTGCGAATCCATCGAACAATGGCTGCTGGAAGTCGAGCGGGTGACGCCGCTGCGGCCAGTCACCTCATCGGGAACGAGCGGCAAGATTTCGCTCTTCCCCCTGAGCACTGTCGAAGAAAGCCTGTTCGTCGACAAGAACACCTATATCGTCGAGCCATATCGCGACGAACCGGGCATTTATGCGAAGAGCGGCGAATATGTTTTCGTCTGTCCGTGGCCTTCCCGCTATGGCCGCCACAACATCCCGCTCATCATGCGTGTCCTGAAGGAAAATTGCTACGATGGCCGGGAGGACATGTTCATCACGCTGGACGACGGCACGCTGACCGCTGACGAAATGTGGCTGAACGGACGGCTGCAACGCGCACAGGCGCTGGGCGAGGAACTGGAACTCAGCCCCGCCGAGCAGGCAATCGCCAGTGCGCTGGCAACCCGCGCGTCCAATGCGGACGAACGGTGGACTCGCTTTATCGAAAATGCCGTGGTTGGCCTAAAGGGTCAGAAGGTCATGTTCTACGGCGCGATCATGAACCTCTACCTCATGGCCGAAGCCTGCCGGAAGATGGACATCTTCGTCGAATGGCATCCCGATTCCATGATCATGACCGGCGGCGGCACCAAGGGGTTCAGCTTTCCCGAAGGGTGGCGCGACGTGGTGGCGGAACGGTTCCCGCACCATGTCCCGGCGCGCGTCAAGGAAGTCTATGGCATGACTGAATCCAGCTCGACGGCGGTCTGCTGCCCCCATGACAAGCTGCACCCCCTGCCCTGGGGCATCACCCACCTGATGGACCCGGCCACCGGCCAGTCGCTGCCGCGCACAGGCACGCAGACCGGACGGATGGTCGTGTTCGACCCCATGCCCACGACCTTCTGGGCCGGGGTCATCACCGGCGATCAGGTGACGGTACATTTTGACGGCGGATGCGCCTGCGGGCGCAAAGGCCCCTTCATGGACAATGACATCAACCGCATCTCGGAACTGAATGGCGGCGACGACAAGATCGTCTGCGCCCGCACGCCGCAGGCCTTCCAAAGCCTTGAGGACTTTCTGGCCAAAGCGTCCTGACCCTATTTGTTTCGGAGCATTTCAAGATGAAAGAATATACTATCCCGCTTATCATCCGGGGCCGCATCATAGAGGATAATCTGGTCCGTTATGAAGGACGCCGGGGCGAAATCGCCTTTCTGACGCCGGACGTGAACAAATATCTCAACCAGATCGTCCTGCGCAATGGTTCCGACCTTCAGGACTATTATTCCGTCAGCATGGACAATATCCTCGATTTTCTTGAGGAACTGGGCCGCAGGCTGCACCCGGACACCAATCCCGACATCCGGCTTGCGCTGGAAATGAACATGCAGTCTTCGGGCCAGTCACCCGACATATTGCGCACCGCCTATGTCTCCTTTGCCGCAAATCTGCGGCGGACCATCGTCGAAGAAGCGATCGACCAGAATATCGGGCGCGACTATCTGGAAGGATGGAAGCCCAGGAAGCTGCATGACCGGGACGCGATGGTGCGCGCCTTTGGATCGCGCATCGTTCACCTGAATGCAGGCAACGCGCCCAATGTGGCGCTGCACGCGGTCATCAACGGATCGGTCCTGCGTTGCGACAATATCGTCAAAAGCCCGTCGAACGACCCCTTCACCGCCGTCGCCATTGCCAAGACTATGATCGCCATGGACCCCGATCATCCGATCACCCGGCACATGACCGTCGCTTATTGGAAGGGCGGGGACCTGGGCTTTGAAAAGAAGCTGTACGACACGCGCAACATCGACAAGATCGTTGCCTGGGGTGGCCCTGCGTCGATGAACCACATCCGTCAGCATCTGACTTCCGGCCTCGACCTGATCGCGCTCGATCCCAAGGTCAGCGCATCGATCATCGGCGCGGAAGCACTGGAATCAGACGAGCAGATGGGCTGGGTCGCGCGGCAGCTGGCCAAGGATTTCGGCTATTTCAATCAGGAAGGCTGCGGCAACAGCCGCCTCGCCTATGTCGTGTGCGGCGACGATGATCGCTCGCTGGACCGGCTGAACCGCTTCGGTCGGCTGGTGCAGGACGCATTGCAGGCCCTGCCCGCTGCCTATAGCTCCCCTCACCCCGCCTTCGACCCCGTGCTACGCGACGAGATAGAGGGCATCCGCTATTCCGACGATTATCGCGTGTTCGGGGTCAAGGCCAATGAAGGCGGCGTTATCGTATCGCAACAGGCGGAGGCGGTTGAATTCAGCGACCGGCTGGGCGGACGCGTCATCAATATCATTCCCGTGCCGGACCTCGACGCCGCAGTAGCCGCCGTTACCATCCACACCCAGACGATCGGCATCTACCCCAATGCGGCACAGGCCGAAATTGCCGACCGATGCATGTTGCGGGGCGCGCAGCGTCTCTCACCGCTCGGCTGCATCGCCTATGAAGGGCTGGGCTATCCGCATGACGCGATGGAGATCATGCGCCGACTCGCCCGCTGGGGTGTTCGCGAGCAATTTGACGAAGCCGTTGCGGAAGCAGGCGCCGGGATGATGTGCGCGGCCTGACAAGCCCCGCCACCATTATGAAGGGGGGCGGGATCGTTTTTGATCCTTGGGGCGGCGTGCCCAATTACCGATCTTCCCCGATCGGGCTACGCCTTGCCAGGCCCCCCTTCCTTTTTCCAATCCGCGACGTTCAAAGCGCGCTGCTCTCCGTCAGAGCAGCCGATAGCGTCCATCTATCAGCTTGACGGCTTCCTCCTCCCAATTCACCAATATCTCGCTTATCTGATGGCCGATTTCCGACATGATCTGGCCCACAAGCATCGGTGAGAGCACGATGGATATTATCGAGAAGGCAGCGACCTTCGCATCGAT
Source organism: Sphingobium vermicomposti (assembly GCF_011762025.1). Taxonomy (GTDB): domain Bacteria; phylum Pseudomonadota; class Alphaproteobacteria; order Sphingomonadales; family Sphingomonadaceae; genus Sphingobium; species Sphingobium vermicomposti. The sequence goes on along the minus strand of NZ_JAASQR010000004.1, from coordinate 73,773 downwards.
ATCCGGGCGGAAATATCCTTGGCTCACCAATGTGCGGATCAGTTGCTGCATTCGGGTGAAGCTGCCCTGCGACTTTTTCTGCCGATAGGAATGCCACACCGTCGAATAAGGGCGAAAACTTTCGATCAGCACGACGCTGGCGGTGCCCTTATGCTTTTCCAACAGGTTCAGCCAGGCGCTGACGATCTTGCGCGTGGCGTCCTGACAATCGGTCATGAACAGCGTGTTGAGATCGTTGAGTGTCTGGGCGAGGTCGCTGCTGAGGTTATCCAGCGCGGCATCGATCAGGCCGTTCTTGCCGTGATAATAATAATGAATCATGCCTGCGTTGGTGCCAGCGGCCAGGGCGATCTCACGCGTTGTCAGGTCAAGGTGACTTTTGTTGCGCAGCCCCAATTCCATAGCATGCAACAATTCGGTCGACACTTCGCGATGGTCCGCCATCACAGGTCGACCGCGTGCGGAAAATCCGGTTGAATCCGGCGCGTGCAGATTACCCATCGTCACCTCTCCATTATGTGCAGCGACGGGAGTCTTATATATTACCGCCGCTCGCATGACACGCCAGCATCTTTACTGTGCGCGGATAGATACAATGTCCCGGCTGTCCGGTCTCACTCCCTTTTCTGACAAGGGTTCGTCTAGGTTCCGCCGAGTGCCGACGCTCATTACCTCCTCAGGAAGCAACAAGGCATCGGCACAACGACGGTCAGTCAAATTCAGGCAGGAAGCTGATGCAGCGCGCACAGCTTGTTTCCGTCGGGGTCGCGCAGATAGGCCAGATATAGCGAACCTTGGGGACCCTTACGAACGCCAGGCGCATCCTCGATCGACTTGCCGCCGTTCGCCACCCCGGCCGAATGCCAGGCATTGGCCTGTTCCGGGTTCGCAACGCCAAAGCCGATGGTCCCGCCATTGGCGTGCGTCGCCGGCTGACCGTCTATCGGCTTGGAAATAAGCAGCGCCGCACCATTGTGCATATAGACCAGCCTGCCGTTGCCATCGTCAAAACCTGGTCCGGCGCCCAATGCGCCCATTGTAGCGTCGTAGAATTTCCGGGACGTCTCGATGTCATTGCTGCCGATAACGATGTGCGAAAACATTATTTGCTCTCCTGTGATTCAAGCTGCGTTTGAACGATGATCCAATAGGGAAATGCATGGCCGACAGAATAAATTATCCGGCAACAGAAATGGCCATGGCCATGACGCAAATCCGGTCCCGCATCCACCTGGCATTGTAAGACATCAGTCAGACAAAGACAATGATGGGCGATTTTCTGCCGCTATGACGCCCAGGCAGCTTTGGGCCGCGCGGCGTCCTGTGAACACACAGTCCGCCAGGGAAAGGCCGCTGATATAAGTGCGCGAAGGAATGCTGCCGGTCGCTCGCCCGGCTGCGTACAGACCGGGGATGCTACTGCCATCGGCGCGCCTGACAGCGCCCGTTGTTTCTTCAAGCGCAAGCCCGCCAAGGGTATGGAAGGTGATAAAGCTGAATCGGTTGGCGAGCGAAACGTTCATGGCGACATAGGGTCCAGAACCCAGCGATTTCAAATGGTCCTTCAGCTTTGAAAAATCATCGTCATGCCGGTCGCGAACCATGTCTTCATAGCGCCGGATCGTCTGGCGCAGGCGCGCGGGGTTAAGGCCGCATTTGCTGGCCAGCACATCCAGGTCGCGTGCGCGCTTCGTCCCACCGAGCAAAAGGTTGAGCATGGCCGGTGCGCCAAAGCGCATGAATGCATCGAACCCGCCCGTCACAACCTGGCGCATCGCCTTGCGCACATCCTTGGCTGACATGATCAGCCACGCCTTCCCTTCCGGTTGATCGGCGATGGCGCGGCCCAGCGTACCGACATAGACCGCTTCGTTGGCGAACCGGTCCCCCGCCTGGTTGACCAGAATGCCGTCCAGCAACGCAGCGGGGGGAGACTGGACCCGCCCGACAAACATCGCGTCCATGCCCGCGGTATCCGCACCCAGAGCCGTGCCCAGCCGGACGGCCGTGCCATCGTCGCCCAATGTGCCAAGGCGCATCATGGTCTTGTAATGCTGCGTCAGCACCGGCGCATGCTGGCTAAGCATGTCCAGGTTGAACGCGAAGCCACCCGTCGACAGGATGACGCCAGCCTTTGCCCGGACATAACGCAACTGCCCGTGCTCCGTCTCCATGGCGCGCGCAGCTCGCCCGGCTGCTTCCGCCTTTGCTTCCTTAAAGGGTGCGGTCGGCGGGAATTTATCATAATATTTCTGATGTTCAGCCTGTTTGTCGCGGGAAAGCTGGAGCGCCGCGACGCCCACCACGCGCCCGCTTCTGTCCACGACCAGGCTCTGCACGATCGTATGCAACATGGGACGAATGGCTGACTGGTCCGCTGTCTGGCGCAAGGCATGATAGAGCTTGTTGCCGGTAAAGCCGCGCCCCAAAGTCCTGTGCCCGCGTGGCGCAGGCTTCGCCTCGCGACAATAGGCCTCCACCTTCTCATTGCCCGAATATTGCAGGAAATAGCCTTCGGGCGGGTAGGTCGTCTTGCCGGTATAGAGCTTGGTCCCGAATACGACGCCATGCGCCTGCAGCCATTGCAGATTAGCCGCGCTGTCATCGCAAAAACGCTTCAACGTCTCCGGCTTGACGATATCGCCGACCTCCAGCCGCAGATATTTCAGCATGTTGTCGGGATCATCCTCGACGCCATTTTGCCGCTGTATGTCCGTGCCCGCCGCATACACCACGCCGCCGCTGAACGCCGTCGCCCCACCGCCGTTGAAACGGTCGATAGCGATGACGCTGGCACCATTTTCCACCAGTTCCAATGCAGCGCAGATCCCCGCCCCGCCATAGCCGACGACAACGACATCCGCCTCATCGTCCCACTGGAACGTGTCGGCGCTATCGATGGAAATCACCGGCTCGCCACCCAGGGAGTTCATATCCGCAACCTTCACGAAATTTCTTCCTTTATCATCGTCATATCCGCCATTTCTGCATCATCACCACGCACCGGGCGATAGAGAAGGAAGACGAGTCCGATCAGCACGAACGAACCGACATGCAGATATATGGCCAGGTCATAGGAACCGCTGGCATCGAATAGCAGGCCCGCGAGCGGAGCCGCGCCAAATATCAGCGGCACCTGAAGAAGATAGGACATCCCCATGGCAATGCCGACGCGCTCGCGTCCCATCCATTCGGCGGTCAGCGTGCCAAACAGGGTCAATATGCCGTTGCAGCATAGCCCGATGCCAAAGGCCAGAAGCAGCAGCAACGGAAAGTTCGCGCCCGCCACGATCAGCCCCAGCCAGGGCGGAATCTGCGCCAGCGACAGGATCGCAAAGGCCTTCGCGCCGCCGATGCGGTCTGCCATCCAGCCAAATAGCGGCGCGCCCGCCAACCCCGCCATGCCCAAGGCTGCGAGCAGCATCGAAGCGGAGCCAAGGTCCAGACCCCGGCTGGTTGCAAGGACGGCCAGATGGGTCACCATGACCAGCCCCGCAGCGCTCAATATGCCCACGCCCAGCGTCATGATCCACAGGGCAGGCATGCGCAGCAACATGCCCGGCGCTACTTTCGCAACGGCTATATGACTCGCGACCACGCCGCTGACCGCGCCCTTGGCTCGCTGCCCGACGCGAGCAGGATGGTCGACCAGCAATAGCAACAACGGGACCAGGGAAGCCATCAACACGCCAAAGAAGAGGAAAGTCGTCCGCACGCCTGCCATTTGCACCAATGCCGCCGCCGCCAGCGGCATCACCATATTGCCAAATGGCATGTTCATCAGCCCGATGGCCTTGCCGCGTCCCGACACGAACCAGTTGCTGACAATGTTGGTGCAGGGGATGATCCCCACCAGGCAAAAGCCCGGCCCGATCAGCAGGCCATAGCAGGCCAGCATCGCATAGACCGAATGAACATGCGCGATCAGCAGGTAGCCGGCAGCACTCGCCAGCGCGCCCGCCATCATCAGCAGCTTGATGGGAAAGCGCGACATCAGCGCCCCGGCAAAGGGCGACAGCAGCCCCATGGACAGGGTCAGCACGCTGGAACCAGCGGATGCCAACGCCCGGCTGGTGCCGAACTCCGTCTCTATCGCGCCGACCAGAGCGCCGTAGCTGCCAAAATTCACGCCCAGAACGACATTCAGCACCACGAACAGCAGTGCCGCCATGCGCCAGCCCGAAAAGGACTCCTGTTCCGCATGTTTCGCCATGAGCATGATTTCAGCTCGTCCGCGACGAAAGGGCGCGGCCTTTCGTCACAATGAAATGCCGCCATCCACGAGCAGGGTCTGCCCCGTAATGTAGGACGCCTGTTCAGACGCAAAGAACAGCACTGTGTTCGCCAGCTCCTCACCCTTTCCGGGGCGGTTGCCAAGCGGGATCATGCTGCTCATCAGCTTCACCATGTCCTTCCCGATATCGCTTTGCGTCGTCGACTGATCGATCGGCGCAACTGCCCCCTGGCCGATGTCGAACCAACCCAGGCCGATGGAATTGGCGCGGACGCCATAGCGCCCTTCCTCCACCGCGATCTGGCGCACCAGGCTTTCGATGCCTGCCTTTGCCGACGCGGACAGGCCGTCGTTTATAAGCACCTTGTAATTGGCAAAGGACGTGCAGGCGATCAGGCTGCCACGGCTTTCCCGCAGATGGCTAATCGCGCCGCGAACGATGTGGAAAAAGCCCAGAAGCTCGGAATCGACCTGCAGCTTGAAGCGATCCGGCCCATTGTCGACGATGGGGCAGACGTCGATAACCGGCCCCGCCGCGTAAACGACGGTCTGAACCGACCCGAACTTTGCCACGACATCGTCGATAATCTCCTGCGGACGTTCGGGCGACTTGATGTCCGCCTGATAGGCGACCACCGAACATCCCTCGTCACGCAACTCGGCTTGCAGGTCCTCTGCCCGTCCCTTGCCACCAAAATAGGTGAAGGCCACATCGCATCCAGCCCTGGCAAAGGCACGCGTGATGTGACCGCCAGCACCGCCGCTACCGCCGAATATGACGACGGCACCCTTCTTGAAATTATAGGTGACGGACATTCCATGCTCTCCTGTAACCAATTCATGCCCTGCCGCTTTGGGCGGTCCTTGGGGCTATAGCCTCATCCCACCGCTCGCCTGGATGATCTGGCCCGTCAGCCATGCCGAAGCGGGCGACGCCAGGAAAAGGACGATCTGCGCGATGTCGTCGGGCGTGCCCAGCCGACCGAGCGCGGCCATGCTGCTCAGCGCGCGCATCGCATCGTCGCTCGCCCGATATCCGTTGATCAGGTCGGTATCGACCGGCCCCGGCGCCACGGCGTTCACGCGGATGTTACGCGCGGCAAGCTCAACCGCCATCGACAGGGTAAAGGAATGTATCGCCGCCTTGCTCATCGCATAGGCAAAGCCCGGAGGCTGCGCCATCAGCCCGCTCATGGACGATATGTTCACGATGGCCCCGCCGTCACTCATCCGGGTCAGCGCCTGCTGGGTGACCAGCACGGGGGACTTGAAATTGACGCGATACATGCGGTCAATTTCTTCTTCCTTAATCGTGCCAATCGGGGATGTTTCGCCCGCCCCCGCATTATTGACAAGGATGTCGATCCGTCCGCCCAGTTCGTCGACCCCGGCGAACAACTGCCTGACGCCATCGCCGTGGCTAAGGTCCGCCTGCAGGATCGCCGCCTCGCCGCCCACCGCCTGCACAGCCGCTACGGTCTGCTCCGCGCTTTCGCGACGGGACGAATAATGGGCGATCACCCGCGCACCGCTTTCCGCCAGCCGGACCGCGATCTGTCGACCAATGCCGCCTGAAGCGCCTGTGACCAATGCAACCTTGTCGTCCAACGGACCCATTTTCCACCTCTCCTGACCGCCGCGTCGCTTTTCCTGTGCGAACTGCGTCGATTCTTCTTCACCGTATGCCGGCTTACCTCCTTAATAAGTGACGCGTGTCTGACAAGCTGTCAATCCCGCCTCCATGGCCTTGAACAAACGCCATTGTGTCCGCGTCATCGTCATGGCATAGAAGCCATATAAGACGAATGTCATTTAATATCTGGAGAGGACATGGCCGAGTTCGACTATATCATTGTCGGAGCGGGCAGCGCGGGTTGCGTGCTGGCCAACAAATTGTCGGCAGATTCCTCGATTCGCGTGCTGCTTCTGGAAGCGGGCGGCGACAATGATCATATGTTCGTTCGCATGCCCAAGGGCGTGGCCAAGCTGGTCGGCGATCCCAAATTCGCCCAATATTTTCCAGTTCAGCAACCGCGCGAAGAAGGACTGGACGCCAGCGAGATCTGGCTGAGAGGCCGGGGCCTGGGCGGATCTTCCGCAATCAACGGCATGATCTATATCCGTGGCCAGCCCGAAGATTTTGAGCAATGGGAAGCGCGCGGGGCGACAGGATGGGGCTGGAACACGATGCTCCCCGCCTTCAACGCTATCGAGGATCATGAACTTGGCGCGTCCAACGAACATGGCGTTGGCGGTCCAGTCCATGTTTCGACCGAAAAATTTCACTACCCCCTCGCCGACCGCATGATCGATGCGGGCAATCAGATGGGCCTGCCGCGCAACGATGACTTCAACGCGGGAAGCCGGGAAGGCGTCGGCTATTATCATTATAATATCAAAAATGGACGCAGGCAGAGCGCAGCCGTCGCTTTCCTGAACCCGGTGCGTCACCGGCGCAATCTGGTGGTCCAGACGGGCGTTCAGGTCGATCGGATCATCATTGAACAGCGCCGGGCAAAGGGCGTCGCCTGCCGCATCAATGGGCAGCAGGCGGAGTTCCGCTGCCGTGGCGAAGTCATCGTGTCGGCGGGCGCAATCGCGTCGCCCAAACTGCTGCAGCTTTCAGGAATCGGCCCGGCTGACACATTGAAAGCGGCGGGCGTGGATGTCATTTTGGACAGCCCCGACGTGGGCCAACGGATGCAGGAGCATCCGATCTACGGCATCAACTATGACCTGCAGGGCGAAAAGGGCCTTAATCACCGCTATCGCGGTCTGGGGCTGGCCCGCAGCCTTGCCGAATATTTCCTGTTCAAAGGTGGCCCTATGGCCACCGTTCCGCAGGAAATCGGCATCTTTGCCAGGAGCCGCCCCAGCGTGACGCGCCCCGACATCCAGTGCTTCGTCGGCGGCGTGACCCTGGCCCAGGGGGAAGCAGATGTTGCCGTGCCGACCAACGGGGTCAACAAGCATCCGGGCATGATGATCGCGACCGCGATGCTGCGCGCAACCAGCGAAGGCAGCCTTGCCATCACCTCGCCCGACGCCGACGCACCGCTTCGCATCCACCCGAACTGGCTGACCACGCAGGAGGATTGCGACACGGCGGTCGCCATGGTCCGTTTCGTGCGCAAGTTGATGACCCAGCCCGCCATCGCTCCCTATGTGGCGCGCGAAATCGCACCGGGATTGAACGGCAATGACAGCGACGATCAGATACTGACCGCCGTACGTCGACATCTTAGCTGTGGCACGCATGCGGTCGCGACATGCCGGATGGGCAGCGACGAACAGGCGGTGGTGGACCCACGTACGCGGGTGCGCGGCGTGGACAGGCTGCGCGTGGTGGACTGTTCCATCATGCCCAACCTGACGTCGGGCAACACCAATGCGCCGGTCATGGCGACGGCCTGGCATGCGTCGTCACTGATCCTCGAAGACGCGCGATAGAACGGAGGAGGGATGACCGTGGCAACCCAATGGGATGAAGAAACCGAAGTCCTGATCGTGGGGTCCGGCGCGGCGGGCTGTTCTGCGGCGCTGGCCGCCCGGACTGCTGGCGCGCAGGTGCTGCTGCTTGAACGCACCGACAAGCTGGGTGGGACGAGCGCCGTTTCGGGCGGCGTGCCGTGGATTCCCAACAACCATCATATGCATGAAATCGGGCGCAGCGATTCCCGCGAGCAGGCGCTCACCTATCTTCGCCGTATTTCGCTGGGCAAGATGGACGACGGCATGATCGAAACCTTCGTGGACACGGCGCCCCAGGTGCTGCTGTTCCTCGAAAAGGAAACAGACCTTCGCTTCCGCGCGCTACAGATGCCCGACTACCACCCTGAGTTTCCCGGCGGCAATGTCGGTCGGTCGGTGACGGCTGGCATCTTCCCGGCGGGAACGCTGGGGGAATTGCGCCCGGCGCTCCGGTCCAGCGCGCATTTCCCCATCCCCATCTCCATCGCCGATGTGGAGGATGGCTTCAATGTGCTCGACCCCGAACTGATCGGCGGACGCCTCAACGAAGACATGGTCGGCATGGGCGGCGCGTTGATGGCGGGGCTGCTCAAGGGGCTGGTGGATCACGGCGTCCGTATCGAACGCAATGTCCGCGTTCTGCGGCTGGTGCAGGACAATGACGTGGTCATCGGCATCGAAGCGGAGCGCGACGGGAAGCCGTGGCGCGTGGGCGTGCGCAAGGGCGTTATCCTGGCCTGCGGCGGATATGAATGGAACAAGGAAATGACCCGCGAATTCCTGCGCGGCCCGATGCACAGCCCCCACAGCCCACCCTGGAATGAAGGCGACGGGCTGAAGATGGCGATGCAGGCGGGGGCCGCCTTGGGCAATATGTCGGAAGCCTGGTGGCAACCGTCCGTCACCATACCGGGTGAGGAATATGACGGGCGTCCGCTGGTCCGGCTGACCGGGATAGAACGCTGCGGTCCCGGTTCGATCATCGTCAATCGGTCAGGTCGCCGCTTCGTCAATGAAGCGTGCAACTACAACGATATAGGCCGCGTCTTTCAGGCCTTCGATCCGGTCGATTTCGACTATCCCAACCTGCCCGCATGGCACATCGTCAGCCAGGACTATATGGATCGCTTCCCGTTCCTGACGCGCTATCCGGGTGACCCCGTGCCGTCCTGGATGGAAAGCGCGGACACGCTGTCCGAACTGGCCGCCAAGATCGGCGTCGATCCCGCCGGACTGGAGGCGCAGGTCGCGCGGTTCAACGACAATGCGCGCAATGGCGTCGACCCCGACTTCCATCGCGGCGAAAGCATCTACGAACTATATTGGGGCGACCCCAGCGCAGAGGGCACCGCAAAGACGCTAGGGCCGCTTGAACGCGGACCCTATTATGCCGTCGAAACCAAGATCGGCACGATCGGGACAAAGGGTGGCCCGCGCACGAACGAACGTGCCGAAGTGCTCAGCCTGTCGGGCGGCACCGTCCCCGGCCTCTACGCAGCGGGCAACGCCATGGCGAGCATCATGGGCATGGCCTATCCGGGCGGCGGCGCGACGCTCGGCCCCGCGCTGACCTTTGGCCACATTGCCGGACGCGAAGCCGCGCGCGGATCGAACCGCTTCTGAACAATGAGCGCGGCGCATCATGTGCGCCGCCAGTGGAGTTTCATCATGACTGATCCGAAAATCGTCGCGACCTATTACACCATCGCGGGTGATGCCTATCCCGGCAAGCCGGTCGCCAGCCCCTTCCCGCTGGAACGGCGCGCCGCTGCGGCTGTCGCGGCGGGCTATTATGGCATGGGATTGTCGGGCGATGACCTGGCCGCCAATGTCGCCCTGCACGGGACCGCCGGAATCCGTCGCATCCTGGACGATGCCGGTGTCCAGTTCCTGGAAATCGAATGCCTGACCGACTGGTTCGCACAGGGCGACGCTCGCGCCGCGTCTGACAAAATGCGCCGCCTGTGGCTGGATACCGCGGTCGAGATCGGCACCAGGCACATAAAGGTGGTCGGCGACCTCAGCGACAGCGGCGTGTCCATGGACTCCATGGCTGCCGACTTCCGCCTGCTCTGCGACGAAGCGGCACAGGTGGGTGCCCATGTGTCGATAGAGGTATTTCCGCTCGCCAATATCCGCGATCTCACCTCCGGGCGGCAGCTGATCGAACAGGCCGGCGCGGCCAATGGCGGACTGCTGATCGACATCTGGCACATGACCCGCCCGGGCATCCCCTATGAAGAGGTCGCTGCCCTGCCCGTCGAATATATCAAGCATGTGGAACTGGACGACGCCGCCGCTGAAGTGGTGGGCCATTTGTTCGACGATTCAACCGATAATCGCCTGCTGCCCGGCGAAGGCAGCTTCGACGTGCCGGCATTTCTGCGCGCGATCGCGGCGACCGGATATGACGGCTGTTACGGTATCGAGATGCTCTCGCATGAATTCCGCGCGCTTGAGCCGGAAGAAGCGGCAAGGCGATCCTTTGACGCCGTCGCGCGCCAGTTCGCGCTGGCACGAGAAGCAGCGTGATCGCCGACATGTCACAACACCATGTCAGTGAGACTGACGTCATCGTCATCGGCACGGGCGCAGCCGGGCTAGCCGCCGCCCTCAGCGCACGGCATGCCGGAGCGGACGTCGTCGTCCTGGAACGCTCCGAAAAGCTGGGCGGCACCACCGCCATTTCCGGCGGCGTGCCTTGGATTCCCTGCAATCACCACATGCATGAAGTCGGAAGCAGCGACACGCGCGCAGCGGCCCTCACCTACCTGCGGCGTCAATCACTGGGCCGCATGGATGATGAGATGATCGAAACCTATGTCGATGCGGGCGTGGATGTCATCAAATTCATCGAAGCGGAAACGGACATTCGCTTCCGCGCGCTCCAATGGCCCGATTATCACCCCGAACTGCCGGGGGGGACGTTCGGTCGGTCGCTGTCCGCAGGCCTCTTCCCCGGCAATGATCTGGGAGAATTGCGGCCCAGACTCCGCAGCAGCCTGACCTTTCCCATTCCGATTTCCAGCAACGACCTGGAGGATGGCGTCGATATATTCGACCCTGCGATCATCGGCGATCGGTTGGAAAAGGGGCTGGTGGGCGTCGGCAACGCGCTGGTGGCAGGCCTGACCAAAGCCGTGGTTCACAAAGGCGCGACGATCCTGTTCGGCATGCGCGCGCAAAGCCTGGTCATGGACGAAGGCGCGGTCGTCGGCGTTCGGGGCGATCATGATGGCGTGCCATTCGAAATTCGCGCCCGACGCGGCGTTATCATCGCCAGCGGCGGGTTCGAATGGAATGCCGCGCTGGTCAAGGACCTGTTGCGCGGCCCGCATCAGGGCGCGGCCAGCCCGCCTGACAATCAAGGCGATGGCCTGTTGATGGCGGCGGAGGCCGGTGCCGCGCTCGCCAACACCGACGAGGCATGGTGGATGCCGATCATGAAAATTCCCGGAGAGGAATATGACGGCCAACCGGCCATCCGCTTCGCCGTGACGGAACTCACCAAACCCGGTTCGATCATGGTCAACCGCGCCGGACAGCGCTTCGTCAACGAAGCCTGCAACTATAATGATCTGGGCCGGTCCTTCTTCCAATTCGACGCCCAGACATTCGACTATCCCAATCAAGATGCCTGGATCATTTTCCACCAGGCCTATCTGGACCGTTACCCGGTCATGACCCGCTATCCGGGCGACCCGTTGCCCAACTGGATCGAACAGGCCCCAACTTTGGCGGCGCTTGCCGACAGGATCGGCGTCGATCCTGTCGGTCTGGAACGCACCGTCGAACAGTTCAACATCTTCGCGCGCGACGGCAAGGACCCGGCCTTCCATCGCGGCGAAAGTCGGTACGACCGCTACCATGGCGACTGGGCATTGGAAGGATCGCACCAGACCGTTGGCGTGCTGGACCAGGCGCCATTCTACGCCTGCCGCGTTTACCCCGGCGTTCTGGGGACGAAGGGCGGCCCGAAAATCAGCGCCAGAGCGGAGGTGCAAAGCCTGCGCGGTGGCAAGATTGCGGGTCTGTACGCTGCGGGCAACGCGGCGGCCAGCATCACGGGCATGGCCTATCCAGGCGCTGGCGGGACGATCGGCCCCGCGCTCGTCTTCGGCCATATCGCCGGACGGGAAGCCGCAGCCAGAACCAACAGGCAGTAAACAACTCTGTCAAATGCAGAATAGATACACTTGTAGATCGTTCGCACGTTTACCGTATTGACAGATGTCACATTTGGTGATGGAATGATGCGGCCTGATGTGATGCAGGGTGCCGCTATTCGACGCCCAGGGCCCCGACCCGGACCTTGCTGACCATCGTTGCATAAAGATCGGGACGCCTCATCGCGGGCACGGGCGGCGTCATCCAATGATCGATAATGATAATCACAAAGCGAGGGGAAGACCGATGAAAAAGAAGGCTTTTGGTTATAGCACCATGTTGTTCGCCACCGTGGCGTCAGCGCCGCTGCTTGCTCAGACTGCGACGCCGCCTCAGGACAACGAAGCGCAGGCACGCCCCACGGCGGGCCTTGAAGAAATAATCGTCACGGCCCAGCGCCGCAGCCAGAATCTGCAGGACGTTCCCGTCGCGGTGACCGCATTCACCGGCGAAGCGTTGGAAAACAAGGGTATTTTCCGCGTATCCGACATTCAGCAGGCCGACTCGTCGCTGTTCGTGTCGCAAATGTCGGGCGTCATCATCCCGTTCCTGCGCGGCGTCGGCAATCCTGGCGCATCCACGCCCGGCAATGAAGCGAGCGTGCCCGTCTATATCGACGATGTCTATTATTCACGCCTGGCGAGCGCCTATCTTGAACTCGCCAATATCGAACGGGTCGAAGTGCTCAAAGGACCGCAAGGAACCTTGTTCGGCCGCAATTCGACCGGCGGCCTGATGCAGGTCTTCACCCGCGATCCGGGCGAAACCACGGACCTTTCCGCGACGCTGGGCTATGCCAATTACGATACGGTCAGCGGCAAGCTGTACGCAGCAACCCCGTTGGGCGAAAATGTTTCGGCTGGTATTTCTCTTGCCGGGCTGAACCAGGGCGATGGATGGGGCAAGAACCTGTTCACCGGCAAGGATACGTACCGCCGCAAATTCTATAATATCCGGTCAAAAATCGTATTCGAACCGACCGACACGACCAAGATCCGTCTCAGCGGATTCTATACCTATCAGCGGCAGAATCAGGGCAACGCGGTCAGTATCTATCCGGGAACGACGCGCGGCTACCCGTTGGGATCGCCGTTGCAAGGCACGCAATATTTCGACCCGCCGGGTTTCTACGATATTAATGCGAATACAGAGATATTCCACCGCCTCCGTGGCTGGGGTGGCGCGTTGAAAATTGATCAGGAACTTGGGTTCGCTGACTTTGTCAGCATCACATCCTTTCGAAAAGCGAAAGAATTTCTGAATTACGAAGGCGATCACACGGAACTGAACTGGCTGGCTTTCCCGATTAACATCCGGGACCGCCAGATCACACAGGAATTTCAGCTGAAGTCGCAGCCTTCATCGGACATCAGCTGGATATTGGGCCTGTTCTACATCAATTCCCGCACGAATGTCGATGTCGCTATCAATGGCGACGCCTTGACCCTGAACGGGTTGGTCAGCCAGAACCTCAATAGCGTGCAGAAGATCGAATCCTGGGCTCCCTTTGCACAGGCGACCTTCCCGGTGGTGGATGACAAGACCAATATCACCCTTGGCCTCCGCTACACAAAGGACCGGGTGGAAGGACAAGGCCGTCAGTCGATTACCCCGCTGGTCGGACCCGACTTCCCCGCCGCCCCGGACTATAATGAGACCTTCAATTTCGACAAATGGACGTACAAGGTATCGTTGGATCACAACTTCACCGACGACATCATGGCCTATGCGACATGGAGCCGTGGCTATAAATCGGGCACGTTCAACACGATCCCGGTTGCTGCGGCGCCAACCCGGCCTGAAACTGTGACGTCTTATGAAGCCGGCCTGAAGATGATGCTGTTCGACCGCCGGGTGCGCGCCAACTTTGCCGTGTTCCGCAACGACATCAAGGACCCACAGGTCCAGCTCGTCCAGCTGGTCGATACGCCCGCAGGCCCAACGCCCCTGGTCGCCTTTGCCAACGCTAAAAAGGCGCGGACCAAGGGCGTGGAGTTCGACAGCACAATCCTGGTGACCGACCAATTGAGGCTGGACCTGTCAGGCCAGTATCTGTGGGCGAAGTTCCTCGACTTTGACAACGCGCCGTTCAACGTGCCGATCTTCACGTCGCCCTGGGGCGTGACGCTGGCGACGGGCGATGCCAGCGGCAACCGTTTGTCGCAAACCCCCAAGTGGAAACTGAATGCGGGGTTCAACTATGATGTTCCGACGTCAGTCGGCCAATTCACGTTTGCCGGACAAATGTCTTATCGTTCCAGCCTGAAATGGGACCCGGACAATATCCTGACGGAACCCAAGCTGACGCTGTTCAACGCCAGCATCACCTTCAAGCCGGAATTCAACGACAAACTGACCTTCCGCCTGTGGGGCGCAAATCTCAGCAACGAGAAATATTTCAATAATGAGATCCCACAGACTGACACGCCCGCAGGTGATCTGGGCGGCGTTGGCGATCCGCGGACCTACGGGATCGAGGTTCGCTTCGACCTCTGATCCACGATTGCAGCCAGGGGGCTGAGCAGCTCGTGATCCGCGTCACATTGGGATGACGCGGATCACGACGCTTGGGGGGCCTTTTTTTCTTCCCATCTGCCTTTGGAGACAATGATGCTGCTGCATGAGGATTACCCTCACACCGTTCCCGCCCGCGCCTGGTTGCGTTGGAAGGAAAATTACTTCTGGGTGTTCATGGACCCCGAACGGGACCTGTGCTGCCTGGCTCACAGCACGGCAGAGCCGACCTTCGACCGCGCCTTCGCTTCCTTCACCGTGCTGCATAAGGGCGTAAAGGTCAGCCACAGCGGCGAAGTGCCCCTGCCCCAGCCCTTCGAACATCAGAAACTGCTGCGCTACGGCAACCAGACGGTTCACTTCCTGAAGCCTCAGGAAGAATTTCTGGTCGAATATGAGGATGAGAATATCGCCGCATCGCTGCGCTTCACGCGGCGCATGCATCTGTTCGACTTCCTGGCCTGCGCCGACGTCAATCCCGACCAGTTTTCCATTTCGGAAAACACCGCGCTCGACCGGACCGGCTTTCGTCATCAGGGCCAATGTATGGACGCAACCGGCAAGGTGACTTTCAAAACCGGTGAGCTTGCGGGCGTGTCGCTCGACGTCGATGGCTCGGGCTATCGCGATCATAGCTGGGGGATGCGCAACGACCAGATCGTGCTGGACCACAACTGGTCCTTCTTCAACTTCCCGACCATGGGTTTTCACCTGTTCACCGTCCGCAACACCGTGCGCCCGGCCAACATGACCGCCGAAGGCTATATCGCGCGGCCAGAGGGGAATGAGGTCATCAAAACGCTCCACATCGAAAATGTCGGCGAAGGGCCGGAAGGCATGCCGGACAAGGTCATATTCCATACCATGACCCTTGGCGGAAAGAAATTCACCCTGACCGCCGACGTGGGCAACGCCTTTGCCCGCCTGCCGCTGCATTCGCAAAAGCCGGGTGCAAAGGTCTACTATAACGTGGAAAATATGTGCCGGGTGCGGTGCGAGGAGACGGGCGAGGAAGGCCTTGCCAATGTCGAAATCGGCGCTTTGAAGGACGCCTGACGCCACTGGGCGCCTTTATGCCTCGCGGATGTGGGCGCCCGGAATGGTCCTCTCATAACAGCCATAGCCCTTGACCGATCCGTTGAGCAGCAGGCTGACGGATTGTTCGTCCACCACCCGCGTCGGTCCCGGATCGGTGGGATAGACCCCGGCATAAGTGTCGTTGGGCGACGCGAGCGACAGGTAGGAACTGCCGTGAAACGCCACCGTGTCGATCACCAGCGACCCGTTGGCATAGCTCAGCACCGTCTGGATCAGCTTTTCGTCGTCATCCACATGCCCGCATCGCTCGATCTGCTCGATCTTCGCTTCAAAGCCCCTGTCGCCTTCATAGACAATCGCCTCTGAAAACACGACCTGCTCGCCGGGACTGGTCTGCGCATCGAACAGCAGGAACGCGATTCCGTTGTCGAAATAGCCCTGGAACCACTGGTGACTGTGCAGATTGCGGTTATCCCGCCCACCCAGGCTGTGATCGCGGTTAGCCATCGCGTTGAAGGCAAAGTCCTCGCCGCCAATGCGAAACGATCCGGTGAGCAGGCCGGGCTGTTCGATATGGCCGGCGGGCAGGAAATCCTGAAGCGCGCCCACCTTGTGCAGGTCCCATATGTCCGCCGTCGATGTGAAGGTCAGGTCGAATGACATGGGCGTGCGCCGCCCATCCCCCACCAGCCCGTTCAGCATCTGCCCGGCCGGAACACGCATCACCCCGCCCTTGAAGCGGTAGGTCAGCTTGCGCCCCGGCTCGACGATGCGCACCGCCAGATGAGGCCCGCCCGGCCCATCCGCCGCAGCGAAAGCGTCGCCTATCGCGCGATGAGCGATCACCGTTCCATCCGGCAGTCGGATGATGACCAGTTCCCGGAACTGGGTCAGGTCGTGGTGCCAGCGGCCAATATGGAACCAGATGCCGACGCCCGATTGCGGATCGAACCCGGCAAGACAGAAATTCTCGCTCCAATTCTCGACGTCGGGAAAGTCACCTTCCCACGGCGTTTCCTTGACGGGGATCTGCATCATCTTCTCCAAATCGTGGGAACGCGGCCCGCGTGCTAGCGGGCGGAGGGGAAAGCTGGCGCGCGCTTTTCCAGAAAAGCCGTCACCCCCTCCTCAAAATCATTGTCGCCAACGCAGGCAACGATACCATCTGTCTCGGCATCCAATATCTGCGCCAGGCTGCGCCCTGCTGCGCCGTTGACCAGCCTCTTGGCGGTAACGATCGCCCGCTGCGGAGCCTGCGCCAGCCGCCGGGCCGCCTTCATCGCCTGCTCTTCCAGCACGTCGGCTTCGACAACCCGATGCAATATGCCCAACCTGTGCGCCTCGGCAGCATCGACCTTCGCCGCCGTCATCAGCAGCATGCGCGCCATCCGCACGCCCACGACCTGCGGCAGCACAGCGGTCACGCCGCCATCGGGGCTCAGCCCGACACGCTGATGCGCGAATACGAAGGCGGCGCTGTCATCGCCAATCGCATAGTCGGCGACCAGCGGATACAACAACCCCGCCCCCGCCGCCGCCCCGCGCACCGACGCGACGATGGGCCGGTCGAACGCGACGATCGCCTCTACCAATTCCCGCGCCAGCGGCAAGCGGTGAGCAAAATCCGCCTGCCGCGTCGCCACATCCTGCTTGATCGAGTCGGCAAAGCTCGCGACGTCGCCGCCAGCGGAAAACACCTTCCCCTCGCCCCGCACCAGGATGCAGCGCACTGCCGGGTCCGCCTGCGCCGCCTGAAAAAGCGCGGTCAGCTGCGGCACCGTCGTCTTGGGAATGGCGTTGCCATATTGCGGCCGGTTGAACGACAGGCGCAGCACCCCATCGCTCAATTCGACCAGATAGCTTTCGTCCGGCGCGGACTGAAGCATCCGGGCGGCCCCCTCCATCGCGATCAAGCCAGCGCCTTGCGAACGGCGGCCTCAATCGTGTCGGCGCTCGGCGCAAACGCCTGCTCCAGCGGCTTGGAAAATGGCACGGCGCAATAGGCCGCGCCCACCCGCTGGACCGGACCCTTCAATTCGCCCCACAGCTCTTCGGTAATGACCGACGCGATCTCAGCGCCAATGCCGAACTGTTTCACCGCCTCATGCGCGACGACCGCACGACCAGTCTTGCGCACCGACGCGATCACGGCCTGGCGGTCCCATGGCGATATGGTGCGCAGATCGACCACCTCCACGGAAACGCCCTCGGCGGCCAACTTGTCCGCCACGGCGAGGCTTAGCGTCACCATCAGCGAATGGCCTATGATCGTCACGTCGCTGCCTTCGCGAGCGACCCGCGCTTTGCCGATAGGAATAGCCTGCTTGGTCACCGGCGCAGGCGTCCAATAGCTCGGCATATTTTCGATGAACAGCACGGGGTCGGGATCATCGATTGCCGCGCGCATCAGGCCATAGGCATCGTCGGGCGTGGACGGAGCGACTACCTTTATGCCCGCCATATGCGCGAACCACGCCTCCAGATAATCGCTATGCTGCCCGCCGGTGGAAAAGCCAGATCCGGTCATAGTGCGAATGACCATCGGCACGCCGGTCTGCCCGCCGGACATGAAGCGCAGCTTGGCCGCATGGTTGAAAATCATGTCCATCGGCACCGCGATGAAGTTCATCAGCATGATCTCGGCCACCGGCTTGTAACCGCCGACGGCAGCGCCAATCGCCGCGCCAATGATCGCCTGTTCGGAAATGGGCGTGGATTTGACCCGGTCCACGCCGAAACGGGTGGACAGGCCCTTGGTCACGCCCATGACGCCGCCATCCTGTGCATCGGCCACGTCCTCACCCAGGACCAGCACCTTGGGGTCAGCATCCATGGCGTCGTGAAGCGCCAGGTTGATGGCGTCCACCATCGTCATCTTCTTGGGTTCAACGCCTTGCGATGCGGCAGAGGCCTGCGCGTCGGATGCAGTGATTGTGTCGGTCATTGCCATTTCCTCAAGCGATTTCTTCAGCGAACACGTCACGCTTCAGCTCGGCGACGTCGGGGAAGTCCGCGGCCATGGCGGCCTCGATTGCTGCAACGATCCGGCTGTCCACCTCCTTCTCGATGGCGACCAGATCGGCTTCCGTAGCGATCCCTTCGGACAGCAGCCGGGCGCGCAGGATCGGCATCGGGTCCTTCGTCTGCGCCTCGGCATAGATGGACTTGTCCATATAATGCCCGGCCTCACCGAAAATATGGCCGTTGAAACGGAAGGTCATCGCCTCGATCAGCGTCGGCCCCTCGCCCGCCCGCGCGCGCTCGATTGCCACCTTGGCCGCGCCATACATCTCGTCGGGGTCATTGCCGTCCACGGTCACGCCGGGCATGCCATAGGCTGCCGCCCGGTCCGAAATACGGTCGATGGCGCGCGAATATTCGGGCGCGGTATGTTCGGCATAATGGTTGTTCTGGCACAGGAATATAACGGGCAGCTTCCATACCGCCGCCATGTTCATCGATTCATGGAAAGCGCCGATATTGGTCGCGCCATCGCCGAAATTGGCCACCGAAACACGATTGCGACCGTCCAGCTTCGCCGCCCAGCCAAGTCCCGTGGCAATCGGCATGGACGATCCGACGATGCCGGTCGTGACCATCATGCCCTTTTCCGGGCAGGTCAGATGCATCGGTCCGCCCTTGCCCTTGCAGGTGCCCGTCACCTTGCCCGCCAGTTCCGCCCACATTTCGTCCAGGGGAAACCCCTTCGCCAGCATGTCGTGAATGCCGCGATAGATGGTGCAGATATAATCGTCGTCATCCAGGCTGACGGATATCGCCGACGGAATGATTTCCTGCCCGCGCGGGCTATAATAGGGCATCACCAGCTTGCCGGCCATCATCTGCTTGATGACATGCTCGTCATTCTGCTTGATCAGGGTCGCCTTGCGATAGATTTCCAGCAGCGTCGCCGCGTCTGGTTTGGGCCAATTGGACATGTCATCCACTCCAGCTGAGTTCTTAATAGGACTTCGGTAGGTCGAGCACTTTTTCGGCGATGAAGCTCAGGATCAGCTGCTCGGTAATCGGCGCAATCCGCATCAGGATCGACTCGCGGAACAATCTTTCCACCTGATATTCGGTCGAATAACCCATGCCGCCATGCGTCATGACGGCGCGGGTGCACGCCTCGAATGCGGCTCGTCCCCCTAAGAACTTGCCCGCATTCGCCTCCGCGCCGCAGGGCTTGCCCGTATCGTATAGATGCGCCGCGCGCATGATCATCCAATAGGCGGATTCCAGATAGGTCCAGTTTTCCGCCAGCGGGTGCTGGATGCCCTGGTTCTGACCGATATAGCGACCGAAAACCTTCCGCTCGGACGCATATTTCGCCGCGCGCGCCAATGCGCCCCGGCCCAGCCCGACCGCCTCGATACCCACCAGAATGCGTTCGGGGTTCAGGCTGTGCAGTATATAGTGGAAACCCTTGCCTTCCTCGCCGATCCGGTCGTCGTCCGGCACGAAATAATCGTCGATGAAGGTCGCGTTGGAATCCACCGCGTTGCGGCCCATCTTGGGAATACGGCGGACTTCGACCTGACTCTTGTCAAGGTCGGTGTAGAACAGCGTCATGCCGTCGGTCGGCTTCTTGCACTGCTCCTTGGGCGTCGTGCGCGTCAGCAGCAATATCTTGTTCGCCACCTGGCCCGAAGATGTCCAGATCTTGCGCCCGGTGACGCGGTATCCCCCCGGCACCTTCGTTGCAAAGGTCTTGATGCTGGTCGTGTCCAGTCCGGCGTCTGGCTCGGTCACGCCGAAACAGGCGCGATCGGTGCCTGCGATCAGCGGCTTGAGCATCCGCTCCTTCTGCTCGACCGTACCATGCACGACCACGGCATGAGGGCCAAAGATGTTGAGGTGGATGGTGCTGGCCGCCGAATAGCCGCCTGCGCTCGCCGACACCTCATGCATCATGATGGCCGCTTCGGTAACGCCCAGGTTCGCGCCGCCAAACTCCTCTGGCATGGTGATGCCCAACCATCCGGCATCGGCCATCGCCTTGTGGAACTCGAATGGAAACTTCTTCTCATCCTCGCAGACCGACCAATATTCGTCGCCGAAACGGTCGCAGACCTTCCGCACGCTGTCGCGGATGGCTTCCTGATCGTCCGATAAGCTTATGTCCACTGCATCACTCTCTTCGCGTTGGGTCTGCTGCTTCCAAGCGCAGTCATATTTGGTACGCGACATTACTATATACCAACTGCCTTATGTCAAGAGCGTCCACCAAAGGCCAGGCAAAACCAGCAATATTTTTGACATCTGTCGTATAGCGCCAAGGGCTATAGCCCTGCCATATCGCGTATCACGACCGCGACAGCCGCCTTCATTGCATAATATGCTACATTACGATACGCATGTTGTCGAAGGAGAGAATATCATGACAAACGCGCGTCATCTCTGGGCCGTAGCCCGCGCCTTGCGGCGCGACGTGCGCCCTTGCGTTGACGATGGTGATGCGCGCGCGACTCTGGACAACAGTATCCGGGTTCTCACCGCTACCGCCAACGGGCTGGAACCGGGGCCATCCACTTTTCTGGACCCAGCCGTCGCCCTCCCATTGGCCGCCGACACTGATCGGCTGGGTGGCCCGGCGGAAAACGCCGCCGCCTATCGTTCGACCGGCGCAATCATCGCACAAACGGCTGATCGACTGGACAAGGGCGAAGGCCTGGCCGCGTTTCGCGACGCCATCGCCTGCGAACACGCCCTGCTGCAATCGGCTATCGATCGCATGGATGAAGTTGAGCACGCGCCGCCGCGCCTGACGGGCGGTGGCACGGATTCGATCGATCCCGAACGGCTCGCGGCCTATCTGCGCCAGCGCACCGGCTGCGACTCGCTGCGCATCGACTCGTTCAAACTGGTTGTCGGCGGTCGGTCCCGCCAGACAGCGCTTCTAGGGCTGTCCGGCATGGGCGACCTGCCCGCCCGGCTCGTCATCCAGCGCGGCATCCCCAATCTGGCGGCGGGTGATGCGTTCCTGGATGAAGTGACGCAATTCAACCTGCTCGATCGTCTCCATCGCGCAGGGATGCGCGTGCCGCGCCCGGTGCTGGTCGAAACCGATCCTGCGTGGCTGGACGCCCCCTTCATGCTGGTGGAACTGGCCCCCGGCGCGACCGCCCAGCCCGAATATTGGCTGCCCGTCGATGACAGGAACGTCGCTCTGGACCTCGCCCGGCAAATGGCGATCCTGCATATGCAGCCGGTGGGGGAAGCGGGCCGTGGCCTGCGCCCCTCACGCAGCAGCTTCGATATCGAAAGCTGGAAGGCTGAACTGGACGACATGGCGCGCGAATGGAACGCCCTCGCCCGCTGGCCTTCCATCACCATGTCGGCGGTCATTTCATGGCTGCGCGCCAATGTCGATTGCCTGGATGATCGTCAGGCTATCGTTCATAATGACATGATCTTTCACAACATTCTGGCACAGGACGGCCATATTGCCGCCGTCCTTGACTGGGAACAGGCGGCCATTGGCCATCCGGGCGAAGATTTGGGCTATTGCTATCCCGTGGTCATGGCCGTGACCGATTGGGCCAGCTTCATGGACGCCTATCGCGCGGCGGGCGGCACCGACATTCCGCAGCGGCAGATCGATTATTTCGCCCTGCGCGGCGGCCTTCGGCTCATGAATCTGGTGCTAAAGGGCGGTCGCGACACCTTTGAAAAGGGCCTCAGCGACGATGTGCTGGTCGCGAGCGCGGGTGCCTATTTCACCCAGCGCCTGATGCACCGCATCGCGACCGTCCTGCAATCCATTCTGGAACGTCCATGACCCCGCCGCCTGTCGAACCCTTCACCATCCATGTCGCGCAGCAGCAGCTTGACGACCTGCGCGACCGGCTGGATCGGACCCGCTGGCCCAATGATCAGCCGGTGTCCGGCTGGGAACAGGGCGTGCCCGCCGGGCGACTGCGGGCGCTGGTCGATCATTGGCGCACAGCCTATGACTGGCGGAAGTGTGAGGCCCTGCTGAACGGGCTTGGCCAATATCGCACACGGATCGACGGGCTGGACATCCACTTCCTGCACATCCGTTCGGCGCAGCCGGACGCGATGCCGTTGCTGCTGACCCATGGCTGGCCCGGTTCGATACTGGAATTCCGCAACGTCATCGGCCCGCTGACCGATCCGCAGGCCCATGGCGGGCAACCATCCGACGCCTTCCACCTCATCATCCCCTCCCTCCCCGGCTACGGCTTTTCGGGCAAGCCGACCGAAACGGGTTGGGGCGTGGAACGGATCGCGAAGGCCTGGGCCGAACTGATGCGGCGGCTGGGCTATGACCGCTATGTCGCGCAGGGCGGTGATTGGGGATCTTCCGTGACGATGTGCCTGGCCGTCGATGAACCGGCGGAACTGGCGGGCGTCCATTTCAACATGCTGTCGATCATCCCGCCCGACCTTGCAGACAATCTCACCCCGGACGAGCAGACCGCGCTGGAATCCATGCGCCAGTTCAATGACGTCGAATCCGCTTATGCCCGGCTTCAGGCGACCAAGCCGCAGACCATCGGATATGCGCTCGCCGACTCCCCCGTCGGTCAAGCAGCGTGGATCTATGAAAAGCTGCAGCGCTGGTCCGACTGCGACGGCGCGCCGGAAAACATCTTCTCGCTGGACGATATGCTGGACACCATCACCCTCTACTGGCTGACCAACAGCGGCGCGTCGTCCGCCCGGCTCTATTGGGAAAGCATGCACAGCTTCCGGCCTCGGAACGTGCGCATACCGCTGGGCTACAGCCATTTCCCGCGCGAAATCATCTGGCCCGCGCGCCAGTGGGCGGATCGCTATTTCGACCAGATCATCCACTGGAACAGCGTGGACAAGGGCGGCCACTTCGCCGCCTGGGAGCAACCCGGCATCTTCATACGCGAAGTGCGCGACTGCTTCCGCGCGCTCCGCACCTGAATCATCATCATGGGGACCACCAATGGCAGCTGACAATATCCTCCGCCTGACGGGCATCAGGGGCATCATCGCGCAAAAAATGAGCGAGAGCCTGCAAAAGACCGCGCAGCTCAGCTTCTTCTGCGACATCGACGCCTCCGCTCTGGTAGCCGCGCGCAACGCCTGGAAAGCGGCAGGCACGAAGCTGGGCTATGAAGATCTGATCATCGCCGCCCTGATATCGGTCCTGCGCGAATTCCCCCTCTTCAACGCCGTGGAAACCACGCAAGGCGTCGAGCCGCAGGAGCAAATCCACGTCGGTTGCGCCATCGCGCTGCCCGGCGCCCTGGTCGCCCCCGCCATTTTCGACGCGGGCAGCCTTCCCCTGCCGGACATCGCGCAAAGGCGCACCGACCTGGTCGAAAGGGCCAGGGCGAACAAGCTCAGCATCGCCGAACTGACCGGCGCGACCGTGACCGTCACCAATCTGGGCCTGACGCGCGTCGAACATTTCACGCCGATCCTCAGCTACCCGCAACAGGCCATCATCGGCCTGGGCCGCATGACGCCCAAGCCATGGGTCGCGCAGGACGGCGAAACCATCGTGGTGCGGCCCGTCATGGGCCTGTCGCTGACCGTCGATCACCGCATCATCGACGGCGCGCCCGCCGGGGACTTCCTCACCCGGCTCGCTCAACAGCTTGAGGGCGGAACCGGCCTGTCTCCCGCCGAAAATTGATCCGCCCTCAATGGGAAGGGGCCGCACATCACCCGATGCGCGGCCCCTTCCCTCACTCCAATCGAAGAAGCCGCCTCAGCCCCCCTTCTTCCCCTCCAGATAGAGGTCGAGTTCGGCGTAGAAATGCTGGATGCGCCGTTCCTGTTCGGAAAAGACGACCGTCCCATTCAGCCCTTTTGACCGCATGCCCCGCTGCATCGTCACCATGTTGGCGATGTCCTGCTCGACCACTTCACCGGCCTGCGGATTGTCGTGGGTGGACCGGCGGATCGGCGGACGCACCTTGCCCGAAACATCGACATCATCCTCCACCCCCATATAGGCGGGCGGACGCCGCCCCTCGGCCAGCTTGGCGGACAGCACGAAAACGTCCTGATAACCGCGTTCCGGGTCCGTGGGATGAGGCCGGAACCGCTGGAGCAATATGCCCTCCGGGTGCATGTTCATCGTCACGTTCGGGAACAGCGACGGGTTCCAGTCATCCGTCAGCTGATTGTCCGTATAGCCGGAATAATCCACGCCATAGGGATTGCCCTCGCTACGCTTCGCCTGCTGCAACGCCCGGCGAACATGCCGTGCGTCCCCTTTCAGCGCGGACATTTTCACCCCCGCTTCCTGCAGGAAATAGGCAAGCCCCACATTGACGAAGCGATTGTCCGGCCAGCGCGGGCTAACCGATCCTACCGAAAACAGGTTTCGATTATGGCCGTTGCGATAGAAATCATATTGAACATAATGGTCGTCGACATAAGGCTTGATCTGTGGATGCGTGGCATGCGCATGATAAGTCTCGTTAAACGCCGAATACATCGTCTTCCAATTGGCCGGAATATCAATCGTCAGATGTTTGACGACGAACATGTCCTCAATCTTGTAAGACGCCATCATCGGCAGCAGGTCGGCATAATATTCTTCGAACGGCATGGGATCGGGGTTCATGCTGACGAACACCATGCCGCCCCATTCCCGCACATGCACCGGCGTCAGGTCCAGATTCCGGCATAGCGCTTCCTCACGGAAGGTATCCCGGTCGGTAACGCGCACATTCTTGCCGTTCAGGTTGAACCGCCAACTGTGCACGATACAGGTAAAGGACGTCGCGCCATGGCCGAAATCGTCCTGCACCAACTCGTTTCCGCGATGCTTGCACACATTGTAGAATGCAGCGACGCCTTCCTTGTTGCGCACGATGATCATGGACTGTCTGCCCAGGTCGAACCGGAACCAGTCGCCGACATTGGGTATGTCGCTGGAAATGCCCGCCAGCAGCCACACCTTGCTCCACAACCGCTCTTCCTCGACCGCCATCACGGCGGGATCGATCGACCTGCTGGTCTTGGCGGTCCGATAGTCGGCAATGTTGGGATGCAGCTCCTCCAGCCGCCACGGCGATTTTTTCTCATAATCGGCGGTGATTTCTCCCGGCTCCAGGACAAAGCTTTCCGGGTCGGACAGCTGTTCCTTGATCGGACGGTCGTTGAACCGGATCTCCGCATAGCGTGCATTTGCCGCCATTTACCTTACTCCTGCGTACCCCGGTTCAGAACTGGACGCGCTTCGTGAAGCCCCCGTCGATGACCAGATTGGCCCCCGTCACATAACCGGCCGCCGGGCTTGCCAGGAATGCGATCGACTTGGC
Organism: Sphingobium vermicomposti; assembly: GCF_011762025.1. Lineage (GTDB taxonomy): Bacteria > Pseudomonadota > Alphaproteobacteria > Sphingomonadales > Sphingomonadaceae > Sphingobium > Sphingobium vermicomposti. The sequence goes on along the minus strand of NZ_JAASQR010000004.1, from coordinate 48,072 downwards.
GACCTCCTCCGGCGAACCCAACCGTCCCATCGGAATCTGGGCGACGATGCCGTTGTAAAGGTCGGGCATCAACGCCTTGGCGCCTTCCCAATTGCCGCCCGGATAGCTGATCGGGCCGGGGGTCACCATGTTGACGCGCACGCCCTTGGGTGCCCAAACCTGCGACAGCTGCTTACCGTAAGTAATCAGCGCCGCCTTGATGGCGTTGAACGCCTGGGGCATCAGGAACGTCTCGATCGCGGCGGTGCTCGACATGAAGATGACGGACCCGGCACCGGACTTTTCCAGATATGGCTCCAGCGCCTCGCACGCATCGACCGCGCCCAGCATGTCGATGCGATAGCTTTCGTCCCAATCCATCGCGCCCTGCGCACCGGACGAACTGATCGAATGGATGAAGATGTCGCACCCGCCCAGCTCATCAGCCAGCCCGGTCAGCATGGATTTATAGCCTTCGCGATCCTCCAGCGTGAACTCGCGCGTGACGGCCTTGCCGCCCAGCTCGCTGTTGAATTCTTCCAACGCATCGCCATTGCGTGAAAACAGGCCCAGCTGCGCGCCTTCCGCCGCGAACAGATTGGCCGCCGCGCGGCTGATCCCACGCGTCGCGCCGCCCATGATGACCTTCAATCCTGACAAGCCCAGATCCATGAACCCTCTCCCATTTTCTGATTACATCCGGCGGTGGTGGCCAAATGGGCCGCCGCGCCGATCATTCTTCATTACTATGCTAGCATACTATTATCAATAGCCGACATTAGTCGTTTTTCCAATACAGCTGATCCATGCTTTCGCCGGCATCGAAACGCGCCTGAATCGCCTTCATGCTGACCAGACTGTCGGGATGCGCGAACAGGCCCTGGCTGATCAGCTGGTCATTCTCGATACCCTGGCTCTGGTTCAGGTCTTCCGCCTCGCCCAGCATCTTCTTCATGCCCGCGACCGACTGCGGCGGCAGAGACGCAATGTGCCGGGAGAGCGTCAGCGCTTCCTCGACCGCCTTGCCCTTGGGCACCAGACGGTTAAGGCCGCCCAATTCATACAGCCGCCGCGCCGTCAGCGGCTGGGCCGTCAGCACAACTTCGGCGGTCACAGTCCGACCGATCAGGCGCATCAGGCGTGATGTGCCGCCGATGCCCGTGCCCGCGCCAATGGCGACTTCGGGCTGGCTGAACCGCGCCTGCTCTTCCGCGACCCGCAGGTCACAACCCCAGCCCAGCTCGCATCCGCCGCCCGACGTATCGCCATTTATGGCGGCAATCGTCACTGCGGGTCCGCGATTGAGCAATTGAAGCGAACGGAACCATCCCGCCGGGTCGCCACTCGCCGGCTTCCCTTCGACCAGGTTCACGATATCGCTCAGATAGGCATGTTCCAGCCAATGGCCCTCGACGGACGACGCCAGTACGATCACCCGCGCCTTCTGCTCGATCACAACTTCCAATGCGTCCGCCAATGCGGTCACGGTCGCGCAGGTGACCAGGTGCCCGGCCACGCCGCCGTCCCCCACCGTGATAAGTGCGACGCCGTCACAGGGCCATTGCGTGTCGATATTTCCAGTCACCTGATTCTCTCCCGATATTGATGGGTCAGCGTGATGGCTGCCTCCATTCCCTGACATTCGTCACTACAGTATGGAGGCACATCATACAAATGTCATTTATTGATACGGCCACATACATGATGCAAGGTCGCGATCGACAGGACATTGCCGACGCCGGGCATGATTCGTCGGCAACAGTCCGCGCATGGCATAAAGGGAATTGAGAATGGCGATCGCGAACGCAAAGTTGAAGAAAAAACAGGAATCGGATCTCCCGTCGTCGCAATGCTCATTCCCGATGTTCAAGATGACATTGGCCTATCAGGCGCAATTGCTCGCCCGGATAACGCAGGCCGACTATCTTGACCGAATCAGAAGCACGGGAATTGCGCCAGCACAGGCCTATGTATTGGGGGAATTGTGGCTGGAAGAACCCCTGTCGCAGGTAGAACTGGCCCGACGACTGGAAATCGGCAAGGCAACGATCGGCCAGACCTTACAACGTCTCGAAAAAGCGGGAATCATAGAACGTCGTCGCGTCGCGGCCGACCGGCGCCTCGCCATGGTCCACCTGACCGCAAAGGGCCAGACCCTGCGCGACCCGCTGAGAATCGGGGCATTGGAGCAGGACGAACTGCTGTTGCGTCAACTGGGTCCCGAACGGATCGCCATGTTGACCGACCTTCTCGAACAATCGAACCGGCTCTTGTCCAGCAGCCTGTCCGAAGAGACGGATGCCGCCGACCTGCCTGAATAGCCATTGATCGACCCAACCATATCCGTGGCCTCAAGGATATGGTATGCTAGCGACCTAGCTTCTGTTATGTGGGGTCATGCAGGGTCAAAAAAAACCCAGCGACCGACGGGAGAGTGCATGAAGTTCGAACATTATGAAGCGCTGGCCTTCGAGCGTGATGGACGCGTACTGACCATCAGGATGAACCGCCCGGACGACCTGAACGCCATCAGCCCCGCCCTGCATGAGGAAATGGCGCGCGTCTTCTTCGATGCCGCAGATGATCCCGACAGCGACGTCATCATCCTCACCGGGTCACGCGGTGCATTCTGCGCGGGCGGGGATTTCGACTGGCTGGAAGATCAGGCCGCCGGGCGACGCGAACCCTTTGTCAACGAAGCGAAAAGCATGCGGCGGATCGTCATGGGGTTGCTCGACTGTGCCAAGCCGGTGATCGCAAAGGTCAATGGCGACGCCATCGGCTTTGGCGCGTCCATCGCGCTGCTGTGCGACATCGTCATTGCCGCCGACCATGTCCGTTTCGCGGACCCTCACGTCAAGCTGGGGCTGGTGGCGGGTGATGGCGGCGCGCTGATCTGGCCGCAGTTGATAGGCTTTGGCAAAGCGAAACATTATCTGCTGACGGGCGACGCGATTGGCGCGGTCGAAGCAGAGCGGTGCAACCTGATCAGCTTCGTCGTTCCCGCCGCCGAACTGGACGATTATGTCGCCAAATATGCGGGGCGTCTGGCGCGTGGCGCTCAATCGGCGATCCGCTACACCAAATCGGTGACCAACATCGCGCTGCGCCAGTTGTTCAGCTCGGTTTTCGAAGCCGGGGTCGCCTATGAAGGGCTGGCGACCTACACCGCCGATTTCGGCGAAGCCGTGAGCGCCATCCGCGAAAAACGACATCCGTCCTTTAAGGGGCGCTGATCGACCGGTCTGGCATCGGACTCCTTTCCGCCTTGCGTTTCCGCGCAGATGATGTTTAAGGATATCGTATGCGGACGCACTATAATGGAAATGGGTGAGGCTGATGGATCCTGCCTACAGCAAAGAGGATGATGCGTTCCGGGCAGAGGTTCGGGCTTTCGTCGAAGCGAACCTTCCGCCCGACCTCGCGCAGCGCGGGCGCTACGACTTTCACCCCCATCGTGATGATCAGGCAGCCTGGACCCGCATCCTCGCGGACAAGGGCTGGTCCGTGCCGCACTGGCCCGCGGCCTATGGGGGGCCGGGCTGGAACGGCGTGCAACGGTTCATCTTCGAAGATGAAATGCGCCGCGCCTACGCCCCGACGGCGGATCGCATCGGGTCCGAACTGGTCGCGCCGGTCGTCTACACCTTCGGCTCTGAAGAACAACGGCAGGCCTATCTTCCCGGCATTCGGCTGGGCCAGACATTCTGGGCGCAGGGCTTTTCGGAACCGGGTGCAGGCTCCGACCTGTCATCCCTTCGCACCCGTGCCGTGCGGGACGGCGACCATTTTGTCGTCAACGGGCAAAAGACTTGGACGACCGAAGGGCATCATGCCGACATGATCTTCCTGCTCGTGCGTACCGATCCCAACGTCAAGCCGCAGGCGGGCATATCCTCGCTGGTCGTGGATCTGAAGACCCCCGGCATCACGCGCCGCCCCATCTGGACGCTGGACGAAGGGCTGACCGTCAACGAATTTTTCTTCGACGATGTACGCGTTCCGGTGGAAAATCTGATCGGACAGGCGGGGCAAGGCTGGACCCACGCCAAATTCCTGCTCGGCAATGAACGGACCAACAGCGCCGAAGTACCGCACACCCGCCGCGACATCGCCCAATTGCGCGAAATTGCGCGGATCGAACGGAAAAACGGCCGACCCCTGATCGAAGACCCCATCTTCCGCGCGAAGCTCGCCCGCATCGAAATTGACACGAAATCGCTCGAAATCGCGGTGCTGCGCGCCCTGACATCCGAAGGTCATGGCAGCGCGTCGGTCGCCTCGCTGGTCAAGGTCCGGGGTTCCGAACTACGCCAACGCGTCGCCGATCTGGCAGTCGACGCGCTGGGCGACAGGGGCATCGCCGTCAATGTCGATCCGCACGCCGAATACAGCATGGTCGGTCAGGCAGATGGCGCTGGTCCGACCCCCGGCCACGGCATCGGCATCGCAGCCAAGGCGATGTTCCGCCGCGCCACCACCATCTATGGCGGCGCGAACGAAATTCAGCGCACCCTCATCGCCAAGACCGTTCTGGAGCTGTGACATCATGGACTTCAACTACACAGCCGAACAGGACGCCCTGCGCGACAGCGTGAAACGCTTTGTCGAACGCGAATATGACTGGGAAAAACGCTTCGCCATCATTCGGTCGGCCCAGGGGGTTGCGCCGGATCATTGGTCGGCCTTCGCCGAACTAGGCTGGCTGGGCGCGGGCCTTGCCGAAGACGCGGGCGGTTTTGGCGGCAGCGCGGTGGAAAATGCGCTGATCGCCGAAGAACTGGGCCGTGGCCTGGTGACCGAGCCTTTTGCAGCTCATGTTCTTGCGACGCAATTGCTGTCCGCCATCGGAACCGACGAAGCCCTGGCCCTGCTGACAGAACTGGTCATGGCTGAAAAACGCATCGCCCCCGCCTTGCAGGAACCGAATGGCAGAGGCGACTGGCGGATCGTCGAAACCCACGCAAATCCGCCAGAATCGCCCCCCCGCCTCACCGGAACCAAGTCGCTGGTCGACTGCGCAATATACGCTGATTCCTTCATGGTTTCAGCCCGCAATGGCAAAGACACCAACCTCTATCTGGTCAACGCAAACGAAACCGGCGTCAACCTCCACCCCTATCGCACCCTCGACAATCGGCACGTCTGCGACATTCATCTAAACAACGCCCCCGCCCAACTTCTGGCCACAGGAAAACATGCCGACCAAGCCATCGCGCTGGCGGTCGACCACGCCATCGTCACGCTTTGTGGCGAAGCCTTGGGCATCATGGACACAGCGCTCTGGACAACGCGCGATTACCTCAAGGTCCGCAAACAGTTCGGCACCGCCATCGGCAATTTCCAAATACTCCAACATCGCATGGCCGACATGATGATAGAGGTGGAAATGACCCGCTCCGCCTTGTTCCATGCGCTAGGTGCTATGGATGGGAACGATGCAGCCAGGGCCGCCGCCGTGTCAGCGGCGAAAGTGCAGGCATCGACCGGTGGCCTGTTCGTCGGCCAGCAAGCTATCCAACTTCATGGCGGCATAGGCGTGACGGAAGAACTGAACATCAGCCATCATTATCGCCGCCTGTTCGTAATCGCGCGACAGCTTGGTGACGCCGATCTGCATCTGGCGCGCTTCGCGCAAGCGACGGATCGGGTGAAAAAGGCCGACGCCGATTAGGAACCGTCCAGCCTAGCCGTTGGCGCGCAGCAGGGCGACCTCCTGATTGCCCGCCTCACGCAGGGTAACAAGTCCCATGTCGTCAATCAGCCATTCGCGCGCCAGCCAGCAGGCGGCGGCGCACCATGTCAAAATCATGATAAGCACCGCCGATTACGAGCATCGCCCGCACGATTTCGGCGGACCGTTCTTCATTCATCGCGCCGCTCCCTTGCATCACCGCCAATTTGCCTGCCCACCATCCACCGGGATCATCGCCCCGGTAATGTAGGCGGCATCTTCGCTCGTCAGGAACAGGACGACGACGCCCGCGTCATCGCGCCGATCACCTGTTTAGCGGAATAGGCTGCGGTCCTGCTGGTGTCCCAGTTGATGGCGGTCGATGAAACAAGGTTGATGATCGCTCCGCCACCGCGCTGCTTCATATGCGGGTACACCGCCTGCTGCCATGATTTCAGCGCGCACCCCGTCCAGCTTGGCTTTTGTGCGGCCTGCCAGCATTGCCCGTGCTCCGCCCGACGCCAGGGCCAGCGCTATTCCGCGACCGACACCTTGTCCCGCGCCGGTAACGATGGCGACCTTGCCTGTGATTTTCGTCATCATTTTTCTTCCTGAAACCATGAATGAAACAGAGGATTGAATTGAGTGCGTCGGTGATGGAAGTCGCCACATTGGTATGGTTGCGTACTATATTTTCTTTCCGGCTAACCACTTCAATATTGCGCCGACTGGCCGCCATCGATCGGGATAACCGCGCCGTTTACAAAGGCCGCATCGGCGGACAGGAGGAAGGCGACGACGGATGCGACTTCGTCCGGCGTTCCCAGGCGGCGCATGGGGTTATGCGCGACGAAGGTGCTGGCGGCAGCCTGCCAGTCATGCGGGTCGACCTGTCGCAGCGAGGATTCGACGAGGGGCGTCAATATGGCACCTGGAGCGATTGCGTTGATGCCGATGCCCAGAGCGCCATATTCCAGCGCCGCGTTGCGGGTCAGGCCCACAATCGCATGCTTGCTGGCGGTGTAGCCTGCCTGCCGCCCCGCACCCCGGATTCCCAGCGCCGACGCGGTGTTGACGATGCGGCCATGGCCCTGGGTCGCCATCACTTTGAGGACATGTTTCATGCCGAACAGGACGCCCCTGGCATTGACCGCCATGATGCGGTCGAAAAAAGCGCCGTCCACATCCTGCGTCGTCGCCTGCCGATCTTCGATCCCGGCGTTATTGAAGAATCCGTCCACCCCGCCGAAACGCGCCACAGTCTGTTCGACATAGGCGCGAACCTGATCTTCGGACGAAACGTCGGCCTCCACGGTCAGGACATCCGCCTTTGCACATGAAGCGATCACTTCGGCCTTCACATCGTCCAGCCCCGCGCGGTTGACATCCACCAAAGACAGCCGCGCTCCATCCGTCGCGCACCGGATCGCCGCAGCGCGACCGAGGCCCGATGCAGCACCGGTGACAATGATGATCTGTTGTTCCAGCATAGGCATGCTTCTGCCCTCTCCTTTGACGGATCTTACGCGACAGATGTTGCATATCCGATCTAAAGCATATAGTACGCATACGGATTAGATCCGTAAAGAGGTCAGGTTGGATGAGGAACGACGCAGCAGCAGCCGCGCCGGTGACCGAAAATCCTTCCCGACTGAAACGGCCGACCCGGTCGGCCAGATGAATATTCCTGTGAAGGTGAGGAAGAGGGCATGAGTTTTCTGGAAGGCAGAGTGGCCATTGTAACCGGCGGGGGCCGTGGCGTGGGCCGCACCTATGCGCTGAAACTCGCCGAACATGGCGCGAAGGTGGTGGTCAACGACCTGGGCGGCGATGCGGCGGGCGGCGGTAGCGACGACCTGACCCCTGCGCAGGAGGTGGTGAACGAGATCAAGGCGATGGGGGGCGAGGCCGTCGTCAATGGCGGCGACGTGTCCAGTTGGGACAATGCGCGCGAGATGGTCGCCCAGGCGGTCGAAACCTTTGGCCGACTGGACATCCTGATCAACAATGCGGGCATCCTGCGCGACCGCATGCTGGTCAACATGACCGAAGAGGAATGGGACATCGTCGTCAAAGTGCACCTGAAGGGCACATTTGCGCCGACCCATCATGCCGCCAACTATTGGCGTACGGAAAGCAAGGCCGGGCGTCAGCCCGATGCCCGCGTCATCAACACCACGTCGCATTCCGCCCTGTTCGCCAATATCGGCCAGGCCAATTACGCCGCAGCCAAGGGCGGGATCGCCAGCTTTAGCCAGGTGGCCGCGCGCGAATTGCAGCGCATCGGCGTCACCGTGAACGCCATCGCCCCGCGCGCCGAAACGCGCATGACGGCGGGACTGCGCGAATGGACGCCCGAACAGCTGGAGCGCCGTGACCCGGAATGGATCGCGGGCTTCGTCGCCTGGCTTGCCAGCGCGGAAGCCAGCCATGTCAGCGGCCGTGTGTTCGAAGTCTGGGGCTATGGCATCACCGTCGCCGAAAGCTGGCAACATGGCCCCAGCTGCGAAGCGTCGAAGGACCCGTCCGTGCTGGGCGAACGCGTGAGCAAGATATTGAAGTTCGCGCGCGGCAATGCCGGGATCAACCCCGGCGAATGGCTGGACCCCTGATCGGCTGGCACTGACATAGATGGGCGGCGGACTGGCGAAAGTCCGCCGCCCCCTTTCACCAAATGGCAAATCTCCTGGAATGCGGCATGTCTCTTGAAGCTCTGTTTCAACCCCTGACAATCGGATCGCTGGAGATCCCCAACCGCGTGGTCATGGCCCCGCTCACCCGCGCCCGCGCCGACGACCGGCATGTGCCGACGCCGCTGCAGGGCGAATATTATGCCCAGCGCGCGGACGCGGGCCTGATCATTTCCGAAGCGACCGCCGTCGATCCGCTGGGCATGGGCTGGTATCGGGCACCGGGCATCTGGTCGGATGAGATGACCACCGCATGGAAGGGCATCACGAACCGGGTCCATGAAGCGGGCGGGCGGATATATTGCCAGCTGTGGCACATGGGCCGACTGGTCCTGCCCGACTATATTGGCGGGCAACAGCCGATTGGACCATCGCCCATAGCAGGCGAAGGCGAAACCATGGCCCCCCCGCCAGAGGATTATACGGGCGGCTTCCTGCCGATGAAGCCCTATGTCGTCCCGCGCGAAATGGTCCAGGCGGATATCGACCAGTTGGTCGCCGCCTATGGCCGTGGCGCGAGCAACGCGCAGGCCGCAGGATTTGACGGCGTCGAAATCCACGGCGCGAACGGCTACATCATCGACCAGTTCCTGCAATCAAAGACCAACCGGCGGCAGGACGGCTATGGCGGCAGCATCGACAATCGTGTGCGGTTGCTGCGCGAGGTGATCGAAGCCGTCATCGCCAAGGTCGATCCCGGCAGGGTTGGCCTGCGGGTCAGCCCGACCAGCGAGCGCAAGGGCATGGGCGATGCTGATCCCGGCGCGCTCACCGAAGCCATTGGGCGGATCGCGCAACAATATGGCCTGGCCTATATCCACCTGATCGAACCCATCGCATCGGGCTTCATGGAAAAGCCCGTCTATCCCGTGATGGATCGGCTGCGTGCCGTATTTTCGGGCACGATCATTCAAAATGGCAGCTTTGACGGTCCTGCGGCGGGCGATGCCATCTCCCAGCGCAAGGCCGACGCCATTTCCTTTGGCCGCCCCTATATCGCCAACCCGGACCTGGTCGCGCGGATAAGGCACGGGCTTCCGCTGGCCGATGCGAATTTCGATTATGCCTATATCGGGGAGGAGAAGGGGTACACCGACTATCCCACCGTCGCGCCCGCCACTTGAGCTGGGGAACGACCGCCCCTGCGAAAGGAAGTGGACAGTTTTAGTTCGCTAGCATATCTTATCGGAAATCGTCAGCGTCACGATCGCGCCGCGAAAGGAGAAATATTCATGTCGACCGAAATTCTGCTGCCCAAGCTCGGCTTTTCGATGAACGAAGGGGTTCTGTCCGAATGGCTGGTGGCCGATGGCGGCCCGGTCACAGAGGGCGAACCGCTGTTCGCGCTGGAAAGCGACAAGTCCACCCAGGAAGTCGAAGCGCCTGCGTCCGGCACGCTCAAAATCCTGAAACAGATCGGCGAAACCTATCCGGTCGGCACGATTTTGGGTGAAATCCTGTAATCATCCTTCGCAAGAACAACCATAGTTTGGAGAGGCGGCGTACAGCCGATAGCCTATGAAACGCACCGACAAGGTCATCATCACTTGCGCTGTCACAGGATCGATCCACACGCCCAGCATGACGCCCCATCTGCCCATCACCGCCGACCAGATCGCGGCGGAGGCAATCGCGGCGGTCGAGGCCGGAGCGGCGATGGTGCACCTGCACGCCCGCAACCCTGAAACCGGACAACCGTCGCAAGACCCGGAGCTGTTCCGCCAGTTCCTGCCCCGGATCAAACAGTCCACCGACGCCATCGTCAACATCACCACCGGCGGCGGGCTGGGCATGAGCCTGGCCGACCGGCTGGCCCCCGCCAGGATGTTCAGGCCCGAAGTCTGTTCGATGAACATGGGTTCGGTGAATTTCAACATTTCCGGGGCGGGCGACAAGATTTCCGATTGGCAGTTCGATTGGGAAAAGCCCTATCTGGAAATGACGAAGGACTTCATCCTGTCGAACACTTTTGCCCAGATCGAACAGGCGATGACGCAATTGTCGGACCAGGGCACCCGGTTCGAATTTGAATGCTATGACGTCGCTCACCTCTACAATCTGGCGCATTTTGTCGATCGCAAGATGGTCGAGCCGCCCTTCTTCATCCAGGGCGTGTTCGGCATATTGGGCGGCATCGGGCCTGATCCTGAAAATGTGATGCATATGAAGTCGACCGCCGATCGTCTGTTTGGCGAAGACTTCATCTTTTCCGCGCTGGCGGCGGGCAAGCACCAGATGCGCCTCATCACCCTGTCGGCGTTGCTGGGCGGATCGGTGCGCGTGGGGTTGGAGGACAGCCTGTATGCAGGCAAGGGCAAGCTCGCCACGTCCAACGCCGAACAGGTTGCCAAGATCCGGCGCGTGCTGGAAGAATTGAGCCTGACGGTGGCCACCCCGGACGAAGCCCGCGCGCTGATGCAGACAAAGGGTGGAGACGATGTCGCATTCTGACGATGGGGCCGACAGCGGCTCGCTGGAACAGGGCATGGCGATTGTGGAAGGTCCGCCGCTGGACGATAGCGGCCTCATCCTGCCGTCGGATTATCCCAATGTAGGGGCGGCGCGCGCGCCCGGTAAACCGGCTATCGTCTTTGGCGACCGCAGTTGGACCTATGCCGATCTGGACCGGGGCTGTAACGCAGTCGTCACCCTGCTGGCGGAACATGGCGTCGGGCGCGGCGGTCGCCTGGCCTATCTGGGCAAGAATAACGATCTTTTCTTCCTGATATTGATCGGCGCCATTCGCGCCGGAGCGGTTCTGGTCCCGATCAACTGGCGCAACACCGCGCCGGAAACGGCCTATGTGCTGGAAGACAGCGCCGTGACCCTGATCGTTGCGGATCGCGAATTTCTTCCTTTGATCAAGGATGCCGATCAGCGCGGCCTGCCCCTGTTGGTCGTGGATGATGACGGCCCGCAGGGGCTGCGTAGCCGGATCGCGGCGGCGCAGCCAGCGCCGCGCGCTCCGCTGGACCCGCGCGCGCCATGCCTGCAACTCTATACCAGCGGCACGACCGGGCGACCCAAGGGCGTCGTCACGTCGCAATATGCATTCGGCATCCACCGCCATGTCGAAAATATGTCAGGCTATTTCGCCGACTGGGGGGATGATGAAATCCTGCTCTCTCCCCTGCCCACCTTTCATATCGGGGGCATGTCATGGGTTTGCACCGCACTGGTGCGCGGGGCGACCGTGCATGTGATCGCGGACACTGCGCCCGCCACCATATTGGACGCCTGTCTGACCTTCGGCGTCACCCGCACCTTCATCGTGCCGACGCTGGTGCGCGGGTTGATCGCAGAGATGGACGCGCGCGCCGTCCGGGTGCCGACATTGCGCGGAATTCATTATGGCGCGGCGTCGATGGACCCGGCCCTGCTGGAGCGATCCGTCGCCCGCATCGGCTGTCGTTTCCTGCAATATTATGGGATGACGGAAATTACCGGCACCATGTCCATCCTGGGGCCGGACGAGCATGACATTAGTCGCGTTCATCTGCTCCGGTCGGTCGGCCATCCGCTGCCGGGGTTCAGCGTCGCCATTCGGGATGCGCAAGGGCGGCTTTTGCCCGTGGGGCAGCCCGGCGAAATCTGGGTCAAGGCGCCCAGCGTGATGATCGAATATTGGAACAATCCGAAGGCGACGTCCGAAGCGCTGATCGATGGCTGGTATCGGTCTGGCGACGGCGGGCGGCTGGACGAGGACGGCTACCTGTTCCTGACCGACCGGATCAAGGATATGATCGTGTCGGGCGGGGAAAATGTCTATCCCGCTGAGGTCGAGGCGGTTCTGCGCGATCATCCGGCGGTGATGGACTGCGCGGTGTTCGGCCTGCCTCATGCCAAATGGGGCGAAGGGGTGACCGCTGCGCTGGAATTGCGGCCGGGGCATGAGGTTGATCTGCAAGACATCATCGCTTTTGCGCGCCTGTCTCTGGCCGCGTACAAGATCCCGCGCCGGATCGAGGTCGGCATCACGCTTCCCCGCACTGCATCGGGCAAGGTGCAGCGGGCGCTGGTGCGCAAGCATTTCATGGATAAGGAATAGGGCGCGCACGGCGCCCCTCCCCCCCTGCTAGTTTACGCTGACCTGCGCCGAGCAGCGGTCGAGCACCACCACATCCCGTTCGGCGGCCACGGCGCGGAAACGGAGCGCGCCGCCGCCCTGCTCATAAAATTCGAAGCGGATCGTTTCGCCCGGCATGACCGGCTTGCTGAAGCGGACGAACATGCTTTTGAAGCGTGCCACGTCATTGTCGCAATAATGGGCCAGCACCGCGCGGTTCGCCAGCCCCTTGGTGCACAGGCCGTGCAGGATCGGCCTGTCGAAACCGGCCTTGCGCGCGATCGCAGGTTCGGCGTGGAGCGGATTCCAGTCGCCGCTCAACCGGTAAATCAGGGCCTGTCCCGGACGCGTCGTAATTTCTACCACGGCATCGGCTTTTCCCTCCGGCACCGGCTCTGCGGCTGGGATGGGATCGCCAAAGCCGCCTTCCCCGCCATTGCCGCGCATGAACAGCGTCGATCGCACGGTGGCCAGATGATCCCCCGTCGCGGTGTCGTATAAAGCCTTTTCCTGGTGGAGCAGCGCGCCGCGCCCCTCGCCCTTGTCCTCCACGCCTGCGACCCGATATTCGCCCCGGATCGTGCCGGTCGGCGGCATCGGCTTGTGCATGGTCAGGTGCTGCTCTGCGTGCAATATCTTGACCCAGTCGATGCCGAATTCAGGCCGCTGCGCCCAGAAACCGGGGTGGCACAGGATGTTCGCGAAGCAAGGCAGGCAGCGCAGTTCCTTTTCATAGACGAAGGGCAACTCCGCTTCATCGAGCGGGTCGAGGCCATAGCCCAGCCCCAGCGCGTGGAGGATCGTGTCACGCTTGTCATAGGATTGGACGATCGGTTCAATCGTCAGGTTCCTGATCTTGTCAATATCCAACTGTCATCCCTCCGCTAGCTTTCCGTCATCCATCCGCAAGGGGCGACGGGTGATATATGGTGCGTCATAGTACCATACGCATTAGTGCTGGTTTGGCAACCTCCTGCGTTGACCCTGTCCATTTAGATTGCTAGCGTACCACATGCGTAAATGTGAGTAGGACCCAGGCATGCAGGGATTTATCCCGCCCTTCAAGACGGACCCCATCAACCGGCAGGTCATCCTTTCCCGCCGCCCCATGGGCAGCCCCGTTGCCGCCGATTTCGCCCGCAGGGACGCACAAGTCCCGTCACCCGGTGAGGGCATGTTCCTGGTCCGCAACCTTTATCTCGCCGCCGATCCGGTGCAGCGGGGCTGGGCCGCCAACCCTGCGTTGACGCCGCTGGGGGAGCCGATGCGCGCGCTTTCGGTGGGGGTGGTGCTGGACAGCCGCGACAGCGGCATCAGGCCGGGCGACATCGTCTACGGCTTCCTGGGATGGCAGGATTATAAGGTCGCGACCCGCGCTGACCTGCTGTCGCATATCGAAAAGCCGCTTGCCCCGCTTTCGGCCTATGCCGGAGTGCTTGGCATGCCCGGCGTCACGGCGTGGCTGGCCCTGGGTGACATCGCCCCGCCCTATGATGGCGCAGGCATGCTGGTTTCGACGGCGGCGGGGACGGTGGGCAGCGTCGTGGGCCAGATCGCCCATCGCGCCGGGGCATATGTGGTCGGCCTTACCGGGAATGACGACAAGGTGAAGCTGTGCCTGGCCGATTATGGCTATGACGCGGCCTATAATTACAAGTCGGTTGATCTGGCTTCGGTGCTTGCAGAAGCGCGACCGGAGGGGTTCGACATCTATTTCGACAATACCGGCGGGCCGATATTGGACACGGCCATACGCGCCATGGCCCGGCACGGCAGGATCGTCCATTGCGGGACGGCAGCGACGCCCAGTTGGAGTCCGCCACCCACGGGCCTGCGCAACGAACGCGAGATATTGATGCGCGCGCTGACCTGCGGCGGCTTCGTCATCTTCGACCATGTCGCCCGGTTCCCCGAAGCCATAGAGCGGCTGACCGACATGGTCCTGGCGGGAGAATTGAAGTTCCACGATCATGTGGAAGCGGGCATCGACCGGATCAGCGGATCGTTGGAGGCGCTGTTCGCGGACAGCAACGCACCCAAGACGCTGGTATATATTGGCGAGGACTGACGGCTTCTCCGGCCAGCACTAGAATGAGGGTTGAATCGAAATCACTTTCCTTCGTTCGCCCTGAGCCTGTCGGAAAGCTCTACTTCTTCAGGCACCACGCGTCAGAAGAAAAAGGCTTCGACAAGCTCAACCCGAACGGCGCGATTTCCGATTGAACATACTTCGCTCTTGTTCTCAGTCGCGCCGCCACTCTCCGATGGCGGGCCGCACCGGTTGCACGATGAAGTCGCCCGTAAACACGCCTTCGATGGTGAAGGGGTCAGCCGCCAGCAGCGCCCGGACGGCAGGTTCATCCTGCGCCTCCAGCAGGAAGGAGCTGCCTTTGGGGCTGGCGTCCGGGCTGTCGCCGTCCAGCATCGCGCCCGCAACCTTCACCGCAGCGCCCTGCGCCAGCCAATAGTCGAGATGGCGCTGACGATGTTCCAGCCGCAAGGGCAGAGCGCCGGGCCGATCCGCCGCCAGAATGATGAAAAACATGATCTTCCTGGCTCCCTCGCCAAATGGCTCAGTCTTCGCTTTCCAGCAGGTTCAAGCCACCTTGTTCGCGCAGAACGTCCTTCAGATTCTGCTTTACCCGCAGCAGAACATCTTCACAGACTTCCCTGTCCGCGTCGGATACGCCTTCCAGAATGCGGCGGTTCGTGGTGGCCGCCAATTCGATCATCAACCCGATGACATCGAACCCCTGTTCAGTGATGAACACGCGCTTGGCCCGGCGGTCCTTGGCGTCCGCCTTGCGTTCCACATGGCCCGATGCTTCCAGCCGGTCGATCAGTCCACCGACCGTCACCTTGCCCACTTCCATCAGCCGAGCGAGATCGACCTGCATCATCCCGTCATTACCGGCGCGCGACAGCGTGCTCAGCACCGACCATTGCGACCGCGTGATGCCATAGGGACGCATCAGCAAGTCCATCACGGTGCGCCGGATGCGCGACACGTCGTGGACCAGATAGCCGAACGTGAATTGTTTCGCAGATGGTCTCTTGGGCGTCTTCTTCGGAGCGGCGGCCTTCAGCGTTTTCGTCATTCTCACCATCCGGTTTGAGGCGTTCAGCGCGTCATCGTCACCCGCCGATCGCTATATGGATCTAACTATCAGTAGCATATGATAGGAATCCCCATAATCAGCAAGCATATGATGAGGCCCCGATGGCCTTCTGACAAAGTCCCGTCTGCCAGCCACCGTCATTTGCCGAAAAGGTCTCTGCCGATGATCTGCTTCATCACCTCTGCCGCGCCGCCGGCGATGCGGACGATCCGCGCGTCGATATAGGCGCGCGCGATGGGATATTCGGTCATATAGCCATAGCCGCCGAAAAATTGCAGGCACTGGTCCACGACCTTCACATGCAGATTGGTGACAACCAGTTTCACCTTCGCCGCTTCGACCCCGGTCAAATTCCCCGCTAGAAAGCGTTTGATGCACCAGTCGGTGAAGGTGCGCGCCGACAGGATTTCGGCTGACAGTTCGGCCAGAACGAACTGCGTATTCTGGAAATCCGCCAGCGTCTGACCGAACATCTTGCGTTCAGCGGTGTAGGCGACGGTCCATTCCAGCGCGGCCTCCGCCACGCAAATGCTGCGAACGGCCTGGGTCAACCTTTCCTGCGCCAGCTTCCCCATCATGATGCCAAAGCCGCCGCCTTCCCGGCCCATCAGCCGCCATGACTGGGCGCGCGCGTCCTCCAGGAAAATTTCCGACGTATCCTGCGCCTTGAGGCCGATCTTTTCCAGATTACGGCCGCGCTTGAAGCCGGGCTGATGCGTGTCGATGGCGATCAGGCTGACGCCCTTTGCCCCCGCCGCCGGATCAGTCTTGCACGCGCAGACCATGATGTCGGCCAATTGGCCGTTGGAAATATATACTTTTTGCCCATTCAGTACATAGTCGTCGCCATCGCGCACCGCGCGCGTGCGGACTTCCTTGACGTCGGAGCCTGCGCCGGGTTCGGTCAGCCCCAATGCGCCAATGCATTCGCCCGACACCATGCGGGGCAGGACTTCGCGCTTAAGCTCCTCAGTCCCCGCCGCCAATATATAGGGTGCGACCATTTCGGAATGGACCGTGAAGCCGGGGCCAGTAATCCCTTTCTTCGCCAATTCCTCTATGACGACGACATTGTAGAGCCAGTCCGCGCCGAAACCGCCATATTCCTCAGGGACATTGGGGCACAATATGCCCACTTCGCCCGCCCGCTTCCACACTTCGCGGGGAACGACTTCATCCTTTTCCCACTGATGATGGTGCGGGACCAGTTCATCGTCCACGAAGCGAGCGACGGTTGCCCGGAATTGTTCATGTTCGGCGGAAAAAATGCCGCGTCCGCCATCGTCATGCATCTGTCCGTCAGCCACGGCGCGCCTCGTGCATTGCCAATGTTCTTTCAGCTTGCTTCAAATGCGGGATATCCAACATCTTGCCGTCCAGTCCCAATGTGCCGGAGTCCGGGTTGGCCGCGAACAGTTCGACCACTTTGCGGGCGAAATCCACTTCCTCCGGCGAGGGCGAGAAGCACTCGTTCATGATGTCCACCTGCGCGGGATGGATTGCCACCCGCCCGGAAAAGCCCTCCGCCCGCGAAGCCTTGCACGATGCCCGCAATCCTTCGGGGTCGCGGAAATCGACATAGAGCGTGTCCACCGCCTCGCCACCCGCTGCATGCGCGCCCAGCAGGCAGAGCGAACGCACCATCTTGTAAGTGTGCGTCCATTCGCCGGTTGCGTCTATATTGCCGCTCGCGCCGATGGCGGAGCTTAGATCCTCCGCTCCCCATGTCAGGCCATAGAGCCGTTCCAGCCGCGCCGCCGCATAATCGCCGAGGCGGAAGGGGGAAACCGCCGTTTCCGTCGCGACCGGCAGGATTTTGATCGACCCCGGTTCGACTCCTGACGCCGTTTCCAAGGCGCTCAGATAATGGCTGACCTGGGCGACATCCTCCGGCCCGTTGACCTTGGGCAGCATGATCCCATCGGGTGCCGACGGGGCAATCGCGGCAAGATCTTCCAGCGTCCAGGGCGTGTCGAGCGGATTGACCCGGACCCAAAGCTGGGACTTGCGGGTCGCGCGCGGCCGATCCTTGATGAAAGCGGGCACCATTTCGCGTGCCGCAGGCTTGCGCGCGAGCGCGACAGCGTCTTCCAAGTCCAGGATGAAGGCATCGGCGGCGACGCCGTCCACCTTGCCCAGCTTCTTTTCGCTGTCGCCGGGAATGAAGAGGAAGGAACGGATCGGTAGCGTCATGACGCTGGCCTCTTCATCTGGAGGCCGGATCGCTTGCAGGATGCGACCAGTTCATCCTTTTGATTGTAGCATTTGTGCAGGAAGGTCACGATCCCGGCTTCGGGCCGTGACTTCGACTCCCGCAGATCGATGACTTCGCTGGTGACGTGGATCGTGTCCCCGTGGAAAAGCGGGTTGGGGAAGCGCACTTCGTCCCAGCCAAGGTTCGCGACCGCCGTGCCCAGCGTCGTATCGCCGACGGAAATGCCGACCATCAGACCCAGGGTGAAGGCCGAATTGACCAGCCGCTGACCGAAGGGCGTGCCCTTCATATATTCTTCGTCCAGGTGCAGCAGCGCCGGATTATGGGTCATGCACGAAAACAGGACATTGTCCGTTTCGGTGATCGTGCGGCGGATGGGATGCTCGAAAAGCATACCCACTTCAAGTTCGTCGAACCAGACTCCAGGCATCACGCAAGCCCCAATATAGAGATGGCGGCGATGCCCTGATAAGGAACACCGCCCAGATTGTGGGTCAGTCCGATGGACGGGCTGGAAAGCTGCCGCTCCCCGGCCCGGCCCAGCAGCTGGCTGTAGACTTCATAGGCCATGCGCAGGCCCGAAGCGCCGATCGGGTGGCCGAAGCATTTGAGGCCGCCGTCAATCTGGCACGGTATTGCGCCGTCCCGATCATATCGGCCATCCAATATGTCGAATACCGCCCGGCCATCATCGGAAAAGCCCAGATCCTCCATCGTCACCAGTTCGGTGATCGAAAAACAGTCATGCACTTCGCTGAGGCTGACCTGTGCCTTGGGGTCGGTAATGCCCGCTTCCTTATAGGCGCGGGCCGCCGCGTTGCGGGTGTTGGCGACATAGCTGCCGTCCCAGTCGTTGGTCTGCGTTTCCCGGCCCGAACTGGTGGAAAGCTGCAACGCCTTGATCGTCACCAGATCTTTCCTGCCCATGGCGCGGGCGATTTCCGGCGTCGTCACGATGGCGCAGGCCGACCCGTCCGACACGCCCGAACAATCGAACAGACCCAGCGGATCGGAGATCATCGGCGCGTTCATGATGGTTTCCATCGACACGGCCTTGCGGAAATGCGCCTTGGGGCTGTGCACGCCATTCTGGTGGCTTTTCCACGACACATGGCTGATGGCCCGTTTCAGCTCATCCTTGCTCGTGCCATATTTGGCGCGGTAGTAGGGAGCGAGCTGGGCAAAGCCTGCGGGCGCGGAGCCCATCGGCATCCACATGTCGTTGAACGTCCCCTTGAATGGCGGGGGCAGGCCGCCAAAGCCGGTGTCCTTCAGCTTTTCCGACCCGATGGCGAGCGCGATATCGACCGCGCCCGACGCGACGGCATAGGCCGCGCCGCGCAGCGCTTCGGTGCCGGTGGCGCACATATTTTCGACGCGGGTCACGGGAATGCCTTCAAGCCGCAGCGCCATCGCGGCGGGAATGGCGCTGTTGCCGACGTTGACGCCGTCACCCCAGCAACCGAACCAGGCCGCTTCGATCTGGCTCCGTTCGATCCCCGCATCCGCCAGCGCTTCGTCAAACGCCTCCTTCATCAGCTCCGGCGATCCCGCGTCCCATCGCTCGCCGAATTTGGAGCAGCCCATTCCCAAAATGGCTACCTTGTCCTTGATGCCTGTCGCCATGTCTTGAAAACTCCTCAGGCCGCGCTCAGCGGGGTCGATTTCCAGAAGTAGCGGTTGTAGCCCCGCTGGCGGTCCTTCTCCTTGATGCGGAAGACCATGCGGACCTTGTCCCCCGTGTCGATCCCATCCTTGCCGATGTCGACCATCTCCATCAGCACGCGCGCGCCGTTGTCGAACTTGACGAAGCCGACCCAGAGCGGCGGCGATGGATGATAGGACAGCCAGTCGGCAGTCGATGTCAGTACTTCGGCCTCCTGATCCTTCAGCGATATGTTGGAGAAATTCTCGCTCGGCGCGTGGCATTGCACGCAATATTGCATCTGCGGGAACTGGACTGCGCCGCAACTGCCGCACTTGCCCGCATTGAACCCTTCCATCTGGTACGCAGACCGATATTGCTCGGTCAGTGCCGTCTTGGCGTTCTTTTCCGAACGCATGCCCCATTCGGCGTCCAGCCCTCCGTAGAAGGACAGCATCCGCAGATAGCTGTCAGTCGGCAGGGCGTCGGCAATGGCACCCGCAACGCCCCGCGCGGGGCGGTTTGCGGCGATGGCATCGGTTGCCTGAAAGATCAGAACGTCCGCGCCCTGACCAAAGCCGATCAGCAGGATGCGTTCGCCCGGTTGAGCCTTTTCCAAGGTCGCGGCCAGCATCAGCAGCGCGTGGGCGGCCCCGGCATAGCCGACCCCGTCGTCCAGCGCGCCTGCGACCGTGCCGCCGAATTGCAGTGACTTGGCCACCATCTCCGCCGCGCCCTTGAGGTAGGATGGCATCACGAAATGCTGGATGTCGCTGATCGAAAGCTGCGCCTGGGCGAGCGCGGCCTTTACCGCGCGGGGCACGATCTTCGCATAGCCCTCATCCCGGACCCAGCGTTCTTCCCAGCCATAGTCGCTCTGGGCGTCGGTGGCGCGGAAGTGATCGACAAAAACCTCCGCCAATGACGCCGATCCGATCAGCCGCGCGACCACGTCGCTTTGCGAAAGCAGGAAGGCGGCTGCGCCCGCGCCAAAGCTCATTTCCTGCCCGCTCGCTGGCTTGCCGAACGGATTATCGGACGCGATGACCAGCGCGGACTCGGTGCCCTTGAGCGCCTGAAGCAGGGCAGATGTCCCCGCCCGCTGCGATCCCGCCGCGTCCGATGTGCCGACGCCATCCGGTGCGCCTATGGCTCGCGCCACGATCGCCGCATTCTGCAAGTCGGCATAAGGCAGGTTCGTCGATGCCAGGCGAACCGCCTTGACCTCTTCCAGGCTTGTCCCGGACAGCGCATCGCGCGCCGCCTCCACCCCCATGGTGATCGCGTCTTCGTCCCAGCTGGTGAAGGCCCGGCTGCCCTTTGCCTGCCCACGCAAGCCCGGCGCCATCCACCCGTGCGCCGCCGCGATGGCGGCACGGTCCAGCCTGAGACGGGGAACATAGGCCCCATAACGAGAAATGCCGAGTTGAGTCATCCACCTCACCTGTTCAAGGACGCGGCCGACGACGCCCGGACACCCGTCGTCGAGACAGCCTCATATAAGCCGATGACTCGATTTAGTACGCTAGGGTATTTTACGCAAGTGGCTTATTGACGCACTTCGGCTTTACGAGCGCGATATCGTTTTGTAGTATACCATATACCTACGAACCTATGGAGAGGATTCATGAAGATCCTTGTGCCCGTGAAGCGGGTCATTGACTATAATGTGAAGCCGCGGGTGAAGGCGGACGGCACGGGCGTCGATCTGGCGAACGTCAAGATGAGCATGAACCCGTTCGACGAGATCGCGGTCGAGGAAGCCATTCGCCTGAAGGAAAAGGGCGTGGCGACCGAGGTCGTGGCGGTATCGATCGGCGTTGCCAAGGCGCAGGAGACGCTGCGTACCGCGCTGGCGATGGGCGCGGATCGCGCGATCCTGATCCAGACGGATGATGAAGTCGAACCGCTGGGCGTCGCCAAGCTGCTCGCCAAGGTGCAGGAAGAGGAAGGCGCTGGCCTGATCATCCTGGGCAAGCAGGCGATCGACGATGACAGCAACCAGACCGGCCAGATGCTCGCCGCGCTGCTGAACCTGCCTCAGGGCACGTTCGCCAGCAAGGTAGAGGTCGAAGGCGACAAGGTCAGCGTCACCCGCGAAGTCGATGGCGGCCTGGAGACGGTCAAGCTGAACGTCCCCGCGATCGTCACCACCGACCTGCGTTTGAACGAGCCGCGCTATGCGTCGCTGCCCAACATCATGAAGGCGAAGAGCAAGCCGCTCGCGACCAAGGCGCCTGCTGATTATGGCGTGGACATCGGCGCTCGTCTGGAGACGCTGAAGGTGGTCGAACCGGCCAAGCGCTCGGCCGGCGTCAAGGTCGCCGATGTCGATGAACTGGTCGCGAAGCTGAAAGCTCTGGGCGTCGCTGCCTGACCATCATTCCAAGCCCGTTCGGGCTGAGCCTGTCGAAGCCTGCTTCCTGTCAAGAGAAGAAAGGCCCTTCGACAAGCTCAGGGCGAACGGTGATAGAGGATCGAGAATATGAAGACTCTGGTATGGGTTGAACATGAGGGCGGCGCCGTCAAGGACGCGACCCTCTCCGCCGTCACCGCTGCTGCAAAGCTGGGTGAAGTGCATCTGCTGGTCGCTGGCGCTGGCGTCGGTGGCGTGGGTGAAGCAGCCGCGAAGATCGCGGGCGTGGGCAAGGTCCATGTCGCCGATGATGCAGCTTTCGGCCATGCGCTGGCTGAAAATGTCGCGCCGCTGGTCGTTGAACTGATGGGTAGCCATGACGCGTTCGTCGCGCCTGCCACCAGCAACGGCAAGAATATCGCGCCGCGCGTTGCGGCTCTGCTCGACGTGATGCAGATCAGCGACATATTGTCGGTCGAGAGCGAAGACACGTTCACGCGCCCGATCTACGCGGGCAATGCGATCGCGACGGTCAAGTCGAAGGACGCGAAGAAGGTCATCACCGTTCGCGGCACCGCTTTTGAGAAGGCGACGCGCGAGGGCGGTTCGGGCGCGGTGGAAGCTGTTGCCTCGACGGGTGACAAGGGCATTTCGTCCTTCGTCGGGGCGGAGATCGCCAAGCAGGAGCGGCCGGAACTGACAAGCGCCAAGGTGATCGTGTCGGGTGGCCGTGCGCTGAAGGATGGCGAGACCTTTGAAGAGGTCATTTATCCCTTGGCGGACAAGCTGGGCGCGGCGGTGGGCGCTTCGCGTGCTGCGGTTGATGCGGGCTATGTGCCCAACGACTATCAGGTCGGCCAGACCGGCAAGATCGTGGCGCCGGAAGTCTATATCGCTGTCGGCATTTCCGGCGCGATCCAGCATCTGGCGGGGATGAAGGATAGCAAGACCATCATCGCCATCAACAAGGATGAGGATGCACCGATCTTCCAGGTCGCGGACATCGGTCTGGTTGGTGATCTGTTCAAGGTCGTGCCGGAATTGACCGGGAAAGTCTGACACGTCGAGGCGGGAGTGACGCTCCGCCACGCGCCCACCGACAGAAAGGAACGTGGCGCATGTCATATGTTGAGGTCAGCACAGACGGCGCGGTCACGCACATTGTGCTGAACCGCCCGGCCTCACATAACGCCCTGACCCCGGACATGCATCACGATCTGGAAGCAGCTTTCAACGGATTCGCGCAGGATCCCGATGCGATGATCGCGGTCGTCACCGGGGCTGGCGACCGCGCCTTTTGTGCAGGCAGCGACCTAAAATTCGATGTCCTGAACATGCGTTATCCCGACCATGGCTATGCGGGGCTGACCCAGCGGTTCGACATGGCCAAACCCGTTATCGCCGCCGTCAACGGCTATGCCCTTGGCGGCGGGTTTGAACTGGCCCTTGCCTGCGACATCATCATTGCGACGGATACCGCCAGTTTCGGGCTGCCTGAACCACTCGCGGGAATGGTCGCGCTGGGCGGCGGCCTGCACCGGCTGGCGCGGCAGATTGGCCTGAAGCAAGCGGCCGGACTGATACTAACGTCCCGCGTCATCAGCGCGACCGAAGGGCATCGGCTGGGTTTCGTCAATGAGGTCGTTCGACCTGATGATCTGCAGTCGGCGGTGGCAAGCTATTGCGCCGACATATTGCGCGCATCCCCCGCCGCAATTCGCGCGTCGAAGCAGGCGATGATGCGTGGCCTTGACGAGCCTTCCGTTGCAAAGGCACTCGCGCATCAGGCCAGCTATCCCGAATTTGCAGAATGGCGGGAGAGTGCAGATGCGAGGGAAGGCCCCCTGGCCTTCTCGCAGAAACGTCCTGCACGCTGGACGTCCTGACCCGTTTGGCATCCGACGCCACTCAGAAACAAATATCGGGACATATATCTGCGCCTCATTATGTGGATAGCCTGGTTTGCAATGACTGACATTAGTTGGATATTGATGTAGATCGAGAACGCCTGAACACCATCGAGGGCGCATAGGAAAGAGGATCGAGACGTGCTTCAATCCACAGGATATGCCGCATCACAATCGGGCGCGCCGCTCGTTTCGATGGCGTTCGAGCGACGCGAGCCGGGTCCGCACGACATTGTCATGACGATCACCCATTGCGGCATTTGCCATTCCGACCTGCATGCCATCGATGACGATCTGGGCAATAGCTGCTTTCCGGTGGTCCCCGGCCATGAGATTGTGGGGGTCGTAACCGCCATCGGCGATGAAGTTGATCGGTTCCAGGTCGGCGACAAGGCCGCCATCGGCTGCTATATCGACAGCTGCCGGTCATGCGGCCCCTGCCTGTCCGACAGGCAACAGATGTGCATCGCCATGATCCCGTCGTTCAACGGCACTGAAAAGGACGGGGATCATCGCACCTGGGGCGGATTTTCGACAAACTACGTCGCCGATCAGGACTATGTTCTCAAAATTCCCCAGACCATGGACAGCGCCCAGGCCGCGCCGATCCTGTGCGCGGGCATCACCGTCTGGTCGCCATTGCAGAAATGGCGGGTGGGGCCGGGCAGCAAGGTCGGCATCGTCGGGCTGGGCGGACTTGGCCACATGGCAGTGAAGCTAGCGGTCGCCCTGGGAGCGGATGTCACCGTCTTCACCACGTCAGAAGCGAAGGTGGTCGACGCGATGCGGCTTGGCGCGCACAACGCTATCCTGTCGAATGATGGGGTGGCGATGGCTGTTGCTGCAGGCACGCTGGACTTCATCCTCGACACCGTGTCCGCACAGCATGACATTGACGGCTATATCGAGGCGCTGAGGCCGGAAGGAACGCTGTGCCTTCTTGGCATCGGGCCGGGCGGGCTGCAGATCGCCAATCTGTCGGTCGTGTTCGGACAGAAATGCATCGCGGGATCACTGATCGGGGGCCTTGATCAAACGCAGGCAGTCATCGACTTTTGCGCCGCCCACGACGTCATGCCTGAAATCGAGTTGGTGCCCCTCGCCCAGATCAATCAGGCGCTCGACCGGCTGCGGCGCAATGACGTCAAATATCGCTTTGTAGTGGAGATGACGACCGGAAATTAGGTCCATGGTGGCACGGATCACGGCAATAGCGCCCTTTATCCTGTCATCCAGTCCTGCGTCGGCATGTGGTAAGAATTCTACACGGGCTAAGTTGGGATAATTACTCCAGAGGCTCAACTTAGACAGGTCAATAAGCATCTACTGAGGCTTGCCGCGCCAGCCCTGACGGTGGTCGCTGCATGTTGTAATAGGCAGTCCACTGGCCAAGGCGAGTATAGGTTCGCTGCCGACAGCGGAGGATGTGCGCCCCATGAGTGGGCGCTGGCGACGATCATCGATGTTGCTCCGAACGCTGGCGTGCCACCGCGCACGCGTCCAAAGACATTGCCGCCGTTCCCGATATATCCAGCCCATTTTCGCGACCGTCATCCGTGGTGCGAAGGAAGCGGCGGGAGACGCAGGCTGCGGTCGTGGCACCATGATTCCGCGGTCGAGGACCAATATTCTCACGCGCAAATGGGGCATCGGCCCTTGGAGGGCTGAACGGTGCCGTGGCAAAGATGTCACTCTGGTCGAACAAGCGGTGGCAAGCGCTTGACAAGCGCATCCATAATAGACACCCACGTCGGATAAATAACATCAATATGGGAGAAAATGATGAGGGGAAATTTCCGTTATAGCTCTGCGCTACTGCTGGCAACCGTCGGCGCGACGGCATTGTCCAGTGCCGCTTTGGCGCAGAATGCTCCAGCCGCTACGGACAACCTGAGCACGGGCGCCAATCAGCCCGCAACCGAGATCATCGTAACAGCGACGCGTCGTGCGCAGAGCCTTCAAGACGTTCCGATGAGCATCAACGTCGCAACCGGTGAGCAGATCGAACGGCTCAAAATTTTCGACATCAAGGATGTGCAGCAACTCGCGCCGGGCCTTGAACTGCGCAATGACAATGGCCGCGCCAACTCTGCAACACTGCGCGGTGTCACCTTTGATCCCGATCAGGGCACCGGCCCTGCAGTCGATCTCTATTTCAACGAAGTTCCGGTAGATGCGCAGACGGCGTTTACCGCCATCTACGACATCGATCAGATTGAAGTTCTGCGTGGACCGCAAGGCGCGCTGCGTGGCCGTACGGCTCCATCGGGCGCGATTACCATCCGTACTCGCCGTCCCAACCTGAATACGATCGAAGGTTTTATTCAGGGCACGGCAACAGAGGACGATGGCTATAACGTTCAGGGCGGCGTTTCTCTGCCGATCGTTCAGGACAAGATAGCGATCCGGGCTGCCATGCTGGTCGATGGAAACCGCCTGAACCAGGTTCGCAACATCACCCGCGGCGATCGTTCGCGCAGTCGCACGGAAAGCGCCCGTTTGTCGGTGGCATTCCAGCCGGCCGAAGGCTTCGACATCAACGTGATGTATCAGTATCTCAATGCTGACAACCGCCTCTACCCGCAAGTTTTCGGTGCCGGCAACCCAGCCATCGGCAATCCCCCGGTCGGCCTGGACGACCGTTTCACCCTTGCGGAAGGTCGCAGCCGGTTCCTGAACCATAGCCATCTAGTGACGCTGGACGCCAAATATGACTTTGGACCGGTGACGCTGGCGTTCATCGGCGGTCATCAAGAAACTCTGCTGACCCAATATGGCGAACGCGATCCGGGCAACGCGGTTGCTGGCTACGCCGCGACCCAAGTCGTGCGCTCGCCTTATAATGTTGATACGGCAGAACTTCGCCTGTCTTCCAATAATGAAGGTTTTTTCAACTGGACCGCTGGTGTCTTCCATACGATACAGACTGGCACCACGACAGTTGACGAGCCACTTGATTTTCTCGTCAGCTTCCCCGGCGTTCCTGCGCCTGTCTTCATCGCTCCGTTGACGGGTAGGATCGACATTCCGGCCGTAGCCAAAACCTGGTCTTTTGCCGGCAGCGTACGGCTCCAGCCGACCGATCAACTGACGTTTGAAGCTGCGGGCCGGTACACGATCGATTCGGTGGTGCAATCGGCGGCGATCGACATTCCTGGCGTGGGGGTTTTGCCGATCATCGATGACAATACGAAGGCACATCCTTTCACCGGCATGGCGTCGTTGACCTATGAGGTCAGCAGGGACCTCACCGTTTATGCTTCCTATGGACGGTCATTCCGCAGGTCCACCGCAGGTGTTGGCATCCCGCAAAATATCAGCGCGGACCTGGCGATCAGCAGGCCGGAGCGTTCAGATAACTTCGAAGTAGGCTTCAAGACGGCATTTTTCGATCGCCGACTTTCGCTTGATGTGTCTGCCTTCTATCAGAAGTTCGACAACTATATTTCCCGCTTTACTGGCATTGCCACCGATCAGGGTACGAATATCGACGTAACAGGCGATGGCATTCCCGACGGTGTGTATGTTGGTCCGCCCGATGGCGGCATCGATACGACTGCCGACTACAACTATAATGGCGACGCGACGGTAAAGGGTATCGAAGCGACCATCGCGGGCCGACCGACGGACTTCTGGGATTTCTCGGTCAGCATGTCCTACGTCAAGGCGCGCTATAAGAACGCCCTGTTGCCGTGCACGACCGTTGACCCGGTTACGGGTCTGCCGGTCGTCATTCCGAACCCAGCCTTCGGCGGGGTTAACAATGTCAGCTACTGTAACCGCAGCTCGCGCATTGCGGATGTTCCTGACTTCAGCTTGACGGCGAACAGCGAAGTGCGGTTCGGTTCGGGTCCGGTGCAGCCTTTCATTCGCGGGTTGATCACTTATCGTCCGAGTGTCTTCTCTGAGAGGCAGGATTTCCGCTATCCTTCTCGTGAGCTGATCAACCTTTTCGTCGGCCTGCGCGGTGAAGAGAATAAGTGGGAAGTCTCCGCATTTGTGCGGAACCTTCTCAATCAGAACAGGATCACCAACATCGGGATTACGAACAGCAGGATTCTGGCAAGCGATGATCCAAGCGTTGTCTATGACTCCGGCTATCGCGTCGTGAACCTTACAAATCCACGCGAGTTCGGCATTTCCGGTACATTCCGCTTCTAAAGGACTTCCCGTCAGCCGGTCTGGCTGGCGGGATCTCCAAATTATTCGACAGAATATTTTGGCCGCGCCGCGAACATTATGTTCATGGCGCGGCCTTCTTGTTTGATGTGCTTTCGAAAAGGCGATTGGCGGTAGTTGCGATCGACGGCGCGAGCACAGACAAAGGGTGAATCGCGCAAATCCAGGAGGATAAGCTTGCCCTTTCCAGTGGCGGTGTTGCTCTGCCTGGGGACCGCCGCCCGCTGCGAGCACACCGGCCTCCAGATGAAGCCGGGCAAGGGCGTGGATCCTATTGGCGTCCGTCGTCGCCACACCCAGGTCGAAGCCGAGGAAGCGCAGTCAACTCAGCCCGGATCACATACTCGGTACGGGCGTCAGCAACATTGTTCTGGGCGCCAGCACCAGAACCTTGAGCATCGCCACAGGGTCATAGGCGGACGGTCGCCTTTTACCCTGTCGCCATAGGCAACTCCGCAACCAAGACGGGACAAAATCTCGAAGGCGATGACCCGTCCGAGTTCCTCCAGCGGCACCGACTCGTTATTCAAGCCATATCCGGATTGAGGCAAGCTGGACGGAAGCGAAGAAGTTGTCGTCGCGCTTGTCATAGCGGGTTGCGACGACTTTGAAGTCATTGAGTTTGAAGATGTGCGCCATCATTGGCAACAAAGGCTCGATCGCCGACCACTCGTAATCCGACAAATCAAACCGCGCCGTCGCCTGCCTCCCTTCACCGGGAAAATTGAATCAGACTTCAGCGCTACCTCCTGTCAGGCTGAGTGAACCAAATCACACGCTGATTATGCAGGGTATTCGAGAATGACCGACGGATAACTGATCAAAAGAGCCGTCAACGGGCCGTAGGTTGCGCACTGCGCTCATCCGCGCAGGGCGGACCTTCCAGACCGGCGGCCCAACTGATCGCGCCGTCGATCATGCGGAGATGATCGGGTTCGGCATAGGATTCCGGCGTGTGGCCAAGGGCAGAGTAGAATGCACGCCCCTTGCCCACACAATGGGTCCAGATCATCGGATGATCCTTCCCCATCCTGACATCGGACGATCCGGGGAAGGGAAACATCTTCATCTCCGGTCGATAGCTGCCCTCATCTATCGAAGCGAGGATGTGATAGCCCTTGGCGCGCGGGCTGGATTTGAACGAATACCATTCGTCGGTGCGGGTCCAGCTTGCCCCCAGATGACGGGTCGCCGGATGATCCCGGTCTTCGATGTGCAACGTCGCCTTCTGGAACTGCGGTCCCATGGTGTGGCCGATGAACTGTGCGCCGATCAGGTCGTTGACATACCAGTCCCAGGCATAGCTGGGGTCGCCGCCCGAACCATGCAGCGCAACGAAACCGCCTCCGGCTTCGATCCATTTCCTGAAAGCATCGCGCTGCGCGGGCGTCAGTACGTCGCCGCTGACACTGTTCCAGACCATGACCTTGAAACGCTTAAGCAAGGCGGGTTGAAAGACAGCTCCATTTTCGGTGGTGAAGCTGCTCCAGCCCCGCTTGCGCGCGATCTCTTCCAACGCCTGGTTGGCCGCCTTGATCTGGGCATCGTCGCGATATCCGTTGGTCTTGGAAAAGATGAGGACGGCGGTCTCGCCCGAAACGCGCGGCAGAACCGGTGGGACGTCGTCGTAGGTCTGGCCGATGCCGAACGCCAACCTCCCAAAATTGGCCGGACCGAAGCCGACGATAAAAAGCGTCAGGAACGCCAGGAACAGGACGAGGATCGTCCCGCCGATCCATTTGAACGCGCGCTTCATATCTGCATCCCCCCCGATTATTGCCCAGTTTCCAGGAACACCGGCCCGGACAGGCCAACGGCCGATCCGGCAGGCGCTGCCAGGATGGTTCCTACTACTATCTCGCTGCGTCCAGGCGCAATCTTCACCTCCATCGGCGCGGGAGCGGCATCCGCCTTTCGCGCGACGATGACGCCGTCTACCACGATATCGCCCTTGCCGCTGATCTGCGCGAATTTGAGCAGCCCGCCGCTTTTCGTCATCGCGGCGGTCAGGGGCACGCGCGTCATCAGCATGGTGAAACCGGCCTCGGTCACGACCGCAGGCGCTTCTCCCGCAATTACCGGCGACCAGCTGTTCATGTCATTGTCGGCCAGGTCGGGAAGTGCGGTCGGCCGGTCCTTCACGACCGGAGACTGTCGCCAGCCCGCGACATTCTGGCGCAGGGACGGCGGCAGGACATGGCGGATCGACGCTGGGCGAACCTTGATCGCGGTCGCCGCGCCGCCGACGCCGGAAGCCGTCGCGCGCAGCGACAACTGACCGGCACCGTCACGGTTGGTCTGCACGATCACTTGCGCCAGACCGTTGAACAGCTTCACCTGATGGCCTTTTGACGAAGCAAGCGACGTCGGATCGCCATTGCCGACGCCGATGATCCGCCCGCCGGTGATGGCAAGGGTGACGTCCAGATCGGCGAGCGGCACCGCCCTGCCCTTCGCATCGAGCGCCTCGATCGTGATCGGCTGCGCATCCACGCCGTCCCCGGCCATTTCGTCACGATCGGTGCGCAGCCGCAGCTTGACCGGCACACCAGTCGTTTCCACCCGCGTCGTGGCAACGACCTTCCCATCGCGCCACCCGCGCGCTTCGAGCACGCCGGGGCTGTAGGGAACGTCGAAACTGATCATCTCATATGGGTCCGGCTTGCCTTCGCCGACCAGCTTGCCGTTGCAGCGTAGTTCGACCTGATCCAGGTTGGTCGCCAGCATGACCGGGATCTTCTGCCCCTCGCGCCCCGCCCAGTTCCAGTGCGGCAGGATGTCGAGATGCGCCTGCGCCTTGTCCCACAGCGCGCGGCGGATGAAGAAGGCGGCCTTGGGAAAGCCGCACAGGTCCAATATGCCGAAATAGCTTGAATTGGTCGGCCACACATGCGGCGTCGGTTCGCCATGATAGTCGAAGCCTGTCCAGACAAAGCCGCCCGCCATGAAGGGGCGCGAGTCGATGGTCTGCCACGATGCCCGTTGCGACAGTCCCCACCCGGCATGTTCGCTGTCGTCACTGGCGCGGATGTTTTTGCTTTTGTCCGTCGTCCATTCGCCGCGCGTCATGAACCCGCTTGTATCTTCCGAACTCATCATCGGGATGGTGGGATTGGCGGCGTGGAAACGATCATAGGTCTGATGCTGATAGTTGAAGCCGACAACATCGACCGCCTGGCTGACATTTACCGGCGTGAACATGCCTGCGTTCATGGCCGCCGTGACCGGACGGCTGTCGTCGAGCGCCTTCACCACCGCCGTCGCGCGGCGCACCATCTCGTAACCGATGCGGCTGCCCTGCAACGGTTCTTCATTGAAGATCGACCACAATATGATCGAGGGACGGTTGCGGTCCCGTCGCACCAGCCATTGAAGCTGTTCAATATAGTCGGGGCTGATGTTGAAATTGCGGTTCTCATCCATGACGAGCATGCCCAGCCGGTCGCACACGTCGAGCAGCGCAACATCCGGCGCGCCATGGGAGCAGCGTATCGCGTTGCACCCCATCGCCTTCATCTGACGCACGCGCCATTCAACAATTGCGGGCGGCACGGCCACCCCAACCCCGGCATGATCCTGATGCAGGCAGACGCCCTTGATCTTCGTCGGGACGCCGTTGAGGAAAAATCCCTTTTCCGCGTCGAACCGGATCGTGCGGAAACCGCAAGGTGTGGTGCGTTCGTCCACCACCTTCCCATCGCGCAGCAGGCGCGTGCGCACGGTGTAGAGCGTGGGCGTTTCAATCGACCAGAGCTGCGGCCTGACCCCGCGCATTTCCGTCGTGACGGTGGCCTGCTCCAGCGGCGCGGCCTGCCCCTTCTCCTGCGCGGATGCGACCACCGATCCGTCCGGTCCGATCAGGTCGGCTACGATCGCGATGTCCGCGCCCGCCTTTTCAATCGAATAGACCGTCGCCGTCACCGGCACGCGCCAGCTGCCATCATCGTCGATCCGTGGGTCAGCATGAACGCCGTCCGTCACGATCCCGACCGGCGCACGGTCCACCAGCCATACGTCGCGATAAATCCCCGCGCCTTCGTACCACCAGCCTTCCGCGCTGTCGGCGTCGACGCGCACGGCGAGGATGTTCGGTTTCCCGTCAAAGCTGGCCATCGCGCTGATGTCGATGGTAAAGCCGCTATAGCCCGACCAGTTATGCGCGACCGGCGTCCCGTTGAACCAGACCGACGCGTTGGTGGAAATCGCCCCGAACTGAATTTCCAGATACCGCCCCTGCAAAGCGGGGTCGAGCGTGATGTCGCGCCGATACCAGCCATAGCCGCGCTTGCGATACCCCTGCGCGGCGTTTTCCGACTTGTTGGGCGGCGTCTCTATCGCCCAGTCATGGGGCAGATCGACCGTCTGCCAGGCTTCGTCGTCGAAATTGATCGCCGCCGCACCGCGCGCGCCGCCAGCCTTTGCCGCGACATAGGCGATCGAATGCAACTTGATGGGGGGAGGCGTGATGTCGCCCAGATGGAAACGCCAGCCGACATTGAGGGACGCGCCCTCATGCGGGATCATCCCCATGGACGCAGCGCCGCGCGAGGTTGCGCCAACGCGCCTTGCAAATGCGTGCGACGGGTTAAGCGAGGCGGCAACTGGCGCCGCTGCGGCCACCGACGCGAGAAATGCCCGCCGCGTCACGGCAAATCGATCAGTCACATGCGTCCCCTTTGCCCTGCCGTTAAGACCCTAAATCAGACTGGAAGATTGTCGAAGCGTTCGATCAGGGGGGCATATTGCCCCACCGTTCGACAAAGTAAACAGATACGGCGATTTATTTGCGCAACTGGCGGACCAATGCCGCCGCCGCCCATTGACGCTGGGTGGCGGATGTTCGATAGGGCCGTATTCGCAGGCCATACTTGGGGGGCAGAATAGTGAAACCGCCCAGGAAATCACCGGCCCGGCCCCGTTCCGGTAGAATAGGCCGACCCACGCTGGATCAGGCCAATCTGATCGAAACGGAAATCCTGTCAGCCGCCACCTTGCTGTTCCGCGCACGGGGTTATGATGCGACTTCCATGGAAGCGGTCGCGAGCGCAGCCGGTATATCCAAACGGACATTATATCTTCGGTATCGCTCCAAGGAGGCCCTGATAAAGGCCGTGATCGAAGATCGCGTCGCACACTGGGCAAAGACCGCGAGTCGGAATGATGTTGGCTTGAGCGATGATTTCAAGACCAGAATGGTCCAGCATGCCCGGACGCTGGCGCACGCCTTGGGCGACAAGGAAATACGCGATTTTAGCCGCTTGATCGATCAGACTTCGACCATATTTCCCGACTTCGCCAAATTCTTCTACAACGTTGGCTATCGATATGAGCTGGATTTTCTTGCGGCGGAAATTCGGCGAGGCACGGCGAACGCCGGGATCCCAGCCAAGAACCCGGAACGTGTCGCCCAACTGTTGCTCAACATGATCATGGGGTGGCGCAACAGCGAAGATCCGGTCCGCGAACTTAGCGCGGCGGAAGTGGACGATTTCGCGGAATATGCGGTCGAACTGTTATTTTCCGGCCAAAGCGCCTGGTAAAGCTGTGGGGCCTGCGGTTCGGCATGTTACCGGCACACCGATGGCACCGCTGTTGTCACACATATCCATCGTGCAGTTCGACCCAGGCATGAAAGCGAGCCAAATGATTGTTTCGCAGGGATAAAGTTTCCCGGCGAGATTGCCTATCCGTACAATCATTCCCAATCCACCTGAACAACTGGCCATTTATTGGGACAGTCCCCCCAATAGCTATTGGGCTATTGGCCAAGGATAGATGTATCGTTGCCCGTTGCGGCGCGCGTCGCTTCGTCGCACGGAGCGCTCCAATTGCCTGCACAAACGCCTTGGTTAGCGACCTGTTCATGTGCCAGAAAGGTGAGTCTGAACAGCAGGCCTTTCATGGCGCTTTTTCGCGGCGTCATGAGCGGCCCGTCTTGCGAAGTGAATGGAGGGGGTTCTGACAGCTGAATGCGCCATCACGCGGGCGGCAGTCGGACGAGAAGCTGTGGCAACACAGGCCCGACTGATCGAATTTTCGAGGAGTAGCGTGATGAATGTCATTTCCAACAGCAAATATCTTCTGATGCTTGCCCTGATGTCCGGGGTATCATCCACCAGCCTGTCGGCGCAGACCCAGGACCCACCGGGCGCCGACGTTTCGGCGACCGCATATATGCCCGCCGAAGCCACCGAGGGGCCAGAGATCAAGGGCATCATTTCCGCGCGCAGCGGCGACAAGATGCAGGTCACGGCCGAAGACGGCACCAAATCCGTGATCGTCATCAACGACGCCACCCGGATCAGCGCCAGCAAGGGCCTTTTCGGCCTCAACCGCAGCAGACTTGCGGCAACATCGCTGCTTAACGGCCTGCCGGTTACCGTGAAGACTTTGCAATCAGGTGGCGACCTGGTGGCGAGCCAGATCAAGCTTCAGAACAAGGATCTGAAGACCGCGTCCATGATCCACAACGGAACGGCCCAGCAGTTTGACGAACAGACCGCGGCAACCGAAGCGCTGCGCGGTCGCATGGGTGAGATCGACCAGTATAATATCAAAAGCACGACGAACGTGAATTTCGACACCGGCAAGGCAGTGCTGTCCGCTCAGGCGAAAAATGACCTCTGCACCACCGCAGCCACCGCCGAGGGAATGAGCAACGCCCTGTTGCTTATCGTGGGCTACACGGATTCCACAGGCGACGAGGAATATAATCAGATGCTGAGCGAAAAGCGGGCCGGTCGCGTCGTCAATTATCTTCAGCAGGCCTGCGGCTGGAAGCCCTATCGCATGCTGACCCCCACCGGCATGGCCGAAGCGGACCCGCTGGCGAGCAATGACACCGCAGAAGGCAAGGCACAGAATCGCCGCGTTGCGGTGAACATCCTGGTCAGCAAAGGCCTGGACGGCCTGTAAGACGTGCGGGGTGGGCTTTGCTCACCCCGCTGTTTTGGGCTGCGCGCCCCGGATCATCCCACTTCCCGCGGCAGTCGGAAAGGTGTAACGTGCCCCTATTGGCCATGAGGCGTTCCTCATGCCGAGACGATGCCCTGACGGGGTCTAAAAACCCGCATCGCACCAGTCCCGACAGAGGGCAATGAAACGTAGCGTCCTTGGCGAACTTCGAAGGGAGAGCCGCCATGGCAATTACCCATCCAGGCGACGTGACATCGCCGCGCGATGAATATGAAATTCGCAAGATCGGTTTACACGACCTACGCATCGCCTTGCAGCAGGGATGGGAAGATTTTCAGGCCAAACGAGGCGATCTGATCTTCCTTGGCCTCATTTACCCGCTGGTCGTTCTGTTCGCGATATTGGCGGCCAGCCAGGTTTCCATATTGCCGCTGCTGTTTCCGCTGCTCACTGGCGCGGTGCTGTTCAGCCCCCCGCTCGCAAGCGGCTTTTATGAATTGGCGCGCAGGCGCGAACAGGGGCTGGATTCCCGCTGGCGGCATTTTCTGGATGTGGTGCGGGGACCGTCCGCGCCTTCGCTGTTCGACCTTACCAGCGTGACGGCGATGCTCTTCCTGGGCTGGATCGGGGCGGCCTGGTTCACCTATCAATGGACTGTGGGTCAATTGGGACCGGAAGCGGTTTCATCGGTTGGTGCCTTCCTGAATTCGGTGTTCGGCACGGCTGAAGGATGGAGCATGATCATCATCGGCAACCTTCTGGGCCTGGGGTTCGCCATCGTGGCGCTGGCGATCAGCGTGGTTTCCTTCCCGATGATCGTGGACAAGAAGGTGAACTGGGGCGTCGCGATGCGCACGTCCATCCGCGTCGCATGGAACAACCCGGTGACGGTGGCGGCCTGGGGCCTGATCGTGGTTGCGCTCCTCATCCTGGGCGCTTTGCCCGGACTGGTCGGACTGGCTGTGGTGTTGCCGCTGCTGGGCTATGCGACGTGGCATCTCTATACCCGCGCGGTGGTGCGGTAATAGCAACATACAGGCTTGGGTGAACGGTTCGAAGGCGCTCTACGGAGTGCCTTCGCCGCTTTGGGTCGGTGGGGGCAGCGGCGGCGCGCCGTCGCCCAATGTCGCAAGATATCGGATCAGCGCCGCCCGGTCCTCTGGCCTGCGCAGCCCGGCAAAGCTCATCTTTGTGCCGGGCACATTGCGCGCGGGGGACGCGAGGAATTCGAA
Source organism: Sphingobium vermicomposti (assembly GCF_011762025.1). Taxonomy (GTDB): domain Bacteria; phylum Pseudomonadota; class Alphaproteobacteria; order Sphingomonadales; family Sphingomonadaceae; genus Sphingobium; species Sphingobium vermicomposti. The sequence goes on along the minus strand of NZ_JAASQR010000004.1, from coordinate 12,095 downwards.
CAGGTCACGATAGCCCCATATTCCGCCATGCCCTTTCATCGCGGGCGAATATGCAAAGCCGGCATGGGTTCCGACGCCGCGCCCGACCACATCCCACAAATTGGGGCCGATCCGGTTCGGCCCGCCCGGCGTCAGGTCATGACAGCTCACGCAAAGCTGCATCTTGGCCCTGCCCGTGTCCAGATTGGCGGTGGCGAGCAGCGTGCCCAGATCCATGACCGGCGCGACCGCTCCTGCGGCGCTGCCTGCGGAAGGCATCGGCGACTTCCCCTGCATCTGATGGCGCCAGGCGATCACCCGGCTGGCCTCCCCCGGCGCGCCAAGGCTGGCGGGCCAATCCCGCTGCACTTGCGCCATGTCGATGCGCGCGGGCGCGTCGTCGGGTGCATAGGCAAGGCCGCCTGCCTCCGCGCTCGAATATAGCTTCCCGGCGAACCAGTTAAGGCTCCACAGCGAAGTCGCCGCGCCCGCGACGCACAACCCTGTGACCAGCCAGCGCATACGGATCATGGCTCAACCCCCTCCGCCCATGAAGATGGCGCGCGTCCACCAGGCATAGTCAGCTTCGATCGTCATGATCCGCACCAGCACCAGCAGCAGCAACGGCGGCACGAGGATAGCGTAGATCAGCGACAGCCTTTCCCACGCCAGATGCATGAAGATCGACAGGATAAGGCCCGCCTTCAACAACATGAACAGGATGATCAGCGTCCAGCGGATGATCCCCTGAACTTGCATGTAATCGACCATGTAGGACATGGCGCTCAGCACGAACAAATAGCCCCAGACCTTGAGGTACAGGCTGATCGGATGCTGCCCACCTTCATGGATGGTTTCGGACTGCGCGGCGGGGATGTCGTGCTTCATGGCGGTCACCACAGGTAGAAAAAGGCGAAGATGAAGACCCAGACGAGGTCAACGAAATGCCAGTAAAGCCCGGCAATCTCGACTGCGCTATAGTCGCCAGTCCGGTCATAATGGCCGCGCGCCACCTTCGACGCGATGATCAACAGCAGGATGACGCCGCAACTGACATGCAGCCCGTGAAAGCCCGTGATCATGAAAAAGCTCGCGCCGAATTGGGGCGCGCCCATGGGGTTGCTCCACGGGCGCACGCCTTCATGGATCAGCTTGGTCCATTCAAACGCCTGCATGCCAAGGAAGGCCGCGCCGAAGATGGCCGTAAGCAGCATCAGCACAGCGGTTTTCCGTCGGTCGCGCCTATATCCGAAATTCACGGCCATCGCCATGGTGCCGCTGGAACTGATCAGCACGAAGGTCATGATGGCGATCAGGACAAGCGGAATGGATTGACCGCCGATCGTCAGGGCGAAAACCTCCGCCGTGTTGGGCCAGGGCGTGCTGGCCGACATCCGCATCGTCATATAGCCGGTCAGGAAGCAGGAGAAGATGAAGGTATCAGACAGCAGGAAAATCCACATCATCGCCTTGCCCCAATGGGTGTGGCGAAACACTTCCCTGTCGGCGGACCAATCGGACACAATATCGCGCAAGGCGGGCGTGATGATTTCCCGATCTCGTTTATCAGGCGTCGTCAGAGACATGGCGATACAGTCCCTTCCCGATGGGTTTCAGGTCGATACAAGCAGTCCGGCCAGCAATATCCAGATGACCAGAAGGAAATGCCAATAGAGCGCGCACAAGCGGATATGGCGGATATTGCCCCCGATCAGCGCCCACCCCGCCGCGCCCAGCCCGCCCATGATGTGCACCCCGTGCAGGGCGGTCAGCAGGTAGAAAAAGGCATTGGCCGGATTGGCCGCCAGATAATAGCCAGCCGCCTGATAATGGCGCCACAGCATCCATTGGCCGATGAGGAAGCACAGCCCCAGCGCCGCGCCTGCGATTGAAGCCCGAACCGCCCTGCCCTGCGCCCTCGCGCGCCGCGCGACTTCCCAGGCGATGCTGCTGCCCACCAGAACCGCGCTGTTGATCCACAATAGCGGGGGATCGGGCATCGGCACCCAGTCACTGCCCATATGGCCCATCGCGCTGTGCAGCCCCATGCGCATGACATAGGCCGCCACCAGCAGCGAGAACATGACGCAGGCGACCGCGACATAGGCGGAAAGGCCCACCGCCCCCGCCGATGGACGGTCGGGCGGCAGATCCCTGTCGCTCTTCGGCTCCCAGCTTTTTTCGGCAAGGCGCGTAAACAGGCTCATGCGCGCGGCTCGGTCTGTGGAATGAAATCCCTGGCCGCGCCCGGCACACTATAATCATAGGCCCAGCGATAGACGACCGGCAGATGCGGCCCCCAATTGCCATGAGCGGGCGGCGTTTGCGGCGTCAGCCATTCCAGGCTGGCCGCGCCCCAGGGGTTGGGGTCGGCGCGCGGTCCCCGGAACAGGCTCCAGATCATGTTGAAGAAGAATAGCCCCTGCGCGGCGAACACGATCAGTGCAGCGATGGTGATCCATTCATTGGCCAGATGCACGGACTCCGGGATGAACGCCGTTTCGCCCAGCGCATAATAGCGCCGCGGCACCCCCAAAATGCCGAGATAATGCATCGGCAGGAAAATCGCATAGACGCCCAGGAAGGTGATCCAGAAATGGAGCTTGCCCAGCGTCTCATTCCACATCCGCCCGAAAATCTTGGGATACCAATGATAGATCGCGCCGAATATCACCAGCACCGGCGACACGCCCATGACCATATGGAAATGAGCGACGACGAAGAAAGTGTCGGACAGCGGCACGTCGACGCTGACATTCCCCAGGAACAGTCCCGACAGCCCGCCATGGATGAAGGTGAAGATGAACGCGATGGCGAACAGCATCGGCACGCGCATATGGATGTTGCCCCGCCACAGGGTCAGCAGCCAGTTATAGACCTTGATCGCGGTCGGAATGGCGATGATCAACGTCGATGTGGCAAAGAAGAACCCGAAATAGGGGTTCATGCCGCTGACATACATATGATGCGCCCACACGACGAAGCTGAGCGCGCCGATGATGACAATCGCCCAGACCATCATGCGATAACCGAAGATGTTGCGCCGCGCGTGGACGCTGATCAGGTCGGACACGATGCCAAAGGCAGGCAGCGCGACGATATAGACTTCAGGATGGCCAAAGAACCAGAAGAGGTGCTGAAACAGCAGCGGGCTTCCCCCCTCCGTCGGGGTGATGCGACCCATGCTCTGCATTGTCGGCATGAAGAAGCTGGTGCCCGCAAAATGGTCGAACAGCATCATGATCGCCGCGACGAACAATGCGGGAAAGGCGAGCAGGCCCATGATCGAAGCGGTAAAAATGCCCCACACCGACAGCGGCATCCGCATCAAGGTCATGCCCTTGGTCCGCGCCTGCAGCACCGTGGTCACATAGTTTAGGCCGCCCATGGTGAAGGCCGCGACGAAGATGGCCAGGCTGACCAACATGGTCGCGATGCCCCACTGATGCCCCGGCGTCCCTTCGGTAATCGCCTGCGGCGGATAGAGCGTCCAGCCAGCGCCCGTCGGCCCACCCGGCACGAAGAAGCCCGCGACCAGCACGATCACCGACAGCAGATAGAGCCAGTAGCTGAGCATATTGACGAAGGGGAACACCATGTCCCGCGCGCCGACCATCAGCGGGATCAGGTAATTGCCGAACCCTCCCAGCAACAGCGCGGTCAGCAGATAAACGACCATGATCATGCCGTGCATCGACACGAACTGCAGATAATTGTCCGGCTGGATCGAGGGGAAAAGTCCGGGGAAGCCAAGCTGCAGACGCATCAGGGCGGACAGTATGAGCGCGACCACCCCGATCAAAATAGCGGTCACGCTATATTGGATCGCGATCACCTTATGATCCTGGCTCCAGACATATTTGGTCAACCAGCTGCGGGGATGATGCAGCGGGCGCAGGTCGTCGGCCAGTGTCGTTGCCATCAGCGAATGCTCCGGGGGGCGGATATGGTGCAGGCATTGGCCTTGATCAGCATGATCGAAATGGCTGCCTGAGGCATGTCGGCGAGAATTTGCGAAAAGCTCGTCTGCTGCGCCTGCCATTCTGCAAAGGCTTTGGGCGTTTCCACCACCACCTTGCCGCGCATTTCATGATGGCCGGTTCCGCACAGTTCCGCGCACAGTATATCGTATGTGCCGGCCTTGGTCGGCGTCATCCAGAAATAGGTGACGATCCCCGGCACCAGATCCATCTTCGCCCGGAACTCCGGCACGTAGAAGTCGTGCAGCACATCCTTGGACCGAAGCACGATCTTCACCGGCTTGCCCACCGGCAGATGAAGGTCGCCCGCCTCCACCAACAGGTCGTCCCGGCCATAGGGATCGAGCGGATCAAGCCCCAGCACATTGTCGGGACTGATATATTTGACCGCCGCCGCCCCCAGCACGCCGTCGGGTCCGGGGTAGCGGAACGACCATTGCCATTGTTGCCCGACCGCCTCGACGATCGCCGCTTCCTTGGGCACGGACACATATTTGCCCCATGCCACCAGACCCGGCGCCAGCATCCCGGCAATGCCGATCGCGGTCCAGAATGTCAGCCGCTTTTCAAGGGTGGCATTTTCCGGCTCATAATGCGCCTTGTGCCCCGGCCTGTTGCGATAGCGCACCAGCACCCAGGCCATGAACAGGTTGAGCAGGATGAAGGCAGCCGCGCAAATCCACAGCGTCACGTCCAGCGCGGAATCGATGGAACCCCAATTGGAAGCGAGCGGCGTGCGCCACCAGGGACTGAACAAATGAAAGGCGACCGAACCAAGCACCAACAAGGCGATGGCGACCGCAATCGGCACAGGCCCTCTCCCATCATGCTGGCGCCCCTGGCCGCTTTCCCGGCCATTCTTGCGAGTCGCCTCTGCAACAATCCGACAACAGACTATCGGATAATGAAAAAGTTCGCAAAGTAGATGGTGCGATCACGCCATGCTGTTCGAACTTGCACGCCCCTCAATCCATAGGACCGAGCAGGATTTCATTATCCGTCCGTCGCACGATCTTCAGATCGAAGAACGCGCAGAGGGCATTTGCAAACGCGTCCATCTGTCCGACCCTGAAACTGCCTTCGAGTTGTCTGGAACCCAATCCCGCATCCACCAGTCGGATCTTGCGTGCCGAATAGCGATTGGCCTCAGCGACGGCATCGGCGACGGATGCACGGGTAAATTCCAGACGCCCTTCGCGCCACGCGGTCATGCTGGCGGCATCGACGGCGGTGGGCCGTCCCATCGCCCCGTCTGCCGTCATGGTGATCTGCTCGCCGGGCGAAAGCATGGTCCGCTGAGGCTTTTGGCGTCCCTGGGCATAGGATGTCTCGACCGATACGCGGCCATGAACCAAGGTGACCGTGCGATCTTTGCCAACCGCCGAAACATCGAAATCGGTGCCGATGGCGGTCACCGTCATCATGCCACTGGTGACACGGAAAGGACGTTGCGGATCATGTGCGACCGCGAAACTGGCGCGCCCCTTCAGCAGGACCAGCCGCCTTTCGTCGTCGGCAAGGCGGACGGACACGGCGCTGTCAGTATCCAGCGTCACATGGGAGCCATCGGCTAACGCGATCTCCTTGCGCTCACCGACCAGCGAAGCGATGACCTCATCCGAAGGGGGAGCAGGCAGGAAGATGGCGAAGAAGGCGATAGCCGCCGCTGCGCAGATGCCAGCGGCAAATGCGCGCGGCCACAGCCATTCGCGAAAAGCGTGCCATTTGGCCCGACGCCGCTCCAGCGCATCGACATAGTTGCGCGCTTCGACCATCGGTGAACTGTCGCGCAGGGCAACCAGCATGTCCTGCAGCATGGCATCATGTTGCGCCATCGGTGATGAGGGGGACCTATTCATGGCCGCTGCCCTCCTTCGGCTTCTTCCAGCCGCATTCGGCAATGAGCCAATGCCAGGCGGATATGTTTTTCGACCATGGATATGCTGATGCCCAGGCGCTCCGCTATGTCCGATTGATGAAGATTATCGATACGATGCAGCATCAATGCCGCCCGGCGCTTGACCGGCAATTCCGCCAGCGCCCGTTCAATGATTTGCAGTTGCTGGCGCGCGATCATTGCCCGTTCCGCCGAAGGTTCGGGACTGGCGACGTCCATCGCGGGGATGTCGCGTTCCCATCGGTGGCGCACCGTGAACTGGCGCGCCCTGTCCTTGACCAGATTGGTGGCGGCCACATGCAAAAAGCCTGTCGCGTCGCGGATCGGCGTTCGTTCCGCCGTTTGCGCCAGCCGGGTATAGGCATCCTGAACGATGTCATTGGCTTCATCGCCAACGTGGAAACGGCCACGGACGAAACGCATGATCCGGGCATATTGCCTGGTGGCTTCGGCCATATAGGACACGACGACAGGATTTTCATCCGTGATCGTCGGGCTTACGCGCTCAGCAGGCGTCATCATATGCCCCGACACTATGCTCTCCCTGCTGCCAAGCATCGGTCAAGTCCGTGGCGCAGTCAATCTTCGTTCCCGGAAAGGGGGCGCTGAAAAAAATTGCTGCTGGGATTGCGGATTGTGCATTGGGCCGCGTCCTCTTCAATAGATCAAGAATGTGGGGACAATGATCCGCACAAAAATGGAGAGGGGACAATATGAAGAGCTTTCGAAAGCTGGCCCTGTGCGCCAGTGTTGCGCTGGTCACCGCCGCCGCCATGCCATATGGGGCCGCCGCCGCGCAGGTGCATCAGACGCCGCGCAGCTTCTTCATCGAAGCACAGCCGCTCGACACGGCGCTCAAAACCTTTGCGCGCCAATCGGGCGTGCAGATCCTTTTTTCCGGCAAGGACGTGTCGGGCAAGATTGCCCGTTCGCTGAAGGGAAGTTTCGTAGCATCCACCGCGCTTGACCGGCTGCTGGCCAATAGCGGCCTGCGCGCGATCAGCGTAGGCCCCGATGTGATCGTGCTGCGCCGCGCGGATGTTCCGGGGCCGGTTGATATCAGTGCCTTTACGCCATCCCAACAGGAAGCGCCGCCGGTCGCGACCCTTCCGACCGCCAGTCAGGACGAAAGCCAGCCCGGATCCCAGGACATCGTCGTCACCGGCTCGCTGATCCGTCAGTCCTCCACCGCCACGCCGCTTAGCGTCATCGACAGCAGCACGCTGCAGGCGCGGGGCATAACCAATGCGTCGGACCTGGTCCGCATCCTGCCCGCCAACGCCGGTTCGGAAGCCCAGATCGACCAGCTTAACCAGCCGCTGACATCCGGCACCGCACAGTTCAACCTGCGCAATCTGGGCCTGGGGTCGACATTGGTGCTGGTCAATGGCCGCCGCCAGACGTTGAGCGCCGTTGCGGCGACGGATGGCAGCACCTTCACCGACATCAATTCGATCATGCCGCTGATCGCGCTCCAGCGGGTAGAAGTGGTGAAGGATGGTGCCGCCGCGACCTATGGGTCGGATGCCGTGGCCGGCGTCGTCAACTTCATCACGCGCAAATCCGTCGACCGCCCGGAAATTTCAGGCCGCATGAATTTCATGGACGGCGCGCAGCAATATAATCTGGAAGGCATTGCCGGTTTCAAGATCGGTCAGGGTGACCTCGTGGTCGCTGCCTCCTATTATGAAAGCACCCGGCTGGCGACCAATGAACGCAGCTTTTCGCGCGCGCGGACCTTCGGACGCCCAGCCTGGCATTCGGTATCCAGCTTTGGGCAGCCCGGCTCTTATTTCGTGCCGTCCCAGAACAGCTTCGTACCCGACCCCGACTGCACCAATGCCGCCTTTCCCGACAGCTACATGAACTCGCCCGCAGACAGCTTTTGCCGTTTCGACTTTTCCGATTTCTTCGATCTGATCCCCAAGGAACGGCGGGCGCAGATCTTTTCAACTTTCAATATGCCGCTGAGCGACGCGGTCACGCTTAATCTTGAAGCGGGTTATGCCAACACCTATTCGGTGACGACATCCTCGCCATCCTTTCCCATCCTGGCGGTGACGCCGGTCGTTCCCGCCAGCCATCCCGACAATCCCTTTGGTGAGGATGTCCGTTTCCGTGGGCGATTGCTGGGGTCCAGCTACGGCCCGTCTATCGCGACGTTCAACTATGACACATTCCGCTTCGCCGGTGGCCTGGAAGGTCCCCTTGGCGGCAGCTGGCAATGGGCGACCAACGCCACCTACAGTCAGCAGAAAGCGCGCTATAACAAGCCCGACACGATCGCGTCCGCTTTGAACAATGCGCTCAATGGATTGGGCGGCGCTGGATGCGACCCGGCCACGGGCACGCCGGGGGTCGGACCGTGCCAATATTATAATCCGTTCGGGTCGGCGACGACCGGAACCGGCACAGCCAACAGCCCTGAGCTTATCCGCAGCCTGATCGGCTATTCCGACCTGCGCGGAAAAACCAGCCTCTTCACGGCTGACGGCGTGATCACCGGCAATTTGTTCGACTATTCGGGCGGCACCATCGCGGCGGCCTTTGGCGTCCAATATCGCCGCAGCACCTTCCGTCATGACTGGGGCGACCTCGTCAACGCAGGCGAGCTTATCACCCTGGGGCAGGCACCCGACTTTTCCGGCGATCAGGAAAATATCTCTGCCTTTGGTGAGTTGAAGGTGCCGTTTGGCGATCGGGTGGAAGCCCAAATCTCTGGACGCTATGAAAAATATCTCCACAGCTTTGGCAATTTCAGCCCGAAAATCGGCCTGTTGGCTCGACCGATCGATGAAGTCTCTCTGCGGGCGTCCTTTGGCAAAGCCTTCCGCGCGCCGTCCGTCTATCAGCAGGTGGCGGTCCAGTCGGCTCAACCGTCGGTCAGTGACGGGGGCACCTTTGTCTTCGTCAACACCCAGACCTTCGGCAACCCCAATCTGGACCCGGAAAAATCGACCAACTATAATCTCGGTGCCACGCTGCGGCCTGTGCGCGGGCTTGAACTGGGGATCGATTTCTACAGCTTCAAATATAAGGACCTGATCGTCAAGGAAAACGCCCAGGCCATCATCAACCAGGCGCTGGCGGATACCGCAGGCGGTCTAACCGGCACTGAAGCACAGTCCCGCGTAGTCCGCGACATCAACGGCACGTTGCAACTCGTCCGCCTCAGCTTCATCAACGCCTCGTCGGTAAAGACCCAGGGCATCGACGTCACCGCCCGCTACACGCTGGATACCGATATCGGCACGTTCAACGTCAACGCGGCATGGACGCATATCAGCAAATATGACATCCGCCTCGCGCCGGGATCGGCCGTGCTTGACGGGGTCAACAGTGTGAACTTCAACAATCTGGGCCGTTCATTGCCGCGTGACCGGGTGGAATATGGACTGTCTTGGCAGAAGGATGCGCACCGCCTGACAGTGCTGGGTCACTATGTCTGCGGCTATGACAATGATCGCACCGGCATCACCCAGACCCGGATCAAATCGCAGAACACGTTCGACGTTGAATATAGCCTGTCTCTGGACGGACTTCTGGGTCTGGGATCGACCCAGATCAGTGTCGGGGCGGTCAATATTTTCGATCGCGACCCACCCTTGGCGCAGCTTAACCTTGGTTTCGATCCAATCGTGCACGATCCACGCGGTCGCGTTATCTCCGTCGGGTTGAAGCAGGGATTCTGATCTTCACCACTTGATCCAACGGGCCGGGGACATATTCCCCGGCTCAATCGGCCTGTCGCACAGGAAAGGAATGGAATAGCTTGTCCAAGGCTTATGGCTCCGAGGGCCAGGGATTATCCAACCGGCAGGCCAATTATGCACTGGCGGCATTTCTGCTCGCCTATGTGCTGTCCTTCGTCGATCGCCAGATCCTCAGCTTGATGGTCGACCCGATCCGGCGCGACCTTGACATCAGCGACTTGCAAATGGGCCTTTTGCAGGGGATGGCTTTCGCGCTGCTCTATGCCATTTTGGGCGTGCCGGTAGGCTTGCTGGCCGACCGCTGGCCGCGCAAGTGGATCATCACCGTCGGGGTCGCGTTCTGGAGCGCGGCGACCGCCCTGTGCGGCCTAGCCAGCAATTATCCGATGCTGTTCGCCGCGCGCATGGCGGTAGGCATGGGGGAAGCTACGCTGTCTCCTTCGGCGCACTCCTTCCTCAGCGACGCCTATCCCCGGCACAAACTGGCGCGAGCGATGGCCATCTATACATTGGGCATCACCATCGGCGGCGGGCTGGCGCTGATGATCGGCGGCGCCGTGATCGACCTCATCGGTGCGCGCGAAACCGTCAGCCTTGGCATGTTCGGCACGATGCGATCGTGGCAGGCCAGCTTTCTGATCGTCGCCAGTCCCGGCATTATCGTCGCGGTCCTGGTCGCATTGGTCCGGGAGCCACCCCGTGGCAGGAACCAGACGCCAGCGATGATAGCGATGGGCCATCAGCCAAAAGCAGCGGACATTGGCCTGCGCGCGATGTTCGGCCATTTCGCCCGCAACCCAAAGGTTTTTGCCAGCATATATGTTTCCTCCTGCCTGCTCGGCGTCATGGGCTATGGCATGACGGCCTGGTATCCTTCGCTGCTGATCCGCAATTTCGGCCTGTCTCCGGGTGAAGCCGGACGATATCTGGGCTTTATTTTCCTGATATTGGGAAGCGCTGGAACTGTGTCTGGAGGACTGCTGTCCGAACGGATGGCATTGCGCGGACGACAGGACGCCAATCTGCGGGTTGTCGCCCTGGCCGCCGCAGGAACCGCAATCCCAGCGACACTTGCGCCGCTGATGCCGTCACAATGGTCGGTGCTGTTAATGTTCGCGCCAGCCTGTTTTTTCTTCAATTCCTATTTCGGCTGTTCCGTAGCCGCGCTGCAACTGGCCACGCCCCCCCGCATGCGCGCGACCAATTCGGCGCTATTCCTCCTCGCCAATGCGCTGATCGGCCTCACCGCGGGATCGGCGATTATCCCGCTACTCGACAGCTTGTTTTTCGGCGGCAGCGGCAACATCGCCCTGCCGCTGGCATCGGTTGCCGCGATCGCCAGCACCACCGCCGCCGTCATAGCCTTCGCGGGATGCCGCACTTATGGCGAACTGGCGACCGCGCAGGCCGCATGAGTCGGTGGAGAGGGCATTAGTTTTCTGGTGGTCTATGACGTGACGGCGTGGGCGACCCCCGCATGAGTATGGCTCTATCGTGATGCGCAGACCGCATCAGCTTTTTAGCCAATTTTCAGATCGGTGCGTCGGTGCGGAGGCTTGTGCATCGACACATTATTGAGCGCGGAGGCTGATAGCCTTCAGGTATAGAGCGGGGATCGCCGCGCCGTGCGACGCAGCAGCGGTGAAGCGCATGACACGCGGAATGGTTGGTCGGCAGTGCGCCCAACTCCTCGGAACTGCGCAAGTCGCAACAGTCACGCTTGGGGACAAGACAGCAGCATCACCCCGGGGGCGATTAGCGCGCAAGGACGTCGCTGCGTCCTCCACGGCGTGACCATTGTCCGCGCCACTAAGCGACGCGCGCGCCTGTCAGCGCCAGACCGATGACGGCGGTTTGACTTGTGGTCTGCGGGCGCGAAAAAGCCGAAGCGGACGGAAAAATGATGGTCGCCGTGGAAATCTGAATTGATGAACCCAGTCCGCGTCAGCATGAGGCCTGCGCTTCGCACGGGGGCTACACCCGCATCTCGGTCAAATCGACCGAGATCTGCAGATCTCGTTCATTCATAGATCCGCACGCCACATTCGCGCCCGGCGGCTGAAACTGCTGCCACCAACTCGCGCTTCTGCTAGTCAATCCATACCCATCCCTGCTCTCCGCTCAAACTGGCAACGATTACTGTGCCTTGGGCCGTTGCGACCTTGAGGTAGGAGCCGGAACACCGAAATGCGGCCCTCAATTGATAAGGCGCTATCGGGGGCATTCTCTCCCTGAAGACGGCCATGTTGAGCGGGAGAGCGCCGACGGCCCAGGTTCACCCGCCGCTGCTGGTATATGAGCGCAACGTTGAAGCTGCATTGGCGGCCTGTTGGCGGACGTTTTAGGCGGTTGGAAGTGGTTTTGGTGTGATGGGGGGGTAGCACGCACGAAAGCCTCAGTCTTGTGGGACTGAGGCTTTCGTTGTGGTGTTGTTGGTTGCGGGAGCAGGATTTGAACCTGCGACCTTCAGGTTATGAGCCTGACGAGCTACCGGGCTGCTCCATCCCGCGTCACCAAAGGCAAAAG
>NZ_JAASQR010000003.1 GCF_011762025.1 Sphingobium vermicomposti | reverse complement strand
CTTTTGCCTTTGGTGACGCGGGATGGAGCAGCCCGGTAGCTCGTCAGGCTCATAACCTGAAGGTCGCAGGTTCAAATCCTGCTCCCGCAACCAACGGCATAAAACTGCTAACGCCGCCCTTCGGGGCGGCGTTGTCGTTTGTAGCATAACTCGCCAGATCCAATGGCATCAGAATCTGCACCCCACCGCCATCAGCATGGTGCGCCACCGGTCCAACAAGCGATCAGTCGTAAGCGGGGCCTGAGGGCCGCCTTGCGCGGTGTCCCTTCGCCGGGATGATTGCTGCTCTTTGAGCGAGGTGGAGGGTGTCGGACGATCGAGAATTCAGCAACCGAACGGAGGAATTAGCTAAGTTCGGCCAATGATCAGACAGGTTTAAATTCCTTTGTCGCCATCCGACGCGTTCAGAGGAGGCGAGCGGCGGGTCTACTTCCGCCGCTCACCGGTTCTCAAGCCGCATCGACCAGGACGATCTCGCTGTCCTCGATCGCAGTGACGCGTATCACATCGACTTCGGAGATTGCCACGCCATCGCGCGCTTCGATCCGAACATCGTCCAGCCGGATCGCGCCAGTCGCAGGCACCATATAGCCTTTACGATCTTTACCGATTTTATATTCGGCGCTTTCCCCAGCCTTCAATGTTGCCGCGACGATGCGTGCGTCGGTGCGAATGGGAAGAGCGTCGTTGTCGTCCTCGTAACCTGATGCCAGCGTTACGAAGTGGCCGGAGCGCTCACCCCTTGGGAAGGGCTTCGCACCCCAGCTTGGTGCTTCGCCGTCGCGCGTCGGGACGATCCAGATCTGAAAAATCTTCGTGGTCACATCCTCCAGATTATATTCGGAGTGGCGCACGCCGGTGCCAGCGCTCATCACCTGGACATCACCAGCCTCAGTGCGCCCCTTGTTGCCCAGGCTGTCCTCATGCGTGATCGCGCCTTCGCGGACATAGGTAATGATCTCCATGTCGCGGTGGGGATGCGGTGGAAAGCCGGTATGCGGGGCGATCGTATCGTCGTTCCACACACGAAGGTTGCCCCAGTTCATGCGAGCCGGGTCGTGATATCCGCCAAACGAGAAGTGATGCTTGGCATCGAGCCAGCCGTGATTGGCACTGCCAAGGTCTGCGAAGGGGCGAAGTTCGATCATCTCATATCTCCTGTCGAAACAGCGTTTCGCTGTCGTTGGAGATGGTTTACGCCTTGCGATCCGTCCTGATCAGAGGGATAAAGCAGGCCATTTCGTTCGAGGAAATAGAATAGTGAATACACCCGGCACGCCCACGTTCGACCAGCTCCGGATATTCCTGACCATCATCGACACGGGCAGCTTTGCTTCTGCGGGTCGCAAGCTCAACCGTGCGGTGTCGGTCATCAGCTATGGCATCGCCAACCTTGAGGCGCAGCTTGGCCTCACACTGTTCGAGCGGGAGGGGACGCGAAAGCCTAAATTGACAGTGGCGGGGCGCGCGCTTCTCGCCGAAGCCCGCAGCATATCGCACGGCTTCGACGGTCTGCGCGCCAAAGTGAAGGGTCTGCTTGACGGATTGGAGGCGGAGGTGGACCTGGCTGTTGACGTCATGCTGCCGTCCGAACGGCTTGGCGGGGTGCTGCGCGATTTCTCCACCGAATTCCCAACTGTCCAGTTGCGTCTGCACGTAGAAGCCCTGGGCGCTATCACCGCGATGGTGCTGGACCGGGCCGCCGCGATCGGGATTTCCGGGCCGTTGGCTGCCGGAGTGGAAGGTGTCGAGTGCATCGCCGCCGGGTCGGTGCCGATGGTGCCGGTCGCGGCCCCCGACCATCCGCTGGGGCGCATGGAGCGCATCCCGCCGGGCGCCGGCCGCGACTATACGCAGCTGGTGCTGACGGATCGATCTCGCTTTACCGAGGGGCAGGATTTTTCGGTAATGAGTCCCAAGACCTGGCGCCTCGCCGATCTGGGCGCGAAGCACGCCTTGCTCCGGGAAGGGATCGGTTGGGGGAACATGCCCCTGCCGATGATCGAACCGGACCTCGTTGCTGGAACCCTGGTGCGGCTAGTCATGCCTGATCATCTTGGCGGAACATATCGTTTCGCTGGCGTCTGGCGACGCGATACCCCGCCGGGACCGGCGGCCTCATGGCTGCTCGATCAGTTCGTCGCGCTTGGCCAGGATGACCGCGAATTGGAAGGCATGGGTGATGTCTGATCGTTCTCATCAAAGCGTAGGGGGCGGCATGAGGGCGGGGCGGCTAGAGGCCTTCACCGACGGCGTGGTGGCGATCATCATCACCATCATGGTGCTGGAGTTGAAGGTCCCGCATGACGGGACGCTGGCGGCGCTGTCGGACAGCGTGCCGATCCTGCTCGCCTACGTCCTGTCCTTCATCAATGTAGGACTTTACTGGAACAACCATCACCATCTGCTCCAGGCGACCGAGCGGATCGACGGCAAGGTGCTGTGGTCGAACCTGTTCCTGCTCTTCTGGCTGTCACTTGTGCCATTTGTCATACGGTGGCTCGATGCGAGCGGCTTTTCGGCGATGGCGACGGCATCCTATGGCGTCGTACTGGGGATGGCCGCCATCGGCTATACGCTCACGGAACGGTCAATCATCGCGTGCAATGGCCGGCAATCGGCGCTGGCGCAGGCGATCGGTCGCGACTGGAAGGGCAAGATCAGCCTCGGCCTCTACGCCGTCGCCGTACCAACCGCGTTCGTCGCCCGCCCGATGGCGATCATCTTCTATGTCGTGGTGCTGTTATTCTGGATCGCGCCCGATCGCCGGATCGAGCGCGCCCTGCGCGACTAAAGCGGCCTGGAAGCGGCCGGGTGCAGGGTGCAAGCCAGCGTCCCGACAAAGATCAGCGCACCGGCAAGGATGAGAGGCAGCACAAGCCCGCCATGCGTCACGAGATAGGCACCGATGGCCGCGCCCAGGCAGATAGCAGCCACGCTGCCGATACGCCGTGCCCAATTGGGGTTCGTGCCGCCCGCCAGGCTGGAATCGGCGGCGAGTCCGGTGATGGTAAGGGTCAGGACCGTGGTGGTGAGGTCGGGAACCTTCATCTGCCGGATGGTCGCGTTGCGAAAGCCCATCGCGAGGCCAGTCAAAGCGATGATGATATAGACGCTGGAGCCGGGCGACTGGGCGGTTACGTCGAAGCCGACTGCGACGCCAGCCGCAATCCAGAGGAGAATGGCTTCCACCGATGCCGCAACGATAAGCCAGCGGCGCAACGGTGATTCCGCATGATGCTTGCCGACGCGACCGGCGACCAGGGCACCGATCATGAAGAAGGCAATCGCGACCACATAAGGCGCGACCTTGAAACCGGGGGCACCACTGGCAGCGAAGCCCAGGAATACGATGTTGCCTGTCATGTTCGCAGTGAACACCTTGCCCAGGCCCAGTACCGAAATGGCGTCGACCAGACCGGTCGTGACTGACAGGAGCAGAAGAAGCCAGGGGAGCGGCGATGAGGCAGGCTTGGCAATGGGCATGATGGTCTCCGGCAGAGGTCGATGAATTGTGGGTAGCCTGCTCAACGTCATCTATGCAGTGGAATAAGACCAGCCGCCTTGTTCGATAAATTCGAAAAGTCAGGCGTCAGAAGCGGAAATTGCTCTCCAGACCCAGCATCGTGATGGTTCTACCCGGCCCTGTTTCGCGGATGAAGGCACCGGGCGCAAAGGCGGACAGGGACGTCGACAGTTCCCATTCGGGCGTGGCTTGCCAGGCGACCGTCACCTCTGCCTCCTTGCCGATAAAGCGCTCGCTGCTGTCACCCGCCGCCCTGACCAGATTCCCGGGGATATCGTAAACGCCGTCAGCCCTGCTGTATCGCCAATAGGCCATGGCGGCGAGGCTGAACGACACCCGTTCGCTCAGTGCACCGCTGAGGCGAGGATTGACGCTGACGATGTTCGTCGGCCCGACCGGCGAGAGTTCGCCAAAATATTTGCCCTTGGGGAAGAGCGCATTGAAGGTGCCAAGCCTGCCGTCGCCCGGCTTGCCGTCGCCGCTGACGATATTGAACCGCAGGGTGGCGTCCGGGGCGAGCGGAAGCGTGGGAAAGCTGCGGCCGACCTCCGTGCCGACTGTCCATGCCGCGATTTTCTGCCTCTCAAAATGACCGAACTGCGCCACGCCCTCGACATTCCAGTGCCAGTCGCCACGGGTCCCGTGCGATCGCAGGCCGATGCTGTGCCGAACCTCATACCCGGTTTGGCCGCCGAAACGTGCAACATGGTTGCGATAGCCCAGATAATAGATGTCCAGCTCCGGCAGTGCCGCATAAACCCCCCACAGCGCCTTGGCATCGGAAGTGGCATCGTCGAAGCTGCGGGGGCCGGGCTGGACCGGCTTCATTGCCAGCAGGCTCACCCTGGCACCACAAAAGGCGACATCCGCCCGTGCACCATCAAAGGCCAGCGGGACGTTGGGACCGTAGCGCGTCCCGACAAGCCGCTCGGTGCCGAGAGACAGCATTTGCCGTCCCGCGCGCAGGTTGACCGGGCCGAGGTCGACCTCCGCGAACCCCTGTAGCAGATCGGCGCGGGTCTGATCGACGGGACCGGCGGAAGGGGATACGCCGACCGCATAGGCCAGGATGGGCTGCACGAAAGCGCGGGCCTTCCCCACGTGGAGATCGGCATAGGGCAAGACGCGCAGCCACAAATAGCTGTCGTCCGGCGGAGCCGCCCCGCCCCACAGGTTGTTCCTGTAGCTCTCACTGCGGGTGCGCAGTTCGATGCCGGTGGTGACCCAGCTGTCATCGCTTAACGCAATATATTTGAACTGGCCGGTCCAGTGATGTGCGCGCTTCTGCGCATCGGCAAGATCGGACCAGTCCTCGTCATAACGTGTGATACTGAGCGTCGGTGCCTGCCAAGCCTCGCGCTGCTGGGCGCTGGCAGGTGCCGACACGACTCCTGCCAGCAGTCCCGCCGCCGCGAGCGACCTAAGCACGGCGACGCGCCCGTTCGGCGACAAGTGCCACCAGCACAAAGCCGCCGATCAGGCCCACATGCTCGAAAAAAGCATTGGTCGCCATGAAGCGCTCCTGCCCTGCAGACATGGTCCAGAAGGCATTGGCGGTGAACGCGGCAAACAGAGTGAACACACCCAACATGCCCGCACCCAGCCAAACGAGGCGGCCAGTCAGAATCAGGAGTGGGCCGACAATCTCTATGCCGATGGTCAGCGCCGCCCAGAAATAGGGCGGGTTCATGCCGAAATGCGCCTGCTCGGCGACCGCCGCGGGCCAATCAGTCAGCTTGACGATGCCCCCCAGCAGATAAGCACCGACCAGCGCCAGCCGCGCAAGGAACCATGTGCCAGGCCAGTCGAGGATCGCGTCGACGAAGCGTGGTTCGGAACGCGTCATGGCTTCATCGTCGCGTGGATTTCGGCAATGTAGCCGCCGGGGAAGCGGACGATCGCGGCCTGACGGTCGTTCTCAGCATGCGCTGGGACGAGGGTCTCGACACCGGCAGCAGCAGCCTTGGCGAGCGTCGCGGGCAGATCAGCCACTTCGTAACCGGTCATGTCGCGGCCATAAGGCCAGGGCAGCTGACCGTTCGATACGAGGGCAATGCGGTTCATGTCTGTATCTCCGGTAGAGTGGTTTCAGGAGTTCGATGAGGCTGCGGGCACGTTCTAACCGGCCCAGAACCCTTGATCGATCCGAATAAAATCAGAGGGAGCGTTCCAGATTATCGAACATGAGGATGATGCCCCCTCCCGCTGGAAAAAGGCCGTCGTCGTGATCAAACGGCCCAGCAGCCGCAGCCCATGACGCCCCAGAAGCTTTGGACGTCGGCAGCCGGTACGTTCGCGCCCAGCGCTGCCGCATGGTCATGGCCATGGACATTGCAGGAGGACGCGCAGCCGCAAGCCGACGCCATTGTCTTCGCCGACTCGTCGCGGCGCCAGTGGCCGCCGAACGTTGCGACCGGCGACCAGTCGGGCATCGCCTTGGGAGCCTGGGGCGCGATCGGACCGAAAGCGCCCTCGCCATAAACGATCTTGCCACCCAGCACGGTCAACACCGAACGAAGATGTGCGATCTCGCTCTCGGGCACGCTGAAATAATCGTCGGACAGAAGCGCCAGGTCGGCCAGCTGGCCAGCCTTGATCTGCCCCTTCTTGCCGACCTCGTTCGAGAACCAGCTATTTTTCTCTGTCCACAGACGCAGAGCCGTCTCGCGGTCGAGCCGGTTACGTGTCGGATAGAGCGTCAAGCCGCCTACGGTTTTTGACGTGACCAGCCAGCTGAGCGAGACCCAGGGATTGTAGCTGGCGACGCGGGTGGCGTCGGTGCCTGCGCCTACGGGCACACCGGCATCCATCATTTTCTTGATAGGCGGCGTCGCCTCGGCAGCCTTGGCGCCGTAGCGTTCGACGAAATATTCGCCCTGGAACGCCATGCGGTGCTGGACTGCGATGCCGCCGCCCAGCGCGGCGATGCGGTCGATGTTGCGCTCGCTGATCGTCTCGGCATGGTCGAAGAACCAGTTGAGACCTTGGAGCGGGATGTCCTTATTCACCTTCTCGAACACGTCGAGCGCGCGGCTGATCGTCTGGTCATAGGTGGCGTGCAGTCGCCAGGGCCAACGACGCTCGGCCAGCAGACGGATGACGGGTTCGAGGTCGCCCTCCATCTCCGGCGACATGTCGGGACGAGCAACGCGGAAATCCTCGAAGTCGGCGGCCGAATAGACCAGCATCTCGCCAGCACCATTGTGGCGATAGCTGTCGTCGCCGTCGCCCGGCTTAATCTGCGTGGACCAGCTGGCGAAGTCCTTCAGCTCCTCCTTCGGCTTCTGCGTGAACAGATTGTAGGCAATACGCAGCGTCAACTCGCCGTCCTTGTGCAGCTTGTCGATGACCTCATAATCGTCCGGATAATTTTGCGATCCGCCGCCTGCGTCGATGACGCTCGTGACGCCAAGGCTGTTCAGTTCACGCATGAAATGTTTCGTGGAATTGAGCTGATAGTCCTGCGGCAGCTTCGGACCCTTCGCCAGCGTCGAATAGAGGATCGTCGCATTGGGCTGGGCCAGCAACAGTCCCGTGGGGTTGCCCTGAGCATCGCGGACGATCTCGCCGCCCGGTGGATTGGGCGTGTCCTTCGTATAGCCCACGGCTCGCAGCGCGGCGGCGTTGAGTAGCGCACGATCGTAAAGGTGGAGAATGAAAACAGGCGTATCGGGCGCCGCGGCGTTGATTTCTGCGATGGTGGGCAGGTGCTTTTCCGCGAACTGATGTTCGGTGAAGCCGCCGACCACGCGTACCCATTGCGGCGGCGGCGTATTTTCGGCCTGCCGCTTCAGCATCGCCATGGCTTCGGAAAGAGAGGGCACCCCCTCCCAGCGCAGCTCCATATTATAATTTAGGCCGCCACGAATGACGTGGATATGGCTGTCGATCAGGCCGGGGATCAAGCGGCGACCGCCAGCGTCGATGACCCGCGCGTTGGGCGCGGCGGCGGCGCGAACCTCCTGCTCTGAACCGACGGCGAGAAACTTGCCGTCGCGAATCGCGACTGCCTGCGCCTGCGGATTCTCACGGTCCAATGTCGTGACTTTGGCGTTGGTGAGGATCAGGTCGTTCTGGGTCATGGCGAAGCTTTCCGTGGTGGCGATGAGAGCGGTGGTGGCAGCAGCGCTGCCAAGCAGTTGGCGGCGGTTCATCATGCGTCGCGCTTTCCGTGCGTCGGCAGTTTGCCCAGCACATGGTTCACGCAATCCTGCCGCACGAACCTGTTCAATTCAGAGAGGCTTGCGACGCGCTGCACGACCGGAATAATCTGTTCGCCGAGCAGGATGCCAGCCAGTCCGATCAGGGCAATGACCGGCGGTGCGGGGGAACGGACGCCCATCAAGCTGTAGACGATGCCGACGATCAAGCCAGCGCCGAGGGAGAGGATGTAGGGTTTCATGGCCATGCTCCTGCGTTGCCTGGGTCAGGCCTGGATGAAACCGAGGATGTCGGCGTTGAGCACGTCGGCGTTCACCGTCAACATGCCGTGCGAATAGCCCTCATACACCTTGAGCATGGCATTGTGCAGCAGCTCTGCCTGAAGGACGCCGGCGTTCTTATACGGAACGACCTGATCGTCGTCGCCATGCAGCACCAGGGTCGGCACGATGATCGCCTTCAGATCGTCGGTCTGGTCGGTTTCGGAAAAAGCCTTGATGCCTTCATACTGGGCGAGCGCGCTGCCCATCATGCCCTGCCGCCACCAATTGTCGACCATGGCAGGCTTCACCTCTGCGCCCTCCCGGTTGAAGCCGTAGAATGGTCCGCTCGCCACGTCGCGGAAGAACTCCGAGCGGTTGGCGGCGAGGCCAGCGCGCAGACCGTCGAACAGCTCCATGGGCAGGCCACCCGGGTAGCGTTCGGTCTTGAGCATGATTGGCGGCACCGCGCTGACCAGCACAGCCTTGGCGACCCGGCCTTGCGGCTGGCCATGGCGGGCGACATAGGCCGCAACTTCGCCGCCGCCGGTGGAATGGCCGATGTGAATGGCGTCGCGCAGATCGAGATGCTCGGCAACCGCGGCAGCGTCAGCAGCATAGTGATCCATGTCATGACCGACATCGACTTGCGCCGAGCGACCGTGACCGCGACGGTCATGGGCGACGACGCGATAGCCCTTGCCCAGGAAGAACAGCATTTGCGCGTCCCAGTCATCGGAAGACAGCGGCCAGCCGTGGTGGAACATGATCGGCTGCGCGTCCTTGGCACCCCAGTCCTTGTAGAAGATGTCGACGCCGTCCTGGGTGGTGACGAAGCTGGTCATGGCGAGATCCTTATGCGGGAATAGGGGAAGTATCGGCGACCGGGCGCGCAGGTGGAGAGGTGCGCCCGGTCGCCACGTGGCCGGAGCTTAGTGCGCGCCCTCCGAAGCGTTGAACATGGTCTTGGCATAGGTGATGCCCAGGCCATAGGCACCGCCCCACTTCTTCGCGAAGCCGGTCGTCATGTCGTAAGTCTCGGTCCGCGCCCAGTCGCGCTGCAGCTCAAGGAGGTATTGCAGCGAGGTCATCGGCTTGGCGCCCAGCTGGATCATACGCTCGACGGCGCGCTCATGTGCTTCTTCAGAGATATCGCCGCAGGCGTCGGTGATGAAGTAGACGTCAAAGCCCTGATCGACGGCGGATGCTACAGGGCCGACGATGCACACCGAGGTCCAGAGACCGGCAAAGATGATGCGCTCCTTGCCGATGCGGTTCACCTCGTCGATGACGGCGGCGTCCTCCCAGGTGTTCATCGAGGTGCGGTCGAGCAGCGGCTGGCCTGGGAAGGCGTCGGTAATCTCGCTGAACATCGGGCCGGAGAAGCTGTCGGCGGCGACCGTGGTGAGGATGGTGGAAACCTTGAAGCCGGCAGCTGCATTGGCGACCAGTGCGGCGTTGTTGCGGAGCAACTCTGTGGAGATCGACTTGGTGGCAAAGGCCATCTGCGACTGGAAATCGATCATGATGAGAGTGTGGTCCTCGGCGGAGATCAGGGATTTGCCGGGGGTCGGGGTCGCTTTGATGGTCATGTCGGTCTCCAACTGAATTTCGTACACTCGGTTCGTCCGGTGCGATTGGAGGGTTAGACGGGATGATTGCTTTGACGCAGTCGTATAATTTCCAGGCCCATGTTCGAAATTGTTGAAATGCGGACATTCACGATGTGTGGTGACGTGTGATCCCGTCAGGGGCCCTAAGCTTCGCAATGCAGGAGGAGGTCAAACCAGCGATCAGGATCACAAGCTGAATGACGTCAGGCTTTCTGCTGCGAGGTGACGTCTCAGGCTGGCTATGAACTGGCGCACTTTAGGGGGAACGAACCGCACGCTCGGGTAGATTGCCCAGATCTTGCGTGGCTCGGGTGCCCCTTCCGCCATGGGAAGCGCTTCGAGTCGACCTGCCTGCAAGTCTTCGCGGGCCGCCCAGTCCGACAGCAGAGCGATACCCATGCCGTGGAGCGCCGCCTGGTGCAAAGCTTCCACAGAGTTTGCTGAAAATGCACCGTGGATCGGCTGCCGCGCTTCTTTCGATCCAAAACGCCAATGGGTTGTGCCTGATTGAACGAGGCATTGATGGTCGACAAGTTGATCGATCGTGAGCGGGCGCCCCTTGCGATCGAGGTAGGCAGGTGCGGCATAAAGTTGACGTGGATTTTCCGCCAGAGCCTGCGCGATCAGCGTGCTGTCCTGCAGCAGCCCGATCCTGATGGCGCAGTCGATCCCCTGACTCACAATGTCGACCAATCCGTCGTGGAGGATAAGGTCGACCCGAAGACCCGGCTGCTGCTCCAGAAGTTGCCCGATGAAGGGCGTGAGGATCTTGCGCCCGAACGGCACCGAGGCCGTTACTCGCAGCGTTCCCGAAACCGCGTCCGCTGCGGGTCTCAGCGCCAGGCGCAGGGATTGCTCCCCTTCCACCAGCATTTGGGCATGGGGAAGCAATGCTTCGCCCTCGCCGGTCAGCGATAGGGTGCGGGTCGTCCGGTGGACAAGTCGGACGCCCAAATCCGCTTCGAGTGCAGCCAGCCTGCGCGACGCCGTCATGGCCGGGATGTTCAGGCGTCGCGCCGCACCCGCGAGACTGCCCGCCCCGACGGCTTCGACAAAAATAGCGAGGTCTGACAGGTTCAGCATAACCATTATCGTTATAGCGGCCGACCACGTTCAGCAACTACCGCGAACAATGTAGATGCGCCTACTTGATGCCGTTGCCCTCAACGGAGCTTCCTGATGAAAATCCCATCGATATTAGAAAGAGCCCCAGTGGCTGTGTCACCAAATCGCGGCGCTCGCGTGCAGCCGGTGCTGTCGGCAACTCTCACGCTGGCCATGTCGATTGCCGCAGGGGTCGCCGTTGCCAACATCTACTATAATCAGCCGATGCTGGGCATCATGGAGCAGGACCTGCCCGGTCCGATCACCGGGCTGATCCCGACTGCCACCCAGCTAGGCTACGCCGCCGGTCTGTTTCTTCTCGTTCCGATCGGGGACCTGTTCGAGCGCAAGCGCCTGATCGTCATCCAGTTTTTTGCGCTGGCCCTGACTTTGGTAGCAGCGGCGGTCGCGCCAAGTGCATGGATGCTGCTCCTGGCGTCGCTCGCCATGGGTGCGATGGCTACAGTGGCTCAGCAAGTGGTCCCTCTGGCCGCCCACCTCGCGACGCCCGAACGGCG
Organism: Sphingobium vermicomposti; assembly: GCF_011762025.1. Classification (GTDB taxonomy): domain Bacteria; phylum Pseudomonadota; class Alphaproteobacteria; order Sphingomonadales; family Sphingomonadaceae; genus Sphingobium; species Sphingobium vermicomposti. Next base: position 741,404 of record NZ_JAASQR010000003.1, on the reverse strand, counting down.
CGGCGCCACTGTCGGCGTCGTCATGGCCGGGCTGCTGTGCGGAATTCTGCTCAGCCGTACTTTGGCAGGCTTTGTGGCGACGCACGCTGGTTGGCGTCAGATGTTCTGGCTGGGCGCGCCCATGGCCTTGGGTGCCGGCTTGCTTATGGCCTGGCGTCTACCCCCCAGCAAGCCTGACGCGAAGATGCGCTATGGCCAGTTGCTGAAATCCATGGTCACGCTGTGGATGGAATTTCCCGCTCTACGCCTTGCGTCGATCACGCAAGGACTATTGTTCGGGGCCTTCACCGTCTTCTGGACGATCCTGGCTTTCCATCTGCAAGAGCCCCAATTCGGACTCGGAGCCGATGCTGCTGGTCTGTTCGGCGTCGTTGGCGCTGTTGGCATTCTGGCGGCGCCAGTCGCGGGACGGATAGCGGACAAATACGGTCCCCAGCGAGTTATCATTCTTGCGACAGTGTTGACCCTGGCATCCTGGGTCGTTTTCGGCCTCTGGTTATCGCTCGCAGGCCTTATCTCCGGTGTGATCCTGCTCGACTTCGCCGTGCAGAGCGCACTCGTTTCAAATCAACACATCGTCTACGCTCTTCGCCCGGAAGCACGGGGCCGCCTCAATACCATTTTCATGGTGTCGATGTTTCTGGGCGGCTCAATCGGCTCCGCCGCCGCGATGGCTGTCTGGGCGACAGATGGATGGATCGGTGTGGTCGTGCTCGGCAGCGCGCTAGCCGTGGTCGCTTCTGTTCTTCAAATCCGTGACGTGGCTAGCGGAGGATAGTCAGGCACAGTGGCGCGCTAATTTGGAGAGGCGGCGCGTTGTCCGTCAATGGCTGCAATGTCCCAGAGCCTACGAGCATCGTGGATCGATGGCTTCATCAGCAATGTCCGCTTCCACGCGAACGATAAGTGCAATCGAGCGGCAAGAAGTGGGCGCGTAGCCGACCCTATTTAAGTATTAGCTCCTCGCAGTTGAGGGGAGCCAGTCGGCGTTAAATCTCTGTTCCTTCTGCCAAGGTCATGGGGACCTCCACATCCACTCCGAGATATCTAACCCCTGCTCACTATCTTCTTATGGCCAAGCAGGACCTAATCAGCATGCGCCTGCGCATAGGTGCGCATTGCGTCTCGCTGCTTCGCAGAAGCGAGGGTGGGCCAAAGGGTGGACTGGATTTAAGCGTTACCCCTAAGGGGTTGAATTTACGCTACAAAATCAAGGATTTGGTGCCCAGAAGAGGACTCGAACCTCCACGACCTTGCGATCGCCAGCACCTGAAGCTGGTGCGTCTACCAATTCCGCCATCTGGGCACGGGGTAGGACGGCGCGATTAGCCGTTGGTCTTTACCCTGTCAATCGCGCATGCCGTTATTTTTCTTCTGCTTTGGATTTCGTTGCGGCTGCCTCTAAGACAGGGCGGACATCGCCCCTCACTGCCGTGGAGAGCCCCATGGATTTGACAGCCAGCCCGCCATCCTTTTTCGCACGCCCCGAAGGCGGTCGGCTCGCCTATCGCCACCGCGCGGGTGCCGGGCCTACGCTTGTCTTTCTGCCCGGCTACATGTCCGACATGGAAGGCGGCAAGGCTATCGCTCTGGACGCGTGGGCGGGCGAAGCGGGCCGGGCGATGCTGCGGCTCGATTATGGCGGCAATGGCGCGAGTGAAGGACGGTTCGAGGATGGCACGCTCGCGACCTGGCGGGACGATGCGCTGCAACTGATCGACGCGCTGGTGCAGGGGCCGGTGGTGCTGGTCGGATCGTCCATGGGGGGATGGCTGGCGCTGCTCATCGCGCTTGCCCGACCTGACAAGGTGGTGGGGCTGGTGGGCATAGCCGCCGCGCCGGACTTCACCGACTGGGGCTTTACCGACGCCGACAAGGCGCTGCTGGCGACGGAAGGGCGCATTGTCGAGCCGACGCCCTATGGCGATCAACCCTATGTCACGACGCTGGCCTTTTGGGAGTCCGGGCAGGCGCTGCGCCTGTTGGGCGGAGAGATCGCCATTTCCTGCCCGGTCCGCCTGCTCCAGGGGCAGGAAGATCGCGACGTTCCCTGGCAAACGGCGCTCCGTATCGCCCAGCGGCTACGTTCATCGGATGTGCAGACGCTGCTGGTTAAGGATGGCGACCATCGCCTTTCCCGCGACGCGGACATCGCTTTGTTGATCCGCACCGTCGCCAGCCTTTTGGACAGTTTCTGATGGCTTTCCTTCTGCCCCTGCTGCTGCTGACGCCGCAAGCCTATGATCCTGAGGTTGAGGCGGTGATGACCCGGCGGCGCAAGGAAGCGGCGATCGCCCGCTCTGCGTCGCCGCCGCCACGGCCTGCGACCGCTGCTGACGGGCGCATCCCCGTACCGGAAAAATTCGCCAAGCCGTTTCAGGCCTGTCTCGACCAGGCCGTCGATTCTGCTGAACAGGCAATCGCCTTTGCCCAACAGTGGAGGCTGGACGGCGGCAGCTTCTACGCGCGTCACTGCCTGGGCTTCGCCTATGCGCGGGCGGAACGATGGGCTCCCGCGATTGTCGCCTTTGAACAGGCGGCGGAGGAGGCGGAGCGTAGCGGCGAAATGGCGCAAAGCGCCCGACTATGGGCGCAGGCGGGCAATGCGGCGCTGGCGGCTGGCGACGCGGCAAAGGCGCGGGCAAGCTTTGACGCTGCACTGGCACGCGGATTGCCCGACGGTATCGAAAAGGGCGAAGTTCATCTGGATCGCGCCCGCGCTCTGGTGGCGCTGGGCGATGTGGCAAGTGCGCGCGAGTCTTTGGATATCGCGACGGAGCAGGCCGCGCAGGACCCTCTCGCCTGGCTTTTGTCGGCGACCTTGGCGCGTCGCACCGGTGAAATGAGGCTGGCGCAGGCCCATATCGCACGTGCGGTCCAACTATCGCCCGATGACGCGTCCGTGGCGTTGGAGGAAGGCAATATCGCCATCCTCACCGATCATGAGGATGTCGCGAAATCCGCCTGGGAACGCGCGGTGAAGATTGCTCCGGCGTCCCCGGCGGGGAAAGCGGCAGCCGACAGCCTGGCGCGACTGGCGGCCCAGCCCAAAGGCTGAATCGGACGCGGCGGGTTCGCTCCGGGGAACCTTGGCCACGCCCTCCCGTTGGCCCATCACATGGCAATCGGGAAAGGACATTCGAAATGCAAAGCAATCGAGGAAAGCTCGCCGTCATCGGCCTGCTGATGATGGGCGCGGTGTCGCTTGGTGCCTGCTCGCATGGGGCGACGCGCGGAGGGCTGATCGGCGGCGCTGGTGGCGCGGCTGTGGGCGCTGTCACCGGGCTTGGCACGGTGGAGGGTGCTGTGGTCGGCGGCACTGCCGGGGCCATCATTGGCGATGATGATTGATATTCCGTCACCCGAAGTGATGAGGAACGTCATCGCTTCGGGTGGCGACCTTAGTTCAGGTAGAAATCGACGGTCGTGACGACGCGCACCTTCTTATAGGGGGTGTCGCTGGCTCCATCGGTTTCGCCGTCGCGCGCGTCTATGGAAAAATAGCCCTGGGTCGCGCTCTTGATGCCGCCGACGCTCGCGCCGCTGTCCCGCGCAAATTGCTCGGCGGCGGCGCGCGCGTCCTTGGTCGCGGCGGCGACCATGGGCGGCTTGACGTCGTTCAGCTTGGTGAAGCTGTAGCGCATGCCCGACCCTTCCTGCAGCGTGACGCCGCGCCGGACGAGGTCGAACTGCTGGGCGACCGCGCGCTGGGCCTTGGCGATGTCGTTGGTGCGTAACAACATCCTTTGCGTGATGGTGATCGTGTTGACGCCATTGTTGATATATTGATTGACCCCCGCGCCGGTGGGGGCAAGCGCTTGCACCGGGAAGCCCAGCCCGGCGAAATAAGCCTTCAATTCCTTGGTATTATTATCGATTTCGGCCCGCACCGTGGGCAGGTCAAACCCGGTGGCGGAATAGCTGATCGACCATGTGGCAAGGTCGGCGGTGACGTCGCGTTCCGCCAGGCCGCGGACCGTGACTGAACGGTCGGCGGCCTTGGCGCGCTTCAAACCGTCGCCCAGCAGATAGCCGCCGCTCACCATCCCGCCAGCCAGCAGTCCGGCGCAGCCGAGCAGCACCTTGTCACGCAAGTCCAAGCCCATGTCCGTCTCCTCTTCCTTCGAGGCCCATGCCACCCTATCTTGAAGGCATCCCTGACAGGTCTGAGATGAACCGTTGCTGGATGGCGACGAACGGAGCAAAGATTTGACCAAATATCTCCACACGATGATCCGCGTGACCGATGTCGACCGGACGGTCGCCTTCTTCAACCTGCTGGGGTTGGAGGAACAGCGGCGGATCGATAACGACCAGGGGCGCTTCACCTTGGTTTTCCTCGCCGCGCCGGGTGATGAGGATGCGCAGGTTGAACTCACCTACAACTGGCCAGCCACGGATGGCAGCACCCCCGAACGCTATGAGGGCGGGCGCAATTTCGGCCATCTGGCCTACCGCGTCGATAATATTTACGATGTTTGTCAGCGGCTGATGGATGCGGGCGTCACGATCAACCGACCGCCGCGCGATGGGCACATGGCCTTTGTCCGCACGCCCGATAATATTTCGATCGAACTGTTGCAGGACGGCTATCTCGATCCCGCCGAACCCTGGGCGTCCATGCCCAATAGCGGAGAGTGGTAGGCCATGCTGGAGGTCGTCCGCATCCCGGTGCTCAATGACAATTATGTCTGGCTGATGCACGATCATGCGGGCGGCGACACGGTGGTCATCGATCCCGCCGTGGCCGATCCGGTGCTGCAGGAAGCGGCGGAACGTGGCTGGACCATCAGCCAGATCTGGAACACCCATTGGCACCCCGACCATGTCGGCGGCAATGCAGCGATCAAGGCGGCGACAGGTTGCGCCATCACCGGCCCTGCGAGCGAGGCGGCGAAGATCGGGACGCTTGACCGGCTGGTGGGGGAAGGGGACAGCGTCCGCATCGGCGATCATGTCGCCACGGTCATGGAAGTGCCAGCCCACACCGCCGGCCATATCGCCTATCATCTGTCGGCGGAGCATCTGCTGTTCGCGGGCGACACACTGTTCGCCATGGGCTGTGGCCGCTTGTTCGAAGGCACTCCCGCCCAGATGTTCGCCAATATGCAGCGTTTCGCCGCCTTGCCGGATGACACGCTGGTCTATTGCGCGCATGAATATACGCAGGCCAATGGTCGCTTTGCGATGACGGTGGAGCCGGAAAACCAAGCGCTTGCCGATCGCATGACGAAGGTCGACGCCGCCCGCCACCGGGGCGAAGCGACAGTGCCGACCACCATCGGGCAGGAGCGGGCGACCAACATCTTCCTGCGCGCTGCCGATGTCGAACAATTGGCTGAGCGCCGCGCGGCCAAGGATACCGCCTGACGGTCATGCGTTGAAAGGATGTCGCTCCCCAGGAGCGACCTGCAGGAGAATGGCCATGCGTGGATGGATGTTACTGGCCCCCGCGATGCTTGCCGGTTGCGCGGGCAGTGCCGAGCCGCCGCAACTGACCGAAAGGCAGGCGGCAAGGCTGGAAAAGGCGCTGGCAGGCAAGGTCCCCGGTGAACCGGTAAGCTGCATTCCGCGCCATCCCCAGGCCAGCCTGACCGCGATCAGCGGCAGCGTGCTGCTTTACCGGGTCAGCGGTCGGCTGATCTATCGCAACGACCTGATCGGAAGCTGCCCCGGCCTCGCCCGTGGCGACACTCTGGTGGTAAGGCCGTTGGGATCACAATATTGCCGGGGCGACATGGCCCGCAGCGCGGACCTGACGGTTGGCATGGTCACCGGCGCATGCGCGCTGGGGTCTTTCACCCCCTATCGAACGCCGGGCCGCTGAGTAACCGGGGCCGCGCCCTGGTAAAGCGCATCCAGCCGATCCTGATAGCGCGCACGAATGACATGGCGCCGGATCTTCATCGACGGGGTCATTTCTTCATTGGCGATGGTGAACGGCTCATCGGCTACAATCACGCGCCTTACCCGTTCCGTGACCGACAGGTCGGCGTTCACCCGTTCGACGGCTGCTCGCAGGGCTGATTGATATGCGGGGTCGGCATCGGCGCTGTCCGGCTCCTGCCCCCGCGCCGCCGCCCATTCGCGTGTCCATTCGGCATCCGGCACGATCAGCCCGACCAGATGCGGCCTACGATCGCCATAGACCATCGCCTGCCCGATTTCCGGCTGGAGCGTCAGCATGCCTTCGACTTTCTGCGGCGATACATTGTCGCCCTTGTCATTGACGATCAGGTCCTTTTTCCGGTCGGTGATGCGGATGCGTCCGCGCTCGTCAAACTCGCCAATGTCGCCGGTATGCAGCCAGCCGCCCTTCAGCGCCCGCTCGCTATCCGCTTCGTTGCGCCAATATCCGTGCATGACCAGTTCGCCGCGCACCAATATTTCGCCATCGGCGGCGATCCGCACCTCCACCCCGTCCAGCGGCGGCCCGACCGTATCCATGCTGATACCCGCGCGCGGCCGGTTGCAACTGATCACCGGCCCGGCCTCGGTCTGCCCATATCCCTGCAACAAGGTCAGGCCCATGGCGTCGAAGAACAGGCCGACATCGGGATTGAGCGGCGCGCCGCCCGACACCAGCGCCTTCATCCGGCCACCGAAGCGGGCGGCAATCTTGGGCTTCAGCGTGCGCGCCAGCAGCGCCTTCATCGGCACGTCGGCAATCGATTTGCGGCCTTGCTGCTCCTTCGCGGCGATCCGCAGCGCCTGCCCCATCAGCCAGGTGGGGAATTTGCCCTGTTTTTCCACGGATTTCATGATCCGGGTCCGCAACACCTCGAACAGGCGCGGGACGACGACCATGATCGTGGGCCGCGCTTCCTCGATATTGCTGGCCAGCTTTTCCAGCCCTTCGGCATAGTAGATCTGCCCCGCCAGCATGATCGGCAGGAACTGGCCGCCGCTATGTTCATAGGCGTGCGACAGCGGCAGGAACGACAGGAAAACCTCGTCCCCCCAGCCGAAATCCTCCACGACCAGCCTGCCTGCGCCTTCGATATTGCACAGGATCGCGCCGTGATGCTGCATCACCCCGCGCGGCGCGCCGCCGGTGCCGCTGGTATAGATGATGCAGGCCAGGTCCGCCCGCCCCGCCGTCTGTTCAGCCGCGCAGGCGTCGGGGTCGGCGATGTGGGCTGCGATCAGGTCGCTCCACAGATGGCAGGAAATGTCACCCTGTCCGGCCCGCAATGGCTCCATGCCGATCACGAAACTCGCCCGCGACCGCAGCACTGCGGGCATCAATGCCTGGGCCAGCTTCGCGGTAGAAACGATCACCGCCCGTGCGCCGCTGTCGGTCAGGATATGTTGATGATCCCGCGTCGTGTTGGTGGTGTAGGTCGGCACGGTCACGCATCCCGCCGCCATGATGGCAAGGTCGGCGATGCAGAATTCCGGGCGGTTCTCGCTCACCAGCATGACGGGGTCGCCCGGTTTCAGGCCCCGCGCCCTTAATGCGGTGGCCAGCGAAGCGACCTGATGCGCGACCTCGGTCCAGTTGAGCGACTGCCAGCGACCATCGACCTTGCGCCACAGAAAGGGCAGGTCGCCCTTTTCCTTCGCCCGCGCGAAGAACATTGTCACCAGATTGGGGAACCGTTCGATCGCCTGCAAGCCTGCCTCCTGGACCCGGCGCGCCCGCGTCGCGCCATTTTGGGGGCAGGCTATAACGGCGCGGTGCCGTAACGGCCAATCGAATTTTCGGCCCGGCCCTGTCAGCCGACGAACCCTGTCAGCCGAACAGGCCGTCCTGCGTCCCTGCGGGCGGGTTGAGCCCCAGATGCTTCCATCCCGGACCATTCAGGCAACGGCCCCGTGCGGTGCGAGCGATAAGGCCCAGCTGGATCAGATAGGGTTCGATGACTTCCTCGACCGTGTCGCGCGGCTCGGACAGGCCCGCCGCCAGCGTCTCCACCCCCACCGGGCCGCCACGATAAATATCGGCGATCATCATCAGGTAGCGCCGGTCCATCAGGTCCAGCCCCAGCTGGTCAACCTCCAGGCGGCTGAGCGACGCATCAGCCACCTTGGCGTCCACCGCTTGCGCGCCTGCGACATTGGCAAAGTCGCGGACGCGCCGCAGCAGCCGTCCGGCGATGCGCGGCGTGCCCCGCGAACGGCGCGCAATTTCGACCGCACCGTCGGGCGTGATCACCAGGTTCAGCAATCGCGCCGCGCGGCGAACCACCAGCTCCAGCTCATCGACCGTATAAAATTGCAGCCGCACCGGAATGCCAAAACGGTCGCGCAGGGGCGTTGTCAGCAATCCTTGCCGCGTCGTCGCGCCGACCAGCGTGAAATGCGGCAGGTCGATGCGCACGGAACGGGCAGACGGCCCTTCGCCGATCATCAGGTCCAGCGCCCGATCCTCCATCGCTGGATACAGCACCTCTTCCACCGCCGGGTTCAGGCGATGGATTTCGTCCACGAACAGCACGTCGCCTTCGTCCAGATTGGTGAGCAGCGCGGCCAGGTCGCCTGACTTGGCGATGACCGGCCCCGATGTCGCGCGAAATCCTACGCCCATTTCCTTGGCAACAATCTGCGCCAGCGTCGTCTTGCCCAGGCCCGGCGGCCCAAAGAACAGCACATGGTCCAGCGCCTCGCCGCGCGCCTTCGCTGCCTCGATAAACACGCGCAAATTGCCGCGCGCCGCTTCCTGCCCGATAAATTCGCCTAACGATTTGGGCCGCAGCGCCGCATCCACATCTTCGACGCGGCGGGTGGAGGCGATCAGCCTGTCCTCGCTCATTTCGACGCCTTGCGCAGCGCCAGCCGGACCAGCGCATCAAGGGTCGCGCCATCACCCAGTTCTTCTTCCGCTGCTGCAACGGCGCTGCTGGCCTCCGCCGGACGGAAGCCCAGATTCTGAAGCGCCGAAATGGCGTCCGCGCCATGGCCGTTGATCAGGGACGGCGCGATACCGCCGCTCGCCAGCGCACCACTGGCACCCGGCGCTGCGCCGATCTTGTCCTTCAATTCATTGACGATACGCAGGGCCAGCTTCGGGCCGACGCCGTTCGCTCGCGCCACCATCGCCTTGTCGCCGGTTGCCACGGATCGATGCAGCTCCGCCGGTTCCAGCGCCGACAGGATCGCCAGCGCCACCCGCGATCCCACGCCCTGTATGCCCACCAGCAGGCGGAACCAGTCGCGTTCCTCCCCGCGTGCGAATCCGATCAGGCGCACCGAATCGTCGGATACCAGCATTTCGGTATGCACTGTCACCGCTTCGCCGACCGGACCCAGCGCGGCGAGCGTGCGCGACGATGCGCCGACCAGATAGCCGACGCCGCCCACATCGATGATGGCATGGTCGGTGCCGGTGCTGTCCAGCCGCCCCTTGAGTTTAGCGATCATGCCCCTTGCCCTTTGGTCATGGTCTGTTCTTTACATCGTCTTGGGCCTCGCGCCAGCTAAAAGCGTGCGATGTGGTGGTGGCATCCGTCCAGCTGCCGCGCCGGGATTGGTGACGACCGTTCTTTAAGCGGTGGGCGAGGGGGCGGGGCGGTCCTGTCCTTCACCGCTTGCTTACCATTTTCGCTCATAAGTCGCCGTCATGCGAAAGACAGCCGATCCCTGCCCGCCTTCCGCCGTCGGTCATGGCGTCGGTCTTGTCGGCCTCCTTGGCCTTGGCGTCTGGACGCTGGTGGCGCGCCGTTACGGGATGGACGGCCCCTATGCGGGCTTTGCCGCCGTCGTCGCCTGCGGCCTGCCGATGGTGTTGTGGTCGCTGCTGGTGGACAAGGTGCATCGCAACGCATCGACGGGCATCGACTGGCGCGGGCCTGCGCGTCCATGGCGAGAGGTGATCGATATCAGCCTCGTCAAGATCGCCGGGCTGTGGGCGACATGGCTGGCCATCGCCATCTTCTATTGCGTCGCGCGCTGGTACTGGAGCGGCAACTACCGCTTTTCCATGGACCTGTTCATGGCCGCCGCGCCATGGTTGCTCGCCTTTTCCATCCCCTATGTGCTGTGGATCGACCGGCGGTTGGTCGATCCGAAGGACGCGTCCTACGCGTTCGGCCAATGGGTCATCGGTGGCGCGGCGGGCAGGCCCGACCGGGAACAGGTCGCCAATCACGCCCGCGCCTGGATGGTCAAGGGCTTCTTCCTCGCCTTCATGCTGTCGATCGTGCCCGGCAATTTCGCGAGCGTCGTCGATTGGCGCATCGATCACGCCTTTGCCAACCCGGTGAACCTGACCGCCTTCCTGATCGCCGTCATGTTCATGATCGACGTCTGTATGGCGACAGTGGGCTATCTGCTGACCTGCAAGCCGCTGGATTCGCATATCCGGTCCGCCAATCCCGCGCTGGGCGGATGGGTGGCGGCGCTGATCTGCTATCCGCCCTTCGTCCTGATGGGGGCGGGCGGCCCGCTCGATTATCATGCGGGCGGCGGGGAATGGGATATGTGGACGCAGGGGCACACGACCATTCAATGGCTGCTGGGCGGCTGGCTGGTGCTGCTGACCGCTATCTATGCCTGGGCGACGGTGGCTTTTGGCATCCGCTTTTCCAACCTGACGCATCGCGGCATATTGACGCATGGGCCATATCGCTGGACCCGGCATCCCGCCTATCTGTCGAAAAATCTGTTCTGGTGGTTTTCCGCCCTGCCATTCCTGACCCTGTCGGGCAGCCTGACCGACATGGTCCGCAACTGCGCGATGCTGGCTGTAACCAATGCCGTCTATTATTGGCGCGCCCGGACGGAAGAGGCGCATCTGTCGACCGATCCCGCCTATCGCGCCTATAGCGAATGGATGGCGCGCAACGCGCCGGTCCCCCGCCTGTTCGCCTGGATTACCGGGCGCAAGTCGGCTGGCGGGCCGGAACTACAGCCCGCCGAATAGGGGCGCGTGGATCAATAGCTTTCCTCGGCATATACCCGGCCAAGGTCGCCCGCCCATTCGCCATGATAGCGTTCCAGCAGCCGTTCGGCATGGGTGACCCCTGATGCGGCGATGTCGTCCAGCGGTGCCAGATATCCGGCCTCATCCCGGCCAGCATCGTCCATCCGCGCCCGCGCCTTCAGCCCGCCTCTCGCAATTTCCAGCACTTGACCGGCAATGTCGCGCAGCGTTCGCCCGCCCGGCAGCGGAGCGTTCAGAGCCAGACGCGGCGCAGCGTCCCGCAATGCCTGCCGATCCGCCATGGACCAGTCCTTGACCAGATCCCACGCCGCGTCGAGCGCACCCTGATCGTAAAGCAGTCCGACCCAAAAGGCAGGCAGCGCCGTGATCCGGTCCGCCGGGCCGCCATCCGCCCCGCGCATTTCCAGAAAGCTTTTCAACCGCACCTCAGGGAAGGCGGTGGACAGATGGTCCTCCCAATCCTTTTCGGTCGGTTTCTCGCCCGGCAGGACGGACAGCCGCCCGTCCAGGAAGTCGCGAAAGCTCAGCCCTGCCGCATCGATATAACGGCCCTCGCGGTAGACGAAATACATCGGCACATCGAGCGCATAGTCGGCGTAGCGTTCATAGCCAAAGCCATCCTCGAACACGAACGGCAACATGCCGGTGCGCGCGGGGTCGGTGTCCGACCAGATATGGCTGCGATAAGACAAAAAGCCGTTGGGCTTGCCTTCGGTAAAGGGGGAATTGGCGAACAGCGCGGTCGCCAGCGGTTGTAGCGCCAGACTGACGCGGAACTTCTGCACCATGTCCGCTTCGCTGCCGTAATCGAGATTGGTCTGGATGGTGCAGGTGCGCAGCATCATGTCCAGGCCCAGCGATCCGACGCGCGGCATATGGCGCAGCATGATGTCGTATCGGCCTTTGGGCATGATCGGCAACTCGTCGCGGCGCTTGTCGGGCCACATGCCAAGGCCAAGGAAGCCCAGTCCCAGCATTTCGCCGACATATCGGACCTGTTCCAGATGCCGCTGCGTCTCGCCAAAGGTCTGGTGCAGATTTTCCAGCGGCGCGCCTGACAGCTCCAGCTGTCCCGCCGGTTCCAGGCTGACCGTGCCGTCGGGACCGGACAAGGCGATGATGTTCTCGCCCTCGAACACCGGGCTCCAGCCATAGCGGGTCAGGCCGATCAGCAGGGTGTGGATGCCCCCGCTCTCTCCATAGGATGGGGCATGATGATCGGTCCTGGCATAGACGAACTTTTCATGTTCGGTCCCGATGCGCCAACGATCCTTGGGTTTTTCCCCCTTGGCGAAGGCGGCGAGCAACTGGTCGCGGCTCTCGATGACGGGATCATTTTCCCCTGAGTCTGTTCTGGTGCTCATGCCACGCCTTAGCCTGTCCCCCTTGCGCGTCAAACAGCGGCGCGCCCGCGACAAATAGGTTGCAGGCGGCGTGGCCGCAATCCCATCCTCTATTGCAACTAAAAAAGCGATCCGACAGCCCGCCGACCATGCCATATTGGGCGCGGAAGGCCGGGGCCGCGCGCTGTCACCCCACCGCGATCATCGAAATCTGCCGACCATAGCTCGCTTCGCCGTGATGGCAGGATCGGCGATAGCTGAAAAAACGCTCAGGCTGGCTGTAGCTGTCCTCATCCAGCATCTCGACCCGGCCGATGCCGTTGGCCGCCAGGCGCGCCGCGACATAAGCGGCGATGTCAAACTGGTAATGGCCTTCGCGCCCCTCACTGAAAAACCGTCCATTTTCCGGGTCCTGCTCTTCAAAAGCGCGCAGGAACGGCTCGGTCACTTCATAGGATGCGCGCCCGATACAGGGGCCGATGGCGGCGCGGACGCGCTGCGCCTGAGCGCCCAGTTTCTCCATCTCCTGGATCGTCCGGTCGGTTACGCCGCTCAAAGCGCCTTTCCAGCCCGCATGCGCCGCGCCGACGACGCCTGCATCAGGATCGGCGAACAGGACTGGCACGCAGTCCGCCGTCAATATGCCCAGGATCAGTCCGGGCCGGTCTGTAACCATGGCGTCCGCCGCCGGGCGGTCCTGCTCCTCGATCGCTGCCCTGACCGTCACCACGTCGGGCGAGTGGACCTGCCGCACCGTCACCAGCTTCGCTCCGGGGAGCAGGGCGTCGCGCGCCAAATCGCGGTTGCGCAAAATCGCATCTCGCTCATCGTCCGATCCCAGCCCGACATTCAGGCCCGCGTGAACGCCGGTGGACACGCCGCCGCGCCGCCCTGCAAAACCATGGGGAACATTGGCCAGGCACCCTGCCCGCAGCATTTCGATCATCATGGGCTTCCTTATTCTGTGTCGGCACCGCGCAACATACTTGCGCGATCCGGATTAGGCGATAGTCTCCCGGATTATAGAAAATAGGGGAGCGGTCGGCCTGCACGACCGGGACAACGACATATGGAAAAAGGGTTCCATTCATGATCTTCGGGCGCATAAAGCCGCTGGACGCCATATTGGCGACAGCCGAGAAAAAATCCCTCGTCCGCACATTGGGGCCGGTCCAGCTGACGCTATTGGGCGTCGGCGCGATCATCGGCACCGGTATTTTCGTGCTGACCGCCGCCGCCGCGCAAAAGGCGGGACCGGGCATGATGTGGAGCTTCATGATCGCAGGCGCGGTCTGTGCCTTTGCCGCCCTGTGCTATTCCGAACTCGCATCGATGGTCCCTGTTTCCGGGTCGGCCTATACCTATACCTATGCGGTTGTGGGCGAACTGCTCGCCTGGATGGTGGGATGGGCGCTCATCCTGGAATATGCGGTCGCGGCCAGCGCCGTGTCGGTCGGCTGGTCAGGCTATTTCATGGGCCTCATGAAAAGTATCACCGGGCTTGAATTGCCCCAGGCGCTATCGGCTGGGCCGGTCTGGACCATGAACGGCCTGATCCCTCATGCCGATTTCTCGCACGGGTTTATCAACATTCCCGCGATCGTCATCGCTTTGGCCGTCACCGCGTTGCTGGTCGTCGGCACGACCGAAAGCGCGCGCGTGAACGCAGTTCTGGTCGCCATCAAGGTGACGGCGCTCACGGCTTTCGTCGCGCTTACGCTTCCCGCCCTCGACTCTGGCAATTTTTCGCCCTTCGCGCCCAATGGCTGGTTCGGCCCGGCAGGCACCAGCGGCATGGGCATCGTCGGCGCGGCGGCATCGATCTTCTTTGCCTATGTCGGCTTCGACGCGGTTTCGACCGCTGCGGAAGAAACCAAAAATCCGCAACGCAACGTGCCGATCGGCCTGATCGGCAGCCTTGCGATCTGCACCATCTTTTATCTGTTCGTCGCGGCGGGCGCGATTGGCGCAATCGGCGCGCAGCCGGTGCTGGGTCCCGATGGATCGGTGGTCGCGCCGGGGTCGGCGGGCTTTGCTGCTGCCTGCGCCACGGCGGTTCACGCCAATGACCTCGTCTGTTCCAACGAAGCGCTGGCCCATGTGCTGCGGGCGATCAACTGGAACGTTGTCGGCAACGCGCTTGGCCTCGCCGCCAACCTCGCTCTGCCCTCTGTCATCCTGATGATGATGTTCGGTCAGACACGCATTTTCTTTGTGATGGCGCGTGACGGCTTGTTGCCGGAAAAGCTAGCCAGCATCCACCCGCGCTTCAAGACGCCGCATGTCGTGACGATCGTCACCGGCATCTTCGTTGCCATCGCCGCTGCCTTGCTGCCCGTGGGCCAGCTGGCTGACATCTCCAATTCAGGGACGCTGTTCGCCTTTTTCATGGTGTCGATCGCGGTCATGGTGCTTCGGGTCAGGGATCCCCGGCGCGCGCGCCCGTTCAGGACGCCGGCGCTCTGGCTCATCGCGCCCGCTGCGGCCATTGGCTGCATGTTCCTGTTCTTCAATCTGCCGGTCGACGCCCAGATGGTCCTGCCGGTCTGGGGCGGGCTGGGGCTGCTGCTCTATTTCCTCTATGGCTATCGCAAGAGTCATGTGGCGCAGGGCATTGTGGAAACGCATGAACAGGATAGCGGCATTCCGCCACAGCCGGTGCCGCCGATGCCGGGCGCGCCCACACCGGGCGGGCGCGACGCCTGACAAAAAAGGGGAAAGGGGGGCGGGCAATCACGCCCCCCTTTCCCGTTCAACGGACCGTTTCGACCCCCACGTCACGCAGTGCGCTGTGACCGGGGCGGGTAAAGAGCTTTCCTCTCTCTGCCCAATAGACGATCAGGAACGACAGCGCGCCAAAGGCCAGCATGCCCAAGGTGAGGGGTAGGGTCGAACCGTCAAAGGACAGACCGACCAGGCTGCCGAAAATGCTGGAAACCGCCGTTGTCAGGAATGACTGAAAGGACGACGCGGCGCCCGCTCCCCTGGAAAATGGCTCCATCGAAATCGCGCTGAAATTGGACGCGGTGAACGCCACCGTCAGCATCGTCAGCGATTGCAGGATGATGAAGCTGATCATCGTTTCGTAACCGGCCAGAATGACGGCCAGATGCATCGCGTTGATAAGGATCAGGCCCAGCAACGCCCCTTGGCTCAGCCGCCGCGCGCCAAAGCGCGACACCAGCCGACTGTTGACCAGGCTGCCGATCCCCATGCTGCCTGCCAGCGCCGCGAAGGCAAAGGGGAATATCGCCTGCGCGTCGAACACGTCGAAAAAGATTTGCTGGATCGACAGGATGAAGCCGATCAGGCCGCTCATCGCAACCCCGCTTGCCAGCATATAGCCGATCGAACTGCGCGTGGTGACGATCGTCCCCATGGTGCGCAGCAGGGACCGCACGCTGATGGGGACGCGGTTTTCCGGCGCCAGCGTTTCGGGCAGGCGGATCAGCATCCACAACAGGATCAGCGTGGACAGGATCGCCAATATCCAGAAAATCCACCGCCATGGCGCTATCCACAATATCGCTTGCCCGAAACTGGGCGCGACCACCGGGATCAGCATGAACACGGCAAAGATCAACGACATGACCCGCGCCATGGCGTCGCCCCGGAAACGATCGCGGATGATGCTGACGGCGATCACCCGGCTCGCCCCCGCAAAAAATCCGGCCATCGCGCGCGCCGTCAGCATCATCGCAAAGCTTTGCGCCGCTGCGCAGGCGATGGATGCCAGGATGAACAGCGCCATCGCGATGCCCAGCACTTTCTTGCGGCCGAATCGGTCGGACAGGACGCCGAAGATCAATGATCCAACGCCTAGCCCCATGAAATAGACGCTGATGATCAGTTGCCGGTCATTGGGCTGCGTGACGGCCAGGTCCCGGCCAATGTCCGGCAAAGCGGGCAGCATAGGGTCGATGGACAGCGCATTCATTGCGATCAGGCATGCGGACAGAAGGACAAATTCGCGGAACGCTATGTCCTTTTTCGGCGGGGCCGAGGCAGATGTTTCCGGGGAGGCAGTCATGGCGTGGCTATGGGGATTATCCCCGGTGGACGCCACCCCCTGGATCGTCAATTCAACGCATTAACCTTCGCCCGCCCCGCTGTTGCTGGCCCAGGACGCCCAGCCCGGAAAATCGCGTTAACCATTTTTTTATCATGAACCGTCCATTCTGCCGCTCGTCAAGAACCATCCAGTGAAATCCATAAGGGGGATCCGGTCATGGCGAACAGTTTGAAGAGCGCACAGTTTCTGATGGAAAGCCGCCGGTCGGTTGCGGCATATGAATCGGCCGAAGCCTGTTTTGAACTGGGCGTCGCCTATAGCTGCGGCACGGGCGACCTGTCGGTCGATCTGGTGGAAGCGCACAAATGGTTCAACCTCGCCGCGCTGCGCGGCAGTGAGGAAGGGCAGGCGATGCGCGCCGAAATCGCGGAAGAAATGACCGCGCGCGAAATTGCCGAGGCACAGCGCCAGGCACGCGCCATGATCGCCGCGACCCAGCTGCGCGCGGCCTGATCGTCAGTCCGCTTTCCTGAACGGCGTTCGTTCGCCCAACCAGGCGCGGTCGCGTTCGACGCCAGCCCGCTCCCGTGACAGAAAATCCGCCACTGCTCGGCGAAATGACGGATTGGGCAGATAATGGGCTGAATAGGTCGGTTCGGGCGCATAGCCCCTGGCCAGCTTGTGCCCGCCCTGCGCTCCCGCTTCCACCCGCGACAGACCGCGGGCGATGGCGATGTCGATCGCCTGATAATAGCATAGCTCGAAATGAAGGTTGGGGACCTCTTCGGTGCAGCCCCAATAGCGCCCGTATAGCGCATCGCCGCCGATCAGGTTCAGCGCGCCCGCAATCGCGCGACCCTGCCGCCGCGCCAGCACCAGCAACACGCGGTCCGCCATGCTTTCGCCCAGCATCGAAAAAAAGGCCCGCGTCAGATAGGGTCGCCCCCATTTGCGCGCGCCGGTATCCTGGTAAAATCGCCAGAATTCGTCCCAATGTTCTTCGCGCAGGTCCGCACCGGTCAGGTGGAGAATGTCCAGCCCTTCGACCGCGCGCGCCCGTTCCTTGCGAATATTCTTCCGCTTGGCGCTGGACAGGCTGGCCAGGAAATCATCGAAATTGTGATAGCCCCGGTTGGTCCAGTGGAACTGGATGTCCTCCCGGATCAGCCAGCCCGCCGCCTCGAACAACGGCACCTGCGCCGGTTCGATGAAGGTGGCGTGCGCCGATGATAATGTGTTGCGCTCGACCACCGCCTCGATCCCGGCGATCAGCGCGGGGGCCAGCGACGGGTCGCGCAGCAGCAGCCGGGGGCCGGGAACCGGGGAAAAGGGGGCGCAAAGCTGGATTTTGGGATAGTAACGGCCACCCGCCCGCTCCCATGCCTCGGCCCAACCATGGTCGAACACATATTCGCCCTGGCTATGGGTCTTG
Source organism: Sphingobium vermicomposti (assembly GCF_011762025.1). Lineage (GTDB taxonomy): Bacteria > Pseudomonadota > Alphaproteobacteria > Sphingomonadales > Sphingomonadaceae > Sphingobium > Sphingobium vermicomposti. The sequence goes on along the minus strand of NZ_JAASQR010000003.1, from coordinate 723,732 downwards.
GCATAGAGCGGAGCCGCCGCGGCGATCCGTCCATCGGGTCCATCGATCAGCAAAGGCAGTGCTTGCCAGCCAGTGCCCGGCCCGACGCTGCCCGATTTTTCCAGCGCCGCCAGGAAATCCCAGCATATGAACGGATTCGCCGCCCCGGCGCAGGCGTCCCACTGGTCGCGGGGCAGGTCCGCGACACCGCTTGCCACCCGCGCCACGCAATCAGTCACGCGCCACCTCAAAGATGATCTGGTCCGCATATCGCGCTGCGCGGGCCCGATCGTCCGGGGTGCGCACGGTCCAGGTCAGCACGGGCATGGCCTTGCGGCGCGCGCGCGTGGAAAGGGATGAAGGCAGGTCAAGAATGTCACAGGCCACAAAATCGGGCCGGGCAAGCCAAAGCGCAAGGCCACCCTGTATTTCCCCGCGCCAGCCCGGCTTGTCTTGCTCTGTAACGACCAGGCCGCGCGCTATGCCGGGCATGTGCCGTGCAAACCATCGCATCGCCAGGGGATTGAACGACATGACCGCCGCCTTCGCGCCCGGATGACGCGCGAGGTCCTGCGCCACCGCGCGGCAGATCGGCGCGACCCGCCGACCCGTCACCTTGATTTCGATCAGCAGCGGCACCTGCGTCCCGCATAGGTCGAGCAGGGCGGCGAGCCGGGGAACCGGCTCGCCATCATTTAGAGGCAGCTGGTCCAGCCGATCGGCTGGCCAATTGCATATATCGCCCTCCACGCCGGTCATGCGCGACAGCGCCGTGTCGTGAAAAACCATGGCGATCCCGTCATGGCTCAACCGGACGTCGCATTCGATGCCATGACCCTGCGCCACGGCGGCGCGGAACGCCGCCATGCCGTTTTCACTGATCGACGGCCCATGCAGCCCGCGATGGGCAAAGGGCCGTTCGATCAGGAAGGCGTAAGGATCAGGCAGCGGGCCGGACAAGGACCACAGCGTCGATTTCAACGACGGCGCCCAGCGGCAGGACGGGAACGCCCACGGCGCTGCGCGTGTGCTTGCCCGCGTCGCCGAACACTTCGACCATCAGTTCGGACGCGCCATTGGCGACCTTGGGCTGGTCGGTGAAATCAGGCGCGCTGCTGATGAATGCGCCCAGCTTCACGATCCGCTCGACCCGGTCCAGGCTGCCCAGCGCCGCCTTGATCTGCGCGATCAGGTTCAGGCCGCAGGCGCGCGCCGCCTTGACGCCATAGTCCAGGTCGCGGTCTTCACCCAGTCGGCCGGTCATCAACTGTCCGTCGGACAGCGAAATCTGGCCGGAAATATGCAGCAGGCCGTTCGCTTCCACCGTGGCGACATAGGCGGCAACAGGCGCAGCGGCGACGGGCAAGGTGATGCCCAGTTCGGCAAGTCGGGTTTCAACGCTCATAAGGAAGCTCCATTGGTAGGGGGCGGGGAAATAGGGGCGGGGCCTTGGGCCAACCGCTCGGTGATCCATTGTTCGGCTGCGCTCCATGTGTCGATCCGCGCATGGGACGACGGGGCAGCGGCGATATTGGGAGCGATTTCGGGTTCGCCGACCATGTGCAGGCGCCACACGCCCGGCGCATGGTCCGCGACCGACGCATGATGTTCGGCCAGGTCGTCGATGAACAGGGCGACCGGCGGCTTGCGTTCCGCGACGATGGCGGCCAGCGGCGGTCCCTTGCCGCCGTGGTTCCAGTGGACGCCATGGTGCAGCCCGTGGGTCGCCAATTGTTCTATCCGCTGCTGATGATGACGCTCGCCAATGTTGGTCAGCACGACGATGTCGGCGATGCGCGACAGGCGGCCAAGCGATTCAATCGCGCCTGCGATAGGCTGTTGCCGGTGCATTTCGGTGTCGAAAAAGCCGATCAGCAATTGCCATACCAGCTCGCGTTCCAACGGGATGCCGCTGTCCTTGTGGCGCAGCGCCTCGACAAAACCCTGCTCGGCCATGTCGAAATGGACATTGTGCTGCTCGTCCAGCCACTGCCGAAACGGCACGACCATGTGCAGCAGGACTTCGTCGCAGTCGGTAATGATAAGGGGACGGGTCATTGGCGAAGCTGGGTCCTGATGCCGATCAAAGTGGCAGGAGTGGTTTCGATCGCTTCGGCGCAGGCAATCAAATCAGGTTCGTGATCGGCCAGGAAATCCAGCACGGCCCCCAGCACCGCCGGGCTGTCGATGCCCCTGCGCAACGCGTCGGCGTCCAGTCCCGTCAGCGCCAGCAGGCGCTCGGCCCGCCGTTCGTCGCTCAACGTCCAGGCGAGCGCCATCAGCGCCAGCGTGCCCGCTGCCTGGGCATCGCCTTGGCTATCCTTCTTGCCTTCGGGGTCATGGGGACGCATGGTGGTTCTCGGCTGGGGACAATATTAAGGGCGCATATCCTGTGCGCATGATCGAAACGCGGGTGACTGGTGGCAAAGCGTGTGCTCGTTGTCGAGGACAACGAACTCAATCTCAAACTTTTTTGCGATCTGTTGCGCGCGCACGGGCATGAAGTGCTGCCCTTGCGCGACGGTCGCGACGCGGTGGTGCAGGCATTGGAGTTCCGCCCGGACCTGGTGATCACCGACATTCATTTGCCGCATGTCAGCGGCCTTGACCTCATCATATCGCTGAAACGCGACCCGCGCCTGTCCGCCGTGCCGATCATGGCGGTCACCGCCTACGCCGGAAAGGGCGATGAGGACCGGATTCGCGGCGCGGGTGCGCAGGCCTATGTGTCCAAGCCTATTTCCGTGCTGCGCTTTGTCGAACAGGTGAACGCGCTGCTGTAACGGATGGGCCACGATCGTCACCGGACCGTCATGCTGCTTTCATGGCCATGTCGCTGAAATGACGCCCTGATTTCATCTGCCTCTGCCAACTCCCTGGCCATGGGCGCCGCGAACTGCGGACAGCCCGATCTGCACCAGGGGTAAACAACCATGTCTCATCTGACCGACGAAGCGCGCGCGCCGTTTCGTGACAACCAGCCCACGATCACAGTAGGCGACAACAGCCTGGAAGCCATTGTCGCTGCCAATCCGGGCCGCCGCTCCATCCTGAAAAACGGGCTGCTGGGCCTGTCGATCCTGCCGATGCTGGGAACGCTGGCCGCTTGTGGCGATGATGACGACGGCTTCGCCTCGCCTTCGCCCAGCCCCAGCCCGTCGCCAACGCCGACCCCCACGCCCAGCTATGCCATCGCCTTCGCTCCGGTGGCGGCGAACCAGAACGACACCGTGACCGTCCCGACCGGCTACACCGTCGATGTCCTGCTGAAAGCGGGCGATTCCGTTGAGGCTGGCACCCCCTATTCGGGCAGCTACCCCACCCCCGCCGACGCGGAAAAATGGGCGGGCGGCAATCATGACGGCATGGAGTATTTCGAACTGTCCGGCACCGACGCCAATATCGGCGGCCTGCTCGCGATCAACCATGAATATCCCGACAGCCAGATTCTGTTTTCGGGCAGCTATGATGCCGCCACCGCCACTGCCGATCAAAAGGCGCTGGCGCTTTCTGCCGTCGGCATCTCGGTCGTCGAAGTCGCCAAGGGTACGGACGGCAAATGGGCAGTGAAGGCGGGTTCGCGCTTCAACAAGCGCTATACCGGCAACAGCAGCTATCGCGCGGGCGGCCCCGCCGCTGGCCAGCTTTCCGGCACGATCAAGGGGATGCTCAACAATTGCGCGTCTGGTCGCACGCCCTGGGGCACCTACCTCACCTGCGAAGAAACGACGGACAATTATCTCGATCCGACGCAGCCGGACAACGACTATGGCTGGGTGGTCGAAATCGATCCCGCCCAGGAACTGGCTGAACCGACCAAGCGCACCGCCATGGGCCGGTTCGACCATGAAAATGTCGCCTTCATGGCGGACAGCAACCGCCGCACCGCATTCTACATGGGTGACGACGCCACGCCGGGCTGCATCTACAAATTCGTGCCTGATCGCGCCTACAGTGCGTCAAATCGGGCCGCGAACACGGATCTTCTGGATTATGGCACGCTCTATGTCGCTCGCTTCAATGCCGATGGCACGGGCGAATGGCGCGCGTTGGTATACGGGCAGAACGGCTTGCTCCCCGGCGCTTCGGACCCCGGCAATATCAGCCAGAGCACGACGCCACCCGCGCCCACCATCATCGACTTCAACAGCCGGGCGGATGTGCTGATCAACACCAAGGCGGCGGCGCGTGTCGCGGGCGGCACCGTCATGGATCGACCGGAATGGCTGACCGTCGCGCCGGACAACAGCGCGGTCTTCTGCACCCTGACGAATAATAGCGGTCGGCAGGTGACCGACGCTGCCAACCCCCGCACCCGCAACCTTCACGGCCATATCATCAAGTTCAAAGAAAATGGCGATTCGCCGCTGGCGACCAGCTTCACCTGGGAAATTTTCCTGCAGGCGGGCGATCCCGGCCTGGCGGCGGGCGGCTCCAATCTGGTGGGCAATATCAATGGCGACACTTTTTCAAGCCCCGACGGCCTTCGCATCGACCCGCAGGGTCGCCTCTGGGTCCAGACCGACCATAGCGTGCCGGGCAATTCGGGCGTGACCGGTACGACCATCGACCAGGCCTTCGGCAATAATGCGATGTTCCATGTCGACCAGACCAGCAAACAGTCCAAACGCTTCCTGGTGGGGCCGGTCGGCTGTGAAATTACCGGCATCGCCTACACGCCGGACCTCAAGACCTTCTTCGTCAATATTCAGCATCCCACGGGGGACTGGCCAGTCGCGGGGCAACAGCCGCGTTCCTCCACTGTCGTCATCACCCGCACCGACGATCAGCCGGTCGGCAACTGACGAACGCGACGGCACAACCTTCCCGTTCGCCGCGGACCAATTCGGGAAGCATCGCATGATGCTTCCCGACAGCGCGGAAAGGGGAGGGGGCACTGCCCGTTATCGATTTCAGGCAGCAACAAGGAAAGGCCCGTTCCCTCACAGGGACGGGCCTTTCCTTGAAGCATCCAAATGGAACCGGGACGGCTTAACGCCGCCCGCAGATCACTTGATCTTGGCTTCCTTGAACTCGACATGCTTGCGCACGACCGGGTCATATTTGCGGAAGCTCAGCTTCTCGGTCTTCGTGCGCGGGTTCTTCTTCGTAACGTAGAAGAATCCGGTGTCAGCCGAGCTGACGAGGCGAATCTTGACGGTTGCTGGCTTGGCCATGGCCCTGTGTTCCTGGTCGTAATATCGTGAAAAGAAAAGCGGCCCCAATCTTCCGAAAAAGGCCGCCCTGTTTCAGCAGCCGCCCATGAGGGAGATTCGGATCGATGTCAAGGCGAAGCAACCCACCGGGGCACCGCGCGTTACGCTTTACACGGCCTTAACTTCCTGCATGCATAGTGCGGGCTTAAGCCAAAGACGGGGGAGAATTCTCCATGCGACATGATCCGATGATGGCCATTCTGGCAAATCTGCTTGAACGGGTCGACGGCCTCGCCGACGAGCGCGGCCATTTGAGCGTGTCGCGCTTGCGTGATGAGCTTGATCAGGTCCGTCACCTGTCCCGCGCCTATCATATCGACAGCGTCGAAAGCCTGGCCTGCACGCTGGAATCGGCATTGTCGCTGCAGGGCATGGGGCCAGTGGTGCTCTCCTATCTCGACCTTATTCGGGATGCGATCGCGGCGCAAATGCCCAGGGCCGACATCATTCCCCTTTCCATTGCGACGAAGCCGATGGTTTCCGCGCGCCCTTCCATCTCGCTCTAAAGCCCGCCCGCCCCCATGGATGCACTGCTGACGGCACTGATGGGATGTTTGCTGGGCGGCATAGGCGATAAAAGTCAGCTTCTGGCGTTGGCGCTCGGCGCGCGCTTCCACAATAATCGCGCCGTTATTGCTGGCGCCGCCGTAGCGGTCATCGCCAACGCCATACTTGCCGCAATTGCCGGGGCTTTCATTGGTCCCATGCTGGGATCGCAGGCGCGCCTGCTGTTCCTGGCGCTGGCGGTGCTGATGCTGGGCGGCGGGATGCTGTGGCCAGTCAAGCCGCCCGACCCGTTGACGACCTGGCCGACAGGTCCCTTTCTGACGTCGGCGCTGGGCCTGTTCATCCTTGGCTTTGGCGATGGTCAGCAATTTCTGATCCTGGGCATAGCAACCCGGACTGCCGATCCCGCGATGGCCGCCTTGGGCGGCGCATTGGGAATGATGGCGGCGATAATACCCGCCGTGCTGCTGCGCGAACGACTGGCACAGCATGTCCCGCTACGGGCGATCCGGCTGACGGGCGCGCTGACCATGGTGGTCATCGGGCTGGGCAGCGCCGTCGTGGCGCTGGGGCTAGTGGGCTGATCGACGCGGGCTGATCGACCCGCTTGATCAGACTGAGCGAGGAATTCACCGGGAAATTTGCGTCCTGTCATGATACTTTTTGGCGATCAGATCATTATACTCCCGAAATCATTCGCTGGACACAGGAGCAACGCATGACCGCCCCTAATCTCAAGACGCCGACCGACCTGCGCAGCAACGCCACCAAATCGGTGGCCGAAGCGCTGAACGGCGTACTGGCCGACAGCTACGCCCTGTATTTCAAGACCAAGAATTTCCATTGGCACGTCTCTGGCCCGCATTTCCGCGACTATCACCTGATGTTTGATGAGCAGGCGACGCAGATATTGGCGACCACTGACGCCATCGCCGAACGCGTGCGCAAGACCGGCAATACGACGCTGCGGTCGATTGGCGACATTTCCCGCCATCAATCGATCAAGGACAATGACGCCGAATATGTCAGCGCTGCCGATATGTTGAACGAATTGCGCGAAGATAATCTGCGGCTCGTGGAATCGCTCCGCGCCGCCAAGACTGCCGCCACCGACGCTGGCGACAACGCGACCGAAGGCATTGTCGACGATTGGACCGATCAGGCCGAAGAACGCGCATGGTTCCTGTTCGAAGCAGGGCGCAACGGCTGATCGCCAAGCCTAATTCGCTCCCAGGCGCAGGGCATGCATGCAGAGGTTCCTCTCCGCGGCCCCTGCGTCCTCACTGGCGGGTCAGCCCTCTTCGATAGGGCTGATCGCCAGAATCTCTACTGACTGACCGTTGCTCCCGAAATCCAGCTGTTCGCCCACTTCCGCATCGATCATCGCGCGGGCAAGCGGCGAGGAAAAACTGATCCGCCCGTCATTGGGATCGGCTTCGTCATCGCCCACGATGGTGACCGTCTTCGTCCCGCCATTGAGCCGATAGGTCACGCGCGTCCCGAATGTCACGGCCTCCGCATTCGGCACCGGCTGCAATTGCGCAGTCGCCAGCCGGGTGCGCCAATAGCGCAGGTCGCGCTTCAGCTTCTTCACATCGTCTTCGGCCATGTCCGTCGTCGCGACCGCCTCCAGCGCCTCGACCTTCTCGCGCGTCAGTCGCAGTCCGCGCGCCGTCACCCAATTGGGACCGGGCGGAATCGGAATCTCGAACTTGGGTTCCAGATGTTCCTCATCGCTTTCGCGACGAAAGGCGACGCTCATGGCACTCTCCTGACAAACTGCTGAGATCGGAAGCGCCGGACCGGCTTTCAATCCTCGTCGAACAACCCGGCAAGCTGTTCCACCATCGTGCCGCCCAATTGTTCGGCATCCATGATGGTGACGGCGCGGCGATAATAGCGGGTAACGTCATGGCCGATGCCAATCGCCACCAGCTGGACCGGCGACCGCGCCTCGATCCATTCGATCACCTGGCGCAGGTGCCGCTCCAGATAGGTGCCGCTATTCACCGACAGGGTGGAATCATCGACCGGCGCGCCATCGGAAATCACCATCAGGATGCGGCGTTCCTCATGCCGCGCGATCAGGCGGCTATGCGCCCATAGCAGTGCCTCGCCGTCGATATTCTCCTTCAGCAGCCCCTCGCGCATCATCAGGCCCAGATTCTTGCGCGCCCGCCGCCATGGCTCGTCGGCCTTCTTGTAGATGATGTGACGCAGATCGTTGAGCCGCCCCGGCAAGGGCGGCCGTCCTGCCGCCAGCCAGTCTTCCCGGCTCTGCCCGCCCTTCCACGCGCGGGTGGTAAAGCCCAATATCTCTGTCTTGACGCCGCATCGTTCCAGCGTGCGCGCCATGATGTCCGCGCTGATCGCGGCGATGCTGATCGGCCGTCCGCGCATGGAACCGCTATTGTCGATCAACAGCGTCACCACCGTATCGCGAAATTCGGTGTCGCGTTCGATCTTGTAGGACAGCGATCGCGTGGGATCGATGACGATGCGGGCCAGTCGCGCCGCGTCCAGCAGCCCTTCTTCCTGGTCAAAATCCCACGACCGCGACTGCTGCGCCATCAACCGTCGCTGCAAACGGTTGGCAAGTTTGGTGACAGCGCCTTGCAGGCTGGTGAGCTGCTGGTCCAGAAACCCGCGCAGCCGCAACAGTTCGTCCTCGTCGCACAGGTCCTCGGCGGTCACGACCTCATCGTGCAGCTGGGTGTAGGGCTTATAGTCGAAACCGGGCGGCAGGTCGGACAGCGGTCGGTTGGGGCGAACCGGCATCATGCCTTCTTCGCCCATATCGTCGGCGCCTGCATCGCTGTCGGCGTCGAAATCGTCGCTATACTCGCTGTCGCCTTCTTCCGTGTCGCCGCCCGTGTCGTCGGCGCGGGCTTCGGCGTTCATGTCGCTGTCGCCAGCCTGATCCTCGCCAGAATCGCCCTCTTCCTGCTGCTCCTCTTCGTCTTCGCCCTGGTCGTCAGGTTCCGAATCGTCGGTTTCAGGGGGCGTGTCGGCTTCGACCAGATGCAGATGTTCCAGCATGGCCTGCGCCAGCTTTTGAAAAGCGCGCTGGTCATCGATCGCCAGTCCCAGCGCATCCAGATCGCTGCCCGCATTGTCCTCGATCCACTGGTCGACCAGCGCCATGCCCGTGATGGCGTCCTTGGGCATCGGTTGACCGGTCAACCGCTCGCGGACCTTGAGCGCAACAGCGGTGGACAGCGGCACTTCATCTGCCGAACGCGCCCGGCGCAACGGGTCGGACTTCAGCTTGAGGTCCAGCGCATGGTTCAGGTTCGCACGCACCCCTTCCATGGCGCGCGACCCGATCGCCTCTACCCGCGCCTGCTCCACCGCGTCATAGACAGCCCGCGCGGTCGCATCGGTCGGAGCGGCGTGGGCGTGCAGGCGGCTGTTGTGATGGCGTAGCCGCAGGGCATTCGCATCGGCAAAGCCGCGCGCCAGCGCCACCTGATCGGCGGGCAGGGTGCGGGCGGGCGTCGGCACCTTGATCGCCTTGCCCGCCATATGCGGCGCGTCGGCGGTGAAGCCCACCTCCACCTCCGCATCGCGCGCGATCGACCGCGCCGCGCCGGACAGCACGTCCTTGAATGCGTCCAGGGGCGATCGCTCAGCCATGGCGTCAGGCTACCCGGTGCGCCACGCTCTCCGGCAGGTCCTTGCCGAACACCCGCTGATAATATTCCGCCACCAGCGGTCGTTCCGCCTCATCGCATTTGTTGATGAAGCTCAGGCGAAAGGCGAACCCGACATTCTTGAAGATGAGGGCGTTCTGCGCCCAGCTGATCACGGTGCGCGGGCTCATCACGGTCGAAATATCGCCGTTGATGAAGCCCTGGCGGGTGAGTTCCGCCACCTTGATCATATTCTCGACTTCTTTCCGACCGCCTTCGTGATCATATTCGCCTGACTTGGCGAGGACGATCTGCGCTTCGGTCGCGGCGGGCAGGTAGTTGAGCGTCACCACCAGATTCCAGCGGTCCATCTGGCCCTGGTTGATCTGCTGCGTGCCGTGATAAAGCCCCGTCGTATCGCCCAGGCCCACGGTATTGGCCGTGGCGAACAGGCGGAACCAGGGGTTCGGGCGAATCACGCGGTTCTGGTCGAGCAACGTCATCTTGCCGTCGGCTTCCAGGACGCGCTGGATCACGAACATGACGTCAGGGCGGCCCGCATCATATTCGTCGAAGACCAGCGCCACCGGCCGTTGCAACGACCAGGGGAGCAGCCCTTCACGGAATTCCGTGACCTGCTGTCCATCGCGCAGGACGATGGCGTCGCGCCCGACCAGGTCGATACGGCTGATATGCGCGTCCAGGTTGATGCGGATGCACGGCCAGCGCAGGCGGGCGGCGATCTGTTCGATATGGCTCGACTTGCCGGTGCCGTGGTAACCCTGGACCATGACGCGGCGATTGAATGCGAACCCGGCCAGGATCGCCAGCGTCGTGTCGGGATCGAACACATAAGCGGGGTCAAGGTCAGGCACCCGCTCGTCCGCTTCGGAAAAAGCCGGGATTTTCAGGTCGACATCGACACCGAACACTTCCCGCGCGTCCACTTCCCGGTCGGGCGCGGCCAGCAGCGTTTCGGATCGGGTATCGGGCTGGACGTTCGAAATGTCGGTCATGCGCGCAGGTCTTTCTGAATGATCTTTCCAGCCCCTAACCGATCGGGGAAGGGCGTGTCGATAGAGTGGGGCTTCGTCATGCAGCGATCAAGCGGGCCTGACGTGAAGTGGTCCGTGAAATGGGGGCGGATTTTTCAGGCGTTTGTTAACGCAAGAAAGGCTAAGTCGTTGCGATGACGCATATGATGCTGGCCGCTTTGATCGCTATTAACGTCTGGACCATCTTTTGCTTCGGCCAGGACAAGGCGCGGGCTAGGTCGGGCGGGCGTCGTATCAGGGAGACTGATCTCCTTGGTCTTGCGTTGATCGGAGGAACGCCTGGAGCGCTGATTGCACGCCACTTGTTCCGTCATAAGACTCGCAAAGAACCCTTTTCCACGCAGTTGATACTGATCGCCGTCATTCAGTGCGGCCTATTGATGGGGTGGTTCATTTTCTGAGTCCGTCCGCTCAGGCAAAGGCCACCGCTTTGCGCAGCAGCCCATAGGCCTCGATCACGCCTTGCAGCGCGCTTTCATGACTACGGTCGCCGCCATTATGGTCGGGATGATAGCGGCGCAGCAATTCAGTATAACGCTGCCGCAACGCTTTACGATCCGCGTCGATGGGTAATCCCATGACTGCCATCGCCTTGCGGTCCTCGTTGGACAGGAACTTGCCGTCTTGCCGCATCTGGCTATCGGCGCGGGCCTTGGCCATCCGGTCCTTGAATTTCGCGCCGATGGCATCGAGCGGGTCGGAAAAATCGCCCCAGCGGGGCGGCGGGCTGGCGGCGTTGGATGAAAAGGCGCGGGTTTCGCGATCCCATCCGGCATAGGGGCGCTGAGCGGCGGCGATTTCGTCCGCGCTCATGCCGCTGAAGAAATTATAGCCCTGGTTGAATTCGCGCACATGATCCAGGCACAGCCAGCGCCAGCGCGGCCCTTCATGGTTGGACGCCGGCCCGTCTGCCGGTGGCGCGCGAAACTCGCCCGGCTCTTCGCAGCCTTTGGCGGCGCAGGGGTGGTCGCTTTCCACCCGGCCATGGAAACGGTTGAAACGTCGGTTCGAAAACGGGTCGCTGGCCACGATTGTCCTGATGCATGGATGAGCAAAAGCCCTATATAGGGGCGATGAGCACGCAACTGAAAGGCCCAGTGGCCACAGAGATTGAAGAGCGGCTGCGCGCCGCCCTGTCGCCTGAACATCTCGCCGTAATCGATGATAGCGACCGGCATCGCGGCCACGCGGGACATGACGGTTCGGGAGAGAGCCATTTCACGGTGGAGATCGTGTCGGCGCGATTCTCCGGCCAGAATCGGGTTGCGCGGCAGCGCATGGTGAATGCGGCGCTGGCCGAACTGTTGCGCGACAAGGTCCATGCCCTTGCAATCAAGGCGCGCGCGCCCGGCGAAGAGTAGGGGACGGCTGGAGTCTGCAGCCTGCCCTTCATCAGCCACCCTAGCGAACTGGATGCCCCATGATCCCTGACGACATCATCACCCAGACGATCACCCCCACGACCCATGATCTGGGCGACTTTCGCGTTTTCCGTTCACTGCCCGCGCGGGAACGGACCATGGTGGGGCCGTTCATTTTCTTTGATCAGGCCGGACCAGCGCGGATCGGGGCGGGGCAGGGCATCGACGTGCGCCCGCATCCGCACATCAACCTCGCCACGGTCACCTACATGTTCGAAGGCGCATTCGTGCACCGCGATTCCCTGGGGACGGAGCAGTTGATCGAGCCGGGCGCGGTCAACCTGATGACGGCGGGCAGCGGCATCGTCCATTCCGAACGATCGCCCGATGGAGAACGGGCAAAGCTATCCAAGCTGTCAGCGATCCAGACCTGGCTGGCGCTGCCCGACGGGCTGGAGGAAATGCCGCCCGCCTTTGAACATGTCGGCGAAGGCGGCATGCCCATCATCGACTGTGGCAATGCTCGCGCGCGCGTGATCATGGGAACATTGTGGGGCGAAACATCGCCGGTGACGACCTATGCGAATACCATCTATGCCGATATTCAGCTGTCGCCCGGTGGCAGTGTGCCTATCGACGCAGATGCAGAGGAACGAGCGATCTATGTCGCGGGCGGCGACGCGGCGCTGGACGGGATGATGCTTCAGCCGCAGACGCTTTATGTGCTGCGCCCCGGTACGCGCGCGACATTGATGAGCGTGGATGGCGGGCGGGTGATGCTGTGCGGCGGGGAAGCATTCCGCACGCCACGTCATGTCTGGTGGAATTTCGTGTCGTCGGATGTCGACCGGCTGTATCAGGCGCGGGAGGATTGGGAAGCGATGCGTTTTCCGCTGATCCCCGGCGACGATCAGGAATTTATTCCCATCCCGCAGGGCAGGCCCAAAACCGTCAGCTATCCCTGACCGGCTGGTGATCGGGCCTGTGGCGGGGCCGCTTATTGGACGAAGGTCAGCGACAGGTTTTCGGCATTTTTGGGAATGTCGATCCGGCTTTCATTGATCGACGCTTCCTCGCCGGGTTTCAGGCTGTTGCGATCCGCCTTGGTGGTCCAGCTGAAGACAAGGCGGTTCTGCTGGTCGCGCAACTGCACCAGCACGGGCGGCACGGGCAGGACTTCCTTGCCGCTGTTCACGATGCGCGCGCCGAATGCGAAATATTCCTCACCCGTCGGTAGCTTGCGGCGCTCGGCAGGCTTGGACAGATAGAATAGCAGGTCGGGGTCGCCTTCCTCCGCTACAAAGCCCAGATTCACAGCCCAGCTTGGCGCGCCGAAATACCAGAGCCCGCCGCCCAACGCTCCCATGGTCAGGAAAAAGGCGACGGCTGCATAGGTCCACAGCTTCAGGCGGTTGCGCCGAGGGCGGGATGCTGGCGCGCTTTCCTCCGCCTGTTGCTGGCCTGCCCGTCCGTAAATGTCATCGGTACGATAACCGCTATCCGCCGCCGACGCGACGGCAGCCCCACGGGCGAGCGTCGGTGACGATGGCGCAGTGGCCGCTACGGAAGACGAAAATTCAGCGTCATCCTCAGCCGGTTGGGCAGGTGCGGGAGCCGGTGGGACTGGAGCTGGGGCTGGACGCGATGGAGGCGGCGGAGTTGCTGAGGGAGCAACGGACGTCGCCGTTTCTTCCATGGCCTGCACCGGCGGCATCGCGGCCCGTTCCTGGGGCGCAAGCGCGGCACCCTCCTGAAACCAACTATGTTTGCAAGAGGCGCAGCGAACCTGGCGGCCATTGGGGCCGACGGCGCTGTCCGGTACAATATAGCGCGTGGCGCAATTGGGACACACCAGGATCATGACGCTTCATAGCCATGGCTTGGACTCAAGGGCAAGCGGCATCGACAGGCGGCAGCGGCCTGCCGCGACTCGCCGGTCCACGCGGCTTGGGGTTTACGGCTCCCTGCCCACTGTGCCATTGCTGCGACCCAGGGGCAGCAGGGAGCGCGCAGGCGCATTCATTGAATCATGTCGGCAATCGTCCAGTTCGAAAATGTCGGCCTGCGCTATGGTCTGGACAGCGAGACCCTGTCCGACGTCAGCTTCTCGCTGCATGGCGGCGGATTTTATTTCCTGACCGGTGCGTCGGGCGCGGGCAAGACATCGCTGTTGAAGCTCCTTTATCTGGCGCAGCGCCCCAGCCGGGGCGTCATCCGCCTGTTTGGCGAAGATGTCGTGACCTTGCCCCGCAACCGCCTGCCCGGTTTCCGTCGCCGCATCGGCGTCGTTTTTCAGGATTTCCGGCTGGTCCCGCATCTGTCCGCCTATGACAATATCGCGCTGCCTTTGCGCGTCGCTGGCATGGTGGAGGCCGAAACCCATGCGTCGGTGTCGGAGATGCTGAACTGGGTCGGCCTGGGCGACCGGGCCGATGCGCGTCCGGCGACCCTGTCGGGGGGCGAGCAGCAGCGCGTCGCCATCGCCCGCGCGGTGATTGCCCGACCGGAAATATTGGTGGCGGACGAACCGACCGGCAACGTCGACGCTGACATGGCCCGACGCCTGCTTACCTTGTTCGAAGCACTCAATCGCCTGGGCACGACCATCGTGGTCGCTACCCACGACCTGCCGCTGATCGGCCAGGTGGAAGGCGCGCAGATGATGCGGCTGGATAAGGGGCGGCTGTCTGATCCGACGGGCTCGCTGCGTTATCCGCCACGTGCCCAAGCGGCGGTCGCGCCATGACCGGGGCGGATCGCCGCGCCGCTGCTGCCGCGCGCCATAGGTTGCTGCCCGAAGGCCGGGTTGCTGGTCCCATGCCTTGGGTCATCGCGATCATGATGTTTCTGACCGTATTGGCAGCGGCTGCCGGACTGGGTCTGGGGACGGCGGTGCAATCGGTCGGTGCTGAACTGGCGGGACGGGTGACCGTGCAGATCGTGGAAGCGAACGCCGACCGTCGTGAAGACTATAGCGGTCGCGCCGTGCGCCTGCTGCGCAAAAGCCCGGACGTGCGGACGCTTCATCCGGTCGATCCCGCCGTCCTGGCCGACCAGATCAGGCCCTGGCTGGGGGAAGAGGCGGTCAGCGGCGACCTGCCCATTCCGGCGCTGATCGACGTTGAACTGACGCCCGGATCGACACAGGCCAAGGTCGCTCGCCTGCGGGCCATCCTGGCGACCCTATCGCCCAGCATAAGAATAGAGCCGCACGCGGCTTTTCTTCAGCCACTGGGGCAACTGCTTGCCGCCTTGGGTGGTCTGGCGGCGGGCATTGTCCTGCTGATGGCGGTGGCCACCGCCGCCATCGTCGTGCTGGCCGCGCGGGCGGCGCATGACAGCCATCGCGGCACGATTGACGTCCTCCACCTGATGGGTGCGACCGATGTTCAGATTGCCCGGCTGTTTCAGCGCCGCATCGGACTGGATGCTTTGTTCGGCGGGCTCCTGGGCTTTACCGTGGCCTTGCTGGTCATCCTTTTGCTCGGTGCCCGGCTAACGGCAACCGGATCGGACCTGGTCGGGGCGATCCGCCTGTCCTGGATTGGTTGGCTGGTGCTGGCCGCGCTGCCGCTGGGTGGCGTGCTGCTCGCGACATTGGCTGCGCGCTGGACGGTGCTGCGGTCGCTGGGTCGGCTGCTATGATCGTCCGGCTCTTCGCGCTGTCCGTGCTCGGGTGGATGCTCGGCTTTGCCTGGTTCGCGATCTTTCTGCCGCAACCGCTGGATGGCCGGACGACCGATGCCATCGTCGTGCTGACCGGTGGCGCAGGTCGGATCGACCGGGGGCTGGCCTTGCTTCAGGAAGGCGCGTCGAAACGCATGTTGATTTCCGGGGTGGATCGTTCGGTGCGCCCGGCTGAACTGGCAGCGCAATATGACGCCCCCGAACGGCTGTTCGCTTGTTGCATAACGCTGGGGCGAGAGGCGATCGACACGCGATCCAACGCCATCGAAACCGCGCATTGGCTGGAGCGGCGCGACTTTCAAACGGTGCGGCTGATCACGACCGACTGGCACATGCGTCGCTCCGCGCTGGAACTGCGACAGGCGCTGCCCAGCCGCGTGACGATCGTTTACGACGCGGTGCCCAGCCGTCCCAGCCTGACCATGCTGGCGCGTGAATATAATAAATATCTGCTGCGGCGCGCCGCTGCGTTGATTGGGATATAGGCGGCTTGATGATTACGGCTCTGCGCTCGCTCGCCTATATGTTCGCCTTCTACAGCATGTCCTTGCTGCTGGTGCTGACGGCGCTGCTCGTCGCCTTCGTCTCGCCAGTCGCCGTTCGGCGAGTGGCGACCGCCTGGGCCTATCTCCATCGCTTCTGCACGCGCTGGCTTCTGGGGCAAAAGGTGCGTGTCGAAGGCGAACTGCCGCAGGGCGACTATCTCTACATCATCAAACATGAATCGATGTTCGAAACGATCGACATACTCTGCCTGTTCGATCGTCCGGCCATCGCCGCCAAACGGGAACTGTTCGATATTCCCCTATGGGGCAGGGTCGCGCGCCAATATGGTCTGATCCCCATCGAACGCAGCGCCGGGGCCAGCGCGATGCGGGCCTTGCGCACCGCTGCCCGCAAATGCGTGGCGGAAGGCCGTCCCTTATGCCTTTTCCCCGAAGGCACGCGCGTCCCGCATGGCGAAGCGCCGCCACTCAAGGCCGGTTTTGCGGGACTTTATGCGCTGCTGGGCCTGCCAGTGGTCCCGATCGCCATCGACAGTGGCCGCGTCTCACCGCGCGGCAGCTTTCTGAAACGCGCAGGCGTCATCACCTACAAGGTGGGACAGGTCGTCCCCGCAGGCCTTGATCGCCACCTGGCCGAAGCGCGCGTCCATGCCGCCATCAACGCGCTGAACAATCGCGTTTGAAATCAGTGGCTCCGGCCAAAGTCGGGTTTCGCATCATCCTGCCCCTGTTCGATGATCGACCGCCGGATCGCCCGCGTCCGCGTGAACAGGTTGAACAGCGCATCCCCGTCATTCCACCGGATCGCACGCTGCAATGCCGACAGGTCTTCGGAAAAACGTTGCAGCATTTCCAGCACCGCGTCCTTGTTCGCCAGGAACACGTCGCGCCACATGGTCGGGTCGGACGCGGCGATGCGCGTGAAGTCACGAAAGCCGCCAGCGGAATATTTGATAACCTCTGACTGGGTCACATCCTCCAGGTCGCTGGCCGTCCCCACGATCGTATAGGCGATCAGATGGGGCAGGTGGCTCGTCACCGCCAGCACCAGATCATGATGCGGGGGGTCCATCCTCTCGACCTCCGCGCCCACGCGCCGCCATAGCTCTGCGACCCGCTCTACCGCCGCCGGGTCGGCATCGGCGGGCGGGGTGACAATGCACCAGCGGCCATGGAACAGTGACGCAAAGCCCGCTTCCGGGCCGCTATTTTCCGTTCCGGCGACCGGATGAGCGGGGATGATGCACCGGCCCGGCAGCGCGGCGTTAAGCTGCGCCAGAACGTCCACCTTGCACGATCCCACGTCGCTGATGATGGCTTCGGCGGGCAGGTCCTGCGCGATGTCCGCCGCCGCCGCGCCCATCGCCCGCACCGGGACGCACAGTATGACCAGATCAGCATCGGTTACCGAAGCACCCGCGGTATCGGTCACGTCGTCGGCCAGGTCGATGGCGCGCGCAATTTGCCGCACCTGCGGATCGGCGTCGTAGCCGGTGACCCGGACCGTGGGCATATGATCCCGGATCGCGCGGCACAGCGATGATCCGATCAGCCCCAGACCGATGATGGTGACGCGGGAAAAGGGCAGCATCCTACGCGGCCTCCGCCATGGCGCGCAGCTTGGCCGCGACGGCGCGGACCTGCTCTGCCGTGCCGATGGTGATGCGCAGGCCGTGGGGCAGCCCCTGGCCCGGCAGCCAGCGCGTGGCATAGCCTTCGTCCCACAATCCCTTCATCGCGGCCTCGGCGGTCAGCTTTCCTTCGAACAGGATCAGCAGGAAATTGGCCTTGCTGGGCACCGCGCGCAGGCCATGGTTGGACAGCGCGGCGATTTCCGCCGCCAGCCATTCGCGCCACTGGCGGTTATGGGTGCGGCTTGCATCCACCCAGCCGCTGTCCCGGATCGCGGCGATGGCGGCGGCCTGCCCAGCGGTCGTGACGTTGAACGGCGCGCGGATGCGGTGCAGCGCGTCGATAATCTCTGCGCTGGCATAGCCCCAGCCTATCCGTTCGGCGGCCAATCCATGAATCTTGGAGAAGGTCCGCGTCACCAACACGTTGGCCGCGCTCTTCGCCAATTCCATCCCGCCATCATCCTCATCCCCATCCAGATATTCGGCATAGGCCTGATCCAGGACGAACAATATGTCGGGGCGCAGCGCCGCGTGCAGCCGGGCAATGTCCTCGCGCGGCGTCATGGTGCCGGTGGGATTATTGGGATTGGCCAGGAACACGACCTTCGTCCTGTCGGTGACGCAGGCCAGCAGCGCGTCCACGTCGGTCGCATAATCCGCGTCGGGCGCAATCACCGGGATCGCACCCACCCGCCGGGCGGCGATATCATAAACCGAAAACCCATAGCGGACGTAGAGAATCTCGTCGCCGGGGCCTGCATAGGCGCTCGCCGCGATATGCAGCAGTTCGTCCGATCCCGTGCCATAAATGACCCGCGCCGGGTCCAGCCCGTGGGCGGCGGCAATCGCCTCACGCATCTTCGCCGCGCCGGGATCAGGATAGGTGGCAAGGTCCGCCGTCGCCGCGACCAGCGCCGCGCGCGCCGCCGGACTGGTGCCCAGCGGATTTTCGTTCGCCGACAGCTTGATCAGCGGCCTACCGTCATCGGCGGCCGCCTTGCCCGGCACATAGGGGGAGATGCCGAGAATCCAGTCCTTGGGTGCAGGTTTCGTCATGGCCGGGCTTTAGCGTCATCCGCGCCAAAGGCAAAGCGCCGCTGGATGCGACGGTGAAGCCCTGCCTCCACCCGATTGACAGCATCGCCCCACGGTCCTAGCCCGCTTGGACCATGGCCAGCGCCCCCACCACCGACGACAATCGTTTCGGCCTGCGCCGCCAGGCCCGCCTGCCCGGCCCCCTGCGGCTGGACAGCGGCGCGGCGCTTGGTCCCGTCGACATCGCCTATGAAACCTATGGCCGGATGAATGAGGACAAGTCGAACGTCATCCTCATCTGCCACGCGCTGACCGGCGACCAATATGTCGCGTCCGACCATCCCGTCACCGGCAAACCGGGCTGGTGGTGGCGCATGGTCGGCGAAGGAAAGCCGGTCGACCCGGCGCGCCACTTCATCATATGCTCCAACGTCATCGGCAGCTGCATGGGGTCGAGCGGCCCGGCCAGCGTCGATCCCGCGATCAACGGCCCTTACGCCATGCGCTTTCCGGTGTTGACCATCGCCGACATGGTGCGCGCTCAGGCGATGCTGCTCGACCATCTGGGGGTCGATCGCCTTTCCGCTGTCATCGGCGGATCGATGGGCGGCATGCAGGCGCTCAGCTGGCCGACACTGTTCCCCGACCGCGTCGAAGCCTGCATCGTCATCGCCTCCACCGCGCGCCACAGCGCCCAGAATATCGCATTCCACGAAGTGGGGCGTCAGGCGATCATGGCCGATCCCAACTGGCGCGGCGGCGACTATTATGCCGACGCCCAGGTGCCGAGCGCGGGCCTGGCCGTCGCGCGCATGGCTGCGCACATCACCTATCTGTCCGAAGCGGGCCTCACCGAAAAATTCGGCCGCCGCCTGCAGGGCCGCGATGCCAAGACGTTCGGGTTCGACGCCGATTTTCAGGTGGAAAGCTATCTGCGCCACCAGGGGCTGAGCTTTGTCGAGCGGTTCGACGCCAACAGCTATCTCTACATCACCCGCGCCATGGACTATTATGACATTGCGGAAGATCATGGCGGCAGCCTTGCCTCTGCCTTCGCCGCGTCGCGCGCGCGATTCTGCCTGGTCAGCTTCGACACCGACTGGCTTTACCCGACCGCCGAATCCCGCATCATCGTCCACGCTCTCAACGCCAGCGGCGCGCAGGCCAGCTTTGTGGAGCTGTCCAGCCCCTTTGGCCATGACGCCTTCCTGCTGGAATGCCCGGAACTGAACCGCGTGGTGAACGGGTTCCTGAAGGGCGGGCGCGCATGATCGACAATCTGCGGCCGGACCTGGCCCTGATCGCTCGCATGGTAAAGCCTGACGCGCGCGTGCTGGATGTGGGCTGCGGTGAGGGCGGCTTGATGGCGGCGCTCAGGGACACCAAGAAAGTCGACGCGCGAGGACTGGAGATTGACGCGGGAAATGTCGCCGCCGCTGTCGGTCGTGGCCTGTCAGTGGTGCAGGGGGATGCCGACACCGACCTCACCTATTATCCCGACGCCAGTTTCGACTATGCGATCCTGAGCCAGACGTTGCAAACGACGCGCCGCCCCGACCTGGTCGTGGACGAATTGCTGCGCATCGGGCGGCAGGCCTTCGTATCCTTTCCCAATTTTGCCCATTGGCGTGGTCGGCTGTCGCTGCTGTGGGGCGGCCGCATGCCGGTGACGCGGCTGCTGCCCGACACATGGTATGACACGCTCAACATCCATCATGTGACAGTCGACGATTTCCGCGCGCTGGTGAAGGAGCGGGGCTGGACAATCGATGGCCAGTGGTTCCTGAAGGGCGACAAGGAAACCACCCACGCGAACGCCAATCTGTTCGCCGAGCACGCCGTCTTCCTGCTGCGCCGTTAGAGAAAGACCGCGGCGTCCCCTGGCTGCCACGCAGGCTTGCGCACCATGGCGCGGGCAAATAGCTCGGACGCCACCAGAGCCCGCAACCACGCCTGCACCCGTGGCAAAGGCTGCGCTTCGAACCACGCCGGTTCCGTTCCCGCAAATTGCCGCACAAAGGGAAAGATAGCGATGTCGGCGAGCGTTCTATGCGCTCCGCACAGATAGTCACTGGCCACGAGCCGCGCCTCCAGTTCGCCCAGCACTTCCATTGCCCCAGCACGATGGACCAGCGGGTCCGATCCATAGCGGGTCGCATATTTATAGCGGTCCAGATGCTGCTTGAACGGTCCATCATTCGTCGCGATCAGCGCGGCGTCATCCCCGTCCAGCCAGCCTTCCGGGTCGCGCAAGCGCAGCGCCCAGCGCATGATGTCCAGGCTCTCGTCGATCACCGCCCCGTCCGGCAGCGCCAGCACTGGAACCGTGCCCTTGGGGGACAGCGACAGCATGGCGGGCGGCTTGTCGCGCAGCACGACTTCCCGCAACTCCACTGGCTGCCCACTGGCGATCAGGGCCATCCGCGCCCGCATGGCATAGGGACAACGCCGAAAACTGTAGAGGATGGCGGTCATATCGCGCCGCCGATGCCGTCAGCGTTCCTTGGTCGCGCTGAATTTCACCTTCGGATGCCGCTCCTGCTGGTAACCTACATCCCATGCGCTCTTGGCCATGAAGACCAGATTGCCATCGCGATCCTTCGCCATGTTCGACACGTTGAACGACGCCAGGTCCCTGACCGCCGCATCATCGCCCGAAACCCAGCGCGCGGTATCGAACGGCGCAGGCTCCAGCCCCGCCGCCACCTTATATTCCGCCTCCAGCCGCGAAATCAGCACTTCGAGCTGCAACTGCCCGACCACGCCGACCACCCAGTTGCTGCCAATTTCGGGATAGAAAACCTGGATCACTCCTTCCTCGGACAGGTCATCCAGCGCTTTGCGAAGCTGCTTGGTCTTGGTCGGATCCTTCAGCACCACGCGCCGCAATATTTCCGGTGCAAAGTTTGGCAGGCCGGTAAAGCGCACCCCCGCCTTCTCGCTCAGCGTGTCCCCAACCCGCAAAGTGCCATGGTTGGGAATGCCGATGATGTCGCCGGGAAAGGCCTCGTCCGCAATCTCGCGATCCTGCGCGAAAAAGAGGATGGGGGAATGCACCGCGATGGGCTTGCCCGATCCGCTGGGCGTCAGCTTCATGCCGCGCCGGAACTTGCCCGAACATAGCCGCATGAACGCGATGCGGTCGCGGTGCTGCGGGTCCATATTGGCCTGCACCTTGAAGATGAAGCCCGTCACTTCGCCATTTTCGGGCTCCACCGGCGCAGGCTCGGCGGGTTGCGCGCGCGGTGGCGGCGCGTGGGCGGCGAGCGCGTCGATCAATTCGGTGACACCGAACAGCTTCAACGCCGATCCGAAATAGACCGGCGTCAGGTCGCCGTGGCGATAGGCGGCCAGATCGAAATCGGCATAGCCGCCGACGGCAAGCTCCGCCTCTTCCCGCAGCTTCGCCAGCCCCCGCGTGGAAATATGCTCCGCCAGCGCATCATCGTCGATGCCCTCGACGAACACTTCCTTGCCCTCAAATTCCTTGCTGGGGCCACTCGGTTGCCGCAGTCGGTTCTTGGCAAAGTCGTAAACGCCTTCGAACTCGCCGCCCATGCCCACCGGCCAGCTCATCGGACACACGTCCAGCGCCAGCGCATCGGCCACTTCATCCAGCAGGGCAAAGGCGTCGCGGCCCTCGCGGTCGACCTTGTTGACGAAGGTGATGATCGGCACGTTGCGCAGGCGGCAGACTTCGAACAGCTTGCGGGTCTGCGGCTCGATGCCCTTGGCCGCGTCGATCACCATGACCGCCGAATCCACTGCGGTCAGTGTGCGATAGGTATCTTCGGAAAAATCCTCGTGCCCCGGTGTATCCAGCAGGTTGAACGTGATGCCATCCCGCTCGAACGTCATGACCGAGCTGGTCACGGAAATCCCGCGCTGCTGCTCGATCTTCATCCAGTCCGACCGCGCGCGCCGGTTCGCCCCGCGTGCCTTGACCTCTCCGGCCAGGTGGATCGCGCCGCCTTCCAGCAACAGCTTTTCGGTCAGCGTGGTCTTGCCAGCGTCAGGGTGGGAAATGATCGCGAAGGTGCGGCGGGATGGAATGGTCATGATGCTGTCGGGGGCTCGGTACAAAAACAACCGTTCGCCCTGAGCTTGTCGAAGGGCTTTGCTTCCTTCCAGGGAAGAGGCTTCGACAGGCTCAGCCCGAACGGAATCATGGAAGCCGCCGTTACACGTCCACGACCGTCACGTCCATGCGGAACCGCCGCTCTTCGCCGGGCAGCAATCGCATGATGCCCTGCTTGTCCCACACATCCCCATCAAAGCCGACAAGGTCCGCCATCCCCGCCCAGGGTTCGACGCACAGATAATGCGCGCCCGGCTTTTGCCACAGGCCCAGCCAGGGTGTGTCGGGAAAATCGATCCGCAAACGCGTGCGTCCCGGCACCCCCCAATGCAGGCTGCGGCTTTTCAGATCGTCCCAGATCAGCGCGTCGCCTTCGAACATCGCATAAGTGGGGGTCAGCATCCTGCCCTCGACCGGGGATGGCGCAGTTTCGCGCGCGATCAGGCCGGGTTCGTCGCCCACCTTGCGCAGGGCGGCGGGTTCGGGCTGTTCGAATTCGACGCGATGCTCTTCGACCGACCCGCCAAAGGGCAGGGGCCAGGCAAAGGCGGGATGGTAGCCGAAGGAAAAGGGCATGTGGCCATCGCCCCGGTTCGTCACCATGGCCGTCATCATCACCGTTCCCCCGGCAAGGGCGAACTGCATGTCCAGCCGGAAGTCGAACGGATAGACGGCCCGCGTTTCGGCGTCTGCCTCCAGCCGGAAGGTCGCCGATTCCGGCAGATGTTCCACTTGGGTAAAGGCCATGCGGCGCGCAAAGCCATGTTGCGGCATGCTATAGTCGCGCCCGTCCAGCCGATAAACATCCCCCCGCGACCGCCCGACAAAGGGAAAGAGCAGCGGCGCATGCCCAGTCCACCAACGCGGATCGGCGTCGGTCATCAGTTCGCGTCCCTGCGCGTCCTTCAGCGACCAAAGCTCCGCGCCCATGGGATTGATGCTGGCGGTCAGGCCATCCGACCCGATGGAAACAAGGCCCTCCACTCCAACCTCCGTTCGTTTCGAGCGCAGTCGAGAAACCGTTCCTGCCTCACATGATTGGGGAGGCCTCACCCCCGCAGCACGCCGCCCAGCTTCTCCGCTGCCTTCACGATGCTGGCGCTGATCGCGTCCAGTTCTTCTTGCGAAAAGCTCTTGTCCCCTGGTTGCAGGGTCACTTCGATGGCCAGGCTTTTCTTGCTTTCTTCGACGCCGGGACCAGCAAAGACATCGAACAGCCGCACATCGACGATGCTCTTCTTGTCAGCACCCCTGACCGCACGGACCAGCGCATCCGCCTCCAGCGCCTCGTCCACGACAAAGGCGAAATCGCGCTTCACCGCCTGCAGGGCGGGCGGCGCGTAGGGTGCGCGCATAAAGCCATTCCGGCGTTTGGCCGGGATCGCATCCAGAAAAATCTCGCCTGCCACCACCGTGCCGGTCAAACCAAATTGCTTAGCTAACGAAGGATGCAAAACGCCAAACTCCGCCAGCACCGTCTTCGGACCTAGCCGCAACGTGCCCGACTGCCCCGGATGATAGGCAGCCGACGCCTCGCCAAAGCTCTGCAAATTGCCCACCGGCGCCCCTGCCGCCGCCAGCAGAGCGACGACTTCACTCTTGGCATCAAAGGCCGTGAAGGCCTGCGCCTTCCCCGTTTGCCAGCCACGCGGGAGCTTTTCCCCAGCGAGTACAAAACTCGCGGTGGCCCTTTCCCTGTCGGCGAAATAACGGCGGCCCAGCTCGAACAGCCATACCGAAGAAGCGCCGCGATCCACGTTCCGTCGCGAAGCCGACAGCAGGCCCGGCAACAGGGACGGGCGCATGACCTTAAGGTCCTCCGAAATCGGATTGGCCAGCGCCCAGTCGCCACCGCCAATGCTGGCCGCTTCCTTTTCGGAGATGAAGGACCAGTTGATCGCTTCCGACAGGCCGCGCGCAGCCGCCGTCCGCCGCACGCGGCGCTCCATCAACTGTTCGACCGTTGCCGTCGCCTTGGCGACGCCTGGCGTGCGGGGCAGGGGGGTGGATGGCACCTGATCCAGCCCGACGATCCGCACCACTTCCTCGACCAGATCGGGCCAGCCATCCACGTCCCGCCGCCAGCTAGGAACGCTGACGGTCCAGTAAGCGGGCGTCGTCACCGGCACGCCGTCCTGATAGTCGAAGGTGGCGTCATGTTCCTCAATGCCGAAGCCTAGGCTTTGCAGGATGCGCTTCTGCTCATCGTCCCCCACGTAGACGCCCGCCAACGACAGGCATTGCGATGGGTCGTAACGAACCGTGTTGGCCGCGACGGGCGGCTCGCCCGCCCGCGTCGCTTCGCTGGGGGTGCCGCCGCACAGCTTCACCACCAGGTCGGTCGCGATCGACAGGCCGTCGTCGAGGAAGGCGGGATCGACCCCGCGCTCGAACCGCCCGCGCGCATCGGATGTGAGGGCGAGCTTCTGCCCCGTCATCGCGATCCGCTCCGGCGTGAAATAGGCGCATTCGATCAGCACGCCGGTCGTGCTGTCCTGCGCACCCGAATGTTCGCCGCCCATGATGCCGCCAATGTCGTGCACCGCCGCATCGTCCGCGATGACGGTCATCGTGTCGTCCACCGTGTAGGTCTTGCCGTTGAGCGCCAGCACCTCTTCGCCCGCACGTCCCTTGCGCGCTACCAATGGTCCCTTCAGCACGTCCAGATCATAGACATGCAGCGGTCGCCCCAGGTCGATCATCAGATAGTTGGTGATATCGACCAGCGTGCTGATCGGCTTCTGCCCGATCGCTTTCAGCCGTCGCGCCATCCATTCAGGCGATTGCCCATTGGTGACGCCCTTCACCGTCCGCGCGAAAAAGGCGGGGCAGCCATCGGCATCATCGACCCGGACATCGGGACCGGGTCCGGCACCATTGATCTCAGGCACGATGATCGCATTCAGCGTGCCAAGGCCCGCCGCTGCCAGATCCCGCGCAATCCCGCGCACGCCCATGCAATCCTGCCGGTTGGGGGTGATCGACACGTCGATGACCGGATCGTCCAGACCCGCCCACTGCGCATAGACCTGCCCGACCGGTGCCTGCGGGTCGAGGTCGATGATGCCGTCATGATCCTCGCCCAGTTCCAGTTCCCGGAACGAACACATCATGCCGTTGGATTCGACCCCGCGAATGGCGGTCTTTTTCAGGACCATGCCATTGACCGGCACCACCGCGCCTTCGGCGCCGAACACGCCAATCAGGCCTGCGCGCGCATTGGGCGCGCCGCACACGACCTGCAGCGGGCCATCGCCCGCATCGACGGTCAGGACCTGCAGCTTGTCGGCCTGCGGATGGGGATCGGCGGTCAGAACACGGGCAATGCGGAACGCCCCCAGCTTTTCCGCCGGGCTTTCGACGCCTTCGACTTCCAGCCCGATATTGGTCAGGCCTTTCAGGATGGTGCTCAGGTCAGCATCGGTGTTGAGGTGCGTCTTGAGCCAGCTCAGGGTGAACTTCATGCGCCCACTCCTCCGCTCAGCGTCGGCACGTCCAGCGCCGAAAAACCATAATGCCGCAGCCAGCGCAGATCGCCGTCGAAGAAAGCGCGCAAGTCGTTCATCCCATATTTCAGCATCGCCAGTCGGTCGACGCCGGTGCCGAAGGCGAAGCCCTGCCACTCATCCGGGTCCAGCCCACAGGCCTCGATCACCCGTCGGTTCACCATGCCGCTGCCCAGCACTTCCAGCCAGCCGCCGCCCGGCGCGTCGCCGTCGCCGCCGATCACACGCTGTCCGTTCGTCAGCATATAGCCCACGTCGACTTCCACAGACGGTTCCGTGAAGGGGAAGTAGCTCGGTCGAAGCCGCAGCACGATGTCATCCCGTTCAAAGAATGCCTTGAGAAATGTTTCCAGCGTCCATTTGAGGTGGCCGAGCGTAATGCCCTTGTCGATCACCAGTCCTTCAATCTGGTGGAACATCGGCGTATGTGTGGCATCGCTGTCCGAACGATAGACCCGTCCCGGCGCAATGATGCGAATCGGCGGTTCCTGATTCATCATCGTGCGGATCTGCACGGGGGACGTATGGGTGCGCAGCACCTTGGGTTCCGCGCCATCTTCGGCGCTCAGGTAGAAAGTGTCGTGCATGGCGCGCGCCGGATGGGTTTCAGGCATGTTGAGCGCCGTGAAATTATGCCACTGATCCTCAATCTCTGGCCCGGTCGCCACGGAAAAGCCGAGATCAGCGAAGATTTCCGCTAGTTCGTCCATGACCTGGGACACGGGATGCACCGATCCTTGCGGACCCGGATCGGCGGGCAGCGTCATGTCGATCTTTTCGGCGGCCAGCTGTGCGTCCAGAGCCGCCTGCTCCAACGCCGCCTTGCGCGTTGCGAGCGCAGCGGCGACGCTTTCGCGCAGATCCTGGATCGGCGGACCCTTTTCCAACCGATCCTCCGGGCTCATCGGCCCCAGCGTCTTGAGCAGTCCGGTCACGACGCCATTCTTGCCCATCGCGCCCACGCGCAGGGCTTCCAGCGCCTCCAGCGTATCGGCGGCGGCAATGTCGGCGATCAGGCCGGCTTTCAGATTGGCAATTTCACTCATAAGGCTTCGTCGTTCCCGGTAGGCGGAAAGTTTGGCTGCGCCTTAGCCGGACGCGCCGCGCAAGGGAAGGCTCAGGCGTGCCCAGCGCATCCTTCATATTCCGGGGGAACGTGGCCGAGAAAACAAAAAGGGCGCCGGAAGCATCTGCTCCGGCGCCCTTTTGTACGATCTTGCGACCGATCCGGTTCAAGCTGCGGGCAGCGCAGCCTTCGCCTGGGCGATGATGGCGCTGAACGCCTCGCCTTCGTGCATCGCAATGTCGGCCAGAACCTTGCGGTCCAGCTCCACACCGGCCAACTTCAGGCCGTGCATGAACTGCGAATAGGTCAGACCTTCGGCGCGAACACCAGCGTTGATGCGCTGGATCCACAGGCCGCGGAAGGAACGCTTCTTAACCTTACGGTCGCGATAGGCATATTGCCCGGCTTTTTCGACGGCCTGGCGAGCGATGCGGATCGTGTTCTTGCGACGGCCATAATAGCCCTTCGCCTGATCCAAAATCCTCTTATGCTTCGCCTTGGTGGTCGTACCACGTTTTACGCGTGCCATGTGCCTCTACTCCTTACTTCAGGCCGTAGGGCGCCCAGAGGCGCACGTGTGAAACATCGGCGTCGGACAATACCGACGTGCCACGGTTCTGGCGGATATACTTGGCGTTATGGCTGATCAGGCGGTGACGCTTGCCAGCGACGCCGTGCTTGACCTTGCCGGAAGCGGTGAACTTGAAGCGCTTCTTCACACCGCTCTTGGTCTTGAGCTTGGGCATTTTCGTCTCCTTCTTCAGCGCGACGATTATAGACAGCCCCGGCAGCCCTAGTTAGCCGGGCGGTCCCTCCAAATATCGCGAAGGGCGGCGCATAGTCGGCTGAGCGCAGGAAAGCAAGGCGATTCGGCACCGAAAGCCGCCATCAACATCGTTCGCCGGAAGAACGGCGGGTGGACGCCGTCAATGCTGGTGATGTCCTTCGGCCAGCGCCTCCAGCACGTCTTCCAGCCGGGCCGGATCGCCAATCGCGATGACCCGGCCGTCACCTTCTGTCGTCACCGGCTCGCCCGTCCAGTCGCACATGCGCCCGCCAGCGCCCTCCACCACCGGAACCAGCGCGGCGATATCATGCAGCTTCAGGCCTGCTTCGATGACGATATCGACATGCCCCGAAGCCACCAATCCGTAATTATAACAGTCGCCACCCCACACCGTGTCGCGGCATTGACCCGCCAGTCGGGAAAAATGCTCGCCCGTGCAGCCGGGGAAATATTGCGGCCCGGTGCTGGCGAGGATCGCATCCTCCAGCGACCGGCAGGCGCGTGTTTTTACCGGCTGTCCGTTGAAGGTCGTCGGCTGGCCCACCATCCCGGCCCAGCGTTCCTTGGCGATGGGCTGGTCGATGATGCCGACCGTGGGCCAGCCTGCCTGTGTCAGTGCGATCAAGGTGCCAAAGATCGGTCGGCCCGCGATGAAGCTGCGCGTGCCGTCGATCGGGTCGAGCACCCACACTCGCTCCGCATCTTCGCGCGTGGCACCATATTCTTCGCCGATAATGCCGTCCTGGGGCCGTTCCTGTTCCAATATAGCGCGAATCGCGGCTTCGGCGGCCCGGTCGGCTTCGGTCACCGGGGATTGGTCGGACTTGAATTCCGTATCGTAACGCGCGCGGAAAAAGGGGCGGATCGCCGCCGCGGCGGCGTCGGCAAGGCGGTTGGCAAGGGTCAGGTCGTCGCGAGTGGTCATGCGCTTTGCCCTAGCGGCAAAGGGCCGCCCGCGCTAGGCTGAGGCCTACTTGACGATGAAGGAGCGAACAATGCCCGGCTCACCCGTCATCCCCGGTCTGCGCTACGCCGATGCGCCCGCCGCCATCGCCTTCCTCTGTTCGGCCTTCGGTTTTGAAGTGCGCGCTTCCTATGAGGATCAGGATGATCCCACTATCGTCCATCATGCCGAGCTGGTGCTGGGCGATGGCATGATCATGCTGGGCACGCGCGCGAGGGGCAGGACGAATCGCTATATAGCTGGACCACCCCGCGCGAACTGGGGGGCGTGACCAGCTGCATCTATGTGGTGGTGCCCGACGCCGACGCCCATTGCCTTCATGCGCGGAATGAAGGCGCGGTCGTCATTTCCGAACCGCATGACAATATGGGCTATCCGGGGCGCGGCTATGAAACGCTCGATCCAGAGGGCAATCTCTGGAGTTTCGGCACTTACGATCCCTGGGCCGGGGCGGTTTAAGGCTTCGGCAACGCTGCCGCGTTAGACTTTCTGGCGGTAGGCAAGGAGTTGGGCGTGGCGCTGATCGGCTGGTTCTTGAGTTTCGCGGCCCTGCTGGGCGCGCTGGCGCTGCGGCAGGACATGCCGGTGGGCGGGTCCTCCAGCCTGTCGAACATGCTGTTCCTGCTCGCGTTGCTCGCCTGCCCGATGCTGTGGCACGGAAAGCCGCTGGGCATTTCCCGTGCCCAGCGGGTCGTCACCGCGCTGATCCTGCTATTCTGCCTGCCGCTGGTGCTGCTGCCCACCGCATAAAGTCGTGCGGCGCAACTTCAATCAGTCAAACAGGCTGGATACCGAGCTTTCGTCCGCGATGCGCTTGATGGCTTCGCCCAGCAACGGGGCGATAGGCAGATGACGGATGCTCTTGGAGTTGCACACCGCATCGACGCCCTGGATCGAATCGGTGATGACCAGTTCCTTGAGCTCCGACGCTTCGACCCGCGCCACCGCGCCGCCCGACAACACGCCATGGCTGACATAGGCGACCACATCCTCGGCCCCCGCAGCTTTCAGCGCCGCAGCCGCGTTGCACAGCGTGCCTGCCGAATCGACGATGTCGTCGATCAGGATGCAAAAGCGGCCCTTCACGTCGCCGATGATATTCATGACTTCCGATTCGCCCGCCCGTTCACGCCGCTTGTCGACGATGGCCAGGGGGGCGTTGTCCAGCCGCTTGGCCAGCGCCCGGGCGCGCACCACGCCGCCGACGTCGGGCGACACGACCATCAGGTTGCGGTCGCCGAAACGGGCCTGAATGTCCGCCGACATGACTGGCGCACCGAACAGATTGTCGGTCGGAATGTCGAAAAAGCCCTGGATCTGCCCGGCATGCAGGTCGACCGACAAAACGCGGTTCGCGCCCGCCGTGGTGATCAGGTTGGCGACCAGCTTGGCTGAAATCGGGGTGCGGGGGCCAGGTTTCCGGTCCTGCCGAGCATAGCCGAAATAAGGGACAACCGCCGTGATTCGCTTGGCCGACGCGCGTTTCAGCGCGTCGATCATGATCAGCAATTCCATCAGATTGTCGTTGGTCGGGTAGCTGGTCGACTGGATCACGAACACATCTTCGCCGCGGACATTCTCATGAATTTCCACGAAAACCTCTTCGTCGGCGAAGCGGCGGACGCTCGCGTCGGTCAGGGGAATTTCGATATAGTCCGCAATGGCGGCCGCTAGCGGCTTATTGGAATTGCCGGTCATGAGTTTCATGGCCTGGACCCCCGTGACGAATTGATGACGCTGAGAAACGCGGCCCCTTTAGCGGGCGTTGCCGCGACTGGAAAGGCGCTTTTGCGCCTTGTGGGAAAATGGATTAGGGCGCTGGCCCATGACCGACAAACTTGTGATCGCCCTAGCCCAGATGACTCAGTCAGTGGGGGATCTTGCCGCCAATGCCGATGCGATGCTGCAATGGCGCGAACGTGCGAGGGAAGCCGACCTCATCGTCTTCCCCGAACTTCAGCTGATCGGCTATCCGCCGGAAGATCTGGTGCTGAAACCCGCGCTGGTTGAACGGGCCAATCAGGAACTTGACCGCCTGGCGCAGGCAACGGCGGACGGCGGCCCCGCCATGCTGGTGGGCACGGTCGTGGCTTCCCAGGGCGTGCTGTTCAACGTCGTCGCGTTGCTGGAAAATGGGGCCGTGACCGCGATCCGGCAGAAACGTGAACTTCCCAACTACGGAACCTTTGACGAAAAGCGCCTGTTCGCGCCCGGCCCGCTGCCGGCCCCCATCGATTTCAAGGGCGTGAAGATCGGCGTGCCGATCTGCGAGGACATATGGTTTCCCTTTGTTACCGCCCATCTGCGTGCGGAAGGGGCGGAATTGTTGATCAGCCCCAATGGCAGCCCGTTTGAGATCGACAAGGATGACCGCCGCATCAACGCAGTCGCTGGAACGCGCGTGCGCGAAACCGGCCTGCCGCTGATCTACATCAACCGGGTTGGCGGGCAGGATGAGCTCGCCTTCGACGGCGCGTCCTTCGTCATGGGGGCGGACCTTTCCATCGCGCATCAACTGCCCGATTGGGAGGAGGCGCTGGTCCTGACGCAATGGGAAAAATGGGACGGGCAATGGATATGCATGCCCGGTGAGCGTCACGCCCTAGATGAGCGCCCCGCCGACATCTACAATGCGATGACCATCGCCCTGCGCGACTATGTCGACCGCAACCGTTTCCCCGGCGTGGTGCTGGGCCTGTCGGGCGGTATCGATTCCGCGCTGTCCGCCGCCGTCGCCGTCGATGCGCTGGGCGCGGACAGGGTGTGGTGCGTGATGATGCCGTCGCGTTTCACCAGTCAGCACAGCCTGGACGATGCGGTCGAATGCGCCCGGCTGCTGGGGGTGCGTTATGACGTCATCCCGATCGAAGCTGGCACCGCGGCGTTCGACGCCATGCTGGGCGACGTATTCGCGGAACGGCAGCGTGATTTGACCGAAGAAAATATACAGTCGCGCATTCGCGGCGTCTTGCTCATGGCGCTGTCCAACAAATTTGGCCACATGCTGCTGACCACCGGCAACAAGAGCGAGATGTCGGTCGGTTATGCCACCATTTATGGCGACATGGCGGGCGGCTATTCCGTGCTGAAGGACGCCTACAAGACGACCGTGTTTGACCTTAGCCGCTGGCGGAACGCCAATGTGCCGTCACTGGGCGAAGGCGTGGGTCCCGCTGGCCCGGTCATGCCCGAACGCGTCATCACCAAGCCGCCGAGTGCCGAACTGCGCGATGATCAAAAGGATGAGGACAGCCTGCCGCCCTATGACCTGCTCGACCCCATCCTCTATGGGCTGGTGGAAGAGGAACTGTCGGTCGAACAGCTGGTCGCGCGCGGTTTCGACCGCGACATGGTCGCGCGGATCGAACGCCTGCTCTACGTCGCTGAATATAAGCGCCGCCAGTCGCCGCCCGGCGTGAAGCTGGGCATCCGCAACTTCGGACGGGATCGCCGCTATCCGATCACCAACGCCTTTCGGACGCTGTAGCCCATGACCGTCATCACTCGCTTTGCCCCTTCGCCCACCGGCAACCTCCACGTCGGCAACATCCGCGCCGCGCTGCACAACTGGCTGTGGGCGCGGAAAAGCGGCGGCAGCTTCCTTTTGCGCCTGGACGACACCGATCAGGAACGATCGCGCCCGGAATATGCCGACGCGATCCGCGCCGACCTTCGCTGGCTGGGGCTGGACTGGGATGATGAACAGCGCCAGTCCGACCGGTTCGCCTTGTATGAAGCCAGGTTCGAAGCCCTGAAGGCTGCTGGCCATGTCTATCCCGCCTATGAAACGCAGCAGGAACTGGAATTGCGCCGCAAGGTGCTGCTGGGGCGCGGCCTGGCGCCGGTGTATGACCGCGCCGCGCTGACCCTGACCGCCGACCAGATCGCCGCCCATGAGGCTGAGGGGCGCAAGCCGCACTGGCGTTTCCGGCTGGATCATGATCGGCCGATTGTCTGGACCGACCTGATCCGGGGGGAGCAGCGCTTCGACCCCAGGCTGCTGTCCGACCCGGTGATCCGCCGCGCGGACGGAAGCTGGCTCTACATGCTGCCTTCCGTCATCGACGATATCGACATGGGCGTCACTCACGTGTTGCGCGGTGAAGATCATGTCACCAACACGGCGGCGCAAATCCAGATGTTCTCTGCCCTGGGCGCGCCCATACCGCAATTCGCGCATGAGGCGTTGCTGACCGGCAGCGAAGGAAAGCTGTCCAAGCGGCTGGGGTCACTGGGCGTAGCGCATTTCCGGGAAATCGGCCTTGAACCCATGGCTATCGTGTCGATGCTCGCTCGGCTGGGCACCAGCATGGCGATCGAGCCGCTCGCTGATCCGCAGCCGTTGATCGACAGTTTCGACTTTGCCCGGTTCGGTCGCGCGCCTGCGCGGTTCGATGAGGGCGAACTGGCGCATCTCAACCAAAAAATCGTGCATTTGCTGCCCTATGCTACCGTGGCGGACCGGCTGCCATCCGGCATGGACGCCGGGGCGTGGGATGTCATCCGGCCCAATCTGGAAACCGTGGCGCAGGCGGCGGACTGGTGGCGGATCGTTACCGGGCCGATAGAAGCGCCCGCGCCAGAAGATGGCGAATTTCTGGAGCTTGCGGCTAGCGCGCTGTCACAGGAAAATTTCGATGCGGACATCTGGCGGACGCTGACGGATCGGCTGAAGGGGGAAACCGGCCGCAAGGGCAAGTCCCTGTTCCTGCCTCTGCGGCGGGCGCTGACGGGGATCGATCATGGACCGGACATGGGACAGTTGCTGCCCCTGATCGGCAAGGAGGAAGCGGTTCGGCGGCTCAGCCGCGCATAGCCTCCAGCGCGCGGCCCACCGCCAATATGCCTTCGGGCGCGACGGCAAAGCCCATGTGGGTGCAATCCACCTCTATCGCATGATCCCGCTCGCCCCGTCGGCCTCGAGCGCATGCGGGCATGATCACCCCGTCGCGCCTTGACCACAGAGCGACCGTGGGCACGGATGGCTTTTCTTCCCGGCGGCAGGTGAAGGGCGGGCGGTCCACGGGAAAACCGGATATCAGCTGGTAGATGCGCCACGCATGGTTGGCGCGTGGATCGCCGGAAAAGGGCGTGCCCATGGTCACGACGCCGCCAACCTTGGCCCGCGCAAATTTGGCATATTCGCGCGCGAACAGGCCGCCCAGGCTCCACCCGATCAGGGTCACGGGATCGCCGCTGGTGTTACGGCGGATCTGATCGATACGGCGGTCAATCTGTTCCAGCGTGTCGGCGCGAGGGCCAAAATTGCGCCCCATGCCCCAGCCATGCGCCCGGAACCCTGCCGATTCCAGGATCGCGCGCATCGGCTCCATCCTGTGTTCCGACGCGAGCAGGCCGGGCAGCAGCAGCAATTGGCGGCCATCACCCCTTATCGTAGCGGCCAGCGATGCCGCCTGCGCCCGGCTGCGCGCCAGGTCGAATGGCATGGATGCGTTGCCGATCAGATGCTGAAGCGAAGGTCGTTCAGCCGCGCCGGACCCACCGGCGAGACGCCCTTTCCAGAAGCTTGTTATGGCGTCGGCATAGGGCGGCACGAAAACATGATCCTCCAGCGCGTGGGCGAAAGATGACATATTCATGACAAATGCGCCGCGCGTCCAGAGGTTTCAGCCGCGCTGGTAAACCGTTGGTCGATTGTGACAGAAGGTCAGGGTGTCAGCGGAGAGGTCGGTGCGCCTGCTGTGCCATCCACTGCGCGCAACTGGCGCGGTTCCAATATGGCAGCCGTTTCGATGAGGTCCAGCGCGCGGTGCGCCTCCAGATAACGGCGGGCGAGCTGCAACCAACGGTCGGCGGCGGCGCGGCCCGGCATATGTTCCACTTCGGCCAGGGCCGGTCCGACCCTTCCCGCATCCATGAACCGGATCGCGCGGTCCATCGCCGCCTGCGGGCGCGGCGAAGGCGTGGACGCCCGGCGAATGGTCACCAGTTCGCGCACTTCATGTTCCAGCGCTTCCCACCAGCCGGTGTCCGGTCCAGCCATCGTCAGCCGATCGGCGATCCCCATCAGCCCGCCGCGCAGGTCGGGCAAAGTCACCGGTTCCCGCGCTGCGTTGATGATGGTCGCCACCGCGCGCGGCTGTGCCTGACCGAACCGGAGCCGCAGCTGCCCTTCGACATAGCCGAGCGGCGTCCCGCTATCGAGCGCGCGCCGGGCGGCAAAGGCGATCAGCAATCCTTCGGCGCGCGCGGCATTGTTGGACGCGGCCTGCGCTTCGACGGTAATGCGGTTCAGCCGCTGTTCCAGCTGCACTACCCGTCCGTCCAGCATCTGCGCCGCATCGTTCGACAGGGGCCGCGGGGCAACGCCGGGCGCTGTCGTCCCGCGCAGATATGGGTCCGCCGAAACAGGCATCTGCCGCGCGCCACTGCCCCAGCGTTTTTGCAAATGGGGCATGGCCAACAGGGTGATGACGACACCGATTATGAAGGCCAGCAGTAGCGCCAGCAGCAGCCACCGTGCGCGTGGACGTGCAGGCGGCGGAGTTGCCGGGGCGTTCGCCGCGCCGCCTTCATCGCTCATCGACAGAGTTTCTTCCATGGTGCGGGATCATTCGCACAATCGGGCGGCTAGGGCCAGCATCCTCTCATCATCGGGGCGATCGGGGGTCTCCGCGCTCGCCCAACCATCGCCACAGGCCGACAGGGCAGCCGGGCTGATGGCGACGATATGGAACTGATCGCGAAGGTTCACCGGAACCAGATCAGCGACTTTCTGCCCTGCGCGCGGCGAATGGATCAACAGCACCGCACCGGGTTGCAACAGCGTTGCCAGCTCAGCGCCGGCACGCCCCACCATCTCATAGATGATGGTCCGCTGGATGGAGAGCGGCCCTTGGGCGATGGCAGCAACGGTTCGCCCGCCCAGATGCAGCACCCGGCGGTGACCATCCGCCGCGATCCTGGCGGCGATGGCGTTGCCATCCTGATCGCCGGAAACGATGCTATCAAATCCCTGCGCCGCCAGCGCGCGCGCCGTCGCGCCGCCGACCGCATAAGCCGGAAGATTGCGGTAAGCCGCCAGTTGCGGCCCTGCCAGCCGCGCGGCCTGCGCGCTGGTCAGCAATAGGGCGTCGAACTGCGCTGCCGCAGGCGCGGTCCACGCCACCGCCCGCGCTTCGAACAGGGGACAGAGACGGACGGTCAGGCCAAGCGTCAGGGCGCGGGCGGCAGTCTCTTCAGCGCCCGGTTCAGGCCGCAGGATGATGACTGGCCTCACGTTTCGAACAGGGCGCGAAGCTCCGGGCTGGCGCGTTGCAGCAGCGACCGGCCAAGATCTTCGGCATCGTCCAGCGCCCCGCGCGCCAGCACGCACTGATCGCTGACGACTTCGCGGCCGTCCGCGCTCAATATCTCCGCACGTAGGCTGATTTCGCTGCCCTGCATCTGCGCCAGCGCCGCGATCGGCGAATGGCAGGTCCCGCCCAGTCCCTTCAGCACCGACCGTTCGGCCATCACGCAATCATAGGTGTCGGCGTCATTGATCGCCGCCAGCATCGCCAGCATTTCCGCATTGTCGCCCAGCGTCTCTATGCCCACTGCACCTTGCGAGGGCGCGGGCAGCATGACGTCTGGCGATATGGTCGTGCCCACATCGGATCGTCCCAGACGGTCCAGCCCCGCCGCCGCGAGCAGCGTCGCATCCGCTTCCCCCGACGCCAGCTTGGCCAGGCGCGTGGCGACATTGCCGCGAAACAGGATCACTGTGGCATCGGGGCGTAACCGTTTCACCTGCGCCGCGCGGCGCGGTGAGCTGCTTCCCACCACCGGATCATTGGGCAGCGCCTCGAAACTCGCGGCCCCGACCAGCCGGTCGCGCGCGTCGGCGCGGGGCAGCATGGCGGCTATGCGGATGGCGGGCGGACGCAGCGTCTCCACATCCTTCATCGAATGGACGGCAAAATCGATCTCGCCCGCCATCAGCGCGCGGTCCAGTTCCTTGGTCCACAATGCCTTGCCGCCGATTTCGGCCAGCGCGCGGTCCTGGATGCGGTCGCCGCTGGTCTGCACCACGACCGTTTCGATCGTGTCGGGGGCTAACCCGTGTCGGGTGCACAATGCCTCGGCGGTCATCCGCGCCTGCACCAGCGCAAGGGGCGATCCTCTGGTGCCAAGGCGAAGAGGGCGGTCGGACAGGAAGGAGGGCAGAGTCATATCCTGCTTGCTCTAATGATCGCGGCCATTAGATGGAAGCTGCAATGACGATCATCCTGGGCCTGGAATCAAGCTGCGACGAAACGGCGGCAGCGTTGGTGACGGCGGATAGCAAGATATTGGCCCATCGCCTCGCCACGCAGGAAGAGGCGCATCGCCCCTATGGCGGCGTGGTCCCCGAAATCGCCGCCCGCGCCCATGTCGAGGCGTTAAGCCCGCTGATCGCCGCCGTGCTGGCCGATGCAGACATGACGCTGGCCGATGTCGATGTGATTGCGGCGACGGCTGGGCCGGGGCTGATCGGCGGTGTGATGGTCGGCCTGGTCACGGGCAAGGCGCTGGCCCATGCGGCGGGCAAGCCGCTGATCGCCGTCAATCATCTGGAAGGCCATGCGCTGTCGCCTCGCCTCGCCAACCCATCGCTGCAATTTCCCTATCTGCTGCTGCTGGTGTCTGGCGGCCATTGCCAGTTGCTCCACGTCCGTGGCCCCGGCGACTACGCCCGCCTTGCCACGACCATCGACGATGCGTCGGGTGAGGCATTTGACAAGACCGCCAAGCTGCTGGGCCTGGGCTATCCCGGCGGACCTGCCGTCGAACAGGCCGCAGCCAAGGGCGACGCCAAGGCCGTGCCGCTGCCCCGCCCGCTGGTAGGGACGGCTGAACCGCATTTCTCCTTCGCAGGGCTTAAAAGCGCGGTGATGCGGGCGGCGCAATCGGGCCAATATTCAACCGAAGACATTGCGGCGAGCTTTCAGCAGGCGGTGATCGACTGCTTGGTCGACCGCACTGAAAAGCAGCTGGGCGGTCTTGGCGACATCACCGCGCTGGTCGTGGCGGGCGGGGTGGCCGCCAACCAGTCGATCCGCCAGGCCCTGGAAATGCTTGCCAGCAAGCATGACTTGCCGTTCGTTGCGCCGCCGCTGTGGCTTTGCACCGACAATGCGGCGATGATCGCCTGGGCGGGCGCGGAACGCTATGCGGCGGGGCTGGTCGATGATCTGACAGTGCCGGCGCGCCCGCGCTGGCCATTGGATCCGGGGGCGGAAAAGGCGCGCGGCGCGGGGGTGAAGGCATGAAGGCAGGCGTTATCGGCGCGGGGGCATGGGGCACGGCCCTTGCCCAGACATTGTCGGCAGGCGGTGATGATGTCCGGCTCTGGGCGTTCGAACCTGACGTGGTGGATGCGATCAATCGCGATCGGGTCAACCCGCTCTACCTTCCCGAAGTGCCTCTCAACCCCTCTTTGCGCGCCAGCGGCGACATGGCGGACATGGCCGACAGGGACATGCTGCTGATTGTCTGCCCCGCCCAGCATCTGCGCGGTATCGTCGGCAGCGCCCCCGCCGGAATACCGCTGATCCTGTGTTCCAAGGGGATTGAAGCAGGCACCGGCCTGTTGATGTCGGAAGTGGCCGAACAGGCGCAGTCCGCTTCGCCCATCGCGGTCCTTTCAGGTCCGACCTTCGCGCATGAAGTTGCCAGGGGCCTGCCCACCGCGATCACGCTGGCCTGTGCCGACGCCGAACTGGCCGCCCGCATCGCCGCGCGGATCGCTCGCCCGGCCTTCCGTCCCTATATTTCGGACGATGTCGTGGGCGCGGAGATTGGCGGAGCGGTCAAGAATGTGCTCGCCATCGCGTGCGGCGTGGCGGATGGCGCGGGGCTTGGCCTTAATGCGCGCGCCGCCCTCATCAGTCGCGGCTTTGCCGAAATGACGCGCTTTGGCCTTGCGCGGGGCGCGCGCGCCGAAACCCTGGGCGGGCTGTCGGGACTGGGCGACCTTGTGCTCACCTGCTCCTCGACCAACTCACGCAATTTTTCGCTGGGCAAGGGGCTGGGCGAAGGACGCTCGGCTGCCGAACTGCTGACCAATCGGCGGACGGTGGCGGAGGGCGCTTTCACAGCGCCGGTGTTGCGAGAAGCGGCGCGATCCGTCGGCGTCGACATGCCCGTGGTGGAAGCGGTCTGCGCCCTGCTGGAAGAAGCTGCGCCGCTTGTTCAGGTCATCGATGCGCTGCTCACGCGTCCGTTGCGGCCCGAATAATATCGTCGCCCCATTTTCGATTATCGTTTACCATAACAGCAACAGACATGAAGCGACGAGGGGATCCTTATTCTTTGCCGGTAACGGATTCTCCTTCTGCGCAACAGGATGACATTGCAGCTCTTGCCAGGGGCGGCCGGACCAACCTTTTCGGTTTCCTGCTGCGTCTGGCTGCGCGGCTGCCTTTTCTGTTCATCGCGGGGCGCTGGTATGGCGCGGAATCGCTGGGCCGTTTCGCCTATGCCGTGCTGGTCGTGGAATTTGCGGCACAGCTGGCGACGCTGGGGCTGAAACGCGGGCTGGCGGGCGCCTTGTCGCAAACCGAACGGCCCCACAGCCATGTCGTGACCGACGCCATGGCCGTGACATTGGGCGCATCGCTGATCGCGGCGGGCCTGCTGGTCGCCTTTCCCTACGCCATGTTTCCCAACAGCTCGATCAACGGGCTGGACCGGCTGTTGCCGCTGATCGTGATCGCGGTCGCGGGTTCGGATGTGGCGCTGGCGGCCTGCGCCTATCGTTTCGACGTCGGGGCGACAGTGCGCGCGCGGTCGATCATAGAGCCCTGGGCGATCAGCATCGGCGCGTTCGCCTTCGCCTTTTATTCGACCCGCGACGGCCTCATCCTATCCTATGTGCTGTCGATGTTCGCCGCGTTGGTGGCGTCGATCATTCCCATGACCCGCCATTATGGTATTCCCCATGGCTGGCGTCCCGACTTTGGCCGTCTCTTGCGGCTGGCGCGGCGCAACCTGCCGCTGGCGGCTGCGGACGGCATCGAATGGGGGTCGCGTCGACTGGATCTGGCGATCCTGGGCCTCTTCGTCAGCCCCGCGGCGGTCGGCGTCTATTATGTCGCACAGCAGGTCGCGTCCCTGCCCCAAAAGCTCAAGACCAGTTTCGACCCGATATTGGGTCCGGTCATCACCCGCAATCTGGCGGAAGGCAATCTGACCGCCATCGCCCGGCAGGTGAGCCAGGTCGGTTTCTGGATCATTGCCGCGCAGGCGGGGATCGCGTTGGCGCTGGGCATTCCCGGTGAAGCGGTGATGGGTCTGGTCGGTCCGCATTTTGTCGGCGGAACGGGCGCGCTCGCCTTCCTACTGCTGGCGGAGGTCGTCGCCGCCACCGCCGTCGTCAGCGAATCGGCGCTGGTCTATATCGCGCGGCATCGCAACCTCATGATATCGCTGATGATGATCGGGCTGCAGGCTTTGCTCAGCTTCGCCCTTATCCTGGCGGCACGGGACATGGGCCTGTCGCAGGTGGCGATCGCCGCCGCGCCCGCGCTCGCACTGTGCATCGCGCTCGGCGTCGGGGCAGTGGTAAAGGCGCGATTGCTCGCCCGGCTTTTAGGCGCGCGGGTCAATGCCTGGCGCTGGCCGCTGCTGGGCGCGTCCGCGGTTGCCTGCGCCGCCGGTGGGGTCTTCGTCGCGCTGCCCCCCCGCTTTGAATGGGTGGAGCTGGTCTTTGGCATCGCGACGATATTGGGCGTCTATGGCCTGGTCATCTGGCGCTGGGGCTTCGGCCCGGATGACCGGGCCTTGTTCCGCAGCCAAAAGGCGTAAGCTGCGCTTCCCGGCTTCAGTTTAACCCAGCGTTTTCGCCCGGATCGCCAGCAAATCCCGTTCTGGCCGCGCGCCCCAGTGCGAGATAACCTCAGCCGCCGCCGCCGCGCCCAGCTTCAGGCATTTTTCGACGTCCAGCCCCTCCAGATGCCCGGCCAGGAAACCGGCGGCGAACAGGTCCCCCGCGCCCGTCGTGTCGACGACGGCTTCAACCGAAGCGGCCAGCGTTTCGTAACGCATGCCATCGACCACGGCGATCGCGCCCTTTTCGCTGCGGGTCGATACCAGCACCGGCACGCGCGCGGCGATGGCTGCGACCGCGCGTTCGAAATCATCGATCTGCGCCAGCGACTGGATTTCACCCTCGTTCGAAAACAATATGTCGATCATCCCCTGGTCGATCAGGTCGATGAAATCGTCGCGATGGCGGGCGATCACGAAATTATCCGACAGGGTGAAGGCGACTTTCCGTCCCGCCTCCCGCGCGGCGGCGATGGCAGCCCGCATGGCCGCGCGCGGCTGTTCGGGGTCCCACAAATAGCCTTCCAGATACAGGATCGACGCCGACCGGATCAGGTCCATGTCGACCGCCGATTGCGGCAGGAACTGGGACGCGCCCAGAAATGTGTTCATCGTCCGCTGCGCGTCGGGCGTCACCAGGATCAGGCAGCGGGCGGTGGGCACTTCGCTGCTGACGGCGGGCGTTTCATAGCGGATGCCCAGCGCGCGCACGTCATGCGTGAACACTGCCCCCAGCTGGTCATCGCAAACCTGTCCGATGAAGGCGCATTTTTTTCCCAGCGCCGCCAGGCCAGCCAGCGTGTTGGCGGCCGACCCGCCGCTGACTTCCTTGCCAGCAGCCATGTCCGCATAAAGGCTTTCCGCCATCGCCGCGTCGATCAGCTGCATGCCGCCCTTCGTCAGGGCATGCTCGGCCAGAAATGCGTCATCGCTCGGCGCGAGTACGTCGACAATGGCGTTGCCGATGGCGACAACATCAAGCGTGGGAGCTGCGGTCACGCGACATCCTTATGATGGAGAAAGACATAATTTGGCTGCGGTCTCTATCGATCGGCGCGCCCCCGCGCAACGGCGCTGATTGACGCGGCGGCGAAGGAGCGGGATAGGTCGGCCATGGTTATCATTGCCGCTTTGCGCGCCTTTCGGACGCTGTTTCATCGAGCGGCCCTGCGCCTGCTGGTCAAGACGTTGCTGATCACGCTCCTGCTGTTCGCCATGGCGGCGCTGGGATTGTGGAGCGCGGTGCACGCGGTGCGCGTCTATTTCGGCTGGGGCGGCGGCGGCCTGGCGGAGGCAGCGGCGACCGCGCTGGGAGCGGTCGCGCTTGGCTGGCTGTTGTTCCGCACCGCCGCCATGGCGGTCATGGGCTTCTTTGCCGACAATATCATCGTGACGGTGGAGCGCGAAAGCTACCCTGCCGCCGCCGCCCGAGCCAAGCCCGTGGGCTTTGCGCGCAGCTTGCGCTTCGCCCTCACGTCTGTGGCGCGGACGATCGGCTGGAACCTGCTTGCCCTTCCGGCCTATATCGTCTTGCTTGCAACAGGCGTCGGCACGGTGGGATTGTTCCTGTTGCTCAACGCCTATCTGCTGGGCCGTGACCTGGCCGACATGGTGGAGCCGCGTCACCCCGCCCTGCCACCCATTCCCTCCGTCAGCCGGTGGCGCATGGGCCTCGTTTCGGCGCTTCTGTTCCTCATTCCGCTGGTCAACCTGCTTGCGCCGATCTGGAGCGCGGCTATGGCGGTGCACATGCTGCACGGCGTCAGAAGGAAAGCCGCATGACCCTCGCACGGCTGGCCTTGGCCGCCATCATCTCATTACCGCTTGCCGCCTGTAGTGGCGGACTCGTTCCGCCCGGACCCGCTCGCCCTTCGCCCGCAGGCCCGCCCGCCAGCGCTTTTGCCAAGTCGGGTCCCCTGATGGGCATGGACGCGCGTCACCTGACGCAGATGTTCGGGACGCCCCGGCTCGACATTCGGGAAAGCGCGATGCGCAAATTGCAGTTCGCCAATGGCCGCTGCGTGCTCGACGCCTATCTCTATGCCCCCGCGCGCGGCAGGGAGCCGGTAGTCACCCATGTCGATGCGCGCAGTCCGGTGGGGGCCGACGTTGATCCAGCCGGTTGTGCCGCCGCGCTGCAGAGGCGCTAAGGCTCAGGGCGCGGTGGCGGCCAACCGTTCGATGGCCCAGGCCGCCGCTTCGGCCACGACCGGATCAGCATCTGTCGTCAGGGGCTGAAGCTGGTTCAGCAATGTCTTGTCCCGGCTGTTTCCCGCAGCGATCGCCGCGTTGCGCACCATGCGCCCGCGTCCGATCCGCTTGATCGGGGAACCTGAGAAAATCTCGCGAAATGCGGCGTCGTCCAGGCTCAGTATGTCGGCCAAGGCTGGCGCCGCCAATTCCGCGCGACCCACAAATGCTCTGTTCGCGGCGGCAGTGTCGGCGAATTTGTTCCACGGACAGACCGCCAGACAGTCGTCGCACCCATAGATGCGGTTGCCGATCCCGCTGCGCAATTCGA
Source organism: Sphingobium vermicomposti (assembly GCF_011762025.1). Lineage (GTDB taxonomy): Bacteria > Pseudomonadota > Alphaproteobacteria > Sphingomonadales > Sphingomonadaceae > Sphingobium > Sphingobium vermicomposti. The sequence goes on along the minus strand of NZ_JAASQR010000003.1, from coordinate 680,387 downwards.
CCGGAATCGGCCCCTTATGTTCGATGGTCAGGTAGGAAATGCACCGTCGTGCATCCACGACATAGGGGGCGGGAAAGGCGTCCGTCGGGCAGGCGGTCTGGCAGGCGGAACAACTGCCGCAATGATCCGCTTCGGCCTCGTCGGGTTGCAGCGCAATCTCGCTATAGATCGCGCCCAGGAACAGCCAGCTGCCATGGGTGCGGCTGACCAGATTGCTGTGCTTGCCCTGCCAGCCAAGGCCCGCCGCCTGCGCCAGCGGCTTTTCCATCACCGGCGCTGTATCGACGAAGACCTTGACCGCGCCGCTCTGCTGTTCCACCAGCCATCGGGCCAGCGCCTTCAGCCCCTTTTTGACGACGTCATGATAGTCGCGGCCCTGCGCATAGACGGATATGCGCCCGCGATTCCCCACATCCGCCAGCGCCAGCGGATCGCGACCGGGCGCATAGCTCATCCCCAGCATGATGACGCTGCGCACGTCGGGCCATAGTCCGACCGGCGATGCGCGCTGTTCGGCGCGATCCTCCATCCACAGCATGTCGCCATGCCGCCCCGCATCCAGCCATTCCCTCAACCTTTGCCCGGCCTGAGGCGCAGCGTCGGCGCGCGCGATGGCGCAGGCCGCAAAGCCCAGCCGCTGCGCCTCCGCCTTCAGGCGTTGTTCCAAGGTTTCCATTTGCGTTGGCATGGCGTGCGACTATCAGGATCGGATGATCGGCGACACCCCGGCTCCGTCCCCCACCTATGCTGTCGAAGGCCATGGTCTTGTCAAGGCATTCGGCGATTTCCGTGCGGTCGATGGCATCGACATAGCGGTGCCTGCCGGGTCGATATACGGCATCCTTGGCCCCAATGGCGCGGGCAAGACGACGCTGCTGCGCACCTTGCTGGGCATCATCGACCCGGACGACGGTCATCGCACGCTGCTGGGCGATCCCGTGCCGATCCGTCAGGCGCGCGCCATCGGCTATCTGCCGGAAGAACGCGGCCTCTACCCTTCCATGAAGGCAGCCGAGGCAATCGCCTTCATGGGCGCATTGCGCGGCCTGCCGCTAAAGGTCGGGCGGCAACGCGCCCGCGCCTTGCTGACGGATCATGGCATGGGCGCGTCCATCGACAAGCCCATCAGGCAATTGTCCAAGGGCATGGCCCAGACCGTCCAGTTGTTCGGCACCATCGTGCACGATCCGCGCCTTATCGTGCTGGACGAACCCTTTTCCGGCCTCGACGCCATCAACCAGGGCAAGCTGGAGGCGTTGATCCGTGAACAGGCGCGGCGCGGCGTCACCGTGCTTTTTTCGACCCATGTCATCGCCCATGCCGAACGGCTGTGCGAACGTATTGCTATCGTCGCGGGCGGGCGGATCCGGTTCGAAGGATCGGTGGCCGACGCCCGTGACCAACTGCGTCCGCAGGTGCGGCTGCGCACGCGGGCCAGCGACGGGGCCTGGCGTCGCGCCCTCCCCGCCGAAACCCTGGCGCAGGACGGGGCGTGGCATTTCGATTTACCGGACGAGGGCATAGAACCCTTGCTGCACGCCCTGCTGGAAGGGCAGGCGGGCATTGAAAGCCTGTCGATTGAGCGGCCCGGCCTGCACGACGCCTTCGTCGCCATTGCCGGAGCCGCCGCAGCCCGCGAGATGGACGGCGGCAAAGCGGAGGAAGCAGCATCATGACCGAGATTCTGCGCGCAGCCCTGGTCATCGCCCGCCGCGATTTTTCGGCGGTCATCCTGTCGAAAACCTTCATCCTGTTCCTGCTGGGACCGCTATTCCCCGTCGTCATCGGCATGGCCTTCGGCGGTCTGGGGGAAAAGATTACGACCGAAGGCCTTCGCCCGACGGTCGGGGTGGCGATGCCAGCCGCCGATGCTGCACGGATGGAACGGGCGCATCGCCTGCTCGTCGACCGGCTAGGCAAAGAAAATCTGCCCCGTTTGCGCCGCGCTCCGGCTGGCGACCCCCGCGCGCTGCTGGCGCAATCGGATGCCCGCTTCCTCGCCGTGGTGTCGGGCACGGTCGAACATCCGGTCCTGACCGGAAAGGCGGGCGACCTCGGCTGGCTGGAAGGCGACATCGGCCTGATCGCCAGCGCCGCGCTGGCGGGTGAACGGCTACCCCATGTCCGGGTCGAAAAACGGCCCGTCGCTGCCAGCGCCGGGGCGGATGCGCAATCGCGCCTGCTCACCGGACGGGCGGCGCAGATATTGATCTTTCTGCTCACCATGTTGCTGGCGGGCATGGTCCTGTCCAATCTGGTTGAGGAAAAAACCAACAAGATCATCGAAATCCTCGCCGCCGCCGTGCCGATCGATGCCGTTTTCCTGGGCAAGCTGATGGCGATGCTGGCGATGAGCTTCGTTGGCATCTGCTTCTGGGGATCGGGTGTTTTCGTCGCGCTGATGGCCTTTGCCGGGCCGAACATGATGCCGCCGACACCCGCCGTGGGTTGGCCCGTCTTCCTGCTGCTGGGCACGATCTATTTTTCGACCGCCTACACGCTGCTTGGTTCCCTGTTCCTGGGGATCGGCGCGCAGGCGGCGACCGTGCGCGAAGTGCAGACGCTCAACATGCCGGTGACCATGGCGCAGATGGTGATATTCTTCTTCGCTACCTATGCGGTCGATCATATGGGGTCGCCGTCTGAAATCGCCGCAGCGGTCTTTCCCTTCTCCTCGCCCTTCGTCATGATCGCCAGGGCGGCGCAGGATACGGCGATCTGGCCTCATCTGGTGGCGATAGTGTGGCAGGCGGTGTGGGTGGCGCTGATCATCCGGCTGGGGGTGTGGCTGTTCCGCCGCCATGTGTTGAAATCGGGCGGAGCGCGCAGCCGTGGCCTGTTCAGGCGGCGCTCAGCCCCGGCGGCGTAGGTCAGGATGATGAACCGGCGGCAACTTCTGAACGGCGGCCTCTATGGTGTCGCGGCGATAGCCCTGGGGCGGCTGGGCACGGAAGACGCGGCGGCCGCCTATCCCTTCGCCTTGAGCGACGCCCAATGGCGCAAGCGGCTGAGCCCACTCGCCTATAATGTGCTGCGCAAACATGCGACCGAACGTCCCTTCACCAGTCCCTTGGACAAGGAACATCGGGACGGGACATTTTCCTGTGCGGGTTGCGGACAACCGCTGTTCCGCTCCGCCACCAAATTCGACAGCGGCACAGGCTGGCCCAGCTTCTGGGCGCCACTCCCCAAAGCGGTGGGGACATCGCGCGACTTCAAGCTCGGCTATCCACGGACAGAGGTGCATTGCGCGCGTTGCGGCGGGCATCTGGGTCATGTTTTCGACGACGGCCCCCGCCCGACGGGCAAGCGTTATTGCATGAACGGCGCGGCGCTCAGTTTCGCACCGGCATGACCTTGTAGATGCGCAGCGGCTCCGGCGCGGGCACTCGACGCAGCCACGTCGGCGGCGCGCCACGCACCAGCGCGGCGGCCAGGCTCTGGCGATGGTCGCGCGCATAATGTTCGAATTCGTTCAGCGCCTTGCACGTAATGACATAGTCGGGGCCTCGCCCACTGCTCAGCCGGGCCAGAATGACACGCGCGCGATCCGGCGTTGCCGTGAAGCCTTTGACCACGGCCGTGATCCCGGCGGCGTTGCGGTGATGGGCGGTGCCGGTCACATTATGCCCAGTGCGAATCAATATGTCCGGGCCCATGTCCAGCGGCGCGAACAATGTTGAAACCGGCAACTGACGCAAGGGCGCGATGGTCTGCCCGGCGCGGCAGTCGGCTGCCTGCGCTGGTGGAGCCTCATTGCTTTTCTTCTCAGGGGTCAATCCCACCCACAGGGCGCAAAGCGCAGTCGGCGTGAGCAAGGCGACCGCCGCCGACCCCAGCACCCGCACGACAGCGCTTGTGTGACTCTGCGCCCGACGGAAAAGTTGTAGCATCAGCCATGCAATGCCCGGCATCGCCATGATGTGCGCGACCGACATGGCGCGCATCACCATTACAGCGACCCCAGTCGATCCGACCAGAAGCAATGTGATCACGATCCAGCGATATCGTTCGCCCTGATCCTTGGCAGCGCGGCCCGCGGCGATTGATCCGACCAGCCCGGCCAGCGGCGGCAGCAGGATCAACCCAACCATGGAAATCGCCTGTTCCCAGATGGGCCGCCCCTCCATCACATGCAGATACCATAGCTTGTAGGCCAGGGGGCCGAGAGCCTTGAACGGGTCGCCGGTCAGGCACGGGCCGCCGGTAAAGGCGAACACTGCCGCCGCCGCGGCTGCGCCTGTCGCAGCCGCAGCGAAGCGACCGCTGGCGGATGTGGGCAGCACCCGAAACAGGATGGGCGTTGCCACCGCAAAGGCGGCTAGCGGCCAGAGATAGGCGGCCGACAATGAATCGCATTGCTGCTGCACCAGTGCCGCTGGTCCGCGCAACAACGCCAGCAGCGGTAGCGCAACGCCACCCAGTAGCATGGCGAAAGCGACGAAGCGCGGCGTCTGGTCCCGGTCGCGCCATTGCCACAGCGCGAATATCGCCGCGAACAGGGCGGCGTAGGGCAGGCCCTCGCTCGAAATTTGCAACCATATCGCCAAGGCAATGGCGGCGATGGCACCGCCACGCGCCGGGCGATAATCCAGCGCGCCGCCCAGAGCGATCGTCGCCATGACGATCTGCCAGCCGTGATGATCGATCCGCAGCGGCCCGAACTGCACCAGGATGGTTGGCGTGGTCAGCAGCAGCCCCGTCGCCAGCAAGCCGATTGCCGGCCCGGCGATCCTGCGGACTGCGGCGAACAGCGCCGCGGTAAGCGCACCCAGCAAAAGCAGGGGTATGGCGGCACATGCCACGGTTTCAGCCAGGGCCGTTCCCAGCAAGGGACGCAGCATCAGGATCAGCGCTGCAATCGGCGCATCGACGATCCGCGACCAGTGCATCGGACCGCCCTGGGGCGGAAAAACCCGATGCTGGCTGACATCGTAAAATCCCTGCCCCCCCAGCCAGTCGCGCACCTGCTGCAACCGCATCGAATCGTCAGGATCGCGAAAGGTCAGCGAAGCAAGTTCATGGCGCGAAAGCCACAGCAGGACAGCACAGCAAAGCAGCCAGCCGAACATCGCCCAGCGCATGCCGGGCGTGAACTTCGGGGCATTCTTTTCGGGAATCGCATGGCTTTGATCAGGCACCGGAAAAGACGCCATATTTTCGGATCGCATAGACAGACAGGAAACTGACCGGCACGGCGACCAGCTTCGCCAGCGCGGGTGCCAGCCCGGTTGCGCTAAGGCCGCTGATCAAACCGGTGGTGATCGCCAGCCCGATGACCGCGCTGGCCACAAAGCCCAACCGCTGCCCATGGGTGGCGCGTTCGGATGGCGTGAATACGAAACGGATGCTGATCATCCAGTGCAGCACAAGCCCCCCGGCATAGCCCGCAAATCCCGCTGCCGCCGGTGACACGTCAGCCTGCAACAGGCCCAGGAACAGCAGCATGTCGCCGCACAGGGCGATGACACTCGCCACCAGATAGCGGGTGAAGGTGAAGCGGGCGATGATGCCGCCCGCCATGGAAGCCAGTGCAGGCGTGCGTCGTTCCATGGCTTCAGGCTGCCTTCAGGCGGCCCGGCACGCTCCGCACGCTGGACAGGGCAGCCTGCTCTCCTGCGGCATCCTGACCCTCTTCGCCTGCCTCATGATATTCGGCGTCTTCGTTTACGGCCCAGATGTCGTAAATCGTTTCGCCTGCCTCGATATTGCGGACGGTCAGCATCGCCGTCATCATGGCGTGATCCTGATTATTATAACGATGCATGCCGTTGCGGCCGACCAGGTGCAGCGTCGGGTAAAGCTGCTGCAATTCGGTGCGCATCGCCAGGACATTGACGGCATAATCATCATCATAGACCGGATAGGCCTTTTCCTGCCGAACCACGGCTCCGCCTACGACATCGGCGGGATCGCACAGGCCCAGCAACGCCATCTCCTTCTTGGCGAGTTCGACCAGATCGGCGTCGCTCGACGACCAGAGGCCGTCGCCTTCGAAGCAGAAATATTCCAGGCCTACGCAGGCCAGCGTCGGGTCAGGCACCATTTCGGGCGACCAGCTGCGGAAATTCTGGATGCGACCGACCTGCACCTTGCTGTCATGGATGTAGATCCAGTTGTCGGGGAACAGGTCCTCGGACCGGATCATCAGCGCGACGGTCAAAAAGTCGCGATATTTCAGCTCCATCGCATTGCCCAGCGTCGCGGGCAGGGGATGGATGCGCCCGGCCAGTTCGCGCATCGGCGCGGAACTGATCACATGGGCGGATGTAAGCGATATATCGCCATCAGGCCCCTTGGCCACCATCTGCCACTGACCTGATACATCATTGCGCGCCAGCCGTTCCAGACTGTGCGCCATCAATACGCTGTTGCCTCCCGCCACCACGAAATCGCGCGCGGCTTCCCACATCATGCCGGGGCCAAGGCGCGGATAGCGGAAGCTTTCCAGCAGCGTCTTGGTCTCCATCCCGTCATTGGGACGCTTGTTGAGGCCCAGCGAGCGCTTCAGCCCATCCTTGACCGCGCCCCAGAGCGACAGCCCCTTGATGCGCTGCGCCGCCCAATCCGCCGACATTTCGTCGCAGGGCATGCCCCATACTTTTTCGGTATAGGTCTTGAAGAAGATCGAAAACAGCTTGTGACCAAAAGCATTCACCGTCCAGTCCTGGAACGACCGGATGGTGCGGTTGGGGAACAGCTTTGCCTTGGCAAAGCTCGCCATGCAAAGAGCCGACCGCCAAAAGCCCAGGTTCAGCAGGGCCTCGAACGCGCGCAGCGGATAGCTGTAGAATTTGCCCTCATAATAGATGCGGCTCATGCGCGGGCGCTGGATAAAATCGTTGGGCAGTATCTCGTTCCAGAGGTCCACCACCTCTTTCGACTTGGAAAAAAAGCGGTGACCGCCAATGTCGAAACGGAAACCGTTCAGCTCGACGGTGCGGCTGATGCCGCCGACATAAATGGGGTCTTTTTCGATGACCGCGACCGAATAGCCTTTTTTCGTCAGCAAATAGGCTGCGGTAAGGCCGGCAGGACCTGCGCCGATGATGGCGACGTCCACAGTCTGATCGATATCCGGCATTGAAGCCCCCCGATAAAATCCATCTACCATGCCGAGTGAAGGAAATCATCTAAGGATTGGTTAACAGCGCGTTAGGCAGGCGGTGCCGCCGGCCAGGCGGCACCCCTTTCTATCGCCGTCGTCCGGGGGTCAGTGACGGAAGTGACGCATGCCCGTGAACACCATCGCCAGACCGGCTTCGTCCGCTGCGGCGATCACTTCATCGTCCCGGATCGATCCGCCCGGCTGGATCACCGCCGTAGCGCCCGCCTCGACCGCCGTGAGCAGCCCATCGGCAAAGGGGAAGAAGGCGTCGGACGCCACCGCCGACCCGATCGTGCGCGCCTGGCCCCATCCCGCCTTGTCCGCTGCATCCTTCGCCTTCCACGCCGCGATGCGGGCGGATTCCAGCCGGTTCATCTGGCCAGCGCCGATGCCCGCCGTGCTATTATCCTTGGCATAGACGATGGCGTTGGACTTCACATGCTTGGCGACGGTCCAGGCGAACAGGCAATCGGCCAGTTCCTGTTCGGTCGGCGCGCGCTTCGTCACGACCCTCAACTGGTCGCGGCTGATCCGGCCATTGTCACGGCCCTGCACCAGCAGGCCCCCGGCGATGCTCTTGATCTGAAGGCCATTGCGGGTCGGATCGGGCAGATCGCCGGTCAGCAGCAGGCGCAGGTTCTTTTTCTTGGCAAAGATCGCCTTGGCATCATCGTCCGCGCTGGGGGCCGCGACGACCTCGGTAAATATGCCGCTGATCGCTTCGGCGGTAGGCCCGTCGAGCGGGCGATTGACGGCGATGATGCCGCCAAAGGCCGATACGCTGTCGCAGGCGAGCGCAGCTTCATAGGCTTCGATCAGGCTGTTGCCGGTGGCGACGCCGCAGGGGTTGGCGTGCTTCACGATCACCACCGTCGGCGGGCCGTCGCGAAACTCGCTGACCAGTTCCAGCGCAGCGTCGGCATCATTATAATTATTGTAGGACAGTTCCTTGCCCTGGATCTGCCGGGCCTGGGCGATGCCGTTCGCGCCGCCGCTGACCGGCAAATAGAGCGCGGCGGATTGATGCGGATTTTCGCCATAGCGCAGGGTTGCGCCCAGCGTGCTGGCCACGGCCAGCGTTTCCGGTAGCGCGACGCCCTGATCGGCAAAGGCGAACCAGCTGGCGATCATCGAATCATAGGCGGCGGTGGCGGCATAGGCCTTGGCCGCGAGCATCCGGCGGAAATCATAGCTTGTCGCGCCGCCCTTTTCCTGCATTTCCCCGATCAGCCGGGCATAGTCGGCCGGATCGGTGACAATCGCGACGCTTTCATGGTTCTTTGCCGCCGACCGGACCATGGAAGGGCCGCCAATGTCGATATTCTCGATAATCTCCTCGCGATCCGCGCCCTTGGCGACGGTCGCGGCGAAGGGGTAGAGGTTGACGACCACCAGGTCGATCGCCCCGATATCATGCTCCTGCATCGACGCGACATGGCCGGGATTGTCGCGGACGGCCAGCAGGCCGCCATGCACCTTGGGGTGCAGCGTCTTGACCCGGCCATCCATCATTTCGGGGAAGCCGGTCAGATCGGAAATATCCTTAACCTCCAGCCCCGCGTCCCGCAGCGCCTTGGCCGTGCCGCCGGTCGAAACCAGTTCGACGCCGTGCCTGCCCAGCGCCTGACCCAGTTCAACCAGGCCAGACTTGTCTGAAACGGAAAGAAGGGCGCGTTTGATGGTGACGTCGGTCATGGCGAGAATCCTGCTGTTCGGTGCCGTTTCGGGCTTGCGCCGCCCTCTAGTGCTGCTTGGCCGTTGCGGCAAGAGATAGGGGACATCTGGCGCTGCGTAAGGCGGTGCAAGGCCCCGACGCTCGCCCTGATCGACCCCCGGCACCACGTGCTCCTGCGAAGGCAGGAGCCCAGTCTGGGCTTGGAACTGGCCTCCTGCCTTCGCAGGAGCACGGTCACGCTCAACCGACCTTCTTGAAAAGCCAGCCTATGGTGGAACCGCCCGGCAGCGCTTCGCCCATGATGACCAGTTGCCGGGTTGGATGCGGTCGGCCTTCATGGTCGGTCCACAGGCTGTCTTCGACCGCCAGCTTGCCCCCATTGGCGCGAAACTGCCACATTGCCCCGTCGTCGATGCGCAACAATGCCCCCATGCCATCGGCGGTGGACGTCGGCTCGACACCGGGGGCCAGGTGGAAACGCAGCTGGACGGGCAGCTTCACCGGCTTGCGGCGTTTGACCGTCGGCGTCAGCAGGTCTTCGCCCCGAATTTCCTTGCCGTCGCCGCTCAGCAGCAGCAGACGGCGATGGACATAGCCCATGCGCCGGACATAGCCATCATGGCTGATTTCGATGCGGCTGCCATTGTCGGTTTCCTGGCGGTGAAGCTCCACCTCGGTCACGCCGCGCCCCAGCGTTCCATCCGGCATCAGCGCGGTCGAATTGCTGTCGTTCAGGACCATCGTGCTGTGCGCCGCCGTGGTGCGCAGACCCTGCGCCAGGTCGGCGGGCATCCACGCCCCGCCCAGTGCCGCGCCGCCGCAATTGACGATCAGCCGCTGCGGCCCGTCGCTGATCTCGATCGCACCCGTGGACGCGCAGCCCGCTGCCGCCAGCCGCGCGACGGGCGGCGGCGCAGCGTCGATCTGAACGATCGTCGCGCCCGCGACCAGCCGCTGATAACCCCAGTCATTCGCCTGCCGCAGCGGTCGCGCCCGCACGCGGCTGGCGCGAACGATCGCCTCCATCGCCGCCGGGTCGATCGCAGCAGCGCCCTGCCAACTGCCCAGGCCGCCGTCGCCATGGGTCAGGCCCAGCAGCGCCGGAACGGCGCGCGCCAATGCTTCGGTCAGGAAGGGCGGGATCTGTTCACGCCGCACATCATATACCGACCGGACCATCGACAGCAGCATGACCGCCTTGAACTGGTCGAGCGGGGAGCGGGAAATGATGCCGCCATCGCCGTGGAAGGCGCTGTCGATGGCGCGCTTCAGCCCCGCTTCGCCGAATATCTTGCGCGCCGCGCCCCCCGGCAACAGCATCGATACGCCGACGATCCCACCCCAGGCAACCAGCCGCGGCAACCCGACAGGGGCCTTGTCCGCGCCGCGATCCAGATGGCGGGCGGTGCGCGCGATGCAGTTCAGCACCAGCGACCTATAGACAAGGTCGCTCGACGACAGGATCAAGGGCGCGTGCGCCGACCAGAAAAGCAGCCGCCACCCGGCATTGTCCGCGCGCCAGGCCGGTTCGCTGGGCGTGTCGGCATGGACCGAAAGCCATTTGCGCATCACGCCTTCGGCAACGGGAGCGCCCTGTTCCCGCGTGCCCGCGCTGGCCAGGTCACGCAACCAGGCGAAGCTGTGCAGATAGTCGGTGAAGGCGGGGGTGAGCGACAGCCGGTCGAAATCGACCGTGTCGACAGGCTGCCGCGTTCCACGGAACAGGAAATATCCCGCCCGAATCGCCTGACCTGATCGAAGATCGCCGGGCATTTCATCGTCGGGAACCGCCAGCAGCTTCAGCGGATATTTGCCCTTCAGCCGCCGCCCATGAATGGGCGTCTTCCAGCTCATCAGGTAAAAGCGGTTGGCGATCCGCTGGGCCAGCGACAGTCCCTTGTCATCCGCGATGCGAATGAGCCGCTTGCCCTGTTCGATCCCGTCATCTTCCTGACCGTTTCCGGCCAGGTCCGGCACCGATGGGGCAGGGGTGCGCCTGCGGTCGCTCACCCGCCCTTGAGCTTCGCGATGTTATCGGCATAGGCCGTCGGTCCGCCCCGGAAGGTGGCGGTGCCCGCGACCAGCACGTCCGCGCCCGCTTCGATCGCGCGCGGCGCAGTGGTGAAATCGATGCCGCCATCGACCTGCAGCCGGATGTCACGACCGCTCTTGTCGATCATCTTGCGGATCGCTTCGATCTTGCGCAGCTGATTCTCGATGAAGCTCTGGCCGCCAAAGCCCGGATTGACGCTCATCACCAAAATGAGGTCGACGTCATCGATCAGATAATCGAGCATCTTGGCGGGGGTGCCGGGATTGAGCACGACGCCAGCCTTCACCCCCAGCGACTTGATGTGCTGGACCGACCGGTGGATGTGCGGCCCGGCTTCCGGGTGGACGGTCAATATGTCAGCGCCCGCTTCGGCAAAGGCGTTCAGATATTGATCGACCGGAGAGATCATCAGATGCACGTCGAACGGCTTTTTCGTGTGTGGGCGCAATGCCTTCACGACGCCGGGGCCGATGGTGATATTGGGCACGAAATGCCCGTCCATCACGTCGATGTGAATCCAGTCCGCGCCCGCTTCGTCGATGGCGCGAACCTCCTCACCCAGGCGGGCGAAGTCTGCGGACAGGATGGATGGTGAAATCAGGATTGGGCTGGTCATCAACAGCCCGCTCTAACGACGCCATGGGGCTAGGGCAACGCTCCATTTCCAGCTTATCCACAGGGTTCTGCGCTGGACCACCTCGCGCGCTCAGGATCGGTCGAAAAGGGTGGGGTGCCGCCGCTCAGAAAAGGCCGATCCGCGCGGCAAAATCTGCTTTATCCCATGCAGCCCCACGACCTGATCGTCGTGAAGGATCGGCGCGGCGACCAGGCGCATCGTGCGTTCATCAGCGCTGTCCAGCGGACGAATGTCCACGTCCAGCGTAAAGCCGCGACGGTAACATATGGCATAGGTGCGCAACCGTTCCATCGCTTCGCGCGAATCCGGCGCGTAGAGCGATACCGCCAGGAGGCGCGGCACCGTCATGCCCTGTTCCAGCCCGAACAGGTCATAGACGCCGCTGGTCCAGCTTAGCCGATCATCCTTCAGGTCGCAGTGCCACAGGCCGATCCCCCGCTCCGCCAGTGCCAGGTCGCCCTGAGCGCAATAGCTGTCGAGCGCCACCGGCGACAGGTGAACATGCAGGTCGTACAGCGGCCAGCTATGATAAAGCGGAAGGGGTTCGGTCGGGCGCAAGCTGAGCCTTTCTGGCGGTCAGGCAGACTCTTGCCATTTACCGCCTATGCCGCGTCGCGCGCAAGCCGGGCGATGAAAAAGCCGTCCGTCCCGCCCTTGTCGGCCAGCGTGGCAGGCAGGGTCCGCAGCCATCCTTCGACGGACGGTTCGATGCCTTCGGGCAAATCCGCCTGTGCCGGGGCCGTCAGCCTGAAATCGGGATGGGCGCGCAGGAAGCTGCCAATCTGCTCCTCCCCCTCCGCCTTTTCCAGCGAGCAGGTGGCGTAGACCAGCGTCCCGCCCGGTTTCAGCCATTGCGCCGCCCGGTTGAGCAGTTCCGTCTGCAATTCGGCCAGTTCAGCAATCTGGCGCGCGCCGATGCGATGCAGCACGTCGGGGTGGCGGCGGTAGATGCCGGTGGCGCTGCACGGCGCGTCCAGCAGGATGGCATCGACGGGCGCGTCCGGTTGCCACTGGCGCAGGTCGGCCTGGACAATGGACGCAGACAGGCCGGTGCGCGCCAGATTGGCGCTCAGCCGCTCCAGCCTCTTCTTCGACTGGTCGACCGCCGTCACCTGCCATCCTGCCGCCGCCAGCTGCATCGTCTTGCCGCCCGGTGCCGCGCACAGGTCCAGCGCCACGCGTCCCTCGCCTGCGCCCAGCAGCCGCGCGGGACAGGATGCGGCCAGATCCTGCACCCACCATGCGCCTTCGTCAAAGCCCGGCAGGTCGGTCACGGCACCATGGCCGGGCAGGCGCACATGACCGGGCGCAAGGCTTTCGCCCTCCAGTCGTTCCGCCCATAGGCTGCTTTGGTCCAAATCCCGGACGCTGACATCGACGGGCGGTCGGTCGGCATAGGCTTGCGCCGCCGCCGCCGGCATGGCGTCGCCCCACATGGGAGACCAGCGAGCGACCACTTCGGGCGGCAGGGCAGGCGGAACCGGCAGGGTGGGGGCAGCCCGCGTGATGGTGCTAAAGACGCCGTGAACCAGCTTGCGCGGACCGCCATCGACCAGCGGCAACGCCGTCGCGATGGCGGCATGAGGGGCTGTGCCCAGCACCAGCACCTGGATCAGGGCGATGCGCAGCACCATCCGCGCCTTCGCGTCGTCAGGCAGGCGCTGGCGCGTCGCGCCGTCGATCAGGGCGTCCAGGTCAGGCAGATGGCGCAACGTTTCGGCGGCAATGGCATGGACCATCGCCCGGTCGGGCTGGCTCAACCCCTGCGCCGCACCGTGGAGCGCGGTTTCCAGCGGCTCCCCCCGGCGCAACACGGCGTCGAGCAATCGCAGGGCGGCGCGGCGCGTTGCCAGGCCGGGGACATCATCGGGACGGGTAGAACGAGCCATCCGCCGCGCCTAGGCCATTTCCTCGGGCGGCGCAAAGGCTGCTCAGTCGCGGCGCAGGGGATCAAGCGCGCTCGAACGGTTTCGGCGCGGGGTCGCGACCGGCGAAAGCGCCGATGCGCGGGGGGCTGACGCCGTGGGGATCGCCATGCCTCCGCCCATTTCGTGCAGTGCCGCGATGCGCTTTTCCGTCGCGGGATGGGTGGAAAACAGTTCGCTGACATGGGACGGCACGATGTAGAGTTGTGCGGCAGCGGGATTGCGCTGCGCCACCGGGTTGGGGATCGTCGCCGCCTTGCCCGAAATCTTCGCCAACGCCGACGCCAGCGCGTGCGGGTTGCCGCTGATCTGCGCGCCGCCCGCATCGGCGGCATATTCGCGCGTGCGGCTGATCGCCATCTGCACGATCATCGCGGCAAAGGGCGCGACGATGACGGCCAACAGCCCCGCTACCAGATTGCCGTGGCCATTGTCATTGCTGCCCCCGCGAAAGAACAGGCCGAAATTGGCGAGCATGGCGATGGCACCCGCGATGGTCGCCACCATCGTCATGATCAGCGTGTCGCGATTCCTCACATGGGCCAGTTCATGCGCCATCACCCCCGCCACTTCATCGCGGGTCAGCATCGAAAGCAGTCCGGTAGTCGCCGCCACCGCCGCATGCGCCGGATCACGGCCCGTGGCGAACGCATTGGGGTGCGGCTGGTCGATCAGATAGACGCGCGGCATCGGCAGGCCCGCCCGCTGGGCAAGGTCGCGCACCAGCCCGTAAAATTCCGGCGCGCTGCCTGCGTCCACTTCGCGCGCGTCGTGCATGGACAGGACGATCTTGTCGGCGTTCCAGAAGGTGAAGAGGTTCATGCCCGCCGCCACCAGCAGCGCGATCAGCGCGCCCGCGCCGCCGCCCAGCGTATAGCCCAGTGCCATGAACAGCGCCGTCATCGCCGACAACAGCATCATCGTCTTCAAACCGCTCACTTGCGTCATTCTCCTTCGCGGCCCAGATAGCAGGCACGGCATGAATATGGGATTGCCCAACCGGCATCGCAATCGAAAGGCATCGGACCATGGGAACGTTCAACGGCAAGCGCCCGGCGCATGTGAAGCCACCCGCTCACCTGTCCAAAAGCCCGCCCGTGCCGGAACCCGACCCCGTCGACCAGCCATCACGCCATGATGAAGAGCTTAGCCCCGTCCGTTACGGCGACTGGGAACGCAAGGGAATCGCTATCGATTTTTGATTCGCCCGGCTGCCGGAAGCTGGCCCCCCCAATCGGCTCATCGCTGATTTTGCACGTCTGCCGCTGGCCTGTGCCATGGATGCGGGCGGCGCTCTGTTCCGCCTCTAGCCTTGGCTCACCCATAACGTGCAGGATTTGCGCGGGCAAAGAAACAAAAACGGGTCGGGGGTGGACGGTGAACCACATTTCGGAAATCAAGGTGAGGGCGGTGTCTGACTATGCGCCGGAAGATGCTGCGCTGCTGTGCGGCGTAGGACGTCTGGTTTGTGCCTGGACAATGTTGGAACAGAGTCTGGAAGCAAAGATCGCCATGATGCGGGAGGCTATGGGTGACGTGCGAACCGTCGGCACCCGGACGCGCCCGGCCATGGCCAAACTGATGGCCGAACTGCGGACCATGGTGGCGATGCGCGATCGGCGCAACGCTGGCGCCCTGACCGAGATTTCGGATATCGAACGAAACATGCAGAGGATCGACCGTTTTCGATCGCTCATTGTTGGCGGCTTTCAGCAGCCTGCGCCTGGCGGCTTCACCTGCCGTGACACGCGGAACAACCATATGCATGTTTCGCTTGAGCAACTCGACGCGGAGATTGCGTCGCTCGAAACCACGGCCCAGCGCCTGCTGGCCGTCTGACCGGGTGGGGTAATCCTTTCGCTTCGCTTGACCTTTGAGCCACGGATGGCAAAGCCTGTCGTCCGCGATTAGCGAGAATGGAGTCTCATGCCTAATAAGCCAATTCGTAAAGCCGTGTTTCCTGTTGCAGGGCTTGGCACCCGCTTCCTTCCGGCCACCAAGTCGGTGCCCAAGGAACTGCTGCCCGTCGTTGATCGCCCGTTGATCCAATATGCCGTCGATGAAGCGCGCGAGGCGGGCATTGAGCAAATGATTTTCGTCACCGGTCGCGGCAAGGGCGCGATCGAAGATTATTTCGACATGGCCTTTGAAGCCGAAGCGACGCAGCGCGAACGGGGCAAGGACCTGTCCGCCCTGGAAGGCACGCGCCTCGCGCCTGGCAACGCCGTATTCCTGCGCCAGCAGGAGCCGCTGGGCCTTGGTCACGCCATCTGGTGCGCCCGCGACATTGTCGGCGATGAACCATTTGCCATCCTGCTGCCCGACGAACTGATGAAGGGCGCGCCGGGCCGCGGCTGCCTCAAGCAGATGGTCGACGCCTATGACAAGGTCGGCGGCAATCTCGTCTGCGCTCTGGAAGTGCCCATGGCCGAAACGCCTAGCTATGGCGTGATCGATCCGGGCGCGCGGGATGGTGCGCTGACTGAGGTCAAGGGCCTGGTGGAAAAGCCTGCGCCGGGGACCGCGCCGTCCAACCTCATCCTGCCGGGGCGCTACATCCTGCAGCCCGAAGTGATGAAGATATTGGAGACGCAGGAAAAGGGCGCGGGCGGTGAGATTCAGCTGACCGACGGCATGGCGTCGATGATCGGGCAACAGCCCTTCCACGGCGTCACGTTTGACGGTCGCCGGTTCGATTGCGGTTCGAAGGCGGGCTATATCGAAGCGAACCTTGCCTTCGCGCTCGACCGTGAAGATCTGGCCGAACATATCCGCCGCTTCGCCATTGCAGAGCTTGGTCTGAGCGAGGTCGCTGCGGCTGCTGCCTGAGCGGCTCCCGCGCAAGCTGGAGCCTTTAGGACCAACTGAGGATATGTCCGCGAACACCCATCCCCGTTCGGGCTGAGCCTGTCGAAGCCCTTCACTTCCTTTGAAGAGAAGGAAGCCCCCGTCGACTGCCTGCTTGCAACAGGCGCTCAGGGCACATGGAAAAGGGGAGTCTCCCGGCTCCCCCAACGAAAAGGGCGCTCCTGCACAAGCCGGAGCGCCCTTTTTCGCGAAAGAAGTGCCAGCCTCAGAACGGCACTTCGTCATCCAGGTCGTTGTCAAAGGTCGATCCGCCCCGGCTTCCCCCGCCTGAGGACCGTCCGCCACCGCTGTTCGGGCCGCCGAAATCATCATCGCCGCCGCCATAGCTGCCGCCCGAACCACCGCCCCAATCGCCGCCGCCCTGGCTGCGGCCGCCACCCTGGCCACCGCCGCCCGGCGCGCCGTCCAGCATGGTCAGAACCGCGCCCGGCCCCTGCAGCACGACTTCGGTGGTGTAACGGTCATTGCCCGATTGGTCCTGCCACTTGCGGGTGCGCAGCTGGCCTTCCAGATAGACTTTCGACCCCTTGCGCAGGAAGCGTTCGGCGACGCCGGCCAGCCCTTCGGAAAAAATGGAGACGCTGTGCCATTCGGTGCGCTCCTTGCGCTCGCCCGAGTTGCGATCCTTCCAGTTTTCAGATGTGGCGATGCGCAGGTTGCACACCTTGCCGCCATTCTGGAAGCTCTTCACCTCGGGGTCCGCGCCCAGATTCCCGACCAGAATAACCTTGTTGACCGAACCCGCCATATTTCCTCCGATACTTTGGAGGTTCTTATAGCCCCGCAGCCGTCGCGGTCCAGTAGGTCAAACCCGCTGCGGCATAAGCAAGGGCGAAAAGATACCCAACCATGAACAGCGGCCAGCGCCAACCGTTGGTTTCACGCTTCGTCACGGCGATGGTGGAGATGCATTGTGGCGCAAAAACGAACCAGGCGAGGAAGGCGAGCGCCGTCGGTAGCGGCCAATTGTCCTTCAGCCGATCGCCAAGGCTCCGTTCCAGCTTGGCCTCATCCTCGTCCGCATCGAGCGAATAGACCGTGGCGAGCGCGGACACCGCGACTTCGCGCGCGGCCATGGCCGGGATCAACGCCAGGCTGATGTCGCGGTTGAAACCGATCGGCTCCAGCACGACGTTCAGGCCATTGGCGATCCGCCCGGCGACCGAATAATTGACCTGGCTGACCGCGCTATTCTCTGGAGCCTTGGGAAAGCTCAGCATCAGCCACAGGATCACGGTCGACGCAAAGATGATCGTGCCTGCGCGCTTCAAGAAGATGACGGCCCGCTGCCACAGGCCCAGCAGCACATCGCGCGGACGCGGCCACTGATATTTGGGCATCTCCATCAGGAAGCTGCCGCTGGCCCCCTTTGTGACCGTCATGCGCAGCACCAGCGCCACCAGCATCGCCCCGACGATCCCCGCGACATAGAGGCAGAACAGCACAAGGCCCTGCAGCCCAACGCCCAATCCGACATCGCGCGCGGGAATGAAGGCACCGATGATCACCGCATAGACTGGCAAGCGCGCGGAACAGGTCATCAGCGGCGCGATCAAAATGGTCGTCAGCCGGTCCTTGGAATCGGCAATCGTGCGCGTTGCCATGATTCCCGGCACCGCGCAGGCAAAGGAGGACAGTAGCGGGATGAAGGCACGGCCCGACAAGCCCACCCGCGCCATCAGTCCATCCATCAGGAATGCGGCGCGCACCATATATCCCGTCGCTTCCAGCATCAGGATGAAGAAGAAGAGGATCAGGATCTGCGGCAGGAAGACAACGACCGACCCAACGCCGTTGATGACGCCGTCGACCAGAAATGATCGCAGCAAGCCGTCGGGCAGTGCATCGGTGACAGCCCCGCTCAGCGTTCCGGCCAGCCCTTCGATCATGGCGATGGGCGCTTCGGACCAGGCATAGACCGCCTGGAACATGATGAACAGCAGCCCCAGCAGCATGAACAGCCCGAAAACGGGGTGCAGTGCGATCCGGTCAACCGCAGCCGTCAGCCGCCGCGACGGGGTTTCGCGCACCACCGCAGCTTTCGCGATACGCTTGGCCTCTGCGCGCACTGCGTTAAAGTCGCCCGGTAGGGCCTTGGCGCGCGCGGGGGCAGGGTTCAACAGCGTTTCAATCTGTCCGCGCAGGTCGTCCAACCCCCGCTTGCGCACCGCGACGGTCGGAACCACCGGCACGCCCAGTTCCCGCGACAGGACGGCAGGGTCCAGTTCCAGCCCATCGCGCGACGCCAGGTCGACCATGTTGAGCGCGACGACGGTCGGCAACCCCAGCGACAGCAATTCCAGCGCGAAACGCAGGTGATTGTCCAGGTTGGACGCATCGATGACGACCACCAGCGCGTCGGGCAGCCGCTCGCCCGATTGCTTGCCCAGCACCACGTCGCGCGTGACCTGCTCGTCCGGGCTGGTGGGATCAAGGCTGTAGGTCCCCGGCAGATCGACCAGTTCGACCGGGCGACCATCGGACAGGGAAAGACGCCCCGCCTTCCGTTCGACCGTGACGCCGGGATAATTGCCCAGCTTCTGCCGCGCGCCGGTCAGCGCATTGAACAGCGCGCTTTTGCCGGCATTGGGATTGCCGACCAGCGCGACCAGGGGAAATGCGCTCATGCGCGCTCGTCCCGGTCGCCGATCCGCACCGAAATCGCGGCGGCATGGGCGCGGCGCATGGCGATTGTCATCCGCCCGATCTTGCACGCAATCGGCCCGCGCCCCAACAGTCCGCCATGGTGGAGCGCCTCTACATCCGCCCCTTCGATCAGGCCGAATTCACGCAGGCGCTGACCATCGGTCGCCGAAAGGGCGTTCCAGTCGATCATGTCCACATAAGCGGGTTGGCGCAGCGGCAGGTCGGTCAGGCGCAAGGAAAATCACTCATTCAAAACTTCTGCGAGTGACTATCAATACCGATAGGAAAAGGCCAGACCCAATCACGGCCCCCCGCATCACACCGCCGGATAGCGCAGCCTGCCGATAAAGCGCGCCAGGCTCAACCGTTCGCCCCCGCCAATGCCCTTCCACCGCGCCTTCGCCCGTTCAAAGCGCATCACGCCCTCGATTCTCCGCGCCAGGAAAGCGCGGCTTTCTTCATAATCATCGCTCTCATCATCGATGAAGACCATCAGCGTCGCGGCATAGACCGCCGCCAGCGTCATGCGCTTGCTATAATGGCTGAGATCAGTTGCATCGTCGCCCGCCGCACGCCACATCATGTCGGCAGCGCGCCAGCCGAGCCGAGCCGCGCGGGCCGCATTTTGCGGCATCGCCATGATGGCAATCGCCCGGCGCAGCGCCTCCCGGTCGCGCGCCAGCAGCGCCAGCCGTGCTTCGACCAGCGACGTGATGCGCTGCCGGATCGACAGGGCCGCCAACTGTTCAGGCGGCAGGGCGTCCACCATGCCGGCATCGACGCTGGCGAACCAGGCGTCGATCATGTCCATCGCGCCGTCATGAAAGGCCAGCCGCGCGATCTCGGGATCGACCCCCCCCTCAGCCGCCGCCATGGCCACCGCTTCAGGCCGCCATCCATCGAAAGCCGCATGATGTGGCAGGATCGGCGCAAGCCGCACGCGTACTTCGTCCAGCGTCAGATCTTCGGGCGTCTGTGTCATCTCCTTATGGTAGGGTGGCACTGCCCCCCGCACAAGCACCCGACGGACCGGCGACCTTCCAAAGATAATGTTGCAACATATCATATGATATGATGTAACATCATCCAACCGCACATGGAGGCGGAAAGAACGAAGGATGGAGGATGCGATGGGCTTCATGACCATGTCGGCGAACGGCGCGCATATGCAGTCGGGCTATGGGGGCGCGAAACGTTCGCCTATCGGGATTGGCGGGGCGATTGCCGTCCACGCGCTGGTAGGCGGCTTGCTCATCCTGATGCCGCGAGAGACCTTTGCCCCTTATGTGCCGCAAATCCTGATCAGCAATCAGATCCCTCTGGATCAGCCGCCGCCGCCCGAAACGACCGAGCCGCCGCCGGAAAGCAAGGCCGTCATCCATCCCCGCCCGATGGTCCAGCCCATTCGCGCCGACACGACATCTGACCTGCTGGTGACGCCGGGGGACGCGGTTTCCGGCACTATCGGCGGCGACACTGCCGGCGGCGCTGACGTCCTGCCGCCTCTGCCCGATCCCGCGCGTGAGCCGGTGCTGGTGGAACCGCGAATCGATCCCCGGGCGCTGCCAGCCTTCCAGCCCGATTATCCCGGCGCGATGGTGCGGCAGGGACTGGAAGGATCAGTGACGGTTCGCGTCATGATCGGCCCGGATGGGCGAGTGACCGCGATAGAAAGGCTGTCGGCCACGGATGACGCGTTCTGGATCGCGACACAGCGCCACGCCCTGCGCAAATGGCGCTTCCGCCCCGCGACTCACGACGGCGTGGCCACCGGCGGCAGCAAGGTGCTTACGGTCCATTTCCGGCTTGCCGATCGTTAAAAACCGTTGGGACTGGGGCGAAAAGCGTGGCCAGCCAACCACGCTTTTGCATCCGGTCGCGCCTTATCCTATATGTCCGCGATGACGATTTTTCCCCGTCCGGTGTCCCCCAAAAGCGCGCTTAGCGACCTGTGGGGGTATTTTCTTGAAAACAGGGCGCATAAATGGCCGCTGCTCGGCCTTTCGGCGGCGATGACCTGGCTCATCGTCTGGGCGTTCATCGTCGATGCGAACACCAACACCATGCCGACGCGCAACCAGATCATCTACGTCCAAAGCTGGGACGCCAAACGGTCCGACGCGGCCATCATTTTGCAGCAGAAGATCGACCTCGCCAAGCGCGAGGCGGCGCTCCAGCGGCAACAGAAAGAGATGCAGGGCGTCGCCGATGTGTTCGGCATCGATTGGCGCGCGGAGGAAGCACGCAACAGCGCGCGGCGAAAAGAAGCGCTGAAGCAGATTAATGGGCAGCTGGACGCCCGCCTTGCCAAGGCGGAGGCGATGGAAAAAAGCGCGCCGACCACGGGGCAGCCCTGAGCTTTCCCCATGAGCGTTGACGTCGCCGCCGACCGCCGCTTCATGCAGGCCGCCATCGCGCTGTCGGAACGCGGTCGGGGCCTTTCCACCCCCAATCCCAATGTCGGTTGCCTGATTGTCAGGGACGGCATCGTCGCCGGGCGCGGCTGGACGCAGAAGGGCGGGCGCCCTCATGCCGAAGCGCAGGCGCTGGATCAGGCGCTGGACCGGGCGCAGGGGGCAACCGCTTATGTGACGCTGGAACCCTGTTTCCACCTGTCGGCGCGGGGTCCGCGTTGCGCCGACCTGATGGCGCGCGCCGGAATATCGCGCGCCGTGATCGCCCTGCGCGATCCTGACCCCCGCACGGATGGTCAGGGCGCTGACCATCTGCGCGCCCACGGTGTCGAAGTGGAAATGGGCCTGATGGCGCAGGAGGCTGCGGCGGCCATGCGCGGCTTCGTGCTGCGCCAGACGCTGGGCCGCCCCGCCGTCACGCTGAAACTGGGACTGTCGCTCGACGGCTGCATCGCCCTCGCCGATGGCACCAGCCGCTGGATCACCGGGGATGCGGCGCGCGCCCATGCCCATATGGAACGCGCCCGGCACGATGCTATCCTGGTCGGGGGCGGCACGCTGCGGGCGGATGCGCCCCGGTTGAACGTGCGGATCGCGGGGCTGGAAGGCCGGTCGCCCCGCCGCCTGCTGCTCAGCCGCCTCGCCGCGCCCGCAGGGTGGGAACATATCGCCCGCCCGGAAGACATTGCCGCGCTTTCCGGTGTCGACCACCTGATGGTCGAAGGCGGCGCGGAAACGGCGGCGGCTTTCCTGCGCGCGGATCTGGTCGACCGGCTGCTGCTGTACCGCGCGCCTGTCCTGATCGGCGCGGGCCGGGCGGGCGTTGGCGACATTGGCCTTGCCGACCTTGCCGACGCCCATGGCCGCTGGCGGCTTGCCGATGAACGGCGGCTGGGCGAGGATCGGCTGGAGGTTTACGAAAGGACGCGCAGCGCCTAGAGCGCGGCTGGAACCAGCAGGATTGCAGACCCATGTTCACCGGCATCATCACCGACATAGGCGAAATTCGCGCCGTCGATCAGCGCGGCGACCTGCGCCTTGTCATCGGCTGCGCCTATGACATGGATGGCGTGGCAATCGGGGCGTCTATCGCTTGTTCGGGCGCATGCCTGACCGTGGTGGAAAAGGGCGCGGACTGGTTCGCGGTCGACCTGTCCGCTGAAACCGTGGCCCGCACCGCGCCGGGCCTGTGGGAACAGGGCGGGCGGCTCAACCTGGAACGGGCGCTCAAGGTGGGCGACGAACTGGGTGGGCATATCGTCACCGGCCATGTCGATGGCATCGGCGCATTGATATCCGCCACGCCAGAGGGCGATTCGACCCGGCTGGTCGTCGCTGCCCCGGCTGCGCTGGCTGCGGCGCTGGCGGCGAAAGGTTCGATCACGATCGACGGCATTTCCCTGACGGTCAACAGCGTTGACGATCAGGCCGATGGGTCGGTCCATTTCGGGCTGAACATCATTCCCCATACGGCGGCGGCGACCACGCTCGACAGCCTTGCCCCAGGGCGCGCGTTCAACCTGGAGATCGACGTGCTTGCCCGCTATCTCGACCGGATGCAGAGCCTTCGCCAGTCTTCTGTGTGATTGCCACTTGCCATAATCACACCACAGTGTGATAACCGGCGAGAAAGGCCGATCTGGTCCAGGAGTCCATAGCATGTCTTCCTCGCTCATTGACACTGTCCGCACGCTCGTCACCGACGGGCGCATGTCCCGTTCGGGCCTTGCCCGCGCCGCCGGACTCCATGCCAATTCACTGCGGCGGCTGGGTGAAAACGACTGGAACCCCACGGCTGAAACGCTGGGCAAGCTGGAAAGCTACCTGCTCCGCCGTGAAGGGGGCACCGCGCTGGCCTCTCCCGAAGAGATTATCGACGAAGCCCGGAACGGACGCATGTTCATCCTGGTCGATGACGAAGACCGTGAAAATGAAGGCGATCTTGTCATCCCGGCGCAGATGGCGACCCCAGACGCGATCAATTTCATGGCGACCCATGGCCGTGGCCTCATCTGCCTGGCCATGACCAAGGAACGGGTCGAGCATCTGGGCCTTGGCCTGATGAGCCGCAACAACGGCACCCGGCACGAAACCGCCTTCACCGTATCGGTCGAAGCGCGCGAAGGGGTGACGACGGGGATCAGCGCCGCCGACCGCGCCCGCACCATTTCCGTCGCGATCGACGGGTCGAAGGGGCCGCAGGACATTGTGACGCCCGGCCACGTCTTTCCGCTGGTTGCCAAGGATGGCGGCGTCCTGGTGCGGACCGGCCATACCGAAGCGGCGGTCGATGTCGCGCGGCTTGCCGGCCTCAATCCATCCGGCGTCATCTGCGAGGTGATGAAGGACGACGGCACCATGGCCCGGCTCGACGACCTCATCCCCTTCGCCCAGAAGCACAAGATGAAGATCGGCACGATCCGTGACCTCATCGCCTACCGCCGCCGCCACGATCATATGGTCGAACGACGCGCCGAAGCCAATTTCCACAGCAAATGGGGCGGCGACTGGAAGGCGATCAGCTTTTACAACCGCGCGACCCATAGTGAGCAGCTGGTGCTGCAAAAGGGCCATGTCCTGCCCGACGAACCCACGCTGGTGCGCATGCATCAGCTATCCCTGCTGGACGATGTCTATGGCGCGACCGGCTCTCGTTCGGACCTGCTCGCCAAGTCGATGGAAATCATCGCGCAGGAAGGGGCGGGCGTGATCGTGGTGCTGACCCCCAGCACGCCTAGCGATTTTGTCAGCCGCATCCTGCGGCAGCGCGCGGGCAGCGAAATGGACGAGCTGCGCGATTATGGCGTGGGCGCGCAGATCCTGGCGGAACTGGGCGTGCATGACATGGTGCTGCTCACCAATTCGCACCACAGCCTGATCGCGCTTGACGGTTATGACCTGGCCGTGATTGGGCATCGGCCTGTCGAACTGTAAGAAGTAGGAAGGATTGGGCCATGGCCAAGTTTCTGATCGTCGAAGCCCGTTTCTACGACCATCTCAACGACCTGCTGATCGAAGGCGCGACCGCAGCGCTGGACGACGCCGGGCATAAATATGAGGTGGTGACCGTTCCGGGCGCGCTGGAAATCCCCGGTGCCGTGGCGCTGGCGGCCGAAACCGGGCGCTATGACGGCTTTATCGCCATCGGTGTCGTGATCCGGGGCGAAACCTATCATTTCGAAGTGGTCTCCAACGAAAGCGCGCGCGGACTGATGGCGCTCAGCATGGATGGGATCGCGATCGGCAACGCCATATTGACGGTCGAAGATGAAGCGCAGGCGCTCACCCGCGCAAAGCGGACTGAGAAGGACAAGGGCGGCGAAGCAGCCAAGGCGGCTATCGCCATGCTCGCGCTGCGCGAACGTTTCGGCGCGATCTGACCCTCCCGCAAGGGAGTAAGGACAGCGTGCAAGGGAATTGAGAAGCGGGGCCGCCTGGACAGGGCGGCCCCGTTCTACGTCAGGCGGCCTGTTCCAGTGGCGGATAGTCGATATAGCCTTCGGCACCCTGTGTGTAGAAAGTGTCGACCCGCGCTTCATTCAATGGTGCCTCAGCCGCCAGCCGGGTGGGCAGGTCGGGATTGGCAAGGAACGGTCGACCAAAGCTGATCGCTTGGGCAAGGCCGCTGTCCAGGTCTGACTGCGCGCTCGCCGCGTCATAATCGCTGTTCAACACCAGCGGACCCGTAAAATATTCGCGGACGATCGGCGACTGGCGCGGCACGTCGGATGCGCCCCTCGTGCCGCCGGGTTTGAGCTCGCGCATCTCCAGAAAGGCGAGGCCAATGGGTTCGAGCGTCTGTGCCGCTGCGCGCGACAGGCTGGCCGGATCGCTGTCGTCGGTGCCTTGCGATGCGCCGTTGGGCGACAAGCGCACCGCCGTCCGGTCCGCGCCGATGGCGTCCGCCACGGCCTGGGTGATTTCCCGGAGCAGGCGAACGCGGTTTTCAACGCTCCCGCCATAAATGTCGTCACGCTGGTTGACGCCGTTGCGCAGGAATTCGTCGATCAGATAGCCGTTCGCGGCATGAATCTGCACGCCATCAAATCCCGCCGCCCGCGCGTTGCGCACAGCCATCACATAAGTGGCGATCAGCCCCGGAATCTCCTCCACCGCCAATGCGCGGGGTTGTTCATAGGGCAGGTTGCCTTGGTAGCTATGCGCATGTCCGGGTGCGGTGAGCGGGCTGGAGGAAACCGGCTGTTCCCCCGTCACGCTGGAATGCACCAGCCGCCCCATATGCCACAGCTGGGCAAAGATGCGCCCGCCAGCGTCATGCACCGCCTGGGTGACCGGCTTCCACGCCTCCACCTGTTCTGTTGACCAGATGCCGGGCGCATAGGGCCAGCCCAGCCCCTGCTGGGACACGCCCACGCCTTCGCTGATGATAAGGCCGGCCGACGCGCGCTGCCGGTAATAATCCGCCATGATCGGCGTTGGCACATGGTCGCGGGTGGCACGGGCGCGCGTCAGTGGAGCCATGAGGACGCGGTTGGGCGCTGGGATGGCCCCCAATTGAACGGGATCGAGCAAGCTGGCCATATATTCCCCTATCAAGGTTGCAATAAGCAACTGAAATCGGTTGCCGCTGCCAATTGGGGAGCGGCCCCCCGCCTTTCAAGCCCGCAATATTCTTTTCGACCGGGCGATGCCGTCACGGCAAGGTGAAGGCAGACCCAAATGCACTCGCCAATGTCGGGGCGTCCAGCGCCGCAAGATGCGGCAAACGGCCCAGGCATCTCACCTTGCCCAACAACGGGATGATGCGCTCATTCTCCGCATGCGGCTCACCAATAAAGGCGATTCCCGCAAGCGGCACCCCACGGCTTCGAAGCGCCTCTATGCTCAGCAGGCTGTGGTTGATCGTGCCGAGCTGCGTGGGCGCACAGAGGATGACGGGCACCCCCCAGTGCCGGAAAAGGTCCGCCATCAACAATGTTTCGCTGACCGGGACGAGCACGCCGCCCGCGCCCTCGATCACCAGCGGGCCATCGACCTTGGGCAAGGCCAGCCGGCCCATTTCAATCTCCACGCCGTCGATCCGCGCGGCGAGGTGAGGGGATGCCGGTGTCGTCAGCCGATAGGCTTCGGGCAGGATGCGCGACGCGGGAAGGCCGGACAATCGCGCCACCGTCTCCTTGTCGCCCTCCGGGTCGAGGCCCGCCTGGATAGGCTTCCAATAATAAGCGCCCAGCGCCCCGGCCAGACCGGCGGCGAACACCGTCTTGCCAATCCCTGTGCCGGTTCCGGTGACGATGAATATGCTCATGCCAATATCTTCCGCAGTTCGTCGCCCAACGCCAATACATCCGCCCGCCCGGCATTCAGCGTCAGCGATATGCGCAGGCGGCTGGTGCGCGGCGGCACCGTTGGCGGACGAATGCCGCGTATGTCGAACCCCGCGTCCTGCAAGGCGGATGCCGCCGCCATCGCGCGCTTGTCCTCCCCCAGGATGACGGGGATGATCTGGCTCCGCGGCTTGGGCAGGCCCAGCGGCGCGCAGATCGCTTCGGCAGCGTCGGTCTGCAATGTGGTAAGGCGGGCGCGCAGATCGTCGGCCTGCTCGATCCGGTCGATCGCCGCAGACACCGCTACGGCCATCAATGGCGACGGCGCGGTCGAGAAAATGAAGGCGCGCGCGCGATTGATCAGATAATCGATCAGGATGCGCGGCCCGCAGATCAGCGCGCCTTCCACCCCCATCGCCTTGCCGCATGTGTGGAGCGTCACGACATTGTGCAGCCCGTCGAGGCCTGACGAAAGCCCGCGCCCGCTGGGTCCGAACACGCCCGTGCCATGCGCTTCGTCCAGGATCAGCATGGCGTCCTGTTTGGCGGCGAGCGCGGCAAGGTCCGCCAGGGGAGCCATGTCGCCATCCATCGAATAGAGCGTCTCGACCGCGATCCATATCCGGCCCTTCCCCCCATCCGCGCGCCAACTGGCGATCAGGTCGGCGAAGCTCTGCACATCATTGTGGCGCGCGAACACAGCGTCCGCCTTTGACATGCGGATGCCGTCATGGACGCTGGCATGGATCAGTTCATCCGCGACGATCAGGTCGCCACGCTGGGGCAGGGTGGAAAACAGCGCCAGGTTCGCGGCAAAGCCATTGGCCATGAACAGCGCGGCCTGGGTGCGAAAGAAAGCGGCGGCCTTGGCCTCCAACCCTTCATGTTCGGGCGCATTGCCCCGCAGCAGCCGCGACCCGCCCGAACCCACGGGGACGCCACGCGCCACCGCGTCGGCGACCGCCTGACCGATGATCGGGTCGGACGCGAGTCCCAGATAGTCGTTGGAAGCAAAATCCCTGCCTGCCCGTGGGGCCAGCGCGCGCAGGCGGCCACGTTTTTCAAGCGATGCAAGCTGCGATCGGAAGGGTTCGCTGGTCATGCGCGGCCTATAGGCCCGCACGGTGGAGCGGGGCAAGCCGTTCGGCCTGCCACCGACCCGTCATTGGATGACCCCGCCCCGCTATGGGGCGGGGTCATGCCTTAGCCCCCGTGCGCCAGCGCGGCGAGCAGGAGCAGTGCGACGATGTTCGTGATCTTGATCATCGGATTGACCGCCGGACCGGCAGTGTCCTTGTAGGGATCGCCCACCGTATCGCCCGTCACGGCTGCCTTGTGCGCTTCCGATCCCTTGCCGCCATGGTTGCCGTCCTCGATATATTTCTTGGCATTATCCCATGCCCCGCCGCCCGATGTCATGGAAAGGGCGACGAACAGGCCCGAAACGATCACCCCCAGCAGGAGCGCGCCCAGCGCGGCAAAGCCGTTGGACGTTCCCGCCACCGCCGATATCGCGAAATAGACGATGATCGGCGCCAGCACCGGCAGCAGGCTGGGCACGATCATCTCCTTGATCGCGGCGCGTGTGACCAGATCCACGGTGCGGGCATAGTCGGGGCGCGATGTCCCTTCCATGATGCCGCTATTGGTGGCGAACTGGTCGCGCACATCCTTGACGACGTCGCCCGCCGCGCGGCCGACCGCCGTCAAACCCATTGCGCCGAACAGATAGGGCAGCAGCGCACCCAGCAACAGGCCGACGATGACATAGGGGTTGGACAGGCTGAAATCGACCGGCTCGGTCAGGCCAAGGGCCGAATTATAATATTTCAGATCCTCCGTATATGCGCCGAACAGCACCAGCGCCGCCAGACCCGCCGATCCGATGGCATAGCCCTTCGTCACCGCCTTGGTCGTGTTGCCCACCGCGTCCAGCGCGTCCGTTTTCCGGCGAACGCTGTCGTCGAGATGCGCCATCTCCGCGATCCCGCCTGCATTGTCGGTCACGGGGCCATAGGCGTCGAGCGCCACGACCATGCCCGCCAGCGCCAGCATGGCAGTCGCCGCAAAGGCGATGCCCATCAGGCCCGCCAGCTGATAGGAAATGATGATGCCCACCACGATCACCAGCGTCGGCAGCGCCGTGGCTTCCAGACTGACGGCCAGCCCCTGAATCACATTGGTGCCATGGCCGGTTTCCGAAGCGCGGGCGATGCTGCGCACCGGGCGGTAGTTGGTGCCGGTATAATATTCGGTGATCCATACGATCAGCCCGGTAATGGCAAGGCCGACCATCATCGACCAGAATAGCTGCATCCCGGTATAGCCGCCCATCCCGTCAAGGTCGGTGCCGAAACGCGCGTCGATGTCGCCCAGCGTAAATGCCGTCGCGACGTAAAGCGCCGGGATCGACAGGATGGCCGTGGTCCAGAATCCCTTGTAAAGAGCACCCATGATCGACTGGCTGGAACCCAGCCGCACCATATAGGTGCCGATGATCGAAGTGATGATGCACACGCCGCCCACGATCAGCGGCAGCGCCATCAGCCGTTGCAGAAATTCATTATCGACCCCGCTGACCAGCAGCGCCGTCAACACCATGGTCGCACCGACCGTCACCACATAGGTTTCGAACAGGTCAGCCGCCATCCC
This sequence comes from Sphingobium vermicomposti, assembly GCF_011762025.1. GTDB lineage: Bacteria > Pseudomonadota > Alphaproteobacteria > Sphingomonadales > Sphingomonadaceae > Sphingobium > Sphingobium vermicomposti. The sequence continues at coordinate 651,121 of NZ_JAASQR010000003.1, read as the reverse complement.
GGCGCAGTCACCCACATTGTCGCCCACATTGTCGGCGATGACGGCGGGGTTGCGGGGATCATCCTCCGGGATGCCCGCTTCTACCTTGCCGACCAGATCAGCGCCGACGTCCGCCGCCTTGGTAAAGATGCCGCCGCCCAGACGCGCGAAAATGGAAATCAGGCTGGCGCCAAAGGCCAGCGCGACCAGGCTGTCGATCACCAACCGGTCATCGGGCGCATGGCCCGCAGGCCCCGTCAGATACCAGAAGAACAGGCTGATCGCGAGCAGGGCCAGTCCTGCGACCAGCATGCCGGTAATCGCGCCCGCGCGGAATGCGACGGTCAGGCCGCTTTGCAGCGTCCCGCGTGCGGCTTCGGCGGTGCGCACATTGGCGCGCACTGAAATGTTCATGCCGATAAAGCCCGCCGCGCCCGACAGGATCGCGCCGATCAGGAAGCCGATGGCCGACGTCGTCCCCAAAAAGATGAAGACGATCACGGCAACCACCACCCCGACCACGCTGATGGTCATATATTGGCGGCTCAGATAGGCCTTCGCACCTTCCTGGATCGCCCCCGCGATCGCTTGCATGCTATCGTTGCCGGCAGAGGCTGCCAGCACCTGACGACTGGTGAATAGTCCGTAGAGCAGGGCCAGCAGGCCGCACCCTATGGCGATGTAGACAATCTGCATGGATAATCCTCTCCCCCTGTTATCCCTGTCATCGGCCGCTCCGCAGGGAATGACGGGCGGACGAATGGCACAAAGGCGGGCGGCCGGGATTCATGCATCCGGCATCGGGCACCGCGTCAATCAGCATCGCAGGGTCTCGCACATATGCGGTCCAACCGGCTGAGAATGGGATGGGCGCAAGCTACAGGGCCGACGCCGCGCGTCAAGCCGTTACGGAACTGATGTGAATCAACGCGTTGAGTGGCGGCTCACCCATGTTCCCAGCCCAGCCGCGCGGGCAGCGGCATGACGACGCCATCGATGCGGAGCGTCAGGCCTGACCCCGCCGCGAATGTTCCGACGCGCAAAGCCCGCACTGGCGGCGTGACCCCGGCGGGAAGCGCGAACAGCAACTCATAGTCGTCGCCAGCGCTGGCGGCGGCCATCTGAACGGCGGTGCTGGCCCCGCGCGCCGCCTCCAATGCAGGGGAAAGGGGGATATGGTCGATGATCAGGGCCAGGCCGCTGGCATCGGCCATGCGCGCCGCATCGATCAGCAGCCCGTCGGAAACGTCCATCATCGCATGGACCTGCGAAGCCAGCAGCGCCCCTTCGGCAAGGCGCGGGCGCGGACGGCGAAAGGCATCGACCAGCGGCCCCGTGGCAGTGGGGTTTGCGCGCACCAAGTCCAGGCCGACGCCAGCATCGCCCACGGGCCCCGTCAGGTAAAGCCGATCGCCCGCTTTCGCTCCGTCGCGGGCGGGTATGGCGGTTGCCGCTTCGCCGATGGCCGTCAGGCTGTAGCTGCGCGCGCTCCCATTGGGCATCTGCACCGTGTCGCCGCCGATCAGCGGCATGGCATGGCGGCTCAGCGCTTCTCCCAACCCCTGTAGAAAGGCTGCGTCCCATCCATCATCGCCGGACAGGGCATAGTTTAGCAGGCAGCCGACTGGCCTGCCCCCCTTGGCCGCCAGGTCGGACAGGTTCACCGCCGCCAGTTTCCAGCCGATGTCGGCGGGGGGATCGGTGGCCAGATAATGCACCCCCTCCACCATCGTGTCGCTGGTCAGGATCAGCCGACCGCCACCGATTTCCAGCACCGCCACATCGTCCTGCAATCCACGGGCGGCGGGGTCGTTCGCCAGCAGGCGAAGCAGGGTCAGGAAACGGGATTCAGCAGACATGGCAGACCCCATCCTCTTCAAGGCGCCGCGCTTCTGCCTTTGCAAAGGCAGGCCGCGTCAGGCAGCGATGCCCGCCTACTTCCGCACATCCTTTGCCACGGCATCCAACAGTCCATTGACGAAGCCCGCCTCGCGCTTGTCGTAAAAGGCGTGGGCGACATCGACATATTCGCTGATGACGGTGGGGGTGGGCACATCGGGGCGGGCGATCAGTTCATAGCTGCCTGCGCGCAGGATCTGCCGCATCGGCTTGTCCAGCCTTTCCAGGCTCCAGCCCTGCGACAGGCGCGCCTTTACCAGGCCGTCAATTTCTTCCCGCCGCTTGTCCACGCCGATGACGATGTCGTCGAAGAAACTTTCCTCCGCTTCGGCATAGGTCACGTCTTCGATCGTCGCGCCCAGCCTGTGCTGATGGAATTCATGGAGCAGGACGCGGATCGGCGTGCCTTCCATTTCCAGCTGATAGAGCGCCTGAACGGCGGCAAGGCGCGCGGCGGAGCGGGATTTGGAGCGTTCGTTCATCGGAATTCCATATAGCCGATCGGGCGGAGCCTGTCGAAGCCCAGCCCTTCATGAAGAAAGTGCAGCCCTTCGACAAGCGCAGGGCGAACGGATGTTATTTGAGCCGCAACGCCACCGACGCGGCGTGAGCGGGAAGCCCCTCTGCCTCCGCCAGCGCGACCGCAGCCGGGCCGATAGCGCCGATGCTGTTCTGATCCAGGCTCAGGAAGCTGGTCCGCTTCATGAAGTCGAGCACGGACAGGCCGGACGAAAAACGGGCGCGGCGGCCGGTAGGCAGGACATGGTTGGGCCCGGCAACATAGTCGCCCACCGCTTCGGGCGTCATCCGGCCCAGAAAGACCGAACCGGCGTGGCGCACCTGTGTGAACAGGGCTTCGGGATCATCGACCGCCAGCTCCAGATGCTCGGCTGCCAGGCGGTTGACCAGCGGCATGGCCTCTTCAAAGTCACGGACCAGGATGATCGCACCGTTGTTTGCCCAACTGGTGGCCGCGACGGCCTGCGTCGAAAGCAGTGGCAGCCGCTGCTCGACCGCTTTCGCGACGGCATCGGCGAACGCCGCGTCATCGGTGAACAGGATCGACTGGCTGGTCGGGTCATGCTCCGACTGGCTGAGCAGGTCGGCGGCGATCCAGGCGGGGTCATTTTTCGCGTCGGCGACCACCAGGATTTCGGACGGACCCGCGACCATGTCGATGCCAACCACGCCATAAAGCTGGCGTTTCGCCTCAGCCACCCAGGCGTTGCCGGGGCCGGTGATGACATCGACGGGCTTTATGGATTTCGTTCCATAGGCGAGCGCCGCCACGGCCTGCGCGCCGCCGACGCGCCAGATTTCCTCGATCCCGGCGATGCTGGCTGCGGCCAGGACCAGCGGGTTGATGTCGCCATTGGGCGTCGGCGTCACCATGGCGATGCGCGAAACACCGGCCACCTTGGCGGGGATGGCGTTCATCAGCAGCGAACTGGGATAGGCCGCGCGGCCACCGGGAACATAAAGCCCCGCCGCATCGACGGACCGCCAGCGCGCACCCAGCCGCACCCCGGTTGCGTCGATTTCGTCGCTGTCCTGCGGCTTCTGCTTTTCGTGATAGGCGGTTATCCGGGCCGCCGCGAGTTCCAGCGCGTCACGCAATTGGGTCGAAATGCTGTCGAGCGCGGCGCGGCATTCAGCCGGGCTTACCGTCCAGCCGCTGGCATTCAGGTCATGGCGGTCGAAACGGCTGGTATAGTCCGCCAGCGCTGCGTCTCCTTCGGCGCGGACGCGCTTCAGGATCGCCGTGACATCGCGCGACACATCCTCATCCGCTTCGCGCCGGGCATCGACCAAGGCGGTGAAGGCGGTTGCGAAATCGGCGTCGCGGCTGTCCAGCCTAAGCGGCATCCTTGCCCCCCACGGCCTTGCGGAATGCTTCCACCAGCGGCGTCAGGTCGGCGGATCGCATCTTGAAGGCGGCGCGGTTGACGATCAGCCGCGCGGACACCGGCATGATGACATGCGTTTCCACCAGCCCATTGGCCTTCAGCGTCGCGCCCGAAGACACAAGGTCGACGATGCGCCGCGACAGGCCGAGCGAAGGCGCCAGCTCCATCGCGCCGTTCAGCTTCACGCATTCCGCCTGAATGCCCCGCGCTTCATAATATCTGCGCGTGAGGTAGGGATATTTGGTGGCGACGCGGACATGGCTCATCGCCGCCTCATCCTCGTCCGAAACGCCTACCGGCTCCGCGATGGACAGGCGGCAGTGACCGATGTCGAGGTCGACCGGCGCGTAAAGTTCGGAATAATCAAACTCTTCCACCACATCCGATCCCACGATGCCGATCTGCGCCGCGCCATGGGCGACGAAGGTGGCGACGTCGAAAGCGCGCACCCGGATGATGGAAATGTCGGGCCGGTTCGTCGCGAAACGCAGCGCCCGGCTTTTCTTGTCGTGAAACTCCGCCTCCGGCTCGATACCGGCGCGCGCGAGCATCGGCAGCGCTTCATCCAGAATGCGGCCCTTGGGAATGGCGAAGGTGAGCGGACGAGTCATGACCGGCGGGCCTTACCGGCGCGGGCCGCAAAGGACAAGGATCATGCAACCAGCGCCATGGCCGCGTGCGTTTCAGCAATCCAGCCGCCACCCAGCACCCGCTCACCCGCATACAGCACGGCGGCCTGCCCCGGCGCGACGCCATATTCGGGCGCGTCGAAGATCAGCCGGTCGCCATCCAGCCGCGCAGGCACGGGCTTCGCCATTGAACGGACCTTGGCGGACAACGGCCCGGAAAATTCCCCGCCCAGCCAGTTGATGTCGTCCAGCCGCGCCGCCGCCACCGCCAGCGCCGCTTTCGGCCCGACGATGACCCGCCGTCCGTCCGCATCCAGCCGCACGACATAAAGCGGCTCGGCCTGGCCACCAATCTCCAGCCCCTTGCGCTGGCCCACCGTATAATGGATCAGCCCCTTGTGCGCGCCCAGCACGCGGCCATCGACATGGACGATGTCGCCGCTTTCGTCCGCATCGGGGCGCAGCTTGCGCACGATTTTCGCATAGTCGCCGTCAGGCACGAAGCAGATGTCCTGGCTGTCCGGCTTCAGCGCCACGGCAAGACCCAGCTCAGCGGCGATCTCGCGCACCTGCGGCTTGGGCAGTCCGCCCAGGGGAAAGCGCAGATAATCCAACTGCGCCTGGGTGGTGGCGAACAGGAAATAGCTCTGGTCGCGCGCCGGATCGGCGGCGCGGTGAAGCTCTGCGCCGTGCACCCCTTCGACGCGGCGGACATAATGGCCGGTTGCCAGGCAGTCCGCCCCCAGGTCGCGGGCAATCTGGAACAGGTCGGTGAACTTCACCCCCATATTGCATTTGACGCAGGGGATGGGTGTGCGGCCCGCCATATATTCATCGGCGAAATCGGCGATCACCGAATCGCGAAAGCGGCTTTCATAATCGAACACATAATGCGCGATGCCGATGCGATCTGCGACCGCGCGCGCGTCGCGGATGTCCTGGCCTGCGCAGCAGCTTCCCGTGCGCCCCACCGCCGCGCCATGATCATAAAGCTGAAGCGTAACGCCGATGGTTTCCGCCCCCGTGCGCGCGGCCAGCGCCGCGACGACGCTCGAATCGACGCCGCCTGACATGGCGACGACAATCCGCCGCTGCGAAAGCGGCTCTGGCAGTTGGAACTGGGGCTGCATGGACGCGCATATAGTCGCGCGCGCGCCAGCATTCCAGCCGGATTCCGCCTGTTCGCCAGTTCCGGCCGGAATGGCAGGTGGAGTTTACCGGACTTTATCCTTTCACGACTACACATAAGGCCATGGATTTGAGCTTCATCCGGGCAGGCGGGCTAAAACCCGCTTATGCCAGGCCGGTCGGCAGGCCGCACGCGCCCGTGTGGCCGATGCTGCGTGCCGCTTCGGCGGCGGCGCAGGCGGCTAGCCCGACTGCGCAGGCCGTCGCCGTCGTCCTGCGGGGGCAGGAAAAACCGGGGGACTGGATTCAGGAACTGGCCGAAATCTTCGCGCCGCGTTCCAGCGGCATGATCGATACCGCACGGTCAAGGGGCAGTTTCAACCCGTTGATCGCAGAGCATTTAAGAGTGGGACAAGGATGATGAAGGAGGCGTTTACCGTGGCGCTTTAGCCGATCTTCAGGGCTGACGCGCATACCGGTTGCCGCTGCTGAATTCGGCAACGCCAGTGCCGCTTTTTGAGGGTGAGAATGATAGAAAATCAAAAAATCCGACCTGCTCAGGTCGTCGGGCCGCTTGGAGAACCTCTGACGCTGGACAGCCTGCCGTCGGCGGATACGACCCGCTGGGTCGTGCGCCGCAAGGCTGAAGTCGTCGCTGCCGTGAATGGTGGCCTCCTGACCGTGGATGAAGCCTGCGCGCGCTATTCGCTGACGCTGGAAGAATTTGCCGGTTGGCAACGTGCGGTCGACCGTTCGGGCATGCATGGCCTGCGCGTGACCCGCATCCAATATTATAAGTCGCTTTACGAACGGCAGCAGAAATACTGATCACGCCCCCGCGCCGCTGAAGACGCACTGGAAGAGAAAAAGGCCGCCGGGCATGATCCGGCGGCCTTTTTCGTGCCGCGCACGCCCGGTTTTGCGGAATCGTTTCTCATCCAGAAATATTTCACGGAACGCTAAGCCGACTTCTCCGTTGAACAGGACAGCCACCCGCTGGGGGCGCTGGTCCAAGGAGAGTGTGAAATGGGTATCATTTTGTGGCTTGTTGTCGGCGGCATTATCGGCTGGCTCGCCAGCATGGTCATGCGCACGGACGCGCAGCAGGGCATCCTGCTGAACATCGTCGTCGGCATTGTCGGGGCGTTCATCGGCGGCCTGATTTTCAGCGGCGGTTCGATCAACGACGGCCTGACGCTCTACAGCTTCCTGGTTTCCCTGGTGGGTGCCATCGTGCTGCTTGCCATCGTCAATCTGGTGCGTCGCGGGTCGATGCGCTAACCGATTGAACCTCGCTGGCGGGTAAGAAGGGCTGCGTCCTTGCGACGCGGCCCTTTTTCACGCGCGCTTGCCATCAGGCCCGGCGCGCAAACCAGCGATATAGCGCCAGCACCGCTATCGACCCCAGAATGGCGGCGATGAAGCTGGCATTTTCATCGGGCGTATAAAATCCCAGAAAACGGCCCACATATCCGGCCAGCAGCGCCCCGGCTATGCCCAGCAACAGTGTCACGACACAGCCACCCGGATCGCGTCCGGGCATCACCAGTCTGGCGATCGCGCCCGCGAACAGACCGACGATGATCCATCCCAGCATTTCCATCGCTTCTCTCCACCCCTTGCGTCGTTCATTGCGCCACAAATACGTCCAATTGGCAAGGGAATGCGGCGCGCCTGCCCCCCAGTAACGAACTTGCCCGCCGCGTCGGCAGCATGATATTGGGGGTTGAGCAGGGTGATATATTTATATAATACAGCGCGGCCTCAGACAGCGCCGTCTGAAATTGGAATCAGGATGAATTACGAGACTCAGCTGGCCGGTGACATCCCGGCGCACGTCTTCGACGAAGATCAGCCGCGGTCCGGGCGTCGGCGCGGGCTGATCATCGGCGTCGCGGTCGCCATCCTGTTGATCGCAATCGCCGCCTGGATGGCCTTTCGGGGGACCGGGTCCGGCTCGGCGGCCCCTATGGAACAGGCTCCTGTCGTCACCGTGATCGTTCCGGGCAAGTCGATGGTTGACCAGACGACTAGCAGCACCGGATCGCTGGCCGCTCGGGTCGAAATGCCCGTGGGCGTGGTCGGCGAAGGTGGAGAGGTCAGGCGCGTTCTGGTCCAGCCGGGCGACTGGGTGCGCGCGGGACAGGCCCTGGCCGTGATCGAACGATCCGTCCAGAGCGAACAGATTCGCTCGCTCGCCGCTCAGGTAGAGGTGGCGCGTGCCGATGCGAAACTCGCCCAGGCCCAGCTCGATCGGGCAAAGGCTCTGGTCGCGCGCGGATTCATCAGTCAGGCGGATATTGATCAGCGCACTGCGACGCGTGACGCGGCCAATGCGCGCGTGAATGTCGCCGCCGCGCAACTGGCCGAACAGCGCGCCCGGACGGGCCGGCTGGACATTCGCGCCCCTGCCGCGGGCCTGGTGCTGACGCGAAATGTGGAACCGGGCCAGATCGTGGGATCGGGCAGCGGCGTCCTGTTCCGCATGGCCAAGGATGGTGAGATGGAGATGTTGGCGCAGGTCAGCGAAGGCGACCTTGCGACGCTGCGCGCCGGCAACAGCGCCACGATCACGCCGGTGGGTGGCACGGAACAGATTGCCGGGCGCGTCTGGCAGGTATCGCCGGTGGTCGATCCGCAAACCCGGCAGGGCATCGCCCGCATCGCCATTCCCTATAATCGCGCGATCCGGCCCGGAGGCTTTGCGTCCGCGACGATCGTCAGCGGCACCGCAACCGCTCCCATGCTGCCGGAATCCGCGGTCCAGACCGACGCGAAGGGGCATTATGTCTATGTCGTCAACGCCGACAATCAGGCGGTGCGGCGCGATGTTGAGGTGGGGCAGGTGTCTGGAAAGGGCGTTGCCGTCACGAACGGGCTGACCGGCGCTGAACATGTGGTGCTGTTGGCCGGTGCCTTCCTCGCGCCTGGCCAGAAGGTCAAGCCAGAGGTACGCAAGGCCAGCTAAGGCCAGTTGAGGTAAGCGTGCCTGTCCGGCGCGCATGGTGGAACAGGGCGAGGAATCCCTCATGAGTTTTCGCAATATGTCCGCCTGGGCCATTCGCAACCCGGTGTCGCCGCTTGTGCTGTTCGTCGCGCTGCTGCTGGCGGGGGTGGTCAGCTTCATGCGGTTGGACGTCAATCAACAGCCGGACGTCAGCTTCCCCGTCGCGCAAGTGATGGTGCTGCAACCCGGTGCCGCGCCATCCGAACTTGAAACGCAGGTGACGCAGCGCGTGGAAGCTGCCGTCCGCAGCATCAGCGGCGTCGATGAAATTACCTCGATCGTGTCGGAAGGGCAGTCCATATCGACTGTCCAGTTCCAGATCGGAACGGGGGTCGACCGCGCCGTCGCCGACGTCAAAAATGCCGTCGACCAGATTCGCAGCGACCTTCCCGAAGGAATATTGGAGCCGCAGGTCACCCGCCTCGACATTGACGGCATACCGATGGCCTATTTCAGCGCCGAAGCCACCGACATGACGTTGGAGGAACTGTCCTGGTATGTCGACAATACCGTGGCCAAGCGGCTGCTGGCGGTGCCCGGCATGGCTGCGGTCGCGCGCGGCGGCGGCGTCAGCCGGGAAATCCGCGTCATACTGGACCCGGCAAAGATGCAGGCGCGCGGCATCACCGCCAGCCAGGTCAATCAGCAGCTGCAGCAGGTGAACGTCAATTCTGCGGGGGGGCGCACCGAAATTGCCGGGGCCGAACAGGCGATCCGCGTGCTGGGCAATGCCGCAAGCGCCTATGCGCTGGGTCAGACGCAGATAGCCATTCCGGGTGGCCGCACGGTCAAGCTGGCTGATCTGGCCGACGTTCGCGACATGTATGCCGAACAGCGGTCGCTGGCGTTGATGAACGGGCGGCAGGTCACCAGCTTCAGCCTTGGAAAGGCGAAGGGCGCATCGGACGTAACCGTGTTCGAAGGGGCGAAGGTCGTCCTGGAAAAGCTGAGCAAGGAAAATCCCAAGGTCCGCTACAAGCAGCTTTTCAGCACCGTCGACTATACAAAGAACCAATATCATTCGGCGATGGCGGCCATGATCGAAGGTGCCATCCTGGCCGTCGTCGTGGTCTTCCTGTTCCTGCGCGATTGGCGAGCGACGATCATCGCCGCCCTTGCCATTCCCCTGTCGGCGATTCCCACTTTCTGGTTCATGGAAATGATGGGCTTCACCCTCAATATCACCTCGCTTCTGGCGCTCAGCCTGGTGGCGGGCGTGCTGGTCGACGACGCCATTGTGGAGATCGAGAATATCGTCCGCCACATGCGCATGGGCAAAACCGCCTATCAGGCCGCGATCGACGCCGCTGACGAAATCGGGCTGGCGGTGCTGGCGACGACGATGGCGATCGTCGCCGTCTTCCTGCCGGTCGGACTGATGCCTGGCGTGTCCGGCCAGTTCTTCATCCAATTCGGCATGACCATCGTCGTCGCGGTGCTGCTCAGCCTCGCCGTCGCGCGCCTCATCACGCCGATGGTCGCGGCCTATTTCCTGAAAGCGCACGGCCAGGAAAGCCATGGCGAAGGCTGGCTGATGGACGTCTATATGTCGGTCCTGCGCTGGTCACTGGACGAACGCCAGGCGATTGCGCACCGGGCGCGGGGTGGTCGGGCGCGACTGGGTGCCTGGCTGCGGGATCATCGCCTGTGGACATTGGGCATGGGCGGGGCCGCGTTCGTTGCGACCCTTTTTGCTTTTGGCACCTTGCCCATGGCCTTTCAGCCGTCGATCGACACCAATTTCAGCCAGGTAAAGATCGAAATGGTGCCGGGCAGCACGCTGGAACAGACGACCGGCGTCGCCCGCAAGATCGCCGATATGCTGTCGGCGGACACGAAAGTAGTCGATGCCGCCTTTGCTGACATTCAAACGACCGGTGCCGACATTTACCTGACCCTGAAAAAGGACCGACCGATGTCGTCGGTCGAATGGGAACGTAAAACCGCACCGAAATTTCACCAGGTTGCAGACGCGCGCGTCAATTTTCAGTCTCAGTCAGGCGGCGGCTTCGGTCGCGACGTCATCATCATGTTCGGCGGCGACGAACCTGAAGTGCTTGAGCAGACCGCAAACAAGCTGGTGGCCGAAATGGCCGGGGTAAAGGAAGTCCGTACGCCCCGCGTCCAGGGCGACATGAGCCGCCCGGAAATCCTCATCAAGCCCAGGTTCGACCTGGCCGCCAGCCTGGGCGTCACCACGGCGGCGCTCAGCCAGACCATCCGTGTCGCGACGATCGGGGACATCGATCAGAACAGCGCGAAATTCTCGCTGTCGGACCGCCAGATCCCGATCCGCGTCGCGATGGCAGAGGATAGCCGCCGTGACATCGCCACGATCGAGAATATGCCGGTGCCGACAGTGGACGGCGGATCGGTGCCGCTAAAGGTCGTCGCCGACATCGAATTCGGCGCGGGACCGACGCAGATCCGCCGCTACAATCAGGCGCGCCGCATCGTCGTGGGTGCCGATTTCGCACCCGGCATCGTCAGCAGCCAGGCGATGGCCCGGATCAACGCCCTGCCAACGATGAAGGCGGTGGATCAGGGCGCGATCCCCGGCATTCAGAAAATCACCACTGGCGAAACCAAGTGGCAGGCGGAACTGGTGAAGAATTTCATCGTCGCCGTCATTTCCGGCATCCTGCTGGTGCTGGCCGTCCTGACGCTGCTCTACAAACGGCTCATGCCGCCCTTCGTCAATCTGGGGTCGCTGCTGCTGGCACCGCTGGGCGGCGCGATTGCCCTCCATCTGACCGGCCACCCAATTTCCATGCCGGTGCTGATCGGGCTGCTGATGCTTCTGGGCATCGTCGCCAAAAATTCCATCCTCGTGATCGATTTTGCGCTGGAAGAAATTGAAAAGGGCGTCCCGCACTTCGATGCGATCGTCGATGCCGGGCACAAGCGGGCGCAGCCGATCGTCATGACCACCGTCGCCATGGTGGCCGGCATGGTGCCCACCGCCCTGTCGCTGGGCGGCGACAGCGCCTGGCGCTCCCCCATGGGCATCACGGTGATCGGCGGCTTGCTGCTGTCCACCCTGCTGACACTGGTGATCGTGCCTGCGACCTTCAGCCTGGCGCTGCAGTTTGAAGGATGGATGGGACCCCGCCTCAGCCGCCGCTTGCTGACCTACAAGGCAGGCGACGACAGCACCCATGCAGGCGGCACCCAACCCGCGGAATGACTGTGTGGAAAATCAGGTCTTCCCGCGAAAAGAAGCGCTTGCCTGAACGAAACGGCGGCGTAACCGTTTGTCGGCCATGAAGCTGCTTCCCGCATCCCTGCCACCCGTCGGCGGCCCGGCCCACCCGGCCCGGCGCATGCAACTGGTGGCAACGGGCATGCTACTGGCCATGGCGGCGCTATTCATCATCGCCCGGTCCACCGTTCACCTCCACCCCGCCATCCGCTTTGTCCAGGCGTTCGCCGAAGCCGCCATGGTCGGCGGCCTCGCCGACTGGTTCGCCGTCACCGCGTTGTTTCGCCATCCGCTGGGCCTGCCCATCCCGCATACGGCGATCATCCCACGCAACAAGGACCGGATCGGCGACACGCTGGCCCTGTTCCTGCGCGACAATTTCCTGACCCCCGCCGTCGTCGCCCGCCGGATGCAGCGGCTGGACGTCGCGGGCGCGGTCGGGCGATATCTGGCCAGCCCATCGGGCGGAGACGGCCGACTGCGCGAAGGCGCGTCCCGGCTCGCCGCCGACATGCTGGAAGCGCTGGACCAGGAGCGGCTCGGAGGCATGGTGAAGGGCGCGATTGCCCAGCGGCTGCGCGTCATGAATCTCGCTCCGCTGATCGGCCAGTCATTGGAAGCGGCGATGCGCGACGGCCGTCACGCGCCGGTCATGGACGGCATCATCCATTGGGCAGACCGGACGCTGGAAGCCAATGACCATCTGATCCGCCAGATGGTGCATGAACGGTCGGGCAAGATTTTGCGCTGGACCGGGCTGGACGAAAATGTCGCAAACGCGATCATTGACGGGTTGCGGCGGTTGCTGGCGGACATGGCCGATGACCCCGGCCACAGCCTGCGGCTGAAGGCGGAGGAGGGCATGGCCAAGCTGGCCGCCGACCTGCAACATGACGCCGCGATGCAGGCGCGAGTAGCCCGTATCCGTGATGAAATTGTCGACAACCCGGCGATGCAGCGCTGGATCGACGGACTATGGGAACAGGCGCGATCGGGCCTGCTGCGCGCTGTGCGCGACCCTGGCAAGGCTATGGCGGGGCGGTTGGGTGAGGCGTTGCGGCAGCTGGGCGGCACATTGCAGGATGATGCCCGGCTGCGGCTGCTGGTCAACCGCTTCGTGCGCCGGGGCGCTGTGGGCGCGACCGCCGCCTATGGCGATTCGATCGTCACGCTGGTCAGCGAAACCGTGCGCGGGTGGGACGCAGGAACGATCACCAGCCGCCTGGAAAGCGCGGTGGGCCGCGACCTGCAATATATCCGTATCAACGGGACGCTGGTGGGCGGCCTTGTCGGGCTGGCCATCCATACGGCTGACACCCTGTTTTAGAGCGAATGACCGCAATATGGCGGGTCGGCGTTCGAGCCGATCGCGCTTTTCAACGCAATAATATGGACTTCGCCCGCCCGCGCGGGTCAAATCACGCCATATGACAAGGCAAGGGATGCTTTCATGAAGATTTTCCTCTTGAGCGCGGCGGCTTGCGCGCTGACGATCGGCACGTCCATCGCGCAGGCCGATGCGCCATCGACCAGCCCGGCCAAACCCACTTATGGCAGCTACGGATTTGATACCCAGGGCATGGACCCATCGGTCAAGCCGGGCGACGATTTCTACCTCCACGCCAACGGCGGCTGGGCGAAGGCGACGCCGATCCCGCCCGACAAGTCCAACTATGGCGCGTTCAACGTGCTGGACGACCTGTCGCGCGAAAGGACGCGCGGCATATTGGAGGCGGCGAGGGCTGATCATTCCAGCAAGATCGGCCTTGCCTATGCAAGCTATCTGGACGCAGCCACGGTTGAGCAAAAGGGGATGGCACCGATCCAGCCGTGGATAGCGAAGGTCAAGGGCATCAACGACAAGGCGGATTACGCCCAGGTCGCAGCGCAAGCCGCGCGCACGGGGATTTCAGGCCCGTTCGTTTTCTATGTCGGACAGGATGACAAGGACCCGGAAAGCTACATATTGAACATGCGTCAGGGTGGGCTGGGCCTTCCCGACCGTGATTTCTACCTTCAGCCTGACGAGAAAATGGCCGCGATCCGTGCCGCCTATGTCGCGCATCTCGAACAGATGCTGACACTGGCGGGTGAGATCGATGGAAAAGCCCGCGCCGCTGCACTGATGGCGTTTGAAACCGAATTGGCCAAGGTCCATTGGACCCAGGTCGACAGCCGCGATGCGGACAAGACCTATAACAAGATGACCCTGACCGACCTGCAAAAGGCCGCGCCGGGCTTCGACTTCGCCGCTTATTTTGCCGCCATCCGGCTGCAGCCCGCCGCGCTGCTCGTCGCGCAGCCGAGCGCGGTCACGGGTGAGGCTGCGCTCATCGCCAAAACGCCGCTCGGCGTGCTCAAGGATGCGCTGTTGCTGCGCGGGCTGCACGCCTATGCGACCTACCTGCCCGACCGGATCGCCGACGCTGACTTCGCCTTTTACGGCACGGTCCTGTCAGGCACGCCGCAGCGGGAGCAGCGCTGGAAACGGGCTGTCGGGTTCGTCAAGGACGCCATGGGCGATGACGTGGGGCAGGCCTATGTCGCCCGCTATTTCCCCCCGGAAACCAAGGCGGCGATGGACGAACTGGTGAAAAATGTCATCGCCGCCATGGGTCGTCGCATCGATGGCCTTGCCTGGATGAGCGATCCAGCCAAGGCGCGCGCCCACAAGAAACTGGCCGCCTTCACGCCCAAGATTGGATATCCGAGCAAATGGCGCGACTATGCCGGGCTGACGGTCAGGGCGGATGATGTTTACGGCAATGCGCAACGCGCCAATGCCCATGACTTCGATTATCAGATGGGTAAGCTGGGCAAGCCGATCTACCGCTGGGAATGGCAGATGACGCCGATGGAGATCAACGCCTATGCCGATTTCGGCATGGTGGAAATCGTATTCCCCGCCGCGATCCTGCAACCGCCCTTCTTTGATCCTCATGCCGATCCGGCGGTGAATTATGGCGGCATCGGCGCGGTGATCGGGCATGAGCTCAGCCATCATTTCGACGATCAGGGCGCAAAATATGATGAGACCGGAAAGCTCAACCAGTGGTGGAGCGATGCCGACGTCGCCGCCTTCAAAGGGCTGACGGACCGGCTGGTGAAGCAATATGACGCCTATGAACCTCTGCCGGGTGCGCATGTGAAAGGTGACTTCACTCTGGGCGAAAATATCGGTGATCTCGCCGGGGTGGCTGTTGCGCTGGACGCCTATCATGCCTCGCTGGGGGGCAAGCCCGCGCCAGTGATTGACGGGACAACCGGGGACCAGCGCTTCTTTCTTGGCTGGGCGCAGGTCTGGCGGCGTAACTATCGGGAGCCCAACCTGCGCCAGCGCCTGGTGACTGATCCACATTCCCCTGCTCAATATCGCGCCGACATCGTCCGCAATTTCGACAAATGGTATACGGCATTCAGACCGCAAGCTGGCGAGAAGATGGTCCTTTCACCGCGCGACCGGGTGAAGATCTGGTAACCGGAGGCCAAGTCCATTGCCGTGGCGCAACGATTCGGTAGCGCGACGGAATGTGTGCGGGTGCGGACCAGCTGAAATCTTCGGTCCCGCTATCTTTGGAAAGCCACGTCTTATCGGATCGCCCTTTATTCGTTGCTCTCACTTTCCCAGCTTGGATGCCGGTAAAGCAAAGGAGAAGCATGTTGACGGGTTTCCATTCCTCTAAATTCTTGAAGGCGGGCCTGGCGTCGGCCGCACTATTCGCTTCGGCCCCTCTACTCGCTCAGGAAGCTGCTGCCCCGGCAACCCCGGCGACGCCTACCACCCCGGCGGCCCCATCAGCGGATGCGTCGAGCTTTAGCGACGCTGATATCAAGCAGTTTGCCGCCGCCGCAGTCGCGGTGACCAAGATTCAGTCGGACAGCACGATTGCGGACGCCGAAAAGCAGCCCAAGATGCTGGCCGCCTTGCAGGCATCCGGCATCCCGCCTGAAAAGTTCAACGCGATTGGCCAGGCTGCTGCTGCCGACCCGGCGCTGCAGCAGCGTATTCAGGCTGCCGCCCCGGCTCAGCCAGCATCACCGGCTGCCCCTGCAAGTCCTGCCCAGCCCCAATAAGCGCTGTTTCCATAGGGGAGGTGCTTGGCCTGTCGCGCATGCTGTTCTAAGCGTGCGGCCATGACCTCCCCCCTCTGGCATCCTTTCACTCAACATGGTCTTGGCGAACCCATTCCCAAAGTGGTGCGGGCGCAAGGCGCATTACTCCATCTGGCTGATGGCCGGACCCTTATCGATGGCATATCCAGCTGGTGGGTGACGACCCACGGCCATTGTGATCCTCGCATTGCAGCAGCCATCGGCGCACAGGCCCAGACGCTCGATCAGTTGATCTTCGCCGCCTACACCCATGATCCTGCCGAAGAAGTCGCGCAGGGCCTGATCGACCTTGCCCCGCGCGCCGATGGCCGCGACCCCTTGTCCCACGTCTTCTATTCGGACAGCGGGTCGACGGCGGTGGAAGTGGCGCTGAAGATGGCGCTGGGTTACTGGCACAACCGCGCCCTGGATGGCTTGTCGACCCCCCGTCACCGTATCCTGGTCCTTGAGCATGGCTATCATGGCGACACGATCGGGACGATGTCGATGGGCGAGCGCGGGGTCTACAACGCCGCTTGGACGCCCTTGCTGTTCGATGTGACCACCATAGCCTTCCCGCATGCGGGCCAGGAACCGAAGACGCTTGCGGCGCTGGAAGCCGCCTGCACTGCCCCGGAAAAGCCCGCCGCCTTCATCGTCGAGCCGCTCATCCTGGGGGCAGGCGGGATGTTGATGTATTCGCCCGCAGTGTTGCGCGAAATGGCGGCGATCTGCGCGCGTCACGACGTCCTTTTCATTGCTGACGAAGTCATGACTGGCTGGGGCCGCACGGGCACGCTGTTCGCCTGTGAGCAGGCCGGGGTCGTTCCTGACATCATGGCCGTCGCGAAGGGGATTACGGGCGGGTCGATTGCGCTTGCCGCCACGCTGGCGACGGCGCGAATCTTTGATGCGCATCTATCGACCGATCGTGCGCGGCTTTTCTACCATTCGTCCAGCTATACGGCCAATGCCATCGCTTGCGCCGCCGCCGCCGCAAACATTGCTATCTGGCGGGAAGAAGACGTGCTGGGTCGCATCGCTGCGCTGTCGCAAGGCCTGGCGCAGCGACTCGGGGTCTTGGCACGCCATCCCGCCTTCGCCAATCCGCGCCAGCACGGCACGGTCGTTGCGATCGACCTGATTGCATCCGACGCTGGCTATTTGTCCGATCTTGCGCCACAGCTTCGCGCGTTCTTCCTTGATCGCGGCATCTTGCTGCGACCGCTGGGCAACACCATCTATCTCTTGCCGCCCTATTGTCTTGATTCGGATCAGCTGGATCAGATCTTTGAGGCGCTCGCGCAAGCAGGCGATTTCTTCGCCGGTTCAGCCTGACTTTCCATTTTTGCTTTTTGGCGCTATGGCGGCGCGATTTTTCGACTTTCCAGGATATTATGGCAAAAGAAGAACTGCTTGAAATGCGCGGACAGGTTGTGGAGCTTCTCCCCAACGCCATGTTCCGCGTGCGGCTTGAAAATGATCACGAGATCCTCGGCCATACCGCCGGCAAGATGCGCAAGAATCGCATTCGCGTGCTGGTGGGTGACGAAGTGCTGGTGGAACTGACACCCTACGACCTTACCAAGGGTCGGATCACCTACCGCTTCAAATAGCCGCTTTTCGCATGCGGCTCATCCTTGCTTCTGCTTCTCCCAGACGGTGTGAACTTCTGGGCCAGATTGGCGTGTCGCCTGATGCGGTTGACCCCGCCGATTGTGACGAAACACCCCGGAAAGGCGAACTGCCGCCTTGCTACGCCCAGCGTGTATCCGCGGAAAAAGCGGCGCTTGTCGCCGCCCGGCACCCTAGCGCGCTGGTGCTGGCGGGGGACACTGTCGTGGCTGCTGGCCGACGCATCCTTCCCAAGGCGGAAACAGAGTCGGAGGCGCGTCAGTGCCTTGAACTGCTGTCCGGCCGCCGCCATCGCGTGTTGAGCGCCATCAGCCTGATCGACGCCGACGGAAAAGCGCGCCACCGCCTGTCGGTCAATGTCGTTACCTTCAAACGGCTGGAGCGTATTGAAATCGACGCCTACATTGCCAGCGAGGAATGGCATGGCAAGGCGGGCGGCTATGCAATCCAGGGGCGGGCCGCTGGCCTCATCCGCGCCATTCAGGGCAGCCACAGCGCAATCATGGGGCTGCCGCTTTACGAAACCCGCGCGCTGCTGAAGGCAGCGGGCTATCCATTGGACTGATCTATGGCGCAGTGGCTGTATGAAGAAGGCATCGGCGAAATCCGCGCCGCCAAAATCGAAAAAGGCCGTCTGGTCGAAGCTTTGATCGAGCGCGAAAATGACGCCGCCCGCCCCGGATCGGTGATGCAGGGCAAGCTCGTCCGCACCGTCATCCCCAAGCGGCGGGGCATCGTTCGCCTGATCAACGGCGAAGAAGTCCTGGTCGAACCCATACCGCCCAAGATCGCGGAGGGGGCGAGCGTCTTCATCGAAATCCTGCGCGAAGCGATCCCGGAGGAAGGCCGCGCAAAACTGGCCAAGGGCCGCATCGCCCTGCCCGGAACGAAGGCGCATCCGGCTCCCAGCCTGCTTCAGCGGATACGCGCCACCGGCATCCCTGTGACGCCTTGCCCCGCGCATGAGGAAGACCAGCTGGAAGCCCATGGCTGGAGCGAGTTGATGGAAGAAGCCATGTCGGGCGAAGTCGGCGCGGAAGAAGCCAGCCTGCGCATATTCCCGACGCCCGCGATGATCCTGATCGATGTCGACGGGTCTCTCCCCCCGGCCAAACTTGGCCCCAAGGGCGCGAAAATGGCAGCGCAGGCGATCCAGCGCATGGGTCTGACCGGCTCGATCGGCGTCGATCTGCCGACGATGAACAACAAGGACGAACGTGCCATCGCATCCGCGCAGATCGACAAATATCTGCCGCTTCCCTTTGAACGCACGGCCGTCAACGGCTTTGGCTTCATCCAGATCATTCGCCGCCGCGAACGCATGAACCTGATGGAATTGCTCCGCGCCGATCCTGTTGAAACTGCGACGCTTGCGCTGCTTCGCCGTGCCGAACGGCATGGGCAGGGCGGCCCGGCTGTCATCACCGCTGCCCCGACGATCATCGACCGGCTGCACAAGGCGGGCGAGTGGATCGAACAGCTCGCCCGCCGCCGCGGCGGCGCGATCAGCTTGAAGGCGGATACAAGCCTTGCCATATCGGCAGGCCATGTCGCGTAAAGCCTCTTCCTGCCCGATCTGTGGCCAGCCTGCCACAGGCGAGACACGTCCCTTTTGCAGCAAGGCTTGCCGCGATCGCGATCTTCTGCAGTGGCTGGGCGAAGGCTATAGCGTACCCGGCACGCCTGCCGCAGATGAGATGACAAAAAGCGACGATTATGGGGTGGACAGCACCCCGGATTGATGCCTATAGGCACGCCTCTCAATAGGCCGGAGCCTCTGCCCGGCCACCCTGCCCGGGTAGCTCAGTTGGTAGAGCATGCGACTGAAAATCGCAGTGTCGGCGGTTCGAATCCGTCCCCGGGCACCATTTGCCTCAATAGATTGAAATTGTGCGAAAGCCGTTTCGAAGACGGACTCTGAATCCTCCGCCACGGTTCTGCTGCACAATCGAGTAGCAAAAAAGGCCCGGAAGACCCCTGTGGCTCGCTTCGGGCAGGGGGGCGTGGCGCTTAAGACCGTTTTTTTTTAGAGCCATGAAGGAGAAATCCAGCATGGCGAGCCACAGAGTGGCCTGAAACGCCTTAGCGGATGCGGGCGAAGCCGATAGGGCAATGGCTGGACCGGGAATATCCAAGCCCATTATTCCCCCCCGCCGCGCTCACGCGGTTGCCACTTCACTTGCGCCGCCAAACGGCTTTGCGTTAGTGGCGCACCAATAATGATCGCTACAGAGCGATTATCTCCAGTTGGTCCGCAAGAAGGGGCAAGGCGTTTCGGTGATGGTGAAAGCTGATTTTATTGTTGTAGGGACGGGCGCGGGCGGCCTGGTGGGTGCAATTTCCGCCAAGCTGAACGGCCTGAACCCGGTGATCATCGAGAAAACCGCCTCTTGGGGCGGGACCAGTGCCCTCTCTGGTGGCGGGGTCTGGATTCCGAATAATCACCTGATGCAGCGTGACGGGGTGGAAGACAGTTACGAGGCTGCGTTTGCCTATATGGAAGCCACCATTGGCGATGTGGGTCCGTCCAGTAGTAGCGAACGCAAGGCTGCCTATTTGAATGTCGGCCCTGAGATGGTGCAGGCATTGGAGGCGCAGGGCCTGTGCTGGCGTCGTGCTCCGCGATATCCTGACTATCATCAGGATCAGCCCGGCGCGCGCGTAGGCCGCACATTGGAAGGTGTGAGCTTCGACGGGAAGAAGCTGGGCGGCTGGCTGGAAACCATGCGCAAGTCGGACCTGCCGTCGATGGTGATGAGCACCGACGACGCACCCAAAATCCCGACCATGTTCCGATCGTTCAAATCACTTTCGGCCGCAATTCGCATGATGGGGCGGACGCTGGCCTGGTACATGTGCGGGCGCAAACCGTTGTCCATGGGTGCTACGCTGGTGGCGCAATTGATGGCCATCGTCCAACGACTGGAAATACCGGTCCTCCTCGACACTCCGCTAAAGTCTCTGATTCAGGAGGGCGGCAGGATAGTGGGTGTCGTAACCGGTGAGGGAGAAACCGAACAACGGTTCATGGCTCCGCATGGCGTGCTGCTGACCACGGGCGGGTTCGCAAAGAACAGCAGCTATCGGAAGCAGTTTCAGGAGGTCAGCGGTGAATGGAGTTCGGCCAGCCCCGGCGACACTGGCGATGGCCATCAGATCGGGGCGAGTGTCGGTGCCGAACTGGCCCTGATGGACGCTGCCACCTGGTATCCGATATCGATCCTGCCGGATGGCACATTCAACGTAGGCATCTGGGAACGTACATTGCCCGGATCGATCATCGTTGACGCTTCAGGGCAGCGATACACGAACGAAGCGGCATCCTATGTTAACGCCGGACGTGCCATGCTGGACCGCGACAAAAGCGTTGGAGCGGTGCCCAGCTGGCTCATTTTCGACAACCGCTATCGCAGCCGCTATTTCTTTGGGTCCACCCCCCCTGGAATGAACGGCGAATTTTTGAAGAGCGGTGCCTTTACAAGGGCTTCGACGCTCGGCGAGCTTGCCGATGCATGCGGGATCGATGCGGATGGATTGAAGCGTACGGTCGAACGGGTAAACGCCATGGCTGAAAAGGGCGTCGATGAGGATTTCGGTCGTGGCGACAATGTCTACGATCAATATTATGGAGATCCGGGGAACCGGCCAAATCCGTCCTTTGGCCCCATCGACCAGGCGCCCTTCTATGCCACGCGCTTTTATCCGGGCGACCTGAGCACCAAGGGGGGATTGATGGCGGACGAACATGCCCGGGTTCTTCGCCAGGATGGCAGCGTCATCGAAGGCCTATATGCTGCGGGCAACTGCGCTGCTCCCGTCATGGGCAGAACCTATCCGGGTGCAGGTGCGACGCTTGGTCCGGCCATGGTGTTCGCCTGGATCGCCGGTCGGCATGGCGCTTCAAATGCCGGGTGAGCCCGTTCACCCCGGATGGCGAGATCGGCGTCAAAGATTTCACATCCCACATCGACGTCACTGATCCACGTCGGGATGGGAATAAGCGCGTCGATCAGCCCGGGTGCATCCCTGGGTTGCGCTCAGTCGCGCCTGTGGATGCAGCAAGGCGGCGCGCGGGCTCAACATGATCTGTCTGCTGATGGACTTAATGGCGTCAGGGGACGTCAGTGGGCCTATCCCGATGTAATCATTTACATGAAGAATGACTCAAGCTAGCCCGGTGGTGAAACGCAAAAGCGTATGCGGGAGGGATGAGCGGATGGCAGCTAATTATGCGGCCGCGGAAACTGCCGGTTTGACGGGTTCAGCGACACTCAGCGCGCGTCTCAGCACGATGATGTTCATGCAATTTTTCGTGTGGGGCGCGTGGAACGTCACGCTCGGCCTGGTCATGCAGACGGTCGGCATCGGCAACCTGATCGGCAACGCTTTTTCAGTCGGCCCGATCGCGTCCATTGCGGGGTCTTTGCTGCTCGGCATGGCCGCGACCCGCTATCTTAGTCCCAGGATGTTGATGGTGATCCTGCATCTGGTGGGCGGTGTTATCCTGTTCCTTCTCCCCTCGCTGGTCACGCCGGAAAGGGCGGGTGCCTTCGTCTGGCTGCTGCTGGGTTACATGATCCTCTATATGCCGACGGTTGGGCTTGCGAACACCATCGCGCTCAAGAGCTTCGGTGATCGTGTCGACAATTTCCCCTTTGTGCGCGCCTTCGGCACATTGGGCTGGATCGCGTCCGGCCTCATCATCGGCTGGGCAGGTCTTTCCGCCAGTCCGCAGATTTTCACCGTTGCCGCAGTCGTATCGGTGGCGCTCGGTCTCTACAGCTTTACCCTGCCATCGGTCGCGAGCGATCCGCCGCGCGACGAATCCATCGTGCGACAGGTGCTCTGCGTGGAAGCGTTCGGCCTGTTGCGGCAGCGGTCCTTTCTGGTCTTCATCCTCAGCGCGACTTTGATCTCTATCCCGCTCGCCATGTATTATGCCTATGCGTCACCCTTTGTCGGGGCGGTCGGCATCAGCAATGTCGGCGGCACGATGTCGATCGGGCAAATGTCCGAGTTGGCTTTCATGTTCTCCATGCCATGGCTTTACCGACGGTTCGGAGTGAAACCTCTGCTGCTGGTCGGCATGATCGCCTGGGCCGTGCGTTATTCCCTGTTTGCCATCGGGGACAGTGGCGATTCTCTCTGGGCTGTCTATGTCGGCGTTGCCCTGCACGGTGTCTGCTATGACTTCTTCTTCGTCGCAGGCGCGATCTATACCGGCACCATTGCGACGCCAAAGGGCGTCAACGCGCAGGCGCAGGGCATGTTGACCCTGTTCACCTATGGTGTCGGCATGTTGCTGGGGTCGCAAATCGGCGCCCTTCTGTATGCGCAACTGCCCGCAACGCCGACCATCGCCGACTGGCAGCATATGTGGTGGTATCCCGCCATCGCCGCTGCGGTGATCGCGATCCTCTTCCACCTTACCTTCCGCGACGACAGCAGGACGACGACCGCAGCATGACAGGTTCAAAGGGTGTGAAAGGGCCGGGCATTTTCCTGGCGCAGTTTCTGGGCGATGCGGCACCGTTCGACACGCTCGAAAACCTGGCCCGGTGGGCGGCGGGCCTGGGTTATGCCGGTCTCCAAATTCCCTGCGACCCCCGGCTGATCGACCTGCCCCGCGCGGCGCAGAGCAAGGATTATTGTGACGATCTGAAAGGCATGCTGGCCAGCCATGGCTTGGAGGTCACGGAGCTTTCGACCCATCTCCAAGGGCAGTTGGTCGCCGTCCACCCTGCTTATGACCCGCTGTTCGACAGTTTCGCGCCTGCTGCGCTGCGTGGCAAACCGGTTGAGCGGCAGGCATGGGCTGTCGAGCAGGTCAAGCTCGCGGCCAAGGCCAGCGCCAATCTCGGCCTGTCGGCACATGCGACCTTTTCCGGCGCTCTCGCCTGGCCCTATGTCTATCCGTGGCCGCAGCGCCCCGCCGGACTGGTCGAGGAAGCGTTCGCCGAACTCGCCCGGCGCTGGACGCCGATCCTGGACGCGTTCGAAGATGCGGGCATCGACTGTGCCTATGAAATTCATCCCGGTGAGGACTTGCACGATGGCGCTTCCTGGGAACGTTTCCTGGCGGCGGTGAATCATCACCCGCGCGCGCGCATCCTCTACGATCCTTCGCATTTCGTGCTGCAGCAGCTCGACTATCTCGATTTCATCGATCGCTATCATGACCGGATATCCTGCTTCCATGTAAAGGATGCCGAATTCAATCCGACTGGCCGGTCGGGGGTCTATGGTGGCTTTGACAATTGGGTCGACCGTGCCGGGCGATTTCGTTCGCCGGGTGACGGGCAGGTCGACTTCACCGCGATCTTCAGCAAGATGGCCCAATATGGCTATGCCGGCTGGGCGGTGCTGGAATGGGAATGCGCGCTCAAGCGGTCGGAAGACGGCGCGCGGGAAGGTGCACCCTTCATCCGCGATCATATCATCCGGTTGACCGAACGCGCGTTCGACGACTTTGCGGCGAGCGATGTCGATGTCGGATCGATCCGGTCGCTTCTGGGTCTTTCGGGGAGCGAAGGCCATGACTAGGCGCGCGCTTCGGCTCGGCATGGCGGGCGGTGGGGAGGGGGCCTTTATCGGCGCTGTCCACCGGATGGCCGCCGCACTCGACGGTGAATGGCAATTGTCGGCGGGCGCGTTCAGCACGGATGCGGGTCGCAATGGCCGAACGGGCGCGTTGTTGGGGCTGGACCCGCAGCGTGTTTATGCGTCCGTTGATGCTATGCTGGCGGCGGAGCAGGCACTGCCCGAAGACGCGCGGATCGATGCGGTGGCGATCGTCACCCCCAACCATCTTCACGCACCGATGGCTATCGCCACGCTGGAAGCGGGTTTCCATGTCTTATGCGAAAAGCCGATGGCGATCAGTGTCGCAGAGGCCGAGGCGATTGCGCGCGCCGTGCACAGCAGTGACCGCCGCCTGGCGCTTGCCTTCACCTATAGCGCTTACCCGCTGGTGGAGGAGGCGCGCCTGCGCGTGGCGCGTGGCGATTTCGGCGCGATCCGGCTGGTGCAGGTGGAATATCTGCAGGGCTGGCTCAGTCTGCCGATCGACAATGATGGCGACCGG
Source organism: Sphingobium vermicomposti (assembly GCF_011762025.1). Taxonomy (GTDB): domain Bacteria; phylum Pseudomonadota; class Alphaproteobacteria; order Sphingomonadales; family Sphingomonadaceae; genus Sphingobium; species Sphingobium vermicomposti. The sequence goes on along the minus strand of NZ_JAASQR010000003.1, from coordinate 626,559 downwards.
CAGGCGGAATGGCGCACCGACCCGGCGCGCGCCGGACTGGGCGGCTGCCTGGGCGACATTGGCACGCATGCCTTCCATCTGGCCGAGCATGTATCGGGATTGCGGGTGGAGTCGGTGTCGGCTGACCTGACGGCCCATGTGCCGGGACGGCGGCTCGACGACGACGTCAGCGCGCTGCTGCGCTTCAACGGCGGCGCGCGCGGCATGCTCAAGGCGAGCCAGGTCGCGGCGGGTGAGGAAAATGGCCTGAAACTGCGCATCCACGGCGAGCGGGGCGGGCTGGAATGGTCGCAGATGGAGCCTAACACGCTGGTCCTGCGCTGGCTCGATCGCCCTGCCGAGATGGTGCGAGCCGGTGGCCCAGGCCTGCATGACGGTGTCGGCGGCATGACGCGCGTCCCGGCGGGCCATCCCGAAGGTTATATCGAGGCATTCGCCAACCTCTATCGCGGTTTTGCACGAGTCATTCGCGGCGAAGCGGGCGCTGCTTTTCCCGGCGTCGCCGACGGCTTGCGTACGATGCGGTTCATCGAGGCGATGGTGGACAATGCCGGGTCCGACCGAAAATGGACCCTGATCGGTCCCGGAGAGACATTGTGAGAAAGTTCATGGGCCGAGGCTTGATCGTTATCCTGGCGGCGACGGCTTTGACCGCGCATGCCGCTTCCGCTCTGGCCCAGTCGGCACCAAATGCTCCGCCGCCAGCCTTCGCTGCCTGCCGCGCCTGTCATGTCGTCCAAAAGGGCGGTCGCAACGGCGTTGGCCCCAATCTCTACGGCGTTGTAGGCCGTCCAGCTGCATCCGTGCCCGGCTTCAACTATTCTGCCGCATTCAAGGGCGCGAAGCTGCGCTGGGACGATAAGACGCTGGATGAGTTCATCACCGCACCGACCAAGAAGGTGCCCGGAACCCGTATGGTGATCGGGACGGGCGACCCTGCGCGACGTGCGGCGATCATCGCCTACCTCAAGGCGCAGGGGGCCAAGTGAGGACGCCGTGCCGACTGAATGGAAGAGAAGGCGGGAGGCAGCGCTTACCCAATAGCAAGCGAACGGGAGACCGGCCATGATGCACGCGATGGACATGAATCGACGCATGTTGATGCAGCACCTGCTGGCATTGGCGGGCGTTTCCGTGCTGCCCGGCGGAGCGGAGGCGCTCGCCGCCGCCGTCGAGGGTGGCACGCGCCAGCTCAATCCGGCGCACTACGCGTTGCTGGTGGCGGTGGCGGATACAATCATCCCCAAGACCGACACGTCCGGCGCGGTTGAGGTGGGCGCACCGCAGGTGGTGGATGCCGTGCTGGGCAGTTGGGCATCCCCCGCAAGGCGCGCCGAGTTGACCGCCGCGCTGGACCGGATTGATGCGCTGGGCAAGGCCAGCGGCGGTGGAGGCTTCGCGTCCCTGTCGCCTGCGAAGCGCTTCGAATTGCTGGCAGCGCACGACGCAGCGGCGCTCAATCCGCCCGCAGTCGTTCCTGTCGATAGCACGACCGTCCTGGCCGATCCGCAGCAGGGTAAAGCCGAGCAGAAATCCTCGCAGAGCGGGTCTCTGATCCAGGGCGCGCAACTAGCCGATCCGGCTTATGCGAAGCTCAAGGAACTGATCGTCGTGGCCTTCTACTTCTCGGAATCGGCGCTCACGCACGACCTTCGCTACGAACATTCGCCGGGCGAGTGGAAGCCATCGATTCCCGTCACCCCCGACACGCGGGCCGAAGGCGGCGTCGCCTTGCTTTAAGCGGAGTTTGCAACATGTTTGATGCAATCGTCATCGGCTCAGGAATGAGCGGCGGTATCGCCGCCAAGGAACTGTGCGAGCGCGGACTGAAAACCCTGGTGATCGAGCGCGGGCGCAAGCTTGAACACGGCACATCCTATACCGATTGGATGCAGCCGTGGGAAATTCCCAACGAGAACATGGTGGCGGAGGATTTGGCGAAGGATTACTCGATCCAAAGCCAGTGTTACGCTTTCGACGAGACGACCCGGCAATATTGGGTAAAGGATAGCGACCACCCTTATTCCACACCCGGTGACAAGCCCTTCAGCTGGATCCGTGGCTATCACCTTGGCGGTCGATCGATCATGTGGGGGCGTCAATCCTACCGGCTGAGCGAGATGGATTTCGAGGCCAATGCCAAGGACGGCCACGGCTCAGACTGGCCGATCCGTTATGCCGATCTGGCTCCCTGGTACGATCATGTCGAAAGCTTCATCGGCGTGGCCGGTTCGAAGGAAGGGCTTGACCAGTTGCCGGACGGCGCGTTTCTGCCACCTTTCGCGCTCAATGACGGGGAACTGACGCTCAAGGCCGGGATCGAAAAGGCCTTTCCCGGGCGACGGCTCATTCCCGGTCGAACGGCCAACCTGTCGCAGGCGCAACCTCACCATGAGGAACTGGGGCGGACGAGCTGCCAGAACCGCCAATTCTGTCAGCGAGGCTGCTCGTACGGTGCCTATCACTCGAGCCTCAGCTCGTCATTGCCCGCAGCCGAGCGAACCGGCAACCTGACGATCGTGACCGACGCGATCGTGCACAGCATCATCCACGATCCCAGGACCGGCCGCGCGACCGGCGTGCGGGTGACGGATACCAGCACGGGGCAGGGGCGCACCTACGAGGCCAAGCTGATCTTCAGCTGCGCCTCGGCAATTGCTTCCGCGCAAATCCTGTTGAATTCGACATCGGAAGCCAATCCCAACGGCCTCGCCAACTCTTCGGACATGGTGGGCCGCTACCTGATGGATCATTTGACCGCAGTCTCGGCCTTTGGCTTCATGCCGCATGCGCCCGACACCTATTATCATGGGCGCCGACCAACGGGATTCTACATTCCGCGTTTCCGCAACGTCAGCGAGCCTGGCGATTTCCTGCGCGGCTATGGCTATCAAGGCGGGGTGCAGCGCATGGGCTGGCGTATCAACGCATTGTCCACGCCGGGCATCGGTGCACCGTTAAAGGAACGCACGCGCAAGCTTGGCCCCTGGATGGCTTTCATAGGCGGCTTTGGCGAGATGTTGCCCAATCCCAACAATCGCGTGACACTACACCCCACCCGCAAGGACAAATGGGGCATTCCCATCGTGCATATCGACTGCGAGCATGGCGAGAACGAGCGCAAGATGAGCGCGGCGATCGAGCGGGACGCCAAGGCAATGATAGAGGCAGGCGGAGGCACGGTTGTCGGCTCGGTGGCCGATCCGGGGGTGCCGGGACTCGCGATTCACGAAATGGGGACCGCCTGCATGGGCAAAGATCCCGCCAAGTCCGTGCTCAACGGGTTCAACCAGGCGCATGATGTGCCGAACCTCTTCATCACCGATGGCGCTGCAATGGCGTCCAGCGGGTGCCAGAACCCTTCCCTTACCTACATGGCGCTGAGCGCGCGCGCTGCGCACCATGCTGCGGAGTTCCTGAAGGAGGGCCGCATCTAGAGCATGATTCGATCATCGGAGTCGACCCACCAGGCGCGCGGCGGGGCCGACCGAATTGGTGAAGCTTAGTCCTTCTCACCGCCCGGTAAGTCACGGTCCGTGTCCCGCCAATGTCCCGCCACGCAGGCGGCGGCCATGTCGCTGGTGACGTTACCCAGGGTTCGGAACAGGTCGGGGATGGATTCGATTGCGAGCAGCAGCGGCAGTGCGGTGACAGGCACGCCAATGGCGATGCAGACCGGGGCGATTGTCGCAAAGAAGGACACCTGCGCCGGCAGCCCAACCGCGCCCAGGCTGACTGGAACAGCGACCGTCGCAGCGATCAGCAATTCTCCCGGTCCGATGGGGACGCCGTGCATATGCGCCAGAAAGACCGCCACCGCGACGTTGGCACCCGCACTTGCCGCGCGGAACAATGACACTGCCATCGGCAGGACAATCGCGGCCGTTCTTTTCGAAACGCCTAGCCCGTCAGCGGCCTCTACCATGACCGGCAGGGTCGCGAGTGAAGATTGCGTCCCCAGCGCCACCGTCTGAGCCGGCAGCGCGGCGCGCGCGAAACGTCGCGGCGAAACTCCGCCGGCTACCGTGGCCCATATATAAGCGAGCAGCGTGGCAGCGAGGCAGCAGGCCGCCACGACCACCACATACTGGCCCAGCGTCCCCAGCACATTCGCACCAAGCCGTGCGCCAGCGCCAAATGCCAGCGCGCCGATGCCGATCGGACCGACTGCCAGTACCCAGCCGACGATCACCAGCATGGCATCGACCAGTCCTTGCAGGGGCTTCAACAAAGATTCAGCCGAATCTTCCGAAATCCGGGCAGAGGCGAAGCCCAGAAAGAGGGCGAAGACCACCAGCGGCACCATCGCCATCTCTGCGGCAGCCTTGATCGGATTGGGAGGAACGATGGTTTGATACCATTGGCCAGGCGACGGGGCGGGCAAAGGCGCGCTCACGCCCTGAAGCGTTCCCTGCGTCACGGGCCAAAACCGCAATATGCCCTCGGCAAGCCCAGCCGCCACCATGGTGGCCATGACCAGCATCAACCCGAACAGGATCAACGCGCGCATAGTGGTTTTGCCAGCGGCCGCCCTGCGTGAAGCCGCCCCCACCGCTGAAACCAGCAAGCCAAAGACCAGCGGGACGACGGTCATGGTCAACGCGTCCAGCCAGAGGCTACCCAGGGGATGCAATATCCCACCCAGCAACTGCCCCAGCCTGCCGCCAATCATCATGCCTGCGGCTAGGCCCACCACCAGCCCGACCATCAGCCAAAGCGGCCGCACCCTGACGGGACTCAACATCCACCTGCCCTGATTTCGATCATCATCCTAATCCCACCATGACCAGCGCCCGCCAACATCCCGCTCGATATGCGCGTCATCGCGCGCGGAGCACACTGTCAGGCCGCGCCAGGACATAGAGGCGCAGATTCGCATCCTGTGCCCGGCGAAGGGCCAATGTGGTGGGCGCTGAGATCGTGACAAGCGTCGGGCAGCCCGACAAGACGGCCTTCTCCACCAACTCGTAGGAGCAGCGGGAGGATAGGAGGGCAAAGCCGCCGTCCCACGCCAACCCCTGACGCAACATCGCGCCCACTAATTTGTCGAAAGCATTGTGGCGGCCGACATCCTCCCGGACCAATCTGATCTGCCCGTTTGGCGCGCACAGCGCTGCCGCATGAACGCCGCCGGTGGCCTGATTGAGCGGCTGATGGTCGTTCAGCGCCGCCAGCGCCGCAAAGATCGGACCCTCCGCAATAGTTGCGGAATCGGCCAAGCGCGGCAATGGGCGCATGGCCTGTTCAAGATTTTCCAGGCCGCAAAGACCGCATGAAGATTCCGATGTCCGATGCCGGACGCGATCATGAATGCGCGGTTGCATCTCGACGGAAAGCCCAATGCGCAGGATCACGCCATCCTCTGCGTGGTGGACATCGACGCCCTGCACCTGATGAGGTCCGTCGATCAGCCGTTCGCTCCATGCGAAACCATAGGCCAGATCTTCCAGATCCTCTGCCGTCGCCATCAGTACGGCATAGCCGATGCCGCCCGGTTCAATCGCAACCGGGACTTCCTCTGCAATCGCCCGCGACTGGGTGAAGCGCCCTCCGCTGGTCTCGATCAGGTCGAATGTCGCGTCAGGCGGCATTCGCGGCCAAGCTACTGTGTGCCATCGTCACCCTTACCGACTTATAGGATGGCGTGCCGCTCGATCGGTCATGATCGTCCAGCTGGACGAGGCAATTGGCTTCAGGATAATAAGCCGCAAGGGATCGGCGCGCGATGTCGTGGGCGACGACCGTATAGCCATTGAGCGACCTGCCCGGCCCGGCGTGGATATCGACCAGGTCGCCATGCGCCAGGCCCCGGTCGGCAAGATCATCGGCATGGGCGAAGATCACGTCGCGGCGACCGGTGATCCCGCGATAGCGATCGTTCAGCCCATAGATGGTGGTATTATACTGGTCATGGCTTCGGATGGTCGTGAGGATCAGCGCGCCTTCCTCGCCCGATGCTCCTGTGAGCGGATGGACAAGGAAATGGGCTTTGCCCGACGGCGTGTTCCATTTGCGCTCCGAGGCACCAACCGTCAGTCGAAAGCCGCCCTTCTGACGGACACGGGTGTTGAAATCGCGAAAATCGGGGAACACCGCCTCGATGGCGTCGCGGATGCGATCATAGTCGGCGACCAGCCAGTCCCACGGGATGGCGCTGTCGGGCAGTGTCGCCTTGGCCATGCCTGCAACGATCGCCGGTTCGGACTTCAGGTCGGATGCAGCAGGCTTTAGAAAACCGCGCGAGGCGTGAACCATCGACATGGAATCTTCGACCGTGATCCATTGCGGCCCCTCTGCCTGCTCGTCGAGTTCCGTGCGCCCCAGGCAAGGCAATATGATGGTTTCTTTCGCAAGGAGCAGGCAGGTTCGGTTGAACTTGGTGAGGATGTTGACGGAGAGGTCGAGTTTGCGAAACGCTTCGAAGCAGGCATCCGGGTCGGGCATGGCGACGGCCAGATTGCCGCCGAGCGAGATAAGAGCCTTCGATTTCCCCTCCCGCATCGCTTGGAGCGATTCGACTGCGGCATGGCCATGCGCGCGCGGACTGGTGATGCCGAAATGGGCGTCGAGCCGCTCCAACATTGCTTCGCCGGGGATTTCGGTGATGCCAACAGTGCGGTCACCCTGCACGTTGCTATGGCCCCGGAGCGGGCAGATGCCCGCGCCCGGCTTGCCCATATTGCCGCGCAGGAGGAGCAGGTTGGCCAGTTCCTGCACATTGGCCGTGCCATTGGCATGCTGGGTAATGCCCATGCCATAGCAGAGGATGACCCGTTCGGCCTTCCAATATATTTCCGCCATGCTCTCAATGGCACGCTTGGACAGGCCAGAGCGGCGGGTGATTTCCTCCCATCCGGTCGCTTCCACATCTTTGCGAAGGTCCGTGATGCCCAGAGTATGTTCGGCGATGAACGCACGGTCCAGAAGGCCGGCCCCTCCGGCTGCCAGATCGGCGGCGTCGGCCTCGAACAGCGCCTTCATCATGCCCTTCAGCATGGCGCTGTCGCCGCCGACCCGGACCTGATGATAGGCCGAGGCGAGTTGGGTCGAGCTGGGGGATAACATCTCGGTTGGATGCTGCGGCGACTTGAACCGCTCAAGCCCGCGTTCCTTCATCGGATTGGCGACGACGATCGGCACACCGCGGCGGGCGGCGGCGCTGAGGGTTGACAGCATGCGGGGGTGATTGGTGCCGGGATTATGGCCGATGCAGAAGATCGCGTCGGTTTCGTCGAAATCATCCAGGGTCACCGTTCCCTTGCCGACGCCGATCGACTGGGGCAGACCGACGCTGGTTCCTTCGTGGCACATGTTGGAACAGTCAGGGAAATTGTTCGTGCCATAGGCGCGCACCATCAGTTGATACAGGAATGCAGCCTCATTAGAGGCGCGGCCCGAACAGTAGAATTCGGCCTGGTTGGGATCGTCCAGGGCGCGCAGGCCCGCGCCGATGCGGGCGAACGCCTCATCCCAGCCTATGGGCACGAAATGATCGCTATCGCTGTCATAGGCCAATGGATGGGTCAGCCGACCCGCATCTTCGAGTTGATGATCGCTCCATTCCCAAAGAGCCGTAGCGCTGTGTCGGGCGAAGAATGCGACATCCACGCGCTTGGCCGTGGCTTCCCAAGTGACAGCCTTCGCGCCGTTTTCGCAAAATTCAAAAGACGATGTTTTTTGAGGGTCGGGCCAGGCACAGCCGGGGCAGTCGAAGCCGGTCGGCTGGTTCATCTTCAGCAGCGCACGCGTATCTGTAGATGTCCCCATCTGATCGCGAATGGCCATTGCTACGGCCTTCAATGCTCCCCAGCCGCCGGCAGGACCGTCATAGGGTTCCACGCCACGGATCGGCTCGTGAGCCGCAATCTGATTTGCATCTTCCTTGGCCATTCGCGCCTCCTCAATCCCCCGCCTTATTGCGCTCTTGGATAAACCCATCAAACCAACGTCGCATAGACGGTGGTGATGGCGATAGCGAAAAGCGCGACAAAGCTGACAGCCCTGCACCCGCCCGCGAAGGCGATACGAACGCACTGCCGAATTGGCACGTGCGAAATGTGGAGGAACCGCGCCGAAAGTGGGCGCTGCTGTAATAGGTGTTCCCCCGGTGGGGGAGCTTTTCCAGACTGGATGGTGCGGTCGAGAAGACTCGAACTTCCACGGCCTTTCGGCCACAACGACCTCAACGTTGCGCGTCTACCAGTTCCGCCACGACCGCACATCTCAAGGGAAACCGGCGGGGCCGGCACCTGGTAGGAGGCGGCCCTTAGCAAAGGCTTTCGCGCCATGCAACAACCGATCTTCCCGTGCGTTTTCTTTTCCGCGTCAGCGATGGCGGGCACGGAATAGACGATGGAGGATGTCGCCATGTCGGTTCGATTCTGGTTGTTCAGCGTGGCAAGCGCGGGTGCGGCCTTGGCTGGCGGGTTGAGCCTTGGCCTCTACGCTACAACGCCGCCACGAGCGGCCATTTCAACCTATGACGACAGCAGTTTCGTTTACGAGGAGCGGCAAACGGCAACGCAGGACCTCAGGGCGTTGAACGGACCCCAGGAGGTCAAATGCACCGGTTGCGGGCCAACATTGGCGGAGCGGCAATATTATGCCGCTTCCGCAACCTGGAACGGCTATGACGATCCGATGGTTCAGGATTATGACGCGCAGGAACCGAACCGGCCGGAAGATTTGCTGACGGATGCGCGCGACCATGCACCTCCTCAGGTGCATCAACTGCCCGAGAACATAGATCGCTTTGCAAATGGCGATACCCCCGCGCCACACCCGATGCGGATCGTGCAGGGCGTTCCGGCTGCGCCGGGGCGTTTTCAGCCGTCTATCGCTATTCCCTAAGCCCAGCCGACCGTGCCGATGCGCCCAGTAGATCAGAGGGCGATCGACAAGGGCTGAACTTGCCGCCTCTTATTCCGCAGCGACGACCGCTGGAGCATCGCTCAGCGGATGGACGAGGCGGTGCACCATTTCTTTGGGGCAAACCTGCCAGAAATAGCGCCGCCAGCGGTCCCAATCGTCCAGGATCGTGTTCGACCATTTGCTATCGGTCGTCACCGCATGTTCGGCGATCAGAGCCTTGAGCTGTGCCTCCCAATGGGCGCTGTCGAGCCGCTGCCAGATGATGCTTTCCGGGTTGGCCCGCGTGCCAAAGCTGCCATCCTCGTCCAGGATGAAGGCCATGCCGCCGGTCATGCCCGCGCCGAAATTCGCACCTGTCCGACCGAGGATCACCGCAGTGCCGCCGGTCATATATTCGCAGCCATTGGCACCGCAGCCTTCGACCACCACCTGCGCGCCCGAATTGCGGACAGCAAAGCGTTCGCCCGCCTGACCCGCCGCGAACAGCTTACCCGCAGTCGCGCCGTAGAGGACGGTGTTGCCGATGATGGTGTTGTCCTTGCTGGTCAGCGGCGAGGACACGGTTGTGCGCACGACGATGGTGCCACCCGACAGACCCTTGCCGACATAATCGTTGGCGTCGCCAAAGACCTCCAACGTGATCCCCTTGCACAGGAACGCGCCCAGCGACTGGCCCGCAGAACCACGCAGCCGCACGGTCAGGTGGCCGTCCGCCAGAGTCGACATGCCGAACCGCTCGGTCACGGCAGCCGACAGTCGCGTGCCCACGGCGCGATGCGTGTTGCGGACCGTGTAGGTCAGCTGCATCTTTTCGCCCCGTTCGAACACGGCCTTGGCGTCGCGCATCATCTGCGCGTCCAGGCTGTCTGGCACTTCGTTGCGCCATTCCGTCAGGCTGAAGCGCCGCTGTTCGTCGGGCGCATCCACCTTTGCCAGAATCGGATTGAGGTCGAGATCGTCCAGATGCTCGGCACCCCGATTGATCTGCTTGAGCAGTTCCGTCCGCCCGATCACCTCGTCCAGGCTGCGATAGCCCAGGCGAGCGAGGATTTCGCGCACTTCCTCGGCGATGAAGGTCATGAGGTTGATGACCTTCTCCGGCGTGCCGGTGAACTTTTCGCGCAGCTTTTCATCCTGCACGCAGACGCCCACGGGACAGGTGTTGCTGTGGCACTGACGCACCATGATGCAACCCATCGCCACCAGCGACAATGTACCGATGCCGAACTCCTCCGCGCCCAGGATCGCCGCGATCACGATGTCGCGCCCGGTCTTGAGCCCCCCGTCGGTGCGCAGCTTTACCCGATGGCGCAGGCCGTTGAGGGTCAGCACCTGGTTGGCTTCCGACAGGCCCATTTCCCAAGGGGTGCCGGCATATTTTATCGACGTCTGCGGCGAAGCGCCGGTGCCGCCGACATGGCCCGCGATCAGGATGACGTCCGCATGGGCTTTGGCCACGCCCGCCGCGACCGTGCCGATGCCCGCCTGGCTGACCAGCTTCACGCAGACCCGCGCGCGCGGGTTGATCATCTTGCAGTCGTAAATGAGCTGCGCCAGATCCTCGATCGAATAGATGTCATGGTGCGGCGGCGGCGAGATCAGCATCACGCCGGGCGTCGAATGACGGAGCTTCGCGATGAACTCGGTCACCTTGAAGCCGGGTAGCTGGCCGCCCTCGCCGGGCTTGGCGCCCTGTGCGACCTTGATTTCAATTTCCTCGGCGGACCCCAGATATTCGGCATGGACGCCAAAACGGCCCGACGCGATCTGCTTGATCACGCTGTTGGCATTGTCGCCATTCTCATATGGCTTGAAACGGGTCGCATCCTCGCCGCCTTCGCCCGACACGGCCTTGGCACCGATGCGGTTCATGGCGATCGCCAAAGTCTCATGCGCTTCGGGCGAAAGCGCGCCAAGCGACATGCCGGGCGTCACGAACCGCTTGCGAATTTCCGTGGTCGCCTCGACCTCGTCGATCGGCACGGCTTCGCGGGCGAAGTTGAACTCTAAGAGGTCGCGCAGATAGACCGGCGGCAGGTCGCGCACCCCGCGCGCAAATTGCAGATAGGTCGAATAGCTATCGCTCCCGACAGCCGTCTGCAACAGGTGCATCAGCTGTGCCGAATAAGCGTGGCTTTCACCGCCATTGCGTTGACGGTAGAAGCCGCCGACCGGCAGGCGAACGACCGCGCTGTCATAGGCCGCCTCATGCCGCAGCACGGCGTTATGATGCAGCGAAGCATAGCCTTCGCCCGAAATTTTGGCGGGCATGCCGGGGAACAGGTCGTTGACCAGCGCACGGGACAGGCCCACCGCTTCGAAATTATAGCCGCCGCGATAGCTGCTGATGACCGCGATGCCCATTTTGGACATGATCTTCAGCAAGCCTTCGTTGATGGCGACGCGGAACCGTTCGAAGCAGGCTTCCAGCGTCAGGTCGCCGAACAGGCCGCGTGCATGCCGATCGGCAATGCTCGCCTCGGCCAGATAGGCGTTCACGGTGGTCGCACCAACGCCGATCAACACTGCGAAATAATGGGTATCGAGCGCTTCGGCGCACCGCACGTTGATCGACGCGTAGCTGCGCAGCCCCTTGCGGACGAGATGCGTGTGCACCGCCGCTGCCGCGAGCACGCCTGCGATGGCGACCCGGTCCGCATTTACATGCTCGTCTGTCAGGAAGATTTCGGTCCGACCCTCCCGCACGGCCTGCTCCGCCTCTTCGCGGATACGGGCAATGGCCGCGCGCAGCTGTTCCTGGCCGCCGTCCGCCGGGAAGGTGCAGTCGATTTCCGCCACCGCCGGGCCGAAATGTGCCTTCAGCCGCGCCCATTCGGACGAGATCAGAACCGGGGAATCCAGCACCAGCACATGGCTGTTCTGCGTGTCCTGCTCCAATATGTTGTGCAGGTTGGAAAAGCGCGTGCGCAGGCTCATCACATGCCGTTCGCGCAGGGAATCGATCGGCGGGTTCGTAACCTGGCTGAAATTCTGGCGGAAGAAATGGCTGACGGTGCGCGGCTTGTCGGAAATGACGGCCAGCGGGGTGTCGTCGCCCATCGAGCCGATGGCTTCCTTGGCATCCTCGACCATCGGGGCGAGGATCAGCTCCATATCCTCCAGCGTCAGGTTCGCCGCTACCTGGCGACGCGTCAGTTCCGCCTTGTCCCACTGTGGCTGGCCACCTTGCGCCTGCGGCAGGTTATCCATCCGCATGAAATCCTTGATCAACTCGGCATAGGGGCGCTCGGCCGCTATCTGATCCTTGATCTCCCGGTCGTCGTAAAGCACGCCTTCTGCGAGGTCGACGGCGATCATCTGCCCCGGACCCATGCGCCCCTTGCGCACGATGGTGGCTTCGGGAACGACGACCATGCCGGTTTCCGAACCCACGATCAGCAGATTGTCGCCCGTCAAAGTGTAGCGTAGCGGACGCAGCGCGTTCCGATCGACGCCTGCCACGACCCAGCGGCCATCGGTCATCGCCAGCGCAGCGGGGCCGTCCCACGGCTCCATCACGGACGCGAGATATTCATACATGTCCATGTGCGACTGCGGCGTTTCGTTCGACGCCGCCTGCCATGCTTCGGGCACCAGCATCAGCTTCGCCGTCGGCGCGTCGCGGCCCGAACGGCAGATCGCCTCGAACACGGCGTCCAGCGCTGCGGTGTCGGACGCGCCAGCCGGGATCACGGGCTTGATGTCTTCGCTATGATCCCCGAAGGCCAGCGAAGCCATTTTGATCTCGTGGCTCTTCATCCAGTTCTTGTTGCCGCGAATGGTGTTGATCTCACCATTATGCGCGAGCGTGCGGAACGGCTGGGCCAGCCACCATTGTGGGAAGGTGTTGGTCGAATAACGCTGGTGGAAGATCGCAACGCGGCTCTCGAACCGTTCGTCCTGCAAATCCGGGTAAAAGACGGACAGCGATTCGGCGAGGAACAGCCCCTTGTAGATGATCGAGCGGCACGACAGCGAGCAGATGTAGAAATCCTGGATCTGCGCGGCGATCACCTTCTTCTCGATCCGGCGGCGGATGAGGTAGAGGTCCTTTTCAAACTCGACCTGATCGCGCTCCTCCGGCATCGGTCCGGCGATCATGATCTGCTCGATCTCAGGCCGTGTGCGCTGCGCCTTTTCGCCGATGACGGACACGTCGACCGGCACCTGACGCCAGCCATAGATGGTGTAGCCCGCGTCGATGATCTCGGACTCAACGATCGTGCGGCAGCTTTCCTGCGCGCTCAGATCCGTGCGCGGCAGGAAGATCATGCCGACGGCCAGGCGGTTGGGGAGGGGCTTATGGCCTGAATCCGCAATCGCATCGTCAAAGAACCGCACCGGCAGATCGACATGGATGCCCGCGCCGTCGCCGGTCTTGCCGTCCGCGTCGACCGCGCCACGGTGCCAAACCGCCTTCAGCGCATCGATGGCCGAAGCGACGACACGGCGGCTGGGGAGGCCGTCCGTTGCGGCGACGAGGCCCACGCCGCAAGCATCGCCTTCCATCTCCGGGTGGTACATGCCCTCGGCAGCAAGGCGCGCGCGCTCTTCGGGGCTCGCCATATAGGGGGTGTTGGCCATGAATGCCTCCTCGTAAATCCGTCGGTTCGAGCCTGTCGCAAGTCTAATGCCACGTTCTCGACAAGCTCGAACCGAACGGGCTGATTGCTCTGTCTTTTTAGGCGGCGACTCTCTCGCCTGCCGCTACCTTGGCTTTCGCCTTCAGATAGCGGTGCATATGTTCGGTCACGTCGCGCCCGTCACGGATGGCCCAGACCACCAGCGACGCGCCGCGCACGATGTCGCCCGCCGCGAACACGCCATCCATGCTGGTCATCATCGTCTTGTGATCGACGCGCAGCGTGCCCCAGCGGGTGACCGACAGGTCCTCTGCGCCAAACAGCTTGGGCAGTTCTTCGGGGTCATAGCCCAGCGCCTTGATGACCAGGTCGGCGTCCAGCGAATATTCCGTGCCTGGATCAGCCTCAGGCGCGCGGCGGCCAGAGGCGTCGGGCTGACCCAGGCGCATCTTGGTCACCTTGACCCCTGTTACATGTTCAGTACCTTCAAAGGCGATGGGTGCGGAAAGCCAGACGAACTCGACGCCTTCCTCCTCGGCATTCTGCACCTCACGCTGCGATCCGGGCATATTGTCCCGGTCACGACGGTAGAGGCATTTTACGGACGTCGCGCCCTGGCGAATGGCGGTGCGCACGCAATCCATCGCGGTGTCGCCACCACCAATGACGACCACCTTCTTGCCACTGGCGTGCAGGGTGCCGTCTTCATGTTCCGGTACGACGTCGCCGAACCCGGCCCTGTTGGAGGCCGTCAGAAAGTCGAGTGCCTTGACGATGCCCGCAGCGCCGACGCCTGGTGCCTTGATGTCGCGCGGCTTGTAGACGCCAGTTGCAATCAGGATGGCGTCATGGCGGTCACGCAATTCTTCCATCGTTGCGTCGCGACCAACCTCAAAGCCCTCATGGAAGATGATGCCGCCATCCTTCAGGCGCTGGACCCGGCGCATGACGACATCCTTTTCCAGCTTGAAGCCGGGAATGCCGTAGGTCAGCAGCCCGCCCGCGCGGTCATGCCGGTCATAGACATGCACTTCATAGCCCGCGACACGCAGATATTCGGCAGTCGTAAGGCCCGCCGGACCCGCGCCGATGACGCCGACCGACTGGCCAAGCGGCTTGCCGGGCACCAGCGGTTCGACCCAGCCTTCCTTCCAGGCGGTGTCGGTGATGAATTTTTCGACGCTGCCGATAGTCACCGCGCCATGACCCGAAAATTCGATGACGCAATTGCCTTCGCACAGGCGATCCTGCGGGCAGATGCGACCGCAGATTTCCGGCATGGTGCTGGTCAGATTGCTGAGTTCATAAGCCTCGCGCAGCCGACCCTCGGCCGTCAGGCGCAGCCAGTCTGGAATATGGTTGTGCAGCGGACAATGGGTCGAACAATAGGGTACGCCGCATTGCGAACAGCGTGCCGCCTGCTCCTCTGCCCTTTCGAGCAGAAAGCTGCGGCTGATTTCGAGAAAATCGTCGGCGCGATCGTCGGCCGAACGCTTCTCGGGATAGGCTTGGCCCGTTCCCACGAATTTCAGCATCGGAGAGTCTGCCATGATGAGTCCTGCGAAAATGAAGTCAGGAGTGCACATAGCAGAAAAACCCCCAGAGTCACGGGGATTCTGAAAATTGGGTCATAATAGGTGACCTAATATGTCGCCGACTGAACACTTTGCTGACGCTTATGTCCCATAACCTATGAAAACAAGGTCCGTATCGGAACTATCTCCATGTCAACCACAGCAGGGCGCAAACCCCCGCGATGATCCGATACCAGGCGAAAGGTGCAAATCCATGCCGTGACACCAAGCCGACAAACCAGCGGATCACCAGCAGTGCTACGATGAAGGAAACCGCAAAGCCCAGGGCAATGCTGCCCCAACCAACGGTGGCGGAGGTGATCTGGTCGCCTTTCTTGAGCAGCTCCAGCGTGCTTGCCCCCAGCATGGTCGGGACCGCCAGGAAGAAACTGAATTCGGCGGCGGTCCGCCGTTCGACCCCCAGCGCCAGCGCGCCCATGATGGTCGCGCCCGATCGACTGACCCCCGGGATCATCGATATGCATTGGATGAAGCCGATGCCGATGACCCGCGCCAGCGGAATGTCCGCGATGCCGTGGAAACGCTCCGTCTTGACCATCCGTTCGATCAGCAGGATTGCCACGCCGCCGACGATCAGCGCCCAAGCGACCACCCTGGGCGCGCCCAGCAGCGTTTCGATAAAGTCATGCAGCGCCAAGCCGATCACCGCCGAGGGTATGAAGGCGATCAGCAGGTTGCGCACGAAACGCCAGCTGGTCGGCTCCTTGCCCAGCAGTCCCAGTGCTACAGCCCAGAACGTGCGCCAGTACAGCACGACCACGGCCAGGATTGCCCCCAGCTGGATGATGATGTTGAACATGGCCCAGGTTGAAGCATCATAGCCCAGCAGCTCGCTGGCCAGGATAAGATGCCCGGTCGAGGATACCGGCAGAAATTCGGTCAGCCCTTCGACAATGCCCAGCAGGATTACCGTCAGATAATGCAGGTCCATGGGCGTGTCTGATCCTTAGCGCTGGAAAGGAGGGTCGCACCCCGGTCGGGGTGGCGTGGAAAGGTCGCCTTATTGTGCAGAAGCGAAGGGCGGGCGCAATGCGGTTGCGTGCACGGTCGGTCGCATCCGCCTGTCGCCCCGCCGAAGAAAGAGGGCGACAGGCCGGACGCTACCGCTCAGTCCTTGACGCGTCCGGCGAAACGGCCGTGACGCCGATAGCGGATGAGCCAGCCTTCCGCGACCGCCTCCATGGGCGTGGCGTTGACGCCCAGTTCAGCCAGGCCCGGCGCGCCGGTGGATACGACATTATCCTTTTGAAGCATCGCATATTGGTCACGGGTGATGGGCGCGCCAGGCAGAAAACCCAGCCCCGCGATCATCGAAGCGACCGACGCTGGCATCGCGATGAATGAGCGCTGGCGTCCGATGACCTTGGCGATCCAGCGGTTGAGTTCCATCATGCTGAGCTGTTTTGGCCCGCCCAGCTCATAGGTTTTGCCGCCATGAAGGCCGGGCTTGTCAACGGCCTGGGCGATTGCCTGCGCCACGTCGCCGACAAAGACCGGCTGGAACTTCGTTTCGGCCCCGATCACCGGCACGACCGGCAAGCTGCTGATCAGCTGGGCAAAACGGTTGAGAAACTGGTCTTCGGGTCCGAACAGGATGGACGGACGGATAATCGTCGCCTGCGGGAAGGCCGCGTTGACCGCTGCCTCGCCCGCTGCTTTCGACCGGCCATAGGCGGACGGACTCTGCGGGTCGGCCCCGATGGCGGACACATGGACCAGCGCCCGGACACCGGCGTCGGCCGCCGCCTTGGCGACGTTGGCCGCGCCGTCATGATGCGATCCCTCGAAATCACCGTTCAGCACGCCGACCAGATTGATCACCATGTCGCTGCCAGCAATGGCGCGCGCGACGTTCTGCGGCTTGCGGATGTCGGCCGCGACGAACTGCTTCTGGCCAAGTCCGCCCAGCGGTTGCACACGCATCGCCGATGCCAGATCGCGCTGCGCAATACGGACGCGTGCGCCGCGTTCCATCAGCATCTGTGCGACATGCCGACCCAGGAAGCCGCCGCCGCCAAAGACTGTAACCAGACTGTCCTTCATCGCGTGTTCCATGCCTGTCCTGATTGGGGAAATGACCTTGCCTTCCCCTTGCAACAGCCGCCGCTCGCTGACAACCGCTGCGACGGCTGGCGCGTTCCTTTTTTAGCCGACCCAGCCCTGAAGGTCAGCGATCATCCACAGGCCAAGCCCCAGGAACAGCAGCGCCGCAGCGACCTGAAGCGCGCGCATCGGCACCTTTTTCGCCAATGCCTCGCCAAACAGCACGGCGGGGACATTGGCGATCATCATGCCCAATGTCGTCCCCGTCGTGACGGCGAACAGATTTTCAAACTGCGCGCCCAGCGCCACGGTGGCGATCTGCGTCTTGTCGCCCATTTCCACCAGAAAAAAGGCGATCAGCGTGGTAACGAAAACGCCCGCTCGCCCAGGTGCCTTGATCGGTTCATCCTCATCGAACGTATCGGGGATCAAGGTCCAGCCGGCCATCAGGACGAAGCTGGCCGCGACCGCGTAGCGAAACCACCCCTGGTCCAGCACATCAGCAATGGAATGGCCGACGAGCGCGGCGAGGAAATGATTGGCCAGCGTCGCTACCAATATACCCAGGATGATGGGCAGGGGGCGGCGAAAGCGGGTGGCGAGCAGCATGGCCAGTAGCTGCGTCTTGTCGCCCATTTCGGCGAGCGCGACGAGGGCTGTGGAGGTGGTCAGGGCTTCCATGAACGGATATCCGGGCCGGGCGATAGGTGAAGACGCAATGTCACCGCCTCTTCCCGCCCGGCCGGACAAGGAAAAGTCGATGCCATTGGTCTCGCCCGATGCGGACGCCGGATGATGGTCCGGCGCTTTCCACATCCCGCATGCCACGACCTCTCGGCCGAATATGTTGACAGACGGCCCGTCCAATCGGACGGCTGGCTACTCCCCAGATGACGATTGGCCTCCTAGAGCCGATTGCGCATGGGCGCAAGTGTGCCTTACCCCCTCAAGGTTCGCCCTTAGACTCCTGCATTCGCCGCTCGGCAAACCATTGCTCCAGCATCTTGGCGGTGCAGCCGGAAAAGCCGTTGCTGCCGATTGCGGAACAGCTGCCCGGCAGCGTTTGCCGTTGAGCCTGTTCCATCGTCGCCACTTGGCTTGCCCAGCCGGGGCCGCCGGAGGGCGCAGGCTTTTCCCTCAACTTCTTGGGGATGCGGTAACGCTCCGCCTCTGGCTTGCGGGCGCAGACGATGATTTCATCTCCCTCGCCCTGAGGGCAGGGGTCGTCGCCATAGACGATGAGGTTGAAGACCTTGCTGGGCGGCTCAGCGTGCGCTGGGACGGCAAGGGGCAGCAGGAGCGCGGTCAGCGCGGGGTAGGCGAGGAACCTCATTGGCAATCATCCTTGATGTCCCCTGTCGCGCCGGCATGCCCCCATGCCGATCCCCCGATGCGAAACGCTCCCCAGCGTGCGAAAATCGTCAGGGTGCCGATGGCTCAGGCGCGGGCTGCTGGCTTGCGTTCGATGCCCCCGCCTTTTCCTCGGCGATGGCGCGCGCCTCAATCTCACGGCTGTCAGCGTCGATGGTGGACAATCGCCGCGCGCGTTCGGCCTCGACCAGATCCTTCCAGCTGGCATTGTCCGCCTGCTGCCGTTCCGCCTTGGCAAGCCGCGCCAACTGCGAAAAACATCCGGTGAAGCCGCCCGGTCCGGTGGCCGAACAGCTTTCCGTGCCGGTCCGACCGACATATTCCATCGACCTTACCCGTTCGCCCCATGCCTGGTTTGCAGGTGCATTGGGATCACCGCGCAGCGGTTCGGGGATACGATAGCGTTCCTCCTCTCCCTTGCGCGCGCATACGACGATGTCGCTGCCCGCGCTTTGCGGACAGGGGTCGTCGCCATAGACGATCACCAGATTGACCCGTTCCGATCCAGCCTCTCCAGCGGGGGCTGCGGGTGCGGCGGGCTGCTCCTGCGATGGTCCGGCTTGCTGGGCAGATGCGGGGAGTGCGGTTGTCGCCATCAGCATCGCGGCGATGATCCGTGTCATGTTCATTTCTTTATCGTCTCCTCAGATCCGCTTCGACAGCGCGATGGCGGCGCGGCAACCCAGCCGGATGGCACCCGACAACAGCGGGTAGGCAATCGCCTGCTCCGCTCCATGGGCGATGGCGATGTCGCGATGCTCCAGTTCCTCGGCCTGAAAATCCGCGATGGTGGCGGTAAGTTCCGGGTCGTCTCCGCCCAGAGCCTCCAGCTGTTCGCCATAATGGCGGTCGATTTCCGTCTCGATGGCCGCAGTGCAGGCCATGGCCGCGCGCGGGCCGATCGCGGCGGTCACCGCGCCCAGCGCAAAGCCAGCGACGTTCCAGATCGGGCGCAGCGCCGTCGGGCGGACGCCGCGATCCACGATCATCGCGTCGAAGATGCGGCGGTGCCGTTCTTCCTGCGCCTGCATCCCCGCAATCACGCGGGAGTCGGGATGACGGTCGCCCATAACGGCGAGCTGCCCGGCGTAGATGCGCGCCGCGCCGAATTCACCGGCCTGGTCCACGCGCAGCATGGAATTACGCTCTTGGGCCGTGGCCTTGCGACCGGGGCGTGGAAAATCGCGGGGAGCGCTCATGCCTGTGTCCTTCCCTTGATCAGCAGGCCCAAGATGGCGAGCGCGGCAGCCCCGGACAAGAGGCCGTTATAGCCCGCCAGCGATATGCCCAGCAGGGTCCACGGCGCGACATCGCACCGGGTGATCGGAGCAGCCATGATCTGGTTCAATATATCGGCTGATCCGCCGCCGATCGACGTGGTCGCGCAGGCGGTAAGTCCTTCCCACCAGCCATATTCAACGCCCGCATGGAACAGGCCGATGCCGCCGCTGACGCCGATGGCCAGCCCGGCAAGCCCGACGAACAGAGCGCTGACGCAGGGCCGCTGCTTCACCACATAGGCAATCAGCGCGAGCGGCACGGCGGCCATGTGCGGATAACGTTGCCACCAGCACATCTCGCAAGGATGAAGCCCGCCCAGATATTGGGAGGCATATGCGCCGCCCAGCAACAGTAGCGGAACGGCAAAGGCTATAGCGCGGGCGAGGGGCAGGGTCTTCATACCGACCGCTTAAACGCCCGCGCGCCTTTCGTCATGCTGAACTTGCCGCCACGCCGAACGTCAATGTGCTGGACCCAAGAAAGCTTCCAGTCTTCAGCGGGCAGGCGTGCGAACGGGCGTCGCCTGGGCCATTGGCGTGGCCGGTTTGCCGTCGAGGCGGCCGATGGTCTTGAGCGCATAGTCCAGCTGGAAGTCCTCAATCCCCTTTTTCTTCAACTCCTCCGCCGTGGCGGTGAAGCGCGGATCGGCCTTCACATCTTCTTCCAGCGCGGCATTGTCGCTCTTGATCTCGTTGATCAGGTGACGGCGCAGGTCGCTTTCGCGGAATTTGGGACGGTTTTTGTAATCGGGATCTGACAGTTGCGGCACGCGGACGTCGGGTTCGATCCCGCCTTCCTGAACTGATCGACCGGCAGGCGTGTAATAGCGCGCCGTCGTCAGCTTCAGCGCCGTGGTGTTCGTCAGCGGCAGCATGGTCTGCACGCTGCCCTTGCCAAAGCTGCGCTCGCCCATCACCAGCGCCCGGTGCTGGTCCTGAAGCGCGCCCGCCACGATTTCGGAAGCGGATGCCGACCCTGCATCGACCAGCACGATCACCGGCAGGCCCTTGGCGTCGTCGCCCGGCTTGGCATAATAGCGTTCGACATCGCCCTTGTTGCGTCCGCGCTGCGACACAATCTCGCCCCGCTCCAGGAAGCTGTCACTGACTGCGACCGCTTCGTCCAGCAGGCCACCGGGGTTGGACCGCAGGTCGAGGATGTAGCCCGTGGGCTTGCCGCCCGCCGCCTTGTCGACGCTGCGGATCGCCTGGCGCAGGTCAGCCCCGGTGTTGGCGGAGAAGCTGACGATCGTGATCACGCCAACATTGTTCTTCACTTCCCACTTTACCGGCTTCAGTTCGATGATCTCACGCGTCAGGGTGAGTTCGATCGGCTTGTCGCGACCCGGTCGCACGATCGTCAGCTTGATCGACGTGCCCGGCGCGCCGCGCATCTTGTCGACGGCTTCGTCCAGCGTGCCGCCGTAGATCAGCTGCCCGTCCAGATGCGTGATATAGTCGCCCGCCTTGATCCCGGCGCGCCAGGCCGGGGTGTCCTGGGTCGGCGCGATCACCTTCACCGCGCCGTCTTCCTGGGTGACGGACAGGCCCAGGCCGCCATAGCTGCCCTCGGTCTGGGTGCGCAGATTCTGGAAATCGCGCGCGTCCAGGAAGCTTGAATGCGGGTCCAGGCTGGCCAGCATGCCATCAATGGCACCTTTGATCAGCTTTTCGTCATCCACCTTTTCGACATAGTCGCTGCGGACTTTTTGGAACACGTCCATGAACTCGTCGAGCGCCTTGTAGCTGCTCGCTTCCCCGTCGGCGAGCGCGGCGGTCGTGGCGGGAATGAGCGCGAGCGCGCCAAGGGCGAGCGCGCCCCGGAAGAAATTGGAAGTCATTGCTGTCCTGAGTCCTGGCATTTGGCGGTCAATATAAGCGTGTTTATGAATGGACGCAAAAAGCGATGGTCGCATTTTTTCGTCGGCCCGGTTGAAGCCGCCCCTTGGTGAGCAGTCATGCATTGGGCGGCTGGGTAAGGGATGATACCGCTAACCGCTCACCAGCGGCACGATATCCACCGGTCTGCCGTTGCGTCGCAGTTCCACCATGATGCTGGGCCGTCCGGGCCCGGCATTGCCGATCGGATCGCCTTGCCGCAATGTGTCGCCGACGGTGACGCTCAGCCGCAGCAGTCCCGTGATCAGGCTTGTCCATCCGCCGCCATGGTCGATAATCGCGATCTGCCCATAGCCGCGATACGGGCCTGCGAAGGCGACACGACCGGCGGACGGCGCGACGGCCAGCGCCCCCGCCTGGGTTACGATGGTGAGGCCGCGAGAGCGCACCCCGCTTTCCGACAGTTCCCCCATGCCCGTCACCAACTGGCCCATGACCGGCATGCGATAGGCTGGCGGGCCGCCTGCGATCCGTTCCCGCGCGGAAACGGTGGTTAGGGCCAGATGGGGCTGGGCCGGTCGCAATGTCGGCCCCGGCAACTGCGCCAATTCTTCCCGCAAATCCCCCGCTGCTTCGATGCGGTCCATCAGGTCGACGATATCGCGCGCACGTTCGCCCAGCGCCAGGGCGCGGTCGCTCTCCAGCCCCGCGCTCGACTGATAGTCCTTTTCCGCCAGCCGCTTGCGCGTTTCCAGCGCCCGCAGCGCAGCCTGCCGGTCGCGCAGGTCGGCGCGGCTTTGCGCCAGCGCCCCTGCCGCCTGCTCCGCCGTGTCGCGCAGGGCCCGGCTGCGTTCCAGTTCGGCGCGTAGCCCTGCTGTGCGTTGCTGGATCACCGGCAGAACCTGGCCCAGAACGGCGCGCATGTGGACGGCGTCGCTAATCGTTCCGGGCTGCACCAGCGCAAGCGCGAGCGGGCGGCGCGCGATCATCTGCAGCGCGGCGGTCAGCCGAACGACGGGCGCCTGCTTCGCCGCCAGCCGTTCGGCCTGGGCGCGTTGCAGCCGGGAGATGATGGCGATGCGTGCCTGGGCCGCCTGGATGTCCGCTTCGGCCTGCTGGATGCGGGCGGCCATGGCGGCGGCGCTGCGGCGTGCCTGTTCGGCCTCATTTCGTGCGGCGGCAGCCTGTTGTTCCAGCCGTTCGGATCTCTCGCGTGCTTGTTCGGATTGCAATCGCGCCGCTTTCAGCGCGCCTTGCTCCTGCTGCAGGCTGGTCCGTCCGGTGCCTTCAATGATGATCCCCGGCCTCTGTGCCGCGATCAGGCCCGTCGTCCCCGCAACGCCCGCTGCGGCGGCCAGCAACGCCGCGATGATCGCCGATCGTCTCAATCTTTCCCCCGGATGCCGCCCCCGTGCGGAGGCAGGAAGAGGTCTAGGCGCAAACCCACCCGCATGTCGAGCAGGGGCAAGAGGGTGACCGCCTAACCCGGAGCCATACTTCACCCTTCCCGGTGATAGGGGTGGCCCGCAAGGATCGAACAGGCACGCCAGAGCTGCTCCGCCAGCATGGCCCGCGCCATCATGTGGGGCCATGTCATCGGCCCGAATGCGATCAGCAGGTCTGCGTTGGCGCGCTCGGCATCGCCAAAGCCGTCCGCCGCGCCAATCAGGAAACGGCACTCACGCGTTCCGGTGTCCCGCCATCCTTCGATCCGGTGGGCGAAATCCATGGAGCCGAGTTGCTGGCCCTTTTCGTCGAGCATCACGGTGATCGTGCCAGCCGGTGCGGGCGGCAGCTTCCCGCCGCGGTCGGGCAGTTCCGTGATCTTGTGCGGCATGGTCAGCCGCTTCACATAGCGGTCGACCAGTTCGGCTTCGGCGGACCGCCCAATCTTGCCGCGCGCGATAATGTGGAGGAGCATATCTCGCTCCCTAGTTTCTCACGCGGCGATTGTCGAACCGTGCGTTCAGGCTGTGCCTGCCACCGGCGCATCGACAAAGCCCCACATCCGTTCCAGATTGTAGAAGCTGCGCACTTCCGGCCGGAACAGGTGAACGATGACGTCCCCGGCATCGATCAGCACCCAGTCTGCGACCGGCAAGCCTTCGACCCGCGCGGAACGGCCGGTGGTTTGCTTGATCCGTTCGGCCAGTTTCTGCGCCATGGACGCGACCTGCCGCGACGAACGGCCGCTCGCAATCACCATATGGTCGGCGATGCTGCTTTTGCCTTCAAGGGGGATGGAGATGGTTTCCTGCGCCTGGTCGTCGTCAAGCGACTGAAGGACTAGGGCGTGCAGGGCGGCAACGCTGCCGGCGTCATGCGCCGTGTCGTTGGCGGGCTGGGTTCTGGTCAAAGAGGCTCCATTCTAGACAATCAGCCGGCGCGTGAGCGGGTCGCGCACACGTGCATGTTCATATTCATATTCACGATGCCAGAGAGGGTCTGCCTGCCGTAACAGGGTCGCCGATCTTGGATCAGGGCGAAAGCGCAAAAGCACAAGCGCCGGCGGTCTCCACTCCGTCCAGTCTGCACTCTGGCGCGCGGGCCGGACGAAACGCCGCAGCCAGGCCATGGCCACAGAGCCATGGGCTGCTCTATCATAGGGCGGTCGGGCGATGACCGCAATGGGCATTCGTCGCGCAATGCCCCGCCAATCCTTCCACTGGGCGAATTGCGCCAGATTATCGGCCCCCATCAACCAGATGAAGCGATGGCGCGGATGGCGTGCGGACAAGCGGCGCAGCGAATCGGTGGTATAACGCGTGCCGAGAGTGCGTTCGATCGCTGTGGGTCGAATAGGGGTGCCGCGCGCGATTTTCTTGGCATGTTGCAACCTCGCGGTCAGCGGTGCCATGCCTATTGAGCGTTTCAACGGATTGCCGGGAGAAACGAGCCACCACACCTCATCCAGGCGAAGCGCCTTGGCCGCGAACAATGAAATGGCGCGATGGCCGCCATGTGCTGGATTGAAGGAGCCGCCCAATAGGCCGATGCGTGCCATCGCCTGCCCATGCCACCAGGATGCGCATCGTGCAATCTGAAGCTGGAATAGATCTTATAGCTGGCTAACTATTAACCTGTGACTTCACTTCTTCAGCCTATATTTTCGCTATCGGTTACTCTGCGATGCTGGGGAGGGCGTCCAGCGACCGCAGGGCTTCGGGAGAGGCGGGTTCGCGCACCAGCGCGTCGACCGGCTCCAGCTGTTCCAATTCCTTGCCGCCGGTTTCGATGTTGAGGTCGCGCAGCTTGCGCCCGGTCACCAGCACCCGGCTCTCGAAACTGCCGACAAAGGCATTATAGTCGCCCACTGCGCCGGTGAGCCTGTTGCCCAGCTTTCGGAGCGAAGTCGCCGCACCCGACAGCCGTTCATAAAGCTCCTTGCCCAACGCACCGATGCGCTTCGCTTCGTCCGCCATTTTTTCCTGACGCCATACCGCCGCGACTGTCCGCGCGATCGCGATCAAATTGGTCGGCGTGGCCAGCAATACCCGCTTGGCAAAGGCGTGATCCCATAGTCGCGGGTCATGCTCCAGTGCGGCGGACAGGAAATGTTCTCCCGGCACGAACATGATCACATAGTCGGGCGCTTCATCAAATTGGTCGGCATAGCTTTTCCGTCCCAACGTATCGACATGCGCCCGCATGGCGTTGGCATGGGCCGTTAGCAGCCGGTTGCGCTCATCTTCACCTTCAGCCCCATAGGCATCCTGATAGGCATTGAGCGACACCTTGGCGTCTATGACCAGTGATCGGCCTCCCGGTACGCGAAGGATCGCGTCAGGCCGCAACCGTCCATCCTCGCCCTCGACGCTCACCTCGGTCCGAAAATCGACATGCTCCGATAGGCCACAGGTTTCCAGCACGTTGCGCAACTGCTGCTCCCCCCAGCGCCCCCGCGCTTTGGGAGCGTGTCGCAGCGAATCCACCAGCCGCTGCGCCTCGGCACGCACCGCTTCCTGACCGGTCCGCATGGATTCGATCTCGCCGCGCAGGATGCCATAGGCTTCGGTCCGCTGCTGTTCGATCTGCGTGATTTTCAGGTCATAGCGCTGGATGGTCTCATTGACCGGATGCAGCAGTTGTTTGAGCTGCGCTTCGCTTTTCTCATGCGCCTGCGCCAGCCGCTGGTCCGCGCGCTCCAGGAAATGGCTCTGCGCCTGTTGCAGCAACTTGCCGCCAATTTCGCTGAACTGCGCTGAAAGCTGTTCCTTGGCATCCTTCAACGCAACGATCTGCGCCTCGAACGCTTCGGCGCGCGCCTGGGTATCGGACCGCAGCGCTGCCAGGTCGCGCGCCGCCGCTTCACGCGCCGCTCGCTCTTCTTCCAGCCGCCGCGCGAGTTCCGCCGCCTGCGCTGCGCGATCCTGCGCTACCACCAGTTCCTGCAACGCCGCATTGCGTTGTGCCATGGCGCCGTCCAGCTTTGCCGCCAGCTCCATCTTTTCCGCGCCGGTAGCGGCGACGGCTTTCCCCCGCAGCAGCCACCCGGCACCAAGGCCCGCGAGCAAGGCTGCAACTATCAGCAGGGCGACAAGGCTGTCCATATGATCCCCTTCATGGAACGAAAGGGGAACCTAGCGGCCAGCCGCTGCCGCCGCAACCCTTGTGCGCCAATCAGGCCCGCATCATTCCCACTCGATCGTGCCGGGCGGCTTGGACGTATAGTCGTAGACGACGCGGTTGATGCCCTTGACCTCATTGATGATGCGGGTTGCCACGCGGCTCAGGAAGGCCGCGTCGAAGGGATATATGTCGGCTGTCATGCCATCGGTCGATGTGACCGCCCGCAATGCGCAAACGCTGTCATAGGTGCGATGGTCGCCCATCACGCCGACCGTGCGCACCGGCAGCAGCACTGCAAACGCCTGCCAGATCGCGTCGTACAGCCCGGCGTTGCGGATTTCCTCCAGATAGACGGCATCGGCCTTGCGGAGAATGTCGCAACGCTCCTTGTTCACCTCGCCGGGGATGCGGATTGCCAGGCCGGGGCCGGGGAAGGGGTGGCGGCCGACGAAGACGTCGGGCAGGCCCAGCTCACGGCCCAGTTCGCGGACTTCGTCCTTGAACAGTTCCCGCAGCGGCTCGACCAGCTTCATGTTCATCCGCTCAGGCAGGCCGCCGACATTGTGATGGCTCTTGATCGTCACCGAAGGCCCGCCGGTGAAGCTCACGCTTTCGATCACGTCGGGATAAAGCGTGCCCTGCGCCAGGAAGGCTGCGCCGCCGATCTTCTTCGCCTCATCCTCGAACACGTCGATGAAGGTCTTGCCGATGAATTTGCGTTTGGCCTCGGGGTCGGTGACGCCCTCCAGCCCCTTCATGAACAGCGTTTCGGCGTTCACATGGACTAGCGGGATATTATAGCTGCCCCGGAACAGGGAAACGACCTGCTCGGCCTCTCCGCTGCGCATCAGGCCATGATCGACAAAGACGCAGGTCAGTTGTTCGCCGATCGCTTCATGGATCAGCACGGCGGCCACCGCGCTATCGACGCCGCCAGACAGGCCGCAGATCACCCTGCCGTCACCCACCTGCTGACGAATCTCGGCGATCTTGGTCGCGCGGAACTCGGCCATGGTCCAGTCGCCTTTCAAGCCGCAGACATGGCGGGCGAAATTGGCGATCAGCTTGCCGCCGTCGGGCGTGTGCACGACCTCGGGATGGAATTGCGTGGCGTAAAAGCGCTTTTCCTCGTTGGCGGTCATGGCGAAGGGTGCGCCCTCGCTCACCGCGACGACTTCAAATCCGGGCGCGAGCTGGGTCACCTTGTCGCCATGGCTCATCCATACCTGATGCCGCTCGCCTTCGGCCCACAGGCCATCGAACAGGGCGCAGCGCTTTTTCACCTCGATAAAGGCGCGGCCGAACTCGCCACTTTCGCCGCCTTCCACCTGGCCGCCCAGCTGTTGCATCATCGTCTGCTGGCCGTAGCAGATGCCCAGGATGGGAACGCCCGCGTCGAAGAAATGCTGTGGCGCGCGGGGGCTGTCATCCCACATGACCGACGAAGGGCCGCCCGACAGGATGATGCCCTTGGGCTTCATCCGCTTGAACGCCTCGTCGGCGCTGTTGAACGGCGCGATTTCGGAATAGACGCCCGCTTCACGCACGCGCCGCGCGATCAGCTGCGTCACCTGGCTGCCGAAATCCACGATAAGGATGGAATCCTGAAGGGGCAGCGTCATCGAATCGCCTCTATAAGCCGGAGAGAATGGAATGTGGCGCGGTTAGTGTGTGGCACCGTCCTTGTCCAGCAAAGGCGGATCCCGACGCCGCCCGCTCGTCCATCCCAGCACCGCTCCGGCGGCCAGCACCGCTGCCGCCATCAGGAAGGCGCTGCCGATGAAGGGCAGTATCGGGCTTTCACCCACCGAAGCCGAATAGACCGCGCCAAAGAATAGCGGCGACATGATCCCCGCGATCGACCCGACGCTATTGTTCGCGCCCTGTAACTGGCCCTGTTCGGATTCCGACACGCGCCTCGTCATCAACGATTGGATGGTCGGCATGGCAAGACCCCATAGCGCACTGGGAAGCATCGCCACGACGAACAGCCAGCCATTGGGCGCTAGGCCCATCGCTGCGAGGCCGACCGCACCAAAGGTCAGGCCGATCACCATCGTCCGACGGTCGCCCAGCCGCTTTACCACCGGGCCGACCAGCAGGCCCTGCACGCTCATGTCCATCGCACCAACCAGGGCCAGTACAGCGCCCACTTGCCCCGGTCCCCAGCCATAGCGATCACCGGCGTAGAGAACGAACACAGCGGAAAATAGATGATGGCCGAAATGCAGCAGGAAGTTCACGCCAGCCAGACTCGACAGTTCGGGGTGTGACCGCAGCAGCCGCAGCGCGCCGAACGGACTGGCCCGTCGCCAGGAAAACGCCATGCGCTTGGCCGGTGCGAGTGATTCCGGCAGCACGAAAAGGCCGTAGAGAAATGCCGTTCCCGACAGTGCCGCCGCGACCCAGAAGGGCGCGCGCAGAGAGATTTCGCCCAGGACCCCGCCCAATAGCGGGCCGGCAACGAACCCGCCGCTGAATGCCGCCCCGATTAACCCGTAGCCGCGCGCCCTTCTTTCGGGCGGGGTGACGTCAGCCATATAGGCGAAGGTCGATGTAAAGCTGGATGATGTTATCCCGCCTAATATCCGCCCTATGGCCAACCACCACAGACTGGGCGCGAGCGCCATCAGCAGAAAATCGAGCGCAAGTCCTGCTATCGAAATCAGGATCACTGGCCGTCGTCCGAAACGGTCGGAGAGGGACCCGATGATGGGCGAACATAGAAATTGCATCGCTGCCCACATCGCCACGAACAGGCCATTCCACAAACCGATCGCGCTGGTCGATCCCGCGAGTTCCTCAATGAGCTGAGGCAGGACCGGGATGACGATGCCCATCGACATGACGTCGAGCAACGCTGTCACCAGGATGAAGGCCATCGCGGCTGAACGGTGGGGGGAGGGCGAAGGGGGCATGCGGCAGAAACTCCTGATCGCGTCGCCGCCTAGAGCATTTTGCCGGTGGGGGGAAATGGCGGATTGAACCGGAGGGCAGGAAAGAGGGATTTTCGTGCTGGTTTCGGCCTTTGCAATGGCAGGCTGGCCAAACGCCAAACAAGAAAGGCTGCGGTTCCATGATGGAAGCGCAGCCTTTCCTATAATGTCTTTCGCCTTTGGGAAAAGGCGGCTTAGCCGATCAGGCGTCTTCCAGCTCGTCCGCGTCTGCGGTCTGAACCGGGCCGGAATCCTTGCCCTTGGCATCGATGTCGCGGTCGACCAGTTCGATGATCGCGATCGGAGCGGCGTCCGATGCGCGGAAACCGGCCTTGATCACGCGGGTGTAGCCACCGTCGCGGCCAGCATAGCGCTCAGCCAGGACTTCGAACAGCTTGGTCAGCTGGGTATCGTCCTGCAGGCGGGCATGGGCCAGACGACGGTTCGACAGGCCACCCTTCTTGGCGAGGGTGATCAGCTTTTCGACGTAGGGACGCAGTTCCTTCGCCTTGGGCGTGGTGGTCAGGATCTGCTCATGCTTGATGAGCGAGGCTGCGAGGTTGCGGAGCAGCGAGTTACGATGCCCGGAGGCGCGCTGCAGCTTACGATGACCAACCTTATGACGCATGTCTTCTTCCTTCGTTCGCTAAGGGCCCGTGTGAGGTAGCCCAGATCCGGCGGCAATCAGGGGTGCCGCCATTCCCCTGCCCAAAAAACAGGCAAAGTTCACACCGTCCCTGGAGCAAAAAACCTCCAGGGTCCGGCACCCCCTCTCTCCAGCTTGCGCGGGAGAGAGGGCGGGGATCAGCCCAGCAGCTCTTGTTCGAGCTTCTTGGCCATTTCCTCGATATTTTCCGGCGGCCAGCCGGGGATGTCCATGCCCAGGCGCAGGCCCATGGACGACAGCACTTCCTTGATCTCGTTCAGCGACTTGCGACCGAAATTGGGAGTGCGCAGCATCTCGGCTTCGGTCTTTTGAACCAGGTCGCCGATATAGATGATGTTGTCGTTCTTGAGGCAGTTGGCGCTGCGAACGGACAGTTCCAGCTCGTCCACCTTCTTGAGCAGGTAGCGGTTGATCTGGTTCGTGTCGCTCTCGCCCTCGGCGGCAGCAGCCGCAGAGGTGCCAGCGGCAGGAGCGGCCACGGGCAGGGCGTCTTCGAAGTGGACGAACAGCTGCAGCTGGTCCTGCAGGATACGGGCAGCAAAAGCCACCGCGTCTTCCGGCGTGACGGTGCCATCGGTTTCGATGGTCAGCGACAGCTTGTCATAATCCAGTTCCTGGCCGACGCGGGTATTGTCGACCTTATAGGCGACCTGGCGGACCGGCGAGTAAAGCGCATCGATCGGAATGAGGCCGATGGGAGCGTCCGCCGGACGGTTGGCAACGGCGGGGACATAGCCCTTGCCGATGTCAGCGGTCAGTTCCATGTTCAAAATCGCGCCCTGGTCAAGGTGGCAGATCACCAGGTCGGGGTTCATCACTTCGATGTCGCCCACGGTGGTGATGTCGCCAGCCTTCACTTCGCCGGGACCGGTAGCGCTCAGCTGCAAACGCTTTGGCCCGTCGCCTTCCATCTTCAGCGCGACCTGCTTGATGTTCAGGACGATGTCCGTCACATCTTCACGCACGCCGGCGAGTGAGGAAAATTCATGCAGGACGTTCTCGATCTTGATCGAGGTGACCGCCGCGCCCTGGAGCGAGGATAGAAGAACACGGCGCAGCGCATTGCCGAGCGTCAGGCCAAAGCCGCGCTCCAAAGGTTCAGCGACAAAAGTCGCCTTCCGCCTGCCGTCGCCCGAAACCTTGATCTCAAGGCTGTTGGGCTTCTTCAATTCCTGCCAGTTCTTCATGTTGACAGTCATGTATTTCCCCTGGGGATGAGGCCGAAACGCTTAAATCCTGGACCCAGACAGGACGTTCGGCCGATGCAAATGGGTGAACGGGCGGCGCGTCCGCCGCCCGCCAACAAGCCTCGCGTCGAATTAGACGCGGCGGCGCTTTGAAGGACGGACGCCATTGTGTGGAATGGGCGTCACGTCGCGGATCGAGGTAATGTGAAAGCCGACGGCCTGCAGTGCGCGCAGCGCCGATTCACGGCCCGAACCGGGGCCCTTCACTTCGACTTCCAGCGTACGCACACCATGATCGGCGGCCTTGCGGCCAGCGTCTTCGGCGCAGACCTGCGCGGCGTAAGGGGTCGACTTGCGGCTGCCCTTGAAGCCCATCATGCCGGCCGAAGACCAGCTGATTGCATTGCCCTGGGCGTCGGTGATGGTGACCATGGTGTTGTTGAAGCTGGCGTTAACGTGTGCGACGCCGGCCGAGATGTTCTTGCGCTCGCGCCGCTTAATGCGCTGGGGTTCGCGTGCCATTTTCTGCTCTTCCTACAAAAATCTTCTTGAGACCGGAGCTTCGCCCAAAATAAGCTGCCTCCGGTGGAGTAATCCGTCCCCGGACGAATTACTTCTTCTTGCCGGCGATCGGCTTGGCCTTACCCTTGCGGGTGCGCGCATTGGTGTGCGTGCGCTGACCGCGAACCGGCAGCCCCTTACGATGGCGCAGGCCGCGATAGCAGGCCAGATCCATCAGGCGCTTGATGTTCATCGCGGTTTCGCGGCGCAGGTCGCCTTCGACCGTCAGGTCGGCGTCGATGGTCTCGCGGATCTGCAGCACTTCGGCGTCCGACAGGTCCTGGACCCGGCGGCTCTGGTCGATGCCCAGCTTGTCAGCGATGTCGACGGCGGTCTTGCGGCCGATGCCGTGAATGTAGGTGAGCGCGATGATCACGCGCTTGTTGGTCGGGATGTTAACACCCGCGATACGTGCCATGGTAATCTGTTCTCCTGCTCCACGGGGCGGTTGGCGCCGTCCCATCTCAAAGCGTCCGGGCCGAGACCCCTATAGAGAGATCGGCCGATTCGATAGACCCCGAGACGCAAAAAAGACGGCCAGTGCCATGCACTGCCGCTCACCAGCGTGTCCGGGATAGGCTGCGCCCTAGCGATTCGCCCCGATGCTGTCAACTTTTGGGCTGCGGAAACAGGCCTGAAAATCAGCTGAAGTCATAGGTTGGTCGCGCGGGGGAAGGGTGGCGCGTCGGTCATGATTCCTGATCAGCGAGAGGTTTCGTGCCTTTTCGGGTTGAAGCGCGGGGTCGCCATCGGGCATGGGAGGGGAATGCGCTCTTATGTGACCACCGCCACGTTCGCGTCCCTGACGCTCCTGCTCGCTTCATGCGTGGGAGCGCCCGATCAGCCGACCTCTCCGGCGCCGTCGCAGCGCCCTGCACCAGTGCCAGCGCCAGCGCCCGCCCCGCCGCCCGCTGCGCCGGTCGAATGGCAATATCGCCCGACGACGCCCGGCAACTGGACCTATCGGGCAGAAAGCACCGGGTCGGTCGCATCCTTTGGTGCGCCAGGCACCGCCGCATTGGTGACGATGCGTTGCAATGTTGCGGCGCGCCAGGTCAGCGTCGCCCGCGCCGGGGCCGGTAAGGGCTTATTGACTGTGCGGACCAGCTATGGTGCGACCAACTGGCCTGCAGCCGCTACGCCGACAGCGGTCGTCGCGACGCGAACCGCCACCGACGCGACGTTGGACCAGATCGCCTATAGTCGCGGCCATTTCGCGTTAGAGGCTCAAGGGGTGGACATGCTGATACTGCCGGCCTGGGCGGAAGTGAGCCGCGTGATCGAGGATTGTCGCCGCTAAAGGCCAGAATTCAGCCCCTGATGGCACATCTTGTGCCCATTGCGCCATGATGGCACCAAATCAGCTTGATCAGCGGACGCGCAAGTATGATTCGAAAAAAGAATATTACAAGTCTTGATCGTGCGCCTCATCTGATTCACAGTCCTGTTCGTGGCCAGGTGCAAAGGTCGAGTAAAGCCGGGTCGCGCGGGCTTTAACAAGCGAAAGGAGGTGATCCGATGTCTCATGGTTCAGCAGTGAGGTCGGTCAAGTCCCTTCGGGAAACGCGCCGCTGAGCGACACCATCTGTGTCGATTTTAGATGAGCATGCTTTGGGTCGCCCTGTGATGTCCGTGAGGATGTCGCCAGCTCGTCAAAAATAGCGCGAACACCGTTTCCCTGGGCGGCACTTCCGGCCGCTGACCATGTCAATGATGGGCCGTCGGGATCATCTGCCCCGACGGCCCCTCTCATGTGTCAGGGGTATTCGGCGTCGCTAGGCCTTCCGCGCGCCATCGTTTCTGCGCGCCACTTCCTATCGCTCCGCGCCCTTCGATTTCCCCCATGCGCGGGCAGCCGTGTAGCCCAGATACCCCGTTCCGAACAAAGCGTAGAGCGGTTCGGGCAGGGCGTTGAAATAGGCCTGCATCGCCCCAATGATCGCCTGCGCCACATCGGGCCTTGCGCCGCCGATCAACCCCAGCGGCACCGACCACAACAGCAACCCGTACATGACGTAGAGAAAGGCGGGCCGGGCACGGCTAGTCCAAGGGTCCGGCGGTGCGATCCGCCGTTTCAATATGGCCATCGACTCGCCTCCTTAACCGATACGGTTTGCTAACCAGCCGTAGAGGAAGGCTTCGTTCGCAGGGCGACTTTCTGCCAGCGACAGATATCGCTCACCCTGCAGTGCTTCCGTGGCCTTGAGCAACACCGCTTCGCCCTGTTTTCCCCGCAGCCTCATAAAGGCTCCCAGCGCCGCAAGCGTCTTGGCACCCACCGCCCGGTCGACTTTCAGGTCGGGATAGTCCTTCTGATTCCGGTTAAGCGCGTTCAGTGCGCGTTGCAGAAATCCCGTTGCGGTGGCGGTGCCCATATTCACGCCTGTATCGAACAATTCGGCGGCGATCAGAGGGGCGATCTCTGCGACAAAGCCGTAGCCAGGCGATTCCCAATATAGCTGCCGATAGATTGCCTCCGCCATGGGTCGGGGAAGCGCTTTCATATGTCCCGAATAGCCATTGGCGCGCGCCACCGCCTGGGTAATGCCAAAATGCGTCGGCCCACCGCGATCCGCGGGGTGGTCGCTATAACCACCTTCACGCGCAATCACTTCATCGATCAATACCGAAATGTCCATCGATCCGCCTTCCCTGTCGTTGAAGGCGAATCAGTTATCCCATTTGGTTCGTTGTAG
Source organism: Sphingobium vermicomposti (assembly GCF_011762025.1). Classification (GTDB taxonomy): domain Bacteria; phylum Pseudomonadota; class Alphaproteobacteria; order Sphingomonadales; family Sphingomonadaceae; genus Sphingobium; species Sphingobium vermicomposti. Next base: position 592,361 of record NZ_JAASQR010000003.1, on the reverse strand, counting down.
GACAGCAAAAACTTTCCGCGCCGCAAGGTGGGCGTGGAAAGATGATGAAATATGAGGAAAAGCGAAGCGCGCTTGCGGCTTCTGCATGATTTGGTCGGGACGAGAGGATTCGAACCTCCGACCCCCACACCCCCAGTGTGATGCGCTACCAGGCTGCGCTACGTCCCGACCGGAGGGGCGGCACATAGAAGCATGTCGAACAACATGCAAGGGCTTGAGCGAAGCCTTTTTGCCTCGCCGCGCAATCCCTAATCATGTTGCCTCCAAAGCCGCATCTGTGTTAGCCGCCCGCCCTTGATCCGTGGGCGCGTCATGCGCATTCACGGCTGGACAAGACAATAAGGCGAAAGTCCCACCATGTTCATATCCCCAGCCTTTGCCCAGACCGCGGGCGAACCATCGTCGGGCGCTTCCATGCTGGTGCAGGTCGCCCCGCTCGTCCTGATCTTCGTCGTCTTCTATTTCCTGCTGATCCGTCCGCAGCAAAAGCGGATGAAAGATCACAAGACCAAGATCGATGCGGTGAAAAAGGGCGATCAGGTCGTGACCGGTGGTGGCCTGGTCGGCAAGGTGGTCCGGGTGGACGAAATCTATTGCGACGTTGAACTCGCGCCGGGCATGAAAGTGAAGGCGGTGAAGTCGACGCTGACCGACGTGGTCAATCCCGCCACCGCCAAACCCGCGAACGACTGAACCCACGATGCTGAATTTCTCGCGCTGGGCCGTTGCCGGGATCCTGTTGCCTTTGCTCATCGGCATCCTGTGTGCCGTGCCCAGCTTCCTGCCCGACAATGTGGTGCAAAAACTGCCTCAGTCGCTGCAGACGCGCGTCAATCTGGGTCTCGACCTGTCGGGCGGCAGTCACCTGCTGCTGGAAGCGTCGACCCAGGATGTCGCCAGGCAGCGCCTCACCAATATGGAGGAGCAGGTCCGCACCGAATTGCGGCGGGGCGGGGAACGCATCGCGATCGGCGATATTTCCAGCCGCGACGGCAAGCTGAGCTTCATGGTGCGCAACCCGGCGCAGGTGGATGCCGCAGTCGAGCGTATCAGGCCATTGACGCAGGGCGCGGGGCTGACCGGGCAGCGTGACTTCAATGTCGAGGTGGTGAACAGCTCCACCATCGTCATCACGCCGACTGATGCCGGCATCGACAATGCCGTCAAGGGCGCGATGGAAGTCGCGACCGAAGTCATCCGCAAGCGGATCGACGAGATGGGCACGCGTGAGCCCACTATCCAGCAGCAGGGCAGCAACCGGATTGTCGTGCAGGTGCCGGGGCTTCAAGACCCCAAGGCGCTGAAGGATTTGCTGGGCCAGACCGCCAAGCTGGAATTCAAGCTGGTCGATACCACCGCCAACCCGTCCGAAGCCGTGCAAGGCCGCGCACCGGTCGGCAGCGAAGTGCTGCCCTATCCCGACAATCCGTCGGGCGTGCCGGTGATTGCGGTCAAGCGGCAGGTCATGGTGTCGGGCGAAGAACTGACCGATGCGACCCAGGGTTTTGACCAGAATAACCAGGCGATCGTCAACATCCGTTTCAACGGGTCGGGTGGCAGGAAATTCGGACAGGTCACGTCGCAGAATGTCAACCGCCCCTTCGCCATCATCCTGGATGGCAAGGTGCTGTCGGCACCCAATATCAATGAGCCGATCCTGGGCGGTTCCGCACAGATCAGCGGCAATTTCACCGTGGAAAGCGCCAACCAGCTGGCCATCGCGCTGCGTTCGGGCAAGCTGCCCGTCGCGCTGACGGTGGTGGAGGAACGCACCGTCGGACCACAGCTGGGCGCTGACTCGATCCGCGCGGGCCTGCTCGCCTCCCTGATCGCGGTCGTCGCTGTCGCTGCCTTCATGTTCGTCAGCTATGGCCGTTTCGGCATTTACGCGAACCTGGCCGTCACCATCAACGTGCTGGTCATATTGGGCGTGATGGGGATGCTGGGCGCGACGCTGACGCTACCCGGCATCGCGGGTTTTGTGCTGACGATCGGCACGGCGGTCGATGCCAACGTGCTCATTTACGAACGTATCCGCGAAGAGCGGCGGCGCGGACGAGGTGTCGTGCAGGCTATCGAGTTCGGCTACAAGGAAGCCAGCCGCACGATTTTCGAAGCCAACGTCACCCACGCCATCGCTGGCGGGATCATGCTCGCGCTGGGTTCCGGCCCGGTCAAGGGCTTTGCCATCGTGCTGCTGATCGGCATTGCTACCAGCGTGTTCACCGCTGTTACCTTCACCCGCCTGCTCGCCGCGCGCTGGCTTCGTGCCAAGCGCCCGACCGAGATCCACATCTAAAGGGGCCGGGAGAAAAGACCCATGAAACTTCTGAAGCTCGTCCCTGACAATACCAATATCGGCTTTGTGAAGCTGCGCCACTGGGCCTTTGCCCTGACTGCGCTGCTGACCGTGCTGGCCGTTGGCGCGACCGCATATCGCGGGCTGAACCTGGGCGTCGATTTTGTCGGCGGCCTGATGATCGAGGCGAAGTTCGACCAGCCGCCAAAGCTGGACCAGGTCCGCAGCACGATCGACCGGCTCGGCGTTGGCGATGGCTCCCTGCAGCAATTTGGCGATCCCCGGACGGTGCAGATCCGCCTGCCGCTTCCTGAACAGGGCGGCGCGGGCGCAGCCAATGCGGTCGTTGAAAAGGCGCGCAATGCGATGAGCGCGCAGTTCCCCGGCGTCACCTTTTCCCGCTATGATACGGTGTCGGGCAAGGTGTCGGGCGAGCTGATCCGCAATGGCGTTCTGGCCGTCATGCTCGCCGTGATCGGCATCGCGGTGTTTTCCTGGTTTCGGTACGAATGGCAGTTCGGCGTTTCGACCTTTGTCGCCATCATGCATGACGTGCTGATGGCGCTTGGCTTTTTCGCCGTTACCCAGCTGGAATTCGACCTCAACATCGTTGCCGCCGTGCTCACCATCGTGGGCTATTCGATCAACGACAAGATGGTGATCGACGACCGCATCCGCGAGAATATGCGCAAATATCGCAAGATGGACATGAAGTCTCTGATCGACCTGTCCGTCAACGAAACACTGCCGCGCACGGTCATGACATCGGTGACCATCATGCTGGCGCTGGGCGCGCTGCTGCTGTTTGGCGGCCATGTGCTGCGTGGCTTCACCGCCGCCATGATGCTGGGCATCATCGTTGGCACCTATTCGTCGGTCTATGTGTCGTCTTCGCTGCTGATCACGCTGGGACTGACCCCGCAAATGGGGGAACGCAAGGGCGGCAAGTCCGGCCTTGCCGCCCAGGCGGAACGCGTGGGGCCGCGCGATGACGGGGCAAGGCCCTGAACGGCACAACCTCTGGAAAGGGGCGCAGCGGAATCGAACTGCGCCGGGATGAAACGGGGCAGGGGCCGATCGTCACCGGTTTTTTAGGTCGCGGCTTTCGCGTCAGGGATGATGTTTTTCCGACAGGCTTGCTGCTGAGCCCGACAGCGGCATGGGCATGGGATGATGCCCCTGCCGTGGAGGCGCTGTCACTGGCGACGCTGGGCAACCTGCTGGCCATCCAGCCCCGACCTGAATTTCTGCTGCTTGGAACCGGGGGCCGCCTGGCGCAACCGTCCCGGCAGTTCGTCCGCGACCTTGAGGCGATGGACATCGGTGTCGAGGCGATGGACAGCCGCGCCGCCGCCCGCGCATGGGGCGTGCTACGCGCGGAAGAACGATGGATCGTCGCTGCCCTGCTGCCGCTTTGAGGCGCTCGCCCGCTTCGCTCATAACGGATTGGATTTCCGGCCCTGTCTTGCGCTTTGCCGCGCATCCGCATAGTCTTGACCCCAAGTTCCGCACCCTTCGGTGTCGGCGAAGAAGAGAAGAGATACGGCCATGGTGCAGCACAGCCGCCCATTGCCGCAGAGTTCCGGTCCCGCCGGAGGTGTTTCGGGCAAAAAAGCCCGTTCCGGCCCGGCTAATGGGAGCAAGGCTGCGGCCATTACTCCCCCGTTGAAGCAGCGGGGCGCATTGCCTCATCCGCCACGGGGTCGGCGGGCATATGCGGCAATCGACCTTGGCACCAATAATTGTCGCCTGCTGATCGCCAAGCCGTCGTCGGACGGGTTCATCGTAGTCGATGCCTTTTCCCGGATTGTGCGGCTGGGCGAAGGTCTTGCCGCGACGGGTCGGATCAGCGACGAAGCCATTGAACGCGCGATCTCGGCCCTGGCCATCTGCGGCGACAAGCTGCGCCGCCGTCATGTCACCCTGGCCCGCTCGGTCGCCACCGAAGCCTGCCGCCGCGCCTCCAACGGTGCGGACTTCATCCAGCGCGTTTACCGGGAAACGGGCATCGCGCTCGACATCATCAGCGCGCAGGAAGAAGCGCGGCTGGCGGTCATGGGATGCCATGTGCTGCTGGAGCCGGGGGACGGCCCGGCGTTGATCTTCGACATAGGCGGCGGTTCGACCGAACTGGTGCTGGTGGATGCCAATTGTTCGGGCGTGCCCCACATCGTCGACTGGGTCAGCGCGCCCTGGGGCGTGGTTTCACTGACCGAGAGTGAGCTGTTCGACCATGCCGATCCGTCGGAGCGGGCGAAGGCCTATGCGCGGATGCGGGAGCGGGTGGCCGATGCCTTTGCCCCGCTCGCGCGCCGTCTGCCGCGTCAGCCTTCGGCAGTACGGCTGCTCGGCACGTCGGGGACGGTGACGACGCTCGCCAGTCTGCACCTCAACCTTCCTCGCTACGACCGGCAGGCGATTGACGGGCTCATCGTTCCTTCGGCATCGATGCGGGCCATTTCCAGCCGCCTGGCGACGATGCCGCTGGCGGAACGGCAAAAGCTGCCCTGCATCGGCACCGAACGAGCGGATCTGGTGGTCGCCGGATGCGCGATCCTGGAATCCATCCTCGACATCTGGCCCGCCGAACGGCTGGGCGTCGCCGACCGGGGTATCCGGGAAGGCATATTGCGCGGCCTCATGGACCGCGATGGAGCAAGAATGTGAGGGGCGCTGGCGCAGGCAAGGTCCGGGTCAAGACGGCGAAGGGGCGCACCGCCCAATCGACGCGCTGGCTGGAACGGCAATTGAACGATCCCTATGTCCGCCGGGCGAAAGCGGAAGGGTGGCGCAGCCGGGCTGCCTTCAAGCTGATCGAGCTGGATGAGAAGTTCCATTTCGTGAAGGGATCGCGCGCGGTCGTGGACCTGGGCGTTGCGCCGGGCGGCTGGGCGCAGGTGGTGAAGAAATTGGCGCCCAAGGCGAAGGTGGTCGGCATCGACCTGCTGCCGACCGACCCGATCCCAGATGTCACCCTGTTCCAGATGGACTTCATGGATGACAAGGCTCCCGCGCTGCTGGCCGAGACTTTGGGCGAAGCACCTGACCTTGTGATTTCCGACATGGCGGCGAACACGGTCGGCCATCCACAGACGGACCATCTGCGCACGATGGCGCTGGTGGAGGCGGCGGCATGGTTCGCCGTGGAAAATCTGCGCAAGGGCGGGACATTCGTCGCGAAGGTCTTTGCCGGCGGCACCGACGCCGAACTGCTGAGCGTGCTGAAAAAACATTTCACGACCATCAAACATGCAAAGCCCCCCGCCAGCCGGAAGGGCAGCGTAGAATGGTTTGTCGTGGCCCAGGGATTCAAGGGCAGGCAGGACGAACAGGACTGACCCGTTTTTCAGCGGCGACTTTACAGACATTGGGGGCAATTTGGTTTCGACGGTATCGACGGTCGCCTATCTGGGGCTGGACGCGCGCAGCGTGGAGGTTCAGTGCCAGCTCGTTCCGGGCCTGCCCAACTTCATCGTCGTGGGATTGCCTGACAAGGCCGTCGCCGAAAGCCGGGAGCGCGTGCGCAACGCAATCGCGGCGATCGGCCTGTCACTCCCGCCCAAGCGGATCACAGTCAACCTGTCGCCCGCTGACCTTCCCAAGGAAGGGTCTCATTTCGACCTGCCCATAGCTTTGGCGCTGCTGGGCGCGATGGGCGTGATCGATGCGGAAACGCTGGCTGGCTATGTGGTGGTCGGGGAGCTGGGGCTGGATGGCCGTATCGCGCCGACGCCGGGTGTCCTTCTCGCCGCGCTGCATGCGGGCGAGAAGGAATTGGGGCTGGTCTGCCCCGTCGCGCAAGGGGCCGAAGCGGCATGGGCCGGGCAGATAGAGGTGATCGCCGCGCCCGACCTTTTGAGCCTGCTCAATCATTTCAAGGGGACAGCGGCACTGTCCCCGCCCCAGGCCGGAGCGGTCGAACCGCCGCTGCGCACATCGGACCTCAAACAGGTGAAGGGGCAGGAAAGCGCCAAGCGGGCATTGGAGATTGCGGCAGCTGGTGGCCATAACCTGTTGATGGTGGGACCGCCCGGCGCTGGAAAGTCGCTGATGGCGAGTTGTCTGTCCGGCATCTTGCCTGAACTGACGCCGGGAGAGGCCCTGGAAACGTCCATGGTCGCGAGTGTGGCGGGCATGTTGGAAGGGGGACGGATCAGCCGCGCGCGGCCATTCCGCAGCCCGCATCATAGTGCGTCGATGGCCGCGCTGGTCGGCGGCGGCATTCGCGCCCGGCCCGGCGAAGTCAGCATGGCGCATCTGGGCGTCCTGTTCCTGGACGAGCTGCCCGAATTTCAGCGCACCGTGCTGGATTCGCTGCGGCAGCCGCTGGAAACCGGGGAGGTGACGGTCGCCCGCGCCAACGCGCATGTGACCTTCCCCGCCAGAGTGCAGTTGATCGCCGCGATGAACCCGTGCCGCTGCGGCCATCTGGGCGATCCGACGCTTGCCTGTTCGCGCGCGCCGCGTTGCGCTGCGGATTATCAGGCGAAGGTGTCGGGACCGCTGCTCGACCGCATCGACCTGCATGTCGAAGTGCAAGCGGTGACCGCCGCCGATCTGGTGCTGCCACCGCCCGCCGAAGGGTCGGCCCAAGTGGCAGAACGCGTCGCGCAGGCGCGCGGCAGGCAGACGCTTCGCTATGAAGGGACGCCCGTTCGAACCAATGCCGAAGTCGATGGCGACCGGCTGGAAGAGGTCGCCGGACCCGATCAGGCTGGGCGAGAGCTATTGGCGCAGGCGGCGGTTGCGATGAAGCTGTCGGCGCGCGGCTATACACGGGTGCTGCGGGTGGCGCGGACCATCGCGGACCTCGCAGGAGCCGAGCAGGTGGGGCGGGTTCATATCGCCGAGGCGCTCAGCTACAGACGGCGGCCCCCGGTGAACTGACCCGTCGGTTCAGCCGCGTTCGGCAATGTCGGCGAGGCGCGCGCGGGCGACCTTCTGCACCTGCAGCATATCGTCGCGCGCTTCCAGGAAGCGGCGGGGATTGATCGCCTCCCCATTCATCCGCACCTCAAAATGAAGGTGGTCGCCGGTGGACCGACCGGTCGATCCCATCAGCGCGATCTTTTGACCCGGTCGCACCTTTTGCCCGACCCGTGCGGCAAAGCCGGAAAGATGAGCGTAGCGCGTGGTCAGGCCGTTGCCATGCTCAATTTCCACCACATTGCCGTAACCGCTGCGCTGCCCGGCAAAGCTGACCTTGCCTGCTGCGGCGGCAAGGATCGGCTGGCCGTGGCGGCCGGGGAAATCGATACCCGCATGAAAGGCCGCCTTGCCGTTGAACGGGTCGCGGCGATAGCCATAGGAACTGGATTGCATCGGTGCCGTGGTCGGTCGCCCCGACGGGATGAACATCAGGCTGCTTTCCAGAAACTCCATCCGTGACAGGGCGCTCGCCAGCTTTTCAAATTCGCCAGGCAGCGCGTCGCCCTGACCGCGCCAGGGCACGAAGGGGCCGCCCTGCGCGCGTGCAGCGGTTCGTGCCAGCGCATTGGGGTTGAGGCCGTAGCTGCGGATGGCGGCGGCGGTCTTTTCCGTCCGCTGCCGGACGGCCTGGGTCAGTTGCACCGCGAAACGCCGCTGGCGCGCATCGATCTTCAGCAGGGCGGCTGCTTCCGGTGAGCCAACTGCGCTCAGTTCGGTGGGGTTGGCTTGCTTCTTGGCACCGGGTTTGCTTGCCAGGCCGTCGCTTGGCTGCGCAGCCTCTTCGCCGAAATGCGCCCGGTACAGATCGTCGATAAAATCCTGCCGCTGCCGCAGGTCGCGCGCAAGCTGATCCATGGACTGGCGATAGCGGTCGACCTTGCCCGCCGCGCCCGCGACCGCCTGTTCCTTTGCGTCCAGCATTGCGCGTTCGCGCGCGAGGTCCGTCCCGCCCGTGATTATCGATAAGGTGACTGCCATCCAGGTGATCGCCAGTCCCGCCAGCATCGCGGCGGTGGTTAGTTGCAGGCGTGTGGAAAGTCTGATCGACCTCAATTGCCCGGCGGAAAGCAGCGCAATCTCCCGCTCCGGGCACCGGGCGATAATCCAGGCCCGAAGGGCGGCTGCCCTCCTTTTAAACTGATGCGACAATTGCGACCCCGCTTGTATTTCAAAGACCGGGGGCCGTTAACAAAAGACGGGGGAGGGCGCGAATCCGGGCAGGGGGAGTCGTGACGAAGCGAACTTCAAGCAGGCTGAAACGTTCCCACTGTCATTTCGTTCCAACAAAAATCAGGCAATTTGCCCGGTAGCCGATTCGCTGCCGCCGCCGTTAAGCAGCGCCGGGATCGTTGCCGCAGGCACCGCCGCCCCGAAATGGAAGCCCTGCCCATAATGGCATCCGCCAGCGCGCAAATAGTCGAACTGATGCTCATTCTCGATCCCCTCAGCCACCGTATGGATGCCAAGGCTGTAGGCAAGGTTGAGCACGGTTCGCACGATCGCCGCGTCGTCGGGATCGGTTTCCAGGTCGCGGACAAAGCGCTGGTCGATCTTGATCACGTCGATCGGAAACTGTTTGAGATGCGAGAGCGATGCGAAGCCGGTGCCGAAATCGTCAAGCGCGATTGATATTCCCTCCTGGCTCAGCCGGTGCAGGCTGCGCTCCACCACTTCTGCGTTGCGGCCCAGAAAGACCGATTCCGTCACCTCCAGCTCGATCCGCCCGGTTGGTACGCCAGCGGCCCGGACCTGTTCCAGCAGGCGATCGGGGAAGCTGCTGTCGTGCAGTTCCACGCCGGGAACATTGATTGCGACATGGCCAAAATCGATGCCCTCGTCCTGCCATCGGCGGCAATCGCGAAGAACCTGCGAAATCATGCGTTCGGTAATGATGCGACCGAGTTCCCAATGTTCGAACGCGGCGGCGATATCGCCCGGCATGATGATCGATCCGTCGGCGCGAACACAGCGTAGCAGTGCTTCGAAACCCATGATGCGCCCGGTCGTCAGATCCACTTTGGGCTGATACCAGGGCTGGGGCGGGGCGTGGGCCATCGCGTCGCGCGCGCATTCCAGCATGCGGGCTTCCCGTTGCCATCTTTCCAGCAACCTTGGCTCGAACAGGCAGGCGCGGCCACGCCCCGCATTCTTCGCTTCATAAAGCGCGATGTCGGCGTGCTTCATCAGGTCGGATATGTTGTCGGCATGATCACGGAACAGAGCCGCGCCCATGCTGACGCGGCAGTCCAGGTCGCGCGCTCCATGCGTCAATGGCTGATGCAGCGAAGCCGTCATCCGGTCCAATATAGTGAGGAGGTCGGCGGCAGAGTCCAGCCGGGTCAGCAGCACGGCAAATTCGTCTCCGCCCATGCGCCCCACCAGATCCCCCGGGCGAACCGCCTGTTGCAGCCGTTGGGCGACGGCGCGCAGCACGGCGTCGCCCGCGTCATGCCCGGCGCTGTCGTTGATCCGCTTGAACTCGTCCAGGTCGATCAGCACCACTGCCGCCTTGCTCCGGCCACGGGTCATGGAGCCTGCGACCTGGGCCAGCTTGGCCATGAAGTGCGACCGGTTGGCAAGGCCGGTCAACGCATCCGTCATGGCGAGGTGGGCCAGATGGCGTTCCGCCTCCTTGCGATGCGAAATGTCGACGATGCTGGAAAGGATGCAATCTTCCCCGCCGATCACGATCGGACGGGACGCAAGCAGGACATCATGTGCAACCGACCCCCTGCTGAAGATGCGGCATTCATGATTGTCCACATCTTCACCGGCGACGATATAGTCGCGCAACGTCGTCAGCATGGCCGACTTTTCATTCAGCACATGCACGTCGGAAATATCGCTGCCCGTGCCGAACATGGCGGCGGCCGCGTCGTTGAAACGAATGACCGTCCCGCCCCGGGTCACCAGCAAGGGAATCGGCACGCTCATGAACATGCGTTCAAGCGTTTCGCCGTTGGCGGCGAGAGCTGCCTGGGCCGAGTTGGCGATCCGGCCGGCGGTCCATTCCTGACGCTGAAGCCGATTGGTGCGCGAGATCGCGATCCACATGGCGCTATGAAGCGTGAGCACCCCGATGATCAGGCCCGGCGCGGTCGGCGACAGCGGGGCGGGGCTGAGATAACCGATCAGAAGGGCGATGCCGCAACCCAGCCCGCCGCCGAAATTCCCCCTGAAGCTGGTGGGAACGACCAGATAGAAAACCATGGGCAGCATGGCCAGAACGAACAAGGCAAGGTCAGTGCGGGACGTGACGAGAAACGCGACGCCGACGGCGATCACCATCTGCCAGCAGAAACAATAGCGTTCGACCGCTCTGAAATTCGTCATCTTCCGGCTGAGCATGAGGCATGCGATCGAGGCCAGGATGATGACGGTCCGGGCTGGCACGGCGACCCAGAAATGAGGCGTTCCGGCAAAACGCCAATCGCTCAGCAGGAACAGCGTGTTCATCAGCGCTGAAAACAGAAACAGCATCCGCGCGTGACGCCGCGATTCGGGCAGGCGCTCTTCCTGAAAGGCGCTCTCCCGTTCTGCGCTGATAAATTCGCCCGTAAGGCGGGAAATTTGCGTCACGTCCGTTCCCAGCCAGCGCTCAATGGTGAACGCCAAGCCAACCAGTTACTTTATGACATCTTATCAATCCCCTAATTTACCCTTTGCCTCCCCCTCCGATCATCCTGGTGCTCATTCTTGACCATGGCTGATGTCCCGGCTATAGGCGCGCCTGCCCGGCGGCCTGCGGTTGCAAAGATTCGTCTTTCCCAGTCGACGTCATGCGGGGTGAATACAGAGCTGAACATTGTCGACTGCTCTTGCGGCTCCAGGGGGCTTTTTGCTCGCCCGGGGCTTTTGCCGTTTGGGGGCTACGCCCTCCGGTGGCAGGGAAAGCGGGAATGCAGGCGATAAAGTAACTGAAAAAGGTGAAGGGCTTCATGCCAACGATCAACCAGCTGGTCCGCAAGGGCCGCGAGCTGCAGAAGACCAAGTCGAAGGTCCCTGCAATGGACGCGAACCCGCAAAAGCGCGGCGTTTGCACCCGTGTTTACACGACGACCCCGAAAAAGCCGAACTCGGCTCTCCGTAAGGTCGCGAAGGTGCGCCTGGTCAACCAGCGCGAAGTCATCACCTATATTCCGGGTGAAGGCCACAACCTTCAGGAGCACAGCGTTGTGCTGATCCGCGGTGGTCGCGTACGCGATCTTCCCGGTGTGCGTTACCATGTGCTGCGCGGCGTTCTGGATACCCAGGGCGTCAAGGACCGTAAGCAGAGCCGTTCGAAGTACGGCGCGAAGCGTCCGAAGTAAGGGAGACTAGAATATGTCACGTCGTCGTCGCCCAGAAAAGCGCGTTATCCTGCCCGATCCCAAATTCGGTGATATCGTGCTGTCGAAGTTCATGAACAGCATCATGCAGGACGGTAAGAAGGCCGTCGCCGAGTCCATCGTGTACGGCGCTCTCGACACTGTCGAGACGAAGTCCAAGAAGGACCCGATCGGCATGTTCCATGACGCACTGAACAATGTGAAGCCCGGCATCGAAGTTCGCAGCCGCCGCGTCGGCGGTGCGACCTACCAGGTCCCCGTCGAAGTACGCCCTGAGCGTGCCCAGGCACTGGCCATCCGCTGGCTGATCACCGCATCGCGCAACCGCAGCGAAACCACCATGGCCGCGCGCCTGTCTGGTGAACTGCTGGATGCTGCCAACAACCGTGGTAACGCGGTCAAGAAGCGCGAAGACACGCACCGCATGGCGGAAGCGAACCGCGCCTTCTCGCACTACCGCTGGTAAAGGGGAGCGGGCGCTGATGTGCCCGCTCTGTCATTTCCAGGTTTCGAAGATCGGTCCGTTCGCCGTGGGGCTACCCATGGCGAACGGATTGGTTTAGGGGCCAGCCGCAAGACTCATTCACTCACCGCCGGCGCACCGGCAACGGAGAAGCATCATGGCCCGCAGCCATCCGCTCGAACGCTATCGCAATTTCGGTATCATGGCGCATATCGACGCCGGCAAGACCACGACGACCGAGCGTATCCTTTACTACACCGGCAAGTCCTACAAGATCGGCGAAGTTCATGACGGCGCCGCCACCATGGACTGGATGGAGCAGGAGCAGGAGCGTGGCATCACCATCACGTCGGCTGCGACGACCTGCGTTTGGAAGGCTGAAGAGGGCAAGGGTCCCGAGCATCGCCTGAACATCATCGACACCCCCGGCCACGTCGACTTCACCATCGAAGTCGAACGTTCGCTGCGCGTGCTGGACGGCGCGGTTGCCGCGTTCGACGGTGTTGCGGGCGTCGAGCCGCAGTCGGAAACCGTGTGGCGCCAGGCGGACAAGTACAAGGTTCCGCGGATGTGCTTCATCAACAAGCTCGATCGCACCGGTGCCAATTTCTATTATTGCGTGCAGACGATCATCGACCGTCTGGGTGCTACCCCTGCCGTCCTGTATCTCCCCATCGGTGCGGAATCGGATTTCAAGGGCCTGGTCGACCTGGTCGAGAACCGCGCCATCATCTGGAAGGATGAAAATCTCGGCGCTGAGTTCACCTATGAAGAAATTCCCGCCGACATGGCCGACAAGGCCGCCGAATATCGCGAAAAGCTGATCGAGCTCGCCGTCGAACAGGACGACGAAGCGATGGAAGCTTATCTCGAAGGCAATTTGCCCGACGTCGCCACGCTCAAGAAGCTGATCCGCAAGGGCACGCTGGGCCAGGCATTCGTGCCCGTGCTGTGCGGTTCGGCGTTCAAGAACAAGGGCGTGCAGCCGCTGCTCGACGCCGTCGTCGACTATCTGCCTTCGCCGCTCGACATTGAAGACGTTCAGGGCATCAACCCCGACAACGAGCAGCCCGACAGCCGCGCGACCGCGGACGACGCGCCTTTCTCTGGCCTGGCGTTCAAGATCATGAACGATCCGTTCGTTGGGTCGCTGACCTTCCTGCGCGTCTATTCGGGCACCCTGACCAAGGGCACCTATCTGAACTCGGTCAAGGACAAGAAGGAAAAGATCGGCCGTATGCTCCTCATGCACGCCAACTCGCGTGAGGATATCGATGCCGCTTATGCGGGCGACATCGTCGCACTGGCCGGCATGAAGGAAACCACCACCGGCGATACGCTGTGCGCCGAGCGCCAGCCGATCATTCTGGAGCGGATGGAATTCCCTGAGCCCGTCATCGAACTGTCGGTCGAGCCCAAGACCAAGGCCGACCAAGAAAAGATGGGCGTTGCCCTCAACCGCCTAGCCGCCGAGGACCCGTCCTTCCGTGTTTCGACCGATCACGAATCGGGTCAGACCATCATCAAGGGCATGGGTGAACTTCACCTCGAAATCCTGGTTGACCGCATGAAGCGTGAGTTCAAGGTCGAGGCGAATGTGGGTGCGCCGCAGGTTGCTTACCGCGAGTATCTCGCCAAGCCTGTGGACGTCGACTACACGCATAAGAAGCAGTCGGGCGGCACCGGCCAGTTCGGCCGTATCAAGGTGAAGATCACGCCCGGCGAGCGCGGATCGGGCTTCGTCTTCAAGGACGAGATCAAGGGCGGTAATATTCCCAAGGAATATATCCCCGCGATTGAAAAGGGCATGCGCGAAACGGCTGCGACCGGTTCGCTCATCGGCTTCCCGATCATCGACTTCGAGATCCTGCTGTATGACGGCGCGTATCACGATGTCGACTCGTCGGCTCTGGCCTTTGAAATCACGGGTCGCGCCGCGATGCGTGAAGCTGCCCAAAAGGCAGGCATCAAGCTGCTCGAGCCGGTCATGAAGGTAGAAGTCGTTACCCCGGAGGAATATCTGGGCGACGTCATCGGCGACATGAACAGTCGCCGCGGCCAGATCCAGGGCACCGATACGCGCGGCAACGCGCAGGTGGTCGAAGCGATGGTCCCGCTGGCCAACATGTTCGGCTATGTGAACTCGCTGCGGTCCTTCACTCAGGGCCGTGCGAACTACTCGATGATCTTCTCCCACTATGACGAAGTGCCGCAGAATGTGGCGGACGAAGTCAAGGCGAAGATGGCCTGATGATTTTCCCAGGCCGGGCCGTGAGAGCGGCTCGGTTTGGGCTGGCATATTGTGAATTTGCTGCTATGGACGCGCCTTCGCGCGGCGCGGCCGAGCGGTCAGACCCAAGCTGATTTTGATTAGAAGGTAGGATAAAATGGCTAAGGCTAAGTTTGAGCGGAATAAGCCGCACTGCAACATCGGCACCATCGGTCACGTCGACCATGGCAAGACCTCGCTGACCGCAGCGATCACCAAGGTTCTCGCCGAAACCGGCGGCGCAACCTTCGTTGATTATGCCAACATCGACAAGGCTCCCGAAGAGCGCGAGCGCGGCATCACCATTTCGACCGCCCACGTCGAATATGAAACCGAAGCACGCCACTACGCGCACGTCGACTGCCCAGGTCACGCCGACTATGTTAAGAACATGATCACCGGTGCCGCCCAGATGGACGGCGCGATCCTGGTCGTGTCCGCCACCGACGGCCCGATGCCGCAGACCCGTGAGCACATCCTGCTCGCCAAGCAGGTCGGCGTTCCCCAGCTCGTCGTGTTCATGAACAAGGTCGATCTGGTCGACGATCCAGAAATCCTCGAACTGGTCGAGCTGGAAATCCGCGAACTGCTGTCGTCCTACGATTTTGACGGCGACAACATCCCCGTCATCCCGGGTTCGGCTGTGAAGGCCCTGGACGGCTCGAACGACGAAATCGGTCGTGAAGCCGTTCTGAAGCTGATGGCTGCTGTCGACAGCTTCATTCCGCAACCCGAGCGTCCGATCGATAAGCCCTTCCTGATGCCGATCGAAGACGTGTTCTCGATCTCGGGTCGTGGTACGGTTGTGACCGGTCGCGTCGAAACCGGCATCGTCAAGGTCGGCGAAGAAGTCGAAATCGTCGGCATCAAGGACACCCGCAAGACCACCGTCACGGGCGTGGAAATGTTCCGCAAGCTGCTCGACGAAGGTCGTGCAGGCGACAACATCGGTGCGCTGGTTCGTGGCGTTGGCCGTGAAGACGTTGAGCGTGGCCAGGTTCTGGCTAAGCCCGGTTCGGTTACGCCGCACACCGAGTTCGACGCCGAAGTCTATGTGCTGTCGAAGGAAGAGGGTGGCCGTCACACGCCGTTCTTCGCCAACTATCGTCCGCAATTCTACTTCCGCACCACGGACGTCACCGGCGAAGTCGTTCTGCCTGAGGGCACCGAGATGGTCATGCCCGGCGACAATGTTAAGCTGAACATCAAGCTCATCGCCCCGATCGCGATGGACTCGGGTCTGCGCTTCGCCATCCGCGAAGGCGGCCGGACCGTCGGCGCAGGGGTTGTCGGTACGATCTCGAAGTAATATAGGACCGCAGCGGCGCGAATCGCCTGATTCGCGCCGCTCGGATTTTCTGCCGCCCCGGATCGCCTTTCTCCGGCTCTTGCTGAGCTAGAAGGGCCAGGACGGGGCGGTATATTTTTGAATTGCCGCATTTTCCGAAAAGTCAGCTTGAACTGACAGGGAAATGCTCTGGTTTGGCTCTTTCGCATCGGTACAGGAACAATGGACAGCAACATCCGCATTCGCCTCAAGGCGTTCGATCATCGCGTGCTTGATCAGGCGACCGGCGACATCGCCGACACCGCCCGCCGCACCGGCGCCCTTATTCGCGGTCCGATTCCCCTTCCGACGCGCATCGAAAAGTTCACGGTCAACCGTGGCCCGCACATCGACAAGAAGTCGCGCGAGCAGTTCGAGGTCCGCACTTACAAGCGCATGCTTGACATTGTGCAGCCGACGCCGCAGACGGTCGACGCGCTGATGAAGCTGGATCTGGCTGCCGGCGTGAACGTGGAAATCAAGCTGGCCTAAAGCTGGCAAGTCCCTGCTTCCGCAAGGAGGCAGGGTATCGGGCATTTCGGGAGACCGGAAGCTCAAATGACACAAGGGATACCGCACGGCCGATCCGGTGAACCGGAAAAGGCTCGTGGTCCTGGTCCCCCGTCGCTATTCCCGAGTAGGGGGTGGCATCCAACCCGGACGGGGTGATCTTTATATTGGGTTGGGCCGCGAAGGAGAGATCCTGAGCGGTTTTTTCGTTGGATACGCCCGCTGCTAAGGCGGGCCTCTATGGGAGTAATCAGTGATGCGCACAGGCGTGATCGCTAAGAAAGTCGGGATGACCCGTCTGTTCCAGGAGGACGGACGGCACGTTCCGGTTACGGTTCTGGCCCTTGAGGGCAATCAGGTCGTGGCCCGCAAAGAGGTTGATCGTGACGGCTATGTCGCGGTTCAGCTTGGCGCAGGTGTCGCGAAGGTCAAGAATGTCGCCAAGCCGCAGCGCGGTCACTTCGCCAAGGCGGAAGTTGAGCCCAAGGCGCGTCTGGTCGAATTTCGCGTCGCCGAGGATGCTCTCCTCGACGTCGGCGCTGAAATCGCTGCCGATCATTTCATCGATGGTCAGCTGGTTGACGTATCCGGCCACACGCAGGGCAAGGGCTTTGCCGGTGCCATGAAGCGCTGGGGCTTCGGCGGTATGCGCGCCACCCACGGCGTGTCGATCAGCCACCGTGCCCATGGTTCGACGGGTAACCGTCAGGATCCGGGCCGCGTCTTCAAGAACAAGAAGATGGCGGGCCACATGGGTGACCGTGAGCGGACCCAGCAGAATCTGGAAATCGTGCGCACCGACGTTGAGCGCGGCCTGCTGTTCGTCAAGGGCAGCGTACCGGGTGCCAAGGGCACCTGGCTCACCGTTTGCGACGCCGTCAAAGTGAAGCGTCCGGCCGACGTTCCGTATCCCGCCAGCCTCAAGGCTGCCGCCAACAGCAACTCTGCTCCGGCCGAGACGCCCGCTGAAGAAGCGGCTGCTCCCGAAGCGACCGAAGGCCAGGAGGGCTAATCATGAAGGTCAAGGTACAGACCCTCGACGCGCAGGCCGCTGGCGATGTGGAGCTCAACGATGCCGTTTTCGGCATCGAGCCCCGCACCGACATCCTGCACCGCGTCGTCACCTGGCAGCTTGAAAAGCGTCGTGGCACGGCACGCGGCACGCGTGAGCGTAGCGATGTCGCCCGCACCGGCAAGAAGTTCGGTCGCCAGAAGGGTGGCGGCACCGCCCGTCACGGTGATCGCCGCGCCCCCGTGTTCATCGGTGGTGGTAAGGCGCACGGTGCCCGCGTTCGCGACTTCAATCCCTCGCTGAACAAGAAGATTCGTGCGCTGGGCTTGAAGATGGCGCTTTCGTCGAAGGTGAAGGACGGTTCGCTGTTCGTCATCGACAGTCTCGACGTTGCCGAAGGCAAGACCAAGGCGCTGGTCGCCAATCTTGCCAGGCTGAACCTGACCAAGGTGCTGTTTATCGACGGCGACGCGGTCAACATCAGCTTTGCCAAGGCATCGGCCAACATCATCGGCGTGGATTTGCTGCCGGCCGTCGGCGCCAATGTCTACGACATCCTGAAAGCCGACTCGCTGGTGCTGACCCGCGCCGCCGTCGAAAAGCTGGAGGCCCGTTTCAATGGCTAAGAAGCAAGCCGCAACGGTCGACAACCGTCACTATGACGTTGTTGTCGCCCCGCACATCACTGAGAAGGCGACTCTTCTCAGCGAGTATAACGCCGTGGTTTTCAAGGTGGCGGGCGATGCCTCCAAGCCTGAGATCAAGGCCGCTGTCGAAGCGATCTGGGGTGTCGACGTCAAGAGCGTGAATACGCTCGTGACCAAAGGCAAGACCAAGAAGTGGAAGGGCAAGCCCTACACTCGCTCCGACGTCAAGAAGGCGATCGTCCGCCTGGCCGAAGGCCAGTCGATCGACATCACCGAAGGAGTGCGCTGACAATGGCGCTGAAGAGCTATAACCCGACGAGCCCGGCCCAGCGCGGCCTGATCCTCGTCGACAAGTCCAGCCTGCACAAGGGCAAGCCCGTCAAGGCGCTGACCGAAGGCAAGCGCAAGACCGGTGGCCGCAACAACAAGGGTCATGTGACCTCGCGCGGTATCGGTGGCGGTCACAAGCAGCGTTACCGCATCATCGACTTCAAGCGTCGTCTGTGGGATGTGGAAGGTACGGTCGAGCGTCTGGAATATGACCCCAACCGCACCGCCTTCATCGCGCTGGTCAACTATCCCGATGGCACCCAGGCCTATATCCTCGCGCCGCAGCGTCTGGCCCCTGGTGACAAGGTCATCGCGGGCAAGAAGACCGACGTGAAGCCGGGCAACGCGATGGAACTCGGCCAGATGCCGGTCGGCACCATCATCCACAATATCGAGATGAAGCCCGGCAAGGGTGGTCAGCTCTGCCGTTCGGCGGGCACTTACGCCCAGCTGGTCGGTCGTGACCGTGGCATGGTGATGGTCCGCTTGTCCTCGGGCGAGCAGCGCTACATCCGTTCGGACTGCATGGGCACCATCGGTGCTGTCAGCAACCCGGACAATGGCAATACCAACCTCGCCAAGGCCGGTCGCAACCGTTGGAAGGGCAGCCGCCCCCTGACGCGCGGCGTTGCCAAAAACCCGGTCGATCACCCGCATGGCGGTGGTGAAGGCCGGACCTCCGGCGGTCGCCATCCGGTGACGCCATGGGGCAAGCCGACCAAGGGTGCCCGCACCCGCCACAACAAGGCCACGGACAAGATGATTATCCGTAGCCGCCACGCGAAGAAGAAGAGGTAAGCGAGATGGCTCGTTCCGTCTGGAAAGGTCCTTTCGTGGACCTCAGCCTTCTGAAGAAGGCGGAAGTCGCGCAGGACGCCGGTGGCCGTTCAGGTCCGATCAAGACCTGGTCGCGCCGTTCCACCATCCTGCCGCAGTTCGTTGGCCTGACGTTCAGCGTCTATAATGGCCGCAAGCATGTGCCGGTCTCGGTGAACGAGGACATGGTGGGTCACAAGCTGGGCGAATTCGCCCCGACCCGCTACTTCCCCGGCCACGCTGCCGACAAGAAGGGCAAGCGCTAATGAGCAAGGAAAAGGCTCCCCGTCGCGTCGCCGACAATGAGGCGCTGGCCGTTGGCACGCAGATCCGTGGTTCGGCCCAGAAGCTGAACCTGGTGGCCACGCTCATCCGCGGCCGCAAGGTCGAGGATGCGCTGAACATCCTCGCTTTCTCGAAAAAGGCGATGGCGGTCGACGTGCGCAAGGTGCTGGCTTCGGCCATCGCCAATGCGGAAAACAATCACAATCTGGACGTCGACGCACTGGTCGTCGCGGAAGCATCGGTGGGCAAGAGCTTCACCCTGAAGCGCTTCCACGCACGCGGCCGTGGCAAGTCGACCCGGATCCTCAAGCCCTTCAGCCGCGTGCGCATTGTCGTGCGTGAAGCTGGCGAAGAAGCGGAGGCGTAAGCACATGGGTCACAAGAGCAATCCGATCGGTCTGCGTCTTCAGATCAACCGTACCTGGGACAGCCGCTGGTATGCGGAAGGCGCCGACTATGGTCGCCTGCTGCTGGAGGATCTGAAGATCCGCCAGTTCATCATGAAGAACCTGCCCCAGGCCGCGATCTCCAAGGTCGTGATCGAACGTCCGGCCAAGCTGTGCCGCATTTCGATCTATGCCGCCCGCCCCGGTGTCATCATCGGCAAGAAGGGCGCGGACATTGAAAAGCTGCGCAAGAAGCTGGGTAGCCTGACTTCGTCCGACGTCAGCCTGAACATCGTCGAAATCCGCAAGCCGGAAGTCGATTCCAAGCTCGTCGCACAGGGTATCGCCGATCAGCTGGAACGCCGCGTCGCTTTCCGTCGTGCGATGAAGCGCGCGGTGCAATCGGCCCTGCGCCTGGGTGCCGAAGGCATCAAGATCACCTGCGGCGGCCGTTTGGGCGGCGCAGAGATCGCCCGCGTCGAATGGTATCGCGAAGGCCGCGTTCCGCTGCACACGCTGCGCGCGAACGTCGACTATGCCGAAGCCACGGCGCACACCGCCTATGGCGTGTGCGGCATCAAGGTCTGGATCTTCAAGGGTGAGATTCTGGGCCATGATCCGATGGCCACCGACCGGCTGATGCTGGAGGCTCAGACCTCCGGCGTGCGCCCGGCGCGCTGAAGATAAGAAGGTAATAGCGTCATGCTGCAACCGAAGAAAATGAAGTTCCGCAAGACCTTCAAGGGCCGGATCAAGGGCGACGCCAAAGGCGGTTCGGACCTGAACTTCGGCTCCTATGGTCTGAAGGCTATGGAGCCCGAGCGGATCACCGCGCGCCAGATCGAAGCGGCTCGCCGCGCGATCACTCGCCACATCCGCCGTCAGGGTCGTTTGTGGATCCGCGTGTTCCCCGACGTCCCCGTGTCGAAGAAGCCGGCCGAAGTCCGTCAGGGCAAGGGCAAGGGTTCGGTCGAATATTGGGCCGCCCGCGTCAAGCCGGGCCGCATCCTGTTCGAACTGGATGGCGTTCCCGGACCGCTCGCAGCAGAGGCATTCTCGCGCGCCGCGATGAAGCTGCCCATCAAGACCAAGGTTGTTGCCCGCCTCGGCGACACCTCGCACCTGGAGGGTTAAGCTGTGGCGAACGTTGCCGACCTCAAGACCAAGACGGACGACGAACTGTCGACCGAACTCAACAACCTGAAGCGCGAGCAGTTCAATCTGCGTTTTCAGGCGGCCACCAACCAGCTGGAAAAGCCCAGCCGGGTCAAGGAAGTCCGCCGGTCGATCGCGCAGATCAAGACCATGCAGACCGAGCGTTCGCGCTCGGCCGCGAAGTAAAGGAAACACACGATGCCCAAGCGCGTGCTGACGGGAACGGTGGTTTCCGACAAGACCGACAAGACGGTGGTGGTTCGGGTGGAGCGCAAGGTTAAGCATGCGCTCTACGGCAAGATCATCCGCCGTTCGAAGAAGTACCACGCCCATGACGAGGGCAATGTCTACAAGGAAGGCGAAACGGTCCGCATCGAAGAGACCGCTCCGATTTCCAAGCTCAAGACCTGGAAGGTCATTGAGCGCGTGGACACCCACAAGTCGCCCGAAACGGCGGCCTGAGGGAGGCTCACTGAGCCTTTGGTCTGAAATCGTGACGCGGGGCTGGCCTTTTCCATAAGGAAAGGGTACAGGCCCGCGCTTCGCGTAGAGTCAAAGGCTCTGGCTAGAAATTCGGAACCGCCGGGTATTGTCCCGGTAGGCCAAATAAGAAGGAACCGGATCGATGATCCAGATGCAATCCAATCTTGACGTCGCTGACAACAGCGGCGCCAAGCGCGTCCAGTGCATCAAGGTGCTGGGTGGCTCGAAGCGGCGCTTCGCTGGCGTAGGCGACATCATCGTCGTCTCGATCAAGGAAGCGGCGCCTCGCGGCAAGGTGAAGAAGGGTGACGTGCATCGCGCCGTCATCGTGCGGACCGCCAAGGACGTGCGTCGCGCTGATGGCAGCGTGATTCGCTTCGACGGCAATGCCGCTGTGCTGATCAACAAGAACGAGGAGCCGATCGGCACTCGTATCTTTGGCCCGGTCGTTCGCGAACTGCGCGCCAAGAAGCACATGAAGATCATCTCGCTCGCTCCCGAGGTGCTGTAATGAGCGCTGCAAAGATCAAGAAGGGCGACAAGGTCGTCGTCCTGGCCGGCAAGGACAAGGGTCGTACCGGCGCTGTCCTTCACGTCATGCCGAAGGAGGACAAGGTCCTCGTCGAAGGTCTGAACGTGCATGCGCGTCACCGCAAGCCCGACCAGGCCAATCCGCAGGGTGGCATCGAGCGCAAGCCCGCGCCGCTCCACATTTCGAACGTGGCGGTCGCAGACAAGGACGGCAAGCCGACCCGCGTCCGTTTCGAGGATCGCGACGGCAAGAAGGTCCGTGTCGCCGTCAAGTCCGGTGAGGTGCTGTAATGGCCGACAAGTACATTCCGCGCTCCAAGGCGCAGTATGACGCTGAAATCGTCAAGGCGATGACCGAGAAGTTCGGTTACGCCAACGTGATGCAGGTGCCCCGGATCGAAAAGATCACGCTCAACATGGGCGTGGGCGAAGCGACCCAGGACAAGAAGAAGGTCACTTCGGCGGCCGAGGAAATGGAACTGATCGCAGGCCAGAAGCCGGTGATCACCAAGGCCCGCAAGTCGATCGCGCAGTTCAAGCTGCGTGAAGGCATGCCGATCGGTGCCAAGGTCACGATGCGCCGGGAACGCATGTATGAGTTTCTGGACCGTCTGATCAATGTCGCGCTCCCCCGCGTGCGCGACTTCCGTGGTCTGAACCCGAAGAGCTTCGATGGCCGTGGCAACTATGCCTTCGGTATCAAGGAGCAGATCATCTTCCCCGAGATCAACTATGACCGCATCGACAAGGTGCGCGGCATGGACATCATCGTGACCACCACGGCGAAGACGGACGAGGAAGCGCGCGAACTGCTGCGTCTCTTCGGCTTCCCCTTCCCGCTTGAAGAGCAGAAGCAGGCGGCCTGAAAAAGGTCCCGCTTCTCTCCCAATGCATAGACAAAGGAAGAGAACTTAAGTCATGGCGAAACTGAGTTCGATCAACAAGAACGAGCGCCGCAAGAAGCTGGTAAAGAAATATGCCGGCCGTTATGCGAAGCTCAAGGCGATCGCGAATGATACCGCGGCCGACGACAGCGATCGACTGATCGCCCGTCTGAAGATGGCGGAGATCCCCCGCAACGGCAATCCGACGCGTGTTCGGAACCGCTGCGAACTGACGGGGCGTCCCCGCGCTTATTACCGCAAATTCCGCCTCTGCCGCGTGCAGCTGCGTGATCTGGCCAACAAGGGCCTGATCCCCGGCGTCACCAAGTCGAGCTGGTAAGGATCATTTGAGATGGCATTGACCGATCCCCTGGGTGATATGCTCACCCGCATCCGCAACGGGCAGCAGGCGAAGAAGGACAGCGTTATGTCCCCCGCTTCGAAGCTGCGTGCCCGCGTGCTCGACGTGCTGCAGCGCGAAGGTTATATTCGCGGCTATTCCGAGGAAGTCCTCGGCAAGCATCCTGGCCTGCGCATCGAACTGAAATATTTCGAAGGCCAGCCGGCGATCAAGCATGTCGCCCGCGTGTCGAAGCCCGGCCGCCGCGTCTATTCGGGTTCCAAGGAACTGCCGGTAGTCCGCAACGGCCTGGGCATCACCATTGTCTCGACGCCCCGCGGCGTTCTGTCTGACGCCGAAGCGCGTGACCAGAATGTCGGCGGCGAAGTGCTCGCGGAGGTGTTCTGATGAGCCGTACAGGTAAAAAGCCGGTTGCCGTCCCTTCGGGCGTCACCGCTGCCATCGAAGGTGGCCTGCTGTCGGTAAAGGGGCCCAAGGGCACCCTGACGCTGCCGCTGGCTGACGAAGTCACCTACAGCATCGAAGATGGTTCGATCGCCGTGAAGCCTGCCAATGACGGCAAGCGCGCTCGCGCTTTCTGGGGCATGCAGCGCACGCTGATCCAGAACCTGATCACCGGCGTGACCGAGGGCTTCTCCAAGAAGCTGCTCATCACCGGTGTCGGTTACCGCGCCAACTCGCAGGGCAAGACCCTGAAGCTGCAGCTCGGTTACAGCCACGACGTCGATTTCGCGATCCCGGAAGGGATTGAGATCAAGACCCCGGATAACACCACGGTCGAGATCAGCGGCATCGACAAGCAGAAGGTGGGTCAGGTTGCGGCCGAGATCCGACGCTGGCGCAAGCCTGAGCCTTATAAGGGCAAGGGCATCAAGTACGCCGGCGAGTTCATCTTCCGCAAGGAAGGGAAGAAGAAGTAAGATGGCAAAGCTTTCCCTCTTCGCGCGGCGCCGTCGCCGCGTCCGCACCGCGCTCAAGGCAGTTTCGGGTCACAAGCCCCGCCTCAGCGTCCACCGTTCGGGCCGTCACATCTACGCCCAGATCATCGACGATGCGCAGGGCAAGACTGTTGCTGCCGCGTCGACCCTGGACAAGGATGTAGGGGCCAAGGCGCTGGGCAAGACTGGCGCCAGTTCCGAAGCCGCCGCCGAAGTCGGCAAGCGTGTCGCCGCTGCGGCGACCGCTGCCGGCGTCACCAAGGTCGTGTTCGACCGTGGTGGCTTCCTGTTCCATGGCCGCGTCAAGGCGCTGGCCGATGCCGCCCGCGAAGGCGGGCTGGAGTTCTGATCATGGCTGACGAAAACGAAATCCAGGCCCAGCCGGGCGCACCCGCTGCTGTCGAAGGCGGCGAGAATGCACCGACCGAGGGCCGTGGTCCCGGTCGTGGCCGTGGTCGCGGTGGCGATCGCAACCGTGGCGAACGCGGTGGCCGTGGCCGTCGCGACGACCGTCGCGGTGGCAATCGTGACGAGGATCAGGGCGAAGAACTGATCGAGAAGCTGGTTCACATCAACCGTGTGTCCAAGACCGTCAAGGGCGGCAAGCGCTTCGGCTTCGCGGCTCTGGTCGTGGTCGGCGATGGCAAGGGCCGTGCGGGCTTTGGCCATGGCAAGGCGCGCGAAGTGCCTGAAGCCATCAGCAAGGCGACCGCTTCGGCCAAGAAGGCGATGGTTCGCGTTCCGCTGAAGGAAGGCCGCACGCTGCACCATGATGGCCTGGGCCATTTCGGCGCGGGCAAGGTGACGGTTCGTTCCGCACCTGCCGGTACGGGCATCATCGCCGGTGGTCCGATGCGCGCCGTGTTTGAAAGCCTTGGCGTCGCTGACGTCGTGACCAAGTCGAACGGCACGTCGAACCCTTATAACATGATCCGTGCGACCTTCTCGGCTCTGGGCGAACAGACCAGTCCGAAGTCGGTGGCGCAGCGTCGTGGCAAGAAGGTTGCTGACCTGCTTCGTCGCGGCGGTGCCTCGGCAGAAGTCGCGCAGGCTGATGCCGAAGCGATCGTGGAGTAACTGATATGGCGAAGATCAAGATCAAGCAGATCGGCTCTCCGATCCGCCGCCCTGCCGACCAGAAGAAAATTCTGATCGGCCTGGGCCTTGGCAAGATGAACCGGGTGGTGGAACTTGAAGACACTGCGGAAGTCCGCGGCGCCATCAAGAAGCTACCTCACATGGTGCAAGTGGTCGAAGGCTAAGCCTTCCGATCATGGTGAATCAGGCGGGAGAGGGGGAAACCCCTCTTTCGTTTTTTTGAAAGCGGGCTATATGCCCGTTTCGTCATCCCAGCGAAGGCTGGGATATTAGGCCGGATGGCGCGTCCTCTAGGAGGCGACCGCCGGTTTCATCTGGCTAGGTGCGACCCGCAAGGGTGCGTCAAGCCGCCAGCGGTCCCAGCCTGCGCAGGGACTTCGGCATGGTTGCTCGAAGAGCAATCATGCCTCGCGCGAACATAGCGAAAGCGAGTGCACAATGACGAAGCTTAACGAACTCAAGGACAATGCCGGCGCCCGTAAGAGCCGGATGCGTGTCGGCCGTGGTATCGGCTCTGGCAAGGGCAAGACCGCTGGCCGCGGCCAGAAGGGTGCGAAAGCGCGTTCGGGCGTCAGCATCAATGGTTTCGAAGGCGGCCAGATGCCGCTGCACATGCGCATCCCGAAGCGCGGCTTCAACAACATCTTCGCCAAGGATTACGCGGTCGTGAACCTGGGCGCGGTGCAGAAGGCGATTGACACAGGCAAGCTGGATGCCAACGCCACCATCGATCATGCCGCCCTGAAGGCTGCTGCGCTTGCCCGCGGTGGCAAGGACGGCGTGCGCCTGCTGGGCAAGGGCGAACTGACCGCAAAGGTCAGCCTGCTGGTCGCCGGTGCGTCGCAGGGTGCGGTTGCAGCGGTGGAAAAGGCCGGTGGCAAGGTCGAAGTGATCGCCGTCGTGCCTGCCGCCGAAAAGGCTGCCGCCAAGAAGGGCACTGCCAAGGCCGCCAAGAAGGCCTGATCAGCGCACTATGCTTGCAAGCATGGCCCCGCTGCCCGATATGGGCTGGCGGGGCTATGTGTTTCGGGCTTTTGCAGCTGACCTGATTTCCCTTTCCCGATCGAACCGAATGACTATGGTCGTTGCGAACGGCGCGGGGATGATCGGGGACGGAACGACGGAGCGCCATTGTCGCGCCATCGGTAAATCCCGGTTCGACAGCGTC
The DNA here is from genome assembly GCF_011762025.1 of Sphingobium vermicomposti. Classification (GTDB taxonomy): domain Bacteria; phylum Pseudomonadota; class Alphaproteobacteria; order Sphingomonadales; family Sphingomonadaceae; genus Sphingobium; species Sphingobium vermicomposti. Next base: position 566,142 of record NZ_JAASQR010000003.1, on the reverse strand, counting down.
CCATGACCTCGCTAAGGGGTTAGCGATTCAGGCGGGAGCGACACTCCGCCAAGATGTTTTGAAGGGCAGCCAAGATGGCATCGAGAGCCGACCAGCTCGCATCCAATCTCAGCCTGGCTAAGTTCAGCCAGGCGACCGATCTCAAAAAGCGCCTGTGGTTCACGCTAGGCGCGCTGATCGTGTTCCGTTTCCTGAGCTTCGTGCCGCTCCCGGGCGTCGATCCGACGGCGCTGTCGCAACTGTATCAACAGACGAGCGGCGGAATCCTCGACATCTTCAACACCTTTTCGGGCGGTTCGCTTTCGCGCATGAGCCTGATCGCGCTGGGCGTAATGCCTTACATCACGGCGTCGATCGTGGTGCAACTGGCCGCATCCCTCTCGCCGCAACTCGCCGCGATCAAGAAGGAAGGCGAAAGCGGGCGCAAGAAGCTGAACCAATATACCCGCTACGGCACGGTGGGCCTGACTGCGGTCCAGGGCTATTTCATCGCCGTCGGCCTTGAAAGCTTCGGCGCGCAGTCGGGCGTGCAGGCTGTGGTCGATCCGGGCTATCTGTTCCGGGTCGCGGCAGTGATCTCGCTGATCGGCGGGACCATGTTCCTGATGTGGCTGGGTGAACAGATCACGTCACGCGGGATCGGCAACGGCGTCAGCCTCATCATCATGGCCGGCATCGTGGCGCAGCTGCCCGTGACGCTCAGCAACCTCTTCAAGTCCGGTAGCGAAGGGTCGATCTCCGGCCTGCTGATCATGTTGATCCTCATCATGGCCGCTGGCCTCATCCTGCTGATCTGCTTCATGGAGCGGGCGCAGCGCCGGGTGTTGATCCAATATCCCAAGCGCCAGACGCGCCAGGGCATCATGCAGGCCGACCGCAGCCATCTGCCGCTCAAGGTCAACACCGCAGGCGTCATCCCGCCGATCTTCGCCAGCTCGCTGCTGCTGATGCCGCTCACCATTTCGCAATTCGCGGGTAACATGGTGGCGGGCGAAAGCCGCCTCGGCGACTTCGTCCTGACGCTGAACCAGTATCTGTCGCATGGCAGTCCGGTCTATATGGCGCTATATGGCCTTGGCATCGTATTCTTCTGCTTCTTCTACACGGCAGTCGTGTTCAATCCGGAAGAAACGGCGGACAACCTCAAGCGCAATGGCGGCTTCATTCCCGGCATCCGTCCGGGCAAGAACACCGAGAATTATCTCGACTATGTGCTGACCAGGATCACCGTGATCGGCGCGGCCTATCTGGCGCTGATCTGCCTGGTGCCGGAATTTGCCATCGCGCGTGCGGGCATTCCTTTCTACCTGGGCGGCACCAGCCTGTTGATCGTCGTCAATGTGACGGTGGATACGGTCACGCAGATTCAAAGCCATCTGCTGGCGCATCAATATGGCGACCTGATCAAGAAGGCTAAGTTGAAAGGACGCCTGCGCTAAATTGCGCGGCGATGCGAAGCGCACAATTGGGGAGAATGCGCGCATGAATATCATTCTGCTCGGCCCTCCGGGCGCTGGCAAGGGGACCCAGGCCAGCCGCCTGGTCGACAATCGCGGCATGGTGCAGCTGTCGACCGGCGACATGCTGCGCGCTGCGGTCAAGGCGCAGACGCCGATTGGCCTCAAGGCCAAGGCAGTGATGGAAGCTGGCGAACTGGTATCCGACGAGATCGTGTCTGGCATCATCGGCGAAGCGCTGGACGGCATGGCCGCTGAAACCGGGGTCATCTTCGACGGCTATCCCCGGACGCAGGCCCAGGCCCATTCGCTCGATACCATTCTCGCCGATCGAGGCCGCACACTGGACCATGTGATCGAGTTGGACGTGGACGAGGACGCTCTCGTCGAGCGTATCACTGGTCGTTTCACCTGCGCCAGCTGTGGCGAGGGTTATCACGACATGTTCAAGACCACCAAGGTCGCGGACACCTGCGACAAATGTGGTGGTCATGAATTCAAGCGTCGGCCCGACGATAATGAGGAAACGGTGCGCACCCGCATGGCGGAATATCGCGCCAAGACCGCGCCGATCCTGCCCATCTACGAGGCTCGCAACATCGTCTCGCGCGTCGATGGCATGGCCGATATGGACGAAGTGACGGTCGCAATTTCTACCATTCTGGATGGTGCCGACGCCTGAACCGGCTTCCCCCTGCTTCATTCAGGTGGATGTCCAGGTACGGCGCACCTGCTGGATGTGTACAGGAGCGCGCATCCTCGGGCTTGAAATGGTGGGACCTGTTCCCCTCCCGCAGGCGGGAGGAGTTAGGGGTGGGCTAGCGCAAAGTCTGAGGGTTTCTCCAACGGCATAGCAGGAGGCTCGCTCCGCTCGCACCCACCCCCTGACCCCCTCCCGCTTGCGGGAAGGGTGAACGAGGGTTAGCCGCGAGGCTTCGCGCGGCAAGCTCGCGGCGCCCCACCGAACGCCGATTTGCAAATGAAGGTTAACGCCGGGCCTTAACCACGATCTTAACGGAAGCGTTGCTATTTCATTGCTATAACGCAACCGTGAGTGAACCAACGCCATCGCGAACCCGGTTAACGGAGCTTGACGCCCTGAGGGGACTTGGCGCGCTGTGCGTCCTGACCTTTCATTATTCGACACGGTTCCACGAACTCTTCCCCCAGGCGGCGCATGTGCCGTTCAGCTTTCCCGGCGGGAATTATCGTGTGCTGCTGTTCTTCACCATTTCGGGCTTTGCGATCTTCTTCACGCTGGATCGGATCTCTGGTGTGCGGGACTTTCTGATCAACCGCTTCGCGCGGCTCTACCCGGCCTATCTTGCGGCCATGCTGCTGACATTGTCGATTGAATATCTGGCCAGCGCGACGCAACTGCTGATCGGGCCAGCGGCGATACTGGCCAATTTCACCATGTTGCAGGGTTTCGCGTTCATCCCGGAAGTCGATGGGGCCTATTGGACGCTGACCGTGGAAATTGCCTTCTACGCCTGCATGATCGCGTTGTGGTGGTGGGCTGGACTGCGCCGTCTGGAGCCTGTCCTTGCGCTGTGGCTGATCGTGCGATGGATATTTGCGCTATGGCCTGACATGCCCGAACGCGTCGTGATGCTGCTGGTGCTGCGTTACATACCCTTCTTCATCATCGGCATGCTGTCCTATCGGGTTTGGTCGGGGCAGCGCAGCTGGCGGCAGCAGGCCCCCTATGCCGCGCTGGCGCTGTTGTCGGTGGTGACGATGGAAAGCTGGGACGTCGCCATGATGGCGTGCGTGCTGCTGGCTGCATTCGCCGCGCTCATCGCCGGGCGGCTGCATTTCATCGCGATCCGCCCGCTGCTGTGGCTGGGTGGCATCAGCTATTCATTCTACCTGATCCATCAGCATGTCGGCTTTGTCGTGATGTTGAAGATGGCAGAGGCGGGGTGGAGTCCATGGATCGGATTTTTCGCGGCGTTTCTGGTGGCGTTGACGCTGGGCACGGCCATCAACCGCCTGGTCGAACGCCCTGCGGGAGAAGCGATCCTGGCCTGGTGGAAGAAGCGGCGCGTCGCCCAAGCAGCGCGGGTGGAGGGACCCGCCCCCAGCCAGGCATGAAAAAGGGCGCTGCCGCAAAGACGGCAACGCCCCTTTCATGAAAAGCCTGTTGCGTTACTGCGCGCGGGGAGCAGCCGCCGCAGCGTTGGCGGGCAATCCACCCAACTGCGTCACCAGCTTTGTATAAGCGTCGAGATAGGCGAGCACGATGACCTGCCCGATCTCTGTATTCTGATAGCCGCCGCCACCAGCTGCGGCGAAACCGCCCCACCAGCCAGCACCGCCACCGCCGCCAAAGCTCAGGTCCGACTTGCGCGAATAGCCTTCGGTCAGCGCTTCTTCTTCGGTGGTCCGCGCGTTGACGATCGACAGCGTGACGTTCGCCTCGCTCTTCTTGATCGAAATGCCGCCAGCCAGAGCGCCCAGCGTCCGGCCACCCAGCAGGCCGCCGATCATGCCGCCAAATGCATTGCCGCCGCTATTCTTGTTCGACGACACGATGTCAGGCTGCAGGAAGTAATCCGCCGCCTTCACCTGGCCACGGCCCAGATTTGATCCGGCCTGAAGCTCACCGGAGTCCGCCATCGCGCGTTCCATGTTGCGGTTGGCCATCGCGCGACCGCGATTGACCAGGCCGAAACAGCCCGACTGCTGGATGAAAACCTTCAGTATCGCTTCGGGGCTGCCCAGATTCAATTCACGCCACCACTGCGTGTCGGGTTCCACGATAGCGACCGTGCCCAGCCGCTTCGTGCAGCGCGGGATTTCGGCGGTTTTCTTGGCCTGCTGCTGACGGGCGGAAGAGCCCTTTTCGGCGGCGATCGCCGGAGACGCCGTGGCGGCCAAAACGGCTGCGGCGGCGATGAACGATGTGAACATGCGCATGATTATGCACCCCCTGGAAAATAGTTGGAAACAGTTCTGCTTCGTAGCGACCCTATTACCGCGTCAAGCTCTAGCACAACAGTGTGTCGGTTCAAGCGAGCCTTAAGTGGACATCCGCCATTGCCGCGACGTCCACATGCGCGAGTCTGCTGACAGGCCTGCAAATGGCTGCTATCGGCGCGGTCCATGACCGACCTTTCCCACATCCGCAACTTTTCGATCATCGCCCATATCGACCATGGCAAGTCGACATTGGCCGATCGCCTGATCCAGCGCACCGGTGGGCTGACCGATCGGGAAATGTCGGCCCAGGTGCTCGACAATATGGATATCGAAAAGGAGCGGGGGATCACCATCAAGGCGCAGACCGTGCGCCTCGACTATGTCGCGAAAAATGGTGAGACCTATGAGCTGAACCTGATGGACACGCCGGGCCATGTCGATTTCGCCTATGAGGTGAGTCGCAGCCTGGCCGCGTGCGAGGGCGCGCTGCTGGTCGTGGACGCAGCGCAGGGCGTGGAAGCGCAGACGCTGGCCAACGTCTACCAGTCGATCGAACATGACCATGAAATCGTGCCGGTCCTCAACAAGATCGACCTGCCCGCCGCCGAACCGGAAAAGGTCCGCGCAGAAATCGAGGAAGTGATCGGCCTGGATGCGTCCGAAGCGGTGCTGGCCAGCGCCAAGTCGGGCATCGGCATCGACGATATATTGGAAGCCATCGTCAAGAAGATCCCGCCGCCAAAGGGGGATCGCGACGCCCCGTTGGAAGCGATGCTGGTCGACAGCTGGTACGACCCCTATCTGGGCGTCGTCATCCTGGTGCGCGTGATGAACGGGGTCATCAAGAAGGGCCAGAATATCAAATTCATGATCGGCGGCACCGAGCATCTGATCGACCGCGTGGGTTGCATGCGGCCCAAGATCGAGCAGCTGCCCGAACTCGGTCCCGGCGAAATCGGCTTCATCACCGCGCAGATCAAGGACATTAGCCAGACGCGCGTCGGCGACACCATCACTACGGTCAAGAACCCCGCGACCAAGCCGCTGCCGGGCTTCAAGGAAGTGCAGCCGGTGGTGTTCTGCGGCCTGTTCCCGGTCGATGCCAACGACTTCGACAAGCTGCGCGATTCGATCAGCAAGCTGCGGCTGAACGACGCCAGCTTCAGCTTCGAAATGGAAAGCAGCGCGGCATTGGGTTTCGGCTTTCGCTGCGGTTTCCTGGGGCTGTTGCATCTGGAAATCATCCAGGAACGGCTGACGCGCGAATATGACCTGGACCTCATCACCACCGCGCCGTCGGTGGTCTACAAGATCCAGCTGACCTATGGCGCGGGTGAGATCGAGCTGCACAACCCCGCCGACATGCCCGATCCCACCAAGATTGATGAGATTGAGGAGCCGTGGATCGAAGCGATCATCTATTGCCCCGACGAATATCTGGGGTCGATCCTGAAACTGTGTCAGGACCGGCGCGGCATTCAAAAGAACCTGACCTATGTCGGCGGCCGCGCGCAGGTGACCTATGAACTGCCGCTCAACGAAGTGGTGTTTGACTTTTACGACCGCCTGAAATCGATCAGCCGGGGCTATGCCAGCTTCGACTATCATCAGATTGGTTATCGCGAAGGCGATCTGGTCAAGATGAGCATCATGGTCAACAGCGAACCGGTCGACGCGTTGTCCATGATCGTCCATCGCGGCACCGCCGAATCACGCGGGCGCGGCATGTGCGAGCGGTTGAAGGACCTGATCCCTCGCCATTTGTTCAAGATCCCGATTCAGGCGGCGATCGGCGGCAAAGTGATCGCGCGTGAAACGATCGCGGCGATGCGCAAGGACGTGACCGCCAAATGCTATGGCGGCGACATCAGCCGCAAGAAGAAGCTGCTCGACAAGCAGAAGGAAGGCAAGAAGCGGATGCGCGAATATGGCAGCGTCCAGATTCCGCAGGAAGCCTTCATCGCTGCCCTGCGCATGGGTGACGAAAGCTAGCGCCTTCAAGGCAGGCGGGTGCACCCTTGCAAGGATTGACGCAGGCAGGCCTTCCATGATGATGTCCGGCGGCCTTTTCTTGACGGGACGAATGATGTGAGCGACGCCTGGCTATATGATGAACATCCCGCAATGTTCCGGGCGCATCCGTTCCTGTTCCTGCTGCTGCTGATATCGGTCGTCGGCCTGCTGGCGATCGGCATCTGGTGGCTGCGCACCAAGGGTGAGCGGTTGGCGCTGTCGGATCGCGAGGTCCTGATGGAGCGAGGCCTGCTGTCGAAACAGCGGACGGAAATTGCGCTGTCCAGCATCCGCAGCGTGCGCATCACCCAGACTTTCGGTCAGCGCATCTTCGACGTCGGCAATGTGGAGCTTTTCAGCGCGGGGGATGTCGCTGAAATCGCGATTAAATCCATGCCGCGTCCCGGCCGAATCCGTAACATCGCGGCATCTCGCAACCTTGATCTGCTGCCGCAACGGTGACTTTCAACCTCGCCCTCTTGACCTCACGCCAATTTATTTGAACGATAGGACAGTGACGGGCCCTTAGGAGGCTCGGTTTCCGGGAAAGGACGCCACGGGGTAACGCCGCTTCGCAATGACGTGAAGGGCGGTGCAAAAGGTTGTCTTTCCATGGCGCTGCCAGTGATGCTTTCGCTACCCGACCTGACCGCGCAGCAGCGGGACGAAGTGCGTCAATCATGCGGCTATGCCTGCGTCCGGTGCGGCGTCACCATCTATCGCTATCTCCTGCTGCCCGACGCTGCCGACGCGACGCTGCTTTGCCCGACCTGCCACGGACTGGTGGAGGACGGGCGGCTGACAGCCTCTCAGGTGCATGGATTTCACACCAACCCGGTCGTCCGCCAGCGCCATTTCGCGCGCGACCGCCTGCCCTTTTCCTCTGAATTGCCGATGTTGATCATCGGCGGCACGCGGCTGTTGCGCGACACGCCCATTCCGCTGGTGCTGGACGGAGAGCCGATCATGATGTTCGCACCACCGTGCCGCAGTCAGGGCGCGACCCGCATCAGCCTGCGCATGGGGGACCCGGACGGCGCGCCGGTGCAGGTGATCGACGGCAATGAATGGCTGCCCCCCAATGGCAGCTGGCATTTCCTGCTGCGCGGCGATCGATACAGCATTACTGCCGGACGGGGCGATGGGCTGGCCATTCTGCGCATCGTTGCGCGCAACCGCATTGCGGTAGAACATCTGCGCACGACCATCCGCGGACGCCGACTGGAGGTCACGCCGGACTGGCTGGAGATCGATGGAAAGCGCTCTGTCGATCGGATTGGGGCTGGCGCGTTGGTCGGGCTGGAGTGCTGACTTGGCCAGCCTGGAGCAACGGCGGGCGGTCGGATAATCCTCCCCGTGCAACATGGGGAGGATGAGGGAGCTATCCGCACCGCGCCGAGATGATCACCATCTTCTCGTCATAGCTTACCGTCAGCCGGTCTGGGCGGAAGTCCATAGTCATGGCCATGCCGGGCGCGCCCCAGCGTAGGGTGCGCGCCTTCGACGTCTGCAACAGCTGAGCGCCGACCGCCTCATTCGCGGTCTGGCCGATGAAGCGATCAAGTCCTTCGTTGCGGCAGGGGCCTTCGACCGTGGCGGGCATCGTTGCGGGCCCTTCGCCGCCAGCACCGGCACAGGCGGCCAGCAGGGCGAGGGGGATGAGCGCCGCTGTTCGTATCATGGATGTGCCTCTTCGGTGCGCGTCATCTTGAGCCGTCCGCCCTTTACCGCAAAGGCCAGGCGGCCTTCCACCAGGTCAACGGCGTCGCGACCGAATTGTTCATAGCGCCAGCCTTCCAGGATCGACAGGCCTTCGCGTACGCCCGCGGCGAGCGCGTCGATATCGTCGGACCGGGCCAGCAGGCGGGCGGCGACGTTGATGTCGCGCGAACGGATCTTGAGCAGCAGCTTGAGCAAATCCGCGACCAGTGCGCCATCCTTGCCCAGGCCCGGTCGCTTGGGATCGCGTTCGGGCATCTCTTCCTTGTCGAGCGGCTTGTGACTGCCGAGCGCGGCCATCAGGCGTGCGCCGATGTCGTTGGTCTTCCAGGTCGCGGACAGGCCGCGCACCTTGCCAAGGTCTTCCTGCGCGCGCGGCGGATGGCTGGCGATGTCGGCCAGCGTTTCATCCTTGACGATGCGGCCACGCGGCAGATTCTTGTCCTGTGCTTCGATCTCGCGCCAGGCGGCCAGCGCCTTCAGGCGACCGAGCACATCGGCCTTGCGGCTGGCGATGCGGACGCGCTGCCACGCGTCCTGCGGTTCGTTCACATAGTTGGACGGGTCGCAGACGCGCTCCATTTCCTGGTCCAGCCAGTCGCCCCGGCCAGTCTTGCGCAGTTCTTCCAGCATCATCGGGAAAATCTGGATGAGGTAGGTGACGTCGCCGATCGCATAGTCGATCTGCCGCTTGTCGAGCGGACGGCGGCCCCAGTCGGTGAAGCGCGCGCCCTTGTCCAGTTGCACGCCCAGCCACGCATCGACCAGATTGCCATAGCCGATCTGTTCGCCCAGCCCCAGCGCCATGGCGGCGATTTGGGTGTCGAACATCGGGTGGGGGGTGCGTCCGGTCAGGTTGTAGATGATCTCCAAATCCTGCCCGCCGGCATGAAAGACCTTCAGCACATCTTCATTATCGACCATCAGGTCGAGCAGGGGGGTCAGGTCAAGGCCGGGCGCTTTCGGATCGATGGCGGCGGCTTCATTGCTGTCGGCCACCTGGACCAGGCACAGGTCGGGCCAATAGCTGTTTTCGCGCATGAATTCGGTATCGACCGCGATGTAGGGCGATTTGGCGATACGGGCGCAGAATGAGGCAAGTGTTTTGCTGTCGGTGATCAGCGGATGGATTTGCATATGGTCTTCGATCTTATTATGGGCTGGCCCGTCGCTCACGGGCTCGTCAATGCTTGACAAGACCGCCCATAGCGGGGCCGCGGCACTTTGTCATTTCCGTAAAACGAAGCTGAAAGATACAAACCGCCATGCATGCCTATCGCACCCACACCTGCGGCGCCCTTCGTGAAGGTGATGTCGGCGCGACTGTCCGCCTGTCGGGCTGGATCCACCGCAAGCGCGATCATGGCGGCGTGTTGTTCATCGACCTGCGCGATCATTATGGCATCACCCAGATCGTCGCGAAGGCGGACAGCGAACCGCTGAGGGCGCTGGAGGCCCTGCGCCTCGAATCAGTGGTGACCATCGACGGCACGGTCGTGGCGCGTGGTCCCGAAGCGACGAACCCCAAAATGGCGACCGGCACGATCGAGGTTGTGGCCGACAGCGTGACGGTGCAATCGATCGCCGCTGAATTGCCGCTACCGGTAGCGGGCGAGCAGGAATATCCCGAAGACATCCGCCTGCGCTACCGCTTCCTCGACCTGCGGCGTGAAACGCTGCACGCGAACATCGTCAAGCGCACGAAGATCATCTCGGACATGCGCCGCCGCATGGAAGGGATCGGCTTTACCGAATATTCGACGCCGATCCTGACCGCGAGCAGCCCGGAAGGCGCGCGCGACTTTCTGGTGCCCAGCCGCATCCATGCGGGAAAATTCTACGCCCTGCCGCAGGCGCCGCAGCAATATAAGCAGTTGCTGATGGTCGCAGGCTTCGACCGCTATTTCCAGATTGCGCCCTGCTTCCGTGACGAAGATCCGCGTGCTGACCGCTTGCCGGGCGAATTCTACCAGCTTGACCTGGAAATGAGCTTCGTCACGCAGGAAGACGTCTGGAACACGATGGAGCCGGTAATCGCTCAAGTGTTCGAGCAGTTCGCCGATGGCAAGCCGGTGACGCCTGCGGGCAGCTTCCCGCGCATTCCCCATGCCGAAGCGATGCTGAAATATGGCTCCGACAAGCCGGATCTGCGCAACCCGATCCTCATTTCCGATGTGACCGAACATTTCGTCGAATCCGGTTTCGGTATCTTCGCTTCGCTGGTGGACAGCGGCAGCGTCATCCGCGCGATCCCCGCGCCGGGGGCTGGTGCGGGCAGCCGCAAATTTTTCGACGACATGAACAATTGGGCGCGCGGCGAGGGCTATTCGGGCCTTGGCTATATCAACATCAAGGACGGCGTGCCTGGCGGCCCCATCGCCAAAAATCATGGCGAAGAACGCACGGCCAAGCTGATCGAGGCGTTGGGCCTTGGTCCCAATGACGGCGTGTTCTTCGCGGCGGGCAAGGAATCACAGGCGGCGAAGCTCGCTGGCCTCGCGCGCATCCGCGTGGGTGAGCAACTGGACCTGATCGACCAGAACCGGTTCGAACTCTGCTGGATCGTCGATTTCCCCTTCTATGAATATGACGAGGAATCGAAGTCGATCGACTTTGCGCACAACCCCTTCTCCATGCCGCAGGGCGGGCTGGACGCGCTGAACAATCAGGACCCGCTGACGATCAACGCCTATCAATATGACATGGTCTGCAACGGCTATGAAATCGCGTCCGGCTCCATTCGTAACCAGTCGCCCGAACTGATGGTCAAGGCGTTTGAGAAGGTCGGCCTGTCGCAGCAGGATGTGGAAGATCGTTTCGGCGGCCTCTACCGCGCATTCCAATATGGCGCACCTCCGCATGGCGGCATGGCCGCTGGCGTCGACCGCATCGTGATGCTGCTGTGCGGCGCGCAGAATCTGCGCGAAATCACGCTGTTCCCGATGAACCAGCGCGCCGAAGACTTGCTGATGGGCGCGCCGAGCGCGGCGGAGTTCAAGCAACTGCGCGAACTGCACGTCCGCGTGGTGGAGCCGCAGGCGAAGGCTTGACGATCCGTCTCCGTTCGGCCTGAGCTTGTCGAAAGGCTGCACTTTTCTCTAAGGTGAAGGGCTCAGCCCGAACGGAGAAGGGTGCGGCCCAATGTCCATCGACCTTGCCGACTATGAAAAGGGCGCGCCCTACAAGGGCGACTATGAAGCCGAACTCGACAAGCTGCAGGAGCGGCTGGCGAAGATTCAGGTCGCGCATGTCATCCATAACCGGCGATCCGTCATCCTGTTCGAAGGGTGGGACGCGGCGGGGAAGGGCGGCATCATCAAGCGGATGACCGCGCAATGGGACCCGCGCTATTATCGCGTCTGGCCGATCGCCGCCCCGTCAGCGGAAGAATGCGACCATCATTTCCTGTGGCGCTTCTGGACCCGCCTGCCCGCAGGCCGCAACATCGCGGTGTTCGACCGCAGCTGGTATGGCCGGGTGCTGGTGGAACGGGTGGAAGGCTTTTGCTCCAAGGCGGAATGGAAGCGCGCCTATGACGAAATCAACGCCTTTGAACAGCAGCAGGCCGATGCGGGCACGAATATCGTAAAGCTGTTCGTCCACATCACCCAGGAAACGCAGGACGAACAACTGGCGCAGCGGCTCGACACGCCCTGGAAACGGTGGAAAACGGGCGTGGACGACTACCGCAACCGCGCGCGGCGGGCGGACTATCTCGACGCATTGAAAGACATGTTCGCCAAAACCGACAGCAAATATGCGCCCTGGCAGGTCATCGACAATAATCACCGCAAGGCGGGCCGGATCGCCGCGATGAAGCATGTTGCCAAGACGTTGGAAAAGCTGGTGCCGATGGACTTTCCCGAAGCCGACCCGGAAGTCGTCAAGCTGGCGCAACAGGCCTTTGGTTATCATCCTTCATAAAAGTGATTGAAAACAATGCTTTGTCATAGAAGTGTCACAGAAACCTAACTTGGCGTTTACCATTTTCGCGTTAACCCGCGCTCATGCACATACTTACGGCTCCCGACCGCCTGAACGATAATCCGCCCTGTGAAGAGGCGACCAGCGGACTGCACCTGATGGCGTCCGCGCCCACCATCCGGCTGGGCCAGCCGCTTAGTGAGGCGGTGGATCATTTCCAGCATGACCCGCATCTACGCCTTTTGCCGGTGCTGGACGCGCAGGACCGGCCAGCGGGTGCCATTTACGAATGGGACATGCGGCGCATATTGTTCAATCCGTTTGGTCACGCGCTGCTGCGCAATCCCAGTTTCGGTGGCCGACTGGACGATCATGTCCGGCGCTGCCCCGTGGTGGACCGCAGCGCCAGCGTCGAGGCGCTGATCGATATCTACGCGGCGCAGGGCGCGTCCTGCGAGGGCCTGATCATTGTCGAGCGTGGGCGTTACGCCGGGGTTGTGGGCGGTCCGCTTCTGCTGGGGCTGACGGCGGAGCGGGATGCACGGCTGGCGGTAGAGCGGGCGTCGCGGCTGGAGCGGATCACCGGCGAAAGCGCCACCTTCCGCCGTGACATAGAGGCGCTGACGGGCGAACTGGTGCGGGTGGCGGATATGCTGTCCGGCTTTTCGGTCGAAGCGGCGGAACAGGCTGCGGCCAACAGCCAGGCGGCAGCGGGCATGGCGATAGCGGCGGCGCAGACGGCGGACACCCTGTCGGGAATCGCTGCATCGGGAAGGGATTTGGGACAGCTGTTCCTCTCGGTCGAGGAAGAGGTGCGCGAGGCGGGCAAGGCCTTGCACGCAGCGGTTGAGCAGGCGCGGCTTGCGTCGGCGGATAGCCGGGCGCTGATCGTCGAAGCGGACGGCATCGGTGAAATCACAGCAGTCATCGACGGGATTGCCAGGGCAACGACGACATTGGCGCTGAACGCCGGGATCGAGGCGGCGCGAGCGGGCGAAGCGGGGCAGGGCTTTGCGGTCGTGGCGCGCGAGGTCAAGGCCTTGGCCGCGCAAACGCGTGAGGCGGCAGCGCAAATTGCGGGGCGCATCGGCCATATTCGGCAAAGCGTCGGCAACGTCGCGGCGGGCCATGCACATATGGATGCCGCAATCGCTACGGCCGACCGGCTGGCGGCGTCGGTTTTCGATGCGGTCGCGCGGCATGGCGCTTTCAGTCGGACGATAACGGCCAGTGTGGCCGAAGCAGGCGCATCCAGCGACCATATCCGTTCACGGGCGAGCGAGATCAGCGGCAGCGCGACCGCTGCGGCGGACGGCGCGCGCGCGATGGGCAGCACCGCTCGCCGCTTGGCGGACGAAACGCGTCGACTGGATACACGGGCAAGCATATTCATCCGCGCGATCCAGGCCGCCTGAAACGTAAATCGTGCTGGCGCGCGGCGCAAATGCGGCTAGTCTGGCTTTCCATAGATAAGGGAGAGGACCGCATGCTCGTCATGTTCGTAGGCGCCGATCGTACCGAAACCGCCATCAACGCTGCGCAGGTAACTTTCGTATCGTCCGTCAATGAAGGCACGCGCATCCGCTTTGGCGAAGGGCGCAGCGTCACTGTGACAGAGCCGATTGGTGAGGTGTTGAACAGCCTTAACCAGGCGCTGCGGCCCCATGACTAGGGCTCGGCCCGAACGGGAAGGGAGTTCAGATTACTCCGGGTAGCGGATCGCAATCACCTCATATTCCTTCTCGCCCGCTGGCAGGATGACGCGGCGCAGGTCGCCAATCGCCGCCCCGCGCAACGCGCGGGCGATGGGTGATCCCCACCCGATCCGCCCAGCGCCGGCATCCGCTTCGTCATTGCCCAGGATTGTGACGGTGCGATGCTGGTCATCATCGTCCGCGATGGTGACGGTGGCGCCGAAATACACCTTGTCCTTGTCGGGCTGCTGACGCGGGTCGACGACCTTGGCGTCCTTCATCTTCTTCGACAGGCGACGCAGCTGGCCGTCAATCTCGCGCATCCTTTTGCGTCCATAGAGATAGTCGCCATTTTCACTGCGATCGCCATTGCCTGCCGCCCAGCTGACAATCTCGACCACGCGCGGGCGCTCGACGCCTAGCAGTTGGTCATATTCCGCGCGCAGCTTCGCAAAGCCTTCAGGGGTGATGTAATTGGGGTGGGCGGGGTTCATTATTTCTCTTTATCCGCCGGGACGCGCCGTGCGCAATTTGGTTCGCACGGCGGACGCAGAGGACCAGCTCTGCGTCCGCTGCACCAGTTCAGCCCGGCGTCTGCTTGCCCAGATATTTGGACAGGGGCGTATTCGATCCCCGGAAACGCGCGCGTTCAGGGTTCATCGCGTCATAGACGACTGCATTTTCCAGCACGCGTTGGACATAGTTGCGCGTTTCGAAAATGGGGATCTGTTCGATCCAGCGCAGCATGTCCGCGCCTGGTAGGCGGGGGTCGCCATTGGCCCTGATCCACCGGTTCACATTGCCCGGTCCGGCATTATAGGCCGCGACCGCCAGCGGATGGCTGCCGCCATAATAGTCGAGCATCCGTTGGAAATAGGATGACCCCAGCATGATGTTGTAACTAGTGTCTGTGGTCAGCGACCCGGCATTATACCCCAGGCCCAGCTTGCCCGCCTGTTCGCGCGCGGTGCCCGGCATCAACTGCATCAGGCCGCGCGCGCCCGCATGGCTGATGGCGGCGCGGTCGAACTGGCTTTCCTGCCGGGCGATGGCGTGAACCATGGTCCAGTTATATTGGGCCGAAGGGGGAACGGGAACGCGTGGAAAGGCGCTTTCGCCATAGCCGGTAAGGCCGCTCGACACCGCGCGGCGTCCGACCATCACGCCCATGTCAGGCCGCCCAATGCTTTTCGCGAGTTCGGCAGCCAGATAATGGTCGCTGTCGCTGTCGGCATTGTTCGCGATGGCGCGGGCAAATTTGCTCTGGTCTTCCCAATAGCCCATCTGTCCCAGCGCCCTGACGGCGCGCACCACCGACCGGTTGTTGAACGCCGCACGGTCTGCCGCTGACAGCTCAACGCCGCGTTCGACCTGGGCAGGCGCGGGCACCGGACGCCCCAGCCGCTCAAGCGCGAGTTGGCCGTAAAACTGATCGGGAAAGACGGACGCCTGCCCGAAATAGCTGTTTGCGTTGGCCGTGTCGCCCGCCGCCAGTGCAGCGCGTCCGGCCCAATAATAGCCTTTCGACTGGGTCTGGGGCGACCGCGCCGCCGTGGCATAGCGGCGGAACATAGCGGCGGCGTCGGCGGGGCGGTTCAGATTATAGAAGGCGGTCGTGCCAGCCAGCCAGGCGAGGCTGGTATAATCGTCGCGTTCGCCGATCGGGCGACCGCTGACATCGGTGCCGGGCGCATAGGCGTCGTCCACCTTGCTCGCGATCCCGTAGGCAAAGCTCCACTGGCTGTCATTGGCTGCCGCCCGCGCATGGGTCAGCAGCACTTCATACCATTTTTCCGCATTGCCGGGACGGAAGCTGAGCGCAGGCCGATTGGCGAGATGTTGTCGCCCGGCGATCCAGTTGCCGGTGTTGAGTAGCCATGTGGCCTTGTCCGCCACGAATCCCGCGTCGGTGGCGCCAACGGCTTCGGCGGCCTGCATCCGCATGGCGGCGTCGGGAGCTTTCTGGCGGAACGCGATGCGCGCTTCATAGACCGCGCGGTGTGTCGGCGAGACATAGGTGAGCATGCGCTGAGCGCCCGCCATGTCGTTGGCCCACAACAATATGTCGGCGCGCTGGTCATGTTCGGCGCTGGTCCAGCCGGAACCGAACAGCGACAGCAGTCGCACCTCGTCATCCGGGGCCAGCGACCCTCCGATCCAGGCGTTGCGCGCGGCGACCCGCGCCTCGTTCATCCGACCGGTCTGCATCAGCGCCAGCGCGTTGCGGGCATGGCCAACGGCGGTACGCGCAGGGAAGCGGGCGAAGAAAGCCGCGACCTGCCGGGGTTCGTAGCTGTTGGGATTGATGCCGGTTTCCGCCAGCCTGCGCATCCGGTCCTCACCGGGCCAGCCCGGATTGGCCATGATGAAGTTGGCATAGGTAGAAAAGCCCAGGCCATCGCTTTGCTGCAACGCGCGCCACTGGCTGATGATCGCCGCGACGGAGGAATCGGTGGCCACGCCGACTCGGCCACTGACTTCATTCCACGGCTTTGGCGCGGTCGATTGGGGAAGCGGCTGGACGACTGCACCGCTTGGATAGGCCGGTTGACCCGAAGATGCGGGCGTGTCGGTCTGCGCGCTGGCACCGACGGCGAAAAGAAGGAAAGCAATCAAAGGGATACGTACCAATGCAGTTTCAGGAAGGCGAGTCGACAGCATAGTGGACATCATCGCAATTCCAACCTTATCAGGCTCTGAATGACGCGCTATAGCGCGGCGTCGGCCTTATCTCGACATAGTGCCCCGGAATCCCGGCGAATTGAAGGAGTTTATGCATGTTTTCCGGGTCGATTCCGGCGCTGGTCACGCCTTTTCGCGACGGAACGGTGGACGAAGCAGCCTTTCGCGCGCTCGTCGACTGGCAGATCGACGAAGGCAGCAGCGCGCTGGTTCCGTGCGGCACCACCGGCGAAAGCGCGACCATGACGGTGGATGAGCATAATCGCGTCATCGCCATCTGCGTGGACCAGGCGGCGGGGCGCGTGCCGGTCATCGCGGGCTGCGGATCGAATGATACCAGGATCGCGCTGGAACATATGTATGCGGCGCAGGCGGCGGGCGCGGACGCGGCGCTGGTCGTCGCGCCTTATTATAACAAGCCCAATCAGGATGGCGTGTACCAGCATTTCGCCTATCTGGCCCAGCGGTGCGACCTGCCGATCCTGCTCTATAATGTGCCCAGCCGCACCATTACCGACATTTCCGTGCCGGTCATCCACCGGCTGGCCGAGGAATATCAGAGCATAGTCGGGATCAAGGACGCCACCGGAAATCTGGGGCGGGTCACCGCGCAGCGCCTCGCTTGCGGGCCGGACTTCTGCCAACTGTCCGGCAATGACGAAACCGCGCTGGGATTCAACGCCATGGGGGGCACGGGCTGCATCTCCGTCACGGCGAATGTCGCCCCGCGCCTGTGCGCCCAGTTCCAGGCGGCCTGCGCGGCGGGCGATTGGACTGGTGCATTGGCGCTGCAGGATCGTCTTTATCCGCTGCATGATGCGTTGTTCAGCGATTCTTCACCGGGGCCGATCAAATATGCACTTACCCGGGTGCGGTCCGACATGTCAGGCGATGTCCGCCTGCCGATTACCTGGCCGTCGGAAGCAAGCCGCGCTGCGGTCGACCGCGCGCTGGAGATCGCCGGTCTGGTCTGACCGCGCAGCGGCACTATATGGTGAAGTGAGTTAGTTAATCCGATATGGCCCGCCCCCGTCCCGAAGCCTTCGACAAGAAGAAGATCGTCGCCGAAAACCGGCGCGCACGTTTCGAATATTTCCTTGAGGATGTGTTCGAAGCGGGCATCGCCCTGCAAGGGACCGAGGTGAAGTCGCTCCGTTTCGGCGAGGGCAATATCGCGGAAAGCTATGCCGAGGTGAAGGGTGAGCAGGTGTGGCTGGTCAACAGCAACATCCCCGAATTCAGCCACGGCAACCGTTATAATCACGAACCCAAACGGCCCCGCAAGCTGCTGCTGCATGAGCGGGAGATCGCGCGCATGCATGGCGCGGTGGAGCGCAAGGGCATGACGCTGGTCCCCTTGAGCATCTATTTCAACAGCCGGGGCAGGGCGAAGGTCGAACTGGCGCTGGCCAAGGGCAAGAAGACCCATGACAAGCGTGAAACGATAAAAGAACGCGATTGGAAGCGTGATCAGCAGCGCATCCTGAAAGAACATCGCTGATGAGCAATCGCTTCACTCGCTGGTGGCATGCCAATGCGCCGACGCGCGAATCGCTGGAGGGTAACCGTTTTATTGCGCCGGTTGCGCATCGGGTGCTCGAACCCTCCTTGTGGCGCTTTACCCGCCGATCGGTGCCGCGCGGCGTGGCGCTGGGCCTGCTGGTCGGTATCTTCCTGCTGATCCCCGGTATCCAGATTGCAGGGGCGGCTCTGCTGGCCCTTCCCTTTCGCGCTAATATTCCGCTCGCCGCCGCCATGACATTCCTGTCCAACCCCGCGACGACGCCGCTGTTCCTGATGGCGTCGGTCTATATCGGCAACTGGATGCTGGGGCGGACCGCCGATGCATCGGGCTTTATGGCGTTGGTCAACGACCATGCAACCATCCGCCAATGGATGGCCTGGCTTCTTTCCGAAGCCGCGCCTGCGATGCTGTTTGGCCTTGCCCTTATCTCCATCGCTTTCGCGGTCGTCGGTTATTTCCTGGCGGACTGGATTTGGCGGCATCGCATGGGCCGTAAATGGCATGCGCGCAAATTGAGGATTGGCAAGTCACCCGAAAGCAGCGCATTGGAAGAAATCGCCCGCGTCTGACCGTTGGCGATGCAGTCCAGTGTCGTTTGAAGGGGGACGCCGGTCATGGCCGCGCGGGTGAAAAGGGATGAGGAAGCGTGGACAGGCGAACAGCCGTCCCGTCTCGCCCTGCCGCTGCTGATCCTGGCGGCGTTGGTTTCTGCCGCACTTGTCATCTACGCGGCGGGCGACGGGGTGCTGGCGGCCGGGTTCGCAGCCACTGTTCTGGCCGTCGCCGCCTTGCTCAGCTGGTATCATCGCCTTGCTTCGGCTGAAACCACCCAGGGCGAAATTGCGCCCGACTGGACTGTTGCGCGCGCGGCTGCAGATGCATCGGGCATGGCGATCGCGGTCACCGACCGATCGGGTCGGCTTGTTTGCGCCAGCGACAGGTTCGGCGAATGGTTTCCCGGTTTTCCAGCGCCGCCCAACATCACGACTGAACCCGCGCTGCTGGACAGCCTGAGCGCGGCGGCGCGCCTTGCCTGGCGCGATGGCGATGGCCGGGTGGAAGGGCTGACCCAGGGGGCCTTGCGGCTGGATGTCGATGTGTGCCGCACCGGGCGGGCGGAAGATTATCTGCTGTGGCGCTTCTCGCCGGTGCGACAGCCGAGCGCGCTGGACGATGTCCACCGCCTGCTGACTGGCGAAGCTGGCCGCCAGATGGGCGAAGCAGGCGTCATGGCGGTGATGATCGGCGGTGAAGGGCGCATCCGGGCGGCGAACGGCGCGTTCCTGCTGCGCGCGGCCGGGCGGATCGATGCTAATATTACGGGCCGCGATTTCGCGACCCATATGCGCGTGGATGACAAGGGGCGGTTGTTCCTGGCGCGTGAGGAGTCCGGGGGCCTGCCCCTGCGGCTGCTGCAAGTGCCGCTGCGTCGCGCAGTTCAGCCGGGCGCAGCGCAGGGTGGCGCGCAGGACGGCCCTATGCTGCTGCTTCTGATCGACGAACCGGCGGGTAGCGCGGGCGGCACCACGTCGCTTTCCTATATCGAAACGTTGCTGTCCCTGCTGCCCTTTGGCCTGGCCATGGCCGACCGCGATGGCCGGATATTGTTCCTGAACGGTGCCTTTTCCCGCGCCGCTGGATTGAAGCGCGGCGACAAGCCGGTCTATCCCGGCGATCTGGTCGCGCGGGAGGATCAGGCGGCGGTGGCCGACGCAGTGCGGCGCTTTGCCGTCGGGCCGCAAATGTCGGGCGACATCGCGGTGCGGATGCGTGACCAGCCGGACGAACCGACCGCGCTCAGCCTGGCGGGGGTACGCGGCCTGGGCGAGGCGGCGGTGCTGCTCAGCCTCAAGGACAATAGTGAGGAAAGCAAGCTCAAGCGGCAGGTCGCGCAGGCGACGAAGATGCAGGCGATCGGCCAGCTGGCAGGCGGCGTCGCCCATGACTTCAACAATATCCTGACCGCCATCATCGGTCATTGCGACCTGATGCTGATGCGCCATACGCCGGGCGACAGCGACTATGACGATCTTCAGCAGATCAAGTCGAACAGCAACCGCGCGGCGGGGCTGACACGGCAGCTGCTCGCCTTTTCGCGCCAGCAGACCCTGCGCCCGCAGGTGCTGCAACTGCCCGACATCGTCGCCGATGTGTCCAATCTGCTAAAGCGCCTGCTGGGCGAAAGTGTGAAGCTGGAAGTCAGCCATGGCCGCAATCTGGGCGCGGTGCGTGCCGATCCGGGCCAGCTGGAACAGGTGATCGTCAACCTGGCCGTCAATGCCCGCGACGCCATGATCGATGGCGGAACACTCAACATCCAGACCTATGCCGTCCCCGCCGCGAAGGTGCGGGAATTGCGGCAGGAAATCCTGCCCGCCGCCGACTATACGGCGCTACGCGTGTCCGACACCGGACTGGGCATTCCGCCCGACATATTGTCAAAGATCTTCGAACCCTTTTTCACGACCAAGGAATTGGGCAAGGGCACCGGCCTTGGCCTGTCCACCGTCTATGGCATCGTCAAACAGTCGGGCGGCTACATATTCGCCGAATCCGAATTGGGGCGCGGGGCGAGTTTCGTCATCTACCTGCCCGTCTATCAGGGGGCCGATGTCGAACAGGCGGCGCAGCCCAAAACCCCGATCCGCCGCAGCGACACCTGGGGCACCGGCACCGTGCTGCTGGTCGAGGACGAAGACATGGTCCGCGCCGTCGCCGAACGGGCACTGTCGCGGCAGGGGTATAAGGTGCTGACCGCCAATGACGGGGAACAGGGTCTGGAAGTGCTGGCGGGCGGGGAAAAGATTGACCTGCTGATTTCGGACGTCGTCATGCCCAATATGGACGGCCCATCCATGGTGGCGCGTGCGCGTCACACCCACCCCGACCTGCCGGTGCTGTTCATGTCGGGCTATGCCGAGGAACAGCTGCGCAAATCGATCGACATCGCCAATGTCGCCTTCCTGCCCAAACCCTTTTCCGTCAGCCAGTTGGCGGAAGCCGCGCGCGACGCGCTGGCGATGAGCGCCCCGGTGGAATGAACTTCTTGTTCGATCAAGCGATTATACTGTGCACCGCTCCGTCGATCGGATAGCGACGCGTAACGACATAGGGGACCGCATGCATGGCTGAAGGCAAGACCATCCTGATCGTTGAAGATGAAGTGATGATCGGCATGATGCTTGAAGATTATCTCGAAACGCTGGGCTACGGCCTGCACGCTATTGCCGTGTCGGTCGAAGAAGCATGCGACCATGCACGCAAGGGCGGCTTCGATGCGGCTCTGGTCGACTGCAATCTGCAGGGCGAAAAAAGCTGGCCGGTCGCCGACATATTGGCGGAAAACGGCATTCCCTTCATCTTCGCCACGGGCGGCATTGCCGACGACGTGCCGTCGGGACATGCCGACCGTCCTACGCTGGCCAAGCCCTATACGATCGGGGCCGTGGACAGGGCGTTGGGGAAGGTGCTTTCGGCGCAATAGGAAATTTATGTTCCTATCTTGTTCCATGCGAACAAACAGGATACATCGTGCTGGCGCGCCAAAGGATTCGGCGCGATCCGCTTGACAGGGGATAGGCCGATGACCGCAATGCTCTCACTTATTGATTCCAAGAAGACAGGTACGATGGACAGACAGAAAGCATTGGAAGCGGCCCTTTCCCAGATTGACCGTGCCTTCGGCAAAGGCTCGGCGATGAAGCTGGGCAGCCGCGAGAAGATTGAGATTGAATCGATTTCGACAGGATCGCTGGGTCTGGACATCGCGCTCGGCATTGGCGGCCTGCCGCGCGGGCGCATCGTCGAAATTTACGGGCCGGAAAGCTCAGGCAAGACGACGCTGGCGCTGCATGCCATTGCAGAGGCGCAGAAGACAGGCGGCGTTGCGGCCTTTGTCGATGCCGAACATGCGCTCGACCCCGCATACGCCAAGAAGCTGGGCGTCGATATTGACGAACTGATCGTGTCGCAGCCCGATACAGGCGAACAGGCGCTGGAAATCGTCGATACGCTGGTGCGGTCGAACGCCATTGATGTGCTCGTGATCGACTCTGTCGCGGCGCTGGTGCCCCGCGCGGAAATCGAAGGCGAAATGGGCGACAGCCATGTCGGCCTGCAGGCGCGCCTCATGAGCCAGGCGCTGCGCAAGCTGACCGGTTCCATTTCGCGCTCCAAATGCCTGGTGATCTTCATCAACCAGGTGCGCATGAAGATCGGCGTCATGTACGGTAACCCCGAAACAACGACTGGCGGCAACGCGCTCAAATTCTACGCGTCGGTTCGGCTCGACATCCGCCGCACCGGCCAGATCAAGGATCGCGACGACATTGTCGGCAATGCGACCCGCGTGAAGGTGGTGAAGAACAAGGTCGCACCGCCCTTCAAGCAGGTGGAATTCGACATCATGTATGGCGAAGGCATCTCCAAGATCGGCGAAATCCTCGACCTTGGCGTCAAGGCCGGCGTGGTGGAGAAATCGGGTGCCTGGTTCTCGTACGATTCCGTCCGCATCGGCCAGGGTCGTGAAAATGCGAAGACCTTCCTCAAGGGGAATCCCGAAATGGCCGACCGCCTGGAAAAGGTGATCCGCGGCAAGACCGAGGAAGTCGCCGAAGCGATGATGACCGGCCCCGAACCGGAGGATGACGGCGAATAAACGCGCCGCTTCCTGCTCCGCTCACTATCAATGAAAAGGCTCGCCCGCGCATTCGCAGGCGGGCCTTTTCCATTGGCTGGTGCGCAACGTGCCCACCCTTCATTCCCCAGACGGGGGAGGGGACCGCGCGAAGCATGGTGGAAGGGAAAGCGCGTGGTCTGGGTCAATATGAAAGCTGAATGCGATTAACGGCCACTCCAAGGCATTCCCCTCCCGTAGACGGGAGGGGTTAGGGGTGGGCGCGAGCGAAGCGAGCTTCAAGCTTGGCCTTTGAAGAACATCGACAATGTTGCGCTGGCTCACCCCCGGCCCCTCCCGCCTGCGGGAGGGGAGAAGATCACCCATAACCGCCTCTCGACCATCGCCGCTATGCGGCCTCTCCCTCCCGCTCCACTCTCCCCACCTCCATTGACAGGGACCCCTATAGCATCGAAAAGAACATATAGAGAACATTTCTATGATCGAGTCGGTGAACACACTTTCAGCCCTCAGACGGCATATCGCCTCGCTGGAAGGGCTTCCGGCGGCGAAAGCCGGTGCGCCTGTTGTCACGGGGCACGCGCCTTTTGACCAGGCCATGCAGGGGGGCCTAGCGCGCGGTCGGCTGCATGAACTGTTCGGCGGTGACGAGGATGAAGGTGCCGCCGCCGGTCTTTCCCTGATTCTCGCTCATCTGGCGGCGGGGGATGCGCCGCTGTTCTGGCTGCGCCTCGCCAAGGGGGCAGTGGCTCAGCCTTATGGCCCCGGCCTTGCGGCGCTGGGGCTTGACCCGTCCCGGCTGTTGATCGGCGTGATGAAGGATGATGCCTTGCTGCTGCGCGCTGCGGTCGATGCGCTGCGCTGTCCCGCATTGGGCGCGCTGGTCATCGAACTGCGCGGGCGAGCGCCACTGCTGGACCTGACCGCCAGCCGCCGCCTGGCGCTGGCCGCGGAATCGTCGGGCGTCACCGCGCTGCTGCTGCGGATCGGCGGCGATCCCGTGCCGAGCGCGGCGGAAACGCGCTGGCGGGTGACCGCGGCACCATCCGTGCCGTTGCCGGGCAATGCGCCGGGCATGAGCGCCTTTTCGCTTCACCTGTTGCGCCGCCGCTCCGGCCCGGACGGCATGACATGGCGGCTCGTGTGGAACAGCGCGCGGAGAGAATTTGGAGAAGGTGACGATGAACGCCATGATCATGGACAGGGAAGCGGAGGACGCGCTGACGACGCGGCGCTATCTGGCGCTGTGGTTCCCGTTCCTGCCGGTCGACCGGCTGCGCATAGAGCGGCCTGAGCTGTGGCAGGCGGGGGGCAATGCCGGGCCGATCGTTATCGTCGAGCCGGTGCGCGGAGCCATGCGCATCGCCTCGCCGGATGCCGATGCGCTGGCGCTGGGGCTTGGCGCGGGGATGACCCTGGCCGATGCCCGCGCGCAGGAGCCTGAACTTGTCAGTTTCGAAGCCGATCCTCATGCCGACCAGGACTGGCTGGAACGGCTGTGCGACGGGTGCGCGCGCTATACCCCCATTGTCGCGCTCGATCCTCCGCACGGGCTGATACTGGACATTAGCGGCTGCGCGCATCTGTGGGGCGGCGAGGAAGCACTGGCCCGGGAGGCGGTGGACCGGTTCGAACGGCACGGGATGGAGGTGCGTCACGCCATGGCCGCCACGCCCGAAGGTGCGCATGCGCTTTCCCGCTTTTCCGCAGGCCCCGCGCCCGACGAAGATGCCGCCTTGCGCCGCCTGCCGGTGGAGGCGCTGGGGCTGGAGCAGGATAGCGGCGTGGCGCTGCGCCGTGCGGGCCTGCGCACCATCGGCGATCTCGCCGCGCGCCCCGCCGCGACGCTCGCCGCGCGCTTTGGCGAGGAAGCGGTGGACGCGCTGCATCGCCTGCTGGGTCTTAACCAACGTCCGCTCGCGCCGCGCCGTCCCCGCCTGGCGATCCGTATCGAGCGCCGCTTTGCCGAACCGATGGGCAGCACCGCCTACGCCCTCAAAGTGCTGGAAGACATGGCAGCCGAAGCGGGCGAGCGGCTCGGCGAGCGCGGGCAGGGGGGACGCCGGTTCGAAGCGATGTTTTTTCGCAGTGACGGCCTCGCCTTCCCGCTGCGGGTAGAAACCAGTCTGCCGGTGCGTGACGCGCCCGCGATCATGCGGCTGGTGCAGGAGCGGATCGACAGCCTGTCCGATCCGCTCGACCCCGGTTTCGGCTTCGACATGCTGCGCCTCACCGTGCCGCAGGCCGAGCCGATGGCCGCGACCCAGCTGGCGCTGGAAGGCGGAGAAGCACGGCGCGAGGAAGCGGTCGCGGCGCTCATCGACCGGCTTTCCGTGCGGGCGGGGCGGGGGCGGATTCAGCGCCTGGAACCGCGCGACAGCCACATCCCCGAACAGGCGCAACTCGCCTTGCCCGCCGTCGAAAGCCGCGCGCCGTCCAGCTGGCCTTGTCAGGGCGAACCGGGCGATCCGCCGATGCGGCCCATCCACCTGTTTGACCCGCCCCAACCGATCGATGTGGTGGCGCAGGTGCCCGACGGCCCGCCGCACCGTTTCCGCTGGCGGCGGGCGGCCCATGAAGTGACCCGCTATGAAGGCCCCGAACGGATCGCGCCTGAATGGTGGAAGGCGAAGGACGGCGCGCTGGAAGGCGAAAGCGCGGGCATGACGCGCGATTATTACCGGATCGAGGATGCGCGCGGGCGGCGCTACTGGATCTTTCGCCACGGCCTTTATGGCGCGGAGGCACGGCATCCCGGCTGGTATATCCACGGCCTGTTCGCATGAAACGCGGCAAGGGTCCCGACCCATCCAAACCCAAATCGATCGACCGGCGCGAATTGAACGTCATCGAAGCAGCGCGGGGAAAGACGCGGGCCAGGGAAGCCGACCCGCCTTCATCGCAAGGTGTAGGCCCTGCCTTTGCCGAACTGGGCGTCATGTCCAATTACAGCTTTCTGCACGGCGCATCCCATCCTGCCGAACTTGTTGCACAGGCTAACCATCTGGGGCTTCGCGCCATAGGCATTGCTGACAGGAACAGCGTGGCTGGCGTGGTCCGTGCCCATGTCGCCCTGCGCGAGGCCCCGGACAAGGCGCGCGCCGCCCTGATCGAAGCGAAGAAGGAACGGGGCGAACCGCCCGGCCTGACCGCGCAGGAGGAGGCAGCCTGTCGAACCGACCTGCGCCTCGTCGTGGGTGCCCGCCTGATCTTTGTCGATGGCACACCGGACATTCTGGCCTACCCCACCAGCCGCTTTGGCTGGGGCCGTCTGACCCGCCTGCTGACCAAGGGCAATATGGAAGCCGTCAAGGGAGACTGCATCCTGACCTTTGGCGACCTGCTCGATCATATCGACGATCTTCTGCTGATCGTTCTGCCGCTTTCCACCGCACGACCGCAACAGGCGCACAAGGCCCCACCTGCCTATCCTTCCGGGAAAGAGAATGAGCCGATTTCCTATCTGAGGCTGGTTCCACCCACATCCCCGCCCACATGGGCCGACGCCCTGCGCCGGTTGCAGGACAGGGTGCCGGGGCGGGTGTGGCTTGGCCTTACCATGCATTATCATGGGCGTGACCGCCGCCACGCCGCCGCCATTCAGCGGGTCGCCGGGGAAATTGGCGTGCCGCTCATCGCGACCAACGATGTGCTTTATGCCCAGGCATCGGCGCGGCCCTTGCAAGATGTGCTTAGCTGCATCCGCGACGGCGTGACGCTCAGACAGGCGGGGCGACGATTGGAAGCCCATGCCGAACGTCATCTCAAATCCCCTCTGGAAATGGCGAGGCTTTATGCGGCCTATCCGCAAGCACTGGCCGAAACGGTTCGTTTCGTCGATCAGATCGATTTTGCCCTGACCGACCTTAAATATGAATATCCCCATGAGCCGGTCCCGTCTGGCTGGTCGCCTGACGGCTGGCTGGAACATCTGGTGCGCGAGGCGGCGGTGGAACGCTATCAGCACCCTTTGCCAGCCAAGGTGGAACAACTGATCGCGGAGGAACTGCGCCTCATCCGCCGCCAGAACTATGCCTATTATTTCCTGACCGTCCACGACCTCGTCCGGTTCGCACGATCGCAGCAACCCCCAATCCTCTGCCAGGGACGGGGATCGGCTGCCAATTCCATCGTCTGCTTCCTGCTGGGCGTCACCTCGGTCGATCCGATGAAGCACGACCTGCTATTTTCCCGGTTCGTATCGGAAGAGCGGAACGAACCGCCCGACATCGATGTCGATTTCGAACATGAGCGGCGCGAGGAGGTGATGCAATATATCTACCGCCGCTACGGACGCGAACGGGCAGGCATTGCCGCAACCGTGATCCACTATCGGTCCCGTAGCGCGCTGCGGGAGGTGGCGAAGGTGCTGGGCCTTAGCGACGATATCGCGACCCGCCTGTCCAGCACGGTCTGGGGCAGCTATTCAAGCGATCTGGGCGACGCCCGTTTCCGCGATGCGGGCTTTTCGCTCGACAATGTGGAGATCGTGCGGCTGCGGTCGCTGGTCGAACAACTGATCCGTGCGCCCTTCGCCCGGCATCTGTCGCAACATGTGGGCGGTTTTGTGCTGACCCAGAACCGGCTCGATGAAACAGTGCCCATTCACAATGCGGCGATGCCCGACCGCAGTTTTATCGAATGGGACAAGGATGACATCGATGCGCTAGGCCTCATGAAGGTCGATGTTCTGGCGCTCGGCATGCTTAGCTGCATCCGCAAGGCTTATGAACTGATGCGACACCATGATCTGGGCGATCATGATCTGACGGTGGATCTCGATTCTGACGATCCAGCCGTCTATGCGATGCTACAAAAGGGCGACAGCATCGGCGTGTTCCAGGTGGAAAGCCGGGCGCAAATCAACATGCTGCCGCGCCTGAAGCCGACTAACCTCTATGATCTGACGGTGCAGGTCGCGATCGTCCGGCCTGGGCCGATAGAAGGCGACATGGTTCACCCCTATCTGCGGCGGCGGGCGGGAATCGAAAAGCCGGAATTTCCATCGCCCAGCCCGCCACACAATCCGAACGAACTGCGCGACCTGCTGAAGCACACCTACGGCGTCCCCCTGTTTCAGGAACAGGCGATGAAACTGGCCATCGTTGCTGCCGAGTTTACCCCTTCCGAAGCCAATCAGTTGCGCCGGTCGATGGCGACCTTTCGCCAGGTGGGGGGCATGGACAAGTTCAAGGAAAAGATGATCGGCGGCATGGTGCGGCGCGGTTATAAACGCGATTTCGCCGAGCGTTGCTATAGTCAGATCGAAGGATTTGGCAGCTACGGCTTCCCCGAAAGCCACGCCTTGTCCTTTGCCCGGTTGGTCTATGTGTCCGCCTGGATCAAATGCCACCAGCCCGCTGTCTTTGCCTGCGCGCTGCTCAATTCCCAGCCCATGGGTTTCTACGCCCCAGCCCAGATCGTGCGCGATGCGCGCGAACATGGCGTGGCCGTGCATGATGCCGATGTGAATATGAGCGGGTGGGACAATGCGCTCGAACCCCTGCTATGTTCGCGGAATCGCCGACGGGGGGAGGGCGAGGGGCGGGCGCTCGCGCTGCGGCTGGGCTTTCGCCAGATTGACGGTTTTCGGGAGGCATGGGCCGCGCAGCTGGTCGATGCGCGGGAACAGGGCCTGTTCACCAGCCTTGAGGATCTGGCGCGGCGGGCGGGATTGCCCGCGCGGGCGCTGCGCCTGCTGGCGGACGCTGACGCCTGTCGGTCGCTGGGGCAGGATCGGCGGGCGGCCTTGTGGGAAGCGCGGCGCACGCCGTCGAACGAACTCCCCCTGTTCGCCGCCGCCCGCAAGCGCGATCAGGCGGCAGCGGGCGAGCTGGGGCAGGAGCCTGACGCGATGTTGCCCGCCATGCCATTCGCCGAACAGGTCGCGGCCGATTACCAGATGACGCGCCTGTCGCTCAAAGGCCATCCGATGCAGTTTCTGCGCCCGGTTTTCGCGGCGGAAGGGGTGCTCAGTTGCGCGGAAACATCCGCCGCCAAAAATGGCGCGTTGGTGCGAACGGCGGGGGTGGTGTTGGTGCGGCAGCGGCCGGGCAAGGGCAATGCCGTCTTCATCACGATCGAAGATGAAACGGGGATCGTCAACATCCTGCTCTGGGCGCGCCTGTTCGAAATGCAGCGACGGCCCGTCATGGCGTCACGGCTGATGCTGGTCGAAGGCGAAGTGCAGCGCAGCAAGGAAGGCGTCGTCCACCTGATGGCGACCCGCGTCCATGACCGCACCGCCGATCTTTCGCGCCTGTCGGACACGCATCGACCGCAAATCGCCCTGTCGCGCGCCGACGAATTCATCCACCCCCAGCATCCCCGTACCGCCAGCCACCCGCGCAATGTGCGGATATTGCCCAAGTCCCGCGATTTTCATTAAGGATCGGGCGACCTCAATAATCCTTCGAATAACGCAGGTTCGCCGACGATCCGGCATTGGTGCCAGTCTTTGATAGCAGGCTCAGCGTCTTTGAAAGCGAGATTTCCAGCTGGGTCGCGGTAAAGCCCTTGGGGTCGGTGATCACCTCCACATAGATATTGTTGGAAATGCGCTGCCCCACGGCGAGCGATGTACCGCGCCCGGTTGCATCGTCACCGCCGACGATGCCGATCCGGTCGATGCCCGACGCATTTTGTAGCTTGCCCATCGGGTTAAGCCCGCCGCCTCCACCGCGCAGGCCGTTGAGCGCCGCCGCCAGCTGCACCGCCTGCGTCGCCGACAGGTTCGCGACATTGTCGCCGAACAGGATGCGCGCCAGGATTTCATCCTGCGGCAGGGTGGGCGTCGATATAAAGCTGATGTCGGGCCGCTGCGCCGTGCCACTGACGGCGATGCCCGCCGTAACCGTGTCGATCCGGGTTTCCGCGCGGATCGCCAACGTCGGGTTCATCATCGGCCCGTTGAAGTTGATGATCCCCTGCTCCAATTCAAACTGGTGGCCCGAGAAACTGTAGCGGCCCCGGATCACCTCGATCCGCCCGACCACGCGCGGTTCTGCGGTGGTGCCGGTGACGCGCATGCTCGTCTTCCATTCGGAATCCAGCCCCATGCCGGTCACATAGATTTCATTGTCGGCGCGCACGCGAATGTCGAGTTTCCAGTTGGCAGGTTGTGCCGCCGCCTGACGCCCCGCCAGCCGTTGGTCCATCAGGTCGCTGCCTTCGCCCTTGCGCCGCACGCCGGTCAGCTGGCGGATTTCCGCCCCGCCCTGCCAAGCGACGCGATAGCGGGTTTCGGGCAGCCACAAATCGCCCTTGATCAATCCGCCATTGGCCGCGCTGTTGGTAATGTTGATCGTGCCGGTCGCGACGCTGGTGATCGCTTCGCTGCGGGCCAGCCGCGCGCGGTCCAGTTTTACCGCAATGTCCATCGGATAGCCGCTGTCCGCCGCCAGCCCCACCGTGCCGCGCGCCTGCACGGTCCCGTCGCCGGCGCGCCCGGAAAAGTCGCGTATGTCGAGCCGGTCGTTGGTAAACCGCCCGTCCAGCCGCATCTGCGTGACGCGAGTGCCGAACGTCTCATTTTCATAGGTCAATGCGTTGGCCCGGACCAAGCCGTTGAGGCGCGGCGCGCCCAGCCGCCCGCCGAAATCGGCTGCCACGGCAATCGGTCCGGTCAGCTGCTGGTCGGCCAGCCCGGCGAAAGAGAAGAGCACGTCTGCTGGCCCCGCATAGCGGATGCCCCCATCCAAAGGCGCGGATTGAAGCTGCTGTGTCCAGCTTGCGCCCGGTCCCGGCGGTGCCAGTGTCACCACGAAGCGGCCCAATGTCGCATTGCCGCGCCGGATCAGTCCGCGCAGGTCGCCGCCCGCGCCTGACAGCTTGCCTTCCATCGCCATGGCAACGGGGTCGGACACGGCGGTCAGGCTGGACCGGCGGAAATCGCTGATCGCCAGCCGGGTGGTGGCGGTGGGAAAGGCGTTGCCACTCTGCGCGAAGTCCAGCGATCCGGTCGCCTTGCCGCTGATACCCAGCCCCGGCGACGCCATGTTCAGGATCGCAAGGTCGAAATCCTTGAACCGCGCCTGCAGCGCCGTTTGTCCGCCGAAACGTCCGGCCAGATCGACGCGCCCCTGCGGCAGCACCAGCGTCGCAGGCTCCAGCCGATAGCCATCAGGCTCGATGCGGATGATCGCCGGGCGGGCAAAGCGGAACGGGACGTTGCTCGCCTTGCCTTCCAGCGCGACGGCATAGAGGCTGGGGCGCAGGGCGGCGTTGACGGCGATGGAGAAAGGCACCCCGCTCGAACCGTCGGCGACCAGTTGCGCCCGGCCACGCCCGCCCTGATAGTCGATCAGTCCGCGCGCCTTGCGCACGACATAATCGCCATAGGCGGCGTTGGCCATCTGAACATCTGCCACGATGCGGGGCTGGTCGGTCAACACCATCGACGCGGTGACGATGGCGCGACCGATTACGACCTCCGCTTCACCCGGCAGTCGGGCATTGCTGGCGGTGGCATCGACATTGACGCCCTGCGCCTTGCCCACGGCGGACAGGCGCACCGTGCCGTTGATGCCCGACCCGTTCATCGCCAGCTGTCCGGCGAACGGCCCAGCGGTGCTCTGCTGCACGCGCCCGTTCATGTCGACCCCGGCAAAGCGCGCCTTGGTCACATCGATGGTCAGCGGACCCTTGGCCGTGCGGATCAGCACATTGGCGAAAAACGGCCCATAGGGCGATCCGCCCGTCGCCTCCAGCCGGTATCCCGCCGCTTCGCCATTCAGCTTCGCGACGACGTCGGTCAACTGCACGCCGACATTGGGACGGTCGGCGCGCAGCACGGCGCGGGGCCGCTCCATCGTCCCGCGCACCGTCAGCGCCAGCGGCCCATATTGATTGGAAGTCGCCCGCGCATCGAACGCAATCGCGCCATCGGTATCATAGCTGCCCGATCCCGACAGGACGCGGAAATTGGGGGCGGCACCCTTCAGCCCGGCCAGGGTGAACTTGCCCTCCGGCGTCATGCCGACGCGCCCGGATATCACGGCATTGCCCCCCAGAAAGTCGCGGACCGACGCATTTTCCCAGCGCGCCGTGCGCACCCCGAACTTGCCCGACAGGCCGAACCCGCCCTTGGGGCCGGGCACCAGCTCCATGTCGGTCGTCAAATTGACGATGCCCACGCCATCGATGCGATAATCATTGACCCGGCCCTTCAACGCGCCGCGATAAATGGCGTTGTCGAGGTCGGCGAGCACGATGGCCGTCGCATTCACGCGGTCGCTGTCGATTTTCAGATTGTCGCTGATCAGCTTTCCGGCGGCATAGGCGAAATCGCCCTTTACCCGCAAATTCTGCAGTAACCCGCCCGCAGCGGCATTCAGGCCGGTCACGCGCCGGGCGGTCGCGTTCACCGGAATGCGGATGCGATCGGCGTCGATGACCGCCCGCCCGCTTGCCTTCAGTCCTTCGATCCCGGTCTGGTCGAACGCCAGCATTGCGGCGGTGATGTCATAATCGATGAAGGGCGTGGCCATCGGCCCGTCCAGAATGATGGATGCGCGCACATCCCGCCCGCGCACCTTTTCCATGATCGCGCCGGGCGTCAGCAGCGCGGCGTCGATCTTCAATCCGCTGAACCGGCTCGTGCCTAGGTCGATCAGCCCCTGTGCGCTCGCCGCCAGCGCTGGCGACCGCAGCGACCCTTTCAGGTTGACGCGCCGTTCGTTCAGCCCGGCGAACAGATCGACCATCAGCGCAGGCGCGGTCAGCCGGTCCACAGGTCCGGCAAAGACCAGCCCTGGCCGCACCGGCCCCTTCGCCGTGAAATTGCCGTCCCGCGCGGCCAGTGCGATATTCGCCAGCTCGCCCTTGGGGGTATTGGCGACGATCCGCCCGTTCCATGCCTGCCAGCTGCCCTTGCCATCCAGCGTCGCGGTCATCCCGTCGGTCAGGCCGCTCATCGCCGCGATTACGCCGCCCTTGGGCGCGGTCAGCGTACCCTTCATCGCCAGACGATTCTGATCGGGCACGGCGTCCAGCCAGGCTTGCAATCGGTCACCGCTATCGACCACCGCATTGGCCGACAGTTGCGCGCGCCCATCCGCCATATGGGTAACGCCGTCGATGGCGATTTCGCGTTTCTGGCCAATGACCGGCTTGGCCAGGACAAACCGGGCGATCTTCAACCGGTCGACGTCAATGTCCAGGTCGGGCAGGATTGGCGCGTTGGGATCGCTTTCCGTCACCTTGAACTGCGGACTGCGGGCCAGCACCACCAGCGGGCTTTCCAGCAGCCGGACGGAAATATGGTTGTTCAGGTAACGGAACGGGCTCCACACCACATGGACGCGCGGGGCCACGGCGAACGGCCCCTTGGGATCGCGCAGCACCAGGTCATGGATCACCATGTCGCTATAGATCGACCCTTCGATATGGCCGACCTCGATCTCCATGCCTGATTCCAGTTTCAGCGCGGCGATCTGGCGGATCAGGAATTTCTTGCCCGGCTGGGTATTCAGGAACAGCAGCAGTCCCGCGACCAGCACGGCCAGTGCCGCGATCAATCCCGCCGCGCCCAGAACGATCTTCTGCCACAGCGGCCGGCCTTCGCGGACCACGACCGTTCCCGTCTCCGTTTCGGCGGGGGTAGGGGGTGTTTCGTCCACCATCAGAATGCCTGCCCGATGCCGATATAGAGGGTGAATTTGGATTCACCCGGCTGCCGGTTGATCGGCATGGCGATGTCGGCGCGGAATGGGCCGAAATTAGTGTAGAAACGACCGCCTACCCCGACGCCATAGCGAATGTCGGAAAATCGCGGCATGGAGCTTTCATAGACCTGGCCCGCATCGACGAAGGCGACGACGCCGTAATCACCGAAACGATAGCGCCCCTCCACCGCGAATTCATTGACGGAACGCCCGCCGACAGGATCGTCATTGGCGTCCTTTGGCCCCAATTCCTGATAGCCAAAGCCGCGCACGGACCCGCCGCCGCCCGCATAGACCCGGCGGGACGGCGCGATCTGGTCGCGCGCCGCGCCGCTGATGGTTCCCAACCGCGTCCGGGCGGCAATGACCAGCGCGTCGGACACCGGATAATAGCCGGTCAGGTCGAATGTCGCGCGGACATAGGGTGACAAATTTCCTTGCAGCGACGCTTCGGGCGATACGCGCAAATTGGCCCGGAATCCCTTGGTGGGGTTCAACAGGTCATTGGAACGGTCATAACCGACCTGCGTCGGCAGCGACCCGATGAAATAGGTCAGCCGCCGCTTTTCCGCCGTGGCCGGGTCTACCGTCGTCTGTTCGTTCGACAGCAGGATTTCCGCGCCATAGGTATAGGTCCAGCGTTTCTGGAAGATTGGCGTCGACTGGCGCGCCCAACTGAGGTTCAGGCCAGCGGTATAGGCTTCGTAAGCATCGTAATTCTGATGATTGACCAGCGCCCCCGCCTGGAATGTACGATCGCGCTTGCCAGCGTTGGACCGACGGAACGTGCCTGAAACGCCCTGTTCCTGCGTCCCCGCGATCACGCTGCCGATCAGCGCGCCTTCGGGTGGGAACAGGTTGCGATGGGTCCATGTCGCTTCGGCACGGAATCCCTGGCCGGTGCCATAGCCGACCTCACCCGCCAGCGTGCGCGGCGGCCCCGCCTCCTGATCGACATGCAGGTCGACATATTCGGTGCCGTCGGGTCCAGCTTCATTGGTGCGAACCGGGTCAACGGCGACGCTGGAAAACAGCCCCGTCGCCACCAGCGCGCGGCGCAGGTCGTCGACCTTGCGGCTGTCATAAAGTTCGCCGGGCTTGAAGCGGCTGATGACCTTCATGTGATCCGCGCCGAACGCCTGCTTGCGCCCGCTGGTCGTGATCCCGCGAAAGGACCCGCGCGGCCCCACATCGACCGGCAGCGTATAGGCGCCGGTGACGGTGGCGGGGTCGAGCAATATGTCGCGCTCCCCCACCTTGGCAAAGGGATAGCCATTTTCGGGCAACTTCACGCCCACATTCGCTTCGGCGCTTTCGACCGTGGCGGCGACGATATAATCGCCGGTCTGGAGCGGCAGGCTGTCACGGACAAGGCCGGGCGGCACGGTCGCCGCCGCGTTGATCACGATCTCGCCAATCTTGTACCGCTTGCCCGGCGTGACCGACACCACGGCTTTCAGCCCGCCTTCGCCCGTCTGGTCGAGCGATGCGAGCGCGGTCGCGTCATAATAGCCTTCCGAATAGAGCAGCCGAACCGCCAGCGCTTCATCCTCATGCGCCCGCGCCTGCACCATGGCGGCGGTATCCGCCTTGCCATCGCCATCGACCAGCGCCGACGCGTCGCGGAATTGATCCTCCAGCCCAGTGTTGCCAAACCCTTCGATGTCGATGGCGTAGCGCACCTCCGGCGTCTTTTCGTTCGGGCTGTCCGTCGCGACCTGAACCGGCACGGTCACACTGTTCAGCGGAGGCAGCGGCTGCGCCAGCTCGCGCTCTTCCTCTGGCTCGATGGCGGGCGGCAGGTCCTGCGGGGCGCTCGCCTGCGGCATCTGCTGGTCGATCCAGTTGTCGATGGATGGCAGGAGTGCGTCGGGATCACCCGCCGTGCCCATATCGCCCGCCTTGGGCAACCGGGCCTCGAACTCGCTGTCGGGCAGGATCGGCTCTTCTTCCTCAGGCGCAGCCGGAGCGGGGGGCGGAAGGGTCTGCGCCATCAGGGGAAGGGAAGAGGCCGCGATCATAAAAATGCCCAAGGCACGCCGGATATATTTCGCCCGCCTGGACACCATGAACTTCGCGCCGCCCCTTTCGCATCCCGACGCGTGCGCGCGGGAAGGGGGATACGCTTGGGTCGAGGCTTTGGTTCCCCATTATCCTATTTGCTCCCGCTTCCCATGGCGATCGGGGCGGTCTAGGGACTGGACATGACCGTCGCGCTCAATGTCTCCCGATCCATTCTTGGCCAACCCTGGCGCTGGCGCGGGCAGGGCGCGGATGCACGCGCGCCCGGCTATCTGGCCGATGATCTGGTGACGCAGCTGTTGCTCGCACGCGGTTGCCCACGGGAAGCGGTGGAGGCGCATCGCAATCCCACCATCCGGCACTTCATGCCCGACCCCAGCCTGTTCCGGGACATGGATGCCGCCGCCGAACGGCTGGCCGACGCCGTCCAGCGCGGCGAGCATGTGTGCATCTTTGGCGATTATGACGTGGATGGCGCGACCAGCGCCGCCTTGCTCATCCGCCTGCTGCGCGACCTTGGCCTCGCCGCGCGCCCCTATATCCCCGACCGGCTGATGGAAGGATATGGGCCGTCCGGCGAAGCGTTGGTGCGGCTGGCGGGGGAAGGTGCAACCCTGATCGTCACCGTCGATTGCGGCGCCCAGGCGTTTGAGGCGCTGGCCATGGCCAAGCAGACCGGCGTCGATGTCGTTGTTGTCGATCATCATAAATGCGCCGCCGCGCTTCCCGACGCCTTTGCCCTCGTCAATCCCAACCGGCTCGATGAATGTGACGAAGCCGCCGCCCACGGCCATCTGGCGGCGGTCGGCGTCGCGTTCCTGCTGGGCGCGGCGCTGATCCGGGTGCTGCGCGCGCGCGGATGGTTCGCTAGCCGTGCCGAACCCGCGCTGATGGAACTGCTCGACATCGTCGCGCTCGGCACCGTCGCCGACGTTGCCCAGCTGCGTGGGTTGAATCGCGCCTTTGTTGCCCAGGGCCTTAAGGTGATGGCGAAGCGGCGCAATGTCGGCCTGTCCGCGCTCATCGACGCTAGCCGCCTGACCCGCGCGCCGCTGTGCCATGACCTTGGGTTCGCGCTGGGGCCGCGCATCAATGCGGGCGGGCGCGTGGGCAAGGCGGATCTGGGCGTGCGCCTGCTGACAACGCAAGATCCGCTGGAAGCCGCGCAGATCGCCGCCGAGCTTGAACAATTCAACGAAGAACGCCGCGCCATCGAATCGCTGGTGCAGGAACAGGCGGAAGCCCTGCTCGCGGCGCAGGATAATCGCGCGGTCGCGGTGATCGCCAGTCCCGGCTGGCACCCCGGCGTAATCGGCATCGTCGCTGGCCGTATCAAGGAGAAAGCACGCCGCCCCGCCATCGTGATCGCGGTGGACGAAGGCGGGATCGGCAAGGGATCGGGCCGCTCCATTTCCGGCGTTGATCTGGGCGCGGCGGTGCTGGCGGCGAAGGACAGCGGCCTGCTGGTCGCTGGCGGAGGCCACGCCATGGCTGCGGGCCTGACGGTGGCGGCTGACCGGATCGACGCGCTGGCCGACTTCCTCGACGAACGATTGTCGGCGGCGGTAGCGCGCGCGCGGGACGACCGTGCGCTGTTGATCGACGCGGTGCTTGCGCCTGCCGGGGTCAACCCCGACTTCGTCGCGGCGATTGAAGCGGGCGGTCCCTATGGCGCGGGATGGCCCGCCCCGCTGGTCGCCGCTGGTCCGATGCGCGTGATCAAGGCCGATGTCGTGGGCAATGGCCATTTGCGCGCGGTGATGGCGGGCGAAGATGGCCGCTCTATCAAGACCATCGCTTTCCGTCAGGCCGAAACCGACCTTGGCCAGGCGATATTGGGCGCGCCCCGCGACCGGCGGCTGTGGGTCGCGGGCCGCGCAAAGATCGACGATTGGGGCTCCCGCCCCGCCGCCGAGCTGCATCTGGAGGATGCCGCCTGGGCGGATTGAACGGCGATGTCATTTTCCTGACCCAAGGGGGTTGACCGTTTCCCACTCCCCCCCTAAAGCCGCCCTCGCTTCGCAGCGCCGCCTTGCGGCTTTGCATGCGGCCCCTTCGTCTAGCGGTTAGGACGCGGCCCTTTCACGGCTGAAACACGGGTTCGATTCCCGTAGGGGTCACCACCATCTCTGCCAGTAAGCACGTCCCCTCGCGGCCACGTCCCTGGCATGGTGCACCTGCCCCCTTTTCACCTTGCCGTGCCAGAGGCGCATCTCTTCGCAGCGCCGTCGCGCCCCAACGCGTTGGGGCGGATCGACAATCGCAACGGATCAAAGCCGCGGCGTGACCGTTTCCTGCCTTAGTCATCCGACATAAAGGCGATCCGCGACGTGCAATCTCTCCACTGGCCCAGTCAGCTCATCATCGTTCGCCATGGCCAGAGCGCGGGCAATGTTGCGCGTGACGCAGCGATGGAGGCGCAGGCGGATCGGATCGCGCTATCGGTGCGGGACGCTGACGTTCCCTTGAGCAAGCTTGGCCGCGATCAGGCGCGCGCGCTGGGCCACTGGATCGGCAGCGGGGCAGAGGATGAGCGCCCCGAAATATTGCTCTCTTCCCCCTATTTGCGCGCTTTCCAGACGGCGCAGCTGTTTCGCGACGTAGGCGGTGCTCGCTGTGGCGAAAAAATCTGCTTCGATGAACGGCTGCGCGAAAAGGAATTCGGCATTTTGGATGGCCTGACGACCAGGGGCATCCACAGCCTGGAGCCTGCCCAGGCCGATTTTCGCCGGATGCTCGGCAAATTTTACCATCGCTCTCCCGGCGGAGAAAGTTGGTGCGACGTCATCTTGCGTCTGCGGTCGGTGATGGACACGATATCGCTGCACTATGCCGGGCGGCGCGTGATGATCTTCACGCATCAGGTCGTCGTTCTGTGCATGCGCTACATCATAGAGGGGCTGGACGAAGCGGGGATATTGGAGATTGACCGGGCGGGTGACGTCGCCAACTGCGCGATCACCGATTTTCGCTATGATCCCGCGCACGGCGACAGCGGCGGGCTGGTGCTCCACCGTTACAATGTCACCGCGCCGCTGGAGGAAGAGGCCACGCCCGTCACCCGCGAACCCGATGCCATTGCCGGAGCGCGGGGATGACGCCTCGCCCGCTCGACGCGCAATGGCTGCGTGCGCATCCTTTGCCAGAACCGGACGTCGCGTTCGACAAAAATGGGCGCGGACGCGTTCTGGTCGCGGGCGGCGCGGAGTTCGTGCCGGGTGCCCTGCGCCTGACCGGAGAGGCGGCGCTGCGCGCGGGCGCGGGCAAGCTGAAGATGGCGACCGTCAGGTCCGCCGCCATGTCACTGGGCGTGCTGGTTCCCGAAGCGGCGATGATCGCGCTTCCCGCGCAGGAGGATGGAGAGATTGCGGCGGGCGCTGCTGATATACTCGCCGATCATCTTGCGCGCTGCGACACGTTGATCCTGGGGCCGGGGATGAGCATCAGCACCCAGACCGACGATCTGGTCGAACGCATATTGTCCGCCATGCAACCGCCGCTGACGCTGGTTCTGGACGCTGCCGCCCTGACATCCGCCCGCAACCTTCAAGACCAGATCGCCCGGCACGAGGGGCGTGTGATCCTGACGCCGCATCATCGCGAAATGGCGCTGCTCACGGGGCAGGATGAATCCGCCATCGCTGCCGACCCGCAGTCGATTGCCTGTCAGGTGGCCAGCCAATTCAACGCGATTGTCCTGCTGAAAGCGAACCAGAGCATCGTTGCGGGGCCTGAGGGGGAGTGTCTGGTGCATGACGGCGGCTGCGTCGGGCTGGCGACGGGGGGATCGGGCGATGTCCTGGCGGGCATCGTCGGCGGGCTTGCCGCACGCGGTGCTTCACCACTGATGGCTGCCGCCTGGGGCTGTTGGGTTCATGGCCATGCCGGGCGGCAACTGGCTTCGCGCGTGGGTCCCATCGGCTTCCTGGCCAGGGAGATATTGCCGATCGTCCCCCGCGCGCTGGAGGAGGCGGCGCGGGAATAAGTGAGGTTGTTGCGCATCCGAATTCATTGTTGCGCGTTATCGCGGCATGCGCGACACTTTTGCAATCCTGCCGCACCTCATCCCCATTGCCATCGCCTATTGCCTTGCCCTGCCGATCGGCTGGAACCGGGAACGGCAGGAAAGAAGCGCGGGCCTGCGGACTTTTCCCCTTGTCGCGGTGGCCAGCTGCGGCTTTGTGCAGGCGGTGGAAGGAACCCTGGCTCACGACCTTTCAGCACTGGCGCGCGTATTGGAAGGGGTGATAGCCGGCATCGGCTTCCTGGGCGGCGGCGCGATCCTTCAGCAGCGCGGATCGGTGAAGGGTACTGCGACCGCGGCCAGCCTGTGGGTAACGGGCGCGGTTGGCGTCGCGGTAGGATTGGGCAGCTTCGACGTGGCCGTTGTGCTGACCGCGTTCACGCTTCTGACCTTCTGGATCATGGCCCCGCTCAAGCCGAACCCCGGTGAGCGTGGCAAGGAGGAACGGGCGGAACCCAACGGCCCGGCCTTAGACTAAAGCGCACTCGCCAACGCCAGCACGACGCCGCCGCCGACCAGCATCAGCCCCAATATTTCGGTGCGCGCCATCCGCTCGCCCAGGTAAAAATGGCCAAAGGCGAGGGTGAAGGCTATCTCCACCTGCCCGACGACCCGGACCAGCGCGACCGGCGCGGTCGCAAAGCCAGTGAACCAGCAGGCCGATCCCAAGGCGGACAACAGTCCCACCTGACCCGATATGCGCCAGCTGCTGAACAGCTTGGCCAGCTCACCGGCTTCGCGCAGCAGCAGATAGCCGCCCTGCATGATCGTCTGCAAAGTGACCGTCACCACCAGCACCACCAACGCGGCCAGGATGGCGTCGTCACCCCCGACCTGCTGGGTCGCACGGCGAATGCCGACCGCCGTCAGAGCAAAGAAGAAGCCGGACGCGATCCCGGTCAACGCCGCAGGCTGGCCCAATGCCTTGGCGAAATCGAGCAACCCCATGCGCTTGCCGCCCGTGGACAACAGCATCACCCCCGCCACGCCGCAGCCGATACCGATCCACGCGATTGGACTCAGCCGCTCACCCATCAACAGGAAAGACAGGATGGCGCCCTGCACCGCTTCGGTCTTGGAATAGGCGGTGCCGACCACGAAATTGCGATGCGCGAACGCCATGATCAGCAAATTGGTCGCAATGATCTGCGCCAACCCGCCGCCCATGCAGAACAGCAGGAAGGACGGATCGGGCCGGGGCAGGGACCCCGACACCAGCAGCACATATCCCGCCAGCAGCAACAGCGCGAACGGCAGCCCATAGAGATAACGGACCAAGCCCGCCGCATTGATCGACAGACTATGACTGACCCGCCGCTGCACCGCTGTGCGCCATGCCTGCATGGCCCCGGCGAGAAGGGTGGCGGGCAACCAGATGGGGGAGGAGATCATGTCGGTCCTATAGCGCCTTTTCCGTTCCCGTCATGATGAAGAATGGCGGAAAAGCGCCATTCCTGCCCCGAAGTTCACACCATATGCGCGCGCGTGGGCAGGCGCGCGTGGGCGCGAGGGCGTGAAAGATCGACTTTTTCAAAGACGGGTGCGGGGTAGCCCCGGCGAGGGCAAATAGGACAGCGGGAAAGAAGGGTGTGCTGGGGGAATAGGATGTTTTTTCGGGTGTGTGTGGTTATTGGGTTACATGGGCTTCGGCGGTGATTGGTCGCTAGGCGCATGTCAGGTTCGGGGCCGAGATGTGGGAATAGCCGCCCTTCGCCCGGCGTCG
Organism: Sphingobium vermicomposti; assembly: GCF_011762025.1. Lineage (GTDB taxonomy): Bacteria > Pseudomonadota > Alphaproteobacteria > Sphingomonadales > Sphingomonadaceae > Sphingobium > Sphingobium vermicomposti. The sequence goes on along the minus strand of NZ_JAASQR010000003.1, from coordinate 525,134 downwards.
CCTCGCGACCAAATCACGCGGTTCATCGGTGTCGCCGCCAATGCCCGCAGCCGCTTTTTAGCATTCGACAACCGTGGGCGCAGCGAGGGGCACGGTAATCAGGCCTACCTTCGTACATGACCCAGAGGAACAGCGCTAAGTGGCACGGCCCTGAAGCGATCAGCGCTTGAAGTTCTCCGCCTTCACGCCGATGGCCTGCGACGCTTCGGAGAGCTTGCAGGAAAGCACGCCCCCAAGAGACTTGGCCGCGCTGCCAATCGTGGCGGCGGCTTCGCCCGCCACCGCGCCAGCGGACTTCGCTGTGTCGACTAGCCCCTCGCCGGCCTTGTTCCAAGTGAGGCGATTCCATTGTTCGAACTGGCGCTCGATAGCTTCGAGCGCAAGCTCCTCGCGCTCGTCGAGCACACCGTCCGCCATAGCCAATTCGCGCAAGAACTTCATCAGCTCTGCTTGCATGGCTGGGCCGTTGCAATCGGGGTTAGCAGCTTGAAATTCGGCAAGCTGGTGGGCGATAGTCTTGACCCGTGTTTCGTTTGCGCGCGGTACGAGGGCGTCGAGCGCACGGGTGACGTAAGTTCGATCGAACCCCCAATCTTCTACGAAGTGCTCGGCGATGCAGGCAAGCTCGCTTGAGTCGATCTGTCCATCAATAGCCGCAATGCGGAGGGAGAGGCTGCCGAGCAGGTCGATCAGCGCCGCTCCGAGCACGTCGATGGGCGTGTTGATGTATTTAGGTATCGTGTCGACAAATTCCCCAGTTTTGTCTGAAAACCATGTAGTGGCTCCATAGTAGCCTCCGCCGGCGACGACTGCCGCTGCGATCACCCAGCCCACCGGAGTGGCGGCCGTGGCCAGCCCAAGCATGGCTGCAAGGCCGGTCGGTGCGAAGAAAGTCGAGGCCACCGCCGAGGAGCCCGCGATAGCCGCGCCAGTCCCGGCGGCACCTGCGGTCTCGTAGAGGGCGTAAAGATTCTTCTTCGCTCGCAGCAGGGCGAAGGCGTCCTCCCCAATGCGCAGCTGCTGCTTGAAACGCAGGGGCTCGGCAACGACGCGGTCGACACCGCTCGCGTCGAAACTCAGGGTCGGAGCGTCAGTCATTGGCAAGCGCCGAATCTAACTTGGCACCGAACAGCTCGACCTGCTTGCTGACGGCGCTGTTCTTCATGTCTGCAAAAGCGCCGTTTCCGATGGTGAACGCCATCAGAATCGGGCCAAGCAGCGGGCCAAGCACCAGGCCAGCCAAGGGAATAGAGCTGATAAGGAATGACAGTGTCAGGCCGATCGCCGCCCCAAATGTCGTGTTGGGAAAGCGGCGGAAGAGCTCCAGTACAAATGCCATGATCCGCCGACCCACTTCGATAATCTTGCCTGCCACTTCCATGGTGGTCTCCAGGAGCTTGCCCATCAGCACCTTAGCATCGGCGGACATCGCAACGCGGTCCAGTTGGCGAGCGAGTTCACGCTTGGTCGGCAGCTTTTCCCAGATGGCCGCCATGTTCGTTTCTTCTGACATTCTTTGCCGCCCTATCATTGCGAATGTGCTCCTCAATGAACGACTCGATCCTACTTGCCAAGTAACCTGCGGCACGGGACGAATGGGCGCGCGGCAGCACGTAAAGGTAAGTTGGCCAACCCAGAAGCGCCGCCGGTCGCCGCAGTTACCCAAAGTTGCGTTCAAGGCTTAAACGCGGTGGTAGTGGTTGAAGAATTGATGGAATTTGAAAGGACTTTCGATGGCGTTTGATTCGCCAATTGCTTCTGCATTTCGCAGCCGGGTCGAAGACGAAACCCGCTTTCTTGAAACATGCGAGGGCGGCGATGAGGGGGCGCCGGATCGAAAATCTATCTGGCTTCTCGGCATTGAGCCTGGTTGGAGTTTGGCCGATCAAGCGCTTGATGCAGTCGGCCTCCGCAAAAAGGCAGAGGCACTGCACCATTATGGCATCGAAATGCAGTTGCAGTGGCCGTACAATCGAAATGCGTTCAAGTTTCTTGCGGCGCTAAAAGGGCATCCTGTGGAGAGCTATCGACAATTCGCTAGGACCGTGCGACCTTTCGAGCGCGGCTCGCTCGGGTATTTCAAAGCTAACCTGTTCCCAGAGCCATTCAACAATACTGGCGAATGGACTGTTGAGGCAGTCGAAAAAACGGGTTTCGCATCAAAAGCCGCTTACCAGACCTGGCTGCGGGAAGCGCGCTTTCCTGTATTTCGCGCGTGGGTAGAAAAGTGCCGCCCTAAGCTGGTGATCGGCACCGGGCTCACCCACCTTGCGGACTTCCTCGCTATTACTGGCACGGTTGAAAGTCCGCCGCCCCGATTTTTCGAGGTAAACGGTCACCCTAAACGTCTTCACATCGCGACCTCAGGCACAGTGCCAGTCGCGATCCTCCCGCATTTGAGCGGCGGTTCGCATTCATTGAACAGTTATGAGGCGACACGCATCGCGGCCGATATCGTCAGAACTGTGCTTTCCGACTGACATAAAGCAATGGGCAAATGGCGCGTTTCTTGCGCGATTCAGAACGATCGCGAAGCGCTCTGACGCCCTCTTTCAACGATCGTGTTCGCCAGACTTCCCCGTCGTAATGGCAAAAGGGCACCGCTCTGAACCTTCGGATTCTGGCAACGGCGGACGTTCAAGCTGCCCCGCCGGATCGGCCGCTTTGTCCAAGCTTCGCCCTCCCTTTCAGTCACGATCCTCAGGGAGTTTCCGGTTCTGGGAGGGGCGTCCAAACTGGTGAGTGGCCGACAATGGCGCAAAGCAGCCGCAGATAGGCACACTCGCTCCGCCAAACTTCCCCACATAAAAACGCCGCCCGGATGTCCCGAACGGCGTCTTGTCTCAAGTAGCCAAAGCCGCGTTTACGCCTGCTCCAGCAGTCCTTCCTTCCTGATCTTCTCCTGCCACACCAGCGGGGCGAGGCGGTGGACGTTTTGGCCTTCGCTGTCGACGGCGACGGTCACGGGCATGTCCTGCACGTCGAACTCATAGATTGCTTCCATGCCAAGGTCCTCGAAGCCGACGACCTTCGCGCCCTTGATCGCGCGGGCGACGAGATAGGCCGCGCCGCCGACCGCCATCAGATAGGCGCTCTTATGCTTGGCGATGCTGTCGGTCGCCGCCGGGCCGCGCTCGGCCTTGCCGACGCAGGCGGCGAGGCCCTGTTCCAGCATCATGTCCATGAACTTGTCCATGCGGGTCGCGGTGGTGGGACCAGCCGGGCCGACCACTTCGTCGCGGACCGGATCGACCGGGCCGACATAGTAAATGACGCGGCCCTTGAAATCGACCGGCAGCTGCTCGCCCGCGGCCAGCATGTCGGCGATGCGCTTGTGCGCGGCGTCGCGGCCGGTCAGCATCTTGCCGTTGAGCAGCAGGCGGTCGCCATGCTTCCAGCTTTGCACGATTTCGGGCGTCAGCGTGTCGAGATCGACGCGGATCGCTTCCTTGCTCGGCTTCCAGTCGACCTGCGGCCATTCGGACAGGTTGGGCGCTTCCAGATAGGCGGGGCCAGAGCCGTCCAGCGTGAAATGCGCGTGGCGGGTGGCGGCGCAATTGGGGATCATCGCGACAGGCTTGCCCGCCGCATGGCAGGGATAGTCGTAGATCTTGACGTCGAGGATGGTCGAAAGCCCGCCCAATCCCTGCGCGCCGATGCCGAGCGCATTGACCTTGTCAAAAATCTCGATCCGCAGCTTCTCGATGTCGTTCTGCGGGCCGCGAGCCTTCAGCTCACCCATGTCGATGGGCTCCATCAGCGATTCCTTGGCCAGCGCCACTGCCTTTTCCGCCGTGCCGCCGATGCCGATTCCCAGCATGCCGGGCGGGCACCAGCCAGCGCCCATTTGCGGGATCATCTCCAGCACCCAGTCGACGATCGAATCGCTGGGGTTCATCATCTTGAACTTGGTCTTGTTCTCGCTGCCACCGCCCTTGGCCGCGACATCTACCGTCACCTTGTTGCCCGGCACCATTTCGACGTTCAGCACGCAGGGCGTGTTGTCCTTCGTATTCTGGCGGGAGAAAGCCGGATCGCGCAGGATTGATGCGCGCAGGCGGTTTTCGGGGTTGAGATAAGCGCGGCGCACGCCCTCATCCACGACGTCCTGCATTGAGCGGCTATTGTCATCGAACTGGCAGTCCATGCCCCATTTGATGAAGACGTTGACGATGCCGGTGTCCTGGCAGATCGGGCGATGCCCTTCGGCGCACATGCGGCTGTTGGTCAGGATCTGGGCGATGGCATCCTTGGCCGCCGGATTGGCTTCGGCCTCATAGGCTTTGCCCAGCGCGCGGATATAATCCATCGGATGATAGTAGCTGATGAACTGGAGCGCGTCGGCGACGCTCTCGATCAGATCGGCGGTCTTGATGACGGTCATCTTACCCTATGTCCCTATGTCTGCGCCCGCCCTGCACGGCGGGTCTTCGCAGGCGCGGCTAATAGGGATTTGGCCCAGAGTCCAGATATGCCGGTCCAGCTATCCGTTGGCATAGGGGAACATGTGCCACCAGGGCTCCTTCTCCTGCAGCACACGGGCAAAGCTTGGCCTTGCCTCCAGCCGGTCGAGATAGGCGGCCAGCGCCGGGAAGCCCCCGCGCATCGGTTCGACCTTGTCCGCATAGAAGAGGGCAGGGGCAGCCGCGCAGTCCGCGAGGGTGAACTCATTCCCTGCCGCCCACTGCCGCGCGCCGATCCGCTCCTCCAGCATCGCATAAGCCTTGCCCAGCATTTGCCGCGCTTCGCCCACGCCATGGCGATCGCGCGACTCCTCGGGCCGCAGTCGGTCGGCGACGATCCTCTGCATCGGCGTCATGACATAATTGTCGAACAGCCGGTCCATCAGCCGCACCTCCAGTGCCTCGTCCGCATCGGCGGGGATCGGGCGGAAGGGGCCGGGGCATTGCCGCCCCAGATATTCGATGATGATGCTGGCCTCGCCCATCGTCTGGTCCCGCGCCTCGTCACGCAGCACGGGGAATTTGCCGAGCGGCCAGAGCGCCAGCCAAGCCTCAGCCACCCCGGGATCTTCCATCATCCTCCGCTCGAACGGCGTGTCATTCTCATAAAAGGCGATCAACACCTTCCAGCAATAGGAGGAAAGGGGGTGGTAATAGAGAATCATCGCTCTGCCTCTTCTTCGAAGAACCGCCCGCCCGATAATCTGGCCGGGTTTTAGCATGAGCCGATGCGCGCTTTCATCCACAATTTAATCCACATCTGCTTGTGGATAACTCGCTCGGTAACCACCATCCTTAGGGGAAAGGGGCAGGGGTGCTGACCTGCTCTTTTGCTTTTCCGGCTCAAGCGAAAATTATTTTCGTTCTCAAATTGTTTCCCTTGCCTTTTGCAGGACCGTGGGAAGTCGGCGCGTCGCTGCAATGCGGGATCGCGGCATGTCATGAAAGCGTCATCCGATCTGCCGCCTGGAGTCCCCTTACCGTCATTTACCCCCTTGAAAGGAAATGCGGCTGTGGCACTATCCCTTGTATCGGGTTAACGGGGGTTACCCAACAGATTGTGATTGCGACGAACGGAATGATCCGGGCGAAGGGACGGTTGTCCCCTGCGGCGCAAGCGATTGGACCTCCTTTGGCGTCCCGTGAGCGCTTTGGTCGGAAAAGAGGGTCGGGATACCCGGAACCGCTTGACCGAATCGAACGGAACAGGAACATCGGGAGCTCGTATGGATTTTCGTGATAGCGAACAAGCAGGTGCAGACGACGTGGCGACCGTGATTGATGAAGTGGTGGAAATAGTGGCGGACAAGAAGAAGGCTGCGCCGGCCAAGGCGGCTGCGCGTTCGTCCTCCTCGATCCAGGCGCGCCGGTTCGACGTCGTCACCGACGAAAGCCGCGATGCGCTGTTGACGGAGTTCGGCAAGGATACGCTGAAGGACCGCTATCTGTTGCCCGGCGAAAATTATCAGGACTTGTTCGCTCGCGTCGCGGCGGCCTATGCCGACGATCAGGACCATGCCCAGCGCGTCTATGATTATATCTCGCGCCTGTGGTTCATGCCTGCGACGCCCGTGCTCTCCAACGGCGGCACCGGGCGCGGCCTGCCGATCAGCTGCTATCTGAACAGCGTGGACGACAGCCTGGAAGGCATCGTCAACACATGGAACGAGAATGTGTGGCTCGCCTCGCGCGGTGGTGGCATCGGCACCTATTGGGGCAGCGTGCGCGGCATTGGGGAACCCGTTGGCCTGAATGGCAAGACCAGCGGCATCATTCCCTTCGTCCGCGTGATGGACTCGCTCACCCTCGCAATCAGCCAGGGCAGCCTGCGCCGTGGTTCTGCCGCCTGCTATCTCGATGTGTCCCACCCGGAGATCGAGGAGTTCCTCGAAATCCGCAAACCCAGCGGTGACTTCAACCGCAAGGCATTGAACCTTCACCACGGCGTTTTGCTGACCGACGAGTTCATGGAGGCGGTCCGCACCGGCGCTGAGTTCTCGCTCAAATCGCCCAAGGACGGTTCCGTTCGCGGCACGGTCGACGCGCGCAGCCTGTTCCAGAAGCTGGTGGAAACCCGCCTGGCGACGGGTGAGCCCTATATCGTCTTCTCCGACACCGTGAACAACATGATGCCCAAGCATCATCGCGATCTTGGCCTGAAAGTTTCGACTTCCAATCTTTGTTCAGAAATTACTTTGCCGACGGGTCGCGACCATCTCGGCAATGACCGGACGGCGGTCTGCTGCCTTTCGTCCCTGAATCTGGAAACCTGGGACGAATGGAACAAGGACCCCGTCTTTGTTGAGGATGTCATGCGCTTCCTCGACAATGTGCTGCAGGACTATATCGACCGAGCGCCGGACGAAATGGCGCGGGCCAAATATAGTGCGGAGCGCGAACGGTCAGTGGGCCTGGGGGTTATGGGGTTCCACTCCTTCCTCCAGGCCCGTGGCCTCCCCTTTGAAGGGGCGATGGCGAAGTCGTGGAACCTGCGCATCTTCAAACATATCAATGAGAAGGTGAACGACGCGTCGATGCAGCTGGCGGTGGAGCGTGGGCCGTGCCCCGACGCCGCCGACATGGGCGTGATGGAACGGTTCAGCTGCAAGATGGCGATTGCGCCGACCGCGTCGATCAGCATCATCTGCGGCGGCACGTCGGCTTGTATCGAGCCGATCCCGGCGAACATCTACACGCACAAGACGTTGTCGGGCAGCTTCGTGGTGAAGAACCCCTATCTGGAAAAAATCCTGCGCGACAAGTCGAAGGATTCGACCAATGTCTGGAACACGATCCTCGAACGCGGTGGGTCGGTCCAGCATCTCGATTTCCTGAGCCAGGAAGAAAAGGACACGTTCAAGACCAGCTTCGAAATCGACCAGCGCTGGCTGCTCGAACTCGCGGCCGACCGGACGCCCTTCATCGATCAGGCGCAGTCGCTGAACCTCTTCATCCCTGCGGACGTGGAAAAGTGGGATCTGATGATGCTCCACTTCCGCGCGTGGGAACTGGGCATCAAGTCGCTTTACTATCTGCGGTCAAAGTCGGTGCAGCGCGCCGGTTTCGCTGGCGGGGTGGAAGCGGACAACACCATCGACGCACCGAAGTTCGAGCTTGGCGGGGAAAGCACAGACTATGACGAATGTCTTGCGTGCCAATGAGCTAATGGGGGGGATGGGCGCGGCGGTGGCAACACTGACCGCGCCCACACAATCGCCCCCGGAACCTTCACCCCTCGTCCTGTTCCTCTTCAAAGAGGACGGCGTTGGCACCGGTCGCAGACAGCCTGACAGTGCCATCCTCATCAACCCCGGCGATCAGACCCTGGCTGATATAATGATGATGCCCGGCGTGGCTGCCTTGGCCGCTATCCGCCTTGATCAGCTTGATTCGATTGCCCCCATCTGGGCCCTTGGCGACATGATCGACAGTGCCGACATGGACGCCATCAGCGCCGATAACCTCAGCATGTTCCTTGATGCTGGTAAGATCAATCATCATATATCTCCTGTGCCGGGGATGACGGGACCTGAACGTCCCACCCCCGCGCAGGTTGCGCTTTTCCATTAATTCGCGGAGCCGACCCAATGCCCCTTCTTCAAGCCAGCAAGGTATATAAGCCTTTCGAATATCCCTGGGCCTATGAATTCTGGAAGCGCCAGCAGCAGCTGCACTGGCTGCCCGAGGAAGTGCCGCTGGGCGAGGATTGCCGCGATTGGGCGCAAAAGTTGTCCGATCATGAACGCAATTTGCTGACCCAGATTTTCCGCTTCTTCACCCAGGCGGACGTGGAAGTGCAGGATTGCTACCACGAAAAATATGGCCGCGTGTTCAAGCCGACCGAGGTCAAGATGATGCTGACCGCGTTCAGCAACATGGAAACGGTCCACATCGCCGCCTACAGCCATCTGCTCGACACGATCGGCATGCCCGAAACCGAATATTCTGCCTTCATGCAGTATAAGGAGATGAAGGATAAGCATGATTATCTGAGCCAGTTCGGCGTCGATACGGACGAGGATATTGCCAAGACGCTGGCCATGTTCGGCGGCTTTACCGAAGGGCTACAGCTCTTCGCCTCCTTTGCCATGCTGATGAACTTCCCGCGCTTCAACAAGATGAAGGGCATGGGGCAGATCGTCACCTGGTCGGTGCGCGACGAAACGCTGCACTGCGAGGGCATCATCAAGCTGTTCCACGCCTTCACCAAGGAACGCAACTGCCTGACCCCGTCGGTCAAGGACGACATCATGGACATGTGCCAGAAGACGGTGCGGATCGAAGATGCGTTCATCGACCTCGTCTTCGAAATGGGTCCGGTCCCCGGCATGACGCCCAAGGATATCAAGAAATATGTCCGCTACATCGCCGACTGGCGGCTGGGACAGTTGGGCCTGAAACCCATCTACATGATCGACGAACATCCGCTGCCGTGGCTCACCCCGCTGCTGAACGGCGTGGAGCACGCCAATTTCTTCGAAACCCGCGCGACCGAATATTCAAAGGGCGCGACGCGCGGTCAGTGGAATGAGGTGTGGGACGCCTTCGACCGCAGAAAGACGCTCAAGACCGGCGACGCCGCCAATGTCGACGAGCCGAGCGATCCCGACATGTTCAAAGCTGCGGGAATTGCGGCGGAGTAAGATATGAATACTCTCTTGGAAGCACTTCCAGCGATAGGAACAACAGGTGTAGGCACCGCCCTCGCCATGAAGTCGCCAGAGCTTTTGAAAGAGATATACGGTGACTTGGCTAAGCCGGGAGTTAAACAGGTTGGAGAGGCAATCGGCTCTCTTCTGGGTCTAGGCAATACTATCCTTCTTCCTCTCCGTTTGCTAAATGAAGTAGGCCGTGCATTCGAGCAGGAGGTATTTTCTCAAATCGCTGATCGATTTAAGAAAATACCTGATGACCGCATAGTGTCCCCGCCACCTGAGATTGGCATCCCGCTTCTGGATAGGCTATCTCAAACGCAGGATACTACGCTCCGAGAAATGTTTATTGAGTTACTTGCCCGCGCCTCTGATTCACAGGCCGTTGATCAAGTACACCCAAGTTTTTCTCAAGTGATCAGTTCCATAGTGCCGGATGAAGCAATCCTATTGAGAGGCCTGTATGGGCGACAATTACATCCTATCATATCTGTTAATTTAATCAGCAAAGATGCCGATAAGGGAAGCATCGTTCTGCATGATTGTGTGATGAAGCTATCTATTCAAATAAAACAAGAAAAAAACCTTTCTCTCTATCTGTCAAATCTGGTTGGATTGGGAGTGTTGGATATTGATCGAGAAAGGCATTTGGTAACTCCGCACATTTACGATGACACCATAAATTATGCGAAGCAAAAGTTTTCGTTGCCTGATGAAATAATCATAGATTCTGATTCGAGGAAGGTGGGTTTTACTAAATTCATTTGTGGACTTTCCCCTTATGGTCGAAGGTTAATCGAGGCATCCAGCTAAGGTCGCCCAGCTGGCGGTAGTGCAGGGAGGCTTAACTACGCACTAAATGAGCGGTTCTGTCCTACGCGCTGCAGTGACCCTTTTACATCGTTGGAAATAGGAAGCGAGATCGGAGCAACGGCACCTTTCCGCGCTTCTCTCGCGTAACGCTTGTCACCCTGCCGCGCATATTGCGCCGGAGTGAACGCGCGGTTTTGTTCCGTTCATGCAACGTCCATCCGCAATCATGTGTTTAACCCTACAGCCTGATAAATTTTGGCAAGGAGCAGACCCATGAAGATCAGCTTGAAAGCCGCGCTCTCCGCGCTTTCGCTGGGCGCGATGACGTTGACCAGCGTGCCTGCGCTCGCCCAGTCGCGTGAACATCGCGAAAATGCGCGTGAATATCGCAAGGATGTGCGCGAGGCGCGGCGCGATTACCGCAAGGACAATCGCGAAGCCCGCCGTGACTATCGCAAGGACGTCCGCGAAGCCCGTCGCGATTGGCGCGATGATCGCCGCCACGACAATGGCCGCCACAATGGTTGGCGGCGTCCCGGCAAGGTCGTCTATAGCTATGACTGGAACCGGCCCGACCGTCGCTATGGCAGCCGCTATCGCGCCGACCGCTATTATCGCAGCGGCTATGAGCCGATCCGGGTCAACCGTTCGACCCGCATCTATCGCGGCTATGACGACCGCTATTATTGCCGCCGGTCGGACGGCACCACTGGCCTGATCGTCGGCGCGGCGCTGGGCGGGTTGCTCGGTGGACAGCTGGATCGCGGCTATTCCAACACGGCTGGCATATTGATCGGCGCGGGTGCGGGCGCTTTGCTGGGCCGTGAGATTGATCGTGGCAGTCTGAGCTGCCGTTAACGCCTGCTGTTAGTGGAGCACCAGGGCTGGCGTGACCCCGTCCAGGGCCGCGCCAGCCCTTCTGTGACCAGCATGGACCCTATCGAACGGCCATCGCGCGTCACGATCCGCAGTAGCCGACCATAGCGGTCCCGGTCCCGGTCGATCCGCCGCATGGAGAAAGCTCCGGCATTCAGCAATGCCTGCAACCGCCGCGTCGCCCGCGCACCCAGCGCCCGTTCCGCTTCGCAGCGCGGGCTGTGCGTTTCGGGCGTGTCGATATCCGCGATCCGCACCTTCTCACCACCCATCCAGAAAGTGTCGCCATCCACGACGCAATTCACCCCGCCGCCGCTATGGCAAAAGGTGAAGCGAGAAGCGAAATAGGCTTGAGCGATTGCCGGAGACTGCTGCGCCAATAGGGTCAGCACAATGGCGATGGAGGCTGCAAGCGGAAGGGAGCGGGGAAGGGGCATGCCGCCAGCATAGGCGGCGGTCCCTGCGCCGCTCGCTCAAGCTGATCCGATCAACCTCCGTTATGGCGCGGGGTGGGGTAATGGTCCGCTGAATCGTTGGCGCCCCAATTCCATAGTTGGACTGGGCTCCTGCCTTCGCAGGAGCATGTGGCGCTTATGGCAGGTTATGTTCGCCCAGCCGTCAAGTCAGCGTTGCCGCTCTGTAGGACCCAGCGAATCCTCCTCATCATCCATCTGCGGCTCCCCGGCGAAGGCGTCCATGTCGATCCGACCGGAACGGTTCATTCCCTCCATCCGCTCGACCAGGTCGGGGGTGTCGTCGGGGATGATCTGGGCGGGATTGGCCTTGCCGCCGCGCTCGCTGTCTTCGGACAGGTCGGTGCTGCGGACCCGCGCATCGTCGGCGACATCCTGCGCCTGCGATCCGCTGTCCCTCTGCTCGTCATTTTCCTCGATCGGGTCGGGGATGCGGTCTTTGTCGGCTTGGTCCATGGCATGTCTCCTTGGCCCATCAACGGATCAGCCGCGCCGCCGTTCCTCACCAGTCGAAAGCCTCTGGACAGCGGCGGCGGCAAGGGGCAAGAGCCGCCCCAATCCTTTCCCCGTTTCCGCTCGAAGGAACCCTCCCATGTCGCGCAAACTCATTTCCTCGGGCTCGCCGTTCGAAGCGCAGGTCGGCTATTCCCGCGCCGTCGTCCAGGGCGACTGGTGCTTCGTCGCCGGGACCACCGGCACCGACCCGGAAACCAAGGTGATGCCCGACAGCGTCGTTGAGCAGACCGCCAATGCGCTGAAAGTCATCGGCCGGGCGCTGGACGAAGCGGGTTTTTCCTTCGCCGATGTGGTGCGCGTGACCTATTATATCACCGACCCCGCTTATTGGGACGATCTGGGCCAGGCGACCGCCCCCATATTCGGCGACATCCGCCCCGCAGCCAGCTGCATCGTCACCGGCCTTATCAAGCCGGAGATGAAGGTCGAAGTCGAAGTCACCGCGTTCAAAGGCTGACCCCATGATTACCATGTACGGCATCAAAAATTGCGACACGATCAAGAAGGCGCGCAATTTCCTGGATAATGAGCGCGTGGCCTACAGCTTCCACGACTATAAGGTGTCCGGCGTCGACAAGGCAAAGCTGGAGGAATGGGTGATGGAACATGGATGGGAAACCATCCTCAACCGTTCCGGCACCACCTTCAAGGCGCTGGACGCGGGCGACAAGGCGCATATCGACGCGGACAAGGCGATCCTGCTGATGACGACCAACCCGTCGATGATCAAGCGGCCCATTCTGGAAGTCGGCGGGGCAATCGTCGTGGGCTTCAAGGCGACGACCTATGAAAACGCGCTGGCAGGCGTGAAGGCCTGACCGGCGGCGCGGCGGCTTGTCAAATGAGGTCGAGGGGCGAATAACGGGGCCATGCTTTCGCAGAAGACCCGTTACGCCATCCGCGCGCTCCAGCATCTCGCCGACCGCTACCGCCAGGGGCCCGTGCCCCTCAATGAAATTGCCACGCGGCAGAATATCCCGGCAAAGTTCCTGACGGTCATCCTGTCGGAAATGTCCCGCGAAGGCCTGGTGGCGACGCAGCGGGGGCGGGACGGCGGCTATTGGCTGGCGCTGGCCCCCATCGACATCAGCTATGGCGACATCGTTCGGCTGACGCGCGGCTCGCTGGCGCTGACGCCCTGTGCCAGCCGTTTTGCGCATGAAAGCTGCACCAACTGCCTGCCCGAATCGGAATGCCGCTTGCACCGCGTCATGTTGCGCGTGCGGGACGAAACGGCAAAGGTGCTGGACGGCATCAGCCTGGCCGAACCGCTCGGACTGGCGGAAGAGGTAGAGTAGCCCTTGCGCCGCGCGCGCAGCTTCGCCACATCTCCGCCATGACCACTCCTCCGCTCAAAGCCGCGCTGATCCCCGTCACGCCCCTGCAGCAGAATTGCACCCTGTTCTGGTGCACCGCCACCAATCGCGGCGCGTTCGTCGATCCGGGCGGCGATCTGCCGCGCCTGAAAGCAGCGGCGGAGCAACAGGGCGTCACCATCGAAAAGATATTGGTGACCCATGGCCATATCGACCATTGCGGGGAAGCGGGCATACTCGCCAAGGAACTGGGCGTGCCCATCGAAGGCCCCCATGAAGCCGACCGCTTCTGGATCAACCGGCTGGAGGAGGATGGCCGCAACTATGGGGTGAACGGCCAGATGTTCGAACCGGATCGCTGGCTCGCCGATGGCGACCAGGTCACCGTCGGCGATCTGACGCTGGACGTCTATCACTGCCCCGGCCACACGCCAGGCCATGTCGTCTTCCATCATGCGCCCAGCAAGCTTGCCATTGTGGGTGACGTGCTGTTCCAGGGGTCGATCGGGCGGACGGACTTCCCGATGGGGAACCACCAGCATCTGATAGACGCAATCACCGGGAAGCTTTGGCCCTTGGGCGGCGATACGGCGTTTGTGCCGGGACACGGCCCCATGAGCAATTTCGCCCATGAACGCCGCACCAACCCCTTTGTGGGTGACGCCGTGCTGGCCTGAACGGCCTAAACCTGGGCCGCAAGCGCGGGCGGGGCGGGAACCTCCCGCGTCGCGCTATAGGCGACATAGAGCGCCGCAATGGCCAGAGCGACCATTACGGCCCAGGTCAGCATGGCGCCTACGGCCCGCCAGGGCGTGGGATGATCGGCGTCCATGCCCAGCGGGTGGGCGATCCGCGCGACGGCATAAGCGCATGCCATGATCCACAGCCACGCCGGGGAACCGATCGCCAGTTCCACCAGAGCAAAAAGGATAAGGACCAGCGGCGTGTATTCAACGAAGTTCGCTTGCGCGCGCATCCGCCGCGCCAGCAACGGATCGCCGCCATCGCCATGCAATGTCTTGCTGGCCAACCGAATCCTCACGCAGCGCGTCGCCAGCCACAGGTTCAGAAATGCGCAGGCGGCGGCCAGCGTCAGCGTGATCGGCAGCAGCATGTTGTCTTCCTCCCTCGGCTTTTCAACGGTCGGCAGGGTAAAGGCAGCGGTGCCAAGGGCAAGGAAGGACTTGCGCCCCGATCAAAAAAGGCTATAGGCGCATGGCTTCGCGATCACCCGGGCCGCATGGGTCTGCGGCGCCTGTGGCGTCGTTTCCCGTCGGATACTGGCCGGTTGCACAACCAGATAATTACGGAATAAGGTGCCGACATGGCTGTCCCAAAGAGGAAAACTACCCCGTCCCGCCGTGGCATGCGCCGCAGCCATGATGCGCTGCGCGTCGAAGCGTTCCAGGAATGCTCGAATTGCGGTGAACTCAAGCGCCCGCACAATCTGTGCGAGGCCTGCGGCCACTATAATGGCCGTGAAGTCGTTGCTGTCGGGGCGTAACGACACTCTCTCTCCTGTAAAGGTGTCCTGAAGTGTCCAGCCAGCCGCGAATCGCAATCGACGCGATGGGCGGGGATGAAGGCGTGCGCGTGATGATCGCTGGCGTGGCGCTTGCCCGCCATCGTCACGAAGGGCTGCGCTTCACGCTGTTCGGGGACGAGTCGCGGATCAAGTCCGCGCTCGACAATCATCCGAATCTGCGCGCCGCCTCTGAAGTCGTTCATGCCAAGGACGTGGTGGATGCCGGGGACAAGCCCAGCGTCGCCATTCGCAAGAAGGCCAGCTCCATGAGTATGGCCATCGCTGCGGTGAAGGCTGGCGAAGCCGGGGCCGCCGTGTCTGCGGGCAATACCGGCGCGCTGATGGCGATGGCGAAAGTGGCTCTGCGTACCATGCCGGGGATCGATCGCCCGGCGTTGGCGGCGCTGCTGCCCACGCTTGGCGACAATGATGTGGTCATGCTGGACCTGGGTGCCAACACCGAATGCGATGCCCGCAACCTGGTGCAGTTCGCGGTGATGGGGGCGGCCTATGCCCGCATCGCGTTCGACCTGGACCGTCCCCGCGTCCGGCTCATGAATATCGGCACCGAGGAAATGAAGGGCACGGAGGAAATCCGCGACGCCGCCGCCATGCTGCGGGCCGCCGCCACCCTGCCGCTGTCGTTCGAGGGCTTTACCGAAGGCGACAAGATCGGTCGGGGCGATGCGGACGTGATCGTCAGCGATGGCTTTTCCGGCAATGTCGCGCTCAAGACAGCGGAGGGCACGGCCCGGTTCGTCACCGACCTGCTGCGCACCGCCTTCACCAGCTCCATTCGGTCCAAGATTGGCTTCCTGATTTCGAAGCCTGCGATGCATTTGCTGAAACATCATCTGGACCCCAACAACCATAATGGTGCAGTATTCCTGGGCCTCAACGGCGTGGTGGTGAAAAGCCATGGCAGCGCCAATGACAAGGGAGTCGCCAATGCGGTTCATGTCGCTGCGCGGTTGCTGGAAGAAGACATCACCCGGCGCATCGCCGCCGATATGGCAGGCATAGCGTCGCTGTCTGCGGTTGCGTCGAAACAGGAGCTGACCGCAAAGTGATCCGCAGATCCGTTCTTCTGGGCACCGGTTCCGCGCTGCCGGTCCGTGCGGTCAGCAATGCCGAACTGGCGCAGACCGTCGAGACGAGCGACGAATGGATTGTCGAACGCACCGGCATCCGCAACCGCCACATTGCGGGCGAAGGTGAAACGACGGCCAGCCTTGCGACCGGGGCCGCCCGCGCTGCCCTGGATATGGCGGGCCTTTCGCCGCAGGATATCGACCTCATCATCCTGGCGACCGCGACACCCGATCAGACCTTTCCTGCCAGCGCGACGCTGGTGCAGGCGGCGCTGGGCATCGACGATTGCGTCGCCTTCGACGTGGCTGCGGTATGTTCCGGCTTCCTCTATGCCGTGACCGTCGCCGACAGCATGATCCGGTCCGGCGCGGCCCAGCGCGCGCTGGTCATCGGTTCGGAAACCTTCAGCCGCATCCTGGATTGGGAAGATCGCACCACCTGCGTCCTGTTCGGTGACGGCGCTGGCGCGATCGTGCTTGGCGCGGAAGAAAGCACCGATGGCAAGCGCGGCATATTATCATCCAAACTTCACGCCGATGGGCGTCACAACCAGCTGCTTTATGTGGATGGCGGCCCATCGACCACCCAGACGGTGGGCAAGTTGCGCATGAAGGGGCAGGAAGTGTTCCGCCACGCCGTCGTCAACCTGGCTTCGGTGCTGACGGAAGTCATGGAACTGGCGGGCCTTGCCCCCACTGAAATCGACTGGCTGATCCCGCATCAGGCCAATGCGCGCATCCTGGACGCGACCGCTCGCAAGCTCAAACTGTCGCCTGACAAGGTGGTGATGACCGTAGACCGCCACGCCAATACATCGGCCGCTTCGGTGCCTTTGGCGCTTGATCTTGCCACGCGCGACGGGCGGATACAGCCGGGCGATTTGCTCGTGCTGGAAGCCATGGGCGGCGGCTTCACCTGGGGCGCATGCGTGCTGCGGGTCTGATCGTCTCTATTTGCGGCAATTTCATGGACTTTTCCCTGCAACTTGCCTTGCAGAATCGCTCAGCTTGTCGCAAAATCAATCGTTGAAATCCGCGAAATATCAAGCGGGTGTAGGTGGGGACGAATCATGACTGCTTCCGGCACATTGACGCGTGCGGATCTCGCCGAAAGCGTGAACCGTCATATCGGCCTTTCGCGCGCAGAGTCTGCCGCCATTATCGAATCCATATTGGAACATATGTCCGCGGCGCTGGAACGTGGCGAGAATGTGAAGATATCCAGTTTCGGCACCTTCGTGCTGCGCGACAAGACCGAGCGCATGGGCCGCAATCCCAAGACGGGCGTTGAAGTGCCGATCGAACCGCGCCGGGTACTCACCTTCCGCGCCAGCCAGACCATGCGGGACCGCGTCGCCGCGTCCTGATGGGGCGATTAGGGACTGATCTTTGAAGCGCTGCCATGTTGCCTTTGGGCGACTATGGGTGCAACATCATGGATATGGACAAGGCAGACGGCGCATTTCTGACGATCAGTGAACTGTCGGCGGAACTGGGCCTTCCCCAGCATATTTTGCGTTATTGGGAAACGCGCTTTCCTCAATTGCGACCGCTGCAACGGTCGGGCAACCGGCGTTACTACCGCCCGGCTGATGTGGCCCTTGTTCAGCGCATCAACCAGTTGCTGAATGTCGAAGGTTTCACTGTCCGTGGTGCGCAAAAGGCGCTTGCCGATGGGGGTGCCAAACCGGTGCCGGTCCGCAGCAATCCTGCGCCAGAGGCGTCGGCCCATGCCCAGCAGTCGCAGGATATTCTTGAACGGCTTCAATCCATTCGCGCTACATTGGCGCGCGCGGTGGATATCCCCTGACGCGGGAAAGGCGTTGCACCCGCGCCGACAATGCCTTCAGCCGCTTGGGTTCAGCGTGATCCGGGACCGAGCGCAGGATCGATATCACGGGGGCGAATGAAGCTCGCCAGCGTTGCGACATTCTTGCGCGCTTCGGTCCAATGGTCGATCGCCAGATCCATCGCCGCCAGGCTGGCAGTCGGAAACTTGACCTCGACATCCTCCCGCAGCGGGCTTGCCCCATTATCGGGCACAAGTTCCAATATCAGTTCCTCCAGCCCCGGATTATGTCCCGCCATCAACACGCTGTCCGCGGTTTCGGGCAGGTCGCGGATCACGTCAAACAAGGTGGCCGCCGACGCCAGATAAATGCGCCGGTCCCAGTGCGGCTCAAGCGGGTCGCCATAGCCAGCCAGGAAAGTGTCCAATGTCTGCGTGACGCGCACGGCGGGCGACGCGACCAGCATGTCGAACTGCATATTGTGCGACCGGGCGAACTGGCCAACGATCAATGCCGCCTTTTCTCCCCGTCGATTAAGTGGCCTATCGAAATCGCGTGCTACCGGATCGTCCCAGTCGGATTTGGCATGGCGGAAAAGGGTCAGCCGCTTCATCTTTGCTCCAGGTCGTGCGTGCCGGATTCGTCGTCCTGATGCCGTAGCGCCGCACCGCCGCCAATGCCAGCGCGGGAATGGGCGCTGACCGCTATGATCGCTTCATCCAATGTCACCCGCCGGATAGGCGTGCCAGGCGGAAAGGCGCTGAGCAGGCGGCTGGGCATGGCGGCCGACAGAATGACGAAGCTGCCGCTATCTTCCGCACGGCGGATCAGCCGACCGAAGGCCTGGGCCAATCTGGCGCGGATCAGCCGGTCGTCATAGGCCGCGCCGCCGCCAGCAAGTCGCCGCGCGGCATGAAGCACGGTGGGTTTGGACCAAGGAACCCCCTCCATCACCACCAGCCGCAGCGACTGGCCCGGCACGTCCACGCCATCGCGCAGGGCGTCCGTACCCAACAGCGACGCGCGCGGATCGTCGCGGAAAATGTCGATCAACGTGCCGGTGTCCATTGGATCGACATGCTGTGCGTAAAGCGGCAGCCCGCCCCGTGCGAGCCGGTCGGCGATCCGTGCGTGGACCGCCCGCAACCGCCGGATGGCGGTGAACAGGCCCAGCGTGCCGCCGCCCGCCGCTTCGATCAGCCGGGCATAGGCACCCGACAGGGCAGCGATGTCGCCGCGCTTGATATCGGTGACGATCAGCACTTCGGCGCGGCTGGGATAGTCGAAGGGGCTGGCCGCTTCGAACCGCTGCGCTCCGCGTGCCAGGTGGGCAGCGCCGCTGCGGCTTTCGGCATTGCTCCAGTCGCCGCCACCCTTGAGCGTCGCCGAAGTGACGAGCACGCCATGGGCGGGCTTCAACACTGTTTCGGCAAGGGGCCGGGTGGGGTCGAGCCAGTGGCGGTGGACGCCTATGTCATATTCGCGCCCCTCTACCCGGTCGACCGTCAGCCAGTCGACATAGTCCGGGTCGGCAGGTCCACCGATCCGTGCGAGCAAAGCCAGCCATGCCGTGATCAGGTCACGCCGCCAGCCGAGCGACGCGATCGCGCCTTCGATCCGGGCCCGCGCCGCACCGTCCAGCCAGTCCGGCGCGTCCTCCACTACCGCTTCCAACCGCTTGGCGAGCCGGGCGAGCGGACGCAGCAGCGCATCCAGCGCCAGCGCGGCATCCTGCGCAGCCTCCACCAGCGCCCCGTCAGGTTCGGCCAGCTCCGTTTCCAGCCCATAGCCAGCATCCGCCTCGCCCGTATCGGCGGCGCGCGCATATACGGTCCCGCGCACGGCGGCGAGCAGCTGTTCGACCGGGCCGAATGGTTCGCCCGCGACGATGCGCTTCAGCCATTCGTCGGCGGGCAAGGCCCGCGCCGCGTCCGCCGCCGCGCGGATGGCATCGCCGCCTTCCTCATCATAGCTGGCAAGGTCGGACAGGCGCGCCGCCAGCCCGCGCCGCCGCCCGCGCGAAGAGCCTTCCGGTCCCATGATCCAACGGCGCAGCTCGATCGCTTCATGCCCGGATAGCGCCACGGAAAAGGTTGCGTCAGCCGCGTCGAACAGATGGTGGCCTTCGTCGAAAACGATGCGTTGGGGGCGCTGCCCGGTTTCCCGGCCGCGCGCGGCGTTGATCATTACCAGCGCATGGTTGGCGATGACGATATCCGCTTCGGCGGACGCGCGCGCAGACCGTTCGATGAAGCATTTGCGGTAATGCGGACATCCCGCATAGATGCACTCGCCCCGCCGGTCGGTCAGCGCGGTCGATCCATTGCGCCGGAACAGGGTAGGCAACCAGCCGGGCAGGTCGCCGCCGACCATGTCGCCATCCTTGCTGTAGGCCGCCCAGCGCGCCACCAACTGCGCCAATATGGCGGCGCGTCCGGCAAAGCCGCCTTGCAGCGCATCCTCCAGATTGAGCAGGCAAAGATAATTTTCCCGGCCCTTGCGCACCACGACACGCCGCGCGGCGGTCGCGGGGTCAGGGAACAGGCGCAGGCTTTCGCGATCAAGCTGTCGTTGCAGCGCCTTGGTATAGGTGGAAATCCACACCGTACCCTGCGCCTGTGTCGCCCATAGGGACGCCGGGGCCAGATAGCCCAGCGTCTTGCCGATGCCTGTCCCCGCTTCGGCCAGCAACATGTTGGGCTGATCACGGTGCGCGCGGGGCAGGAAAGCCTCCACCGCCGCCGCCGCATAGGCGCGCTGGCCCGGCCGAGCTTCGGCCTGTGCGCCGGTAAGGTCGGAAAGGCGCGACAGCACCGCTTCCTCCTGCAAAGCGATGGATCGGGCGGCGGGTCGGGGTGGCGCTTCGTCCCATTCGGGCAGTCGGGTAAACAGCCAGCGTTCTGCTTCGGCGGGGCGGCGGATACGCGGTGCGACCAGGGGGCTCCAGGGCCAGCGGAGGCGATGAAGCGACTGGGCGCTGGTCCAGCCGCCTTCGCGTTCGGCCCAATCGGAACCTTCCAATATGCTGAGCAAGGCGGCTGTTGCCGATTGCAACAATGCGGGAATATCCGCTTCGGCTGTGGGCCGTTCCAGCCCCAGTGCCTCTGCCAGTCCCTTGGCCGTGGGCACAAGAAAGCGGGCAGGGTGCACAAAGGCCCACAGTTCCAGCAGGTCCAGCCCGTTCAGGTCGGGATAGCCCAGCCTCTGCCCCGTCAGCGGCGCATTGAGCAGCAGGACCGGCGTTTCCGCCGCGCGCCCGATCGCGTTGCCCTTGGCTACCGCCTGCGTGCTCGACCCGTCGCGCAGCCAGATGCCACCATGGCTGGCGTGAAGGGCGGGCAGGGCGGCAGGGTCGATCACGTCTGTTCGATTAGGCGACACGGAACAAAAGGGAAACCTGAAATTGGGCCAAAGACGGCGAACCGAGGCCGGTTTTCTTTACCCGTTCCCTTTCATCCAGACCGGGGCTAGGGGCATTGCATCATGACTGTGTCCGAAATCATCCGCACCGCCGCGCAAGCGTCCAAGGCCTGGCCCTATGAGGAAGCCCGCAAGCTTCTGAAGCGTTATCCGCAGGGCGCGCCTGACAAAGGCTATATCCTGTTCGAAACCGGTTATGGCCCATCGGGCCTGCCGCATATCGGCACGTTCAACGAAGTGCTGCGCACGACCATGGTGCGCAATGCCTATCATGCGCTGTCGGACATTCCGACCCGCCTCATCGCGTTCAGCGACGACATGGACGGGCTGCGCAAGGTGCCGGACAATGTCCCCAACCAGGCGATGCTGACGGAACATCTGGGCAAGCCGCTGACGCAGGTGCCCGATCCGTTCGGGAAGTTTGAGAGCTTCGCGCACCACAATAATGCGATGCTACGGGATTTTCTCGACCGCTTTGGTTTCGACTATGAATTCGTTTCGGCGACAGATCGCTACAGGTCCGGCGCGTTCGACGATGCGCTGAAGAATGTCCTGCGCCACTATCAGGACATTCTGGACATCATGCTGCCGACGCTGCGCAAGGAACGGCAGGCGACCTATTCCCCGGTCCTGCCGGTCAGTCCCAAAAGCGGCATCGTGCTGCAGGTCCCGGTCGAGGTGATTGACGCGGATGCCGGCCTGGTCCGTTTCGAGGATGAAGGCGAAATCATCGAACAGTCGATCCTGTCGGGCGGGGCCAAGCTGCAATGGAAGGTCGACTGGGCCATGCGCTGGGTCGCGCTGGGCGTCGACTATGAAATGGCGGGCAAGGACCTGATCGATTCGGTCACGCAAAGTTCGCGGATTTGCCGCGCGCTGGGCGCTCGCCCGCCTGAGGGCTTCAACTACGAAATGTTCCTGGATGAAAAGGGAGAGAAAATCTCCAAGTCCAAGGGCAATGGCCTCAGCCTTGAACAATGGCTGACCTATGGCCCGCAGGAGAGCCTGGCCTTCTACGCCTATCGCGAGCCGAAAAAGGCCAAGCAACTGCACATGGGCGTCATCCCGCGCGCGGTGGACGAATATTGGCAGTTCCGCGGCAATTATCCCAAGCAGGCGGTCGAACAGCAGTTGGGCAACCCGGTCCATCATGTTCACAACGGCACCCTGCCTGAAGGCGAATTGCCGGTAACCTTCGGCTTGCTGCTGAACCTTGTCGGCGTGATGAGCGATGCCCGGCGCGATCAGGTGTGGGGATATCTGCAAAATTATGTGCCGGGTGCCAGCGCGGAAGCCTATCCTGAATTGGATGCGCTGATCGGTCATGCGCTCGCCTATCACCGGGATTTCGTCGCGCCGACGCTTCAGCGCCGCGCGCCAGAGCCGAACGAAGCCGCCGCGCTTCGCAGGCTGGACGCGGAGCTGGCGGCTCTGCCCGCCGACGCGAGCGCGGAAGATGTGCAGAACATCGTCTATGCGATTGGCAAGGATGAAGAGTTCGGATTTGCCGAGTTGAGGGACTGGTTCAAGGCGCTGTATCAAACGCTCCTGGGTGCCGATCAGGGGCCGCGCATGGGTAGTTTCATCGCCCTGTACGGCATTGCCAACAGCCGCCGACTGATCGCCGAGGCGTTAGGAGAATAAGGCGGCGGGTGCGGAACATTACGCACCCCCGAACGTTACATCCTGTGGTCCACCCCCCTTTCGGACTGATGGCGCGCCTCGCGCGTGTCATCGGCCGCGCCCGCTCGGAGACGAGCGGCGCGGCCAAGGGTTTTAACTTCCTCCAATACGCCCGGAATCAGAACGGCCCCGGATCATAGACCCGGGGCCGACGCTTTTTTTAAAGCCTATCGCGATTACCAGAAAAAGCCGCGATGCACCTGCATGACCCGACCGCTGCGGACGTTGACCAGCAGCACGTCATTATAGTGCCTTACCCAACGCAGGTTGTTGCCGGGGCGGGGCAGGCGATAGCGATAGGGATCGCTGATATAATAGCGTGAGCTATAATAAGCGGGCCGGATTCGCGCGCCTTCGTTCCAGCGCTGGTAGCGGAAAGGCGCACGCCAGTTTCCTGCACGATAGACATTGCGGTTTGAACGGCGGTAGTCGCGCCAATCTTCCCGCACCTCACGCCGCGCTTCTCGCACATCGCGGCGCTCTTCGCGCACATCGCGGCGGTCGCCATAGCGGCGGGCGTCGCGCAATTCACGCTGTTCCTGCCGCAGTTCCCGCGCGCTGTCGCGGACCTCGCCGCGCGACTGGGCCATGGCCGCGCCGGGCATGGCGGTTGCTGCGATCAGGCCCAGGATGATCAACTTACGCATATAATTTCTCCCATCATCTTGGCGGTTGAACCTGCGAGGCTTAACTTTTCAGCCCTTTGGCAGGATCCGCCGCCAACATGATGCTTATGCCCGGCTTGCGCTGAACCGACCGCGAACGGGTCGGTCAGCTACCGGTCATTTATGTCGCAATGTGTATCATAGATGATGAAGGCGGCAGGATGCCTCAGGCTCCCCAGCGCCGTTCACGAAACCATTTGGTGACCACATATTTCATCCCGCCTTCCACCGGCTTGGCGGCATGCAGGCTGTTGGGATTGGGTGCGCCGTCGGGATTCATATTATTCCAGACCAGGATCATGCCCTCAACCGGTGGCACCATGAATTCGCAGTGCGGAAAATGGGTTTCACCCCCTGCGTCGACGGCGGACAGATAGATCATCGCGGTCCAGCTTCGCTGCCCGCCCGACTTGCGCATGGCGGGCCAGTAGTTGGCGGTGACCGGAAAATAGTCGCAATGCGCCTTATATTCCTGGCCTGCGACATAGCGCTGGCCCTGCAGCGTTTCGCCATGATCGGCGGGCAGGCCGGTCAGCGCGCAAATCCGGTCGCTGACCGCCATGACCAGCGGGTTCGCCGGGTCCAGGTTGCAGCTATGGCTGGTGCGATATTCGGCATTGGCACCATCTGAAAACAGGGTGGAAGGCTGCGCGCCCGCGTCGATCAGCGCCCGCAAATCCGCGCACTCAGCCTCGCTCAAAAAATCGCGGCGTCCGTAGATTTCCAGTAAGGGGGCGTTGATGCGGCTGACCATGGGATTGCGGTCCAGCCGGGCACGCACGGTCTGCCCGATCCGTGCACGAGCGGCGGATGCAACGCCTCCATCATCGATCACAGCAGTCATGAACGCTTCCTGCCACCGTTGATCCCGACGCCGCAAATGAAAAAGACCCGAAGCCTGTGACTTCGGGTCCAATCAGTCTGAAGGTCATTCAGCCGTTGCAATATGATTCGCGGATGTCGTTCACCAGAAGAAGTCGTGGATCACATCGACGACATAGCCATCGCGAATGTCGACCAGCAGCGCATCGTCATAATAGCGGACCCAGCGCAGCGTCCCATAAGCGGGCGGCAGGCGGTATGACCAGGGGTCGTTGATCCAATAGCTGTTGGAGAATAACAGGCTGTTGAGGACGATCCCTATCGAATAGCGATTATAGCCGTAACTCCATCCGCGCGGGGCATGATAACGTCCGACGCGGTAGCGATCGCTATAATGGGAGCGATAGCTGCGCCAGTCGTAACGGCGATCCTGCCGCCAGTCATTGTTCCAGCGCCGCTGGCTGCTCCAGCGGGTGCGATCGTCGAACCGTCGGCCAACGGCGGCATTGCCGCGCCAGCGCCGATCGTCATTATTCCACCGCTCATTGCCCCGACGGTCGTCTCGCCGATCGACCCGGCGGTCCTCTCGGCGGTTATCGCGTGTTTCACGCCGGTTTTCCTGCAATGCACGAGGGCCATCCTGCGATGAGCGCATGACGCGCCAGCCTTCGCGGCGTTCGGTGCCTATGTTATTGGGCCTGCGCGCCTCACCCTGCCAGCGTGCCTGGGGTCGTGGCTGTACCACCCGCGCGGCAGGTCGATCGTCGCGGCGTTGCTGTTGCGCGCGCTGGCCCTGGCGCTGCTGACGCGCTTCGCCGCCCTGACGTCCGCTGTCGGCACGGGCGGCGGGCCGCTCGCTGCGACCGCGCCATCCACTATCGTCCCCACGTTGGGCATAAGCGGGGGCTGTGCCGCCTAATATTGTCGCCGACATCAGTCCCAACAGCATGATTTTCTTCAACATGATCTTCGCTTTCCGTTAGGGCATCGCGCCCTCATGCTGCCTTGTTACTTTAGCTGCCATGTCGAGAGGCTGAACTTGTTTGTCAGCAATTTGAAAGGGCCCTATTGTTAGCGCACGGTCGTAGGAAAATAGAGTCTCGGATCTTCGGGGGGAAAGAAAACCCCACGAACCGAGCGACTAAGCCGAATAAGCTGATTTGCATCAAGGCGCGACCCGATAACTGCCATTAGGAATGCCGAGTGAAGAGAATGCCTATTTCTGGCCGTGTGCGACAGGCCCTGCGTGAAGCGACGATGGCGGGGCATCAGCGCGTCGACGATTTGTTTTCCCGTTTTTCCCTGGACACGCCGGAAAGCTATGGTGCCTTTTTGAAGGCCCATGCCCGCGCGCTTGCTCCGCTGGAGGCGATGGCCCGGCCTGACGCGTCGCGCCTGCCCAAATTGGCGGCGGATCTCGCGGCGCTGGGTGAATCAATGCCTGACGCCCTCATCATGCAGACGTCAGACAGCGACGCGTTCCGCTGGGGCGCGCTGTACGCGCTGGAAGGGTCGCGGCTGGGTGGGTCCGTGCTCGAACGCCGGGTCGCTACCGGCCTTCCCCGCGCCTATCTTTCGTCGGTGCATGAAAAGGGTGGGTGGCAGGCCTTCCAGCAGTCGCTCGACGCCGCGGCTGAAGGGGAGGGCGATGATTGGATCGGTGAAGCGGTACAAGGTGCCGAAGCGGCCTTTGCGCTGTTCGCCGCCGCCGCGTCCAGCGAGCAGGCATTGACGCATGGCTGATGGCCCCGAACCAGAGGGTGCAGGCTTTGCCGTCGACATCAGCAATTGCGACCGCGAACCGATCCACGTTCCGGGCATGATCCAGCCTTTCGGGTTTCTGGTCGCGCTGACCTCCGACTGGCTGGTGTCGCGCGTATCGGCGAATATCGACCAGTTCATCAAGCTGACGCCACAGGACATGCTGGGCCACCCGATCAGCGACATCTTCTCTCCCGACGCGATCCACACCTTACGCAACCGAATCACGCTCCTGCGCGGGGCGGATGCGGTTGAGCGGATGTTCTCCCTCGTCCTGGTCGATGGATGCCCACCCTTCGACGTGGCCGTGCATTTCTCCGGTTCACTCGTGATCATTGAGGCGGAACCTGCCCGCGCCGATGAGATGGAAGCGACCGGCATGGTCCGTTCCATGGTGGCGCGACTGGCGCAGGCAGACGGCATGTCGCCGTTCCTGCGCGATGGCGCGCGCCAGGTGCGGGCGCTGACGGGCTTCGACCGGGTCATGGTCTACCGCTTCGCCGAGGGCGGAGACGGTGAAGTCGTCGCCGAAGCCTTGCGGCCGGGCATAGACAGCTTTTTCGGGCTTCATTACCCCGCATCGGACATTCCGCAGCAAGCGCGCGCGCTTTACCTGCGCAACATCTTCCGCGTGATCGCGGATGTGAAGGCAGAGCCGGTGCCGGTCGTGCCCGTGCTCGACCCGTCAGGGGTGGCGCTCGACATGTCGCTCAGCCTGTTGCGGGCAGTCTCTCCCATTCATATCGAATATCTCGGCAATATGGGTGTGGGCGCATCGCTTTCCATTTCCATCATCGTGGGAGGAAGGCTGTGGGGCCTTTTCGCCTGCCACCATTATGGCCCGCGCCTGCCCAGTTTCGCGCAGCGCAGTGCCGCCGAACTGTTCGGCCAGATATTTTCCATGATGCTGGAAAGCCGCGAGCGTGCCGAAGTTGCGGACTATGAGGGCAAAGCGCGGCAGGTGGCTGACCGACTGATGTCGGCTGTCGCGCAGGATAATGATCTTTTGTCCAATGCCCGGTGGCTGGGCGACGTCATTTTCGACACGATCCCGGCTGAAGGCGTGGGGGTTTATATTGACGGCCAGATGACGCTGTCAGGATTGACGCCTGATGAAACATCCTTCGCAGCGCTGATAAACCTGCTCAATCGCACCGCCGCCAGCCAAGTCTACACCACCGACAGCCTGTCCCGCATCATGCCGGAAGCCGCCGCCTTTGCCGACCGCGCCGCTGGGCTGCTCGCCATCCCGCTGTCGCGTCGCCCGCGTGATTATGTGGTTTTGTTCAGGCCCGAACAACTCCGTTCGGTTCGCTGGGCAGGCAATCAGGAAAAGCATATCGAATATGGGCCGAACGGCCCCCGTTTGACGCCGCGCAAGAGTTTCGAGGAATGGTCGCAACTGGTGAAGGGCACCGCCGTGCCGTTCACGCCGCCGGAATTGCGCGTCGCTGAAGCGTTGCGCACGGCCTTGCTGGAGGTGGTGCTGCGCCTGTCGGATTCCGCCAATGAGGAACGGCACCGCGCGCATGAGAAGCAGGAACTTCTCATCGCTGAGCTTAACCATCGCGTTCGCAATATCCTGTCCGTGATCCGCGGATTGCTGTCGCAGACGCGCGGCAGCGCTGGATCGGTGGAAGAGTTCATCGGGACATTGGAGAGCCGGGTTCACGCCCTGGCGCGCGCCCATGACCAGATCACGGCTGATCGTTGGTCGCCCGCGCGGCTGTATGACCTGATCGAGGTGGAGGCGGGTGCCTATCTTGGCGAAAGGCGGGACCGGGTAAAACTGACCGGCCCCAATATATTGCTGACGCCTTCGGCCTTTACGGTCATGGCGCTCGTGATCCATGAACTTTTGACCAATGCTGCCAAATATGGCGCATTGTCCGACGGCGGCGTGGTCTCCATCGACTGGCATGTCGATGTGGATGGCAGCCTGCTGCTCCACTGGATAGAAAATGGCGGCCCCGCCGTGGTCGCGCCCACCCGCCGAGGTTTCGGGTCGACGGTCATAGAAAGGTCCATTCCTTACGACCTGGGTGGCAAGGCGGAAGTGTCCTATCGGCTCGCAGGGGTAGAAGCGCACTTCTGTATTCCATCGACCTATGTGGCGTCGGTGCTGCCGGACATCGTGAACAAGGAACGCGCCCAGGCCGTGCCCGACGCCACGCCCGAATTGCTCAAGGGCCGCACCGTGCTGCTGGTCGAAGATAATATGATCATCGCCATGGACGGAGAGGATGCGCTGCGCGATCTTGGTGCCGACGTCATCACCGCAGCCAGCATAGGCCGTGCGCGCGAAGCGATCGCGTTGCGCAAGGTCGATTTCGCCGTGCTTGATTTCAACTTGGGGAATGAAACCAGCCTGCCCATCGCGGATTTGCTGACCGAACGGAGGGTGAGCTTCATTTTCGCGACCGGCTATGGCGACGGGCTGGAACTGCCCGCGCGTTACAATCATGTCACCCTACTCAAAAAGCCATATTCGGGCGCGACGCTCGCCCAAGCCATCGCTCCGTTGGTCGATGAGGAAGGCCGATCCTGAACAGCTTGGCCGGCGCAGTCGGATAGGAAGCGGCTTGGGTTGAAACGCATTGTTTCAGCGCGCGATGTTGCGCATGGCGACAAAGCGCATGATCTTGGCGTCATGAAACAACCCAGCCTCTTCATCCCGCATGGCGGCGGTCCGTGCTTCTTCATGGACCCTTCCGATCCCGACCGTCTGCACAGCGACCCCATGTGGCACCCGATGCAGAACTATCTGGCCGGGCTGATATCCGATTTGCCCGAAAGGCCCCGATCGATGCTGATCGTATCAGCGCATTGGGAAGAACCGTTGTTCACGGTCCATGGCGGGGCCAGGCCTGCGCTGCTGTTCGATTATAACGGCTTCCCGCCGCACACCTACGCTTTGCGATGGGATGCGCCGGGCGATCCCGGATTGGCGAGGCGCGTCACTTCATTGTTGAGGGACGCCGACTTCCCGGTTGCCGAAGAAAAGGAGCGCGGGTGGGATCATGGCGTCTTCATCCCGATGAAGGTGGCATTGCCTGATGCTGGAATCCCGGTCGTGCAACTGTCGCTGCGGCGGGATCTTGACCCGGCCGCTCACATCGCGGCGGGACGCGCGCTCGCGGCGCTGCGGGACGAAGGGGTGCTGATCGTTGGATCGGGGATGAGTTTTCACAATATGCGCGTGCGCGGCCCGGAAGGAACCGATCGCGCGGTGGAATGGGATGATGCGCTGGCCAGCGCCGTGACCGATGCTGACCCGCAGAGACGGGCAGCGCGCGTCAGTGCCTGGGATCAATTGCCTGAGGCGTGTTTCGCTCATCCGCGTGAAGAGCATTTGTTGCCGCTGATGGTGGCATTGGGCGCGGGGGCGGACGATGCTGCACGGTTGGACCATCGCAGCACGGTGCTGGGCTGGACTGTGTCAGCCTACCGTTTCGGCTAAAGGTCAGAGCCTGCGCAGCGCCGGGACGGTGCGAGCGGCCTCTTCGGGGGTGATGCCGGGTGGCGGGGCTGCTTCGACCTGCTCCTCACCGCGGATGATGCGGCCTGCGCGGCGAATGGCGGCGCGAAGGCGGGGGTAGATGCCGCAGCGGCAGATGTTGGTGATGGCGGTGTCCATCTCATCATCGCTGGGGTCGTTATTCCGTTTCAGCAGGACGGCGGCGGTCATGATCATGCCGGGAATGCAGTAGCCGCATTGCGAGACATTGTCGGCGGCGAAGACCTGTTGCAGCGGATGGCCACGGTCAGGCGATAGCCCTTCGATCGTGGTGACGAAGCGCCCTTCCGCATAGCCAATCGTGACCTGGCATGACCTGACCGCTTCGCCGTCAATATCGACCGTGCACGCGCCGCAGTCCCCCGTGCCGCAGCCATATTTGGTCCCGGTCAGGTTGGATGCGTCACGCAACGCCCATAGCAGCGGCGTGTCGGGGTCCATGCGATATTGGACGGGACGGTCGTTGACGGTGAATTTCGTCATGACGCGTCTTCCACCTCCGCCTCATGATATAGCACTTCATTGCGGATGTGGATGATGCGTGAGCCGAGCCGGATTTCCTGGATGAATGTGCCAAAGGCAGCGGCCTGCAACAGCATGGCCAGGCTGAACAATATCGCGATCAACGTGCCCAGGTGCGCACCAAACAGATTGCCCGCGAACAACAGAATAACGACCAGACAGACCGCGCAGGCCGATACCACGGTCAGGAAGATCGAGCTGTTGACCACGCTCATCCGACGATCCAGCACCCGGATTTCGGCGACCATGCGGTCATGTTCCCTGCCCCGGCTGGTCAGGATGCGTTCTTCCACCCGCCGCGCGCGGTCGATGATGCGAGCAAGCCGCCCCACGCAGACATTGAGAAACGCCCCAATACCCGCCAGCAGGAATACCGGAGCGAGGGCCAGCTGGATTGTCTGCGCGACCTGTGAAACCTGGGATACGTCGGCAAATTGGGGAATGGGGTTCATCGCGTGCTTGCTTTCATCTTTTCGACAAACCAGCGTATTGCGAAGAAAATGACAAGGGCGGAAAGCGGGGCGATCCACAGTATATGACCTGCATCATTCTTTCGCGCGCAGTCCGAATCGATCGTGCAATCGCCGAACACCGACCCAATAAAGACGGTGGCTGATCCCATCAGGAACAAGATTGCCGCGATGCAGCCGCACGCATTCCCCAGAATGTGCGACCGATAGCCTTGTCCGCCATCCTCGCTCAGGCGGCACCCTTGGCAGGCGTGTCGACGCCCATGGACTTCAGATATTGCTTGATGTTGCGCGCCGCCTGCCGCAGCCGCTGCTCATTTTCGACCATGGCGATGCGGACATAGCCTTCACCATCCTCGCCATAGCCGACGCCGGGGGCGACGGCGACCTTGGCATGAGTCAGCAGTTGCTTGGAAAATTCCAGACTGCCCATGTCTTTCAGCGCGGGCGGCAGCGGGGCCCAGGCGAACATCGAGGCCCGGGGCGCGGGAATTTCCCAGCCCGCGCGACCAAAGGCTTCCACCATGACATCGCGACGCCTGTGATAGAGTTCGCGGTTCTTTTGCACTATATCCTGCGGCCCATTCAGCGCGGCGCAGGCCGCTGCCTGAATCGGCGTGAACGCGCCATAGTCGAGGTAGGATTTCACCCGCTTGAGCGCGGCGATCAGCTGCCGGTTGCCGACGGCAAAGCCAATCCGCCAACCGGCCATCGAATAGGTCTTGCTGAGCGAGGTGAATTCGACCGCAACATCCTTTGCCCCCGGCACCTGGAGGATGGAAGGCGTTGGATTGCCGTCATAATAAAGTTCCGAATAGGCAAGGTCCGAAAGAACCCAGACATTATTCTCCTTCGCCCAAGCCACCAGCCGCTCGTAAAAGGCGAGATCGACCGTTTCGGCTGTCGGGTTGCTGGGATAGCCAACGACGAGGATGGAGGGGCGCGGCACGGTAAACGCCATCGCCCGCTCAAGCGATTTCCAGTAATTTTCGTCCGGCGTCGTCGGCACCGACCGGATGGTCGCGCCCGCGATAATGAACCCGAACATGTGAATGGGGTAACTGGGGTTGGGTGCCAGCACGACGTCGCCCGGCGCGGTGATCGCATTGGCAAGGCTGGCCAGCCCCTCCTTCGATCCCATCGTCACGACGACCTCGGTTTCAGGGTCAACGTCTACGCCGAAACGGCGGCCATAATAATTTGCCTGGGCCTTGCGCAGTCCCGGAATTCCCATCGACTGGGAATAGCCATGCGCGCTGGGTTTCTGCGCGACTTCGCACAGCTTTGCGATGACATGGTCCGGCGGCGGCAGGTCGGGATTGCCCATCCCCAGGTCGATAATGTCCTCGCCCGCCGCACGCGCGGCCGCTCGCATCGCATTGACTTCGGCGATGACATAGGGCGGCAGGCGCTTCATGCGGTAAAATTCTTCGGACATTATAGGCTTTCCTGAAAGGTCTCCGTGGGGGATAGTAGCCTGCGCACGCAGGGCGTGGCACGGTTTGGCTATAACGCGCCCGGCAGCGACGCGCTAGCGAAAGCGGCGGACCGGGCGATGCCGGAAAAGGGATGGTGGCCATGAAAGCGAACGACCTGAATGAACCCCATCTGCCGACGCTTGAACAGATGCAGCAATGGACTCACATGCTCGGTCGGGCCCAGCAGCTTCTGCTGGAACAGGCGGCGGGCGCGGTAGGCCGCACGCTGCCGTTCGACGCCGACGCTGTCGCGCGGATACAGACGAGCTTTGCCGATGAAGGGCTGGCGCTATGGCAGCGCTTCCTGACTTCAGGCGGCATGTTGCGCGACCAGCCTGAACCGCCACCACCCGGCAGCCCCGCTGCGGCACGGGACCGCCGTTTCGCCGATCCGGCCTGGTCCAATCACCCCTTTTACGATCTGATCCGGCAAAGCTATCTGCTGCTGTCTGACTATCTGCTACAGCTGACAGACACGGTCGACGGTGCCGACCCCAAGCAGAAGGCGAAGCTGCGTTTCGCCACCAACGGCATGATCGATGCCATGGCACCCAGCAATTTTGCCTTCACCAACCCGACAGTGGTTGAAAAAACGCTTCAAAGCGGCGGCGAAAACCTGGTCAAGGGCCTGCAGAACATGCTCGCCGATCTGGAAAAGGGGCAGCTTACCCATACCGATGGCAGCAGCTTCGAAGTCGGGCGCAACATTGCGGCGACACCTGGCAAGGTGATCAAGGAAACGCCGCTTTACCAGCTCATCCATTATACGCCGACGACCGAGCGGGTGATGGAAACGCCGCTGCTCATCTTCCCGCCCTGGATCAACCGCTTCTACATCCTCGACCTGTCGCCTGAAAAAAGCTTCGTCAAATGGGCGCTGGACCAGGGGATCAGCGTCTTCCTCCTGTCCTGGAAGTCCGCCGATGCGTCGATGAAGGATTTGCAGTGGGACGATTATATCCTGCGCGGGCAAGTGGATGCGATCGACACCGTGCGAGAGCTGCTGGGAGTTCCGGCGGTTCACACCATCGGCTATTGTGTCGCCGGAACGACGCTCGCCGCGACGCTTGCGCTGCTGGCGGCGCGCGGAGAGGCGGACAAGGTGGCCAGCGCCACCTTCTTCACGGCACAGGTGGATTTCAGCGAAGCGGGCGACCTCAGCCTTTTCATCGACGATGACCAGATGAAGCTGCTGGACCAGCTGTCGTCGGGTGGGTTCCTCGACGGCCGGTATATGGCGGCGACCTTCAACCTGCTGCGCGGTCGCGACCTCATCTGGAACTATGTGGTCAACAACTACCTGCTGGGGCAGGATTATCCGCCGTTCGATCTGCTGTATTGGAACGGCGACACGACAAACCTGCCCGCCCGCTGGCACAAGGATTATCTGACGCAGCTGTATCGGGACAATTTGCTGGTCGCGCCTGATGCGTTGAGCATCGACGGGACGCCGCTGGACCTGCGCAGGATCGAGACCCCTGCCTATATTCAGGCGGGACGCGAGGATCATATTGCACCGCCGCAGAGCGTGTGGAAGCTGACCCAGCATCTTTCAGGGCCGGTCCGGTTCATCCTGGCGGGATCGGGGCATATTGCCGGGGTCGTCAATCCGCCGTCCGCAGGCAAATATCAGTTCTGGGCCACGGACCAGTCCCAGGTCACGCTGGACGATTTCATTGAACAGGCCACGGAGACGAAAGGCAGCTGGTGGCCCGATTGGCGCGATTGGATAGCCTCTTTGGGTGATTCCACCGTGCTGGTAAAGGGCGCTCGAAAGCCGGGCGGGGGCGCGCTCAAGGCGATAGAGGATGCGCCCGGACGTTACGTCAAGACCCGCTAACATACAGAGTTGTCACTGTTTTTTCTGCAACAATGCGTGTCGAAAACCCACTTTGCTGCACTGCACAAAAATAAGCTTGAAACTGTAGTCCGATTCGCTTATTGTGCATTGCAGCAAAGGAGGGTGACCATGGCAATGAAACCCAAGCCAGTTCCTCGCAAACGGACTGTGGTGAACAAGACTTCGTCCACTCTGTCGGCCGGCGAGGCATTGAAGGCTGCGGAAGCGGCAGTGGGTTCCAGCCCCGGATCACCGCCGTCGGCCCCCGCAAAACCGGCTAAAGCGCCGGCACGTGCGAAACCAGCTCCGACGGTCAAGGCTGATCCAGTCGTGATCGCTGCGGCGACAACCGCAGTGGATGCCGCGCCTGAGCCAGCCGGTGCGAGCGTGGCTGTAGAGCCTGCCCCCTCCGATTCGATTGCCGTAGCAGATGAAGCTCCGGTGGAACTGAAAGACATTAAGAGCCTGTCATCCCAGGCCGGGCCGGTAGAGCCCGTATTGCTGCCCGCCACAGAAGGAACGAAGATGATGAACGACGTGATGGAAACCGGAAAGAAGTTCGCCCAAGATACCAAGGCCAAGCTCGAGTCGGTCTATACCGACCTGAACGAAAAGGCGAAGGTTGGCGTCGAGAAGTCGACCAAGGCGATTGAAGAGATGAGCGACATCGCCAAGGGCAATGTCGAAGCACTGGTCGAATCCGGCAAGATTGCCGCGAAGGGCATGGAAAGCCTGGGCCAGGATGCCGTCGACTACAGCCGCAAGAATTTTGAAAAGGCAACCGCGTCGATCAAGAGCTTTTCGACCGTCAAGACGCCGACCGAATTCTTCCAGCTGCAGAGCCAGCTGTTCTCGGCCAGCTTTGACGAGCTGACCAAGGAAGCGGCGAAGAGCAGCGAAGCGCTGATCAAGCTGGCGGGCGACGTCGCCCAGCCGCTGACCGCGCGCGTAACTGTCGTCACCGACAAGGTTAAGTCCTTCGCCGCCTGATCGGCCGAAGCACTTAACGACAGGGATAAAAGACGGCTCTCACCCTCGGGTGGGGGCCGTCTCCTTTTCTGCATGGCATGATCGCGCCCCGCGGCGCCAGCCTGCCCTTGCCATGACGGATCGAATCGCCATATTCTCGCTCGACATGAGCAGCACCAGCAAATCGACATATCCCGCGATGATGGCGGGCAAGGATCAGGACGACCAGGGCGAAGGGCCGGGCGGTCCCAATGTCGGCGTCGCGACTCGCACACGCACACGGACGAAAAAACCGTCCCTTTACAAGGTGCTGATGCTGAACGACGACTACACGCCGATGGAATTTGTCGTCCACGTCCTGCAGCAGTTTTTCCGCATGGATATGGAAGAGGCGACACGCGTGATGTTGCACGTTCACCAGCGCGGCGTCGGCATCTGCGGTGTCTTCAGTTATGAAGTTGCGGAAACCAAGGTCAACCAGGTGATGGATTTCGCCCGGCAGAACCAGCACCCGCTTCAGTGCACGCTCGAAAAGGCCTGAGCATATCTCGACGGGCCGGGGTCAGGTGCCCACCGCCGCCTCCAGTCGCCTTTAACGTCTGACGCAGCCTTGCTGCGTTCCAACCGGCAGCGCCCGTGGTTAGCATATGTTAACCACGCAGAGCTAAATGTCGTTGGGCATGAGCCTCTCTTCACCCTCTTTCGTTTCTCGTTTTGCGCCGCTCATCGCGGGTGTGGCTTATTTCCTTCTAGCCACCATAGCGTTGCTCATTTCTCGCTTTGAAGGCGGACTGGCCTATATCTGGCTGGCAAACGCGCTGTTGATGGCGGAGCTTCAGAGGTCACAGACTCGGCAATGGCCTGGCATCATCCTGTGCTGCGGTATCGCCAGCATGATATCGACATCGCTGTTCGGCATGGGACCGATCGCGGCTGCGCCGATGGCCCTGATCAATATTGCGGAAGCTTTGATCGTCGTCCTGCTGTGCCGTCGCTTCGAACCCGACCGCCACCTGACCGACCCGTCGAAACGCCCGCTGCTGGTCTTTGTCCTGGCGCTCAGCATTCCGGCCAATGTAATCGCCGGGCTTGCCGCCGCCTATGTTGCTTCTTCCCTTACGCCCGTGACGTTCGGGGCCTCATGGCTGCAATGGTATAGCGGCCATGTGCTTGGCGGCCTTACTTTCGCACCAATTCTGATGATGTTCTTCCAGGGGGAGGCCCGGCGCTGGAGCCGGGAAACGTCGCGCAAGAGCAAGTGGGAGGCATTGGGGCTTCTGATCTTTTTCGCTGCAGTGACGGTCCACGTCTTTTATCTTGCGCGCTATCCCATGTTGT
Source organism: Sphingobium vermicomposti (assembly GCF_011762025.1). Lineage (GTDB taxonomy): Bacteria > Pseudomonadota > Alphaproteobacteria > Sphingomonadales > Sphingomonadaceae > Sphingobium > Sphingobium vermicomposti. The sequence goes on along the minus strand of NZ_JAASQR010000003.1, from coordinate 489,134 downwards.
TCGTGCTTCTTTTGCCGATGGTGGCGATTGCATTCCGCACTGGTTATCTGGGTGCAGCCGCTTCGGTAGTCATTCTTGCGGTCATCGGCGGAGGGGCGACCATGATGGGGCATGGGCCTTTCCATATGGTGCCCGGCACCCTGGGTGAACGGATACAATTTCTACAACTGTTTCTCTCCTTCAGCTTCCTGCTGACGATCCCTGTCGCCGCCGAACTCAACCGGCGCCGTCGGTTGTTCCAGATGCTGCAGGAAAGCGAAGCACGTTATCGCGCCATTGCCGAACATAGCGGCGACGTTGTGCTGGAACTGGGCGTCGATGGCGTCATCCAATATGCATCGCCTTCCGCGATCGATCAGTTGGGATGCGAACCGGATATGCTGATCGGACGCGATGCGGCCGACTTCGTCGATCCGCAGGACAGGGCGGAAGTGGCCCGTTCGCACCGGCGCGCGCTCGCCCATCCAGGTGAGGTCCAGACTGTCGAGTTCCGCCCCGGTCTGCACGTCGCAGATCTCGATTGGTGCGAGATGGTGACGCGCGCGGTGGTCGATGAGCGCGGCATGCCAACGGGCGTGATCAGCACGATTCGGGATATGTCGCGGCACAAGGCGCGGCAGAGAGCGCTTCAAAGGGCGGCGTCCACCGATTCGCTGACCGGTGCAGACAGCAGGTCGGCGTTTCTGGAAAAGCTGGAAGGAGAGATCCGGCGGGCCGCCGCGGGGGAACGTTCCTGTCTCCTGCTGATCGACATCGACCATTTCAAATCGGTCAATGACCGCTACGGCCATATCATCGGTGACAAGATATTGTCCGGCTTTGTCTCTCGCTTGCGCCCTGGGTTGCGCGGAATGGATAGTATTGGACGACTGGGCGGCGAGGAGTTCGCCATCCTGCTGGTCGGGGTGGACGTCCATCGCGCCAGCATGATTTGCGAACGGCTGCGTGATTCGGTTTCTACCCATCCCATGCGGACAGACACGGGTGAGGCGATATCTGTCACGTTCAGTGCCGGTCTCGTCGAACTGAAGAGTGCAGCCGGGGCGACCGAATTGCTGGAGGCGGCCGACAAGGCGCTTTATCGGGCCAAAAATGGCGGGCGAAACTGCCTGCGCCTGGCTGCCTGAGGGTAGATTTACGGCTGCTTGGTGCTCGTCCCGGCGATGCATGTTGATGGCGCGCTTGCCCCAGATGATCGGACATCTGGCGGAGCGTGATAAAGTTGCCAATGATATGTTGTAACTTCATCTCTACTGCCCTATGTATCCGCCACCATGGCCACCAGCTTCCGATCCAGCCTGTCGACGGGCCGCCTTGACCGCATTGCGATCGCTATTTCGGGCATGTGCGTGGCGCATTGCCTGGGGACCGCTGTGCTGCTCGGCATGCTCGCTTCGGCGGGGGGGATTTTTGACAATCCCCTCTTCCATGAGGTTGGGCTGGTGTTGGCGATCCTGCTCGGCGCGGTGGCGCTGGGGCATGGCGCTATCGCTCATGGATACATGATGCCGGCAGCGGTCGGTGCTCTGGGTCTGGGCATCATGGCAGGGGCGATGACCCTGGATCATGGGTGGCAGGAAAGCGCCTATACCTTGCTAGGGGTAGCGATCCTGGCGCTAGGCCATGATCTCAATCACCGCGCAGGCCGCTGATCGATCCCATGCCATAAAAAAGGGGACCTGCGCGGTCCCCTTTTCATTGTGACGTTGCTGCCCGGATCAGGCTTGCTTACGATCCAGATGATGTTCGCCTTTGACCCAACGCACGGTTCCGGTGCTGGCGCGCATCACGACGCTGTCGGTGGTCAGCTTGCCACCCGGCAGGCGCTTTACGCCCGCGAGCAATGATCCGTCGGTAACGCCGGTCGCTGCGAAGATGCAATCGCCCTTCGCCAGTTCCTTGAGGTCATAGACCTTGTCGAGATCGGTGATGCCCCATTTGCGGGCGCGGCCACGTTCATCGTCATTGCGGAACAACAGCTTGCCCTTGAACTGGCCGCCCACGCAGCGCAGCGCAGCGCAAGCCAGCACGCCCTCAGGTGCGCCGCCCGATCCCATATAGATGTCGATGTTCGTTTCCGGGTCGGTGGTTGCGATCACGCCGGCCACGTCGCCATCGGGAATCAGCATGATGCCGCAGCCGATGGCGCGCAGTTCCGCGATCAGCTTCTCATGACGGGGGCGGTCCAGGACGCATACGATGAGTTCGCCCGGCTCAACGCCCTTGGCCTTGGCCACAGCCTCGACATTTTCCTTCACCGAACGGTTGAGGTCGATCACGCCTTCGGGATAGCCAGGGCCGACCGCCAGCTTTTCCATATAGACGTCGGGCGCGTTCAACAGCCCGCCTTCTTCGGAAATCGCGAGCACGGCCAGCGCGTTGGGACCGGCCTTTGCCGTGATCGTGGTGCCTTCCAGCGGATCAAGCGCGATGTCGATCTTCGGCCCGGTGCCGATCGCATTGCCGACCTTTTCCCCGATATAGAGCATCGGCGCTTCGTCGCGTTCGCCCTCGCCGATGACGACGGTGCCATCCATGTAAAGATCGTTGAAGGCGAGGCGCATGGCCTCAACCGCTGCGGCGTCGGCGGCCTTTTCATCCCCGCGCCCGATCAGCTTGGAAGCGGCGATGGCGGCGGCTTCGGTGACACGCACCATTTCCAGCACCAAGACGCGGTCGAGAATCGAACTAGCCTGCACCATAGTTATTCCTTCGCTGTCTCTATTTGCAGCAGGCGATAGGAGGTCGCTCCCGCCTTGTCGAGCCATGCGGCGTCGCGGCCCGGCATTTCATATTGAAGATGCAACATCTTGTCGAACGGTGCATTTATAGCAGGTTGGACTTTCAAAGGCTTTATAGATGATCGCTGCCATGATTGCCGTGAGCCTCGCCAGTCCTGCGATCCTTCTTCCGGGCAAGACCGCCGGGGCCGCGCCATGTCATGCCGTGCCTTCGCTATGCCTGACGACGACGACCGAACCGGCAGTCGCGCATCCCGCGCTGGATCGTCCGGCCCAGGCAAGTGATATCAAGATGAGCGCCTACCGCTTCGACGCCCGTCCTTGCCGTGTGATAGGCAATATGGGTTGCCCCAAACGGGCGCGCCTCAAACTGTTCCAGCTTGGGGAACCCCTGCTTGAGACGCTATTGAAGAGCTTCGGCCCGCGATGAGCGCGGAACCTTAGCGATCAGTCCAATATATGCATTACCATCGGCGTCTGCAGCAGGCTGTCGGACCCGGCGAGCCGTTCCAGCGTGTCGAGGACGCAGCGTTCTTCGCCCGCATGGGTAACGATGGCGATCAGCACGCCATCTTCCTGATGATTGCCACGCTGGATCATGCTTTCAATCGATACCCCGGCGTCGCGCATCGCGGCGGCGATTTCCGCCAGCACGCCGGGGCGATCCTTCACCTTGAAGCGCAGGTAGGCGCGCCCTATCCGTGCGCCCGCATCGGCGGGCTGCTGTTGCGTAAGAGCGGAGACGGGCATCGCGAACGCATCGCCATATTCATCGCGCGCGACGTCGATCAGGTCGGCCACCACAGCCGAAGCGGTCGGGCCGTCACCAGCGCCGCGCCCCTGAAAGAACAGCCGTCCGACGAAATTGCCTTCCACGACGACAGCGTTCAGCGAACCGTCGACATGGGCAAGGGGATGATCGAGTGGGACCAGCATGGGGTGGACGCGCTGGAACAGGCCCTCCGGGCCGTTCTGCGCCATGCCGACCAGGCGGATACGGAAACCCAGGGCAGCGGCTTCGGCGATGTCGGCGGCGATCACATGCCGGATGCCGGTCGTCGCCACATTGTCGAAATCGAGTTCGGTGCCAAAGGCGAGGCTGGCGAGGATGGTCAGTTTGTGCGCCGCGTCGATACCGTCAATATCGAAGCTGGGATCGGCTTCGGCGAAGCCCAGTTCCTGCGCTTCCTTCAACACATCATCGAAGCTGCGCTTATCCTTTTCCATCGTGGTCAGGATATAATTGCAGGTGCCGTTCAGGATGCCATAGACGCGCGCGATCTCATTGGCCGCCGCGCCTTCGCGCATGCCCTTGATCACCGGGATGCCGCCCGCAACCGCTGCTTCATATTTCAACGCGATGCCGGCCTTTTCGGCCAATGTCGCCAGATCGAGCCCATGATGGGCCAGCATTGCCTTGTTGGCGGTGACAAAAGGCTTGCCCGCCGCCAGGCACTGCCGTGCCAGGGTGAGGGCAGGGCCGTCCGCCCCGCCGATCAGTTCCACCACCACATCGACGTCGTCGCGGCCGGGCAAGGTCGTCATGTCATCGACCCAATCATAAGGCGACAGATCGACGCCGCGATCCTTATTCCGGTCCCGCGCGGATATAGCCACGATCTGGATTGGGCAGCCGGCCCTGCGCGCGATCAATTCGGCATTGGCCTGCAACAGCCTGATGACGCCGCCGCCCACCGTGCCCAGGCCGACAAGCGCGACGCGCAGCGGTGCATGGCGGTGAAGATTGGTCATGGCTTTGCTTTGTCCTCAGGCTGGCGTGAAGCGGCGCTGATAACCTCCAATCCTCCGCTGTCCAAGGAAAAGACGGTCAAACTGCTGATTGGGGGCATCAGGAAATCGCCCGGCTGCGCTCGCACACGCCCAGGGCCTGCATCACCAAGGCGAAATCTGCGCGCGCAGCATCTGCGTCCGCAATGGGAAGCGAGCGGACGGATTGGGCCGGAAGGCTCCGTGGCAATCCGCAGGCGAGCCGATACCAGAGCAGGCTGCCGCGCGCGGGCGGCTGGGCGGCTTCGTCCACAATCTCACCCAAGGCGACGGCCCAGCGTGGTTCCTGCCCCGGACGGCGAAGGATGGACAGTGACACCGGATCGCCGTTTTGCGTGCGCAGGAAGATCTGGGTCTCGCTCTCCCCCGCCACCGTGCCCCTGACGTGAAAAGCGTCACCGACACCAATGATCCGGGGTGGAGCGCCATTTGCCACCAGCTCGGACAATATCGCCTTCACCTGCTGGATCGTGGGAGCGTCCGCCGGGATCTGGGCATCGCGCGCGACGAGCTGGATCTCGCCGGGCCGATCCGCTCGCCGGGCAAAGAGGATCATCTGCGCCTTCTTCAGCTTGGGCAGCTTGCCCCTGGGACTGAGGGGGGCGTCATAAAGATAGCGAACCGTCGGGCTGATTCCGCCGTCTCCGCGAATCAGGCTGGTCACATCGGCCTCAATATAGAGCCGTCGATAGCCTTCAGGGACCGCGCCGGCCCGTTCAGCATCCAGAGTTACTACGCTGCGAATCTGCACCACCGCGACCAGCGACGACGCGTCGGCAAGGTCCGCCATGTCGGCATAGGATAAAGAATCGCGCGCCGCAGCGACCGGGCCATTGCCAACGGGCTGAGCCCCGGAAATGCTGGGGTATGAGGCGGAAATGAGGCATGAGAGGAAAAAATATGCGGGTTGGATGGAGGATTTGATTTTCATATTCGTCCTACGGGTCATCAGGCGTGACATCGTTGTCACACGCAAGACATTCTGGTGCAAAATATTAATGGCAATTGACCGTATCGATAAAGCGTTTGCGTGCCACGATGCGCCGCGATAGGAGTTCGCAAGGTAGCAAATGAGAGGATAGGGGCCAAAGGTGACCGGGGATAGCCCGGCCAGCTCGGGTCGCTTTTCGCTTATTAGCTTATAATCAACTGGTAAGCTGAGTTAAGGAGTGTCGTTGCCGAATGGCCTATGCTGACCACTCGCAAGGATCGAGTCGGACGATCTCGATCATCATCGTCGCCCTTGTTCACGCTGTTCTCGGTTATGCTTTCGTCACCGGCCTTGGCATGAAATATGTCAAAAAGGCGGCAGAACAGCTGAACGTGATCGACGTGAAAGAGGAACCGCCGCCACCCGATGAGGAGCCGCCGCCACCGCCGCCAGACCAGCCGGTCGAACCGCCGCCGGTAGTTGCTCCCCCACCGATCGTTCAGACGCCGGCCCCCGCGCCGCCGATCCAGACCGTTCGCACACCTCCGCCGGTATTCAACCCGGTTCCGGTTGCGGCTCCGCCGCCACCTCCGGCCCCGCCGCCGACGCCCGCAACGCGTGCGACGCCGCGCAGTTCGCCGGGCGGTTGGCTCAGCGATGCCGATTATCCCAGCCGCGCGCAGCGTGAAGAACGCTCGGGCACCGCTGGTTTCCGGCTTCAGATCGGCCCTGATGGCCGTGTCACCGACTGCACCATCACCTCATCTACGGGCCATTCGGACCTTGACGAGGCGACCTGCCGCCTGCTGCCGCGCCGCGCGCGGTTCAAGCCGGCGACGGCTGCGGGCGGGGGCGCAATGTCCGACACCTATAACGGTCGCATTACGTGGCGACTGCCGGAATGATATTGACGGGAAGGCTGGCGTTGCCGCCTTCCCTTGTTATTGATCCTTTGAGAGGGAAGTCTTGAAAATGTTGATGTATCTCGCAGCCGCAGCCGCGCCTAAGCCCGAGAACCCTTATGGGCTTATGGAAGCTCTGGAACAGGGTGGCACCATTGCCTGGACCGTGTTCATCATTCTGGTGGGCATGTCCGTCGGTACTTTTTATGTCCTGTTCACCAAGCTGATCGAACAGCAGAAGGTCATCAATCAGGGCAAGAAGGTTCGTGCGACCTTCTGGCGCGCCCCTTCCCTGAAGGAAGGCACCGCCAAGCTCGAAAAGAATTCGGCCTACAAGCAGATCGTCGATGACGGCATCAAGGCCCAGGAAGAACATACCAAGCTGACCGATCCCGTCGAAGCCCATGACTGGCTGCACGGCTCGCTCGCTCGTTCGGAAGCGTCGATCAACTCGAAGCTGGGTGGCGGTCTGGCCTTCCTCGCTACCGTCGGTTCGACCTCGCCGTTCATCGGCCTGTTCGGTACGGTTATCGGTATCTACCGCGCCCTCATCAAGATCGGCGCTGCCGGTCAGGCTTCGATCGATGCCGTTGCCGGCCCGGTCGGTGAAGCTCTGATCATGACCGCCCTGGGTCTGGCCGTCGCCGTTCCCGCGGTGCTCGCCTACAACTTCCTGCAGCGCCGCAACAAGTCGATCGCGGAACAGCTCAACGGCTTCACCGTCGATCTTCTGGCGCACCTGGTATCGAACGGCGCGGTACGCCCCTCGCTCGCTGCGGCCCCGGTAGCTCCTGCCGCCAAGCCCGCCACGGCTGCGACCAAGGCCTGATTGGGTCAAGCGCCGGTGGGAGACCGGCGGGCGGGCTGCGACCGCCATGGTTTCCCACCGGCCATGGGCCCCGAATGACGGGGCGCCATCGACACGCATGTTAGGAAATTATCAATGGCAATGAGTGTTGGCTCCGACGGCGGTGAAGAAAAGCCGATGTCCGACATCAACACGACGCCGCTCGTCGACGTCATGCTGGTGTTGCTCATCATCTTCCTTATCGCGGTCCCGGTCGTCGTCCAGACGGTTCAGCTGCAGCTCCCCAAGGTCGCGTTCGAGCCGACGACGACGAAGCCGGAAAATGTCTCCCTGTCGATCACGACGGGTGCCGATGGCAGCTGTGCGGTCTATTGGAACATGACCAAAGTATCTTCTGACGATCTGCTCAATCGCGCGGTCGCGAAGCTCGAAGCGGACATCAAGAAGGCGGGCGGTGTCGAGAATATGACACCTGAGGATCTGCCCGAAGTGCACATTCGCGGTGACATCAATACGCCCTATCGGTGTATTGGCGGCACGATCTACACGATGCAGCGCGCCGGTTTCCCGAGGGTCGGTTTCATCTCCGAACCCGAACCGGGTACGTCGGTTCAGCGGCTGTAAGTTTTTAGGAGTATCGCCTGATGGCAATGAGTGCCGGAACTGACGACGGCGAACCGATGATGGAAATGAACACGACGCCGCTTATCGACGTCATGCTCGTTCTCCTCATCATGTTCATCATCACGATCCCGATCCAGACCCACGCGGTCAAGATCGACCTGCCGCAGAATGCGCCGCCGACCGACAGCGTCATCGACCCTGTCAAGAACAAGGTTGCAATCGATGCTGGCGGCCTGATCACCTGGAACGGTTCGGCCATCGACCTGCTGACCCTGCGTCAGTATCTGCAGCAATCGCTGCGGTTGCCGGTTGAACCCGAACTGCAGTTCCAGCCGAATGCGGCGACGCGCTATGTGATCGTTGACCAGGTGCTTGCAGAAATCAAACGCGCGGGCGTGACGAAGCTGGGCTTCGTCGGCAACGAGCAATATGGTCAGTTCTGACGGCTGAACATGCCGCCACTGTTTGGCCGGGGATACGACTTCCCGTTTCCGGGCGTGGACAGGGTAGCATATCAGTATATATCGGACGCTGACCCAAGGGGCCGCTGATGCGGCCCCTTTTTCATTTGTGGCGACCCCATTCACCCTTTTTTCACCTAGGTGAGGGATTATCCTGTCGAGGATTGCGATGGGCATCATGGGCGCTGAATTTCAAATAGACGTCTCCTGGAATGACGGCCGCCGTGCCGAACGCCGCTCCGCGACTGTGTCCGTAAGGGTTCGGCGGCCCGGCGAAACCTGGTTCAGGAGCAAGGTCGCCGATCTCTCGGTCACCGGCTTCCGTCTGCAAAGCTTCATGAAATTGTCCAGAGGCGACAGCCTTTGGATCATGTTGCCAGGTTTTGAAGGCCGCCGCGCCCTGGTTCTGTGGACCAGCGGTCATGAAGCAGGATGCCGTTTTGAACGCCCGCTGCATCCGGCCATCCTGGATCACATCTTGCGTATCAGCCGATAGGCTGGGCCTATCTCCGGTCCGACGCTGACGCCCCCGAAGTCGGGTTTCAACTGACCGGAGCGTCCTGAAACTGAAGGCTGGCGAGCCTCGCGTAAAGCCCGCTTTCGGCCATCAGCGATGCATGGTTGCCCTGTTCCACCACACGGCCCTCATCCAGAACGACGATTCGGTCAGCCGCGCGCACGGTCGCCAGCCGGTGGGCGATGACGATCGTCGTGCGTCCCGTCATCAATCGCGCGAGCGCGTCCTGCACCAGCCGTTCGGATTCTGCGTCGAGCGCGGAAGTGGCTTCGTCCAGCAACAATATCCGGGCATCCCGTAGCAGCGCGCGCGCGATCGACAGGCGCTGCCTCTGTCCACCCGATAGACGCGCGCCGCCTTCGCCCAGATAGGTGTCCAGGCCCTCTGGGAGCGCCCTCAGGAAGCCTTCCGCATTGGCCGCGCGTGCCGCGTCCCATATTTCCTCGTCGCTCGCGTCCCATCGACCGAAGCGCAGATTGTCCCGCGCCGAAGCGGCAAAGATCACGCTGTCCTGCGGCACCATCGCCATCATGTCGCGCACCTGTGCAGGATCGCTTTCGGGCAGCGGAACGCCATTGAGCCTGACTACGCCTGAATCTGGATCATAAAAGCGAAGCGCCAACTGAATCAGCGTGGATTTGCCCGCGCCTGAAGGACCGACGACGGCAACAGTTTCGCCCGGCGCGATGTCGAGTGTCACGCCGTGCAGCGCCGCCTGGTCGGGTCGCGTCGGATAGCTGAAATGCACGTCATCAAACTGAAGCCGCGCGCCATGGGACAGCCGGGGCAGGGGGGTAGGCTGAGCGGGTGCCACGATCTGCGGGACTGCGGTCATAAGTTCATGCAGGCGGCTTGCCGCGCCCGCGCCGCGCAGCAAATCCCCCCATGTTTCGGAAAGCGCGCCGAATGCGCCCGCGACGAGGCCCCCGGTCAGAACGAAGGCGGCAATGCTGCCGCCCGACAGCCGCCCGGCGGCAACGTCCAGCGCGCCCTGCCACATGACCGCCGTGATCGACCCGAACACGATGGCGATGACTACCGCAGTCATTGCCGCCCGCAATATGATCCGGCGGCGGGCAGTAGCGAAACCTTCGCCCACGGCGGCGTCGAACCGTGCCGCTTCGCGGTCCTGTTGTCCGAATGCCTGGACGATCTTCATCGCGCCCAACACTTCGGCGGTGATGCTGCCGACCGCCGCCAGTCGGTCCTGACTGGCACGGGAAAGCTTTCGGACGCGCCTTCCCAGGCTGATCATCACCAGCAATATGATCGGAATGCCCAGCAGCAGCATTGCCGCCAGCTTGGGCGCCAGCGCGAAAAGATAGATCAGGCCACCAGTGCCCGTCACAATATTGCGCAGCGCCACCGATACGGTGGAGCCGACGATCTGGTCGATGATCGCCGTGTCCGCCGTCATCCGCGACGCGATTTCGGAAGGTCGGTTCTCTTCGAAAAAACGAGGTTCCAGCCGCAGCAAATTGGCTTGTGTCGCCGACCGGATATCGGCGACGACCCGCTCGCCCAACCACGACACGAAGTAAAAGCGCGCCGCCGTCGCCAGGGCCAGGATGATCACGATCAGGAAGAGATATTGGAACCAGCGGTCAATGTTGCCGCCACCCATGAAGCCGCGATCGATGACCAGTTTGAAACCGCTCGGGATCGCCAATGTCGCGGCGGACGAAACGATTAGCGCGCCGAGAGCCGCTGCGATGCGACCCGGATAGCGCGCCGCAAAGCGCCACAACATCCGCAGACTGCCAAGAGTGGACTGCGCGCCCGCGCGCGCCATGGGCTTTTCCGCATCTTCCATGCGGGGGCGCTTAGCAGCCCCCGGACCAACCCTCAACGAGGATCGGTGCTTCCCGGCGCGCGGGTGATCTTCTATTCAGCCAAGTCCAAGGGATCATGCGACGGCTTGCGGTTTTTCGCATAGGGCCGATATTTGCTCCCGTATATTCTCCTGACAGGGAACACCGATGACCCGCATAATTTCCGCGACTGTTGAACGCTGGCCGGTAGCGGGTGCCTTCATCATCAGCCGTGGTGCCAAGACATCGGTCGATGTCGTGACCTGCCTTGTCAGGGATGGCGAACTGTCCGGCCGGGGGGAAGGGACAGCCATCTATTATGAAGGGGAAACGGCGGAAGGCTGCGCGGCGGCGATCAATGCCTATGACGGGCCCTTGGACCGGGAAGTCTTGCTGGAAACCATGCCGCGCGGCGCGGCGCGCAATGCGCTCGATTGCGCGCTGTGGGATCTGGAGGCGAAGAAGGCGGGGTCGCCCGTATGGCAGCTCGCCGGGCTGGAACCACCCGCGCCCCTGTCTACCGCTTTCACCATCAGCCTCAACGATCCTGCCCAGATGGAAAGCGATGCGCGGGCGGCGGCGGGACGGGGCTTTGCCCTTCTCAAATGCAAGCTGACCGGGGAGGGCGATCTGGCCCGGATCGCCGCTGTCCGAGCGGGCGCTCCGCAGGCGCGGCTGATCGTTGATGCTAACGAGAGCTGGCACGACCTCGACATCGTCGGGCAGGCACTGGCACTGTCCCAACTGGGCGTCGAAATGGTGGAGCAGCCGATCGTCCATGGCCGCGAGGATCGCCTGGCGGGAATCTGCGCTCCCTTGCCGCTGTGCGCTGATGAAAGCTGCCACACCCGCGCCGATCTCGACCGGCTGGGGGATTTCGATGCGGTGAATATCAAGCTGGACAAGGCGGGTGGGCTGACCGAGGCACTGGCGCTGGCGCAGGAAGCACGCAGCCGGGGCTTTCGCATCATGGTGGGGTGCATGCTCGGCACGTCGCTGGGCATCGCGCCCGCCGCGCTGGTCGCGCAGGGGGCGGACTGGATCGACCTAGACGGCGCGCTGCTGTTGGCGAGTGACCGGGAGGGCGGCCTCGCCCTGCGCGACGGCCTGCTGCAGCCCGGCACCCTATGGGGAACGGGTCAGTAGCCCAGCGTCAGGCCAACGGCGTAATATTTGGGGCCGACATTCCCCTTCACCCGCAGCTTGGGCAACAGCGGCATGGCGATGGTGGCATAGGGGCGCGGGTCGTCGTCGCTGAAACGGACGCCTGCGCCAATGGTCGCGGCGGCGGGCAGCGTGTAGGTCGCCTCGACCCTGCCGTAGATCGACGTGTCGCCATCGTTCAGATAGACGCCGGCGCTGGGCGTCAGGCTGAACCCCGCCAGGTCGAATGCGTAGCCCGCACCCAGTTCAGCACCCCAATCGCCTTGCGCCCGCCCATAATTGACCTCCGCACCCAGCCCTCCGGCGTGGGCGGCAGGGGCGATCGCCAGCATCGCGACCGCCGCGCCGATGGCGAGTTTTTCCCGATAGAACATCATCTTATTTTCCCAGCCAGAATTCAGTGCCTTCCCTGAATCCAGGGCGTCCCCGGGGCAAGCGGAGGCAGGATAAGCCGAATCGAAAATGGGTTCAGGTGAGCCGACGGGCCGCGCCGTCGACGTGGATCTGTTCGGGATAGGGCATGATGGTGCTGCCATCGGGCGCGGCGGTGAAGCTGGTCTGGGTGGGATAGGCAAACTCTATGCCTTCCGCCTTGAACCGCTTCCATATCGCCAACCCCACCCGATGACGCGACAGGAAATAATCGTGCAGGTCAGGATCGGGCACGTCGAAGTTCAGCTCATAATCCAGCGAACTGGCGCCAAATCGCACTAGCCCGGCATTGATGAACAGGAACCCTTCCGCCTCCACTATCTGCCGCAGCATATCGGGAATCGCGTCGGCCTTTTCGTCGGATGTCTGGTAGATGATGCCAAGGCCAAAGGTCACGCGCCGCTGCGCCAGGGTCTGCAGGCTGGTAATCTCCTTCTGCAGCAGATTCGCGTTGGAAATGACCTTCTTTTCCCCGGACATGGCGCGCAGACGCGTGGATTTGAGGCCAATGCGCTCGACCCGCGCGGTGGTCTGGTCGTAGGTGATCACTTCCCCCCGGCGGAACGGCTTGTCGAAGATAATCGACAGGGCGGCGAACAGGTCGGAAAATATGCCCTGCGCCGCCAGGCCGATGGCGATGCCGCCAATGCCCAGGCCCGCCACCAGGCCAGTGACGTTGACGCCCAGATTGTCCAGCACGACGACGGTGGCGATGGCGAACAGGGCAAAGGTCACCAGCAGCCGGATCAGCCCCATCGCGTTGGCCAGGGTTTCGCCATGCCCATCTTCGGCCGATGTCCTGCGTTCGACCAAGCCCAGGATGATCTCGCGCGCCCAGATTGCGGCCTGGAACACGGCGGCTATGGTGAAGAGAAAGCTGATCGTCTTGAACGCAAGCTCAGGCGGATTGGCGTAGCTGACGACCAGTCGGGCTGCGACCATGACCATGAAGAAATGGTTGGTCCGCGCGATGGCGCGACCGGCGACATGCGATAGCCCCAGCGCGTCGCCGGGCCTGCCGATCATGCGTTTACCAAATCCCCGCAAGGCCGCAATCGCCAGGTAGATTAGGACCGCCGCCCCGACCGCGAACAGGATTTGCAGCGAATGGACGCTGAGCCATTCGGTGGTTGAACGCCACATCTCCGCCAGGTCTCGTGGGCGCGCTGTCATGTCGATTGGCACGGGCTCTTTTATCGCGGTCATGAACATTCCTGCATTGGCGAGCGGTCAGGCCGCCACGGCGAGCGCGGACGTTCCGCCGCACTCGTCCAGAAAAGCGATCAATCCGCGTTCGTAACGGGTCAGATAGCGCGTGCTGCGCGGCAAGCGAAGCCCCTCTCGCCATTCATCCTGTCCCGACTTGCAAAGTTCGATCAGGGCGGGGTGGATATAGCTTTTGCGGCTGATCGCAGGCGTATTGCCCAGCGCTTGCGCAACGGGGGCAATCATCTGGTTCAAGGACACAGGTCCCGACGCCAGCGTTTCAAAGGCGACGGTGGACGCCCCCCAGGTGCGGAAATGCTTGGCCGTGAAATCACCGCCCATTGCGTCGGCGATATAGGCGTTGACGTCGCCTGAGCTGATCGGCCGCGCAACGCCGTCTTCATCCAGATATTGGAACAAATGCTGCCCCGGCAAATCCTGCATCGCCCGCACGAATCGCAACAGTCGTCGATCGGTGATGGTCAGGTCATGTTCGCGGCCCGACTTTGCGCGATAGCGCAACCGCATCCGCTGGCCTTTCAGGTCAAGGTGGCGGCGGCGCAGCGTCGTCGCGCCGAAACTCTTGTTCGCGGCGGCATATTGCTCATTGCCCACCCTCACCTTGGCGAGGTCGAGCAGGCGCACCACTGCGGCCAAAGTGCGTTCCTTGCGTAAGCCACGGGTGGACAGGTCCGCCTCGATCCGGGCGCGCAGCTTGGGCAGCGCCCGCCCGAATGCTGCGCAGCCGCCATATTTTTCCGCCTCACGCGCGGCGCGAAACTCAGGATGGTAGCGATATTGCTTGCGCCGCCGGTCGTCATAGCCGGTGGCCTGGATATGGCCGTTGGGTTTCAGGCAGAACCAGCAGTCGCGATAGGCGGGCGGCATCCCGACAGCGTTCAGCCGGTCAATCTCTTCGCGGTCGGTGATGCGGGCACCATCGGGCAGATAATAGGCCCAGCCGCGCTTCAGCGCCCGGCGCGAAATTCCTGGCAGGCTGTCATTGGCATGGACGATGCGGCGATGGGGCATTGGGCTCCTTCTCAGGCGAAGGAAACCCTTATTTTCGCGCTTCGTTCCGTTCCGCGCGGCGCGTGGCGGCGATGGTCAGGGCCGCGATAGCAACGACCGAAAGGCGCGCGCACCGCCAGCGATCCGCCAATGCTGCGGCTGGCGGCGAATGACGGACAGATGGGCCAGCGCAAGGGTCGCCGCCAGCGCGCCTGCCGGGATCACCCAGCGCGCGCTTTCCGGATGAAACAGCGCGGCCAGGAATGCCGCCGTGGCTATTGCGGTAGCAATCATCGTCGACCGCATTTCGCCATCGGGACCGCGCATCCAGAAAACGCAGCCGGTCATCCCGATGGCAAAGGCGACGGCAAAACGGCTTGCCTGTCCGGGTTCGCTCAAACCACATCCGATGATCAGCAGCAGGATCAGCCCCGCCAGCCCTGGGCGCGGCAAGCGACCCAGCAGGTTCGCGCCGATGGGGTAGATCAGCAGTTCGCCCAATATCACCGCGGTCAGGATCGATCCTGCCAACGCCGCCTGTTCCGGCCCGGCGATGACGGCGACGACCGCCGTCCCCGCCCATGGCACCATGCGTGCGGGCGCCATGCGGATGTGGCTCGCCCAGCCGCGAAGCCCGGCGCGCGCGTCCCACCGGCGGTCGGCCAGCCGCAACTGAAAGGCGGCAATGATGAACAGCGCTTCGACGCCCCAGGGCAGGGCGCTCGACCCGATCATCGGCGACGCCAGCACCAGGCCCAGCAGCAGACCGTGGGCCATGCCCAGAATGCGCAATTCTCCTCTCATCACACTCCCCCTCGTGCCGGCCGCAACGGGCCGAATGGCGATAATTGCTGGCGCGCCGCTGCCCGGCGCTTGCGGGTCAAATAGGTGTCCAGCCCGATCTGAAGCGCCAGCATCATGAAAATGAACGGCTGGTAGGCAATGCCGACAAATAGCGACCCCACCATGTAGATGACATGCCCCTGTTGCAGCGCCAGCGCGAAAGGAGCGACCCAGGCTTCGGCTGGGCCATCGCGATTGCGATAGAGCCGACGGATCGATTCGGTCCTGATGAAGCAGATGAGGTGCAGCAACGCCCAGACCGCAAAGCCGAAATAGCCCTGCTCGCCCAGCATTTCGAAATAGGCGCTGTGATAGGCGCGGCCCTTGTCGGTGACCAGGCGGCGCTCCACGCGCGACCCGCCGCTGTCGATCACGCGTTCCTGCGTGAAATAGGTAAAGCTGTTCTGCAGATAATTGTCGAAGCCGCCGCCGCCGGGATGCTCCTTCACATAGTCGAGCGTCCACTTCCACACGGCGAGACGCGTCGCAGCGCTTTCATCGCCCTGGTGGTTTTCGATTGTCGACATGCGCTGGGTGAAGCTGGCCGGCAGGAAGGGGATGGCGGCAAGCGCGGCGACAGCCAATAATGGGCCATAGACGAAGCGCCGCTTCGACCGCATCAACATCATGCCCGCCAGGATGACGATGCAGACAAGGCCGGTGCGCGCTTCCGTGCCGATCGGCATCAGCAGGCAGGCCAGGCAGAGCGCATAGGCGAAACCGCGCACGCGCCAGTCGGGCGGAAAGATCGTCCCATGTTTCGCAAGCCAGAGGAGGAGCGGGATCAGCGATATGGCGACGCAGGAAATGATGCTGCCTTCGTAAAGGCCGCTATTATTGTCGACCATCAGGTTCAGCACGCCGTATCCGCCGCCCGACAGCGCGGTCTTCATGCCGCCGTTGATGATGATTGTGCTGGCACATAGCACCATGAACAGCGCCAGCGCCTCCAGCCGCAGCCGGGTTCGCAGCGTCAACGGCAGGAAGATCGCAAAGATCATCGCCTTCCACACCCATTCCCACTTTGTCTGGGCATTCAGCGGGAAATCGGCCGTCGCGGTGGTATAGCCGCACCAGGCGAGCAGGATCAGCAGCAACAGTTGCCGCATGGAAAAGCGGCAGTCCGCTTTCTTGTCCACCAGCAGCCACGTTCCGACTGCCAGCGCAAAGGCGATGGCGGAAATGGGTATGCTGTTCAGCAGGAAATAGGAAAGCCGCTGCGGCGACACGATGTCGATATAGGCATAGACCGCGACCAGCAGGAAAGGGCGGCGCAGGCCCAGCAGAAAGAATGCGCCCAGGAAGGCGACGAAGAACAGGTCACGCATCGGGGGCCTGCTCCTGCGCGGATTCGTCATCCAGATCGGCGCGCGACAGCAGGCGCCATGCGGCCAACATGATCACGCTATGGCTGACCAGTAGGGAAAGGGCGTCGATCATCGCGTGCGAGTGTGGTCCAGGGCCATGCCCCTTTCCCTACAGCGGCAGAGTTGACGGGCCGTTAAACCTTTTCCGGCACAACATTACTCATGACTCGGATACTCCACGTGCTCGATCACAGCCTGCCGATGCACAGCGGCTACACCTTTCGCACCCGTGCGATCCTGCGCGCCCAAATGGCGAAAGGATGGGACGTGCGCGGCATCACGGGCCGCCGCCACGGTGCGCCGGGGCCGATGGAGGAGGTCGTCGACGGCCTGCGCTTTCACCGCACGCCGGGCGATGCCGCGACCGGCAATCCGCTGTTGCGCGAATGGCGCGACATAGCGGCTCATACAGATGTCATCGAATCGCTGGTTGCTCAGTGGCGACCGGACATCATCCACGCCCACAGCCCGGTGCTGAACGCCATCGCTGCCCAGCGCGTGGCGAAGCGGCACGACATCCCCATGCTCTATGAAATCCGCGCCTTTTGGGAAGATGCGGCGGTCGGCAACGGCACCGGGACGGAGGGAAGCCCCCGCTACTGGCTGACGCGCCAACTGGAAACGCATGCCGTCCGCGCCGCCGATGCGGTTGCGGTCATTTGCGAAGGGCTGCGCGCCGACCTGCTTGCGCGGGGTGTCGATGCAGACAAGATCATCGTGTCGCCCAATGGCGTCGACATGGACCAGTTTGGCGATCCGTTGCCGCGCGATCCGGCCCTGACCGCCCGGCTGGGGCTGGAAGGCGCGGACGTGGTCGGCTTCATCGGCAGTTTCTACGATTATGAAGGGCTGGATCACCTGATAGCCGCGATGCCGCGACTCGTGCGGTTGCGGCCCAAGGTCAAGCTGCTGCTGGTCGGTGGCGGCCCATGCGAACAGGCTCTGCGCGACCAGGCCATGGCGTCGCCCTTTGCGGACCATATCCTGTTTGTTGGCCGGGTGCCGCACGATCAGGTCGAACATTATTATGCGCAGGTCGACATCCTTGCCTATCCGCGCAAGGCGATGCGCCTGACGGAACTGGTGACGCCGCTCAAGCCGCTGGAAGCGATGGCGCAGGGCCGCCTCGTCGCAGCATCGAACGTGGGCGGGCATCGCGAATTGATTGAGGATGGCGTTACCGGCGCCTTGTTCACGCCGGGCGACCCCGCCTCCATCGCAACGACATTGGGGGGCATGTTCGCCGACCGCGGATTCTGGGCCGAACGGCGCGCAACCGCCCGCGCCTTTGTCGAGCGCGAGCGTAACTGGTCGTCAAATATTCTGCGTTATGAGCCGGTCTATCAGCGGCTGCTCGCCATCCCCCACCGCCTGCGCGCGGCGGCGTGAATGGCTGTGCCGATGGCGATTCGATCCAGCCGCACGTTCCTGCCCGCCGCGCTGGGCGGGCTTGTCGCGGCACTGGTCCTTCTGGCGATGCCGGTCGGCCTGGTGGAAACGATCGTGGCGTCGAGCGGGCTGAGTGAAGCCTGGCCTGCCGCCGCGCCGCCACTGGGGTTGAAGGCGCGGCTGCTGATCGCCGGATTCGGCGCGCTGATGGTGATGGGATTTGCTTGGGTAGGGCGCGGCAGCGTCTCGACGCCTCTTTTACAGGATTATGGACGCCGGGATGGCGTTCGGGGAGTGAGTGACATGGGTTTTGCATTGTCGAAGCTGGGCTGGCTTTCGCGGGGCCGGAATATCAGGCCGAGCGGTGGACGCCCCGCCCTGCGCCGCGCGGACGCCCACCCGGACGCACCGGCGCGCACGCCGATTTTCGCGAGCCGCGACTTTGACGGGCTGGATATCTTCCCCCGCATCGCACCCGCTCGCGTGGAAGCCCCTGAACCGGTGGAGGCGGCGGAGCAGCCTGTCGTCGTCACCCTGCCTCTCCCGCCAACGCAGCAGGCGCTGGCCCCGGATGTGTCGGATGCCGAATTTGAAGAGGTGGTTGAGGTTGCAGAACCGGCGGCCCCTGCCGAAACCTTTGCAGAGACGGCTCGCCCCATGTCGGCCCCCCGCGCGGAGCCGATGACCCTTGCCGACCTGACGGCCCGCCTCGAACGAGGCCTCGCCCAGCGCGAACGCCATGCGCCCGCCGGACGAGGCGTGATCGCGGACATGCCGGTCGAACAGGCCATCCCCGTGCGCGATCGCGTGGAGGATGAAGTCGACCAGGCACTGCGCGCTGCCCTGGGCACGCTGCGCGCCATGGCGGGGCGCACCCGCTAACCGCCCGCGCCCTCACCAGTCCTCGATGGTCAGGGCGGACAGCTCTATCCACTCGTCCTGCGGTGTCGATCGCTGTTCATCTATGCTGATGTCAGCGACGAAATGGCCGGGCAGCGTCCACTCGGCCTCTTCCAGCCCGGCGTCAAAGCGCACGCGCCGCTCCCGCGCATCTACGCCAGTCAGCCGCAGAGCCACGACATGACGGCGCCCTTCAAACAGCGCGCTGGCCCAAGGGCGGCTGGTCGCGCGCTCGACGGTCACCGGCTCGCCCGCACGCGCCACCAACTGTGCAAGAAGCCGGGGCAATGGGTCGCGGCTGCCTATCCTCTTCGCTTCATTTGGGACCAAATTGTCCAGCCG
This sequence comes from Sphingobium vermicomposti, assembly GCF_011762025.1. Lineage (GTDB taxonomy): Bacteria > Pseudomonadota > Alphaproteobacteria > Sphingomonadales > Sphingomonadaceae > Sphingobium > Sphingobium vermicomposti. The sequence goes on along the minus strand of NZ_JAASQR010000003.1, from coordinate 469,897 downwards.
TCGGACGATATCCATGCTTGTCATTGACCGGCGCTCCTGCGATACGTGTTCATGAAATGTTCTATCCGTCTCTTTATCCGTTCGCCCGGCTCGCGGCCCTGACGAAGATCGAAGACCAAGCGCGGGTCGCGTACGCTTTCGCGGCCAAAACGCGTGGGTGGAACGCCAAACTCCCGCATGAATTTTTCAACGGTGCGGATCAGCATGGCCTTCTTTCTCCTCATTCGGTTCGATTCGCCCGCTGCGATTCGACAGGTGCATTCCTATCTGAAAACCTATTTCCTACTTGTCTAGGAAAAATCCTATCATTATGGATGAGACATGGTCGGTAATGGACAAGATCCTCGCGTCGTGCTGGAACGGCTCATCGCTGAGCGGGGGGAGAATTATGCCGACCTCTCCCGGCTGCTGAAGCGCAATCCCGCCTACATTCAGCAATTTATCAAGCGCGGCACGCCCCGTAAGCTGGACGAAGAGGACCGGCGCGTCCTTGCCCGCTATTTCGGCGTGGCCGAACAATTACTGGGTGGTGGATCAGTGGCGGAGCCCATCCGCCGGTCCCGCGCCCTGCCCGCCGTGGTCACCATCCCGCGCCTTTCGCTGGGCGCGTCCGCTGGCCCTGGAACATTGGACGAAGATGAACGGGCGACCGGCGCAATGGCTTTCGACGCCAATTGGCTGCGGCATCTGGGCGTCCGCCCGCAACGCGTCTCCATCATCCGGGTGGACGGGGAATCGATGGCCCCGACGCTCAACGATGGCGACGAAATCATGGTCGACCATGACGATGATGGCGCGCGGATGCGCGACGGCGTCTATGTGCTGCGGCTGGATGGCGTGCTGATGGTAAAGCGCATCGCGCTCGGGCCGCGGCGGGGTGTCTTCAGCATACTCAGCGACAACGCCCATTATCCCGACTGGATCGACATTGATCCGGCGCTGGTCGCTATTGTTGGCCGGGTGGTGTGGACCGGCCGCCGCCTCGGCTAGCTTGGCGCTGCGGCAGCGCGCGCCTATTTACGGGCGGCAGGAGACATGCGGGTGAATGACAATGACGCGGTGATCCGCAAGGCGATGGAATGGCGTGGCGCGCCCATGGCGCTTGCGACAGTCATTTTCACCTGGGGTTCGGCACCTCGCCCCCGTGGCAGCCATATGATCATCCACCAGGACGGTCGCTTCGAAGGCAGCATTTCTGGCGGCTGCGTCGAATCGGACATTCTGCAACGCGCAGAGGAAGTCATCGCCGGACGGCCCGGCCATCTCGCTTGCTATGGCGTGGCCGATGGCGATGCATGGGCCGTTGGGTTGCCCTGCGGTGGAGAGATTCGTGTGCTGGTGCAGCCGGTCGGAAAGGAAGGTTTTGCGCCGACATTATTCGATCGCATCATCGCGGCGAGCGACGCGGGCAGGGCACTCACCTTGTCCACCGACCTCGACTCCGCCATCACCCGCGAAGGAGTGATCGAGGGCCAATTCCACAATCGCTATGATCCGCCCCGCCGCCTGCTGATCGTGGGCGCGGTTCAGATCGCCCAGTCCTTAAGCGCACTGGCCCAGGCCATCGGCGTCACACCGGTCGTCATCGATCCACGCGGGCGTTTCCTGACCGAAGAGCGGTTTCCCGGCATTGCATTGGACGATCGCTGGCCTGACGAGGCGATCGACGCCTATCGTCCGGGCGAGTCCACCGCCGTGGTGACGCTTAGCCACGACATCAAGATTGACGACCCCGCGCTCGCCGCCGCGCTGCGGGCGCCTACCGGCTATGTCGCCGCCCTGGGATCGCGCAAAAGCCATGCCGCTCGGCTCGAACGGCTGAGCGCCATGGGCTTTTCCTCCGCCGACCTTTCACGGATTGACGGACCCGCCGGGCTGAACATCGGCGCAGTGGGGCCAGCGGAGATCGCCCTGTCGATCGCGGCGGGCATGATCGCGGGGTTCAACGCCAGGGGCTGACTCTCAGCAGCACTTGCCGCCGTTCCGACCGCCATAGCGCGCCTCCTGCCGCTCCCGAAAAAACTGTGTGCGGTCCATTGCAGGCTGGCCGGGATGGTGGTTGCGCATATGGGCCAGATAGGCGTCATAATCGGGCATGCCGACCATCATCGCGGCGATGCGCCGCATCCGGGGGAGCCAGGCGCTCATTCCGCTGCCACCAGTTGCGCCGGGATTTCCCTGGCGGTGGGTTGGGCGTCCCGCCTTGCGGACAGGCAGGAGCGGATGGTGAAGAACAGCACCGACAGCACTACCGCCAAAAACAGCGCAACTAGGCCAGCGTCCACCCGATCGTTGAAGATGATCTGCCGCATTTCCGCCATCGACTTGGCGGGGGCCAGCACATCGCCCTTGTCCGCAGCCGCGCTGAACCGGTCGGCATGGGCAAGGAACCCGACCTTGGGATCGGCGGAAAACAGCTTCAACAGCCCCGCTGACAGGGTGCAGATGAGCAGCCAGACGGTCGGCACAATCGTGACCCAGGCATAGCGTTCCCGCTTCATGCGGAACAGCACCGCCGTCGCCAGCATCAGCGCGATGGCCGCCAGCATCTGGTTGGAAATGCCGAACACTGGCCATAGCGTGTTAACGCCGCCCAGCGGATCGGTGACCCCCTGATACAGGAAAAACCCCCAGGCCGCGACCGTCAGCGCGGTCGCGACCAGGCCGGGCAATAGGGAAGCCGTTTCCTTGAAGGCCGGCACCACCAGCCCGATCAGGTCCTGCAGCATGAATCGTCCGGCGCGCGTGCCCGCATCCACCGCAGTCAGGATGAACAGCGCTTCAAACAGGATCGCGAAATGATACCAGAATGCCTTCATCGCGGGTCCGCCCACCACATGGGAGAAAATCTCCGCCATCGCCACCGCCAGTGTCGGCGCGCCGCCGGTGCGCGAAATGATCGTATGTTCGCCAACGTCCCTGGCCGTCTGGGCGATGACGTCAGGCGCGATGGGAAAGCCCATTGCCGTCACGGCTGCCGCCGCGCTGGCGGCGTCGGTGCCGATCACCGCAGCCGGGCTGTTCATGGTGAAATAGATGCCGGGGTCGAGGATCGAAGCACCGACCAGCGCCATGATTGCGACAAAGGCTTCCATCAGCATCGCGCCATAGCCGATGATCGGCGCATCGCTTTCCCGCGCGATCAGCTTGGGCGTGGTCCCGCTCGCGATCAGCGCGTGAAAGCCCGACACCGCCCCGCAGGCGATGGTGATGAACAGGAAGGGGAACAGGCCGCCCGACCAGACCGGGCCGTTGCCGTTCACAAACTGCGTCACCGCATGCATTTTGAGCGGCGGGGCCATGATGACGATGCCAATCGCCAGCGCGGCAATCGCGCCGATCTTGAGGAAGGTCGACAGATAATCGCGCGGCGCGAGCAACAGCCACACCGGCAGCACCGACGCCACCGCGCCATAGCCGATCAGGATCCAGCAAAGCTGCAACGGGGTGAAGGTGAAGACCGGTCCCCAAAAGGACGATGCCGCGATGGATTGGCCGTAAACGATCGCCGCCAGCAACCCGACCAGCCCGATCAGCGACACTTCGCCGATCCGCCCCGGTCTGATCCAACGGGTATAGGCACCCATGAACATCGCCAGTGGCACGGTCGCCGCGACGGTGAACATGCCCCACGGGCTTTCGGCGAGCGCCTTCACCACGATCAGCGCCAGCACGGCCAGGATGATGACCATGATCATGAAGGCACCGAACAGCGCGATCGTGCCCGCCACCTGACCCATTTCCATGCGGATGAGTTCGCCCAGCGACTTGCCGTCCCGGCGCATGGAGATGAACAGGACCATGAAATCCTGCACCGCGCCTGCCAGCACCACGCCCGCGATGATCCAGATCGTGCCCGGCAAATAGCCCATCTGCGCCGCGAGGACCGGGCCGACCAAAGGCCCTGCGCCTGCGATGGCCGCGAAATGATGACCGAACAGCACCACCCTGTCCGTGGTCACATAATCCAGCCCGTCGGCGCGCCGCACGGCGGGGGTGGGGCGGCCATCGTCCAACCGCATCACGACCCGACCGATGTAGAGCGCATAATAGCGGTAGGCGACCAGGAAGCTGCTGATCGCGGCAACCACGATCCACAGCGCGTTGACGGCCTCACCACGGGACAGGGCGACCACCGACAAAGCAGCCGCGCCGACGATCGCTATCAAGATCCAGGGTATGTGCCGGGTCATCGCTCTCTCAACCTGTGTCGGATTGGCCCGGCACAGTAAGGCTCTGGCTTCCAAACACAATCATCCGGCTCAGCCGACCCGAAAAAAGGGCCAGCGTGGCGCGGACCCGCCCTTAGCCCTGCGTCACGCTTTCCAGAACCGCCGCGCGCAACTCGGCTATGCCCATGCCCTTTTCGCTCGACGTCAGGATGATGTCGGGATGAGCGGCGGGACGCTTGCGGATGGCGTCGGCTGTCGCCTGCGTCACCTCTGCCAGATGGCTGGCCTTCACCTTGTCCGCCTTGGTCATCACGATGCGATAGCTGACGGCGGCCCCATCCAGCATGTTGAAAATGTCGGTGTCGACATCCTTGATGCCGTGGCGGCTGTCGATCAGCACCAGCGTGCGTTTCAGCTTGGCGCGGCCACGCAGATAATCATTCACCAGAAACTGCCATTTGCGCACAATGTCTTTGGGTGCGCGCGCATAGCCATAGCCCGGCATGTCCACCAGCCGGAACCGCAGCGGATCGCCTACGTCGAAAAAGTTCAGTTCCTGCGTCCGGCCCGGCGTGTTCGATGTGCGGGCAAGGCCGTTGCGGCCGGTCAGCGCGTTCAGCAGGGACGATTTGCCCACATTCGACCGGCCCGCGAACGCCACTTCGTTGACGGACATGTCCGGCAGGAATTTGAGGTCGGGCGCAGATTTGAGGAAGGTGATCGGTCCGGCAAAAACCTTGCGCGCTTCCTCTATCAGGTCAGCCTGTTCCTGCTCGTTCACCTGGTCTCGCCTTATTTCGCGGCTGCCGTGCTCAGCACGGGGTGGCGTTTGTACAGCCACCATTGCTGCAGCATCGACAGACAGTTGTTGGTGATCCAGTAGACCAGCAGCCCTGCGGCAAAGGGTGCCATGATGAACATCATCATCCACGGCATGATTGAAAAGATCTGCTGCTGCATCGGGTCCATCTGGGCCGGGTTCAGCTTGAATTGCAACCACATCGAAATGCCCAGCAGCAGCGCCAGCACGCCAATCGCCAGGAAGGACGGCGGCGTGAAGGGCAGCAGGCCGAACAGATTGAGAATGTGCAGCGGATCGGGCGCGGACAGATCCTGAATCCACAGGACGAAAGGCTGGTGGCGCATTTCGATCGTCAGCTGCAGCACCTTGTACAGCGCGAAGAAGATCGGAATCTGGATGAAGATGGGCAGACAGCCGGCGAGGGGGTTCACCTTCTCCCGCTTGTAAAGCTCCATCATCTCCTGCTGCAACTTGGGCTTATCGTCCTTATGCTTTTCCTGCAGCGCCTTCATCTTGGGCTGTACCGCGCGCATCGCTGCCATGCTGGCAAATTGGCGCTGGGCGACAGGGAACATCAGCGCCCGGACGACGAAGGTCAGGCAGATGATGGCGACGCCGAAATTGCCGATATGTTCGAACAGCCAGTGCAGCAATGCGAAGATCGGCTTTTCAAACCAGTAGAACCAGCCCCAGTCGATCGCGCGGTCGAACAGCGGAACGCCTGCGTCCTGATAGGCTTCCAGCGTTTTCACTTCCTTTGCGCCCACAAACAGGCGCGCGGTCTGCGTGATCGCCTTGCCAGGGGCCAGCACGGTGGGCTGCAAGCTGTAATCCGCCTGATATTGAGTGCCTGCGCCTTTGCGGAATTGCCCACTAATGGCGGTGTTCTGATCGGGTATCAGCGCGGACAGCCAATATTTGTCCGTAAAGCCCAGCCAGCCGCCCGTGGATTGGAAGCTCTGCGTCGATGGACCCTCATCCAGATCTTTATAGTTGACGTCGTAATTGGCCGCGCCGTTGAACACGCCCATCGGCCCGATATGGATCGTCCATGTGTCGGGATCGTGCGGAATGCCCATCCGGCTGACATAGCCATAAGGCTTCACGCTCACCACGCCCGCGCCGCTGTTCGATACCTTCTGCTGGGCCGTGATCATGTAATTCTGGTCGACGGTGAAGCGGATTTCGAAATTCTGGCCCGCGCCATTGTTCCAGCGCAGCGTGACCGGGCTGGTGGGCGTCAACTCTGTGCCCTGGGCCGTCCACACGCTGCTGGCGTCGGGCAGCTGCAACCCTTCGCCCTGCCAGCCGAACCCGGCGAACGCCGCGTCCTTCGTCCCCGACGGGCTGTAAAGCCGGACGGCGGGTGAGTTTTTCGCAATTGTTTCGCCATAGGTCGGCAGCACGATGTCGTCGATGCGCGCGCCCTTCAGGTTGATCGATCCGGTCAACTTGGGCGTGCGGATCGGCACGCGCGGGCTTTCCTGCAGCACCAGATTGCGGTCGCGGATGGCCGAAGGGCTGTCTGCCGTCGGGTCGGCACCCGGCTTGGGCAGCGGCTTGGTCTTGCCGCCTTCGATCTTCGTGGCGGGCGGATTGGCCGCCGGAAAGAAATGATTGGCGATATAGGGCCAGCCGAACAGGATCGCCGCGGTCAGCAGCACCGCCAGAATGATATTCTTCTTGTCGTCCACGATTGTCGGCTCCGCCGTATTGAAATCGATATTATGGAACCGGATCGTAACCCGAACCGCCCCATGGGTGGCATCGCATTAGCCGCTTCGTTGCCAGCCAGCTACCCTTGACCGCACCATATTTACGGAGCGCCTGAATCGCATATTCCGAACAGGATGGAGCATAGCGGCAAGTGGGCGGCAGGATGCGGGAAGGGCCAAGCTGCCAGATGCGAGCGACCAGGATGAGGATGCGAGAGATCATCGCTGTTCCGGCCCGTTTCCCGATGCCGGAGCGGCCACGGTTCCGCTCTTGCCATCAGCTGCATCCCTGGCGCTGGCGGCATTCCTGCGTGGTCCGCGAGCATCGCCCGCAGGTCGCGACATCACCTTGCGCAGCGCCTTTTCCAGCTCTGACCGGAGCAGCGCAAAGTCGCGCTCCACGCCGTCGTTCCGCCCGATCAGCACATGATCCGCGCCAGCCACGCCATGGATGGGGAGAAGTTCCCGCGCCAGAACGCGAAAACGGCGCTTCATCCGGTTACGAACGACAGCGCCGCCAATCTTTTTTGTGACCGTGATGCCGATACGCATCGCCGGATCGCCATCGCCGCGTTCGCGCACCAGCAGGACAAAACCCGGCATGGGTGCACGCCGTCCGCGATTCGCCGCCAGAAAATCGGCGCGCCGGCCTAAAATAGCAGGCGCGCGCGTCGGCGGCGCGTCGTTCAGGCGCTCAGGCTCTTGCGGCCACGGGCGCGACGGGCGCGCAGCACAGTGCGGCCACCGGGGGTCGCCATGCGAGCGCGGAAACCGTGACGGCGCTTCCGAACCAGATTGCTCGGCTGATAGGTGCGCTTCATCGTTCATTCCTCAAAGCAAACGTAAAAATCGGGCGTGACAAAAAAGGGCCGCAACGGGGCAGCCGCATGTCAGGGGGCGTCCGATAGGCAAAAGGCGACCTTGAGTCAATGGCGCTGGCGGCGGCGATAGTCGCTTTTCGCAAGGCTTCCAGGGACGGCCATTCGCCGCCCCTTTATTCCTTCCGCGCCGTTTCGATCGCCTTTTTGAGCGCGTCATATCCCACCGCGCCGTTCAACACCTGGTCCCCGATGACGAAGGTCGGCGTGCCGCTGGCCTGCAGCCTTTGCGCCAGTGCGATGTTCGACTGAATTTCGGCGTCATATTTGCCGCTGGCCATCGCCGCTTCCGCCTCTGCCCGACCGATGCCGACGCTGGACGCAGCCTTCAGGATGGATTCGCGCGTCACCTTGCCTTCTTCGTACAGGGCGCGGTGGAACGGCATATATCGCCCCTTTTCCGCCGCCAGCAGCGAGACCTTGGCCGCATCGCCACTGTCGTCGGACAGGATCGGCAGCTCGCGATAGACGATTTTCAGCCCCTTATCCTCATTCACCAGCCGCGTGAGGTGGGGAAGGGATGCGCGGCAATAGCCGCAGGCATAATCGAAAAACTCGACCAGCGTGACATCGCCCTTAGCGGCACCTTCCCACGCCCCGGCATAGGGCGTTTCTATCGCCTGGCGGCTGGCGTCGATATTGTTCGCCATCCGCTTGGCCTGAAGCCGATCCACCGCTTCGGGAATGATTTCGGGATGTTCCAGAATATAGTTGCGCACAATCTGTTCGATTGCGGCCTTGTCGCCCGCGTTGACCCCCTGGCTATTCTGCATCGCGAGCGAAGTGCCCGCAGCTGCGGCAAGAAGGGCCAAAGCGCCAAGGGTCATCTGCATCGTCCTGTTGGAAAGGGCGGCACGGAATCCCGGCCGGTCTGTTTGCGTCATCTTTTCTTCCGCTTTTGCTCGACCGCCGCGCGTGAAACCATGGCGATATCCTGTGCCCGCAGATAGTCAACCGTACCGGACTTCAATCCCTGCATCGCCGCATCCGCGCTGCGCAGCGCCATCTGGGATTCGCCCATCATCGCATAGCGTTCGGCGGTCGCCAGCGCGGCGCGCGGAATATCGCCGCGCCGTTCATAAACGACCCCCAACTGATACCAGGCGAATGGATTTTCCCGGTCGCGCGCCACTGCATTGCGCAGCACCCGCTCGGCCTCGGCGAAATTTTGTTCGTCCTCCGTCGCGATCAGGGCGTGCGCCAGCAGGGTGCCGATCAGCGGCTGGTTGGTCGCCTTCACCGCTTCGCGCAAAGGTGCGATGGCGTCGGCGGGCTTGCCGCTTTCCAGCAGGATCTGGCCTTTTAGCTCCAGGAAATAGGGATCATGCGGCGCAGCGTTCAGCAGCGCGCCCACTTCGGCCATCGCCTTGTCGGGGTAGGCGCTCTTATGCCACGCATAGGCGCGCGCATAATGTGCGGGGATCGATTGATCGCTTTCGGGATATTTGATCAGCGTTTGCCGGGGCTCGGACACATAACCGACCAGCTTGGCCCTGATTCGTTCGAACCGCGCTTCCAAGCCGGGATCGACAGGCTTATTCCACGCCGGGTCGACCGTATAAACTTCCCGCAGGACATTGATGCGCTCGCCCGATAGTGGGTGGGTGCGGCCGTAGCTGTCATCCTGCGGAATCGCGAGGCGATATTCCTGGTTCTGCAGCTTTTTGAAGAATTCCAGGCTGCCCTTGCCGGACAAGCCCGCCTTGCTCAGATAGCGCGCACCGGCAAGGTCCGCCGAACTTTCCTGCGCACGGGAAAAGGCGAGGAACTTGCCCATCGCCGCTTGCTGGCCCATGCCCAATATGCCCATGCCGGCTTCTGCCCCGCCAGCAGCGATCGCCGCCGCGCCCAGCACCAGGCTCAGCAGGGTGATGCCGGTGGCTGCCTTCATTCCTTCAGCCGACCGGATGACGTGCCCGCCTTCGATATGGCCCAATTCGTGCGCTACGACGCCCTGTAACTGGTTCACATTGTCGGCAGCAGCAATCAGGCCGCTATGGACCCAGACATATTGGCCGCCTGCAACGAACGCGTTGATTTCCGGGTCGCTGATGACCAGCACTTCGACATTGCGAGGCGACATTCCCGCCGCGCTCACCAACGGCGCGGACATGTCGGCCATGAAGGCTTCGGTTTCCGCATCACGCAGGATCTGCTGTGCCATGGCCGGACGCGCGGTCATCGCCACGCATAGAGCGAGGATTGCGCCCATGCGGAGCCAGCGCCGTTTCATCAAAGAGCGCTCCGGGATGGGGCGGGGATCAGCATCGGCAGCAATCGATGCACGCTGCAGCATGAACTTGGCCTGAAGCAGCAGCGCCGCCACTTCCCGGCGAAGACCGGTGAAATGGCGGCGCGGCTTCATATAGCTGGCTCTTCTTACTGACCGAAGGTGCGCTGCCACCAGCCCCGGCGGGGGGAGGAGCCGTCATCTTCCGTCTGAACGTCGTCGCCTCCGGCGCTTTCCATCGCCGCCGGTTCGACAATGCTGGCGCTCACATCGTCAGTTGCCGGGGCAGCTTCGGCAGCGGCGGGCGCTGCATCCGCTTTCTTCCGACGGGTGCGCTTGGGCTTGGCGGGAGCCTCTGCCTCGGCTTCTGCCGGGGCCGGGGTGGGAGCCGATGCCTCTGCCGCAGCCTCAGCCTCGATATCCGCCTTTTTCCGGCGGGTCCGCTTGGGCTTGACCGGCGCTTCGTCGGCGGGCGCTTCGGCAGGCTGTTCGACAGCAACCTCGGCGACTTCGGCTTCGGGGCTGACCTTGGCCTTGCGTGCACGTGGACGGCGACGCGCCTTGGGGGCGTCTTCCTCGGTCGCGGCTTCGGCAACGGCTTCCGATACAGGCGCAGCCTCTACAGCCGGCTCTTCCGACGCCGGTTCGGCTGTGGTTTCAGCGTTGTCAGCCAGAGTTTCCTCAGCCACGCCTTCACCGCCCTCGCGCCGACGGCGGCCACCACGACGCCCGCGACGCCCGCGACGGCGGCCCGGCTCATCGCCTTGGTCCGCTGTTTCCGCGGCTGCCTGCGCGTCTTCCTCGGCCTCGGCTTCGATGTCACCTTCCTCTGCCTGTTCTGCATCGTCGGCCCGGACGTCATGCTCGCCTTCACCTTCGGCGCGGTCGGACCCGCCGCGACGACGACGGCGACGACGACGGCGACGGCCGCCTTCGCGCTCTTCACCACGGTCGCTACGGTCTTCGCGTTCGGCTGCGGCTTCGACCTCTTCGATCTCTTCCTCGTCCAGTTCCTCTACGACGTCGATATCATCGTCGTCCTCGACCAGCGGGGCATAGGTGACGACCCGTTCCGGGCGTGGCCCGCTGGCCTCGACCGACATGCGTGCGCCTTCCACCTCGCCATCGGGCAGGATCGCGATCGTCACGCCATAGCGCTGTTCGATCTCGTCCAGTTCGCGACGCTTGTTGTTGAGGACGTAGAAGGCGGCTTCCTGGCTGGCGCGCAGGGTGACCAGGTTGCCCCGGCCCCGTGCCGCTTCTTCTTCCAACATGCGCAGTGCCGACAATCCCGCTGATGAAGCGGTGCGGACCAGGCCCGTGCCTTCGCAATGCGGGCACTGGCGGGTGGATGCTTCCAATACGCCCGTGCGCAGGCGCTGGCGGCTCATTTCCATCAAGCCAAAGCCGGAAATGCGGCCGACCTGGATGCGGGCGCGATCGTCCTTCAACGCCTCCTTCATCGCCTTCTCGACCTTGCGGATGTTGGAGTTGACCTCCATGTCGATGAAGTCGATGACGACCAGGCCCGCCATGTCACGCAGGCGCAGTTGCCGGGCGATTTCGCGCGCGGCTTCCAGATTGGTGGCGACGGCGGTCTGTTCGATGCCATGTTCGCGGGTGGAACGGCCCGAGTTGATGTCGATCGACACCAACGCCTCGGTCGGGTTGATGACCAGATAGCCGCCTGATTTCAGCTGGACGACGGGGTTATACATCGCCGCCAGCTGATCTTCGACGCTGGCGCGCTGGAACAGCGACACGGCGTCGGCATATTGCTTTACCCGGCGTCCATGGCTGGGCATCAACAGCTTCATGAAGTCCTTGGCGGCCTTATAGCCTTCCTCACCCTCAACGATGACCTCTTCGATATCCTTGTTGTAGATATCGCGGATCGCGCGTTTGATGAGGTCGCTGTCATTGTGGATCAGCGCGGGTGCGGCGGACTTGAGCGTTTTTTCGCGAATCTCGTCCCACAAGCGGGCGAGATAGTCGAAGTCACGCTTGATCTCCGGCTTGGTGCGCTGCAGCCCGGCGGTGCGCACGATGCAGCCCATGGAAGAGGGCAGCGCCATTTCGGCGATGATCGTCTTCAGACGCTTGCGGTCCGCCGCGTTGCTGATCTTGCGCGAAATGCCGCCGCCATGCGACGTGTTGGGCATCAGCACGCAATAGCGGCCGGCCAGCGACAAATAGGTGGTCAGGGCCGCGCCCTTGTTGCCGCGTTCTTCCTTGACGACCTGCACCAGCAATACCTGGCGACGCTTGATGACGTCCTGAATCTTGTAGCGGCGACGCAGCGCCATGCGCTTGCGGCGCAACTCTTCGGCGGCATCGTCGCCCTTGCCGCGACGCCCGCGACCGTTCCGGCCATTCTCCGCAGCTTCGCCGCCCGTGGCTTCGCCTTCATGCTCCTCATCGTCATGATGATGCGTGGCCTCGACCAGTTCCAGGCCGTCATCCGACGCGCCATGTTCCTCGTCATCGTCCAAATCGGCGCGCAGCGCGGCCTCTTCCTCGGCATGCTCGCGTTCTTCGCGCAGCAGCGCCTCACGATCTTCGCGCGGGATCTGATAATAATCAGGATGGATTTCGCTGAAGGCCAGGAAGCCGTGGCGGTTGCCGCCATAATCAACGAAGGCCGCCTGAAGGGACGGTTCTACGCGGGTAACCTTGGCGAGGTAGATATTGCCTTTGAGCTGTTTGTGCTCGGCCGATTCGAAGTCAAATTCCTCGATCCGGTTTCCCTTGACGACCGCGACCCGGGTCTCTTCCCGGTGGCGCGCATCGATCAGCATACGCATTGTCATTTATGTGTCTCCGGCGATGACCGCCAACGGCGCTTCGCCGGGCAGTCACGCGATAAAATAGGGACGACAGCGTTTGCGCCGCTAGCGGCGCCGATCGCGGCATCGTCCGGTTTTGTGGGGTAATATTCGCGTCTGCTGCGTTGGCAGGGCCGGGCAACTCGCCGGTCCACACCATCCACGCCGCATCGCCCGGGATCGGGTCAAGCGGGGGATGGAAATCATGCCTCATGCAGCGTCAACCTGTTGCGACATCGAATCCGGGCGTCGTTCGCCCGCCGATGCGATCTTGAAAGCTTCCCAAGCGCCTTGCCGGAAAATGGACAGGCTTTCAGGAATATGAATGGGTAGCAGTCAAAATGCGGGCTAGCAACGCCCGCCCGAAATATTGTTTCGTGCTTGGGAAGCTCCGTGTTGCCCGCCGATCATATTTGGCTGGACGATCGCAGGTCCGCGCGGCACAAGCGCGCGATGTTCCATGCACTTGTCCTGGCTGGCGCGATTTTTTCCGCAACGCCCGGCAATGACGGCGGAGCGGCGCATATGTCCGTCGCGCAGATGGCTCCGCGTCCCACGAAGCGGGTGCATAGCATCACCGTTCCCATTCCTCCCCCAGGGCGAGGTCTGGAATTGCCTCGTGTCGACGGCCCCCGTGATGCCTCGCGCCCTCTCATCGTGATCGATGCCGGCCATGGCGGCCATGATCCCGGTGCCGTCAATGCGAAGCTTGGCAAGCAGGAAAAGGACCTGACGCTCGCCATTGCGCAGGCGATCCGTGATGAACTGGTAAAATTCGGGCGGCTTCGCGTGGCGATGACGCGAGACGATGACCGCTTCCTGGTCCTGCAGGAACGCTATGACATTGCGCGCAGGCTGAACGCGGACCTGTTCATTTCCGTCCACGCCGATTCTGCCGAGAATGAAGAAGCGCATGGGGCCACCGTCTATACCTTATCGGAAGTCGCGTCGGACCGGGAAGCCGCGCGGCTCGCCGCCCGGGAGAATAAGGCGGACATATTGCATGGGGTGAATCTGGGTGGTCAGACGGACGATATATCGTCGATCCTCATTGATCTGACGCAAAGGGAAACCATGAATGATTCCGCGAAATTCGCGCAGGTTCTGAAGCGGGAAGCTGCACCCTATATGGGTTTTCGCACACCCTTTCATCGCTTTGCTTCGCTCATGGTTTTAAAGGCGCCTGACACGCCGTCGGTGCTTTTCGAAACCGGCTACCTCAGCAACAGCGATGACGCCGCTTTCCTTTCTTCGCGAGAGGGACGGGCGCGGATAGCGCGCGGTGTGGCGCGTGCTGTCGAAGTGCATTTCGCCCGCAACGTGCCGCTGGGGCCGCGCTAGGCACTGACCGTCCCGTCGATCCGCTCTGGCGCTGCGGCCATTTTGACCTTAGAGCCTCGTTCGTCATGGAAGAGGTCCGCCCCGTCACCGCATCATCGTCCTTCACCCGCCGCTTGCGCGACCGCGCGGGGAGTCTGCGGGAACGGCTTGCCCCGCATTGGGACCGCCGATGGGTGCGGTGGATCGCCATCGGCCTTGGCGGGCTCATGGCGGCGTTCTTCCTCTTTTGGCTGATCTTCGCGCGCGGTCTTCCCGATGCTGCCACGCTGCTGGAATATGAGCCGCCGTTGCCCACCATCGTGCGCGACATCAACGGCCAGCCGGTGCACAGCTATGCCCGCGAACGGCGCGTCCAGCTGCAATATAGCGATTATCCGCCGCTTCTGATCCGCGCCTATCTGTCGGCGGAGGACAAGACATTCTTTGATCATCACGGCGTCGATGTTCCCGGCTTTTTCGGTGCGGTATTCGACTATGTGACGAAGATCGGATCGGGCCAGCGGGCCAGGGGGGGGTCCACCATCACCCAGCAGGTCGCCAAGAATCTGCTGATCGGCGATGAATATTCGCCCACGCGCAAGGTGAAGGAGATGATCCTCGCCTATCGCATGGAAGACGTGCTGACCAAGCAGCAGATATTGGAACTCTACCTCAACCAGATATTCCTGGGCCGCAATGCCTATGGCGTTCAGGCGGCATCGCGCGCCTATTTTGACAAGGATGTCGCCGACCTCCAACTGCATGAGATGGCCTATCTGGCCATCCTGCCCAAGGGGCCAGCGAATTACCGCCCGGAAAGCCCGACCGGGCACGAACGCGCGCTGGAACGCCGTAACTGGGCGCTGGGTGAAATGGTCAGGAATGGCTGGATCACCGAGGCGCAGCGGAACGAAGCGCAGGCACAGCCGCTGGGCACCGTGCAGGCGCACGGGTCCGGCTACGACGCGCGGGCGGGTGGCTATTATATGGAAGAGGTGCGCCGCCGCCTGATCGAACGCTTCGGCGAAAAGGCGGAGGACGGTCCCAATAGCGTTTATGCGGGCGGTCTTTGGGTCCGCAGTCCCTACGACCCCAAGATGCAGGACCTGACCGCCACGGCATTGCGCAACGGCCTGCTGCGCTTCGATGCGGGCAAGGGCTGGTCCGGGCCGGTGGGGAAAATCGACATCGGTCGCGGCTGGCGGCGTGAACTGGCTGCAAGCTATGTCGGTGTCGACTATGCGTCCTGGCGCGTCGCGGTGGTGATCAGCCGCGGTTCGTCATCCGCAGAGATCGGCTTTTCCGACGGTTCCACCGGCACGCTGCCCGCAGGCGCGGCGCAGATGCCTTATCGTCGCGCGGGCGGTCCCGCCTTCAACAGCATGAAGGCCGGCGACCTTATCGTGGTGACGGGCAACGGGTCCAGTTGGGCCTTGCGCAATGTGCCTGAAGTTTCCGGCGGCATGGTTGTCGAAGAAACCCATTCCGGCCGTATCCGCGCGATGCAGGGCGGGTTCGACAGCCGCCTGTCCTCCTACAATCGCGCCACCCAGGCGATGCGCCAGCCAGGGTCGACCATCAAGCCCTTCGTCTATGCCGCGGCACTCGACGGCGGCATGACGCCTGCTTCGATCATCGTGGACGGGCCGCTGTGCGTCTATCAGGGCGCGGGGCTGGGGCAGAAATGCTTCCGCAACTTCTCTGGCGGCAGCGCTGGGCCGCAGACCATGCGTTGGGGCGTGGAACAGTCACGCAACCTGATGACCGTCCGCGCCGCCAGCCAGACTGGCATGGATCGGGTCGTGCGCACGATCAAGGCGATGGGCATCGGCGATTACCAGCCCTATCTTTCCTTCGCGCTGGGGGCGGGCGAAACCACGGTCGAGCGGATGGTGAACGCTTATGCCACGCTGGCCAATCACGGGCGGCAAATGGCCCCCAAGGTCATGGACTATGTGCAGGACCGCCATGGTAAGGTTATCTGGCCCCTGCGCTGGCGTGCTTGCGACGGGTGCAACATGGCCAATTGGGATGGCAAGCCCATGCCCCGTTTCGGCTTTGAAGGGCGGCAGGTCATGAACCCCATGACCGCCTATCAGGTGGTTCACATTACCGAGGGTGTGATTCAGCGCGGCACCGCGACCGTGCTGTCCGACCTGAAACGCCCGCTGTTCGGCAAGACGGGAACCACCAATGGACCGACCAATGTGTGGTTCGTGGGCGGTTCGCCCGACCTGGTCGCAGGCGTCTATATCGGCTATGACCAGCCGCGCAGCCTGGGCGGTTGGGCGCAGGGTGGCCGCATCGCCGCGCCGATCTGGAAGGCGGCGATGGCTCCGGTGCTGGAGACGATGCCCAAGACGCCGTTTGTCGCTCCCGCCGGCATCCGTATGGTCCCGATCGACCGCCGATCGGGCAAGCGTGTCTATGGCGTCTGGCCGACCGAGGAGCCAAAGCCCGCTGTCATATGGGAAGCGTTCAAGCCCGAATCCGAACCCCGCCGGTCGATCCGCAAGGAAGAAGTGGCGGCACAGGAAAAGGCCGCAGCCCAGCGCGACGCCACGCGGCAGGGCAGTCAGCGGACGGACAGCGATTTCCTGCAGGATCAGGGCGGGATTTATTAAGGGGACATGCCCGGCCCATGCACTGGTGGCCGGGTCCTCAAATGGTTCGGGGGGAGCACGCCCTGCAACAGGATTGAATCTTCCCAAATCCGCCGCCCTCGGATAGGGGCAGCCGTTTAGTGCGTTTCGGCCTGGCGAGCAGAAGCGCCCGATATTTTTGGAGAGTTCCCATGCGCGCCGAAGCGCAGCAATATATCGACCGTATCGACGCCGCGCTGGACCTGCTGCGCCGCTTTCTCGACTGGGACCGCGCTTTGCGGCGGCTGGACGAGTTGAACGCCCGCGTCGAGGACCCCACGCTCTGGGATAACCAGAAAATGGCGCAGGAAGTGATGCGCGAACGCACGCGGCTGGAAGCCGCGATCGGCGCGACGCGCGCGATCGAAAGTGAAAAGAGCGACACCGCCGAACTCATCGAAATGGCAGAGGCCGAAGGTGATGAGGACATGGTCAATGAAGCCGTCGCGTCGCTGAAGGCGCTGGCTGATCGTGCGGACGAGGACAAGATCAAGGCGTTGCTGGCGGGCGAAGCTGACGCGAGCGACACCTATCTGGAAATCCATGCTGGCGCAGGCGGCACGGAAAGCCAGGACTGGGCCGAAATGCTCAGCCGCATGTACCGCCGCTGGGGCGAACGGCGCGGATACAAGGTGGAACTGGTCGACTATCAGGCGGGCGACCAGGCAGGCATCAAGTCGGCGACGTTCCTGTTCAAGGGCGAAAATGCCTATGGCTATGCCAAGACCGAAAGCGGCGTCCATCGCCTGGTGCGGATCAGCCCCTATGACAGTTCGGCGCGGCGGCACACCAGCTTTTCATCCGTGTGGGTCTATCCGGTGATCGACGACAATATCGAGATTGAGGTGAATGAAGGCGACCTCAAGATCGACACCTATCGCGCATCCGGCGCGGGCGGGCAGCATGTCAACACCACCGATTCGGCGGTGCGCATCACCCACATCCCTTCCGGCATCATCGTGGCATCGCAAAATGACCGGTCGCAGCATAAGAATCGCGCGACCGCGATGAACATGTTGAAGGCGCGCCTTTATGAAGCGGAACTGCAAAAGCGGGAGGCAGTGGCTTCGGGTGAATATCAGGCCAAGACGGAGATTGGCTGGGGACATCAGATTCGGTCCTACGTCCTCCAGCCCTATCAGCTGGTGAAGGACCTGCGCACCGGGGTCACTTCCACATCGCCCGACGATGTCCTCGACGGTGCGCTCGACCCGTTCATGGCCGCCGCCTTGTCTCAAAAGGTCACGGGCGAAAAGGTCGATGTCGAGGATGTCGATTGATGAAGTTTCTGCCGGTGACAGGGGTGGCGCTGGCGGGATTGTCGCTCCTGCTGGCGGCGTGTGGTCCCTTTTCATCGGAACAGCAGAAGGACCGCCCGGCGGCGGCCAAGGAGTTTCCGCGCGCTGACCGCCCGGTCGCGCCCGTTGTATCGACGCGCTGGTCCAGTGAAGAAGCGCGTGACCGAGTCAATGAAGCGGACGACATCATGGACAAGGCCGGAATCCGGCCAGGGATGACCGTCGCCGACATCGGGGCGGGTGAGGGCTATTATACCGTCCGGCTGGCCAAGCGTGTCGGGCCGGAGGGCCGGGTGCTCGCCGAAGACATCATGCCCGAAGTGATTGAAGCCTTGTCGCGACGCATCACGCGGGAAGACTGGCGCAATGTCAGCGTCCGGCTGGGCGCACCGGAGGACCCGAAGCTGCCCGAAAACAGCTTCGACCGCATCTTCATGGTCCACATGTATCATGAGATTGCGGAGCCTTATGCCTTTCTGTGGTATCTTAGCCCGGCGCTGAAACCCGATGGTGAATTGATCGTCGTCGATGCCAACCGCCCGACCGACCAGCACGGCACCCCGCCAAGGCTGTTGGCCTGCGAACTGGCCGCGATGGGGTTTCGAATGGAAGAGTTGATTCCCAAGCCGACAGCGGGCGGATATTTCGCCCGCTTTCGTCGGATCGCCGCTCGCCCCTCACCCGGTTCGATCGTCCCCTGCGCGCTGCGATTTTGACCGCGCCGCCCCAGAGAAGCTGCTTGCCGGGGCGTTAACCATGATATTGGTGACGAAATTGACCTTTTGGTGGTTGAATGGGGGAAGGGAGGGGAAGGCATGACCGACCAATATGGGTCTCCGATCACCGGCGCCGCGCAACGGCGGCACGCCCCGCGGTACAAGATGTTCGAGCCGGTGGCCCTCACCTTGAGCGGCGTCGAAGTGCGGGCTCATTTCCTGGACCTGTCCTTTTCCGGCGCGCTGGTTCACTGCGAAGCCCCGCCACAGGCAGGCACCTATGTCCTTGTTCACGCGCTCGACCTGGAAACGAGTGGCAGGGTGAAATGGGCCAACGGCAAGCGTTTTGGCCTACAGTTCAGCCAGCCGCTGACGCAGCCGATGATCGACGCGCTGATCCGTCAGGGCTGAAACGGCGGAGGTTCAGTTGCGCCGCCGCCATTTCCTGAACAGCGACACCCCCAGCACGCCGCCACCCAACAGCGCCGCAATTGCCCCTCCCGCCGACGCCAATGCCCATGCGCCCGCGACGAGCAGGCCAGTCAGGAAATCGACGATGATGAGCGTGAGATGGATCATGGGGGAAAGGACGGGGGACTAATGCCCCAGTTCCTTTGCCTCCTGATATTTCATTTCGAGGAAACGATTCTGGATCGCCAACCGGTTTAGGTCGCCGCTGGCGAAGCTTTCGCTCATCCTTCCTATTTCCGTGTCGATGACATTCAGCCCTTCGATGAGCTGTTGTTCGGGTATGCGACCGTTGCGCTCTTCGCGCCGCAAGGGTTGTGGGATGGATTGATAGCCTGTGACGAGTTCGGGCAGATGGTCGGCCAGCAGCTTGCGCACCTCTTGCGCGGCAGGTTCCTGATCGCCCAGCCGCTCAAGCTGCGGTGCCAGCGTTTCCAGCTTGACCCCAATGCTGTCGATCAACGCGGCGGCCGGTGCCGGAAGCGCCTTTCGCTGATTTTCGAGCCAGATTTCGGTTTGCAGCGGCAGGGCGCTGAGCGGCGTTTCCGCAAGCGCTCCGACTTGCACGGAACGCTCAAGCGGAAGGGCGGCGATCAGCAGCACCGTTGCCAGCATCACGCCCAGCGCCAGCATCACGCCCGTAGTGCCCAGGGGAATGAAGAACCCTGCCACGCCGCTGGCCACCAGCACGGCGATGACCGCCCATAGGGTATATTTCAGCTTGCGCATCAGGGCAGCAATGCGCCGCTGGCGGGCGCGGGCCGACAAGCTGCGCCGCCGGTCGCCATGGCGGTGAAGGACCGCCTGGGCCTCAGCAAGGACGCGGTCGGCCCGGCTCATGATCGCGCGCTTTCACGGTGCCACTTGAACCCAGGCTCCTGTTTTCCAGCGGAAAGAGAAACCGCGTCGATCAATGTCACGCCTCCAGCGCGCTGAGCAGCGGGTTGTCGGCGCGCGCATCCTGTGCGGCCTGGGCCTGGCCTTCGGCCCGCGCGATATAGCCTTTGGACTTTTCCACCTCGTCCGACAGGCTGTTCACCGTCGTCTTCATATTTTCCAGCGCCTTGGCCTTGAACGTGTCGATGCTGTCCATCGTGTCGTAGATATTCTGGAACGCACGCCGCAGCGTTTCGATGGGAATGGTGCTGGACGCCGCCTGCTCATGGATCGCGGCGGTCTGGGTCTTCAGCATCTCCCCGGTCGAATCGATCATGTTGGCGGTGGTCGTGTTGAGCGCCGTAATCTGTTCCAGCACCAGCTTTTGCCCGGCGAGCGCCTGGGCAACGGTCACGGCGGTCCGCAGCGCCGCAACGGTCGTGGTGCTGGCGCGATCCACGCCCTTCACCAGTTCGACATTATTCTTTTTGACGAGGTCGAGCGCCAGATAGCCCTGAACCGTCACGGCCATCTGCGTCAGCAGGTCCTGGCTACGCTGGCGAACATAAAAAAGCGCGCTGTCACGGATCGCCTTGGCCTTTGCCGGGTCGGTCGCGTCCAGTTCCAGCGTCTTCGCCTCAAGCTGGGCGTCGAGCGTCCGGGAGATGTGGATCATCTGTTCCAGCCGACCCATGGTCGCCCACATATTCTGCCGCTCGACATCGATCGCGGCATTATCCTTGATCAGGACATCCTTCCCGCTCGCGAGCGATCCCAGGATGGAATTGATGTGGCCCTGCGCGCTTTTATAGCCGTCGAAATAGTTGCGCAGGCGATTGCCGAAGGGGATGATGCCGAACAGCTTTCGGGGCGCGAGCAGGTTGCCGCGCTTGCCGGGATCGAGGTCCTCGACCGTGCGGCGCAGTTCGGCCAGGTCGACGCCGACCTTGTTGTCGCTGTCCATCGCCCGCACGGGGCGATCGAGGAAGCGGTTGGAATGGCCCGCTGCCTCCGCGATTTCCTTGCGGCCCATGTTTGTCAGCTGATCGACCCGCGCGCCGAATTCTGGCGAATTGGCGTCCTGCGCCACCAGATCGGCGACAAAGGCACCGACCTTCTCTTCCAGCTTCGACCGCTTTTCTTCGTCCAATGGCACAAGGCCGGCGGCCTTGTCGGGCGTGACCGGCGGCACCGGGTCGGGCGGCGTCAGGTTGAGCGTGTCGGCTGCCGTCGCCGTGCTGGGGGAGGTGCTGGCCATATCGTCTCCTCAAAGCTGTTATATGCGGCTATAACAGTGATCATCAATGCGGAATATGGTCGCGCATCGCCATGGATGCAAACGCGCGGTCGTGGTCGCCGCCCTTGCCGCAGCGCGTCATTTCCTGTAGGGGCGCGCCCGATACTCTGGTCAGGCGCGGTGCCGGCCGGGAAAACGAAAAATCCCAAAGGCATTATCCATGTCCCTGCGTAACATCGCCATCATCGCGCACGTCGACCATGGCAAGACCACTCTTGTCGATCAACTGTTCCGCCAGTCCGGCACTTTCCGAGACAATCAGCGGGTCGAAGAACGGGCGATGGATTCCAACGACCTGGAAAAGGAACGCGGGATCACCATCCTGGCGAAGCCTACCTCGATCGAATGGAACGGCACCCGCATCAACATCGTCGATACGCCCGGCCACGCCGATTTCGGTGGCGAGGTGGAGCGCATCCTCTCGATGGTCGACGGCGTGATCCTGCTGGTCGATTCGTCGGAAGGCGCGATGCCGCAGACGAAGTTCGTGACCGGCAAGGCGCTGGCGCTGGGTCTGCGTCCGATCGTGGTGGTCAACAAGGTCGATCGCCCTGACGAACGCATCCAGGAAGTGCTGGACGAAGTGTTCGACCTGTTCGTGACGCTGGAAGCGACCGATGAGCAGCTCGACTTCCCTGTGCTCTACGCTTCGGGTCGCAACGGTTATGCCAGCGACAATCCCAGCCGCCGCGAAGGCACGCTGGAGCCGATGTTCGAGAAGATCGTCGAACATGTGCCGCCGCCGTCGCTGGATCAGGACGCGCCGTTCAGCTTCCTGGTGACGTTGCTTGACCGCGACAATTTCCTGGGCCGTATCCTGACGGGCCGCGTCCAGTCGGGCACGGTGAAGGTCAACCAGCCGATCCACGCGCTCGATATGGACGGCAATGTCATCGAAACCGGCCGCGCGTCGAAGATCATGTCCTTCCGTGGGCTGGATCGCGTGCCCGTGGACGAAGCGAAGGCGGGTGACATCATTTCGCTCGCCGGTCTGACCGTCGCGACCGTTGCGAATACCATCTGCGACACCACCGTCAGCGTGCCAATCAAGGCGCAGCCGATCGATCCGCCGACCCTGTCCATGCGCTTCGCCGTCAATGATTCGCCGATGGCGGGCCGCGAAGGCAGCAAGGTGACGAGCCGCATGATCCGCGACCGCCTGGCGCGTGAAGCGGAATCGAACGTCGCGATCAAGGTCACGGAAAGCGACGACAAGGACAGCTTCGAAGTCGCCGGTCGCGGCGAATTGCAGCTGGGCGTGCTGATCGAAACCATGCGCCGCGAAGGCTTTGAACTGGGCATTTCGCGTCCGCGAGTGCTGTTCGGCGAAGACGAGTCCGGCAACAAGACCGAGCCTTATGAAATCGTCGTCATCGATGTGGATGATGAATTTTCCGGCACGGTCGTCGACAAGATGAACATCCGCAAGGCCGAGATGACCGACATGCGTCCGTCGGGCGGCGGCAAGACCCGCATCACCTTCTCTGCGCCCTCGCGCGGCCTGATCGGCTATCATGGCGAATTCCTGTCGGACACGCGCGGCACCGGCATCATGAACCGCCTGTTCGAGAAATACGGTCCGCATAAGGGCAAGATCGAAGGCCGCAAGAATGGCGTGTTGATCTCCAACGGCTCGGGCGAAGCCAATGCCTATGCTCTGGGTCCGCTGGAAGAACGCGGCATCCTGATGGTTGGCGTGGGCGAAGCGCTTTATGAAGGCATGATCATCGGCGAAAACGCCAAGCCAGAAGATCTTGAAGTCAACCCGATGAAGTCGAAGGCGCTGACCAACTTCCGCGCTTCGGGCAAGGACGATGCCGTTCGCCTGAGCCCGCCGCGCAAGCTGACGCTGGAACAGGCGATCGCCTATATTGACGACGATGAAATGGTCGAAGTGACGCCCAAGAATATTCGCCTGCGCAAGCGCTACCTCGACCCGAACGAGCGTAAGCGCATGTCGCGCGCCAAGGCGGCCTGATTTCAGACCGACAAAGAGGAGCCTGATCCACCCGGATCGGGCTCTTTTTTTGTGCGGGCTTGCGGATCATTTTGATCCTGCAATGATGCCACTACACCCCAGGCGCAAATTGCGTTATGGTTAACGCATGGGGGCGAAACGCATATTCACGCTGACGGCTATGCTGTCGGCGATCATAGGTCTGGCACCTGCATTTGCGGGAACGCCAAGGCCCGGATCACTCGAAACCTACAAGGACTGGACCATCGGTTGCGACAATCGCGGGCGATGTGAAGCTGTGTCCTTGATGCCCGAAGGCGGCAGTTGGCCCGATGACCCGGTCACGGTGGGTATCGTGCGGGAGCCGGGCGGATCGAGCGAACCGGAAATCTGGATCAGCCGCGACGGCAAGGGCCGGGAGCAGCTTGGACTGGTCATCGACGACCGGAAGGTCGCCACCGCAATCAGTGAGGAAGGCGAGGCGAAGCTGGACGGCGCCCAGGCCGCGACGCTGGCCATGGCTATCGCCCGTGGCAACCGGATGGACGTGCTGGTCGGCGCGAAGCTGGTCGGGCAACCGTCGTTGGCGGGCGCGGCGGCGGCGCTGCGCTATATGGACGCGCGACAGGGTACGGCTGGCACCCGTGCCGCCCTGGTGGCGAGGGGGCCGCTGGCTCGCAGCGTTGTGCGGTCAGCGCCTTTGCCAATCGTTATCCGTCGAGCAGACATCCCCCCAGGCCCAGCCCCGCAGCCACTGTGGCGGGAAGAGCGGGCCGCATTGGGCAGGCTGACCGGCTGCGCTGATGAGATGCGTGACGCTTCGCCGCCGGAACTTCATCGCCTGTCCAGGACCGAGTCACTGGTCCTGACGCCATGCGGGGCAGGGGCCTATAATTTCACTTCGGTGCCTGTCATCGCCAGCGGCATTGCCGGTCGGCGGACCTTCCGCTTTGCAAGCTTCGACCATCCGCCGGGATGGAGCGAAGCTGCCACCCATCCGATGCTGGTCAACGCGGCATGGTTGGCGGACACCGCGACGTTGGAAAGCTATGCCAAAGGGCGTGGATTGGGCGACTGCGGCGGCAGCGAATCCTATGTGTGGGATGGGACACAATTTCGACTGGCCCAAGCGAGCGCGATGGGGGAATGCCGTGGCGCGCGGCAATGGATCAAAGTCTTCACCGCCGATGTGGTGAAGTAACATTCCATTCCGTGGTTCAGCGGGACGCGCCGGGCACCCATTTGACATCGGCCGCGCCATTGCCGTTCAACCGGCGAGCCAGGACGAACAGCAGGTCGGATAGCCGGTTGAGATAGGCCAGCGCCTGCGGATTGAGGGCAGTCTCTGCCGCCGCTGCGGTGGCGCTGCGTTCGGCGCGGCGCGTGATCGCGCGGGCAAGGTGCACCGCCGCCGCTGCGGGCGATCCGCCGGGCAGGATGAAGCTGTCGAGCGGCGCAAGCTGTTCATTCATGGTGTCGATCTGGTCTTCCAGCCGCTTGACCTGCGAAGCGATGATGCGGAGCGCCCAGGGTTCGTCATCGCCATCCGGGATGGGGGTGGCGAGGTCCGCGCCCAGGTCGAACAGGTCATTCTGGATGGTGGTCAGCCATGCCCCTTCGGGCGCATCGCCGATCGCCAAAACGGCAAGGCCGATGGCGCTGTTCGCTTCATCCACGTCACCCACGGCCTGCATGCGCGGCGCATGTTTGGGCAGGCGCGATCCATCGACAAGGCCGGTCGTGCCCGCGTCACCCGTGCGGGTATAAATCTTGTTGAGCTTTACCATGCCGCGCGCGCCTTAACAGGGTTCGGGGTCAGCCATTGCCCTTCATGAGCAACAGGATGGCGACGACGATGACGGCGGCTGCCTGGAACAGGATGCGGTTCATCATCATCTTGTTCTGTTTCAGGCTGGAGCGGCTGGGCCCGCTGTCCGTCGAGTTAAGCTGTTCCTTGGTCGCTTGAAGAAAGGCGATGATCCCCCGCACCAGCGCGAAAAGGGTCGCGCCCATGGCAAGGATGAGGGCGATGACGAGGATTGTGTTCATGTGCTGAAACTAGGCGCTGGCCAGCGAAATGCCAACCGGAAAGCGCGCCGCCTGCAAATCCTGCGCAAGCTGGCGGGGGTCCATCCCCTGCGCGCGCAGGTCCGCCAGCGCAATCGATCCGTCCCGCTTCGCCAGCCTTTTCCCGTCCGCTCCGACGAGCAACGGGTGATGGCAGTAGATGGGGGATGGCAGGCCCAGCAGGGCCTGGATCAGGCGATGGACATCGGTCGCGGCGCGCAGGTCTTCACCCCGCAGGACATGGCTGACCCCCATGGCCGCATCATCCAGCGTGCAGGATAGATGGTAGGATGCGGGCGCATCCTTGCGGGCGAGAACGACGTCGCCCGCCGCCAGCGGATCAGCGGCCATGCGTATGGCTTGTGTGGTAGAGGCTGGAGGGAAGGGGAGGGCATCCCACGACAATGGACCAGCTCTATCCACGGCAGCAGCCATGTCGATGCGCCAGGCATGCGCCTGTCCCGCGCTGATCCTGCGGGCGCTCTCACCTTTCGATAGGGGGCGACAGGTGCCGGGATAGGTCGGGCCTTCCGTGCCATGCGGCGCGGTGGTGCTGGCGGCGATGTCCGCACGGGTGCAGAAGCATGGATAGAGCAGCCCCATGCCGCGCAACCGGTCCAGCGCCGCTTCATAATGGTCGAGCCGGGCGGACTGAAAGACGATGTCTCCGTCCCATTCGATCCCCAGCCATTGCAGGTCGCGGATGATGCCATCGACATGTTCGGGGCGGCTGCGGGTTCCGTCAATGTCTTCGATCCGAAGGCGGAACAAGCCACCATTTTCGCGCGCCATCGCCATTGCCAGCAATGCCGACCAGCCATGCCCGACATGCAGCCGACCGGTCGGGCTGGGCGCAAAGCGCGTCACCATATGCTGTGGCGTCAACGGTGGTATCACACTCGGCCTTGACGGATCGGGGTCGTTAATGCTGTCATGCTCTCGTCACGTTCATGGTCAATCAGAGCGGCGGCAAGGGGGATAGAGGGTTCTTATGTACCATCCCGACCTGATACGGCATCCGGAAAACTGCCCGGCGCTGGTTTTGAACGCTGATTATACGCCGCTAAGCTATTATCCGTTGAGCCTTTGGCCGTGGCAGACCGCGATCAAGGCGGTGTTTCTGGAGCGGGTGGACATTGTTTCCAGTTATGAGCGGGAAGTTCACAGCCCCAGCCTGCAGATGAAAATCCCGTCCGTCATCGCGCTCAAACAATATGTGCGACCGTCGGAACATCCCGCCTTCACCCGTTTCAACCTGTTCCTGCGCGACCGGTTCGCCTGTCAATATTGCGGATCGGGCAATGACCTGACGTTCGACCATGTCATCCCGCGCCGTGCGGGCGGGCGCACGACGTGGGAAAATGTCGCGACTGCCTGTTCCCCGTGCAATTTGAAGAAGGGCGGACGCACGCCAAAGGAGGCGGCGATGCGGCTGCATGTCACGCCGATCCGCCCGACCAACTGGCAGTTGCAGGAACATGGCCGCGCCTTTCCGCCCAACTATCTTCATGAAAGCTGGCACGACTGGCTTTACTGGGACGTGGAACTGCTCGCCTGACAACGGCGAGAAGCGGTTTACGGCTGGCTGGGAAACCAGTCGAAATCCATGTCCTTGTGGCGATTGGTATAATGGCCAATCTCTTCCAGCCTCTGCATGTCGATCAGGGTGATGCGCCCATTGGTCCGGCTGATCAGCCCTTCCTGCTCCATCTGTCGCACCATGCGGTTCACATGGACGGACGTGAGGCCGATCGCATCGCCAATTTCCTCCTGCGTGAGCTTGAGGTCGAAGCTGTCGATGATCCCATCGTCGGTCACCCGCAGCCGATCGAAAATATCGAGCAGGAACGATGCAACGCGCGCCTTGGCCGACGTGCGGCCCAATGAAGCCAGCCGATCGGTCAAGGCGACCCTTTCGGCATTGGACAGCAGGAACAGCAGCGCTGCTACGCGCGGATGTTCTTCCAGCAAGCGGCGAAGCGCATGTTTGTCAAATGGACAAATCACGACGTCCGTCAGCGCCACCAGGGATTCGGGCGCCTTGCTGTAGATGGTGCTGGCCGACCCGATGAAATCGCCCGGAAAATAGACGCGCAGTATCTGGCGGCTACCGTCAGGCAAAAGGACATAGCTCATCGCCCGTCCTTCGCGCAGGACGAAAAGTTCCGTGACCGTTTCGTTGACACGTTGGATCATCGCGCCGCGTTTCACCTTGCGCGGATTTTCCTCCAGCCTGGAAAGGGCATTTTTCTCTGCATCGGACAGGCTTACATGTTTGCCGACCCTGTCCGCGAAGCAACTTGTCGCCACTCCAAACACCTTTTCTCAATATTGTCGTTACGGTGGCAGAACGCCCCGGCTGTCTTTTGGCTGCATTCGCGGCGCGTGCACTAAACTCGATCAATATCGTGCGCAGGATCGTACAAATGTTTGCGGCGCTTTGCAGAAGGTCGCGATCCCCCTCCTTGCGCGCGACGCAATTAACGTTAAGAACCCAGTCGATGGATCGTATTCATATTCGCGGCTGCAACCCGCTCAACGGCCGCCTTCCCATCTCCGGCGCAAAAAATGCTGCGCTGACCCTGCTGCCTTGCGCATTGCTGACGGATGAGCCGGTAACGCTGCGCAACCTGCCCCGTCTCGCCGATGTCGACAGCTTTGGCCATCTGTTGAACCAGTTGGGCGTATCGACGATGATCGAAGGCGCGCGGCCAGAGGATTTCGGTCGCGTCATGACGTTGCGCGCGGGCCGGGTGACATCAACCGAAGCGCCCTATGACATCGTGCGAAAAATGCGCGCGTCGATCCTGGTGCTGGGGCCGCTGCTTGCCCGCGCGGGCGAAGCGCGCGTGTCGCTGCCGGGTGGCTGCGCCATCGGCAACCGACCGATCGACCTGCACCTGAAGGCGCTGGAAGCTTTTGGCGCGGTGATTGAGATCAGCGCGGGCTATGTCCGCGCGAGCGCGCCGGATGGCGGGTTGCCGGGCGGAATGTTCACTTTCCCGGTGGTGTCGGTCGGCGCGACGGAAAATGCGCTGATGGCGGCGGTGCTGGCGAAGGGCACCTGCATCCTGGAAAATGCCGCGCGCGAACCGGAAATCGTCGACCTGTGCAGGCTGCTCGTCGCGATGGGCGCTGATATTGAAGGGATCGGCAGCGACAAGCTGACCATATATGGGCGCGATCGCCTGCATGGCGCTACCTACAGCGTCATGCCCGATCGGATTGAAGCGGGCAGCTATGCCTGCGCGGCGGCGATCACCGGTGGATCGTTGGAACTGGCGGGCGCGAACGCCGACGACATGCACGCAATTCTGGCCGCGCTTCGCGACGCGGGCGTCGATGTGCAGGAAACAAAGGGTGGCATCATCGTGTCGTCCGACGGCAAGCTGAAGCCTCTGACATTGTCGACCGCGCCTTTCCCGGCTTTCCCGACGGACATGCAGGCGCAGTTCATGGCGATGCTGACCAAGGCCGATGGCGCGTCCGTGTTGACGGAAACCATTTTCGAAAACCGCTACATGCACGTTCCAGAGCTGACCCGCATGGGTGCCGACATCGGCGTGAACGGCCGTACCGCCGTGGTGCGGGGCGTCGATCGGCTGGTCGGTGCGCCGGTGATGGCGACCGATCTGCGCGCGTCGATGAGTTTGATCCTGGCTGGCCTGGCGGCGGAAGGGGAGACGCAGGTGAACCGCGTCTATCATCTCGACCGTGGTTATGAGCGGCTGGAAGAAAAGCTGTCGGCGGTGGGTGCCGATATTGAACGGGTCAGCGATGGCTGACGGCGGCGGCGGGCTGGAGACGGATCGCGCCGCGTTGCTGGCGCGCTACGATCTGGATGCCGGCGGCTTTATCGCGCTGGATGAGATCACGGATTTCGCGGCGGCCCTTTGCGGTTCACCGATCGCGCTGGTCAGCATCGTCGAGGATGAGCGGCAGCGTTTCCTGGCGCGCACGGGGCTGGATGCAGACGAAACGCCGCGCGACCTGTCTTTTTGCGCCCATGCGATGCTGGATGATGCCATCTTCGTCGTGCCCGACGCCAGTGTGGACCCGCGCTTTCGCGACAATGCGCTGGTCACGGGGCCGCCGTTCATCCGTTTCTACGCTGGCGCGCCATTGCTAGGCAGGGAAGGCGTGCCGCTGGGCGCATTGTGCGTCATCGATGATCGGCCACGTCAGGACCTGACGGCGATGCAGCGCCAGGGGCTGGCCTTGCTGGCGCGCCACGTGATGGTCGAACTGGAGGGGCGCAGGCACGACCAGGATGTGATCGCTCGGCAGGCCGAGGATGCCCAGATGGTGGCACAAAGCGATCGGCTGTTTCGAACCCTCGCCGACACGATGCCGCAAATGGTCTGGTCCACGCTGGCTGACGGCTATCATGATTATTATAACGCGCGCTGGTACGAATATACCGGGGTGGCGGATGGATCGACCGATGGCGACGGCTGGAATGACATGTTCCATGCCGAAGACCGGGAACGGGCGTGGGCGTGCTGGCGTCACTCGCTGGAGACGGGCGAGCCTTATGATATCGAATATCGATTGCGGCACCATAGTGGCGAATATCGCTGGACGCTGGGACGCGCCCTGCCGATCCGCGATGGGAACGGTCGGATCACGCGATGGATCGGCACCTGCACCGAAATCCACGAACAGAGGCTGATGCTGGAAGAGCGAGAGATCATCGCGCATGAACTGTCCCATCGCATCAAGAATATCTTTTCGGTGATTTCCGGCCTGATCGGACTGTCAGCCCGCACCCATCCACAAATACGCGATGTTGCCGATGATCTGCGCGACCGGATCATGGCGCTGGGCCGCGCCCATGACTTTGTGCGCCCGCATGGCAATGAAAGTGGGAGCAACGCGCTGGAAGGCGGGCTGCGCGGCATTCTGGAGCAGATTTTCGCGCCTTATCAGGATGATACCGGCAGCCGCATCGTCTTTTCGGGTGAAGACCCCGCCATTGACGACCGATCGGCGACCCCACTCGCGCTGCTGTTCCACGAGCTTGCCACCAACGCCGCGAAATATGGCGCATTGTCCGTGCCGGAGGGCAGAGTCCATATCATGGTCCGCCGCGAAGACGGCGACATCCGAATTGACTGGCACGAGGAAGGCGGCCCAATCGTCACCCCGGCAAGTGCCGAAGGTTTTGGCAGCCGCCTCATGCAGCTTAGCGTCGAACGTCAGCTGGGCGGTGACATGGTGCGGGATTGGCGACCGGAAGGATTGGCGATCAAGCTGAGGATCCCATTCCGTTCCATGAGCCGGGTAGCGGCCGGAAAGGCGTGAAGCCTGCTATCTCAGCGGCTTCCAGTTCAGCGCTGTCGTCAGCGATGAGTTGTAATGTGGCGGTAATGCTGTCCGCGCGGAAGGGTTTGGCAATGACCCCCAGCGCCGCTTCCGCCGCCGCGCCGATCTGCGCGGGATTGGCGGTGATGTAGATGACCTGGATTCCAAACTGGCCCGCCAGTTCCATGCCGATGCCGGGACCGGTTGGACCATCTCGCAGATTAAGGTCCACCAGCGCAATATCGCAATTTGCCGCCGCAGCCAGAGCCGTCTCCCGGTCGGCTGCGATTGCGCCCACCTTGAAACCAGCATCCTCGACGATCTGTTCAATTTCCAGTGCGACGAAAATTTCGTCTTCGATAATAAGGACTGTTTTGTTCATGTCTCTGCCAGAGGACCCCGGAGGCATTAAATGCGCAAAAACCGGTCTGGTTCCGACCGGGGCGAGTATGATCGCCCCGACCGGCCCTGACCGCTACTGCGCCTGATCGGCTTCCGTGGTCCAGATCGTTTCGAACTTCGTGCCCTGCATCAGCAGGACGCTGGCAGGATAACCGTCTTCGCCAGCCTTGCGTGCCGTCCCGGTCGCGCTGTCGACGGCGGCCTGCTGGGTAGCGAAGGGACCATAATAGCGGTTGTCCAGATTGATCTTCCACTCACCGTCATGCTCAAGGACGATGTAACGCGCGTGGGGCAGGGGCATGGGTTAAAGAACCTCCGTGTTATAATGGTGCCAGGCCAGAATGGCCGCTGCGCCTCGATGAGGACGCCAACGTTCTGCGACTTCGCGGGTCTGGCGCTCGCTTGGTCGAGCGGGCAGGCCCAGGATGCGACCGACTTCGATCTGCACCGCCAGGTCGCCCGCCGGCCAGATGTCAGGACGTCCTTCGGCGAAGAGCAGGTAGATTTCCGCAGACCATCGCCCGATGCCCTTGATGCGCGTCAGCAATTCGATTGCCTGCTCGTCATCTTCCGGCAGGGCGTGAAGGTCGATGGCTCCGCTGGTCACCATTTCGGCAAGGCTGCGGGCATAGCCCTGCTTCTGCCGGGACAGGCCGCAGTTCCGCAGCGCGTCGAAATCACGGTCCAACAGGATGTCCGGCGCGCAGCCTTCACCCAGTTCCGCTTCCAACTTGCGCCAGACGGCGGAGGCTGCGGCGATGCTGACCTGTTGTCCGACGATGGTGCGCAGCAATGTTTCATATCCCGGCTCCCGCATGCGGGGCGGGGGATAGCCCACGCGCCCGATCGCCGCGGCAAATCCGGGTTCGAGCGCAGCGATTGCATCCAGGCTTTCGCGTAACCTTTCTACCGTCGTCACCATCGCGTTGGCCTTCCCGCTCTTGATTTATTGGCGACCCAGCCTATGAGCGGCGAGGAAGTTTTAGGGGATTTGAGTACATGCCCAAGCTGATTGTGGTCAACCGATCAGGTGAAGAACAGGCCGTCGAAGGCGACGTTGGCCTATCCGTGATGGAGGTCATTCGCGACAATGGCTTCGACGAGCTGCTGGCCCTGTGCGGTGGCTGCTGTTCCTGCGCGACCTGTCACGTCTATGTCGATCCCGCTTTTGCTGGCAAGCTGCCGGAGATCGGGGAGGATGAAAACGACCTGCTGGACAGCTCCGATCACCGGAATGAAACCAGCCGCCTGTCCTGCCAGCTCACGCTGAACGAAGATCTGGACGGCCTTCGCGTCACCATCGCGCCGGAAGACTGACCCACCTCCAAAGCGCATAGGGCATTTTCGACCCCGGTGGCATCAGCTGCCGGGTCGGATCATGCTAGCGGCTGACGCGCAGCGTCGCCGTGGGCGCTTCGGTGGTCAGTGGCGTGATCTTCCACATTATCTGCTTTCCCTGGGCCGCAGCCTGCGCGCCATCTTCCTGATTCTGGCTGATGATTTCCGCGTCTGTGGTCAGGGTAAAGACGCCGTCCAGCGCCTTGGCCGCATCATTTCCCGATCCGCCTTGCGCCATGGGCGGCGCGCTCTGGTCGAAATTGCTGGAATAGCCCGGGGCCTTCACGCGCACCCGGTCGTCGCCGCGCAGTTCGACGGCGACGAATGGCAAAATGATCTTTGCATCGCTGTTGAAGGGGAACAGGAAGCTGTGCGTCAGCCGCCCGCTGATCGCATAGTCGATTTCGAAACGGTTGCGGCCCATATAGCGCACCGAACGAAAACCCTTTTCCTTTGAAAGAGCGGCGGCGATTCCCCGCATCTGCGTTTCGTTGCCGCCCGCATTGCTGGTGTCGAACCGCTCATCCGGCCCGTCCTTGAGCGCAGCCTTGGTATAAGCGCTGTCTTTCGTGCGAGGCTCTGTGTTTTCCGCCGGGTCGGCAGGAGAGGACTCCATTCCCTTCATGTCGGACGCCAATATTTCACCCTTATAGGTGAAGCTGAACTGGCGGTCGGCCCGGATGTCCAGCGTCGATTCGAACTTGCCCGGCGTCACCAAACAGGCGGAAAGTGCCAGAAGAGCAGCCATCGCGCTCAACGAGCGGAAAAGAACGGCCATTGAAAACCCCCATCTTCATGGTCCCGGCGGCATCGCGCGCCAATCGCCCGCTGCGCTGCCAGGACCAGCCTATAGTTGTTAAAGCGTTTTCGAAGCAGGGGGAATTACCTACCGGCTCGTAATGGATGCCCTATCGACTGGCCGTCGCATAAAGTGCGATGGCCGCCGCATTGGACACGTTCAGGCTTTCCATGCGCGGGCTGATCGGCAGTTTCGCCAATATGTCGCAATGGGCCATGCTGTTATGGCGCAGCCCTTCACCCTCCGCGCCAAGCACCAGCGCGACGCGCGATTCGCCGATCGCTTCGCCCAGGGTCGTGTCCGCTTCTCCATCCAGGCCGATGCGCCAATAGCCAGCCTCCGCAATTTCATCCAGCGCGCGGGCCAGGTTCACGACACGCACCCAGGGCATGATTTCCAGCGCCCCGGACGCGGCGCGAGCGATTACGCCCGATTCGGGTGGCGCATGCCGATCCTGCGTCACGATGCAGAGCGCGTCGAACGCGGCGGCCGATCGCAAAATCGCCCCGACATTGTGGGGGTCGGTCACCTGGTCGAGCACCAGTACGGGGCGGCGGTCGTCCTGTCCGGCTTCCAACGCATCGCCCAGCCATACATCGTCCAGCGGCTCCACCTCTGCCACAATTCCCTGGTGGGGCGCATCGGATGGCACCATGCGACCGAGGTCAGCAACATCGGCATAGACGATGGGCAGGACCGGCGGCAGGTCCAGCGCGTTCAGCGCCTCTCGCGTGCCCCAGATCTTGCGAACGGTTCGGTTGGGATTGGCAAGCGCCGCAATGACGGCATGGCGACCGTAAAAGCGGGGGAAGTTGCCCTTGGGCTTGGAGGTTCGATGTCCTTTTTTCATGGACCGCTCTTTTCACATCGGACCATTGACAGGCAAGCCTCCTTTCGCCATTGAGCGCGCCTCCAGCGCGGTGACATCATCTTTGTCGACCGTGTCAGGGCACTGGACAGGTGGCCGAGTGGTTAAAGGCAGCAGACTGTAAATCTGCCGGGGTTTCCCCTACGTTGGTTCGAACCCAACCCTGTCCACCAGCCTTGCGGATGCGCCGCCTCTTTCGGGTTTCCGGCTTGCGCATCCTTTTTTCGAGCCCGCCTGAAAAAGGAACGCTTATATGGCGTGGCTCATCCTTGGCATCGCCGTGGTCTCCGAAATCTGTTGGGCGCTCAGTTTGAAATGGGCCGCCACGATGGCGACGTGGCAGGCGTCGATGGTGCCGATCAGCCTCAGTTTCCTCAACATGGGCTTGCTGGCGCTGGCGATGAGGGGCCTGCCCGCTGGCACGGCCTATGCGGTCTGGACTGGACTTGGCGCTGTGGGCGTCATCATCGGCGGGGTGATTTTGTTCGGCGACAGGGTGACGCCGTTGCAGGCCGGTTTCATGGCGCTGACCGTCGTCGGCGTTGTCGGGACCAAGCTGTTCGCGACCGCTTGAACGGTTATACCGCACATGCAGCAAAGGGCTGACCCTGCGCTGATCTCCTGCTAAGGGCCCCCCATGCTGAACCTGAAAGACATCACCGTGCGCCTGGGTGGCCGCACCATTCTGGACCGCGCGAGCGCCGCGTTGCCTCCTCGCAGCCGCGTCGGGCTGATTGGCCGCAATGGCGCGGGCAAGTCGACGCTGATGAAGGTGATGATCGGCCAGCTCGACCCGGATGAGGGCAGTTGCGACATGCCGCGCGACACGCGGCTGGGTTATATCGCGCAGGAAGCGCCCAACGGCACCGCTACCCCTTTCGAAACGGTGTTGGCCGCCGATGAGGAGCGCACGATTTTGCTCGCCGAATCGGAACATACGGAAGATCCTGATCGGCTGGGCCATATTTACGAGCGGCTGAACGCCATCGATGCCTATACCGCTCCGGCGCGTGCGGCGCGCATCCTGGTGGGCCTGGGCTTTGACGAGGAAATGCAGGGGCGGCCGCTCGACAGCTATTCAGGCGGTTGGAAGATGCGGGTCGCGCTCGCTGCGCTGCTCTTTTCGGAACCCGACCTGCTGCTGCTTGACGAGCCTTCCAACCATCTCGACCTGGAAGCGACGCTGTGGCTGGAAAATTTCCTGAAGGCCTATCGCGGCACGGTTGTGGTGATCAGCCACGAACGTGACCTGCTCAACAATGTCGTCGATTATATCCTGCATCTGGAAGGGGGGAAGATCACCCTTTACCCCGGCGGCTATGACGCATTCGAACGGCAGCGCGCCGAACGGCTGGCCCAGCTGGAATCCGCGCGCGCCAAGCAGCAGGCGGAGCGGGAAAAGCTGCAGGACTATGTTGCCCGCAACTCGGCGCGCGCGTCTACCGCAAAGCAGGCCCAGTCCCGCGCCAAGGCGCTGGCCAGGATGCAGCCGATTGCCGCTGCGATCGAAGACCCCAGCCTTGCCTTCGCTTTCCCCAGCCCGCCCGAATTGCGTCCGCCGCTCATCACCATGGACATGGCGTCGGTCGGCTATGGCGACACGCCGGTGCTGAAGCGGGTGAACCTGCGTATCGATCCCGATGATCGGCTGGCGCTGCTGGGCCGCAACGGCAATGGCAAGACGACGCTCGCGCGGCTGATCGCCGCCCAGCTCACGCCGATGGAAGGGGCGATGAACAGCTCGTCCAAGATGAATGTCGGCTATTTCACCCAATATCAGGTGGAGGAGCTGGATATCGACGACACCCCGCTGGACCATATGACCCGGGTGATGAAGGGGGCGACCCCCGGCGCGGTGCGTGCGCAGCTGGGCCGATTCGGCTTTTCGGGTGAACGCGCGACGCAGAAGGTGGGGAGCCTTTCGGGGGGAGAACGGGCGCGTCTGGCGCTGGCGCTGATCACTCGTGATGCGCCGCACCTGCTGATCCTTGACGAGCCGACCAACCATCTGGACGTCGATAGCCGGGAGGCGCTGGTCCATGCGCTGAACGATTATTCGGGCGCGGTGGTGATCGTCAGCCACGACCGTCACATGATCGAACTGGTGGCCGACCGGCTGGTGCTGGTCGATGGCGGGACGGCGCAGGAATTTGCGGGCAGCCTGGAAGATTATACCAGCATCGTCCTGCGCAAGGCGGACGGCAACGGCGGCGGTGGCGACGCGCCCAAGGTCGACCGGAAGGCGGAAAAGCGCAATGCGGCGGAATGGCGCGAAAAGCAGAAGAGCCTGAAAGCCGCGGTCAGCAAGGCGGAAAAGGAGATGGCGACCCTGGCCGCCGAACGCAGCCGGATCGACCAGGCCCTGTTCGACCCAAAGGGCGCATCGGGTGCCGAATCGAAGATGACGATGACCGATCTGATGGTGAAACGGGCGGCGGTCGACAAGAAGCTGGGCGTGATTGAGGAAAGCTGGATGGAGGCGAGTGCCGCCCTGGAGGCGCATTAAAGCGATTGGGATTCAGCTGGACGCTTTCACAAGGGTGGGGGGCGTTCTTGCGTGATCGCGCTTTGGGCCGTCAGCGGCCCTTCTATCCCGTCGCCCGTCCGCATCCGCGTCACGATGTTCCATGTTGCGATGAACAGGGCTGCGATCACTGGCCCGATGACGATGCCATTGATGCCGAACATGTCTATGCCGCCTAGCGTGGATATCAGCACGACATAGTCGGGAAGGCGTGTGTCGCGTCCCACCAGAATCGGCCGCAACAGATTGTCGACCAGGCCGATCACGAACACGCCACAGGCGATCAGTATCACGCCCTTGATGATCGCTCCGGTGGCTAGCAGGTAAAGCGCGACCGGCACCCATACCAGCCCGGTTCCGACCGCGGGGATCAGCGAGAAACAGCCCATCAGCACGCCCCAGAGCAAGGGGGCCGGTATTCCCAGTGCCCAAAAGACGGTGCCGCCGATCATGCCCTGGACGATGGCGACGACGATGCTGCCCTTGATCGTCGCGCGGGTGACGACGACGAACTGCTGCATCAGCGCGCGCCTGTGGGTCAAACGCAGTGGTGCCGCGCGATCGAGACGGACCGCCAGCGACGGCCCGTCGCGCAGCAGGAAGAAGGTGAGGTAGAGCGTAACGCTGAGCGCCACGAAGAAGCTGAACGCGCTCTGGCCGATCTGGAAAAGCTGGGCGGCGACCGCGCGGAAACTGGTGGCTATGCCCGCGCTCAACATTTCGCGCACGGCGGCGAAATTGGTGATGCCAAGCCGGGCGAGGAAGGCCGAAGCCCAATCGGGAAGGCGAGCCTGAAACTGAGCAAAGACCTGAGCGATGTTGATTTCGCCCGACTCAATCCGACCGTAGAATAGGGTCGCTTCCTGCACCAGCGCGACCCCCAGGATGATGGCCGGCAGGATCACCACGGAAATGATGATCAGCAGCGTCAGCCCGGCGGCGCTGTTGGGGCGTCCCGGCATTTTTTCCAGCAGAGTCTGGTTGAACGGTGAGAACAGAATCGCGGCGATCACCCCCCACAGGATCGCCGCGAAAAAAGGTTCGATAACCAGAGCGAACGCGATCGAGACGATCAGCACGAAGCCCAGAAAGACACCATCTTCGATACGGACGTTCTGCGGCTTGTGGTTCATGCTAGCGGTTTGGCAGAAGTCGCGCCGCAAATCCATGCGCAGCTAAGGTCGCTCGGCACGGGCATCGAATTGGAAGGTGACGGCCACGCGCGGTGCCAGGCCAGCGCTGCTTTCGCCGTTGCCAACGCCGAAGGGCAGGCGGGCGATGTTGGCCGATCCCGTGACCTTGCGGCTATTGCCCGCCCCTGAAAGAGTGAAGCGGATGGCCTGCGCGCGGCTCATGCCCTTCAGGCTGAGCGTGCCCGCCGCGCGATAGCTGTTTCGCCCAGTCTTTTCCGCTCCCTTCGCGGTGAAGACGGCCTTGGGATGGGCAGCGACGTCGAAAAATTCGTCGCCTGCCAGCATGCCGTCCTGGTAGGCGTCGCCCACGCTTGCGCTGGCAAGGTCGATCTCCACACGGATGATGGCGCTTTCGGGGTGATCGGGGTCCATGACGATCTTTGCGGTCCAGCGGGAAAAACCGCCGCTGATCGTTTCGCCGCTGTTGTCGACCGAAAATCCGATGCGCCCGCCCGGCTGCACCGTCCATGCAGATGGCGGCGCGATTGTTTCTTCCACCTGCGCCGTTGCATTGTCAGGCGCGACTGTGGCTTCGGCTGCATTGGCGACGCTGGCGTCAATGGGTGCGGGCGGGGCGATTTCGCTCTCTATCGCGGGCGCAGCGTTTTGCGGACGGGCGGGCTTTGAAACCGGCTCCGGCAGGATTGCCTTCCCCAGCAACAAGCCCAACAGCATCAGGCCGGGCAGCGCAACCAGCAGCACGGGCGACCGCGCGGGCATCATCCGCCAGATCAGGCCGTCGCGCAGCATCATATGGTGCCGGATTGCGCCCGCCACATGCAGCAGGAAAAGGGCGATGCCCAACCACGCCAGCAGCGCATGTCCACCTTCCGCCCATTGATGCGCGTCGGCGGGCAGGGGAAGGTGGGGGAGCGGGATGACGCCGAACAATAAGGTGGGCACCTTGACCCGCGCCGTAGACACCAGCGCCCAGCCCGTGAGTGGTGCGCCCAGCATGAACAGGTAAAGGCCGCCATGCACGGCGCTGGCCAGCGCGCCTTGCCAGCCGCGTTCCACCGGATCGGGCCTTGGTTTCCCAAAGCGCACGGCCAGCCGAACCAGCGTCAGGACCAGAATGCTGACCCCCACCGATTTATGCAGCTGATAAAGGGAGAACCCCCGCGCGCCGAGATCTTCCAGCGCCCATCCGACACTGATCTGAAAGGCAAGGAGGGCGGCGATCGTCCAATGCAGGAAGATGGCGATCAGGCTGTAGCGGCGCATGGAATCTCCGGCCATGGGAAGGGCGCGAAGCTATGGGGCGTCGCAGCCAAAGTCCATGGTCGCCAGCGGAAACACTGCGTTGACCAACCTGCCTTCAACCATAGCGGCTGTGTCAAAAAGGTCGCAGTGGGGCCAATTTTCCCCCGATCATTGAATCCGTGCCTGCAAAGGCTAAGACACATAAAAAATAGCGTATTGGAAAAACAGGACATGGCCAAACCAGAAGCTTGGCGTCTGACCCCGGAAGCGTATAGTTTCATTACCACGCTCGATACGCGCTTTCAGGATGTCGACACGATGGGTCACATCAACAATGTGGCGATATCCGGCATATTCGAAACTGCGCGCATCCGTTTTCATCACCATCTGGGCCGCCATCCGCAGGAACAGGGCGTGCGCTGGCTGGTCGCGGCGGTTTCGCTCAACTTTGTGGAAGAATCACACTTCCCCTATCCGTTCGAAGTGCATTGCGGCATCGGCCATATCGGCCGCACCAGCTGGACGGTCAGTTCAGCCGCGTTTCAGAAGGGCGTGTGCGTCGCGACCTGCGATACGACGGTCGTCACCCATGGCGCCGAAGGCCGTCGCCTGATTGACGAAAGCCTGCGTGAGGCGATGGAGCGGAATTTCCTGCGTCAACCGGGCTGAGTTGACCGGCTTCAGGCGAAGCCGTCCATCCGCCGCGACCATTGGAATGTGATGACCATGGCCTTGGCAGGCTGAATCAGCAACAGCGCCAGGATCACCGCCAGGCAAGGCCATAAAGCAGCCTGCACGCCCAATGGAATGGCAAGCGCGCGGTTCACTTCGATCATCAGCGGCACCAATATGTGGCCCAGCAGCAAGATGACGATATAGGCCGGGAAGTCGTCCGCCCGGGATAGGTCCCAACCTGCGCCGCAATGTTCGCAGGAGGGGGATGGTTTCAGGAAGCTTTTGAACATCCGGCCTTCGCCGCACGCGGGGCAGCGCCCCCGCAGCGCCAGGGCCAATGCGGGACGCAGCGGGCGGTCGAGATCGCTGGGCTGGGGCGTATCGCTCATGCGTCGCGTCTATGATC
The DNA here is from genome assembly GCF_011762025.1 of Sphingobium vermicomposti. GTDB lineage: Bacteria > Pseudomonadota > Alphaproteobacteria > Sphingomonadales > Sphingomonadaceae > Sphingobium > Sphingobium vermicomposti. The sequence goes on along the minus strand of NZ_JAASQR010000003.1, from coordinate 429,922 downwards.
CACTGCCGGGCGGGGCGCAACCGCGACGATAATCGCAGCGCCGCTCTTCCGCCCGCGCGAAAGGCTGTTAAGACGCGACGATGCGCCTGCCGGGTCCCACCGAAGCCTTTGTCCTGTTCGACGATGCGCGGGAGCGCAACGCTGCCCCCGCCCGGCTGTATCGCGACCCTGTTTCGATCATCGTTGCCCACCGGCTGGAGGAAGTGCAGCCCGCGCTCGACCGCATTGCGGAAGCGGGGGAGGCGGGCCTGCACGCCGCTGGCTATATGAGCTACGAGGCGGGGCTGGCGCTGGAAGATCGGCTGCTCCCGCTGGCTCGGCGGCATCAGGGCCGGCCAGGATCAGCGCCGCTGCTGTGGTTCGGCCTGTTCGACGGCCTGCGGTTCATCAAGCCCGAAGCGGTGCCGGGCCTGCTGCCCGATCCGTCCGGGGTGCGGATCGAACCGCTGCGGCCCTTGATCCAGGAAGCCGCCTATCACGCGGCCTTCGACAGGGTGCAGGAATATATTCGCGCTGGCGATATCTATCAGGCGAACCTGACCTTCCCCTGCGCCACGCGTTTTCACGGCGACCTCATGGCGCTCTATGCCGCTGTCAGGCCGCGCCAGCGCGCAGGCTATGGCGGCATGATCCGCACGGGCAGTCATGACATCCTGTCCTTTTCACCCGAACTTTTCTTTACCAGCGTTCGCGGTCAGTTGACGGCGCGCCCGATGAAGGGGACCGCAGTCCGCAGCGCGGATGCCCGGCACGATGCGATGCTGGCGCGCGAACTGGAATCCGACCCAAAGCAGCGCGCCGAAAATCTGATGATCGTGGATCTGCTGCGCAATGATTTGTCCCGCGTGTCGCGCGCCGGAACGGTAACGGTCCCAGACCTGTTCCATGTGGAAAGCTATCCCACGGTGCACCAGATGGTATCGACGATCCGCGCCCGCCTTCTCCCCGGCCTGTCGCCCGTTGACGTGCTTCGGGTGCTGTTTCCATGCGGGTCGATCACCGGCGCGCCCAAGGTCAGGGCGATGGAGATCATCGGCGAGGTCGAACCTTTCCCGCGCGGAGTCTATACCGGAGCCGTGGGGTGGATCGATCCCGACGGGGACGCCGCCTTCAATGTTGCCATCCGCACGATTTGCGTCGAAGAAGGAAGCACGGAAGGGCTTTTGGGGCTGGGGTCGGGGATCATCGCAGATTCCAGCGCAGCGTCGGAATGGGCGGAATGCCTGGCCAAGGGGCGTTTTCTGGCGGGGGCTTGATTTTGGGCTACAGGGGGCTTGAATAGTTTCGATGTCGGTGGCTGACGGACGGTTCGACCTGTTGGAAACCATGGCTTTCGACCCGGTCGAAGGCATCAGGTTGCTGGAACTGCATCTGGAACGGCTGAGGACCAGCGCGACGGCGCTGGACTTTGCCTTTGACCGGCACGATGTCCGCAACGAACTGCAAGCGGCGACTTTTCGCCTGCGTGAGCGCAGCCGCCTGCGGTTGTTGGTGTCGCAACGCGGATCGACGGCGATCGAGGTGCGGGAACATCGCACCTGGCCACAGGCGATCATGCAGGTGGCGGTGGTGCCCCGGAATGCCACCGCCGACGATCTGCGCCTGCTGCACAAGACGACCGACCGCTCGCTCTACCAAGACATATTGAACCGTGGCGGCACTTATGAAGTGCTGATGACCGATGCCGAAGGCTTTCTGACCGAAGGCTGCTTTTCGTCCATCTTTGTCGAGCGCGGCGACAAGCTGGTGACGCCGCCTTTGTCGCGCGGCCTCTTGCCGGGCGTGTTGCGCCGCAGCCTGATCGAGATGGGCGAAGCGGTGGAAGGCGACCTGCGACCGGGAGACCTGGAGGGTGGCTTCTTCATCGGCAACGCCGCGCGCGGGATGGTGGCCGCCTCGCTCGTCAAATAGCCTACTGGCGGTTGCCCCTTCCATCATACCGCTTTAAGGAGCCTCGCGTCCGCAATGCGCGGGCATGAGGATATTTCAGAGAGAGTGTTACGATGAGCCAGACTTCCGCTGCCCTCGGTCGCATCCAGCCCTCCGCCACCCTGGCGATGAGCGCGCGCGTGAATGCCCTTAAAGCCGAAGGCGTGGACGTGATTGGCCTGTCGGCGGGCGAACCGGATTTCGACACGCCCGATTTCGTGAAAGAGGCTGGCATCGCCGCCATCCGCAAGAACCTGACTCGCTATACCGACGTGGACGGCACCGCCGAACTGAAGGATGCGGTCGCTTTCAAGTTCAAGCGCGACAATGGCCTGACCTACAAGCGCGGCCAGATCAGCGTGAACTCCGGCGGCAAGCACACGTTGTTCAACGCGCTGGTCGCGACGGTGGACGCTGGCGATGAAGTCATCATCCCCGCGCCCTATTGGGTCAGCTATCCCGATATCGTGAACTTCGCGGGCGGCACGCCGGTCTTTATCGAAGGGCCTGCCAGCCAGGGTTACAAGATCACGGCCGCCCAGTTGGAGGCGGCGATCACCGCGAAGACCAAATGGGTCATACTGAACTCGCCCTCCAACCCTTCGGGTGCTGCCTATTCGGCGAGCGAACTCAAGGAACTGGGCGAGGTGCTGCTGCGCCATCCCCATGTGCTGGTGATGACCGACGACATGTACGAACATGTCTGGTACGCGCCCACGCCGTTTGCCACGATCGCGCAGGTGTGCCCGGATCTGTATGATCGCACCCTGACCGTGAATGGCTGTTCGAAGGCTTTCTCCATGACCGGCTGGCGCATCGGCTTTGCCGGTGGTCCTGAATGGATGATCAAGGCGATGGGCAAGCTGCAGTCGCAGTCGACCAGCAATCCTTGCTCGATCAGCCAGGCAGCCGCCGTCGCCGCGCTGACCGGTGAGCAGGACTTCCTGGTCGGGCGTAACGCTGCTTTCCAGAAGCGCCGTGACCTGGTCGTTTCCATGCTGAACGACGCGCCTGGCCTCAACTGTCCGACGCCGGAAGGTGCCTTTTACGTCTATCCCGACGCCAGCGGCGTCATTGGCAAGACGACGCCGAAGGGGCTGCTGATCGACAGCGATGAAACGCTGATCGGCTATTTCCTGGACGAAGCGAAGGTTGCCGCCGTTCATGGCGCCGCCTTCGGGCTCTCGCCTGCGTTCCGCATCAGCTATGCGACGTCGGAAGAAGTGCTGGCAAAGGCCTGCACGCGCATCCAGGAAGCCTGTGCTGCGCTGAAATAAGCACGAACCCTCCCTGTTTTGAAAATGGGGAGGGAGTCGGCGTCAGGCTGGCGAGGGTAGGGCAGGGGCCATCCCGGCCCTGTCACCCCATGCTTTCGAGGAAAATGCCGAAGCGGTTTTTCCGTTCGCTCCTCTTGCGCAGGAGAAGGGGCGACTTATATCGCGTTTCAATCCGAAACTGGTTAGTCGCGCCTGGCTGTTAACCCATGGCTAAGCTGACGGCTGCTAATCATCGCCCTTTCCGGGGCCAAGATCGAAGGAAGAAGGCCATGGTGGCATTCTTGAAATCTGACCTTTTCCTCCGCTTTTTTGGCGGGTTTGTGCTTGGTGCCGTGGGCATGTTCGCGTTCCAGCCCAGTGAGCCGCCTGCCTTGGTCAGTTCGGCCATGGCTGCGTCCGATGCGACGCTCTGACAATATAGCTCTTGCCGTCCTTGCGGCCCTTTTGGTCGCCTCGCCTTTGCGCGCTGAGCGCCCGGTGCTTGCACCTGTGGCCAGCGTCGATGCTTCATCTCGGCAGGCTCGCGAAACTGCGATTTTTGCGGGCGGCTGCTTCTGGGGTGTGGAAGGCGTTTTTTCGCATGTGAAGGGCGTTCATTCGGTCGTGTCCGGCTTCGCGGGCGGACCCAAGGGACGCAAGGTGAATTACGGGCAGGTCACCAAGGGTGATACGGGCTTCGCCGAAGCCGTGCGGGTGACCTATGATCCGGCACAAGTCAGCTATGGGACGCTGCTGCGCATCTTCTTTTCAGTGATCGCCGATCCCACCACGCTCAATTATCAAGGCCCCGATCGCGGCACCCATTATCGCAGCGCGCTGTTTCCATTGAATGCGGGTCAGGACAAGGCGGCGCGCGCCTACCTCGCGCAGCTGGGCAAGGCGAAGCTGTGGCGCGACCCCATCGTTACCCGTGTCGAACGATTTACCGGCTTTCAGGCTGCAGATGCCTATCACCAGGACTTCATGACCCGAAATCCCCGCCATCCCTATATTCAACGCTGGGATGCCCCGAAACTCGCCGCGTTCAAGGCGATGTTTCCGGCGCAATACCGGGACAAACCTTCGGCCTGAAGCGTTGGTAGCGGCTTTGGGCGGGTGGGCCAGCGCAACATTGGCGATGTTCTTCAAAGGCCAAGCTTGAAGCTCGCTTCGCTCGTGCCCACCCCTAACCCCTCCCGTCTACGGGAGGGGAATGTCTCGGAATGGTCGTTTTTGTGGTGATGTCGGGAAATGCCCGGCCACCCGCACGCGCAAACGCAAGCGGGCGGAGCCTGTTGCCAGACCCCGCCCGCTGAATGCGTCAGCTGTGACGACTGCTTATTTCGGTGCCAGCACCATCAGCATCTGGCGGCCTTCCATGCGCGGATAGGCTTCGACCTTGGCGATCTCGCCTACATTTTCCGCCACGCGCTGTAGCAGTTGCATGCCGAGCTGCTGATGCGATAATTCGCGGCCACGGAAACGCAGGGTGATCTTCACCTTGTCGCCGTCGCCGATGAAATCATGGACCTTCTTCATCTTCGTATCATAATCATGATCATCGATGTTCGGACGCATCTTGATCTCTTTGAGTTCCTGCGTCTTCTGGGTCTTGCGGGCGATATTCGCCTTTTTCTGGGCTTCGTACTTGAACTTGCCGATGTCCAGAAATTTGCAGACCGGCGGATCGGCGGTCGGCGACACTTCGACCAGGTCCAGCCCGATCTCGTAAGCGCGCTCCATGGCTTCCTGCGTAAACATCACGCCCAGATTTTCGCCTTCGTCGTCGATCACGCGCACCTTGGGCACGGTGATAAACTCATTGTAACGGGGACCGGACTTCGGCGGCGGCGCCAGTGGACGGCGCATCATTGGGGGACGTATAGCGGCTTCTCCTATGGTAATTCACGAAAACGGCTCTGGCGGCCTTTAGCGCAAAGCCGAAAGGGGCGGCAAGCCCGCTGTCGCGAAATTACCGGCCCCATGTGGCATTGCTGCCTCAGCGCATATCGGGGGCCTGGCTTTCTTTTGCAAGGCGCTCGATCACGTCATCGACCGAAAGGACGCTCTGCCCCTCCTTGCCCAGTTCGCGCAGCGCCACTGTGCCTTCGTCGGCTTCGCGGCGGCCGACGACCAGCAAATTCGGCACTTTCGCTAGGCTATGCTCTCGCACCTTATAGTTGATCTTCTCGTTACGCAGGTCGACTTCGGCCCGGATTCCGGCGGCCCGCAACTTGTCGACCACCTGTTGCGCATAGCTGTCGGCATCCGACACGATGGTCGCGACGACAGCTTGGACCGGGGCCAGCCATTGCGGAAACTTGCCCGCATAATGTTCGATCAATATGCCGATGAAGCGTTCATAGGACCCGAAGATCGCGCGATGGAGCATGACCGGTCGGTGCCGCTCACCATCTTCCGCCACATAGGATGCGTCGAGTCGCTCCGGCAGAACACGGTCTGACTGGATGGTGCCGACCTGCCATGTCCGCCCGATGGCGTCGGTCAGATGCCATTCCAGCTTGGGCGCATAGAAGGCCCCTTCGCCCGGCAGTTCCTCCCAGCCATATTCCGGCGTGTTGAGGCCAGCGGCGGCGACGGCATCGCGCAGTTCATTTTCGGCCTTGTCCCACATTTCGTCGCTGCCGAAGCGTTTGTCTGGGCGCAACGCCAGCTTGATCGAATAGGTAAAGCCGAAATCATTGTAGATGCGGTCGGCAAGTGCGCAGAAAGCCCGCACTTCCTCGACAATCTGATCCTCGCGGCAAAAGATGTGCGCGTCGTCCTGCGTGAACTGGCGCACCCGCATCAACCCATGCAGCGCGCCATGCGGTTCGTTGCGATGGCAGCAGCCGTTTTCGTAAAGGCGCAAGGGCAGGTCGCGATAGCTTTTGATCCCTTGGCGGAAGATCAGGACATGCGCGGGGCAGTTCATGGGCTTGAGCGCCATCCAGTTGGCGTCGTCCGACACGAGCGGACCTTCATCCTCTGCGTTGGGCACTTCGTCGGGGATGACGAACATATTTTCGCGATATTTGCCCCAATGGCCGGATTGCTCCCACTGGCGCGCGTCCATCACCTGCGGCGTCTTGACCTCTCGATAGCCCGCCGCGTCGATGGCTCGGCGCATATAGGCTTCCAGTTCGCGCCAGATGAGATAGCCCTTGGGATGCCAGAAAACCGACCCATGCGCTTCCTGTTGGAGGTGGAACAGGTCCATCTCCGCGCCCAGCTTGCGATGGTCGCGCTTGCCCGCTTCTTCCAGTCGCGTCAGATGCTCTGCCAGCTGCTTCTTGTTGAGCCAGCCGGTGCCGTAGATGCGGGATAGCATCGCATTCTTCTGATCGCCGCGCCAATAGGCGCCCGATACGCGGGTCAGCTTGAACGCTGCCGGATCGAGCTTGCCCGTGGAGGCCAGATGCGGTCCCCGGCACATGTCCAGCCAATCGCCGCCTGACCGGTAAACCGTCAGTTCCTCTCCCTCAGGCAGTTCGGCGGCCCATTCGGCCTTGAACGTCTCACCTTCCGCCCGCCAGCGCGCGATCAGATCCTCGCGCTGCCACACCTCGCGCTGGAGCGGTTTGTCGGCGGCGATGATTTCCCGCATCTTCGCCTCGATGGCGGGCAGGTCCTCTTCGGTGAAGGGGCGATCCTTCGGTGCGAAATCATAATAAAAGCCATCGTCGGTCGAAGGCCCGAACGTGATCTGCGTTCCCGGAAACAGCGCTTGCACCGCCTCGGCCAATATGTGCGCGAAGTCGTGCCGCGCCAGTTCCAGCGCGTCGGCCTCATCCCTTGACGTCACCAGCGCCAGCTGCGCGTCCTGCTCCAACGGCCGCATGATATCGCGCAGTTCGCCATCGACTCGCGCGGCGATGGCGGCCTTTGCCAGTCCCGGCCCGATCGCCGCCGCAATGTCTGCCGGGGTAGTGCCGGGCGCGACTTCACGCACGGAACCGTCGGGCAGGGTGATCTTGAGCATGGCGGACAAGGGGCAGTCTTTCTGTAACTGAGGTGGGGCGGCGCAAAATTCCGCGCTTTCCCCATAAATGGGCAGCCCTAGCTGTCAATAGAAGGGCGTTTGCCCGACAGGCAGGAAGGCGCGGATCAGGCTAGAATAAGGCGGGCCTGATCATGCGTGGCTTGCAAGAAAGAGACGGGTCCGCCAACCTCTACGCCGTCGGGCAACTCGCCCACAGACAGGCGATACAGCGCCAATCCGCTTTGGCAGGCAGTCAGCGTGACGCCAAGGGCAACGGCTTCTTCCACCAGCGTCGCCAGCGTCGGCAATCCTGCCGCGCGATGCGCATCGTCCCGTGGTGCCTGCGTAGATGGCTGCAACAGCCCCACCGCGTCCAGTTGCAGGAAGATGCTCGCCTGACCGCCCAGCGCCGCCTGTGCGCAGGCCAGCACCAGAGCGCCCCGCAGCCGTTCGGCATCCCCGGTCGTGACGATGATCCTCAGGTCGCGCATAATATGGCGGCGCAGCCCGGACAGGCGGGGTCCTTGGCGATGCTGACCGTGCGGAATCGCATGGATAAAAGGTCTGCGATCATCAGCTTGCCCGCCATGCTCGCGCCAAAGGGCACCAGGGTACGAATGACCTCCAGCGCCGCCATGCTGCCCATCATACCCGTCAGCGCGCCGATCACGCCGGTCTCCGCGCAATTGCGTTCCGGCGCATCTTCCGGGTTGCCGACCAGGCAGCGATAGCAGGGCTGGTCCGCTTCCCATCCGCGATATGTGGCCAATTGCCCTTCGAACGGGCCTACCGCCGCTGACACCAGCGGAATGCGGAGCCGCTGCGCCGTGTCCGCCACAGCAAGCCGCGTCGCGAAGCTGTCGCAGCCATCCAGCACGACGTCAGCGTCGCGCAGCATCAGCGCCGCGTTCTCGGCATCGATCCGCGCGTTGATGGGGATCAGCTTTACATCCGGGTTGATCCGCGCAACCGCCGCCATCGCGCATTCCGCCTTGGGCGCGCCGATATCCGTGGTGCCAAACATTATCTGACGTTGCAGGTTAGACAGCGCGACATGGTCGTCATCGATGACCCGGATCGTGCCGACTCCCGCCGCTGCCAGATAGAGGATTGCCGGACTGCCGATCCCGCCCGCACCGATCACCGCGACGTCCGCCGACAGCAGCCGCGCCTGTCCCGCCCCGCCAATTTCCTTGAGCACGATATGGCGCGCATAGCGTTCCAGCTGATCGTCGGACAGGACGGGTGCGGATGGGGTCATGATGAACTGACTCCGGTCGATCCGAAACCACCCGAACCTCGGACGGTCGCGTCCAGTTCCTCCACCTCGGCAAAGCGGGCCATCTGAACCGGCGCGGCGACCAGTTGCGCGATCCGGTCGCCGCGAGCGATGACGAAGGGTGCGTCGCCCAGATTGATGAGGATGACTTTCAGTTCGCCGCGATAGTCCGCGTCGATGGTGCCGGGCGTGTTGGGCAGGCTGATCCCATGTTTGAGCGCCAGGCCGGACCGGGGGCGGACCTGCACTTCATAGCCGACCGGGATGGCCATGGCGAAGCCGGTGGCGACGGCATGGCGGTCGCCCGGTTGCAGGGTCACATCTTCGGCGGAAACCACGTCCATCCCCGCTGCGTGCTGGGTTGCATAGCTGGGCGCGGGCAGGCCCTCTCCATGGGGCAGGCGCTTCAGGCGAATTTCAATCGGGGCAAGATGCGAGGGCATGAGCGACCTTTTCGATGATGCGGGTGGCGACGGCGTCCTTGGGCAGATGATCCCAGCTTTCGACGCCAGCGGCAGTGACGATGTGAACGCTGTTGCTGTCGCCGCCCATTACGTCACCGGACACGTCATTGGCGACGATCCAGTCCGCGCCTTTGCGCTGCAGCTTCGCCTGCGCATATTCGGTCAGCTTGTCCGTTTCGGCAGCGAAGCCGACGAGCAGGCGGGGGCGATGTGCATGACGGCCCAGCGTCGCCAGAATATCCGGATTCTCGACCAGCGTGAGCGGGGCAGGCTTACCCGACCCATCCTTTTTCAGCTTCTGCCCGGCGGCGGTGTCCGTGCGCCAGTCGGCGACGGCAGCGACCATGATGGCGGCGTCGGCGGGCAGCGCCGCTTCAACCGCCGCCAGCATTTCGCGCGCGGTTTCCACGTCGACGCGGTCGACACCGGGGGGCGTGGGCAGGCGCACCGGACCCGCCACCAAAGTCACGCGCGCGCCGGAGCGGGCTGCCGCTGCGGCAATGGCGAACCCCTGCTTGCCCGAAGATCGGTTGGCGATGTAGCGCACGGGGTCGATCGGTTCGTGCGTCGGCCCGGCGGTGATGAGAATGTGCCGGCCTTTCAAGGGGGCGCTTCCCGCAGCCCCCGCCCCGATGGACAGCAGGCGTTCAATCTCCGCCGCGATCGCTTCGGGTTCGGGTAGACGCCCCTTGCCGAACTCACCGCAGGCCATTTCGCCTTCATCCGGCTCCATGATGTGGACGCCGTCGGCGCGCAGTAGGGCAAGGTTGCGTTGCGTCGCGGCATGATCCCACATCCGCACGTTCATCGCGGGCACGGCCAGCACCGGCTTGTCGGTGGCGAGCAGCAGCGTGGTGGCAAGGTCATCGGCAATGCCTGCCGCCATCTTTGCCAGGATATTCGCGGTCGCAGGCGCAACCACCACCAGATCGGCCTGACGCGACAGCTGAATATGCCCGATCTCGCGTTCTTCCTTGAGGTCGAACATGTCGCCATAGACATGGTCTTCGGTCAGCACGCCAAAGGATAACGGCGTCACGAACCGGCTCGCGCTGTCCGTCAGCACCGCTCGCACGGCAAAGCCCCGCTTCTTCAGCAGCCGGACGAGTTCCAGCGACTTGTATGCGGCGATGCCGCCGGACACGATCAGAAGGATGCGGGCCTGAGTCATAGTTGAAGATGTAGCAGCGCGGTGGTCAGCGCTCCAGCCACAGCGGCCAGGCCCGCGACTGCCGCATAGCGCCAGCCCCCGCCGACGCGGATCAGCCTGACTTCGGTAAGCGGCGGCGGGGGTGGCGCACCGCCTTTTTCAGGGAATGCTTCCTCGATCCGCCGCACCAGGCCGGGCAGGCGCTGGAGCGTACGCCAATTTTCGATCAGCGCGTCAGCGGCCTTCGCCTCAGGTCCAAGTTCGGAACGCAGCCATTCCTTCACATAGGGGCCGCTTGTTTCCCACAGGTTGATGTCGGGGTCGAGCGCGGTTGCCACGCCTTCCACCATGACCATCGTCTTCTGGAGCAGGAGCAAATGCGGCTGGGTCTGCATGTCGAAGTCGCGAGTGATGGCGAACAGGCCGTCCAGCATCCCGCCGACGGACAGTTCGCGCACGGGCTTTCCGCGCATCGGCTCGCCCACGGCGCGCAGGGCGGTGGCGAACTCATCCACATTATGGTGGCCGGGCACATATTGCGCTTCGAAATGAATTTCCGCCACGCGCTTATAATTGCCGGTGATCAGGCCATAGAGGATTTCCGCCAGCCACATGCGCGCGCGGCGGTCGATCCGGCCCATGATGCCAAAGTCGATGGCGACGATGTCGTTGTTGGCGGTGACGAACAAATTGCCCTGATGCATGTCCGCGTGGAAAAAGCCTTCGGCAATCGCCTGGCGCAGGAAGGCATTGACTAGCCGCGCGGCGAGGTCCTTCACATCGTGACCGGCGGCGATCAGGGCGTCGCGATCGGAAATCTTGACCCCGTCGATCCACTCCATCGTCATGACCTTGCCGGTCGTGCGATCCCAGTCGATCTGCGGCACGCGATAGCCCGGCATCGCCTGCATGGCTTCGGCCAGTTCCGATGCCGACGCGGCCTCACGCCGCAGATCCAGTTCGCGCGCGGTCCAGCGCTTCATATTGGCGATGACCAGCCGTGGACGCAGCCGCGCGATTTCGCCGCCCAGCATCTCTGCATGAGCGGCCGCCCATTCATAGGTCTGGATGTCGCGGCTGAACTGATCGGTCACGCTGGGGCGAATGATCTTTACCGCGACTTCACGCCCGTCCGTTGTCACTGCACGGTGAACCTGTGCGATCGACGCCGCGCCCACCGGCTCTTCATCGAAGCGGCTGTAAATCGATTCCAGCGGTCGTCCGAAACTCTGTTCGATCTGCGCCCTTATCGTCGGGAAGGGGACCGGCGGCAGCGCATCCTGCAGGCGCAACAGGTCGTTGGCAGCTTCTTCACCCACCAGGTCGGGGCGTGTCGCCAGCGTCTGGCCCAACTTGATCGCGGCAGGACCGATCGCCTGAAAGGCGTCGGCATAGCGCGGCTGGCGGGGAACGCGCGCGCCGATCCGCGCCAGTTTCACCAGCCGCCGCACCGGCGAGGGGGTCAGGGGATCACGTTCGATCCCGCGTAGCGCGCCATGGCGGGCCAGCGTGCGGCCCCATTTCAGCAGCCGCCAGATATGTGTCACATGGGAAGGCACGGCTGCTTAGATCTTCCAGCCGCTGTGGATCGCGACCATCCCGCCCAGAATCGGTTCTACCTTGGTCTGCACAAAACCGGCCGCGCGGATCATTCTTTCAAATTCCGGCATGGGCGGAAACCTGCGGATCGATTCGATCAGATAACGATAGCTGTCCTCATCGTCCGCCAGCAGCTTGCCGAGCTTGGGCACCAGCCGGTGGGAATAGGCATCGTAGACATCGGCGAAGCCGGGCCAGGTGGTGGTGGAAAATTCCAGGCAGAAAAAGCGTCCGCCATATTTCAGCACCCGGTGTGCTTCCCGCAACGCCTTGTCGATATGGGTGACGTTTCGGATGCCGAAGGCGATGGTGTAGGCGTCGAAGCTGCGATCCGGGAAGCTCAGCTCCTCCGCATTCTGCTGCGACCAGACAAGGCCTTCCAGCCCCTTCTTGCGCGCGCGATCCACCCCGACGGCCAGCATTTCGGGATTGATGTCCGACACGGTGACCTGCGCGCCATGTTTTGCCAGGCGAAAGGCGATGTCGCCCGTGCCGCCCGCCATGTCCAATATGGCCTCATCCCGGCGCGGCTTCACCCGGGCCACGAACTGGTCCTTCCACAAACGGTGCGCGCCCACCGACATGGCGTCGTTCATCAGGTCATATTTGGACGCGACATTGGAAAAGACGGCGCGAACCATCCCCTGTTTTTCAGTAGCATCGACGTCGCGATAGCCAAAGGATGCGGTCTCGTTCATGGTAGCACGCTCTAGCCACAGATTGGTCGCCATGCCAGCCGACTTTTCATGGCCTGCTTCTCTCCCGCGCGTCGAACGCCTAGAGGGATGTCATGCCTGAGCTTCCCGAAGTCGAAACTACCGTCGCTGGCCTGCGCGCCGTCCTGGCAGGCAGGGTGCTGACCCGCGTTGAGCCCCGGCGCGCCGACCTGCGTTTCCCGATACCGGTCGACCTGCGCCAGCGGCTGACCGGGGCCAGGGTGACCGCCCTGTCCCGGCGGGCGAAATATGGGCTCGTCGAAACCGATCGCGGCGACATGATGATCTTTCACCTGGGGATGTCGGGCCGCTGGCGAATCGCCCCGGCAGACATTGGCGCGCATGACCATCTGTTGATCGAAACGGAAGGCGGTCTGCTGCTGTCGCTCAACGATCCGCGGCGTTTCGGGTCGGTGGACCTTGTGCGCAGCGATGCGTGGCAGGCCTACGCCCCATTTACGCGCATGGGGCCTGAGCCGCTGGGGCCGGACTTTTCCGCCAGCACGCTGGCGCGCGCGCTCGATGGCAAGACGGCGTCGATCAAGACCGCACTGCTCGACCAGCGCGTGGTGGCGGGTCTGGGCAATATCTATGTGTGCGAGGCGCTCAACATGGCGGGCATAGCGCCTACGCGCCCCGCCGGACGGATCAGTCGCGCCCGCCTTGTCCTGCTGGTCGATGCGATTCGGGAGGTGCTGACGGCGGCAATCGCGGCTGGCGGTTCGACATTGCGCGACTATGCGCGGCCTGATGGCGAGCTGGGCTATTTTTCCAAACAGTGGCGCGTCTATGGGCGGGAGGGCGAAAATTGCGCGTGCGGGGGCACGATCCAGCGCCGGATCGACGGCGGGCGATCGACTTTCCACTGCCCCCGATGCCAGAGGTAGAGCAGCGCGACCGGTTGACGATGATGGCGATCCCCTGTAAGGGGCGCACCTTCACGGGGCTGGCAGGGGAATCCGGCTGGCCCTCTTTCCGAGATTTGACGAGACCGAGGACTGTAAATGGCCAATACGCCGCAAGCCAAGAAGCGCATCCGCCGCAACGCCCGCCGCGCCGAAATCAATGGCGCCCGCATCAGCCGGATCCGCACCCTGGTGAAGAAGGTGGAAGCCGCCCTCGCCGCTGGTGACAAGACGGCTGCGGCCACGGCGCTTCAGTCGGTGCAGCCTGAATTGGCGCGCGGCGTGGCCCGTGGCGTTGTTCACAAGAATACTGCGGCCCGCAAGTTCGGCCGCCTGACGAAGCGCGTCGGCGCGCTCGCCTGAGCCGCAACTAACATAGCGTCAGATCATGAAGGCCCGTCCCGCATAAGCGGGGCGGGCCTTTTTCATTAAGGCGTCACATATCGGCACATCGGCCCCTCATCTTCGGCATGACCGGAATCCCGCGATTCGAGCGTTATCCGCTCGACATCGTTCGAATTAACATATTGAAAAACATAGCATTTTTCAATTTCGACGCATTTCCGCGGATTTGCAGAGTCAACGGCTTTATTTCACATTTTTGACCTGCGCTGCCCTTGATCAGGCAGATAATGCCTGTCTATTTTCCTCTCTCTGGCCGCCCACGAATCGATTGAGCGGTCGTTATACAGTTAGTCGGCACGAGTGTGTTGGAAGGGCGCTGCTTTTCCAGACGGTCCACTGTGTCTTAAAGCTCCGTTCGGGGGCACAGTTGATGGGGGTCGGCTGTTTATGAAGGATTTTGCGGCTTTGACAGGAAGTTTGCCCGTTCAGGACGCGCAGGATCACGCGCGTCTCGCAGCGGCCTGGGACGCCATCCGCACTGGTCTGCGCCGCGACATTGGCGCGCGCATGTTCGACCAGTGGCTGAAGACGGCACGGCTGGGGGACTATTGCCCCGATTCGCAGACGCTGGACCTGTTGTTCACTTCCGATTTCACCGCCAATTTCGTTTCGGGCCATTTCGGTGACCGGCTTTGCATGGCCTGGCGCTCTGCCGGGGTAGGGGTGCGCGAAGTGCGCCTGCGGCGTGCGCCCAATGCCGTTGGTCCGCGCCTGCTGGAAATGGTCCCCACTTCAGAGATGCCCGACGCATCTGAGGTGGAGCCGCATGACGGACCTGCCGCCTGCAATTTCCAGCCGCGCCATGGATTTGAAGATTTCGTGACCGGCGAAACCAATCAGCTTGCCTGTTCGGCGGCGGAGGCGATGGCTGGCGAAGCGCAGCCGCGATACAGCCCGCTGTTCATCCATGGCGGCACCGGCCAGGGCAAGACGCACCTGTTGCACGCGATCGCCCGAACCTTCTCTGGGCACTCCCCGGCGGCCCCGGTGCTCTATATGTCGGCAGAACGGTTCATGATGGAATTCGTGAACGCGATGCGCGCCAATGACACCATGACCTTCAAGGCACGACTGCGCGCCGCCCGGCTGCTGCTGATCGACGATATTCAATTCATCGCGGGCAAGGGTTCGACGCAGGAGGAATTTCTCCACACGATCAACGACCTCATCGATTCGGGTGCCCGGATCGTGGTGACCGCCGACCGCGCGCCGCAGCTGCTCGATTCGATTGACCCGCGCATCCTGTCGCGCCTGGCGGGCGGCCTGGTCGCGGACATCCGTCCCGCCGGGCTCGACCTGCGCCTCGCCATATTGGAAGCGAAGCGCGCCTTTGCTGGCGACCCGCCGGTTCCCGATGCCGTCATCGATTTCCTGGCTCGTTCGATCCGCTCCAACGTCCGTGAACTGGAAGGCGCGTTCAACAAGCTGATTGCTTATGGCCAGCTGACGGGCCGATCCATCGACCTGGAATTTGCCCAGGGGATGTTGGCCGACGCCGTGCGCGCCAATGCACGCCGCATTACGGTGGACGAAATCCAGAAGGTCTGCGCCGCTCATTACAAGATCGATGCCGCCGAGATGCGGTCCAAGCGCCGCGCCCGTGCCGTCGCCCGCCCGCGTCAGGTCGCCATGTACCTGGCCAAGAAGATGACGCCGCGTTCCTTGCCTGAGATCGGCAGGATCTTCGGCGGCCGCGATCACAGCACGGTCATTCATGCCGTGAAGACGATCGAAGGGCTGCGGCAGACAAGCCCTGACATGGACGCCGACATTCGCGCGCTGCAGCGTCAGCTGGAAAGCTGATTGCTTGGCGGCAGCGGAATGAGGATGATCGCGCAACGCATGATCCGGCATCTCGCCCTGTTGCTGGCGGCGTTCCTGTGCGTAGCACCGGGGTTGGCGCAATCGCCCCCCGCTGCCGCCCCTTCCGATGTACGCGTGGCCTTGGACACGACGTTGGGGCGGATCGTCGTGGCGGTCCACGCCGCCAAGGCACCTGTCACCGCCGCTAACTTCCTGCATTATGTTGACCGGAAACGGTTCGACGGGACGCTTTTCTATCGGGCGGTCGGGTCAACCGACTATGGCTTTGTCCAGGGCGGCGTGCAGAATGATCCGGCGCGGATTCTGCCGCCGGTCGCGCATGAGCCAACCACGCAGACCGGCCTCACCCATGATGATGGCGCATTGTCCATGGCCCGCTATGCGCCCGGCAGCGCCACCGGCGACTTTTTCATCGTGCTGGGCCAGATGCCGGGTATGGACGCCAATCCACAAGCGCCCGGCGACAATCAGGGCTTTGCCGTCTTCGCCCATGTGGTCGAAGGCATGGATGTGGTTCGCAAGATCGTGGCCGCGCCGAAGTCTTCGACAGCGGGGGAAGGCGTGATGAAGGGGCAGATGCTGGAACCGCCGGTCAGGATCATCAGCGCGCGGCGCATTCCCTGACCTGTGCAAACACCCGGCGATTCAGGATCGCCGGGCGCTCAGTCATTGGGCGTGGCCGCCCTTTCGCCAGGGTTTCAGCCCCGCTTTTCGGGTGGCAGCGTGATCTTTACCTGCTCCCCATTTTGTCCGGGGAAGTCGGTAAACATCGCATCGACCAGATTCGGCACCAGATAGGTCAGTCGGTTCGACAGCGATTGGGCAGAGGCCCTGCCCTCGAACAGGCGGCGATTGTCAGCCGCGCGATCGATTTTCATGCTTAGATCACTGGTGTAGACGGTGTAGCTGCTGACGTCGGTATAGCCGGGGCCGAACAGCCAGGGATCATAGAAGCCATAGCCCCAGGGTCGTCCCCAGCGACCGCGCCAGCCCCAACCGCCATAGAAGGGGTCGTTTCCGAAATTGGTCGAACGCACCCTCTCACGCCCATTGTCGACGCCATATGCGACGCGCACGATCAGGTCCGCACGGGCAGGATCGTTCGCGGGCACATAGCCGGTCTGGCTGAGCCGCTGTCCGATCAAACCGGCATATTGAGCAAATTCGAGACCGCCAGCCAGGCCGGGGTCGTCTGCGACGATGGTGAAACTCTGTCCGGCGGGGGCGGGGAGCTGCTGGAACCGGGCAACGTCCGCCTTGAAGGAGGTCGCGCAACCCGAAAGGGTCATGAGCGCCAGAGCGGGCGCCGCGACTAAGCCGATCTTGCTGAAACGGGTCATAAATTCGCGTCCTGTAACAGGCGAATGCCTAGGGCATCACTATTGCGCTCCGTAGTAGCAGAACGCAACTGAACATCATTTGAACGCTTCAAAGGGGCAAATGGACGCACGCCATGCCCGCCCTCCAACGAAAGGCGGGCGGACATGGTGGTTGATCAGCGCATCAGGCCCATCGCGTCATAGGCCGCGCGCAAGGTCGGTTCGGCGGCAGCCCTTGCCTTGGCCGCGCCCTTTTCCAGAATGGCGTCCAGCGCCGCATCGTCGGTCCGCAATTGCGTAAAGCGCGTGCGGATGGGACGCAGCGTTTCGACCAGCAACTCGCCCAGCGCAGGCTTGAACGCGCCAAAGCCCTTGCCCGCAAATTCCGCGCACACCGCGTCCATGCTCTTGCCCGCCAGCGTGGCGTAGATGCCGACGAGATTGTTCGCTTCCGGGCGACCGGCCAGACCTTCGGCGCTATCGGGCAGCGGTTCGGGGTCGGTCTTTGCCTTCTTCACCTTCTGCATGATGGCATCATCGTCATCGGTCAGGTTGATGCGGCTCATATCCGACGGGTCCGATTTGGACATTTTCGCAGTGCCGTCGCGCAACGACATGATGCGCGCCGATTCCTTAGGAATGATCGGATCGGGCAGGGTGAAAAGGTCGACGCCGAAATCGGTGTTGAACTTGGTCGCGATGTCGCGGGCCAGCTCCAGATGCTGCTTCTGGTCTTCGCCCACCGGCACATGGGTGGCGTTGTAGGCAAGGATGTCGGCGGCCTGGAGCACCGGGTAGACGAACAGGCCGATGGAAGCGCCCTCGCGGTCCTTGCCCACCTTGTCCTTGAACTGGGTCATGCGGTTGAGCCAGCCGATACGCGCGGTGCCATTGAGCAGCCAGCACAACTCCGCATGGGCCGGAACGCGCGCCTGGTTGAACAGGACCGACCGTTCAGGGTCGATGCCCGCCGCGACCAGCGCCGCAGCCATGTCACGCACGTTGCGGATGCGCTGCTCGCGCGCTTCATGCACGGTGATGCTGTGCATGTCGGCAAGGAAGAAGAAACATTGGCTTGCCGCGTCCATTTCATCCTGCATCCGCACCCAGTTGCGGATCGCGCCCAGATAATTGCCCAGGTGCAGATTGCCGGTCGGCTGGATGCCGGAAAGGACGCGCATATTCTATCCGTTCTTCATGTTGCTGGTGGTCCCTCGTCGGCGGATCAGCGCCTTGAGGTCGGACACCCGATAAGCGCCCGTAAGGAAACAGGCTACCCCGTAGAGTGCCACGCCCGCGCCGACAAGCAGGGCCAGCGCGGCATAACGCGTGGCTATTGCGCCGCCCAGCCATGGCTCCAGCAGCCCCTCTCCGGCAAACAGTACGCCGCCCATGGCGATGGCCGCCAGTGCCAGACGGGGCAGACGGCGGCGCAATTGCGTGTCCGCCGCGAAATGCCCACGCTTGACCAGTGTCGAATAGAGCATGACGACGTTCACGGTGGAGGCCAGGGCGGTCGCCAAAGGCGGGCCGACATGGCCCACCAACGGGATCAGTGCGAAATTCCCGATGATGTTGATGAGGATCGACAGCATCGCATAACGCACCGGCGTCCGGGTATCGCCGCGCGCATAATAGCCGGGCGTCAACACCTTCACCAACACATAGGAGGGCAGGCCGATCGAGAAGGCCGACAGCGCCCACCCGCACCGTTCCGCATCTTCCGCGGTGAACAGGCCATATTGGAACAGGCCGCGCACAATCGGCTCGGCCACGGTCATGAAGGCGACGGTGGCGGGCAGCGTCAGGAAAAGGGCCAGTTCGATGCCGCGATTCTGCGTTTCCATGGCCACCTGTTCCTGGCCCGTGGACAGCAGGCGGGATATGGTGGGCAGAAGGATGGTGCCCAGTCCGATGCCGATCAGCCCCAGGGGCAGCTGGTTCAGCCTGTCGGCATAATAGATGTAGGTGATGGAACCGGACGCCAGCAGCCAGCCGGACAGCGCGGTGGACACGAGCAGGTTGATCTGCTGCGCGCCCGCTCCGGCCGCTGCGGGCACGATCAGGCGCAACAATTCACGCACGTCGCCGTCAAGGCGCGGTCGCCTGATCCGCAGGGAAACGCCGGCGCTGCGGCAGGCCCATATCAGCCAGAGCAGCTGGAGCGCGCCGCCGACGGTGACCGATATCGCCTGCACCCGCGCGGTTTCATATTCATCCGCGCCGTGAAAGAACCACAGGCCCGCGATCATCGCGACGTTCAGCAATATGGGCGCGGCGGCGTTCGCCCAGAATTTGTCGAGCGAATTCAATATGCCGCCCAGCAGGGACGCCAGGCTGATGAGCGCCAGATAGGGTAGGGTGATACGTGACAGCGTGACGGCGAAGGCGAACTGGTCCGGCGTCGGATTTTGCCGCGCAAAGCCGCCAGAAAGCAGCCAGGTGATCGGCCATGCCGCGACGATCAGCGCGACCGTGAACAGGATCAGCACGGGCAGCAGTACCGCCAGCGCGCGCTCGGCGAAATGATAGCCTGCGCTGACGCCATCCGGTCCCGCCGCCTTGCGGTTGAACATGGGGATGAAGGCAGCGGAAAAGGCACCCTCTGCGAACAGGGCGCGAAACATGTTGGGCAGGCGAAAGGCGACGCCGTTGAACGCGTCCGAAGCAAAGCCTGCGCCCACGTAGCGCGCCGCGAGGGAGTCGCGCACCAGCGCGAGCACACGGCTGGCGAGCGTCAGCCCGCCGACCGAGCCAAACGCTTTGACGAGCTTCATCCCACCATCTCTCCCCCCGTTCGAGTTGAGCCTGTCGAAGCCCTGTTCTTTCCTGAAGAACAGGGCGGCCCTTCGACAAGCTCAGGGCGAACGGAAACGGATGTCATTTCGGCCTCAGGCGTGGCCTGCCGGTTCGCCCGCAGTCTGGTTCATGGCCTGCGCCTGCTGCATGTACAGCGTCCCGAAATCGATGGGGTCGAGCAGCAGCGGCGGGAAGCCGCCGTCACGGATGGCGTCGGCCAGCACGCGGCGGGCAAAGGGGAAGAGCAGGCGCGGGGCTTCGGCCAGGACGAACGGCTGAACCTGATCCTCAGGCACGTTGCGCATGCCAAAGATGGCGGCATAGACCAGTTCAACCGCAAAGGCCGTGCCCTGCGGCGCGGTAGCCTTGACGTCGATCTTCAGCGATACTTCGACCACTTCTTCGCCGACCTTGTCCGCGCCGATATTGAACTGCACGTCGATCTGCGGCTGATCCTGCCACTGATATACCGCAGGCGCATTCGGATTTTCGAACGACAGGTCCTTGATATACTGGCTGATGAGAGCGATCTGGGGCCCGTTGTCGGCGCCATTGCCCGTGTTGGCGGTCTGGATGATGTCGGCTTCGTCGGCCATGTGCGCTTCCTGATGATCCCGGTTGACGCCGGGCGGCCTGCACCCCCCGGTTGATGGGGCGTGCGTCTAGCAGGGGCAGCCGGGCAGGGCAATGGCGGCAGGCGGAAGCGGCATTTGAATATGAAGGGAAACATGCCTATGTTGGCTGCGTTACTGTTTTTCGCGCTAGCCAAAGGGTGCCTTGCCCCGTGTATGTGATTGTTATCCTCGCGCTGATCGCCGGCTTCCTGGCGTTGCGGCTTTACTCCGTTTTGGGCAAGCGGACTGGCCATGAGCAGGAGCCAGCGCTGCGTACCGCGGAAGAACGCGCCAAGGTGGCGGTGCTGCAGCCCAGACCCGTGGCCGATGTGCCGGGTGATTCGACCCGTCTATCCGATGCCTTCATTGCCCCAGGGGGTGAAGGTGGCGTGCGCGCGCTGATCGCCGCCGATCGCAATTTCGATGTTCCACAATTTGTGGAAGGCGCGCGGAGCGCCTATCGCATGGTGCTCGAAGCCTTCTGGCGGGGCGACCGTCAGGAACTTGAGTGGCTGTGCGACGCAGATGTGCTTGCATCGTTCGAAGAGGCGATCGCCTCGCGCGAAGTCGCGGGCCATGTGCTCGACAACCGGCTTGTTCGCATTGAAAAGGCGCAGATTGTCGACGCCAGCGTCAATGGCAGCGTCGCCGAAGTATCCCTGCGGTTTGAAGCGGACATCGCCGCCGTCACGCGCGACAAGGATGGCAATGTCGTCGCTGGATCGCTGACGGACGCCGTCAGCACCAACGATATCTGGACCTTCACGCGCGACCTGCGCAGTAACGACCCGAACTGGAAGCTCAGCGAAACCGACGAAGCGGCATGACAATGCGCCAGTCGGGCGGGACGCTGCTGGCGGCGTTGCTGCTGTCCGCGTGCGCGGGCGGCGTTATCCCGCCGGGAACCAGCGGCCCGGCCCCGCCACGGCCTGTGCAGGGTGGGGCGGCCACGGGCAACGCGGTGCGCCCGGTCCCCGCGACGCCCCGACCCCCGATGCCGGTCACGCCCCCGGCCAGTCCGGCGGCCGTCATGGGAACAGCTGCGAGCGCGGGTGTTGCGCTGGGTCCAGCCATCGCCGATCTGATCCCGTCAGGTGAACGGTCGCGCAAGGCGTTGCAGGCGTTCCGCATTTCCTGTCCGTCGCTCATGCGCCGCACCGATCAAAGCGGCCTGACGC
Source organism: Sphingobium vermicomposti (assembly GCF_011762025.1). Lineage (GTDB taxonomy): Bacteria > Pseudomonadota > Alphaproteobacteria > Sphingomonadales > Sphingomonadaceae > Sphingobium > Sphingobium vermicomposti. The sequence continues at coordinate 408,503 of NZ_JAASQR010000003.1, read as the reverse complement.
GCGGGTCCGACTGGAATAATGCCTGCGCCGCCGCGTCCAGCTGGCCGGAAACAAGCGCCAGCGAATTTTTCTCACGCTATTTCGAAGCGGTGCAGGTGGGCGACGGCACCGCGTTCGTCACCGGCTATTATGAGCCGGAAATCGCCGGATCGCGCACGCGGCAGGCCGGATATGACGTGCCGATTTATCGCCGCCCGCCTGACCTGATCGACGTCAATCTGGGGCTGTTCAGCGACAGCCTGAAGGGCAAGACCATTCGCGGCAAGGTGCAGGGCAGCAATTTTGTCCCCTTCGATGAACGGGCGCAGATCGTGTCTGGTTCGCTGGCGGGCCGGGGGCTGGAGCTTGCCTGGGCGGCTGATCCGGTCGAATTTTTCTTCCTGCAGGTGCAAGGCAGCGGCAGGCTGCTGCTGCCCAACGGCGATGTCATGCGGATCGGCTATGACGGGCAGAATGGTCGCGACTATGTCGGCATCGGCAAGCTGATGAAGGATCGCGGCCTTATCCAGGCCGGGTCGATGCAGGACATCATGCAATATCTGCGCGCTCATCCGGCGGAAGGCGCAGCGATCATGGACGAGAATAAGAGCTTCGTCTTCTTCCGTGAATTGACCGGATCCGGTCCGCTGGGGGCGATGGGCGTGCCCGTGACGGCTGAGGCCAGCGTCGCCGCCGATCCCAAATATGTGCCGCTGGGCGCACCCGTGCTGCTGTCGCTTGATCGCGGAGAACCCAACGGCATCTGGATTGCGCAGGATACGGGCGGTGCGATCAAGGGTGCCAACCGGTTCGACAGCTTCTGGGGCGCGGGCAGCCGCGCGCGCGGCATTGCGGGCGGCATGTCCGCACGGGGCAGCGCGCTCATCCTGCTGCCGGTCGGATCGGCGGCGCGTCTGGCGCGTCAATAAAGGTCCCTGGCCATGGCGCGGCGACATCTTTCGTCGGATGAACAGGCGCTGTGGAACGCCCTTGCCCGTTCGGTGCGCCCATTGCGGCCCGGCACGCGCCTGCCTGAACAGCCTTCATTGCCGCTACCAGCATCCGGCGCGCCCACCCGCTTAAAGGGGCAGCCGCCCGCGCCCATGCGCCCCGATCCGCCGCGCACACCCGCCAAGGTGCTCGATGCCAACTGGGAACGGCGAATTCGTGGCGGCACGTTGACGCCCGACATGACGATCGATCTTCACGGTCATAGCCTATCAGCGGCGCATGTCCGGTTGAACCAGTCACTTGCGACGGCTTTGACGCGGGACGCGCGCGTCATGCTCATTGTCACTGGCAAGCCGCCCAAATCAGGCGGCTCCGGCGGCGATCCCCGTCGCGGCGCAATCCGCGGGGAGATTGGCCACTGGCTTGAGACCAGCAGCTATGCCGACCGGATTGCCAGCGTCCGGCTCGCCCATCCCCGCCATGGCGGGGATGGGGCGATCTACGTCATACTGCGCCGTAAAAAATAGCGGCTATCTGTCTGCGCACTGACCTTTTTTTAACCAGCGTCCTTCATATCGGCTGCATCGGCGACCTACCGGGCGTCATGGGTTGGCAGGAGGCGCATGCAAGGCGTGACATTAAAAAGCCGCGCCACCGCTTTCGCCTGCGCCGCGGGGGCGCTGGTGTTCATCCTCTCGCTCGTGCTCGGACAGCAGCAGGCGACAGATGTCGTGGGCATCGGCCGTTTGCTGATCGTCGCGATTCTGTGCGGAACGATGAGCTGGGCCGCCGCGCGCCGGAATGTCGCGACCACTGCCGCCGCCATCGACAGCGCGTCTGAACGGCTGATCGCGGCTGCGCATGGCGATCTGCATTCGCCCGTGTCCCCTGACATCAATGCCGAGCTGCCCGACCTCGCCGTGGCGATGGAAAGCCTGTTCAGTCAGGTGCGCACCAATCTGGACCATGTCCAGACGCTGGCGCTGTTCGACCAGGTGACAGGTCTTGCCAACCGCGCCAGCTTTTGCCGTCAGGTAGAGCGGCTGCTGGCGGAAAGCGCCGAAGATGCGCACGGCGCGCTGTTCTTCATCGACCTTGACGGGTTCAAGGGCGTCAACGACACGCTGGGCCACGCCGCTGGCGACCAGTTGTTGGCACGCGTGGCGGGACGACTGCGCGAAGTGGTGATGGCGCAGGTCAGTGCGGGTATGAGCGACCCGGTCCTTGGGCGATTGGCGGGCGACGAGTTCACCATGTTCTTTCCCAACATACCCGGCCAGGGCGGCGCGGCGCGAATCGCGCGGGCGGTCCAGTTTGCCCTCAGCGAACGGTTCGACCTGGGGAGCCAGCATGTGGATCTGGGCGCGTCGATCGGGATCGCCTGCTACCCCGATCATGGGGACACATTGTCGGCGCTGCTGCGGTCCGCCGACATCGCCATGTATCATGCCAAGCGTCAGGGGCGCGGTCGGGCCGAAATGTTCACCGCCGAACTGGCGCTGGAAGCGGCGGATCGGGCGGAGCTGGAGCGCGACATGCTGCTCGCCCTGCAACGCGACGAATTTCTGCTGGAGTTCCAGCCACAGATTGAAATCGGCAGCGGTCGGATTGTCACCGCCGAAGCCCTGATCCGTTGGGCGCACCCGGAGCGCGACCTTGTCATGCCGGGTTTTTTCGTGCCGGTGGCGGAAGAAAGCGGGGCGATCGTGGCGCTCGGCGACTGGGTGATGAGCCGCGTGTGTGAAACGGCGGCGCGCTGGTCGCAGGCTGAGGTGGGGCAACGCATCGCCGTCAATATCTCATCGCGCGAACTGTCGCAGGGCGACTTCTTCCTGCGCCTGCGTCACGCCATGGCGACGCACCACACGCCCCCACCCATGCTGGAACTGGAAATCAGCGAATCGCTGGCAATGGAGATGGATGCCCGCGTGCTGGAGCAACTGAGCGCGCTGCGGACGGATGGCGTGCGGATCGCCATCGACGATTTCGGCACGGGCTATTCCAACCTTTCGCGCCTTAAGGAACTGCCGGTCGATCGTGTGAAGATCGATCGCAGTCTGGTGCGCGACATCGTGATTTCCGCCGAAGCGCGCACCATCTGCAGCGCGGTCGTGGGGCTGATCCAGGGTCTGGGCCTGGAGGTGGTGGTAGAAGGCGTCGAAACCGAAGCACAGATGGAAATGCTGCGCGTCATCGGCTGCACCCTGTTCCAGGGCTATCATGTCGCGCGGCCTACGGGAGAGGAGGATTATCTCGCCCGCTTCGCGCCCGATAGGCGGACGCAGCGCCAGGCGGTCTGACCGCCAGCTTTACCCCTCGTTCAGCCCCCCAACGCGCGGCGCACGACCAGCGCATAGATGCGGGTCAGGTCTTTCAGGTCATCGATCGCGACGGCTTCGTCCAGCTTGTGCATCGTTCCGTTGTTAAGGCCGAATTCCACCACCGGGCACAGCCGCGAAAGGAAACGGGCGTCCGATGTCCCGCCCGTCGTCGATAGCTCCGCTTCTACACCCGTGACGTCGCGGATCGCGCCCGCGACCAGATCCGAAAGCGCGCCCGGCTGCGTCAGGAAGGGTTCGCCGCTGATCTTCGCGGTCACGACGCCGCCTTCGACCGCAGCAATTGCGGTAATCCGGTCGATCAGGCTCGCGCCGCTATGTTGATCGTTGAAACGGATGGAAATGCGCGCATGGGCGGCGGCGGGGATCACATTGGTTGCGGGGTTGCCTACCTCAAGGTCCGTGATTTCGATGTTGCTCGGTTGGAACCAGTCCGTGCCTGCGTCCAGCACCTCGGCTTCAATCGCCGACAATATGCGGACCAGCCGGGGAATGGGATTGTCGGCCAGATGCGGATAGGCGACATGGCCCTGAACGCCATCGACCTTGATCCACATATTCACCGACCCACGTCGGCCGATCTTGATGACATCCCCCAGCCGCTGGGATGATGTGGGTTCTCCCACCAGGCAAAGGTCGGGCCGCAGGCCATGGGCAGCCATTCGGTCCATCAGGGCCAGCGTGCCATAGACGGCGGGTCCTTCCTCGTCGCCGGTGATGATCAGGCTGACGGTGCCTGACAAATCGCCGGGAATATCTGCGAGCGCGGCGACGAAGGCGGCGATGGACCCCTTCATGTCCACCGCCCCACGGCCATGCAGCAAATCACCGCGAATGTCGGGCGTGAATGGGTCGCTGGCCCAGCCATTGCCTGGCGGCACGACATCCAGATGCCCTGCAAAGGCAAAATGCGGTCCCGCGCCGGTCGTGCGCCAGGCGATCAGATTTTCCACCGGGCCGTCGGGCGCTTCGCCCGTCACGAAACGGTCGACGGTAAAGCCCAGCGGCAGCAGCAGCGATTCCATCACGGCGAACACTTCGCCACGCGCAGGCGTCACCGATGGGCAGGCTATCAGCTTGCTCGCTATGCTCACTACGTCGGCATTGGTGCTGGTCATGATCATGGCGCTGCGTTAGCGAAAGGCTAGCGCCTTTGCCAGCGGAAGGGAAAGATCATGCCCAAGATCGATCTTGCAGCCATGGAGCAGACCAATCGCACCGGCTATCCGCCGCAGTTCGCCGCAGCTGTCGCGGACCGCTGGGTGCGCCGGCTTGGCCCGGCGGCGGGACTTGCCGATTTCGGCATCAGTCATGTCGTGCTGAAACCGGGGGCCGCTTCGTCGCAGCGCCACTGGCATGAGGACGAGGATGAGTTTGTGGTCATGCTGAGCGGCGAAGCGGTGCTGGTCGAGGAAGCTGGCCGAGTGCTGCTGAAAGCCGGGGACATGGCCGCCTTTCCAAAAGGGCATCCAGACGGGCATCATCTGGTGAATGAAAGCGGATCGGACTGCGCATTTCTGGCGTTCGGTCGCGTGCCAATGGGCGATGCGCATTATCCCGACATAGACCTTCGTTGGTCCGGGGGAACTTACAGCCACAAGGACGGGCGGCTATTTTGACCGGGGTGACAGGACTGGACCGGCGCATGATGCTGGCGGCGATGGGCGGCGCTCTGGCCGCTGCGAAAGCTCCCGCGTCCGCACCCGTGGGCAAGCCGCACCGGCTGCGTCCAGGCGATACGGTCGGCCTGATCGAGCCTGCGGGCTTTACCGACGATCTGTTTGATCTGGCTGTGGTTCAGGAAACCATCGTCGCGATGGGCCTCAAGCCGAAGCTGGGCAAGCATCTGGCCGAACGGCGGGGCTATCTGGCTGGGACGGATGCGGACCGGGCTGCCGACGTCAACGCGATGTTCGCCGATCCCGACGTTCGCGCCGTCTTCGCCGTGCGGGGAGGATGGGGCTGCGCGCGCATTCTGCCGCTTCTCGATTTCGCGACGATCCGCGCCAATCCGAAGCTGCTGGTCGGCTTTAGCGACATCACCGCGCTTCATCTGGCATTCGCTGCCCGCGCTGGATTTCCGACGATTCATGGTCCCAATGCCGCGAGCAGCTGGCCGCGATTTTCCTGGGATGCCTTTCGCGCGATTGCCTTTGACGGCGCTACTCCGACGCTGGTCAATCCTATTGGTCATGAGGACCGGCTTGTTCAGCGCAGCGGGCGCATCCGCACTTTTCGCGGCGGCAAGGGGACGGGGCGGCTGCTGGGCGGCAACCTGACTGTGCTGGCGGCGCTGGCGGGTACACCCTGGTTGCCCGATTTCGATGGTGCCATCCTGTTCCTGGAGGATGTGGGCGAAGCGCCCTACCGGATCGACCGGATGCTGACGCAGCTGTCGCTCGCCGGATTGCTGGGCAAGGTTGCCGGGGTGGTCTTTGGCCAATGCACCAACTGCGCCGCCAGCGAGCCGTCCTATGGCGGCTTCACCGTGTCGGAAGTGCTTCAACAGCATTTTGAGCCGCTGGGCGTCCCCGCTTTTCAGGGCGCGTCCATCGGCCATATCGCCAGCCAGTTCAGCCTGCCGGTCGGCGTTCGGGCAGAGATTGACGCTGATATTGGCAGCATCCGCCTGCTGGAACCGGCAGTGCGCTAGTCCTTCTCGTCCGACGGCTTTGTATAGGCACCGCGCCCGTCCGGCGGGATCAGCGCACGGTCATGGACGGTCAGCACGAGCGTTTCGAACCCTGGCTTCGGGACGTCCTTGCTCTTGCGAGCGGTAAGGATGACCGCGCCATCTGCCTCTTTCCACTCACCCTCGGCAAACAGGTCGAGCGCGCCGTAGACGAGATACCATTGAAAGCGCCCGTCGGGATGGAGCATCAGTTCCGATCCCGTCTCCATCACCCCGCGCAGATAATAATGCCCCGCGCGCTCAGCTTGCCCGGCGAAGGCTGGCGTCGCGAGAAAGGCTGCCAGCGGCAGCAGGGCGGTCAGGATGCGCATGGATGATGATATAGCATGGATGGAGTTCTAAGAGCTGGTGCTTTCCGCAGTGCGCTCAGGCGGCGGTGAAGGGCAGCAACGCTTCATATACGGCAAGCGGTGGCTTGCCCTCGACGCGCGCGCCTTGTTTCAGCAGGAAGCTGTGCCGCACGATTTCCGCCTGCTGCTCCAGCCCGTAACGGTGGAACGGGCGGCCCGGCTCGATGTCATAGCCATATCGGCAGAAAGGATGGCGCATCAGCGGCAGATACCATTTGCCGCCTTTCTGCGCCTGCCAGACATGCGTCATTTCATGGATGAAATGCCCCTGAAGATGTAGCGGCGCGTCACAAAAGTCGGGGCAGAACAGTCCGCTGCCCGGATGGAACCACAGATTGCCGTCTGGCGCCATGGTCACCCGACGCGGCTGGAGCGGCCACCATTTGCGATTGTGCACCCGCACCTTGTCATAGTCGATGGCCCCTCCGAACACCGACCGCGCAAGGGTGGCTTCGGCAGGGGTCAGGGCGCGGCTATTCAATGCTATTCATGCTCGCCGCCAGCGGCCATCGCAGGCTCTGCCCCGCCCGGCTTTTGAATGGCGGCGTCAACCAGCAGCCGGTCGCCGTTCGCCAATAGGAATGTGAAGGTCATCTTGCCCCGGTTGATCGCGGTGTCGTTGATGCCCCAGATCATGAGATGCTTGCCGCCCGGCGCGAAGGCGACCTTGCCCTTGGCCGGGATATCGACCGAATCGATCGCCTTCATCTTCATGACGCCGCCTTCATTGATGCTTTCATGCATCTCCACCTTCAGCGCATAATCCGTCATGACGCCGCGCAGTTGCGTGTCCGCATCGCCGCCATGTGCGACGAAATAGCCGGAGGAGGGGCGGTCCTTGTTCGGGCTGAGCCGGACCCAGGCCTGATCGACATAGGTGGGGGCGGGATCGCCGCATGCGGTCAGCAAAATAGGAGCAGCAAGGGGAAGGAAGGATAAAAATGCGCGCATCGCCTGTTGCTTTCGTGACTGTCTCGTTTCCGGTCGATTGTTACGCTAATCGCCACGGCTTCTTGTGCCAAGAAAGATCGCGCCTATATCCCATCCGCAAATGGCCTTGCCTTGGCGCTTTCGTGAGGTATGGGGCCGTCAACCGCTGAACGAATTGGGGTTAAAGAGGACGAAATGGGAAAAGTAATCGGCATTGACCTTGGCACCACCAACAGCTGCGTTGCTGTGATGGATGGCGGCAAGCCCAAAGTGATTGAAAATGCGGAAGGCGCGCGGACCACGCCGTCTATCGTCGCCTTCACCAAGGATGGCGAGCGCCTGATCGGCCAGCCTGCCAAGCGCCAGGCCGTCACCAACCCGGATAACACCATTTTCGCCGTGAAGCGCCTGATCGGTCGTCGCTTCGACGACCCGACGACGAAGAAGGACATGGAACTTGTCCCCTATCACATCGTGAAGGGCGGCAATGGCGACGCATGGGTCCAGGCGGGCGGCAAGGATTATTCGCCTTCGCAGATTTCCGCCTTCACCCTGCAGAAGATGAAGGAAACCGCCGAGAGCTATCTGGGCGAGACGGTTACGCAGGCGGTCATCACCGTTCCCGCCTACTTCAACGACGCCCAGCGTCAGGCGACCAAGGACGCCGGCCAGATCGCTGGCCTGGAAGTGCTGCGCATCATCAACGAGCCGACCGCTGCGGCGCTCGCCTACGGGCTGGATAAGCAGGACGGCAAGACCATCGCGGTCTATGACCTTGGCGGCGGCACCTTCGACATCTCGATCCTTGAGATCGGCGATGGCGTGTTCGAAGTGAAGTCGACCAACGGCGACACCTTCCTGGGCGGCGAGGATTTTGACGCCAAGCTGGTGGAATATCTGGCCGAAGGCTTCAAGAAGGATGAGGGCATTGACCTCACCAAGGACAAGCTGGCGCTGCAGCGCCTCAAGGAAGCGGCTGAAAAGGCGAAGATCGAACTGTCTTCGGCGCAGACGACCGAAGTCAACCTGCCCTTCATCACTGCTGACCAGAATGGTCCCAAGCATCTGGTGAAGAATATCACCCGCTCGGACCTGGAACGGCTGGTGATGGACCTCATCAAGCGGACCATGGAGCCTTGCAAGAAGGCGTTGGCCGACGCCGGTATTGCAGCAAGCGAGATCAGCGAAGTCGTCCTTGTCGGCGGCATGACCCGCATGCCCAAGGTGCGTGAGGCCGTGAAGGACTTTTTCGGCATGGAGCCGCACACCGGCGTCAACCCGGACGAAGTCGTCGCCATGGGCGCGGCGATTCAGGCGGGCGTGCTGCAGGGCGACGTCAAGGACGTGCTGCTGCTCGACGTGACGCCCCTGTCGCTGGGCATCGAAACGCTGGGCGGCGTGTTCACCCGCATGATCGACCGCAACACCACCATCCCGGCCAAGAAGTCGCAGGTCTATTCGACCGCCGACGACAATCAGCAGGCGGTGACGATCCGCGTGTTTCAGGGCGAACGTGAAATGGCGGCGGACAACAAGCTGCTGGGTCAGTTCGACCTGGTCGGCATTCCGCCCGCACCGCGTGGCGTGCCGCAGATCGAAGTCACTTTCGACATCGATGCCAACGGCCTCGTCAATGTCCATGCCAAGGACAAGGGCACGGGCAAGGAACAGCAGATCCGCATCCAGGCTTCGGGCGGTCTGTCCGATGCTGACATCGACCAGATGGTCAAGGATGCAGAGCGCTTCGCCGAAGAGGACAAGAAGCGGCGTGAGGGGGCCGAGGCGAAGAACAACGCCGAAAGCCTGATTCACACCACGGAAAAGCAGCTGGAAGAGCATGGCGACAAGGTTGACGCCGCGCTGAAGTCGGAAATCGAAACGGCGATTGCCGCGACCAAGTCCGCTGTCGAAGGCGGTGACGTCGAGGCGATGAAGACCAAGGCGCAGGAACTCGCCCAGGTCGCGATGAAGCTGGGCCAGGCCATCTATGAAAAGGAGCAGGCTCAAGGAGCTTCCCCGGATGCAGATGCGCCCAAGGCCGATGATGATGTCGTCGATGCCGAATTTTCGGAAGTGGACGACAACAAGGCGTAAGGCTCGATGAAGCGCTTCCCGACTTCGCTCGAACCGTACGGCTATGGTAGTTGCTACCGCCGTGCGGCACGGGTCCTGGAAAAGAAGTCGCGGAACGTGCGCGCGCCGGGGGCGAGATGAGTAGCGAATTGGACTATTACGAACTGCTCGAAGTCGAGCGGACGGCGGACGCAGGCGTGATCAAGAGCGCCTATCGCAAGCTGGCCATGAAATATCACCCGGACAAGACCGGGGGATGCAGCGATGGCGAGGCCAGGTTCAAGGCCGTGTCCGAAGCCTATGAGTGCCTCAAGGACCCGCAAAAGCGCGCCGCCTATGACCGATATGGCCATGCGGCCTATACCAATGCCCAGAATGGCGGCGGCGGGGGCGGCGGCTTCAATGGCCGCGGCGCTGGCGGCTTTTCGGACCTTGGCGATATTTTTGAGACGATCTTTGGCCAGAACGGCTTTGGCGGCGGTGGGCGTCAGTCCCAGCGGCGCGGTGCCGACCTGCGCTACGACATGGAGATCAGCCTCAACGAAGCTTATCACGGCAAGCAGACCGAGATCGAGATCGAGGTTTCCGCGCCCTGCGACAGCTGTGACGGCTCTGGCGCGCAGCCGGGGACCGGGGTCAAGACCTGCACGACCTGCCATGGTCATGGCCAGGTGCGGGCGCAGCAAGGGTTCTTCGTCGTCGAACGGACCTGTCCGGGCTGCAACGGCGCAGGCCAGGTCATTGAAAGCCCCTGCCGCAGCTGTCGTGGCGAAGGGCGCGTCGACAAGCCCAAGACGCTTTCGGTCAACATTCCCGCCGGTGTCGATGACGGCACCCGCATCCGCCTGTCCGGCGAAGGCGAAGCCGGAGCGCGGGGCGCGCCATCGGGCGACCTCTACATCTTCCTTCATGTAAAACGGCATTCGATCTTCGAACGCGACGGCACGACGCTGTTTTGCCGCTGCCCCGTCAGCATCACCACGGCGGCGCTGGGCGGTAGCATCGAAGTGCCCGGCCTCGACGGCCAGCGGCACGAGATCAAGATCCCCAGCGGCATCCAGTCCGGCAAGCAAATCCGCCAGCGCGGCGCGGGCATGCCGGTGCTGAACGGTCGGGGGCAGGGCGACCTGGTCGTTCAGGTCGACGTCGAAACCCCAACCCGCCTCACCGCCCGCCAGCGCGAACTGCTCGAAGAGTTTCGCGCAACGGAAACGGGCGATGAATGCCCGCAATCGACGGGCTTCTTCAGCAAGCTCAAGGAAATTTGGGGCGATTAAGGCGTCAGGCGTGCCTCGGCATCAGGGCAGCTATCGAGCATTCCGGGACATTCCCCTCCCATAGACGGGAGGGGTTAGGGGTGGGCTTCAAGGCTAGTCTTTGAAGAACATCGCCAATGTTGCGCTGGCCCACCCCCGGCCCCTCCCGCCTGCGGGAGGGGAGAAGGATGTCCCCCTTACTGCCTTTGCATGAACCGCCGCCCGTCTGAAGAAGCGCCCCTACTGGTCCCTTAACCCGCCAGGAACATGTCCGGGTCGATCGCCATCAGGCTTTCCGCACCGCCTTCAATCTTGCGGCGCAGCGCTCCTGCGTCGGGCATGATGCGTTCGGCGAAGTAGCGGGCGGTTACCAGCTTTGCTTCCAGATAGGCGGCATCGCCTTCGCCCGCGTCCAGCATGGCCGCCGCAGCCTTTGCCATGCGCAACCACATCAGGCCGGTCGCGACGATGCCCATCAGGTGCATATAGGGCACCGCGCCCGCCCCGGCGTTGTTCGGGTTTTGCATCGCGTTCTGCATCAACCACATGGTCGCGGCCTGTAATTGGCCGCTTGCCTTTTCCAGCGCCTGCGCGAAGGCGGCCAGCTTTTGATTGTCTTTGGCCTCGGCGATTTCGTCCGCCACCAATTTCAGGAAGGCCTGCAACGCCCGCCCGCCGTTCAGTGGCAACTTCCGGCCGACCAGGTCCATCGCCTGTATACCGTTGGTGCCTTCGTAAATTTGGGCGATACGCGCGTCGCGGACATATTGTTCGGCGCCATTTTCCCAGATGTAGCCATGGCCGCCGAACACTTGCTGGCACATGACCGTCACGTCAAAGCCCTTGTCGGTGCCATAGCCCTTGATGACCGGCGTGAGCAGGCCGACCAGGTCATCTGCTGCCTGCCGTTCTTCTTCGGTGGCGGCGCGATGGGCAAGGTCGACCTGAAGCCCGCCCCATAGCATCAGGGCGCGCAATCCTTCGGTCAGCGCCTTGGCCTCCATCAGCATGCGGCGCACGTCGGGATGGACGAACAACGTATCGGCCTTTTCGTCGCTGTCCTTAGGCCCGGCCAGTGCGCGGCCCTGCCGACGCTCGCGCGCATAATGAACGGCGTTCTGGAACGCGATCTCCGCCTGGCCCAGCCCCTGCATTCCGACCCACATACGCGCGGCGTTCATCATGATGAACATGGCGGCGAGGCCCTTATTTTCCTCACCCACCAGCCATCCGGTCGCGCCGTCATAGTTCATGACGCACGTCGCATTGCCGTGAATGCCCATCTTATGTTCCAGCGATCCGCAGGAAACCGCGTTGCGCTGCCCCAGCGACCCGTCGTCCTTCACCATGATCTTGGGCACGACGAACAGCGAGATGCCCTTGCTGCCTTCCGGCGCGTCTGGCGTTTTGGCCAGAACCAGATGGATGATGTTTTCGGCCAGGTCATGTTCGCCCGCCGAAATGAAAATCTTGGTGCCGGTAATCGCATAGCTGCCGTCGTCATTGGGCACCGCCTTGGTCTTTATAAGGCCAAGGTCCGTGCCTGCGTGCGGCTCCGTCAGGTTCATGGTGCCGGTCCATTTGCCCGACACCATGTTGGGCACATATTTTTGCTTCTGTTCCGCGCTGCCCTTCACCAGCAGGGCTTCCACCGCGCCGTTGGTCAGGCCATGATACATTTCAAAGGAGTGATTGGCTGACAGGATATATTCGCCCACAGCCGTTCCCACGACGTTGGGCAGTGCCTGTCCGCCATATTCGACCGGTGCCTGCAAGGTGGTCCAGCCGCCCTCAACATAGGTGTCGAACGCCTGCTTGAATCCGGTCGGGGTGGTGACGCTGCCGTCGGGATTGCGGGTGCAGCCTTCCTTGTCGCCCACGGCGTTCAAGGGAAAGAGGACTTCGGCCGCCAGCTTGCCGCCTTCGGTCAGGATCGCGTCGACAAGGTCGGGCGTGGCATTTTCGAACCCCGGAAGATTGGAATAGCGATCCAACCCCAGAACATGATCGAGCACGAAGCGAGTTTCGCGGACAGGGGCGGTGTAGCTGGGCATGATCTTCTCCGGGAATTTTGTTGTTTTGATGGGGCCGTTATTTTGCGAGCGCGCTCACGAACCCGGCCAATTCGGCGATCGCCGCGTCGATATCGTCTTTTTGGCGGGTGAGCAGTTCGATGCGCGCCTTGCATTTTGCCGTGGTAACGCGCCGCTGCTCTTCATGCTCCTCGTCCGCGTCATAAAGGTCGATCATCTCGCGGATTTCGGCCAGGCCAAAGCCGACGCGCTTGCCGCGCAGGATCCAGGCCAGCCGCGCGCGATCCCGCCGCGAATATATGCGAGCCAGGCCCTGTCTTTCCGGGGCGATCAGCCCTTCATCCTCGTAAAAACGCAAGGCGCGAGCCGTGACGCCAAACTCTTCCGACAGGTCGGAGATCGTATAATGCTGTCGTTCGCGATGATCCGGCAATTCGATGCCGGCGATGCTGGTGCGCTGGTCCATGGCGGGCAATCTAGGCAGGCTTTACGTTTACGTCAAGGTGAGTGGTGCAGGCCTTGAGCTGTTATCCTGATGACAAGTGACGCGGCGGGGGCTAGGGGCGGCGGCATGACGGGGGCGATCAGACAATCAGAAGCCGCGCGGGGCCTTTTGGCTGCGCTGGCGCTGCTTGTCCTGGCGATTCAGCTGATCGCGCCTTCCGGTTTCATGCCGGTGCGGACGGATCGGGGCGTTGTCGTCACGCTTTGCACGGGGCAGGGTGCTGTGAACGTCGTGGTCGACCGCAGCCATGCGCCCGGCAAGGAGCATTCCGGGGACGACGGCGCTCCTGTTCAGCAGCATTGCCCCTTTGCCGGATCGGTGCAGCCGCTGGTGCCGCCGCTCGCCGCCGCTGACATCGCCCTGCCTGCCTGGCAGCTGGCGTTCGGGCCAATCGCCTTCGCGCTCAAGACCGGCCTTGTCGCCCGGCTTGCCGCGCCACCCCCACCGTCGTCAGGGCCGCCTGCAACCTTCTGAAAATCCTCTTTGCGCCGCTCGTCTCGTCCGGCGTCGATGCTGTTTTTCATGAAGGTTGTCTTTCCATGTCCATCGTCTTTGCTTCGCGCAGCGTTTCGCTGTGCGCCCTCGCCATTTCTACCCTTGCAGTTCCTGCGCTGGCCGATGAAGCGCCAGATCAAAGCCGGATCATCGTCACCGCCACCCGCGCGGTAGAGGAAGCCGACGCCCGCGTGACCCGCACCCCCGGCGGCGCGGACGTGGTTTCGGCCAGGGAGTTTGAGGATAAGGTCGCCGTGTCGCTGCGCGACGCGCTCGCCTTTTCACCGGGCGTCTACACCCAGCCGCGCTTTGGGCAGGAAGTGCGCATTTCCATCCGCGGCTCCGGCCTGTCACGCGGTTTCCACATGCGCGGGCTGACGCTGTTGCAGGATGGCATTCCGATCAACATGGCCGACGACAATGGCGACTTTCAGGAGTTGGACCCGCAGGTCTTCCAGCATCTGGAGGTGTATCGCGGCGGCAATGCCCTTCGGTTGGGCGGTTCCACGCTGGGCGGCGCGATCAACGCCGTGACGCCCACGGGGCGAAGCGCACCGGGCGCGGAAATGCGGGGCGATGGCGGCTCTTTTGACACGCTGCGAGCGAAGGCAGCCTTTGGCTATGCCGATGCGCGTGGTGACGCATGGGCGGCGATCACCGCCGACCGATCCGACGGCGACCGCGACCATGGCCGCCGCCGCGCGCTGCGCTTCAACGGCAATGTCGGGCTGAAGCTGAACGACCGGGTGGAAACGCGCTTCTACGCCAACGCGCAGACGATCCGGCAGAAGCTGTCGGGAGCGTTGACCGAAGCCGATGTGCTGAACGATCCTGGCAAAGGTAATTTCGTCGGCGATCAGGCGCGCGACATCGATTCGATCCGCCTGCAGAACCGCACCACCGTGGCGCTGGATAGCGGGCAGCTGGCTTTTGGTGCTTACTTTAATGCCAAGTCGCTCCATCACCCGATCAATACGATCGTGGACCAGAAATCGGAGGATCGGGGTGTTTTTGCCAGTCTCGATCTTGCCGGGCAACTGGGTGCGATGCCTGCTGAACTGACAGTGGGGACCCAAGCACGCTTCGGCAGGGGGACGTTTCGGCAGTTTGTGAATGTGGGCGGCAAACCCGCCATCGGCATGGTACCGCAGTTCCCACAATACCCATCCGTGCAAAGCGCCCGTGCGCAGACCATCAACAGCTATGGCGAGGCGCGGATCGCGCCGCTGACGGGGCTTTGGCTGATTGCTGGCGGGATCTATACCCATGGCGAGCGCAAGCTGGACAATCGCCGCGACGCAACGCGCAGCGGCGAGGCTTCGTTCAACAGCTTCTCTCCGAAATTTGGGCTATTGTTCGAACCCGCACCGGCAGCGCAATTCTATGCCAATTACAGTCGTTCGGTGGAACTGCCCGGTTTTATCGAGCTTGGCCAAACGGCAAGAGATGCCAACAACGTCATAGTGCCGGGCTTCACGCCGCTCGATGCCCAGAGGGCCTGGACGGCGGAGATCGGCACGCGGGGAAGCTGGGGCATCGCGCGCTGGGACGTCAGTTTCTATCGCGCCGACATCCGTGGGGAGCTGCTGCAATATAATGTGCAGGCTGGCGTCATTCCGGCATCGACCTTCAATGCCGGACGCACCCGCCATCAGGGGATCGAAGCGGGGCTGGACCTGACGATCGCGCCATGGGCGACGCTGCGGCAGGCCTATCAGTATAGCGACTTCCGTTTCCGCGACGATGCGGATTACGGCAATAATCGCCTGCCCGTCGTGCCCCGCCATTTCTATCGCGCCGAATTGCGGCTTGGCACCGACAGGCTGAGCGTGTCGCCGTCGGTCGAATGGGTGCCGCAGGGCGCGTGGGTTGATTATCAGAACAGCAAGCGGGTGGATGGCTATGCGATGCTGAACGTCACTGCCCAGGCGGAGGTGAAGAGTGGCATCACTCTCTTCCTCGACGCGCGTAACCTGACGAAAAAGCGTGCGGTGGGCGATATCGGGGCGGTCGTCCTTTACACCGGGCAGGCGACTTTCAATCCCGTCGAGCGGCGCGCCATTTATGGCGGGTTGCGCGCCCGCTTCTGACACAGCGTTCGCCTCATCCTCTTAGGGGGCTGGAGCGGGCGGGGAAATGGGTCTAGGGGCGGGGCCATGTTGCGTTTGTCCGGCCTCAGACTGCCCCTGGATCACCCGGCCGATGCGATGCCCGCCGCTATCTGCGCGCGGCTGGGCATCGCCTCTGCCGACCTGATCAGCCATGCGGTCGTGCGCCGGGGCAATGATGCACGGCGCAAAAATGCGATCCAACTCATCTATACGGTCGATGTTGAATTGGCGGACGAACAGGCGGTGCTTGACCGCTTCGCCAAGGATCATGACGTCCGCCCCCGGCCGGACACCGATTATCGGTTCGTGGCCCGTGCGCCGGAAGGCTGGGGCGGCAAGCGGCCCGTCGTCATTGGCGCGGGTCCTTGCGGCCTGTTTGCCGGGCTTATCCTGGCACAGATGGGTTTTCGTCCCATCATCCTGGATCGCGGCAAGGCCGTGCGCGAACGGACCAAGGACACTTGGGGCCTATGGCGTCGCGCAGAGCTGAACCCCGACAGCAATGTGCAGTTCGGCGAAGGCGGGGCGGGCACCTTTTCCGACGGCAAGCTCTATTGCCGGGTCAAGGACCCCCGCTTCCTGGGGCGCAAGGTGCTGCATGAATTCGTCGCGGCTGGCGCGCCATCGGACATATTGACCGAAGCGCATCCGCATATCGGCACCTTCCGCCTGGTCACCATGGTCGAAAGCCTGCGCCGCCAGATAGAGATGCTGGGCGGCGAATATCGCTGGCAGCATAAGGTCGATGAGCTGGAGCTGGAACGGCAGGATCAGGGCACACAGCGGTTGCGCGGGCTGCACCTGTCGGACGGCAGCTTCATCGAAGCGGATCATGTCGTGCTGGCGGTCGGCCACAGCGCGCGGCCTACCTTCGAAATGCTGCACCGGCGCGGCGTGCATATCGAACCAAAGCCCTTTTCCATCGGCGTGCGCATCGAACATCCGCAAAGCTGGATCGACCGGGCGCGTTTCGGCCAGTGCGCCGGGCATCCGGTGCTGGGCGCGGCAGCATACAGCCTGGCGCATCATTGCGACAATGGCCGCACCGTCTACAGCTTTTGCATGTGTCCCGGTGGCCGTGTCGTCGCCGCCACGTCGGAGGAAGGGCGCGTCGTCACCAACGGGATGAGCCAGCATAGCCGGGCCGAATTCAACGCCAATTCGGGCCTTGTCGTCGGCATTGATCCAGAGCGCGACTTTCCCGGCGGCCCGCTGGCAGGCATCGACCTTCAGCGGCATTGGGAAAGCCTGGCCTATCAGGCGGGCGGCTCATCCTATTGGGCGCCGGGGCAGAAAGTGGGCGATTTCCTGGCAGGGCGGCCATCCACTGGACTGGGGGAGGTGACGCCTTCCTATAAGCCGGGCGTTACCCTAACCGACCTGTCCAATTGCCTGCCTGGCTTCGTGGTCGATGCGTTCCGCGAGGCGTTGCCCGTCTTTGGACGCCAGATCGCCAATTATGACCATCCCGACGCCGTCATGACCGGGGTGGAAACCCGCACATCTTCGCCCATCCGCATTACCCGTGGCGCAGATTATCAGAGCCTCAACGTCGCGGGGCTTTACCCGGCGGGCGAGGGGGCGGGCTATGCGGGCGGCATCCTGTCCGCCGCCATTGACGGGATCAAGGTGGCCGAAGCCATCGGACTTGCGATCAGCGCCGGGCAGGCTGGCTGAAGCAGTTGGAGTCGGGTGCCATAGCGCCCGGTGGAAAATCGAACGGGGACAAAGACTTGGCGTCCGCCTACGTCTTTTGTCCAATTATTTCAATTTTCTGTCTCTTCTTGATATTTCCCCTATGTTGATGACTTCGCTAGGGTAAAATAATTATCCAGCGCATCGGCAAGCGCCTATATAGCCCGCCTGCTCTCGGCGGTCCGACGCTGCCGCAGCAGCTTCAATCAAATCGACAGATACTCAGAGGAGGCTTCCATGTATGCCAAACCTGTGATGGTGGCGCTGTGCGCCTTTTTAGTCATGCCTGTCACGGTGGATGCCCGGCGGGCATCGGATCAGCTTACCGTCGTGGCATCGGACAAAAATGCGGAAAGCTATGAAAAATGGTCAGACCGGGCGGCTGAGCGGCTGTCCCGAAACATTCGAAATGCCGGATCGCTGTATCGTGACGCCAGTTCCACCGGCTATAGCCGCGTCCAGTTCCGCCTGAACGATCAGGGAAAGCCCCAGAATATAGAATTGGCCGGTCCTTCATCTTCCCGTAGCATCAACCGCATCTCCCTGCGCGCGATCAGGTCGATGGGATCGCTTCTCCCATTGCCGCGCCAGATGAACGCCAACAGCAAATTCGAAGCGTGGATCATCGTGGCCAACAATGTCACGGAAAAGGAAGAGATGCTCAACAGCCTGCGCACGCAATATCGCGCGCAAACGATGGCGCAGGCGGAAAAAGATCGCCCTGTTCTGATCGCCCAACGTTGAGCGGTTCGCGCACGAAGGAAAGGGAGCGCGCTGTCGTGAGACGCGCTCCCTTTCCCATTCATCCTGCCTGAAAAATCCTGAACATAGCGCCGCAGCGCCGCTACCCCGACAGGGTAGCCCCCAGCGGCGCGTCTGCCCAGGCCATCCGATTGACCTTGAGCGCGGCTGCCTTGCAGGGCATTGTCGCAGGGACGGCTGGGATCGATTTCAGGAAGTCGCTGCATCGCCCGGCTGTGCCTTCGACCGGTTCGCGTGTCCGCGGCTTAACCAGGAGCTTCCTGTGATCGAACGCCATCTCGCCAAAATCAGGGCCCGGCACAGCTTGTCCGCGGACGAGGAACAGGCGATCCGCGCCTTGGTGCCTCCGTCGCGCCAGGTGCCGCGCAACAGCATCATCGTGCATGAAGGCAAACGATTGGAAGTCAGCACCCTTTTGCTGGACGGCTTGTTGTGCCGGTACAAGGACATGCCCGACGGCAAGCGGCAGATCACCCAGATCCACGTGGGCGGGGATTTCGCCGACCTCCATGCCTTCACGCTCAAGCGCCTTGAACATAATATCATGGCGCTCACCGACTGCACTTTGTCGGCTGTCCCACATGAAAGCATTCGGGTCCTTGTGGAGCAGCAGCCCCGGCTGGGCCGCCTATATTGGTTCAGCACCAATCTGGACGCCAGCATGAACCGCGAATGGGAATTGTCGCTTGGTCAGCGATCCGCAGCGGGTCGGCTGGCGGCACTTTTTTGCGAGCTGCACTATCGGTTGGTCATGGTCGACATGAACGGCGACAGTTTCAACCTGGGCATGAACCAGGCCCAGCTGGCCGATGCGCTCGGCATGACCGCCGTGCATGTCAACCGGACGCTCCGAATGTTACGCGACCAGCGTCTGCTCGACTATCATCGTGGCGAAGCCAACATACTGGACCTGAAAGGGCTTGAGATGCTGGCGGAGTTCGATCTCAGCTACCTCTATCTGGACGCCGACCCCCTCTGATGATCTCCCCATTCGGGCCGAGGCCCGCTGGCATGCCGGGAAGGGAGATTATAAGCCACGATCATTGTTGCGATGGCGGAACCTTTTGACAGCCGATCCGTCATCCGGGGCATGCAGACATGTATTTTTACCGACCCCAAGACTCTGGCAGATCCGGCGGACCTGGCGCTTGTTTCCCTGCTCCATCTGCTGCGGGGGCGCGGCTATCATTTCGTAACGCCCACACCTGCCACGCATAGGTTGGTCACTGGCCGCCCGGATCGCAAAGAAGCGCGCAGGATTGAAGATGTGCTCGGCTGGAGCCTGCCTTTTCGCGATGGACTGCTGGATCGGGAGGTGATGGACCTGCTGGAAACAGCGGGCGCATTGCGCGATGCGGGCGAGGGGTTACGGCGCTCCGCATTTCGCGTTTCCTCATTACAGGGCGAACTATTTGTCCATTCGGCCTTTCCCACGGATGATCGGGATGCCGTCTTTTTTGGACCGGACAGCTATCGGTTCGCCAATCTGATCAGGTCGGAACTGGAAGCCAGCCCGCCCGGGGCCAGCGCGCATCTTGTCGATATGGGGGCAGGCGCGGGCGTGGGCGCGATTGTGGCGCACAGGGTCAGCCCGACGGCGCGGCTGTTCATGACCGACATCAATCCCAAGGCGTTGCGGCTCGCGCGTATCAATGCCCATGCCGCAGCGGTGCCTGCGCAGTTTGTGGAGGGCGACGGGTTGGTGGATATTGAGGGTCCGATTGACCTGATATTGGCGAATCCGCCTTACATTATCGACCCGGAAAAGCGTGCCTATCGGGATGGCGGGGCGCTGCATGGTGGGGCAGTCGCGCTGGACATGGCGCGACGGGCGCTCGACCGGCTCGCAAATGGCGGGCGGTTTATCCTGTATACCGGCACCGCCATCGTCGATGGAGCCGACATTTTGGGGAAGGCCCTGGCCGACCTTGCCGAAGCCAAGGGCTGTTCGCTCTCTTATCGGGAACTGGACCCGGACGTGTTTGGGGATGAACTGGCCAGCGATGCCTATCAGGATGTGGACCGCATCGCCGTGGTGGGTGCCGTGTTTCGACGAGGGGGCGGGCTTGGGTCCTAATCAGGGCAAGAAAAAAGGCGACACCTGAAGGTGCCGCCCGATTTCTCCGGCCTGGCCGGACAGCGGCCCCGCACTAGGCGGGGCGCACCGATTACTTGAGCTCGACAGTCGCGCCGGCTTCTTCCAGCTGCTTCTTGAGCTTTTCGGCTTCGTCCTTGCTGGCGCCTTCCTTGACAGCCTTCGGAGCGCCTTCGACCAGAGCCTTGGCTTCGGTCAGGCCCAGGCCGGTGATGGCGCGGACTTCCTTGATGACGTTGATCTTCTTGCCACCGTCGCCGGTGAGGATCACGTCGAACTCGGTCTGCTCTTCAGCAGCGGCAGCAGCCGGGGCGCCAGCGGCGGGGCCAGCGACGGCAACTGCAGCAGCGGCCGAAACGCCCCACTTTTCTTCCAGAGCCTTCGACAGCTCAGCGGCTTCGAGGACGGTGAGGGCCGAAAGCTGATCGACCAGTGCGTTGATGTCTGCCATGTTACTATATTCCCTTCTGGGTGGGGCATGCGCCCCAGAGATACGAGTTGAAAACCTGTATTTTGGAAAAAGCCGTGACCCTTAGGCCGCGTCCTTCTCCGCATAGGCGTTGAAGACCCGCGCGAGCTGCGCAGCCGGTGCCTGGGTGACGGTTGCAAGCTTGGTCGCGGGTGCAACGAGCAACCCAACGATCTTCGCACGCAGTTCATCCAGCGACGGCATCGAGGCGAGCGCCTTGACGCCCTCCGCGTTCAGCAGCACTTCGCCCATTGCGCCGCCAACGATCTCAAGCTTGTCGTTGGTCTTGGCGAATTCGACTGCAACCTTGGCGGCTGCAACCGGATCGGCTGAGGAGGCGAGGCCAACCGGACCAGTCAGCAGGTCGCTGAGGCTGGTATAGCTGGTGCCTTCAAAGGCGATCTTGGCGAGGCGGTTCTTCGTAACCTTGTAGGTGCCGCCGGCTTCGCGCATTTTCTGACGCAGGACGGTCGACTGTGCGACGGTCATGCCGAGGTTGCGGGTCACTACGACCACGCCAACATCCGCCAGATGTGCGTTCAGCGCGGAAACGACCTCAGCCTTCTGATTACGATCCATGCCATTCTCCACTTCATGTCCGCCCGGAAAACCCGAACGAACGGCAAAAACCCGCGACTGGCGCGGGGCAAATGTCCGAAGGGGAGAGATCGACTGGCCCGTATCCTCCGATGAGAACAGGGCAGACCCGGACAGGTCCAAAGACACGCCGGTAAAGAACTTTTCCCCGTCTAGGCCGGAAATTAAGAAGGGCAAATTCCCTTCACCGACTGTCTCGGACGGAAGACCCCGAAGGGCCTGCTGGGGCGCGCATATAGCGGATAGCGATCAGAATCAACCGATAGTTGACTTAGGGTGCCGTTCCCGCCCTTCGCGGCAACTACACCCGATCCGCCTGCACCACCGTATCCAGCCCGCGCAAGGCGGACAAAATCCGGTTCAGATGCTGCGCGTCGTTCACTTCCAGGTCGATGATGTCGGTATGAAACGGCCCGTCGCGGTTCACCAGTTGCAGGTTGAGGATGTTCGCCTTCGTCGCGCCGAACACATTGGTGACGGCGGCCAGTGCGCCTGGCTGGTTCTTGACGATGACGGACAGGCGCGCGGTGCCGCCCTTGGACTTGCTGTCCCAGGAAAGGTCGATCCAGTCGTCGTCCTGCCCCGTCTCCAGCGAACGGCAATCGATCGTATGCACCTCGATCGGCTGGCCCGTACGGCGAATGCCGACGATGCGGTCGCCTGGCACGGGATGGCAGCAATCGCCCAGATTATAGGCGATGCCCGGCGTCAGGCCGCGGATCGACACGGGCGCATGCTGGCGCGGGTGCGCTTCTTCCCTGCCTTCCGCGCTGGTCGATCCGGGGACGAGCGCTTCCATCACTTCGAAATCGCGCAGCCGGTGGGTGGCGATGGCGATCATCAGCGCGGCGCGATCTTCCAGCTTCAGCCGTTTGAGCGCAGCCTTCAACGCCTTGTCCCCCAGCTCGCTCGCCAGTTCGGGGGACAGGCGGCCGATCATTTCCTCATAGAGTTTTTCGCCCAGCGCAATTTCCTCGCCGCGCTGTTTCTGGCGGATGAAGCGGCGGATGGCGGCACGGGCCTTGCCGGTCACGGCAAAGGTCAGCCAGCCGGGCTGCGGTTCCTGCCCCTCCGACTTCAATATCTCGACCTGATCGCCATTTTCAAGCGCCGTGCGCAGCGGCACCACGCGACCGTTGACCTTTACGCCCACGGTCTGGTTCCCCAGCGATGTATGGACGGCATAAGCAAAGTCGATCGGCGTCGATCCCTTGGGCAGCTGATGCAGCTCACCCTTGGGCGAGAAGGCAAAGATCCGGTCCTGATACATCGCCATGCGGGTATGTTCGAGCAGCTCGTCCGCATCCTGGCTCTGTTCCAGAATTTCGACCAGGTCGCGAAGCCATGGCGCGCGATGATCGTCGTCCGCGTCGCGCTTTTGCTTATAGGCCCAATGCGCCGCCAGCCCCAGTTCCGCGTCATGATGCATGTCGCGGCTGCGGATTTGCACTTCGATGCGGGCATTGTCCTGATGTATGACGGTGGTGTGCAGCGACTGATAGCCGTTGCGCTTGGGGGTTGAGATGTAATCCTTGAACCGGCCCGGCACCATCTTGTAGGTCTGGTGGATGACGCCCAGCGCGCGATAGCAGTCCTCGGTCGTTTCGGTGATGACCCGGAACGCCATGACATCGGTTAGCTGTTCAAAGCTGATGTGCCTTTCCTGCATCTTTTTCCAGATGGAATAGGGGTGCTTCTCCCGGCCCGACACGGTGACGCTCAGGTCCCGGCTACCCAGCAGCAACTGCAGTTCGGCACCGATCCGGTCGACCTTGCCATGGCCGCCTTCTTTTAGCTGCTCCAGCCTTTTGGTGATGCTGTCATAGGCTTCCGGTTCCAGCTCGCGAAAGGCCAGCAGCTGCATTTCGCGCATGAAATCATACATGCCGATCCGCTCCGCCAGCGGGGCATAGATGTCCATCGTCTCCTTGGCGATGCGGCGGCGCTTCCCTTCATTCTTGATGAAATGAAGCGTGCGCATATTGTGCAGCCGGTCGGCCAGCTTGACCAACAGGACGCGGATGTCGTCGGACATGGCGAGCAGGAACTTGCGGAGATTTTCCGCCGCCCGCTCATTCTCGCTCATCGCCTCGATCTTGCTCAGCTTGGTGACGCCGTCGACCATGCGCGCCACATCCTTGCCGAACGCGCCTTCGATCTCGTCATAGGTGACCAGCGTATCTTCGATCGTGTCGTGCAGCAGGGCCGTCACGATCGTCTGATCGTCCAGGTTGAAATCCGTCAGGATCCCCGCCACCTCGATCGGGTGGCTGAAATAAGGGTCGCCGCTGGCGCGCTTCTGGGACCCGTGTTTCTGGACCGAAAAGACATAGGCACGGTTGATCATCGCTTCGTCCGCTTGCGGATCGTAGCGCTTTACTCGTTCGACAAGTTCGTACTGGCGTAACATCGTTTCCCGATTGTGTGGGAAGCGCCTTGCTGTGCAACAAAAAAATCCCATTTTGATGGAAATAGGCTTCGCTTTTGCAACAGCGGTGGCTTTGCGCTATCTAAGGCGGGACGATGAAGCACAATCTGGCGCAGGATCTGGAACAATGTGCGCTACCCAGCGCGCTGGAAGCGATGGGCGAACGCTGGTCGTTCCTCATCCTGCGTGGTGCCCTGTCCGGCATCCGCCATTTCGAAGAGTTTCAATCGAGCCTTGGCATCGCCCGCAACATCCTGGCCAATCGCCTTTCCCGGCTGGTGGAAAATGGCATCATGGTGCGCCAGCCGATGCAGTGCGACCGCCGCAAGGTGGAATATCGCCTGACTGAAAAAGGGCAGGAACTCGCCCCCGTGATGATCGCATTGCGGCAATGGGGCGAAAAATGGGGCTGCGCGCCCTTGTCCTGCCAGGTCCTCGCCGACCGGCGGGATGGGCAGCCGATCCGCAAGATCGTGGTGCAAGCCCATGACGGCCGCCCCCTGGAATTGAGCGACCTGGTCTGGCTATGCCCCGATGAAGTGAAGCCGGTGACAGAGGAACCGGCGGCAGCAGCCTGAACCTGTGGGCGTTTCAGGGCGGCTTCACCCCCGCAACGAAATCGCCTAGGCTGATGGCAATGTCTGTGCATCGCATCCAACCTCAGCCTTTTTTCGCTGACAAGAACCGCGCTTTCTGGAACCTGCAATCTGCCGGATGGGCAGGCGCGTTCCTGCTGCGCGGTTCGTCCACCATCGCCAATGGCCAGCCGGTGTCCAGCCTCATCCCGGTCGTGATCTCGACCGTGACGGGCTATTCGGTGACATTGTTGATCGCGGTGGTCTTTCGCTTTCTGCAACGACAGCGGCCTATCGTCACCTGGGGCGCGTCGATCGTGACCGTGGTCGTGGCGGCGGGGCTGGTCGCCTTTATCGATGCCTGGGTCTTTTCCACCCAGAACAGAAGCAGCGACACGGCGGGGCTACAATTGTTCCTGGGTGCATTCTACCTCAGCATCACGTTGCTGGGGGCGTGGTCCGCGCTTTATTATGCGATCAATTTCTACCTGACGGTGGAGGAGCAGGCCGACCAGCTGTTGCGTCTGGAAAATCAGGCATCGAGCGCACAGCTGGCGATGCTGCGATACCAGCTCAATCCGCATTTCCTTTTCAACACGCTCAACAGCATCTCCACCCTCGTACTGCTTAAGCAGACCGACCGGGCGAACGCGATGCTTTCACGCCTGTCCTCCTTCCTCCGCTACACGTTGATCAACGAACCCACGGCGCAGGTCACGATCGAGCAAGAGGTGGAGACACTGAAACTCTATCTGGAAATCGAAAAGATGCGGTTTGAGGATCGTCTACGCCCTGTCTTCAACATCGATCCTGCCGTGGCCCAGGCGCGTTTGCCCTCGCTGCTGCTCCAGCCGTTGGTCGAAAATGCGATCAAATATGCCGTCACGCCGAAGGAAGATGGCGCCGAAATCTCCGTCACGGCGCAGCCTGCCGGTGAAAACGTACGGATCGTCGTATCGGACAGTGGCCCGGGATTGAACGAAGGGTTCACCAGGCCGAACAGTCTGGCAAGCGAAGGGACGGGGGTTGGCTTGGCGAACATCCGCGATCGGCTGATTCAGGCTTTCGGGGAACGACAAAGCCTAGAGACGCGTTCCACGCCAAGCGGTTTTTCGGTCGTTATCGAAATGCCGCTTAATCTGGATGAACCATCGAAAGTGGCCGCATGACCATCAGAACAATCCTCGTCGACGACGAAAGCCTGGCTATTCAAGGCCTCAAGCTGCGTCTGGATCCGCATGAGGATGTCGAAATCGTAGAAACCTGCTCGAATGGCCGTGAAGCCATCCGCGCTATCAAGACGCATAAACCCGACCTTGTGTTCCTTGACATTCAAATGCCCGGCTTCGACGGCTTTTCCGTCGTGCAGGGGATGATGGAAGTGGAACCGCCGCTGTTCATCTTCGTGACCGCCTATAGCGACCACGCCATCCGCGCGTTCGAGGCGCAGGCCGTCGACTATCTGATGAAGCCGGTGGACGAAGGCCGCCTGGCCGATGCGCTTGACCGCGTGCGCCAGCGCTTGTCCGAAAAGCGGCAGGTGCAGGAAGTGGAAAAGCTGCGCGAAGTGCTGGCCGAAGTCGCGCCGGACGCAATGAATGAATTCGCCGCAGACGGGGACGCTCCGGCGGCCAATCGTTTCGAAAAGCTCATCAACATCAAGGATCGCGGCCAGATTTTCCGCGTGGACGTGGACTCGATCGAGCGGATCGACGCGGCGGGCGACTATATGTGCATCTACACCGCCGACAATTCACTGATCCTGCGTGAAACGATGAAGGACCTCGAAAAGCGGCTCGATCCCCGTAATTTCCAGCGGGTGCACCGTTCCACCATCGTCAATCTCAGCCAGGTGCGCCAAGTGAAACCACATACCAACGGCGAATGCTTCCTCGTGCTGGAATCCGGCGCGCAGGTAAAGGTCAGCCGCTCCTACCGCGACGTAGTGGCCCGCTTCGTCCACTGAAGGGGAGGGGTGCTCCTGCGAAGGCAGGAGCCCAGTCCCGCCGTCGAGATCATTTAACGAGGCAGGAACTGGGTTCCTGCCTTCGCAGGAACACGCTAGAGGTCCGGCATGAGCAAGCCCGGCTATGTCTACCTCATGGCGAGCGGCCAAAACGGCACCCTCTACCTCGGCGTGACAAGCGACCTGATCCAGCGCGTCTGGCAGCATCGCAGCGGCTTTGGCGGGCAATTCAGTGCCAAATATGGTTGCCGCGTCCTCGTCTGTTACGAGGCTTATGACGACCTTCAGGAAGCCCGGCAGCGCGAACTGCGCATGAAGAAATGGAAACGCAACTGGAAACTGCGCCTGATCGAGGAAGCAAACCCCCAATGGCGCGACCTATTCACCGAAATCGTCGGTTAACCACCCCGTGCTCCTGCGCAGGCAGGAGCCCAGTCCAGAGATTGCCTGTATCAACAGCCTTGGTACTGGGCTCCCACCTACTCAGAACCCAAGCATCATCGAAACACCCATCGCCGGTTAAGGCTGAAAACAACGGCGGGCGTTACGAACAGCATGGCCGGGATGGGCGACCATTCCGGCCATTGCATGTGCGTGACGCAGAGAAAGACCCAAAGCGCGTTGAGCGCATAGCTGACGAGCGACACGGCAACGAACCTGACGCTGCGGGCGGCCTGATTGTCGCGGTCGCCATGGCCGCGAAAGGTGAAGGCGCTGTGGGTCACATAGCCGATCATCACCGCCGCCCCATACCCCACGGCATTGGCGATCTGCGGGTGCAGGCCGACCGGCGCGGCCAGCGTCCAGTAGATCGTGGCTTGGCAGGCGGTGATGAACAGGCCGCTGACGCCGTATCGCACGACTTGCCAGAACAGGGCCTGTCGCTCTGGTGACCAGTGGCCAAGGATTTTCATGGATCGCCCCGTTGCGCTTTGTTGCGGAGCCTCTAATCCACACGCCATGAACTTGCAAAGCGGCGTCACTCTGCGCGGTCGTTTCGTGCCCCTGCTCACCTGTCTGCCGGGGTGGGCGGAACGACACTGGAAATGGCTTGTCTTCCTGATGTGGGTGGCGGCCCTGGTCTGCTTTCTCATCATGTGCTGGCCTGCGATCCACTGGCTGACCTTGAACGATACGGACGATAATATCCGTTATCTGCAGGTGCGGGACTGGCTGGCGGGGCAGGGCTGGTACGATTTGCGGCAATATCGGCTCGATCCTCCCGTCGGATTTGACATCCACTGGTCGCGGCTGGTCGATCTGCCGCTGGCCGCGCTGATGCTGTTTTTCCGCGCCTTTGTCGAACAGGGGCAGGCGGATCGGCTGGCATGCGGCATTGCCCCGCTGCTGCCGCTGCTGCCGCTGATGCTGGGCCTGGGCTTCATCGGTCGCAGGCTTGCTGGCGGCAATGGCTGGATATTGGCGGCGCTGGCACCCTTTGCGGCGCAGATGGGCATCAGCATGTTCATGCCGATGCGGGTCGACCATCATGGCTGGCAACTGGCCTTGGCGGTGCTGATGCTGGCGGGCCTTGTCGACCGCAACTGGCTGCGCGGGGGCGTGGTCGCCGGGTTGAGCAGCGCCCTGTCGATCGCGATTGGCATGGAAATGATCGTCTATCTGGCGGCTGGCGGGGCGTTGATCGCGCTGCGTTGGGTGTTCAAGGAAGGGGCGGGGCGCAGGATGTTGCCCTATGCGCTCAGCCTGGGCGGTAGTGTGTCCATCCTGTTCCTGCTGTTCGCCAGCTATGCCAACCGGCAGATGGTGTGCGATGCGCTCTCGCCCATCTGGGTCGCCATATTTGCGGCTGTTAGTGCGGGCATGACGCTGCTGGCATTGCTGCCCCTGCGCAGTTGGCCCAGTCGCCTAGGCGCGGGCATCATCGTGGGGGGAGCGGTCGCCGCCTTCGCCTGGCTCAACTGGCCGCAATGCCTGTCCGGCGCCTATCAGATCTCGCCTGAGCTGGAAAAGCTCTGGCTATCCAACATCCGCGAAGCAAAGCCCATCACCGCGCAGGCGCGCAATCTGGTCGTGCCGCTGATGGCGATCCCGCTGGCCGGGCTTGCTGGGTTGATCTGGGGTCTGTGGGATTCGCGCCGCGACAGCGACAAATGCTGGGCCTGGGCGACCGTGGGCCTCATGATGCTCTTTTCCACATCGCTCCTCTTTTGGCAGTTGCGCGCAGGCCCGGCGGCGCAGTTGCTCGCTATCCCCGCCGCTGCATGGGCCGCACACCGCGTGATCCAGATCATTTTTACCGGCCGTCCGATCGCGCGGCTATCGGGTCTCGCAGGCGCGGCGGTCCTGGCCGTGGCCGTCTTCGCGACCCCGCTCTATCCTCAGTTGAACCGCCTGTGGGCCAGCACGACTGGCGAAGTGGCCAAGCCGCAACGCCCGGTCGTGGCCGCCCGGCACAAGATCATCAACAAGGCCAACGCCCGCTGCCGCAGCCTGCCCGCGCTGGCGGTGCTGGATCAACTGCCCGCCGCCACGATCTTCACCATGGTCGACCTGGGCCCCCGGCTGATCGCCACCACCCATCACAGCGCCATCGCCGGACCCTATCATCGCAATGGCAAATCAATACTCGATATCCATCATGGTTTTGATGGCTCGGCCAATGCATTCCGGGCAATCGCGGCGCAACACCGTGCGACCTATCTGTTGATCTGCCCCGGATTTCCCGAGGGAACCGTCTATCAGGCCCGCAGCCCACAGGGCTTCTATGCTGATTTGATGCGGGGCGAAGTGCCGGGTTGGCTCAAGCCCATATCCCTGCGCAGCGGCGTCGACTTGCCCTACACGCTCTATCGCATCGATTATTCAGCGCCGGGCGGCGAAAAAGCCGCGCAGCAGCGCTGATGCCTCTTTCTCGGCGATCCCTCCATATACGTCCGGGCGGTGGAGGCATTGGGGCTGTGCATAGAGGCGAGGCCCCTGTTCGATCGCGCCGCCCTTTGGGTCGGCCGCGCCATAATAAAGGCGGGCGATCCGGGCGTGAGATATAGCCCCCGCACACATCGGGCAGGGTTCCAGCGTCACCCAGATGTCGCACCCGGCCAGCCGGAAATCCCCGAGATGGAGGGCAGCTGAGCGCAACGCGACGATCTCAGCATGAGCCGTGGGGTCATTGTCGCGCCGGTTACGATTCTCGCCTTCGCCGATGATCCTGCCGTCAAGCGTCACGACGGCCCCAATCGGCACCTCTCCCGCAGTCTCCGCCAACCGCGCCAGTTCTAGTGCGCGGCGCATCGGTGCAGGAAGGGGGAAGGGCGATGCCATCGCCGCCCCATACAGGATCGTGCAGCGTTACGAAATGATCACGGCCTTTTCACATCGACGGTGGGAACTTCCACCGTTTCATTGCGGGAGCCGACCTCCACCTTGGCGACGTTGGCCTCATATTTGGGCAGGCTGCCGCCTTGCACCGCGATTTTGGGCAGTCGGCCCTCCTGCGTCTGCTGCAGATCGATAAAGCCGGTGACGATGCCGCCAGCAAGAATCAGCAGCACGATCAGCAACAGGCCACCAATGAATCGCATTTCACTCTCCTTCGAGATATGGACCACAAACGCGTTGTCCGGTGAAAGGGTTGCGAAAGCTGCGCCTTTAGCCGACTTCGCTGGGTTGACGGCGACTGGGAATCCCGTTATCCGCGCCGCTTTCCGATCGAACATGTATTACAAGGTTGATTGACTATGTCGCGCATCTGCGAGCTGACCGGCAAGGGCCGCCAGGTGGGTCACAACGTGTCCCACGCCAATAACAAGACCAAGCGTGTGTTCCTGCCCAACCTGCAGAACGTTTCGCTGATTTCCGAAACGCTGGAAACCACGGTGAAGCTGCGCGTGTCGACCCACGGCCTGCGTTCGGTGGAACATAATGGCGGTCTCGACAACTGGCTGCTGAAGACCAACGACGACAAGCTGTCGCTGAAGGCGCGCCGCCTGAAGCGCGACATCTCGAAGAAGCAGGCTGCTGTAGCCGCCTGACATTCGTTCGATTTGCTTCGGCATGAAGCGGCCTGGAAACGGGCCGCTTTTTTGCGTTCCCCTGCTGCGATGTCCATGATTCGGGCGGGAGCAATTTGGGCGCAGATGATCAGAGGCGCAGCGCAAATTTCAGAAGCAGGGTGCGCTGGAAAAATTCGTGATTGTCGTCCGACACAATCCACACCATCGTCTGGCCCTGCTCACGGCTGATGGCCAGGCCTTCAAAATTGTCGGCCAATAGTGGCGGTGCCAGCCGCGCCAAGGTGCGCGCTTTCAACTTGTGGCCGGGGTGCGGGGCTGCGGGTAGATCGACTATGGCCAGCGTTGCCGTGAACAGATCCTGCAAGGTCACCCTGCGGTTGAGCACGAGCAGGCGACGATCGTCGATCGCGACCACATCCGTCGGGCGGTAGCCGCGTGGTGGGACGTAGCGCAGGTGAATCGGGGCGGGCGTCGCTCCATCCGCCGGATCGCCGCTGAACAGCAGCGTGTCGTGGCTTCCGTCAGCCGTCATGCCCATTTCCGAGATGACGAGGAAGCGGCCGTCGGGCATGCGGGTCATGGATTCGATCGACCCGGTTTCGGGCCATGCCTCGATCTCGGGCCAGGTCCGGCACGCCTCTGCCCGCGCAAAGCCCGGCCCATAGCGGCAAATCTTCTGCAGCATCTCAAACCCGACCCAGTAACGATCCGTCGTCGGGTCATGGGCCAGTGCCTCGGAATCCCACGCCCACCACGGCTGCTCCCTGTCCTTGGGCCTTACGGGCAGCGGAGCGATGAACGGGTGGCGGTTGTCGGGCCTGGGCCGGACGGCAAAGCCCATCAGCGTCCCCGAATCGCTGAGCGCCAGGACTTGCCCCGACGAGTCCACCAGCAACGACGATATGCCGCCAAAGCCCTGATGCGGGCTGCTGAGCTGCCATCCACCCACATAACGGAGCGCGCCCACCTCCCGGATCGAAGGGTCGATGGAACTGAGCGGGAGCGGCCTGATCCTGACGAGCAGAGGGCCCGGTCCAAATAGCTCCGGCTTGTTCTTGTGCGGCGCTGGCAAGAGGAGGATCGCGAGCAATAATACGATCAGGATTCGGCGCATCTTTATGCCATAGGCAATCCTGGTCACCGAACCAACTGCCATCGCACCGATGCCCGCGTCCGGTCGGACTGGCGCGCGCCCTTCCCCAAGCGGCAGGGCTGATCATAAAAATTTGCCTGAACGGCGGCTGACATGCCCATTCAGGCTTCGCTCAATGCGAATCGCGCAAAAAGGGGTCAATCGATGCAGTTGCCTGATGGGCAGCAGCCATCGGCAAGGAAATGCGAGGAGCAACGCCATGAAAACCAAGTTTCTGATCAATATGGGGGCAGCGCTGGCCATGACCGCAGCTTCCCTCGTCGTCACTGCCGCTCCGGCACAGGCCCGAGACGGCTGGGGCCGTTATGATCGCGGCGACTATTATCGCGGCGACCGGGGTGATCGTCGCTATCGTGGAGACCATTATCGCGGCTATCGTGGTGAGCGCTATTACCGCAACAATTATTACCGCGGCTATCGTGGTGGCTATCGCTGCCGTGACAACGGCACGGGCGGAACGATCATCGGTGCCATCGCTGGCGGCCTGCTGGGTAATGAGATTGGCAAGGGTAGCGGACGCTATGGGCGTCGGGGCGACGGTACTACGGGCGCCATTGTTGGGGCAGGCGTGGGCGCACTGGCGGGCCGGGCAATCGACCGGGATTGCTGAGCCGCTTAGTAGACCGGAAATTATGAAGAAAAAGGTCGCCTCTGGGCGGCCTTTTTTTATTGTACCGTCCGCTGCCTGTCGGCAGTGGCTGCGCTCAAAGCCGCTGGGTTGAGCCCCTTGTCCTGCTCCTGCGGAGCGAGGCTTTGGGTATCCAGTTCGGCTGCGGCCTCATTCAGCGCGCTGGCTTCGCCGGGGCTGAGCCCAGTGTCGTCACCGATCCCCGACCCGCAACCGGCTAGAAAAAGCGGTAGCAGGAACATGGACCGCGAGTTGATCACCATCGCTCTGATGTCTTCCCATAAGGAAAGGGCCGCTCCGTTACCGGCGCGGCCCTTTCTGAAATTCATTCCCGAACGGGAATTACATCGCGTTCGCGGCAGCGTTGCCAGCAGCGTTCGCGGCGTTTTCGGCAGCGTTCGAAGCGTTGGCAGCGGCGTTTTCAGCAGCCATCATCGCGTTGTCAGCAGCGTTCGCAGCGTTTTCAGCAGCATTTTCGGCAACGTTAGCGGCGTTTTCCGAACCGCCCGAGCAAGCAGCGAGGCCCAGCGAAGCGGCGAAAACGAGCGAAAGAGCAATAGACTTGGACATGGGCAAACCCCTCTCAGAGAAAAAAAACTGCGCAGACCACTCTCGGAGAAAAGTTCACCCCCCTTTTGCGCCTGCGGAGCCGATTCGTAGTGAATTGGGTGACTCAAGGCAATCCCATTCCTGCGTAAGAGGCTGAACATGCCAGGATCGGGCGTTTAGGGATCAATCATTGACGCATATAAAGATTTCTTTATATGATCATTGGATGAGTGTGGCACTCGACATTTTCCGGGCGCTCGGCGATCCTACGCGACTGCGCATCATCCATCTGCTGCGGGCGATGGAGCTTGCCGTGGGCGAAATTGCACAGGTGGTGGGGCAAAGCCAGCCGCGCGTATCCCGCCATGTCCGCATCCTTGCCGAAGCGGGTTTGGTGGAACGGCGGAAAGAAGGCAATTGGGTATTCCTGCGCCTCCGTCGGGGTCGGCAAACAGAACCGTTCCTCGCTCTCTTCGACCAGCTTGCACCCTCTGAAGGCGAGCAGTTGTGGCAAAAGGCGGATCTCGCGCGGCTGACGGCGGTGCGTGCGGACAGGTCGCGCGCGGCGGAAAGCTATTTCGCGGAACATGCTGAAAAGTGGGATGCCATCCGCTCGCTGCACGTGCCCGAACGGGATGTAGAGCGGGCGATGACGGCCCTGTTGCAGGCGGAGCCGATCGGCCACTTGCTCGACATCGGCACTGGCACGGGGCGGATGATCGAACTGTTCGGCCCATCGGCGGAGCAGGTCACCGCCCTCGACCGCAGCCCTGACATGTTGCGCATCGCGCGCGCCAAGCTGCCGGAGGATTCGGGCAAATATGCGCTGGTGCTGGGCGACTTTGGCGCGCTGCCGCTGGACTCGGGCGATGCGGACACCGTGGTGCTGCACCAGGTTCTGCACTATGCGCAGGCACCTGAGGCGGTGATTGCGGAAGCGGCGCGCGTGACGGCGGGGGGCGGCCGGGTGCTGGTCGCGGATTTCGCCGCGCATGAACGGGAAGAACTTCGGCTGCGCGACCAGCACGCGCGGCTCGGTTTTTCCGATGAACAGATGGAAAGCTGGTTCGTGCAGGCGGGGCTTGATCTTGATCGGGTCGAAAGCCTGCCCGGCCACGAGTTGACAGTGAAACTATGGCTGGGGCGGCGTCGCGGCGCGCATATCCTGCCGATTGAAGGACGTATTTCCGCATGACCCTTTCCTTCCCCTCCGTCGAAGAGGCCCGGCGCGCGCTTGAAGCGCCGCTGTATGCCGATCTTGCGGGTGACCTGAATGTCAGTTTCGAATTTTTCCCGCCCAAGACGGAAAAGATGGAAGACCAGCTATGGTCGGCGATTGAAACGCTGACACCACTGGGTCCCAAATTTGTGTCAGTTACTTATGGCGCAGGCGGTTCGACGCGGGAGCGGACGCATAATACGGTCGCCCGG
The DNA here is from genome assembly GCF_011762025.1 of Sphingobium vermicomposti. Classification (GTDB taxonomy): domain Bacteria; phylum Pseudomonadota; class Alphaproteobacteria; order Sphingomonadales; family Sphingomonadaceae; genus Sphingobium; species Sphingobium vermicomposti. Next base: position 374,467 of record NZ_JAASQR010000003.1, on the reverse strand, counting down.
ATCGCCCGCGAAACGTCGCTGCAGGCGGCGGCACACCTTACATGCGTCGCAGCAAGCCGGGCGGAGATTGACGACGTGGCGGACTGCTATTGGGAGGCAGGCGTGCGCCATATCGTTGCGCTGCGTGGCGATCCGCCCGAAGCGGGGACGAAGTTCGTCCCTCATCCCGACGGTTATCAAGGTGCGGCCGAACTGGTCGAGGGCCTGATGAAGCGTCATCCGTTCGAAATCTCGGTCGCCGCCTATCCCGAAACCCACCCCGATGCGGCGAGCGCGCAGAGCGACATCGATAATTTGAAGCGCAAGCTGGACGCAGGCGCGACGCGGGCAATCACGCAATTCTTTTTCGAACCTGAAACCTTCTTTCGCTTCCGTGATACGGCGGCGGCGGCTGGGATCACGGCGGACATCATTCCGGGCATCATGCCGGTCAGCAATTTTGGCGCCGTGCAGCGCATGTCGGCGATGTGCAATACCGATGTGCCCGGCTGGATGGGCAAGCTGTTCGAAGGACTGGACGACCTGCCCGCCGCGCGGCAACTGGTTTCCGGCACGCTGGCAGCGGAACTGTGCCGCAAGCTTTATGCGGGCGGCGTGCGCGACTTTCATTTCTACACGCTTAACCGGGCGGAATTGAGCTATGCGATCTGCCATCTGCTGGGGCTTCGGCCTGCTGGACTGGAGAAGACGGCATGACCGCTGAACAACGCTTCCGCGCCGTCGCGGCGGAAAAGATCATGATCTTCGATGGCGGCTATGGCACGTCGATCCAGAAACATGGGCTGACCGAGGCGGATTATCGCGGGTCGCTGGATCTCGCCAAGGACCAGAAGGGGAATAACGACCTTCTGTGCCTGACCCGGCCGGATATCGTCGAAGGCATTCATGCCGCCTATCTCGCCGCCGGGGCGGACATGATCGAGACCAACACGTTCAGTTCCACCAAGATCGCGATGGCCGACTATGGCTGCGAACATCTGGTGTGGGACATCAACATCGCCGCCGCGAAGCTGGCGCGGCAAGCGTGCGAGAAGGCGACTGCAAAGGATGGCCATCCGCGTTTCGTTGCCGGATCGATCGGGCCGACGAACAAGACTCTGTCCATCTCTCCCGATGTCAACGACCCCGCCTACCGCGAGGTGGATTATGACACGCTGAAGGCGGATTATCGCGAACAGTGCGACGCGCTGATCGCGGGGGGAGTCGATTTTTTGCTGGTCGAAACCTGCTTCGATACGCTTAATGCCAAGGCGGCCGGCATGGCCGCGCGTGAGGCGGAGGCTGCGGCGGGGCGGCCGGTTCCGCTGATGCTCAGCTTCACCATCACCGACATGTCGGGTCGCAACCTGTCGGGGCACACGATCAATGCCTTCTGGTATTCGCTGCGGCATCTGAAGCCGTTGACCATCGGGGTGAACTGCGCGTTCGGGGCGGATCTGCTGCGGCCTTATCTGAGCGAGTTGGCGAAGAATGCGGACACGCTGATCCTGGCCTATCCCAACGCCGGACTACCCAATGAGTTGGGGCAATATGACGAACTGCCGGAAACGACGGCTTCGCTCATTCGCCAGTGGGTGGATGAGGGGCTGGTCAACATGGTCGGCGGCTGCTGCGGAACGACGCCCGCGCATATCGGCGCGGTGGCGAAGGCGCTGGCGGGGCACAAGCCCCGCATTGTGCCCGAACTCCCTGTGGTGACGCGATTGGCCGGGCTGGAGCCTATGCATATCGCGGCCTGAAATACCGGAGGAGTCATCTCTCCTCCGTTCGCCCTGAGTTTGTCGAAGGGCAATACTTGTCTTCAAGAAGGGTTGGGCTTCGACAAGCTCAGCCCGAACGGATTAAAGTTGATCCCATGACCCAGACCTCCACCGCCACTTTCGTCAATATCGGTGAGCGCACCAACGTCACCGGTTCGGCCAAGTTCAAAAAGCTGATCATGGCGGGCGATTATGCCGCCGCCATCGACATCGCCCGCGACCAGGTGGAGAGCGGCGCGCAGATCGTCGACGTCAACATGGACGAAGGCCTACTCGACGCGGTCGAGGCAATGACGACCTTCCTGAAGCTGATGACCTCCGAACCGGACATCAGCCGCGTGCCGGTGATGATCGACAGTTCCAAATGGGAAGTGATTGAAGCTGGTCTGAAATGCGTCAGCGGCAAGCCGATCGTCAACTCGATCAGCATGAAGGAGGGGGAGGAAGCCTTTCTCGACCACGCCCGTAAGTGCATGGCCTATGGCGCGGCGGTGGTCGTCATGGCTTTCGACGAAACCGGCCAGGCGGACACGCAGGCTCGCAAGGTCGAGATTTGCGAGCGCGCCTACAAGCTGCTGATGACCATTGGCTTTCCGCCGGAGGACATCATCTTCGATCCCAATATCTTCGCCGTGGCGACGGGGATCGAGGAGCATAATAATTACGGCGTCGACTTCATCGAGGCGTGCCGGGAGATCAAGAAGCGCTGCCCGCATGTTCATATTTCGGGCGGGTTGTCGAACTTCTCCTTCTCCTTCCGTGGCAATGAGCCGGTGCGCCGGGCGATGCACAGCGTCTTCCTTTACCACGCCATTCCGGCGGGGCTGGACATGGCGATCGTCAATGCCGGTCAGCTCGACGTCTATGACGCGATCGACCCGGCGCTGCGTAAGGCGTGTGAGGATGTGCTGCTGAACAGTGACCCCGAAGCGGGCGACCGCCTCGTCGCGCTGGCGGAGAGCTACAAGGGTAAGGATGCGGCGTCGGAAAAGGCGGCGCAGGAATGGCGTGGCTGGCCTGTCTCCAAGCGGTTGGAACATGCGCTCGTCAAGGGCATAGACATGTATGTGGTGGAGGATACGGAGGAAGCCCGCCTTGCCGCTACCAAGCCGATCGAAGTGATTGAAGGCCCGCTGATGGACGGCATGAACGTCGTGGGGGACCTGTTCGGGGCGGGCAAGATGTTCTTGCCGCAGGTGGTGAAATCCGCTCGCGTCATGAAAAAGGCGGTGGCGCATCTGCTGCCCTTCATCGAAGCGGCTAAGGAGCCGGGCGCCAAGGGCAAGGGCAAGATCATCATGGCGACCGTCAAGGGCGACGTGCATGATATCGGCAAGAACATTGTTGGCGTCGTGCTGCAGTGCAACGGCTTTGAAGTGATCGACATGGGCGTGATGGTTCCCTGGCAGGACATCATCAAGGCGGCAAATGAGAACGACGCTGACATGATCGGGCTGTCCGGCCTCATTACCCCCTCGCTCGACGAGATGGTGACGGTGGCGCAGGAAATGCAACGTGCCAACATGACCATGCCGCTGCTGATCGGCGGTGCGACCACGTCGCGCGTGCATACCGCCTTGCGTATTGATCCGGCTTTTACTGGGCCGGTGGTGCATGTGCTGGACGCCAGCCGTGCCGTGGGCGTGGCGACCGCATTGCTTTCCGAAACGCAGAAAAGTGATTTCGTCACGAAGACGAAGGAGGATTATGATCATGTGCGCAAGGCGCGCGCGGGCAAGGGGCAAAGTCAGCTTCTGAGCATAGAGGATGCCCGCGCCAATGCTTTTGAAATGGATGAGGCGCTGAAAGCGCCCCGACCGCGGCTGCCCGGCATCCACCGCTTTCCCGATTGGGACCTCAAAGACTTGATCAATTATATCGACTGGACGCCCTTTTTTCGAGCCTGGGAATTGGCGGGCAACTATCCGGCTATCCTTGAGGATGAGGTGGTCGGTGAAAGCGCTACCAGCCTGTTCAAGGACGCGCAGAACATGCTGGATCGGATCGTTAGCGAAAAATGGCTGACGGCGCGCGGCGTTGCGGGGCTGTGGCCTTGCCGTCGGGAGGGCGATGACATCATTGTCCATGTCGAGGATGAGCGTCATGTCCGTCTGCCTATGCTGCGGCAGCAGATTGCGAAGCGTGAGGGGCGGGCCAACATGTGCCTGGCCGACTTCATCAGCCATGACGGTGACTGGATCGGCGGCTTTGCCGTGTCGATCCATGGTATCGAACCACATCTGGCGCGGTTCAAGAACGCGATCGACGATTATTCGGACATCCTGCTCAAGGCGCTTGCCGACCGGCTAGCCGAAGCCTTTGCCGAGCGGCTGCACCACTATGTCCGCACCGCCCTATGGGGCTATGCGGAGGGTGAGCAGCTGACCAACGAAGCGCTGATCCGGGAGCAGTATCGCGGTATCCGCCCCGCGCCGGGCTATCCCGCTTGCCCCGACCACAGCCTGAAACCGCTGTTGTTCGATATGCTGGACGCGCATCATGCGACCGGGATCACCTTGACGGAAAGCCTGGCCATGCTGCCCACCGCAGCGGTCAGCGGTTTCTACTTCGGGCATGGTCAGGCGGAATATTTCGGCGTCGCCCGCGTGGGTCGTGATCAGCTGTCAGATTATGCCGAGCGGATCGGGATGGATATCGAAACGGCGGAGCGCTGGCTGCGGCCGAATTTGGATTGAGGCCCTAAAAGAACCGTCTGCGCAGAACCTGCCGCAGGGTTATCGTTTTTCGTGGTTCGCCGCGACCGCCTTTGCCACTGCCTGCATCAACTCCCAGCGGGATGGGATGGGCAGCGTCGTGCTGCCGATCATCACCGCCACCGCATAGCTGGTGCCATCCGGCGCGGTCATGATGCCGATGTCGTTATAGCCGGTCGAGCGCGGAGCAAGATCCTGTCCCGTTCCGGTCTTGTGGAGATATTTCCACCCTGCCGGGACGCCGCCCTTGATGCGCTGCGGTCCGGTTTTCGCCTGGCTCATGGTCGACAGCAACAGCTGGGTCGATGCGGGCGAGAGCATGTCGCCTTCCTTCAGCTTCGCCAGCGCCTTGACGATGGAGGTGGGGGCGGCGCCATCCGGCGGATTGGCGAGATAATTGTCGAGCGCCTTCACCCGCACTGATTGGGGCAGCCTGGACCGGGCCGCATAGAAGTTGCGGCCGATGGAATAATCCTGCCGCCAATCAAGCCCTGCGGTGGTGGCCTGCAACAGCCGTTCGCCTGGGCCGAAGCGAATATCCTTGATCGTCCGCCGCGCCAGAAAAGCGCGCACCGCTTCCGGTCCGCCGACCGCGCGGAGCATCGTGTCGTTCGCCGTGTTGTCGCTCTGCGTCATGGCCCGGCGCATCAGGTCGGAATAGGTGGTCGTCCAGCCGCTGGTGCCGACCAGCGCAGCGCTTGGCTGGTGAAAGAGGGTGAGGTCTTTCCTGGTGATGGTCGTGGTGTCGGTCAGCCGGATCTTGCCCCTGTCCACCGCGTCCAGAAAGGTCATCGAAACCCACAGTTTCGACACGCTCTGCTGGGGGAAGAGCGCGTTGCCGTTCCAGGCGACCGTCCAGTCGCTGCCGATGCGGCGGACCGCGATGCCGACCTTGCCCTGGAAGCTTTGGCCCAGGTTTCGCACGACGCTGACCAGCGCGGGAGGGGGAGTCTCCCGCTGGTCGACGTCCAGTTCCTGGAACGGTTTGGGAGGATTGGCGACCCGCTTGATCGGAAAGGTCGCGGTGGTTGGCTGCACCCTTTGGGTGGCACGGGCCTGGGGCTCCACCGGAGCGCTGACACAGGCTGAAAGCGCCGCTACCAACAATATCAGGCGGGCCGATCCGCCTTCCGGGCGCCAACCGCGCCCACCATTTCGCTTAAACATCAATGTCCCCGAACTCTCCCGTGATTAGGCGCTTCGCTCCCTTCCACTGACAAGGAAGATGCGACGAATGATTCCACATTTGCGATGTAAGGAGGCTGAACGGATTGACGCGCGGCGCTCATCTTTCGTTCAGCCGGAATGGGTGAGGAGGCATGGCATGAACGGTTCGGACATCAATAGGCGGGCATTGCTGCGGGTCGGCGCGGGTGCTTGCGCCGGGATGTTCCTGTTCGATCAAGACGGGGCAAAGGCAGCGCCCGCACCGTTCGCGTCGCGCAGGATTGCGATGACGACGCGGGGGAGCGGACGCGATGTGTTGTTGATCCCCGGCCTGGCGAGCGGTCCGGGGCTGTGGGCCGACATTTTGGACAAGGTCCCCGGCTGTCGCTGGCACCTTGTCCATGTGCGCGGCTTTGCCGGACTTGCCCCCGATGCGAACGCCAGCGGGCCGCTGATCCAGCCGCTGGCCGATGAGATCGCCCGCTATGTCCGCACGGCCGGTCTGGTCCGGCCCGCCGTGGTCGGCCATAGCATGGGCGGGACGCTGGCGATGATGCTGGGGTTGAAGGGCGTGGGGGCGCGGATCATGGTTGTGGACATGTTGCCCGCAGGCGCGGCGATGGTCGGCGGGACCGCGCGCGGCATGGGCTATCTTGCCGGTCAATTGAGCCAATATTTTACGGGGACCAAGGCAGGGCGCGCTTATCTGGCGCAGATTTTGGCGGAAACGCCGGGCGCGCGCGGTAGCGATCCCGACGTGATCGCCAATGCCCTGCGCGACCTGGCCAATGTCGATCTGGGGCCGCAACTGGGCCGGATCAGCGCGCCTATGGAGGTGGTCTATGCCGTCGGGTCCGATCCGGCGCAGTCGGCGCAGATCAGCCGCACCTTCCGCGCCGCCTATGCCGCCAAGAAAGGTTTGAAGCTGGCCCCGATCGGTCCCAGCGGCCATGTCGTCATGGCTGACCAGCCTGCACGTTTTGTGACGGCGCTGGAGCAGTTTCTGATCCGCTAGAAAGATCCTGCCCGATTTCATGGTGCCAGCACGGTATCCACAGCCGCTGGCAGCATGTCGGGGTAATCCAGCGTATAGTGCAGCCCCCGGCTTTCCTTGCGACGGAGCGCGGAGCGGACGACCAGCCGCGCGACTTCCAGCAGGTTGCGCAGCTCGATAAGGTCGGGCGTCACGCGGAAATGGCCGTAATATTCGTCCACTTCCTTGGCGAGCAGGTCGATGCGGTGCTGCGCGCGCTCCAGCCGCTTGGTGGTGCGGACGATGCCGACATAGTCCCACATGAAGCGGCGGATTTCCTTCCAGTTATGCTGAACGATGACTTCCTCGTCGCTGTTGGTGACGCGGCTTTCATCCCACGGGCGGATCGGGGGAGGGGTGGGCAGTTCGTCCCAATGGGCGCGGATGTGACGGGCCGCTGCATCGCCGAAGACGAAGCATTCGAGCAGCGAGTTGGACGCCAGGCGATTGGCGCCGTGAAGGCCGCTTTCGGTGACTTCGCCCGCCGCATAGAGGCCGGGCATGTCGGTGCGGCCATCCAGGTCGATGATGACGCCGCCGCAGGTATAGTGTTGCGCCGGGACGACCGGGATCGGCTCCCTGGTGATGTCGATGTCGATATCGAGCAGCCGGGCGTAGATGGTCGGGAAATGCTGTTTAACGAATTCGGGGTCCTTGTGACTGATATCCAGATGGACATAGTCCAGGCCGAGGCGCTTGATTTCATGGTCGATGGCGCGGGCGACGACATCGCGGGGCGCGAGTTCGCCGCGCGGGTCGAAGCGGGGCATGAAGCGTTCGCCGCCACCGGGGACGCCGGGGGGGAGCTTCAGGTGCCCGCCTTCGCCGCGCACAGCTTCGGTGATCAGGAAATTCTTGACCTCCAGATTATAGAGGCAGGTCGGGTGAAACTGGTTCATTTCCATGTTGGAGACGCGGCAGCCCGCGCGCCAGGCCATGGCGATACCGTCGCCGGTCGCGCCGCGCGGGGCGGTCGAGAAGAGATAGGTGCGGCCCGCGCCGCCGGTGCAGAGGATCGTCGCTTTGCCTAGCAGCGCGTCGACATGCTTGGTCCGCTTGTTGAAGGCGTAGACGCCCCAGACATGGCCGTCGCCCGAATAGCGTTCGCCATGGCGGGAGGTGATGAGGTCGATGGCGACCATGTCTTCCATCAGCGTGATGTTGGGATTGGCGCACGCGGCCTTCAGCAGGGCGACTTGCACCGCGTGGCCGGTAGCGTCATCGACATGGACGATGCGGCGGTGGCTGTGGCCGCCTTCGCGGGTCAGGTGCCAGCGTTCGCCGAACTCTTCGCCGCCGTTGAAGGGGACGCCGAGTTCGGCCAGCCTTTCGATGGCGGCGGGGGCTTCGGAGACCACGAATTCGACCGTTTCGCGGTTGTTGAGGCCAGCGCCCGCGACCATGGTGTCGTTGACATGGGCTTCGAAACTGTCGCCCGCGTCGAGGACGGCGGCGATGCCGCCTTGGGCCCAGTTGGTCGAGCCGCTGTCGAGCGCGGCCTTTGCGAGGACGACGACCTTATGGTCCTGCGCCAGGTTGATGGCGGCGGTGAGACCGGCGGCGCCGGAGCCGATGATGACGACGTCGTGAGTGGTGGTGGGCATGGACTTACTCGCTCCCCTCCCGCAGGCGGGAGGGGTTGGGGGTGGGCAAATGCGCAAGTGTGGTGGTTATGTGGGACATCACGCCTTCCAAATTGGTCAGCACATCTGCATTGGTGAAGCGTAAAATGGAATAGCCTTGGGCGCGGCAATGAGAGTCGCGGCGGGCGTCATAGTCCGCGCTGTTGTCGTGGGTGAGGCCGTCCAGTTCTATGATCAGCTTAGCCTCGCGGCAGAGGAAGTCAGCGAAGTAGGGGCCGATGGGGATCTGTCGGCTGAATTTGTGGCCGTCGAGCTGGCGGTTGCGGAGGTGTTGCCACAGGAGGCGTTCTGGTGGGGAGGCTTCGTTCCTCAGGGATTTTGCGCGAGCGGTGTTTCGGTTTTTGAAAGGTCGCGCTGGCCCACCCCCCGGCCCCCTCCCGCCTGCGGGAGTGGGAGCAGAAGATTGCGCCTCTTCCCTCACGCTGCTGCCGTAAGGTTCAGAAAGACATCCTCCAGGTCTGGGTCTCTCGTGACCACGTCCACGATGGAGAGGCCGCTGGCCTGCACCGCGCTCAAGACCTGCCCGGCATTGGCGCGGTCCTTCATATAGGTGATGGTCAGAGTGCGCGGGTCGGAGAGTTCTACCTTTTCGAAGCAGGGGGCGTCCGGCACCGTCGCCACGTCGCGGTCGACGGTCACCTGCACGACCTTTTCCTGCGCCATGGCGATTAGCTCGCGGGTGGGCTTGTCGGTGATCAATCGGCCATGGTTGATGATGCCGATGCGGTCGCACAGTTCTTCGGCTTCTTCCAGATAGTGCGTCGTTAGCACGATCGTCACGCCTTGCGCGTTGAGTTCGCGGACATAGGCCCAGAGTTGCTGGCGAAGCTGGACGTCGACGCCTGCGGTGGGTTCGTCCAGCACGAGGATGGGCGGGGAGTGGACCATTGCCTTGGCCACCAGCAGGCGGCGCTTCATGCCGCCGGACAGGGTGCGGGCATAGGCGTTGGCCTTGTCCTCCAGATGCACGGCGCGCAGGAGTTCGAGCGAGCGGCGGCGGTCTTTCGGTACGCCATAATAGCCCGCCTGATTTTCCAGCGTTTCATAAGGCGTGAAGAAGGGGTCGAAGACGATTTCCTGCGGCACGATGCCGATGCTGTTCTTGGCATTGCGGGGGTTCTGGTCGATGTCGAAGCCCCAGATTTTCGCGGTGCCGCTGGTTTTGTTGACGAGGCCAGCGAGGATGTTGATCGTGGTCGACTTGCCCGCGCCATTGGGGCCGAGCAGGCCGTAGATCTGGCCGCGCGGGATGGTGAGGTTGATGTTGTCCAGCGCGCGCTTGCCGCCCGCATAGACCTTGGTCAGGTTGGTGATCTCGATGGCGGCTTGGGTCGTTTCGGTCATGGCTGATCTCTATGGGGATCGCAGGCGGTTAAGGAAAGAGGGCGGGTGCGCCGAAGTTCACACCGTTGTCGGGCAATTTGACCGCAACTCGCCGGGTTTGCGGCGGGAACGCGACAGGTGCGCGACGGGATCAGGACGGGGTTGGGCGGGCGCGCGCGGCTGTTTCAAGCGCGAAGGGATCGGCCATGCGGGCGGCGTGAATCTTGAGCGCGTCAGTCCAGCAGCGGTCGAAGGCGGTATCGGCGAGGCGCTGTCGCAGCCGATGGGCGCTGGATCGCGACATGCCGACCGAGCGCGCGGCATGGGAGACGTTGCCGGTTTCGAGCAGGGCGGTGAGGAAGAGGCGCTGACGGGCCGGAGTCCAGCGGCCATGGCTGGATGGCGGCGTCAGGTCAGGCGCGGCGGGCGGGGTGGGAAGGGGCTGTTCCATCCGGCAGGATAGATCAGGCGAAATCCTATTTTGGAAGGGGTGGCTGGCGATCGCGCGTGACGAAGTCGGCGAGGGTGCGGGAGTAGAGTTGATGCTCGGCGATGAGGATGCGGGCGGCGAGGCTGTCGGCGGTGTCGCCGGGGAGGATCGCGACCGGCGTCTGGGCGAGCACCGGGCCATCGTCCAGTTCGCTGGTGACGACATGGACGGAGCAGCCCGCATGGCTGTCGCCCGCGTCCAGTGCTTTCTGGTGGGTGTCGAGGCCCTTATATTTGGGGAGGAGGCTGGGGTGGATGTTGAGCATCCGGTTTTCCCAGCCCGCGACGAATTCCGGCGAGAGCAGGCGCATATATCCGGCGAGCGCGACATAGTCTGCGCCAGCCTTGCGCAGTTCACCGTCGATGATCTGGTCAAACTCGGCGCGCTTCAGGCCCTTGTGGCTTTGGGCGAAGGTGGGGATGCCTTCTGCCTGCGCGAGGATGAGGCCAGCGGCTTGCGGGTCGTTGGCGGCGACCAGGACGATCTCATAGGGGCAGGACGGGTGTTTGGCGGCGTAGAGCAGCGCCGCCATGTTGGACCCTCGACCGGAAATCAGAACGCCGACTTTTGCCTTTGTCATATCATCCCCGTTCGGGCTGAGCTTGTCGAAGCCCCTCCCTTTCTTTGAAGAGAAGTGAAGCCCTTCGACAAGCTCAGGGCGAACGGTTATTCTTATCTCGGCCTTCTGATTTAGCCCAGATGCGTGGCGGTCCAGTCGGCCTTGGCGCTCCAGGTTTCCTGGCTGCCCTTGACGGTGCAGCCTTTTTCGCCAGCTTCGATGATGCCGACGCGGACGACGGTTTCGCCTGCGGCTTCCAGTTCCGCCGCGACGCTGTCCGCCGCATCGGCGTCCACCGCCAGCACCATGCCGACGCCGCAGTTGAAGGTGCGGGCCATTTCTTCCGGTTCGATATGGCCCTGCGCTTGCAGGAAGGCCATCAGGCGCGGCTGTTCCCAGCCGTCGGCGTCGACCACGGCATGGCAGCCTTCGGGCAGGACGCGCGGGATGTTTTCGAGCAGGCCGCCGCCGGTGATGTGGGCGAGCGCGTTGATCTTGCCGTCGCGCACCAGCGGCAGCAGCGGCTTCACATAGATGCGGGTCGGGGCCATCAGCGCGTCGATGAGCAGGACTTCATTGTCGAAGATGGCGGGGCGGTCGAGCTTCCAGCCCTTGTCGGCGGCGAGGCGGCGGACGAGCGAGAAGCCGTTGGAGTGGACGCCCGACGAGGTGAGGCCCAGGAGGACGTCGCCTGCCTTCACCCGGTTGCCGGTCAGCGCCTTGCTGCGTTCCACCGCGCCGACGCAGAAACCGGCGAGGTCATAGTCTCCGGCGGCATACATGCCCGGCATTTCGGCGGTTTCGCCACCGATAAGGGCGCAACCGGCTTGCTTGCAGCCTTCGGCGATGCCCGCGATCACGCGTTCGGCGACGCCGCTCTCCAGCTTGCCGGTGGCGTAATAGTCGAGGAAGAAGAGCGGCTCAGCGCCCTGCACGATGAGGTCGTTGGCGCACATGGCGACCAGGTCGATGCCGACGCCATCATGGCGGTCATGGTCGATGGCGAGCTTGAGCTTCGTGCCGACGCCGTCATTGGCGGCGACCAGCAGCGGGTCGTCATAGCCAGCGGCTTTCAGGTCGAAGAAGCCGCCAAAGCCGCCAAGCTCCGCGTCTGCGCCGGGGCGGCGGGTCGCCTTGGCCAAGGGGGCGATGGCGCGGACCAGTGCATTGCCTGCCGCGATGTCCACGCCAGCTTTGGCGTAGCTATAGGATTCGGTGTCGCTCATGGCTGGCCCCACTAGAACAATGACGCGGAAAACGGAACGGCAAATGGGTTGCCGCTTGGCATCAGTGGTAAATCTCGCCAAAAGGGCGCGCGTGAGCCTATCCGCATTCATTCACCGCCCGACTTTCCGGCTTTCCTCGCTGATCCGCCTGCTGTCGCGGCCCGTCCAGATAGTGGCGGCGGTGGCGCTTGGCCTCGCTGCGGCGGCGCTGTTTGCGCAGATGGAGGGCGAACGCGGCGTGCCGCCCATCGCCAGCGGCGGCGATTATCAGGTGAGCGGGATCAAGGTCGATGTGCTGGGCAAGGACGCGAACAGCGCTCGTCAGGCGGGCTGGCGGTTGGCGCAGCGGCAGGCGTGGCGCATGCTGTGGACCCGCACCCATGGCGCGGCGGGCGTCCCCAGCCTTTCCGATTCGCAGCTGGAAGCGATGATTTCCGGCATCGAGATAGAATATGAGCAGATCGGCCCCACCCGCTATGTCGCGACGCTGGGCATGTTGTTCGACCGCGCGCGCACGGGGCAATTGCTGGGCGTTTCGGGGCAGGTCGTCCGATCGCCGCCCCTGCTGGTGATCCCGGTCATGTGGGACGGCGGGTCGGCGGTGTCCTATGAGCGCATCAATGAATGGCAGAAGGCCTGGGCGCGTTTCCGCACCGGGGAAAGCGCCATCGACTATGTGCGGGTCAGCGGATCGATTGCCGATCCTATCCTGTTGAATGCCGGGCAAACCGGTCGGCGCGGGCGGCTGTGGTGGCGCGTGCTGCTCGACCAATATGGCGCGGCGGATGTCGTTGTGCCCATCGCCCGGCTGGAACGGCAATGGCCCGGCGGGCCGGTCACCGGCACCTTCACCGCCCGCTATGGCCCGGATGACCGGCTGATCGGCGCGAGCTTTTCGCTGCGCGCGTCGGCGGAAAGCGCGATCCCGCAGATGCTGGACGAAGCGGCGCGGCGGATTGACCAGCTTTACACCGCCGCCCTTAATGACGGCCGCCTGAGACCCGACCCGTCGTTGATTATCGAGGAGCCGGTGGACCCCGACGCGCTTGAGATTGAAAGTGCCGCCGAACAGCCGCTGAACGGTTTTGAATTGCCCGGTGCGCAAGGGGGCGCCAGCAGTTTTTCGATCCAGTTCGACACGCCTGACGTCGGGTCCGTCGCCCAGGGAGAGGCCGCCTTGCGCGGGATTCCGGGAGTCCGGTCCGCCAGCACCAGCAGTCTGGCGCTGGGCGGAACGTCCGTCATGCAGGTCAGTTTCGAAGGATCGGTCGAAACGCTGCGCGCGGCGTTGCAGGCGCGCGGCTATGGCGTGAGCGTCGCTGGCTCCACCCTGCGCATCAGGCGTCAGGGCGCGACCCCGGCGGGCGGAGCGTCGGCCCCGCAATGAGCCAGATCAGCCTGCCGTTCGATTGGCCAGGGCAGGGGACGGACGATGACTATCTGGTCAGCGAGGCCAATCGCATCGCTGTCCGTCATCTGGAAGGCTGGCGGGACTGGCCGCTGGCCGTCACCGTGCTGGGCGGGCCGCCGCTGTCGGGCCGTTCCATGCTGGGCCGCCGTTTCGCGGCGTTGAGCGGCGGGGTGGTGATCGACGATGCGCAGGGGCAGGATGAGCTGTTGCTGTTCAACGCGTGGAACGACGCCCAGACCAGCCGCCTGCCGCTGCTGTTGATCGGACGGGACCCGCCGACGCAGTGGCAGGTCGCGCTGCCCGACCTGCGTTCGCGTCTGGCCGCGGCTCCGTTCATCTCCATCGATCAACCCGACGAGCCGCTGGCCCGCGCCCTGATCGAACGGGCGCTGGCGCGGATGGGCGCGCCCCATGCGGCGGACCTGCCCGACTGGCTGCTGCGCCGGATCGAGCGGAGCTATGCCGCTATCGCGGGGGTCACGCGCATCCTGAATGAGGCCGCGCTGTCATCGGGACGTAAGATTTCCGTCGCTATGGCGAAAGAGACCCTGCACGGGTCCGCATTTTTGCCTATAGTCGGGGATGACCGTCATTTTTGACCCAGCGCGAGTGAAACGTGGCCGAAGCTGATCCCTCCGCCAGCATGACCCTGCCGGGCGACCGCTATTTCAACCGGGAGCTGTCCTGGCTTGCGTTCAACCAGCGGGTGTTGGAAGAGGCGATGAATCGCGCGCATCCTTTGCTGGAACGGTTGCGCTTCCTGTCCATCTCTGGCGCGAACCTCGACGAATTTTTCAGCGTCCGGGTTGCGGGGCTGAAGGGGCAGCAGTTGCAGGATGTCGACATGCATTCGGCGGACGGGCTGACCCCCGCGCAGCAGCTTGCCGCCATCGCCGATGAAACGACCCGCCTGATGGCCGCGCAGCAAAAGGTCTGGGGCGCGCTGCATGGTGAATTGACCAAGGTCGGGATCGAGGTGATCGGTCCGGGGAGCGAAATGGACAAGGCCAGCGAGGGCTGGCTTCGCGAACATTTCCTTAGCCAAGTCTTCCCAATCCTGACGCCTCAGGCGCTTGACCCGGCGCACCCATTCCCCTTCATCCCCAACCAGGGACTGTCGATCGTATTCGACCTGGAACGCCTGTCCGACCGGCAGCCGATCCGGGAATTGGTGATGATCCCATCCTCGCTCGCGCGTTTCGTCCGTGTGCCGGGCGTCCATGCGCGCTATATGGCGCTGGAGGCGGTGATCCGGCGCTTTTCCGCCGACCTCTTCCCCGGTTATCGCGTTCGCAACAGCGGCGTATTCCGCATCATCCGCGACAGCGACATCGAGATCGAGGAAGAGGCGGAGGATCTGGTCCGCTATTTCCGCAGCGCCATCAAGCGCCGCCGCCGGGGTCGGGTTATCCGGCTGGAGATTGAAGAGCGCATTCCCGAACCGGTCGAGGAAATGTTGCAGGACATGCTTCAGGGCCATGAAGCGATGATCGCCGAGGTGGAGGGTTTTGTCGGCATTGGCGACCTGTCGGGCGTGGTCGAGGAAAATCGGCCCGATTTGAAGTTCGAACCGTTTGCGCCGCGATTTCCTGAACGCATTCGGGAATATAACGGGGATTGTTTTGCGGCGATCCGGGCGAAGGATATTGTCGTCCATCATCCCTATGAAGCGTTCGACGTTGTCGTTTCGTTTCTGAAACAAGCGGCGTCGGACCCTGATGTCGTCGCGATCAAGCAGACGCTTTACCGCGCGGGCAAGCAGTCGGCGATCATCCGCGCCCTGATCGACGCCGCCGAAGCGGGCAAGTCGGTGACGGCGGTGGTCGAGTTGAAGGCCCGGTTCGACGAGGAACAGAATCTGATGTGGGCCGGGGCGCTGGAGCGCGCGGGCGTGCAGGTGGTCTATGGCTTCATCGACTGGAAAACCCATGCCAAGGTGTCGATGGTCGTCCGCAGGGAGGGGGAGGCGTTTCGCACCTACTGCCATTTCGGCACGGGCAATTACCACCCCGTCACCGCGCGCATCTATACCGATTTGAGCTTCTTCACCGCTGACCCGGCCTATGGGCGCGATGCTGCGGCGCTGTTCAACTATATTACCGGCTATGTCGAACCCCAGCGCCTTGAAAAGCTGGTCATGAGCCCGCGCGACCTGCGTAACCGGTTGTGCGGCCTGATCGATGCGGAAATCGACCATGTGCGCGCCGGGCGGCCCGGCACCATCTGGGCCAAGATGAATTCGCTGGTCGACCCCGCCATCATCGAAAAGCTGTATGCGGCCAGCAATGCGGGGGTTCAGATAGACCTGATCGTGCGCGGCATCTGTTGCCTGCGTCCGGGCGTGCCGGGCATGTCGGCCAACATCCGCGTCAAGTCGGTCGTCGGTCGCTTTCTGGAACATAGCCGCATCACCGTGTTCGGCAATGGCAAGGCGCTGCCCAATAATGGCGCGAAAGTATATATAAGTTCGGCTGACTGGATGCCGCGGAATTTCGACCGCCGCGTCGAGTTTCTGGCGCCGGTGGAAAACCCGACCGTTCATGATCAGATATTGGATCAGGTGATGGTCGCCAACCTGATCGATACGGAGCAAAGCTGGGAACTGGACGGTGACGGCCATTATGCCCGTGTCGATCCGGGAGACAAGCCGTTCAACCTGCACCGTTATTTCATGACCAATCCATCGCTTTCAGGGCGCGGCGCGGCGATCGACAGCGGGGTCGTGCCCACGCTCAGGTTGCGGGGGCGGGCCTGACGCCGATGAATTCGATGTTGAGCCAGGTCCGGGCGATCGCCGATACCATGGTGACATCGCCCGGTCGTGCGAAGGCGCGCACCGCCATCATCGACATCGGTTCGAACAGCGTCCGGCTGGTCGTCTATGACGGGCCGCGCCGCATCCCCTTCATCCTGTTCAATGAAAAGGTGATGGCGGGGCTGGGCGCGTCATTGGGTCGCACCGGACAGATTGAAGCAGAGGCGATGGAGCGGGGTCTGCGCGCCGTGGGCCGCTTTGCCCATCTGTGCCGCGACATGGACGTGCAGGACGTGCGCTGTGTCGCCACCGCCGCTGTGCGCGACGCCGCCAATGGGCAGGATTTCATCGTTCGCGCCAAGGCCATGGGGCTGGATGTGGAGCTGCTGTCCGGCGTGCAGGAAGCGGTGGCGGCGGCCTATGGCGTGTTGTCGGGCATCCCCACGGCGAACGGCATCGTTGGCGACCTGGGCGGCGGCAGCCTGGAACTGGCGCGGATCAGGGATGGGGCGGTGCACGAAACCATATCCCTGCCGCTGGGCGTGCTGCGCCTGCCGCAGATCCGGGCGAAGGGTCCGTCGGCGCTGGAACGGCAGGTGAAGAAGATGCTGGCCAAGGCGGACCCCGGCATCGAACCCGGCCTGCCTTTCTACATGGTCGGCGGGTCGTGGCGCTCGCTCGCCCGCTTCGACATGCAGCTTACGCAATTTCCGCTGCCGGTGGTCCACCAATATGCGATGGATGCAAGCCGGGCGGAGCAGCTGACTCGCATCGTGTCCCATGTCGGCCGCGCCCGGTTGAAGGACATTCCGGCGATGACGGGATCGCGCATCCCGACCCTGCCGGACGCCGCTGCGCTGCTGTCCGTCATCGTCCGCCAGTTGCAGTCGAGCGAACTGATCGTGTCGGCCTATGGCCTGCGCGAGGGGCTGCTGTTCGGCGACCTTCCGCCAGACATTCGCGCCCATGACCCTTTGCTGGTCGCGGCGGAGGCGGAAGGGGAGGCGCAGGGACGCTTTGCCGGTCATGGCGACATGATCGACCGCTGGATCGGGCCGCTGTTCCTGGACGATGGCGAGGCATGGCGGCGAATCCGCCGCGCCGCGTGCCTGCTGGCCGATGTCGGCTGGCGCGCCAACCCGGATTTCCGCGCTGAACGCGGTGTGGAGATTGCGCTGCATAGCAATTGGGTCGGCATCACCGTGGCGGAACGGGCGATGCTGGCGCAGGCGCTATACAGCAATTTTGGCGGCGGCACGTCTGTTCCGGCGGGGATTGAAAGTCTGGCGTCCGCTGCGGCGCTGAAGCGGGCGTCGTTGTGGGGTCTGGCGATCCGGCTGGGCCAGCGGCTGTCGGGCGGGGTCGAGGGGCCGTTGCTGGCGTCCAGGCTGGAAATGGTGGGCGATACGCTGGAACTGCGGTTGCGCGGTGTCGATACGGACCTGTTTGGTGAAGCGGTGGAACGGCGGCAACGCCATCTGGCGCAGGCCATGGGGGTTAAATATCGGATGGCCTGGTGAGGTGGGAGCCTGCCGGTATTTCTGGTTTCGCGCAGGAGGCGTAGACAGACCCATCTTCCGTTCGGGCTGAGCCTGTCGAAGCCTGCCCTGAGCTTGTCGAAGGGTCCTTCACTTCATGAAAAAGAGGCCCTTCGACAAGCTCAGGGCGAACGGGGGTGGGGCTTCGCTGCGCCTCTGCGCGAAAGCAAAAGGTCCTGCCAGCTTGCCCCCATGGTCATATGGCCTTATGCGCGCGCGCATGAATAATAAGCACGCCCCCGATCCCGCGCTCCTCGCTAAGGCTGAAACCCTTGTTGAAGCGCTGCCCTATATGCAGCGTTATGCGGGGCAGACTTTCGTCGTCAAATATGGCGGCCATGCCATGGGCGACCCCGAAGCCGCGCGCAATTTCGCCGAGGATGTCGTGCTGATGAAGGCGGTCGGCATCAATGTCGTCGTCGTTCATGGGGGCGGCCCGCAGATCGGCGCGATGCTGAAGAAGCTGGGCGTCGAATCGCGTTTCGTGAACGGGCTGCGCGTGACCGACCGGGAAACCGCGCAGATCGCCGAAATGGTGTTGGCCGGGTCCATCAACAAGGAAATCGTCAGCTGGATCACCGGCGCGGGCGGTCGGGCCGTGGGCATTTCGGGCAAGGATGGCGGCCTGATGCTGTGTGAAAAGGTCGGCAGTTCGCGCGCGCCCGACCCCAATTCGGGGATCGAGCGGAATGTGGACCTGGGCTTTGTCGGCGACCCGGTGAAGGTCGACCGCAGCATTTTGGACACATTGTCGGCCAGCGGCATCATCCCCGTGGTTGCGCCGGTGGGCATCGGCGCGGACGGCGAAACCTATAATGTGAACGCCGACACGATGGCGGGCGCAATCGCGGCGGAGCTGCATGCGTCACGATTTTTCCTGCTGACTGACGTTGCGGGCGTGCTCGACAAGCAGGGCCAGTTGCTGACCGATCTGGACCCGGCGGCGATCAAGCTGTTGCAGGAAGACGGCACCATCAGCGGCGGCATGATTCCCAAGCTGGAAACCTGCGTAAAGGCGGTGGAAGGCGGGGTGGATGCGGCGGTCATCCTGGATGGGCGGGTGCCGCATGCGATGCTGCTGGAAATCTTCACCAAGCGGGGTGCGGGGACGTTGGTGCGGCGGTGAAGGTGGGGGCCGATCCTGCGGTATCAGCTGGGCTCCTGCCTTCGCAGGAGCACGTTGCTTCATTCGGTTAGAGCGGATGTGGCAAAAAGAAATCTCCCGTTCGGGCTGAGCTTGTCGAAGCCCCTTTCTTTCTTTCTTTCTGACCTATGGTGCCTGAAGAAGTAGAACCCTTCGACAGGCTCAGGGCGAACGGGGGGGCGATCTAACGCTCGTAGCTCCAGCATCCTTATAACCTTTGGGAATCGCGCGCTTGCCGCTTGTGGCGGGGGGGCTGCCTCGGCTAAAGCAGCCGCAATCAAATCGGAGACGGCATGGCCTACGCGCTCTATCAGATTATTGTCATCCTGCTCGACGTGCTGTGGTGGATCATCATCATTCAGGCGATCATGAGCTGGCTGATCGCCTTCAACGTCATCAATATGTCCAGCGACGTGGTCCGCACGGTCATCATGGCGCTCGATCGAATGACGGCGCCGATCTACAATCCCATCCGCCGGGTCATGCCCGACCTGGGGGCGCTCGACCTGTCGCCAATGGTCGTGTTGCTGGCCATATTGATCATCCGCCAGGCGATCCTGCCGCCGATTTTCGGGCTGGTTTGACCGTCTGGGCGTGACCGTGTGGAGCCAGGACGGCGATGACCTGATCCTGGCCATCCGGCTGACGCCCGGCGCATCGCGGGACGATGTTGCGGGGCGGTGGACCGATGAGAAGGGAGCGGACTGGCTGTCCGCGCGGGTCCGGGCCGTGCCGGAAAAGGGCAAGGCAAACGCGGCGCTGATCGTGCTGGTGGCGAAGTGGCTTGATTGGCCCCGCAGCGCGATTTTTCTGGAGTCAGGCGACACCAACCGGCTAAAGCGGCTGCGGATCAAGGGCGGCGGTCAGGCGTTGATAATGTCGCGGCTTTCCACCATCATCATGGAACGGGTTGAGGCAGCATGACCATCGGCAAAATCATCGACGGCAAGGCGTTCGCCGCAGGGCTGCGCGCTCGCGTGGCGGACGGCGTTGCGGCTTTTATGGCATCGACCGGGCGCAAGCCGGGCCTGGCCGTGGTGCTGGTGGGGGAGGACCCGGCCAGCGCCGTCTATGTCCGCAACAAGGGCAAGATGACGGTCGAGGCAGGCATGGAAAGCCTGGAATTCAAACTGCCCCCCAGCATCGGCGAGGATGAACTGCTCGATCTGGTCGAGGAGCTTAACGCCGATGGCCGGGTGGACGGCATTCTGGTCCAGTTGCCGCTGCCCGATCATATTGACGAGGCATCGGTCATCGCCGCCATCGACCCTGCCAAGGATGTGGATGGGTTTCATGTCGTCAATTCCGGTCGGCTGGCGACGGGGCAGGAAGCGCTGGTGCCCTGCACGCCGCTGGGCTGCGTCATGCTGTTGAAGGATGAGCTGGGCGACCTGTCCGGCATGGAAGCGGTCATTGTGGGCCGATCCAACATCGTGGGCAAGCCGATGGCGCAGCTTTTGCTGGCAGAAAACTGCACCGTGACGGTCGCGCATAGCCGCACCCGCGATCTGGCGTCGGTGGTGCATCGCGCCGATATCGTCGTGGCCGCGGTGGGCCGCGCCGAAATGGTGAAGGGCGAATGGATCAAGCCCGGCGCGACCGTGATCGACGTCGGCATCAATCGCGTGACCGATACGGAAGATGGCAAGGCGCGGATCGTGGGCGACGTCGCCACCGCCGAAGCGCTGGCCCATGTCCGCGCGATCACCCCGGTTCCCGGCGGGGTAGGGCCGATGACGATAGCCGTCCTGCTGCGCAATACGCTGGTCGCCGCTCATGCGCGCGCGGGGCTGCCCAAGCCGGAGGGGCTGTGACGGCAAGGCGGGCGGTTTTGCTGGCGGGCGCGCTGCTTGCGCTGACCGCCGCGCGCCCGCCGATGCGCCATCAGCCCGACCCCAGTTCGGTTTTTGCCGCTGAAATCGCCTTTAACCGACTGGTCCGTGACAAGGGGCAATGGACCGCCTTTCGCGAGACGGCGGCGGATGACGCGATCATGTTCGTGCCGGAACGGGTGTTGGCGAAACAATGGCTGAAAGGCCGGGCCGATCCGGCTCAGCCGGTCAGCTGGACGCCGTCCACCATCTATGTATCGTGCGATGGCAATATGGCCGCGTCGACGGGCAATTGGACGCGGGCGGACGGGGCAGTGGGCTATTTCACCACGATCTGGCGGCGGGACAAGAAGGGCGCGTGGAAGTGGGTTGTCGACCATGGCGACACTCTGGCCCAGCCGCGCAAGGCGTCGGAATTTCTGATCGGCAAAGTGGCCAGCTGCAAGCCCCGGCCAGAGGGTGAGGCTGCCCTGGTCCCGCCAGTCGATGACAGCCTGATCTGGAGCGCGGACGCGGCCCCGGACGGTGGGCGGCATGTGACTGTTCGCATGTGGAACGGCAGCGCCTATAACATGGTGATCGACGACCGCGTGGCGGGGGATGGTGCATGACCGAGCTTTTCATTTCCGCCTTCGTGACGCTGTTCGTGGTCATCGACCCGCTGGGCTGCGCGCCGATCTATGCCAGCCTGACCACCGGGGCGAGCGGTCCGCAGCGGCGGGCCATGGCGATCCGCGCTGTCGGCATCGCCACCGCCATCCTTTTGATTTTCGCGCTGTGGGGCAAGCAATTGCTGGGCGTGCTGGGCATTGCGCTCGACAGTTTTCGGATCGCCGGTGGCATCATGCTGTTCATCATCGCGATGGACATGGTGTTTGAAAAGCGCACCCAGAGGCGAGAGGATCGGGCGCACAAGATCGCCGAAACGCCTGAAGTCGAGGATGTGTCGGTCTTTCCGATGGCGATGCCGATGATCGCCGGGCCGGGATCGATCGCGACCGTGATGCTGCTGATGTCGCGGGCCGATGGCATCAGTGAGCGGCTCGTCGTCACGGGGGCCGTGCTGGCGACGTTGGTCCTGATGCTGGGGTCGCTGCTGGCGGCCGGGCCGATCATGGCGTGGCTGGGCGCGCGGATCGAGGCGGTGATCACCCGGTTGCTTGGGGTGTTGCTGGCCGCGCTGGCCGCGCAGTTCGTGATCGATGGGTTGAACGCGAGTTTCTAGCGGAATGTGGATAATCGGAATCGCCCGTTCGGGCTGAGCCTGTCGAAGCCTCTTTTCTTCCTTCTGACGCATGGCACCTGAAAAATGAGAGCCCTTCGACATTCGAACGAGACAAGGGGCTCGTTCGAACAGGGCGAACGGGGGAAAGTGATATCGGCTTAACGCTCGTCGCCATGGAGGCGCGGGACCGGGCTCCTGCCTGCGCGGGAGCCCGGTCTGTGTTGATCAGGTGCGGACGTCGTTTTCCGTGATCGGTGCGATCTTGATTTCGACGCGGCGGTTGCTTGCCTTGCCTTCTTCGGTCGCGTTCGACGCGATGGGTTGGGTTTCGCCAAAGCCGCGTGTGGCTATGCGCGCCGACTGAACGCCGTGGGTGGTCAGATAATCGGCCACCGCCTGGGCGCGCCGTTCGGACAGGCCCTGATTATAGGCGTCCGTGCCGTCGCTGTCGGTGTGGCCGTACACGTCGATATAGGTTTTGGGATATTGCGCCAGCACCGCCGACACGTCGTTGAGGGTCGGCTGGAACTGGGGCTGCACCGCTGCGCTGTCATAGTTGAAGGTGATGCCCGACGGCATGCGCAGCACCAGATTGTCGCCGTCGCGAATCACGTCCACGCCGCTGCCTGCGGTGTCTTCACGCAATTTGCGTTCCTGCGCGTCCATATAGGCACCGATGCCGGCACCAGCGACCGCGCCAATGCCCGCGCCCAGGATTTTTTCCGTCCGGTCGCGCCTGCCGCCGACCAGGTCGCCCAGCAGATAGCCGCCCAGCGCGCCGCCGATGCCGCCGATGGCTGCCTTTGAAATCTGGCGCTGACCCGTGTTGGGATCGGTCGTGCAGGCAGTGGTAGCCAGCATGGCAACCAGCCCCGCCGTGCCCAGGATGCGATGAGAAATCCTCATTTGTTCAATTCCCTTATAAACTTGCGCCGACTGCCGCGGCTTGCTCCCAATGGTCTGGAAGGCCGATTGTTCCATGAGCGAACTGAACGATGGCTGATAGGATGGTTGTGAAACTGCAAGAATCAACGCTATAGGGCGTAGTTGACCGCCATGGCCACGATCCCCCCGCACGCTCTCACGCCCTTTCCCTGGGCCGACCTTGTCATCATCCTTGCGCTGGTGGCGCTGAACGGCGTGTTTGCCATGTCGGAGCTGGCCATCGTGTCCGCCCGTCGGCCACGGCTGCAGGCGCTGGAAAAGGCCGGGCGGCGCGGGGCGCGGACCGCGTTGGAACTCGGGAGCGATCCGGGCAAATTCCTGTCGTCGGTCCAGATCGGCATCACCCTGATCGGCATCGTCGCGGGCGCCTATTCGGGCGCGAGCCTGGGCGGGCCGGTCGGCGAGCGGTTGCAGGCGCTGGGCCTTGCGCCCAACCTGGCGGAAAATCTGGGCTTTGCTCTGGTGATCGGCCTGACCACCTATGCGTCGCTGATCATCGGGGAGCTGGTGCCCAAGCAATTCGCCCTGCGCGCGCCGGAGCCGATCGCGGTGCTGGTTGCCAAACCGATGTTGTGGCTGGCCAAGATCACCGCCCCGGTCGTCTGGGTGCTGGACGGGTCGAGCGCGCTGATCTTTCGCATGTTGCGGATGACCCGCGAATCGGACAGCCATGTGACGGCGGAGGAACTGCATCTGATCGTCGCCGAAGCGACCCGATCCGGCGTGATCGAGGAAAGCGAGCGCGCGATCATTTCGGGCGTCGTGCGGCTGGCCGACCGCCCGGTGAGGGAGATCATGACCCCGCGCATGGATGTGGACTGGATCGATGTCCATGCTGATGAGGCAACGATTCGCGCCCGCTTGCTGGAAACGCCCCACACCCGCCTGCCGGTGGGGCGGGGCACGGTGGAGGATATTATCGGCGTCGTGCAGGCGCGCGACATCATGACCGCATTGTTCCGGGGCGAAGCGCTCAACCTGGAAGCGTTGATGCGCCGGGTGGAGGTGGTGCCTGACCAGGTCGATGCCATGGACGCGCTGGAAGTGCTGCGCCGTGCCGACGTGCCGATGGTGATGGTGCATGACGAATATGGCCATTTCGAAGGGATCGCGACGCCTGCCGACCTGCTGTCGGCCATAGCGGGCCATTTCGCGTCCGACCGCGACCTGCATGATGAGCCGGACATGGTGGAACGCGAAGATGGCAGCCTGCTGGTTTCAGGGCAGATGCCGGTCGACCTGCTGGCGGACCGCATCGGCCTGGAGCTGCCCGACGACCGCGATTACGCCACGGTCGCGGGCCACGCCCTGTGGCTGTTCAAACGCTTGCCCGAAGTGGGCGATTTTGTGGACGATAATGGCTGGCGGTTCGAGATCGTGGATATGGACGGGCGCAAGATTGACAAGCTGCTGGTGGCGGAGCGGTAGAGGGACGGGATTGGTTGGCGTAGCGGGATCGGCTGGCAGGCGGCCTTTGGCCGATTCCAAACTGTAAGTTGATGGCGCCAAGGAATCGCATAGCTGCCATTCAGCCAGCGCCCCGGTCGCTGACCATCAGCTTCACGGGCGCAATACTTGCTCATAGCTTCCAATTGCCAATCCCGGTAACTGCACAGAATGAACCAAAGCAAAGCGGATTCAAATTGGCATAGTCTCGCCGGTGACTTGTTTCGTCGCGCCTATAGCTTTGGGCTATCGGCTTGCCAGCTTACACATGTGGCAGTGGCTGTAGCGGTAATGCGTAATGACAAAGATGTTGGGAAGGCTGCCTACAATGGCGCTCACTCACCAGCAATCTGGTTTCTCGCGGGCTTTGCCTTCGAGTTGTTTCTGAAATCCGCAATCCTCGCAACGGGTGGTGACTCAACTGAGATCAAGGCGATCGGGCACGATCTCGAAGAAGCCTTGGAGAAGGCTCAGGAGCGCGGCTTAGTGCTCAACGATAGTACACGTTTCTCGATCAAGATCGCAAATCGCGTCCACAATGTCCGCGGAGAGAATCGTCTCTACTTCCGCTACGGCGGGGGTGATAGTGCTGATGTAGAATCCGTTGAGGCTTTGGTAGCCTCACTGAAAGACTTACTTGAGCAGACAGCCCCCTTGTTCAATCAGAATAACGCGTCTTACGAGGTTTTCCTTGTGCCTTTCCAAGAAAATCAAGAGTAATAACTGTCCGCATTCTCGCGTGGTAATCAGGTCGGATTCAAAGATGTCTGCTTATTGAAGCTAAAAGTTGCTCGTCTACGTCCTGGATGTTACGCAAATCGGGCGAACATCCTTGTCATTTTGAATGCGGTCCCCCTCCCATGTCACATAGGGAGGATGAGGGAAGTGCGTTTTCTGCGCTTTCCTGTTCCGGCGAAGGGTGGGTGCCCTGTCGTGGGAGATGCCAGCCTTCGCTGGCATGACGGAAAATTGATCTGCGGCGCTGTTTGCGAGAGCTTTAGGGGGAGGCTGTGGGTTTGGCGCTGAGCTGATCGCGGCACCCTTAAACGCAACGGGCGCGGCAACCAGTGCCGCGCCCGTCGGGTTGGTCTGGGAGGGGTTGCCCCCTTCCGTTTTTATTGGCCAGCGGCGGCTGGGCCGTCAGCCGGGGCGGCGTTGGCGGGGGCCTGACCCTCGACGCTTTGCGCGGCGTTGGTTGCGTTGGCGGCGGCTTCGCCCGGTGTGGCGCTCGCTTCTGCCGGGGCGGCGTCGGCGGCGGGGAGGGGCAGGTTGGAGCCTTGCGTGTTCATCCACGCGATGAGGTTGGCGCGGTCGGCGGGGTTGCCCAGGCCGGCAAAGGTCATCTTGGTGCCGGGCGCGAATTCACGCGGGCTTTTCAGCCAGTGATCCAGATTGTCGAAGGTCCAGTTGCCGCCCTTGCTCTTGAGCGCGTCGGAGAAGGCAAAGCCAGCCTTGCCGTGGCCGATTTCTTCGCCGACGGTGCCGAACAGATTGGGGCCGATGCCGTTGGCGCCGCCCTGATTGACGGTGTGGCAGGCCGCGCACTTGGCGAAGACCTTTTCACCCGCAGCGACATCGGCGCTGGCGAGCAGGGTGTTGAGGCTGGGACCGGCTGCTGCGCCTTCACCTTCGGCTTCGACGCCTTCGATCGCGTAGCCCATCTTTTCGGGGCGTTCGGCATGATAAAAGTGGGAGCTGACAATGCCGCCGCCCAACGCAATGATTCCCGCGAACAACGCCCAGCCTGCAACGGTGTTGAAACGATCGCCCATTCGCTCGGATTCCCTTGAATTTCTGTTCTGGCGGCTTGGTTTCCGCGCCCCCTTTAGCGCGCTGCCATAATGGCGCAATTGCGAACGCGCAACCCAAGTTGAACGTCATGGCGCGTGCTTTTGGCCGGTCAATGTCGCCGTCGCGCTTGCGGGCGCGCGTGGGAGTGCGTAAGCGCGCTCGCGTCCATGGAAAACTATCCCGCCCCTGCTCGCGCCATCGTTGCCGACCTGACCGCCAAGGCCGCGACCGATCCTGCCCGCGCCGTCGCCTATCAAGGCGCGCCGGGGGCCAATTCGCATCTTGCCGCGCTGGGATATGCGCCCGATTGCGTGCCGCTGCCTTGCTTTGCGTTTGAAGACGCCATCGACGCCGTGCGTTCGGGGCAGGCGGCGCGGGCGATCATCCCCATTGAAAACAGCCTGCATGGCCGGGTTGCCGACATGCATTTCCTGCTGCCCGAATCGGGGCTGCACATCATCGACGAATATTTCCTGCCCATCCATCACTGCCTGATGGCGGCGGACGATGTGCCGGTGAAAAACGCGATCAGCCATCCGCAGGCTTTGGGGCAGTGCCGCCACTATCTGCGCGAACGGGGCATTCAACCGATCGCCTATGCCGACACCGCCGGGGCGGCTGCGCTGGTGGCGGAATCGGGCAAGCCGGGCGAGGGGGCGATCGCGCCCTATCTGGCGGCGGAGCTTTACGGCCTGCGCCTGGTCGCGGAAAATATCGAGGACAGCGACGATAATATGACGCGATTCCTGGTGCTGGCGCGGGAACCCAACATGCCCCAGCCCCATGCCGGGCCGGTCATGACGACATTCCTGTTCGAGGTGAAGAATGTGCCCGCCGCGCTGTACAAGGCGATGGGCGGCTTTGCCACGAACGGCGTCAACATGACGAAGCTGGAAAGCTATCAGCGGAGCGCGAGCTTTGCGGCGACCGAATTTTTCTGCGACATCGAAGGAATGCCCGGCGACCCGGCGGTCGACCGGGCGCTGGCCGAGCTGGAATTCCACAGCAAGTGGGTGCGCATGCTGGGCAGCTATCCCCAGGCGCGCGTCCGCACGTAGAGCATGAATTGTCTGTTGTTTTTCCGCATTTTCCGAGTTGTCAGATGATGCCATCTGACTGGAAAAGGCTCTAGGCGTCCGCCGCATCCGGCTTTCGCCTGCGGGCAAGCGTGGCTATAGGGGTGCCATGGTCGCGGCCCTGATCCCGTCCGCTCTGATAATGAGCGCCATCGTCGCTGCCCGCTACCTGCTGACCAGCGGCGGTTTCGCGTGGGCGACCCACAGGCTTCGTCCGGGCCTCTATCATGGGCTTGGGCAGCAGATCGGTCGGGAAATCGGCTGGTCGCTGGCCGCCGCGCTGATTTATGGCGTACCTGCGGGCGTTGTCGCGTGGGGATGGCAGGCGCACGGGTGGACGCGCATCTATAGCGATGTCCATGCCTGGTCGCTCTGGTATCTGCCGATTTCGGTGCTGCTATACCTGGCCGCGCATGACAGCTGGTTCTACTGGACGCATCGCTGGATGCACAGGCCCGGTCCGTTCCGCATCCTGCACGCCGTCCACCACGCCAGCCGCCCGCCCACGGCCTGGGCGGCGATGAGCTTTCACCCGTGGGAGGCGCTGACCGGCGCTATCGTCATCCCGCTGCTGGTGTTCGTCATCCCCATCCATGTCGCGGCGCTGGGCGTGGTGCTGACGATCATGACTGTCATGGGCGTGTCCAATCATATGGGGTGGGAAATGTTTCCGCGCTTCATCGTGCATGGGCCGCTGGGCAAATGGCTGATTACCGCCAGCCATCACCAGCGGCACCATGACCTGTATAAATGCAATTACGGCCTTTATTTCCGTTTCTGGGACCGGCTTTGCGGCACCGACCGGGGATTGGGCAGCTTTAAGGGGGAGACGGCGTGAAGCCTGTTCTGTGTGCCTTCATCGGCGTCATGCTGGCGGGATCAGCCCCGGCGGATCAACCGCAACCGCTCAGCATCAGCGTGCAGGGCCTGCGGTCCACCAAGGGGCAGATTTTGGTCTGCATCACGCGGCAGGCGCGCTATTTCCCCGATTGCAGCAAGGACCCCGACCGGCGGCACCTGACCATCGCGGCGACGGACCATGCGATGCCGCTGGGCGACTTGCCCCCCGGCGATTATGGCCTGGCGATCATCCATGATGAAAACGCCAATGGAAAGCTGGACACGTTCGTCGGCATTCCGCGCGAGGGCGTTGGATTTTCCCGCAATCCGCCGATCCGTTTTGGCCCGCCGAGCTTTCGGTCCGCTACATTCTCCGTCGCGGGGGGCGCGGTGCGGCAGTATGTGAAGGTGAAATATTTCCTTTGATCACGGTCGTCTGGAACCCGTGATGGGATCGAAACATTTCATGCTTCAATATTTCTTCAGGGAAACAGGGGAATCCATGAACTATCGTCACCTTTATACCGTCGGCGCGTGCCTGGCGGCGATCGCGGCAGCAAATCCCGCGTTCGCGCAGGAGGACAGCAATTCGCTGACCGTGGGGCTGGGTGCTGCGGTGATTCCCAGCTATGAAGGGTCTGACGATTATCGGGTCATTCCGGTCCCCCAGCTGCGGGGCAAGGTCAGCGACTTCGCCTTTTGGACGCGCGGGCCGGGGCTTTATTTCGATGCGATCCCCAATAGAGACCCGAATGAACTGGATTTTCAGTTGGGGCCTGTGGTTACCGTCCGCTTTGATCGGTCCAGCCTGAAGAATATCAAGGATGACGCCGTCCGCGATTTGGGCAAGCGGGATGTGGCCGTGGAAGTCGGCGGCTTTGTCGGCATCGGCAAGACGGGGGTCATCACCAGCGCATATGACAATCTGTCGGCGCGCGTCGCCGTGACCAAGGATGTGGCGGGCGCGCATGGCAGCATGGTTGTCACGCCCGCGATCGAATATTTCACGCCGCTGTCGACCCGCAGCTTTGTGGGCATGGGCGTGTCCGCCGATTATGTCGGCAAGGGCTATGGCCGCTATTATTATGACATCGACACGGCGGAATCGCTTGCTTCGGGCCTTCCTGCCTATTCGGGGGCCGGGGACAAGGCGGGGTTCAAGCGGGTGGGCGTGAACCTGACCGGCGGTGTGTCCTTGTCGGGCGACCTGCGCAAGGGCTGGGCGCTGTTCGCGCTGGCTGGCTATTCGCGGATGCTGGGCGATTATGCCGACTCGCCGGTGGTCAGCATTGCGGGGTCGCGCAGCCAGTGGGCGGGCGCGGTGGGCGTTGGCTACACCTTCTAATATGCTCTCTTGTTCCGGTAGGGTGACGCCCCCCATATTGCGCTGTATGGACGCGGCACCCAACCGCATGGCAGGAGAATGAAACGTGGCGACCCTTGGAATGAGCGACACCGATAAGGCAGCGGTGGAGGCGTTCCGCCGCGATGTGGTGGACCCGTCGCGCACGCAGCTGGTGATCGTGGATTTCTGGGCCGAATGGTGCGGCCCGTGCAAGCAGTTGACCCCGATCATCGAAAAGGTGTGCGCCGATTATGCGGCCAAGGGCGTCAAGCTGGTCAAGGTCAATGTCGATGAAAACAAGTTCATCGCCGCCCAGTTTCGCGTGCAGTCGATCCCGACGGTCTATGCCGTGTTCCAGGGCCAGCCGGTCGCCGACCTGAGCCAGGCGCGCACCGAAGGGCAGTTGAAGCAATATCTGGATCAACTGTTGTCCCAGCTTCCGGTCGCTTCGGAAGAGAAGGACCAACTTGAAGAAATCGCGCCGCTGATCGCCATGGGTGAAGAGCTGTTGACCGGTGGCGAGCATGAGCGCGCGCTTTCGGTGTTCGATCAGATCGCGCAGATGCTTCCCGACAATGCCGAAGTCGCGTCGGGTCAGGCGCGGGCGCTGGTCGGGCTGGCGCGGCTGGACGATGCGGAAGCGGTGCTGGCGGCGCTGCCTGACGATATTGCCAAGGACCATGCGATCGACCGTGCGCGGGCGGCCATTGCTCTGGCACGCGATGCGCGCCCGGTTGCCGACCTGTCCGGGGTCGAGGCGCGGGTCGCCGCCAATCCCGACGATCATGAAGCGCGGTTCGAACTGGCTGGCGGATTGATGGCCAATGGCGAGCGGGATCGTGCGGCTGAAGAATTGCTGGAGATGATCCGCCGCGATCGTGAATGGAATGACGGCGCGGCGCGTGCGCAGTTGCTGACGCTGTTCGAAGCGACGGGGCTGGAAGATCCCTGGGTCGCGGCGCAGCGACGGAAGCTGTCGCAAATCCTGTTTGCCTGACGGTCCGTCCGGTGAATCGCGCCCGCGTCTCTATCTTTCCACTGTCGGGGGCGTTGCTGCTGCCCGGCATGGACCTGCCGCTCCATATCTTTGAGCCGCGCTATCGCGCGCTGATTCACGATGCGATGGCGCGGGACCGCCGCATCGGCATGATCCAGCCGCGCGCGGAAGGGGAAAAGGCACCGTTGTTCGACATGGGTTGCCTGGGCCATATCAGTCATATCGAGGCGTTGGAGGATGGTCGTTTCAACATCATCCTGAACGGGCTTGCCCGTTTCCGCGTGATCCGCGAACTGGATGTGTCCACTGCCTTTCGCCAGATAGAGGCGGATGTGGAGCAGGCCCCTGAGGATGAGGTGCTGGCCGCTGTCGAACGCGCGTCGGTCGAGCTGGAGGCGCGGCGCTTCGCCGAAGCGCTGGGCTATGTGGTGGATTGGACCGCTGTGTCGCGGCTGGACGACATGTCGCTGATCAACGGTATTGCCCAGGTCGTGCCGTTCGACCCGGCGGCCAAGCAGACGTTGCTGGAGGCGGACAGTCTGCGCGAACGGGCGGAACGTATCGTCCAGTTGATGCAGATCGTCGGGCGTATCGAGCGCAATGGCGGCGGCACGATGCAATGACCGGCGGCATCGATCCCACGCTGCTGGCGAAGCTGGTCTGCCCCGTCACGCGGACGCCGCTGCGGTGGGATGCGGGGCGGTCGGAGCTGGTTTCGGATGCGGCGGGCCTTGCCTTTCCGGTGCGGGATGGCGTGCCTGTGCTGGTGCTGCGGGAGGCGCGGGCGGTATAGTGGGGTGAGTGTTAACTCGAAATCACCTTTCCTCCGTTTGGGCTGCTTCAATGGGCCTGCCTCGTCGTGAAGAAGTGGAGCCCTTCGACAGGCTCAGGGCGAACGGGGGGAGGGGATCGCGATTTAACGCTTGTTGGTCAGTGTGTTTTAATGCTGAACCAAAACGCCGATGCTGTCAGGATTCCAGCGCTGCCCGAATGAGGTCGCGCCCTTGCTGGCTGTTCCAATCCAGCGCGCCGACGACGCGCACCATTTCCTTGCCTTGCCGGTCGTAAAGCACGCTGGTGGGCAACATGCCGGTGGCGTAGTGGAAGCCGAACTGGTTTTCCGGGTCGATCCAGCCCTTGAGATGGGGCAATTTATGCTTGGCGAAAAAGGGTTTGACCACGGTTTCGCCCTGGCTGTCCTGCGATATGGTCAGGACCGCCAGCCCTTGTTTCCCATGCGCCTTGGCGACTGCGTCCAGCGTCGGCATTTCCGCGACGCAGGGCGCGCACCATGTCGCCCACAGGTTCACCAGGACGGGCTTGCCAGCGAAATCCTGCAGGGTCATGTCCTTGCCGTCGGAGCCGGTGAAGGGAAAGTCCGGGGCGGCGCTTCCGGCCTTTGAACGGTCGAGCGTATAGCTGAACGCGCCATCCGTGCTCTGCGAAGCGCCGGTGGCCTCTCCGCTTGTCGGCGGGACCTGTGCGCTGCTATTGGCTTGATCTTGCCCCGACGGCGGTGATTGCCTATCGCACGCGCCGAGGCCAGCCAGCAGGAGCAGTGTCATTACGCAGGGCAAAGTCGATCGGGACGGGGAAGTTCGCACGGGGGACAGCTCCAACAGCATGTGGGGCGGACGCTTCGCAGCGGGCCCGGCTTCGGTCATGCGCGAGATAAATGCCTCTATCCCCTTCGACAAGCGATTGTGGAAACAGGATATCGCCGGGTCGAAGGCGCATGTCGCGATGCTGGCGAAACAGGGCATTGTTTCCGCCGAAGACGCGCAGGCGATCAGCCAGGGTCTCGACACGGTCGCCGCTGAATATGAAGCGAACGGCGTGCCGGTGAATCTGGACCTGGAAGACATTCACATGGTCACGGAATCGCGGCTTGCCGAATTGATCGGGCCAGTGGCGGGGCGGCTGCACACGGCGCGGTCGCGCAACGATCAGGTGGCGACCGATTTCCGCCTGTGGGTGCGTGACGCCATTGACGAAGTGGAGGCAGGGCTGGACGCGCTGCAGCAGGCGCTGCTGGCGCGGGCGGAAGAGCATGCCGACGCGGTCATGCCCGGTTTCACCCATCTCCAGTCCGCGCAGCCGGTGACGCTGGGCCATCACCTGATGGCCTATCATGCGATGGTCCGGCGCGACCGCAGCCGTTTTGCCGATGCGCGCGAGCGATTGAACGAATGCCCGCTGGGCGCGGCGGCGCTGGCCGGGACGGGCTTTCCGATCGATCGCCATGCGACGGCGGCGGCGCTGGGCTTTGCCAAGCCGACCGACAATAGCCTGGACAGCGTGTCGGACCGCGACTTCGCGCTGGATTATCTGATGGCGGCGACGCAGCTGTCGCTGCATTTGTCACGGCTGGCCGAAGAATTCATCATCTGGGCGAGCCAGCCCTTCGGCTTCATCAAGCTGCCTGACGCTTATTCCACCGGTAGCTCGATCATGCCGCAGAAGCGCAATCCTGACGCGGCCGAGCTGGTGCGTGGTCATGCGGGGCGGATCATGGGGTGCATGAACGCGCTGTGCGTCACGATGAAGGGCCTGCCGCTCGCTTATTCGAAGGATATGCAGGACGACAAGCCGCCGGTGTTCGAGGCGCATGACCTATTGGGCCTGTCCATCGCGGCGATGACGGGGATGATCGAGACGGTGACGTTCCGCACTGACCGCATGCGCGCGCTGGCGGAGAGTGGCTTTGCCACCGCGACCGACCTTGCCGACTGGCTGGTGCGCGAAGCCAATGTGCCTTTCCGTGAAGCGCATCACATCACCGGGCGTGCGGTGGCGGCGGCGGAAAGCGCGGGCACGCCGCTCGCCGACCTGCCGATCGAGACGTTGAAGGCCATTGACGCGCGCATCGATGATCGCATCTATGCGGTGTTGACGGTCGATGCGTCGGTTGCCAGCCGCAAAAGCCATGGCGGCACCGCGCCCGATCAGGTGCGCGCGCGGATTGCGCAGGCGCGGAAGGAGAAGGCATGAGGATCGACATCAGTCGCAAAGCCGCCTTCGCCATGCTGACGCTGGCCCTTGCGGCATGTGGCGGTCGCCAGCCGCTCAAACCCATTGAAGGGCAGAATATGCCCGCCGTTCCGGTGGGTGCCACTGCCGCGCCGACCGCGCAGCAGTTGATGACGCCATCCATTCAGGCGCGCCCGGAACGGAGCGTCGACCTGCTGACCAGTTCGCGCGTTCGGGAGGATGATGAATTTGACCTGCCGCCCGAAAGCCAGCCCTGACCAGACCCGCTAGGACAAAAGAGCCTTGGACCATTTCGACTATGTAAACGGCGCCATGCATGTGGAGCAGGTGCCGATGGCCGCCATTGCCGACGCCGTTGGCACGCCCGTCTATATCTATTCCACCGCCACGCTGACCCGCCATGTCGGCGTGTTCCGCGATGCGCTGTCGCGGCTGGCCGACCCGCTGATCGCTTTCGCGGTGAAGGCGAACCCCAATGGCGCGGTGCTGGCGACGCTGGCGAAGCTGGGGCTGGGCGCGGACGTGGTGTCGGGCGGCGAGTTGATGCGCGCCATCGCCGCAGGCATTCCGGCAAACCGCATCGTTTTTTCAGGCGTCGGCAAGACGGCGGAAGAAATGCGGCTGGCGCTGGAGCATGGCATTTTCCAGTTCAATCTGGAAAGCGAGCCGGAAGCGGAAATGCTGTCCGATGTCGCGCTGTCCATGGGCCGGAAGGCTCCGGTCGCCTACCGCATCAATCCCGATGTGGATGCGGGAACCCATGCCAAGATTTCGACCGGTAAGTCGGAGAACAAGTTTGGCATCCCCTATGACCGCGCTCTGGTCAGCTATGCCGCCGCGCGCGACCTGCCGGGGCTGGACGTGCAGGGCGTTGCCGTCCACATCGGTAGCCAGCTGACCGACCTTACCCCGCTGGAGGCGGCCTTCGTCAAGGTCGGGGCGCTGATCGAACAGTTGCGGGGTGACGGGCATGATATCCGCACCGCTGACCTGGGTGGTGGCCTGGGCGTTCCCTATGATCCGTCGCTACCCATCCCGCCGCTTCCCGCCGCATATGGCGAAATGGTGACGCGCGTGACCGATGGCTGGAACGTCCGGCTGATGTTTGAACCGGGCCGCGTCATTGTCGGCAATGCGGGTGCGCTGCTGTCCCGCGTGGTGCGGGTGAAGCAGGGCGCGCAGGCCCCGTTCGTGATCGTGGACGCGGCAATGAACGACCTGATGCGTCCGAGCCTCTACGACGCCTGGCACGATATTCGCGCGATCCATCCGGTGGGCCAACGCGCAACCGCCAATGTGGTGGGGCCGGTATGCGAAACGGGCGATACATTTGCGATGCATCGCGACATGGACGTGGTGCAGGCGGGCGATCTGGTCGCCTTCATGACTGCCGGCGCTTATGGCGCGACGATGGCGGGGACCTATAATAGCCGCCCGCTTACGCCCGAAGTGCTGGTGTCGGACGATAAATGGGCGGTGGTGCGCGCGCGCCCGCCAATCGAGGCGCTGATCGAAGGCGACAGCATCCCCGATTGGGTGCGCGGCTGATGCAGAGCCTGCCCGTCTTCCTGGTGTTGACGGGCCGCCCCGTCATCCTGACCGGGCAGGGCGATGCGGCAGAAGCCAAGCGCCGCCTGCTGGAACGCGCGGGCGCGCGGATCGTGGGTGAAGAGGATCAGGCCGCGATTGCCATCGTCGCGGACGGGGATGAGGCGACGGTCGCCCGGCTTCGCGCGCGCGGCGTGCTGGTGAATGCGACCGACCGGCCTGACCTGTGCGATTTTACCCTGCCTGCGATAGTGGATCGTGCGCCAGTGCTGATCGCCATCGGCACGGGTGGTGCGTCGGCTGGGCTGGCCAAGGCGCTGCGCCAGCGGATCGAGGCGCTGTTGCCGCAGAAGCTGGGCGCGCTCGCCACTGCGCTGCATGATGCGCGGGCGGCGATACGCGCGCGCTGGCCGGATGCCGCCGCCCGCCGCCGCGCCATCGATGCGGGGCTTTCGCAGGGGGGGATGATCGATCCCTTCGTTGACGATGCCGCCGATGCCGTGCCGGACTGGCTGAGCGGGCAGGGCGATGTTGCTGCGTCCCGCTTTGTGCCCGTGCGCCTTTTGTCGAGTGATCCCGACGACCTCAGCCTGCGCGTGGCCCGGCTGTTGGGGGAGGCTGACCGGGTTTATCATATGCCGGACGTGCCCCCTGCGATCCTTGACCGCGCGCGCGCCGATGCGGTTCGCATTCCTGCCGCCGCTGCGCCTGCGGACCCCGGCGAAGGTCTGTCGCTGTGGCTGGAAATGCCGCGATGAGCCGCGTCTTCATCAGCGATGGGGCGCAGGCGCGGGAAATCTCGCTCGACGCATTTTGCGCGCGGACCGAAGATGCGCCGTTCAGCTGGGTTCATGTCGATGGCTGGCAAGAGGATGCGCGCGCCGTCGCGTCGCGGTGCGACCATATGCCGGAGGCCGCGCTGTCCGCACTGCTCGCGCAGGAAACCCGGCCACGCTGCACGCTGATGGGGGAAGGGGCGCTGATCAACCTGCGCGGGCTGGGCGTGCAGGATGACCCGACGGGCGACGCGCTGGTGTCGATCCGCCTGTGGGCCGAACAGGCGCGCGTCATTTCGGTGAGCTACCGTCCGCTGGCCGCGATGGAGCCGGTGATTGCCCGGATGCTGGCGGGGGCGATCCATGATCCCGGCGACCTGATCGCCGAGCTGTCCCGGCACATCACCGAAGCGCTGGACCCCGAAATCGCCGACCTTGGCGACAGTCTGGACGAGATTGAAAGCGGCATGGGCGAAAGCAGCGCGGCGGAAGCCCGCCGCCAGGTGTCGGAAATAAGGGCGACGGCGATCAGTTATCGCCGTTTCATCGCGCCGCAGCGTCAGGCGCTGGAACGGCTGTCAGCGGCCGATGCGACCTGGTTGCAGCCCGATGACCGGCTTCACCTGCAGGAAGCGGCGGATCGCTGCGCCCGCATGGCGGAAGAACTGGAGGCGGTGCGCGAACGGTCGGCGCTCGCGCATGAAGAATTGACGGACCTGCGCGCTGAACGGTTGAACCGGCAGGCGCTGATCATATCGGTGGTGGCGCTGGTATTCCTGCCGCTGACATTCCTGACTGGCCTGCTGGGCATGAATGTCGATGGCATTCCCTATGCGCATGAGCCATGGGCGTTTTTGGGCGTGGTGGCTGTGTGCGCCATCATGGCCGTGGCGATTGGCGGCTGGTTTTTCGCCACCCACTGGTTGCGGCGCTGACGCCAGCCTGCGGGGCGGGCATATAAGGCTTCAGTTGCGAGTGGTGTTCAACCGCGCGATTTCATCGTGCAGCGCCTGGATGGACGATACCAGCAGCGCGCGGTCGGCCTGCATTTCCTTGAGCGCGTCGCGGGTCTCCCCCAGTTCGACCGCGCGCCGGGCGATCCGGGCGTCCAGTTCCGCATTGTGCCGCGCCAACGCGCCCAGTTCTTCGGCGCGTTCGCACAGATGGCGCAGCCGCGCGTCCAGCACGTCGAAGTCGAACGGCTTGGCCACATGGTCGTCGGCACCCGCATTCAGAGCATCGACAATGGAGGCGCTGTCCTGCGTTCCGGTGATCATCACGAAACAGGCATTGTCCGCGACGCCAGCGGCCCGGATCTTCTTCATGGTGGCGATGGCGGACAGTTTTTTCAGCCCCATGTCGATCAGGACGATGTCTACGGTCCGACCGACCAGCCGGTTGAGCGCGTTGAAGCCATCTTCGGCGAGCACGACGTCATAATGAAGGTGTGCCAGCCGCCGGGCGATGACGGCGCGCGCCGTTGCATCTTCGTCCACCAGCAGCAGGCTGCGGCGGCGAGGTAGCCTTGCGGCGGCCTGGACGCCTCGTTCATCCCGTTCATCCCGGAGCCGGGACCTCGACCTGAAAAACTGCATGCGCTCAATCTCCCCATCTTGCGCATAGAAGTGCAGTCGCCAAAAAATGGTTAATGCGTGCCTGTTTCGGGCGCATAGGCGCGCAGGAAACAATCGACCGCAAAGGCTACGTCGGATTCCATTTGCGCGGCGGTCGGCTGGTCCATCTGCCCCCACAATATCTTTTGATGGCATCCCGACAGCGTCAGCGTGATCAGCGTGAGCGCCGCCCGTTCGGGATCGGCCTGCCGCAATTGCCCCCGCTCCATCGCGCCCAAAAGAAATTTGGCCAGCAGCGCGCGGGTTTGCCGAGGTGCAATTTCAAAGAAGATCGCGCCCATGTCCGAACGGCCCGCTTCGGTGATCGCCAGACGGACCAGCGCAATCGATTCGGGCAAGGTCACCTGCCGCAGCAGGTCGCTGGCGAAGCAGCGCAGGGTCGGTTCCAGTTCGCCATGTTCGTCCAATATCCGGGCCAGCCGTGCGTGATAGGCCGCCGTGGCGCGGCGCAGCACCGCGGAGAATAATTCTTCCTTGTTTGGGAAGTAGTTCCACAGCGTCCCCTTGGACCCGCCGAGGGTCGCGGCGATGGCGGACATGGTCGTCGCGGCATAGCCATGTTCCAGGAAATATTGCTGCGCGACTTCCAATATGGCGTCGCGCCGGTCGCGCCTGCGGGCATCGCGGCGGCTAAGGGCAGGGGGGGCGATCACTTCCGACATTAATCGTACCATAGAGTATGCTATTTCGGTTGACTAGATTGAGAATCGAGCGCAAGTGCGATTTTCATACTGTCTGGTACGGTTGATATTCGTGAGTCGTCCTTTTCTTCTTGTCCGCGCGGGTCGGGTTCTTGTTCCCGCGCTTTTGCTTTCCGCTTGCGTCGCCACGCCGGACCTTGGCCGCGAGCCGACGCTGCGGTCGGTCGACAGCATCGCCGCGAGCGAAAGCCTGGGCCGGGAAGCGGCCTCTGCCTGGCCTGTCGAAGGTTGGTGGACGGCTTATGGCGACCCGCAGCTGAACCAGTTGATGGAAGAGGGGCTTCGCGCCTCCCCCGACATGGCCGCCGCCGCCGCCCGGTTCCGCCAGGCGACCGCCGCTGCGCGGGAAGCTGGCGCGGCGTTGCTGCCATCTGCCGATCTGGAGGCCGGCGCTTCCGCGACCCGGCAAAGCTATAATATGGGCATGCCCAAGGATTTCGTGCCGCAGGGCTGGCTGGGCACCGGCCGGATTGCGCTGGATGCGGCGTTCGACCTTGACCTGTGGGGCAAGAATCGCGCGACCCTGGCCGCTGCGACGTCGGAGGCGGAGGCAGCGCGGATCGACGCGCGGCAGGCGCAACTGGCGCTGACGACCGCGATTGCCGATGCCTATGCCGAACTGGCGCGCCTGTACGACCAGCATGACATTCAGCAGCGGACGCTGGACATTCGCTCCGCCAGCCAGAAGCTGGTGGCGCAGCGGCAGCGCAACGGCCTGGAAACGCGCGGCAATGTCCGGCAGGCCGATGCCACGGTCGCGTCCGCGCGCGCGCAACTGGCGGCACTCGATCAATCCATTGCGATGCGGCAGCATCAGATTGCGGCGTTGATCGGCGCGGGGCCCGACCGTGGCCTGTCGATCCAGCGACCGCGCCTGGAAAATCTGGCCGCGCCGGGGCTGCCCGCCGATGTCACCACCAATCTGGTCGCCCGCCGCCCGGACATTGCCGCCGCGCTTGCCAGGGCGGAAGCGGCGGCAAAGCGCATCAAGGTCGCGCGCGCCGATTTCTATCCCGCCATTCGATTGAGCGCCCTGATCGGCATCCAGTCGCTGGGCTATAATACGAACTTCTTCGCTCCCACCACTTCTGGTCCGCGCCCCTTCACCGACACGTTGTTCAGCAAGGATTCGCTGTTCGGGTCCGTCGGTCCCGCGATCAGCCTGCCGATTTTCCACGGCGGGGCGATCAGGGCGCGCTATCGCGGCGCGCGCGGGGCTTATGACGAAGCGGTCGCCATATATGACAAGACCGTGCTGGGTGCCTATCAGGAGGTTGCCGACGCGGTCACTGGCCGGCGCAATATGGAGCGCCGCCTGGCCGCAGCGCGCGAGGCGCTTGCCGCGTCGGAAGAGGCCTATGCCATTGCCCGGAAACGCTATGATGGCGGTCTGTTCACCTTTCTCGACGTGTTGAACGTCGAAGACCAGATGCTGGCCACGCGTCAGTCTTTGGCGGAGCTGGAGGCCAGCGCCTTCACGCTCGACATCGCTCTCATCCGCGCGCTAGGTGGCGGCTTCACGCCCCGCGACGCCTTGTCCAAGGATATGCCCCATGGCTGACGCAACGCCAGAATTCACGTCCGACGCCGATACGGCGGAACGGGCGGCGAAGATGGGGCAGCGCAAGACTTGGCTGATTCGCCTGGGTGTCGCGGTCATCGTTTTGGGCCTCATCTACCTGCTGTGGTATCAGCTGATCGGGCGCAACCATGTCAGCACCGACAATGCCTATGTGAATGCCGAAGTCGCGCAGGTGACGCCGCTGATTTCGGCGCAGGCCACGCAGGTGCTGGTGTCCGACACGCAGGCGGTCAAGCGTGGCGACATATTGGTACGGCTCGACCCCACCAATGCGCGGATCGCGCTGGCGCAGGCGGAGGCCGATCTGGCAGAAGCGCGCCGCCGTTTCCGCCAGACATCGGCGACCAATAGCGCGCTCGCCGCGCAGGTCGAAGCGCGCGGCGCCGATATCGCGCAGGCGCAGGCACAATTGGCGACCGCGCAGGCGGATTTGGAAAAGGCGCGCGTCGACCTGCAACGCCGTGAAGCGCTGGCCCCCGAAGGCGCTGTTTCCGGCGATGAAGTGACGATCGCGCGCAAGGCGTTCGCTGCCGCTCGTGCGGGGCTGGCGCAGGCCCGCGCCGCAGTGGCGATGGCGCAGGCCACGCGCGGCGCGGCGCAGGGTGACCTGGCCGCCAATGATGCGCTGGTTCAGGGTTTGACCGCAGAAAGCGATCCTGCCGTGCTGGCCGCCAAGGCGAAGGTTGAAAGCGCCCGGCTCGATATCGGGCGCAGCGTCATCCGCGCGCCGATCGATGGGGTGGTCACGCGACGGCAGGTCCAGGTCGGCCAGCGGGTGGCGCAGGGCACGCCGATCATGACCATAGTTCCGCTGAACCAGGTCTATGTCGACGCCAATTTCAAGGAACGGCAGCTGCGCGAGGTAAAGATCGGCATGCCCGCCGAGGTGACGTCCGACCTGTATGGCGGGGACGTGGTCTATCATGGCAAGGTCGTCGGATTTTCGGGCGGAACCGGGTCTTCAATGGCGCTGATCCCGGCGCAGAACGCGACCGGCAACTGGATCAAGGTGGTCCAGCGCCTGCCGGTGCGCATTGCCCTGGACCCCAAGGAACTGGCCGCGCACCCGTTGCGGGTCGGGCTGTCGATGGAAGCCGACATCTACCTGTCCGGCCGGTGAGGGGCCGCGCGTGACCATCCTGGCCGACGGCATCGCGTCCCTGACCCCACGCCAGCGCATGCTGGCGGCGTTCGTGCTGGCGCTCAGCAATTTCATGGTGGTGCTGGACCTGACCATCGCCAATGTGTCCGTTCCCCACATTGCGGGGAATCTGGGCATCACGCCGGATCAAGGCACGTGGATCATCACATCCTATGCGGTGGCGGAAGCGATCTGCGTGCCGTTGACCGGCTGGCTTTCCCAACGTTTCGGGACGGTCCGGGTCTTCACATTCGCCATGGTCGGCTTCGGCATTTTTTCGCTGTTATGCGGCCTGTCGATGACGTTGGGCATGATCGTGGCATGCCGCATCGGGCAGGGGATTTGCGGCGGTCCCATCATGCCCATGTCCCAGACCCTGCTCGTCCGCATTTTCCCGCCCGAACAGCGCGCTCGCGTCATGGGGCTGTGGGCGATGACGACGCTGGTCGGGCCTGCGGCGGGACCGATCATCGGCGGCTATATCAGCGACAATTGGAGCTGGCACTGGATCTTCTTCATCAACCTGCCCATCGCGGCTGTCTGTGTATTCGCGGCGGCGGTGCTGCTGGGTCCGGCGGAAACCGAACGGCGCAAGCTGCCCATCGATTATGTCGGTTTGGGCCTGTTGATATTCTGGATCGGCTGTCTGCAGATCATGCTGGACCTTGGCCGCGATCGTGACTGGTTCGGCGATCCGCTGATCGTGGTGCTCGCGGTGATGGCGGTGATCGGCCTGTGTGCATTCCTGATATGGGAATTGACGGAAGAACATCCGATCGTCGACCTGCGGGTGTTCCGCCACATTGGTTTCACGTCGGGCGTCATATCGCTGGCGCTATGTTTTGGCGCTTATTTCGCGGGCATCGTCATCATCCCGCAATGGCTGCAAATGTCGATGGGCTATACCGCCAGTTGGGCAGGCTTTGTCACCGCCTTTACCGCCGCCACGGCTATCCTGACCGCTCCGATCGCGGCGCGGGCGACGGGCAAGGTGGATGCCCGCATCCTGGTGTCCGGTGCGATCATGTGGCTGGGCATGGCGACATTCTGGCGGGCCGGGTGGACCGGCACGGAGGATTTCTGGGGATTGTCCCTGCCGCAGATTGTGCAAGGGTTCGCCATGCCTTTCTTCATGATCCCGCTCACCACTCTGACGCTGGGGTCTGTCCTGCCGGAAGAAACCGCGTCTGCCGCCGGGATGCAGAGCTTTTTGCGCACCATCGCGGTCGCCATCACCACGTCGGTGGTGCTGACCGGCTGGGGCGATGGCCAGCGCACGTCGCGCAACGAAATGGTGTCGACACTTGGCCCCGACGCGACGGCTCCGCTGACCGGCAGCGGCTTCTCCCCCGAACAGAGCCGCCAGATTTTGTCGAACCTGGTCGATCAGCAGGCGACGGTGATCGCCATGGACCATGTGTTTTTCATCGCGGCGATATTCCTGTTCCTGGCCGCCGCCCTCATCTGGCTTGGCCCCCGGCCAACGGGCAAGGTCGATCCTTCAGCCGTGCATTGACAAATGGGCGCGTTTGAGAGCTGATTGACGCGGCGCAGCATCGCCGTCATTGAATGGCGAAAAGGCTATGGGTCCATGCGAATCGTCATCATCGATGACAGCGGCCTGCGCGCGACGGTTCTGGAAGAAGGACTGCGCGAAGCGGGCTATGACGATATTCATATCATTCCTCCACGCGGGGGCTTTGTCGCGCGACTTGAGCGCATGGCACCCGACGTCGTCCTGATGGACCTGGGCAGCCCCAGCCGCGACACGCTGGAGGAAATGCTGACGGTCAGCCGCGCGCTGGCCACGCCGATTGCCATGTTCGTCGACCAGTCGGACGATTCCATGATCGGTGCCGCCATTGATGCGGGGGTTTCCGCCTATGTCGTGGACGGGCTGCGCAAGGAACGGGTAAAGCCGGTGCTGGAACTGGCCGTCCGCCGCTTTAACGCCTTTGCCCGGCTTCAGACCGAACTGGACGAAGCGCGCACCGCCTTGTCCGACCGCAAGATCGTCGACCGCGCCAAATCCATATTGATGAGCCAGCGAGGCATCAGCGAACCGGATGCCTATGCGCTGTTGCGGTCGAGCGCGATGAACCAGGGGAAAAAGATCGTGGATGTCGCCCAGGCCCTGATCACAGCCAGCGACTTGTTGGGAGGGGGGGTATGATGAGCACTGGGACGACTTCGCTGCGTATCGCCTATCTGCCGCTGACCGATTCCGCCGTGCTGGCGGTGGCGCGGGAAAAAGGCTTTGCCGAGGAAGAGGGGCTGAGCCTCGACCTGGTCCGCACGGTCAGCTGGGCGACTTTGCGCGACCGGCTGCTGTTCGGCCAGGTGCAGGCCGCGCACATGCTGGCCCCGCTCGCCATCGCCGTGACGCTGGGGTTGAGCCAGCATCCCGCGCCGCTGGCCGCGCCCTATAAGCTCAACGTCAACGGCAATATGCTGGTGATGGCGCGGGAATTCGCCCTGGCGCTGGACCCCGATGTCACCGCCCGGCTGAACGATCCGCTGGGCACCGCGCATGATTTCGCCACCGCCATTGGCCTGTGGAAGCGCAAGCCGGTGATCGGCGTCGTCCACCGCTTTTCCAGCCACGCCATCATGCTGCGTTACTGGCTGGCCAGTGCGGGCGTTGACCCCGACCGCGATGTCCTGTTGCGCGTGGTGCCGCCGTCGCTGACGGTGGAAGCGATGCGTGGGGGCGAGATTGACGGCTTCATCGCAGGCGAACCCTGGGGCAGCGCGGCGGTAGAGGCGGGCCTGGCCGAAGCCGTGGCCATTGGCGAGCGCATCTGGCGGCGCGGCGTGGAAAAGGTGCTGGCGTTCCGCACGCCCTGGCTGGAGGAAAATCCGCAGACGGTGGACGCACTGATCCGCGCACTGGTCCGTTCCGCCGCATGGTGCGACGATCCGGGCAATCATGAGGCGCTGGCGCATCTTTTGTCGCAGCCCCATTTCGTCGATCAGCCCGCCGACCTGATCCTGCGCGGGCTGTCGGGGCGTATCGTTGCACGGGCGGACATGCCGCCGGTCGACATGCCGGACTTCATGCTCTTTTCGCGTGAAGCGACGCCTTTTCCGTGGCGCAGCCAGGCGCTTTGGCTCTATTCGCAGCTCGTGCGGTGGAAGATGGTGGATCACACGCCCGAAAATGCGGCAAAGGCCGGATCGGTGTTTCGCCCGGACATTTTCCGCCGGGCGTTGGCCGAAAGCAATGTGCCGATCCCCGGCGCCAGCATGAAGGTGGAAGGCGCTGTCGCCTCGCCGCTAGCGGTCGGTTCCAAGCGGGGTGAACTGACGCTGGGCCCCGACCGGTTTTT
Organism: Sphingobium vermicomposti; assembly: GCF_011762025.1. Lineage (GTDB taxonomy): Bacteria > Pseudomonadota > Alphaproteobacteria > Sphingomonadales > Sphingomonadaceae > Sphingobium > Sphingobium vermicomposti. The sequence goes on along the minus strand of NZ_JAASQR010000003.1, from coordinate 330,505 downwards.
CGACGGTCGCATATTCGACCCCGAACGCATCGAGGATTTCCTTGCCACCTTCTGATCCTTCCCCATTTGGCAATGGGGAGGATTGGCAGAAAAATTGTGCCTTGCAACATGAAGCGAATCATTAGATAAGGCAAAGGTCGCGCGACGAAGCGCGTTCATGGATGAGCATGCCCAAGGATGGGGTCGCGCTCTCCTCAAAACAGAATTTGCAGCAAAGCCGCTGACCGGGTCTCGTGAATAACGAGCATTCGGCGAGCGGCCTTTTTTTGTGTCCATTTCACAAGATTGAAGGACGTCATCATGGCAACTGCTTATTGGGACCGCGAAAAAGGCGGCGAGGGGGAAGCCGGGCCGACCAGCTTCTGGAAAGCGGGTCACACGCCGACCCTGATCGCCGCGTTCCTTTATTTCGACCTGGCCTTCATGGTGTGGGTGGTGTTGGGGCCATTGGCACCCTCCATTTCCCAGACATTGGGCCTGACGCCCGCTGAAAAGGGGTTGATGGTCGCTGTCCCAACCCTTGCAGGCGCGCTGTTGCGCGTGGTCAACGGGCTGCTGGTCGATCGCATCGGTTGCAAGCAGGCCGGGGCGATCAGCCAGGTCATCGTGATCCTGGGCCTTTTTGGCGCCTGGTTCATGGGCGTCAACAGCTTTGGCGGCACGCTGGCGCTGGGCGTGATTTTGGGCTTTGCGGGCGCAAGCTTCGCCATCGCTTTGCCTTTGGCCAGCCGCTGGTATCCGCCTGAACATCAGGGCAAGGCGATGGGTCTGGCCGGCATGGGCAATTCGGGCACCGTGCTTGCCTCGCTCTTTGCGCCGATCCTGGCAAAGCTGTTCGGCTGGAACGCGGTGCTGGGCCTGGCCTGCATCCCGCTCACCATCGTCTTCATTGCCTATATGTTCATGGCAAAAAATGCGCCCAACGCGCCTGCGCCCAAGAAGCTGGTGGATTATTTCCGTCCGCTGAAGACGGCCGACGCCTGGTGGCTGATGGGATTTTATTCGGTGACTTTCGGCGGTTTCGTCGGCCTTGCCGCATCGCTGCCGATCTACTTCACCGACCAGTTCGGCCTGACCCCGATCACAGCGGGCTATTGCACCGCGGGCTGCGTGTTCGCCGGTTCGCTGGTCCGCCCCATGGGTGGCGCGCTGGCTGACAAGATTGGCGGCATCAAGGCGCTGATGATGGTCTATATCGCCGCTGCGCTGGCGCTTGCCGGTGTGTCCTACGCATCGACCCTGGTGTCGTCGCTGGGCTTTTTCGTCGCCGCGATGCTGGCGCTGGGCGCTGGGAACGGTTCGGTGTTCCAGCTGGTGCCGCAGCGTTTCCAGGAAGAAATCGGCGTCATGACCGGCCTGGTCGGCATGGCGGGCGGCATTGGCGGCTTTTACCTGGCGTCGTCGCTGGGTCTTGCCAAGCAGTTTACCGGCAGCTTTGCGCCTGGGTTCCTGATCTTCGCGGGCCTGTCCGTGGCGGCTTTCCTGGGCATTTCGCTGGTGCGTGCTCGCTGGCGCGCGACCTGGAGCAGCGGTGCGCGCATCTGATTAGGGTTGTTGGAGAGGAGAGGCGGCGGCACTCGAAAGAGGAGCCGCCGCCCTATTTTGAAACCTTACCTCCGTTCGCCCTTCGACAGGCTCAGCCCGAACGGGTGGTGGTGTTTTGGTGAGAGGGATTATCGGCACTTTCAAACTTTCCTGCCGAATCGCTTGACCCCCAGCGCGTTTCATTTATGTTGCACTGCGAAGGACAAGGTTGTCCTCTACTGATATAGCGGCGGTGATCCACGGTTGGATCGTCAAAGCGTTAATGATGGCAAAGCCGCCATCCAGACTCCTGGGTTCAAAGCCCAGGGGTCCGGATGGCGGCTTTTTTATTGTCTGGAGTCAAGGGATGGATTTTCAGAACAACGCCGAACCGGAGACGGCCAACGAAGAGAATATCTTCGTGCCGTCAGAGGACGTGCGGGAACATCTGGTGGTTGTTGGCAACGGCATGGCCGGTTGCCGTGCGGTCGAGGAACTGCTGGCGCGCGATGCGGGGCGTTATCGCGTCACCATCTTTGGCGCAGAGCCTTATGTGAACTATAACCGCATCATGCTTTCGCCGGTTCTGGCCGGTGAGAAGAGCTTCGATGACATCGTCATCAACAGCCGTGAATGGTATGATGAAAATGGGATCGAGCTGATCGCCGGCGATCCGGTGACGGCGGTCGATCGCACTGCAAAGACCGTCACGAGCCAGTCGGGTCGCACTGTTGGCTATGACAAGCTGCTGATCGCGACGGGTTCCGACCCGTTCATCATTCCGGTGCCGGGCAAGGACCTGCCGGGCGTCATCAGCTTCCGCGACATGAAGGACGTCGACACCATGCTGGAAGCCGCCGGGAAGGGCGGTTCTGCGGTGGTGATCGGCGGCGGATTGCTGGGCCTGGAAGCGGCGCATGGCCTCACCCTGCGCGGCATGAAGGTAACCGTGATCCACCTGATGGACACGCTGATGGAGCGGCAGCTCGATGAGGCAGCGGGCTGGCTCTTGAAGTCCGCGCTCGAAGGACGCGGCCAGACCATCCTGACCGGTGCCAATACCGAAGCCATTTATGGCGACGGCAAGGTCGAGGGCGTCCGCCTGAAGGATGGCACGGAAATCCCCGCGAGCCTGGTCGTCATGGCGGTGGGCATCCGTCCCTCGACGGCGCTCGCCCGTGAAGCTGGCCTTGAGGTCAATCGCGGCATCAAGGTCGATGACCATATGGTCACCAGCGACCCTGACGTGCTGGCGGTTGGCGAATGTGTTGAGCATGACGGCAATGTCTACGGCCTCGTCGCGCCGTTGTGGGACATGTGCCGCAGCCTGGCCGACGGCCTGACTGACCAGCATACGGGCTATAAGGGTTCGGTCACCTCGACCAAGCTCAAGGTTGCCGGGCTGGACGTTTTTTCGGCTGGTGACTTTTCGGGCGGCGAAGGTTGCGAGGACATCGTCCTGCGCGATGCGTCACGCGGCGTCTACAAGCGCGTCGTGGTCAAGGATGACAAGGTCATCGGCGCGGTGCTCTATGGCGACACGGCGGACGGCGGTTGGTATTTCGACATGCTCAAGCGCGAGGAGGATGTCGGCGAAATCCGCGACCTGCTGATCTTCGGTCAGGCCTTCGCCTCTGGAGGAGGCGCGCTGGACCCTAAGGCGGCCGTTGCGGCGCTCTCGGACGATGCCGAGATTTGCGGCTGCAACGGCGTCAGCAAGGGCCAGGTCGTGGCTTGCATCGAGAAGGGCGCATGCAGCCTGGATGCGGTGCGCGGCACCTGCAAGGCGTCAGCCAGCTGCGGCAGCTGCACGGGTCTGGTCGAGAATCTGCTGGCGGTGGTGCTGGGCGACGACGTCCAGTCGGGGCCGAAGACGATGTGCAAATGCACCAGCTTTGGCCATGACGATGTGCGGCGCGAGATCGTGGCGCAGAATATGCGCTCTATCCCCGAAGTGATGCAGAAGCTGCACTGGTCGACGCCGGATGGTTGTTCTTCCTGCCGCCCGGCGCTCAATTACTATCTGCTTTGTGCGCTGCCCGGTGAATATGTCGATGACCAGCAGAGCCGCTTCGTCAATGAGCGGATGCACGCGAACATCCAGAAGGACGGCACCTATTCGGTCGTTCCGCGCATGTGGGGTGGCCTGACCAACCCCAAGGAACTGCGCGCGATTGCTGACGTGGTCGAGAAATATGATGCGCCGATGGTGAAGGTCACCGGCGGCCAGCGTCTCGATATCTTCGGCATCAAGAAGGAAGATTTGCCCGCCGTTTGGGCCGACCTCAATGCCGCGGGCATGGTTTCCGGTCATGCTTATGGCAAGTCGCTGCGCACGGTGAAGACCTGCGTCGGGTCCGAATGGTGCCGCTTTGGCACGCAGGATTCGACCGGCCTTGGCGTCAAGACGGAACGGATGACCTGGGGGTCGTGGATGCCCCACAAGTTCAAGATCGCCGTATCCGGCTGCCCCCGCAACTGCGCGGAGGCGACGATCAAGGACTTTGGTGTGGTCTGCGTGGATAGCGGCTATGAGCTGCATGTCGGCGGCAATGGCGGCATCCATCTCCGCGCCACCGACCTGCTCTGCAAGGTCGCGACCGAGCAGGAAGCGCTCGATTATTGTGCCGCCTTCACTCAGCTCTACCGCGAGGAAGCCCGCTATCTGGAGCGCACCGCGCCCTGGATCGAGCGCGTTGGCGTGGAATATGTGAAGCAGCGGATTGTCGAGGATGAGGCTGGCCGAGAGGAGTTGCGTGCTCGCTTCCTTTATTCGCAGAGCTTCAGCCAGGATGATCCCTGGGCGCAGCGCGCAGCCGGTGCGGAGAGTGAATTGCACCAGCATCTCGACGCTTCCATGCCCTTTGGCGCCATCGCTGCGGAGTGAATGATATGACGACATGGATCGACATCGGCACGCTGGCCGACATTCCCCAGCGCGGCGCTCGCACGGTTCAGATTGCCGGTGAGAAGGAAATCGCCGTATTTCGCACCAGCGATGACACGGTCTTCGCGCTGGTCAATGAATGCCCGCACAAGAAAGGCCCGCTGAGCCAGGGCATCGTCCATGGCCACAGCGTTGCCTGCCCGCTGCACAACTGGAACATCGCCCTGAAAACGGGCGAGGCGCAGGGCAATGACGAGGGCTGCACGCCGACCATCGCCGTCAAGCTGGAGGGTGATCGCGTGCTGATCGCTCGTCCGGCGGCGATGAAGGCAGCGGCGTGAGCTTTCGGTCCCCAGCCACAAAGGCGGGGACCGGGGTGGGGGTTGCCTGTTGGCCATCCCTTGCGGCATGCGCCCCCACCCAATTCTTTTCAGAACATTTCCTGCCTGAGGCGGATCGTGTTCCTGCGAAGGCAGGAACCCAGTTCAGACGGCAGGACTGGGCTCCTGCCTTCGCAGGAGCACTTCCTAAAGAGAAGGGCATCGCATGAACCAGGCCATCCGCACCACCTGCGCCTATTGCGGCGTCGGTTGCGGCATTTCGGCCACGCCGACCGGGCCGCGGTCGGTCACGATCAAGGGCGATGAGGCGCATCCAGCCAATGGCGGGCGGCTTTGCTCCAAGGGCACGCATCTGGGTGAGACCGTGGGACTGGAAGGTCGCCTGCTGCACCCGATGATCGGCAACAAGCGCGCCAGCTGGGACAAGTCGCTGGATCTGGTCGCGAAGAAGTTTCGCGAGACGGTGGATCGCTACGGCCCTGACAGCGTCGCTTTCTATGTGTCCGGCCAGCTGCTGACCGAAGATTATTATGTCGCCAACAAGCTGATGAAGGGCTTCATCGGCACGTCCAACATCGACACCAACAGCCGCCTGTGCATGTCGAGCGCGGTTGCCGGGCACAACCGCGCCTTTGGTGAGGACATCGTGCCCGCCAGCTATGATGATCTGGACGAAGCCGACCTCATCGTGCTGGTCGGATCCAACACCGCCTGGTGCCACCCGATCGTTTATCAGCGCATCCAGGCGGCCCGCGCGGCGCGCGGCACCAAGCTGGTCGTCATCGACCCGCGCCGCACCGAGACCTGCGAAGGGGCGGACCTGCATTTGGCGGTGAAGCCCGGCACGGACGTCGCCTTGATGAACGGGTTGCTCGCGTGGTGCGATGCGGAGGGGATCACCGATCCTGCCTTCGTTGCGGATCACGTCAATGCGCCCGAAGGTTTCTGGGAGCATATCCGCACTGGCCACGATCTTTGGACTACCGCAAAGACTTGCGACATCGCGCCAGCGCTGCTGGAACAGTTCTACAAGCTGTTCGCCGCCACGCCGCGCACGGTCACGATGTTCAGCCAGGGCATCAACCAGTCGATCCGCGGCACCGATCAGGTCAACGCGATCCTGAACGTCCACCTCGCTACGGGCCGGATCGGCAAGCCGGGCGCGGCACCTTTCTCGATCACGGGCCAGCCCAATGCGATGGGGGGCCGAGAGGTCGGCGGGCTTGCTTCGACACTGGCCGCGCATATGGATTTCGCGCCGGAAAATGTGGAGCGGGTAGGGCGCTTCTGGGCTGCGCCCGCCATGGCGACCAAGCCGGGCCTGAAAGCTGTCGACCTGTTCCGTCAGATCAATGAGGGTCGGGTCAAGGCGCTCTGGGTCATGGCGACCAACCCTGCCGTCTCGCTGCCCGACGCGGGCAGCGTGCGGGAGGCGCTGGAAGCCGTTCCCTTCCTTGTCGTGTCGGACATCATCGCCGACACCGACACCAGCGTGCATGCCGACGTCCGCCTGCCCGCCGCCGGATGGGGGGAGAAGGACGGCACCGTCACCAATAGCGACCGTACCGTCAGCCGCCAGCGGCCTTTCCTCGCGCTCCCCGGCGAGGCGAAGCCCGACTGGTGGATCGTCAAGGAAGTTGCCCGCCGCATGGGCTGGCGCAATGCTTTCGCCTATGATCGGCCCGCCGACATCTGGCGCGAACATGCCCGCCTGACCGCCTATCAGAATGACGGCGCGCGCCTGCTCAACCTGCGCGCGCAGGCGACCATCGGCAATGACGCCTATGAAGCGATGGAGCCTTTCCGCTGGGGCGGCGAGCGGCCCTTCGCGGATGGCCGCTTTTCTACGCCTGATGGCAAGGCGCGGCTGGTGCTGACCAAGCAGATGGAGTTGCAGGAGCCGCTGAAGGCCTGGCCGATGACGCTCAACACCGGGCGCTATCGCGACCAGTGGCACACGATGACGCGCACCGGCCTGTCGCCCAAGCTCGCCCGCCATCGCGAGGAGCCGCTGGTCGACATTCACCCGCAGGATGCGCGGGACCTGGGCATCGCCGATGGCGACCTTGCCCGCGTCCAGACCGCGCAGGGCAACAGCATTTTCCGCGCGTCTTTGAGCGAAGGCCAGCGTCGGGGCGAAATCTTTACGCCGATCCACTGGACCGACCAGATTTCCAACGGTGGCCGCACTGGTTTGCTGCCGCGCCCGCTGGTCGATCCGCATTCGGGTCAGCCCGGCTTCAAATCGACGCCCGCCGCCATCGAAAAGGTTGCGACCGAGTGGAAGGGCTTCCTGATCCTGCGCGGTGAACAGCCTGCCAAGGTGCCGTGCCTGTGGGCGACCCGCGTCACCGTGCCGGGCGGCGCGCTTTACGAAGTCGCGGGCAATGGTGATCCGGCCCGCCTGGAAGCCTGCCTGCCCAAGGGTGACCGCGTCGAAGCGGTGGACCTGGCGCGCGGCACTCGCCGTATTGCGATCATTCGCGAAGGCAAGCTGGCGGGCGTGCTGTTCGTCACCCGCACCGGCCTGCTGCCCTCGCGCGACTGGCTCATCGGTCAGCTTGAGGCGGAGGAAGTGGGCGTGTCGGTGCTTGCTGCGCGCGGTCCCGGCAATCAACCTGACAAGGGTGCGACCATCTGCGTCTGCTTCGACATAGGGTTGAACCAGATCGTCGCCGCCATCCGCGACCAGAGCCTGGTCGACGTGCCTGCCATCGGCAAGGCGATCGGCGCGGGCACCAATTGCGGGTCCTGCCGCCCCGCGCTCGCCAACATCCTGGCCCAAATCCCGCAGGAGACGCTCCATGCAGCCGAATGAACTGATCGCCCCCGGTGAAGTCTGGCTAGTCGGCGCAGGGCCGGGCGACCCGGACCTCCTTACGCGCAAGGCGGAGAAGTTGATCGCTGCGGCGGAGATCGTCTTTTACGACGCGCTGGTCGGCCCCGGCGTGCTCGACCTGATCCCCGAAGGCGTCGAGCGGGTCAGTGTTGGCAAACGCTCGGGCCGCCATTCAAAGGCGCAGGAAAGCATTAACGACCTCCTCCTCGCCGCCGCCAAGGCGGGTAAGCGCGTCGTACGCCTCAAGGGCGGCGACCCGTCCGTCTTTGGCCGCTCATCCGAGGAAATGGAGCATCTCGCCGCCGACGGCATCCGCTTCCACATCTGCCCTGGCATCACCACCGCCAGCGCGGCGGCGGCGAGCGGCAGCGCTTCGCTCACCCTGCGCGGCAAGGCGCGCGGCCTGACGCTGGTGACCGCGCATTTGAAAGCCGGTGAGCAGCTCAAGTTGGATTGGGAGGCGCTGGCCCGTCCCGGCGGCACGCTGGGCATTTATATGGGCCGCGCTGCTGCCGGAGAGATTAGCCGCCAGTTGATCGCTGCCGGGCGCGACCCGGAAACGCCGGTGATGGTGGCCGTCAACGTCTCCCTCCCCACCGAACGGCTGATCAGGGGCAAGCTGTCCGCCCTTGCTTTCCTGGTCGCCACTATCAGTGACGAAGACCCGACCCTGCTGCTGATCGGCGAAGCGGTGGCGGGAACGTCCATGCCTGTAGGGGTTGCAGCCAGCGTCGCTCTTCAGCTTTGAAGACCGGCTCTTTGCAACTTTTGCCCTGAGCTTGTCGAACGCCCCCGAACTTAGTTGGAAGGAAGGGAGGGGGCTTCGGCAAGCTCAGTTTGGCCTGGCTTGCTATCCCTTTAAGAAAGAAAAGGCTTCGACAGGCTCAGCCCGAACGGGGGAGGGCGAGGTTTTCCAGATCTTTTGGCCGGTTGATATTCGGCAACACGATATCCGGTCGCTCTACGACCCGAGCGCCGATCCGCTCCAGCCAGCCGTAGATCGATCGGTTATTGTCTGCCGCCAGATGTGCGTCCAGCTCGTCCGCCAGCATAGCAGGCCAGAAACCGGCGAGCTGCTGACCCTTTAGCACTCCCGCGTTTTTTCCCGTTAGAGCCTCTGCCAGTGCCGCCGGATAGACAGGCATGTCGCACCCTGTCGTCAGCACTGCGTCATAACCCGCGCTTCGTGCGTGATGCAGCGCTGCGTTCAGCCCGCCCAGTGGTCCCATGTCCGGTGCGGGTCGATCCGTCAGCCCGGTCAAGCCTTCCACGCTCCGCCCGCAGACCACTACCGTCTCCACATGCGGCGCGATCGCCGTCACCGCATGTTCGATCAGCGTGCGCCCGTCCGGCATCACGGCAAGCGCCTTGTCGCTCCCGAACCGGCTGGATCGTCCCCCGGCCAGCACCGCGCCCAGCAATCGCATCGATCCACTCCTTGGCAGAACCCTCACTTTCCCCTATGGCGCGCGGCGTGGGCGGGCAACCGTTCACGTAAGAAGATCGCGCCGGAAAGGGAATGCGGTGCGGACGGGATGACCGTCCAATTCCGCGGCTGTCCCTGCAACTGTAAGCGGCGAGCGCGATGCACATGGAAGCCCGCATGCCTTCAAAGGGGGAGGCGAGGGGGACCAGCCACTGGGCGCAAGTCCGGGAAGGCCGTGCATCACCGCGACGACCCGCGAGCCAGGAAACCTACCGGTGCATGGTCGCTCTTGCCTTGGGTCCAGGGATCGGTCCGGGCACGGTTTTCCGTCTGAGCGACGAAGCGGCGCAGGGCCGCATCGGTGCGCGGGGCGGGCTGGCGTCTTCCTCTGTCGTGCACTGGCCGCGTGTGCGGAGGCCCTGGGCTCATGTCGCATGACGCTCAGGGAAGACAGAAATATGATCAGGACCGGAATTTCACTGCTGGCGCTGCTGGCCGCCACCCCCGCGCTTGCCGAAGAGGCCGACGAGATCGTCGTTACGGCGCTGGGCATTCAGCAGCCTACCGATGAGGTTGGGCAAGCGGTGACCGTGATCGATGAAACGACCATCGCGACCCGCCAGAATGTGAGCGTCGTCGATCTGCTGATCACCACGCCCGGCGTCCGCTTCAACCGCACCGGTAGCCTGGGTAACGTCACCAGCGTGTCGCTGCGCGGCGCGGAAACCACGCAGACGCTGGTGCTGATCGACGGCGTCAAGGTCAATGATCCGAGCGGCATCGGCGATCAATATGATTTCGGCAACCTGCTGGTCGGCAACATCCGGCGGATCGAAGTGCTGCGCGGCTCCAATTCCATCGCCTATGGCAGTCAAGCCATTGGCGGCGTCGTCAACATCATGACCGGTATTCCGGGCGAAAGTTTTGGGGGCAAGGCGTCGGTCGATTATGGCTATGCCGATACGCTGAACGCCAAGGCGGATGTGTCGGGCACCAGCGGCATCGTATCGGGTGGCGTCGGGGTCGCCTATTTCCGCACCGACGGCATTTCCGCCGTTTCCCCCGATTTCGGCGGTACGGAAAAGGATGGCTATGAAAATATCACTGGCAATGCCCGACTGAAGATTGCCTTTACCGACAATGTGAGCCTGGACCTGCGCGGCTACTATATCCATGGCGATCTTGATTATGACAGCTTCTTCGGCACGCCCACCGACAGCCCTGACGCTGCCAAATCGGACCAATATGTCGGTTATGCGGGGCTCAACTTCGCGCTGTTCGATGGCAAGCTGACGAACCGGGCGGCTGTGACCTGGTATCAGCAGGACCGCGACTATTATTTCCTTCGCGGCAATGATCCGGACTTTGGCTATTCCGGCACGAATCTGCGCTTTGAATATGAGGGCGTCTATCAGCCCGTCGATGACGTAAAGCTGCTGCTCGGCTACGAGCATGAGCGGCCCGACTATGAGTTTTTCGGCTTTGGTTCGCAGGAAAGCCATCGCGCCAATATCGACAGTGTTTATGGGCTTGCGGTGGTGAAGCCGTTGGACGGTCTTTCAGTGACCGCAGGCGTGCGTCATGACGATCACAGCCAGTTCGGCGGCGCGACCACGTTCGGCGCGAATGCCAACTATACCCCTAACGGCGGCGCGACAAATTTCCGCCTGAGCTATGGGGAAGGGTTCAAGGCGCCGTCGCTTTATCAACTCTACGATACATTCAGTGGCAATCCCAACCTGAAGCCTGAGCGTTCGAAAAGCTATGATGTCGGTTTTGACCAAAATCTGGGCAGCGACCGGGCGGTGTTGTCGGTCACCGGCTTCTGGCGCGACACGCGGGATCAATTGAACTACGACAATACGACCTTCACCTATGGCAACCTGGAGCGGACCCGTGCCAAGGGCGTGGAATCGACGCTGACGCTACGCCCGGTCGACGCGCTGACCTTCACCGCCGCCTATAGCTATGTCGATGCACGTGATCGCTCGCCGGGCAGCACGGCCTATGGCCAGCGCCTGCTGCGTCGCGCCGCCAATGCAGTCAGCGCCTCGGCCGATTATGTCTGGTCCTTTGGCCTGTCGACGGGCGCAACCGTCACGATGGTCAGCGACAGCGTCGATCTTGATCCCGTCACGCGCAACCGGGTGCAGATCGACGGCTATGCAGTCACGGACATACGGGCCTCTTTCCCGATCACGGAGAAGATCGAGGTCTATGGCCGGATCGACAATCTGTTCGATCAGGAATACGCCACGGCCTATGCTTATGGCACCTACGGCCGGTCGGCCTATGGCGGCGTGCGTGTCCGCTTCTGAAGTTGGAAGGTGAGAGGGGTGGGCGACTACCCCTTATCGCCGGGGCGCGGCCTTTGGCTGCGCCCTTCCTTTGCCTGCGGCATCCGTCTGGGCGATGATGCTGCGTGCGGCCTGGACATAGGCTGGGCCGCCGCACACCGTCCAGGCTTGCGGCACACGGATGCGCGGAATGGATCGCAGCACCGGGTGGTGCAGCATTTCCGTTCCCTGATCGACGACCTTCTCGCTCCCGCTCTCGACGATCAGAAAGTCGGGGCGGGCGGCGATCATCTGTTCCAGCGGCACTTGGGCCAGCGCGGGCTTGCCCAGCTTGCTCGCAAGGTTGACCAGCCCCGCCCGCCGCATCAGTTCATCGACCAGCGTGCCGGTTCCGGTCATATAGCCGCGCCGCTGATAATAGGCGGCGATGCCGCCTCGCCGCGCCTTGGGAAGGGTCGCCAGATCGCGTTCCATCGCCCGGATCAGCGCTTCTCCACGCCGGGGGTGGCCGACGGCGGCGGCAACCTGTCGCACCTGTTGCCTGATCGACGTGAAGCTGTCCGCGCTCGCCAATCCCAATGTGCGCCATTGACCGGGCGGCGCGCCGACCACGCCCCCCGCGCCGTTGGGAAAGCCGATCAGCAGGTCCGGGCCGATCGCCAGCACTTCCTCGGCAGGTCGTTTCAGCGCGCGGAAATGCCGCGCCTTTGCCACCGCCGCCGACAGTTCGGGGTCATGGCCATAGGGACTCAATGCCGCGATCTGCCCCGGATCGGCGAGCGCCAGCACATATTGGTCGGAACAGGTGTTGAGCGAGACGATGCGCTGTGGCGGCGGTGCGGGCGCGGCGCCGGTCAGGCCCAGGGCCAAGGCCGCCGTGATGATCCTTCTGTGCATCAATTCCGCCCCCACCAAACACTGGGCTCCTGCCTTCGCAGAAGCACGGCATTCCCTAACAGCAGCCTGGGAGCGTGCAAGTCATGAGCGCCCGTCGCCATCCGCTGTTGATCCCCATCCTGATCGCGCTCACCCTTTTGGCGGCGCTCGGCTCGCTCACTCTGGGCGCGGTTCCGCTGTCCCCCGCCCGCATCTTTGCCGTTGTGACCGGCGGGGGTGATGAGGTTGCACGCGCCATCCTGATCGACCTTCGCCTGCCGCGCATGCTGTTGGGCCTTGTCGTTGGAGCCATGCTGGGCCTGTCAGGAGCCGCGCTTCAGGGCTATTTGCGTAACCCGCTGGCCGAACCGTCAGTGCTGGGCGCGTCCAATGCGGCGGCGCTGGGGGCCGTGTGCGCGCTATATTTCGGCCTTTCCCATATTCACCCGCTCATCCTGCCAGTGCTGGCTATTGCCACCAGCTTTGCCGCTATCGGCGCGCTGTTCCTGCTGGCGGGCCCTTCGGAAAGTCCGCTGACCCTGATCCTTGCTGGCATCGCTGTTGCGACGCTGGCCGGGGCGGGGATTGCGCTGTCGCTCAACCTGTCGCCCAATCCTTTTGCCGCGATGGAGATCATGAGCTGGCTGATGGGCAGCCTGGAGAATCGCAGCTATGCCCATGTCTGGATGGCGCTGCCCTGCGTCGCCATCGGCGCGGCGCTGTTGATCGCCGATGGCCGCAGCCTGGATGCGCTGACGTTGGGAGAAGAGGGCGCGCAGGCGCTGGGGGTGGACTTGCGCACGGCTCGGCTGCGCATGATGCTGGGCGTCGCCATAGGCGTGGGCGGCGCGGTGGCGGTGTCGGGGGCGATTGGTTTCGTCGGCCTGATCGTGCCGCACCTTGTCAGGCCGCTGACCGACCGTTCGCCCTCGGCCATTCTGATTCCGTCGCTGCTGGGCGGGGCGGCGCTGCTGACGCTGGCGGACATTGGCGTGCGCCTGATCCCCACCAGCAATGAATTGAAGCTGGGTGTCCTGACCGCGTTGCTGGGCGTGCCCGTTTTCCTGGTCCATCTGATGCGGGAGCGGCGGCTATGGTGACGATCCGAAGCCGCGACCTTGTGGTTCGCCTGGGCCGACATGTCGCCATATCCAGCGTCAGCACCTTGCTGGAGCCGGGGCAGTTGGTCGGTATTATCGGTCCCAATGGCGCGGGAAAATCGACGCTGATCCGCGCCCTGCTGGGCCTCGTCCGCCCCGAAAGCGGCGATGTCTGGATCGACGATAGCGCGATTGGGGGCCTTAGCCGGAAAGACATTGCGCGCCGTGTCGCCTATCTGCCCCAGGGCCAGACGCTGCACTGGCCGCTGCTGGTGGAGCGGCTGGTGGCACTGGGCCGCATGCCGCATCTGGGGCCGCTGTCCCGGTTGTCAGAGCAGGATGAGGCGATTGTCGATGCAGCGCTTAGCCGTGCCGATGTGCTTCATCTGAAAGGGCGGATCGCCACGGAATTGTCGGGGGGCGAGCGCGCCCGTGTGCTGCTGGCCCGTGCGCTGGCGGTGGGCGCGCCTGCGCTGATTGCCGATGAACCGCTTGCGGCGCTTGATCCGGGTCATCAGATCGATGTCATGGACCTGCTCAAGGCCGAAGCGCGGGCCGGGTCGCTGGTGGTCACTGTCCTGCATGACCTGGGGATGGCGGCGCGCTATTGCGACCGGTTGCTGTTGATGGACAAGGGCAGGCTGGTCGCGGACGGTAAGCCCATGGAGGTGCTCACCGAACAGAGCCTGGCGGAGGTTTATGGCATTTCGGCTTGTATCGAGGTTGATGGGGATTGGCCTTTGATCCTGCCTACGGGGCGGATCAAGAACTGACCTCCAAATCCGTTCGGGCTGAGCTTGTCGAAGGCCTTCACTTTCTTTGAAGGAAGAAGAGCCCTTCGACAGGCTCAGGGCGAACGGAGAGGGGTTATTCCGTGAAGGCCTTCGGGGCGGCGGCCACCACGGTATAGGTGCCTGCGCTGACTTCCGATACTTCCAGCGCGCGTTCGGCAATGCCGCTGCGGTCGAAGCGGAAGGCGCCGTCGATGCCGGAAAAGCCGCTCGAATCGCGCAGCCTGGCGGCGGGGAAGGTCGTTCCCGGCTTCCAGTCGCGCGCGATACGCACGGTCAGCAGGACGGCGTCATAACCCAGTGCGGACAGGCGGAAAGGCGCGCTGCCATAGCGTGCGCGATATTTGCTCGCCAACTGGCCGTACAGGCCGTCGGACACGCTGGCGAACCAGGCGCCGCGCAAGGCTGGGGTGGATGCCAGGCCGCGATCCGTATTCCACAATTCCGTGCCCAGCAGGCGCGCGGTTGCGCCGCCATTTTTGCGCACGATCGGGGCCAGTTGCATCGCCACGCGACCGCTGTCGGCGATCAGCAGCGCGTCATAGCTGGACGATGCCTGCAATTTCTTGACCGCTGCCGTCATCGAAGCGGTCGACCGGTCGAATGTCTGCATCGACACGACCGTCCCGCCTTCCTCCTCCACCGCGCGGAGCAGGGACGTGCCCGACCGCTCGCCATAGGTGCCCTTGGGTATCAAGGCGGCGAATTTCGACAGGCCCTTGGTCTTGGCGAACTCGACCACCCGGTCGATCGACTGGTTGGGATTGTAGCCCATGATGTAGACGCCGTCCCCGGCTACGCTCACATCGTTGGAAAAGCTGATGACCGGCACCTTCGCCCGCGCCGCGATGGGGCCTACGACCCGCGCATCCTCTGCCAGCAACGGCCCCAGGATCAGGCGGTTGCCTTCCGCCAGCGCCTTGTTCGCCGCCGCTGCCGCGCCCATGCTGGTGTCATAGGTGGTGATGCGCACCTTATCCGCCCGCGTGTCGAGCAGCGCCAGCGTGGTGGCGTTTGCGATGGATTGGCCCACGCCAGCATTGGGTCCGCTCATCGGCACCAGCAGCGCGACGCGATGGCGCAGCGCGTCGGTGGGCAGGCCCTGCGTCACGTCGGGTCCGCTGGGAACAGGCTCGGTCGGTCGCACCGGACCCGGCCCGCGCGGGACAATCGATTGACAGGCGGCGACCAGCAAAGCGCTGGCGGCGAACAGGATACGCGCACCGCGCTTCATTGCCGCGAACATGTCCGCTTGCCGGAGGGTATCCGTCTCTGTCATCTGGCGTCCTTATGGAAACTTCAACTTCTGGGCTTGAGCCTGGGCTTTACATCGTAGCGGGGCCGATCGGCAACCTTGGAGACCTTAGCCCGCGCGGGGCCGAAATCCTGCGGCTGGCCGACGTAATCGCCGTGGAAGATACACGGGTGAGCGCGCGTTTGTTGCGCCACGCGGGATCGGAGCGCCCGATGGTCCCCTATCATGATCATAGCGCCGAGGGTGTTCGCGCCCGCCTGATCGAGCGGATGGCGAGCGAATCGGTTGCGCTGCTTTCGGATGCCGGCACGCCGCTGATCTCCGACCCTGGCTATAAGCTCGTCCGCGATGCGCGCGCAGCGGGGCGCAATATCACGACGCTGCCCGGTCCCAGCGCTGCCATCGCGGCGCTGACCCTGTCGGGGCTGCCGACTGATCGCTTCCTCTTCATGGGCTTCCTGCCGGTGAAGCAAAAGGCGCGGGCGGATACTCTGGCGGAAGTCGTCGCCCTGCGCGCCACGCTGATCTTCTACGAAAGCGGGCCGCGCCTATCCGAAAGCCTGGCCGCCATGGCGGAGCATCTGGGCGACCGCGACGCCGCCGTATCCCGCGAAATCAGCAAGACATTTGAGGAAACCCGCACCGGCACGCTGACCGAACTGTCCGCCCGCTATGCCGACGCCCCGCCCAAGGGCGAGATTGTCGTCATCGTTGGCCCACCCGGCGAAGCCCCGCCCGCCAGCGCCGAAGATGCTGACGCCGCGCTGATGGAGGCGATGGAGCGGCTCCCCGTTTCCAAGGCGGCGGGAGAGGTGGCGAAGAAATTCGGCCTCGACCGCCGCGCGCTTTATGATCGCGCGCTGGAGCTGAAAGGGTGACGCGCCAGACCCCCGTCAGACAACAGGCGGAAAAGCGCGGGCGGCAGGCGGAACGCATCGCCGGATGGTGGCTGCGGCTCAAAGGCTGGCGCATCGTTGGCCGCCGCTTGCGCACGCCTGCGGGGGAGGTGGACATCGTCGCGCGGCGCGGCGCGATGCTGGCCTTTGTCGAGGTGAAGGCCCGCGCCACTGCCGCAGACCTGGACCTTTCCATCGACGAGCGCCGCCTTTCGCGCGTGGCATCCGCCGCCGAAATCCTGTTCCACGACCTTGCGGAGCCGGGCGATGATATGCGGATCGACGTGATCCTCCTTGCGCCGGGCCGCCCGCCACGCCATCTGGCGAATGTGTGGCATGGGGGATGAATAACCCTGTTCCGTTCGGGCTGTTTGACCGAGTCCCTTGTCTCGGCCAAATGTCGAAGCCCGTTTCTTGTTCTTGAAGAGAAGTGAAGCCCTTCGACAAGCTCAGGGCGAACGGAAGGTGAAGCAAGCAGATGACCCAACTCAACCCTCTCACCGTCGCTGTGCAGATGGACCCGATGGAAGGGGTCAATATCGCGGGCGATTCCACCTTCCACATCATGCTGGGGGGGCAAGCGAGGGGGCATCGGCTTTATCATTATCTCGCGCCCGACCTCACCTATCGCGACGGTCGGGTGCTGGCGAAGGCGCGCCCGGTAAAGGTGCAGAAGGTGCAGGGGGACCATTTCGCGTTCGGCGAACCTGAACTGCTGGACCTGGGCCGCGATGTCGATGTTGTTTTGATGCGTCAGGACCCGCCCTTTGACCTGAGCTACATCACCGCCACCCACCTGCTGGAACGGGTGCAGGAAGAAACGCTGGTGGTGAATGATCCTGCCGCCGTCCGCAACGCGCCCGAAAAGCTGTTCGTGCTGGATTATGCGCGCTTCATGCCGCCGACGATGATTACCCGTGATTTGGCCGAAGTGCGCAGCTTCCTGGCCGAACATGGCGAGATCGTCG
This sequence comes from Sphingobium vermicomposti, assembly GCF_011762025.1. Lineage (GTDB taxonomy): Bacteria > Pseudomonadota > Alphaproteobacteria > Sphingomonadales > Sphingomonadaceae > Sphingobium > Sphingobium vermicomposti. The sequence goes on along the minus strand of NZ_JAASQR010000003.1, from coordinate 313,305 downwards.
TCAAGCCGCTTTACGGCAATGCGGGCAACGCGGTCTTTCATGTGGGGCAGTCCGGCGCGAACATTTCGGCGCTAGTGGAACTGTTCAATGCCTCATGGGTCGAGCCTTTCATGGTTCAGGCTTTCATTCCCGGCGTGGCGCAAGGCGACAAGCGTATCGTCCTGATCGACGGCGAAGTCGCGGGCGCGATCAACCGCATTCCCGGCGCTGGCGAAATCCGTTCCAACCTGGCGGTCGGCGGATCGGCTGCCCGCACCGAGCTTACCGACCGGGAGCTGGAAATCTGCGCCGCGATGGGACCGGAGCTGAAGCGCCGGGGGCTGCTGTTCGTCGGCATCGACGTGATTGGGGGCGAGTGGCTGACGGAGATCAACGTGACTTCGCCGACGGGCATAGTGTCGATCGATGCCTTTAACGGCACGGATACCGGCGGCATGATCTGGGACGCCATCGACGCGCGTTTGGCGGCGAGGGTGGCTGCTTGAGCCACTCGATCCGCTCGAAAGAGATTCCAGCCTTCGCTGGAATGACGACATTTGACTGACTGGGTCCTCCACCTCATCGACGCGGGCGGATATTGGGGCATTTTCGCCCTGATGGTGATCGAAAATGTCTTTCCGCCGATCCCGTCGGAACTCATAATGGGCATTGGCGGCATCCGTGTCGGGCAGGGCCGCATGGCGATGGAGTGGTTGCTCGTCGCAGGGACGCTGGGCACGACGGTCGGCAATTATTTCTGGTATCTGGTCGGCCACATATTGGGTTTCGCCCGGTTGAAGCCGCTGGTGGACCGCTATGGCCGTTGGGCGACGCTGGAGTGGCGGGATGTCGAGGCGCTTGACCATATATTCGGGAAATATGGCCAGATCGTCGTCTTCGTATTTCGTTTCCTGCCTGCTTTTCGGACGATGATTTCGCTTCCCGCTGGATTGTTTCGGATGGGGCATGTCAAATTCCTCGCCTGGACGGCGGGTGGGGCGCTGATCTGGAACATCATCCTTGCCTATGCAGGCTATGTCCTGGGCCAGAATTTTAGCGAGATTGATAAATATGTGGGGCCGGTGGCGACGGCCTGTGTGGTGGGGGCGATCGGGCTTTATATCTGGCGTCTGGCGACTTGGAAGCCGAGGGGGTGACGCGCACGGCGCGATAGTTCAAAACCACCTAACCCCCGTTCGGGCTGAGCTTGTCGAAGCCCCTTACTACCGAAGGAAGAAAGGCCCTTCGACAGGCTCAGGGCGAACGGATTTTCAGTTGAACCTGCGGCCTAAGCCCGAGGATGCGCGTTCCTGTACACATCCAGCAGGTGCGCAGCGTCCACCTGCGTATAGATTTGCGTCGATGACAGGCTGGCATGGCCCAGCAGTTCCTGCAACGATCGCAAGTCCGCCCCGCGGCCCAGCAGGTGCGTTGCAAAGCTGTGTCGAAGCGCATGCGGTGTCGTCCTGTCCGACAGCCCCAGCCGCCCCCGTGCGCCCTGCACCGCGCGCCGGATGATCGCCGCCGATAGCGGACCACCTCGCGCGCCCCGAAACAGCGTTTCCTCCCGCGCTACCGGATAGGGACAAGCGGCCACATAAGCCTCGATCGCCGTCCGCACCTGTGGAAGCAGGGGCACGATCCGCGTCTTGCCGCGCTTGCCTGTCACTCGCAGCGTGTCGCTGAGCGGCAGGATATCGCCCATCAGCCCCATGGCTTCGCCGATCCGCAGCCCTGCGCCATAGAGCAGCAGCAGCACCGCCCAGTCGCGCGCGCCGATCCATCCTTCGCGGGCCGTCTCCGCGATATCGCCCGCCAGCGCCACCGCCTCGTCAGGGGAGATTGGCCGGGGCAGGCCGCGCTTTACCTTCGGCCCTTTTAGCAGCGGCACCCGCGCATCCTCGCCACCTACAAACTTCAGGAAACCCCGCACCGCCGACAATTCCCGCGCCGCCGATCCATTGCCGATCCCGTCCCTCCGCCGCACGGTCAGGAACGCGCGCAGATCCGCCTGATCGACCTTGCTCAATCCCGCTGCGGTCACGGCTTCGCCGCGATGCCCTTCCATGAAGGCGATCAACCGCTCCGCCGTTGCCATATAGGCACGCACCGTATGCGTGGATCGCCGCCGGTCCAGCGCCAGATGCTGCCGCCATGCTTCCACCAGATCTTTGGACGCGCTCATGGCCGACAGCTTAGGCCAGCCCTCCGCGAAACGGAATCCCTGAACCGCCGGGCCTTGAAAATCCCGGCCAGATGGGCACATGGAACGCATGGCCACCGCTCATGATCCCGTCGATATGCCCACGGGCACGCTGTTGCAGATATCGCCGCGCGTCGGTCGTGTTCTTGCGCCCAATCCGTCGCCCTTCACCTATACGGGCACGCAGACCTATCTGGTCGGGTCGGATGATCTGGCGGTGATCGATCCCGGCCCCGCCGATGCCGATCATCTGGCTGCGCTGCTCGCCGCCATCGGCGACCGGCCCGTGCGGGCAATTTTGTGCACGCATACCCATCGTGATCATAGTCCTGCCGCCGCGCCGCTGTCGGCGCAAACCGGCGCGCCCATCATCGGTTGCGCGCCGTTAACGCTGGAGGATGACGGCCCGCGCGCCGATGCCGCTTTCGATCCTTCCTATATTCCTGACCGCATCCTTGCCGATGGCGAGCAGGTGGCGGGGGAGGGATGGACGCTCGAAGCAATCGCTACGCCCGGTCACACCTCCAACCATCTCTGCTTTGCATTGGTGGAGGAAAATGCGCTTTTTACCGGCGATCATGTCATGGGTTGGTCCACCAGCGTCATTTCGCCGCCCGATGGCGACATGGCCGACTATATGCGGTCGATGCAGCGCCTGCTCGACCGGGAGGATGCGGTCTATTATCCGGCCCATGGCGATCCGGTGGCCAATCCGCGTCGTCTGGTGCGCGGCATGATGGGGCATCGCAAGCAGCGGGAAGGGCAGATTACGCGCTTTCTTGAACGTCACGGCGCGTCGGAAATTCCCGCCATGGTGGCGCAAATGTATAAGGGCGTCGATCCGCGCCTCCACCCGGCGGCTGGGCGTTCGGTCCTGGCTCACCTGATCGACCTGGACGGGCGGGGCATCGCCGCTGAAGCGGAGGATGGCCGATGGCGGTTGCGCTGAACAAGGTCTGGACGCCTGTTCTCGTCACCTTGCTGCTTCTGATCGTTGGGGGCGCGATGCTGGTCGGCTGGCGCACCTATGATCGCGATTATGTGGTGAGTGTCGAGGATGATGGGTCCGCCGTGACGAAGGTCGTTGCCGAACGGTTCGCAGGTGCTTCCAGTCTGAAGGTTTCGGCACTGTCCGGCACGATCCAGAGCACGGCGCGGGACGTGCGGGGCTTTGGCTTCCTGAAGTCGGATCAGGTCGTGAAGATGCCCTTTTCAGTGGACTATTTCATCGATGTCAGCGGCATCGGCGCGGATGATCTGGAATGGGATGCCGATAGCCGCACGCTGATCGTCAACGCGCCGGACGTTAAGCCCGCCAAGGCGAATGTCGATGAAGCCGCGCGGACTCTGGTGCGGACCAACGGCCTGTTCGTCACGCGTCAGGCGGGGGAAGAATTGAGCCGCCGGGTTTCCGCCTATGCGCAGGGCCGTGCCGAACAGGAAGCCCGCTCGCCCGCCCGCATGGCGCGCGCCCGTGAATTCGGCCGCGCGGCGCTCGCCAAGCTGATGACCGCACCGTTGGAAGCGGCGGGGCAGGGCGGCGCGCGCGTGATCGTCACCTTCCCGCCGGAGCGGGCGGGCGACAATCGCGAACAATGGGACGTGACCACCCCGGTCAATGAGGTACTGGCCAACCGCCGCGCCGCCCGTTAGGGGCGCGGGAAAGGCCCGTGAGGAGTTAGGGACATGAACGCCATCACCGGAATCCCGCAGGGGACTGACTTGCGCGCGGAGATCGACCGGCTGCGCAAGGAACGCAACGCCGTTATCCTGGGCCATTATTACCAGAAGCCTGAAATTCAGGACCTGTCCGATTTTGTCGGCGACTCCCTGGAGCTGTCGCGCAAGGCGGCGGAAACCGACGCGGACGTCATCGCTTTCTGCGGCGTGCGCTTCATGGCCGAAACCGCCAAGATATTGAGCCCGGAAAAGATCGTCGTCCTGCCCGACATGGACGCCGGTTGCAGCCTGGAGGACAGCTGCCCGCCAGCGCAGTTCAAGGCGTTTCGCGAGGCGCATCCCGACCATATTGCTTTGAGCTACATCAACTGCTCCGCCGAAGTGAAGGCGCTGTCCGACATCATCGTCACCAGCTCATCGGCGGAAACGATCCTGAGCCAGATCCCGCGTGACCAGAAGATCATTTTTGGTCCCGACAAGCATCTGGGCGGCTATTTGAAGCGCAAGTTCAACCGCGACATGCTGTTGTGGCCGGGGGTTTGCATCGTGCATGAGGCGTTCAGCGAGACGGAACTGCTGAAGCTCAAGGCCCAGCATCCCGACGCGCCCATCGCCGCGCATCCCGAATGCCCGCCTTATATCGTCGATCATGCCGACTATGTCGGTTCGACCAGCGGCATCCTGCAATATGCCAAGACGATGCCCGGCGACACGCTGATCGTCGCGACCGAACCGCACATCATCCACCAGATGCGCAAGTCGGTGCCGGACAAGAATTTCATCGGCGCGCCGGGCGCGGACGGCAACTGCAACTGCAATATCTGCCCCTACATGGCGCTCAACACGATGGAAAAGCTGTATTTGTCGCTTCGTGACCTTCAGCCCCGTATCGAGATGGAGGAGGGGCTGCGCCTCGCCGCGAAGAAGAGCCTCGACCGGATGCTGGAATTGGCCAGCGGCACGGTGGGGAAGGGTGATGTGGGTAATCGTTGACCTTCTGCTACCGGACAACAATCCGTTCGGGCTGAGCCTGTCGAAGCCCTTTACTGTTTAAAGAAGTAGAACCCTTCGACAAGCTCAGGGCGAACGGAGGACAATATGGATGCCAAATATCCCATGACCTTCACCTTGCCCGGCTTCGACCTTGACGCCTTCATCGCCTCCACTCTGGCGGAAGATCTTGGCCCTGAGGGCCGCGATGTCACCAGCGAAGCGGTGATCCCTGCCGATGCCATTTTCGATGGCGTGATGGACAGCCGCGATGCGGTGACGCTGGCGGGTCTGCCCATCGCCGCTGCCTTCTTTCGTGCGCTGGACCCGGATGTGGAGATTGAGCTGTTGCGTCAGGATGGCGACCGTGTTGCACCGGGCACCGACATCATGCGCATCCGGGGCAGGGCGCGCGCCATGCTGACGGCGGAGCGGTCGGCGCTCAACACCGTCCAGCATCTGACCGGCATCGCCACCATGACCCGCGCCTATGTCGATGCGATCATGGGCACCGGCGCTACCTTGTTAGACACGCGCAAGACCATTCCGGGCCTGCGCGTGCTGGAAAAATATGCCACGCGGCAGGGCGGGGCGACCAATCATCGCATGGGGCTGTGGGACGCGGCGATGATCAAGGATAATCATGTCGCGGTCGCTGGCTCCGTCGATGAAGCCGTCCGTCGCGCCGCCGCCGCCGGGATCAAGAGCATCATCGTCGAGGTGGATCGGGTCGACCAGATCGAACCCGCGCTTGCCGCCGGGGCTACCCATCTGCTGCTGGACAATATGGACGCGCCGACGCTGCGTGGCGCGGTCACGCTGGTCGGCGGTCGGGTGCCCACCGAAGCATCGGGGGGCGTCACGCTCGATACGATCCGGGCCAAGGCGGAAACCGGCGTCACCTATATCAGTGTCGGTCGCCTGACCCAATCGGCACCCGCCGCCGACGTCGGGTTGGACTTTGCCTTTGCGTGAAGGCGGTTCCCGGTGGCATCAACTATGACGTGCAGGAGTGAAGCCGAAAGGGCGGGGCTGGGCTCCTGCCTTCGCAGGAGCACTGATCGCCTTTGCGTGGGATAAACCCTAAAGGGCTGCTGGCTCTCCTGATCCTTACTGCGCCAGCCCCCGCGCTGGCGCAGGCGGCCTATTGCTCCGTTCCCAATCAGCCACCGCGCCCCCCGCCTGAACTGCCGCCCACGGGCGAGCCTCGGCGGCTTCTTCCCGCCGCCGGCTACACGCTCGCGCTCAGTTGGTCGCCGCAATATTGCGCCACCGCGCGGGGACCGGACGCCGCCTTTCAGTGCGGTGGCCGCAATGGCCAGTTCGGCTTCGTCCTGCATGGCCTTTGGCCCGAAGGCGCAGGGCGGGACTGGCCGCAATATTGCCGCCCGGCCCAGATTTTGCCCCGCGCCGTCATTCGCCAAAACCTCTGCACGACGCCCTCTGTCCAACTGCTCCAGCATGAATGGGCGAAGCACGGGACCTGCATGACGACGCGGCCCGAACTTTATTTCAATCTGGGCCGCGCCTTTCATGAAGCGATCCGTTATCCGAACATGACGGTGCTTGCCCGCCGCCAGACCCTGACCGCCGGACAGCTTGTTGCCGAATTTGCTCGGCTCAATAAGGGGCTGAAGCCCGGCATGATCCGCATCAAGACAGCGCGCGGCGGTTGGTTGAGCGAGGTGAGGCTCTGCATGGACCGGGCGATGGACTATGCCCGTTGCCCCGGCAGCCAGCGCGGCGCGCCGGATGAGACGCGGCTGCGCATTCGGCCCGGTCCCAATATATTGCCGCCCAAGGGTCGCGCCGTTCCGACGCGGCGTCCGATGTTGAAGCTGGACCTTGATCCCAACGCGCAGGTCCCCGCGAGTTAGGCGATGATGGTCCGAACGGGGGCGCAGTCTAGAGCGAAGTGTGGACAGTCGGCATCGCCCGTTCGGGCTGAGCCTGTCGAAGCCTCTGTCCTTCCTTCCGCCACATGCTAGCTGAAAAGTAGAGCCCTTCGACAAGCTCAGGGCGAACGGAAGAACGTGATATCGATTTAAAAACGCTCGTCGTTCTAACCCTCTATTATCACCGTCGAAGGGTGATGTCGGTCCAGATGTTTGCGGATGATCCGCAGGTTCTTGGTGTTGGATTTGAACACAAAGTCGAAAATGTCTCCGGCAAAGGGGATCGCGCCCACCAGCGTGTCGAAGCCGACATTGGCGGCCATGCGCGTTAGTTGCCATTTCGACATGCCCAGATTCCGCGCTTCCCACACGATCCATCCGCCCATCGCTGCGGTGGCAAGGTCGCCGACAATCGGGATAAGGCCGACCAGGCTGTCCAGCCCGACGCGCCGGTTGGTGCCGGGAATGACGAACAGCCCTTCCAGCAAGGCTTCCATCGCCTCTATCCGTCGCCGGACCGATGCGGGGTCGCGGCCGAAACCCGGCAGGTCGCGCACCATGCGGTCAAACTGATCTTGCGATAATGCCATGCGTTCCTCCTGCGCTTTAATTGGGGCTGCGGAACAGGTGGTTCAATGGGTGGCGAGCGCGGGGCGATGGCATGAATCCGCTCAGCCGCCGTGTGACCAGCGACCAGCGCACCGGCGCGCCCAATGCGATATAGCCGTTATGCGCCTGCATCATCGCTTCGGCCTGCGCCACCCGCGCCATGCGTTCGGCGGCGCTGGTGGCCAGGCCTGCCGCCTGCAACTGCGCATCGGCCTGGGCGGAGCAATGCACTTTGCGCGCGCACCCGATCCGGCCAAGATACCATAGGGCGCTGTCATAGGCCGCGACTTCGTCTACCAATCGCAGGTCGGCTTCGTCCTTGGGGTCCACCCGTTCGGCGCTCAGGCCGATCATTCCCAGATTATGGCGGATCAGCGCGAATAACGCCGTTGCGCCCGGCCCCTTGGGCAGGGCGACTTTCAGCACGGGCGGGTTGCCATTTTCACGGCGCCAGCGTGTGATCGCGGCCCCTGCCTGCGCTCGCCTGTCCTCCAGCGAAAGATCCGCCCAGGCCGGGCGGGTAGGTGGCGTGGGAAGGTCCATCTGCGCTGGCACGATCTGTTCGGTCACGGCCCATCCGCCCAGCGGAAACAGCTTGGGCAATTGGCTGCGATCGATCGTCATGTTGATCGCCCGCCGCACATCGTCATCGTCCAGCAGCTTGCCCCTCCCGGTTACTGCCAGCCCCAGCAGCCCCTGGACCGGGTCGATGCGAACGGCGTCCTTGTCGACACCGGCGGGCACCAGCAGCGGAAGGTCGGCGAAGCGTCCGCCCAGCACCATGGCCGCCATGCCCTCACGAAAGCGGATGATGGCCATTTCCGCCCGTTCCGCGCGCAGGATGCGGGTGCGCCATGGCGCGGGCGCGCCTTCTTCCTCTTCGTCATCGGATGCCGGATCGACCGGCTTTAGCAACAGGGCCTTGCCCCATGATGACGCGGCATATGGCCCGGTTCCACCTTCCCGCGACAGGATCGCCATTTGCGGCTGGGCCAGCATTTGCAGCAGATAGGGACGCGGCGCGGTCAGGCGGATCTCGATCACCTCCCCGGTCATCGGCACTACCGCTTCGACCACGTCCAGCGGCCCTTCGGGGTCCAGCCGCCGCAGCGTTTCGATGCGGGCCTTCAACAATCGCGCCACATCGCTGGCGGTCACTTTGCCGCCATCGGGCCAGAGCGCGCGGCGCAGGCGGAAAATATAGCTGCGCCCGTCATCCTCGACGATCCAGCGCTGGGCGAGTGCGGGCAATATGTCGCCGCTGGCGTCGAAGGCCACCAGTCCCTGCGCCGTCGCTTCCAGCATCAGCTTGGCCGCAGGCGCGGGCAGATGGTTGAGCGGCTTGGCCAGTTCCACAGGCGTGCCAACGACGCTGACGACCACCGGGCCGCTCGCCTTTTGCGAGCATGAGCCGAGCATCGCCGCGCCCAGCGCCGCAGCGCCAGCCATCAGGCAGGTCAGGATCGGACGGGGCGGGGAAGCAGGCATGGTCATGGCGCGCATCAGGAGTAACGCGCCCGCGCGCCGCCGCCAACCCAATGCCGCGTGCTAATACTGCCCATCGCCGCTTTCATGACTGCCACCGAACCTGTCCCATCCCGGAACAGCATTTTGTTAACCACGAGTTCGCATTGGCCGGGCCGGATCGCGGGCCTATGCCGCCTGCCATGCGCATATTGTCCACGACCCTGCTCGTCTCCGCCGCCATCGGTGCAACCGCTTTGGCGCAAGGCCGACCGACTCCGTTCACCGTGGAGGAAAGCGGCCAGGGCTATGCATCGCTGAAGGATGCGGTCGCGGCGATTGGCGGGGGGCGCGGAACCGTGCTGATCGCGTCGGGAACCTATGCCCAGTGCGCGGTGCAGGAAGCTGGCGAGGTTGCTTTTCGCGCGCGGACGCCCGGAACCGTCATTCTGGACGGCATGCCGTGCGAGGGCAAGGCGGCGCTGGTGCTGCGTGGCCGGTCGGCCAGCGTGGATGGCATCGTCTTTCAAAATCTGCGCGTTCCCGATGGCAATGGAGCGGGCATCCGGCTGGAAAGCGGCAACCTGACCGTCACCAACAGCATGTTCCGCAACAGCGAAGAGGGCATATTGAGCGGCGACGCACCGCAGGGCAGCGTCACCATCGACCGCTCCACCTTCCGCCATCTGGGCCGCTGCGACCGCGATCTGGACTGCGCGCATGGCATCTATATCGGCCGCTATGGCAGCTTGACTGTGACCCGCTCGCGCTTCGATCAGGGCGACGGCGGCCATTATCTGAAAACCCGCTCCGCCCGCGTCACCCTGACCGGCAACAGCTTCGATGACAGCGCCGGTCGGCTGACCAACTATATGATCGACCTTTCCAACGGTGCCAGCGGCGAAATCAGCCGCAATGAAATGGTGCAGGGCAAGGACAAGGACAATCACAGCGCGTTCATCACCATCGCGCCGGAAGGACGGGAAAATGACAGCAGCGGTCTGTCGATCCTGAACAACAGTGCCTCCTTTGTCCCCGGCCTGCAGCGCAACAGCAGCTTTGTCGCTAACTTCACCGATGATGCGGTGCGGATCGGCCCCAACCGGCTGGCCAGTGGTATCAAGCTGACGGATCGCCGCTGAACGGCGGCTGATCAGCGGCGAAGCGCATTCTGCCGGGGCCGGTGCGGTGGCGGGATTGCTTGCATCCCAGGCGGCTCCGCGCGAAGGTAAGGCAATGCGCACCACCTATGGCTCGGCCACTGTTCGCCTCTATCATCTTAGCGATTCGCAGGAAGGCGGCGCGGCTTCGACGCTGTTCTACGGGTCGATGGACGAAGCATTGCGCATTGCTGCGCAACAACCGCAGGATGTTCAGGACGGCTTGTTCCTGTCGACCGACAATGATGTCGTCGCCTATCTGGACCTGATCGATGAGTGATCGGCCATAAAAAAGGGGCGCCCGTCAGGACGCCCCTTTCTTATTTCAAAGCGCTAGGCTTCCGATCAGAAGCGGTAGCCCAGGATCAGAGCGGCCTGATGACGCTCCGGCTTGGAACCGGCAACGCGCTCATAGCTCGAATAGCGATATTCGGCGCGAGCGATGAAGCCCTGGATCGTGGTTTCGACGCCTGCGCCCAGACGATAGCCGTCCAGCTTCACATTGACGTCAGAGTCGTTGGCGTCTTCCAGACGGGCGTTGGTGTAGCCACCCTTTGCGTACAGCAGCACGTTGGGGACGATTTCGCCACCGACGCGGACGCCAGCATACAGATCGCGGTCAGTACGGGTCGAGCCGAGCTTGGCGTCGGAATCGGCATATTCGCCTTCGATGCCGAACACGGCGCCGTTGACGTTGATGTCATAACCGATCACGCCGCCATAGAGCAGGGCGCTGTCATGGTTATCGGCAGTGAAGTCGAAATGGTCGAGACCAACGACGCCACCGACATAGGGGCCGGAAAAGGGAACAGCATCCTGCGCCATTGCGGGGGTGGCGACGCTGGCGAACAGCAGTGCCGAAGCGATAAGTTTTTTCATAGTGGGTCTCCTCCTGAGTTCGTTTTCCCACGAACGCGAGCCCTTTAGAGATTTTCAGCCATAACAGTAAAGGCGTGAAAACATCGGCTTGCCGCATTGCACAAGCATCTGTGGCAATCGTGCATCATGTCTTGAAATTGCTGGTCGGCATTCCCAGGCGGGGCCATTGCCTGCAAATTGCCATCCGCCGCGCATGAAAGTGGCGGATGAAGGGGTGAACCCTTCGCGGTCAGCCGTCTGCAAAGCCGAATGGCGCATGGCCCCGGCGATAATCTTCGGGCAGCATGTCGCGCCCGATCGGCGGGGCGGATCGGGCCAGGCACTGGCTGCGGTGGCACAGGCGGCATGTGATCCCCACCGGCGTAGGCTCCGACGGCGTAACTCCCTGCGTATAGGCTAGCCGGTGCGCATGTTCCGCCGCACATAGAAGGGCGACCGCGCGTTCGACGCGGGGCGCGCCCCAGCCCCCGCCACCTGCCGTCACCGTGCGGGCGATGGAAAAGAAACGCTGGCCGTCCGGTAGTTCCAGCCATTGCGTCACCACCTGGCGCGGGCGACCGAACAGCTGATGCACGGACCAGAGCGGGCATGATCCACCATGCCGCGCGAAGGGAAAGCCCGCGCCGTCCAGCAATTTGCTGACATTCCCGGCTGGATCGACCCTCAGGAAAAAGAAGGGGATGCGTTCCTGCCCCGGCTTTTGCAGGCTGGTCAGCCGATGCGCGACCTGTTCGAAACTCGCCCCGAACTGGCGCGCGAGCGCTTCGACATCATAACGCCGCGCCTCCACCGCCTTGGCAAAGGCGGCATAGGGCAGGCGGATCGCCGCCGCGCCATAGCTTGCAAGCGCCCGCCGTGCGAGCCGCCGCCCGCTGTCGCTGATGAACTGGCCATCCTTCAGTAGCGCGTCGATATCGTTGCGCATGTCCAGATAGGTAATTTGCAGCGCCAGTTGAAAGCCGCTGCCCGCTTCATCCAGCGCATCGTCGATCAGGACCGCGTCGCGATGCCGGTCAAGCCTGCGCATCGACCCTGCCATGACGTCCGACGGCAGCCGCCTGATACGCAGCCCGTGCCTGGCCTTCAGCCAACCCGCCATGCCGCCTGCCTGATCGATCTCCGCCGCCAGCCTTTCACCGGCATCGTCCAGCAGCGGGAAGCTGTTGCGCCGCGCCGATATGAAGCGCCGCGTCTCCGCAACGGGATCGGGCGTGTCGGTCGCGTCACCTGTCCCGCCTGTCCCCCGGTCGGCCAGCGTCAGCTGTTCTTCGCGATAGGCGGTGTGCAGACGTAGCAGCGCTTCGGTAAAGCCGGGATAGTTGACCGCGACATCCTGCATCGCCAGCGCAGGCAGGTCGATGTCGGCGAACATCGCTTCCTTTAGCACCGCTTGCAGCCGCGCGGTCTGCTCCGCGCCGCCGTCGCCTGCCAGCTCGCTCATGTCCATGCGGTAGGTGCGGGCCAGGCGCAGCAGCATGTCCGCCGTCAGTGGCCGCTGGTTCCGTTCCAGCAGGGCAACATAGGACGCCGATATTTCCAGGTCGGCCGCCATGTCGGACTGTGTCAGTCCCAGCTCGCGCCGCAACCGCCGCAAGCGGGGACCCATATAGACGGGGCGATCCTTGGCCATCTGTCATATTGCTCCTGTGCAGGTCTTTACAACTTTACACAGGAAATTTGTCAATTTCTACAATTGAACCTCGAACCCTCTGCCGCCGAACGCTGGGCACGGCTAGGCCGGTCTCAATCCAGTTCAAAGGGACGAGGCATATGAGTTATTTACAGGAAATCGCGAAGGCGGACGCCACCATCGGTGAACAGGGCCATTGGCAGGGCATCGCAGCCGAGCCGGTCGCCCGCATGCGCCTGCAAAACCGTTTCCACACCGGGCTTGATATTGCGCGCCATACCGCGGCCATCATGCGCCGCGACATGGCCGCCTATGACGCCGATCCCGCCAACTACACCCAGTCGCTGGGTTGCTGGCACGGCTTCATCGGCCAGCAGAAGATGATCAGCATCAAAAAGCATTTCGGCACCACCAAGGGCCGCTATCTCTATCTGTCCGGCTGGATGGTCGCCGCCCTGCGCAGCGAATTCGGGCCGCTGCCGGACCAGTCGATGCACGAAAAGACCAGTGTCCCCGCCCTGATCGAAGAGCTTTACACCTTTCTTCGCCAGGCGGACGCGCGCGAACTGGGCATGATGTTCCGCGAATTCGACAAGGCGCGGGACGAAGGCAATGACGTTGAAATGCAGCGGCTGGCCAATGCCATCGACCAGTATGAAAGCCACATCGTCCCGATCATTGCGGACATCGACGCGGGCTTTGGCAATGCCGAGGCGACCTATCTGCTCGCCCGCAAGTTCATCGAGGCGGGGGCCTGCTGCATCCAGATTGAAAACCAGGTTTCGGATGAAAAGCAGTGCGGCCACCAGGACGGAAAGGTCACGGTGCCGCATGAGGACTTTCTGGCGAAGATCCGGGCGGTTCGCTACGCCTTCCTGGAACTGGGGGTCGATGACGGCATCATCGTCGCGCGCACCGATTCACTGGGCGCTGGCCTGACCAAGCAGATCGCCTACAGCCGTGAGGACGGCGATTTGGCTGACCAGTATAACAGCTTCCTCGATGTCGAGGAGGTGAGCGATATCGCCAGCCTGCGCGGCGATGTCGTGCTGGCGCGCGATGGCAAATTGTTCCGCCCGAAACGCCTGCCGTCCAACCTGTTCCAGTTCCGTCCCGGCACTGGCGAGGACCGCGTCGTGCTCGACTGCATCACCTCGCTTCAGAATGGCGCGGACCTGCTGTGGATCGAAACGGAAAAGCCGCATATCGACCAGATTGCGGGCATGGTCGACCGTATCCGCGCGGTCATCCCCAATGCCAAGCTGGTCTATAATAATTCGCCCAGCTTCAACTGGACGCTGAACTTCCGTTGGCAGGTGTTCGACGCCTGGCAGGCAGAGGGCAGGGACGTCAGCGCCTATGACCGGGACAGGTTGATGAGCGTCGATTATGACGCCACCGATCTGGGCCGGGAAGCTGATGAAAAGATCCGCACCTTCCAGAAGGATGCGGCGGCGCGTGCTGGCATCTTCCACCACCTGATCACCCTGCCGACCTATCACACGGCGGCGCTGAGCACCGACAATCTGGCTCGCGAATATTTTGGCGAAGCAGGCATGCTGGGTTATGTCGAAGGCGTCCAGCGCAAGGAAATCCGGCAGGGCATCGCCTGCGTGAAGCACCAGAATATGGCTGGCAGCGACATGGGCGATGATCACAAGGAATATTTCGCCGGTGACGCCGCGCTCAAGGCGGGCGGCGCGCACAATACGATGAACCAGTTCGCAGCCTGAAGAAGGAAGGAAGACGAAATGACTGAACCTGCAAGGTCCCGCGCGGTCTTTTCGACCGAGGATTTCTCGCTGCTCAAGACGGCAGTGGCCGATTATCTGCAGAAGGTGAAGGATACGCCGGAATCGGTGAAGTTCGCCAACCTTTACCATCGGCTCGGTCGCCTGCGCTAATCGCGCATATCGATGACAGGAAGCCCGCCGCCAGCGACCACGGCGGCGGGCTTTTTGCCGATTGCAGTCGCTTCAACATGAAAGGCCGCTTTACGCTTTCGCCCCGACCGCTGGACGCTTATCCTTCAAGCTGTCAGACCCGACGGGAGAGCCACCGATGGCCTACACGCTGATCACCGCAAACCGGAATTATTCCAGCTGGTCGCTCCGCCCCTGGATATTGATGAAGGCGCTCGGCATCCCGTTCAAGGACCGGATCGAACCCTTCGTCGCTGCTGAAAACCACGCCATCTTCCGCGACTTTTCGCCCACGGGGCAGGTCCCCGCGTTGATCGATGGCGACCGCACATTGTGGGATTCGCTGGGCATCACCCTTTATCTGGCGGATCGCCATGCCGGCGTGTGGCCGCAGGATGGAGCCGCGCGCGGCTGGGCGCAGTGCGCCGTCGCGGAAATGCATTCGGGATTTGCCGCCTTGCGCAACGATTGTCCGATGAATGTCGGCGTGCGGGTCGACCCGCACATGCCGTCGACCGCGCTCAATCGCAATGTCGCCCGCCTGCGGGAATTGTGGGAGGAGGGGCTTTCCAGCTTTGGCGGTCCATTTCTGGCCGGATCGACGTTTACCGCGGCCGATGCCTTTTACGCGCCGGTCGTCTTTCGGGTCCGCACCTATGGGCTGGATGTGGGGCCGATGGCGAAGCGCTGGACCGATCATATGCTGGCCCTGCCTGCGATGCGCGAATGGGAAGCGGCTGCGCTTATCGAAACCTGGCGAGAGGATAGTCATGAGGCGGAAGTCGGCGCAGCCGGGCGCATCACGCGCGATGACCGTGCCGCCTAGCACCGGCTATCGGGGCGAACAGCAAATATTGCCGCCATTCCCCCTTCCGCCCGGCCCGCTCTGGGTCTAGGGGGAAGATGTTATGTCCAAGCCCCGCACGCTGTACGAGAAGATCTGGGACGCGCACGTCGTCGAACGCCGCCCGGATGGAACCTGCCTCATCTATATCGATCGGCACCTTATTCATGAGGTGACGAGCCCGCAGGCGTTTGAAGGTCTGCGCCTTGCCGGGCGCAAGGTGCGCCGTCCCGACCTGACGCTGGCGGTGCCGGATCATAATCTGCCGACCACGCCGCGCCGTGACGCGCAGGGACAGCGCATTCCCATCGCCGACCCGCAAAGCGCGCAGCAGCTTGCCGCGCTGGAACGCAACGCCCCGGAATTTGGCGTGCGCCTGATTGGGGACGCCGATCTGGAACAGGGCATCGTCCATGTCGTCGGCCCGGAACAGGGCTTTACCCTGCCGGGGACGACGTTGGTCTGCGGCGACAGCCACACCAGTTCGCACGGCGCGCTGGGCGCGCTGGCGTTCGGTATCGGCACGTCCGAAGTCGAGCATGTGCTGGCTACCCAGACGTTGCTGCTGAAGCAATCGAAGACGATGGAAGTCGTTGTTGAAGGCGAACTGGGCTTTGGCGTCACGGCCAAGGATGTTGCGCTGGCGATCTGCGGCCGTATCGGCACGGCGGGCGGCACCGGCTATGTCATGGAATATCGCGGCTCTGTCTTCCGGGACATGTCGATCGAAGGTCGCCTGACCGTCGCCAACATGTCGATCGAGGCGGGTGCGCGATCTGGCCTATTCGCGCCGGATGACAAGACCGTCGCCTATTTGAAGGGCCGTCCGCTCACGCCCAAGGGTGCGGCATGGGACGCCGCCGTCGCCTATTGGAAGACGCTGCATAGCGATGAAGGCGCGACCTTCGACAAGAGCATCGTCATCGACGCCGCCGACATCGTGCCCAACGTCACCTGGGGCACCAGCCCCGAAGACGTCGTGCCGGTGACGGGCGTCGTCCCCGATCCTGCAAGCTTCGCCGATGCCTCCAAGCGCGCCGCTGCGCAGAAGTCGCTCGACTATATGGGCCTGACCGCAGGCCAGCGGATGGAGGATGTGGCGGTCGAACATATCTTCATCGGCAGCTGCACCAACAGCCGGATAGAGGATCTGCGCGCTGCCGCCGCCCTGCTGAAGGGCAAGCATGTGGCCAGCGGCATCAAGCAGGCGCTGGTCGTGCCCGGTTCCGGCCTGGTGAAGCAGCAGGCGGAGGCCGAAGGACTGGACCGCATCTTCCTGGCCGCCGGGTTCGAATGGCGGGAGCCGGGTTGTTCGGCCTGCCTGGGCATGAACCCTGACAAGGTGCCGGCCGGCGAACGCTGTGCCTCTACCAGCAACCGCAACTTCATGGGTCGGCAGGGTCCCGGATCGCGGACCCATCTGGTGTCGCCCGCCATGGCCGCCGCCGCCGCCATCACCGGCCATCTGACCGACGTGCGGGAGCTGCTCAACGAAAAAAGGGGAGAGGTGGTCGCATGAAGAAGGTATTCTGGCTGCTGGCGCTGGGCGCGCTGGCGAGTGCCGCCATGGCAGCAAGCCTTGGGCGGGCGGAAGATAGTTCGGGTTCGCAAGCCCAGCAGGCGCACTGATGGAAAAGCTGACTGTCGTTGAAGGGCGGGCCTATCCGTTCGGGATGAAGAATGTCGACACCGACATCGTCATCCCCGCCCATTGGCTAAAGACCATTTCGCGAACGGGTCTTGGCAAAGGCGCGTTCGAAGTGCTGCGCAAGGAGCCGGGCAATGTGTTCGACGCCCCGGAATATGCGGGCAGCCCCATATTGATCGCAGGCGATAATTTCGGCTGCGGGTCCAGCCGCGAACATGCCGCCTGGGCACTGGCGGACCTGGGCATCAAGGTCGTGATTGCGCCCAGTTTTTCGGATATTTTTTCGGGTAATGCGTTCAAGAATGGCATATTGACCGTCGTGCTGCCGCAAGAAGCAATCGACCGGCTGATGGAAGTGGCCCGGACGGACCCGATCCACGTCGATCTGGAGCAGCAGACAGTCACTACCCGCTTCCAGGACCGCTTTGCGTTCGAGATTGACCCTTTCCGCAAACATTGTTTGCTGGGCGGTCTCGATGAGATCGGCCTGACGCTGGGGCAAGCGGACGCGATCGGCCAGTTCGAGGCAAAGGATGCAGGGGTTCGCCCCTGGCTGGTTCCCGCCGTTGCGTAACCGTCCCGATCTTCCTATTTCAAACAAACTTCTTCCTTATTTCTGCAAGGCGCTGGCATGACGACTTTCAACGACCGTGAAAAAGCCTTCGAAAATATGTATGCGCATGATCAGGAGATGCAGTTTCGCATCCAGGCGCGGCGCAACCGGCTGTTGGGCGAATGGGCCGCCGTTCGCATGGGCCTGACCCCCGAAGAAACCGATGCCTATGCCAAGGCGGTGGTGCAGGCCGACTTTGAAGAAGCAGGCGATGAGGATGTGATTCGCAAGCTGTTGGGCGACATGACTCAGGCCGGAGTCGACATCGCCGAAGCCGATGTCCGCGCGGCGCTGGAAGAACAGCAGGTCGCCGCTCGCCGCCAGTTTATCGAAGCGCCGTAAGCACAGGACCGATCCGATATGCCGATGGCTGCCGACGACATCGCGGACATGATCCGGGCCGCCATCCCCGATGCCCAGGTCGAAATCACCGACCTTGCCGGTGATGGCGATCATTATGCGGCACGGGTCGTGTCGGAAAGCTTCCGGGGCATGAGCCGCGTCGCCCAGCAACGAGCGGTCTATGCGGCGCTTGGCGGGCGGATGGGCGGGGTGCTCCATGCCTTGCAACTGACCACCGCCGTTCCCAACTAACGACCTGTAATTTTATGAGCGACCGGGCTGAACCGGCGCGTGACAAGAATGGATCGACCCATGACCGACGCCGTGAACCAGCGGATCGCCGACATCGTGAACAGCAATGACGTAGTGCTGTTCATGAAGGGCACCCCCCTGTTCCCGCAATGCGGATTTTCCAGCCGCGCTATCGCCATCCTCGACCATCTGGGCGTCGGCTATGAAACGGTCGATGTGCTGCAGGATCAACTGATCCGGCAGGGGATCAAGGGCTTTTCCGACTGGCCGACGATCCCGCAGCTTTATGTGAAGGGCGAATTTGTCGGCGGCAGCGACATCATGATGGAAATGTATGAAGCAGGGGAGCTTCAGCAGCTTATGTCCGAAAGCGGCGTCGCCCCCGCCAGCTGACGGCGGGTCGGCCTACTGGCGCGCCCGGTTTCCAGCCTATCGTCAGATCGCGACGATTTCGGGCAGGATCGCATCCAGCAACAGCATCCCTGCAGGCTTCACCCGCAGCAGCGGCCCGTCGCGATCCAGCAGGTCGAGCGCGCTTAAGCGGGTCACCGCGCCGTCATCGACCAGTTCGCCTATCTCCAGCCCTGACAGCCGCGCAATTCGGTTGAGGTCGATACCTTCGTCCAGGCGCAGTCCCATCAGAAGCGCCTCGCGCGCCCTGTCCGCTGGTTCCAGCACATCCTCGCGTTGCAGGCCATGGCCGTTGCGACCCACGGCCCCGATCCAGTTTTCGGGCTTCTTGTGACGCAGCGTGGCGATACCTGACCGCCGCCCATGCGCGCCCGGCCCGACCCCCGCATAGTCGCCATAGCGCCAGTAGGTCAGGTTATGGCGGCTTTCCAGCCCCGGCCGGGCATGATTGCTGATTTCATAGGCGGGCAGGCCAGCCGCGCCGGTCATGGCCTGCGTCATTTCATATAGCGTCGCGCCGTGATCAGGGTCCGCCGGGGTCAGCTTACCCTGGGCAACCAATGTTGCGAACCGCGTGCCCGGTTCGATCGTTAGTTGGTAAAGCGACAGGTGGCCGGTGCCAAAGGACAGGCCCTGGGCCAGTTCTTTTTCCCAGTCCGTTTCGCTCTGTCCCGGTCGCGCATAAATGAGGTCGAAATTGACGCGATCGAACACCGACTGCGCCACATCCAGCGCCGCCAGCCCTTCGCGCACATCATGCGCCCGGCCCAGGAAGTGGAGTGCTTCGTCGTCCAGCGACTGGAGGCCGAGCGACACACGATTGACGCCCGCCGCCGCGATATCGGCGAATCGTGCCGCCTCCACTGAACTGGGATTAGCCTCCAGCGTGATTTCAATGTCCGCCACCGGCGTCCAGTAGCGGGTTGCGGCATCGATCAGCGCGGCGACGATGTCAGGCGGCATGAGCGATGGCGTGCCCCCGCCGAAGAAGATCGAACCCAGCGCCCGCCCTTCATTCAGCGCCGCTTCGTGGGCCAGGTCGCTCAGCAGCGCGTCGCGCCAGGCCTGCGTGTCAATCTCCGCACGGACATGGCTGTTGAAGTCGCAATAGGGACATTTCGACACGCAAAAAGGCCAATGGATATACAGGGCCATCGCTTCGGAGGATGGCGGCGCGGAACTGGACAGGTGCAAGGACATGGGCGGGGCGTCCTTATACGGCTTTGGTCCACGCGGCCAGTGTCAGCGCCCGCCCGTCAGTTCAGAAGACCGCCGCCACCATCTGGGCGAAGGCGTCGGCGCGGTGGCTCATCGCGTGCTTCTGTTCCGGCTCCATCTCGCCAAAGCTGACCGTGTGGCCGTTGGGCTGGAAAATGGCGTCATAGCCAAACCCCTTGGTCCCGCGTGGGGGCCAGCTGATCGTGCCGTCGACGCGCCCTTCGAACACTTCGACATGCCCGTCGGGCCAGGCCAGGGCGAGGGCGCATACGAAGTGCGCGTCATGCCCGACATCCGGCCCCTTGGCCTGGATCGCGTCCCACACCAGCTGCATGGCCAGCCCGAAATCCTTGGTCTCGCCGGCCCAACGCGCGGAAAAAATGCCCGGATCGCCGTTTAGTGCTTCCACGCAAAGGCCGCTATCGTCGGCCAGCGCGGGCAGGCCGGACAGGTCGGCGGCCTGCATTGCTTTCAATTCGGCATTGGCGATGAATGTGGTGCCGGTTTCGTCCGGTTCGGGCAGATCCAGCGCCGCAGCCGATACGGTTTCGATGCCAAAGGGCGCCAGCAATTCGCCAATCTCTCGCACCTTGCCGGGATTGTGGCTCGCTATCACCAGCTTGCCTGGACCCAGTTTGCGGATTGCCTGTTCCTGTCCGAACTCGTCGCTCATGCTTTACCCCACTCCGTTCGTTTCGAGCGTAGACGAGAAACGCGCAAGTTGCGCTATCATCTTCCTGCGACCGAAACGAACGGGGTATTTTTTCGATTATCGACCCGTGGCCTTGTCCTGCGCCGCGAAGATTTGTGAGCAGCCGATGCGGGCGAGGCGCAGCAGGCGCAGCAGCTCTTCCTCATCATAGGCCGCGCCTTCGGCGGTTGCCTGCACTTCGGCGAATTTGCCATCGCCTGTCAGGATCAGGTTGGCGTCGGTTTCCGCGTTGCTGTCTTCGGCATAGTCGAGGTCGAGGACGGGGGTGCCATTATAGATGCCGCAGCTGATCGCCGCGACTTTCTGAATGATCGGGTCTTCGGCCAGAGCGCCCGACGCCATCAGCTTGTCGATGGCGATGCGCAATGCCACCCAGCTGCCGGAAATTGCCGCCGTGCGGGTGCCGCCATCGGCCTGGATCACGTCGCAATCGACGACGATTTGCCGTTCGCCCAGCTTTTTCATGTCGACCACGGTGCGCAGCGACCGGCCAATCAGGCGCTGAATTTCCTGCGTGCGGCCAGACTGCTTGCCCTTGGCTGCTTCACGGCTGCCGCGCGTGTGGGTGGCGCGGGGCAGCATGCCATATTCCGCCGTGACCCATCCCGAACCCTTGCCGCGCAGGAAGGGGGGCACCTTTTCCTCGACCGAAGCGGTGCAGAGTACGCGCGTATCGCCGAAGCTGACCAGGCAGCTGCCCTCGGCATGGATGGTGAAGCCGGGCTCCATGGTGATGTCGCGCATCTGGTCGGGCGCGCGGCCGGAAGGACGCATAAATTTTCTACTCCGAAACGTTCAATCGGGGGGACTTAGCGCCGGGCGTCCCCTCATGCCAGTGGCGATCCGCCAGAAAGATGGTAGGAAGCAGCCATGCAGTTGCGATGGATGATGATTTTGGGTTGTGCGGCGCTCCTTTCGGGCTGCGCGACGGAAAAAGCGGAACTGGAAAAGCCGGTGGCCGTGGGCGACACGATTCGTTTTTCCGCAGGACCCTGTTTCGGCACCTGCCCCGCCTACACGCTAAGCGTGACCCCCGATGGATCGGGCCTGCTGGAGCCGGAGCGGTTCACCGCCGTTCCCGGCCCCACGCGCTTCACGGTCACGCCCGCGCAATATCGCCGGTTTCGTGCCGCGCTGAATCAGTTTCGTCCGCCCGCTGGCACGGCCAAACGGATCGGCCATGGCGAAAATTGCGCCCGCTTCGCCACCGACATGGCCGGTTACCGGATCGAGTGGGTGAGGGGGGAAGCGCCGCCCACCCGGCTGGAGTTTCAGTCCGGCTGCATGGACGCCAGCTATGGAAAGCTGCGCGCCACCATCGCGTCCATTCCCCGGATGCTGCAGATCGAACCCATGGTGAAGCCTTCTGCCACGCGTTAGCGCATTGGCTTGAGTGCTAGCCCTTGCTTGCCTAGATAGGGACCCATGCCGGTCACTCCGATCACCGAATTGAACGAACGGGCGCGCGACGTCTTTCGACTGGTGGTGGAAAGCTATCTCGGCACGGGCCTGCCGGTGGGGTCGCGCACCATCAGCAAACTGGCCTCGCTCAGCCTGTCGCCCGCATCCATCCGCAACGTCATGCAGGACCTGGAGGAGCTGGGCCTGCTCGCCGCGCCGCACACATCTGCCGGGCGGATGCCGACCGAAACGGGGCTGCGGCTGTTCGTCGATGGCAT
The DNA here is from genome assembly GCF_011762025.1 of Sphingobium vermicomposti. Taxonomy (GTDB): domain Bacteria; phylum Pseudomonadota; class Alphaproteobacteria; order Sphingomonadales; family Sphingomonadaceae; genus Sphingobium; species Sphingobium vermicomposti. Next base: position 291,175 of record NZ_JAASQR010000003.1, on the reverse strand, counting down.
GATGCAGGCCGCCGAACCGTCGATGGAGGAACGGCGCGCGATCGAAGCGGGCATCGGCGAAAGCGGCCCTATTGAAGAAGCCCTGTCCGCCGCCACCGCCGCGCTATCGGGCCTGTCCGCCTGCGCGGGCATCGTCATGGTGCCAAAGCGGGAGCCGATCCTGCGCCAGTTCGGCTTTGTCCCCCTTAACGGGCGTCAGGCGTTGGCCGTGCTGGTGGGACAGGATGGGTCGATTGAAAATCGCGTGCTCGACCTGCCTGCGGACGTGACGCCGATGATGTTGAATGAAGCGGCCAATTTCATGTCGGCGCGCTTTGGCGGCATGACCCTGCGCGACGCGGGCGACGCCCTGCAGCGGGAGATGGACAATGAACGCAGCGCGCTCCAGGGCGCGGCGCGGGAACTGGTGGAGCGCGGCATTGCCGTCTGGTCGCATGACGCCGACGATCGCCCCGTCCTGATCGTGCGGGGCCAGGCCCATTTGCTGGATGACGGCACCGCCGCCGACCTGGAACGGGTGCGCCAGTTGCTGGAACAGCTGGAGGGCAAACAGGAAATTTCGCGCGTGCTGGAAAGCGCTCTGGCGGGCAGCGCGACGAAAATCTTCATCGGTTCGGAAAACAAGCTCTTTTCCCTGTCCGGTTCTTCGGTCATAGCCGCCCCTTATAGAGGGGCCGATGGCCGCGTCGTCGGCGTAGTCGGGGTGATCGGCCCCACGCGCTTGAACTATGCGCGGGTGATCCCCATGGTGGACTTCACCGCGCAGACCTTGTCGAGATTGATGAGATGATTGAAGAAACACAGAATATCGAAAATAGCGAAGTCGTGGACGAGCTTCCCGAAGATGCGGCGCCCGCGGGCGATGCCGCAGCGGAACGGATCGCCGCGTTGGAAGGCGAACTGGCGGCAGCGAAGCAGGAAATCCTCTACGCCCATGCCGAAACGCAGAATGTCCGGCGGCGGCTAGAAAAAGAACTGGCCGACGCGCGCGCCTATGCCGCGACCGCCTTTGCACGGGACATGCTGTCGGTCGCCGACAATCTGGGCCGCGCGCTTCAGGCGATTCCGGCGGAGTTGCGGGAAGATGACAAGTTCAAGGGTCTGGTCGCTGGCCTGGAAGCCACCGGGCGGGAACTGGACAATATCTTTGGACGCAACGGCATTGAAAAGCTGGTGTCGGTCGGCCAGCCGCTCGACCCCAACCTGCATCAGGCGATGATGGAAACCCCATCGGATGAAGCGGAGCCGGGGACGGTCCTGCTGGAAATGCAGCCGGGCTACACGATCAAGGGCCGCCTGCTGCGCCCCGCGCTGGTCAGCGTTGCGAAAAAGCCTGACTGAAGCGGCGATCCGCCTGAATATATGAGAAGCCCGCCGGACAGCGTTTCGGCGGGCTTTTTCATGGCCGATTGGCGCGTGATTGGCGCTGGGCTTGAAAGGGAAGCTTCGGCTCCCCAGACCTGTCTGACGCCGTTGCGCTGATCCGGCATGCGGCTGGCTAGACTGAAAGGCTCCCCCGCATGACCCTGACCGCCAATGTCCCGACCAAGAATGGCAGCCGCTATCTCCAGCAGCTTTGCAAACATTGGAGCCATAAGTTCGAAACCGACTTCGACGCCCAGCAAGGCGTGATCGCATTCCCCATGGGACCCATCCGAATGGCGGCGGCGGATGAAACCCTGTCCGTGACGATTGAACCGCAGGACGGCGTCGATGTCGAAAATTTCAAGCAGGTAGTCGCCGACCACCTGAACCGCTTCGCCTTCCGCGAAGCCCCGCTGGCGTTTGATTGGCGGTGATGGGGGCGTTCGCTCCATCGGCGAATGAGGGGTCACCATCAGTGAAAGGGGTGAAATGCCGTCATTGGCATGTTAGGGCGATGCCATGTCCAATATCCGCAGCCATGGCGGCACAGTTGAAATCGACGGATCCAAATTTGATTGGGAACTCCTGAGCGAGCCTCAGCTATCTTCTGGCGATGGCTGGAAGGGCATGACGGTTTCATTGCGTCAGCAAGACATGCCGCGCGAGGCGGTACTGGAATTTCCCACGCCCAAACGCCTGATGAAAGGATTGCCGAAAGGGCGTTCCCACATCAACGACACGATTGCCGCAAGGGGCGTGCGGGCGGCGTTATTGGCAGGATGGGACCCCGCGTCACGAGGCAAAACGATGATTTTCACAGTGGATGCCAACGGCGACTAAGGCAAGATCCGATCATGGCGGATCGGATCATGCTCTAACGGTCACTATCGCCGCATCATTTTCGCGGAATGCGACGTGCGCTGGCGAGGTGGTGGGCGTGGGTTATGGCGACTGCGAGTGCGTCCGATGCGTCGGGTCCGGCGATCTTTGCACCGGGCAGCAGCCGGGCGACCATCGCGTGCACCTGATCCTTTGATGCATTGCCGACGCCGACCACGGACTTTTTGACCAGCCGGGCCGCATATTCGCCCACATCCATGCCGGAACGGGACGCGGCGAGCAGGACGACGCCGCGCGCCTGGCCGAGCTTTAGCGTCGATTGCGGGTTCACATTGACGAACACCTCTTCGACCGCCGCGCCGCTGGGCTGATGTTCCAGGATCAGGTCGGCCAGCGCCAGATCCAGCGCCAGCAAGCGGGACGCCAGCGCCATGGCTGCGTCCGTCTTGATCTGTCCATTGGCGATGTGGGTCAGGCGATTGCCGTCCGCCGCGATCAGCCCCCAGCCCGTTGTGCCAAGGCCGGGGTCAAGGCCCAGGATGATCACGGACGGAAGGCGGGCATTTTAGCCCAGCTTTTCCATGACCTCGTCGGACACGTCATAATTGCCCCACACGGTCTGGACGTCGTCATCATCTTCCAGCGTGTCGACCAGCTTCATCAGGGTCGCTGCGTTGCTTTCATCGACGTCGACGCTGGTCTGTGGCTTCCAGGCGAGCTTTGCGCCGTCCGCCGGACCCAGGTTGGACTCCAGCGCCTTGGCGACTTCGTGCAGCGCGTCCATGGCGGTCCAGATTTCATGTTCGTCTTCGTTCGACGACACATCTTCCGCGCCCGCTTCCAGAGCTGCTTCGAAAATCGCGTCGGCATCGCCAGCGCCCGCCGGATAGGTGATCAGGCCCATGCGATCAAAGCCATGGCTGACCGCGCCGGACGCGCCCAGATTGCCGCCATTTTTGGAAAAGGCGGTGCGCACATTGGTGGCGGTGCGGTTGCGGTTGTCGGTCAGCGCCTCGACAATGATGGCGACGCCGCCGGGGCCATAGCCCTCATAGCGCACCTCTTCGTAATTCTCGCCCTCGCCCTTCGACGCCTTGTCGATGGCGCGCTGGATATTATCCTTGGGCATCGACTGCGCCTTGGCCGCGTTGACCGCTAGCCGCAGGCGCGGGTTCATGTCAGGGTCGGGCAGACCCATCTTCGCCGCGACGGTGATTTCGCGGCTGAGCTTGGAGAACATCGACGAACGCTTTTTGTCCTGCGCGCCCTTGCGATGCATGATGTTCTTGAATTTGCTATGGCCGGCCACGGCCTGCTCCTAAATTTTATCTGTGATCCAAGCGCGCTCTCTAGCGGCGGTCCCGGCCAAGCGCAACTAGACGCTAGCGGTGGTGCTGAGTAGGAACTTGCTCCTCAAAGGGGGGCAATATGGACCGTGGAATGATCGCATTTATTCAGTCGCTAACAGATGATGTGCAATGGGCGCTCGATCATCTCCATGCGTCTGACGGACCTGTCGAACGTCGAAACCTGCTTCGAACCACGGTTTCCGCAGCGGAGGGGATGTCGTGGGTCTATCGGATGCATGTGTTGTCCATCGCAAGGGAATTTGATGTCGCCACACCGCTGATGGAAATGGCTTTTGCTGAGGCTTCTTTTTCTGTCAGCCAAACAGGGGAAATCCTCGAACAGCCACGCCATGTTTCACTTCCGGCGATGATCAGGCTGACAACCAAGGTCGCTAAATCTTGTTGTAAAGAAATCGACGTGGATTTCGGCTGCGCTGAGTGGGAAAATCTGAAGAGGGCCATCGCTGCCCGAAATCGGATTACGCATCCCAAAAGCAATGGCGACCTGCTATTGTCCGATGTGGAAATTGAGGCGGCGAAAACCGGCTTCTTTTGGTTCTTCGACACGTCCATTGGAGTGATGGAGCAGACGGTCAAAGCCTTTGGCAGACATGTGGCGCTGGCAAAGGAGATTATTGGAGATTTAGTTGCTGGGGATCCCGATACGCTGGCTTTGTATGAGCGAGCGCATCGGGAACTGGACGACTGAGTTGTTATTCCATCCCTAAAGCAGAAAGATAAGTCTGTAGGATCGCTTCCATTTCCTGTCGATCGTGCTGCGGCATTTTTCGTAAACGGACGATTTGTCGCATGATTTTCGGATCGTAACCCGTCGCTTTAGCTTCTAAATAAACGTCCTTGATGTCGTCTCCGACACCCTTCTTTTCCTCTTCGAGCCGCTCGATCTTCTCGATCAGAAGGCGTAGCTGGTCGGCGGCGACGTTGCCCTCGCTCATTATGTCTGTCTCCGGGTAAATGTGAATCGGTCGGTGGTCGCGTCTAATGCGTGTCGGCGTTCTTCGCCACACTCTCCTGCATCTTTGCGATCTGCTCAGGCGTGGCTTCGCCCTGATAGCGTTGTTTCCATTCGGAAAAAGGCATTCCGTGGATGATCGCGCGCGCATCATCCCTGCTCATCGCGCCGTCGGCTTCCGCGATCCAGTCGGCCAGGCAGTTGCGGCAAAAGCCCGCCATTCCCATCAGATCGATGTTCTGAACATCGGTGCGATGCTGCAAATGCGCCACCAGCCTGCGGAAGGCGGTTGCGGCAACCGCATCGTTGAGCATATTGTCCGCCACGGCGATCCTTTCGCTGATCTACATCATCCTGTCGTGCAGCATGGATAATCGAAAACGGCGCCTTGGCAAATGAAGGCATTCATGACGATCAGGAGCATTTCTGAATGACTCGATTACCGCCCCGTTCGCGCAAGGTCCGCATATTGGCGACCCTTGGCCCGGCGAGCGACAGCCCGGAAATCATCCGGGCGCTCTTCGTTGCAGGGGCCGACGCGTTCCGCATCAACATGAGCCATGGTTCGCATGAGGATCATGCCGCGCGGATCGCGATCATTCGCACGCTGGAAAAGGAATTTGGTCGACCGACCACCATATTGGGCGACCTTCAGGGCCCCAAGCTGCGCGTCGGCACGTTTGAACGCGGCCTTGCCGTGCTGGAAACGGGGGCGGCGTTCGTGCTGGATCGGGACCCGGCACCCGGCAATGCGGATCGCGTGAATTTGCCCCACCCAGAGATATATGCGGCATTGCTGCCCGAAACCCGGCTGCTGCTGGACGATGGCAAGCTGGTCCTGCGCGTCAAGGCAGTGACCGCTGACCGCATCGATACGGTCGTGGAAGTGGGTGGCGCGCTATCGAACCGGAAGGGCGTGAACGTGCCGGACGTGGTCGTGCCGGTCCCCGCGCTGACGGAAAAGGACCGCCGGGATTTGAGCTTCGCGGTCGAGCAGGGCTGTGACTGGATCGCGCTCAGTTTCGTGCAGCGGCCAGAAGATCTGGCCGAAGCGCGCAAGCTGATGGGCGGGCATGGCGCGTTGATGGCGAAGATAGAAAAGCCTTCCGCCGTGCAGCGGCTGGAGGAGATATTGGAGCTGGCCGACGGCGTCATGGTGGCGCGCGGCGACCTGGGCGTGGAACTGCCGCCCCAGGCCGTTCCCCCGCTGCAAAAGCAGATCGTCGCGACCGCGCGGCGCATGGGGCGGCCCGTCGTGGTGGCGACGCAGATGCTGGAATCGATGATCAAGTCGCCCACACCGACCCGCGCCGAAGTGTCAGACGTCGCGACCGCGGTCTATGACGGGGCGGACGCCATCATGCTGTCGGCAGAGACAGCCGCTGGCGACTGGCCGGAAGAGGCGGTCGCCATGATGGACAGCATCGCCCATAGCGTCGAGCGCGACCCCGGTTATTTCGCGCGGCTTCACTTTACCGAGACCAAGCCGGACCCCACCACCGCCGATGCGCTAGCCGAAGGTGCGGCGGGAATCGTGTCCGTCGTCGGGGCGAGCGCCATCACCTGTTTCACATTGTCGGGCAGCACCGTGCGCCGGGTCGCGCGTGAGCGGCCCATGACGCCCATCCTGGCGCTGACGCCACGGCAGGATACTGCCCGCAAGCTAGGCCTGACCTGGGGCGTGCATGCCGTGCGGACCAAGGATATCGGCACTTTTGAGGAGATGGTCGGCAAGGCCCGGCGCATGGCGCTGCGCCATGACATGGCGGAAAAGGGCGGCAAGATCGTTGTTCTGGCGGGCGTACCCTTCGGAACGCCGGGGTCCACCAATGTGCTGCATGTCACCGCCCTGCGCGGCGATGAACTGCGTGGGCGGGACTAGGCTTAGAGCAGGTTGAGCGCGGCCAGTTCTGCCCGGAGCGAGGCCGCGTCGCGAAACAGGTGGCCCCGCATCCCCTCCGACTGCGCGGCGCTGACATTCTCTGCCCGATCATCCACGAACAGCGCCTGCTCAGGGGAAATTTCAAAGCGGGCGAGCGCCAGCCGATAGATGGCGGGTTCGGGCTTCACCATCCTTTCCGCGCCGGACACGACGATATCCCGGAACGGAGCAAACAGGGCTTGCTCCCGCGCATGGAAGGGTTCCCAGAATTCTGCGCTGAAATTGGTGATGGCGAACAGGGGAACGCCGCCATCATCCAGGTCGCGGATGATTTCCGGCATGCCAGAGATTGCCGGTTTCACGCTGTCGATGAACTTGTCGCCCCACAGGCGAATCAGGTCTGCATGATCCGGGTGGCGGGCGATCAGTTCGGCGCTGGTTTGCGCGAAGGGACGTCCGGCATCATGCTGAAAATGCCATTCGGGGCTGACGATATCTCGCAGAAACGCGTCGAGCGCCTGATCATCGGGGATCAGACGCTCGTACAGCAGCCTTGGATTCCAGTGGTACAGGACATTGCCGACGTCGAAGATGACGGCGGTGATGTCCGCCATGGATCAGCCCTGGCGTGCCTTGAAACGACGGTTCGTCTTGTTGATGACGTAGGTGCGGCCGCGACGGCGGATCACGCGGTTGTCCCGGTGACGGCCCTTGAGCGACTTGAGCGAGTTGCGGATCTTCATGGAAGCCAGCCTTTGATGATTCTTGCTTGATCGGAAAATTGAAGCGCAGCCCCTATGGCTGAGGAGGCGCAAAGTCAAGGGCGACGCCCCTTCTTTTGCCCCTGTTCATCCCGCATGCAGCAAAGCCGTGGCTTCAAACGTTCAACGGAAATACAGTCTGGCAGTGTTTATGGACGGACATCCCGGTTGGAGATCATTCATGGTGAAGCGGATCATCCTGTCAACCTTGTCAGCATTGTCGCTGGCGGCGTGCGCGACGGCTGTGCCGCCGGTTGAAGTCACGCGATTTCATGTGGGCGATCCGGCACGCAGCGGCACGATTTCGGTAGAGGAGCTGCCCGGCAATCCTGACGTGGGCCTGGAATTTCGGACCTATGCCGCTGCGGTCGAGCAGGAATTGCTGCGCGCTGGTTTTACCGGTGCCGCAACCGGCGTCAGGAGCGACTATGTGGCGCTGGTGGCGTTCCGCCGCAGTTTCCGGCCCACTGGATATGATGAGGGCGGGCGACCAGTGAGTGTTGGCGTCGGTGGGGCGGTCGGCAGCGGCGGCTATTCAGGGTTGGGCCTTGGTATCGGCATCAACCTGTCGGGGAAGCCCAAGGATCAGGTGGCGACCGAATTGCAGGTGCAAATCCGCCGCCGGTCGGATTCGACCACGATCTGGGAAGGCCGTGCCGTGTCGGTGGCGCGGGAAGGGACGCCCGCCGCCCAGCCGGGCATCGCCGCGCAAAAGCTGGCCGCTGCGCTGGTCGGGGGCTATCCCGGTGAATCGGGGCGCACTATAACCGTCAGATGACCATTTCCATCACCAGCGGCTTCGACAGCGGCAACATTCGCGTCATTTCCATTTCCGACACGGAGCAGGCGGTCAGGGCGGAGCTGGAGATCGTCAAGGACCTGCACAGCGATTTCTACCAATGGTTTCACTTTCGCGTGTCGGGCGTGGCAGGGCGTAATGTAGAACTGGCGATCACCAATTGCCGTGAATCGGCCTATCCTGACGGGTGGCCCGGCTATCGAGCCCGCATCAGTGAAGACCGTGAAAGTTGGCGTCAGGCTGAAACCAGCTACGCCGCAGACACGCTCACCATAAGACTGTCGGCTGAGGTGAACAGCGTTTGGGTCGCCTATTTCGCGCCTTATTCGATGGAGCGGCACCATGATCTGATCGGCTGGGCAGCGGTGCAGCCGGGCGTCGTTCATCGCGAACTGGGGCTTACCCTCGACCAGCAGCCGATCGACCTGCTGACGCTGGGAGAGGGGCCGAGGCAGGTCTGGCTCTATGCCCGCCAGCATCCCGGCGAGACTATGGCGGAATGGTGGATGGAGGGCGCGCTTGACCGGCTGTGTGATCCAGAGGACGCGGTAGCGCGACTGCTGCGCAAACAGGCGACCTTTCACATTGTCCCCAACATGAACCCGGACGGCAGCCGACGCGGGCACCTGCGCACCAATGCCGCAGGAGTGAACCTGAACCGCGAATGGCACCAGCCTTCGATGGAGAGGAGCCCGGAGGTCTTCCTTGTCCGCCAGGCTATGGATGAAAGCGGTGTCCACTTTGCGATGGATGTGCACGGGGATGAGGCTATCCCGGCCGTCTTCTTGGCGGGATTCGAAGGCATCCCTTCGATCACTGAGCGGCAGCTTGCGTTGTTTCATCGCTATCGCGACACGTTGGCATTGCGAACGCCGGATTTTCAGACGCGCAAAGGTTATCCTGCCGCGCCGGAGGGCAAGGCCAATCTCACCATGTCCACCAATCAAGTTGCCGAGCGTTTCGGCGCTGTGGCGATGACGCTGGAAATGCCGTTCAAGGACAATGATGACCTGCCCGACCTCGATTTTGGCTGGTCGCCTGCCCGGTCAATGCAGTTGGCCAAGGATTGCCTGGCGGTGCTGGCGGAGATGGTCAGCGAAATCTGAGGTCGCAGAGGCGAGCGCTGTGGAGAGTGGGCTTTCCGTCAGGCGAACAGGTCGGCAAGGAAGTCCCGCATCGCGCGGAAGCTGCGGCGGTCGGCGGCGGGGCTGTAGGCAAGGCCGCGATCGGGCAGGTTTGCCGCCTGGTCGGTGAAGGCGTGGCCGGTATGGCCATAAGCGTGGATTTGCCAGTCACAGCCCGCTTCAGTCAGCTCACCCGTCAACGCCATGGTGGATGCGGGCGGTGCGAGCGGATCGTCCCAGCCGTGGCAGATCAGCAGCTTTGCCGTGATCGAAGCGCTGGGGAAGGGCGGTGGATCGTAAATGCCGTGGAAGCTGACCCCGCCAGCGATGTCAGCACCGCTGCGCGCGAGGTCCAGCACGCATTTGCCCCCGAAGCAGAAACCGATTGCGGCGGTGCGTCCCTTATCAACTTCGGCCATGTCCTTGAGAAGAGCATGGGCGCGATTTACCCGGTCGCGCAGCAACGCCCGATCGCCATCCAGTTCAGCCATGTAGAGCGCGAGGTCGGGATCGGCGCGAGTCAGGCGCTTTCCCTGGCCGTAAAGGTCCGCGACCAGCACGGCATAGCCAAGGGCTGCCACTTTTTCGGCGTAGGCGAAGTCGGCTTCCTTGGTCCCCAATGCGTTGGGGAAAAGGAGGATTCCGGGCACCGGTGCCGGGGCGGCATCGTCGATCACGCCCATGCTTTCGAACAGGCCGCCGGGGCCTTCGTCCAATATGATGCGGCGCGTGATTGTCATCGCGTAGCTCCTTATAGCGTGCCGAACCCAGGGGCTTCGCCGCGCGCGCTGCGATCAATCCGCTGCGGGCGCTTCCAGCCGATGCGTGGACGTTTGCGCAGACGCAGCGTCGGCCAATCGCCCCGGTCGGCGCGTTCAGCGAGGCGCATGCCCTGCGCACGATAGGCCGCCAGCACTTCGTCAGCCTGTTCGCGTAGCAGGCCCGCCAGAAGGAGCGTACCGCCATCTTCTATCAGTGCGCACAGGGAAGGGGCGAGTTCGATCAGCGGCCCTGCCAGGATGTTGGCGATCAGCAGGTCGTAGGGCGCGCGCTGCTCTATCGCCGGATGATCCACGCCTGCTGCTGTATAGAGCGCGACCTGGCCGATGCCATGACCGACCGGCATGCCGTTGGTCATCGCATTTTCACGGCTGATCGCTACGGCTACAGGATCGATGTCAGACGCGGTCGCGTAGGCGCGCGGCCATAGATGCAGCGCGGCAAAGGCGAGCAGGCCGGTGCCGGTGCCAATGTCCGCCACATTGCCGAACCGCATGCCTATCCGCCGCATCCGGTCCAGCATGATCAGGCAGCCTGCCGTCGTTTCATGCTGTCCGGTGCCAAAGGCGCGTCCGGCCTCTATCAGGAAATTGACATGCCCGGCCTCTTCGGGGTCCGCTGCCCGGTTGCGAACATGGAAACGGCCCGCTGTAACCGGCTCAAGTCCCTGCTGGCTGAGGGTCACCCAATCTTCATCCGGCAGTTTTTCGATCTGTGGTTCCGTTGCCGCTGCGCTGGGAATCAGATCGCGCAGCAGCTGAACAGCCGCCGGATCGGGCTCACCTTCGAAATAGGCGTCCAGCCGCCAGGCGTCGTCATCCGCCCCCGCTTCGCTGGTCATCAGCACGGGCGGTTGGTCCATGGCGACGAAGAGGGCGATGTCCCCGTCCAGAGCCTCGGCCTCCGCACGGGTGCAGGGCAGGGTGACTTTCCAGCTTTGCGCGGGACGGGCGGCGACATCATTCATGCCGCCGCCTTTAGCCCAGTGGTGTCTGCAGGAAAAGCGTCAGGCGACCTGACGACCAAACTCCGATGATTCGTGGCGCAGGCTGGCAAGCTTGCCCTCCACGCTCATGAAGCCGCGCTCCAGCTGGTCGATCTCGGAAGCGACGACTTCCGTATCCTGCCGGATTGCCGAGATGGTGGTCGACATCGAATCGGCTGCCAATGCGGTTTCATCGACTGCGGCGGTGATCATCGTGACGGTCTGCGCCTGGGCATCCATCGCGTGGCGGATGCGTTCGGCGCATGCCTGAACTTCGCCCACCGTGTCCCTGATGCGTTCGTTCGTTTCCACCGACTGGCGGGTGGATGCCTGGATGTCGGAGATTTTCCCGGCGATATCGTCAGTGGCGCGGGCAGTCTGGTTGGCGAGGCTCTTCACTTCCTGCGCAACCACTGCGAAACCGCGTCCGGCATCGCCTGCTCGTGCTGCCTCAATCGTGGCGTTGAGGGCGAGCAGATTGGTCTGTCCGGCGATGTCGCGGATCAACCCAAGGATTGATTCGATCGATTTGGCATGTTCCGACAGGGTCGCGGACATGGTGACGGCATCGCCTGACTGGCGCGCGGCACGTTGTGCGACACCGGCGGCGTTTTCGACTTCGGAACGGGCGTCTTCGATCGCGCGGATGAGGCCGGCTGATGTGCGGGCGGCTTCGCGCATGGCGAGGGCGGATTGTTCGGCGGCTGCGGCGACTTCGGACGCCTTGCCCAACATACCGCGTGTGGCGGCGGACGCATCCTTGGCCTGTTCGCGAAGCGATTCGCCCAGTTGAGACGCGCCGTCAATTTCACCCATGATCCGTTGTTCGAACAGCATGCCGAAACGCTGACGCTCGTTGCGCTGTTCGTCGGCTTCGTCCAGCGAAACGACGTGCGCCATGAGGCTGGCGTCGATCATGCTGACCTGAAGCATGATCTTGGCGAGGCGGTGCCGGGTGGCGTCGTCCGGTGCGCGATCCCAGATCAGGTCGATGAGCTTTTCATTGGAAGCCGCAACCGGCTGAAGAACTGCGCGGAATACCGCGCCATGCTTGCGGGCATGCCGGACACAAGCGGTCGAGGATAATGCCCAGTCGCCGACATCAAAATGATTGAGTTTCTGCCGAAGATATTCATGCGCTTCGGTTTCGATTTTCGCCAGGGTGGACCCGTTCAGCTTCGTCCGCAGCCCGGTGTGATCCATATAGGATTCATAGAATATACGCGCGGCGGCGGTTGCGCCCTCGCCGATCAGGTCACGAATTTCGCGAAGCCCCATCGCCAATTCGCCATGGGGGTCGGCGGCCCGGAGCATTTCGGCCATGTCGCTCCTGGATGTGGCGGCGGAAATCATGTGCGTTTTCATCCCCAGTGTCTTCGTTTGCACTGTATGTTCTAAATCGATCTGGTTAATCAGTTCTTAGCCCTGAGCTTTTTCCTGCCTGGACGGGGCGGCTTGCCCTCCTGACCGTTCGCTCCTAAGGGGACGGGACTCAGGGACAAGCTTCAGGGACGGAGTAATCATGGCGCGAAACAGGAGCCGGCCGCTCTCGCCGCATTTGACGATCTGGAAATGGGGGCCGCACATGGCGATCTCCATCCTGCACCGCGTTACGGGCAATGGCCTTGCCACTGCTGGCGTCATGGGCGTCATATGGTGGTTGATGGCCGCAGCGACCGGGCCGGAAGCCTATGCGGCTTTCATTCAGTGCGCGACTTCGCCGGTCGGCTATCTGGTGATGATCGGCATCAGCTGGTTCTTTTTCCAGCATATGATGTCAGGCATTCGCCACTGGGTGCTCGACATGGGCGCGGGCTATGAGCTTCATACCAACAAGACATGGTCGCTGGTGATCCCGGTCCTGTCCACCCTGGCCACCATCGCGTTGTGGGCCACCATATTCGCGGGGAAAATCTGATGGGCAACGGAACCGGAATCGGCCGTGTTCGCGGGCTTGGATCGGCTCGCCATGGCGCGGGCCACTGGCTGACGCATCGCTATACTTCGGTCAGCAACCTGTTGCTGGTGCTGTGGCTGATCTTCAGCCTCGCGACCATGCCCGGCCTGGATTATGAAAGCGTGCGCAGCTGGATCGCCAATCCGCTGGTCGCGGTGCCGCTGATGCTGATGCTGGTCAGCGTTTTCTGGCACCTGCGGCTGGGCATGCAGGTGATGCTGGAGGATTATGTCCACGACAAGGGGCTGAATTTCTTCGCCATCCTGATCCTCAATTTCTATACCATCGCCGGCGCGGCCGCCGGTATTTTCGCCATCGCGAAGATCGCGTTCGAGGGGGCTGCTTCCTGATGACCGAAGCCTATAAGATCATCGATCACACTTACGACACGGTCGTCGTGGGTGCTGGCGGTTCGGGCCTGCGCGCCACCATGGGCAGCGCCGAAGCGGGCCTGAAGACCGCCTGCATCACCAAGCTGTTCCCGACCCGGTCGCACACGGTTGCGGCGCAGGGCGGCATCGCCGCGTCGCTGGGCAACAATTCGCCCGACCATTGGACCTGGCACATGTACGACACCGTGAAGGGGTCGGACTGGCTGGGGGACCAGGACGCGATCGAATATATGGTGCGTGAAGCACCCGCCGCCGTGATCGAGCTGGAACATGCCGGCGTGCCGTTCAGCCGCAACGAAAACGGGACGATTTATCAGCGTCCGTTCGGCGGCCACATGCAGAATATGGGCGCTGGCCCGCCGGTGCAGCGCACCTGTGCCGCCGCCGACCGCACGGGTCACGCCATGTTGCACGCTCTGTATCAGCAGAGCCTGAAATATGACGCGGACTTCTACATCGAATATTTCGCCATCGACCTGATCATGGAAGATGGCCCGAACGGCAAGGAATGCCGCGGCGTCATCGCCATCTGCATGGAGGATGGATCGATTCATCGCTTCCGCAGCAAGGCGGTCGTGCTAGCTACGGGCGGCTATGGCCGCGCCTATTTCTCCGCCACGTCGGCGCATAGCTGCACCGGCGATGGCGGCGGCATGGTGCTGCGCGCGGGCCTGCCGCTGCAGGACCTGGAGTTCGTGCAGTTCCACCCGACCGGCATTTACGGCGCGGGCGTGCTCATCACTGAAGGCGCGCGCGGCGAGGGGGGCTACCTCACCAACTCCGAAGGCGAGCGCTTCATGGAACGCTATGCCCCGTCGGCGAAGGATCTGGCGTCGCGTGACGTTGTGTCGCGTTCGATGGCGATGGAAATGCGCGAAGGGCGCGGCGTGGGTCCGAACAAGGATCACATCTTCCTGCACCTCGACCATATCGATCCCAAGGTGCTGGCGGAACGCCTGCCGGGTATCACCGAGAGCGGCAAGATTTTCGCGGGCGTCGACCTGACCCGCCAGCCTCTGCCGGTGACCCCGACCGTTCACTATAATATGGGCGGCATCCCCTGTAACTATCATGGGCAGGTGGTGACGAAGGTCGGCGACGATCCCGAAGTCGTGGTGCCGGGCCTCTATGCGGTCGGCGAAGCGGCATGCGTGTCGGTCCATGGCGCGAATCGCCTTGGCTCCAACTCGCTGATCGACCTTGTCGTGTTTGGCCGCGCTACCGGCCTGCACCTGAAAGAAACGATCAAGCCCAATGGCTCGCATCGTCCGCTGCCCAAGGATGCGGCTGATCTGGCGCTGGGCCGCCTGGATCATTATCGCAATGCCAAGGGCGGATCGCCGACGGCAAAGATCCGCCTGGAAATGCAGCACACCATGCAGAAGCATGCCGCCGTGTTCCGCGACAGCGCGCTGCTGGCAGAGGGCGTGACCAAGATGGCGCAGGTCAACGCGAGCATGCAGGATGTCGGCGTGTCCGACCGATCGCTGATCTGGAACACCGACCTGATCGAGACGCTGGAGCTGGACAACCTCATGTCCCAGGCGGTGTGCACCATGGTCAGCGCGGAAAATCGCAAGGAAAGCCGTGGCGCGCATGCGCATGAGGATTTCCCGAATCGCGATGACGACAATTGGATGAAGCACACCATCAGCTGGTTCGACGGCTGGGGTGGGAAGGGTGGCAAGGTCACCCTGAATTCCCGGCCGGTGCATGATTATACGCTCACCGACGAGGCGGAATATATCAAGCCCAAGGCGCGTGTTTACTGATCTGCGCTTATCAGATGGCGTTGGAAGAGGGCGGGCTGCAAGGTCCGCCCTTTTTCGTTGTGGGTGGTGCCGGGGTCGGGGGTGAGGCTGTTGGATTGGCAATCGCTCGCCGTGAAGCTATGGTTGACGGGCTTGCCTCTATTTCCCCAAATTTGGAGCAATGCGGTTGAAGATGCCTGCAATCGTCAAGATGATCGCGAGAAAAGATAACACAGATCAAGAATTCAACCTGAAATTGGCGATACTACATCGTTGAATTGCGGAATAGCTGTCTTGCGGAGTAGTGAGCGATGGTGCCGGGGCTTGCCCTTTGCACACGCTGCGTACAGGATAGTGTTGATGAACATGGAAGATCTTTACCGCCTTCTGCGGACAGGACATATTCAGGCGCAAGGTATCGTCGATACTGTCGCCGATCCAATGTTGGTGTTGGACGCGAGCCTGTGCGTTCAAAATGCTAGCCGCGCATTTTTTGAAACGTTCAAGGTCGACCGGGAAGAGACGATCGGCCACCCCATATATAAGTTGGGCAACGGCCAGTGGGACATTCCCGAACTACGTCGGCTGCTAGCGGACGTGATCCCCAAGGCCACGGCGATCATCAATTTCGAAGTTGAACATACATTCCCCGCGCTGGGCCGCAGGACGATGCTTTTGACCGCGCGCACGCTGTTCCATCCCGATGGGGCTAGCCACACGCTGCTATTGTCGATCGTCGATGCCACGGATCGTTATCGTCGGGACATGGCCAAGGACATGCTGTTCGGCGAACTTCGCCATCGGATGAAGAATCTGTTGAGCGTCGTGAAAGCGATAGCGCATCAGACGACCACTCAGGACCGATCGGCCAAGGAGTATCGTGATGTGTTTCTGGGGCGTTTCAGCGCCCTGATCGAGGCACAGGAACTTGCCTATGCCGAGCAGGATGAAGTCGGTGTTGACCGGCTGCTGAACATTATCCTGGCACCCTATGCCGATAAGCCGGAGGCTGTGGTGATCGAGCCGGGCGAGGCCATCGAGCTGGGCCCGCACATGATCATGTCGCTGAGCCTGGTGCTGCATGAGTTGGCGACCAACGCCGCGAAATACGGTGCCTTGTCAGTGCCAAGCGGACAGGTCCGCGTCGGATGGCAGGTCGAGGATGCCAACAGCAAGTTGCGGCTGAAATGGGTAGAGAGCGGTGGCCCCCCGGTATCGCGGCCTGCTGTAGCGGGCTATGGAAGCCAGCTGATCCGGTCCACCATCGCCTACAACCTCCATGGCGAGGTGGAACAAGACTATGCGGTAGACGGTTTTCGGACAGAGATCGTCATTCCATTGGGGACGGCTCCATCCTCTAGCTGAGAGCCATCCGTGCCCGAAACGGTGTTGATTGTTGAGGACGAGTTTTTCATCGCGATGGACCTTCAGTTGATGCTGGAGGGCTATGGGTGGCGCGTGATGGGTCCCGTCGGCACGGTCAAAGATGCGCTGCTTTTGTTAGAGACCGAATTGCCGTCGGTGGCATTGCTGGATGTCAATCTGGGCCGCGAATTGGTTACACCCGTAGCGGAATATCTGAAGGCGCACGACGTGCCTTTTGCCGTGGCGACGGCCTATGACAGGCCTGAGCAATATGGTGGCGAGGTACTGGCTGGGGTGCCCAATGCGGGTAAGCCGACGGACGAACGGCGGCTGATGGCCGCGCTGATGCAACTAACTGGCCGCTGACTGCGGCTGTGATCTCCCAAGGCTGCAATGGCGGGCAAGGATATTGTGGAGCGGGATCAGCCTGCCCGATCAACTGCCCCTTTTGAACAGCGCCAGCTGGTCGTCGAAGGCACGCTGGAAAGCGGGGCGTGCTTCGGCTCTGGCTACATAGGCGGCGAGGTTGGGATATTCGGTGAGGAGGCCGGAGCTTCGCAGCCTGCGTAGCACCGATACCATCATCAGGTCGCCTGCGCTGAATGCGCCGTCCAGCCAGTCGGCGCTGCCCAGCCGGTCGGACAGCTGGTCCAGCCGATTGCGGACACGCTGGTCGAGCAGGGCCAGGCGCTCCACGCTCCAGCTTTTGTCGCTTTCCAGCAGGACCGCCATGCTGCGTTCCACGATGGGCGGCTCCATTGTGGTGAGGGCGGCGAATATCCAGGCGATTGCGCTACCGCGCGCGTTCGCGTCGCGCGGCAACAGGCCTGGATGATGGTAGACGATGTGGAGCAGGATCGCGCCCGATTCGAACAGGATGAAGTCCCCTTCTTCATAAGTGGGAATCTGGCCGAAGGGGTGGAGCGCCAGATGTTCGGCCTCCTTCATGGCGGCGAAGGACAGGCGGCGGACATTGTAGGGCTGGCCCACTTCTTCGAGCGCCCAGCGCACCGGCATGTCCCGCGCCAGGCCCTGGCCGCGATCGGGAGATTGTTCAAACGCCGTGATGGTGATGGTCATGATGCACCTTTCAATCGGTGGAGGATGCCTGCCCGGCTGCGGCGTGGCAATGGACGTCGAAAGGCGGTCTGCGGGAGAATTGGGGGAGGGGGCAAAGTCGCACTGGCGCGGCGCTTCATCTATCACTAAATCCTTGGGCGATGATGATTGATCCGCTGGTGCTGCTGCAGGCCTATGCCATCGGTGTGTTTCCCATGTCCGACGACAGGGAGGCGCAGGAGGTTTACTGGATCGAGCCGAAGCGGCGCGCGATCATGCCGCTGGACGGCTTTCACATCTCTCATTCACTGGCAAAGACGATCCGGCAGGACCGGTTCCGGGTCACGGCCAATCGCGATTTCGCGGGGATTGTCGATCTGTGCGCGCAGGCGGCTGGGGATCGCCCGACGACCTGGATCAACCGCGAGATCGAAAGCGCTTATCGCCATCTGCACGAGATCGGCTTTGCGCATAGCGTCGAAGTCTGGGACGGTGAGGAACTGGTCGGCGGGCTGTATGGCGTGGCGCTGGGTCGGGCCTTTTTCGGCGAAAGCATGGTGTCGCGCCGGACGGATGCTTCAAAGGTTGCGCTGGCGTGGCTGACGGCGCGGATGCGCTTTGCCGGTTTCACCCTGCTCGACTGCCAGTTCATGACGGATCATCTGCGGTCGCTGGGCGCGATCGAGATCAGCCAGCGTGATTATATTCAGTTGTTGGAAGGCGCGGTGGATGACGTGCCGCTGGCTTCGGGCCGCGCCGTGCTGGCGGGCGGTTCGGGGTCCTGCGCGGAAGTGGCGTTCGGGCGGCTGTCGGGAGCGGTGGCGGGGGTGGAGGGTGTTTCACCCTTGCCACCCAGCTTCACCGTGTCGGGACCAGCTTCGGGCCAGGACATATTGCAGCTTCTGACCCAGACGTCATAGATCGGGTGCTGAACGACGTTGCGGTCGGGCCGTTCGCGGAACAACCAGCCGGAAAAGTTGCGCCGCCATTTGCCGTCGGCGCTGCTGCGCACGTCCAGTTGCACGAAGGCCCCGGTTTCCTGCACATTTTCCCATGGCGCGCTGGTTTCACAGGCCTGCAGGCGCACGATGGCGTCCCCGACCCGCAGCGCTTCACCGGGCTTCATCGTCAGGTCGCGGGTCAAGCCGTTGCGTTTGTTGAGTAGGCCAATCACCGCGACGCGTTCGCCCATGGGCGTGCCGGGCAGGGCCGAACTCTTGTCATTGCGGATGGGGGTGCGGTCGATGCGCACGGGGCCGGTCTGGTTCGCGGCGGGAATATCATCATCGCCGCAGCTTGCCAGCAACAGCGCGCAGCCGAGCAGGGGGAGGCAGGGCAGGATCGGCAGGAAAGCCCCCGACCGGCGCAGGGTCATGACGCGTCGGGGCTCCATGCCTCATAATCGCCGGTGGCCTTTTGCCGCTGTCCGCCCTTTTCCAGAGCGCCGGAAGGACGATAGGCGAGCGGGGTGCCGGTCGCGTTGGGGGTGTAATCCCTTTCCCAGATGCGCGGCGGCGGCAGGCAGCTTTCCGGCGTGCCTTCGATCGTGTGGTGCAGCCAGCCATGCCATTCGGCGGGCACGCGGCTGGCGTCATTATTGCCGTTGTAGATCACCCAGCGGCGCACCAGGCCGTTGGGATCGGTGCCGCCTTCATAATAGATATTGCCCTGATGGTCCTCCCCCACCTTCGTACCCTTGCGGGAGGTGTAGAGAGCGGTGCCGATGGTCGCGCCATTCCACCAGGTGAAGATATTGGCCAGGATTCCCATGGGCCATGCGCTTAGCCCCACGGGCAGGGCATTGGCAAGGCGGATGTGCAGTCAGCGGGCGGGTGACGGGCAGAAATCGAGTTCTGCGGGGGCTTTGCCCGCTGGATCGACGCAGCGACCCCAGGCGACCCGGTCGCCCTGTGCAATGCCAAGTTCCGCCGCCCGCCCGCCGCGCAGTTCCAGCACGGCGGCGACGGGAACCCCGGCGGATACGGGATCGCGCGAATAGGGCGTCGTGCTGGCGGCGATGAAGGCGATGGTCCCGTCGGTGCGGATGAACAGCATGTCGAGCGGGATCAGCGTGTTCTTCATCCAGAAGCTGGCGGTGCGCGGCGGGTTCATGGGAAAGAGCATGCCGCCATCGGGAGCGAGCGATTTGCGGAACATGAGGCCCTGTGCCTGCTGCTGCGGAGTGAGGGCGGCTTCGACGGCGAAGCGGTGCGTCCCCTTTGCCGTGGTGATGGCAAGGGGGAGGAGGGTTTCCTGCTGCGTCGCGGGGGCGGTGGCCTTTTCCCCCTTGGGCGCGGTGGGATAGCAGGCCGCGAGCAGGGCGATGAGGAGGAGGGGGATGATCCGCATATGATGGCTACTCTGTCGGCAAGGTGGGCGTGTGGGGTCGATCATGATTCCGAAGGGTCGGGCGGTTCGCCCGGCGGGGCGTCGGTCCAGCGGCGGGCGGTGTCGTAGCTGTGGCCGGCGCGGATGAAGGCGGCAATCGCCTTTTCGCGCTGTTTGGGGTCGGGCTGCGCCTGGGCATAGGGGCCAATGCGCTTGCGGCGGGCGAAGCGGTCGGCGGCGGTCCAGCTGTCATTCTGGGTTTGAGTGTCGGCTTCCGCGCGGTCGGATTCGGCGATTCCGTCGGCGCGCAGGGTTTGCGCGACGCGCCGCGCGCCATAGCCCCGGCGGGACAGGGCGGCGCTTTTCATGGTGGCATAGCTGCTGTCATCGACATAGCGCAGCTCGCAAAGCCGTTCGACCAGACCGGCGGGATCGGGCGGAGCGGCCCCTTGCCAGCCGCGTTCCTGCAGCTTGCGGTTGATATAGGCGAGCAGTTTGGCCCGGCTGGTCGCGAAGCGCCCGACATAGCGGAGCGCCAGTTCACGCAGCCGGTCTTCATCGAGCGCGGACGGGGGGCGTTTGGTCGTCATCGGGCGATCATGCGTCAAGCGCCATCTTTATGCCACAGTAGGGCCGGAATTTGACCGCGCCTTATGCTGTAGAAGTCCACGCTGGAATGCAACTATCCGGTGCATTGCGATGTCAAAGATGATAGCGCGCGCCCGGATGACAAAATGAAGACATTGGGTGACGCCAATATGACGGGTTCGCAAAGCATGATGGCACCTACGCCTACGAATGACGCCCTTCCACGGCGCTTCTCCGATTTCGAGACTCTGGCGCAGGCGCTGGACTATGCTGCGCGTGGCGCGCGTGGTCTGAATTTCCATGACGCGCGGGGCAACCTGGCGCGGCCTTATCCCTTTGCCGAACTGCGCGAGGATGCGCTGGCCTGCGCTCATCGGTTGATCGCCCATGGCGTGAAGCCGCAGGATCGCGTGGCTCTGGTCGCCGAAACGGGCGCGGATTTCGCGCAGCTCTTTTTTGGCATTGTCTATGCGGGCGGCTGGCCTGTGCCGCTGCCGTTGCCGACCAGCTTTGGCGGCAAGGAAAGCTATATCGACCAGCTGAATGTCCAGCTGACCAGTTGCGATCCGATGCTGTTCCTGTTCCCCAAGGAATTGGAAGAGATGGCGGGCGAGTCCGGTCGCCAGCAGAAGGTCGAGAGTATCGCGTTCGAGGATTTCATCGCGCGTGAGGCCATTTCGTGCGATCTGCCGCAGGCGCGGGGCGATGAGGTTTGCTATCTGCAATATTCCAGCGGATCGACCCGTTTTCCCCATGGTGTCGCGGTGACGCACCATGCGCTGCTGAGCAACCTGGCCGCGCACAGCCATGGCATGGAACTGCAGGACAGCGACCGCTGCATCAGCTGGCTGCCATGGTATCATGACATGGGTCTGGTCGGATGTTTCCTGTCGATCGTCGCCAACCAGGTGTCGACCGATTACATGAAGACGGAGGATTTCGCCCGCCGTCCGCTGGCGTGGCTGGACCTGATCAGCCGCAATGAAGGCACGTCGATCAGCTATTCGCCGACATTCGGCTATGACATTTGCGCGCGGCGCATGTCGAGCCAGACCAAGGCGCAGGATCGGTTCGACCTGTCGCGCTGGCGGCTTGCGGGCAATGGCGCGGACATGATCCGCCCCGATGTGATGCAGAGCTTTGTCGACGCTTTTGCCGATGCGGGCTTTTCGCCCAAGGCGTTCCTGCCGAGCTATGGCTTGGCCGAAGCGACGCTGGCGGTCACCATCATGCCGCCGGGTGAAGGCATCATCGTCGAATTGGTCGAGGAAACGGACCTTTCGGGCGGCGACGCGACCGAGGGACGGCCGCATCGCTTCCGGTCCATCGTCAATTGCGGCAAGCCTGCCCGCGACATGGTCGTGGAGATCCGCGACGAGGATGGCGCGCCGCTGGGCGAACGGCAGATCGGCAAGGTGTGGACGACCGGTCCGTCGTTGATGGTCGGCTATTTCCGCGATCAGGAGGCTACCGACGCCTGCATGGTCGATGGTTGGCTGGACACGGGCGACATGGGCTATCTGAGCGATGGCTATCTGTACATCGTCGGTCGCGCCAAGGACATGATCATCATCAACGGCAAGAATCACTGGCCGCAGGACATTGAATGGGCGGTGGAGCAGTTGCCCGGCTTCAAGCAGGGCGACATTGCCGCCTTTGCGATCACCACGCCGGGTGGCGAGGAAGCGCCTGCCGTGCTGGTGCATTGCCGCACGTCCGACAATGACGAACGCACGCGGTTGCGCGACCAGATTCGCGAGCGGGTGCGGGCGATCACCGGGATGAATTGCGTTGTCGAACTGGTGCCGCCGCGCACATTGCCACGCACCAGTTCGGGCAAGTTGAGCCGGTCCAAGGCGCGTAACCTGTATCTGACGGGTGAGATCAGGCCTTACGACATCGCGGCGTGATTGGCTGACGGACAAACCATTCCTAAATTCCGTTCGCCCTGAGCCTGTCGAACGGCTCTACTTCTTCTTGAGAAGAAAAGGGCTTCGACAAGCTCAGCCCGAACGGGTTTAGGGCGGTTCTTACCCGCCGTTCTTCTGATGCTTTTGCACCTGTCGCTCGATCGTGGTCCATAGGCCCGCGAAGCTTTGTGCCGGGGGCGATGAGGCGGCGAAGGCACCGAGCGGCTTCCTTTTCACCGTCATCTGTTCGACCATGCTCGCCATCGGAATGGCGGGCCATCCGGGCTGATCCTCCAGCGCCTTGCGATGCAGGGCGCGGCGGCGGTCGACCATGGAATAGACGGGCATGATCGGCGCGTGCGATCCGCCCCGCTGGACAAGATAGCGCGCCACTTCGCCCATCGCGCGCTGCGACAGGGGGGAAGGGATCACCGGGATGACGACCATGTTGGTGGCGCGCAAAACCTGCTCGCTGGTTTCGGTCAGGCCCGGCGGACAATCCAGGATGATGCGGTCATAATCCTGGCCGAGGCTCTCAATCAGCTTGGCCAGCCTCTTTTTTTTATCCATTTCGCGGAAAAGATGGTCGAGGCTGCGCAGCGACGTATCAGCGGCGATCAGGTCTAGCCCCGGCACGGTGGACGGCTGGATCAGCTTTCGGACCTCAACATCCTTGCTGAAGATCGCCTGCGCGGCGTCGCGGCTTTGCCGGTCGGTAGAAATGAGCCAGCTTGCCGCGGCCTGTGGGTCCAAATCCCACAATAGCGTGCGCCGCCGGGAGATGGCCGCCGACGCCCAGGCGAGATTGATCGCGAAGGTGGTTTTGCCTACCCCGCCCTTGAGGCTGTAGACGGCGATGGTCGCCAATTCCGGTTCCTTTGCCATGGGGTGAAAGCTAGGGCTTTGACCTGTCAAAGCAAGCGGACAATCATGGCAATGTTACATGGGTGTGACTGGTCGGCGCGACTTGGCCCATTCAGGCATGATTGCGCTTGTGCTCCTGCGCAGGCAGGAGCCTAGTCCGAAGGTTCGTGACCAGTGATAAAGGGCGGGACTGGGTTCCTGCCTTCGCAGGAATACCGGGTAGGGGAGGCGCTGTCCCATCCTCGGCCCAGCCACTCCATGTTCCTGTTTGCACAGGAACATGGAGGTGCCTGGGTCAGGCGGCTGCGCGCCGTTCCTTCAGTTCTTCGTTCAGCATTTCGGCGAGCAGGAAAGCGAGTTCCAGGCTCTGCGCTGCGTTGAGGCGCGGGTCGCAATGGGTGTGGTAGCGATCCGCCAGCCCTTCATCGGTGATGGCAATCGCGCCGCCGGTGCATTCCGTCACATTCTGCCCGGTCATTTCGGCATGGATGCCACCGCCAAAGCTGCCCTCGGCCCGGTGGACGGCGAAGAAGCCGCGCACTTCGGCCAGGATGCGGTCGAAGGGCCGGGTCTTGTAGCCATTGGCCGCCTTGATGACATTGCCGTGCATCGGGTCGCACGACCAGACGACCGGATGACCTTCCTTGAGCACGGCGCGCACCAGCTTGGGCAGGCCAGCCTCAATCTTGTCATGGCCATAGCGGGTGATGAGCGTGATCCGGCCCGCTTCGCGCGTTGGGTTGAGGATGTCGAGCAGGCGGATCAGTGCGTCCGGCTCAAGGCTGGGGCCGCACTTCATGCCGATCGGATTGCCGATGCCGCGCAGATATTCGACATGCGACGACCCTTCGAATCGCGTGCGGTCACCGATCCAGAGCATGTGCGCCGACGTGTCATACCAGTCGCCGGTCAGCGAATCCTGCCGGGTCAGCGCCTGCTCATAGGGAAGCAACAGCGCTTCATGGCTGGTGTAGAAGCTGGTTCCACCCAGTTGGGGCACGGTGTCGGGCGACAGGCCGCAGGCGCGCATGAAATCGAGCGCCGCGCCAATCTGGTCGGCAACTGCGTCGAACTTTGCCGCGAGCGGGCTGCGGCCCATGAAATCCAGCATCCAGCCATGGACCCGATCCAGGCTGGCATAGCCGCCGGTAGAGAAGGCACGCAGCAGGTTGAGCGTCGCCGCCGACTGATTATAGGCGCGCACCATCCGCTCCGGGTCGGGCTCTCGCGATTCCGGCGTGAAGGCGATGTCGTTGACATTGTCACCGCGATAGCTGGGTAGTTCCACGCCACCGATCGTTTCCGTATCGGCCGAACGCGGCTTGGCGAACTGACCCGCCATGCGACCGACCTTCACGATCGGCAGCTTGGACGCGAAGGTCAGCACCACCGCCATTTGCAGCAGCACGCGGAACGTGTCGCGGATGTTGTTCGGGTGGAATTCGGCAAAGCTTTCGGCGCAGTCGCCGCCTTGCAGCAGGAACGCGTCGCCGGTCGTGACCTTGGCGAGTTCAGCCTTCAAGCTGCGCGCTTCGCCGGCAAAGACGAGCGGGGGAAACTGGCTGAGCTGTGCCTCTACAGCGCCCAGCGCCTGGGCATCCCGATAGACGGGCATCTGGATGCCCGTATGTTCGCGCCAGCTTTCCGGCGTCCACTTCGCCGCCACTTTGAATCTCCCAAAAGATATAAAAATAGGGGCCGCCCCTACGCCGATGAAGGGGCTAACGCAAGTTTATACCATATGGGGGAGGCGCAGTGGCATCGGGGGCAGCGCCGAACGATGATACAGATCACTTCTGGCAGGGATAATGGCCATTCAGGGCGACGCTGACCAGGACGGAGGCGGGTGCCTTGCGCTGGTCGGGATAGCGTTCGAGATAGGCGACGACGACGCGCTTGACTTCGCTCGCCTGCATCCGGTCAGGCCAGCAATTGGGTTGCGCCCGCCCGATGAACACATCCTTCTTGATCCCGTCCACCGCGCCGACAATGTAGGCGGTGCAGGCGAGCGCATATTCGGGGGCCTTGTTGCGGCATTTTTCCAATAAGGTCGCGCCCGTTTCAAACATGAAGGCCTGCGCGGCCACGGGGTGGGGAGTCAGAGTGCTGCCGAGCAAAAGCGACGCCGCCAGGATGGGTAATTTCATGGAATGGATGGTGCGCCTGACGGCCCGTCCTGTCCAGCCCGGCGAGCGCGCGCACAGCACGGTTGGGCCTATTGTGACGAAACCGTAACATTATGGTAAATAAGGAATTTACCCCAGGTTAGGGCGCCATTCCCAGCGCAGGGGGTCGCCGTCCATGACATCGACGCCCCGTTCGACCAGCGCGTCCCTGATCTCATCCGACAATGCGAAATTCCTGTCCGCGCGGGCGGCCTGACGCCGGTCCAGTTCGGCCTCCACAGCTTCGGGCGTCATCTGCGCATCTTTAGGGGTAAGGCGCAGGTCGGCGCGGCTGATGGTCAGCAGGTTCAGCCCCAGCGCCTGATCAAAAGCCGCGATCAGGCAGAGCTTTTCATCGACGGGCACCTTTTTGAGCGCAATCGCTTCTTCCAGCAGGGGCAGGGCGCGCGGGGTCATCAGGTCGTCGCTGATCGCCGCGTCAAACTGTTCCAGCAGGGGCGCGAGCTTTGGGTGCAGGTTTGCGCGCAGATAGTCGAGCCGGGGCGATTGCCATGTCACGCCTTCAGCGCGGCTTTTCAGCCCCTCCACGGCCATGATCAGCCGTTTGAGCCGGGTCAGGGCCGCGCCGACGCTTTCGGCGCTGAATTCCAGTTCGCTGCGATAATGCGCGCCCAGGCACAGCAGGCGATAGGCGAGCGGGTGGACGCCCGCGTCGATCAGCGAAAAGAGGGTGGTGAAGCCGCCCTTCGACTTGCTCATCTTCCCCTGACGATCCACCAGAAAGTTGTTGTGCATCCACCAGCGCGCGCCGGTGAATCCGGGCTGGGCATCGGTGCAGCCGCAATAGGCCTGGTTCTGGGCGATTTCGTTGGGGTGATGGATTTCGCGATGGTCGATGCCGCCGGTGTGGATGTCGAACGGATGGCCAAGCCGCGCCTGGCTCATCACCGAACATTCAAGGTGCCAGCCGGGCGCGCCCTTGCCCCACGGGGAATCCCATTCCATCTGGCGCTGTTCGCCGGGCGGGGATTTGCGCCAGATGGCGAAGTCGGACGGATTGCGCTTTCCCGCGACCGGGTCGATCCGGGCATGGGCAGCATCGTCCCGCCCGCCAGCCAGAGCGCCATAGTCGGGCACGGTGCTGCTGTCGAAATAGAGGCCGCTGTCCAGTTCATAGCAATGGTCGGGCGCGATCTTCTTCGCAAATTCGATCATCTGCGGCACATAGTCGGTCGCGACCGTCCACTCGCTGGGCGGCAGGATGTTGAGGTCGGCGATATTCTGTTTGAACGCCTGCGTATAATGGGCCGCTATGTCCCAGATGCTTTTGGCCTGGGCGCGGGCTGCTGCTTCCATCTTGTCATCGCCTGCGTCGGCGTCGCTGGTCAGATGGCCGACATCGGTGATGTTGATGATGTGGGTGACGTCCATCCCCTTCCACAACAAGGTGCGGCGCAGCGTGTCGGTGAACACATAGGCGCGCAGATTGCCCAGATGGGCATAGTTGTAGACGGTCGGGCCGCAACTGTAGACGCGGGTGTGGTTCGGGTCGATCGGGGCGAACGGATCGACCGTGCGCGTCAGGCTGTTGAAGAGGCGCAGGGGCGCGCTCACATGCTGCTCGTCTGGGGTGAACTGGTCGCTCATGAGGCGCAGCCATGGGGCGGTTCAGGGCGGGCGTCAACTGGTGAGCGGAAAGGCTTGGTCTGTCGTGCCGCTGTGTAACAAATTGTTGCTGCCCCCTCGTTCCCTTGCGCCCGCGCGCTTCTCTACCGATATTGCTTCTGCGGGCCGGGCCCCTCTGGCGGTTGGATTTTCATCCAGCCGCGATGTCGGACCGCATCGAGTGCGCTCGGTGCAGGTTCGTGGGGCTAAACCCCCTCTAGCCTTGCGAAGACCGCGCCGGGCCACTCGATCCACATGATGATTTTGAAGGATGGAGTTTTAACGCCGTGAACAATCCCGTTCGTACACCGAATTATGGGACGACGCAGGCGGCGCAATATGACGCCGGGCTGCGCAGTCATATGCTGGGCGTATTTCGCAACATGGGTATCGGCCTGGTCATCACCGGGCTGGTTGCCGCTTTCATCGGCAACACGCCGGTGCTGGCCGCCGCGATTTTCGGAACGCCGCTGAAATGGGTCGCGATTTTCGCGCCTCTCGCCTTCGTCTTTTTCTTCAGCTTTCGCATTGAAAAGATGACAACCGCAGGCGCGCGCATGGCTTTTTGGGCCTTTTCCGCCGTGATGGGCGTGTCGCTGGCCAGCATCTTCCTGGTGTTCACAGGGGCCAGCATCGCGCAGGCTTTCTTTTCGGCTGCGGTGATGTTCCTGGCGATGGCGCTGTGGGGTTATACGACCGGGCGTGACCTGACGAAGATGGGTTCGTTCCTGATCATGGGCCTGATCGGCATATTGGTGGCGATGGTCGTCAATATCTTCATCGGATCGTCGGCGTTGCAGATGGTCATTTCTATCCTGGGCGTCGTGATCTTCACCGGCCTGACCGCCTGGGATACACAGCGCATCAAGTCGGAATATTTCGCCTATGCGGGCCATGAGATGGCGCAGAAGATGCAGGTCATGGGCGCGCTGTCGCTGTACCTGAACTTCGTGAACCTGTTCCAGATGCTGCTGCACCTGACGGGCGAACGGGAATAATGATGCGCACGTCAGAGGCCGTGTCGGCCATGCTCTGCCCGGTTTGTCATGTGGGACTTTCCATGACGGACCGGCAGGGGGTGGAGATCGACTTTTGCCCGCAATGCCGGGGCGTATGGCTGGATCGGGGCGAGCTCGACAAGATTATCGAGCGATCCGCTTCGGTCGCGACCACCCCGCCCCAGCCCCAGCAGCCCCATTATCGCCCGGATCGTGACTATCGCGATGATGGCCGCTATTATCAGAAGAAGCGGAAGAAGAGCTTCCTGGAGGAGCTGTTCGATTAAGAGGGGACGGCCATGGCGCCGTCCCTTTTTCCTTGGCGCTGCGGAAAGGGTCTGGGGCTGGCCCTTGCCTCCCGCGATTGATCCTTTAGAGCTTTCGCCAGGTTCCATTTAGCGATCAGGGTTTCATGTCGACACGTAACGCATATAATGTCGAGGTCACACCCGTCATCCTGGCTGGCGGGTCGGGCACCCGGCTATGGCCATTGTCGCGCAAATCCTATCCCAAGCAGTTCGTGCCCTTGTTGGGCGATACCACGCTGTTCCAGTCGGTGGCGCGCCGCCTGTCAGGCGGGGGCGAGCAATTTTCCTTCGCCCGACCGCTGATCCTCGCCAATTCGCTGTTCCGCTTCATCATCGCTGAGCAGCTGGCGAAGGAGAATATCGACCCGCAGGCCATCCTGATCGAACCGGAAGGGCGCAACACCGCGCCCGCCATTTTGGCGGCGGCGCTGCAT
The DNA here is from genome assembly GCF_011762025.1 of Sphingobium vermicomposti. GTDB lineage: Bacteria > Pseudomonadota > Alphaproteobacteria > Sphingomonadales > Sphingomonadaceae > Sphingobium > Sphingobium vermicomposti. The sequence continues at coordinate 262,572 of NZ_JAASQR010000003.1, read as the reverse complement.
CTGGTCGCCAGCAAGCCCGACGCCATCATGCTGGTCGCGCCATCGGACCATGTCGTGCCGGACGTAGCCGCTTTCCATCAGGCGGTGGAAAAGGGGCTGGTCGCGGCAGAGGCAGGCGACCTCGTCACCTTCGGCATCAGCCCGACGCGACCGGAAACCGGCTATGGCTATCTGGAGGCGCAGAGCAGGCCGGACGGTTCGGGCGAACCGATCAAGTTGGCCAGCTTCGTCGAAAAGCCCAATGCCGCGCGCGCGGAGGAGATGCTGGCGACGGGCAATTATCTTTGGAATGCGGGCATCTTCCTGTTTGCCGCGAAGGACCTGATTGCAGCGTTCGAACAGCACGCTCCCGCCATATTATCGGCGGTGCGGGCGGCGGTCGAGCAGGCGGAAAGCGACCTAGGCTTCCTGCGGCTGGCGGCGGAGCCATGGAGCGAGGCGGAAAGCGTCGCCATCGACTATGCGATCATGGAGCGGGCGGACAATCTGTCGGTCGTTCCGTTCGATGCGGAATGGTCGGATCTGGGCGGGTGGGACGCGGTGTGGAGCCATTCGCGGCCTGACGAAAATGGCGTGGCCTTGTCCGGGGCGGCGACCGCGCTGGATTGCCGTGACACGCTGCTAAGGTCGGAGAGCGATGGGCTGGAGATTGTCGGTCTAGGCCTCGACAATATCGTCGCGGTGGCGATGAACGACGCTGTGCTGATCGCGGACAAGTCGCGCACGCAGGATGTGAAGCTGGTCGTGGAGGCATTGCAGCGCAAGGGCGCGCCGCAGGCTGAGGCTTTTCCCAAGGATCACCGGCCCTGGGGCTGGTATGAAAGCCTGGTGGTTGGGCCGCGATTCCAGGTGAAGCGGATCACCGTGCTGCCCGGCGCGTCACTGAGCCTGCAAAGCCATTTCCATCGGTCAGAACATTGGATCGTGGTCGAAGGGACGGCGAAGGTGACGGTCGGTGACGACGTTCAGCTGCTGTCGGAAAACCAATCCGTCTATGTTCCGGTGGGGGCGATGCACCGGATGGAAAATCCGGGGCGCATTCCGATGGTCTTCATCGAAGTGCAAACCGGGTCCTATGTGGGGGAGGATGATATCGTCCGCTATGAGGATCGCTACGCGCGCAAGTGACGGTTGCCGGTTAATGCGCTGCGCCCCAGCTGATGCCGTGGCCAATCTCCACGCCTAGCGGCACGCTGAGCTTCACGATCGGTTCGGCGGCGGTTTCCATGACGTGGCGGATGACGGGGGTGGCCCGTTCCACGTCGCCTTCGGGCAGTTCGAAGACCAGTTCGTCATGAACCTGGAGCAGCATTTTCACTTCATGCAGCCCCTGCGCCGCCAGCGCCGGTCCCATGCGGGCCATGGCGCGTTTGATGATGTCGGCGCTGGTTCCCTGGATCGGGGCGTTGATTGCGGCGCGTTCGGCCCCTTGGCGTTCGTGCTGGATCGGGGCCTTGATGCGCGGGAACCAGGTCTTTCGGCCGAACAGGGTTTCGGTATAGCCCTGCGACCGGGCCTTTTCGATGGTTTCGGTGATATAGAGGCTGATGCCGGGGAAGCGTTCATAATAGCGGCTGATCATGTCCTGCGCTTCGTCGGCGCTGATTTCCAGCCGTCCGGCAAGGCCCCAGCGGGAAATGCCGTAAAGGATGGCGAAGTTGATCGTCTTGGCCCGCCCGCGCGTGTCGCGATTGACTTCGCCGAATAGCTGCTGGGCCGTGGCGGCGTGAATATCCTCGCCATTGGCGAAGGCCTGTTTGAGGGCGGGCACGTCGGCCATATGCGCGGCAAGGCGCAGTTCGATCTGGCTATAGTCCGCGGCGAGGATGACGTTGCCCGGTTCCGCGACGAAGGCGTGACGGATCTGGCGGCCAAGTTCGGTACGGATCGGGATATTCTGAAGGTTGGGGTCGGTGGAGGACAGGCGGCCCGTCTGTGCGCCGGACAGCGAGTAGCTGGTGTGGACGCGGCTGCTGTCCCGGTTGATCTGTGCCTGGAGCGCGTCGGTATAGGTGGATTTCAGCTTCGAAAGCTGGCGCCAGTCGAGGATCTTGCCCGCAATCTCTGCGCCCTGGACCTTGAGCTGTTCGAGGATGGTGACGTCGGTCGAGTAAGCACCCGACTTGCCTTTCTTGCCGCCCTTATACCCCATTTTGTCGAACAGGATCGCGCCCAGTTGCTGGGTTGAACCGATGGCGAAGGGCTGACCGGCCAATCCATGAATTTCGGTTTCCAGCGCGGCGATGCCAGCAGTAAATTCGGCGGACAGGCGGGACAGGGCCTCGCGATCCACCTTGATGCCTTCATGCTCCATCCGGGCGATGACAGCGACGAGCGGGCGGTCGACCAGTTCATAGACGCGGGTTGCGCCTTCGTTGGCGATGCGGCTTTTGAACAGTTTCCACAGGCGCAGCGTGACGTCCGCATCCTCGGCGGCATATTCGGTCGCCTTGTCGAGCGGGACTTCGGCGAAGCTGATCTGGTTCTTGCCGGACCCGCACACATCCTTGAAGCTGATGCAGATGTGGTTGAGATGGGTCTTTGCCGCCTCATCCATGCCGTGACCGGACAGGCTCTGCCCGGCGTCGAGGTCGAAGCTCATGACGATGGTGTCGTCGTAGGGCGCGATTTCGATGCCGTGGCGACGCATAACCGTCAGGTCATATTTGAGATTCTGGCCGATCTTGAGGACGCTGTCGTCTTCGAGCAGGGATTTGAGTTTCGCGAGGACGAGGGCGAGCGGGAGCTGTTCAGGCTTTTCCGCGAACATGTCTTTCCCGCCATGGCCGACGGGGATGTAACAGGCGGCGTTTGACCCGACGGCGAGGCTGATGCCCACCAGTGCGCAGGATACGCAGTCGAGCATGTCCGTTTCGGTATCGACGGCGACCTGCCCTTCGGCATGGGCGGCGGCGATCCAGCGATCGAGGGCATCTTCCGTCACCACCGTTTCGTAGAGGCTGCGGTCTATCGGGGGTTCTTCCTCCAGTACCGGCGCGGGGGGCGATGCGGCCTGGGTCACGGCGGCTGCGGCGGTCGCAATGGCGACGGCAGCAGCAGGCGCGCCAAGGCGGGTCAGCAGCGACTTGAAGCCATGATGCTCCAGGAAATTCTGGAGCGGTTCGGGCGGGATGCCCTTGAGCGTCAGGTCGTCCAGCGGTTCGGGCAGGTCCATCGCGTCATGCAGCGCGACCAGGCGGCGCGACAGGCGCGCCATGTCGGCATGGGCGATGAGGTTTTCCTGCATCTTCGACTTCTTCATCGAAGGCGCGGCCTCAAGCGCCGCTTCCAATCCGCCATATTCGCTGATCAGCTTGGCGGCGGTCTTGGGGCCGATGCCGGGGATGCCGGGGACGTTGTCGACGCTGTCGCCCATCAGCGCGAGGACGTCGCCCAATTGCTCCGGCTGGACGCCGAATTTGGTCATGACATAGTCCGCGCCGCGCCGTTCATTCTTCATCGTGTCGTACATGTCGACGCCGGGCTGAATGAGCTGCATCAGATCCTTGTCGGAGCTGACGATCGTGACGTGCCAGCCCGCTGCGACGGCGGCTTTCGTGTAGCTGGCGATGATGTCGTCGGCCTCAAAACCCGCTTCCTCGATGCAGGGGAGGGAGAAGGCGCGGGTCGCGTCGCGGATCATCGGGAATTGGGGGACCAGGTCTTCCGGCGCGGGCGGGCGGTTCGCCTTATACTGGTCGTACATGTCGTTGCGGAAGGTGTGGCTGCCCTTGTCCAGCACCACCGCGAGATGGGTTGGCCCTTCCGCCTTGCCCAGTTCCTCGGCCAGCTTCCAGAGCATGGTAGTGTAGCCATAGACCGCGCCTACGGGCTGGCCATGTTTGTTGGTGAGCGGCGGAAGCTGGTGATAGGCGCGGAAGATATAGCCGCTGCCGTCGACGAGGTAGAGGTGATTCTGGGCCATGGGCGCAGGGGATAGCGGGTAATGCTGGGTGGCTCCAGTGGGGTTGGTTGAGATCGCTGTCGCTATGGTGGCCTGCTCTGTTCTGAGGGGCAGATGAAAATAGGAGCTGCTTTTGCGGACTGGCGAACGGAGTGACGAAAAATGGCGGTTTTCCGCCGAAGTTCACACCATATGCGCGCGCGAGCCTGAGCGCGCGTGTGCGCGAGGGCGCATGTGCTGGACGTTTCAAAGACGAATCGAGGATAAGCGCGCCGATGCGGAATAGGACAGGCTGAAATCGCGCTGTGTTGGAGAAATAGGATGGTTTTTGGAGATGGTGTGGCAATCGGGGCACGGTGAATTCAGGGGCGCGGAGAGCATGCCGGCTCGGCAAATTGTTCGTTCATCATCCAGCGAAAGCTGGGACCTCATAGGAGAAACCGAATGCCGTGACATCGCCCGCTGGCATGACAGAAAGAGGCGTCAGGTAACGACCATTTGTTGCCTTTTAAGAGCGTCGCCTGTCCAATCAAATTGCGGACAGGCCGGAGTGTTTGCTAATCGGCGGTCCTCATGCGAACTCGATGAAAGATGAAGTGGGAAGATGCGTAAATTCGTTTGTCTTATATTGGCGCTGGCGGCTCATTCAGTGGCAACCGCAGAGGAATATATACCCCCATATCAAGAAAAGTCCGGAATGATGGGTATTGGGTACAAAGAGAATATTCGGAAGGACGGTAGTTGGGCAATCTATGCCAGCTATCCAGGCAGAGAGCCGTATACTGCTCTTAATGTAGCCATGTATAGAGCCGCGGAACTATCCCAGAAGGCCGGGAAACCATATGTGCAAATTCTTGGGGGCGGCGGCAGTGCTAGCTACGGCGCGGCCAAGAGTTGGGTCTATGCGCGAGCGAGTGATAGTCCGTCAGCGCCAGAGGACTGTGAGATGAAGCGATGCTACACAGCAGATGTAGCGAAACTTCTAGAAGCGCTTGGGGGTGCTGACGGTAAACAGCCAGGCGTGCCGAAGCCAACTATCGACGAGCATGGTCGAACCGTAACGACTTTCGGTTTCGGCGTTGGAGCGATAGCATGGGCAGATCGAAAGAAAGCGAACTGAAGCTGACGCCTTAGTCGCGTACGATCTCATCCAATCCACGTCCGCTTCTTATCATGCATCGTCCAAAAGGGGATTGTCCGCTCCCCACCCATCCAAGCCGTTCGGCATAAGGAACGACAGGCGTGGAAGTTTGCGCGAGTTCTAAGATTCACAGGCGTTGCGCAGGCCCACCCCCGGCCCCTACCGCTTGCGGGAGGGGAGGAGGAGGTTGATTAGAGGACTTCGTTTGCCCGTTCAGGCGGACGGGCGATTACGGTGCCCTTGTTGGTGATGACGATGGCGCGTTCGATCAGGATCGGGTGCTGTGCCATGGCGTCGAGGACGGCCTTGTCATCCGTCACGTCGAGGCAGAGTTCCTTGACCACGCCCTCGCCCTTTCGGACGGCTTCGGAGGGGCGGACGCCTGCCTTCGCCAGCACCGTTTCGATTTCGGTGCGGCTGGGCGGGGTTTTCAGATATTCGACCACCTCGACCTCGACCCCCGGCGTGGCTTCGAGGATCGCGAGCGCGGCCCGCGATTTCGAGCAGCGGGGGTTGTGCCAGATGGTCGCCTTCATCGTTCCTGCCCTTATCGAGTCCGTTCGACGGGGTTACCCGGCTGGTATATTTCGACTTCCATATTGGAGAAAAAATATTTGAAGTTCCAATAGGCGTAATAGGGCAACGCGAGACCCAGGGTTATCAGGCACAGCAAAATAAGACCGAGGGACATGATGAAATATTCCAGGAAATGACCTGTGAAGACGATCTTGCCCTTTTGCATGTGCACTCCCCCATTACTCAAACGTTATAGACGGCGCGCAAAGCCCCCTTGGCGCGCCGTCGCAGTCAATCCTCGCGCGCCAACCACTCTTCCAGCCACTTGATCGTATAGTCGCCGTTGAGGAAGTCGGGGTCGGTCAGCAGCTTTTGGTGGAGCGGGATCGTGGTTTTCATGCCTTCGATCACATATTCCTCCAGCGCGCGCTTGAGGCGCATGATGCAGCCTTCGCGGGTGCGGCCATAGACGATCAACTTGCCGATCATGCTGTCATAATAAGGCGGCACCCGATAGCCCTGGTACAGGCCGCTATCGACGCGGACATGCATGCCGCCCGGCACATGATAGCTGGTGACGGTGCCCGGCGACGGCGCGAAGGTGCGCGGGTCTTCGGCGTTGATGCGGCATTCGATGGCGTGGCCGGTAAACTCGATATCCTGTTGCTGGACCGAGAGCGGCTTGCCTTCTGCCACGCGGATCTGTTCGCGGACGAGGTCGAGGCCGGTGATCATTTCCGTCACCGGATGTTCCACCTGAAGCCGGGTGTTCATTTCGATGAAATAAAACTCGCCGTCTTCCCACAGGAATTCGATCGTGCCCGCGCCGCGATAGGCCATGTCGGCCATCGCCTTGCGCACGACTTCGCCCATGCGGTCGCGTTCGGCGGAGGAGAGGACCGGGGAGGGCGCTTCTTCCAGCACTTTCTGGTGGCGGCGCTGGAGCGAGCAGTCGCGCTCGCCAAGGTGGATCGCGTTGCCGTTGCCGTCGCCGAAGACCTGGAATTCGATATGCCGGGGGTTGCCCAGATATTTTTCCATGTAGACGGTGTCGTCGCCGAACGCGGCCTTGGCTTCGCTGCCCGCCTGCTTCATCGAGGTTTCGAGCAGGTCTTCGGACGGCACGACCTTCATGCCGCGACCGCCGCCGCCTGATGCCGCCTTGATGAGGACGGGGTAGCCGATCTTCGCGGCGACCGCCTTCGCTTCCTCGACGCTGGAGAGCGCGCCATCAGAGCCGGGGACGAGCGGCAGGCCAAGCGCGCCAGCGGTGCGCTTTGCCTCCACCTTGTCGCCCATGATGCGGATATGTTCGGGCTTGGGGCCGACGAAGGCGAGGTTATGCGCCTCCACAATCTCAGCAAACTGGGCGTTTTCCGACAGGAAGCCATAGCCGGGATGGATCGCGTCCGCGCCGGAGATTTCGGCGGCGGAAATGATCGCGGCGATGTTGAGATAGCTGTCCCTGGCCGCAGGCGGCCCGATGCAGATCGCTTCGTCGGCAAGGCGCACATGCATGGCGTCGGCGTCGGCGGTGGAGTGAACCGCCACCGTCTTGATGCCCATTTCATGGCAGGCGCGGTGGATGCGCAGGGCGATTTCGCCCCGGTTCGCGATCAGCAGCTTTTCAATGGCCATAAGATATTCGGCCTTATTCGATGACGATCAGCGGCTGGTCATATTCGACCGGCTGGCCATTATCGACCAGCACGGCCTTGACCGTGCCGGCGGTGGGCGCGGTGATGGCGTTCATGACCTTCATCGCTTCGACGATGATGACGGTGTCGCCTGCCTTTACGCTGGAGCCGACGGCGGCGAAGGGCGCGGCACCCGGTTCAGCCGACAGATAAGCGGTGCCCACGATGGGCGAGCGGACGGCGTTGACGGAGGGCGCGGGGGCGCTGGCTTCGACGGCCACGGGTGCGGCGGCGGCAGAAACCGGCGCAGCTGCCACGGGTGCGGGCATATAGGCCGGGGCAGCATGTCCGCCGCCAGCCTTGCGCGCGACGCGGATCTTGCGATCGCCGTCCTCCACCTCAATTTCTGTCAGGTTGGTGTCGTCGAGCAGCGCGGCGAGATCCCGCACCAGCTGCACATCGACCTGCATTGCGCCCTTTTCAGCCTTATCGTTCATTTGAAGTCCCTGGACGATGAAATGTCTTATGTGATGCCCGCGCCTATGCGCATTTGGGCCGAAGCGCAACTTTTGAGCGATAAGTTACAGTTCGAGCGCGGCTTCCAGTGCCAGCATGTAGGACATGGCGCCGAAACCGGCGATGGTCCCTTTGGCGGCCATTCCGACATAGCTTTTGTGGCGGAAAGCCTCGCGCTTATGCGGGTTGGACAGGTGCACCTCTATGACTGGAACGCTGATGCCCTTGATCGCGTCGTGCAGCGCGACGGAAGTGTGGGTGAGGCCGCCGGGGTTCAGGATCACGGCATGCACGCCTTCGCCATGCGCTTCCTGTAGCCAGTCGATCAGATGGCCTTCATGATTGGACTGGCGGAAATCGATCTCCACATGGGCGCGTCCGGCGGCATCCTCCATCCGTTCGGCAATGTCGTCGAGCGTGTCATAGCCGTAGATTTCCGGTTCCCGCGTACCCAGCATGTTGAGGTTCGGGCCGTTCAACACATAGATTTTGCGCGCATCGGCCATTGCATTTCCCCTTAGCATGTTGCGGCAGGGGCGTCGCGGCCCCTATATGCAGGGTGATCTTTAGCCTTTCGTGTCGCGCCAAGTCGAGACACGTTCTTTCGTGAAAGACAGGACCGAGCATTGCACGTCGACGGAACCATATCGATCACCATCAATGGCGAGCATCGCCGGGTGCGTGCGGGCATGACGCTGGCCGAACTGGCGAGTGAACTGGGCTTCGTGCCGGAAAAGGTGGCGGTGGAGCGCAACCTGGAGGTCGTGCCGCGTTCGACATTGGCGCAGGTGGTTGTCGATGACGGCGACGATCTGGAGATCGTGCACTTTGTGGGCGGTGGCGATGTGTCGGCGGTGGATGACGACAGCTGGACCGTCGCGGGCAAGACTTTCCGGTCGCGGCTGATTGTCGGCACCGGCAAATACAAGAATTTCGAGCAGAATGCTGCGGCGCTGGCAGCTTCGGGGGCGGAAATCGTCACCGTGGCGGTTCGGCGCGTCAATGTGTCCGACCCCAAGGCGCCGATGCTGACAGACTTCATTGACCCGAAGAAGGTCACTTATCTGCCCAATACGGCGGGCTGCTATACCGGGGAGGAGGCCATCCGTACGCTGCGGCTGGCGCGGGAAGCAGGCGGCTGGGACCTCGTCAAGCTGGAGGTGCTTGGCGAGGCGCGGACGCTGTATCCCGACATGGTAGAGACTTTGCGCGCGACCGAGGTGCTCGCCAAGGAAGGCTTCAAGCCGATGGTCTATTGCGTCGATGATCCGATCGCGGCGAAGCGGCTGGAAGATGCGGGCGCGGTGGCGATCATGCCGCTGGGCGCGCCGATCGGGTCGGGACTGGGCATCCAGAACCGGGTCACGATCCGCCTGATCGTCGAGGGGACGAAGCTGCCGGTGCTGGTCGACGCGGGCGTGGGCACGGCGTCGGAAGCGGCCGAGGCGATGGAGCTGGGCTGCACCGGCGTGCTGATGAACACGGCGATTGCAGAGGCGAAAGATCCGGTGCTGATGGCGGCGGCGATGAAGGCCGGGGTCGAGGCGGGGCGGATGGCCTATCGCGCCGGGCGCATGGGCAGGCGCATGTATGCGGACCCGTCGAGTCCGTTGGCGGGGTTGATCTGACGATCGCCGTGCTCCTGCCTGCGCAGGAGCACGATCGCGCCCAACTTTCGCCATCGCAGCAAATTGACCCTCTCACGGCTTACCCCTATGGGCGGAACGGGTTCAGGATGAAGGAAAAGCGATGGTGAAGAAGCTCTACCCCGATGCTGCGTCTGCGTTGGAGGGCCTTCTCTTCGACGGCATGCATTTATGTGCTGGCGGCTTTGGTCTTTGCGGAATTCCTGAGCGGTTGATCGACGCAATCCGCGATTCGGGGGTCAAGGACCTGACCATCGCGTCCAACAACGCCGGAATTGACGGCGAAGGTCTGGGCAAGCTGCTGCGCACGCGGCAGGTGAAAAAGATGATCTCCTCCTATGTCGGTGAGAACAAGGAGTTCGAGCGGCAATATCTGGCTGGCGAGTTGGAGGTGGAATTCTGCCCTCAGGGGACGCTGGCGGAGCGTTGCCGGGCTGGCGGCGCGGGCATTCCCGGCTTCTACACCAAGACGGGCGTCGGCACGGCGGTGGCCGAGGGCAAGGAAGTCAAGAATTTCGACGGGCAGGACTATATCCTTGAGCGCGGCATCTTTGCTGACGTGGCGATCATCAAGGGGTGGAAGGCCGACGAGAGCGGCAACCTGATTTTCCGTAAGACCGCGCGCAATTTCAACCAGCCGATGGCGACGGCGGCGAAGATCTGCATCGCCGAAGTCGAGGAAGTGGTGCCGGTGGGCAGCCTTAACCCCGACGCGATTCATCTGCCGGGTATTTATGTGAAGCGCATGATTGTCGGCGCGCCATATGAAAAGAAGATCGAATTCCGCACCGTGCGCCAGAGGGAGACCGCATAATGAGCTGGACCCGTGACGAGATGGCCGCGCGCGCGGCAAAAGAGCTGAAGGACGGATTCTATGTGAATCTGGGCATCGGTATCCCGACGCTGGTGGCGAACCATATTCCTGCTGGCGTGGAAGTGACGTTGCAGTCGGAAAACGGCATGCTGGGCATCGGTCCCTTTCCCTATGAGGGGGAAGAGGATGCTGACCTGATCAATGCGGGCAAGCAGACTATCAGCGAATTGCCGAACAGCGCCTATTTTTCCAGCGCCGACAGTTTTGCGATGATCCGGGGCGGGCATATCGACCTGACCGTGCTGGGCGCGATGGAGGTCGCCGAAAATGGCGACATCGCCAACTGGATGATCCCCGGCAAGATGATCAAGGGCATGGGCGGCGCGATGGATCTGGTCGCGGGCGTCAAGAAGATCATCGTGGTGATGGAGCACACGTCCAAGGATGGCAGCCCGAAGTTCATCCCGGCCTGCACCCTGCCGCTGACCGGCAAGAATGTGGTCGACATGGTCGTCACCGACCTGTGCGTGTTCATGCGCGCAGATCATGACAGCCCGTTCAAGCTGATTGAACTCGCGCCGGGCGTGACGGCGGAGGAAGTCGCCGCTAAGACTACGGCTCAATATCTGAGCTGAGGATTGTGGCATGAGCCTTGAGGGCAATTATGACGAAGGCAATGTCTTTGCGCTGATCCTGCAGGGAAAGATCCCTTCGACCAAGCTGTATGAGGATGAGCATACATATGCCTTCCTGGACATCCAACCGCAGTCGAAGGGGCATAGCCTGGTCATTTCCAAATGGTCCAAGGCGCGCAACATCCTGGAGGTCGAGGATGAGGCGCTGGCGCAGGTGATGGCGACGGTGAAGAAAGTCGCGGTCGCCACGCACAAGGCGCTGGACCCGGACGGCATCCATGTCGCCCAGTTCAATGGCGCGCCCGCTGGGCAGACTGTGTTCCATCTGCACGTTCACATCGTGCCGCGCTGGGCAGGCGGCCCCGTGGGCTTTTCTGCTCATGCGCAGGGCAATTTCGCCGATCCGGCCGCGCAGGAGGCATTGGCGGAAGAGATTCGTGCCCAGCTTTGAGGCGGTAATCAGGCTGCACGACAAGTATCGGGCGGGGAAGCGATAAGATGGCGCTCAAGCCGTTCAAGGCCCCCGGTGCGCGGCTGGCGCTTCGGGCGAAGCCTGCCAGCCCGACCTTTACCGCATCGGACGGAAAGGCGGAGGTCATATTGGACCTGTCGCGCCTGCTTTCGCGCAGTTTTCATGCCGCACCCACCGGCATCGACCGGGTGGAGTTCGTCTATGCGCGCGAACTGCTTCAGCGCATTCCCGACCGGCTTGCCTTTGCTGCGGTCCATCCGGCGGGCGGCTATTATGGTCGCCTGAACCCGGCGGCTGTCCGCCAGTTTCTGGCTTTTACCGCCGCGCGGTGGCGCAATGCGGAAATGCCTGACGAACAGGTCGGTCGGGCGGCGATCATCCGTCATCTAATTGCGTTGAGACCCCGGCCCGTCCCACGCGCCACGGGACCGCGCGTCTATTTGCAGGTGTCGCCGCACCATCTGGACGATCCCGATCAGGTCGGAGCGATTTTGCGGGCGGAAGGGGCGCGCTTCGTTACGCTGGTGCATGATGTCATCCCGCTCACCCATCCAGAATTCGCCCGACCGCAGGGCGCGCAGGATCATCTGCGGCGGGTGCGGACCATCGATCGGTTCGCGCACGGCATCATCGGCAACAGCCAAGCGACCATCGACGCGCTTGGCCCGCATATGAGCCGGGGGATGGCGGGACGGGCGCTGTGTGTCGCGCATTTCGGTGCCGACCCGCCGGACATGCCATCGACGGACGGTTTTCAGAGGCCGTCCCGGCCCTATTTCGTCTATATTTCGACCATCGAGCCACGCAAGAATCACCTCCTGCTGATGAATATCTGGAGGCGGTTGATTGAGCGGCTGGGCGATGAAGCGCCCATGCTGGTGCTGATCGGTCGTCGCGGCTGGGAAAATGAGAATGTCATCGACCATCTGGAGCGCGGCGAAATATTGCGCGGCCATGTGATCGAGGCAGGCGAACTGTCGGACAATGAAATGCAGCAGCTCGTCGCCCATGCGCGGGCAATGGTGATGCCGTCATTCGAGGAAGGGTTCGGCATGCCGGTGGTCGAGGCGCTGGCGGCGGGCGTGCCGGTGATCTGTAGCGATATCGTTGCGCATCGCGAAGTTGGCGGCGATGCGCCCGACTATCTGGACCCGCTGGACGGGTTGGGCTGGCTGAACCTGATCGATGCCTATCGGCGGCAGGATTCACCAGAGCGGGCGGCGCAACTGGCGCGTATCGCGGCATGGCGTGCGCCGACCTGGAGCAGCTATTTCGACCAGGTCATGACGCTGTTGGATGACGTGAATTTAGCGACCTTCGCTTGACGTTCCCGCGCCAGCCGATCCATAGATGCGAGGTGAACATTGCCTCTATCGGTGCGCGACAACGCTGGGCTTTTGTCGGTTTGCGCCTTGATACCGTAGCGGCAGGCGTCGTTCGATGAGCGGGACCGCCTTTCTTCGCTCACCCCCTTTTCCCGGCGTTGCCCCTGCCGTCGCGGCGGTCAGCAGGTCGGGCGCGGATGGTGCCGGGCATGTTTCCGACGAGGTGCTGAACGCCATCGCCGGGGCGCGGGTGGGCGGCGCGTTTTGGGGGCAGCGCCATGGCGGATTCCGGGTGATTGTTCGTGCGGGGGTGGCGGGAATAATTGATCATGTCCCGGCGGCGGAAATCGCCGTGGTGGGACGGACAAACGGAGCCGTGCGCGGCACTCAGCTTACCGGGACGGTGGACCCGTGGGCCCTGATGGACGGCGCGCAATCGGTCCATGCGCCGGAGGATGATGAGCTGGCGATCGTCGCGGGCCTGATGAATGTTCCGGTCCATGGAGTGGACGGCGGGCTGATTCCGCCGGAACGGCTGCGAGAAGCGGCGCGGCGGGCGGTGGCTACGGCATGCTATCGTAACTGCTTTACCGGCGATCCGGCTGGTGTGGCCGAGGTCGTATTTCAGCTGAGCGAATGGCGGCGGCAGCTGGACGCCAATCGCGGCATCGCGGCGGCGACCGGCATGGCCTGGTGGAAGCGGGAGGCGATGCGGCGTTTCCTGTGGGACGGCATGCGATCCCCGCCCTTCCTGTCGCCACGGAACGCCCTGCGGCGTGCGGCGCGGGAGAAGGGGGGCGTCGCCTACTGGCCTTCGCGGGTTCCTGCCACATTCGTGGGCGAAGCACAGGCGCAGGGCGTAGCGGTAGCGAAAGTGGAGGATGGTTTCCTCCGGTCGAAGGGACTGGGCGCGGCGCTGACGCCGCCCGGATCGGTGGTGATCGACCACAGCGGCATCTATTATGATGCGCGAGGGCCGAGCGATTTGGAAACGCTGCTGGCCACCCATGATTTTGCCCCTGCGCTGATCGAGCGTGCCCGTCGTTTGCGGTCGGCGATCCGGGCGAGTGGTGTTACGAAATATGGGCTGGAAGCAGGCGGCATGCCCGACCTTCCCGCCGGGCGGAGGACCGTGCTAGTGGTGGGGCAGGTGGAAGATGACCTGTCGGTTCAACAGGGCGGCGCAGGGGTTGCGGGCAACCTGGCGCTGCTGGAGCGGGCGCGGCAGGCGGAGCCGGATGCCTATATCCTCTATCGTCCCCATCCCGATGTTCAGGCGGGTTTGCGGCGGGGACATCTGACCGATGCCACGGTGTTGGAGTTTGCCGATATTGTCGATACGGGTGCGCCGTTGATGGCCCTGGTCCAGGCGGTGGACGATGTGCATGTGCTGTCGTCGCTCACCGGGTTCGAGGCGCTATTGCGCGATCGCCCGGTGACGGTCCATGGCATGCCATTTTATGCGGGGTGGGGGCTGACGCGCGATCTGGCCCAGCCCAATGGTCGCAGAGGTCGTCAATTGACGATTGACCAGCTTGTCGCCGCCGCCCTCATTCTCTATCCATATTATCTGGACCCGGTCACCCGGTTGCCCTGCGGTCCTGAAATCATGGTGGAGCGGATGGCGGGCGGATCAAAACCACCCATATCATGGCTGATCCGGTTGCGGATGATGCAGGGAAAAATACAAAGATTCATGACATTGTCCGCTGAGCGTTTCCATGGCTGACGCACCTGCACAGACCTTCCTTTTCCTTCAGGGGCCTCACGGACCTTTTTTCGCGATGCTGGCCGATGCGTTGCGGGCGCGGGGGCATGGCGCGCTGCGCATCAACATCAATGGCGGCGACAAGGTCGACTGGCCGGGAGAGGCGACCGACTATCGCGGGACTTTCCGAAACTGGCCGCTGTTTTTCGATGATTTCATCGTTCACCATGATGTGACCGACCTGGTCCTTTATGGCGATTGCAGGCCCTATCATGCGTCCGCGCACAAGATGGCGCGGTTGCGGGGGCTGCGCGTGCATGTCGTTGAGGAAGGCTATATCCGCCCCGATTTCATGACGTTGCAGGAAGATGGGGTGAACGGCAATTCGACGCTGCCGCTCGACCCGCAATGGTATCTGGATCAGGCGCGCGACCTGCCCGCCGAAGAAGGGGGGAAGGCGCCGGAGATCCCGTCGGCATTCCGCCAGCGGGCCGTGAACACCGCGCGCAACGGCCTGGCCTCAGCGGTCATGCGACCGGCCTTTCCCTTTTACCGGACGCATCGACCTCAAAACTTCGCGCTGGAAGCGGCGGGCTGGTTCAAGAAGCTGATGCTGCGCAAGGGCGACCGGCAGGCGTCTGTGGCCGAATGGGACAAGGTCAGGGACAAGCCCTATTTTACCCTGCCGCTGCAGCTGGATTCGGACTATCAGATCCGGGTCCACTCACCCTTTGGCAACATGCGTGCGGCGCTGCGGTTCGTCATCAAAAGCTTTGCGCGCCATGCGCCGCCGGGCACGTCGCTGCTGGTGAAGCGTCATCCGCTCGATTCCGGGCTGGTCGCGTGGGAACGGCTGACGCGGCGGCTGGCGGCGCGCTATGGGGTGAGCGAGCGCGTGTTCTACCTGGCCGATTGGGATATTGCGCAGGTCGTGGGCAAGTCGCTGGGCGTGGTGACGGTCAACAGCACCGTAGGGACGCTGGCACTTAATCGCGGTAAGCCGGTGCTGGTGCTGGGCCATGCGGTCTACAAGGTGCCGGGTGTCGTCTATAAGGGTACGCTGGACGAATTCTGGCTGGACCCCGGCGCGCCTGACGAAGAGCTTTATTCGGCGTTCCGGCGCGTTTTGATCGACCGTTGCCTGATCCGGGGCGGGCTGTTGAGCGAGCAGGGCCTGAATATGCTGGTGAATAACGCGGTCCAGCGACTTTGTGCCGGGGGTGAAAATCATCGGTCAAAGCCCGCCCGTCGTGCCGCGGTTGCGAAGCTGGAAGTTACGGGGTGAAGGGTGGAAGCTGCGCCCTGGCCAATGCCTGGTTGAGATAATTGTGGAACGCCCGGTCCCGGACGGAGGGGCGGGCGCGGAGCCAGGCCAGGGCGACGACGGGGCGCCAGAGCGACAGGCGTTCGATGCTCATGCCGCTGCGTTTCCGATAGGCACGGCTGAGGCGTGCCGCTGCCCAGTCACGCCAGAGCGCCGTGACCGGATCGGATGGACCTTCGCCAAAGCGCATCAGCATTTCGGCCCGGACCATATCGGCAGCCGGATCGCCCGCCGCCGCCTTTGCCCAGTCGAGAATGACCGGCTGGCCATCGCGGATGATGATATTGTCGATGTGAAAATCGCCATGCAGCAGATGGTCGGATTGCGGCAACTGCTCAAGATAACGGCACGCGGCTTCCTTCAGGCTGGCGGGTGCGGGGCCGTAGTTGATGTCAGTTTCCAGCACCGAATTGACGGTGCGCAGGCCCGTTGCGGGGCGGTCGTGAATGGCGGCGAGCAGGTCGGCCATCTGCTCCAGCAGCGCCGACGCCCGGTAGGGCTTTTTGCGGATCGTGACCGTCAGTGACGCGCCGCTGATTTCTGGATAGGTCAGCGCGGGCAGGCCGTCGACGCTGGTCCGGCTGGACGGAGCGGCGGTGGGCAGATGATGTGCCGCGGCAAGGGTAGCCGCCGTCATTTCGCGCTGGATCATGTCTTCCGAAACTGCCGCGTGAAAGATTTTGATGATCTGGCCGTCCGCTATCCTGAACACCTGCGAGCTTTTGCCCTTGCCGAGCAGCACCCATTGATCGTTCGGTTGAGAGGACATGCGCCGCGCGTTTCCTTTGAGGATAAAGCCGCCTGCCGCTTAACAATGGGCGGGCGTCGCCGATTTATTCGGTTTTGCAGGATTTGCCGACGGCTAATTTAATGGTAGCGGCGCGCGCAGGGGCAGCGAGGCCCTTTTTCAACATTTCCAGGAGCTTGTCGGATGAAGGAGCTGATCGCGTTCGATCTGGATGGAACGCTGGCCGAAAGCAAGCAGCCGATGGGCGATGCGATGGGTGAGGCGATTGCCGGCCTGCTGCGCGTGGCGCATGTCGCGGTCATTTCCGGCGGCGACTGGCCGCAATTCGACAAGCAGGTGGCGAGCCGCTTGCCCGCCCATGCGGACCTGTCCCGCCTGTGGTTGATGCCGACCACCGGCACCAAGCTGTTCACGCACAGGGACGGAACATGGTTGCCCGTCTATGCCGAATTGTTCGACGACGCGCAAAAGCAGCAGATTTTCACCGCCTTTGACGCGTCGCTGGAAGCGACCGGCTTTGTTCCGCAAGAAACCTGGGGCGACCGGATCGAGGATCGGGGTAGCCAGATCACCTTTTCGGCGCTGGGGCAGCAGGCTCCGATCCATGCCAAGGAGATGTGGGACCCCGATTTCGCCAAGCGGCGGGTGATCCAGGCGGACCTGCGGGAGCGGCTGCCGGGCCTGTCGATCAACATGGGCGGCGCGACGTCGATCGACATTACGCGCGAAGGCGTGGACAAGGCCTATGGCCTGAAGAAATTGCGGGACGCGAGCGGTATCGCGCTGGACGCCATGCTGTTCATCGGCGACGCTATCTTCCCCGGCGGCAATGACTATCCCGCCAAGCAACTGGGGCTGGATACCGTTCGTGTGCGCGACCCGCAGGAAACGCTGTCGGTGATCGACGCTATCGTGGCCTGCCAGAAATGACGTTGCCGTCCCTGCCGCCGCTCGCGCCCGTGCGGTGGAGGGCAGGCCCGACGACCTGATTTCTGCCGATGGCGATTGTTCGAACGCTTTGTGGCCAGTGCCCGGTCGGATGCGGCATTCGCGCGGTGACGGGCGAGGGGCGTGACCTGAGCTTTACGGGTGACGCCGTGCACCCCGCCAATAACGGCCAGCTATGCGCGAAAAGCGATGCAATCCGGGAGATGGTGGCGCTGGAGGGGCGATTGCTGCACCCGATGGCGGGCCATCGCAGGATCGGGTGGGACCGCGCCATCGATCAGGCAGCCCGTGGGTTGGCCAGCGCCTTGTCGCGGCATGGGCCGGACAGCGTTGCCATGTATGTTTCAGGCAATTTGCTGACCGAAGATTATTATGTCGCAAACAAGCTGATGAAGGGCTTTGTCGGGTCCGCCAACATCGATGCAGCCTGGCGGAACGACGATGTCGAGGGGGCTTATCGCGCCGGTCTGGGCGAAGATGTCGTGCCGGGGACTTATGAGGATATGGACGCCGCCGACCTGATCCTGATGGTCGGGGCAGCCACGGGTGACCGGCATCCCGTGCTGATGGACCGGATTCAGGCGGTGCGGGAGGAGCGGTCGGTCCGCCTGGTCCTGCTGACGTCGGGGGAGGCCGGGGAGCGGCAGAATGTGGACCTTATCCTTTCCATCACGCCGGGAACCGAAGCGGCGCTGCTGAACGGGCTGTTGCTTCATTGCCATGATATTGGCGCGCTGGACCGGGATTTCATGGCGCGGAGCGTGGACGTGCCGCCCGGTTTCTGGGAGGCGTTGAGGCCGGATCACGACCTTTGGTCGGTGGCGCGGCGATGCGGCGTGGCTCCGGTAGACCTGCGCGCATTTTACGACATGCTGGGTTCCATGCGCCGGGTCGTGACATTGCATGGGAGCGGTTCCGGCCAGGCAAGCGGGCTGTCCCTGTCCCGCGCTATCCTGAACCTGCATCTGGCGATGGGATGGATCGGCAGGACGGGCGCGGCGCCCATGCCGCTGCCAGCCGCGCTCAATGCCATGGGCGGGCGGGAAGCCGGGTGCTTCAGTGGCGAGTTGGCGGCGCATATGGATTTTTCCGTGCCATCGCTGGAACGGACGGGCCGGTTCTGGGGATCGCGGGCGATTGCGACGGGTCCGGGGCTGGATGGCGACGCATTGATCGATGCGATTGGGGCGGGGCGGATCAAGGTGCTGTGGATGCTGGGCGGGATGCCGCCTGCGGATCATCCGCTGCGCGCCGTGCTGGATAGGGTGCCGTTCAAGATGGTGTCGACCGCGTGGATGGACCCGGACATCGCCGCCCAGCAGATGATCGCTCTGCCGTCCCCGGTCTGGGCTGAAAAGGATGGCACGATGACCGGGGCCGACCGGCTGATCAGCCGTCAGCGGCGGATATTCCCTTTGCCCGGACAAGCGAAGCCCGACTGGTGGAGCGTGACGCGGATCGGGCAGGCGATGGGGTGGGGCGACGCCTTTCACTATGAGCGGCCTGCGGAAATATATCGCGAATATGCGCGGCTGACAGCCTATCAAAATGGAGGCGAAAGGCTGCTGAACCTGAGGCGGCATGGCCCCATTTCCAACCCCGCTTATGATGAATTGACGCCATGGCGCTGGGGCGAAGTCCCCTTCGGCGATGGCCGTTTTCCGACGGAGAGCGGCAAGGCGCGGTTGATATTGGGCTGATACGGGTCTGGCCCGATTGCAGCGGCACCACTGAGGTGACGAGCCTTAGCCCTGGCGCGCTATGCCTCGCAGATGGTGCAGTAGTGTGTCGCCATTGGCGGTCCATGTGAAGCGCAGGGCGGTGTCCCGTACGGCTTCGCGCTCCGGCGGATTATATAATATGGCACCGATGGCGGCGGCGATGGCTTCGGGGTCGCGATCCACGATCTGGCCCGCTTCGGGGCGGTCGAGCAGTTCGCGCGCGCCGCCCACGTCGCTGATGACGATCGGCGTGCCGCAGGCGAGCGCTTCCACCCAGGCGTTGGCCAGTCCTTCGGACGATGAGGGCAGGGCCATCACGTCGGCGGCGGCATAGATGCGGGGCAGCCGGTCGTGCGGGACGGAGCCGAGGAAGCCGATGCGGCGGTCAACCGCCAGATCTTCGGCCTGTTTTTCCAGCGCGCGGCGATATTGGCCCTGGCCAACGAACAGAAGCGTCACGCCGGGCAGGCGGGGGAGGGCCTGCACCAGCAGTTCTTGTCCCTTGCGCGGGATCAGCGCGCCGACGCAGAGGATAACTGGCCCTTCAAAGCCGAGTACATCCTTTGCCGCTGCGCGATCGGCTATTTCAAAGCGATCGAGGTCGACGCCGGTATAATGGACGCGGATCTTGTCGGCTTCCATGCCGAGCTTGACCATCGACCGGCGCATGGCGTTCGATACTGCCAGGAGGCCTGATGCGCCTTCGGCAGCGCGCATGACCAGCTTACGAGTGTCGCGGCGCGCGCCCCAATAATGGATGTCCGCGCCGCGCGCCTTCACCGAATATGGGATGCCGAGTGCTCGCGACAGGCGCTGCGCCACTGGCCCGTCGGGGAAGAAGAAGCTGGCGTCGATGACGTCGAAAGGTTTTTGTTCGTGCAGCCGCCGGACCAGCGGCAGTATGGCGCGGGTCATGTTGGCGACATTGATGCGGGCACCAATTTTGGGGATGGTGCGGAAAACCGGGCGGTAGACGGTCAGGTCCTGCCACCGTTCCTTAGGCGGCAGGGACCGCAGGGCATCGTAGCTTTCGGAAAGGCTGAATGGCCAGATGGGGATGCCGATGGGAGCGACGACCGTCACATCGACATCGGGCCTGCCAGCCAGTTCGCGCGCCTGCCGTTCCACGAACACGCCGAAATTCGGGCGGCTGATGTCGGGAAACAGGGTCGAAAGCGTTAGGACGTTCAGAGTCATGGGTTCCCCATACCATGCCACAGTTAAACGAGGGTTAGGGACGAACTGGCCTTTTGGCTACAATTGTCTGACCAGTTGTACCGCCACGGCGCCCCAGGGTGGGTCAGTGATCACCTGTTGGCGGCTGCCGCTACCCAGCGGCAGGATGTGCATTCGGTCGCCTTCGCGGCCGATCAGCCTGCCGAACAGGAAGCGGCCTGCGTGGCGGGGCAGTAAAATGTCGCGGTTGAGCGCGCTGGCAAAATCGTCGGGACCAATGCGGCGGCACCAGATTTCATCGCCGCTGCGATAATCGCCGATGCTGGTCGCCACCTGCACTCCGACCATGGCGTCGGCGGGAACCGGCGGCGGGAAGGACAGCGACCGGGTGGGCGCGCGCGCGCCGTCCGGCCCCAGCAGCGCGGCGACGGGCACTACGCTTTGTCCGGGGAGCGCGACAAGTTCGGAAGACGCAACGCCCAGCGCCGTAGCGATGCGGTTCAGCCAGTTGACCGATACGGTTCGCGTCCCGGTTTCAAGGCGGCCAATCGTCTGAGCCGTGGTCGGCGGCTGGCAGAGGAGTCCGACCTGTTCGAGGGTCAATCCCTTGGACTTGCGGACTTCACGGATGCGGGTGATCATGGCTATTCCTGAATTTTTACCTATTTGGTTTTTCGCTCTTTCCTACAAAGTAGTGCCTATGGCAAGCCATTCGGCCCTGGAACGGCAAGGAGACGCGGATGCGGACGCAATATGTGGAACAGATCATCGAAGATCCGGCGGGTCAGCAGCAGCGGGTGACGGTGAATATTGGCGAATCGCCGCTCGCCTGGCTGTATGCGCGGGGGCATTTGAACGAACGCCATTTCCGCGCCGGGGAGTTATTGCGCGCGGACTGGGAGAAAGCGGGCATGGCCCCGCAAGTGACGATGCGGTGGGACGCCGCGCCGACCCAGAGCGGGCGGAAGGGGGCGGGGCGTCCCGCCGATCCGACATTGCGGCAGATTTCCGCCCGCGACCGTTTCCATGCCGCCATCGCGGCGGCGGGGCCGGGCCTGAGCGACATATTGTGGCGGGTCGCCTGTGCGGGGGAAGGATTGGTGGCGGCGGAAAAGGCGCTGGGCTGGCCGACCCGGGCGGGCAAGCTGGTGCTGACGCTGGCGCTGGACCGGGTCGCTGCCTGGTACAGGGTCGCTGGAGGTGAGCAGCGCGCTACGCCGTGATCGCGCCGCCCAATAGCAGGAGCAGCTTTACGTCGATTGCGAACCCTTCGCCGCGCCATGTTTCGACCTGCTGACTTAACGTGTCGAGCGGGACGCGATGGACGCGAATATCCTCACCATCGACACCGCCGCCGTCGCCCGTTTTTTGCAAGCCGTGCGCGCGGTAGAGGGAGAAGCTTTCGGAAACCATGCCGGGCGAGCTGAAAAATTCGCCCATCGGCTCCATGCGGGCGGGGCGGTAGCCCGTTTCCTCCTCCAGCTCACGGGTCGCCGCCAGCGCCGCATCCTCCCCTTCGTCCTGGTCGCCGACCAGGCCGGCGGGCAATTCGATGCAGCGGCGGGCCAAGGGGACGCGGAATTGATCCACCAGCAGGACATGGCGGCGGCCATCGTCATCCTCGTCTATCGCCAATATGACGGCAGCGCGGATGCCACGGGCGCGGCCGACATATTCCCATCGTCCGCGCCGCTTCGCGCTGATGAAGCGACCGGACCACATGACCTCTTCGTCGGCCGCCATATCCTGTTCGCTCATAGCTCGATCAACCTGTCGGGTAGTTCGTTAGGATTATCGTCGAGGTGAGGGAAATGCTGGCCCAGAACCGCGCCGACCCTCTTTATGGCTTCGATCATGCCGTCCGCCGCGCGGCCTTCGCGCACGCCTTCGATCAGGGCGGCCATGGCGTCACCCCACACATCGGGCGTGACCTTTTCATTGATGGGCGCGTCGGCGATGATTTCGGCGCGATGTTCGTCCAGCGAGAGGTAGATGAGGACGCCCGTCCGCCCGCGCGTGCGCCCCTGCGCCACGGCGCGGAACAGGGTGGTCGCCCGTCGATGGACCCGGCGCGTCTTGGTCGCGCGCGGGGTCAGGGCCATGCGCAGCGGCATCCAGGCCAGAGCATAGCGGACGACGAGGAATTTGAGGATGAGCAGGCCGAGCAGCAGCGTCAGCAGCTTCCAGTCTTCCAGATCATGGTCCCAGCTTTGCAGCAGCGTTGCGCAGAGCGCACGGAAATGGGCGGGAAAGGCCGCGATGATGGACAAGGCCAGGAACACGGCGCCGATGGCCCAGTGTAGCCCTGCATCATGATAGGGGTCCGACCGGCGCGCGACGATCGTGACGATTTCGCCATCCGTGCCGCGTTCCGCCGCCGCGACGGCAGCGGTGATGCGATCATGATCGGCTTGGCTGAAACGAACCGGAATCACCAGCTGCCCCCTGCGCCGCCGCCGCCGAAGCTGCCGCCTCCGCCCGAAAAGCCGCCACCGCCGCCCCAGCCGCCACCGCCCCAGCTCGATCCGCCGCCGTGGCCGCCAAAATCGGACGGTCCCCAGAGGATGATGGGCGCCGCCCCTCCCCGGTAACGTTGTCCGCGCTTGCCCCGGCCCGACATCATACCGCCGAAGATGACGATCAGGATGAATATCCAGAATATGGCCATGAATGCGCCCCCGCCGGATTTGTCGCGCTGCCGGTCTTCGGTTTCGGCGGCGGCGGCGCGGGCCTTGGCTTCATCGGCGGGCAGGGACAGCAGGGTCGCCAGTTCATTGACGCCAGCCTCTATCCCTCCCGCAAAATCGCCTGTCTTGAAACGCGGGATGATGGCGTTGCGATAGATGCGCGCCGCCAGCGCGTCCGTGACCACGCCTTCGACGCCGTAGCCTGTGGCGATCCACACTTTGCGTTCCTTGGGCGCGACCAGCAGCAACGTGCCGTCGTCGCGATCCTTGCTGCCAATCTGCCAGGTTCGGCCCAGGCGAAAGGCATAGTCGGAAATGTCATGACCCTGCAGGTCGGGGATCGTGGCGACTACCAGTTGCCGCCCGCTCTGCTGTTCCAGCGCGGCCAGCCTGTCGGTGAGCGCCTGTTCCTGTTGAGGAGATAGCAGCGCGGCGTCATCGACCACTCGCCCGGTCAGTTTGGGAAAGACTTGCCCCTGGGCTGCCGGCGCGAAGGCCAGCAGCAGGAGGATCAGGAGCAGCCGACGCAGCATGATTTAGTTGCCGAAGTCGACCTTGGGCGCTTCTTCCGCGCCGGGGGTCGTCGCCTGGAACGGCGTCATCGGCTTTGCGCCGTGGATGATCTTGGCCCCGATCGCGTCGGGGAAGGTGCGGATGCGCGTATTATAGGCGCGAACGGCTTCATTATAGTCGCGGATCGCCACCGCGATGCGGTTTTCGGTGCCTTCCAGTTGGGACTGGAGGTCGAGGAAATTCTGATTGGCCTTGAGGTCGGGATAGGCCTCCACCGATGCGAGGAGCCGTCCCAGACCCTGGGACAATTGCGCCTGCGCCTGCTGGAACTGCTGAACCTTTGCAGGGTCCGACAGGTCGTCGGCGCTGACCTGGACCGATGTCGCCTTGGCGCGCGCTTCGGTCACGCGGACGAGCGTGTCCTGTTCCTGTTTTCCAGCGGCCTTTACCGTTGCCACCAGATTGCCGATCAGGTTGGCGCGGCGTTGATATTGCGCCTGCACGTCGGCCCATTTGGCCTTTGCGGCTTCCTCCGCCGTGGGCACGCTGTTGATGCCGCAGGCAGACAGGGCGAACGCGCCCATGATGGCCAATAGAGCGTAGGAAAGTCGGCGCGGGATCGTCATGAAACATCCTCAGCTTTTGTTGCGTTCCCGGAAATAGGTGGTTGTCGGCGTGCGTGCAACGGCCCATTCTGCCTTTATCGTAATGAGGACAAGGGGTTCACCATGGGGCTGATCGCGGAATTCAAGACGTTCATCAATCGCGGCAATGTGATCGACCTGGCCGTCGGCGTCATCATAGGTGGCGCTTTTGCTACCATTACCAAGTCCCTGACTGACGACATCATCATGCCGGTGGTCGGCTATGTGCTGGGGGGATCGGACTTTTCGCGTTACTTCATCCGGCTGGGCGACATCCCGGCGGGCTTTACCGGCAATCCGCAAAGCTATGCCGATTTGAAGGGCGCTGGCGTCGCCATGCTGGGATGGGGCGAGTTTCTGACCGTATTGGTCAACTTCCTGATCCTGGCCTTCATCATTTTCCTGCTGGTGCGGACGGTGAACAGGCTGATGCCCAAGCCCGAGGCCGCGCCCGCCGCGACGCCCGAAGACATCATGTTGTTGCGGGAAATTAGGGATTCGCTGAAAAAATAATATCGTTTCTGCGACGAAAGTAGTTGTGCGGCGGGAACCAACCTGCGCGCGGCCAGTTGATCGGCGTCAGGGTCCCAAGGCTGCATGCGCGGCCCGGATCCTTGCCGAATGACGTCAGCCCCAGGGGGCGCAACAGGAGAATACGCCGTGAAAACCATCGTCTCAGTTCTGGGCCTTGCCAGCTTGATCGCACTCGCAGCGTGCGATTCGAAGCAGGAAAACCAGGTCGAGAACGCTTACGAGAATCAGGCGGACGCACTCGACAACCAGGCAGCGAATATGGAAGCCATGGCCGACAACCTGGCCGGTAACGCTGAAGCGGCTGCTGAAAACGCAGCGGATTCGCTGGAAAACAAGGCCGAAGCGACACGTGAAGCGGGTGAAGCCGCTGCCGATGCCGTCGAAAACCGCTAAGTTTCATTCTCGAAACTAAGCCGAATGGGCGTCGTGACGTAGGTTGCGGCGCCCATTTTCATGCCGAACATCATCGCTTTAACGGCGATTTAACCACGCTGTCCCATGGTGCTGTCGCGGATCCGTGGGGCGTGAGAATGGACGATCTACTTCAGGAATTTATTGCCGAGACGCAGGAGACGCTGGAGGCGCTCGCCGGTGAGGTGGTCGCCTGGGAAGCAGATCCCAGTGACCGCGACCGGCTGGACGCCATTTTCCGCTTTTTCCACACGGTCAAGGGAAGCTGCGGCTTCCTTAACCTGCCGCGCTTTGAGCGGCTGAGCCATGCTGCCGAAGATGTTCTGTCCGACTTGCGCAGCGGCCAGCGCAGCCCCGACCCCGCGACCGTTAACGCCGTTCTGGGCGTCATGGATCGGATCGGTGAACTGGCCGAAGCCGTGGCGATCGGCGCGGCGTTGCCCGATGAGAATGACGACCTGCTGATCGGCGCTCTGTCTGCCGATGCGCATAGCAATAGCGTGCCCGAAACCGACGCGGTTGCTGCTCCGGCACCTGAGCAGCGCGTTCGCCAAGGCGGCGCTCAGGCGGTGCCGCGGACCATCCGCCTGCCGCTGTCGTTGATCGACCAGCTGATGAACGGCGTGTCGGACATGGTGCTGGCGCGCAACGAATTGTCCCGTCAGTTGCGAGAACGGTCAGGCGATCCCGAACTGGAAAGCGCCTTTGAGCGGCTGTCGACCTGCGTCGCCGACATGCGTGACGCCATATCGAAGACACGGATGCAGCGGGTTGACCGTCTGTTCACGGCGATCCCGCGCATGGTCCGTGACCTGGGGCGGGAATTGGGGAAACGCATCGACCTGACGCTGGAAGGCGGCGACGTCGAAATGGACCGCGAGATGGTGGAGATGGTGGTCGATCCGCTGACCCACATCGTTCGCAACAGCATCGATCATGGCATCGAAACGCCTGAGCGTCGGCGCGCGCTGGGCAAGCCAGAGGTCGGCATGCTGAAGCTGGAGGCCCGGCAGTCGGGCAATCAGATCGTGATCGAGGTCAGCGATGACGGCCAGGGCATCGATACGCAGCGACTGGTGGAAAAGGCGGTTCTCGCCGAAACGCTGACGCGGGATGCGGCGAACCGCATGAGCGAAGCGGAAAGGCTGGAGCTTATCTTTCATCCCGGCCTGTCGACCGCGCAGCAGATAACGGCCATTTCCGGCCGGGGCGTCGGGATGGACGTGGTCCGGGCGAATGTGGAGCGGATTGGCGGGGTCATATCGCTGGATAATCAGCCCGGCAGGGGATTGCGCATCATATTGCGCGTGCCTTTGACTCTGACGATCATCCCCGGCCTGATCGTCCGTGCGGGCGGGCTGCATTTTGCCATGCCGCGCGCGGCGGTGGTCGAGATATTGCACGACAACAATGCCATGCTGCGGATCGCCGAAGTGGCCGGAGCAAAGATCGCGACGATTCGATCGGTGCGCCATTCCATGGTCGATCTGGAAGATGTGCTGGGGATGGAGAAGCTGCCCCAAAGCGGTCCCCGCAGCATCATGGTGGTGCGATCCGGCACGGGCGTTCCGTTTGCCATGGGCGTGGCGGCGGTCGAAAATCATGAGGAACTGGTTATACGTCCTGCATCCCCACTCATCATGGCGAGCGGCGTCTATGCGGGCATGACTCTGCCCGACAATGGCAAGCCGATGTTGCTGTTGGATGCGGCGGGCCTTGCCAATGCGGCGGACCTGCCCAACGTCGCTGACGATTGCGCCCAGCGTCACATCGAAGAAGACGAGATGAACGCAGCGGCGGTGGAGATGATTCCCGCCCTGCGATTCGAGGAGCTTTCCGGGGAGCGCAGGCTGATCCAGCTGTCTGTGATCGAGCGGGTCGAGGACATCGACACTGCATCGTTCGGCCGGTCGGGCTCTCGCGCATTCGTCCGGCTGGACGGCGGGCTGGTGCCGGTGGTCAATGGCGTCCACAGCTTTGGAGCTGCAACAGTGTCGGCGCTGCGCATCCGGGATGGCGCGCGCGAGGCCTGCTATCCCGTTGCCGCCGTGCTGGACATCATCGACATGCCGTTGGTTCCCGACATGGTGGCCATGCATGGCGTGTTGAGCGGCGTGTCCGTGATCGAAGGAGAGCATCTGGAAGTCATCAACCCCTTTGCCCTGTTTGCTGGCTTGCCCGGCGAGTCGGTTCCCGAACAGGCGCGGGGCCGCTGTGTTCTGGCCGACGGGGATGACGGATGGACCCGTGAGATATTGGCACCTTTGCTCAGGCAGGCGGGACATGAAGTGGTTCTGGGCCTGCCAGCTGGCGAGCCGGTCGATCCATTGGATGTCGTGCTGAGTTCGGGACCGGACCTGTCGCAGGCAGCCGAAATTCTGGGCTGCCGGGTCGTGCACCTGCGCGCGTCGCCACGGCCATCAGGTCCGCAGGACGGCAGCATCTATCGTTATGATCAGGACGCGTTGATGGCAGCTATCGCTGGCGTCGGGCGCTGAAGGAGCAGACATGGACCAGCTTTATCTTCTCGCGACGCTAGCGGGCACCAAGGTGGCGGTGGACGCGCACGAGGTCGAAGCCGTCGTGCGCCTTGCCGATGTTTCGCCGGTGCCGGGAATGGCCGCGCATGTGGCAGGGCTTTCCGCGCTGCGTAGCCGCGTGCTTACCATTATCGACGTGCCAGCGCTCATCCGCGGGACGGCCACATCGGTTGAGAAGCGGGGATATGCCATCATCGCGGATATCAGCGGGCACAGCTATGGCCTGGTGGTCGATGCCGTTCACGACATCTGCCAGGTGGCTGACGGGGGCCTGCCATTGCGTGGTCAACTCGATCCGGCCTGGACGCCTTATGCCCGTGCGATTGTGGAGCATGAGGAGCAGCCCTATCTGGTCGTTTCCCTTGTCAGCTTTATCGAAACGGGCCCGCTGGCGCAGGCGGCCTGAAATGCTTTGAATCCGTGCGTGTTTACCAATTGATCGGCTTTGTCGGTTAAGCCCGTCAGACGGGTTGCAGAAATTCAAAAAGGGACGCTCATGAAAAACTGCCTGGTAGTTGATGATTCCAAGGTCATCCGTAAAGTCGCGCGGCACATATTGGAATCGCTGGACCTGTCGGTCACTGAAGCGGTGGATGGGCAGGATGCCCTGATCCAGTGCGAAGCGGCGGCCCCAGATGTCGTGCTGCTGGACTGGAACATGCCGGTGATGAGCGGGATGGAGTTCCTGCGGGCCCTGGAGACCGCCAAGGTTACGGCACGGCCCAAGATCATATTCTGCACCACCGAAAATGGCATCAGCCATATCAAGGCGGCGGTCGATGCGGGCGCGGACGAATATGTCATGAAGCCGTTTGACCGCGAAACGTTGGAAAGCAAGCTGTCGATCGTCGGTGTGATCTGACAAGGCAATCCGCTTACCCTTCGTCCCCCGCCTGAAAGTCAATCGATGTCCGTCGTCATGCAGACCATGGCCCAGAGCAGCCAATCCAGCGCGATCCGCGTGATGGTGGTCGACGATTCAGTGGTCGTTCGGACAGTGATCGAACGCATATTGAACGGCGACCCGACATTTCAGGTCGTGCACAAGACCAACAGCGCCGAACTGGCACTGGGCTATCTGGCTGGGGAACAGGTCGATCTGGTCCTGCTGGACATCGAACTGCCGGGGCAAAGCGGGCTGGCCGCTCTGCCCGCGATATTGCGGGCCAATCCGTCTGGCAAGGTGGTGATACTTTCGGGCAATTGCGACGAAGGTAGCGCAGCTGCGATGGAGGCTTTGGCGCTGGGGGCAAGCGACATCTGCGCCAAGCCCGGCAGCGGCAGCTATGGTGCGCAGTTTCCCCGGATGCTGATCGATCGCCTGTCCCGTCTGGCGGGCGACGACACGCCGGCACCGGCTGGACCCAGCGGGCAGGCGCCGGTGGCACGCAACCGGGCGCGAGCGCCCATCGCCTGCCTTGGCATCGGCGCGTCCACCGGGGGGATTCACGCGCTGACCCAGTTGTTCGCGGGCATGTCTGCGCCGCTGGGCGTGCCGATTCTGGTGACACAGCATCTGCCGGCCAGCTTCACATCCTATTTAACGCAGCAGATGGGGCGGATGACGCCGCTGCGCGTCAAGACCGCCGAACAGGGTGAGACTATCGCGCCTGACATCATCTATGTCGCGCCCGGGAATGCCAGTTTGCAGGTGCGGCGAGTGCTGGCCGACCGTGTCATAATCGGCCTGAACCAGGAGCGAACGGCCGCAGGCTATCTGCCGGGGGTGGACCCGATGTTCGCCAGCATCGCGGAAGCCTATGGTGAGGGTGGGGTCGGCATTGTCCTGACCGGCATGGGACGGGACGGAACGGCTGGTGCCCGCAATATCGTGGCGGCTGGCGGGTGGATCATTGCGCAGAATGAAGCGAGCAGCGTCGTGTGGGGGATGCCGGGGTCGGTGGCGAGCGCGGGGTTGAGCTGCGCGCTGCTGGAACCGGGGGCCATCATGGATTTTGTAGCGCGGCGTGGAAAGAGCAAAGGGTTGATACATTGATGCCTTCGTATGAATCGTCTCCGCAGGGCGGCGCTCGCATTTTTTCCGCTTTGCTGGCTTCGCGCACCGGACAGATATTGTCTGAAAGCCGCGCATGGCGGATGGAAACGGCGCTGAAACCGGTGATGCGCGCCTATGGCGTTTCCGGCATCGATGAATTGGCCGCGAAGCTGTTGGCCAACCGGGACAGCGGCCTTGAGGATGCGGTGATCAATGCGCTGCTCAATAATGAAAGCAGCTTTTTCCGCGACTTGCAGATATTCGACATGCTTAATCGCCAGATCCTGCCATCCATTTACGCGAACCGGAAGGATCGGGTGCTGCGCATATGGAGCGCGGGATGTTCGACGGGACAGGAAGCCTATTCGCTCGCGATCCAGTTTCGCAATGACATGGCGCGGTGGCGCGGATGGCACATCGAGATACTGGCGACTGACATTTCCACCGCCGCCATCGACCAGGCGCGATCGGGCATATTCACGCAAATGGATGTGCAGCGCGGGCTTTCCGTAGGGGACCTTATCAAATGGTTCGAGCCGGTCGGCGATGATTGGCATGCCAGCCCCGAATTGCGGCGGATGATCGAGTTCAGAACCGACAATCTGTTCGAGCCGCGTGCGCCATCGGGCGAATATGACCTTTTGCTCTGCCGCAACGTGTTGCTGTATTTCACCCCGGAGCGGCGGCAGGATGTCCTGCGCCTGCTGGCCCGCCATAGCCATCAGCAATCCGTCCTTCTGCTGGGTGCAGGGGAAACCGTGATTGGCCACAGCGAAGATTTCACGCCGCATCCCGAATTTAGGGGAAGCTATGGTCGAAGGCCGGTGGTGACGGACCCGGCAGAAGAAACTGTCCGGCGGGCAGGATAAGCGCAGGACCTTTCGGCCTGTCTTTCGCATGTGCGAAACAGGACCGCTTGATCATCCACCTGCTCTTCGCCATGGTCAGGCACATGCGGTCGACCGGTTCCGGGGCGATCGGAAGACATGGGTGGTGACAGGTTCTGGCGATGACCGACATTCCAATGATCGACACGCCGTCGCCGAATTTTGACGAGCGCAGCCTGCCGGTATCCATGCTGGTGCTGCATTATACCGGGATGCCCGACGCGGCGAGCGCGATCAATTGGCTCGCCAGCCCTGAATCGAAGGTTTCGGCCCATTATGTCGTGACCGAAGATGGGCAGATCGTCCGCATGGTCGATGAAGCAAAACGCGCCTGGCATGCCGGGCGCTCCTATTGGCGAGGCGTTGATGACATCAACTCCGCCAGCATCGGGATCGAGATCGTCAATCCGGGCCATGAATGGGGTTATCGGCCTTTCCCTGACGCTCAGATCGGATCTTTGATCCCGCTGATCCATGACATCATCCAGCGGCACGGGATCACGCGCGGCAACATCGTCGGGCACAGCGACATCGCCCCGGCCCGCAAGCAGGACCCAGGCGAGCTTTTCCCCTGGTGGCAACTGGCCCGGCTGCGCCTGGCCCTGCCGCGCCCGACGAAGAACCTGATGGACCCGCACTGGAGCGACGGCGGCTTCATGCTGGCGCTTGAGCGTTTTGGTTATGATATTGCAGAGCCGGAAGCGGCGGTGGTCGCGTTCCAACGGCGCTTTCGCCCCGAATTGATCGACGGGATCATCGATGGCGAATGCCGCGCCATCCTGCTCGCCTTGTTGTTGCCCAAGCCCAGGGGCGATGAATAAGTGGGGATGACGGATGCCCCGCCTGCGTGTATAGCGCGTCGGGCCAGAGGGCCAGGCGGCCGCGGCGTGGCGGGTAACTTCCACGGCGAGGAAAGTCCGGGCTCCACGAAATGACGGTGCCGGCTAACGGCCGGCTGGAGTGATCCAAGGGACAGTGCAACAGAAAGCAGGTCGCTAAGGCTTCGGCCCAGCGAAATTGAAAGGGTGCGGTAAGAGCGCACCGCGTCTCCGGCAACGGAAGGCGGCACGGTAAACCCCACCGGGAGCAAGACCGAATAGGGGCGGCGCGCAGGCAGTTCGAAAGGACTGTGCTGCTAGGCCTATTTCGGCTGAGACCGTCCGGGTTGGTTGCTTGAGGGGCGGAGCAATCCGTCCCCTAGAGGAATGGCCGCCCATCCCCGGCAACGGGGTGGACAGAACCCGGCTTACAGGCCCTCTGGTATTTAAGATTCTGCCCCCGCTTCGCGCGGGAGGAAAGAGCAGCGGTTTTTTCATCAACTGCCGGGGTGGCGTTCTGCCTTCGGCTTAACTAATTTGGACCGATGGCACGAAGCAGCCGATCAAATGACTGGGGCTTTCCCCGCTGGCGCAGCTATGGAGCTTCGCGCGAAGCGCAACAGGTGCGCCTGTGCGACCGCCATGGCTGTGACCGGCCGGGCGATTGTCCTGCTCCCAAATCGCCCAACAGCCCCGAACGCTGGTATTTCTGTTCCGATCATGCGGGAGAATATAACCGCAACTGGGATTATTTTCAGGGGCTGGACAAGGAAGAGAGAGAACAGCGCGAGCGGGCCGAGCGGCGCGATGCGGGCGGTTATCAAAACAGTGCCTATCATGGCTGGGGCGGCCCCGGCGATGGCAGCCGTTCGCGCGACGAACTCCATGCGCTCAAGGCGCTGGACCTGGAGGATGATGCCGATTTCGAAGCCGTGAAGAAAAGCTGGCGACGGCTGGCGAAGGAAAATCATCCTGACGTGAAGCCGGGCGATGCGGATGCCGCTGTGCGCTTTCAGACAATCCAGGCCGCCTATGAAGTGCTGCGGTCGGCGGAGGAGCGTCGCACCTGGAAGCCGCGGGAAACCGTGGATTGAAGGCTCATGTCCGTTCGAACTGGCAGCAGGCGGTGCTGGTCTGCCGCAAATGCTCAAAGAAGCTGGATGGTGGTTTCGGGCCCGACGGCGATGAACGGCTGGCCAAGGCGTTACGCAAGCATCTTGCGCTGAAAAAGGGGCGCAAGGCCGCAGCGGGCATCGTCGAAGTGAACTGCCTGGGCGTCTGCCCCAAAGGCGCGGTGACAGTGGTCAATGGAGCGCAAGCGACAGATTGGCTGCTGGTGCGCCGGGGCGCTGATCTGGATGAACTGGCGGAGACGTTGGGCCTCCTTCAAGGTCAGAGCGGGATCAGCTAGCGAGTTTAAGCGGCGGTTCAATAATCCCGGCTTCGGCAAGTAGCGGGACCAGCAGCTTTTCTTCCTTGTGCATCCGGTTGAGGATGGCGTCGATCATCTGTCGGCTTTCGCGGCAGAAATCGCGCCATTCGCGCGCGATGCGATCATCGCTCCATCGGGACATATAGCCGGAAAAAGATGCGGCGAGAGGTGCCATTTCAACCTGAAGCCGTGCCGCTGTGTCGCGCAGGAGGGCGTGGGGCTGGCGCTGCATGGACGGATAGAAGATCTGATCCTCCAGCGCGAGATGGGCCATTAATTCCCGCGCCAGCTGCCAGCGCAGCGTGCCCACCGGACGAGCAAGGCGATCGTCGGCGATCAGTGACAGGAACTGGGTTGCAAGCGCCTCGACCGCTTCATGCTGCCCTTGCAATTGATCAAGATTCATAAGGCTGCGTCCGTTGCATCACATTGGACGCTTATCTCGCAACCCTGTTAATAATCCGTTCCGTAAATGAAAGGACCCGGCGTGGCCGTCCGCCGCCCGTTGGGGGAGCGGCGGACGGCATTGGGGATCAGCCCGGCTGGTCTGCGCGGCTCGCGCCTTCGCCATCGAGGTTCAGCGCGACGAAATCCCAGTCAATCGCTTCCTTGAGCAGACGTTCGGCATAGTTCGGGCGCAGGTTGCGATAGTCGATATAATAGGCATGTTCCCACACATCGAGGATCAGAAGCGGCGCATGGCCGTGGGCGACCGGCGTGTCGGCGTCGTGATAGCTGGTGATTTCCAACTTGCCGTCCTTGAGGATGAGCGCGGCCCAACCGCTGGCGAAATGGCCCACGGCCTCCGCCTTCAGCTTGTCGAGCAGGGCATCGACCGAGCCGAAGCCTTCGTTGATGAGGTCCAGCAACTGGCCGCTGGGCTGCTTCTTTTCAGGCGACAGGCAATGCCAGTAGAATGTGTGGTTCCAGATTTGCCCGACCTGGTTGAACAGCCCGCCCTTGCTGCTCTTGATCAGATCGACCAGCGACTTCCCCTGAAGCGTGGGGTCGGCGGCGACCAGTTCATTGGCCTTCACAACATAGGCATTGTGATGCTTGCCATGGTGATAATCGAATGTTTCGACCGAAAGAATGTCGCCAAAGGCATCCTTGGGATAGGGCAGATTGGGCAGCACAAAGGCCATGTCGGAACTCCTCGGGTTCTGTGATGGATGGCCGCATAACGGGTATGCAGCCGGAAGGGTCCCCGCCCGTAGCAGCCTTATTGCACTGCGGAAAACAGGATATTTTCGTTTAAGGAAGCGGAATTATCCATGTGACAGCCGCGTAACGATGGCTTAGAATCACCGGTCATGCCGATCGTTAGCAGCGGCTGGATAATAGGGGACGGATCAATGGCAAAATTCTTTGGTAATTTGCATCTGGTGCTTGCCGCAGGGTTGGTTCTGGCGCTGGTGGTGATTTTCGCGGTGCCTGCAAATACGATTCCTGAGCAAGCGATCTTGCGCTGGCTTCATCTGTTTTTCGGCGTCGTCTGGATCGGCCTTCTTTATTATTTCAACTTCGTCCAGATCCCAACCATGCCCAAAGTGCCGGCGGAGTTGAAGCCAGGCGTGTCGAAATTCATCGCGCCTTCGGCCCTGTTCTTCTTCCGTTGGGGTGCCGCGCTGACCGTGCTGACCGGTGTTATCATTGCCTGGCGTAGTGCCTATCTGGTGGAAGCGTTGACGCTGACGCCCGGTTTCGTGCTGATCGGCATCGGCATGTGGCTGGCGCTGGTGATGGCGTTCAACGTGTGGTTCATCATCTGGCCGAACCAGAAGAAGGCGCTGGGGATCGTGGCAGCCGAGGATGCGGCGAAGGCCAAGGCGGCGACCACTGCGATGATCTTTTCACGCATGAATACGCTGCTGTCGCTGCCGATGCTCTATTGCATGATCAACTTTAACGGCGGTTAAGAAGATTGCGGGCGGGGCTGGTTGAGGCTGGCTCCGCCTTGTGCGTCAACAATGGCCGTTCGGGCTGAGCCTGTCGAAGCCTTCTACTTTTTGAAGAAGTAGAGCCCTTCGACAAGCTCAGGGCGAACGGACATTGCGTTCCGCTCTGGGCGCAAATCACCCCTGCGGCGGAGTGGTTTCGCCGATGTCCTCGCTGTCCAGTTTATTGCCTAGCGCAAGCCCGTGGCGCATCAGCATCGGGATATTGGCCAGCGCAAAAACGAGCGACACGATAGTCACGCCCCAGACCTTGATCGCGAGCCATGCGTCGAAGCTCATCGAGTGACGCATCACTTCGTTGGCGATTGCCATGGCCACGAAGAAGATGCCCCAGTTGCGTGACAGCTTGCGCCAGCCTTCTTCGGTCAGCCCGTCATAGGCGGCCTGTAGCAGATATTTGAGCAGCGCCTTGCCCCGCAGCAAGCCTCCAAACAGCATCAGCGCGAAGAAGCTGTAGATGATGGTCGGCTTGATCTGAATGAAGCTTTGATCCTGGAAATAGATCGTCAGCCCGCCGAAAAACAGGATCAGCATCGCCGACAGCCACAGCATCGGCGACACGCGGCCCAGCTTCACTTTCGAGATGATGACGGCGATGATGATCGCGGCCATGAAAGCGGCTGTGCCCAGGCTCATCGCGGTGATCGGGTTGCCCGCGCCCCAAAACCAGCCAGCGCCCTTGTAGGTCAGGAAGAAGACGAGCAGCGGCCCGAAATCGAGGGCGAGGCTGAGATTGCCGTTATGGGCTGGTTTGGGCGACGGCTCTTGTTGGGCCATGATGGTTCCATCCGTTCGCCCTCAGCTTGTCGAAGGGCTTTGCTTTTCTTCAAAGAAGGGAAGGGCTTCGACAAGCTCAGCCCGAACGGTTATTCTATAATCTTATCGCGCATAGGCAGTCCCTGCGATTGCGCGCGCCATGTCGCCAGCGTCGAACGGGCGCAGGTCCTCGATCTTTTCGCCGACGCCGATCGCGTGGATGGGCAGGCGGTATTTTTCCGCCGCCGCCACCAGCACGCCGCCGCGCGCGGTGCCATCGAGCTTTGTCATGACAAGGCCAGTCACCTGCGCGACTTCCTTGAAAACCTCAATCTGGTTCAACGCATTCTGTCCCGTGGTGGCATCCAGCACCAGCACAACGTCATGCGGCGCCGCCGGGTTCAACCGGCCCAGCACACGGCGAATCTTGGACAGCTCGTCCATCAGCTCGGTCTTGTTCTGCAGGCGGCCTGCGGTGTCGACGATCAACACGTCGATGCCGGTGGCGGTCGCTTGTTTCACCGCGTCGAACACGATGCCTGCAGCGTCGCCGCCTTCCTTGCCAGCGACGATGGGGATGCCGAGCCGTTCGGCCCAGACCTTGAGCTGACCGATGGCGGCAGCACGGAAGGTATCGCCTGCGGCCAGCATCACACCATAATCCTGTTCCAGCAGCAGGTTGGCGAGCTTGGCGATGGTGGTGGTTTTGCCCGATCCGTTCACCCCGATGACCAGGATCACCTGTGGGCGTGGGAAGGCTTCGATCTCAAGCGGTCGGGCCACGGGGGCGAGGACTTTCTCGATTTCCTCCGCGATGATTTCTCGCAGATATTCCTCGGTCAGTTCCCTGCTATAGCGCCCTTCGGACAGTCGGCCGCGCACACGCGCCGCCATTGCGGGGCCAAGGTCGCTGACAATCAGCGCCTCCTCAATTTCATCCAGGGTCTGGTCGTCGAGCGCGGCCTTGGTGAAAAGGCCAGTCAAATTTTCGCCGAGTTTGTCGGATGTGCGCTTCAAGCCGCCGAAGAGGCGGTCGCGCCAGCTGGTGCCGGGTTCAGTCATTGCTGCGCCTCTTGCGCGATCAGCACGCCATTCTCAAGGCCCGTGATGGTTGCGGATATGATGGAGGATGGGGATTGTGGCTGGGTAAAGCGCATGGGGGCGAAGTTTTCCGAGTGGCCGGTGAGGCCGTCGCGCTCCACCAACACCGACTGGGACGACCCTGCGAGGCTCTCCAGCCATGCCTGCCGCTGCTGGCCGCAAGCATCCCGAAGGCGGGCGGCGCGGGCTTTTACCGTTGCGCGGTCCACTTGCGGCATGCGGGCCGCTGGCGTGCCGGTTCGGGGTGAGTAGGGGAAGATGTGGCCGTGGACGATGTCGCATTCCCGCACCAGCGCGAGGCTGTTTTCGAACATCGCATCATCCTCGGTCGGGAAACCGGCGATGATGTCCGCGCCGATGCTGATGGTCGGGCGGGCGGCTTTCAGGCGCTCGACGATGCGGATGGCATCGGCGCGCGTGTGTCGCCGCTTCATACGCTTGAGGATCATGTCGTCGCCCGCCTGAAGCGACAGGTGCAGATGCGGCATCATGCGCGGATCATGCGCGATCAGGTCGAACAGCCGGTCGTCGATTTCCACGCTGTCGATGGAGGAGAGGCGCAAGCGGGGGAGGTTGGGGACGGCTTTGAGGATACGCTCGACAAGGTGGCCGAGCGACGGTGCGCCGGGCAGGTCGGGGCCGTAGCTGGTGACGTCCACGCCGGTCAGCACGATTTCCCGGTAACCGGCGTCGACCAGTTCGCGCGCCTTGTCGATCACCGCGCCTGCGGGCACGGAGCGGCTGTTCCCCCGTCCATAGGGGATGATGCAGAAGGTGCAGCGATGGTCGCAGCCATTTTGCACCTCCAGAAAGGCGCGGGCATGTTCGGCGAAGGCGCTGGCCATGTGGGGTGCCGTTTCGCGGACAGCCATGATGTCGGAAACGCTTACATTCGCCCGTTCGCTTCGAGCGAAGTCGAGAAGCGATAGCGCATCCGTGTCTCGACTTCGCTCGACACGAACGGAGGGCGTGTAAGCCCCCGCCTCCATCTTCTCGCGGTTGCCGATGACAGCATCGACTTCCGCCATCTGCGCGAAGGTTTCCGGTTCCGTCTGCGCCGCGCAGCCTGTCACCATGATCCGGGCATCGGGCCGTTCCCGCCGCGCGCGCCGGATCGTCTGACGGGTCTGGCGCACCGCTTCCGCCGTGACAGCGCAGCTGTTGATGACGATCAGATCGTTCTGCTCGCCCGCCATTTCGCGGATCGCCTCGCTCTCCGCTATGTTGAGGCGGCAGCCCAGCGTGATGATCTGCGGCCCGTTCATGGTTAGAAGCGCGCCCAGTCAGCCTCGCCGTCAAAGACGTGGGTGGCAGGGCCGGTCATCATTATGTGCCCGCCGGGTTGCCAGTCGATGATGAGGTCGCCGCCGGGCAGGGAAACTTTGGTGGGGCCGCTGACGAGCTTGCGCCGGACTGCTGCGACGGCTGTGGCGCAGGCTCCGGTCCCGCAGGCACGGGTCAGGCCAGCGCCGCGTTCCCAGACGACCAGGCGGATATGGTTGTCGCCGATAGTCTGCGCGAAGTTGACATTGACGCGGGCGGGGAAGAGCGGATCCGTCTCGATAAGCGGCCCCAGATGTTCAAAGTTCACACCGTTCAGATCGTCACAGAAGAAGATGACGTGTGGGTTGCCGACATTGACGGCGGCCGGGGTGGGGAGGGCTTCCCAACTGACCGGCATGGCCAGCGTGTCCATGGCATAGGCGAGGGGTATGGCGTCCCAGTCGAGCCGGGGCGCGCCCATGTCGACGCTGGCGCCGCCATCGACGGCTTTTGCATCCAGCAGGCCTGCCTTGGTTTCGATCAACACGTCGCGCCCTACGAACAGGGGGACGCAGCGGGTGGCGTTGCCGCATGCCTCCACTTCGCTGCCGTCGCTATTGAATATGCGCATCGATACGTCGGCGCGGTCTGACGGGCCGATCAGGATCAGCTGGTCGCAGCCGATACCGGCGTGGCGGTCGGATATGGCTTGCGCGCGCGCCGCCGTCATTTCGACCGCGCTTGTCCGCGCGTCGATGACGACGAAGTCGTTGCCCAGCCCGTGCATCTTTGAAAATCGGCCCATATGGCCGCGCATGTAAGGTGTGTGGGGGGAAAAGGCCAGACGTTGCCGTTCACCTCCCCCGCTCGCCCTGGGCGTGTCGAAGGGCTCTCTTTTTGAAGAGAAGGGAAGGGCTTCGACAGGCTCAGCCCGAACGGCGGTGGTGTGTGCCGACTATCGTTGCATCCCTCCCGCCGTTCCGCTAAGGGCCACATCGCAATCAGGCGGCTCGCTGTCTGATATTCTGACAAATCCATGGTGCCCAAATGGGGCACCGGATGGACGCTGGCCGGCGATGTTTCGCCCGCCGGCGATTTCGTCGTTTGGCGGGGTAGGCGCAGTTTTCCGGGCTTTTGGCCCAATTGAGGTGATGATGTTCGATTCGCTGAGCGATCGTTTAGGCGGGGTATTCGACAAGCTTCGTGGGCGCGGTGCGCTGACGGAGGACGATGTCCGCGCCGCGATGCGCGAGGTGCGAATCGCTCTGCTCGAAGCGGACGTGGCGCTTCCGGTCGTTCGGCAGTTCGTCGATGACGTGACTGAACAGGCGGTTGGTCACAATGTCCTGCGGTCGGTGACGCCGGGTCAGCAGGTCGTGAAGATTGTCAGCGATGCGCTGACCGCTGTGCTGGGGTCGGAAACGTCCGACCTGCTGATCGACGTGTCCCCGCCCGCCGTCATCATGATGGTCGGCCTGCAGGGGTCGGGCAAGACGACTTCGACTGCCAAGATCGCCAAGCGGCTGAAGGAAAAAGAGCGCAAGAAGGTGCTGATGGCGTCGCTCGACGTCCAGCGCCCGGCAGCGCAGGAGCAGTTGGCGGTGCTGGGCACCCAGACCGATGTGGCGACACTGCCGATCGTGCCGGGGCAGCAACCGGTTGAGATTGCGAAGCGCGCATTGCAGGCGGCGAAGCTGCAGGGCTTTGACGTGGTGATGCTGGATACGGCGGGCCGCTTGCACGTCGATCAGGCGTTGATGGACGAGATGAAGGCGGTCGCCGAAGTCTCTAACCCGGCGGAAATTCTGCTGGTGGTCGATTCGCTGACCGGCCAGGACGCGGTGAACGTCGCGAGCAGCTTTACCGCTCAGGTGCCGCTGACCGGTGTGGTGTTGACCCGCATGGATGGCGATGCGCGCGGCGGTGCGGCGCTGTCGATGCGGGCGGTGACTGGCCGTCCGATCAAGTTTGCGGGCACCGGCGAGAAGCTCGATGCGATCGAGCCGTTCCATCCGCAGCGCGTGGCGCAGCGCATATTGGGCATGGGCGATGTCGTATCGCTGGTCGAAAAGGCCGCCGAGAGCATCGACGCCGAGGAAGCCGACAAGCTGGCCAAGAAGATGGCCAAGGGTCAGTTCGACATGAACGACCTGCGCAGCCAGCTGAACCAGATGCGCCGCATGGGTGGCCTGGGCGCGCTGGCAGGCATGTTGCCGGGCCTTAAGAAAGCGCAGGCGGCGATGGCGAACAGCGGTGCCAACGACAAGACTTTGGTTCATCTCGATGCGATGATCGGGTCCATGACGCCCAAGGAGCGGGAGCGCCCCGCCCTGATCAACGCCAAGCGCAAGATCCGCATCGCCAAAGGTGCGGGCAGGACTGTGCAGGACGTCAACAAGCTCCTGAAAATGCATCAGGAGATGGAAAGCGCGATGAAGAAGATTCGCAAGATGGGCGGCCTGAAAGGGCTGGCCAAGATGTTCACCGGCGGCGGGATGGACAAGTTGATGGGGGGCGCTGGCGGTGCTCCCGATCTGGGTGGGCTTGGCGGATTGGGTGGCGGCAACATGCCGAACCTGCCGCCCGGTTTTCAGAATTTCATGAAGAAATAAGCATTTTCAATAGATTAGTTTAAGTCAGAAAGGTCAAAATATCCATGGCAACGTCCATTCGTCTTTCGCGCGGTGGTTCCAAGAAGCGCCCCTATTATCGCATCGTTGTGGCCGACAGCCGCGCGCCGCGTGACGGCAAGTTCATCGAGCGCATCGGCAGCTACAACCCCGTCCTGCCCAAGGGTGACGAAAAGCGCGTCATTCTGGACGCAGAGCGCGCGAAGCACTGGCTTGCCGCTGGTGCGCAGCCGACCGACCGCGTTGCTCGCTTCCTCGACGCCGCTGGCGTGAAGGAGCGCGCTGCCCGCAACAACCCGAACAAGGCTGAGCCGGGCCAGAAGGCCAAGGATCGCGCCGAAGACCGCGCGACCAAGGCTGCTGAAGCCGCCGAAGCTGCTGAGGCCGCGAAGGTTGCTGCCGCTGAAGCCGCCGCTGCTCCGGCGGTTGAAGAAGCGCCGGCTGCCGAGGAAGCTGCGCCCGAAGCTGCTGCTGCTGAAGAGCAGGCTGAAGGCTGAGGCCAATGACGGACAAGCCCGTTACTCTCGCCGTCATCATCGGCGCGCATGGGGTGGCGGGCGAGGTCCGTCTGAAGCTCTTCGGGGCGGGGGTGGACGCTCTCAAATCCTATAAGAGCTTCGACACGGCGGGGCGTATGCTGACTTTGCAGTCGATACGCCCCGGTCCTAACGGGGCGGTCGCGCGCTTCACCGAAATCGGTGACCGTAGCCAGGCGGAAGCCCTGCGTGGCACGGAATTGACAGTTGCCCGTTCTGCCCTGCCTCCGTTGGAGGAGGGCGAATATTATTATACCGATCTGGTCGGTCTGCCCTGCTTTTCGAGCGAGGGCGAGGGGCTCGGCAATATCGTCGCGGTCGAGAATTTTGGCGCTGGCGATATTATCGAGGTAGAGCGCGCTAACGGCAAACGATTCATGGCGCCGATGCATGCAGTGACGATCGCGGATGAGAAAGCCGTGATTGAGGCGGCGTTCGCGATCTGAATTTCGGTCGGCAGGAAAATTAAGTTGCCGTGTTCCTGCGCAGGCAGGAACCCAGACCTGCCGTCCGAACTGGACTCCTGCCTTCGCAGGAGCACGTGGCGTTTTGATTTGAACGTGCGAGAGACATGCCGAACATCCTTATCGCCCTTTATCTGCTGTTGATGGTCGCCGCGGGCTGGCGGTTGTTCACCATGGGTTGGACACGCGCGATGAAGATGGCTGCGGCGGTGCTACTGGTCATGCCCCTTCCCATGCTGTTCCTGCTGCCTGGACTGATGAACCCGGAACGCCCCTTTGCCGACATGCTGCGCGCCATTGGTTTGGCGCTGGCGGGCGGCGGGGGACTGTCGCTGATGGGCGGCATGGTGGGTGCCTGGCTCAAGGCGCGCAGGGCATGAGTTTTCAGGCGCAGATATTGACGCTCTACCCGGAGATGTTTCCGGGGCCGCTGGGCGTATCGCTGGCGGGCCGAGCGATGGCCGAGGGGAAATGGGCCTGCGATCCCATCCATATTCGCGATTTTGCCACGGACAAGCATCGGACGGTCGATGATACGCCGGCGGGCGGCGGCGCGGGCATGGTGTTGCGCGCGGACATAGTCGGGCTTGCCATCGACCATGCGCTGGACAAGCGGCCCGACCTACCGGTCATCGCCATGACGCCGCGCGGTGCGCCGATCACGCAGGGGCGCGTGCGGGAGCTGGCTGCGGGGCCGGGCGCAACGATATTGTGCGGCCGCTTCGAAGGTTTTGACGAGCGTATTTTCGACGCTCGCCCGGTCGAGCAGATCAGCATGGGCGACATCATCCTTTCCGGTGGAGAGATGGGCGCGCTGATGCTGCTGGACGCTTGCATTCGGCTGCTTCCCGGAGTAATGGGCGCGGCTTCCAGTGGGGATGACGAGAGCTTCGAAAGCGGCCTTCTCGAATATCCGCACTATACCCGACCCGCTTTGTGGGAAGGGCGCGCGATCCCTGAAGTGTTGCGATCGGGGGATCATGCGAAAATCGCCGCCTGGCGGAAACAAAGGGCGGAAGACGACACACGGCTAAGGCGGCCGGACCTTTGGGAACGTCATATCGGCGTTCGGGACCAGTCGCCCTCTGGTGCGCAACGCGAAAGTAAGGACTGAGTTAAATGAACTTGATCCAGCAGATCGAGGCCGAAAACATCGCGGCTCTCGCCAAGGATATTCCCGATTTCCGTCCCGGTGACACGCTGCGCGTCGGCGTGAAGGTCATCGAAGGCGAACGTAGCCGCGTCCAGAATTATGAAGGCGTCTGCATCGCCCGCTCGAACAAGGGCATGGGCAGCAACTTCACCGTGCGCAAGATTTCGTTCGGCGAAGGTGTCGAGCGCGTCTTCCCGCTTTATTCGCCGAACCTCGATTCGATCACGGTCGTCCGTCGTGGCGTCGTGCGTCGTGCGAAGCTCTATTATCTGCGTGGCCGCACCGGCAAGCGCGCTCGCATCGCCGAGCGCCGCGACGTCCGCACCGAGGATTGATTTTCCTCGCGGTTTGACAGCTGAGAAAAAGGGCGGCGTTCCGATGGAGCGCCGCCTTTTTTGTGTCTGTCCCCCTCCCATGTGCGGGAGGGGATGTTCGGCGGTGGCAGTGACAGGCCCTCCCCCGACCCCTCCCTGAAGGGAGGGGAGCTATTTTGCTAGGCGGGTTGACGGCTCGTGAACCATAGTCCGACCAAGCTGATCGCGGCGGCGATCGACATGTAGAGCCCGACCAGGCCTACGCCCTGAACCTGGATCAACCATGTGGCGACGATCGGGGCCAGTGCGCCGCCGATGATACCGCCAAGGTTGAACGAGAAGGATGCGCCCGTATAGCGTAGCTGGACCGGGAAGAGGTGGGGGAGATACGCCCCAAGCGGCCCATAGACGAAGCCCATCAGGAATAGCGCGAGGCTGAGGATCAGGAAGATCGGCAGCAATTCCCCGGTGCCTATGGCGGGGCCGAAGATGATGCCCATAAAGACGGTGCCGATGCAGCCCGCGACCAGCACGCGAGTGGGGCTGGTCTTGTCTGCCCACCAGCCGGCGATGACGATGCTGACGCCCATGAACAGGATCGCGCCCAACTGAATCGCCAGGAAGACTTCCCGATCGATCTTGATGGTCGTGGTGCCGTAGCCAAGCGCGAAGGCGGTGGCGATATAATAGACCGCGAAACAGGCGACGACGGCGAAGGTGCCTGCCACTGCCGCGCCCAGATGTTGCGACAGCAGCGTCGCCAGCGGTAGCGCGGGCGGCGGTGCTTCGGCCTGGGCAGCGGCGAATTCGGGGGTTTCAGTGAGTTTGAGGCGCACCCATAGGCCCAGGAACACCAGCACGGCGCTGCCCAGGAAGGGGAGGCGCCAGCCCCAGGCGAAGAAGTCTTCGTCGGTGAGGAACATGCCCAGGATGAGGAACAGGCCGTTGGCGGCGATGAAGCCGACCGGCGCGCCAAGCTGCGGGAACATGCCGAAGCGGGCGCGCCATCCCGGAGGGGCATTTTCCACCGCCAGCAGTGCCGCGCCGCCCCATTCACCGCCCAGGCCAAGGCCCTGGCCAAAGCGCAGGACGCACAGGATCAGCGGCGCCCACCAGCCGATCGACTGATAGGTCGGCAGGAACCCGATGGCGAGCGTGCAGCCCCCCATCAGCATGAGCGAGGTGACCAGCGTCGCCTTGCGCCCGATGCGGTCGCCATAATGGCCGAATACGGCTGCGCCCAATGGCCGCGCGAAGAAGGCGAGGGCGAGGCTGCCATAGGCGGCCATCAACTGGGCCGAGGGCGATGATGCGGGGAAGAAGAGGGGGCCGAACACCAGGCTGGCGGCGGTGGCGTAGATGTAGAAGTCGTAGAACTCGACCGCCGTGCCGATCAGGCTGGCCGCCAGCACGCGCCTGTGGCGCAGCATTGCGCCTATTCCTTCGTTGGCCATGATCCCTCTTATTCCCCCGTAATTTACTAGGCCACTCTGCCTCCAACGTGGTTCTTCTCAGGAAGAAAGGGCTTCGACAGGCTCAGCCCGAACGGTGGTGGGGTGGTTCGCTTCGATCTATCGTTGTGCGCGTTTCTGGTTGAGCAGTTCATAGGCCATCACGGCGCAGGCTACGGCGGCGTTGAGGCTGTCGGCCTTGCCCAGCATCGGCATCTTCACCAGCTGGTCGCACTCCGCTTCATAGGATTCGGGCAGGCCCTGCGCTTCATTGCCGACGAGGAGGAAGGAGGGGCTGGCGTAGCGCGGTTCCTGATAGTCCTGGGTCGCGTTCAGGCTGGTGCCGATCAGTTCGCCCGGACCCTGCCGCAGCCAGTGCATGAATTCGCCCCAGCGCGCCTGGGTGATGGACTGGGTGAAGAGCGCGCCCATGCTGGCGCGGACGGATTCGACGGAGAAGGGGTCGACGCAATCGTCGATGAGGATGAGGCCGCCAGCGCCCACCGCGTCGCCGGTGCGCAATATGGTGCCAAGGTTGCCGGGATCGCGCAGCGACTGGGCGACGATCCAGATGTCGGCCTTGCTCCGGTCGAGCTTC
This sequence comes from Sphingobium vermicomposti, assembly GCF_011762025.1. GTDB lineage: Bacteria > Pseudomonadota > Alphaproteobacteria > Sphingomonadales > Sphingomonadaceae > Sphingobium > Sphingobium vermicomposti. The sequence continues at coordinate 217,655 of NZ_JAASQR010000003.1, read as the reverse complement.
GCCAGCGGGGTCAGGCGGTCGCGGTAAACGCCGACCACTGCCTGGGCATTATCCTTGCCGGAGATCTTGGAGAGAATGTCCGGCGTGGTTTCGATAACGTCGCCGCCTGCCGCTTCCATCGCGGCGATCAGATCAATGGCGAGGGGATGGGTCGACCCGGCGTGGAAGAGCATTTCGGGCAGCACGCCTTCCTCGCGTGCTTCGGTGAGGATGCGGAGTCCTTCGGCCAGGAAGAGTCCTTCGGCCTTACGGAATTTCTTTTCCCGCAAGGACCGGACACGCTTCACCAGCGGGTTGGAAAATCCGGTGATTTCGCGTGCCACTGCGCCTGCTTTCCTCCTGGGGACGAGGCGGCCTCTCTATCGGGCCGCGACGGAGCGAGGAAGAGCTATTCTTCGCCGAATTTCTGTTCGACCAAAGTCACCAGCTTGCCGAGCGAATCTTCCGCATCGGGGCCGGCTGCGCTGATGATGATCGAATCGCCGAGCGCCGCGCCCAGCATCATCAGGCCCATGATCGACGTGCCGGTCACTTCGCTGCCATCCTTGCGGACGGTGATCTGGGCGGGCAGGCCGCTGGCGAGGGTGACGAATTTGGCGCTGGCGCGGGCGTGGAGGCCTCGCTTGTTGCTGATCAGGACTTCCCTGCTGATTTCGCTCATGTAGTGCTGCCCAACAATTCCGATGCGACGCTGATATATTTCTGCCCCGCCTCGCGCGCAGCGGCGACGGCCTGGCGCACGTCCATGACCTTGCGCGCGCTTTCCAGACGGATGAGCATGGGCAGATTGATGCCCGCGATCACCTCGATCTCGCCAGCCTTCAGCAGCGATATGGCGAGGTTGGACGGCGTGCCGCCGAACAGGTCGGTGAGCAGGATGACGCCCGATCCATCGTTGACGCGGTCGACCGCTGCCGCGATGTCGGCGCGGCGCACTTCCATGTCATCTTCCGGGCCGATGCAGATGGTCGCGATCTGCTGTTGCGGACCGACCACATGTTCCATCGCGACGACGAATTCCGTCGCCAACTCTCCATGGGTGACGAGTACAAGTCCAATCATCTACTTACGCGGCCCACCTGTTTCATGATTGAGCTTTCGGGCCTCCCGGTCGGCGCTTCTCCAGGGCATCCTGGGGCGCTGATTCCATATTGCGGTGCGAGACCGTGGGCGAAAAGCCCGCCTGTTGCAAGTATTTGGCGACGCGTTCGGCAACATGCACGGAACGGTGCCGCCCGCCGGTGCAGCCAAAAGCGACCGTGACGTAGCTTTTTCCGCTGTCCGCATAGCGCGGCAGGAGCATCGCCAACAGTTCCTCGATACGGCGGACCGATTCTTCATAGGCCGGATCTTCCGCGATATAGGCCGACACGTCCGGGTCCAGCCCGGTGCGGGGGCGCAATTCGTCGTCCCAATGCGGATTACGCAGGAAGCGCATATCGAACATCAGGTCGGCATTGAGGGGCACGCCGCGCGAAAAGCCGAAGGACAGGATCGTCAGGACCGGGGCCGACAGGCCTTCGCGGGAAAAGCGGTTGCGGATTTCCTGCTGCAACCCGTTGCTGCTGAGGCTGGTCGTGTCGATGACATGGGTGGCCCAGCGGCGGATCGGTTCGGTCAGTTCCCGTTCGCGCGCGAGCCCGTGCGCTGCGGGCCGGTCAGACGCGAGCGGATGGCGGCGGCGCGTTTCTGCAAAGCGGCGTTCCAGTTCCATGTCCGAACAGTCGAGGAACAGCGTTTCGATGTCGTGGCCGTGCCGGGTCCGCAGCGCCTTGATTCGTTGCACGATGGCGTTGGCGTTGAACCCGCGCGTGCGCGCGTCGATGCCGATGGCGAGTGGCCGGTCGTCCAGTTCCTCATGCCCGGCGGGGACGGGGGTGTCGAGCAGCCGTTCCAGCAGCAGCAGGGGCAGGTTGTCGACCACTTCCCAGCCCATATCCTCCAGCGTCTTGAGCGCGGTCGTCTTGCCCGCGCCGGACAGGCCGGACACCAGCAGGATGGTCTTGGGCGTCGGCGCGTTCATGTGAGCCCTATGGTCTTGAGCGCCAGTTCGACCTTGATCGGCGCGGAGGCTTCAAACGCGGCCAGCCTGACCACGGGGACATCGCCGCCAGCGACCGACCGCATTTCCGGGTCGGCGGGCATGCGGTCTATCTCTTTGCAAAGATCGACGATCAGGGCGACGCGCGCAAAATCGACACGGGGCATGTCGACGACGCCCAGGCCGCGCACTTCCATCATGCCGGTGATGGTTTCAGGCGCAGTGGCTTCCAGCCGCCCATCGACCCATTTGACCACGGTATAATCGTCGCTGATCAAAGTAGCGCCCCGGTCGATGAGGCGCAGGCCGAGGTCGGATTTGCCCGCCCCGCTGGGGCCGGACAGCAGCACGGCGCGTCCGCCAATGGCTACGCTGGTTGCGTGCAGGGTTTCGGATGAGTGTTGCCGCGCCATATCGCTCATCCCTTCATAGACCCTGTTGGCGGTGGTGGGAATCGTTTTGATGGAAAAGGGTAAGCCGTCCCGACCCTGCACCCTGTCCTATTCCGATACAATGCCCGGATCGCGTTCCACGCCCATGGGCAGCCGCAGGATGAAGCAGGCGCCGCTTTGATTGTCCGTCCGGTCGGCGATGCCGATCTTGCCCTGATGCCCTTCCACGATGGAGCGGGCGATGGCGAGGCCGAGGCCCGAATGCCTGCCGAAGGCTTCGCTTTCCGGTCGAACGCTGTGGAAGCGGCGGAACACATGTTCCCGTTGATCCTCCGGCACGCCGGGGCCTTCATCCTCCACGCTGACCAGCACCTCATGGTCCGCCACGGTCGCCACGATCTGGACCAGCCCGCCGTCGGGCGAAAAGGAGATGGCATTGTCGATCAGGTTGTCGAGCACGCGCATCAGCCGCTGTTCTTCGCCCAGCACGACGGCGACGTCCTTGCGCGGTCGGGCGAAGGCCAGGCGGATGCCCCGTGGCACGCCGCGCGCTTCACGGGCGACGACCATGCGTTCGATCAGCAGGCCAAGGTCGATCGGTTCGAACCGGGTGCGGGACAATAGGGCGTCGATCCGCGACGCCTCGGCAATGTCGGTGACCAGCCGGTCGAGGCGGCGCACATCGTCCTGCGCGATTGCCATCAACTGTTCGCGCAGGTCTGGCCGATCGACGCGATCCAGCGCATCCAGCGCGGACCGAAGCGACGCGATGGGATTTTTCAGCTCATGGCTGACATCGGCGGCGAAGGCGTCGGTCGCGTCGATGCGTTGACGCAGCGCATGGCTCATGTCCGACAAGGCACGCGCCAGCATGCCGATTTCGTCGCGGCGCTCGGGCAGGCGCGGCACCGTCACTTCGCGCGCGCGGCCCAGCCTGACGCGCACGGCGGCGCGGGCCAGGCGTTGAAGCGGCTGGACGATGGTGCGCGCCAGGAAGAGTGACAGCAGCACGGATGCCAGTACGGCGGCGGCGATCACGATGCCCAGCCGCAGACGTTCGGCCCGGACGATGCGGGTGATGTCGCGCGCATTTTCGGTGGCAAGCAGGGTGCTGCCGTCCTTCACCCCTGCCGCCGCTGAAATCATGAGCGTGCGGTCGGGCGCATAGCGGTTCATCGCCTGGGGCTTGCCCGTCTTGCGCGCCAGCAACAGTTCGGGCCAGGCGTCGGCGCGATCTACTGCCGGTTCTTCGAAACTGGGGGGGCGGTCGGCTGATACTACCCGGTCCACGACCCGGTCGAGGAAGCGCGCGACATGGCGTTTCCATGCCTCTTCGGCTGGCAGGCGCAGGCGATAGCGCGGCGCATCCATGGTGAAGCTGTCGGCGATCAGGGCGCCGTCGGGGCCATAGCGGCGGACGCGATCCGACGTCTGGCGCGCATAGGCGGCGATCAGGGCATTCTGCCGGTCTGCCGGAGCATTTTCGATGCCCAGAGCAAGCAGTTTGAGTTCGCGCGCGGACTGTTCAAGGCGGGAGTCGACGATCCGGGTGCGATAGCTGTCCAGATAGAAAAATCCGCCCGCCAGCAATGCCAGGGCAAAGACGTTGACGGCCAGGATGCGCGGGGTGAGGCTGATCCGCCCGGACCAGCGCAACCCGTCGCCCCCGCCGTCATTCTTCTGAGAAACGGTATCCGGCGCCATAGAGTGTGTCGATTGCATTGAATTCGGGATCGGCCTCACGGAATTTGCGGCGGAGCCGCTTGATGTGGCTGTCGATGGTCCGGTCGTCGACATAGACGTCATCCTGGTAGGCGGCATCCATCAACTGGTTGCGGTTCTTGACCACGCCGGGCCGGGTGGCCAGCGTTTCGAGGATAAGAAATTCGGTGACGGTCAGCGTCACATCCTGCCCCAGCCACTTCACCCGATGCCGGGCCGGGTCCATTTCCAACCGGCCGCGCACGATCGGTTCCGACACCGGCTCGTCCGCGGATTCGGACGCACGGCTGACCTCCGCCCGTCGCAGAATGGCCCGGATACGCGCGATCAGCAGGCGTTGTGAAAAGGGTTTGGAGATATAATCGTCCGCGCCCATGGCAAGGCCCAGCGCTTCGTCCAGCTCATCCGCCTTGGACGTCAGGAAAATGACGGGCATCTGGCTTTTTTCGCGTAAGCGCCGCAGCAGTTCCAGCCCGTCCATGCCCGGCATCTTGATGTCGAACACGGCAAGGTCCGCCGGATTTTCCACCAGCGCCTTCAGGGCCGCTTCCGGGTCGGAATAAAGGCGCGTCATAAACCCTTCGGTCTGTAACGCGATGGACACGGAAGTCAGGATATTCTTGTCATCATCCACAAGGGCGATGGTTGCATTCATGCTTGGTCCCAATGATTGTGCCTGTCATCCCGGCAGGCCGGATAGGCCCGCTTCCCCGCGTCATGCCCAGCGTTAGACGATGCCCGGCTCACTCGCAAGAAAGGGGTAGGTCATGACTTATGCGCCATGAGCAGCCAGGATCGGGACGAATGACGGTCTTGAGGGGTTTGACGGTCGGGCCGCATTAGGGCTATGCCGCGAACCGTCTGCAGCAAATGCCGCCGCTCCTTACGGATCGTGGCGCTTTAGGGGCGGATCGGTCGCTGATAGCTAACATTGGCGATCCGAAGTTTTGACATCAGGAGTTAAGGCGTGCAGGCCAAATCCTCTACCACCCTGGATCACCAGGGCATTACCACCAATGCCGTGCAGTTCTGGAATCTGGGCACCGCGCCGTTGGTTGAAGCCGCGATCGCCAATCGCGAAGGCATTTTGTCGAAGGACGGCCCGCTGGTCGTCAAGACCGGCAAGCATACGGGCCGTTCGGCCAACGACAAGTTCATCGTCAAGGATGCGCAAACCGAAGCCACTGTGTGGTGGGGCAAGACCAATGTCCCCATGACGCCGGAACATTTCGCCGCGCTGAAGGCCGATTTTTTCAAGGCGCTGGGTGAAAAGGACAAGCTGTACGTAGCCGACCTGTTCGGCGGATCGCAGCCTGAACATCGCGTCAATGTCCGCGTCATCAACGAACTGGCCTGGCACAATCTGTTCATCCGCACATTGCTGGTGCGGCCCGGCGCGGACGAGCTGGCGGGCTTTGCCCCCGAATATACGATCATCGACCTGCCGACTTTCCAGGCGGACCCGGCGCGGCATGGCACGCGCAGCGAAACGGTGATCGCGGTCAACTTCACCGAAAAGCTGATCCTGATCGGCGGCACCCGTTATGCTGGCGAGATGAAGAAGTCCGTTTTCGGCATCCTGAACTACCTGCTGCCTGCCAAGGGCGTGATGCCGATGCACTGTTCGGCCAATATTGGACCCAATGGCGATACGGCGGTCTTTTTTGGCCTGTCGGGCACGGGCAAGACGACCCTGTCGGCGGACGCCAGCCGCACCCTGATCGGCGATGACGAGCATGGATGGTCGGACACGGCGGTCTTCAACTTCGAAGGCGGCTGCTATGCCAAGATGATCAACTTGTCGGCCGAGGCCGAACCGGAGATCTTTGCCACGACCAAGCGATTCGGCACGGTGCTGGAAAATGTCGTGATCGATGAGGACACGCGCGAAATCGACCTGGACGATAATAGCCTGGCCGAAAACAGCCGTGGTTCCTATCCGATCGACTTCATCCCAAATGCGTCCGAAAAGAATCTGGGGCCGGTGCCCAAGAATATCATCTTCCTGACGGCGGATGCCTATGGCGTGTTGCCGCCGATTGCCCGGCTGACGCCCGATCAGGCCATGTATCATTTCCTGTCCGGTTATACCGCGCGGGTTGCGGGCACGGAAATCGGTGTCACCGAACCATCGGCGACCTTCTCCACCTGCTTTGGCGCGCCGTTCATGCCGCGTCATCCTTCGGTCTATGGCAATCTGCTCAAGGACCGGATCAACAAGGGCGGCGTCACTTGCTGGCTGGTCAATACCGGCTGGACCGGCGGCAAATATGGCGTGGGCAAGCGCATGCCGATCAAGGTGACGCGCGCGCTGCTGAACGCGGCGCTGGACGGCAGCCTTCATGATGCCGAGTTCAGGACCGATCCGAATTTCGGTTTCCAGGTGCCGGTCGCGGTGCCCGGCGTGGATTCGATCATCCTCGACCCGCGGGCGACCTGGGCGGATCAAGCCGCTTATGACGAGACCGCGAGCAAGCTGGTGAAGCAGTTCGTCGACAATTTCGCCCAGTTTGAGGGGCATGTCGATGCGTCCGTTCGGGAGGCCGCGCTGACCGCCGCCTGATGAGTTAATGATGGTGAACAGTGAAGAGCCGGTGGGACATGCCCGCCGGCTCTTTTCCTTCCGGTCTCCCTTTACCGGTGCTATGTTATGGGAAATTGAGGGATTTGGTGGATGGCCATGTTTGACGATCTTTTGAACAGTGCTGGCGGGCTGGAGGCGGTGGCCGGACAGTTGGGCGTGACGCCTGAGCAGATGCAGGCCCTTATGGCTGAGATCGGCGGCAGGATCGCGTCGGGCGAAACCGACATCACCGCTCTTGCCGCGACCGCTGCGGAACATGGCGTTTCGGCTGATCGGCTGCAATCGCTGTTCGCCCATTTCGGTGGGCCAGAGGCGATCATGGGCAAGATTGGCGGCCTGTTCGACCGTGATGGCGACGGCAATCCGCTCAACGAACTCAGCCGGCTGGCGAAGGGTTTGTTCGGCTGATCTCCCCCCGCAGGCTGATCGACCAGCCGCGCTGAAGATCATCAGCTATCGAACGCACAAGTTTTTTCACCTTGCCTTCGTGGAGCCAAGGAGGCATTCGGCCGCCATCACTTATTGCGAAAGCCACGCAACTAGCGCCCGGCAATAAGGGGCGTTGGCGGGTTGGATTTGGCAGGAGAAAAGGTTTTGAGCGACGTGACGATCGAAAAGCCGGTGCTGGAGCCGACCGGCGCCCTGAGCGTGGAGACCGTGCTGTCGGTCCGCCATTGGAACGAGCATCTGTTCAGCTTCCGCATCAGCCGCCCGGCAAGCTTTCGCTTCCGTTCGGGCGAATTCGTGATGATCGGGCTGCAGGGCGACAATGGCAAGCCGCTGCTGCGCGCCTATTCGGTCGCCAGCCCCGCCTGGGATGAAGAGCTGGAATTTCTGTCGATCAAGGTTCAGGACGGGCCGCTGACGTCGAAGCTGCAGCTGATCGAGCCGGGTGACCAGATTTATCTGGGCCGCAAGCCGACTGGCACGCTGGTGACCGACGCGCTGCTGCCGGGCAAGCGGTTGTTCATGCTGTCGACCGGGACCGGCCTTGCTCCCTTCCTCAGCCTGGCGCGTGACCCCGACGTCTATGAATTTTACGAGCAGGTTGTCGCTGTGCATTCGGTGCGCCGCGTCAGCGACCTTGCCTTCCACGACGAGTTGACGGGCAAGCTGGCCGAAGATCCGCTGGTGTCTGAACAGGCGGCCACGCAGTTCCACTATGTCCCGACCGTCACTCGCGAGCCGTTCCGCAACAATGTGCGCATCGACAAGCTGGTTGAGGATGGCACGCTGTTCGAAGGCATTCCGGGGGAGGCCCGGTTCAACCCGGAAACCGACCGGATCATGATGTGCGGCAGCATGGAGATGATCAAGCAGTTCGGCGCGTTCTTCGAGGAGCAGGGCTTTGCCGAAGGCTCCAATGCCGCGCCGGGTGCTTATGTGATCGAGCGTGCCTTCGTCGGCTGATCGGCGCGGGGAGTGCTGGAAAAGAGGGGCTGGCGGTGACGCTGGCCCTTTTTTTGTCCTGGGGGCGCGTCGGCTGAGGATCACTCCGAGATATTCCCCTCCCGTAGACCGGAGGGGTTAGGGGTGGGGGCGAGCGAAGCGAGCTTCAGACTTGGCCTTTGAAGACCATTGCCAATGTTGCGCTGGCCCACCCCCGGCCCCTCCCGCCTGCGGGAGGGGAATGATCTTAGGCCAATTCCACCTGTAGCACTGACGCGTCGGCTCCGATGACGCGTACCCGGCTTCCCGCTGGGGCGTCGGGGCCTCGGCAGGACCAGACGCTGTCGCCCACCTTCACTCGTCCCCGGCCATTGTCGATTGCTTCCACCACGGTGATCACCTCGCCGATCAGGCGGGCGGTGCGGTCATTTAGCAGCGGGTCCTGCGAATTCACGGGATTGGCGGCATACCAGCGCCTTCCGCCCCAGACGGCGATGAGGCACAGCCCTGCGAAGATCAGGAATTGCACCGGGACGGACAGGGGCACTGCTAGCGCGATCAGCCCTGTCACCGCCGCCGCCAGCGCGACCCAGATCAGGAACACGCCGGGGATCATCACTTCAGCGACGCCGAGCAGGGCGGCGAAGACCAGCCAGCCCCAATGATCGTCCAGCATGCCGAGCCAGTCCATCACGCCTGACCCCGATCAAAGGGGCCACGGCGCGGCGCGGCAGGTGGGGTGGGTGGGGTTGGCGCGCCGTCACCGCCCAGCGCTTCCTTTGCCAGCGCGCCGATGCCGCCCAGCGTGCCGATGAGCTGGGTTGCTTCGACCGGGAAGAGGATCGTCTTGGCATTGGGGGAGGTGGCGAACTGGCTTACCGCTTCGACATATTTTTGCGCGATGAAATAGTTGATTGCCTGCGCATTGCCGCTGGCTATGGCGTCGGACACCATTTGCGTTGCCTTGGCTTCCGCCTCTGCTTCACGCTCGCGGGCTTCGGCGTCGCGGAAGGCGGCTTCGCGGCGGCCTTCGGCTTCCAGGATCTGGCTCTGCTTCTGGCCTTCGGCCTTCAGGATTTCCGACGCCCGCAGGCCTTCCGATTCCAGGATCAGCGCGCGCTTTTCACGTTCGGCCTTCATCTGACGGCCCATGGCGTTCACGATGTCGGCGGGCGGACGGATGTCCTTTAGTTCGACGCGGGTGATCTTGATCCCCCAGGCGTTGGTGGCGTGGTCCACCACCGACAGCAGGCGTGCGTTGATTTCGTCGCGCTTTGACAGGGTTTCGTCGAGGTCCATCGAGCCCATGACGGTGCGCAGGTTGGTCGTGGCGAGCTGCATGATGGCGACATAGAGTTCCGACACTTCATAGGCCGCCTTGGCCGCGTCCAGAACCTGGAAGAACACCACGCCGTCGACCGACACCATGGCATTGTCCTTGGTGATGATTTCCTGCCCCGGAATGTCGACCACCTGTTCCATCATGTTGATCTTGCGACCCACGGCATAGAAGAAGGCGGGATAGAAATTGAGGCCGGGCCGGGCCACTTCGGTGAAACGGCCAAAGCGTTCTATGGTATATTGATAGCCCTGGCGCACCACCTTGACGCTCACCGCCAGATAGAACAGCACGAGTAGAGTCACCGTCAGCGCGAATGTCGTCAGCATCTTTCCATCCCCCCAAGAAGCGCTTGACTATGACGTGAAATCGCCGTGGGGAAAAGGCAAAGGTTACAAGGTCGTTGCGACCGCAACAGGAGACTGACCATGCTGCTGCGCCATGCCCGTTCGCTGCTTTATTTGCCCGCGTCGAACCTGCGCGCCATCGCCAAGGCGCGCACCCTGCCGTGCGACATGGTGATGCTGGACCTGGAGGATGCTGTCCCAAAGGATCGCAAGGAAGAAGCGTTGGCCAATGCGATCAAGGCCGTGGACGAAGGATTCGGGCGTTGCCTGTCGGCGATCCGCATCAATGTCGAAGGAACGCCGTGGCACGGCGCCGAAATGGTCGCGATCAAGCGGTCGGGTGCGGATTATGTCGTCCTGCCAAAGGTGGAATGCGTCCGGCAGGTAAGGGATGTGTTCAGCGTCTGCCAGAAGCCCGTCATCGCCATGATCGAAAGCGCGGTCGGGGTGCTGGCCGCGTCCTCCATTGCATCGGCGGAAGGGACGACGGGGATATTCCTGGGCACCAATGACCTGCGGCAGGATTTGGGTATTCCTCCGTCGGCCGGGCGGGAAGGGCTGTCCTTTGCGATGCAGTCGGTGATCCTGAGCGCTCGCGCGCACAAGGTTGCGGTGTTCGACGGCGTGTTCAACCGGCTGGATGATGAAGCCGGGTTCGAGGCAGAATGCGCCGCCGGACATGCGTTGGGCTTTGACGGCAAGACGCTGATCCATCCCAGCCAGGTGCAGGTCGCCAATCAGGTATTTGGTCCAGACCCACAGGCGGTTGCCGACGCGCGCCGGTTGATCGACGCGGCGACCGGCGGGGCGGAACGGTTTGAAGGGCGCATGATCGAATCGATGCACGTTGAAGAAGCGAGGGCGCTGATCGTCCGGGCCGAAGCGGTGGGCGGTTGAAGATCAGACCTGTGGATGCCGGGCGGTCAGCAGATAGTTGATCGCCTTGTTGGGCGACAGGGTGAAGCCATAGCGGGGGTCGAAGGACAGGCCGGTGACGTCGGTGACTTCCAGCCCCGCATCGACCAACAATTTGCTCAGTTCATCTGGTGTCAGGAAGCGCTTCCAGTCGTGCGTCCCCTTGGGAATGCCGCCGATGGATTCGCCCACCGTGATCATGGCCAGGCGGGACAGCGGGGTCCGGTTGGGCGTGGACATGATGAGTAGCCCTTCGCGCGAAAGCCGCTGCGCCAATGCCGCTGCGAATGCGGCTGGGTCCGCCACATGTTCCACCACTTCCATGGATGTGATGAGGTCGAACTCGCCCGCGTCCAGCTGTTCGACCGGGGTCGCTCGGTAATCGATCGCAAGGCCCTGCTTTTCAGCATGATGACGGGCGACGGCGATATTCTCCTCCGCCGCGTCGAGCGCGGTGACGGCGGCCCCCAGCCGGGCGAGCGGTTCGGTCAGCAGGCCTGCGCCGCAGCCAACGTCCAGCGCGCGCTTGCCCAGCAGCGGATGAAAGCCGCTTTCGTCCATATGCCAGTGCCAGCCAATGGCTTGCCGAATGTAGCGGAGCCGCACCGGATTAAGCTTGTGCAGCATTGCGCTGCTGCCGTTGGGGTCCCACCAGTCCGCCGCCATCGCACCGAAATGCGCTGCCTCGCGCGGGTCTATCGTCGCATTAGCCATGTTCGCCATGCGCCTTTGCTACCAATATCCGTAACGCCGCGCCACGTTATTTGCGGGTGTCAGGCCGCAACGGCGGACCTTCGCCGTTCAGCGCCTTGTCCTCGGCATCCATCTGGTGATGCAGTTCCCGCGTGGCGGCTTCGGTGCGGGCTATTTCTTCCGGGCTGTGGTGCCTGCGATTGCTGATGATCACGAAGAGTAGCACTGCGCCGAGCAAGATCGGGCCGCCGATTGTGACGAATGCCCAAAGGATCGCTTCCATCCCATCCTCCATAGCTGATCGGGAAGGAATGTGCGGCAGGCATCGGAGTTCCCCCCAGTCCATAGGGCTTGCTTGCCATATTCGCCTTTACTGCTAATAGGAGCGCCGTTTTGCCCCTTTGGGCGACATATTCTTTACAATCAGCAGGCGGGTTCGACAGGCAATGGCGCGCATCGTGATGAAATTCGGCGGCACCTCCATGGCGGGGATGGAGCGAATTCGCAATGTTGCCGCGCGTGTGAAACATGTCGTGGAGCAGGGCAATGAAGTCGCCGTCGTGGTTTCGGCCATGGCGGGCGATACGGACCGGCTGGTGGGTTTCTGTAAGGAAGCCTCACCGCTGTACGATCCGGCGGAATATGACGTTGTCGTTGCCAGCGGAGAGCAGGTGACGAGCGGCCTGCTGGCCATGACGCTGAAGGCGATGGGCGTGGATGCGCGCAGCTGGCTGGGCTGGCAATTGCCGATCCGCACCAACGAAGCCCATGCCAAGGCGCGCATTGGTGAGATTGACACGACCGACCTGCTGTCGTCGATGCGCGGCGGCACCGTGGCGGTGATCCCCGGTTTTCAGGGCATGATGGAAGATGGGCGCATTTCGACCCTGGGTCGTGGCGGGTCGGACACGTCGGCGGTCGCGGTGGCGGCGGCGCTGAAGGCCGACCGTTGCGACATCTACACCGATGTCGACGGCGTCTACACGACCGATCCCCGCATCGTGGCGCGTGCGCGCAAGCTGGACCTCGTCACCTATGAGGAGATGCTGGAGCTGGCTTCAGTCGGGGCCAAGGTGCTCCAGACCCGATCCGTCGGCCTTGCCATGAAGGAAGGCGTGGTCGTGCAGGTGCTTTCCTCCTTCGATGATCCCACCCAGGAAGACCTCCCCGGCACGCTGATCGTCAGCGAAGAGGAACTGGAAGCCAAGCTCAAGGAAGACAAGATGGAACGTCAGCTCATCACCGGCATCGCCCATGACAAGAATGAGGCGAAGATCACCCTGACCCGCGTGCCGGATCGTCCCGGCGCGGTGGCGCACATCTTCGCGCCGCTGGCCGATGCGGCGATCAACGTCGATATGATCATCCAGAATGTTGGCCGCGACAAGGGTGAGACCGATGTGACCTTCACCGTGCCGGGCGCTGACCTGGCGCGCGCGCTTGACGTGCTGGAAAGCCAGAAAGAGGTCATCGGCTTTAACCGCGTGATCCCCGATACGAAGGTTGCGAAGGTGTCGGTCGTCGGCGTTGGCATGAAGAGCCATGCGGGCGTTGCGTCGACCATGTTCCAGAGCCTGGCCGATCGCGGGATCAATATCCTCGCCATATCGACCAGCGAGATCAAGGTGTCGGTGTTGATCGACGAGGATGAGACAGAGCTGGCGGTGCGCGTGTTGCACACGGCCTATGGGCTGGACGCGCCGGTCGCTTGACAAAAACAATCCCCCTCCCGCAAGCGGGAGGGGTTAGGGGAGGGGGCGAGCGTTAGCGAGCCTCTGCCCTACACGGATAGTTTGGAACGGGCGCTGGCGCGCCTGCCCACCCCAACCCCTCCCGCCTGCGGGAGGGGCTATTTGATTCGATGGATGGACTGATGACCAACGCCAAACTCACTTCCCTGATGGCTCGCGGCACCGAATTTCTGGGGTGCGATGTCGCCATCATGTGCGGGGCGATGAGCTGGGTGTCGGAACGCAATCTGGTCGCGGCCATATCCAACGCTGGCGGGTTCGGGGTGATCGCCTGCGGTGCGATGACGCCGGAACTGCTGGACAAGGAAATCCTGGGCACCAAGGCGCTGACGAACAAGCCCTTTGGCGTCAACCTGATCACCATGCACCCGCAGCTGTTCGACCTGATCGAGGTGTGCGCCCGCCATGAAGTCGGCCATGTCGTGCTGGCCGGTGGCCTGCCGCCCAAGGGCAGCATCGATGCGATCAAGGCGATGGGCGCGAAGCTGATCTGCTTTGCCCCGGCGCTGAGCCTGGCGAAGAAGCTGACGCGGTCGGGTGTGGATGCGCTGGTGATCGAGGGCATGGAAGCGGGCGGCCATATCGGCCCGGTATCCACCAGCGTGCTGGCGCAGGAAATCCTGCCGGAAATGGCGGCGCAGCTTCCGGTCTTCGTCGCGGGTGGCATTGGCCGTGGCGAATTGATCGCGGGCTATCTGGAAATGGGCGCGGCTGGCGTGCAGCTGGGCACGCGCTTTGCCTGCGCGGCTGAAAGCATCGCGCATCCCAATTTCAAGAAATCCTTCTTCCGCGCTTCCGCCCGTGATGCGATCTCCAGCGTCCAGATTGACCCGCGCCTGCCGGTCATCCCGGTTCGGGCGCTCAAGAATGAAGGGACCGAAGCCTTCACCGCCAAGCAGCGCGAAGTTGCAAACCTGCTGGACAGCGGTGTTGTCGACATGGGCGAAGCGCAGTTGCAGATCGAACATTATTGGGCGGGTGCGCTGCGCCGTGCGGTGATCGACGGCGATGTCGAAGGCGGATCACTGATGGCGGGCCAGTCGGTCGGCATGGTGACGAAGGAAGAGCCTGTCGCTGACATTATCGCGCAGCTGATGGCCGAAGCCGTGGTTGCGTTGGAACGTCGTAGCGCCTGAGGCTGGATCGTCCCCTGAATCGGACGAGCCGAATCCATTTGCGGATGAACCGAACCGGACGATCATCGCCAGGAACGCCCGGCTTTGCCATGAGTTTTCCGCGAGTGAAGATCTTTTGTGCTTTAGCTTTAGGGGAATAGGGTGCCGCTGCGTACTGTTTCATGTCGCGTCTGGACAATATCCTCCATCGCTGCACTGGCGCTGGTCGCCGGATGCTCGACGCCCCGAGCGCCCACTCCGCCACCGCCGGTCGTGCCGACGATCAAGCCGATGCCGCCAATGGGTGCGGTGGAAGAAATGAGCATCCCCGATGTCGATGACGGGGGCAAATATCTGACGCCCAATCGCGGCGTCACCGCCAACACCGCTTTGTGGCATGTGCGCATGGCGCTGAACGTCGCCGCCCTGTCCTGTCGTGGCGGCAATGAACCGGCGAAGACGCAATATAACCGGATGCTGCATGTCCATAAGGACGCGCTGCGTGAAGCCAATGCCGCGGTCGACCGCAACTATACGGCGGCCTATGGGCGCGGCGGGCTTCAGTCCCGCGAGTTGCTGAATACCGTCGTCTATAATTTCTTCTCACTGCCGCCGGTTCAGCCGACCTTTTGCAAGGCCGCGATCGAGGTCGGGGCCAAGGTGCTTGCGACGCCGTCGGGCCAGCTGCTGGCCTATGCCCCCGAAGCGCTGACTGCGCTTGAGCAACCGTTTCAGGAATTTTACGAGGCTTATGCCGATTATCTGCGGCGGCTGGCTGAATGGCAGTCCCGTTTTGGTGGCACCGTGAGCGTGGTCGTATCGCCGACGCCGCTGCCGCCACCACCCCTGCCGCCCAAGGAAATCAGCGCCGGGTTCGTTCCGCCCGCAAATGCGCCTGCGCTGCCCCAATTGCGTGAGGAAAGCGGCCAGGCGCTCCTGCCCGGCGCGACGTCGGCTCCGCGCGTGAACGTGCCGACTTTCCCGATCACGCCTTCGGCACCCCGCTAGGGAACGGGAGTACAGGTCGCCGGAGCCTTTGCGGGCAGGGGGAACATGCGAACGAAGCGTTCCGCCAGCGCGCGGTCGCCGACGATCTGAAGCGCGCCCGCCACATCATCAAAAGCTGCGCCACCATAGGCGACCGCCACAAGCGCATTCGGGTCGCCGCTGATCAGCACGTCCGCGCCATCCGCCGGCGCGCGATCCACAGTGAAGTCGCCATCCCGCAGAATGGCGCGAAATTCCTCTTCACCGAAGCGTAGACCTATTGTGGCGTTGAGGTCGCCGATGCGGCTGCGGTCGATCATCGTGCGCATGGACAATATCACCGACACGTTGCTCATCGGCTGGCCTGCCTGCATCGTGGGGGATCGGCACGCCCAGCGCCCCAGAACCTGAAACAGGATTTCCGACTCGCGGCCCCATTCGGTCAGCTCATAAATCTGGCTGGCGGCGGGCGGCGGCAAGCGGCGGCGGATGAGAACGCTGGCCGCTTCCAGCTGTTCCAGCCTTTGCGTCAGCACATTGGCGCTGATTCCGGGCAGGCTGGCGCGCAGATCGGTGAAGCGCTTTGGTCCCAGCATCAATTCCCGCATGATCGGCATCGCCCAACGGTCGCCGATAAGATCCAGCGCATGAGCGGTCGCGCAACCATCGAGATAAGCCCGCTTCTTCAATTTCGCGTCCTTAGTTATCTTTTATAACTTATAGGTTGCATAAGATAATTTATGAGTTCAAAAAGTGCAAGTCATGAGTCGGTCTGCGAGGCAGACCCTGGCGGCCCATCGGCTGAAGATGACGGCTTTGAATCGCCCTTGAAAAGAGGAGAGACATGATGAGCTATATAGACGGTTTCGTGGTGCCCGTGCCCAAGGGGAAGAGGCAGGAGTATAAGGAAATGGCCGCTTTAGCCGCCCCGGTCTTTCTGGAGCATGGCGCGCTGCGCATGGTCGAATGTTGGGCCGATGACGTTCCGCGTGGGAAGGTCAACGATTTCCACACCGCTGTCATCGCGGAGGGTGACGAGGAAGTCGTCTTTTCCTGGATCGAATGGCCCGACAAGGCGACCCGCGACGCGGGGCAGGAAAAGGTGATGAACGATCCCCGCATGCAGCATCAGGATGGGGTGGAAATACCCTTTTCAGGCGCGCGGATGATCTATGGCGGCTTTGTAGCGGTACTCGACGAAAAGGCCTGACATTCTTTTCAGAGGAGGCGGAACGATGACCGATCTCACGGGTAAATTCTTCTGGTATGAGCTGATGACCAGCGATCCAGAGGCGGCGATCGCCTTTTATGGCGATGTGGTGGGCTGGACGGCGCAGTCTTTCGGAGGCGAGCGGACGGACGATCCCTATCATGTCGTGTCCGGCAGCGCGGGGCCGATGGGGGGCATCATGCGCATTCCCGCCGAGGCGAAGGATTGCGGCATGTCCCCCTGGTGGGGTGGCTATGTCGGTTCGGCCGATGTCGACGCCGACGCGCAGCGGCTGGCCGACGCGGGGGCCAGCGTGAAACGGTCGCCGGACGATATTCCCGGCGTCGGTCGCTTTGCAGTGATGAGCGATCCGGGTGGGGCGGTATTCATGCTGCTAAAAGGGTCCAGCCCTGATGGAATGGACGCCGCGCCCCCGATGGCGAACGGTCATGTGGGCTGGCATGAATTGTATAGCGGCGATTTCGATGCCGACCTTGGCTTTTACACGTCGCAGTTCGGATGGGGCAAGGGCGAGGCCATGGATATGGGGCCGATGGGCAGCTACCAGCTATTTTCCATGTCCGGCGGGACCGAATTCAACGAGATGGCCGGTGGAGTGATGCCGCAGCCCGAGCAAATGCCCGTGCCGCAATGGCTGTTCTACTTTGTCGTGCCCGACATTGATGCGGGCGTGGAAAAGGTGAAGGCTGGCGGCGGCACGGTGTTGAATGGCCCGGCGGAGGTGCCGGGCGGGGCCTGGATCATTCAGGGCCTCGACCCGCAGGGCGCGATGTTCGCTCTGGTCGGCATGCGCTCAGCCGCAGCATAAGGAGAGGAATGATGTCGAAGATTTCACCTTGCCTGTGGTTCAACGGGCAGGCCGAGGAAGCTGCGCGCTTCTATGTCTCAATTTTTGGCGGGTCGGTGGATTCCGTCAGCCGCTATCCCGAAAACTCCCCGGTTCCTTCGCCCTTCAAGGGTGGAGATGTGTTGCTGGTTGAATTCACTCTGTTCGGCCAAAGCTATCAGGGGCTGAACGGCGGGCCTGAATTCGGCTTTACCGAGGCGGTATCGCTGTCCGTGTCCTGTAAGGATCAGGCGGAGCTGGACCGCTATTATGACGCGCTGACGGCGGATGGCGGATCGCCGGGGCCATGCGGTTGGCTGAAGGACAAATATGGCCTGTCGTGGCAGATCGTGCCCGAAGAGGTGATGGAGATGCACCGGAAGGGCGGCCCCGGCATCCAGCCGATGATGGCGGTGATGATGACGATGCAGAAGCTGGACCTCGCCCGGATGAAGGCGGCCTATGAAGGAGAAGCAGCATGAGCGGCGCATCATTTGAACTGTCGGTGACCTGCCACATCGCCGCCCCCCGCGAAATCGTGTGGAAGGTGTGGACCGACCTGAAAGACCAATGGTTTTGTCCGAAGCCGTGGCGAGCCGAGGTGGTCGAGGAAGATCTGCGCCCCGGCGGTCGCAGCGCGGTGCGCATGTTTGGCCCGGACGGTGAAGATGCCGGGCCGATGGAGGGTGTTTTTCTGGAGGTGGTGCCGGGCGAGCGGGTCGTTTCGACAGATGCCTATGCTTCCGGCTGGATACCGCAGGAACCGTTCCTGACCTCCATCTGGAGCTTTGCCGATGAAGGGGAAGGGACACGCTTTACCGCGACGGCGCGTCATTGGAGTGAGGATGCACTCAAGCGGCATGAGGATATGGGTTTCCATCCCGGCTGGGACCAGATGGCGCAGCAGTTCAAAGATCTGTGCGAAACGTCCGCCGCGACGGCATGAGCGAGGCGGCGGCGTGGCGCGGACGGAGGGGAAAGGGCGGTTTTTCGCAATTTCTGCCTTTTGCGCCGTATCGGCCCCGACTTCCTCTTGGAAAGCAGGCGTCCGATCTGATAGCGCTGGATCATGTCAAGCACGCCCGCCGCCGCCGCTCGCCAGATCCTCAACCACCTGCAGGAGGTCATGGCCGCGCGCAACAGCGCCCAGGCCAAGCTGAACAAGGTGGTGGACATCATCGGCAAGGCGCTTTCGAGCGAAGTCTGCTCCATCTATCTGGTGCGCGAGGGGCTGCTGGAACTGTTCGCCACGCGCGGCCTGAATCAGGATGCGGTCCACGTCACGCGCATGGCAATGGGCGAGGGGCTGGTCGGCCTGATCGCCACCAATGTCGAAACGCTGAACCTGGACGAAGCGGCTTCGCATCCCGACTATAGCTATCGCCCGGAAACGGGTGAGGAACTGTTCCACAGTTTCGCGGGCGTCCCCATCGTGCGGCGTGAACGGGCAATCGGCGTGCTGTGCGTCCAGCATGTCGAACCGCGCCGTTATGACGAGGTAGAGATTGAAGCGCTTCAGACCGTGGCGATGGTGCTGTCCGAACTGATCGCCAATGCCGAACTGGCGGATGATGGCCCGGCGGATGCGCGGGTGCAGGATACCGGCACCATCATGCTGCAGGGCTTGCAACTGGTCATGGGGATGGCGCGCGGCCACGCCGTGTTCCACCAGCCGCGCGTCCACATCGAACATACGGTCGCGGAGGATACCGAAGCCGAGCGCCAGCGGGTTATTTCCGCCTTTACCAAGATGCGCGAACAGATTGACCGGATGACGGGAACGGCCGAATTCGGCACGGAGGGCGAGCATCAGGAGGTGCTCGAAACCTACAAGATGTTTGCCTATGACGAAGGCTGGGCACGGCGCATCAATGAAGCCATCGACAGCGGCCTGACTGCCGAGGCCGCGATCGAACGGGTGCAGCAACGCACCCGGATGCGCATGCGGCAGATCGACGACCCGCTGCTGAGCGACCGGATGCATGATCTGGAGGATCTGGCGAACCGGCTGTTGCGGATCGTGTCGGGACAGCTGGGCACGGCGGCGCAGATGGGCCTGCGGCAGGATGCGATCCTGATCGCGCGCAACCTGGGCCCGGCGGAACTGCTGGAATATGACCGGCGGCGACTGAAGGGCGTGATCCTGGAGGAAGGGTCGCTGACCGCCCATGTCACCATCGTTGCGCGCGCCATGGGCGTGCCGGTGCTGGGGCGCGTCCGCGAAATCCGGCACAAGGTGAATGAAGGCGACCTGATCCTGATGGATGTCGTGTCGAACAGCCTGCTGATCCGACCGACGCCCGACATGGACGAGGCGTTCGAAAACAGGCTGCACGTCACGCAGAAGCGCCGCGCGGAATTTGCCGCCATGCGCGACCTGCCATCTGTGACCACGGACGGGCAGCGCATCGAATTGATGGTCAATGCCGGGCTGCGCGAAGATGCGCAGGCGCTGGACGTAGTCGGTGCCGACGGCATCGGCCTGTTCCGCACGGAGTTCCAGTTTCTGGTGTCCGCCACCTTGCCGCAGCGGGAAAAGCAGCAGCGGCTGTACAAGGATGTGCTGGACGCGGCGGGGGATCGCCCGGTCATATTTCGCACGGTCGACATCGGCGGCGACAAGGCGCTGCCCTATATGACGCGCGACGGGGACGAGGAGCTGGAGGATAATCCGGCGATGGGCTGGCGCGCGTTGCGGCTGGCGCTGGACCGCGATGGCCTGATGAAAGCGCAGGCGCGGGCGTTGCTGGAAGCGTCGGCGGGCAAGGTGCTGAACATCATGTTCCCGATGGTTTCGGAACCGTGGGAATATGAGCAGGCGCGCGCTCTGGTCGAACATCAGCGCGAATGGCTGTTGTCCCAACGCAAGAAGCTGCCGACGGCGGTACGTTATGGCGCGATGCTGGAAGTGCCCGCTTTGGCGGAGGTGCTGGACATTCTGCTGCCCAAGCTGGATTTCCTGTCGATCGGCACCAACGACCTGACCCAGTTCCTGTTTGCCGCCGACCGCGCCCATCCCAAGCTGGCCGAGCGCTATGATTGGCTGAGCGTGGCGATACTGCGATTCCTGGACCGGGTGGTGCGGACGTGCGAAGCCTATGAATGCCCTGTCGGCGTGTGCGGCGAAATGGGCGGGCGCACATTGGAGGCCATGGCGCTGATTGGCCTTGGCGTGCGGCGGCTGTCGATCACTCCGGCCTCGGTCGGGCCGGTGAAGGCGATGATCCGCGGCGTCGATGCGTCCGAATTGCGGGCGTTGATGCGGTCCTTGCTGGACAATGGAGCCGTCGATTTCCGCGCTCGGCTGACGGCCTGGGCAACGGAACGCGAAATCGAATTGAATTGAACCGATTAGCCGGGACGGGGGCCGCAGCACGGCGTTGACAATCCCTGTCCCTGAATGAGACAAGACCGCCTTCAAAGGTCGCGGAGCAGCATGGCAGAACAACCGGAAATGGAAACCGCTCCAGAAGGAACGGAATCACAGTCGATCAGTCCCGGCACGAAGCTGCGCGCCGCGCGCGAAGCGCAGGGCCTGTCGGTGCAGGACGTGGCGACACGGACCCGTATCGCGCAGCGCCAGCTGGAAGCGATCGAGCGTGACGATTATTCCGCCTTGCCCGGCATACCCTATGCCGTGGGCTTCGCGCGTGCCTATGCTCGGGCCGTGGGCCTGGACGAAGTTGCCATCGCCGCCCAGGTCCGCGACGCCGTCAATAATTCCGAACTGGGCGCCAGCCGATATGAAACGTTCGAGCCAGCCGATCCGGCGCGCGTGCCTTCGCGCGTGTTGGCCTGGACCGCAGCCGTGATCGTCATCCTTCTGGTCGCGGGTTTCGCCATCTGGCGCACCCAGCTGCTGACGCCCCCGACCGAGCAGGAAATCGCTGCGCATGAAGCGGTTCCTGCCGCTGTCCCGACACCTGCCGTCAGTGCACGGCCCGCTGCTCCCGCGGTTCAGGCGGTCGTATTCACTGCCAATGACGATGTTTGGTTGCGCATCTATGATGAAGCGGGCGAGCGGTTGAAGGACGGGCTTATGAAGAAGGGTGAAAGTTTCACCCTGCCCGCCACCGCCCGCAACCCGATGATCTTGACGGGCCGCCCGCAGGCGTTGAGCGTGACGGTCGGCGGCAAACCCGTCGCGCCGCTGGGTTCGCCGGATCGGACTATTTCCGACGTGCCTGTTTCCGCTGAAGCGTTGCTCGCGCGAGCAGCGCCGGCCGCTGCAGGGGCGCAGGCTCCGGCGGCGTCATCTGCGCCGGCTGCTGCCAGACGGCCACCTGCGCCTGCGCCTGCGCCATTGGCACCAACTGCGCCGACTGGTGCGGCCACGGCACCAGCCCCTGCACCTGCGGCGGCACCTCCGCTGGAATGATGCGCCGGGTCGCAGGAGCCTAATCGTCCACACGAGGCGCTTTACGGCGGCGAATATCGCCTTATGGTTAAGGCGGAGACATAGTCGGGGATCATCATGCGTCACGCCTTCATTGCGACAACCGCCCTTCTGATGGGAGGGCCGGCTCTGGTCGCGCTCGCGCCGTCGGCTGCTGCCCAGAGGGTGGCAATCGACGTCCGGGTCGATCGTCTGGAAAAAGAGATGAAGGCGGTGCAGCGCAAGGTGTTCCCCGCGGGCACCCCGCTGGAGGCAGAGATTACCCGTCCGGCGACGCCCGTTATTTCGCCCGGTTCGCCATCGTCATCGCCCATCACGGACCTGACGGCGCGCGTGTCGGCGCTGGAATCGCAGCTCGCATCGATGACGGGGCAGGTCGAGGAAAACAGCTTCAAGCTGCGGCAGCTGGAAGAGGCGTTCAACAAGTTCAAGGCCGAAGCGCAGAGCCGGGCCGATGCCGCCGCGCCTCCGTCGGTCAAGCCCACGGTCCCGCCGATCGGAGCGACGGCCGGAACGGCGGCGACATCGCCCGCGCCGAAGCCTGGCGCCAATGGCGGTGCCAGCGAGGCGCGTAAGCTGGCGGTCGCGGCGATCGAGCGGCCATCGACGGGGGACGCCGCCGACGACGCCTATACTTATGGTTTCCGGCTGTGGGACGCCAAATTCTATCCCGAAGCGCAGGCGCAATTGAAGGCAACGGTCGAAAAATACGGGTCGTCTTCGGTCGCGAGCCGTGCGTCCAATCTGTTGGGCCGCGCCTATCTGGATGATGCGAAGCCGGCATTGGCGTCGGTCGCCTTCTACGAAAATTATCAGAAGCGCCCCCGTGGCGATCGCGCGCCCGACAGCTTGGCCTGGTTGGGCGAGGCACTGATGCAACTCAAAAAGCCTGCCGACGCCTGCAAGGTCTATGGCGAACTCGACCAGGTTTATGGCGCAAATCTGTCGGCGAGCCTGCGCGGCATGATGGATAAGGGGCGCGCCAAGGCCAAGTGCAGCTAAGGCCGGATGGCCGGGTCCGAACCGGAGCAGCCTGACCTGGACGCGCTGCTGGTGAGGCGGGTTCGGGACCTCGCCGGGCCGGGGGGCCATTGGCGCTTTGGCATCGCGGTGTCGGGCGGTCCAGATAGCATGGCGCTGCTGGACCTGACGGCCCGTCTGTTCCCCGGAAGGGTAGAGGCTGCGACCGTGGATCATGGCCTGCGGGATGCGTCGGCGGCGGAGGCGTCGATGGTCGCCGCCTGGTGCGACGACCATGGCGTGCCGCATGTCATTCTGCATCCCGGGCAACCGGTCGCTGGCAACGTGCAGCATTGGGCCAGGCAGCAACGCTATGCCCTGCTGGACGCGTGGCGGACGGATCGTAAGCTGGATTGGATCTTCACCGCGCATCATGCGGACGATCAGCTGGAAACGATGTTGATGCGGCTCAATCGCGGGGCCGGGGTCGGCGGTCTTGCGGGAGTGAGGGCCCGGCAGGGGCAGGTTTTGCGACCACTGCTGGGCGCGCGCCGGTCTCAATTGCTCGCGCATGTGCAGCGGCGCGGCGTTCCTTTTGTCAATGATCCGTCGAACAGCGACCTTCGGTTCGACCGGGCGGCGATTCGCCAGCATCTGCATGATATCGGCTGGCTGGACCCCATTGCGGCGACACGCAGTGCCGGGGCGCTGGCGGAAGCAGTCGATGCGTTGGACTGGATGGTGGGGGATCTGGCGGCGCGATATCTGCGGCGGCAGGGGGAGGCATGGGTGCTGGAGCGCACTGACTTTCCGCGCGAAATTCTGCGGCGTCTGTTGATGCAGATGATCGCTGGCGTCGCGCCCGGCGCGTCCGAACCGAGGGGCGATGCGATCGACCGCGCCATCGTTGCTGCCACGGAAGGGCGACAGGTCAGTGTTGGCCCGGTGTTGCTTAAAGGCGGCGTCCAATGGACGGCTTGGATCGCTCCGCCGCGACGCGGATAAGGTCGTTTCGGAAAGGTTCCACCACCTGTCGCATCCCGGAAACGGCCTGTCGAAATGTTGCAGTGCGATGCGCTTTCCTTAATAGCCTGAATGCTTAACAGGGCAGCCCTTCAGCTTGGAAAGTGAGTCATGTTCGAATTTGCGGCGCTGACCTACGGCGTGCTCGCCAGCATCATCCTTTCGGCAGCGCAACGTAACCGGAAAATGGCTCGGCCGCATCCGCCGCTGCTGCTTTATACGGGTTATCTGCTCTGCGGCGTTTCGGGCGGCGTGGCCGTGATCCTGGCTTATATCGCCCTTTCTCAATTTGCTGGCGGTTGATCGCACTTCATCGGCCTTCGCCAGCTTGCGATTTCGCCGGAGCACCCTATCTTGCCGGGTGAAAGAGAGTGTTGAATGAACGACGAGAAGGACCCCCAGGGTAACCCCTGGATCAAGAGCGCGATGATCTGGGCGGGCGTGATTATCGCCCTGCTGCTTTTCGTATCCATGTTCGACAGCCGGACCGCCACGCAGGCGGGCACCGGCATCGCCTATTCCGAGTTCCGTTCCAAGGTGCAGGAAGGGCAGGTGAAGGACGTCGCCATTGCCCCGAACAAGATCACCGGGACACTGAGCAGCGGACAGCGGTTCAACACCGTGCCAGTCAACGATCCGGGCCTGACCGGCCTGCTGGACGATTATAACGTCAAATATTCCGGGCAGACGGAAGAGCAGCCTAGCTTCTGGCAGATCATGCTCTACCAGTCGCTGCCATTCCTGCTGATCCTGGGCATAGCCTTCTTTGTCCTGCGCCAGATGCAAAAGGGCGGGGGCGCGGGCGGCGCGATGGGCTTTGGCAAGTCCAAGGCCAAGCTGCTCACCGAAAAGCACGGGAAGGTGACCTTTGACGATGTCGCCGGCATCGATGAAGCGCGCGAGGAATTGCAGGAAATCGTCGAATTCCTGAAGGACCCGACCAAGTTCGCGCGGCTGGGTGGCAAGATTCCCAAGGGCGCGTTGCTGGTCGGTTCGCCCGGCACCGGCAAGACGCTGCTGGCCCGCGCGATCGCGGGTGAGGCAGGCGTGCCCTTCTTCACTATTTCCGGTTCGGACTTCGTCGAAATGTTCGTCGGCGTCGGCGCGAGCCGCGTGCGCGACATGTTCGAACAGGCCAAGAAGAATGCGCCCTGCATTGTCTTTATCGACGAAATTGACGCGGTCGGCCGTCATCGTGGCGCGGGCCTGGGCAACGGTAATGATGAGCGCGAACAGACGCTGAACCAGTTGCTGGTCGAGATGGACGGCTTTGAGGCGAATGAGGGCATCATCATCGTCGCGGCGACCAACCGTCCCGACGTGCTGGACCCCGCGCTGCTGCGTCCGGGTCGTTTCGACCGTCAGGTCGTGGTGCCGCGCCCGGACATTGAGGGCCGTGAAAAGATCCTGGCCGTGCACATGAAGAAGGTGCCGCTGGCACCCGACGTCAATCCGCGCACCATCGCGCGCGGGACGCCCGGCTTTTCCGGTGCGGACCTGGCGAACCTGGTCAATGAGGCGGCTTTGATGGCGGCTCGCCGGGGCAAGCGTCTGGTCGCCATGGACGAGTTTGAAGCGGCCAAGGACAAGGTCATGATGGGCAGCGAGCGCCGATCGATGGTCATGACCGACGATGAAAAGAAGATGACCGCTTATCATGAGGCAGGTCATGCCATCGTCGCGGTCCACGAACCGGCGTCCGACCCGATCCACAAGGCCACGATCATCCCGCGCGGTCGCGCGCTGGGCATGGTGATGCGCCTGCCGGAACGGGACAGCTACAGCTATCACCGCGACAAGATGCATGCGAATCTGGCCGTGGCCATGGGTGGGCGCGTGGCGGAAGAGATTATCTTCGGCCATAGCAAGGTGTCGTCGGGCGCTTCGGGCGACATTCAATATGCGACGAAACTTGCCCGTGACATGGTCACGCAGTGGGGCATGTCGGACAAGCTTGGCCCGCTGCAATATGAAGAGCAGCAGGGCGAAACGTTCCTGGGATATTCGCAAAGCCAGCGCACGCACATGTCGGACGAGACGGCCAAGGCGATCGATCATGAAATCCGCATGATTGTCGAGGGCGGCTATGACCGCGCCAAGGAGGTGCTGACCGGGCATGAGGATCAGCTCCATCTGCTCGCCAATGCGCTGCTCGAATATGAGACGCTGAGCGGCGAGGAGATCAAGACGCTGCTCGACAAGGGTGAGATTACCCGCGACGATGGAACGACGATCAAGCCGTCCACCGTGCCGTCGGCGGGGTCTTCCATCCCCAAGACGCGTAAGCGCAAGGGGCCGTTTGGGGAACCTTCGCCTGCCGGAGCATGATGCCAAGGCACAGGGTTAAAGAGGGCGCGGTCGATGATCGCGCCCTTTTTCCTGGCCTGGGACGCGGGAGAAGGCGGGTCTCGGCTCAAGGACGGGAAGACGAAAAGGGAGGCATCGGCCACCCGTTTCCACCCCTGCAACAAAAAGCGCCGTAAGGTCTGGCTGTTTTGAGGGTTAATGGTTACATGGGCCGCCACAAATCCCCGGCGATCATGCTAAGCCCATTGGCAGATCGCACAGCAGAAAGTGGCTTTCACATGGATATCCGCCTAGGCCTCACCTTTGACGACGTGCTGTTGCAGCCCGGCGAATCCGATGTGTTGCCAAGCCAGGCGGACACCAGCACATTCGTGACGAAGACGATCAAGCTTAACATCCCGATCCTGTCGTCCGCCATGGATACGGTGACGGAAGCGGACATGGCGATCGTCATGGCGCAGTTGGGCGGCATCGGCGTTCTGCACCGCAACCTGTCGGTCGAAGAACAGGCTGCGGCCGTCCGCGCGGTCAAGCGGTTCGAAAGCGGCATGGTCGTCAATCCCATCACCATCACGCCGCGCGCCACACTGGCCGACGCGCAGATGCTGATGGAGCGTCACAGGTTCAGCGGCATTCCCGTAGTCGAAGATTCGGGCAAGCTGGTCGGCATCCTGACCCACCGCGACGTGCGCTTTGCGGAAAATCCGGGGCAGCCCGTCAGCGAACTGATGACCAAGGACAATCTGGCTACCGTTAAGGTGGGCGTGGGGCAGGATGAGGCGATGCGCCTGTTGCACCAGCGCCGGATCGAAAAGCTGTTGGTGGTCGACGATGATTATCATTGCGTCGGCCTGATCACGGTCAAGGACATTGAAAAGGCGGTTACCTATCCCAAGGCGACCAAGGATGGTTCGGGCCGCCTGCGCGTGGCGGCGGCGACCACGGTCGGCGACAAGGGGCTGGAGCGCAGCGCGGCGTTGATCGACGCCGAATGCGACCTGATCGTCATCGACACGGCGCATGGGCATAGCAAGCAGGTTTCCGCCGCCGTCGAAGCGGTAAAGCGCCTGTCCAGCCATGTGCAGGTCGTCGCAGGCAATGTCGCGACCGCCGAAGCCACCAAGGCGCTGATCGATGCGGGCGCGGACTGCGTGAAGGTCGGCATCGGTCCCGGCTCCATCTGCACGACCCGCGTCGTCGCGGGTGTCGGCGTGCCGCAGCTGACCGCCGTCATGGATTCGGCCAATGAAGCCGCCAAGCAGGGCATTCCCGTCATCGCCGATGGTGGCCTGCGCACATCAGGCGACCTTGCCAAGGCGCTGGCAGCTGGCGCTGGCTGCGTCATGGTGGGATCGCTGCTGGCGGGCACGGCGGAGGCTCCGGGTGAGACGTTCCTGTATCAGGGGCGTGCTTATAAGAGCTATCGCGGCATGGGCAGCGTCGGCGCGATGGCGCGCGGCTCTGCTGATCGCTATTTCCAGGCCGACATCAAGGATCAGATGAAGCTGGTCCCCGAAGGCATTGAAGGCCAGGTGCCGTTCAAGGGGCCGGCCAAGGACGTCATCCACCAACTGGTCGGCGGCGTGAAGGCGGCGATGGGCTATACCGGCAGCCGCACGATCAAGGATCTGAAGGAACGCGCGCGTTTCGTCCAGATCACCAATGCCGGGTTGTCCGAAAGCCATGTCCACGACGTCACCATCACGCGCGAAGCACCCAATTATCCCACGCGCTGAGGGTCGGCGGGCGTGACGCCTTCCGCGCGGGTGCAGGCCGCGATTGAGCTGCTGGACGCCATCATCGCGTCGGCACGGGACGGCGGCCCGGCGGCGGACACGCTGATCGCGCGCTATTTCAAGGACCGGCGCTATGCCGGATCGCGTGACCGGCGAGCGGTGCGCGACCATGTCTATGACGCTGTCCGCCGGGCGGGCGAGTACCCTTCCACGGGCCGGGCGGCGATGGTCGGGCTGGCGCGCGAGCGGCCTGAGATCGCGGCGCTGTTTGATGATTCTGCCCATGGTCCGGCACCGATTGAGCCGGGCGAAGAGGGGGCCATCGCGGGCGATGTGCCTGATTGGCTGAAGCCGTTGCTGGCCGCGCCGGTCGAGCAGAATGCCCTGCTGGGGCGCGCGCCGGTCGACCTTCGCGTGAACCGATTGAAGGCGGTGATGGGCGACGTTGCGCCGCTTTATCCTGACGCCGTGCCGATCCAGGGATTGGCGGATGCGCTGCGATTGCCCGAAGGGTGGCCTGTCGAACAGAGTGAGCCCTGGAAACAGGGGCTGGTCGAGGTGCAGGATGCGGGCAGCCAGATGATTTCCGCCGCGTGCCAGGCGCAACCCGGCATGACGGTGGTCGATATGTGCGCGGGCGCGGGCGGCAAGACGCTGGCGCTGGCCAGTGCGATGGCGGGCAAGGGCACGCTGATCGCGGCTGACACTATCCGGTCGCGCCTCGCCCGGCTGGACCCGCGCGCTGTCCGTGCCGGGGCCACCTTCATCGAAACCTTACTGCTGGATCAGGTCCATGAAAGCAGGGCGTTGGAAGCGCTGAATGGCCGGGCCGATGTCGTGCTGGTGGATGCGCCCTGTTCGGGCACCGGCACATGGCGACGCAATCCCGAAGCGCGCTGGCGGCTGACTCCGGCCCGGCTTGACCGGCTGGTGCAGGAACAGGCGCGCATCCTGGACTTTTCGGCACCTCTGGTCGCTTCTGGCGGTGTGCTCGTTTATGCCACATGTGCGTTGACGGATAGGGAAGGGCGGGACCAGGCGCGCGCGTTTCTGGAACGGCATGCGGGGTGGGTGGCCGATTCGATCCCTTGTCCGATGGGGCGGCCCCATGGCGACGGCCTGTTGCTGACGCCGGGCCATGATGCGACGGACGGTTTCTATTTCGCCCGGCTTCGGCGGATGGCCTGAAAGAGACGATGGACAAGCCCCGGCAAAATGACGACACTCGGGCGGAATCAACGCCTGAAACATGGCTGGAGTTGTGCATGCGTTTTACCCCTGCCTCGATCGCCCTTGCCGTCCTGTTGACCACCGTGTCCAGCGTTGGCCTGTCCCAGCGGCCTGATGCGCAGATATCCCCCCTGTCGGTCGAATGGGCGCATAAGGGGATCGTCGCGAGCAAGGCTGGCAATTATCAGGCGGCGACCGATGCGCTGG
Source organism: Sphingobium vermicomposti (assembly GCF_011762025.1). GTDB lineage: Bacteria > Pseudomonadota > Alphaproteobacteria > Sphingomonadales > Sphingomonadaceae > Sphingobium > Sphingobium vermicomposti. The sequence continues at coordinate 188,464 of NZ_JAASQR010000003.1, read as the reverse complement.
AAACTGCGCTGGCGGTCGATCCGCGCAACCGCAACGCTTATGTCGAATTGGCCCAGGTGGCGCGGGCGCAGGGTTTGCAGGGCAAGGCCATCCGCCTCTATCGCGAAGCCCTGCTGCTGGACCCCACGGATGTTGGCGCGCTGGTCGGGCAAGGGGAAGCCATGGTCGAAAAGGGCGCAATCGCCAAGGCCAGGGAAAATCTGGCCCAGGCGAAGAATGTCTGCAAGGCTGATTGTGCCGCCGTCGGAAAGCTCGCCGCAGCAATCGACAAAGGCCCGCCCGCGACCGTGTTGAGCGCCAAGGAAGGCGTTACAGTGCCGAAGGTGGCGGAGACGGAGACGCCTTGACGGTTAATGTTTGATGTTCAGGAAGATGACCTAAGCGGCGACCAATCTCGTGCGCTGCTCGCCCTTCACCTCGCCGACATGCATGCCAGTTCGCCGAAGGGGAGCGTGTTTGCCCTCGACATTTCCGGCTTACAGGTTCCTGAAGTCACGGTCTGGACGGCATGGCGCGATGGGCGCGTCGCTGCCATTGGTGCCATGAAGATGTTGGAAGATGGTTTGGCTGAGGTCAAATCGATGCGAACGCATCCGCATTTCCTGCGGATGGGAGCGGGCGCGGCCATCCTTGAGACCATCATTTCCGCAGCGATTGCGCGGGATGTCCGTCGGTTGAGCCTTGAAACCGGAAGTGGTCCTGCATTTGAACCGGCGCTCGCTCTCTATCGGCGGCGAGGATTTGAAAATGGATCGGCGTTCGGGGGATATGGCCAGAGCGGCTTTAACCAGTTTCTGCATCTGGATCTGCCGTAAACGGTTCCATCTCCCTCCCCATGCGGGGCATGAGGAGGATGAGGACGGCTATTCATCGCTTCGTCTTAGCCGCTCAGCTGCGATCCATCAGGCGCGCGACTTCTACAAATTCATCGACGCTGACCGTTTCGGCGCGGCGTTGCGGGTCTATTTCAGCCATTTCCAGCGCGGCCAAGGCGCCGGGTAGGCCCTTCAGGCTTTGGCGCAGCATCTTGCGCCGTTGGCCAAAGGCGGCGGCGGTGAGGCGTTCGAGTGTTTCGAGTTGGACATCGGCGGGCGCGGGCTTGGGCGTGATGTGCACCACCGCCGACATGACTTTGGGCGGAGGGGTGAAGGCGCTGCGATGCACCTTCATGGCGATGCGGGCATCGCCGCGCCACTGCGCCAGCACGGCGAGCCTGCCATAATGGTCGCCGCCAGCCTTGGCGACGATCCGTTCCGCCACTTCCATCTGGAACATGAGCGTGAGCGACGACCACCAGGGGAGCGGGTTCCACTGCGTCGAGAGCCAGCCTATCAGCAGGGCTGTCCCGACATTATAGGGAAGGTTGGCGATGATATGCGCGCCTTCGCCTGCTTCGGCGCGGGCATCGACCTGCATCGCGTCGCCGGAAATGACGCGCAACTGTCCGGGGAAAGCGTCTGAAAGCTGGGCGAGGGCAGGCAGGCATCGGTGGTCGCGCTCTACGGCCACCAGGCGCGCGCCTGCCCGCAGGATCGCGCGGGTGAGGCCGCCGGGGCCGGGACCGACTTCGAACGCCGGAGCATCTGCAAGAGGGCCTGGAATGGCGGCGATCCGGTCGAGCAATTGTTCATCGAGCAGGAAATTCTGGCCCAGTGCCTTGCTCGCCTGAAGCCCGTGCGTGGCGATCACCTCTCGCAGTGGCGGCAATGTGGGCCGCATGTCAGTTGCCATGGGTCAGGCGCGCGCGGGCGGCTTCGGCGGCCATTTTGAGCGCCGCCATCATCGCGCCGGGATTGGCGCGGTCGGTTCCGGCGATGCCGAATGCGGTGCCGTGGTCGGGCGAGGTGCGCACGATCGGCAGGCCCAGGGTGATGTTGACGCCTTCATCGAAATGCAGCGTCTTGAGCGGGATCAACGCCTGGTCGTGATACATGCATAATACTGCATCGTAGGTTTCGCGGGCGCGGCTGTGAAACAGGCCATCCGCCGCCAGGGGGCCGCGAATGTCCATGCCTTCATCCCGTAGCGATTCGATCGCGGGGGCGATGATGTCGATTTCCTCACGCCCCAGCGCGCCGCCTTCACCCGCATGTGGATTAAGCCCGGCAACGACGATCCGCGGACGAGCAACGCCGAAATTGCGTTGCAGCCCCTTGACGGTCGTGATCGCACGGGCGCGGATAAGGTCGACGGTCAGCACCGAGGACACGTCGCCCAGGGGGATGTGGATGGTGACCGGCACGACCTTGAGCGAAGGCCCGGCCAGCATCATCACGGCGTTGTGAGGCGCGACGCCGCAACGTTCCGCCACGAATTCGGTCTGGCCAGGATGGGTGAAGCCCACGCCGTAAAGCTGTTCCTTGCCAACAGGCGCGGTCACGATGCCCGCCGCCGATCCGCTCCTTGCCAGGCCCACGGCAACTTCCAGCGCCTGAAAAGCCGTGCGCGCGCCATCGATGCTGGGCGTTCCCGGCACGACCGGCCCGGCGTCAGCGACCTGCAGGCACGGCAGCGCCCGGTCGAACACGACCGCCGCTTCTTCGGGCGTCGCGATCGGTTCGACGGGACCGAGCCATACGGCGCGCAGCGAAGCGATATCGCCCACTGCGAAGAAAGGCGGCAGGCCACGCGCTTCGCGCATGACCCAGCTCTTTGCGACGATTTCCGGCCCTATGCCTGCCGGATCGCCCAAAGACACGGCGAAGGGCGGCAGCGGCGTGCCGGGATCAGTTATAGTCGATAACGGCATCGCGGCGAAGGTCTCGCAGGTAGATGCGCGCACGCTTGTTGACCCGCTCTTCCTCCAGTTGCGCCATGATCTGGGCGGCGTCGGGCGCTGCCGCCGTGGCAGCGTCGTCACGACCGCAGACCACCAGAACGCGCACGCCTTCCTTGATCGAACCGAAGGGCGGCGTTGCCTGTCCGACCTGCAGATCGAGCAGGATGTCCTGCAACTGCGGCGGCAGGTCGCGAACTTTCACATTGTCATTGTCGACAACATCGGCACCAATTTTCGCACCCAGTTCATTGGCTTGGCCGCAGCCCTTTATCTCTTTCACCTGCGAGGCAAAGCTGGCGGCCCTGGCACCGGCCTGTTCCTTCGTCGTGCCAGCGGGAAAGCTGACCGACAATTGCTTGAGGCTGAGCAGCGCGTCACGCGGATCGGCGGTCAGCACTTTGCGCTTGTCCATGACATAGATGACGGAGACGCCACCCGGAACGCCGATGGGGCCTGCAATCTGGCCGACCTGCATTTCATTGGCGGCCTGCGCCAGTTCGTCAGGCAGCTGGGCGGGTCTCACCCAGCCCAGATCGCCACCCACGGCAGCGGTCGAGGCTTCCGAAAACTGTCGGGCATAGGCCGCGAAGCTGCCGCCCTGCTTGATCTGTTCGATGATGTTGCGCGCGTTGGCGACGATCTGCTGCTGATTTTCCGGCGTGGCCGACAGATAGATTTCGCCAATCCGATATTCATCGCTGCCCTTGGCCGCGTTCATGCGGTCGATGACGGATTTTACTTCATCTTCCGACACGTTGACGAAGGGCTGGATGTTCCGGCGCAGCAGGCGGCTCCAGGCGAGTTCGCCCTCAATCTGACGCCTGATGCTGGCGGGCGCGCTGCCCTGCTGGCGCAGATATTGATCGAACTGGCTGGGAGACTGACGGAAATTCGCCGCCACCCGCTCAAAGCTCTGGTCGATTTCCGCTTTGTCGATGCGGATATCGTTGGCGGCGGCTTCCTGAATCTGGAGCGTTTCATCAATCAGGTTGCGAAGTACCTGAACGCGCAGCCGCTCTTTTTCCTCAGGCGCCACCTTGCCACCATTGGCGGTGATGATCAGGGCCAGCCGCTGGTCCACGTCCGTCCCAGTGATGATGCTGCCGTTGACGATCGCGGTCGCCTTTCGGACATTGGGATCGCTCTTGCCAAAGACGGTAACGTCCTTGGGCAGGTTCAACTGCTGCGACGCCACGCTGTCTTCGTCATTCACGGTCTGGGCGGCGGCGGTCGAGATGCCCCCCGTGGCCAGCATGGACGACAGAAGAAGGGTGTATGCGCCGGTTCGCAGGGAATGGCGAAGGCGAGCAGGCGGGGAAACGACTGGGTGCATCGTCGGCAAATCTCTCCAATACGGTCCGGCGCGTGATGCGCCGGTCCGCCTTAACCGGTCCTGAGCAGGAAGGGCGGGAACGGTGATCCTTATATACCGATATTCCGAAAAGCCAGCCGTAGTTGGAAACTGTTGCCCTTTCGCGCGTCACCAGCCGCCAGATAGTCGCGCCGCCAGGTCAGGCCCAGCGTCAGGCAGTCATCTTCATAGGTGATGCCCAGGCGATGGCGGACCGGTTCATAGCCGTCGGCGACGCTCAGAGGATCTTCGCTGGCATCGGTCAGATCGATGACGGTCGATCCATAGAGCGACCAGAAACGCGCCACCTGAACCCGACCGCCCAGGCGCAATTCCTCACGGTCCTGCAAATCTTCCAGCCCCGCAGCGGCGTTGCGGTTGAGCCGAAGATAACCGACCATCGCATAGGTCCTGCGGCTGCCGACGGTGGCGTTGACTTCATTGCGGCGCACCGCAAGACCGTCCTTATCCAGGCGGAAACGGTGGATGAGGCTGACGAAATCCTTGTAGCGGACGGTCGTGCGGCCAACGACGTCGGACACGCGATCGGAAAGGCCGGTGCCGTCGGGCAGGATGCTTTCGCGATTGTTCAGCCGATAGCTTTGACCCACGATGCTTTCGAGCGAGAAGTCCGGCAACGACAGGCTATATTCCAGGCCATAGGTGATCCGGGTCGAATCTTCGAACCGGTCGTAACCGGAGAAGCGATTGAGCGCGAAGAGGTTGCTGTCCTCCAGATCGATGGCGCGCGCGTCCTCATTGGGGACCGACAGGTTGGCGAGCCGGGGAGCAGCGACGATCTGCACGCGTGGCGCGATGCGCTGCACTCCGCCAAAGGCTTCGCCCATGAACGGCCAGCGCACGTCGATCGCGGCCGCCGCAATGCCGCGCGCCTGCCAGCCCGGATCGCCTGCATAGCCTGCAACGTCGTTCAGCAGGGTGTCGCTGCTGTGGTAGACATCGCCGCGTAGATAGGTGGTGAAGGTGACTTCCTGACCCATGCCGGTCAGCTGGCGCAGATTCCATTGGAACGCGCCGAACGCGCGTTGCGTGTCCTGCCCATGAGTGCGCGTGATGGCGAGGCTGTTCGCCTGCAACTGGATGCGACCGCCCAACAGAGGGTCGTTCATGCGCAAGCGGTAATCGATGACGGGCAGGGCAATCGGTGTCTGCCCCTGGGAATCGCCCAGGCGCAGCGTCTGGACAGCCCATCCCGCGATCGAGAAATAGCTGTTTTCGCCGATCCGCTGCGCGCCCAGCGTGGAACGCAGCCGATCGTCGCGGTTGATGTCGTAGCGGCGCAGGAAAGTGCGGTCGCTGACGGCCCGAATCGACCCGTTGACGCTCCATTCGGGGGTCAGCTGCATGCCGCCGCTGGCGTCGAGATAGCCGCGAAAGTCCTTTTGCGATGCGTCCGATACCGTGGCGTTGGGCAGTGAACTGCTTGCGTCCTGGCGGCTGCCATGCGTGGCGTAGCCGGTGATCTGATAGGCACCCCGGTCCCAGCGGTGGCGGAAATTCGCCTCCAGCATGGGGAGCGTTTCGGAATAGACATGCGGGGTGATCGTCAGGTCGCGATTGGGGGCGAGCTTCAGATAATAGGGAAGGGCGACTTCCACGCCATTGGTGCGATCATAACGAATGTTGGGCACCAGCAGGCCGTTGCCACCCGCGCCGCCGACCGGATGTGAAAAGCCCGGCAGCGGGATCAGCGGCAGGCCGAATATCTCTACGCTGGCACTGGAATATCTGACCCGTGCCTCAACGGGGTCATAGACGACTGTCACCGCCTTGATCTGCCAGGTCGGTTCTTTGGGACACCCTTCTGCATCCTCAACCGCGCAGCCAGTATAGGCGGCCTTGTGCAGCGTATAGACGCCGTTCACCCTCTTGCCTGACGCCGCAGCCAGCCGCCCGCCGGATTCCAGCACCAGCAGCATGTTGTCGACCACCCCGTCCTTCAGAGTGTCCGTCACCTCAAAACGGTCGCCATAGGCGATGTTGCCTTCCGGGTCGGTGACCGAAACATTGCCCTTTGCCTCGACCGCGCCGGTGGTGCGGTTCCAGACCACGCTGTCGGCGCGCAGCCGGTTGCCGTCCCGAAGCAACTGCACATTGCCGCTGGCGGTCACGACCTCGCTATTGCTGTCATAATCCAGGCGGTCGGCGGCGAAGCCGATCTCGTCATCGCCCTGGGGGACGGGCGCGTCGGGAGCGCTGACCGGCTTTGAGGGCGTGTTCAATTCCTGGGCAGAGCCGTGTTGCGGCAAAGCGAGGCACGCCAAAGCCGCGCCTGCGGTCAGCATATGCCGGGAACGTCGGATAAAGGAGAAATCGTGCAAAGGGTCGGTGCCTCTTCAGGGGCGCTTCTTTGCCCGCCTATCGCACCGCTTTGCCCAAGCCGCAATCTTTCGTCATCCTTCTTTTACAGGAAATCGGGCGAACGGCTTTGCCAGACGGGGCAAGCGACATTATCTGACGGTGACAGGATCGCGCATCCCGACCGACAGACAAGACAGATAAGTAAGGACCCTTGATGGAAATCGCGTTCAGCCCGCTACGTCCCGACGCCGACACTCTGGTCCTGGCCGTGGCCAAAGGGCGGCTTGACAGCTTGCCAGTCGATGCCGCCGCCACCCTGTCGGCAGGCGCAACGGCGGCACGCTTCACGGGTGAGGCAGGGTCGAGCTTTGAAAGCTTTGCGGATGAAGGCGGCAAGGTCGTGCGGATCGTGCTGCTGGGCATCGGTGGTGGCAGCGATACTGATTATGAAAAGGCGGGCGGCGCGCTGTCGGCGCGGCTGCTGACCAGCGGCGCTTCCCATGCGGCGGTCGAATTTCCGGGCGCTGTGAGCGGCGAGAATGCTGCGCGCCTGGCCTTTGGCGCATTGCTGCGCAGCTGGCGCATCGACACTTATCGCACGCGGCAGAGCGAGAAGGCGAAGCCGACGCTTAACAAGCTGACGCTGACCGGGACTGACGGGGCGGCGGCGTGGGAGCGGTGGTCGGCGGTGGCCGATGGCGTCGCCTTCACGCGGGAACTGGTCGCTGAACCGGCGAACATCCTCTATCCTGAAAGCTTCGTCGAACGCTGTCGTCATCTTGAGCAGTTGGGCGTCAAGATCACTGTCCTGGACAAGTCGGCGATGGCTGACCTTGGCATGGGTGCATTGCTGGGCGTAGCGCAAGGGTCGGTGCGCGAACCGCGCCTGATCGCGATGGAATGGGACGGCACCGGGGGTGCTGTGGACAAGCCCCTGGTCTTCGTCGGCAAGGGCGTCACTTTCGACACTGGCGGCATCTCCCTGAAACCCGGCGCGGGCATGGAAGATATGAAATGGGACATGGGCGGCGCAGGCGCGGTCGCAGGCGCGATGAAGGCGCTGGCCGGTCGCAAGGCGAAGGCGCGCGTCGTCGGCATTTGCGGGCTGGTGGAAAACATGCCCGACGGCAACGCGCAGCGGCCCGGCGATGTCGTCACATCGATGTCGGGCCAGACGATCGAGGTCATCAACACCGACGCCGAAGGCCGCCTTGTGCTGTGCGACGTGATCACCTGGGCGCAAAAAACCTATGCGCCTGAGGTCGTCATCGATCTGGCGACGCTGACGGGCGCGATGATCGTGGCGCTGGGCGATCAATATGCCGGGATATTCGCCAATGACGACGAATTGGCCGACGACCTGATCGCCGCTGGCAAGGCAGCGGGCGACCAGTTGTGGCGCTTTCCGCTGTCCGACGCTTATAACAAGCTGATCGACAGCCCCATCGCCGACATGAAGAATATGGGCGCGCGTTATGCCGGATCGATCACGGCGGCGCAGTTCATCAAGCGTTTCGTCGATGATGGCGTCAAATGGGCGCATCTCGACATTGCCGGCATGGTATGGGCCGACAAGCCAGGCGCGACCTGGGACAAGGGCGCGACCGGCTATGGCGTACGCCTGATCGACAGGCTGGTGGCCGACAAGTTCGAGAAATAGGGCGGTGCAGGTCGACTTCTACCAGTTGAACAAGGACCCGGTGGACCAGGTGCTGCCCGCCATCGCGGCGCGCATCCTGGGCATGGGGGAGCGGCTGCTGGTCGTGGCGGCAGATGCGGCGCAGCTTGGCCGCATCTCCACAGGCCTGTGGGCGGGGCCGCCCGAAAGCTTCCTGGCGCATGGCCGGGTGGGAGAAGGCGGCGAATCGGTTCAGCCTGTGCTGCTGTCGCAGGATTGTGCCGCCGCCAATGGCGCGCGCCATGTCGCGATCGCAGACGGCCTGTGGCGCGACGAGGCGCTGGATTTTGAGCGCGCATTCTATTTTTTCGATGCGACAACCGTCGATGGCGCGCGGGAAAGCTGGCGCGCGCTGGCCAAGCGGGAAGGCGTCACCCCTCGCTTCTGGCGGCAGGAAGGGCGCAAATGGGTGCAGGGGCCGTGACATCCGGGACACGGATAACGCCCCTTGCGGCGGCGGACTGGCCGGTCTAAAGGCCGCGCCATCCTTTCCCAGATATTCGGAGCTTTTGAGCCTCATGGCCGTCACCCGCACTTTTTCGATCATCAAGCCCGACGCGACCCGTCGCAACCTGACGGGCGCCGTGACCAAGAAGCTTGAGGAAGCGGGCCTGCGGGTCGTCGCGTCCAAGCGCATCCGCATGAGCCGCGAGCAGGCCGAAGGCTTCTACGCCGTTCACAAGGAACGCCCCTTCTTCGCTGATCTGGTTGCCTTCATGATCTCCGGCCCGGTGGTCGTGCAGGTTCTGGAAGGTGAAGACGCCGTGAAGCGCAACCGCGACATCATGGGCGCCACCAACCCCGCCAACGCTGACGAAGGCACGATCCGCAAGGATTATGCCGAATCGATCGAAGCCAATTCGGTCCATGGTTCGGACAGCGAAGAAAACGCCGCCATCGAGATCGCCTATTTCTTCAAGGCTGAAGAAATCGTCGGCTGAACCTTGCTGGCAAGGCAGATGAAGGGGCCGGGGGCATATGCCCACCGGCCCTTTTTCTTATGTGCGCCATAGTCTTTATGAGGATGGCGATCAGCCATTCACGATGATGCCGCCATTGGGGTGGAGCACCTGGCCCGACATGTAGCTGCTGTCATCGCAGGCGAGGAAGAGAAAGGCCGGGGCAACTTCGTTGGGCTGGCCGGGGCGGCCCATGGGTGTCGATTCGCCAAAATGTTCCAGCTTTTCCCTGGTAGCGCCGCCGCTGGGATTGAGCGGGGTCCAGATGGGACCGGGTGCTACCGCGTTGACGCGGATGCCGTCCTTCACCAGATTTTCCGACAGGCTGCGGGTAAAGGCGGTGATCGCTCCCTTTGTGCTGGAATAATCAAGCAGTTCCGATGAGCCTTGATACATTGTGACGCTGGTGCAGTTCACAATGGCGGCACCTTTTTTGAGATGCGGGCGGGCGGCCTGCGTCAGGAAGAACATGCCGAAGATATTGGTCTGGAAGGTGCGGCGCAGCTGCTCTTCCGTAATATCGGTAATGTCCTGATCGGGATGCTGTTCGCCGGCGTTGTTGACCAATATGTCCAGGCGACCGAAACGTTCGATGACCTGGGCGACGGCTTCATCGCAAAATGACTTTTCACCAATATCCCCGGCTATGGTGAGCGCCTTACATCCTTGGGCTTCCACAATCTGGGCGGTCTTTTTGGCGTCGTCATGTTCGCACAGATAGAGGATCGTGATGTCGGCCCCTTCGCGCGCATAGAGGGCGGCGACGGCGCGACCGATCCCGCTGTCCGCGCCGGTGATCAACGCGACCTTGCCCTGAAGGCGGCCAGAACCGGGATAGCGCGGCTCCCATTCGGGTTTGGGCTCCAGCTTGCTTTCGTGGCCGGGCAGGCCGTCTTCCCGGATCATTTCTTCGTGATTGTCGGACATGAGCGAGTCTCCTTCGCCCAGTCCAACGTGCCACGGGCGTAGGGGTTCAGCGCCGCCGGTAGCGGAAATACCACACTTCATGGTCCAGACGACGGGCTTTGGCCTCATAGCGGGTTTCAGGCCAGCCGCCGGGACGGACCAGGAAATCCTTGGGCTCCTGCGCCAGCCATTCGAAATCGGGATGACCGTTCATAACCATCAGCGCCCAGCGCAGATAGACAGGGTGGTCGGTGCCGAAACGGAACTCGCCACCGGGCTTGAGTTTCCGCGCGATCATTGCGACGGGGCCGGGGTTCATCATCCGGCGCTTGGCATGGCGCGCCTTGGGCCATGGGTCGGGATGAAGGAGGTAGACGAAGCTCAGGCTGCCGTCGGGTATGCGGTTGAGCACCGAAAGTGCGTCGCCCATGTGAAGGCGGACATTGCCCAGCGCATTGTCGCGGACATGGGCCAGCGCGGTGACGACGCCGTTGAGGAAGGGCTCGCAACCGATGAAGCCATGGTCGGGGAGCAAGTCGGCGCGGTAGGCGAGATGTTCCCCGCCGCCAAAGCCGATTTCAAAGTGCAAGGGGCGGTCATAGCCGAAAAGGCTGGCGGCGCTCAGTTCGCCTTCTTCCGGGACGGAAAGGGCGGGCAGGAGCGTATCGACCAGTTCCTGCTGGCCTGCGCGCAGCTTATGGCTCGAATGGCGACCGTACAGACGGTTGAGAGTCGTGGGGTCGCCGGATTTATGCGCTGTCATGGCACGCGCCGATAGCGGTGGCGGACCAAGGGAGCAAGCGGGCTATTCAGCGGCGCGGTTGTCGCGCGATGCCGCCACTATGCCAAGCAGGAACGTCGACCCATGCAGAATAGCGACATGAATGAAAACGGCGCGCAAGGGCTGGGAGCCCCGCGCGCCGTATCCGTCAGCTTTGGACGCCTTAGAGCGCGGCCTTGAGCCGGTCCACGAGGTCGATCTTTTCCCAGGGGAAGAAGTCGCCTTCGGCCTTGCGGCCAAAATGGCCATAGGCGGCGGTGGGGCGATAGATGGGCTTGTTGAGGCCCAGATGCGTGCGGATGCCGCGCGGGGTGAGGCCGCCCAGTTCCGTGATCGACTTGATCGCTTCTTCGATCTTCGCATCATCGACGCTGCCGGTGCCGTGCGTATCGACATAGAGCGAGAGCGGTTCAGAGACGCCGATCGCATAAGCGAGCTGGATTGTGCAGCGGCGCGCGAGGCCCGCGGCAACGATGTTCTTCGCAAGGTAGCGGGTGATGTAGGCCGCCGAACGGTCGACCTTCGTCGGGTCCTTGCCCGAAAATGCGCCGCCGCCATGCGGCGAAGCACCGCCATAGGTGTCGACGATGATCTTGCGGCCAGTGAGGCCCGCGTCACCATCAGGCCCACCGATTTCGAAGCTGCCGGTGGGGTTGATGTGATAGACGGTTTCATCCGAGAGCAGGTTGGCCGGAAGGACTTCTGCGACGACGCCCTTCACATATTCCTTAAGCTCGGCTTCCTTGACGCCTTCGTCATAGCCCTTGCCATGCTGGGTCGAGACGACGATCGCGGTCGCGGCGACGGGTTTGCCATGTTCGAAACGCAGTGTGACCTGGCTCTTGGCATCAGGTTCAAGGAAGGGCGCGCGGCCAGAGTGGCGGTCATGCGCCATCTTGGCCAGGATCTTGTGGCTGTAATCCAGCGTCGCGGGCATGAGGTCGGGGGTTTCGTCACAGGCGAAACCGAACATGATGCCCTGGTCGCCCGCACCTTCATCCTTGTTGCCGCTGGCATCGACGCCCTGCGCGATGTGCGCGGACTGGGCGTGCAGATTATTTTCGAAGCGAAGGCTTTCCCAATGGAAGCCTTCCTGCGCATAGCCGATGCGCTTCACCGTTTCGCGGACGGTGCGTTCAATTTCTTCCTGCGCGCCCGGTGCCCATTCGCCATTTTCATAGACGCCCTTGCAGCGGATTTCGCCCGCCAGCACGACCAACTGGGTCGTGGTCAGCGTTTCGCAGGCGATGCGCGCTTCGGGGTCCTTGGACAGGAACAGGTCGACGATGGCGTCGGAAATCTGGTCCGCGACCTTGTCGGGGTGTCCTTCGGAAACGGATTCCGAGGTGAAGAGATAGTTGCTGCGCATGGGACTCCCGTTAGCAGGCTGGCTTGAAAGGCGACATAAAGAAAAGTTTATGTGGCTATTAGCTTCTCACCCTGCCCATGGCAATGGCCAGTCCGATCAGCAGGATCGTGAACGCGAAGGCGGCCCAGTTGCCGAGGCGAGAGAAGAGCGTAGGACCCAAGGCTGGGGGCAGGCCAGTGTCGAGGAAACCGGCGCGTTGAAGGCCAAGCGCATGTTGCACATGGCCGCGGGCGTCGATGACCGCCGAAACGCCGGTAGGGGTGGAGCGGATGATCGGGATGCCTTCTTCCACCGCGCGGAGACGAGCCTGGGCGAGGTGCTGGACAGGACCCCAGCTGCCGAACCAGGCGTCGTTCGACGGATTGAAAAGGAAGGCCGGGCGGTTGGCGGCGTCAATCACCTGGCCGGAGAAGATGATTTCGTAGCAAATCTGCGCGCCCATCTTGAGTTCTGGACGTCCCAGAGTTGCGGGCAGCGTCAGACTTTGCGGGCCGGGGCCGGGCCAGAAATCGGCGTCTCCCGGAACTAGCCGCGACAGTCCGATCGGCTGGAGCAGTGCGCGCAGGGGCAGATATTCGCCAAAGGGGACAAGATGCGCCTTGTCGTAGCGGCCCAATATCCGGGCGTGGGGTGACACGATCCAGAGGCTGTTGTTTGCGCCTGCCAAGGCGTTGGTGACGATGCCGCCCTGATCGACCTGCTTGAAATAGACTTTGGTGCCGCCGGTCATCAGCAGGTCGCCAGGGCCGAGCAGCGCGGCGATGCTGGCGCGCCATTGCGGTTCCATGTCGAGATAGGCGGGGATTGCCGCTTCGGGCCAGAAGATCAGGCGCGGGTCCGGGCGGGGCTGGCCGGACAAGGTGGCGAGGGTGCGGAAATGAGCTTGTTCAAGCTCTGGCGAATATTTCTCATCCTGGCCGATGTTGGGTTGCACTACCCGGATGCGTGGCGCGCCAGCCGGAGTGGGGGGCGCATGGGCGATGATGCCCCAAAGGGCGCAGGCGAGCAGCGGGGCCGTGATGGCTGCGGCAGGGATGAACCGACGTTGCGCCGTGAGCAGGATCGCTCCTGAAGCGAAGATGGCGAGCGCGCCAAGGCCGTAGGTGCCGATGAGGGTCGAGGCGATAGCGATGCCGGTGGGCAGCAGCGTGACCCCGAGCGGGTTCCACGCGAAGCCGGTGAGGACAACGGCCCGGAGCCATTCACTGGCGACCCAGCATGCGGCGAAGAGGAAGATGAAGGCGGTATGTTCCTGCCTTCGTAGGGATAGGCGGCTCCTTAGCCACCAGCCTATCAGCGCGGCGAGGCCGGGATAGATGGCAAGATAGAGCGACAGGAGGATCACCGCGCCATAGCCGAACCAATGCGGCATCGCGTCCTGAAAGGTGAAGGCGTGAGCGATCCAGTTGAGGCCGAGGGTGAAATGGCCAATGCCGAACAACCAGCCGCGCTGGAAGGCGGATTGCCGATCCGGGGCGCGATCGACGAGCAGGATGAGCAGGGCGATGCAGGCCAAGGTGACCGGCCACAGCTTCAACGGTTCGAACCCGGTCGCCGACAGGAATCCCGCGAGCAGCGCGGTGGCTTTGGGAAAGCGGGTGGCGAGGTCTTTCATTGTGCCGGTGTCAGTGGAGCGTCGCCATGGTGGCGTTGCTGCACTTGTCGTCCTTGGTGCCGCCGCCCGACAGCATCGAAGCGGCGAGGAATCCGCCTACCAGGAGGACGATGAAGGCGGCGGACAGGAGGGCGAGATATTTTTCGATGAATGCCTTAATCGGCCGTCCGAATTTCCAGAATAGAAAGCCGACCAGCATGAACTGGAAGGCGCGGGACAGGATGCTGGCCCAGATGAAGGTGAAGAGAGAGAGGCCGATAAATCCGGCTGTGATAGTGATCAGCTTGAAGGGGATTGGCGTCGCGCCCTTCACCAGGATGATTTCGGCGCCGTAGTCGCGCAGGTAGCAGGCGGCGACGGGGAATTTTGCGGCGAGGCCGAGCGTGTCGAGAATTTGCTGCCCGAGCGCTTCATAGAGGAAATAGCCGATGGCGTAGCCCAGAAGGCCGCCAAGAACGGAAGCGAGGGTGCAGATGATGCCGAAGCGGAGCGCGCGTTCGGGGCGGGCGAGGCACATTAGGCCCAGAAGTGGATGTGGGGGGATGGGAAAAAAGCTGGATTCCATGAAGGAAACAACGAAAAGCCAGCGTTCGGCATGGGCGTGGGCGGCCTTTGCCAGCGTCCATTGATAGAGCTTTGTAAGCATCGCGGCGGGACTAGCCGAGATCGTTTCCGACCGCCAGAGCTTTTGGCGGGCGGTGATGATGATGCGCTGGCTTGATTGGGCGGGGGTCGTGCCGGTAAGGGTTGGCCGCGAAGGAGATCGGGAATGCAAGGGGTGCGCGAGCGAGGGGGTGGCCTGTTGTTCGCGTTGCTGCTTCACGGCCTGCTGTTGCTGGCGCTGCTGACGCTGGCCCCGCACCCTGAACAGCTGCGGGAGGACATGCGCCAGTTGGTGACGTTCGACGTGGCCCCCGGACCTGAGGCGAAGAAGGAAAAGGCTGAGCAGAAGGCGGAGAAGCGCAGCGAGGAAAAGGAGCGCGCGCAGCCGCAGCGGGAGACGCCGCCGCCAGATCGCCCCGTGGAAGCGGTGCGCCCGCCCATCGTGCAACTGCCATCGCCCTTGCCCTTCCTGGTGCTGGAAAGCGCGCAGATGGCGGCGGCCGACATTGGGCGCATGCCCCGGAAGGCCGAGGCGGACAGCGCGGCCGGGCAGGGCGATCAAGCGGCAGCGGCGGCGGGTCCGGGCGAGGGGCCGGGCGGCGTCCAGCTGTTCGAGGCGGAATGGCACAGGCGGCCCACCCATGCGGAACTGGCAACCTATATTCCCGGCAATGCGCCCGCGCAGGGATGGGGGCTGGTCGCATGCAAGACGGTTGACGATTATCATGTCGAAAATTGCCAGGCGCTAGGAGAATCGCCCGCCGGGTCGGGCTTTGCCCGCGCGGTGCGGCTGGCGGCGTGGCAGTTTCTGGTGAGGCCACCGCGCGTCAACGGCAAGCCGATGGTGGGAAGCTGGGTGCGCATCCGCATCGACTATAGCCGGTCGAAAGCACCGGGTGGCGAAGAGGGGTGATCCGCCCGCGACCGATAACATAGGTTGCAATTTGATATCTAAATGTCATTCTGTCCATCGAGCCGCGATCAAGGCCAACCGTGATAGAGGAATGATGCGATGATCATATATGGAGCAAGACCGTCCCCCTTTGTGCGGAAGGTCATCATCTTCGCGGATGAGAAAGGCCTGTCGGCAGAGGTGATGCCGGGTGGATTTGGACAGGGGGGCGAAGCGTTCGCCAAGGCGTCCCCCTTTGGCAAGATACCGGCGTTTCAGGATGGCGATTTCCTGATCAGCGACAGCAGCGCCATCATAACCTATATGGATGCGGTTCAACCGGACCCCAATCTGATCCCGCTGGAGGCCAAGGCGCGGGCACGGACCATCTGGTATGATGAATTTGGCGATACGATCATTCAGGCGGCGGGCATGCCGATCGTGTTCAACCGCATGGTCGCGCCGCTGGTCAACATGCCCCAGGACCTGGACGCAGCGGCGCGCGCGGAGACGGAGAAGTTGCCGACCGTATATGATTATCTGGAGTCTGTGATACCCGATAGCGGGTTTCTGGTGGAGGATCGCTTCACCCTGGCCGACATCGCCGTCGCCTGTCCCATCATCACCGTCAACTATTGCAGCAGCGTGCTGGCCGATGGGCGCTGGCCCAAGATCAGCGCGTGGTTGCAGGGGCTGAGCGCGCGCCCGAGCTTTGCCCGCGCCCTGGCAGCGGAAGAAGATGCGTTGCGGAAGATGCGCGGAAACTAACCTATCTGGAACATTCTTCTTGACATCGTCACGCTGTTCAGGCAGATATGTCGATATTGGGAAATGTGAGTCGCCAAGGCGGCGGCGCGAACGGGCTGGTCCAGATGGGCCGGCCCTTTTGCGTTGGGCAAAGGAGGGGCAGCGTGGAGGACAAGGAGAGGGAGGGGAAGAAGACCGGGGGCGCGTCGCGCCGCTTCAGCGGGAAGGCGAGCGACGGCACGGACCGGGAATTGACCGTGCAGCGCAGTCAGGCCGGGAAGGCAGGAGCCAAAGCCCAGATACGCGCCGTGCGCAAGGATGGCTGGACGCAGGAACTGCGCAAGACCTTCATGGAAACGCTGGCCGCGACCTGCAACGTCAGCGAGGCGGCGCGGGCGGCGGGCATGAATCTGTCGAGCGCTTATTATCAAAAACGGCGTGATCCCGGCTTTGCACGGGAATGGGCGCAGGCGCTGAGCGTCGGTTATTCCGAACTGGAGGCACTGCTGTTGCGGGAGGCGCTGTTCGGCAGCGAGCAGGAAGAGGTGACGCTGGACGCGGACGGCATGGTGAAAAGCCGCAAGGTGAAGCGCGGCCATCCCCATATGGTGGGCATGCGGTTGCTGACCGCCCACGCCCGCCAGGCCATGGAAGCGCGCGCCGCGAACGAAACCGAAAGGCCGGACGGCGAGGATGCGGTGACGCGATTGCGGGCGGCGCTGGACGCGGTCCGGCGGCGCAGCGATGCCGCAGCGGCAGGGGAAGGATGTCCTTGACCCCGGCGAATGTCAGGATCGGACCACCGGGTGGAGCATGGCGGCAGTCAGTCGCGTGCAGCCAGCGCGTCTTTGAAAATGCGATTGATGATGACGGAACTATTTATAGCGGCAAACATTCAGTGCTTGGTTCGGAATAATTCATCCTGGGGCGCTTAAGTGCTCCGGTTTTTTTGTGCCTTGTTAAACCGTTGGCAACAAATAATTTTTTTGTAAAAATATGTCGTTGGATATATGGTAATTTCTATTAAACAGTGATCTTATCAATTTGCAGGTTATGCCTGCAGTGCGACCCAAACTGCTCCGCCTTTTCTTAGGCGGGGCTTTTTTTTGTTCAGACGGGCAAAAGTTGATCTACATTAATTCTGTGTAGCGATGCGGCGGAAATGTGGGTGGAAAGCGGAGCGGGGAGGCGATCGAAGTGGGGGGCATATCGGATTTCGAACGACTGGCCCTGATGCCGGTCGAGACACGCGATCGGATATTGGCCGGGTTGGACAATGCGGCGGCGCAGGCGCTGGCGCATGACTGGGGCTGGCTCGCGCGGCCAGAACAGCTGGCACCCGACGGAGACTGGCGGGTCTGGTTGATGATGGCGGGGCGCGGGTTCGGCAAGACGCGGGCAGGGGCGGAATGGGTGCGGGCGATAGCGGAAAGCGATGGCCGCGCCCGGATCGCTCTGGTCGGGGCGACGCTGGGCGAGGTGCGGTCCGTGATGGTGGAGGGACCGTCGGGCCTGCTGGCGATTGCGCCCTGGTGGAACCGGCCAGCCTTTGCCCCGGCGTTGCGACGGTTGATCTGGCCCAATGGGGCGATGGCGATCCTGTTCGGGGCGGCGGAACCGGAAGCGTTGCGCGGGCCGCAATTCAGCCATGGCTGGGCGGACGAAATCGCCAAATGGGCGGGCGGCGAGGCGGTGTGGGACAATTTGATGATGGGCATGCGGCTGGGGAATGAACCGCGCGTGCTGGCGACGACGACGCCGCGCCCGGTCGCTTTGGTGCGCAGGCTGGTGGCGCGCGACGGAGCCGACGTTGCGGTGACGCGGGGACGCACCGCCGACAATAGCGCGAACCTGGCGGATGGTTTCATCGCGGCGATGGAGCGTAATTATGGCGATACGCGGCTGGGACGGCAGGAACTGGACGGCGAACTGATCGAAGATGTCGAAGGCGCATTGTGGAGCCGGGACCTGCTGGAGCGATGCCGCGCGGTCCATGTGCCTGCTGGCAAGGACGGCGCGCCTCCGTTGTCGCGGGTCGTGGTGGCGGTCGATCCGCCCGCTTCGGCAACGGGAGACGCATGCGGCATCGTGGTGGCCGGGATTGGCCATGACGGGCGCGCTTATGTGATTGCGGATGCGAGCGTGGAAAAGGCGACGCCCGACGGCTGGGCGCGCGCGGTGGCGAGTGCGGCGGCGGCGCATGGCGCGGACAGGGTGGTGGCGGAAGCCAATAATGGCGGCGCGATGGTGGAAAGCGTGCTGCGCGCGGCGGAGGCGGCGTTGCCCGTGCGGCTGGTCCATGCCAGCCGGGGCAAGGCGGCGCGGGCCGAGCCGGTGGCGGCGCTGTATGAAGCGGGACGTGTGCTGCACCTGGGCGCATTCTGGCAGATGGAGGACCAGATGTGCGGGCTGGTGGCGGGGGGCGGCTATGTCGGTCCCGGCCGGTCGCCCGACCGCGCCGACGCGCTGGTATGGGCGCTGACCGAATTGATGTTGGGACGACGGGGTGACGCGAGGGTGCGGCACCTATGAGGAACCCGCAGCGGGAGGCTGGCGTATTATACAGGTGAATTTTTATAAGGAGTATCGGTCATGAAGCTGGCCAGGATCATGATGATAGCCGCTGGCGTGACGTTTGTAGCAACGCCGGTCATGGCGGCTTCACTGAGCAGCAAGGAACGGGCGCGCGTGGCAAGGGCCGCGCCGCGCGACCGCGATGATGTGCGCTATTGCCTGTTACAGGCGAAGAAGGGCCGCGATCGCGGAACCGTGATCGGTGCGGCGGGCGGCGTGGGTGTCGGCGCGATTGCGGGTGGAAGCCTGGGCGAATCCCTGCTGGCGGGTGCTGCGGGCGCGGTCGCCGGGCGCGTGATTGGCAAGAGCGAGGGCACCAATTCCACGTGCGACCGGGTGTTGCGGCGTAATCCCTGAGTTGAGGCGAGGGGGCTTCCTCTTCCCAAACGGCGAGAGCGAGGGGCACTAATTCCTGCTGAACCGCGATCTTTGAGTTGAGGCGAGGGGAGCTGCCCCCTCTCCAAGTTTCGCTAGGCAGCACGCTGCCAAGCTTCACTATCCTCTCCCCGATGGGGCGAGGATTTTTTTGTGGCGGGGGCTTTCATGAAATTCTTTGGGACGAAGGCGGCGCGGGGTTCCGCGCGGCCGGTGTTGGCGCG
Organism: Sphingobium vermicomposti; assembly: GCF_011762025.1. Classification (GTDB taxonomy): domain Bacteria; phylum Pseudomonadota; class Alphaproteobacteria; order Sphingomonadales; family Sphingomonadaceae; genus Sphingobium; species Sphingobium vermicomposti. Next base: position 169,289 of record NZ_JAASQR010000003.1, on the reverse strand, counting down.
TGCCTGGGGTTCGGGCGCGGTGGCTTTGGGCGAATGGCCTGCTTCCTATGAGGCGCAGGTGCGATCTGGCGTGATCGGCAATCCGGTGGCGCAGCGGGCGTTGCGGTTGGTGTCGGAAGGGGCGGGGGCGACGGCCCTGACTGCCGCCGGGGTCGAGCCGGAGGAGGGCGCGCGGGCGCTGTCGCTGGTGACGTGCTGTGTCGGTGGGCAGGCGATGGTGGAGGTGCTGGCCAGCCATTTGCTGCTGCATGGCAATGGATATGTCCAGATAATCGCGGGCGCGGATGGGATGCCTGCCGAACTTTATGCGCTGCGGCCTGAGCGGGTGAGCGTGGAGGCCGACGCGCGGGGGTGGCCAGCAGCCTATCTCTATCGGGTCGGGGACAATGTGACCCGGCTGCTGCCCGAAGATGCGGCGGGGCGGACGAGCATCATCCACCTGAAGGCGCTGCATCCGCTGGACGATCATTATGGGTTGGGCTGTGTCGGCGCGGCGGCGGGCGCGGTGGCGATCCACAATGCCGCGACGGTGTGGAACAAGGCGTTGCTGGACAATGCGGCGCGGCCTTCCGGGGCGATGGTCTATGATCCGGGCGACGGGTCGGTGATGTCGCCGGAGCAGTTCGAGCGGGTGAAGCGCGAGATGGAGGTGGCCTTTTCCGGTGCTGCCAATGCGGGGCGGCCCATGTTGCTGGAAGGCGGGCTGAACTGGAGGGCGATGAGCCTGTCGCCAGCGGAGATGGACTTTGTCGGCCTGAAGGCGGCGGCGGCGCGGGAAATCGCTTTGGCTTTCGGGGTGCCGCCGATGCTGATGGGGCTGCCGGGCGACAATAGCTACGCCAATTATCGCGAGGCGAACAAGGCGCTGTGGCGGCAGACGATCCTGCCGTTGCTGGGCAAGATTTGCGGCGGATTGACGCAGGGGCTGCGCGGGTGGTGGCCGGGATTGTCGCTGGCGGTGGACATGGATGCGGTGCCTGCACTGTCGGACGAGCGGGCGGCATTGTGGGATCGCGTGGCCGGGGCGGATTTTCTGACGGCGGATGAGAAGAAGGCGATGCTGGGGATTTGATGTCGCGAAGGCGGGAGGGGCCGATGAAATATGATGGCGAGATGCTGGCGCGGCTGGTGGCGCAGGCGCAGGGCGTGCCGGGGCAGATGGACATGGTGATGATCCGCGCCCTGATCGAGGAAGCAAGCGAGCTGGGCGCGGGGCGGGCGCTGGAGCGGTTGGGCCTGGCCGACCGGGGCGCGGAGGGCGATGTGCGGGAATTGCGCGAACTGCTGTCCGCATGGCGCGACGCGAAGAAGGCGGCGCGGGGCGCTGTCGTCGGGTGGGCGGTGCGGATCGTCATGGCGCTGGTGCTGCTGGGCGTGGCGGTGAAGGCCGGGCTGCTGGGGATGATCCGGGCATGAGCGATGATGTGCGCTTTGCCGGATATGCGGCGGTGTTCGATCGGGTGGATCGCGGCGGGGACGTGGTGCGGGCGGGGGCCTTTGCAGGGGTGGCGGCTGGCGTGCCTTTGCTGTGGCAGCACCGTCCGGGCGATGCGATCGGCACGGTCGAGCGGATCGAGGAGGATGCGCGCGGGCTGCGCGTGATCGGGCGCGTTTCGGGGCGGACCGCCGCCGGGCGGGAGGCGGGGCGGGCCTTGAAGGCGCGCGCGGTCGATGGGTTGTCCTTTGGCTATCGGGTGCGGGAAGCGCGCGGGGCGGGCCCACGGGAATTGCTGGCGCTGGAGGTGGTGGAGGTGAGTGTGGTCACGCATCCGATGCAGCCGCTGGCGCGGGTGATTGCTGTGGAGTGAGGTGCGTTCCGATTTCTTTGAGGTTCAGGCGGTCCATTCGGGCCGCCTTTTTTGTGGGAGTGGTGAATGACGGACCAGTTGGAAGCGAGCTTTGACGCGGTGGTGCAGGGTGAGCGGATCGAGGCGATGGAGGGGGAGATTGCGGCGCTAAAGGGCGCGCTGTTGCAGCAGCAGCGTCCGGCGTTGGACGGGGTGAAGGGCGGTGCTTTCGATCCCAAGCGGGCGGCTTTTGTCGATCGATATCTGCGGCAGGGGCATGAAGCGGGCGTGGAGCTGAAAAGCTTTTCGGGGGCGAGCGGCGGCGCGGGCGGCTATGCGGTGCCGCGTGAGATCGACCAGATTATTGATGCGACGCTCAAGAGCATCTCGCCCATTCGCGCGATCGCCAATGTGGTGCGCACGGGCAGCGCTGGATATCGCAAGCTGGTGACGTCGGGCGGCATCGTGTCGGGATGGGCGAGCGAGACCGGCGCGCGGGCGGAGACGGCTACCCCCGCCTTTAACGAGATCGTCCCGCCATCGGGCGAGCTTTACGCCAATCCGGCGGCGAGCCAGGCGATGCTGGACGATGCGCAGTTCGATGTCGAAAGCTGGCTGGCGATGGAGATCGCCCGCGAGTTCGCGGCGGCGGAGGGCGCGGCGTTCGTCAACGGCAATGGCACGAACAAGCCCAAGGGGTTCCTGACCTATACGACGACCAATGAGGCGGACAGCGTCCGGGCCTTTGGATCGTTGCAATATGTTGCGTCGGGGGCGGCGGCGGGCTTTGCGGCGACGAACCCGCAGGACAAGCTGATCGACCTGGTGCAGAGCCTGCGCGCGCCCTATCGCCAAGGTGCGAGCTTTGTCATGAACTCCGCGACGCTGAGCGCCATCCGCAAGATGAAGACGGATGACGGCGCGTTCATCTGGCAGCCGTCGCTGAGCGCGGGGCAGCCCGCGACGCTGCTGGGCTATCCGGTGGTGGAGGCCGAAGACATGCCCGACATCGCGGCGAACAGCCTGTCGATTGCCTTTGGTAATTTTCAGGCGGGCTATGTCATTTCGGAGCGCAGCGAGACGAGCATCCTGCGCGATCCGTTCAGCAACAAGCCGTTCGTGCATTTCTATGCGGTCAAGCGCATCGGCGGGGCGGTCGCCAATAGCGAAGCGATCAAGCTGATGAAGTTCGCCGCCACCTGACACGGGCGGTTTTCTGGTTTGTGCATTGGGGGAGCGTCTTCGTGGCGCTCCCCCTTTTTATGTCTGGAGGGGCGATGGTGCTGGTGCGGGAAGAGGCGGGGGCGCCGGGCGCGTCGCTTGGCGAGTTGAAGGATTATCTGCGGATCACGGGGGACGGTGAGGATGCGCTGCTGGAGGCGCTGCTGCTGAGCGCGACGGGGCTGTGCGAGCAATTTGTCGGCCAGTGGCTGATGATCGGCGAGGCGCGCGAGACGGTGCGGGCGGACGGCGGCTGGCAGCGGCTGACGGCAAGGCCGGTGATCGCGGTGCTGGGCGTCGACGCGGTGACGCCGGACGGCGAGGCGGAGGCGCTGCCGGTGGAGGATTATGCCGTCGATATTGATGCGGCAGGCGATGGATGGGTGCGAGTTCATCTGGCGGGCGAACGACGGGTGGCGGCGGTGCGGTATCGCGCGGGGCTGGCCGAGGAGCCGGACGGGCTGCCCGGAGCTATCCGACAGGGAATTGTCCGGCTGGCGGCGGAGCATTTTGCCGCGCGCGGCGGCGACATGCCATCCCCGCCCGCCGTGGTGAGCGCGCTGTGGCGGCCATGGCGGCGGATGCGGTTGGCATGAAGGCCGCGATGCTGGGGCGGATGATCCGCATGGTCGAGGCGCGGGCGGAGCGCCGTCGCCGCGCGGTGGCGAGTGCGGCGATCTCCGCTGGCGTCGAGGACGCGTGGGTCGAGGGGGAGAGCGTCAGGCTGACTGGGCGGGGCCTTGTGCGCCGATGGATGAGCGATCTGGGCCTGCGTGAGGCGGGGAGGGGAAGCGGATGAGCGCGGAAGTGACGGTGCGGGCGGCGGTGATCGCCGCGTTGAAGGCGGACGGGGGCCTGATGAGCCTGTTGAATGGCCTGTTCGATGGACAACCGGCGCGCGCGGCCCCGCCCTTCGCGGTGATGGGTGAGTGTATTGCGAGCGATTGGGGCGCGAAGGGCGTCGATGGGCGCGAATTGCGCCTGACCATCAGCCTGCACGATGCGGGGGACATGGCGGGAAGGATCGGGGCGATGCTGGCCCGGATCGATCCGGTCATGCAGGCGCTGGACATGGCGGGCGAAGAGTGGCGCCTCGTCAATGCGAGGCTGATCCGGTCGCGATTGTTGCGGACCGGCGCGCGGGACGGCGATGGCTGGCGCGCGGTGGTGGACTATCGGCTGCGGGCGGTGGCGCAGGACTGATCTGCGGTTGGGAGCAGGTCGTCGCAGTCGTCAGCGCGAATAATCTTCATATTCGCCGGTAATCTTGTCGACATATTCGGACACTTGATCGTCGGCGTCGGCCTGCGCGTCTTTTTCCGACAGGCCAATCGCCTTGCCGTCAGCCACCAGGGCGACGTGGAAGGCCGCTTCCTTGTCGCGACACTTCGCCTTCAGCGCGGATTGAAAGGCGCTGACGGTCATTTTCTTGTCGAGCGAAGGCTGCACCTGGGCGGCCAGGCATTGAGTGAAAGCCTTGCGTCCAGCGCCGACAGCGTCGCCCGACTGGGGGGCGGCCAGCAGCATGATGAGGGGAATGGCGGAAAGCATCTGATCCTCTCCAAAAATCCCGATTCTGACACGGTTTATCTTACAGGAGAATGCTCCATGGGCGTAGAAAAAGGAAGCGCATTTCTATTGAAGGTGGGTGATGGCGGGGGTCCGCCAGTCTATGCCACGGTCGCTGGAATGCGCACGACGCAGCTGTCGGTGAACGGCGAAGCGGTCAATGTCACCAGCAAGGATTCCGGTGGCTGGCGCGAATTGCTGTCCGGCGCGGGCGTGCGGTCGGTCAGCGTGTCGGCGGCGGGGATTTTCACCGGATCGGCGGCAGAGGTGCGCATCCGCAACCATGCGCTGTCCGGCACAATCGACGATTATGAATTGAGTTTCGAAAGCGGCGAGCGAATGCGCGGCCGTTTCCTGGTGACGCGGCTGGACTATGCCGGGGACTATAATGGCGAGCGCAATTATGCGCTGAGCCTGGAAAGTTCCGGCCCGGTGGTGTCGGAATGAGCGGCGTGAGCGAAGCGCCCAACGGCGCGCGGGGCGAGGCGGCGCTGGATCTGGCGGGCGAGCGGTTGAGGCTGCGGCCAAGCTTTGCCGCGCTGGTGGCGGCAGAGGAAGAATTGGGGCCGTTGTTCGACCTGGTGGACCGGGCGGCGGACGGCAAGCTGTCGCTGTCCGACATGGCGGCGCTGTTCTGGCATTGCCTGGTCGATCCGCCGCAGGGACTGACCCGCGATGGGCTGGGCGAGGCGATTGTCGAGGCGGGGCTGGCGAAGCTGTCGCCGGTGCTGCGCGGCATATTGAAGCAGATTTTGGGGGGACGATGAGCTTTTTCAAAACGGCGGCGCGCCTGGCGGGCGTCGCGGGATGGCTGCTGGGCTGGCGGCCTGACGAGTTCTGGCGGTCGACGCCGGTCGAGCTGGAGGCGGTGCTGCGCGCCGCGCGGGGGGAGGATGAGCCGGATGCCGGAATGGATGCGGGGGAGCTGGAGCGGCTGAAGGGGATGATGCCGGATTGAGGGGCTGGGGGTGGCCCCGGTTTCTCGACTTCGCTCGAAACGAACGGGTTCACTTCTTTGGCATGTGGAAGGGAAGGGAAAGAGAAGGGGAAGAGAAGGGGAAGGGGGCGGCTTCGACAAGCTCAGCCCGAACGGCTGTGGGTCAGCCCCAACGGCTGTGGGTAAGTGGGTTGAGGGACAGGCCCTCCCCCAACCCCTCCCTGAAGGGAGGGGCTTTTTTTGGTGTGTGGGAGGCGCGGGATGGACGAGGAAATCGAGACGCTGGTGGTGCGGGTGCGGGCCGACACGCAGGGGCTTTCGCGGGATGTGGATGCGATGCGAGGCGAGTTGGAAGGGCCGTTGGCGAACGGGGCCGAACGGGCCGGGCGGCGGATCGAGCAGGGACTGTTGCGCGCGGTGCGGTCGGGCCGGTTCGGCTTTGAGGAACTCAAGCGCGTGGCGTCGTCGATACTGGAAGACATTGCCGCTGCGGCGGTGCGGTCGGCGGCGAGTGGCATGGGGGGAACCGGCGGCACGCTGCTGACACTCGCTTCGGCGGCGCTGGGCCTGCCGGGTCGGGCGACGGGCGGGCCGGTGACGCCGGGGCGGGCCTATATGGTCGGCGAGCGCGGACCGGAAATGTTCGTGCCGACGGCGAGCGGGCAGGTGGTGCCGAATGGTGGCGGCGGTGCGCGTGACGTGCGGGTCAGCATCGCCGTGTCGGGCCGGGGTGAGGGGCAGGAGGGACACCGGTTGCTGGCGCGCAGCGCGCGGCAGGTGGCGCGGGCGGTCAGGGGAGCGCTGAACGGATGAGCGGACTGGATTACTGGCTGGCGGATACGCGGCGGGGGCAGGAGGCGCGGCACATGAAGCGCTTTGCGCCGACGCATTGGACGGTGAATTTCCCCCGGCCAATGATGGCGAGCGTCGTCACCACCGCGCCGGACGCTTTGCGTGTGGATGCGGTATTTTACGGATCGGGCGACCTGGCGGGGCTGATCTGGGAAGCGGAGGACAAATGGAGTCATCCGCTGCTGGCCTATGAGACGGCGCGGGACTTTCGCGAATGCGTGCTGCGGTTCCGGTGGCGCAGCGGCGGGCTGAGGCAGTTGGACGAGACCCATGGGCCGACGCTGACGGTCGAGGGCAGGGACGAGGCGGGCAATCCCCGTTCCTGGTATGTGCGATTGTGGAACTATGCCGATGGCACCGCCGAGGATGCGTGGGTCACGCTGGATTTTTCGGATATGGACGGCGGGTTCCTGCTGCCCGGAGAAGCCGATCCGGTCTGGGCCGGGGATGTCGACCGGATGTTCATTTCCATTGCGCCGCCGGACTATGATGCGGGGACGGTCGTCTTTGGCGCGGCGGTAGAGGGGTGGGCGGAAGTCAGCGGCATAAGATGCGATGGGGCGGGTTCCGTCCTGAGCATTGGCGACGTGATGGTGCCCGAACATGGCCTGTCGATGGCGACCGGCTATGACGATTGTTTCAACCAGACGCCGGAACGGATCGTCGCGTCGATCCATGCGCTGGGCTATCGTGGCGACATCAACCATTATGTCGGCATGAGCCATTATTTCCGGCTCGAACCCCTGGGCGGCGGCCATTATGTCAGCCTGGCCGGTGGCGTGCTGAACACGCCATGTGCCGCGTGGAATGCCGATTTCGCGCGGCGGGCCAAGGCGATGGGGATGGGCGTCATCTGGTCGCTGTCTTACGAGCTGTTCGACGCCCATTGCTGGAACGACTGGAAGCAGCGGGCCGAAAATGGCGATCCGGCGCTGACGGGATGGTCGCCCCCTTCGACGCTGTTGTCGCCCGCGCATGATGGGGCAATGAGCTATTTGCGGCTGGTGGCGGGGGCCTTTGTTGCCATAGCCTTGGCGGCGGATATTGCGGTCAAGTTTCAGGTTGGCGAGCCGTGGTGGTGGGTGATGCCCGCCGATGGACGCATCTGCATCTATGATGCTGCGGCACGGGCGGCCTTTGGCGGCAGTCCGGTGTCCATTCCCGATATTCGCGGGACGCTGAACAGTGGGCAGAAGGCTTTGCTGGATCAGGCGGGGGCGATGCTGGCGGCGTCTACTGCGGCATTATGTGCGTGGGTCAAGGGGGTCGCGCCGGACGCGGTGACGCTGTTGCTGGCCTATCTGCCCACGGTGCTGGACCCGCTGGCGCCCGAGGCGAAGCGGGCGAACATGCCGGTGGGATGGGCTTTCCCCGCATTCGATGTGCTGCAGCTGGAAGATTATGACTGGGTGACGGAAGGGCGGGCGCGCCTGACCGCCAAGGGCATCGACCTTGCCACCCAGAGGCTGGGCTATCCGGTGGCGGAGCAGCATTATTTTTCCGGCTTCGTATTGTTGCCGGAGCAGGCGGGGCAGTGGCAGCGGATCGCCGATGCGGCGGACGCGGCGGTGAAGCGCGGGACGGCGGCGACGTTCGTGTGGGCGTTGCCGCAGGTGGCGCGGGACGGCTTCACCTGTTTCAGACTTTATGGGGAAGAGGATATGCAAGCCTTTGACGATGTGGCCTTTCCGCTGAGCATCGGGCGGGAGGCGAGCCTTGCCCCCGCTTTTTCCACGCAGATTGTCGAAAGTCCGTCCGGGCATGAGCGGCGCAGCAGCGATTGGGCCGATGCGCGATTGTCTTTCGATGTCGGGCCGGGGGTGCGGTCGGAAGCGGACATCGCGACGCTGATCGCTTTCTTCCGTGCGCGGCGGGGGGCGGCGCGCGGCTTTCGGCTGACCGATCCCTATGATGACCGTAGTTGCGCGATTGGGGGGATGCCCGGTCCGTTGGACCAGCGGCTGGGCATCGGCGATGGCGTGCGGGCCGAATTTCCGTTGCAGCGATATTATGGCGACGGCGAAGAGGCGCAGGCGAGGCGGATCACGCGTCCCGCGCCGGGGAGCATTCGGGTCGCGGTGGACGGCGTGGAGGTCGCCGACGGGTGGAGCCATGCGGGGGCGGGCGTCATCGCTTTCGATGTAGCGCCTGCCGATGGCGCGGTGCTGACGGCGGGGTTCCGGTTCGACGTGCCGGTGCGATTTGCCGAGGACAGGATCGACATCAACCGCGCGACTTTCGCGGCGGGCGAAGCGCCTTCGGTGCCGTTGGTGGAGATCAGGGAATGAGCGGGCTGGAAGGGTTGGAGAAGCCGCTGGCGACGTTGGCCTTTTGCTGGCGGCTGGAGCGCCGGGACGGGGTGACGATAGGGCTGACCAGCCATGACCGGGACCTGGAGATCGGCCACATACGCTATCGCGCCGCGCCGGGGATGATGCCGTCCGCGATCCATAGCCGGATCACGGCGGAAGGCGGCGATACCGATGTGGAAGGCGCTCTGGTCGCCGACGCGATCAGCGAGCGCGACTTGATGGCCGGGCGCTGGGACGGGGCGGCGCTGGAGTTGCGGCTGACGGAGTGGGAAGCGCCGGGCGTCCTGTGGCTGCTGCTGGCGCGGGGTGAAATAGGCAGCGTCGCTTGCCGGGGTGGGGCTTTCACGGCGGAGCTGGTGGGCGCGATGGCGGCGTTGAAAGCGCCGGTCGCGCCATCGACGTCGCCCGATTGCCGGGCGCAGCTGGGGGATGCGCAGTGCCGTGTCGATATGGCGGGGCGGCGCAGGATCGTGGCTGTGACCGGGGTGGAGGATGCGGTCGTGAGTGTCGCTGGCCTGACGGCGGGGGCCTATGGCTATGGCAGCCTGCGCTGGTTGACAGGCGCGAACGGCGGGATGGTGCAGGCGATCATCGACAATGGCGAGGACGCGCTGACTCTGGCGGACGCGCCGCATTTTGCGGTGGAGGCGGGGACGATGGCGCTGTTGACGGAAGGGTGCGACCGGCAGCTGGGAAGTTGCGCCACGCGCTTTGGCAATGCTGCGAATTTCCGGGGGGAGCCTTATCTGCCGGGGACGGACCTTTTGACGCGCTATCCCGGCGCATGAGCGGGGAGAATAAGGCGGCGCGCATCGTCGCCGCCGCGCGCGACATGGTGGGCGCGCCCTTTCGCCTGCATGGCCGCAGCGTGGCGCAGGGCGTCGATTGCGTGGGGCTGGCGGTGCTGGCTTTCGCAGCGGCTGGGCATCAAGGCGCGCCGCCGCGTGGATATGGGCTGCGGTCGGGGGATGAAGACCTGGCCCGCGCCTGGCTGGCGCAGGCGGGGCTGGCCGCTGTGGCGAAGGGCGAGCCGGGCGATCTGGCGCTGGTGCGGCCGGGGCCGCTGCAGTTGCATCTGATGGTGGTGGTGCCGGGGGGCCATGTCCATGCCCATGCGGGGCTGGGGCGCGTGGTGGAGATGCCGGGGGAGTCACCCTGGCCGGTGATCGGTTACTGGCGAACAATATAGGAGGCGAGATGGCGACTATCGTGCTGACGGCGCTGGGCACGGCGATTGGCGGGCCGTTGGGCGCCGCGATCGGCGGATTGATCGGCAACAGCCTGGACCAGGCGGTCCTGTTCAAGCCCAAGGGCGTGGAAGGACGGCGACTGGCCGATTTGCAGGTCCAGACGTCCACCTATGGCGCGCAGATGCCGAAAATATTCGGAAAGATGCGGGTCGCGGGCACGGTGATCTGGGCGACGGACCTGAAGGAGAAGCGGAAAAAGAGCGGCGGCGGCAAGGGGCGGCCCAGCGTTACCAGCTATAGCTATTCGTCCAGCTTCGCGGTCGCGTTGTCGGCGCGGAAGATCAAGGCGGTGCGGCGCATATGGGCGGACGGCAATCTGCTGCGCGGCGCGGCGGGGGATTTCAAGTCGGAACTGGGCGCTTTCCGGTTGCATATGGGCGGAGAGGCGCAGGCGGTGGACCCGCTGATCGCGTCCGCGCAGGGGCTGAGCCAGACGCCTGCGCATCGCGGCATCGCCTATGTAGTGTTCGAGGACCTGCAACTGGCGGACTTTGGCAACCGGATACCGTCGCTGACCTTTGAGGTGGAGGCCGATGACGGCGCTGTCGGCATCGGTTTCATCGCGCAGCATCTGTGCGGCGGGCTGTTGAGTGCCGGGGGTCTGGGCGACGTGGACGGCTTTGCGGCGGGCGGGACGGATGTGGCCGATGCCATCATGCCTTTGGCGCAGGCGCACGACCTTGCCTTTATCGACGGGGAAGCGGGCCTGCGGCTGGCCGGGACGGTCGCTGACGAGGAGGACGAGGCCGAGCTGCGCCAGGCCGATCTGTGTCAGCGGGTCAACGGGCGAAAGCTGGACCCTGCCGAACGGGCTGGCGCGGCGGCGGAGGGCGTGCCGGTGGCGCTGTCGCTTCGCCATTATGATGCGGAGCGGGACTATCAGGCCGGGGTCCAGCGGATCAGCCGACCCGGCCCCGGCAGGGTGGAGCAAGGCATCGACCTGCCAGCGGTGCTTTCGGGCGGCGCGGCGCGGTTCCTGTCGGCGCGGCGGCTGGCCCATGCGTGGGCTGGGCGATCGACCATCATGTTGCGCTGTGGCTGGGATGCGTTGCGCCACGATGCTGGCGATGTGGTGCGGGTGGAAGGCGCGCCTGGCCGGTGGCGGATCGAGGAGAGGGAATGGGAGGCGATGGCGGTGCGCCTGACCCTGCGGCGGGTGCCGGGCGGGGAGTCGATGCTGCCGCCGGGCGCTTCTTCTGGAGCGGTTGTGCGGCAGGAGGATGCGCCGCATGGCCCGACGACGCTGATGCTGGCCGACCTGCCTTTGATAAGGGATGGTCTGGTTTCCAGTCCGGTGATCGTCGCGGCGGCCAGCGGTGGCGCGGGGTGGCGGGGCGCTGCGCTGTTTGCGATGGGCGCGACGGGCGAAGCGACCCCTGTGGGCCGGACCGCGCCTGCCGCCGTGATGGGCCGGGTGGACGAACTGTTGCCGCCGGGCAGCGCGGCGATGATCGATGAGCGCCATTCCCTGCATGTCACCTTGCTGGCAGCGGAATGGGAACTGGGCGATGCCGATGAAGCGGCCCTGTCGCTGGGCCGAAACCTTGTTCTGGCAGGGCGCGAGCTGATCCAGTTTTCGCGCGCGGTGCAGACCGGGCCGCTCAGTTTCCGCCTGGACGGGTTGCGGCGTGGGCTGTGCGGAACCGAATGGGCGATGGTGGGGCATGAAGCCGATGAGCCTTTCCTGCTGGTCGAAGAGGACAGGCTGGTCGAACCTTTCGTAACGCAGAGCGGGATCGAAGCGGGCGCTGCGCTGCGTCTGGCCGCGATTGGCGTCGGCGACGCGGAACCATCCGAAGCGGTGCTGACCGTAGGCGGAGAAGCGCTGGTTCCGCCGTCGCCGGTTCATGCTGGAGCGGTCCCTGACGGAGGAGGCGGATGGACCGTCACATGGACGCGGCGGAGCAGGGGCGGGTGGCGATGGCTGAGCGGGTCCGATGTTCCGCTGGCCGAGGAAAGCGAGCGATATGAAGTGAAGGTGCTGGACGGTGACGCGCTGGTCCGCCGGGTGGAAACGGTGTTTCCGGCCTGGACATATGATGCCGCCATGGTCGCCGCCGACGGGGGCGGGGAAATGGCGGTCGAGATCCGGCAGATCGGATCGTTCGCCATGGGGCGGGCGACCAGATTGCAGCTTTCGCTGTGAAACTTTGGACAGGATATTGAACTATGACGACGGACGTGACGCCCCGATGGGCATTGCCGCAGCTTTTTTCGGGACAGGCGCAGAAGGAAGTCTTTCATAATGAGGCGCTGGCGCGCATCGACATGCTGTTACACGGGCAGGTCGAAAGCGCCGATGAGAATGCGCCGCCATTGGACCCGGACACCGGGGATTGCTGGATCGTCGCGGCTGGGGCGACCGGGGCGTGGGCCGGACGGGAGGACGCCGTTGCCTGCTGGACCGAAGGCGGATGGCGATTTGCAGCGCCGCGCACAGGATTGTCCATGTGGGTCGCCGACCGAGGGAACAGCATGCACTATCTGGGCGGCGTCTGGCAGGACGCAGGTCTGGGCGCAGAGGGGCTGTATGTAGATGGCGTGCGTGTGGTTGGGACCCAGGTCGCGGCAATTACTGATGCCGCCGGAGGCGCAACTGTCGATAGTGAAGCCCGAAGCTGCATCAACGCTATGCTGGCGGCCATGCGGCACCATGGACTGATCGCGCCGTGACTTGCGCGGCCGCCATTATTACATGAAGGGCCTTTTATATTAGCTTCGACGCCGGGACGTTCGCGATTGGTGATGTAAAAACGCAACAGTTCCGGCAAATGTGGACTTGCCATGAAACTTTCTTGCCGATACATGGTTTCCACAGTCCTTCGTGACACTTTTGAAAGGGGAATCCAAATGCGGAAGCTTGCCCTCGCGGCTGCGCTTGCGACTACTGCCCTGGCCACTCCGGCCTTGGCGCGTGACGACAGCTGGTACATCGGTATCGACTCTGGCGTCATGATTGTCGAAGATCAGGACATTGAATTCACCCCGGGCGTGACCGTGCCTGACGTGGACTACCACAAGGGCTGGGACGGCGATGCCGTGATCGGTTATGACTTCGGTGGTTTCCGCCTGGAAGCCGAAGCCGCTTACAAGCGCGCCAAGGTCGATCTGGACAAGAGCAACTTTGGTGGTTCGGCCTCGGCTCTGTCGTTCATGCTGAACGGCTTGCTGGACTTCGGTGCTGATGATGGCCTGCAGGGCTTTGTCGGCGGCGGTGTCGGCGTTTCGCGCGCCAAACTGGCCAACGACCTGGTCAACGATTCCGACACGGGCTTCGCCTGGCAGGCAATCGCTGGCGTTCGTTATCCGCTGACCAACAACGTCGATGTCTCGCTGAAGTATCGCTTCTTCAACCAGGACGACATCAACCTGGTGAACGCATTCCCGACCGCTGGTCCGGCTGGTTCGGACGTGTCGACCAAGCTGCGTACGCACAGCTTGCTGCTGGGTCTGGCGTATAACTTCGGTGAGCCGGCTGCTCCGCCGCCGCCTCCCCCGCCGCCTCCGCCGCCTCCGCCGCCCCCGCCGCCGCCTCCCCCGGTCGCTGAGTGCAGCCCTGGACCGTACATCGTGTTCTTCGAATGGGACAAGGCAGACGTCACGCCTGACGCCGCCACCATTCTGGACAACGCGGTTTCGGCCTACAGCAACTGCGGCAGCGCCCAGGTCATGCTGGCGGGTTATGCGGACCGTTCGGGTTCGGCCTCGTACAACGTCGGCCTGTCGCAGCGTCGCGCTGATGCCGTCAAGGCCTACATGGCTTCGAAGGGCATCCCCGATGGTGTGATGACGACCCAGGCGTTCGGTGAATCGAACCCCCGCGTCGAAACCGCCGACGGTGTTCGCGAACTGCAGAACCGTCGCGTGGAAATCACCTACGGTCCGGGTTCGGGTCAGTAAGAATATTTCGTCTTTCGGGACGGAAGAAATGGAAGGGGCCGGTCGAAAGACTGGCCCCTTTCTTATGGGATCGTGCCGATTTGTAATTGCATGATCCGGGGGTGCATCCGTAGACCGTGGGTTTTCTGGCAATTTCAGGCACAGGAACAGGTTCATGGCTTTTCGCAATGACTTACGAAATGGCCCAGCCAGTGCGAGAGTGACGGCTACGCAACAAAAGCCATCCCGATCGCGTTTGCTTAACAGGTTCAATTTGGAGTGCAGCTCGTCATGAAATATTCCATCTTTGCCATGACCTTGTCAGCGTCGGCGATGCTGGCTGGCTGTGCCACCACGCAGGGCGAAAGCGCGGAAGGGGTAGCGCCGACTTCCGCTACGGCTGTGTTGTTGGCGGCGGATGGATCATCCCGTGGGGAGGCCCGAGTAACGGAGGCTTCCGACGGGTTGCATGTGATGGTCGATGCCAAGGGGCTGACGCCGGGTATGCACGCCGTCCATGTCCACGGCACCGGCAATTGCACGCCGCCCGATTTCACCAGCGCCGGTGGACATTGGAATCCCAGCGGTCGACAGCATGGCAGGGACAATCCGGCAGGGATGCATATGGGAGACATGCCCAATATGATTGCGGGTGCCGATGGTTCGGGTCAGATGGAATATGTAATACCGGGCGCGAGGCTCGGCAGCGGCGGCATGCCGATGCTGGACGCTGACGGCGCGGCTATCGTGATCCACGCGCAGGCGGATGATAACAGGTCGGATCCGGCTGGAAATGCTGGTGGACGGGTGGCGTGCGGGGTGATTTCCGGCGGGTAAGTGCCGCTGTTATTCCTGTGTTCGCTCAAGGTCGTCGGGCGCGGCACGATATAGCGCTGCCTGGTGATAGACTGCGCCGGATTGACCCAGATGGCTTTCGAAAAGGGCAAAGCTGTCGACTGGGAAGGGCTGGCTTGAAAGCCCGGCATTCTGTTCAAGAAATGCGCGGGTAGGTCCTGCTGTGCGGCTCAGCCGGGCCAGGGTGATATGGGGAAGATAGGCGCGTTCTTCCGCAGGCAGTCCGGCCAGAACGCAGGCGCGATCGACCTTTTTGTGCAGTTGGGCCAAGGCATCCCGTGGCTGGACGCCAGCCCAGATCGTGTCCACCCGGCCTTTTCGTTCGAATTGCCCCAAGCCGGCGAGCGCGATGGAAAATGGGGCAAAGTGGATCAGGTCCAGCGCGTCGGCCACATCTTGCGCCTGATGCGGGCCGACCTCCCCGATGAAGCGCAGCGTCAGGTGCAATTGCATGTCATCCTGCCATCGTGCGCCAGCTATGTTGCCGGGCAGGGACAGCAGTCTCGCGCGGATTTCGGCGGGCGGACGGATGGCGATGAACAGCCGGTGCATGCCGACTATATAGAATGAGTGCGGCGTCGAGTCAGCATTGCGCTCTACGCTTGAATTGATGGCCATATATGCCGATAATAGGGTCACCGGCGGAAGAGCGTCGGCGAAGGAGATTTTCCCATGGCCAATTGGTCCGATCCCCGCTCCGGCATGGCGAGCTTTGGCGGCACGACTGTAGCGCGAGGGGAGGCGTATGACGCTGGCCTGCGCAGTTACATGCTGTCCGTCTATAATTATATGACGAGCGGCGTGCTGCTGACGGGCATCGTCGCGTTGCTGTTTTCCTGGGGCGGGATGAACTCGCCCGCGGCGCAGATCCTGTTGCAGCCGGGCATATTGAAATATGTCATCATGTTTTCGCCCTTGCTGTTCGTGATGGTGTTGAGCTTTGGCATCGGCAAGCTGTCGACGCCGGCAGCTCAGGCCATCTATTGGGCCTATGCGGCGGTGATGGGGCTGTCGCTATCGTCCATATTCCTGATGTACACGCAGGCGTCGATCGCGCAGACATTCTTTGCGACGGCGGCGGCGTTCGCGGGCCTTAGCCTGTGGGGCTATACTACGAAGAAGGATCTGTCGGGCTTCGGCACCTTCCTGATCATGGGCGTGGTCGGCCTGCTGGTCGCGATGTTGATCAACCTGTTCCTGCAATCCAGCGCGATGGACATGGTGGTCAGCTTCATCGGCGTCCTGCTGTTTGCGGGTCTGACGGCTTATGACACGCAGAAGATCAAGAGCATTTATGCTCAGGTCGCGGGCACGGATATGATGGGCAAGTCGGTGGTGATGGGGGCGTTGAGCCTGTATCTCGACTTTATCAACATGTTCATGTTCCTGCTGCGGTTCATGGGCAATCGCGAATGATCGCCTGACAGCGGGCGGAACAGGAAGGGCCTGGCGGTGCGAACCGCCGGGCCCTTTCCTTATGCGGGCCTTTGCATTTGCGCGATCAGGGCGTTGTCGAGTTGCTTCTGCCGCTTGTAGGCGGGGCGTTCGCGGAGGCGCGCGGCATAGGCTTCGAAGGCGGGGCGGGTGCCTATGGTGCCGAAGGACAGGCCCCAGTCGATCTGCGCCCCGACATAGACGTCGGCTGCGGTGAACTGATCTCCGCATATCCATTGATCGCGCGACACCGCCTGTTCCAGCGTGTCGATGGTCTGGTCGAAGTTGCCGTAGCCGATTGAGCGTTCGCGCCCTTCGGGAACGACGAGGCCGAGCGCATTGTTGGAAACGGCGGCTTCCACCGGTCCGGCGGCGAAGAACAGCCAGCGATAATAATCGGCGCGCTGATCGGCTGGCGGGGCCAGGCCTGCGTCCGGGAAGGCGTCGGCCAGATAGGCGCAGATGGCGGCGGCTTCTGTGACCGTCTTGCCCCGGTGCACGATGGCGGGAACCTTGCCCATGGGGTTGATGGCAAGATAGTCGTCGGCCTTCATCGTCGTATCGAAATCGAGAATGACGGCCTGGTAGGGTTGCCCAACCTCCTCCAGCATCCAGCGGGCAATCTGCCCGCGCGACATGGGGTTGGTGTAGAAGATGATCTCGTCTGCCATCAATGTCTCTCCCCGGCTATGGGTGATGTAGGCGCTCGCCTGATAATGCACGAACCCAGAGCCGCTATATATGAAAAAGGGCGGCCCAACAGAACCGCCCTCAATCTCAATAGTGGATCGGTGGACTTATTTTGCCGATTCCGCGGGCTTTGCCTTGCCACCCTTCTTGCCTTTTTTCGGGGCGGCGGGGGTGATTTCGAAGGCGAGGGCATCATCCTTCAGCCGGACATGGACCTCCCCGCCATGGACCAGCTTGCCGAACAGCAGTTCCTCGGCCAGCGGTTGCTTGATCTTTTCCTGCATCAAGCGGCCCATCGGACGCGCGCCGTAGAGCTTGTCATAGCCCTTTTTGGTGAGCCATGCCTTGGACTCTTCGTCCAGCGTGATGTGGACGTCGCGGTCGGCCAGTTGCAGTTCGAGCTGGAGCACGAACTTGTCGATGACCCGCGCCACAATCTCTGGCGGCAGATAGTTGAACGGCACGATGGCATCGAGACGATTGCGGAATTCCGGGGTGAAGAGCTTCTTCACCGCATCTTCCTGCACATCGTCGCGGGTGAGTTCGCCAAAGCCGATGCTTTCCTTCGCCATGTCCGACGCGCCTGCGTTGGTGGTCATGATGAGGATGGTGTTGCGGAAATCCACCGTCTTGCCGTGGTGGTCGGTCAGGCGACCATTATCCATCACCTGCAGCAGGATGTTGAACAGGTCCGGGTGCGCCTTTTCGATCTCGTCGAGCAGCAGGACGCTGTGCGGGTTCTGATCGACCGCATCGGTCAGCAGGCCCCCCTGATCGTAGCCGACATAGCCCGGAGGCGCGCCGATCAGGCGGCTGACCGAGTGGCGTTCCATATATTCCGACATGTCGAACCGCTGGAGCGGGATGCCGAGCAGATGGGCGAGTTGACGTGCGACCTCTGTCTTGCCGACGCCGGTGGGGCCGGAGAAGAGATAATTGCCGATCGGCTTGTCGGGATCGCGAAGGCCCGCCCGCGACAGCTTGATCGCGGAGGACAGCACTTCAATCGCCCGGTTCTGGCCGAAGACGACGCGCTTCAGGTCGGTGTCGAGCGTTTCCAGCACCGACTTGTCGTCAGCCGAGACGGTCTTGGCAGGGATGCGCGCCATGGTGGCGATCACCGCTTCGATCTCGCGCGGGGTGATCGTCTTTTTGCGCTTTGAGGGCACCACGAGCATCTGCATCGCGCCGACTTCATCGATCACGTCGATCGCCTTGTCCGGCAGCTTGCGGTCGTTGATATAGCGCGCGCTGAGTTCCACCGCCGCCTTGATCGCGTCGGGGGTGTATTTGACGTTGTGATGCTCTTCGAAGGCGCTGCGCAGCCCGGCGAGAATCTTGATCGTGTCCTCGATCGTGGGTTCATTGACGTCGATTTTCTGGAACCGGCGCAGCAGGGCGCGGTCCTTTTCGAAATGGTTGCGGAACTCCTTGTAGGTGGTCGAGCCGATGCAACGGATCGTGCCGCCGGACAAAGCAGGTTTCAGGAGGTTGGACGCGTCCATCGCGCCGCCGCTGGTCGCGCCCGCGCCGATGACCGTGTGGATTTCGTCAATGAACAGCACCGCATGCGGCATCTTTTCCAGTTCGGTGACGACCGCCTTCAACCGCTCTTCGAAATCGCCGCGATAGCGGGTGCCAGCGAGCAGCGCGCCCATGTCGAGCGAGTAGATCACGGCTTCCTTGAGAACGTCTGGAACTTCGCCTTCAATGATCTTGCGCGCCAGGCCTTCGGCAATTGCGGTCTTGCCCACGCCCGGATCGCCCACATAGAGCGGGTTGTTCTTTGACCTGCGGCACAGGATCTGGATGGTCCGGTCGACCTCGGCCGTGCGACCGATAAGCGGGTCAACCTTGCCCCGCATCGCCTTTTCATTGAGGTTGACCGTGAACTGCTCCAAGGCACTGTCCTTCTTGCCTTTGCTGTCCTGCGCCTTCTTCTCTTCCTCCTGCGATCCTTTCGGTTCGCGGGATTCAGGCGCTGACGTGCCCTTGCCGACGCCGTGGCTGATATAGCTCACGGCATCGAGGCGGCTCATGTCCTGCTGCTGGAGGAAGTAGACAGCATAGCTTTCCCGCTCGGAGAAAAGCGCGACGAGCACATTGGCCCCCGTCACTTCATCCTTGCCGGAAGACTGGACATGCAGGATTGCGCGCTGGACCACGCGCTGGAAGCCGCTGGTGGGGGAGGGGTCGCTGACGCCTTCCACCTTCAGACTGTCGAGTTCGCTGTCGAGATATTGGGTGACGGCGTCGCCCAGCTCGCCAATTTCCACACCACATGCCTGCATCACCTTCGACGCATGTTCGTCGTCGATCAAGGCGAGCAGCAGATGTTCGAGCGTCGCATATTCATGGCGGCGTTCGGACGCATGCGTCAGCGCATTGTGCAGCGTAGTTTCAAGGGCGGGTGCGAAAGATGGCATTTCTGTTCTACTCCTGACCCCAAAAAGGGGTTGTCTTGAACACTATGTCGGCATTGCTCGACGGCGGATCAAGGAGGGTTCCTCGATCACCGGAATTGCCAGACTGCCCGTGCCCGGTGAAGCCATATTCGAGGCCGCAGGGGGCGGGGCGCTTGTTCATCGTCTGAATAACGCCTCGGCACTTGCCTTATGGTTAACGGCGTTTTCAATCACTGAGCGGGTCCGTGCTATTTCGCCCTCAAGCGCTTTGATGCGCGCTTCCAGTTCGGCAACGGACAGCGGACCCAAATCCTGTCTGAGCAGTTGGGCCAGGGGATCATTGGCCCTGCGGGCAAGATCGTCATCCACGTCCATGACGCCAATGTTGACCGCATAAGCCAGTCTGTCAATAAGACGCTGATACCGTTTGCCGAAAGTGGCGGCGCAAATAGGTTTGGGGGCAGCCAGCATGGCGGTTGAAGAAGGAATTCCGGTTGACATGACTGCGGTTGTGGCACCCAACCCTGGGGGGCCGGAAGCGTTGATCACCCAACGGCGGCCCGTTCCCGCGCCTGGTCCCGACGAAGTGTTGATCCGCGTCGCTGCCGCTGGCGTCAATCGTCCCGACGTCATGCAACGAGAGGGCAGATATCCGCCGCCGCCCGGCGTGACCGACATCCCCGGACTGGAGGTCGCAGGCACCATCGTGGCCACCGGCGGCAATGACGATCTTTTGCTGGGCCAGCGCGTGTGCGCGTTGCTGCCGGGGGGAGGATATGCCGAATATGCGGTCGCGCCCGCCGGGCAATGCCTGCCGGTCCCGGACGGTTACGATCTGGTCGAGGCGGCGGCGCTGCCCGAAACACTCTTCACCGTGTGGACCAACCTGTTCGAGAGAGCCTATGTGGTGAGCGGCGATACCGTGCTGGTCCATGGCGGCACCAGCGGGATCGGCACCATGGCTATTTCGCTTTGCCGTCTGTTCGACATCAGCGTCATCGTCACCTGTGGCAGTGACGCGAAATGCGAGCAGGCAAAGGTGTGGGGCGCGCACCATGCGATCAATTACAAAAGCCAGGATTTCGTCGAACAGGTCCGCAGCATTACCGGCGGGCAGGGCGTGCAGGCGGTGCTGGACATGGTGGGGGGCGACTATGTGCCGCGCAACCTGCAGTGCCTGGCCGAAGATGGCCGACATGTTTCTATTGCGGTGCTGGGCGGAGCCAAGGCCAGCATCTTCATACCCGAAGTCATGACGAAGCGCCTCACGCTCACCGGGTCGACGCTGCGGCCCCGGTCGGCGGCGTTCAAAAGCCTGATAGCCGACGAACTGATGCAAACCGTCTGGCGCTTTGTGGAGGAGGGCAAGCTGCGTCCGGCAATGGACAAGCGCTTCGCTCTGGCTGACGCGGCTCAGGCCCATGCGCGGATGGATGCGGGCGATCATTTCGGCAAGATCGTGCTGACCGTCTGACGCGCCATGGCTGTAGCATTATAGTCATATTCGGTGCGGGATTGTCACAATAGGCGGTTAGGGATTCGGGCCTGAGGACAACAGCTCCGAAGGCAGCATCATGAACGCCATTACGCGCTTGCCCTTCCTTGCCGAACTGCAGGATGGCATCGACCGCACCACCAGCCCCGAAAGGGAAGGGCAGCGGCAACGATATCGCACGATCTGGATTTCCGACATTCATCTGGGCACGCGCGGGTGCAACGCCAAAATGCTCGTCGACTTCCTGGACAGCGTCGATAGCGACACCATGTATCTGGTGGGCGACATCATCGACGGTTGGCGGCTGAAGCGGCGTTTTTACTGGCCTGCCGCCCATAGCGACATTGTCTGGCGCGTGATGAAGCGGGCCAAGCGCGGCACACGGGTCATCTACATTCCGGGCAACCATGATGAGATGTTCCGTCAGTTCACGGGGCTCAGCTTTGGCGGTGTCGAAATCCGGCGCAAGGCGATTCATGAGACAGCGGACGGTCGAAAACTGCTGGTGCTGCACGGGGATGAGTTCGACACGATCATGCTTGCCCACCGCTGGCTCGCCTTTGTGGGCGACGCGGCCTATTCGCTGCTGATGCGCCTGAACGTGGTGGTGAATGCGGTGCGCCAGCGTATGGGGCTGCCCTATTGGTCGCTGTCCAAAATCGCCAAGCACAAGGTCAAGAATGCGGTCGAGTTCATCTCCCGCTTTGAGGAGGTGGTGGCGCATGAAGCCGGAACGCGTGGGGTTGATGGCGTCGTATGCGGTCACATCCACAATGCCGAAATGCGGGAAATTGGCGGCATCCAATATTATAATGACGGCGACTGGGTGGAAGGATGCACCGCGCTGGTCGAACATTTCGACGGGCGGATGGAAATATTGCACTGGGCCGACGAGATTGCGGCGCGCGAGGCGGGCCAGCCCGTCCGCATCGCGGCGTGACCGGGTCGCGCCCGATGCGGATCGTCATCGTGACCGACGCATGGTCGCCGCAGGTCAACGGCGTCGTTCGAACATTGCTGACCATCAAGGGCGAGCTGGAAAAAGCGGGGCATGCCGTGAAGGTGATTTCGCCCGACCTTTATGGCTCCATCCCCTGTCCGACTTACCCCGAAATCCGGCTGGCCTTCGTCCGATCGGCTGTTATTGGGCAGGCTATAGCGGCGTTTGCGCCTGACGCCGTGCATCTGGCGACGGAAGGTCCGCTTTGCCTGGCCGCGCGGCGTTGGTGCCTGCGAACGGGCGTGCCGTTCACCACCGCCTATCACACGCATTTCCCCGATTATGTGTCGCGGCGCACCGGCCTGCCCGCTGCCTGGTTCTGGCGCTATATCCGCTGGTTTCATGGTCCTGCGCGCGCGGTGCTGGTTTCCACGCGGTCGGTCAGGCAGCAATTGCGCGCCCATGGCATCGCCCAGGTGCGCAAATGGGGGCGGGGAGTGGACCTTGGTGCCTTTACGCCCGAAGCGCCGCCACCGGCCCTGTTTGCTGATCTGGCCCGACCGATCCTGCTTTCTGTCGGTCGGGTATCGGTTGAGAAAAATCTGGAGGCCTTTCTGGCTTGCGACCATCCGGGCAGCAAGGTGGTGGTGGGCGACGGGCCAGCGCGCGCAGCGCTGGAGCGGGCCTATCCCGACGTGCATTTCCTTGGGCCGCTGTTTGGTGAAGAACTGGCGGGTGCCTATGCCGGGGCGGACCTGTTGGTATTTCCCAGCCGCACCGATACTTTCGGCCTGGTGATGATAGAGGCGCTGGCGTGCGGGACGCCCGTCGCCGCCTATCCAGTGCCCGGCCCGATCGACATAGTGACGCCCGAAATCGGCGCTTTGTCGGACTGTCTGGAAACGGCTATCACCGCCGCCCTGTCATGCGACAGGCAGGCGTGCGCCGCCTATGGTCGGACGTTCAGTTGGGAACGCAGCGCGCAGGAGTTCCTGACCGGCCTTCATTGTATCGGTTCCACTGGGATGGATAACGCGGCGGCCTGACGCTTTTCCTTGCCCGCTGGCACGTCATGCATTATCTCTGCACGGGCGTGGCCGCCCTGCTTGGGCGGCCCTTGTCATTTTTAGTGCCGGAGAAGTCCCCGTGTCCCAGCCTCTCATGCCCCATGCCACAGCCAGCTGGCTGGTCGACAATACCGCGCTAAGCTTTGATCAAATCTCGGAATTTTGCGGGCTTCACATTCTGGAAGTGCAGGCGATTGCAGACGATACTGCCGGCACGAAATATACCGGCCGCGATCCGGTGCGCGCCCATGAAATCACCATGGAAGAAATTCACAAGGGTGAAGCGAACCCGGACTATCGCCTTAAGATGCTGAAAGGGCCGGAGCCTGTTCGCCGGACCAAGGGGCCGCGCTACACGCCGGTGTCGAAGCGGCAGGACAAGCCCGATGGCATTGCGTGGATCCTGCGCAACCATCCCGAAATTTCGGACGGCGCGATCGGCAAGCTGATCGGCACCACCCGCACCACGATCGCGGCGATCCGTGACCGCACGCACTGGAATATTTCCAACATCGTGCCCAAGGACCCGGTAACGCTCGGCCTGTGTTCGCAGCGTGAACTGGACGGCCTGGTGACGAAGGCCGCGAAGAAGGCTGGGATCGAAGCGCCGACGGATTCGAGGCTGGATGGTGATCGCGAAGCGCTGATCGCCGAACTGCGCCGTGAACGCGACGACGCCGCGCAGCGCGCGGAAGCGGCGCTGAAGAGCGAGGCGGAGCTGATTTCCAGTGCCGCGAAGATATTGGACCCGTTCAGCGATAATAAGGGCCATGTTTAAGCCTTAGGCTCCTTCCGCCTCGATAGGGGTGGGAGGGCCGACTGCCATGGGGGGTGGATTGCTTTACGCTTGCGTAAAGCAGATGCCTCACTTACTCCTGTTGTTATGGAGAGCAGCGAAGAGGTCTGGAAAGACCACTATAGTCATCCCGTGCCATGGGATCAGGCGTTCCCCCCCATGTCGATGGTGGACATGGTTTTGCGCAGCGCAACGGCCAGACCCGACGGGGTGATGATCGATTTCCTGGGTCGCAAGACGACCTATGGCGACATGCTCGATGTCATCAGGCGGGTGGCCAAGGGTTTGCAGCATATGGGGGTGGGCAAGGGCGACCGCGTCGGCCTGTTCCTTCCCAACGTTCCGCATTATGTCGCGGCCTATTATGGAGCGATGATGGCGGGTGCCACCGTCGTCAACTTCTCCCCTCTCTATACCGCCGCCGAACTGGAACATCAGGTCGAGGACAGTGGCACCAAGGTTCTGTTCACCCTGTCAGCCAAGGCGTTGCTGCCGACCGCGCTGGAAGTGCTGGACAATAGCAGCCTTGAACGGCTGGTCGTGGGTTGCGTGGCGGAAGCGCTGCCGCCGGCGAAGTCCGTGCTTTTCCGCATTTTCAAGCGTGGCGAAACGGCTGCCATCCCCCATGATCCCCGCATAACCAGCTATGCCGAGTTGCTGCGCCATGGCGATGATCCGGTGGCGGTGGACATCGACCCGGAAGAAGACGTCGCCCTGCTGCAATATACCGGCGGCACCACCGGGCGGCCCAAGGGCGCGATGCTGACCCATCAGAACCTGACCGCCAATGCGCGTCAGGTTCTGATGATCGATCCGCATCCCGAAGCGCCCGACCGCATCATGGCCGTGCTGCCTTTCTTTCACGTCTTCGCCAATAGCTGCGTGCTCAACCGCACGGTGTTGAACGGTGGTGAAATGGTGATGCTGCCCCGGTTCGAAGCCGTGCAGGTGCTGGCCGCTCTTCAGCGGACAAAGGCAACGTCGCTGCCCGGCGTGCCGACCATGTATCAGGCGTTGCTGGATCATCCGGCGACGCCGAACATCGACTTTTCCTCGCTGCGCCTCTGCATCTCCGGCGGTGCGCCGCTGCCGCTGGAACTGAAACAGCGGTTCGAAGCCATGACCGGCGCGAAATTGTGCGAAGGCTATGGCTTGACGGAAAGCAGCCCCGTGGTCTGCTCCAACCCATATGAAGGGGTGAACAAGTCGGGGACCGTTGGACAGCCCGTTCCGGGGACGCGGGTGAAGCTGGTGGATCGCGAAGATCCGTCCAAACCCCCTCCGCCGGGTGAGCCGGGGGAACTGGTTTTCGCCGGGCCGCAGATCATGAAGGGCTATTGGCAGCGGCCCGACGCGGATAAAGAGGTTTTTTTGGAGGGCGGCTGGCTGCGCACCGGCGACGTGGGCGTTATCGATGCGGAAGGCTATGTAAAGATTGTCGATCGGCTGAAGGACATGATCTCGGTCGGCGGTTTCAAGGTGTTTCCCAGCGAAGTGGAGGCGGTCCTCTACCACCATGAGGGGGTGAAGGAGGCGCTGGTGATAGGCATCCCGGATGCTTATCGCGGCGAATGTCCCAAGGCGTTCGTCACGCTGCAGGAAGGCGCGGACGTCGACGGTGAAACGCTCAAGCAATGGCTCAACCCCCAAGTGGGCAAGCATGAAAGGGTTTGCGAGGTCGAAGTGCGGCTGACCCTGCCCAAGACGCTGGTGGGCAAATTGTCCCGCAAGGAATTGGTGGCGGAGGAACGGGCCAAGGCTGAAAGATTGCCCCGCCAGTCTGGAAGCGCGGCCTGACCCTTCCTATCTCTGCCGCCAATCAGGATAAGGAATGATCGATGGCGACGGAAATCGCGACCCTGGCTGGCGGCTGCTTCTGGTGCACGGAGGCGGTTTACCAGAATCTGAAAGGCGTTCAGTCGGTCGAGAGCGGCTATATTGGCGGCCAGGATGCCAATCCGACCTATGAGCAGGTCTGTTCCGGCGCGACCGGCCATGCCGAAGCGATCCGCGTCACCTATGACCCCACCATCATCAGCTATGCCGACCTTCTCGACATTTTTTTCGCCACCCATGATCCCACGACCCTGAACCGGCAGGGCAATGACGTGGGCACGCAATATCGTTCCGCGATCTTCCCGCATTCCGAAGGGCAGGCGGCGGAAGCGAAGGCAGGAATCGCGCGGGCGCAAGCTGACCATGCTAGCCCGATCGTCACCACGATCGAGCCGGACGCGCCCTGGTATTCCGCCGAAGATTATCATCAGAAATATTGGGACAGGGCAGGGGATCGCAATCCCTATTGCATGGCGGTCATTCCGCCCAAGCTCGCAAAGCTGCGCAAGGGGTTTGGGGATCGCATCAACGGCTGAACCCTTGCCACGCGATGGCTTGCCGCATCTTTTCCTGCGGCTTAGGCATTGGTTCATCTTGTCCATGCCATGGCCGCTGCTGGATTATCGGGGGTAATAGCGATGCGTAATATTTGCCTTATGAGCGCGCCGGTGGCGATGCTGTTGCTGCCGGGGTGCATCGCCAAGACTGCGCTTGACGTTGCAACCATGCCGGTGCGTGCGGGTGCTCAAGCGGCTGACTGGGCCACCACGAGCCAGGACGAGGCGGATCGCAATTACGGTCGCCGCATGCGTGAACAGGAAGCGCGTGAGGCCCGTGAACAGAAGAAAGCGGAGAAGCAGCGTCGCCGTGAATGCCGTCGTGCAGGACATGATGACTGCTGACGGCACCGGTCAATGCCGGATCGGATTCAGGCAGCCGCCCTGCGCAGCCTGTCGTTGATCGCGGCGCCAATGCCGTGGTCGGGAATGGGGGCCACCGCGATCCGCGTGGCGGCGCTGGCGTCGGCAATATGCAGCGCGGCGAACAGGTTGGCTGCCGCTTCCTGAATGTCGGCTTCCGCGCTGAGGTTCATGTGACAGGGCATCAGTCCAAAGCCGATCAGATATTCGTCCTTTTCCGCGTTCAGCGCGTTCAGGCGAACGGGTTTGGAGGGGGCGTAATGGCTTTCCAGCTGTCCCGGAGCCTCGATTTTGGCATCGGTGCCAACGATCACGGGCAGGCCGGTCGCTTCCTCCAGCATGGCAGCAGTGACCGGGCCGGGACGCAGCAGGCGGATGCGATCCTGTTCAGGGGCGGCGATGGTCGATTCCAGCCCCTCGCTGGTGGGGCCTTCGTCCAGGATCAGCCGGATCTTGCCGTTCAGGCTGGCAAGCACATGTTCGGCCCGCGTGGGGCTGATCGATCCGCTTCGGTTGGCCGAAGGCGCGGCCAATGGGCGACCACTTTCCCGGATCAGCGCTCGCATCACGGGGTGGGCGGGCAGGCGCAGCGCCACCGTGGGCAATCCCGCCATGACCAGCGGGGATAGCCCGCTGTCTTCGCGAACCGGCAACACCATCGTCAGCGCTCCGGGCCAGAATTGGTTAGCGAGCCTGTCAGCGGTGGGCGAGAATAGAGCGAGTCTTTCGGCCATCTCCCGATCCGCAACATGGACGATCAGCGGATTGAAACTGGGCCGTCCCTTCGCGGCATATATGGCGGACACCGCATTGGAGTCGGTGGCGTCGGCGGCCAATCCGTAAACCGTTTCGGTGGGAACGGCGACGGGTTCGCCTGCGCGGATCAGCAGCGCCGCCTCACGCAATGCTTCAGCGCCATAGCGACAGATTCTGGTGGAAAAGACTGGGTTTGAGATGGTCACGACCCCCGCGATATATAGGCCCCCGTCATCGAGTAAAAGTCCATTGCTACACAGGAATGACAGATTTCCTGCGCTTGCCCGGCTAGCGGGGCAGGGGTAAGCCATTTCCATGAATGACGCCCTTCTGACCCGCATCGCTGACGCGCTGGAGCGGATCGCTCCGCCCCCTTCATCAAGCGCTGACCTTGCCGCACACCCCGCCTATGTCTGGAATGGGGCAACGATACACGCGGTGGAGGCGTTCAGTCCGGTCGATTATGCTTTGCTGACCGGCATCGATGCGCAAAAGCAGACGCTGCTGGACAATACGCGCCGTCATGCCGCCGGGTACGCCGCGCACGACGTCCTGTTGTGGGGGGCAAGGGGAACGGGCAAATCGGCGGTGGTCGCATCGGTGGTCCGCAAGCTGCAACAGGAAGGGCAGGATATCGCGCTGCTGCAATGCGCGATCGATGAACTGGCCAGCCTGCCGCGCCTGTTTTCTATCCTTCGGGATGCGCAGCGGCCTTTCATCCTGTTTCTGGACGACCTTGGCTTCGATGAGAATGGCGTGGGCGACGCCCGGTCGCTGCGGTCGCTGCTGCAAGGTGGCACCGCCGCTCGCCCGGCGAATGTGCGGCTATATGTGACGTCCAACCGCCGTCACATCGTCCCCCGGCACCTTTCCGAGCAGGACGACCCCGTTAATCCGCGCGATGTGGTGGACGACAAGATGGCGCTGTCGGACCGGTTTGGCCTGAGCCTGGGTTTCCACGCCATGGACCAGCAGGCCTATGTCGACATTGTGTCGGGCTATGCCGCGAGCCTTGGCCTCAGCTTCGATCCGCTGGAGGCGATCCAATGGGCGACGCAGCGGGGCAGCCGGTCAGGCCGCGTCGCCTGGCAATATGTGGTCGAACTTGCCGGACGGAACGGCATGACGATCTGATCGCGCCTTGAGGGCGGCGGCGGGCCGGAGACGTTATTTCGCGCCCGCGACGCGCCACACGATCCCCGCCACATCGTCGGTCACCAGCAGAGCGCCCTTGGCATCGGCGGTGACATCCACCGGTCGCCCGCGCGCATCGCCATCTGCATTCAGAAAACCGGTCAGCACGTCGATAGGCTTGGCACGTCCGGCTTCGCCGTCAGCGGCGAAGGGCACGAAGACAACCTTGTAGCCAGCTGCCGGCTTGCGGTTCCAGCTGCCGTGCAGGCCGACAAATGCGCCGTTCTGGAAAGGTGCGCCCAGCTTTACCTTGTCGGCGAAAGCCAGGCCCAGCGGCGCGACATGATTGCCCAGCGCATAGTCGGGCCGCTTGGTATATTCGCGAACCTCCGGTCGTTGCGGCTGTACCCGGCGATCTTCATAGCCGCCCCAATAATTCCACGGCCAACCATAGAAGCCGCCAAATTCGATCCGGCTGAGATAATCCGGCACCAGATCGCTGCCCAGCATGTCCCGTTCGTTGACGACGCCCCAAAGCGCGCCGCTATTGGGTTCGAAGGCGAGACCGACCGGATTGCGAAGGCCCGAAGCAAAGATGCGATAATCGCCGGTCTTGGGGTCGACCTCCAGCACGGCGGCACGGTTTTCTTCGCTGTCCAGGCCATTTTCGCCAATGTTGCTGTTCGATCCGACCCCGACATAAAGGAGGCCTGTTGGGCCAGCGGCCAGGCTTTTGGTCCAATGCTGATTGGGGGCCTGCGCGGGCAGGTTCAAAATCTTGCGCCCCTTCGCCGCTATCCGGGTCTCACCCACCTTATAGGGGAAGGCCAGCAGCGCATCGGTGTTCGCCACGTAAAGCGTGTCACCGACCAGCGCCATGCCATAGGGTGAGTTCAGGCCGGTGAGAAACGCGGTCTTCACTTCCGCCCGGCCATCTCCATCGGCATCGCGTAGCAGTGTGATGCGATTGGCCGAGGGCGCGCCTGCGCCCGCCTTGTCCATCAGATAGGCCATGACGCGATCGACGATCCCGCCGGTTGGACGCGGCGGGCTGTTGGTTTCCGCGACCAATATGTCACCATTGGGCAGCGTCAGCATCGATCGCGGATGGGCCAGACCTTCGGCGAAACGGGCGACCGTCAGGCCCTTGGCAGCGACGGGTTTCTCGTCCGCCCGCCATGGAACAACTTCGGCGACGTTGATCGTGGGGAAGATTTCGCTGCGGGGGGACGTGAAGACCGGCTCTCGCCCGGTGTCCGCTCCAGCGGCAAGTTTCGCCGTATCACCCCGCGCGAAGTAGAAGACGACGCCCGCGAGGAGGGCCAGCACGATAAGGCTGATGGCGATCAGATGCTTTTTCATGGCCCCTGTCTATGCTGCCAACGATTGTCGGGCAAGAAGCGGAAGGGCCGAAAGTCGCGCTATTTTCCGCGTTCCCAAAGCCAGAGCAGCAGGGCGATCAGCGCGCCGAGGGCCGCGCCCGCAAGCAGTCCTGCGCTGGGTTGCCCCATCATCCCGCCCACAATCGTGCCGCCCAGGATCAGCAGCGCGATGATGGCACCCGCGCCGGTGGGATTTTTTTTGCCTTTGGTCATGTCGCGCCCGCCTTGCCACGCGAAAAGCGGGGACGCCAGCGGCTTTGTTCCGCGTCATTTCGAAACGCGCCGAGTCCCGCAGCGGGATCAATGTATCAGTCCGGGACTTGGATAACCGTCCGTTCACCTTCGCAACCCGCTGGCAGCGGTGGAAGCGACGAATTGGCATGGCGATTGAATGGCTTACGTTGTCGGCGGGACGGAATGCAGGGGGTTATATGCAGGTGCCATATCTTTCGGATCGAAAGAGCTATGAGGATGCCGCCGAACTCATTGCGACCTTTGGCGTCAATGCGGGTTATGAAGCGTCGGCCCGCGCCGACCGTAGCCGCGACCTTGGCAACCACATCCATTTCTGCCGCTGGCGTCAGATCGAACGGTTGATCGTGCTGCTGACGCAGGATGCGCCAGCAGGCACTGTCCACTGACAGGCGGGAGCGTCAGAGGCGCAAGCCTGCCGTTTCGGGCAACCCGGCCAGGATGTTGAGGTTCTGCACCGCCGCGCCTGCCGCGCCCTTGCCCAGATTGTCCAGCGCCGCGACCAGTCGCGCCTGACCCGTTTCTTCATTGCCGAATATGAACAGGGCCAGCCGGTCGGTTGCGCCGACATGCTCCAGGCTCAATTGGGTCATCGCCTTGCCGTCCGCCAGCGGGGCGACCTGAACGACTGCCGACCCCTCATAGGCTTTCGATATCGCTGCGTGGATGTCCGCCACCGTGGGAGCGCCCGGCATGGCGCGCAGCTGTAACGGCACTTCAACGATCATGCCGCGATAGGCATTCGCGACCGCCGGTGCGAAGAGGGGCGGATGTTGCAGCCCGGAATAGCGCTGCATTTCCGGGCCGTGCTTGTGTGACAGGCCAAGGCCATAGGGGCGAAAAGCGCTGGGCGCTCCGTCCGGGCCTTCAAACTCGGCGATCATCGCCTTGCCGCCGCCGGAATATCCCGACGCGCCCGATACCGTCACCGGCCAATCAGCAGGCAGCAGCCCGCCAAGCACCAGCGGCCGCACGAGCGCCAGGAAGCCGGTGGGCCAGCAGCCGGGATTGGCGACGAAGCGCGACTTTGCCAGCTTTTCGCGGTGCCCCGGCTCCAGTTCGGGAAAGCCATAGGTCCAGCCATCGGCCACGCGATGAGCGGTGGATGCGTCGATTACACGCGTGCGGTCATTGTCGATCAGCGCCACGGCTTCGCGGGCGGCGTCGTCGGGCAGGCATAGGATGACGATGTCGGCGGCGTTCAGCGCCTCTTTCCGTGCATCTGCGTCTTTCCGCCGATCCTCGTCCAGCGTGATGACCGCCAGTTCAGGGCGGCCAGACAGCCGCTCTACGATTTCCAGCCCGGTCGTGCCGACGCCGCCGTCGATAAAGATATTGTGCGTCATGCGCCGATCCTCCGCCGCGCGATGATAGGCTGCGCGTGGCTCTCCGCCAGCCGCGCGACCACGTCGGCCAGCGGCTCGACAACCACGGCCATCCAATGTGCATTGGCGTGCAGCATATTGTCGCCATCGACCATGATGCCGACATGGCCGGGAAAGAAGATGAAGTCGCCACGCTGTAGCGGAGCATCGTCCGGCAGTGGCGATCCGATGCCATCCCGTTGCAGGTCCGTATCGCGTGGCGCGCTGATGCCGCACTGTCCCAGCGCGACCTGCACCAGGCCGGAACAATCGACCCCCCGATGGCCCCGTCCGCCCCACACATAGGGCTGCCCAAGATAACGGAGCGCCACCGCGACCCAATCGCTTTCCAGCGCGTCGGCGGCGACCGCGTGCCGCTGATGCACATAGCCGTCGCTGCACGCCAGGAAGTCGCCCTGCGCCTCTGCGCCGAACAAGGCACCGCCCGGCCAATAGTCGACGATCGATGCCTTTATGTCGGGTGCGCTGAACAGCGGGGCAGTCCCGGCGAAAATGCGGTGGCTCGTCGCTTCGCGCGTGTCCAGCGTTTCCCGGCGGACATATCCGACATAGCCATCATGGCCGCAAAAGCCCCATGTCCAGTCCGTCGTCACGTCCAGGGCGTGAAAACTCTCACCGCGCAGCAACTCGCTGACCGCCGTAGCGCTGGCCGATGGTGCCGACAGGATGGCAGCGCCAGGGACGACGCACGTCAATTCGACGGCGCGGGCATAATGGGCGGAAAACAGCACGCCCGCCAGTGATACGTCGGCCAAGTCTCCCCGCGCCGCGTGGATGCGGCTGTCGAGCTTAACGGAACGGCCATCCAGTTTGAAACGGGTGCGTTCAGGCGGAGCGTTCCGCAGAGGGGTATTCGTTGCTTTCATCGCGGCCGGTTCCTGCGATGAAATGATGAAAGGCGTCAAGAAATTCCGCGCCCTTGGGGGTGCGAGTGATGAAAATATTTCGCCGGTCGGCCGCATCACGCTCCCGTCGAAGATAGCCCAGGGCTGACAGCTTGTTGAGCGCGCGTGTAATTACCGGCTTGGAAACATTCAGCGCCTCGGCCAATCCGCGAACCGTATGGGGACCAGCGCCGATGTAAACCGTCATCATCAGCGCCATCTGCCGGTTGGTGAGGTCCGGTTTTCCAGACCGGACATAATCGACCAGCGTCCGCATCCATTGCCCAAGCTGCTTCAGGCCGGGCCGGGTCAGCTCAGTGGCCATCTCGGGAGAAGATGTGGCGTTCATGCCCCCCTAACGCATCACGGCCAATGCGGTTGCGTAACGGACTTGCCTGCAAGGATCATTTCTGCGCGGGCGTACCGTAGCGTCGTTGCAAAAGATGGAAAACCGACCGAAGCCCCAAGGCCTCGCCACCCTTGGGGCGGCCCGGACGCGCGGATGGACGCCATGCGAAAGTGTCTAGGTGCATCCATTTCGTGTCTTCCGGCACGAAGCGTTTCAGGAACAGTGCAGCGGTGATTGCGCCTGCAAATCCTCCCTCACCGGCATTGTTGATGTCGGCAATGTCCGACTTCAGCATGTCGGCATAGCCGTCCCACAAGGGCAATCGCCAGCTGGGATCGTCAGCCTCCTTGCCCGCTTCCTCCATGTCCGTCGCCAGACCTTCGTCATTCGTGAACAGGGCTGGGAGGTCCGGCCCCACCGCAACACGGGCCGCGCCCGTCAATGTCGCATAGTCGATGATCAGTTCGGGACTATCTTCGCCCGCCAGCGCCAGCGCATCGCCCAGGACCAGGCGTCCTTCGGCGTCGGTATTGCCGATCTCCACCGTCAATCCATTGCGGCTGTGCAATATGTCGCCGGGGCGAAAGGCGTTCGCTCCCACCGCATTTTCGGCAGCCGGTATCAACAGATGCAGCCGCACCGGCAACCGGGCACCCATGATGAGGCGCGCAAGAGCCAGCGCATGAGCAGCCCCGCCCATATCCTTCTTCATCAATCGCATGGCGGAGGAAGGCTTGATGTCCAGCCCGCCGCTGTCGAAGCATATGCCCTTGCCCACTACGGCAACATGCGGGTGGGACGGATCGCCCCAGCGCAGTTCGATCAGGCGCGGCGCGAAATCCTTGCCCGCGGCGCGCCCGACGGCGTGGATCATGGGGAAACCCTGTTCCAGCGCATCGCCCCGCGTCACGGTCATGCTCGCGCCGAATTCTTCTGCGACAGCGCGCGCGGCATCCTCCAGTTGAGAAGGACCCATGTCGGCGGCAGGCGTATTCACCAGATCGCGGACCAGGGCGACCGCCTCCGCCAGCCTGACCTGCGCGTCGATCTTAGCCACTTCTTCGGTCAGCAGGACGCGGGGGCCGGGCGGGGCTTCATCCTTGCGGTAGCGGTCGAAACGATATTGCGCCGTCATCCAGCCCAGCGTCGCAGGTCCAGCCTGGCCTTGCGCAAGGCGATAGTGGCCTTCGGGCAGGATTTCCGCCAGCTTGGCCAGGCACCAGGCGGACAGATTTGCCTGGTTCGCCACGCCCGTGACGACCGACCAATCCGCCGGTCCTTCGCCCGGAATGATCGCATGTTCATAGCCTTTGCCGCTGAATTTCTGGGCAGCGACGATTGCCCGCACGCGGTCGGGTTGCGCGGCGAGCCATGTTTCAAAGCCCGCTGCGTCCACGATCTGGATCATATGCGCGGGTTGATTGTTGTCCGCTTTGAGCAGTTCGGAAAATTCGGTCATGTCCCCAACTCTGGACAATGCCAGCCATGTTGGAAAGCGCAATTTTCGTCCCTTCACAGGCTCATTCCGGCTGGCGGCCCTTTGCTAAAAGGGCTGGCGGGTTTAGATTGAATGCAATGGCAATAAGGAGAGAAGCGATGATGCATAGCGAAGATGGCCGCCTCCAGGCGCTTCGTGCCCGCGCTTATATACTGGCCGAAAGCGGGCGCTACGATGGCGCACATGCGGTCGAAAAGGCGCTGGTTGCAGAAGGCTGGCCCAATGCGGGCGTGGCGCTGCAAAGCAGCTATACGCGCAAGGCCATCAGCGAGCGTTGTCTGGCGGCTAAAGCGCATTGAGGCGTCTATCGATGTTGCGCACAGGGCCGTTCGCAGGAGCGGCCCTGCTGCTTTGTGCCTGTTCGGCATCTGGCCCGGACGAAGTCGCCAACCAGGACGGCCCTGCCGACGTCGCCGCCACCAATTTTCTCAATCGCATGGCAGGCGCGGACGCTCCCCCCGCTGTCACCGCCGAACCGTTCGAGGAATCGAGCAAGTCCGGGGTCCTGGAATTTCTCTACGCCTGGCCAGCGCAAGTGTCCGCCGTTCCCGAACTGAGGGCCAAGTTGCGCAAGGACATGACGGAGGGCAAGGCGGACGCACTGAAAATGGCGGAGCAGGACAGGAAGTCGGCGCGCGAGTCGGGCTTTCCCTTTCACGCGCATAGCCTTGAAACGCGCTGGACGGTGAGCGCGGACACGCCCCGGTTTCTGGCGCTGCAATCGTCGACCTACAGCTATACCGGCGGCGCGCACGGGATGACCGGCTACAAGGCTCTGCTGTGGGACAAGGTCCGCCGCCGCGAAACCAGCTTTCAGGCGGTCATGACCTCCCCCACAGCCTTTGCAGACGCGATCCACGACCGTTTTTGCACTGGATTGGACAAGGCGCGGGCCGCCAAGCGCGGAGGGCCGATCGCGCCGAGGGGTGACGATCCTTTCTCCGCCTGCATCGATCCGATGAAGGAGGTACTGACGCTCACGTCAAAGAGCGGCAAGCTGATCGACGGCGTGACCGTGGTGATCGGTCCCTACAGCGCCGGACCATATTCGGAAGGCAGTTATGAGGTATTCCTGCCCGTCGATGCGGCCATGCGGAACGCGATCAAGACGGAATATCAGGACGCCTTTGCGAAAGGTTAGCTGGTGATCAGACGGTGACGGGCACGCCATACAGGTCGTGCTCGTCGGCGTCCTCGATCAGCACATTGAAAATGTCCCCGGCTTTCCGTCCCTCACCGACGTCGCGCAGGAAAACGCTGCCGTCGATCTCCGGCGCGTCCGCCTGGCTGCGTCCGGTGGCGCCGATAGTGCCATCTTCGTCCGCTTCGCCAACTTCATCCAGAATGACCGGAAGCACACGACCAACCTTCGCGCTCAACTTGGCAGCGCTGATCGCGGCGGTCTTTTCCATGATGCGCTGGTAGCGTTCTTCCTTCACCTCTTCCGGCACTGCGCCCGGCAAGTCGTTGGCGGCAGCGCCTTCGACCGGCTCGAAACGGAATGCGCCGACCCGGTCCAACTGCGCTTCGTCCAGCCAATCCAGCAGATATTGGAAATCCTGCTCCGTCTCGCCGGGAAAGCCGACGACAAAGGAGGACCGGATGGTGATATCCGGGCAGATCGACCGCCAGTTGTGGATGCGGTCCAGCACCTTGGCCTCATTGGCGGGCCGCTTCATGGCTTTCAGCACATTGGGTGAGGCATGCTGGAAGGGGATGTCGAGATAGGGCGTCAGCAGCCCTTGCGCCATCAGCGCAATGACGTGATCCACATGGGGGTAGGGGTAAACATAGTGCAACCGTACCCATGGCGGCGTGCCGTCGGCGGTGCGCAACTGTCCAAGTTCGCGCGCCAGGTCGGTCATGTGGGCGCGAACGTCCCGCCCTTTCCATGACCGCGTTTCATGCCGGGTATCGACGCCATAGGCCGATGTATCCTGGCTGATGACCAGCAATTCCTTGGTCCCTGCGTGGACCAGCTTTTCCGCCTCACGCAGCACCGCGTCCACACGCCGCGAGACAAGATCGCCCCGGATCGACGGGATGATGCAGAAGGAACAGCGATGGTTGCAGCCCTCCGAAATCTTCAGATAACTGTAGTGGCGGGGCGTGAGTTTCAGGCCGCCTTCGGGGACCAGATCGACAAAGGCGTTCGGCACGGGCGGCGACGCGTCATGCACCGCGTTCACCACCGCCTCATATTGATGCGCGCCGGTGACGGCCAGCACCTGAGGGAATTTCTGGCGGATCAGTTCCGCTTCATTACCCATGCAGCCGGTGACGATGACACGGCCATTTTCCGCGATCGCCTCGCCAATGGCTTCCAGCGATTCTTCCTTCGCCGAATCGAGAAAGCCGCAGGTGTTCACCAGCACGACGTCAGCGCCGGCATAGTCGGCGGACATCTGATAGCCGTCGGACCGCAGCTTTGTAAGGATGCGCTCGCTATCGACCAGTGCCTTGGGACAGCCCAGCGACACCATGCCGACCTTCGGCGCTTCAGGAAATTTGGTTGCCATGATCGGCGCGCACATAGGGTTTTTTGCGCGCCATGTCACCAAAGCCTTTGTTGCGGCAGATTCAGGCGGGATTGTCCCCTTGGTCATCCTCGACCCCGGCCACAATCTCTATGATCATGTCGCCATGTTGCAACTGGGCTGCTTCGGGTTCCCAGAAACCGACGACCCGACTGCCGCGATAGATGCGCACGCCCAGCCCCGTCTGTATCGCCGATAGCGGCTGGCCGATCTCTTCCGCCAGCACGCCCCGCTCATGCAGCCGCACCCGACCGCCGGTAGCGGCAAGGTCCGCCATATAATCGGCGATGTGCGGCCCGCTGGTGCTTCCCGCCAGCAACAGCCCGGCGAAGCTGACGGGGTTGATCACCGTCGTCGCCCCCGCCTGGCGCGCGGGCAGTTCATTATCTTCGTTGCGCACCACGATGCTGATGGGAAGGTGTGGGGCCAGGTGCCGCGCGGTCAGCGTGATGAGGATGGACGTGTCGTCGCGCCCTGCGGAAACGATCAGCGTCCGGGCGCGATGGACCGCCACATCCTTGAGCGTCCGGTCGCGGGTGGAATCGCCGCACAGGATGTTGCAGCCCAGGTCTTCGGCCTTGGCCAATGCCTTTTCTTCGGGATCGACGACGACGATCTCACGCGGATTGACCCCCCGCGCCAGCAGTTCGTTGACGGCTTCGCTGCCACTGGTGCCAAAGCCTGTCACGATGATGTGATTATGAAGATCGGCCTGAATGCGAGCCATGCGCCACCTGTAAAGGATGTTGCGGAAAAACAGATGATAGGCCGTTCCCAGAAAGATCAGCCAGACGAACAATCGGATCGGCGTCACCAGCAATGCTTCGAACAGCCGGGCTTCCGGGCTGACCGGCACGATGTCGCCATAGCCCACGGTCGTTACCGTGACCGTGGTAAAATAGAGCACATCGATGAAACTGATATGGTCGTCCAGATTGTCTTTCAGGCCATCGCGACCGATCCAGTGCAATATGAGCACCAGTGCAATCAGACCGAACACCAACCCCACACGCCATGTCAGATCGGCCCACACCGGCATTGATGATCGCCGACGCAGGAACCCGATCTGGCTCAACGGAGGGCGGGCAGGGATGATCCTCATCGTGCGCGCCCGTGAACATTGGAAAGCAGGACGCGCATCAAGACCCCCCTCAATTCACCCGCCACGCCGCGTCATTCAAACGAAAGCCTTAGCGAGGCTCCAGCCGCGTAACGCCACCCATATAGGGGGCCAACACATCAGGAACGATTACGCTGCCGTCTTCCTGCTGGTAATTTTCCAGCACTGCGACCAGCGTCCGGCCGACGGCCAGTCCCGACCCGTTGAGCGTATGCAGAAAGCGCGTCTGCTTTTCGCCTTCTGGCCGGTAGCGCGCGTTCATGCGCCGTGCCTGGAAATCGCCGCAGTTGGAGATGGAGCTGATTTCGCGATAGGTTTTCTGGCTCGGCAGCCAGACTTCCAGATCATAGGTCTTGGCGGCGGAAAAGCCCATGTCGCCGGTGCACAGCAGCATCTTGCGATAGGGCAGTTCCAGCGCCTGCAATATGCCCTCCGCCGCCGTGCACATGCGTTCATGCTCTGCCTCGGACTCATCGGGTGCGCAGATGGCGACCAGTTCGACCTTCTCGAATTGATGCTGACGGATGAACCCCCGCGTGTCGCGGCCCGCCGACCCGGCTTCTGACCGGAAGCACGGCGTCAGCGCGGTGAAGCGCAGGGGCAGGGTGCCTGTCGCCACGATCTGCTCGCGAACCAGATTGGTCAGGCTGACTTCAGCGGTGGGGATGAGCCAGCGGCCATCGGTCGTGCGGAACAGGTCTTCGGCGAATTTCGGCAACTGGCCCGTGCCGAACAAGGCTTCGTCCCGCACCAGCAACGGCGGGTTCACTTCCTCATAGCCATTGTCGGCGGTCTGGCGATCCAGCATGAATTGAGCAAGCGCGCGGTGCAGCCGGGCCATCTGGCCGCGCAACGCTGCAAAGCGCGCGCCTGACAGAGCCGCCGCGCCTTCAAAATCCAGACCCAGAGCTGGGCCGAAATCCGCATGATCCTGTGGCGCGAAAGCGAAATCGCGCGGGGCACCCCAGCGGGCGACCTCTACATTATCCGTTTCATCCGCGCCCTGCGGAACGTCGGACGCAGGCAGGTTGGGAAGGGCGGCGAGCAGGGTCTGCAGCTGTTCATCCAGTGCCCGGTCTTCATTCTCCAGCGCGGGCATGCGGTCTTTCAGCGCCGCGACCTCTGCCTTCAGCGCATCCGCCTGCGCGACGTCCTTGGCGGCCATCGCCTGCCCGATGGCCTTGCTCAATTCATTGCGGCGGGCCTGGCCCTGCTGCAGTTCGGTCTTGATCGCGCGGCTACGTTCATCGAGCGACAAAATCTCGGCACTTTGCGGATCAAGGCCGCGCAGGGCGAGGCCCGCATCGAAGGCAGCGGGATTTTCACGGATGAAGCGGATGTCGTGCATGGGTCAGCCCTATGCCGTTCCGCGCTGAACCGCGCAACCCTGCGCGCTTCCGTCCGTTGACCATAGGCAAACCAAGGAAAGGAAGCTGCGATGTGGATCGATCATGGTGCGATGGTGCTGGTTGCCGATGGGCGCAAGATGCTGTTCTTTCGGAACAGGGGTGATCGATTTGCGCCCAATCTGGAAGCGGAAATCGTAAAGACACAGGATAACCCACTCGACCGCGAACAGTCGTCCGACATGTCAGGCCGTGCACCTTCGACCAATGGCGGGCAAGCGACCATGGGCAAGACCGACTATCATGAGCAGGAAGAAGCTCGGTTTGCCGCCGAAGCAAGCGACCTGCTCAAGCAGCGGGCGCTGGCGAATGATTTCGACAAGCTGATCGTCGTGGCCCCGCCCAATTCCCTTGGTGAAATGCGCAAACATTATCACAAGGAAGTGCAAAGTCGGCTGGTAGGCGAAATTGCCAAGGATTTGGCGAACCACCCGGTGCCTGAGATCGAACGGATCATCGCCCAAAGCTGAAGCGAGGCGATCGGTTGAACGAAAAAGGGGCGGCACCGTGAAGGAGCCGCCCCTTTTTTGTGAACGCCGATCAGGCCGTCTGGCCCTTCCGTTCGGCGAAGCGTCGGCGGGCCATCAGCGCGACCGCCGCTGCTCCGAACAGCAGGACCATCGGCGGCGCGGGGACGTCGGTTCCGCCAGTGCTGCTCGAACTGCCGCCAGAGCTGCTCGACGAACTGGAGGATGAGCTGCTGGATGAGGTGGACGAGCTGGTGCTGCCGAAGCTGGATGAACTTGAAGAACCGCCCGAAGAGCTCGAAGAACTGCTGCCGCTGCTCCCGCTCGACCCATGGGGTTTTCCGCCAGAACTGCTGGAAGAGGAGCTGGAGGAAGATGACGACGAACTGGAGCTGGAACTGGACGAAGAAGAGCTGCTCGTCACATTCCCGCTGGAAGTGGACACGTTCCCGCTTGAAGTCGAGACATTGCCACTGGAGGTGGACACGTTGCCGCTGGAGGTCGAGACATTGCCGCTCGACGTGGAAACGCCACCGGTCGATGTGGAAACACCGCCCGTTGTGGAACTTGTCGAACTGCTGATGCCACCCGTCGAGCTGCTGGTGGAGGAAATTACCACTGATCCGCCGCTGCTGCCGCCGCCGCTACCGCCGAAGAAACCGCCGATAAAGCCACCGCCGCCGAATCCGGGGCCGCCAGCCATCATGATCGGCGCAGCACCACCGCCTGACATGACGGGCATTTCGGTGGCCACCATGGGGGGAGGCAGGGGGACGGGCGGAGCCTGGGTGGTTACAGAGATTGTTTGCGGGGCGCAGGCGGTGACGGTTTTTACCACCTTGCGCTTCACGGGGCGGGCGGCATAGCGCTTGGGCGCAGCCTTGACGCTCTTCGTGCTCTGGACCCCTGCCGGGCGCGCGCTTTCCGCGACATGGACCGCACCACCGCCGATAAGGGCGCCGCCGCAGGTGCATGCGCATAATTTAGCCAATGCCATCCGTACCGACATAGTGATCCACTCTTGTTTGTCTTCCTGTCCTTCAGCCCAGTCACCGCATGTCGGTGGCAGATGAAGGACAGTCGCCTTCACGTAGAAAGGCAAAAGAACATGTTAACTTCAATGGCGTTAACTCTGATTGTCGGGGCTAAGTCGAGAGAAATTGTTGGAATGCCTCAACCATGATGGTTAACGTCCCATAGTGGAACGGGCGCGATGCTGCCTGTATCTGTTTTTCCGCCACCTCCTCTTTGGACAAGCCGGAAAGCGATGTTGCGACCGCATGCTGATGAGGCGGGGGTGAGGGCGCTTTTCATTCCACCAGGAATGGCGCTTGTGTCGCCTCGCGCCGCTGGCTATTAGGCGCGCTCAATCATAAGTCACGGCTCCCAAAGCAAAACGCGAAGGGGCCTATCGAGTCGGAGAGCCAGATGGCATCGGTCCTTAATTCCGATAATGACGGCCAAAATCCGCCAAAATCGGCGGTATCCCTTCCCGCCGACTATCGTCCTTCACCCGACGAAGAGTTTATGAACCCGCTGCAGCTTGAATATTTCCGGCAGCGACTGTGGGACTGGAAAAAGCAGATATTGACGGAGGCCGAAGGCACTCTGGCGGTTCTTCAGAACGAACCATTGCGTGAACCCGATCTCAATGACCGCGCGTCCAGCGAAACCGACTGGTCCATCGAACTGCGCACCCGCGACCGCCAGCGCAAGCTGATTTCCAAGATCGACGCGGCGCTGCGGCGTATCGATGATGGCGAATATGGTTATTGCGAAGTCACCGGGGAACCAATTTCGCTGGGCCGTCTGGAAGCCCGGCCGATCGCCACCATGACGGTGGAGGCCCAGGAGCGGCACGAGCGCCAGGAAAAGGTGTCCCGCGACGATTAACCCTTTGTCCATCGCCCTGTGGCAAGCCGTTGGAAACAGTGGGCATCGCAAGGGTTGATGATGGACATCGAACAGGAATTGGGTGAGCGGGGTCCGGCGCGGTCTGGGCCAAGGGACAGCCTGTTTCTACTCACCAGCCTCGAGTCGACCGGCGGCGCTCCCCTGGGACGCGCCCGCGTTCGTAATCTGTCCGCCACGGGCATGATGGCAGATTGTGAAAGGCCGGTGCCTTCCGGCATCGAAATTTTCATGGACCTGCGCGGCGTTGGCAGGGTGAAGGGCAAGGTCGTATGGGCGCGCGGGGACAAGATCGGTATCGCGTTCGACCGTGAAATCGACCCGCAAGCGGCGCGCAAGCCGGTTTCCAGCCTCAGCAAAACTCAGCCCCGCTCGACCCATCAGCACGCACGGCAGGTAAAGCGCTGACATCGCTCCTTTCGGGCGGTCACGCGACCCGATTTTAAGCTATGGATGGATGGCAGTCGACTGATGGCGAAGGGTCGGACGGCTGTTGCGCCGATCCGACCCCTTTGCCTATGCGGGGGTTAATTCCCCACCGACATTTCCTCTTTCACGCGTAACTTCTGCTTTTTGAGCGAGGCGACAAGGATCGCATCAGGCATGGGCCGACTCGACTCCGCCTTTATGCGTGCCTCAAGCCCTGCATGCTTGGCCGAAAGAGCTGAAATGTGGCTATTTTCCATGACGTTCTCCTTGTGAAGGTGATGGATGAACGAGTAGATCATGATTTTGAGGCTTTGTCCTCATGGTCGCATCGCTTTGCGACCGGATGGGCCAAAATTTACGATGGTCCGATGGTCTGCGCCAAGCTATCAGAGGGGCATTCGAAAGCATGGCCTGGAAAGAGAGTGCCGATTGAGCCGGGAAGACATTATGCGTCGGCTGGAACTGCTGCGAATCGAGCATAGGGATCTCGATGGCGCCATCGGCGCATTGATCGGCACCGGGGCCAGCGACCAGATGCAGGTCGCGCGACTGAAGAAGCGCAAGCTGCGGCTGCGTGACGAAATCGCATTACTGGAAGACGCGTTGATCCCGGACATCATCGCCTGAACCCGGCCCACCGTGCGATTCGTGGTTAATTCCATGGTTAGACGGCCCTTAATGGGACAAGCTGCGTGACGGGGGCCACGCGGGCCTGACAAGGCGAAACTTTTATGTCAGGAATGAAACATGTCTCCTGCGCGTTTCCTTGATCGTGGCCTTCATCGACGGCTGGTCGATGGCCTCTATCTGGAGGCCATGGTCATGGCGGATGAAGCGCGTTCCTATTTCGATCAGCGTGAAACGAGCATGGGCGAGATTGACGATCCGCTGCGCCGGGTATCCTTCGCATGCGAATCGCTCAAGGTGACGACCCGATTGATGCACGTCATTGCCTGGCTGCTGAGCCAGCGGGCATGGCAGAGGGGGGAGATTGCAGACGCCGACCTGACGGATGAGAAATATCGCCTGGGCCGTGCGGCCAGCACCGACACGGAGGTGGCCTTGGCCTTTCCCTTCGCTGCGCGTGCACTGATCGAAGCCAGCCAGGAATTATATGATCGGGTGTCCAGGTTGCAGGACAGCATGGATAAAATGGCGCGGCCAACGGCGCAGCAGGCGGCCAACCCCGCGCGCGCATTGATGGACCGGCTGAACCTGGCATTTTGAGCGGTGCGCCGTTCGCGCTTGCCCCACGATACGCTCTGGCGCTTCCCTGCCCAAATGGTCTAGATCGTTGATATGAACACCGGTTTGCGGAACAACTGCCGCACTTCAGGCACTCCGCAAGCTGCCCGGCTTCTCTTGGCGCCGCTGCTGCTGCTGTTGTGGCCTGAAGCGCAGGCGCAAAGCGTTGCCCCGCCCGCCGTCGCTGACGATCAACAGATGCCGCTCGATCCCATGCCTGATATCGGGGTCGCCTGGCCCGATCTGGATCAGCCTGACAGCGTCGATCCATTTCCTGCCGATGATGTGGCCGACATGCTGCCTGATGACGAGCCGGTCGTGGCGGATGAAGGCGGGGTTGAGCCAGAAGCAGAGGCCGCATCCGCAGCGATCAGTCCCGCCGGGGACTTCACCGACCCCGCAAAGGAAAACCGCTATTCGTTGCAGCTGAAAGGCGTGGAGCAGATCGCCGATGCGCAGTTCGACGCGCGCTTCCGCGATCTGTCCGTGTTGCAGCAGGGCGAAGGCAAGCCGGCCAACCTGGCGCAGATCAACCGTCGCATTGCGGAAGATACGGCGTTGCTGGACCGGCTGCTGCGCGCCAAGGGCTATTATGCTGCCCGTATCCGTTCATCCGTCGCACCTGCGGGTGAAGATCGCCTGTCGGTCACGTTCCGGATCGTGCCGGGAACGCTTTACCTGTTGTCCAGCGTGGATCTGGAGGGGCTGTCGGCGGCGGGCGAGCGCGAGGCGAAGTTGCGCGCCGCATTTCCGTTGAAGCCGGGCGATGCCGTCGACGCCGACGCCATCCTGTCCGGCCAGGCCGCCCTGTCGCTGGCCCTGGCGGAAAGCGGCTTTCCCTTCGCGACCGTGGGTGAGCCGGAAGTCCATATCGATCATGAAGAGCG
Source organism: Sphingobium vermicomposti (assembly GCF_011762025.1). Lineage (GTDB taxonomy): Bacteria > Pseudomonadota > Alphaproteobacteria > Sphingomonadales > Sphingomonadaceae > Sphingobium > Sphingobium vermicomposti. The sequence continues at coordinate 125,402 of NZ_JAASQR010000003.1, read as the reverse complement.
CAAGGGCGATCTGGACATTGTCGTGTCGCCCGGCGCCTATCGGACGTTCGGATCCATCCAGCTGACGAATGATGAGCTGTTCAGCGCCAGCCATGTCCAGCGCATCGCCCGTTTCCAGCCGGGCGACCCCTATATGGCTTCCGATGTGGAGGACCTGCGCAGCGCCATCATCGCTACCGGCCTCGTATCCTCGGTCGGCCTGACCCGGAAGGATGCTGGCGATGGGGAGCATGTCGATTTGTTGGTCGATGTGCGGCCTGCGCCGTTGCGGACCATCGCCGGGGAATTGGGTTATGGCACCGGCGAAGGTTATCGCGCGGAAGTCAGCTGGCAGCACCGCAACATGTTCCCGCCCGAAGGAGCCGTGACGTTTCGCGGCGTTCTGGGCACGCAGGAGCAGACGGCTTCCGCCACCTATCGGCGCAACAATTTCCGTCGGCGCGACCATGTGCTGACCGGGCTGGTTTCCATCAGCAACATCAAGCGCGATGCCTATGACGCGCGAACCATAACCCTATCCGGCGCGATCGAGCGGCAGACCAACATATTGTTTCAAAAGAAATGGGTCTGGCGTGTGGGCGCGGAATTCATCGCTTCGGATGAAAAGGACGCGTTCAGCGGAGGCAACCGGCGCACTTTCCTGATCGGAGCCGTGCCGCTTAGCCTGACCCATGACGGCAGCGACAATCTGCTCGATCCGACGAGAGGCTTTCGCCTGGGTGGCCGTCTAAGTCCCGAGCTGTCCTTCCAGAACGGCACTTTCGGCTATGCCCGCGTCCAGCTGGACGGCAGCGTCTATCAGCCTATGGGGGATCGCGTCGTGATGGCGGCTCGTGCGCGCTTCGGCACCATATTGGGGTCTACCGTGGATCGCATCGCGCCGTCGCGGCGATTCTATGCAGGGGGCGGGGCTTCGGTGCGCGGCTATGGGTATCAGGCAATCGGCCCACGCGATTCCGGTAATGACCCGATCGGCGGCAAGAGTTTGGCCGAATTTTCGCTGGAATCGCGGATACGCTTCGGCAATTTCGGTGTGGTGCCGTTCGTGGACGCGGGCAATATATCGACCAGCTTCGTGCCGCGCTTTCGCGATTTGAGGATCGGGGCGGGCCTTGGCGTGCGCTATTATAGCAGCTTCGGGCCGATCAGGGTCGATGTGGGCACGCCGCTCAATCCGCAAGAGGACGATCCCAAGGTCGCGGTCTACGTCTCGCTGGGTCAGGCCTTCTGATGGCGGAGGATGAGGTTCAGCCCCAGTCGCAGCCCCGCCCGGCAACCGCGCGTCACCGCGCCTGGGACGGGCCGTGGCAGAGGTGGATTGCAGGATTGCTCGCTCTGCTACTGCTGGTGGCGGCGGGCGCGCTGACCTGGCTGGATACGCCGTCGGGCCACCGCTTCCTGATTTCGCGGATAGGGCGGATCAGCCCGCCATCGGGCCTGCGCATCCATGTCGACCGGATTGAAGGCAGCATCTATCGCCGGGCCGTGCTCCATGGTCTGACCCTGTCCGATCCCAAGGGCGCATTTCTGGATGCGCCGCGCGTCGAGCTGGATTGGTGGCCCTTTGCATGGCTGTCCAATCGGCTGGACATCGACCGCCTGGTCATTCCAGTCGCCACGCTGCACAAATTGCCCAAGCTGAACCCAAGCCAGCGCGAAGGCCCGATCCTGCCAGGCTTCGACATCCGCCTGATGCAATTTTCCATCGACCGGCTGATGATTGACAAGAGCGTGACGGGGCGTGCGCGGCAGGCGACCATTGCCGGCGATGCCGACATTCGCGACCGCCGTGCCGTGATCGACCTGTCGGCCCGGCTGCTGGATGGCGACGATGCGCTGAACATCGCGTTGGACAGCCGCCCGGACGACGACCGGTTCGACCTGGACGTGACCGTCAACGCCCCCAAGGGCGGGGTGCTGGCGGCGATGGCGGGCCTCAGCCAGAACGCCAATCTGCGCATTCGCGGCCAGGGCAGTTGGACCCGGTGGGACGGCCGATTATCCGGCACATTGGACAGCAATCCTGCGGTCGACCTTCGACTGGCGGCGCGGGGTGGGGCCTATTCGGCAACGGGTTCGGTCGAAGGATCGGCCATCGCAGGGCAGGGGCTTATCCGCCGCCTGTCGGCCCCGCGTCTGGCGGTGAGCGCGAAGGGGACCATGGCCAACCGGCGGATCGATGGCCTTGTGTCGCTGCGATCCGACGCGATGGAACTCAGTGCGGACGGTGCGCTCGACCTGCGGAACAATGCGCTCGACAATGTGCTGGTCGACATGAAGCTGGTTCGTCCCCAGGCGTTGCTCAAATCGATGCGCGGGCGGGATGTCACAGCGCGTATTCGTCTGGACGGACCTTTCGCGGCCTTTGGCTATGAATATCTGCTTCGGGCCAGACAATTGGCGTTCGACCGCACCCTGATCAGCGACGTGCGCGCCGAAGGGAAGGGACGCAAGGCGAAGAACGGTCCCACGCTGATCCCCGTGCAGTTGAAGGCGCGGCGGCTGGACGGTCAGGGAGAACTGGTCGAAGGCATAGTGCGCAATTTTGCGCTGAACGGGGTGCTGCAAATCAAGGGGCAGCAGATCGTCAGCAATCCCATGTCGATCCGTTCGGACAAGCTTGACGGCAAGTTGCTGATGCTGGCCGACCTGAAGACTGGCCGATATGATTTTGGATTGGACGGTGAAATCCGGGGTCTCGCCATTCGCGGGCTGGGCGTTGTGGACCTGGTTTCGCGGCTGCGCGCCGTGCCGGGTGCTGGCGGTGCGTTCAGCCTTAGCGGCAATGCGGCGGCGAAGATGCGGCGGCTGGACAACAGCTTTCTTCGGTCGCTTGGTGGCGGGCTGCCCACGGTGCGCAGCGGGTTGTCACTGGGACCGGATGGGCGGCTGGTCTTTTCCAACCTGTCGCTCGACGCGCCTTTGCTCAAGCTGACCGCGCAGGGCTATCGTCGCCCGGATCGCAGCTTTCATTTCGAAGGCAGCGGCAGGCATGGGCAATATGGCCCGCTGCGCCTCACGCTGGACGGCCGGATCGAGCGCCCTTCCATAGACCTGGTGCTTGCGCGCCCGCTCGACGCCCTGGGTGTTACCGATCTGCACGCCCGTTTGACGCCCAGCGAACCGGGATATGATTTTACCGCCGAAGGGGGCTCCACCCTGGGTCCGTTCACCGGCAATGGCGCGATCATCCTGCCGCGTGACGGCCAGGCCGTGGTCCGGGTGGCGCGGATTGCCGTGTCAGGCGTGACCGCAAGCGGCGACCTGCGCCCGGTGACCGGCGGGCTTGATGGACGGCTGGTGGTGGCGGGGCCGGTCGCGGGTTCCATCGCTTTTGCCCCCGTCAACGCTGTGCAGCAATTGGTGCTGAAGCTGGATGCGACCGACGCGAACTTTGATGGGCCGACGGTCATATCGATGCGGCGCGGCAAGCTGGACGCGACCATCCTGCTCGATCCCGCGGGCGCATCCGTAAACGCCGCGATGCAGGCGCGCGGATTGCGCCTGGGCGGCATGTTGGTGGGCCGGATGACGGCCAATGCCGAAATGATCGGCGGGCGCGGCGTCGTCCGGGGCAGCCTGTCAGGCCAGCGGGGACGGCTGTTCGACCTTCAGGGAGAGGCGGAGGTCGAACCGGACCGCATCCGCCTGACTGCCAAAGGGACGGTCGACGCACGACCGATCCGTCTGACGCGCGCGGCGCTATTTACCCGGATCGATGGCGGTTGGCGGCTGTCCCCGGCGACCATCAGCTATGCGGGCGGATCGCTGCAACTGGGCGGGGAATTGAGCGGGGCGACGACGCGGGTCGAAGCGCGGATGAACAAGCTGCCCCTCGCGCTTCTCGACATCGCCTATGATGATCTGGGTCTGGGGGGCACCGCCACCGGAACGCTGACCTATGTCCACACGCGCGGCGGCTTGCCCAGCGGCAAGGGCGATCTGCGGGTGCGGGGCCTTACTCGTTCCGGCCTGTCGCTCAGTTCGCGGCCTGTCGACGCTGGCGTCAATATCATTCTGACGCAGGACCGGCTGGCGACCCGCATGGTCTTTGCCGCGGACGGGCAGACCATCGGGCGCGGCCAGGTGCTGCTGACCCCGCTTGGCAATCAGGGTGGGCTGGTGGAAAGGCTCAACCGCGCGCCCCTGTTCGCCCAACTGCGTTTCAAGGGAACTGCTGACACGCTCTGGCGGCTGACAGGCGTGGAGATTGTCGATATTTCCGGCCCGGTCAGCGTGTCGGCAGATGCCCGTGGCACTTTGGGCAATCCGGTCATTTCCGGGTCGCTCGCAACCGACAAGGCAGCCATTAACAGCCCCGTTACCGGCATGCGCCTGAACGGCGTCAAGGCGCGGGGGCGCTTTTCCGGCGCGCAACTCGTCATCTCCGAATTTTCCGCCACCGCGCGAAATGGCGGCACGGTGACAGGCGCGGGGAATTTCACCTTTGCGGGTATCGGGGGCGTGGCCATGGACCTGCGGCTTCAGGCCGACAACTCCGCCTTGCTGGAGCGGGATGATATCGCCGCGACCGTGAGCGGCCCGATCACGCTGCGCTCTGACGGCTCCACAGGCACGGTCGGCGGCGATCTGATCCTCAACCGCAGCCGGTTCACTATGGGCCGGGCCGCTGCCGTGGCCCAGATCCCCGAATTGCGCGTCATCGAAACGCGTCGCAATGGGGATGAAATAGAACGACCGCGAACCGGCAAGCCTTGGGCGCTGGCGATCAAGGCCAAGGCCCGCGACCGCCTGACCGTCACCGGGCTTGGCCTCGACAGCGAATGGCGTGCCAATCTGGACATTGGCGGCACGGTCACGACGCCCACCATTTTGGGCAGGGCGGAACTGGTGCGGGGCGGCTATACTTTTGCGGGGCGGCGGTTCGAACTGCGTGAAGGCAGGATACAGTTTGACGGGCGCACGCCGGTCAACCCATCACTGGACATCAATGCCGAAGCCGACGTCAACGACCTGACCGCGACCATCCATGTGGGCGGCACGGGGCTGAAACCCGATATCAGCTTCACCAGCATTCCCGCATTGCCGCAGGATGAGCTTTTGTCCCGCATCCTGTTCGGAACGTCCATCACCAACCTGTCCGCGCCAGAGGCTCTGCAACTGGCGTCGGCTGTCGGCTCGCTTCAGGGCGACGGCGGGCTGGACCCGATCAATGCCGTGCGCAAGGCCGCCGGGCTGGATCGGCTGCGGATCATCGCCGCCGACCCGACCCAGGGGCAGGGCACATCATTGGCGGCGGGCAAATATCTGACGCGCAAAACCTATGTGGAGCTGATCACCGACGGACAGGGCTATTCCGCCACCCGCATAGAATATCAGGTGACCCGCTGGCTCTCCCTGTTGGCGGCCATATCGACCTTGGGACGGGAAAGCGCGAACGTCCGCATATCGAAGGACTATTGACCCGCCCGCCGGTGCGGCGGGTCACACGGACGTTCGTAGCTGCTATAATGTCGCTTCGATTTCGCGCGCAGCCAAGTCGGGATCGTCCGCAAGGCTGATCGGTCGTCCCACCACCAGGATGGATGCGCCACGGTCAAGCGCCTCGCGCGGGGTGACGGCGCGTTTCTGATCGCCCATTGCGCCGCCCGCAGGCCGGACACCGGGCACGACGAAAAAGCCGTCTGGCCATGCCCGTTTCGCCATCGCCACTTCTTCGCCGGAACAGACGATACCGTCCAGGCCCGCACTGCGCGCCAGGTCGGCCAGGCGAGCAACCTGATCCTCCGCCTTTCCGCCGACGCCGATGTCGGTGAGGTCACTATTGTCCAGGCTGGTCAGCACCGTGACGGCCACCACCTTGGTATGGATGCCAGCCGCCGCCTTCGCGTCCTCCAGCATCGCTCGCCCGCCCGCTGCATGGACGGTCAGCACGGCGGGTTCCAGGCCGTTTAGAGACTGCACCGCCTTCGCCACGGTATTGGGAATGTCATGCAGTTTGAGGTCGAGGAAGATCGGCAGGTCGAACTTCATCATCTCCCGCACGCCGTGATGGCCGTTGGCGCAGAAAAATTCGAGCCCCAGCTTCAGCCCGCCGACATGGTTGTGGACCCGCTGCGCCAATTCCTGCGCCTTCGCCAGGTCGGGTGTATCGATGGCGACGTAGATCGGGCTGCTCATGCTGTTCCTGTTGCAGAAAGGGGAGGGGTTGGCGGGGTGGTGATGTCCGCAGAATCGGCCGGGCTGGGCGTTGGGGCGGGGGTAGTGGTGGCGACAATCAAAGCGCGCTCGGTGCTTTCCAACCGGCGCTTCATCCGCCAGCGCGTGGCCCGCGCCATGACCCAAAAGGGCAGCGCGCCCAGCAGGAATGCGCCGATCAGCAGGACCGGCAGCTTGGTTTCCATCACCATGTCACCCCATAGCCGGACCGTGACGGGCACATAATTCGCCATGCAGAAAAAGGCGAGGGCTACGGCGATGACGACCCAAAAGGCAGTCCGCAGAAATTGCATCGGCATATCGTCCCAGCTGCTGATTTCGGGCAGCTTAGGGCATTTCAGCCGTCTTCGGAAGCGCTTCGTCCGATTTCGATACGCGCGCGTAAGGGCGGGGAAGCGAGTTGCCGGCAGCTTTGCCGTGGCCCGCGCGGAACTCCGAACCGCGCCCGCGCATTTTTCCCTGTCGCAAGGAGGCACATTATCATGGCGGCGCGCGCTTATTGGCAGGGGCAGATCAGGCTGGCTCTCGTGTCCATCCCGGTCGAGATTTATTCCGCGACCAAGTCGGGTGCGCAAATCGCCTTTCACCAGATACATGAACCTAGTGGCAAGCGTGTCCGCTATGAAAAGACCGTGCCCGGTCTCGGCGCGGTGAAGCCTGAGGACATCGTAAAAGGCTATGAGGTAAGCAAGGGCGACTATGTCCTGCTGCAACCCGATGAGATTGAGGCGGTCAAGCTGGAAAGCAAGAAGACGCTGGAATTGACGCAGTTCGTCGACGCGGATGAGATCGACGTGCTCTATTATGAGCGGCCCTATTATGTCGTCCCCGCCGACGATCTGGCCGAGGAAGCCTTCATCGTCCTGCGCGAGGCGCTGCGCCGGTCAAAGAAGGTCGGCCTGGGCCAGCTGGCGATGCGCGGGCGGGAATATATCGTGTCGCTCAAGCCCTGCGGGCGGGGCATGATATTGGAAACGCTGCGCTATGCCGATGAAGTCAACCGCGCGCAAAGCTATTTCCGCGAGATTGAGGATGCAAAGCCCGACCCGGAACTGCTCGACCTTGCCCAGACCTTGATTGAAAAGAAGACCGCGCCTTTCAAGCCCGACAGCTTCCATGACCGCTATGTCGATGCGCTGGAACGGCTGATCGAGAAAAAGAAAAAGGCCAAGGGCCGCCGCATCATTGAGGAGGAGGATACTGCCCCGGTGAAACGCAGTGGCAACGTCATCGACCTGATGGCCGCGCTCAAGAAATCGGTCGACACGGGCGGCAAGGGCGGGTCGTCGGGCGCGACCGGCAAGACCGGAACGGCAAGAAAGCCCGCCGCGCGGAAGGCCGGGGCGGCCAAGGTTCCGGCGCGAAAGCGGGCATGACCCATGGCCGATGCCGATCCGCTGACGGTCTATAATCGCAAACGCGATTTTACCCGGACCAAGGAGCCTGCTGGCAAGCGCGGGCGAAGCGGCGGAAACAGCTTTATCGTGCAAAAGCATGACGCCACCCGGCTGCACTATGATTTTCGGCTGGAAATGGACGGCGTGCTGAAAAGCTGGGCGGTGACGAGGGGGCCGAGCATTGATCCCGCGGATAAACGGTTGGCGGTACGAACAGAGGACCACCCCCTGTCCTACGCCAGTTTCGAAGGGACCATCCCGAAAGGCGAATATGGCGGCGGCACGGTGATGCTGTGGGATGAGGGGACGTGGGAACCCATCCCCGGCAAGAGCGCCAGGGATTTGGAAAAGGGGCACCTTCATTTCATCCTGCACGGTCACAGGATGAAGGGCGAATGGCTGCTGATCCGGTTGAAACCGCGTTCGGGCGAAAAACGGGAAAATTGGCTGCTGCGCAAGATTGAGGATAGCTATGCAGGCGCGGGCGATGATTTGGTGGCGCGGGAGCTTACCAGCATTCGCAGCGGCCGGACCATGGGCCAGATCGCCGCGCAAGCGCCGCCCATTTCCTTGAAGGGCAAGAAGGGCAAGTCCTTCGACGCCGCCATGACCCAGGCGCAAAAGGCGACGCCGGTTCGCGCATCGCGCAAGCGCGTGACCGGCAAGCCGCCCGCCTTTCGTGCGCCCCAGCTTGCGACGCTGGTCGACGCGGTCCCGTCGGGCAATAGCTGGATTCACGAGATCAAATATGATGGCTATCGTTGCGTCATAAGCGTCGCGGGAAAGCAGGTGCGGGTGTTTACGCGCACGGGACTGGACTGGGCCGATCGTTTCGCCCCGCTTGCCGCCGAACTCGCGGCGATGAACCTTCCGCCGGCCCTAATCGACGGGGAAATCGTGGCGATGGGCGCTGATGGCAACCCGGATTTTTCGACCCTCCAGCAGGTGTTGAAAGGAGAGGCTGACGGCGCTCTCCATCTGTTTGCCTTCGACCTTCTGGAGCTGGACGGACAGGATCTGACCTCGCTTCCCAATGTGGCCCGAAAAGAAAAGCTCGCCGCCCTGATGGGTGATGGAATGCCGCAGATTCACTTCGCCGATCATGTGGTGGGCGCGGGTGAAAAGCTGTTCCGCGCGATGTGCGACGCCGGGCAGGAAGGCATAATTTCCAAGCGGGCGGATGCACCCTATCGTGGTGTGCGGACAAAGAACTGGCTGAAGGTCAAATGCACCAGGCGGCAGGAATTCGTCATCATCGGGTGGACGGCGAGCGGTGCCAGCGGTCGCGCCTTGCGCAACATATTGCTCGCGCAGAATGGAGAGGAGGGGCTGGTCTACGCCGGGAAGGTCGGCACCGGATTCAACGCGCGCAACAGCGAAGATCTGGTCCGGTCATTGAAGGCTCGCGCGCGCAAGACCCCCGCCCTGACCGTCCCGCGCAGCGAAACCCGGGGCGCTCAGTGGGTGCGTCCCGATCTGGTGGCCGAAATCGCCTTTGCCGAATTTACGGGCAGCAATGTCGTGCGGCACGGCAGCTTCCTGGGCTTGCGCGAAGACAAGGCGGCCAAGGATGTCAGCCGGGAGAAACCAATGGCCACCCCCGAAACCCAGACCGATGTCCGTATCAGCAATCGCGATCGGCTGATCTTTCCCGAGGCGAAGATCACCAAGGGTCAATTGGCCGACTATTATGCGGCGGCGGGCGCGATCATGCTTCCCTGGGTCGCGCATCGCCCGATCAGCCTCGTCCGATGTCCGCAGGGCCGGGCGAAGAAATGCTTCTTCCAAAAACATGATAGCGGCAGCTTTGGCGATCATGTGATGCATGTTCCCATTCGGGAAAAGGACGGCGGTGATGAGGATTATCTCTACATCGATGATGTCGACGGCCTGCTGGCCTGCGTTCAGATGGGGACGATCGAGTTTCACGGCTGGGGATCGCGGGTGGAGGATGTGGAGCGGCCCGACCGGCTGGTCATCGATCTCGACCCGGACGAGGGGCTGGACTTTGGCGATGTGAAGAAGGCGGCGCGCGACATCCGGCGGACATTGGACGATATCGGCCTCACCAGCTTTGCGATGCTGTCGGGCGGCAAGGGCGTTCATGTCGTCGTGCCGCTGACGCCCGACGCGCAATGGCCGCAGGTCAAGGATTTCGCCGACCGCTTCGCCCGCGCGCTGGCAGCGGCGGAACCCGACCGCTTCACCGCCACCATGAGCAAGGCCAAGCGCAAGGGGCGCATCTTCATCGACTGGCTGCGTAACCAGCGGGGCGCGACCGCCGTCCTGCCTTATGTGGTGCGCGCGCGGGAAAACGCGCCTGTCGCCGCGCCGATCACCTGGGATGAATTGGAGGATATCGAACGTCCCGGTGCCTTCACCATCGCGGATCTCGACCAATTGATTGAGCGCGCCGGTTCGCGCGAACTGCGCGGGTGGGGGGAAGCGTCCCAAACTTTGCCCGATTATTGAAAGCCGCTTTTCTGCGCGCCCGCTTTATTGCATAGATTCGGATTGTTATGATAAAACCCAACCAAGATGCGCCCACAGACGGCGCCCAAACCGCCGACACTGCTGGCAAGCCCAATCTGGCGACTGCCGCGCGCAAATCCGCCAGCAAGGGCGTGTTGATGGGGACCGCCGTCGGCATCGGGTCCGCGGCCATCGTCGCCGCGCTGCTCTACGCGAACCGAAAGCGCGGCTGAACCAGGCAAAAAAAAGAGGCGGCGTGGCCTTCGCTCCACACCGCCTCATGTGCGACCCGTTCAGGGTGGTTTTGCCTGCGTATTTTCGCAGGAATCTCCTGGTCAGCCTGCGCCGCCGCTCAGATAGTTGATCAACTCCGGCTTGCTGACCGATATGCTCTTGTCCGCGTCAGCCGTGACGAAAGCCCCATCGACCCAGGCGGTGACGTCGGCTGCGGGCATTTTGGTGCCTCCCGCCTTCATTTCCTGATCCTTCAGCGCAATCATCCAGCGGGAAAATTCGGCCTTGTCGAGTTGCCCGTCGCTATTGCCGTCATAGGCGGGAAATTCGGTCTCCACGATTGCCGCGATGGAATTGGCCGGAGCCGCAGGCGTCATATCTGACGGAGACGCAGCGCCAGGCGCGGGAGCAGGCGCTTCCTGAGCCAAGGCCGGGGACCCCATCAACGTCGCCAACGTCAACACGCGGATCATCGCGAACTCCTCAATAGAAACGGCTCATGGGTAAGACCCGTGGGGGAATGAATTGTTCATCCGAATACAGGAATATTCGCCGGTTTTCCTGAACATCCGTTCATGATGGTCGGCTCATCTCCCCGGAACGCTCATGTCATCTGCCCGGCCTGCAATATTCGCGACGAAAGACGTGGCCCTGCGACGGGCATCGGCCTCTCACCTGCCTTATTTGCCCTTCGGTAACGGGCCTGCTAGGCGGCGCGGCGATCTTTCATCAGCAATCAGGATTCGACCCGATGGTCCCGCGCTATGCTCGCCCCCAAATGACTGCCCTCTGGGAACCAGAGGCCCGCTTCCGCATCTGGTTCGAGATTGAAGCGCACGCGACCGAGGCATTGGGTGAACTGGGCGTCGTTCCCAAATCGGCTCCCAAGGCGCTGTGGGACTGGTGGGCGACCAATCCGTCGATTGACGTGCCCGCTATCGACGCCATCGAAGCGGTGACCAAGCATGACGTTATCGCGTTCCTGACCTGGGTCGCGGAACAGGTGGGCGATGAAGCCCGCTTCATGCATCAGGGCATGACCTCCAGCGACGTGCTCGACACTTGCCTTGCCGTGCAGCTGTCGCGCGCCGCCGACATATTGATCGACGATCTGGACAAGCTGCTGGCCGTCATCAAGCGCCGCGCCTTTGAACATAAGCTGACCCCCACCATCGGCCGCAGCCATGGCATTCATGCCGAACCCGTCACCTTCGGCCTCAAGATGGCGGAAGCCTATGCGGAGTTTTCCCGCTGCCGCACCCGCCTGGTCGCCGCGCGTGAGGAAGTCGCCACCTGCGCCATATCGGGCGCGGTCGGCACCTTCGCCAATATCGATCCGCGCGTGGAAGAACATGTCGCGGCAAAGCTGGGCCTGGCCATCGAGCCAGTGTCCACCCAGGTCATCCCCCGCGACCGCCACGCCATGTTCTTTGCGACGCTGGGCGTCATCGCCAGCTCGATCGAGCGGCTGTCAGTCGAAGTGCGCCACCTTCAGCGCACCGAAGTCCTGGAGGCGGAGGAATATTTCTCCCCCGGCCAAAAGGGCAGTTCGGCCATGCCGCACAAGCGCAACCCGGTGCTGACCGAAAACCTGACCGGCCTTGCCCGCATGGTGCGCAGCTACGCCATGCCCGCGATGGAAAATGTCGCCCTTTGGCATGAACGCGACATCAGCCATTCGTCGGTGGAACGCTATATCGGCCCCGATGCCACCATCACGCTCGACTTCGCGCTGGCCCGCCTGACCGGCGTCATCGACAAGCTGCTGGTCTATCCTGAGCGGATGATGAAGAATCTCGACAAGATGGGCGGCCTTGTCCACTCGCAGCGGGTGCTGCTGGCCCTCACGCAGGCGGGCGTCTCCCGCGAAGACAGCTATCGCTACGTCCAGCGCAACGCGATGAAGGTCTGGGAATCGGACGGCCAGCTGTCCCTGCTGGAACTGCTGAAGGCGGACCCCGATGTCGCAGCCGCACTGCCCGCCGCACAGATCGAGGAAAAATTCGACCTCGCCTATCACTTCCGCCAGGTCGACACGATCTTCCGCCGCGTCTTCGGCGAGGCCTGACCTATCTGAAACGCGAGGACGAGGCCCAGGCAGTGCCGGGCCTCGTCCTCGCGCTAGCTTTTGAGCGGTGATGCTACGACGCTGTTGTTCCTGGGAGGAGCGATGGCGCCCAATCGCGTTCCCGCGCCCGAAGGCGGGTCGGCATTCACCTGATCAGACAGCAGAAAAAAGAAATTGGTCGGGGAGAGAGGATTCGAACCTCCGGCCCCTGCCTCCCGAAGACAGTGCTCTACCAGGCTGAGCTACTCCCCGACCGTCGGCGGTATCGCTGGGCGATGCCACTGGGCAGGCGGCGGTCTATAGAGGTGGGTTTTCCGGCTGGCAAGCGGCTGGACGTGCTTTTTTTGCCATGGTCACAGCAACCCCGCCTGACGGAAACTGAACCGGCCTTTGCCGCTCAGGATGACATGATCGGCGATCTTCATTTCCATCGGGCGCAGGCGGTGCGCGACCGTGCGGGACAGGCGGATATCTTCGCGCCGGGGCATGGGCGATGGGCCGTCGGCGCGCTGCTGTTCTATGACCAGCCACGCGCTGTCCATCCGCAGCAACGCCTTGACGATGCCGGGCCAGTCGCCTTTGCCATCGATGCGGCCCAGCAGGTTCCAATCGTCGTCCAGCGCGATGATTTCAATGGTTTCCCTAGCGGCCATCGGCAAAGGATGCGGCAGAAAGCCCTGGCCGGCACGTTCAGTTGCCTCCGGTCTGGAGCGGCCTTGCCAGCTTTTGGTCCAAAGTGAACATTGGCGATCCGAGGGCGCTGGGCTACATCCGGCAGGGACTCGTCGTTCCTTGCCGGGCCATCAGGAAAGACCAACTTGACCAGCATGTTTCCTTCCCGTGCCGACCATTATGAACAGCAATATCTGGACCTGATGCGCCGCATCTGGACACAGGGGGATGAGCGTATCGATCGCACGGGCGTCGGAACGCGATCGATCCTGGGCGCGACGATGCGCTTTTCCCTGGCCGGGGACGCCGTGCCGCTGCTGACCACGAAGCGCGTCTATTGGAAGGCCGCCGCGCGAGAGATGCTTTGGTTCCTGAGCGGGGACACCAATATTCGCGAACTTGTGCGTCAGGGCGTGCATATATGGACTGACTGGCCGCTGGATGCCTATCGCAAGGCGACCGGCGAAATGATCGACCGCGATGCCTTTGAAGCGCGCATCGTCGACGATGCGGATTTCGCCGCCCGGTGGGGAGAACTGGGTCCGGTCTATGGGGCGCAGTGGGTGAATTGGCCGCGATATGAACCAGCGGGCGACGGCCTCTACCGGCGCGCGGACAAGGGGCATAACCAGATTGCCGATCTGGTGGATGGCATCAGGAATAATCCCGGGTCGCGCCGCTTGCTCTTCACCGGCTGGAACGTCGCGGAAATATCGCAGATGGCGCTGCCGCCATGCCATATGACCTATCAGTTCCAGGTGTCGAGCGGACGGCTGAACGGCCTGTTGTTCCAGCGCAGCTGCGACCTGGGGCTAGGATTTGCATTCAACATATTCGGCCTGTCGATGATGACCCGTATGCTGGCCCAGCAATGCGACCTGGAACCGGGCGAAGTCGTCTGGCAGGGCGGCGACGTGCATTTATATCTGAACCACGCCGCTCTGGTGGAAGAACAGATCAGCCGAACGCCCGGCGGCGCGCCCGTGCTGCGGATCAACCGGCGTCCGTCCAGCATGTTCGACTATAGGATCGAGGATTTCGAGGTGCAGAATTATGCCCCGCAAGCGCATATCGCCGCCCCTGTCGCGGTATAGCGAAATAGCGGCAGACGGTTAACCGAGGACAGTTGCCTTTCTCACGCGTTGTAATATAGTAATCGACACAAGCAACTTTATTGCAACGTTTGAGAGGGTGCGGGATGAGCGATCAGCGACTTCCGGGGATTGGTCAGGATGGCGGCGGACGGAATCTGCAGCCGTTGCGGTTGCATGTGCCCGAACCCCAATTCCGTCCCGGCGATGTCGCGGACTATAGCGATTTCGACATTCCCGCGGCCGATGCCGCGCCGCGCCCGGATGAAACGGCACACCCCGGCTCCATGCAGCAATTGGCCTATGGGCTGGTCCGCGTGCTTGACGATGAAGGTGCGGCGGTGGGGGCGTGGGACCCGCATCTGCCTGCGGAAGCATTGCTCAAGATGCTGCGCGCCATGGCGCTGACGCGCGCGTTCGACACGCGCATGTTTCGCGCGCAGCGACAGGGCAAGACCAGTTTTTACATGAAGTCCACCGGCGAAGAGGCGGTGTCCATCGCCGCCGCGACCGCGCTGGCCAGAGATGACATGTGCTTCCCCAGCTATCGCCAGCAAGGCATATTGATCGCGCGGGGCTGGTCCATCGTTGACATGATGAACCAGATCTATTCGAACAAGGGCGACCGGCTGAAGGGGCGGCAGTTGCCGGTCATGTTTTCGGCGCGCGACGCGGGCTTCTTTTCGATATCGGGCAATCTGACGACGCAATATCCGCAAGCGGTCGGATGGGCGATGGCCAGCGCGGCGCGGGGCGATACGCGGATCGCGGCGACCTGGTGCGGGGAAGGATCGACGGCGGAGGGCGACTTCCATTCCGCCTGCACCTTCGCCAGCGTCTATCGCGCGCCGGTGATCATGAACATCGTCAACAACCAATGGGCGATCAGCAGCTTTTCCGGTTTCGCCGGGGCAGAGGCGACCACCTTTGCCGCCCGCGCGCTGGGCTATGGCATTGCGGGCCTGCGGGTCGATGGCAATGACGCGCTGGCCGTCTATGCCGCCACCCGCTGGGCCGCCGACCGGGCGCGAGCCAATGCGGGGCCGACGCTGATCGAACATTTCACCTACCGGACAGAAGGGCACAGCACGTCGGACGATCCCAGCGCCTATCGTTCGGCGGATGAAGGCAGCCATTGGCCGCTGGGCGACCCGATTGCGCGGCTGATGCAGCATTGCATCCGCCTGGGCATATGGGACGAGGAACGGCAGGCCGCGATGGACAAGGAACTGGCCGAACAGGTGCGCGACGCCGCGCGGGAGGCGGAGAAGAACGGCATTCTGGGGCATGGACTCCACCATCCGATGGAAACGATGTTCGAGGATGTATTCGAAGACATGCCCTGGCACCTGCGTGAACAGCAACAGCAGATGCTTGATGAAGCAAAGGCAGCCGGGCTGTGAAGCTGGACAGCGACATTCAGCAGATGACCATGATCCAGGCGATCAACAGCGCCCTGGACGTCATGATGGATCGGGACCCCGACGTCGTCGTGATGGGGGAGGATGTCGGCTATTTCGGCGGCGTCTTCCGCGCGACGGCGGGGTTGCAGGAAAAATATGGCAAGAACCGCGTGTTCGACACGCCCATCACCGAAATCGGCATCATCGGCGTCTCCATCGGCATGGGAGCCTATGGGCTGCGACCCGTGCCTGAAATCCAGTTCGCCGATTATATCTACCCCGCGCTCGACCAGTTGGTGAGTGAAGCTGCGCGGCTGCGCTATCGGTCGGCGGGCGAGTTCACCTCGCCCATGACCGTGCGTTCGCCCTTTGGCGGCGGCATTTTCGGTGGACAGACGCACAGCCAGTCGCCGGAGGGCATCTTCACCCATGTGTCGGGGATCAAGACGGTGATCCCATCCACTCCCTATGATGCCAAGGGACTGTTGATCTCCGCTATCGAGGATAATGACCCCGTCATCTTCTTCGAGCCCAAGCGCATCTATAACGGCCCGTTCGATGGCCATTATGACCGCCCGGCCAAGGGGTGGGCAGGCCACCCCGGCGCAATGGTGCCGACCGGCCATTATCGCGTGCCCCTGGGTCAGGCGCGGATTGTGCGTCCGGGGGAAGCGCTCACCATATTATGCTACGGCACGATGGAGCATGTGGTCGAAAGCACGGTTGCCGACATGGGCGTGGATGCAGAGATTATCGACCTGCGCACATTGGTGCCGCTCGACATCGAGGCGATCGAGCGTTCGGTGAAGAAGACCGGGCGCTGCCTGATCGTACATGAAGCGACGCGGACCAGCGGGTTCGGCGCGGAACTGAGCGCGCTGGTGCAGGAACGATGCTTCTACCATCTGGAAGCGCCGGTCGAGCGGGTGACGGGGTTCGACACGCCCTATCCCCACAGTCTGGAATGGGCCTATTTCCCTGGCCCGGTGCGCATTGCAAAAGCCATAGACAAGATCATGAAGGATTGAGGCGCGACATGGCCCTGTTCACGTTCAAGCTGCCCGACATAGGCGAAGGCATTTCCGCAGCCGAAATCGTCACCTGGCATGTGCAGGCAGGTGATCGCGTCGAGGAGGATCAGCCGATCGCCGACATGATGACCGACAAGGCGACGGTGGAGATGGAGAGCCCCGTTACCGGCACCATCCTGCGGCTGGCCGGTGAGGTGGGTGATCAGGTCGCCATCGGCGCCATGCTGGTGGAGATCGAGACGGAGGGCGAGGGGGAAGCGGTCGCGCCGCCTCCACCAGAGGAGGTCATCGAAGCCGAGACGCCCGGCGAGCAATCGATTGAAAGCGTGGCTGCGGGTGAACCGGACGACCGACAAGAGCTTGCCAAGTCAGCCGACCCGGATGATCCGCCACCCCATGTCCTTGCCTCCCCCGCCGTCCGTGCGCGGGCGAAGGATTTGGGGGTCGACCTTTCCCAGGTGAAACCTGCGGGCGACCGCGTGCGCCATTCGGATCTCGACACATTCCTGCTCTACGGTGCGGGGCAGGGCTATCGACCGGCGGGCGCGTCATCGCCGCGACGTGCCGACGAGCAGGTCAAGGTGATCGGCCTGCGCCGCCGCATCGCCGAAAATATGGCTGCCTCCAAACGGCATATCCCGCATTTCACCTATGTCGAGGAAATCGACGTTACCGAACTGGAGCGCCTGCGTGAGCAACTGAACGCCAGCCGGGGCGACCGCCCTAAACTGACGGTGCTGCCGCTGCTGATCGTCGCGATTTGCCGGTCCTTGCCCGACTTCCCGATGTTGAACGCGCGCTATGATGATGAGGCAGGGGTCGTGACGCGACATGGCGCGGTGCATATGGGCATTGCGGCGCAGACCGATGCGGGATTGATGGTGCCGGTGATCCGCGACGCGCAGGACCGCAACGTCTGGCAGCTGGCGGCAGAGATTGCGCGCCTGGCCGAAGCCGCCCGTGCCGGACGGGCGAAGGTGGAGGAACTGTCCGGCTCCACGCTCACCCTGACATCGCTGGGGCCGCTGGGCGGGATGGTGACGACGCCGGTAATCAATCGGCCGGAGGTCGCGATCATCGGGCCAAACCGCATCGTCGAACGACCAGTGTTCCGGGGCAAGGAAATCGTCGCGGCAAAGCTGATGAACCTGTCGATCAGCTGCGATCATCGCGTGGTGGACGGCTGGGACGCGGCGAACTTTGTCCAGGCGGTCAGGAAGCTGCTGGAATCCCCGGTGCTACTGTTCGCCGATTAACGCACGGTCGCGCGATAGCTCAGGCGACCGCTTTCACCGGGAGAAATGTCGTCGGGCATCATCCAGCGTACATGCGTGATATCAGCCGGAACAGCGCGGCGGGTGCCGCCCAGCGGCGTCGGCAGCCATTGGTCCTGAAGCCGACCCCACCTTTGTCCGCCATCGATGGAAACTTCGACATTGGGATCGGACACGGCCAGGCGCATGCCGCGCGGAATCGGGTTGGTCACCGCCAGGCCGCGCACAGGCTGGCTTCCCTCATTACGCCAGTTGACGACCAGGATCAGCTGGTCGCCCGGCGCGATGCGATCGGCGCTGGCCAGAACGCGGCGAGGCCGTCCGTTGATGTCGATATGCACCCGCTCCACGAACATCTGGGTTTCCAGCCTGATGTCTTGCCGCGCCATCGCCCCGGAAGGCACCGTTGCTGCCACCAGTGCACAGGCGAACGCCCCCCATCCCCTGATCATGCCGAAAATCCTGCTCTGCATATGGCCCAGCGTTAGGGGAGATCGCCGAAGATTTGGTTAATCCTGCGTTGAATATATGTCTGTCCAGCAACATGAAATTGACGGGCCTGCGCTTGCGGTACACAGCTAAGGGGTTTTGGGGCGCAGATGGAATCATCTGCTGGCTTGGAAAATGCGGATAACAAAAGAAAAACAGAGCAGCGCCACCGATGCCATCGGATCGGACATTGCTCCTGGGCAGGGATTTGATCGAACGTGACACCCCATGAACAGCATGAGATTAGTCGGCGGCGCGACCGCCTGCTCGCTTCGATCGCGCTGACTGCTGGCATCGGCCTTATCCTGGCGCTGCCCTTTGCCTTGCGCGAAGGGGCGGAATTCTTCCTGCCACTCGCCGCCGCGCTGGTGATCGCCATTGCGCTGGTGCCTTTCCTTGAATGGATGGAACGGCGCAAAGTGCCATCGCCCCTGGCGGCGCTGATCGCAGTCATCGCCTTCCTGCTGGTGGCGAACATGGCCATCGTCCTGATCGTCGTCCCGGCTGCGGACTGGTTCAGGTTGCTTCCCGAACGCCTGCCCAAGATTCAGAATAATCTTGCGCCCCTGATCGACCTCTATTCGCAGATGCAGCGCTTCGTCGACGGCACCGTGCAGATGCTGGCGAGCGGTCCCGGCGCTAAGGCCAGCCCCGTTTCCGTGGATGCTCCCCGGTCCCTGTTGCAGTTCGCGGCGACTTCCGCGCCCTCGGCCATCGTCCAGATGGTCTTCGCGCTGCTCATCATCTATTTCTTCCTGGCGGGCTGGACGCGCCTGCGGCGGCGGACGATCAACAGCCGGGGCAGTTTCGACGGCGCTCTGGCGGTCGCACGGGTCATCCAGAATGTGGTCGATGCGACATCCGCCTATGTGCTGACCATCGCGGTGATCAACCTGTGTCTTGGCCTTTCTGTCGCGATAGCCTTGTGGCTGATCGGCATGCCGTCTCCGCTGATGTGGGGCGGGATCGTCGCGATGCTGAACTTCATTCCCTATTTCGGGCCGATGCTGGCTGCAGTGCTGCTGGGCCTGGGTGGCCTGATGGTGTTCGACGATGTCTGGATGGCGCTGCTGCCCGCGGCGATCCAGGTCGGCTTTCACCTGATAGAGGCCAATGCGATCACGCCCACCGTGCTGGGGCGGCGGCTGACCATGAACCCGCTGTTGATTCTGGTGGCGCTGACCTTTTGGGGATGGGTGTGGGGAACGCCCGGCGCGCTGCTGGGGGTGCCTTTGCTGATCATCATCCAGACGGTGGTGTCGGCTGCTGGCATGCCGGATATCGCCGGTTTCCTGTTTGAACGTGGGACGTTGACGGTCCCTCCGGCCAGAGAAAATGACGAAACGCAAGAAAGTGGCGAAAGAGCCGGTTGACAGGTCCGGCGCACCCGCATAGATGCCCGCCCACACCGAACGCGGGTGTAGCTCAGTTGGTTAGAGCGCCGGCCTGTCACGCCGGAGGTCGCGGGTTCGAGCCCCGTCACTCGCGCCACTCTTTTGATGGAGTGGATAGGCCCTAGAGGCCGAAATTTCCCTAGATTTATGGTTTTGTCATGTCAGCGAAGGCTGGCATCTTGCTGGGCTATGCCGTGCCTTCACGCATGAGATCCCAGCCTGCGCTAAGATGCCGAAACGCGGGCGGTCAGCGCTTGCGCCAGCGCCCGGTTTCCATCCAAGCCAACAGGCGCTTCAAAGGCAGGATCCAGAGCCAGATCACCCCCAGAAAGATATAGACGGGCACCTGCGCCAACATCGGCAGGCCACCGATCAGGCTGGACAGGCTGCCGATCATGATCGCCCATAGCGCGATCAGCCCAACGATGATGAACGTGCCCACGGGCTTGCGCCAGCTGGGTTGATAGGGGGCGGGCTGGCGGTTCACGCGTCGGGTCCTTCGATCAATTCAACTTCGGTCAGGATGATGTCCAGCGGCAGGTCCCAAGGATCGGCAGGCAGCACGTCATGTTCCTGCACCGACCAGGCAAGGCCGACCCGTAGCGCGTCGGGAAAGCGGGCAAAGGCGCGATCATAATAGCCACCGCCCTGACCCAGCCGGTTCATCGTTCGGTCAAAGCCAAGCAGGGGCGCGATGATGACGTCCGGCGCGACGGGCGGGCCGCTCGGTTCAGGGTGATGGGTGCCGTAGAGGCCGGGCAAAAGCCGATCTTCGGGCAGCCAGGCGAGAAAATCCATGGTGCCAAGCCGATCTATGACGCGGGGCAGGGCGATGACCTTGCCCATCGCCTGTAGCGGTGCGGCGAAGCGCTGGGCCGGGGCTTCGTCATCAAGGCCCATATAGAGGGCGACGGTCTGTGCTTCCGTCAGGCGGCGGGCAAGGGGGGATGGGATCGCCTTGAACGCCAGTCGGTGCGCCAGCGGATCGATCGACTGAACGAAGGCGCGGCGGCGTTCGCGGGCGATGGCGCGCAGGGCAGTCTTGTCGGGATCGTCGCTCATGCAGCGCCCTCTAGCCTGAGCGCGAAGGCGGGGAAAGGGTGACGGGACCGCCTTGGCCGTTTGCTGGAATATCCTCTGACGCCTCAACGTCAGGTGGGGACCATGTAGATCGGGCCAGAGCCCGCCCAGGGACAGCCCCCGTGGATGTGATTATCGCCTCAGGGATGTTCGCTAAAGCTCGTACCAGGCAGTGCCCGTCACTCTCTATCTAGGCGTCGGGCGCAGGCGCGGCAAGTCTGTCGCTCAGCTTTTCTATGCGCGCGGCCAGTGCCTCGATGGCGCGGGTGGCCGATTCGTCCTCATTATCCAGCGCCAGTTGCTGCTGCCGCCCGACCGCCTCTCGTTCCAGTTCGTTCAGCTCGTCTGCCATGAACAGCGCGGCGAACAGCAAGGTGCGCACTTCGGTAAGGCCGGGCGTGTTCTGCTGGGCCAGCCGGGCCTTGCGCTCGATCAGGTCGGCAAGGTGGGCGAGATGCGCTTCTTCGCCATCACGGCAACGCACCGTATAATGACGCCCGGCAATGTGGAGAGATGTTTCAGCCATTGGCCTGCCCCTTGATCTGGGCGATCAGTTCGTCGAGTGAACGGAGCGCTTCTCGCGCGGCCGCTGCATCCACGCCGGTGGAAGGGGGGGCGGGTGTCGCCCGTTTGAATCCGTCCACCTGCTGTTCCAGCTTGCTTACTGCGCGCTCCAGCGCGCCGATCGCCTGCATCATGCCGTTGCTTGCCATGTCCTACGCATAGACAAAGTTTTCGCCGCGCAAAAGCGGTGATTGGGCTGCCGTCGGCGGCGTTGCGCCCTGCTGCGGTTGACGCCTCGTGCGTGAGGCGACAAAGGGGACGCGATTTCGATTCGCCGGCTCAGCAGGGGGCCGTGAGCCAAGCCAAGAAAGAAGCCAGCCTAGATGACCGTATCCGAAAAGTCGCTCGCCAGCGCCATCCGGGCGCTCTCCATGGACGCAGTGCAGGCGGCGAACAGCGGCCATCCGGGCATGCCGATGGGCATGGCGGACGTCGCGACGGTATTGTTCAAGGATTATATCAAGTTCGATCCGACCCAGCCCAAATGGGCCGACCGCGACCGTTTCGTGCTGTCCGCCGGTCACGGGTCGATGTTGATCTACTCGCTGCTGCACCTGACCGGCTATGCGCGTCCGACGATGGAGGATATCCGCAACTTCCGTCAATTGAATAGCCCCTGCGCCGGACATCCTGAGAATTTCGAGCTGGCTGGCGTCGAAGCGACCACTGGTCCGCTGGGTTCGGGTCTTGCCACTGCCGTCGGCATGGCGATTGCCGAACGGCACCTTAATGCGCAGTTCGGCGACGACCTCGTCGATCACCGCACCTGGGTGATCGCGGGTGACGGATGCCTGATGGAAGGCATCAATCATGAGGCGATTGGCCTGGCCGGCCACCTGAACCTTGGCCGCCTGATCGTCCTGTGGGACGATAACAAGATCACCATCGACGGCGCTGTCGACCTGTCGAGCAGCGAAGATGTGCGCGCGCGCTATGTCGCGACCGGCTGGCATGTCGTATCGTGCGACGGCCATGACGTCGCCGATGTGCGCCGCGCCATTGATGAAGCGCTGGCCGATCCGCGCCCGTCGCTGGTCGCATGCGCCACCAAGATCGGCTATGGCGCGCCGAACAAGGCGGGCACTTCGGGCGTCCATGGTTCTGCGCTGGGCGTCGAGGAAGTCGCGGCGGCCCGCGAGTTCCTGGGTTGGACGTCCGAGCCTTTCGTTCTTCCCGAGGATGTCGCCGCTGAGTGGCGCCGCGTCGGTTCGCAGGGCGCCGAGGTGCGCACTGCTTGGGAAGGTCGTTTGGCGGGCAACGGCCAGAAGGCTGAGTTCGAGCGTCGCATGGCTGGCGAGTTGCCCGCCGACTTCTCGCTCGACGCCTATATCGATACGCTGATCGCCAATCCGCAGAAGGTCGCGACGCGTCGCGCAAGCGAACTGGCGCTGGGCGCGATCAACGATCTGCTGCCTGAAACGCTGGGCGGTTCGGCGGACCTGACCGGGTCGAACAATACCAAGACCAAGAGCACCGGGCCGCTCACCAAAGACGATTATTCCGGCCGCTATGTCTATTATGGCATTCGCGAGTTTGGCATGGCCTGCGCGATGAATGGCATGGCGCTGCATGGCGGCGTCATCCCCTATGGCGGCACCTTCCTGGTCTTTTCCGATTATATGCGCGGCGGCATCCGTCTGGCCGCGCTTCAGCAGCAGCGCGTCATCCATGTGCTGACGCATGACTCCATTGGTTTGGGCGAGGATGGTCCGACCCACCAGCCGATCGAGCATGTCATGTCGCTGCGCATGATCCCCAATCTGGACGTCTATCGCCCGGCGGACATTGTCGAGACGGCGGAATGCTGGGAACTGGCGCTCAAGGATCAGGACGGCCCGTCGGTATTGGCGCTGACCCGCCAGAACCTGCCGCAGTTGCGGACGGAAAAGAGCGAGAATCTATCCGCGAAGGGCGCATATCGCCTCCGCGCGGCAAAGGGCGATCGCAAGGTCGTGCTGATCGCGACCGGTTCCGAGGTCGAGATCGCCGTTGCAACCGCCGACCTGCTCGAAGCACAGGGCATCGGTGCGGACGTCGTGTCCATGCCAAGCTGGGCGCATTTCGACGCGCAGCCGCAGGCGTATAAGGATGATCTCCTTCCGCACCATGTCCTGCGCGTGTCGATTGAGGCAGGGACAACCTTTGGCTGGGAACGCTATGTCGGCATTGCGGGCTTGCGTTTCGGCATCGACACATTCGGCGCTTCGGCTCCGGCGGAAGTGCTTTACGACCATTTCGGCCTGACCGCCGCAAAGATCGCGCCGCAGGTTGCGGCCGCGCTCGATCATTAAGAACAACTACCAATCAGGAGGCTAGTGCAGTGGCAACGAAGGTAGCAATTAACGGTTTTGGACGTATCGGCCGCCTGGTGGCGCGCGCAATCTTGTCGCGCACCGACCATGACCTGGAACTGGTCAGCATCAACGACCTGGGTGACGCAAAGTCGAACGCCCTGCTGTTCAAGCGGGACAGCGTCCATGGCAACTGGGCTGGCGAGGTCAGCGTCGATGGCGATGCGTTGATCATCAACGGCAAGCGCATTGCCGTCACCGCCGAGCGTGATCCGGCCAAGCTGCCGCACGCGGCGCAGGGCGTCGACATCGCGCTGGAATGCACCGGCATTTTCGCCAGCAAGGAAAAGGCGAGCGCGCATCTGACCGCGGGCGCCAAGCGCGTTGTCATCTCGGCTCCTGCAACGGGCGTCGACAAGACCATCGTGTTCGGCGTCAACCATGAAGCGCTGACCGCCGACGATGTCGTGATTTCGAACGCCAGCTGCACCACCAACTGCCTGGCCCCGCTCGCCAAGGTCCTGCACGACGCCATCGGCATCGAAAAGGGCTTCATGACGACGATCCACAGCTACACCAACGATCAGAACACGCTGGATCAGCTGCACAGCGATATGCGCCGCGCGCGCGCTGCTGCACTGTCGATGATCCCGACCACCACCGGCGCCGCGCGCGCCGTGGGCGAGGTTCTGCCCGAGCTGAAGGGCAAGCTGGACGGATCGTCGGTGCGCGTGCCGACGCCGAACGTCTCGGTTGTCGACCTCAAGTTCATCGCCAAGCGCGCGACGACCAAGGAAGAGGTCAATCAGCTGCTGAAGGCTGCTTCGGAAGCAGGTCCGCTCAAGGGCGTGCTCGGCTATTCGGACGAGCCGCTGGTGTCGATCGACTATAATGGCGATGCGCGCAGCTCCACGGTCGATAGCCTGGAAACGGCTGTCATCGATGGTAATCTGGTTCGCGTACTCAGCTGGTACGACAATGAATGGGGCTTTTCGAACCGCATGATCGACACCACCGGTGTCGTGGCGGGCCTGCTGTAAATCGAGCGGAAAAATTTCCGTTCGCCCTGAGCTTGTCGAAGGGCTTTCCTTTTCTTTCCGAAGAAAAGTGAAGGGCTTCGACAGGCTCAGCCCGAACGGGGCTGGGAACTCAGGGAGATATCGGTGGCAAAACCCTTCAAGACACTCGACGACATGGGCGACATCACGGGCAAGGTGGTGCTGGTGCGCGAGGATCTGAACGTGCCGATGCAGGATGGCTCGGTCAGCGACGACACGCGCCTCCGCGCCGCCATGCCGACGATCCTGGAACTGGCGGATCGCGGCGCGAAAGTGCTGATCCTGGCACATTTCGGACGACCCAAGGGGCAGAAGAACCCGGAATATTCGCTGTCGAAGATCACGCGCCCGCTGACGCAGGTTCTCGGCCGCGACGTGCAGTTCATTCCCGATTGCTGCGGTGAGGCAGCGGTGGACGGCATCGCGGTGATGCGTCCGGGCGATATCTCTATCCTGGAAAATACCCGTTTCCACCCCGGCGAGGAAAAGAATGATCCGGCGCTGGCGGAAGCCATGGCGGCGATTGGCGATCTTTATGTGAACGACGCCTTCTCCGCCGCGCACCGTGCCCATGCTTCGACCGAGGGGCTGGCGCACAAGCTGCCTGCCTTTGCGGGCCGCTCGATGGAGAACGAGCTGGACGCGCTGCAGGCGGCGCTGGGCGAGCCGGTGAAGCCGGTCGCGGCGGTCGTCGGCGGGGCGAAGGTTTCAACAAAGCTCGACGTGCTCAACAACCTCGTCGCCAAGGTCGATCATCTGATCATCGGCGGTGGCATGGCCAACACCTTCCTCCACGCGCGTGGTGTCGATGTCGGCAAGTCGCTGTGCGAAAAGGATCTGGCAGACACCGCCGAGGCGATCTTCGACAAGGCTGAGGCTGCGGGTTGCACGATCCATCTGCCCTATGACGTCGTGGTGGCGAAGGAATTTGCGGCCAATCCGCCGTCTGTCCGCACGTGCAATGTGCATGAAGTAGGCGCCGACGAGATGATATTGGACGTGGGTCCGGCTGCCGTCGAGGCGCTGGGCGATGCGCTCAAAAATTGCCGGACGCTGGTGTGGAACGGACCGCTTGGCGCGTTCGAGATGGCGCCGTTCGACAAGGCGACAGTGGCGCTGGCGAAGACGGCGGCGGCGCTGACCAAGGAAGGCGGCCTGACGTCCGTGGCGGGCGGCGGCGATACCGTCGCGGCGCTCAACCATGCGGGCGTCGCGGGCGACTTTACGTTCGTCTCCACGGCGGGTGGCGCTTTCCTTGAATGGATGGAAGGCAAGGACCTGCCCGGCGTCAGCGCATTGATGGTGTGAACTTTTAAGGTCGCTGTCCAACAGGATGGCGGCCTTTCCTCTTTCCGATGCCGCCGATGGGGCGGTGCAACCCTTGACGAGAAAGTATGTGCAGATGCTGGATCAGGACATGATGAACAAGATCGCGAGCGGGAACGGCTTTATCGCCGCGCTCGACCAGAGCGGCGGCTCAACGCCCAAGGCGCTCAAGGGCTATGGCATCGAAGACGGCGCATGGAACAATGATGAGGAAATGTTCGGCCTCATCCACGACATGCGTAGCCGCATCATCACCTCGCCCTGCTTCACCGGCGAAAAGGTGCTGGGCGCGATCCTGTTTGAACGGACGATGGATGGACAGGCCGGTGGCAAGCCCGTGCCACAGGCGCTGATCGAACGCGGCGTCGTGCCCTTCATCAAGATCGACAAGGGTCTGGAAGACGAAGCCAACGGCGTTCAGATGATGAAGCCGATGCCGGAACTCGACACGCTGCTAAAGCGGGCCAAGGCGCTCGGCGTATTCGGGACCAAGGAGCGTTCGGTTATCAATCTGGCCAATCGCGAAGGCATCGCCGCTATCGTGAAGCAGCAGTTTGAGGTCGGCGCTCAGGTTCTTGCCGCCGGGCTGATGCCGATGCTGGAACCCGAAATCAACATCAAGAGCGCCGAGCGCGCCGATTGCGACCAGATCCTGCTGGAGGAGCTGCTCAAGGCGCTCGACGCGATGCCGGGTGATGACAAGGTGATGCTGAAGCTGTCGCTGCCTACCAAGTCCGGCCTGTTCGATCCGCTGGTCGATCATCCCCGCGTGCTGCGCGTCGTCGCCCTGTCGGGTGGCTTCTCGCGCCCCGAAGCCTGTGTCGAGCTGGCGAAGAACCGCGGCATTATCGCGAGCTTCAGCCGTGCACTGCTCAACGACCTGCGCCACCAGATGAGCGATGACGAGTTCAATGCTTCGCTGGGCCAGGCGATCGACGAAATCTACACCGCCTCGACCAAGAAGGCGGGATGATTTTTATGAAGGGGGCGGCCCCAATGCGTGGCCGCCTCTCTTCAATCGAGAGCGGACGCGCCTGCTAACCAGGCCATTGCTTCGTCCCGGGACTCGACGATCTTCACATCGTCTCGCGCAAGAATGCGCTGCAGTTGCAACCGTGCGAGCGATCCTGTCCGGATGACGGCTATCCGCTTGGCCTTGTGCGGCGCATGAGCCATCAGATCCTGAAATGCGGCGACGACGTCTTGCGACTGGATCATGCATTGGGTGGTGTCGATCAGCACGTCATATTCCAACGTGCCGCCGTAGCTGATGGATTGTGCCGCCTCCAGCTTGCGCTGCTCGAACTCCGCCACGTCTTGCTTGTTCAGGAAGCCGGAAACCTCCACGGTCAGCAGTTTTCTCGGGGCATTGGCGGACACGGTGATCATCGGCCTTTCCGATGTACGGCAAAGATGAATATCTGTTTACACGGTAGGCGTCCTGTCCTCGACTTTATGCTCTTTCGCCCTTAATTCGTCTTCATGACCGACTTTACCGACGAAGAGCTGGCGCTCGATCCGCATTTTGCCGACCAGTTCGAACGGGGTTTTCGTCCCTCCTGCCAATTATACCTGATATCGCCGCCGGTGATCGATGACGGCTTTGTGGGGCAGTTGGCGGAAGCCCTCGACGGTGGACGTGTCGCCGCATTCCAACTGCGGCTGAAGGGCATCGATGACGATGCGATAGCGCGCGCAGCCGAACCGCTGCAAAAACTGTGCGCGGAGCGGGAGGTTGCGTTCATCATTAACGACAGCGTCGCGCTGGCACAGCGACTGGGCGCTGACGGCGTTCATCTGGGCCAGGGCGACGGCGACCCGCGTGAGGCGCGCAAGATTCTCGGCCCGAAAGTGCAGATCGGCATCACCTGCCATGACAGCCGCCACCTGGCGATGGAAGCGGGCGAGGCGGGAGCGGACTATGTCGCCTTTGGAGCCTTTTACCCGACCACGACCAAGGAAACGCACCACCGCCCCGAACCGTCGATACTGGGCTGGTGGACGACGCTGTTCGAACTTCCCTGCGTCGCGGTCGGCGGAGTCACACCGGAAAATGCGCCACCGCTGATCGAAGCAGGCGCGGACTTTCTGGCCGTATGCGGCGCGGTGTGGAACCATCCTGACGGCCCGAAGGCAGGCGTCGCGGCCTTTGCGAAGGCTCTGGGCGCAGGCTGACCGGCACCGGCTTTCTTCGCCGTTGCATAGATACAGGAAGCCTTATTCGTTTCGGCGCGTTTATCCTCCCGAACTTAGGGAGAGTTTCGCCTTGAAAACCCATCTGCTCGCGCTCACGCTGCTTTGCACCGCCTGCAAGGTTTCCGTCTCCGATTCCAACGAAAGCGCGCCCGCTCCGCAGGATAACGCCGCGCAGACAGCGGCCCAGACGGCAGGCGACGACCCCTATGCCTTCACCATCGTTCCCGAACCACAGGGCGCGCCTGCGCGAGCGGAAGCGATATTGCAGGCGCAGGTAGCGCTAGACCGGGCGGGCTTTTCCCCCGGCGTCATTGACGGGAAGGAGGGCATGTCTTTCACCGCCGCCATAAACGGGTTCCAACGGTCGCGCGGCTTGCCCGAAACCGGCAAATATGATGACGCCACGGCAAAGGCACTGCTGGGCAGTGAAGCGCGCCCCGCCACTTGGCTCGTGAAAATCCCGCAAGGCTTTGCGCGCGGGCCGTTTGTGAATGTCCCCAAAGATCTTAACGAACAGGCCAAGCTGCCCTTCATCGGCTATCGCAACCTGTTGGAAAAGCTGGCCGAACGTTTCCATACCAAGCCCGAAGTGCTGATCGCTCTCAATGCGCCCGATACGAAAGTCGGGCCGGGCGCGACCATCCGCGTCCCGGCGATCGGCAACCAGCCCGTTGCCAGCATCGAAGGCGATGAACGCGGCTGGGGCAATACGCTCGCCAGCCTGGCGGTCGCGAAGGATCAACCGCAGGCCGATCACATCATTGTCGACAAATCCGATGGCGTTTTGCGGGTGTTCGATGGGCAGGACAAGTTGATCGCCCAGTTCCCCGCCACCATGGGCTCCGAACATGACCCGCTGCCGATCGGCACGTGGGAGGTCAGGGGCGTCAGCCGCAATCCCGACTTCCACTATAATCCCGACCTATTCTGGGATGCAGAGGCAAGGGATGAGAAAGCGGTTCTGAAGCCCGGCCCCAACGGCCCTGTTGGCGTCGTGTGGATCGACCTGTCAAAACCCCATTACGGCATTCATGGCACGCCTGAACCGCGGACCATCGGTCGCACTGAAAGCCATGGCTGTATCCGCCTGACCAATTGGGACGCGGCGCGGCTCGCGCAGATGGTCAAGACCGGCGTGAAGGCGATATTCCAGGCATGATGCGACCGGGGCGGCGGCGATGGGGCGGCGTTGCGCTGGCCTTGTTGCTGCTCATCCTGTTCCTGCGGATGTGCGTACGGATCGTACCCGACGATGCGCCAACGGACCGAATCGCTGCGCCGGAAAGACTGGAGGACGGCGAAGCCGGATCGTTGCTCATCCCGGTGGCAGATATGCCGCCGTCGGGCCTTTCCGACACCTTCACCCAATCCCGCGCGGGGGGTGCGCGGCCCCATAATGCCATCGACATCATGGCGGAGCGGGGGAGGGCAGTGGTCGCCGCAGCGGACGGTCGGGTCGAGAAGCTATTCTCCAGCGTCGATGGCGGGCTGACCATTTACCAGCGGTCCAGCGACGGACGGCGCATTTACTATTATGCGCATCTGGATGCCTATGCGCGGGGCCTTGCCGAAGGACAGCTTGTGCGGCGCGGGCAGAAAATCGCTACCGTCGGCAGCAGCGGCAATGCTGACCCGACAGCGCCGCACCTGCACTTTGCCGTGCATGACGTAAGGCCGGACGAACCATGGTATGGCGGGCGCGCGATCAATCCCTATCCGTTGCTGGTGGGGCCGTTCCGTTGACCCCACTTGCCCTTCGCGGCGGCACGATGTAGAGGCGCTCCAGCCTTAAAGAGGCCGGCTCTTTTCACCTTCAGACATATAGGCAGGCTCTTCCCATGAAGATCAGCGGCGTCGAGATTCGTCCCGGCAACAATATCGAATATGACGGAAGCCTGTGGCGTGCCGTCAAGATCCAGCACACCCAGCCCGGTAAGGGCGGCGCCTATATGCAGGTTGAGCTGAAAAATCTGATCGACGGACGCAAGAATAACGTTCGTTTCCGCTCTGCTGAAACGGTCGAGCGCATCCGCCTCGACACCAAGGATTTCCAATATCTCTATTCGGAAGGCGACATGCTCGTCTTCATGGATACGGAAACCTATGAGCAGATCAACTTGCCGCAGGATCTGGTGGGCGACGCTTCGGCCTTTCTTCAGGACGGCATGATGGTCATGCTGGAAATGTATGACGAACGCCCGATCTCGGTCCAGCTGCCCGAAACGGTCGAGGCGACCGTGGTGGAGGCTGACGCCGTTGTGAAGGGCCAGACCGCTTCGGCCAGCTACAAGCCCGCGATCCTGGACAATGGTGTGCGCGTCATGGTGCCGCCGCACATTGTCTCCGGCACGCGCATCATCGTCGATGTGTATGAGCGCGAATATGTGAAGCGGGCGGACTGACCTGCCAGTAAGTTCCCCTTCCGCAGGCGGGAGGGGCTAGGGGTGGGCATGTCGCAGCCCTTCCTGAAAAATAACATTCCCCCGACCCCTCCCCACAGGGAGGAGAGGAAGAAAAACCATGGTATCCCATTCCGGCCTTCTCACCGTCATGGAGCGCGCAGCCCGCAAGGCTGGCTCGAAACTGCGCCGCGACTTTGGTGAAGTCGAACATCTGCAAGTGTCTCGCAAGGGACCGGCGGACTTTGTGTCCAAGGCCGATCAGCAGGCGGAACGGACCCTGGTCGAAGAATTGCAGAAAGCGCGACCGGACTGGGGATTCCTGCTGGAAGAAGGCGGGGTGATCGAAGGTGATCCCAACAAGCCGCGCTGGATCATCGATCCATTGGACGGCACCAGCAACTTCCTGCACGGCATCCCGCATTTCGCGATCTCCATCGCGGTTGAGGAGCCGTCCTACGGCTCTCATAAGCGAGAGGTGACAACGGGCCTGATCTATCAGCCGTTCACCGACGAAAGCTATTGGGCGGAAAAGAACCGGGGCGCGTGGCGGCACGACCAGCGGCTGCGCGTGTCGGCTCGCCGGGACCTGGGCGATTGCCTGATCGCGACCGGAATCCCTTTCATGGGTCATGGCGACATGGCGCAGTGGGCGCGCATCTTTGGCGCGGTCGCGCCCTCGGTGGCGGGCATCCGGCGGTTCGGTGCGGCGTCGCTCGACCTCGCCCATGTCGCGTCGGGCCGTTATGATGGTTTCTGGGAAAGCGGGCTTCAACCTTGGGATGTCGCAGCCGGATTGTTGCTGGTCCGCGAGGCGGGCGGCTTCGCTACCGATTTCAGGGGCGGCGACCAGGCGATCGAGCGCCGGGAAGTGATCGCGGGCAACGACGCCATTCACAGCAAATTGCACAAACTTGTGGCTGGGGCGCTGCGCTGACCCCCATATTGTTGCTGCGTTCAAGAAGCAAATAGTTGCGAATCATTCTCATGCTTCCGGGCCTTGCTTCGCTTATGCGGCAGGCCTAAAGCGCGCCCATAGTCATCTCGCCCAGGGGATTTCGTTGGTCGATCTAGCCCAATATCTGCCGATCCTGATTTTCCTCGGGATCGCCTTGCTGCTTTCCGGGGCATTCGTGTTCCTGCCGATGGCGGTTGGCCGCCTGACCGGCGCGCACAAGCCCGATCCGGCCAAGCTCAGCGAATATGAATGCGGTTTCCCGGCCTTTGAAGAGCCGCGCAGCCAGTTCGACGTGCGCTTCTATCTCGTCGCGATCCTGTTCATCATTTTCGATCTTGAGGCGGCGTTCCTCTTTCCCTGGGCGGTCAGCCTCGATCAGATCGGCTGGGCCGGTTGGGCGACAATGATGGTCTTCATAGCGGAACTTGTGCTCGGCCTCGTCTATGCCTGGAAGAAGGGAGCCCTCGATTGGGAGTAGAACTTGACCGTCCCATCCCCGGCACCCTGCCGCCGGTGGGAACGCAGCCCGACCAGAATTTCTTCAACGCGCTGAACGGCGAAGTCAGTGACAAGGGCTTCCTGGTCACGTCGACTGAGGAACTGTTCCAGTGGGCGCGCACCGGATCGCTGTGGTGGATGACCTTTGGCCTGGCCTGCTGCGCGGTGGAGATGATCCACGCCAACATGCCGCGTTATGATATGGAACGCTTCGGTGCCGCGCCGCGCGCGTCTCCGCGCCAATCGGACGTGATGATCGTCGCAGGCACGCTCTGCAACAAAATGGCTCCCGCACTCCGCAAGGTCTATGACCAGATGTCGGAGCCGAAATATGTCATTTCCATGGGCTCATGCGCCAATGGCGGCGGCTATTATCATTATAGCTATTCGGTCGTGCGCGGCTGTGACCGGATCGTGCCGGTCGACATCTATGTGCCTGGCTGCCCGCCGACCGCCGAAGCGCTGCTTTATGGCGTGATGCAGTTGCAGCGGAAGATCCGCCGGATCGGGACGATTGAGCGCTGATATGGGTCATTCTGCACCGAAGATCGTAACGGCCCCAGGCCTGGCGGAAGAAATCGCCGCTATTTTGGGTCCCATGCTGATCGATACCGTCGATCATGCCGATGAAATTAGCTTCACGGTCGTCCGCGAACAACTGGCCGATGCATTGCTGCTGCTGCGTGATCAGGCGCACTATCAGCAGTTGATGGAGATTGCGGGCGTCGATTATCCCGACCGGCCCGAACGCTTTGAGGTCTGCTATCATTTGCTGTCCCTCACGCGGAACCACCGCGTCCGGGTGAAGGTGTCGACGGATGAGGATATGCCCGTCCCGACCGTCACGCACATCTGGCCGGTCGCCGGCTGGCTGGAACGTGAAGTGTTCGACATGTACGGCGTGATCTTTGCGGGCAATCAGGACCTGCGCCGCATCCTGACCGACTATGGGTTTAAGGGGCATCCGTTCCGCAAGGACTTCCCGCTGACCGGCTATGTCGAAATGTGGTACAGCGAAGAAGACAAGCGCGTTGTCTACAAGCCCGTTCAGCTCGCACAGGATTTCCGTACCTTCGACTTCATGAGCCCCTGGGAAGGCGCGCAATATGTGCTGCCGGGCGATGAGAAGGCACCCCAGGCCCCTGGCGCGCCGTCTCCCGCCCCAGCGCAGCCGCCCGTATCCGCGCCCAAGGGTCAGCCTGCCGGCGCGACGCCCAAGGTGACGGAAAAGTCGGAAGAAACAGGCGCAGGCGAACCGGCCAACAGCAAGGGCGCGGAAAAGTCGTCCGACGCTCCGGTAAAGCCGCAAGCGCATACTGACGAAGGCAAAGGCGCCGCCAAGCCCGAGGACAAAGGCTGATGTCCACCTATCTCGAAGAACTGGATCACAAGACCAGCGCGGAAGATCCCACGCTGGGCGATACTCAGATTCAGAATTACACGATCAACTTCGGCCCGCAGCATCCAGCGGCGCACGGCGTTCTGCGTCTGGTCATGGAACTGGACGGTGAAATCGTGGAGCGGTGCGATCCGCATATCGGCTTGCTGCATCGCGGCACTGAAAAGCTGATCGAGTATAAGACGTATCTGCAGGCGCTGCCTTATTTCGACCGGCTCGATTATTGCTCCCCGCTCAGCATGGAGCATAGCTATGTGCTGGCAATCGAAAAGCTGCTGAACCTGGAAGTGCCGCTGCGCGCGCAATATCTGCGGGTGTTCTTTGCCGAACTGACCCGCATCAGCAACCATATGCTGAACCTGGGTTCGCATGTCATGGACGTCGGCGCGATGACGCCGAACCTGTGGCTGTTCGAAATTCGCGAAGACTGCATGAACTTCTATGAGCGGGCTTCGGGCGCGCGCATGCATGCGGCCTGGTTCCGCCCCGGCGGCGTGCATCAGGACGTACCGCTCAAATTGCTGACCGACATTGCGGATTGGCTCGACACGCGCCTGCCGCGACTGTTCGAAGATGCGATCAGCCTTGTCGCGGACAATCGCATTTTCAAACAGCGTAACGTCGATATCGCCGTCGTTTCCAAGGAAGACGCGCTGAAATGGGGCTTTTCCGGTCCCATGATCCGTGGCTCCGGCATCCCCTGGGACATTCGCAAGTCGCAGCCTTACGATGTCTACGACCGCATGGAATTTGACGTGCCCGTGGGCACGAACTTCGACTGCTATGACCGCTTCATGGTCCGTGTCGAGGAAGTGCGCCAGTCCGCCCGCATCATGAAACAGTGCCTGCAACAGATGCCCGAAGGACCGATCTCCAGCTTCGATCGCAAGGTGGTTCCGCCCAAACGTGGTGAAATGAAGCGCTCGATGGAAGCGCTGATCCACCACTTCAAACTCTATACCGAAGGCTTCCACGTCCCGGCGGGTGAGGTCTATGTGGCGACCGAAAGCCCCAAGGGCGAATTCGGCGTCTATCTGGTCGCGGACGGCAGCAACAAACCCTATCGCTGCAAAATCCGCCCGACCGCCTTCTCTCACCTGCAGGCAATGGATTTCATGATGAAGGGCCACATGCTGGCCGACACCACCGCCGTCCTTGGCGCGATGGACATCGTGTTTGGGGAGTGTGACCGCTAATGGCTGACGCAGTTCATATCCCTGACGAAGCGGAAACGCGCGCGCGTTGGGGCGCGTTCGCGTGGACGCCGGAGAATGCCGAACAGGCGAAGAAGGTGATCGCTCGCTATCCCGCGGGGCGTCAGCAGTCGGCGGTGATGCCGCTGCTCGACCTCGCCCAGCGGCAGGTCGGTGCGGAGACGCAGACCAATGGCTGGCTGCCGGTGCCGGTGATGGAATATATCGCCGACCAGCTCGAAATGCCGTACATGCGGGTTTACGAGGTCGCGACCTTCTACACCATGTACAACCTTGCGCCGGTAGGCCGCTATCATGTGCAGGTCTGCGGCACGACGCCCTGCATGTTGCGCGGGTCTGACGACGTATTTTCGGCTTGCAAGAACAAGGGTCTGGTGAAGGGCGGCACGACGCCCGACGGCCTGTTCACGTTGAGCGAAGTCGAATGTCTGGGTGCCTGCGCCAACGCGCCGATGGTCCAGATCAACGATGATAATTTCGAAGACCTGACCTATGACAGCATGAGCGCGATCCTTGATGATCTCGCCGTTGGCAAGCAGCCCAAGATCGGGCCGCAGATCGATCGTCAGACGAGCTGCCCGGAAGGCGGCCCGACCACCCTCAAGGAAATGGTCTCGGACAATTACGATTATAGGGGGCAGTGGTAATGAGCGATATCATCGCACCGCTGGCCGACAAGGACCGCATCTTCACCAACGTCTATGGCTTCCAGGATTGGGGCATTGATGGGGCGATGAAGCGCGGCGACTGGGACAATACCAAGGCGCTGCTGGAAATCGGCCAGGACGAAATTATCGACCGGATCAAGGCATCGGGCCTGCGCGGTCGCGGCGGCGCGGGCTTCCCGACCGGCATGAAGTGGAGCTTCATGCCCAAGGAAAGCAAGGACGGTCGTCCCAGCTTCCTCGTCATCAATGCCGACGAATCCGAACCGGGTTCGTGCAAGGATCGCGAGATCATCCGCCACGATCCGCACAAGCTGATCGAAGGCGCGCTGATCGCCGGTTTCGCGATGCGCGCGCGCGCCGCTTATATCTACATTCGCGGTGAGTTCATCTATGAGGCGAAGATACTCTTCGCCGCCGTCGAGCAGGCCTATGAAAAGGGCTTCCTTGGCAAGAACGCATGCGGTTCCGGTTATGATTTCGACGTCTTCGTCCATCGCGGCGCGGGTGCCTATATCTGCGGCGAGGAAACTGCGCAGATCGAAAGCCTGGAAGGCAAGAAGGGTCAGCCGCGGCTGAAGCCGCCATTCCCGGCGGGTGCGGGTCTTTATGGCTGTCCGACCACGGTGAACAATGTGGAATCGATCGCGGTTGCGCCGACAATCCTGCGCCGTGGCTCTGAATGGTTCTCCAGCTTTGGGCGCGAAGGGAACAAGGGCACCAAGCTGTTCCAGATCAGCGGCCATGTGAACAAGCCCTGCGTCGTCGAGGAATCGATGGGCATCAGCTTCAAGGAGCTGATCGACCGGCATTGCGGTGGCATTCGCGGCGGCTGGGATAACCTACTGGCGGTCATCCCCGGCGGTTCCTCGGTCCCGCTGGTCCCAGCGGCGCAGATCATGGACGCGCCGATGGACTTTGACGGCCTGAAAGGCGTCGGCTCGGGGCTCGGCACGGCGGCGGTCATCGTCATGGACAAGTCGACCGACATCGTCCGCGCCATTTCGCGGCTCTCCTATTTCTACAAGCATGAAAGCTGCGGCCAGTGCACCCCGTGCCGCGAAGGCACCGGCTGGATGTGGCGCGTCATGGAACGGCTGCGGTCGGGCGAAGCCGACATCGGCGAAATCGACATGCTGCACGAAGTCACCAAGCAGGTCGAAGGCCACACCATCTGCGCGCTCGGCGACGCAGCGGCCTGGCCGATCCAGGGCCTGATCCGGCACTTCCGCCCTGAAATCGAGCGGCGGATCAACGAGAATAAGGGTAGCGCCCCCGTCATGGAGGCAGCGGAGTAATCATGCCCAAAGTAACCGTAGACGGCGTAGAACTCGAAGTCCCGGCGGGCGCGACCGTCCTGCAGGCTTGCGAGCTGGCGGGGAAGGAAATCCCGCGCTTCTGCTATCATGAACGGCTGAGCATCGCAGGCAATTGCCGCATGTGCCTGGTCGAAGTGAAGCCCGGCCCGCCCAAGCCGCAAGCGTCGTGCGCGCTGCCTGCTGCCGAAGGGCAGGACATCCGCACCGACAGCCTGATGGTGAAGAAGGCCCGCGAAGGGGTGATGGAGTTTCTCCTCATCAACCACCCGCTCGACTGCCCGATCTGCGATCAGGGCGGCGAATGCGACTTGCAGGACCAGTCGGTCGCTTATGGTCGGGGCGGCAGCCGTTACGATGAGAATAAGCGCGCCGTTACCGAGAAATATATGGGTCCGATCGTCAAGACGGTCATGACCCGCTGCATCCAGTGCACCCGCTGCGTGCGCTTTGCTGAGGAAGTCGCAGGCGTGCCGGAAATCGGCGCGATCGGGCGCGGCGAAAACATGCAGATCACAACCTATCTGGAGAAGGCCGCAAAGTCGGAACTATCTGGTAATGTCGTTGACCTGTGCCCGGTCGGCGCGCTGACGTCGAAGCCCTATGCGTTCGAGGCGCGTCCCTGGGAACTGCGTAAAACCATGGCGATCGACGTCATGGACGCGGTGGGCACCAACATCCGCCTCGACAGCCGCGGCCGTCAGGTGCTGCGCGCCGTTCCCCGCATCAACGATGATGTGAATGAGGAGTGGGCGAGCGACAAGACCCGGCACAATGTCGATGGTCTGGTCCGCAAACGGCTCGACAAGCCCTATGTCCGCCACGACGGAAAGCTGGTTCCGGCGACCTGGAACGAGGCTTTTGCCGCAATCGCTGCGGTCAAGCATGGCGGTTCGGTCGCTGCGCTGGCGGGCGACCTGCTCGATTGCGAGACGATGTTTGCGGGCAAGGCGCTGGTCGAGAAGCTCGGCGGCACGATGCTGGAAGGACGTCAGACCGGCCTTGCCTATGACGTGTCCAGCCTGTCGGCTGTGAATTTCAACACGACGCTCAATGGCATTGAAACGGCGGACGTGATCCTGCTGGTCGGCACCAACCTGCGCTGGGAAGCGCCGCTGGTGAACACCCGCATCCGCAAGGCGATCAAGAAGGGTGCCAAGGTCTTCGCGATCGGGCCGCAGGTCGATCTCACCTACAAGGTCGAATGGCTGGGCAATGACGCATCGCTGCTTGCCAAGCTGCCGGAATCGGTGGTTGAGGCGTTCGGCAAGGCGACGCGTCCGGCGATGATCGTCGGCGGCGGCGTGCTGGCGAAGGACGGCGCGCATGGCGATACGCTGGCGCTGGTCGAAACGCTGGGCCTCGTGAAAGATGGCTGGAACGGTTACAATGTGCTGCATTTCGCGGCGGCGCGCATGGGTGGGCTGATGCTCGGCTATGCTGTTGACGGCGGCGTGAAGGCTGTCGCAGCCGCCAAGCCCAAGCTGCTCTTCGCGCTGGGCGCGGACGAGGTCGATTATTCGGCTTTCCCGGACAGTTTCAAAGTCTATGTCGGCCATCATGGCGACAAGGGTGCGCATGCGGCGGACGTGATCCTGCCCGGCGCGAGCTATGCCGAAAAGGCGGGCACCTACGTCAATCTGGAAGGCCGGGTGCAGCGTGGCGAAAAGGCCGTGTTCGCGCCGGGTGATGCCCGCGAAGACTGGTCAATCCTGCGCGCGCTTTCCGAAGTGCTGGGCGCGACGCTGCCCTTCGACAATTTCCAACAGCTACGGGCCGAAATGGCAAAGGCTGTTCCGGCGCTGGGCGTTGAAGGCCTGGCCAATTACACTTGGTCGATCCCCAATCTGCCGACGGGCGCGAGGGGGGAATTCGGTTCGCCGATCAAGGATTTTTACCTCACCAACGCCATCTGCCGGGCCAGCCCGACGATGCAGCAATGTTCGGCTGAGCTGATCCACGGGACAAGCTTCGCGGAGGCCGCAGAGTGACCGCATTCTTCCATAATCTCGGCATGCCCTTTGATGGCGCCTGGCTGCTGGCCACAATCATCGGCATCCTGTTGATCGCCCTGCCGCTGATGCTGGCGGTGGCGATGATCATCTATGCCGACCGCAAGATTTGGGCTGCCATGGCCCTGCGCCGCGGTCCCAACGTTGTCGGTCCCTTCGGCCTTCTCCAATCCTTTGCGGACGGCGCCAAGGTGTTCCTGCAGGAAACCATCATACCGTCAGCGGCGAACAAGACGCTGTTTATCATCGCGCCGATCATCACCTTTACGGTCGCGCTGATGGCCTGGGCGGTGGTGCCGTTCGACGTTGGGGTGGTCCTGGCGGACATCAATGTCGGCCTTCTCTACATCCTCGCGATCAGTTCGCTGGGTGTGTACGGCATCGTGCTGGCGGGCTGGGCGTCCAACTCCAAATATCCCTTCTATTCCGCGATCCGCGCGAGCGCGCAGATGATCAGCTATGAAGTCTCGATCGGCTTCGTCATCATCACCGTGGTCCTGTGGGCAGGCAGTTTCAACCTGACCGCCATCGTTGAAAGCCAGAAGGGCTATTATGGCTTCCTGAACGGCAACGGCTTCAACCCGCTGCTTTTCCCCATGGCGATCATGTTCCTGATTTCGGCTCTGGCGGAAACGGCGCGCGCGCCCTTCGACCTGACCGAAGCGGAATCCGAACTGGTCGCTGGCTACCAGACCGAATATTCGTCCATGGCCTTCGCGCTCTACTGGCTGGGCGAATATGCCAACGTCATCCTGATGTGCGCATTGAACGCGATCCTGTTCTGGGGCGGATATCTGCCGCCGTTCGACTGGGCTCCGCTCTATTATGTGCCGGGCATTATCTGGCTGTTCGCCAAGATACTGTTCTTCTTCTTCGTCTTTTCCTGGGTGAAGGCGACCGTGCCGCGCTACCGCTATGACCAGTTGATGCGGCTGGGCTGGAAGGTCTTTCTGCCCGTCTCGCTCTTCTTCGTCTTCCTGGTTTCGGGTTTCCTGATGTTTACGCGCTACGGAGGCGTACAATGAGCCTCGGTTACTACATCAAATCTTTCACCCTCTGGGAGTTTGTGAAGGCGCATGCGCTGACCTTGAAATATTTTTTCAAGGCCAAGGC
This sequence comes from Sphingobium vermicomposti, assembly GCF_011762025.1. GTDB lineage: Bacteria > Pseudomonadota > Alphaproteobacteria > Sphingomonadales > Sphingomonadaceae > Sphingobium > Sphingobium vermicomposti. Next base: position 85,608 of record NZ_JAASQR010000003.1, on the reverse strand, counting down.
GACGATCAACTACCCTTATGAGAAGAACCCGATTTCGCCGCGTTTCCGGGGCGAGCATGCGTTGCGCCGTTATCCCAATGGCGAAGAACGCTGCATCGCATGCAAGCTGTGCGAAGCCGTCTGCCCCGCGCAGGCGATCACCATTGAAGCGCAGCCGCGTGACGATGGCAGCCGCCGTACGACGCGCTACGACATCGACATGACCAAGTGCATCTATTGCGGCTTCTGCCAGGAAGCCTGCCCTGTGGATGCCATTGTCGAGGGTCCTAACTTCGAATTTTCCACGGAAACCCGTGAGGAGCTGATCTACGACAAGGCCAAGCTCCTTGAAAATGGTGACAAGTGGGAGCGCGCGCTCGCCGCGAACCTTGCCGCCGATGCGCCCTACCGGTAATGGGCGCGGTGATTCAAAAATGTCCCGTTCGGGCTGAGCTTGTCGAAGCCTCGCACTTTTTCTCGGGAAGTGCAGCCCTTCGACAGGCGCAGGGCAAACGGATGATAGGGGGCCAGATAGTCTCGTGATCCACATTCTCGCCTTTTATCTGTTCGCCACGCTGGTGGTGTGCAGCGGCGCGCTGACGATCCTGTCGCGCAATCCGGTCCATTCGGTGCTGTGGCTGATCATGGCGTTCTTCAACGCGGCTGGCCTCATGGTCCTGCTGGGCGCGGAATTCATCGCGATGCTGCTCGTCATCGTTTATGTGGGCGCGGTCGCCGTGCTGTTCCTGTTCGTCGTCATGATGCTCGACATCGATTTCGCCGAGTTGCGCGCCGGGTTCGTGGATTATCTGCCGTTCGGCATGTTGATCGCGCTGGTGCTGCTGGCTGAGATAGTGCTGGGTATCGGCATCTGGAGCGCCGGGCCGATCGAACTTGCGCAGCGCGCCGCGCCGATGAACCCGGAGATGTCCAACATCCAGGCCATCGGCACGCTGCTCTACACGCGATATATCTTCCTGTTCGAAGCGGCTGGGATCGTGCTGCTGGTGGCGATGATCGGTGCGATCGTGCTGACTCATCGCGCCCGTGGCGGCGTGCGCGGGCAAAATATCGCCCGGCAGAACCGCCGTCGTCCGCAGGATGCCGTCCGCAACGTCAATCAGCCCGTGGGGCAGGGGGTGCAGCTGTGATCGGCCTTCAGCACTATATGGTGGTCAGCGCGATCCTGTTCGTGATGGGCGTGCTCGGCATCTTCATCAATCGCAAGAATGTCATCATCATCCTGATGGCGATTGAGCTCATCCTGCTCAGCGTGAACATCAACCTTGTCGCATTCAGCGCCTTTCTGGGCGATCTGGTGGGGCAGGTGTTCAGCATGTTCGTGCTGACGGTCGCGGCGGGTGAGGCGGCCATCGGCCTTGCCATCCTCGTCATATATTTCCGTGGTCGCGGCACCATTGCCGTCGATGATGTCAACCGGATGAAGGGCTAAAGCTCGATGATCCAGCTTATCGTCCTTCTCCCGCTCATCGCGGCTGTCATCGCCGGTCTTGGCAACAAGGCGCTGGGCAAGCTGCCCGCGAAGATTCTCACGACCGGCGCGCTGTTCATCAGCTGCGCGCTCAGCTGGCCGATCTTCATCAGTTTCCTCACGGGGCAGGCCGAACCCTATGTCGTTCCGGCCTTCACCTGGATTCAGTCGGGCAGCTTTGACGCTCAATGGGCGCTGCGCGTCGATGCTATGACGGCGGTCATGCTGGTCGTCATCACCAGCGTGTCCAGCCTCGTCCACCTCTATAGCTGGGGCTATATGGAGGAGGAGCCGGATCAGCCGCGCTTCTTTGCCTATCTGTCCCTGTTCACCTTCGCGATGCTGATGCTCGTGACGGCAAACAACCTGCTGCAGATGTTCTTCGGCTGGGAAGGCGTCGGCCTGGCATCCTATCTGCTGATCGGCTTCTGGTTCCGTAAGCCGTCCGCAAACGCCGCCGCGATCAAGGCGTTCGTCGTCAACCGCGTCGGCGATCTGGGCTTCATGCTCGGCATTTTTGGCACCTATCTGGTGTTCAACACCATTTCGATCCCGGAAATCCTGGAAGCTGCGCCCTCCATGGCCGGTTCCACCATCGGCTTTCTTGGCTATCGCTTCGACACGATGACCGTGCTCTGCCTGCTGCTGTTCATCGGCGCGATGGGCAAGTCGGCACAGCTTGGCCTCCACACCTGGCTGCCGGACGCGATGGAAGGCCCGACCCCTGTGTCGGCGCTGATCCACGCGGCGACCATGGTGACGGCGGGCGTGTTCATGGTGTGCCGCCTGTCGCCGATGTTCGAAGTTTCTCCGACGGCCTTGGGCTTCGTGACCTTCATCGGTGCCGCGACATGTCTGTTCGCCGCGACGGTCGGCACGGTGCAGAACGACATCAAGCGCGTGATCGCTTATTCGACCTGCTCACAGCTCGGCTACATGTTCTTCGCGGCGGGCGTCGGCGCTTATGGCGCTGCGATGTTCCACCTTTTCACCCACGCCTTTTTCAAGGCGCTGCTGTTCCTGGGCGCGGGATCGGTCATCCACGCGATGCACCATGAACAGGACATGCGCTATTATGGCGGCCTGCGGAAAGAGATCCCGGTCACCTTCTGGACGATGACGCTGGGGACGCTGGCCATCACTGGCGTCGGGCTGCCGCTCGCCGGGATTGGTTTCGCGGGCTTCTATTCGAAGGACGGCATATTGGAAGCTGCCTATGCTTCGGGCGGCGCGGGCGTTGGTGCATTCCTGGTCGGCGTGTTCGCCGCGCTGCTCACCAGCTTCTACAGCTGGCGCCTTGTCTTCCTGACCTTCTTCGGCAAGCCGCGCTGGGCCGCTTCTGAACATATTCAGCACGCCATTCATGGTCATCATGAATCGCCTGAGGAAGAAACCGAGCATGACGGGCACGGGGCGCATGACGATCATGGTCATGCCGTAACCGGCACGGGCGGCTATCACCCGCACGAAAGCCCCTGGGTGATGCTGATCCCGTTGATCATGTTGAGCCTGGGCGCAGTATTTGCAGGCTTCATCTTCCACGACCAGTTTATCGGGGCCGAAGGCGGCGTCGAATTTTGGAAGGGGGCCTTGGCGTTCGACAGCCACCTGATGCATGCGGCGCATGAAGTGCCAGTGTGGGTCAAGTTCGCGCCGTTCGCGGTGATGCTGACCGGCTTTGCCATTGCCTGGTTGAGTTACATCAAGAATACCGACTGGCCGCGACGCTTCGTCGCCGAGTTCCGGGTTCTCTACCAGTTCCTGCTCAACAAATGGTATTTCGACGAGCTGTATCACTTTCTGTTCGTCAAGCCTGCCTTCGCCATCGGTCGCTTCTTCTGGAAGTTCGGTGATGTCGGCTTCATCGACCGCTTCGGACCCAATGGGTTGGCGGCGCTGGTCGTGCAGGGCAATAAAGTCACCCGTCGGCTTCAATCCGGCTACCTCTACACTTACGCGCTGGTGATGCTGATCGGGCTCGCCGCAGCAGCAACCTGGGCGATGACACGATAATGGACGGCTTCCCCATTCTTTCGCTGATGATGGCCGTGCCGATGGCGGGGGCCATCGCCTGCCTCTATGCGGGCGCGAACCAGGCACGCTGGATCGCCCTGCTGGCGACACTGGCCAACCTGGCGCTGGGCGCTCTGCTTTGGGCCAATTTCGACCAGTCGGCAGGTGCTGCGCAATGGCAGTTTCAGGAATATGCGCCGATCTTCGGCCGTTTTTCCTGGGCGCTGGGGATAGACGGCATCGCGCTCGTCCTGATCATGCTGACCGTGTTCCTGATGCCGATCTGCATCGGGGCCAGCTGGGAAGCCATTCAGAAGCGCGTCGGCGAATATATGGCGGCCTTCCTGTTCATGGAGGTGCTGATGATCGGCGTCTTCACGGCGCAGGATCTCTACCTCTTCTACGTGATGTTCGAAGCAGGCCTCATTCCGATGTATCTCATCATCGGCATCTGGGGTGGCGCTGATCGCATCTACGCCAGCTACAAATTCTTCCTCTACACGCTGTTCGGCTCGGTGCTGATGCTGATCGCGATGATGTGGATGGTGCATGAAGCTGGCACCACCGACATCCCGACGTTGATGGCCTATAATTTCGACCCGCAAGTTCAGACATGGCTGTTCCTGGCCTTCTTCGCGAGCTTTGCGGTCAAAATGCCAATGTGGCCGGTGCACACCTGGCTGCCCGATGCCCACGTTCAGGCACCGACCGCCGGGTCGGTTATCCTGGCGGGCGTGCTGCTGAAAATGGGCGGTTATGGCTTCATCCGCTTCTCGCTGCCGATGTTCCCGGAAGCGTCGGCGCAGCTTGCCTGGCTGGTATGGGGCCTGTCGATGGTTGCGGTGGTCTACACCAGTCTCGTCGCTCTCGTGCAGACCGACATGAAAAAGCTGATTGCCTACTCGTCCGTTGCCCACATGGCGATCGTGACCGTCGGCCTGTTCGCCTTCAACCAGGCGGGTATCGAAGGCGCGATGATGGTGATGCTGGGCCATGGCCTGGTGTCGGGCGCGCTGTTCCTGTGCGTTGGCGTCATTTACGACCGTCTACACACGCGTGAAATCAACCGTTATGGCGGCCTGTCGATCAACATGCCCAAATATGCGGTGCTGTTCCTGCTGTTCACGATGGCGTCGGTCGGACTGCCGGGGACCAGCAACTTCGTCGGCGAATTCCTGGCCTTAATGGGCATATATCAGGTGTCGAGCTGGGTAGCGCTGGTCTGTACGACCGGCATCATCCTGGGCGCTGCCTACATGCTCTATCTGTATCGCCGCATCGCTTATGGTGAGCAAAAGAACGCCGACGCCGCCGCGATGCCCGACCTGTCGGCGCGTGAAATTGCCCTGCTGGCGCCGATCGCCGCTGCTGTGTTGTGGATGGGCATTTACCCCGAAAGCTTCCTTGCACCGATGCGCGCCGACATTCGAGCGCTGGAAGCCCGCATCGCATCAGCCGCTCCGGCGGGAGATTCCAGGATCAAGATGGGTCCCGTCCTTCCGTCCGCCGATGCTCACCATATGGAAGACCATGCCGCCATGCCGCATGAACCCGCGTCGGGGGAGGCGCACTGATGATTGATTCCGCTTCCCTTCTGGCGGTTATGCCGGAACTCGTCCTGTCGGCAGGCGCGCTGATTCTGCTCCTGGTCGCGGCTTATGGCGGCGACGCTACCGCCCGCATCATCAACTGGCTGTCGGTGCTGACATTGCTGGTCGCAGGCCTGACGCTGTCGGTATCCGTGGCGAACGGGCCGGTCGCGTTCGATGGACTGGTTCAGGCAGACAGCTTCTCTGCCTTTGCCAAGGCGCTGATCTACGCTGCTGCGGCCGCCGCGATCCTGCTGGCGCCGCGTTATTTCCTGACCGACGGTGTGCTGCGGCCCGAATATCCGATCCTGATCCTGTTCAGCAGCATCGGCATGGGCATGATGGTGTCGGCGGGCGACCTGCTGACGCTCTATGTCGGACTGGAGATGCAGAGCCTCGCCGCCTATGTGCTGGCCAGCTTCATGCGGCAGGATGAACGGTCGTCCGAAGCAGGGCTCAAATATTTCGTGCTCGGATCACTGGCGAGCGGCATCCTGCTATATGGCACGTCGCTTCTCTACGGCTTTACCGGCAGCACAGCTTTTGAAGGCATCGCAATCGCCTTGGGTGATGGCGTGTCGAAGGGCGAGCTGTTCGGGATGGTATTCCTGCTGGCAGGCCTCGCGTTCAAGATGAGCGCCGTTCCGTTCCACATGTGGACGCCGGACGTTTACGAAGGCGCTCCCACACCCGTCACGACCTTCTTCGGCAGCGCGCCCAAGGTAGCGGCCATGGCGCTGACCATCCGCGTGGCGATCGAAGCGCTCGGTCCGGCTGGGCTCGACTGGCAGCAGATCGTAATCTTCGTGGCGCTCGCCTCGATCATCTTCGGCGCGGTCGCGGCGATCGGCCAGACCAATATCAAGCGCCTGATGGCCTATTCGTCGATCAACAATGTCGGATTTGCGCTGATCGGCCTGGCGGCTGCGACGCCTGCCGGTGTGGCTGCGACGATGAGCTATATGGCCATTTATGTGGTGATGACGATCGGCGCATTCGCCTGCATCCTGCAAATGCGCGATGCCGATGGCCGTCCCATCGAAAGCATCGCCAGCCTCGCCGGACTGTCGCATTCGCGCAAGGGGTTGGCGGCTGCCCTGGCGATCTTCATGTTCTCCATGGCCGGTATCCCGCCGCTCTTCGGCTTCTGGGCGAAGTTCCTGGTATTCGATGCCGCAGTGGCTTCGGGACTGACCGCGCTGGCTGCCGTTGGCATTGCGGCATCCGTGATCGGCGCATATTATTATCTGAAAATCATCAAGACGATGTATTTCGATGAGCCCGCCGCCGCCTATGAAGCGCGGGGCGGCATGGTCGAAAATATCATCCTGACCGCCTGCGCTGTGGTGATGCTGGTGGGCTACCTCCTTAACCCCGCGCTTGATCAGGCCAGCGCTGCGGCTGCGGCGTCGTTGTTCTGACCGATATCCGTTTCGTACAGGAGACCGGCTCCACCAACGCCGACATGCTGGCATTGGCGGAGCAGGGGGGGGCTGAAGGCACATGGCTGCGCGCGGCGCGTCAGACGGGTGGCCGTGGGCGAATGGGCCGGTCCTGGGAAAGCCCGGAAGGCAATCTCCATTGTTCCACCCTGGTCAGGCTCCGGCCGGGCGACCCGCAGCCGCATAGCCTGGCGCTAGTTGCGGCCAACGCCGTCCATGCTTTGGTGGCGCCCTTGTGCGAAGGGCAGGCCAGGATCAAATGGCCCAACGACGTGCTGGTCGACGGCGCGAAGATCGCCGGCATCTTGCTGGAGCGGTCAGGCGATGCGGTCGTGGTGGGGATCGGCGTCAATGTCGCCGGACATCCGGCGAATCTGGATCGGCCCGTGACAAGCCTGGTAGCGCAGCAGGCCAAGGACGCGGAAGCGGCCCAGTTGCTGGAGCGTCTGGCCGAACTGTTCGCCCACTGGCTCGCCATCTGGCGCGCGCAAGGGCTGGATCCGGTGCTGACCCATTGGCTGCTCAATGCCCATCCGACCGGCACGCCCATGCGCGTCGCGCAACCCGATGGGCAAGTGATCGAAGGATCGTTCGATACGCTCGACCGCCAGGGCATGCTGATCCTCCGCTTGGCGAATGGCGAAGCGCGTGTCATTCATGCGGGCGATATCTTTCTCATCTGAATCCGGGGACCGGCCATGCTTCTCGCGATTGACGCGGGTAACACCAATGTTGTTTTTGCGCTGCTGGACGGGCGGGATATCCGCGCGCGCTGGCGCATCGCGACCGATCCGCGCCGGACGGCCGATGAATATGCCGTATGGCTCAACCAGCTGCTGATGTTGGAAGGCTATTCGATAGGTGATGTCGACGCGGTCATTATCGCGACGGTCGTGCCGCGGGCGCTCCACAATCTTCAGGTTTTGGCCGAAAAATATTTCAAGGTGACCGCTTTGGTGGCGGGACAGGCTCCGGCGGAATGGGGCGTGGAACTGGACGTCGAAGAGCCAGCGTCGGTCGGAGCAGACCGGGTTGTCAATGTCATCGCGGCGCACCATTTATATGAAGGCGACCTCATCGTCATTGATTTCGGCACGGCGACGACTTTCGACGTGGTCGATTATCAGGGAAGCTATAAGGGCGGCATCATCGCGCCGGGGATCAACCTGTCTCTCGATGCGTTGGTCACCGCTGCCGCCAAACTGCCTAAGATCGCGATCGCCCCGCCAGAGAACCGATCGGTTATCGGTCGGACGACGGAAGCGCAGATGCACATTGGCGTCTTTTGGGGCTATGTGGCGATGATGGAAGGGTTGGTCGCGCGGATACGGTCCGAAATCGGCCGCCCGGCCAAAGTAATTTCGACGGGCGGCCTCGCCGCTCTTTTTGATGAGAATAGCGATATTTTCGATGCAATCGCGCCCGACCTGACGATCATGGGGCTGGCGCTGTTGCACGAACGGAGTTTGAAAAACTAATGACACCTGGAAATGAGCTGCTCTTCCTGGCCCTGGGCGGGTCGGGGGAGATCGGCATGAACGTCAATCTTTACGGCTGCCAGGGCAAGTGGGTGATGGTCGATCTGGGCCTCACCTTTGCCGACCCGGCCTATCCCGGTGTCGAGTTGGTGCTGCCCGATCTCGCCTTTATCGAGGAACGGCGGGAGGATTTGCTCGGCATCGTGCTGACGCATGGGCACGAAGATCATATCGGTGCCTTGCCCTATCTGGCGGCTGATCTGGGCGTGCCACTCTATGCCACGCCTTTCACGGCGGGCCTGATCCGGTTGAAGCTGGAGGAAGAAGGCCTCAGCCGAGAGGTCAAGCTGCACGTCATCGAAAATGGGGGCAGCTTTGCCCTGGGGCCCTTCGGCTTCCGCTATGTGCCGCTGGCGCATTCGATTCCAGAAGGCAACGCCGTGCTGATCGACACGCCTTATGGGCGGGTGTTCCATACCGGCGACTGGAAACTGGATGAACGGCCGCTGCTGGGCCAGCCTTCCACGCCAGAGGAATTGACGGCGATTGGGGACGAAGGCGTGCTGGCGCTGGTGTGCGACAGCACCAACGTCTTCAATTCGGAGGCGAGCGGTTCCGAAGGCGACGTGCGGGAGGGGCTGATGCAGACCATCGCGGCAGCCAAGGGGCGCGTGCTGGTCACGACCTTCGCCTCCAACGCGGCGCGCCTGCAGACTTTGGGAGAGGTCGCGAATGCGGTCGGGCGCAAGCTGTGCGTGGCGGGACGGTCGCTGGATCGCATCATCTCGACGGCCAAGGCGGCTGGCTATCTTAAGGATTTTCCGCCCACCATCGATTGGGACGACGTCATGGCGTTGCCCCATAATGAAGTGATGATCATCGCCACGGGCGGCCAGGGTGAAGCGCGCGCGGCGCTGTCACGCATTGCTTTCGATAGCCACCCGATCAAGCTGAGCACGGGCGACACGGTCGTATTTTCATCCAAACAGATCCCCGGAAATGAAATCGCCATTGGTCGTATCCAGAACGCCCTGGCCACAAAGGGCGTTCTGATGGTCACCGACCGCCAGGCAGAGGTGCATGTATCCGGGCATCCGGGGCGACCCGAGCTGGAAGCGATGTATCGCTGGGTGCGGCCGCAGATTTTGCTGCCGGTCCATGGTGAACGGCGGCACATGGCTGAACAGGCGCGGCTGGGGCTGGCAAGCGGTGTTCCGCATGCCGTGGTGCAATCAAACGGTGATTTGCTGCGATTGGCACCCAATGGTCCTGAGATCATCGGACAGGAATCGACCGGAAGGCTGGTGCTGGACGGCGACGTTATCTTGCCTGCTGACGGATCGACGATGAACGAGCGGCGCAAACTGGCCCTGCATGGGCAGATCAGCGTAGCCGTGGCGTTGGATGGCAAGGGCAGGGTTTTCGGAACCCCGGTTCTCAAAACGCAGGGGGTGCCGGTGGAAGAAGACAAGGCCGCATTCCTGACGGAAGCCGCGCAGGAAGCGGCTGCTGCCGTTCCGAAGGGGCAACAGGATGAAGAGGCACTGCGCGAGCGGATCAGGTTGGCGGTGCGGCGTACGGCCACGCGCTGGACCGGCAAGAAGCCCGTGGTGGACGTGCTGCTCATTCGGCCCTAAGCCATCGCCATGAACTGGTATGCTATCCTCGCCATTTATGTGCTGTTCTGGGTGATCTGCGCCTTTATCGTGCTGCCCTTTGGTATCAGGACCCCGGATGAAACCGGCGAAGTGATATTGAAGGGGCAGGCGGACAGCGCCCCCAGCAATTTCCGCCCCGGCACAGTCGCCCTGCGCGCGACCATCCTGTCGGCGGTGCTGTTCGGCCTCTATTATGCCAATTATGTTCAGGGCTGGGTGACGTTGGATCGGTTCGTAAGCCCGTCCTGATTGCGGCGGTGTAAGAGTATTCTTGCGGCATGAGGTAGGAAACACACCAAGCTGGGGTTTTTACACCCCCAAGCGGTGGGAAACAGCGATCGGTTGGATCATCGTCAGCCGCGCTGGCGGTAATTGCAACGAGCGTTAGATGGAAATCACTTTCCTCCATTCGCCCTGAGCTTGTCGAAGGGCTCTACTTCTTCAGGCACCAGGCGTCAGAAGGAAAGCGAAGGGCTTCGACATTTGAACGAGACAAGCGGCTCGTTCAAACAGCCCGAACGGGTGATTGCGACTGACGCCGTCCACTCTAAGTCACATTTCCTCTTCCGCTTTCAGCCCCTTGATTGGGCTTCTCCACGGGTCACCCGCGTCCGCACCCGCTACTACTGACGCAATCGCTCGATAGCCTGGGCCAGCGCGACATACAGCTTGCCCATGTCCGACGAAAGAATGGCGACGCCCAGCGCATTGCCGTCGCGCGCCGACAGGATGATCCGCAGCATCGATTCAAAATCATGGATGTAGCGGTTCACATGATCCTGAAATTCCAGGTCATTGTCATAATGCAGCGCGATTTCGCGGGATTCGCCCGCGTCGAGCAGCCTCACGGCGCGACGGGTGAACACACCACGGTCGCCCTTCAGGTAGGACGACCAAGCTGAATCCGTGACGTCGTTCGACAATATCTTGGTGACATCGATCGCAGTGCTGTTGAGCGATTCGATCAACAGCGCGGCGCGGCGGCTGAAATGATCGCGATCCCGCTCTTCCGAAGCGCGTTCGGCTTCTTCGATCCGCGATTGCACCGTGGCGCTGGCGTCGGCGATGGTCAGCAGCTGGCGGGTGAGGCGATCGGATGCCTGATGGGCGGCCTTGACCGCTTCTTCGGCGACCCGCGCCACCATCTCGATCTGCGCCGTCACCTTGTCGTCAATGGCGCGCCGCAGGGCTTCCTCGCTGGCATCGGCCAGCGATTGCGCTGCGTCGGGGATCGCCCGGCCCAGCGCCTGACGGGCGCGCTCCGCTGCCTGATCCGCAGTGTCCTTGACCCGGAGCAGCGCGGTCACCAGCAGCGGCCCGGCACCCTCCGTGATACGTGTCGCATCCTGATGCGCGTTGTCGAGTGCGGTGCGCAGCTTTTCCACCAGTTCGCGATTGGCCTCCACGCCGCTTTGCGTGCTTTCCAGCCATTCGGTAAGTCGACGGCCCTGACCGCGCAGCAGTTCTTCGGCTTCATGCGCGCGCCCGGTCAAGGATTCGGAAATCGCCTCCAACCGCTCCAGTTCGGGGGCCGCGCTTTCCAGCAGCGTGCGACTGGTTTCGATCCGGTTGTCGAAACGCTCCAGCGCCGCCGGGAAGGTTTCGTCCAGCTCGCGGACGCTGGAATCCAGCGCCACCAGCAGCGTTTCAGCAGAGCCGATCAGCTTTTCGGCGGTCAGGCCTCCCGCCGCCAGCGAACTGTCTATCCGTTGCGTCTCTGCCGTCAGGCGGCTGAGCGCGTCGGTCAGCCGTTCGTTCCGCGACAGGGCGGCTTCTTCCAGCGCGGCAAAGCGCGCGTGCGCGCTATCGATGGATTCGCCCAATGTCGCCTGCAGCCCCGCGACGAGGGTCCGCTGGCCTTCGACCAGATCGTTAATCTGGTGAAGGCGGCCTTCAATCTCGCCCATATGGTCGGACAGGCCGGACACGGTTTCATCGCTGATGCTGTCGATGCTGGAGCGCGAACGGACGATAAGGGCGTCGACAGCTTCCGCCTGCCGGATCAGGCCGTCATCGGTCGCAGCCATCCCCTCGCGCGCACGGGCCAGGGCCGCGTCGACACGATCACGAAACTCCGCCTCGATCCTTTCGGCGTCCTGGGACAGCGCAGTCACGGCGTTCTGGCTGGTCGCCGAAATGCCCGCCTGCGCGGTTTCGACCAACGAACGGAGCGCGCCCGCCTGCGTGGTAAGGTCCTCATCGGCGCTCGCCATGATGTCGCGGGCATGGGCCAGCGCGGCTTCCAGCCGCTGCCGGACATCAGCTTCCGCCGCTTCCAGCTTTTCCGTCAGCAGGATCGTCGCAGCCTGCGTGGTTTCCGCCAGATTGTCCCTGGTCCGTCCCATCAATCCGTCGAGCATCGCCGACTTGCGTTCCAGATCCTGCCAGCCTTCTTCCATCGCCTTGCGCGCGCTCTGCGCCGTCGCGTCGATACGCCCGGATGCGACATCGGCCAGGCCATTAACCTCTTCGCTGGCGGAATGGGTCGCTTCGCGCAACTGGGTGAGCTGGGTCGACAGGCTCTTGGTCGCCGAAAGGGTCCGCGCGCGCGCGTCGTCGGACAGTTCGCCGATCGCGTGCAGGCGGGCTTCGAGCATGTCGATCCGTTCGGCGAGCGCGTGGCCATTATCGTTGATCTGGGCGGCCATGCGGATGGCGCGCTCCTCAAGGTCGGGCATGGACGCGATCAGGGCGTCCATCTTTGCGACCAGGGCTGTTCCCGCGCGCTCGGCGGCCTCTGCCTTTTCCGTCGTGCTGTTCGCCCGGCTGGCGATCAGTTCCGCGGACGCTTCCATATTGCTGCTGGCGGCCGCGCCATAGCTGTCGAGCAGTTCCGCCTGGTCCTGCATAGCCTGCCGTGCGTTGCTCAACTGCCCGTTGATCCGCGCCAGCCGCAGCTCCAGCATTTCCGCTTCGGTGCGCAGCGCGCGGGCGGTGTTCAGGTAGCGGCGCGATTCGGCGCGACTGTTCCGGGTGAGGATGATGTAGCAGACGCCCAGCAGCACGATGGGCACCAATATCGTCGCAACGATGCCGGGCCACGCGGTCGGACCGCCACGCCACTGTCCCGAAATGATGGTCGCCCAGCCCGCAAAGCCCAGCCACAGCAGGGCGATGGCCGCAAATGCCAGCCCGGTTCGCCGGGCGGCGCGCTCATCCTTTGCGCTGGCCTCGCTTTCCGCTTCAAGGTCCTGGAGCGCCTGCCTTGATTGCAGATCATCCCCCACCTGCGACTCGCTTGCGGTCGCGATGCTCTTGTTTCGCCAGAATTCGACGATTGTGCTGCCCCCGGTCATGGACCCATCCTATCATCTTTTCAGCGCAACAAAATGCCCTGTTACCAAAACTTAACGCAAGCCCGATAGCGTTGACCTCATGTCCTATGATCCTGGCGCCCTGGATGCCGCACTTGCCGCGGCTGTCGGTGAAGATATCGCACTGATCGCAGACCTGCGCGTGGCGTTCATGGAAAGCGCCGACCGGCAACTGGATCTGCTGAGCCGCGCCCGTTGCGACGCGAATTGGGAACTGGCCGCCTGGCGGTTGAAGGGGCTGGCGGCGAGTTTCGGCCTGACCAGCCTGATGGCCATTGCCGATGAAGCGGCCAGCAGCGCACCCGGCGATCCTCGCATTTTGCGTCAGATACGCATGACGCTGGACCGGCTTCGCAACGGCTGACGCGCAGCGCGCTTGCGCGAACGCTTCCTCCTTGCGAAAAGGCGGCCTCACAAGAAACGGGTCGGTTCCATCGCAGCATGACATTTGCCGCCATTCTCAGCGCCAGCCGGACTTCTGGCCACTCCAGCGGATCGTTACGCGCAAGCCTGCTGTTCGCGGGCCAGACACTGGTCGAATATCAGGCGCGGCAGGCGGCGCGGGCGGGCGCGGACAGGATCATGATCCTGGTCAGCGTGATAACGCCAGCCCTGTCTCAGGCCGTCGACCGGCTGAGCGCGGACGGCATTCCCGTCGCCCTTGTCCGCGACATGGTGTCGATGGTCCGGGATGCGCCGCGCGATGCGGATGTCCTTCTGGTCGCGGACGGCATCATCGTCGCCCAAAGCCATTTCGAATCCATCGCCGAGCAGGAGGGTAACGCCCTGCTGGTGACCGACGACAGTCGCGCCAGCGCCCCGTTCGAACGGATCGACGCCGGTCAGCGCTGGGCGGGCCTGGCGCGAATCAGCCCCGACCTGCTGTTCGGAACGCTCGACATGATCGGCGATTGGGACCTGTCGCTGACCCTTGTCCGGGCCGCCGTGCAGAGCGGCGCGCGCCGCGTCACCGCGCCGCAGGACGATCTTCTCACTGGCCGGGTCGCCCTGGTCGAAACGCAGGCGCAAGCGGACGTCGCGGCGCAAAGCGTCATGTCGTCGGGATCGCGCGCGGCGCGGGGACGGGGCGGGGCCGAACATTATCTGCTTTCACCGCTCGCCCGGCTGGCCAGCCCCGCGCTCATGCGGACGCAGGTCCCCGCGACGCAGGTGCGGATTGCCGGCATGGCGCTGGGCGCGATCGCATTGGTGCCGGTCGAACTGCTTTGGCCCGCGACCGGCTTCATCCTGTTGTTGCTGGCGCTGTTGCTGACCGAAATCGCCGACCGTCTGGATGAGCTGGCGTTGCGATCGCCGCCGGGGGGATGGCCCGCCTTTGTCGCGCCCTTCTTTGCGGTGGGCGGCATTTCGCTCGCCGGATCGGGCGTGCTTGCGACATGCCTCGCACTGCTGCTCGCGATCATTCAGGTCGCCGACCGGTGGCGCAGGACAGGCGCAGCCCGACCGTGGATGATCTTCACGCCCGCAACCGCCCTGCTGCTCCTGCTGCTGACCACGTGGGTGGGCGCATTTTCGCTGGGATATGTCCTCTCCATGCTGTGCGCGATCGCGTCGGTGGGCGGCATCATCCTGCTGAAACGCGACTGAAAAAATTTCCTGCTTAGGGTTTAGTGCATTTTAAGGACGCGTGGCTATGCTGCCCGGCATGAGCGCCTTTTCGTTCCCTTCCGGGCCTATGGTGACGGACATCTGGCCCATGGCGCGAGTCATGGCGGGCATGTCCGCTGTTCCCGTCGGCCATGCCATTGATCTGGCGTTTTTCTTTCCCGACGCGGATAGAGAGCGGCACGATGCCCTGATGGCGGAAACCCGCCGACATCTGGGCGGATGCCTCACCGGGATAGAATCCGCCTTGCGAATCGCGCTGAGCGACCAGCCACAAATTGCCGCCGTGCTGGCGCAGCAGGCGAGCGCCATTTCCTGGCCGACCATATGCGCGCAGCCAACCTTGCTGGGCCCGGCATTGCTTGCCCATATGCAGATGCGCGCGGGCGTCACGCTGATGCTGCGTCAGTTCGGACAGCCCGACGGGCAGTTTGATGAAGCGGAAGCGGACGCCCTGCTGTGCACCGGCGACCCGGCCATCAATGAAACGCTGGCGGCGCTGGCCGTGGCGGAGGGACGCTGGCTCGCCATAGGGGCGGAGGATGAGGCGATGGCCCCCGACCTCCCGGTGGAACATTATGCCGAACTGCTGTGGACAGCCGCCGCCTGCATGGCCGCGGTCGTCCAACGCGCCGGAACCAACGATGCCGAAGCGATCCTGCCCCTGTTTGAAAAGGCAGGCCGCACGCTGCTGGCCGCGCATGATGAGGCAAAGGGGCCGATAGCCATCGCCGCGCGCCTCGTGCGCCAGCTGGGTGAACGCGCCGACGCCGCCGATCTTTTGGGCGCAGCCCTGGGCCAGCGCCGCTTCCTGCTGTTCGCGGCACTTGCGGCGCGGCGGCTCAGGATGGATTGCGCCCATGTCGCCGACATCATGGTGCTGGGCCCCGTAAGCGAACTGGCGGCCCTGTGCCGTGCGCTGGGCGGATCGGACGTGGATTACCGGCTTTTGTTGCTCGCCTTGCGCCCAGTGCGTCCGTCGCTTTCGGACGCGGCCATCATAGGCGAATCGGATCGCTATCAGGCGCTGACCGAAGCGCAGGCCGACGCAGCGGTCAGCGCGCTTCGGGTGCCAGCCGCGTTGCGGGCCAAATTTGATCATCTCAGCCGGGTCGCCTTACGATGAATATGTCCGCTCATCCGGCCGTCGTTCGCGCGATGGTGGCGGCCAACGGCCTGCTGCTCAGCGCCGACCCGCCATTATTGGCGCTGCAGCGGGAGGCCGGGGCGGATGTCGGCGCGCTGCTCGCCATTCCGCAGCTTGCGGGGATCGTGCGGCTGTCGCTGCGTCTGGGCGTCACCGTGTCCCGTCCCGTCACTGCCGCCGCCGAACGGGGCGACATCGACATGTGGGTGCGGGCCAAGCCGGAAGCGGACGGCGTGCAGATCAGCGTCATTGAATGGAGCGAGCGGCCCGCCGCCGTCATGCCGGTCGACAATGTGCGGCGCGATGCGGACATCGCCGCCGTTGCAGAGGGGTGGACCTGGCAGATCGACACCCAGTTGCAGTTCCAGATGGTGCTGGAAGGGGCAGGGCAGGAAAGCGTCCTCCCCAATACCCAGCCAACGCCGGGCAGCCGCTTCACCAGCTATTTTCAGCTTCAACCTGATGAGGATGGCGACCTCGCCATCCTGCGGGGCTTTGCCCAGCGGCGCGCTTTCCGGGATCAGATCGCCACTTTGGTGGCCGAACCCGACCGGCAGTTCAGCCTGTCCGGCTTCCCCATGTTCGACATTGCAGGCCAGCTTTTGGGCTATCGTGGAAAGGCCTTTCCGGTCGATCGCGCCATCCTGACGCCGCATGTCCCGCCCGCGCCGGGCGTCATCATCTATCCGGCGGAGTTCGGCAGACGCCTCGACCGCTCGCTGCGCCAGCCGCTGGGCAGGATCATCGCCAACGCGGATTCCATCAATGCTCAGCTCGATGGACCGCTGCGCCCCGACTATGCCGGCTATGCAACCGACATCGCGGCGGCGGGACGGCATCTGATGGCGCTGATCGACGATCTGGCCGACCTGCAGGCGATCGATCGGCTGGATTTCACGGTAGCGACCGAAGATGTGGACCTGGCCGATATCGGACGGCGCGCGGCAGGCCTGTTCGTCGTGAAGGCGTTGGATCGCCAGATCCGCTTGATCGCGCCCGAAGCCCCTCAATCAGCGGTGGCCAGCGGCGAGTTCAGGCGCGCCCTGCAGATATTGATGAACCTGGTCGGCAACGCGGTAAGGTATAGCCCGGACGGCACCGAAGTCCGCATCGATACCGGCGTGGAAGAAGGCCGTGCATGGATCGCGGTGATGGATCAGGGCGCGGGCGTCCCCGCCGACAGCCGCGAACGCATCTTCAACAAGTTTGAGCGACTGGGCCGCAGCGATCCGGGCGGCAGCGGCCTCGGCCTCTACATCTCCCGCAGACTGGCGCGCGCAATGGGCGGCGATATCGAAGTGGACGACGCACCCGGCGGCGGCGGACGCTTCACCCTGTTCCTGCCGCTTGGGGGCTAAGGCGGGCGCGGTTTTTCTTCGCGAGCATCCGAAACCTGCCATTCCAGACCCGATCATGCGGCCACAAAGAACTACGTGCTCCTGCGTAGGCAGGAGCCCAGTCCCGCCCTATGAACTGGGCTCCTGCCTGCGCAGGAGCACGATAATCCTTCAGTCCGAGACGGCCTCCAGACGGCAAAGCCGACGTAACGGGCTCGCCCATTTGTTGCCATTCGGACGATGGTGATGCCCCGTCCTGCACGAAAACCAATCGTCACCCCAGCGGAGGCTGGGGTCTCAGGCGTTCACGACGCCTGAAAGGTCATGCCAGTCAGGATTACTTTCTTCGATCAACCAGAAGAAGACGCGCATACCCTATTGTTGCGCGTGTTCGCACGAGATGCCAGCCTTCGCTGGCATGACGGCAGGAGGAAAGCTGTGCTTTCCGAATGTGATAGCCGCCATTCACATCCCACCCCCGCCGCCGTTGAGCCGCAGGCTGTGCGCTCCACGGGCGTTTCGGTTCGAGGTGGCAAGCTGCCCATCGGCAAGCGACCACTCCGAGACATTCCCCTCCCGTAGACGGGAGGGGTTAGGGGTGGGCGCGAGCGAAGCGAGCTTCAAGCTTTGCCTTTGAAGAACATCACCAATGTTGCGCTGGCCCACCCCCGGCCCCTCCCGCCTGCGGGAGGGGAGAAGGATATCCGCTTCCCACCCAATTCCGCCGTCCTACGCCAGGCTAGGCGCTGTCGGCGTCATAGGGTATATGATCTGCGTTTGCGTGACTGGCGAGGAAGGTGGAGCACCACCGTGGAGCGCGAAACTTAGCTGCCGCTCGCCTGGGCACCCTTTGAATGAAGGTGCCCGTATGTCCGATCCTACCGATCTCTATAATTGGCGACGCCTCGACAACCGCATCACAACGTCAGGCCAACCGACTGAGAAGCAGCTTGCCGAGTTATCCAAACTCGGCATTAGGCACGTCATCAATCTTGGGCTGCACACACATGAAAAGGCGTTGCCTGATGAAGCCGCTTCCCTTGCTCGTCTCGGCTTGACCTATATCCACATCCCTGTGGATTTTGATCGCCCAACCGAAGAAGACTTCACTAAGTTCTGTGACGCGATGGCTAAGCTGGAAGATAAGCTACTACATGTGCATTGCATTGCGAACCTGCGAGTAACCGCTTTCCTTTACCGTTGGCAACGAGAGGTCTTGGGGCACGATGAGGTGCAAGCGCGGGTGCTGATGGATACGGTGTGGCAGCCAGGAGGCGTGTGGGCCTCGTTCATCGGGGATGATGTCGGCAGCTCGCTGCCCCATCGCTTCCCGACATAAGGTAACTCAACGAGGTCGGCGTCGGTCAGCTTTCCGGCTGACGCTGCCTCTAAGCCGCCCATCTGAAAACGACTCATAGCGGCAATTCGTCCCCTAATAGCGCCGCGTGGAACCGGACGCCGACACGCCTTTCATATGCCCCAGCCGCCCCAAAAAAAAACGGCGCCTCGAAGGCGCCGTCTCGTTATCTCTTCAACCGGACCGGTTCAGCGCTGGCTGACCGGCACATAGTCCCGCTCTGCCGGGCCGGTATAAAGCTGGCGCGGGCGGCCGATCTTCTGTGCTGGATCGGAAATCATTTCATTCCACTGGGCCACCCAGCCCACGGTGCGGGCCAGAGCGAACAGTACGGTGAACATTTCAGTCGGGAAGCCGATCGCGGACAGGATCACGCCCGAATAGAAGTCGACATTCGGGTAGAGCTTCTTTTCGATGAAATAGGGATCGTTGAGGGCGATCTGCTCCAGTTCCTTGGCGACGTCGAAGATCGGATCGCTAACGCCCAGCTTAGCCAGAACGTCCTTCGCGGTCTTCTGCATGACGGTCGCGCGCGGATCGTAATTCTTGTAGACGCGGTGGCCAAAGCCCATCAGGCGGAACGGATCATCCTTGTTCTTGGCGCGGGCGATATATTCCGGGATGCGATCGACGGTGCCGATTTCGCGCAGCATGTTGAGCGCCGCTTCATTCGCGCCGCCATGCGCCGGACCCCACAGGCAGGCGATGCCCGCCGCGATGCAGGCGAAGGGGTTGGCACCCGACGAACCGGCCAGGCGGACGGTCGACGTCGATGCATTCTGCTCATGGTCGGCATGCAGGATGAAAATCTTGTCCATCGCGTCGACGACCACCGGATCGGGCTCATATTCCTCCGCCGGGACCGAAAAGGTCATGCGCAGGAAATTGGCCGTGTAGCTCAGGTCGTTGCGCGGATAGACGAAGGGCTGACCCGCCGAATATTTATAAGCCATCGCCGCGATCGTCGGCATCTTGGCGATCAGCCGGTGGCTGGCGATCTTGCGCTGTTCAGGATCGCTGATGTCGGTCGAGTCATGGTAGAATGCCGACAGCGCGCCGACCACGCCACACATGATCGCCATCGGGTGCGCGTCACGGCGGAAACCGCGATAGAAAGTGGTCAGCTGCTCATGCACCATGGTGTGCAGCGTGATGGTGCGGGTGAAGTCTTCCAGCTCCGTCTTGGAAGGCAGTTCGCCGTTCAGCAGCAGGTAGCTGACTTCCATGAAGCTGGACTGTTCGGCCAGTTGGTCGATCGGATAACCGCGGTGCAGCAGGATGCCAGCGTCGCCGTCGATATAAGTAAGGCCGGAATCGCAGCTCGCCGTGGACGTGAAGCCGGGGTCATAGGTGAACATGCCGGTATTGGCGTAAAGCTTGCGAACATCGACGACCTTGGGGCCGACCGAGCCACTCAATATGCCATATTCATTGGCATTGCCGTCAACGGTCAAAGTGGCGCTGTTATCCGACATCATGTTCTCCTCAATTACTGCGGCCAGCCGATGTCTGCCCGACATCGTTCAGCCGCTTTAGGCTCTCCACTTTCCCAAGCAGGAAAAGGACATCAAAAATGCCCGGCGAAACCGTACGACCGGTCAGCGCCGCACGCAGAGGCTGAGCAACCTTGCCCAGTCCCAGTTCGGCTTCCTCCGCCACGCGACGTATCGCTTCTTCGATCGCTTCGACCGTCCAGTCCTGGACGGGATCAAGAGCGTCGGCTGTCTTGCCCAGCAGCTCGCGCGCCGATTCGTCTAGCAGAGCAAGCGCCTTCTCGTCAAAATCCAGCGGGCAACTTTTGAACAGAAATTCCGCACCCTCGGCAATTTCGTTAAGCGTCTTGGCCCGCGGCTTGAGCGAAGGCATCGCCAGCGCCAAAACGTCACCCGCGCCCGGCGGCAATTGGGCCATCCCCAGCCGCACGGCAATACGCGGTGCCGTCAGCCCTGCCAGCCGCGCATCATCCGCTTCCCGAAGGTAATGCGCGTTGAGATTTTCCAGCTTCTTGATGTCAAATCGGGAAGGCGACCTGCCCACGCCAGAAACATCAAACAATTCGATGGCTCGTTCACGGGAAATGATTTCCTCATCCCCATATCCCCAACCCAACCGCAGAAGATAATTGAGCACCGCTTCAGGCAGCATCCCCATTTCGTCGCGATAGGCATCGACGCCCAGCGCGCCATGACGCTTCGACAGCTTCGCGCCGTCCGACCCGTGGATCAGCGGGATGTGAGCGTAAACAGGTTCTTCCCATCCCATCGCCTTTATGATGCCGAGCTGGCGGAAGGCATTGTTGAGATGGTCGTCACCACGGATCACATGGGTCACGCCCATGTCGTTGTCGTCGACGACGACCGCCAGCATATAGGTGGGCGTGCCGTCCGAACGCAGCAGGATCATGTCGTCCAGCTCCGCATTCTGCACGACGACACGGCCTTGGACGGCATCCTCGATCACCGTCTCACCTTCGCGCGGAGCCTTCAGGCGAATGACATAAGGTGCGTTGGTCGGTGCGTCCGACGGATCGCGGTCCCGCCAGCGGCCGTCATAACGCATGGGCTGCTTCGCCGCCCGCTGCTGCTCGCGGAGTTCTGCCAGTTCCTCCGGCGTTGCATAGCAACGATAGGCGTCGCCTTGGGCCAACAGCTGATTGGCGACTTCGGCATGGCGGGCCGACCGTTCAAATTGGAATATGGCAGGCTCGTCGCCGCCCAGACCCAGCCATTCCAAGCCGTCAAATATCGCCGCGACAGCGCCTTCAGTAGACCGCGCGCGATCGGTATCTTCGACACGCAGCAAGAACTTGCCGCCATGGTGACGCGCGAACAGCCAATTGAAGAGGGCGGTGCGTGCGCCGCCAATATGAAGAAACCCGGTGGGCGACGGTGCGAAACGGGTGACGACCTGCTTGTTCAAACCCGTTGCACTCACCGCGAAATTCCCTGACATGCGTCTTGCTCATTCATGAACGCGACGCCCCCTAGCATGGCTTTGGAGCCACGACAAACCTCCGTTGGCGGCAACATCCGTCAGGCGGGCCTGCGCCTTTTTGCCCATCTGGAAAAAGGATTGGAACATGAGCGGGAGCAACTGGCTCTGTGGGTTCCTGTCGCGATCGGCATAGGCATTGTCGCGTGGTTCATTTTGCCCAACCGATTGGAATGGTTTGGATTTTGCTGTGTTTCCCTCGCATTTGCGAGTGCTGGCTTGGTGATGCCGACGGGCGGGCGGATGCAGCAGGTTTTTGTTCTGGGCGGCGTGCTGGCATGTGCGGGATGCGTGCTGATCTGGGGCAAGGCGGCGACTGTGGGGATGCCGCCACTGGCGCGACCTGTCTTCATGGAAGTGACGGGCGAGGTGAAGGCCGTGAATGCGATTCCCGCCCAGCAGATGAGTCGCTTATTGCTGGAGCCCATCGAAGCGCCTGCCTTGCCACGGCTGGTCCGCGTCAACATCGATGAAAGCGGTATGCCCCGAGGTGTGGGTGAGGGAGCCATCATCCGCTTTCGAGTGCGATTGATGCCCCCCGCTGCGGCCAGCCTACCGGGAGGATATGATTTCGCGCGCCGTGCCTATTTCCAGGGTATTGGCGCAACCGGGCGGGCGCTGAAGCCGGTGACAGTGCTTCGGCCCTCGGCCAAGGAGCGTCCGCTGCGGGCGCGTCTGTTCGCGCATATTAACGGGCGCGTCAGCGGACCGGGGGCGGGTATCGCGGCGGCGCTTGCCACCGGGGATCAAGGTGCAATCGCGGACGAAGATGCGGAGGCCATGCGGAACAGCGGCCTTGCTCACCTGCTTTCCATCAGCGGCCTGCATGTCACCGCGCTGGTCGGGGCAGTGATCTTCCTGTTGATGCGGTTGATGGCACTCAGCCGACGCGCCGCGCTCGATTGGCCGTTGATGTTGATCGCGGCGGCTGGCGGGGCGTTGGCGGGGATCGGCTACACCTTGTTGACCGGAGCGGAAGTGCCGACGGTGCGGTCATGTGTTGCGGCATTGCTGGTATTGGGCGGCCTGGCGTTGGGGCGGGATGCGATCACCCTGCGCCTGGTGGCGGCGGGGGCGGTGATTGTGCTGATGTTCTGGCCAGAAGCGCTCGTGGGGCCGAGCTTTCAGATGAGTTTCGCCGCCGTGGTCGCGCTGGTAGCATTAGGCGAGCATCCCAAATTTCGCGCCTTTGTGGCGGGGCGGGATGAGGGGATGTCGCGGCGGCTGGCGCGAAACGTTGGCACCATGTTGCTGACGGGCCTTGCCGTCGAATTGGTACTGGCACCGATCGCGCTGTTGCATTTCCATAAGGCGGGGATGCTCGGCGCTTTTGCCAATCTGCTGGCCATCCCCTTGACCACTTTCGTGGTGATGCCCTTGGAGGCGCTGGCTTTGCTGCTGGACATTATCGGCGCGGGTGCTCCTTTCTGGTGGCTCACCGGACACGCGCTCGACCTGCTTTTGGCCATTGCTCATGGCGTTTCGGCGAGTCCCTGGGCCGTTGTGATGACGCCCACGATGCCAATGGGCATATTCGGTGCTATCATCATGGGGGGCCTGTGGTGCCTATTATGGCGAGGCCAGTGGCGTTGGGCCGGCATGTTCCCTGTCGCCATCGGCGTTGCCGCGATGCTCATGGTTTCGCCGCCCGAAATATTGATCACCGGCGATGGCCGCCATGTTGCCCTGCGCTCATCGAGCGGAGAGATGGTTCTGCTACGCGCGCGTGCGGGAGATTATGTGCGTGACATGATGGCGGAAAGCGCTGGCTTTGGCGGCGTCATGGGGACCCTTGCCGATCTGCCAGAAGCACGTTGCTCGACAGATCTGTGCGCGGTGCAATTGCAAGGTGGCGGGCGGACGTGGCGATTGCTGCTGACGCGAAGTGACGTCTTGGTGGATAGGGCCATATTTGAACGCGACTGCGTCCAGGCAGACATTGTCGTGGCCGACCGAGGCCTGCCACCATGGTGCCGACCGCGCTGGCTGAAAGTGGACCGGCGGCTGCTGGCACGAACCGGAGGGCTGGCCATCGACCTGGATCAAGGCTTGGTGCGCAGCACGAAAATGCTGGGCGATGCCCACCCATGGGTCGTCCAGCCGATTAGAAGCAGCAAGCCAAGGTCGAACGGTCAGTTGTAGCGCCGCAGGAGTCCAGCCAGCTTGCCCTGAATTCGCACCTGACGGGGATCATAGACTTGGGGTTCATAAGCCGCGTTGGCAGGATCAAGTCGCACCTTGGGACCTTCGCGATGAAAATATTTGAGCGTCGCCTCGATCTCGTCGATCAGCGCGACGACGATCTGTCCCTCACGCGCCACTTCGGTACGTTGGATCAGTGCGAAATCACCGTCCAATATGCCTGCCTCGGCCATTGAGTCGCCTGAAACCTCCAGCGCATAATGATCGCCTGATCCTAGCAAGGCGGCCGGCACGGACAGCATGTTCTGCCCCTCCAGCGCCTCGATCGGCACGCCCGCGGCGATGCGGCCATGCAGCGGAATGTCGATCACATCATTGGCCGCTATCGGCGCCTTGGCGACGAGTTGCGGTTTGGACGGAGCCGCCTTCGGCGCGCGATGCATCGCCTCGGGCAGTTTTAGGACTTCCAGCGCCCGTGCCCGGTTAGGAAGTCGACGAATGAAGCCCCGCTCCTCAAGCGCATTGATGAGCCTGTGGATGCCGGATTTGGATCGCAGGTCGAGCGCTTCTTTCATTTCCTCAAAGGAAGGGGAGACGCCACCTTCGTCCAACCGGTTCTGAATGAAGCCGAGCAATTCCTGTTGTTTTGGCGTCAGCATGCCTGCTTGTCCTCCATGGAACGGATGGAGAACGCATAGGAAACGTATGGGGCCAAGTCAAGCGGCCAACCGTTAAGCGTAACGAAAGGAACGGAGTGGCCCGGCATCCGTTTCATGGCAGCCTTCGACAAAGGCGTGAATAGGAGAGTGAGATGGCAAACCAGAATAATCAGGGTGGTGATCAGCGCCGCCAACAGGGTGGCGACCGTTCCAGTGAGGGCGGACGTCAGCAACAGCAAGAGAACCGCCAGGGCCAAATGGGCGAAGGCCGAGGCAAGAATAAGAGCGGCCAGGACAAGCAACAACGCTAGGTGATCGCTCATCAGTTGAAGGAGGGGCCGCATTGCGGCCCCTTTTTTCATGCCAGGGGAAGGATGGTCACTTGATCGCCCGCATTGGCAGGTCGGGAAGCGGCGGGGCGCAGGATGAGGCAGTCAGCCTGACCCAAGGCAAACGCCGCTGCGCTATCTTGCGAAGTAATGCATGCCACGCCCCCAGCGTCGCGATAGGCGCGCAAATAATCGTCGCGCTCTCCCGTTGCAGGAAGCGGCGTGGTGAGGGGCGCTGTCGACGTCCGGGGAAAAGGATCAGCCGCGCCCGCCATGTGTCGGACCAGGGGCAACAGGAACAGGGTGGCGGTGACAAACGCCGAAACTGGATTTCCCGGTAATCCAAGAAATACCGCGTCCCCCAAGGTTCCTGCCATCAGCGGCTTGCCGGGGCGCATGCGGATTTTCCAGAAATCCAGCTTGCCGCCAGCGCGGGAAAATGCCGACCGCACAAAGTCATGATCGCCTACGGACGCTCCACCGGTCGACAGAATGATGTCCGCCCCAACGGCACGTTCCAGCGCCTTGGTCATCGCGTCCAGGCTGTCGGGCACGATCCCCATGTCCATGACGTCGCAGGGCAGGGTGTTGAGCATCGCAGCGATCATCGAAGCGTTTGAGGAGGGCAGAGAACCTGGCGGGGTCGGCGCGCCCGGAGGAACCAGTTCATTTCCCGTAGAGATCAATGCAACCCGGGGGCGGGGGCCAACCGGAAGCGCCCCGTGGCCACCCAGCACCGCTAGCGCAATCTGCGCTGCACCCAAGGCGGTTCCCGCCGCCAGCAATCGCTGCCCTGTCTGGAAGTCCGAGCCGGCCATTCGCACATTGCGGCCTTTAGTAAGTTCAGCTCCTTCGGGGTGCAGCACATCATTGTCGACGGCTGCATTCTCCTGAATGAGCACCGTGTCCGCGCCTTCGGGCAGCGGGGCGCCGGTAAAGATGCGGCAGCCTTGGCCGGGCGGAAGGGGAGGGGGAACAGCGCCGCCAGCCGCGCTTTCCCCCGTTATGCGCCAAGGTCCTGGCCATTCGGCGGCGCGGATGGCGTAGCCGTCCATGGCCGAAAGATCTGCCCAGGGCTGGCTACGCAAGGCCACGACTTCGTTGGCCAGCCAGCGGCCCGCACAATCGGACATGGGCAACTGCTCAGCGGGAAGCCGAGGGGCCAGCGCCAGCAGCCGGGCCTGCGCCTCCGCGACCGGGATCAGGCTCAAGGAGCGCGCCAGTCGCCCGACTTGCCGCCGGTCTTGGTCAGCAGACGGACCCCATCTATGACCATCGCCTTGTCGATCGCCTTGGCCATATCGTAAATCGTCAGCAGTGCGGTCGAGGCGGCTGTCAACGCCTCCATCTCCACGCCTGTCTGACCAGCGGTTTTTGCCGTCGCTTTTACGGTGATGCCTTGCGTTTCAAGGTCAAAATCGATGGTCACCGATGTCAACGCGATCGGATGGCAGAGCGGAATGAGGTCGGCCGTGCGCTTGGCGGCCATGATGCCCGCCACCCGTGCCACGGCAAGCACGTCACCCTTTTTTACGAGGCCCTGGGCGATCGCTGTCGCTGCCTCTTCGTTCATGGAGATGTGGCCGGTGGCCACTGCTACACGGGACGTCACCGCCTTGGTCGAGACATCGACCATCCGGGCCGATCCGTCGTCACCCAGATGGGTGAGGCCGTTCATGCGCCCGTGAGCAGCGCGCGGGTCGCCGCCTCGACATCTGTCTGGCGCATCAACGATTCGCCGACGAGGAAGCAGCGTACGCCATGGTCCGACATGGCGATCAGGTCCGCATGACTGCCGATGCCGCTTTCCGCGACGAAGGTGCAGCCTTCGGGCGCCTGGCCGATCAACTCATAGGTTCGTGCGAAATCGACACTGAAGTCGCGCAGGTCGCGGTTGTTGACCCCGATGAGGCGGGATCGCAGCTTCATCGCTCGTTCCAGTTCGTGGGCGTCGTGAACTTCGATCAGCGCGTCCATGCCCAGACCCAGCGCGGCGTCCTCAATTTCCGCCATTTGCGCATCGTCAAGCGCCGCGACGATGATGAGAATGGCGTCCGCACCCAGCGACCGGCTTTCAAGCACCTGCCAGGGGTCGACCAGGAAATCCTTGCGCAACACGGGCAGGGTGCAGGCCGAACGGGCGGCGATCAAATAGTCGTCATGCCCCTGGAAATAGGGTTCGTCCGTGAGGACCGAGAGGCAGGCGGCACCAGCGGCGGCGTAGGACCGGGCGTGGGCGGGTGGGTCGAAATCGGGGCGGATGAGACCCTTGGAAGGGCTCGCCTTTTTAACCTCGGCGATGAGGCCGAAACCGGTGCGCGAAGCGGCGTCCAGAGCCTGGCGAAAGCCGCGTGGCGGGGTTTGCCCAGCGGCACGCGTTTGCAGGTCTGCTACGGTCGTAGCGGCTTTGCGGCGAGCGACTTCTTCTCGTTTTGTATCGCAGATTTCGGTCAGCTTGTTGGTCATTTATAGGCAATCCAGCACTGGAGCAGGGCGTTGGCAAGCCCGCGATCGATCGTTTCTGCGGCTTCTTCCACGCCGTCGCGAAGGTTTGGCACGGCGTCCGCGACCATAAGGGCGGCGGCGGCATTCAGTAGCACGGCGTCACGATAGGGTCCCGGCTCCCCCAGGAGCAGGGCGCGAAGCGCCACTGCGTTATGGGCGGGGTCGCCGCCCCTGATTGCGTCGACCGGATGGGTTGAAAGGCCGATTTCGGCAGCGGTGACGCGGTGCATCGCGATCAGGCTGTGACCCTTTACCTCTGCCATGTCGTTGCCGCCCGCCAGCGACAGTTCATCCAGGCCTTCGTCCCCGGAAATGACCAAGGCGCGATCGACGCCCAACTCCGCCAATGCTTCGGCGTAGATCGGGACGTAGGCAGGCCGGGCGATGCCCACCAATTGGCGGCGCACGCGGGCGGGATTGGCGAGGGGGCCCATCAGGTTGAAGATAGTGCGTTCGCCGATCGCCTTGCGGATCGGGGCCAGCCGTTTGAGCGCGGGGTGGTAATTTTGCGCGAAGAGGAAGCAGATGCCAAGGTCGGCCAGCGTCGCTTCGGCGGTCTGGGCAGCGCGGTCGAGGTCAAGGCCAAGTGCTTCGAGCGTGTCGGCTGCCCCGGCCTTGGAGGAAGCGGCGCGGTTGCCATGCTTGGCGACGGGGACGCCAGCGGCCGCCACCACCAGGCTGACCGCTGTGGATACGTTCAGCGTATGATGGCCGTCACCGCCGGTTCCACACACATCGATCGCGCCTTCGGGAGCGTTGACGGGGATCATGCGTGCTCGCATCGCTCGTGCCGCCGCAGCGATTTCCACGGCAGTTTCGCCGCGCTGTGCCATGGTGACGAGGAAGTCCGCGATCTGCGCTTCCGAAAGATCGCCATCGAACAGCAGGTCGAATGCGTGGGCGGCCTTATCGGCGCTAAGTGGTGCTGCAGGATCGGGCAGGCTGGTCATGGCGGTGCCTTAATCATGCTGCCGTGCTGGAGTCGAGAGTGGGAAAACGAAATTCAGGCCGCAGCGCGTTCCCGAACTGGGATGCCGGCGATGCGCAGGAAGTTGGCCAGCATGTCATGCCCATATTCCGTCGCGATGCTTTCGGGGTGGAACTGGACCGAATGGATCGGCAGGCTTTTGTGACGAAAGCCCATGACCGATCCGTCATCGCTGGTCGCATTGACGATGAGGCATTCGGGGATGTCCTCCACGATCAGCGAGTGATAGCGGGTCGCGGTGAAGGGGGACGGCAGCCCTTCGAACAGGCCGGTGCCGTCATGCGTGACGGGCGAAGTCTTGCCGTGCATCAGTCCGCCGCGCACGACATGGCCGCCAAAATGCTGGCCGATTGCCTGATGGCCCAGGCAAACGCCCAGCAAGGGTGCGCCCGCGTCGGCGCAGGCGGCGACCAGGTCCAGGCTGACCCCGGCCTCATTAGGCGTGCAGGGGCCCGGCGACAGGAGGAAGGCGCTGGCACCGCTGGATAGCGCCTGGCCGGGGGAAATGGCGTCGTTGCGCACGACTTCGACCTCCGCCCCCAATTCCATAAGATAATGGACGAGGTTCCAGGTGAAGCTGTCATAATTGTCGATGACGAGGATCATGGGACCAGCGCTATAATGCGCCAGAGCCGCCGGGCCAATCGGAATCGGCGGAGCTGTGAACCCGCCAGCCGCCCGTGCGTTCGCCATCCGAAAAATCCGAGAGGACGAATGACATGAAACGCTATGCATATGGCTGGATAACGGCACTGTTCTTTCTTGTTTCGATCGCGCTGCACTGGCTGTTCGGCTGGTGGGCCTATGTGGACGAAGCGCGGTCCCACGGCCAGGGGCCGGAACTGGCAGCCTATGCCATCGAAATGGGGCGCGACACCTTTGAAAACTGGCAGTCGGAATTCCTGCAACTGATCTGGCAGGTCGTGGGGCTTGCCTATTTTCTCTACATTGGTTCTCCGGCGTCGAAGGAGAATGACGACCGGCTGGAAGCCAAGGTCGATGAGTTGTTGAAGATGGCAGGCGGCAAGGAGGCTGAAGTGCTTATCGGCGAGATTGACCGGCGTTATCTGCGGACCGGGGGCCATGCCAAGCCCCATGCTCACGATGTCGGGTATGAATGACATTCGCTTTCGGAATGGAAATTTTGATTGTCCGCCGACGCGCGGAACTTGGTGCGGTTTCAGCCGCTTGATGACGAGATTGTTCACGAGGAGGACATGTCATGGCCAAGGCCGAATTTACTGATGCGATCGCTCTATTGAAGGCTGACCACCGCAAGGTCGAGGATCTGTTCGAACAGTTTGAAAAAGCCAGAAGCGGTGGGCGCAAGCAGGACATCGCTCACCAGATATGCACGGAACTGAAGATCCACACCATGATCGAAGAGGAAATCTTTTATCCCGCGTTCCGGGGCAAGATAGAAAGTGACGCGCTGGACGAAGCCTATGTCGAACATGATGGGGCCAAGGTGCTGATAAATGATATCGAGGCCGGGTCGCCCGACGACGATTTCTACGATGCCAAGGTTACGGTGCTGTCGGAAGAGATCAAGCATCATGTCAAGGAGGAGGAGCGGCAGTCCGATGGCATGTTCGCCCAGTGTCGCAAGGCAGATGTTGACCTGGTGGAACTGCGTGACCGGATGCTGGCGCGCAAACAGGAACTGATGGCCCAGGCGAAGACGGGCGGATTGCCCATCGCAGAGCCAAGAGCCGTCCATTTGATCGCCGCGTGACCGTAGAGGTTGAAAAAGCCCGCTGATTGTCCCATATCGCGAGGTGCCGGGTTCGCCCGGCTATGGTGATAAATCGTGTCGTGCAATAGGCGCAGCGGACCCGGGGGCAGTACCCGGCGGCTCCACCATTTATCCCGGATATGCGGGGTGATTGACGGGGCCGAACTAGGATCGACGTGTGTTGAAAGGCGATGTCTTCACCCGGCCTGAGTAAGCCGTAAAAATGTTCAAAACACGTAAGTGCCAACGATAACGAGGCTCTTGCTCTTGCTGCGTAATTGATGGCCTCGCGGCCTGACATTACTCAAAAAGAACGCGGTTGAACCCACCGGGCAACAGAAGGGAATTCAGCGGCTGCCGGAGGGGCCGGGCAACAGAACCCTCCGGACCTTTCCTTTTAGATCAGTAAGTCAGGCGAGGCTCGGTCAAGCGAAGCCAAAGCCGCGGTGCAGGGCGTCGATACCGGAATTTTTGCCGGGCGACTCGGCGAGTAAAAGATTTTTCAGTTCAATTGCACTTTTATGACAGTTTGAAGAAAAAGTCATAAGATATTGAAATATAACAAAAGAAAATGCTTTTGTGAGGGTCTGTTGCGACTTGCTCCATTGTCACCGAAGTGAAATAATCCTGACTATATTAGAAAGTTTTGTCAGGAGAGATGCGATGATCAAGCTGGTGGCGGTTTTCGGGGTTGCGGTCGCATCCATGGCTCCGGTGGCGGCCTGGGCCGAAGCTGACGAAGTCGTAGTGGTCGGCGTTCCCGACGGTGGGCTGGCCGCAGCATCGCTTATGTCCCGCGATTATGAAAGTGCGGCGCGCCGTCTTGCGGCTCCCCGGCCGGATGAGGCCAATGATCCGGCCCGGTTGATCAATCTGGGGAATGCCTATGCAGGCCTGGGCCGCATGCAGGATGCTCACAAGGCATATCGTTCCGCGCGATTTGCGCCTGAAATGACGCTGACGCTCGCCAACGGCCAGGAATCTTCTTCCCGTGACATCGCCCGTGTCGCCATCGGGCGGTTGGAGACCAGCTACGCAATGCGTTGATCCTGCTATCGTAAATTCCTTTTGGGGGCGTCGTCCGGTGGACGGCGCCCTTTTCCATGCCAGCCCTTATTCATCGAACTGACAAAATAGTCTTCGAACTGTCATTTTACCGTCGCCAATTCGTCACGGAAGCAAAACGTGCCTGTCATCTGCCGCGCCTAGCTGCTGCACCGGAGGGCGACAGGGGGCGTTGTCCGATTCGAGATCCCCTTCGCTCCGCGTTCCAACAACAGCCGGAAAATTCCGGAGCGGAGACGACATGGCCAAGATTAATCGCATTCAAACCATATTGATGGCGGGCGTTGCCTGCGCGGCGCTGAGCGCTTGCGGGGCGGATGACATCGCTTCGCCGGGCGAAGGCGCGGTCGTTATCCCGGCGCCCACGCCGACTCCTACTCCCGGAACGCCGACTCCGACGCCGACGCCGGGCGGCAAAGTGACTGCCGCAGCGAACTGCCCCAACATAGCGGGACCCAATCAGTTGACCAATCCCGGCGCTACCCCGACGATTGCAGACAAAAGCGGCAACAACTGGCGCGTGTGTCAGCTGCCTGCTCGTTTCACGGAGACCACTACACTGCCAAAAGTTACGGGCGTGATTTATTCACTTCCTGGTCGCGTTGATGTCGGCACTGATCAGGGTGCCGCTAGCTCGAACACTGAAGTGACACTCAACATTGACGCTGGTGTGGTCATTTACGCATCGACCGGCAACGCTTTCCTGGCAGTCAATCGTGGTAACAAGATCAACGCAATCGGAACATCTACTCAACCGATCATTTTCACACACGAAAAGAATGTTAAGGGCGAGCTCACGGACCAGGACTCTGGTCAGTGGGGCGGTGTTGTTCTGTTGGGTCGCGCGAAAGTTACTGACTGCTTGGCACCGGCTGCCGTTGCCGGCACCACTGCTTGCCAACGCGACACCGAGGGCACTAGCAATGCCTTTTATGGCGGCGCTAACGACGCCGACAATTCGGGCCGGATGAGCTATGTCCAGATTCGCTATTCGGGCTTTGTCCTGTCGGGCGGCAGCGAATTGCAGGGCCTGACCCCGTCAGGCGTCGGTAGTGGCACGCAGATCGACCATATTCAGGTCCATAACAGTTCGGACGATGGCATCGAAACCTTTGGCGGCACGCCCAATTTCCGCCATCTGGTCTTGACCGGTAACGAGGATGATAATTTCGACTCCGACGTCGGTTATCGCGGCACGGTGCAATATGTCATCAGCGCTCAGCGTGGCGGCAACGACATTGGCGACGGCTTCCTGGAAACCGATTCCAACGGTGGTTCGGCCGCGAATAATGGCGAGGACGCGCTGCCCCGCCAATATCTGAAGATGGCGAACTTTACCTACATCCACCGGTCGACGACGGGCAGCAATGGTTCGGCCATGCTGCTGCGCGGCGGCGCGGACCTGACGCTGGTCAATGGCCTGATCGTCGCGCCGACCAACAGCTGCCTGCGCATCGACAGCACGACCACGGTGCGTGATGCCGACCCGGCGCTGGAGGATGCTGGCAAGCCCCGCTATATTTCGGTGGCGATGCAGTGCAACGGCACGCCCTACAAGGGCAGCCGTGGCGTAGATGCGACGGCGGTCCAGTCGATTTTCGAAGCCGGGCCGAACAGCACGATCAGCTACAATCCGTCGCTGACCAGCCTGTTCATCAACGGCGCGACGGAAACCGCCCTGACGGCGACCGATCCCAAGACGATCGACGCGGCGTTCGACACCACCAACTATGTTGGCGCGGTGAAGGACAGCAGCGACAACTGGTATGCCGGTTGGACCTGCAATTCCGTGACGGCGAGCTTTGGCTCCACGAGCGGTGACTGCACCGCAATTCCGACGACCTGATCGACTGACCTCAACAGAGGCGGGGGAGCGTTGCAACGACGCTTCCCCGCCTTATTTGCAAAAGAATTTTCCCAAAGGGGGACTTTAAGCCATGTCGAAGCCGCTCAGCCTGGCGCGCATGCTCCTGATTTCAACCGCGCTGTCCGCCCCGTTGGCGATGGCGCAGACCGCAACCGATACTGCACCGGCCGCAGGCGTGCCCAGCGCGCCCGAAGAAGCACCGACGCAGACGGACAATGTGGACATTTCCGTTCCCGGTTCCGATATCATCGTGACTGGCCGCCGCACGAGCAACGTGTCTCAGGCCGCGCCGCAGGTGGTGAACGTGCTGTCCGCCGCCGATATCAAGCGCACAGGTGAAGGCGACATCGCCGGTTCGCTACAGCGCGTGACCGGCCTGTCGGTCGTGTCGGGCGGCTTTGTCTATGTTCGCGGCCTTGGCGATCGTTATTCGCTGGCGCTGCTCAACGGTTCGCCCTTGCCCAGCCCTGAGCCGCTCAAGCGGGTCGTGCCGCTGGACCTGTTCCCGACCAGCGTGATCGCATCGACCATGGTGCAAAAGAGCTTTTCGGCGAACTTTCCCGGTGAGTTCGGCGGTGGCGTCATCAACCTGACGACCAAGGCGATCCCCGTGGAAAGCTTTCTGGAAGTAAGCCTTGGCAGTTCGGCCAATACAGAGACATCGGGGCAGCTGGGCTACACCCATTATGGCAGCAAGTCGGACTGGACCGGCTTTGACGACGGTACGCGGGACGTGCCGCCACTGCTGAGCGATGCCATCGCCAGTGGAACGCCTTTTCCAAACATGCCCCGCGCCGATCTGCGCGCCATCGCGATGCAGTTCCAGAACGCCGATACTTCGGTCGTTCAGCGCACCAACAGCCTGCCGTTCAACTTTTCCGCGTCGCTCAATGGTGGCACGGCGGTCGATGTGGGCGCGGATGGGCGGCTGGGGATATTGGCCAACGCTTCCTACAGCAATAAATGGCGCACGCGCGATACGTTGCAGCAGGCGTCGCTGGATGTGGGCGCGGGCGCAGGCAGGAACAACCAGCAAATCAGCACCGAAAATGAGGTGACGGTGAACGGCCTGCTGGGCGTCGGCCTGGAACTGGGCGACCAGAAGATGCGGTGGACCAACCTCTATATCCGCGACACGTTGAAGCGGAGCGCCATCGCCATCGGCCAGAATGACGGCCAGATTCAGGACGCTGATTATCTGACCCAGCAGACCGGCTGGTACGAACGGCAGCTGATCGACACGCAGATGGTGGGCGAGTTCAAGCTGGGCGAGGCGATCAGCCTGGACGTACGCGGCGGCTATGCAAATTCGCAGCGGGAAGCACCTTATGAGCGTGAGTTCATCTATGTCCGCACGAACCGCGACCTGGCGACCGACCCAGTGGGCGACCGCTTCGTCAACGCGCTGAACCGTCAGCGCGGCGATGCGTCGATCACCTTCAGCGACTTGAATGAGGATCTGTGGTCGGCAGGCTGGGATTTGAGCTACAAATTCTCGCGCGATCTGTCGGCGACGATTGGCTATGCGTTCAGCGATACGAAGCGGACGTCTTCCCGATACGAGCTGCATTTCGACGCGACCAATCTGCCGGTGCCGGTGCAGCAGCTTCGCCCCGATTATCTGTTGTCGGATGCGACGATCCAGCTGTTCGACATCAGCCTGCTGGAATTTTCGGGCAATTATCCGGTCTATGAAGCGGCGATGCGGACCCATGCGGGCTATGCGCAGGTCAAGGCTTCGGTATTGCCGGGCGTGTCGTTCGACGCAGGGGTTCGATATGAAAAGGGTCGGCAGTCGGTCACGGGCGTCGATGTCTACGACACGGGCGTGACGCCGTTCAACCAGATCCGCAAGGATTACTGGTTGCCCGCCGTGACCGTCACGGTCGAAGCGGCAAAGGGCCTGCAGTTCCGCGCGAGCGGGTCGAAGACCATTGCTCGTCCGCAGTTCCGCGAACTGATCGCGCAGCCCTATCTGGATACAGAATCCAACCGCTTCTATCGCGGCAACCCATTTCTGCAGGACAGCGAATTGTGGAACGCCGACCTGCGCGCGGAATGGTATATGGGGCGTGACGAGCGCCTGATTGGTGCCGTTTTCTACAAGAAGATCAAGAACCCGATCGAAACCTTCACGACGATCACCGATACCTATGCAGTGACGACGAGCTTTGCCAACGCGCCCGAAGCACAGCTGTACGGCGCGGAGTTCGAGGCGCAGAAATATCTGCCGCTGGATCGCTGGTCGGATTCGCCATTCCTGCAGAGCCGCCGCATCGCGCTGATCGGCAACTATACCTACACCCAGTCGAAGCTGAAGGTGAGCGCGGGCGATACGACCATCCCCTATAGCTACACGACTGGTCCTCTGCCTGCGGCGTCGGACTATTTCCAGGATGGCGCGCCGCTGACCGGTCAGTCGGATCATCTGGTGAATTTCCAGATCGGCCTGGAGGATACGGACAGGCTGTCGCAGCAGACGTTGTTGCTGACCTATGCCAGCCCGCGTGTCACCAGCCGTGGCCCCAACCTGCAGCCCGACATCAAGGAAAAGCCCGGCCTGACGCTGGACTTCGTCGCGCGGCAAGCGGTGCTGTTGCCCGGTGGGATCAACAGCGAATTCAAGTTCGAAGCGCGCAACATTACCGGTCGGAAATATCAGGAGTTCCAAGAAGCGGGTGGGAACAAGGTGTTCTACAATCGCTACAAGATTGGAACGACGATTGCGGCTTCTATGACCGTCGCCTTCTGACCTGGCGTTAGACGCGAAAACAAGCGGCCGATCCGTCAAGTGCGGGTCGGCCGTTTTGTTATGTCTGCGATTCGCGCGCTTTTCTTCACTATGCTAAGTAGCGGCGCATGCGCGAGGCAGGGCGGTGAACCAGGAAATCGAGCTGAAGCTGGAGCTGCCGCGTGAGGCGGTGGAGGCGTTTGAGCAGTCGTCGCTGATCCCCGATCCCGGCGAGCGCGCTGAATTGAGCGCGATCTATTTCGACACGCCCGACCGGCTGTTGCGTCGTCAGGGCTACAGCCTGCGCATCCGCCGGTCCGGGGCCAAGCGGGTCCAGACGGTGAAGGCCGATAGTGCGGAAGGTGGCGGCGGACTGTTCGCCCGTGGTGAATGGGAAATGCCAGTGGCGGACGACCGGCCCGTCATCGACACGCGCACGCCGCTGGCGGCGGCACTGGGCGACGCGGCGGAATCGATTGAGCCAATCTTTCATGTCGATGTGGAACGCCGGACCTGGATATTGGAGGAACAATCCGGACGGGCTGAAATGGTATTGGACAAAGGCTTCATCCGTGCGGGCGAGCGCGAGGCACCGATCTGCGAAATTGAGTTGGAGTTGAAGGCGGGCGACCCGTCCGCATTGTTCGCGCTGGCGCGGCGGATCGAGGGGGTCGCGCCTATCCGGCTGGGCGTCGCCGCGAAGGCCGAGCGGGGCTATCGGCTGCTGGACGCCGCGCCCGTTTCGTTCAAGGCGGAACCTGTGGATTTGAAGCCAGGCAGCGACCCCCGCCAGGCGTTTCGAACGATCGTGCGCGCCTGTGTGCGGCATTATCGGCTGAATGAAGCGCTGCTGATCGATCATTATGATCCCCAGGCGCTGCATCAGGCACGGGTGGCGATCAGGCGTCTTCGGTCGGCGCTGACGCTGTTCAAGCCGATGCTTGAAGCGCAACAGGTCGTTCGCTTTCAGGATGAACTGCGCTGGCTGGCGCAGCTGATGGGTGAAGCGCGTGACCTGGACGTGCTGGTCGAAGGGGTGGGGCAGGGCGACCTGCATGAACAGATTGAGGCCGTTCGCGACCGCGTGCATGCCGATGTGCTGGAGGCGCTGGGTTCGCGCCGTGTGCGGGGGCTGATGATCGACGTTGCGGAATGGTTGACGCTGGACGCGGCGCGGGAATCAGATAGCGGATCGGCGGATGCGTTCGCGGCGGATCGGTTGCAGCATGTCTACCAATGGGTGGTGAAGCATGGCCGCCATATGACCAAATTGGATGACGAACATCGGCACGCCGTCCGCAAGAAGGCGAAGAAGCTGCGCTACGCTTCGGAATTTTTCGCGGGCCTGTTCAGTGAAACGAAGAAAGGTCGCAAACGCCACGCCCACTTCATCGATGCGCTGGAAGCATTGCAGGACAAATTGGGCGCGCTGAATGACAGGGTGAGCAGGCCGGAACTGCTAAAGCGGCACGGTTTCGACATGAGCAAGCAGCCCGATGCATTCGGTGGCAAGGGCAGGAAGAAGTTGATCGCCGGGGCCGCGAAGGCGCACGCCGATCTGGCTGACGTTGCCACTTTCTGGCGTTGAGGCATTAGCCCCAGGGGCGTTCGCGATACCATTTGGTGATGATGTGCTTGACGCCGCTGCGCACCTTCATGCCGTGGTGCATGCTGGCGTCGTTGCAACGGCCAGTGTCGTTGCGGTTATTCCAGGCGAGCAGCTTGCCGGTTTCGGGCTGCACCGTCTTGCCGATCTTCACAAAGCGGGTCGCTCCTCCCGCACCCGGCTGGTTGAGATAGATCATCAATGTCCAGGTGCGGTTGCCCGACACTGAGCAGTAGCGCGGGAAATCCGCGCCGTGAGGATCGAAAAAGTCGGTGTGCGCCTTGAATTCCTGACCCACCGTATAGCGTTGGCCCTGGATCGGTTCGCCATAGGCCGGATCGATACCGGCGAAGGCGGCCAGCCTGGCGTCAATCTGCGCCACGAAAGGGTCAGACATATCAAGGTCGCATGTTTCGCTGGTGCGAAAAACATCGTCCCCATTGGCGTCGGCGATGGTGGAAGGACGCCGCCTGAGTTCGATCCGGTCGATCAAGGCGGCGCATTCTGTCGGGGACAGGAAATCGCGCTGGATGAAGAGCATCAGGTCGCGGCTGGGGACACGTTGGACGCGCGGATGGGCCGCGATCCGGGCGGGGTCGGCGTCGGACGCTGTCGGAGGAAGATCGGGGGACATGGAGGGTCCGTCACAAGGGAAAAAACGATGGAAAAGCAGCGTCACGCTATCGCTCGGCGCTGGAAAAGCAAGCATCGTCGCTCACCATTTGCGCCCTGTCACATTCGCGTCACATGACTGTCATTCAACGGTAAGAAGAATTTTCTAGCAGGCATGGGTAGCAAGGGGGACGAGCAGGTTCATGCGGGTGCCATTCGCCGACAATATAGGGGGTTGGGGCCATCGCCTGAAACCTATCGACTGGCTGGCCGTGGCAGAGAAGCTGTTGCTGGCGCTTGTTGCGCTGCAATGTGCAAGGCTGGTGCTGGCTGTGCTGACGCCTGTTGGCAGCTTTGGTCCCTGGGCGGGACGGCAGGCGCAATTTCCCAGCGTCGAAGCGCGGCAGGCGCTGTTTTCCAGTTTCGATCCGTTCAATCGCGGCGTCCCGGCGCAGGCGGCCAATGGGGGCGTCGTCACCTCTCTGGCGCTGAAGGTCTATGGCATCCGCCTGAATGAAGGATCGGGGCTGGGATCGGCGATCGTGGCAGGCCCTGACGATGTGCAGAACAGCTATGCGATAGGCGATGAGATCATGCCGGGCGTCGTGCTGAAGGGCGTAGCGTTCGATCATATCATAATCGACCGAGGCGGCGCGGAGGAACAGGTATTCCTGGACCAGTCGCAACCCGCGACTGCTGCACCTGCCCCCGGATCGGCGGGCGGCGAAGGCGCGCCCAGCGAGGCGGGGATCGACAATCCGGGCGCTGACAGCCTGAAGCGGGACATGGGTTTCACACCCCGATTGCAGAATGGGCGCATCACCGGATTGATCCTGTCCGCCAAGGGGCCATCGTTCCAGAATGCCGGTTTTCAGCCCGGCGATGTCGTCACCCAGATCGACGGCCAGCCGGTGGGTTCGGCCAGTGACCTTCAGGCGTTGCAAGGCAAGATCATGCCGGGCGCGCGCATTTCCCTCATGGTAGAACGGGGCGCCAGCCTCGCTACGATCAACCTGATCCTGCAAGGCCAATGACCAGAAAACTCCTTATTTCCGCCGCCGTCGCCCTGGCGCTGGCCGCACCGATCACCCCGCCCGCCATGGCGCAGCAGACGCTGAATGTGCGCGACGCCGATATTCGCGCCTTCATCCAGGATGCGGCGCGCGTCACCGGGCGCACCTTCATCATCGACAATCGTGTGCAGGGGAAGGTGTCGGTCGTGACCGACCGACCCCTGTCGCGGTCGGAATATTTTGAGATTTTCCTGTCCACCCTGCGCGCCAATGGGCTGGTCGCCGTGCCGGGGCCGGGCGGCGCCTATCGCATCCAGCCCGCCGATGGCGCGGCCGGGCAGCCGGGCGCTGTCGGGCGGGCGAGCAACCGCAACCAGTTTGTGACCGAAGTTTTTCGCTTGCGCTCCATCGATGCGGCTAGCGCGCTGGAAACGCTGCGTCCGCTGGTCAGCAAGGATGGATCGGTGACCGCTAATCGTGCTGGCAACAGCGTCGTCGTGGCGGACTATGCGGACAATATCGGGCGCATACGGCAGGTGATCGCGCGCATCGACCGGGATACGGCGGCAACCCAGACGGTGTTGCTGCGTAATGCGGGCGCGCGCGAGATTGCAACATCGCTTCAGGCGCTGGTGCAGAGCGGCAGCGGCGAAGGGGCCGTGCGCGCCGCCACGATCGTGCCGATCGACAGCAGCAATGCCGTGGCTATCCGGGGCGATGCCGGGACCGTCACGCGGCTGGCGCAAATGGCCCGCGACCTGGACCGTCAGGCCGCGAGCGGGACCGAGATACGTGTTTATTGGCTGGAACATGCCGATGCTGAAAAGCTGTTGCCGGTGTTGCAGCAACTGGTCGGGCAATCCACCAACCAGCCGGTGACGGCGTCCATGCCCGCAGGTGGGGATGGACCGGCGACTGCCGCGCCCGCAGCCGCCATCGGCGTTTCGGGTGGCGGGTCCGGCGGTAACGGGATTTCCACGCGGGGTCCGGCCATCGTCACTCGATATGAGGGCGCGAATGCCATCATCGTCGCCGCTAACAGCGACGTGCAGCGTATGCTGGGCGAAACGATCCGCCAGATCGATACCCGGCGCGAGCAGGTTCTGGTGGAAGCGATCATCGTTGAGATCAGCGATGCGGCGGCCAACAAGCTGGGCGTGCAGTTCCTGATTGGCAGCACCAAGACCGGCTTTGCCGCGACCAACTATTCCAACGCATCGCCCAATTTGCTGACGCTGGCGGGCGCGGTGGGTGCCAATGAGCTAGGGACAACCACAACGACCGTGGTTGCGCCCGATGGCACGCGCACGACGACAGAGGTGAGGGAAAATGGCGAGCTTGCCAGCACTCTCCAGTCGGCGGCGATCAATAGCCTGCAAAGCGCATCTGGCATCATCGGTGGCTTGGGCACCCAGATCGGTCGCAACGGCATCTTCGGCGCGATCATCAACGCCGTGAAGTCCGACACGGACAGCAACATCCTGTCCACGCCTTCGGTCATGACGATGGACAATCAGAAGGCATCTATCCTGGTCGGGCAGCAGGTGCCGATCACCACGGGCGAGGCGTTGAGCCAGAATTTCGACAACCAGTTCCGCACGGTCCAGCGGCAGGATGTGGGCATCAAGCTGGAAGTGAAGCCGCAGATCAACACGGGCGGCGCGATCAAGCTGTTCCTGCACCAGGAAGTGTCCAGCGTCGCCGGGCCGGTCAGCAACAACAACAGCGACCTGATCATCAACAAGCGCGAAATCGAGACGATGGTCACGGTGGACGATGGCGAGATATTGGCGCTGGGCGGCCTGTTGGATGATAATGAGCGCAAGACGATAGAGCGCATTCCGTTGCTGTCCGACATTCCGGGGCTGGGCGAGCTGTTCAAGTCGCGCAGCAAGAGCCGGACGAAAACCAACCTGATGGTCTTTATCCGCCCGACGATCCTGCGGTCGAAGGAGGATGCGCAAAGGTTGACGCAGCAACGCTATGGCTATGTCCGGGGCATGCAGTTGGCGCGCAACCCGGATGCCGAGCCGGGGATCGATGAATTGGTGCGCGACTATATGGGCGCGACGCCGCCCGCTCCGATGCAGCCGGGCGATGCGGTGGTGGAGCCTGCCGCTGCGGCTCCGGCTCCGACGCAGGTGATCGAGCCGACGATGCGGCAGTCGAGCGGCGTGGTGCGGCCGGTGGATGTTCCGGCGAGTGGAGGGAAGCGGTGATGCTTCGCTACCTCTTCCCGTTCGCCCTGAGGCTGTCGAAGGACATTATATCGCTAAAGAAAGGAGCAGGGCTTCCACAGGCTCAGCCCGAACGGAGGTTGGGGTGAACGGGACCGAACCCGCCATCAACGCCGTCCCGCGCGCTGTTGATATCCCCTATGTCTTTGCGCGCAAACATGGCGTGGTCATGCTGCCGCCCGACGGCGATCGGTTGACCATAGCGGTGCGCGAAGGGAGCGATCCGCGCGTGCTGCTGGAAGTGCGGCGGCATCTGGCGCGCAGTTTCGACGTGTGCTTTGTCGATGGAGCGCAATTCGACCGGCACCTGTCCGACCATTATGCGATGGAGGGCAGCGCCGCCGCCATGGTCGGGTCGCTGGACGTGGGCGCGGACGAGCTGGACATATTGGCTGCCGACATTCCAACCGCCGACGATCTGCTCGACAGCGCCGACGATGCGCCTGCGATCCGGCTGATCAACGGCATCATCGCCGAGGCGGCGCGGCAGGGTGTTTCGGACATTCATATCGAACCCTATGAGACGGGCCTGATCGTGCGGATGCGCGTGGATGGCCTGCTGCGCGAGACTTTGCGCATGCCGCCACATGTCGCGCCGGTGGTGGTCAGCCGCATCAAGGTGATGGCCCGGTTGGACATTGCCGAGCGGCGGGTGCCGCAGGATGGCCGAATCGGGCTGACGCTGGGTGGCAAGCTGTTGGACGTGCGCGTGTCGACGCTGCCCAGCCGGGCGGGCGAGCGGGTGGTACTGCGCATATTGGACAAGGAAAATGCGGGCATGAACCTGGACCTGCTGGGCATGGCGGGGGCGGCGGACCGTATATTCCGGGAGGGATTGCAGGAGCCGAACGGGATTATTCTGGTCACCGGGCCGACGGGGTCGGGCAAGACGACGACGCTTTATGCCGGCCTGCGGACTCTGAACGATGGGTCGCGCAATATATTGACGGTCGAGGACCCGGTTGAATATGCGATGGAAGGGGTCGGCCAAACGCAGGTGAATGCGAAGGTCGGCCTGACGTTCGCTGCGGGGCTGCGCGCGATCCTGCGGCAGGACCCGGACGTGGTGATGGTGGGCGAAATCCGCGACCGTGAGACGGCGGAAATCGCTGTGCAGGCGTCGCTGACGGGCCATCTGGTGCTGTCTACGGTCCATACCAATGACGCGGTGGGCGCGATTACGCGGATGCGGGACATGCGGGTCGAGCCGTTCCTGCTCGCGTCGACCCTGCGCGCGGTGGTCGCG
Organism: Sphingobium vermicomposti; assembly: GCF_011762025.1. Lineage (GTDB taxonomy): Bacteria > Pseudomonadota > Alphaproteobacteria > Sphingomonadales > Sphingomonadaceae > Sphingobium > Sphingobium vermicomposti. The sequence goes on along the minus strand of NZ_JAASQR010000003.1, from coordinate 43,450 downwards.
CAGCGGCTGGTGCGGCGGCTGTGCCAGCATTGCCGCGAGCCGGTGCAGGCGGACAAGTCGGCGAGCGCGCTGCTTGGTTTCGATCCCGGAACGATCATCTACCGCGCGCGCGGATGCGACGAGTGCAATGGCACGGGCTACAAGGGACGGATCGGCGTGTTCGAGGCGATCCGGGTGGACGACACCATCCGCCGCCTGATCAACGATGGCGGCGATGAATCGCTGATCGCGCGCCATGCTTTCCTGAACGCGCCCAATCTGGGATCGGCGGCTCGCGCGCTGGTGCGTGATGGGCAGACGACGGCGGAAGAAGCCATCCGCGTGTCGCGGAGCGACGCGGCCGAGGCGGAAACCATCGGCGATGGCTGAGTTCGATTATATCGCAATCGACCCCGCAGGTAAGGAGCGCAAGGGATCGGTCAAGGCCGGGACGATCGATGACGCCCGCGCCCGGCTGGATGCGCGCAAGCTGTTTGTCGTGCGGCTGGAAGCGGGCGCGGCGGAGGTCGCGCGCAAGCGGGCTGGGCTGTCGTTGCGGGCGCCCCGGCTGTCGGCGAAGGAATTGACGCTGTTCACCCGCCAGCTGGCGACGCTGATCGAGGTCAGCCCGCTGGAGGAGGCGTTGCGCACCATCGGGCGGCAGAGCGAGCAGGTGCATGTGCAGGCGATTGTGGGCAAGGTGCATTCGGGCGTGATGGAAGGCCGCAGGCTGGCCGACGCGCTGGGTGCGGAGCCGAAAAGCTTTCCGCCGCTATACCGTGCAATGGTTTCGGCGGGCGAAAGTTCGGGCAGCCTGCCCACGATCATGGACCGGCTGTCCGACCTGATGGAACGGCAGGCGGTCATCCGGTCCAAGGTGCTGACGGCCATCGCCTATCCGAGTGTGCTGGCGGTTTTTGCCGTCGCCGTCGTCGCGGCGCTGATGATCTTTGTCGTTCCCAAGGTCGTGGAACAGTTCGATACGGTCGGGCAGGACTTGCCGTTGCTGACGCGGATGGTGATGGGGCTTTCAGCCTTTCTTGCCAATTATTGGTGGCTGCTTGCGATATTGATGGTCTCTTCCGCGATTGGTTTCTGGCGGGCGTTGAAGGTGGAGGGGTTTCGTCATCGGTTCGACGGCATGATGCTGCGGCTGCCTTTGCTGGGCCGCCTGATCCGCGACCTGCATGCCGCCCGGATGGCGCGGACATTGTCGACGATGGTGGCGAGCCGCCTTCCCCTGATGGAGGGGTTGGTGCTGACCACCCAGACGGTGCACAACCGGGTACTGCGGCAGGCGTCGGAAGACATTGTCGAGGCCATTCGCGGCGGCGGGAGCCTGTCGGCGGCGCTGCGGCGGGCGGGCGTCTTTCCGCCGTTGCTGGTCTATCTCGCGGCGAGCGGTGAGAGCGCGGGGCGGCTCGACACCATGCTGGAACGCGCGGCTGATTATCTGGAGCGGGAGTTTGACAGCTTCACGTCCGCCGCGCTCGCCATGCTGGAGCCGGTCATCATCATATTGATGGGCGGCATTGTCGCCGTCATCATCCTGTCTATCCTGCTGCCCATCCTGCAATTGCAGAGCCTTACGGGCGGCTGAAGGAGTATTTATGATTAGCTGGAAAACCGTTCGGGCCGAGCTTCTGGAAGCTTTCCACTTCTTTCGGGAAGAAGAGAAGCCCTTCGATGGGCTCAGGGCGGACGGAGGTGAGAATGTAGAGGAAAACGGCTTCACCCTGGTGGAGTTGATGGTGGTCATCGTGATCATCGGCTTGCTGGCGACCATTGTCGCTATCAACGTCATTCCGGCCACCGACACGGCCCGCGTCGAAAAGGCGAAGGCGGATATTTCCACGATTGAGCAGGCGCTGGAACAGTATAGGCTGGATAATCTGAGCTACCCTTCGCAGACCGATGGATTGCAGGCGCTGATAAGCCCGCCGGCTTCGCTGGCGCAGCCGCAGCGTTATCGCAGGGGCGGCTATATCAAGAAGCTGCCCGATGATCCGTGGGGGCGGGCCTATGGCTATGCGGTGCCGGGACGAAAGGGCGCGTTCGACATCAGTTCGCTGGGCGCCGATGGCCAGCCGGGCGGCGAGAATGAAAATGCGGATATCTTTTCCAGCGCGCTTTGATGGTTGTTCCGTCCGGTTTGAGCGTGTCGGGATGCGTTTCTCGACTTCGCTCGAAACGAACGGAGGTCGGGAGATGGGCTTCGTTTCTTCGCGACGCTCCGCCGAACACGGCTTCACGTTGATCGAGCTGATGGTCGTGCTGACGATCATCGGCTTCATTTCCGCTGCCGTCGTGATGGCCATACCCGACCCGCGCGGGCGGGTGGTTGATGATGCTGACCGCTTTGCCGCGCGCGTTGCCGCCGCGCGCGACGAAGCGGTCGTGACGTCCCGTCCCATGGGCGTGTGGGTTTCCGCATCGGGCTATGGCTTTCAGCGGCGCGAAGGGAAGCAATGGGTGCCGGTGGAGGACAAGCCATTTGTCAGCGCCAATTGGAAGACCGGCACGCGGGCGTTGGTGGGAAAGGACGGGCGGCAGCAAATAGGCTTCGACGGAACGGGCTTGCCCACCGACCCCATGACCGTGACGCTGACGCGTGAAGCGGAGCGGGTGGCGGTGACGGTGGATATGGCCGGGAAGGTCATGGTCGGTGGTTGAGGAAGATGCAGGACTGCAGTCCCGCCGTCTGGACTGGGTTCCTGCCTGCGCAGGAACACGGAGGAAGGGCGAAAGGGGCTTCACGCTGTTGGAGATGCTGGTCGCGCTGGCTGTGTTCAGCCTTGCCGCGCTGGCGCTCGTGCGGTTGCAGGGGGTGACGTTGCGGACGGCGGCGGACCTGGACAGCAAGGCGATGGGGCAGATCGTCGCGCGGAATCTGATGGTGGAAATGCAGACCGACCCCGCGCCGCCTTCGGTCGGCACGGATGAGGGCGAGGTGGATAATGGTGGCCGCCGCTGGCGCTGGAACCGGGAGGTCAAGGCGATGGACGACAAGCGGCTGTTGCAAGTCGACCTGACGGTGGACGGGCAGGCTGGGTCATCGCCGGTCGTGCTGAGCTTTGTGCGGGTGGTGCCGTGATGCGCGGGGGTCAGGGCCGGGGTGAGCAGGGCGGCTTTACGCTGATCGAATTGCTGGTGGCGTTGATGATTTTCGCCCTGCTCGCGGCGGCGGGCGTATTGTTATTGGGAAATAGCGTGTCGGCGCAGGGGCAGATCAAGACCAGACTGGATGATCTGGCGGCGGTGCAACGGGCCGGTGGGGCGATGGCCGCCGACCTGGGGCAGGCGGTGCCGCGCATCAGCCGCACGGAGGCAGGGACGCTGGCCCCGGCTTTCTGGTCCCATCGCGAGGATGAGGCCGTGCCGGTCATGCAGTTTGTGCGGGGCGGCTGGGACAATCTGGGCGACATGCCCCGGCCTTCGTTGCAGAAGGTTGAATATTGGGTGCGCCAGGGGCGGCTGGAACGGCGCACCTATGCCCAGGTCGATGGCGCTGCTGGCGATGAGCCTGCCGCCCTGCTGGACCATGTGGATGATGTGGCGCTGCGTTTTCGTGATGCGCAGGGGGAATGGCGTGAGGAGTGGACGCCGACCCAGCCCGACCTGATGCCGCGCGCGGTCGAAATGACGGTGACGCGCACGGGCGAACCCCCTGTGACCCTGCGGTTCCTGGTGGGACCCGGCCCGGATGAAAAGCCGGTGGTGGAAGGGGAGGCGGCCATTGGTTGATGCTGGCGGGCATAATGAGCGGGGCGCGGCGTTGCTGACGGTCCTGTTGCTGGTCGCTGTCATGGCGGTGGTTGCTTCGACGGCGCTTGAGCGGTTGGCGCTGGCGACGCGCATGACCGGCAATGGCGGGTCGATCGATCAGGCGCGCGCCTTTGCCGACGCAGGCGTGGAGATTGCGCGGATCAGGATCGGCGATCTGGTCGCGGCCAATCCGGGGAAGACTACGCTGGCGGGCAACTGGATGGGCACGGCGCAGCCCATCCCAGTCCCCGGCGGCATGGCGACCGCGCGGGTCACGGATGGCGGCAACTGTTTTAACCTGAACAGCGTGGTGGCGGGAGAGAATGAGGCGAATTTGAAGGTTCGGCCTGTCGGCATATCGCAATTTCAGGCGCTGTTGCAGGCGCTGGGCGTGGACGCGCGGCAGGCGCAGCTGGCGGCGACGTCGCTGGGCGACTGGATCGATACGGACAGCGTTCCGCAGCCGGGCGGGGCGGAGGATGAAAGCTATGCGCAGGCGGCGCGGCCCTATCGCGCCGCCAATCGCTTCATGGTCGATCCCAGCGAGTTGCGGGCGGTCGCGGGCGTGACGCCTGCCATCTATGATGTGGTGCGACCCTGGATATGTGCGTTGCCCACGGCGGAGTTGTCGCCGATCAACATCAACACACTGTTGCCGTCGCAGGCACCCTTGTTCGCGATGTTGTTGCAGGGGCAGATCAGCGTCGCGCAGGCGCGCGAGCTACTGGCGCGGCGGCCTGTGGAGGGTTACGGCAGCACGTTCCAATTCTGGCAGCCATTGGCGAGCCAGGGGATCAATCCGTTGGAAGAAGTCGGGCAGCAGGTCAAAGTGACGACAGGATTTTTCGGAGTGGAAGTGTCGGTGGACGTCGGGGGAACAGAGGTGGTCGAGCAGGCGCTGGTCGATGCGCGGGAAAGCCCCGCCAGATTGATCCGCCGCAATTGGGGATCGGGCGCATGATTGTCCGCGACGGACTGATCGTCTTTCTGGCCGAGCAGGGTGAACCGCTATGGATGCGCGTGGCCGATAGCGCGGTGGTGCAGCAGGGGGCGGGGGCGAACTGGCTGGCGGAGTGCGGATTGACCGCTTTGCCGCCCGGCGCGGTGGTCATGCTGGTCCCGCCGGCGGCTCTGGTGACGCTGCATTGGTTCCGCCATCCCGACCTGCCGCCGCGTCAGGGACGCGCCGCCGCGCGGCTCGCGGCGCTGGCGGCGGGGATCGTGCCTGCCGACCAGTTGTTCGCCGTTGCGGACCGCAATGAAGATCCCGCTCGCTCGCATATCGTCGCGGTGGCAGCGCGGGCCGACTTGCAGCACTGGTTGCTGTGGGCGCAGCATCATGGGCTGGACCCGGATATCATTGTGCCTGCCGCGTTGCTGCTGCCCGAACCTGATGAAGGGTTCAGCCGGGGCATGGTTGGCGGCGACCTGGTGTTGCGGGGCGCGGATTTTGCGTTGCCGGGCGACATCGCCTTGGCTGAGCTGATCGGCGATGCGCCGGTGCAAGACGTGACTGCCGAACAGGTGGCCGCCACGGCGATCGCCGCGCTGGCCGATCCGCCGCTGGACCTGCGGCAAGGGGATTTTGCCAAGCGGGTGCGCCGTTCGGTAGACAAGCGGACGCTGGGCCGGATCATGCTGTGGAGCGGTCTGATCCTGATCGCCAGCCTGATGATCGCGCTGATCGGCATGGCGCGCGAGCATATGACGGCGGGCCGACTGGACGCGGAAAGCCTGGCGCTGGCGCGGGAGGTGGTGCCGGGCGCGGATAATCTGGACGCGGCGCAGGCGGAGATGGACCGGCAGTTGGCCGAGCGTGGCGCGGGGGCCTATGCCTTCACCGCGCCGGTCGCCGGGCTGCTGGCGGCGATCCAGGCTGAGCCGGGTGTGTCGTTGACCGTGCTGTCGCGCGATCCTGACGGGATGATCCGCGCGACGCTGGCGGCGGCGAAGGCGGATGAGATTAATCGCGTGCTGATCGCTTTGCAGGCGGCGGGATTCACCATAACGGCGACGCCTTCCCAGGATCCAGGCGGGCGGACGCTGGCGGACATTACGGTGCGGTCATGATGGAACGGATGAAAAGCCTGTGGGACCAACGGTCGCCCCGCGAACAGTGGATGCTGGGCGTCATGGTCGCCTTGCTGGCCGTGGTAATCCTGTGGCTGGGCGTCCTTTGGCCGCTTCAGGCCGGGCAGCGGTCGGCGCGTGATACCTTGGCGCAGGCGACGGACCGCAATGCCGATATCAGGATGAAGGTGAAGCTGCTGAAGTCGCTGCCCCGTAATGCCGCGACTGACGCTGCGGCGGCTCCGGTCGATCAGTTGATCGGTCAGGCGGCAGGCGAGGCGGGGCTGACGCTGGAGCGGGCGCAGGCGCAAGGGACGAACAGGGTGGAAATCGCCATGGCTTCGGTGCGGCCGGTTGCGCTGTTTTCCTGGCTGGCGGCGCTGGAGGCGCAGGGGGTGCGGGTGGACACGATCAGCGCGCGGCCTTCGGCGACGGCGGGCAGCCTTTCGGTTCAGGCCGTGCTGGTGCGGGGAACGGGGCAATGATGGGCCTGCATCTGTCCCGCCGCGCCCGGCTGACGTTGATCCTGCTGTTCGCCGTGGGCTTTATCCTGTTCATGCCGATGCGGATCGCGCTGGGCCTTGCCGGGGTGGAGCGGGTCGGTGTCGCGGCGCGGGATGTGCGTGGCACCATTTGGAACGCGCGGATCGACCAGCTGATGCTGGGGGCAATGCCGCTGGGGTCGGTGCGCGCGGCGCTTTCGCCGGTGTCGCTGCTGATGGCGCGGGCGCGGTTTGACATAGAGCGGCGCAGCGGCGCGGCGGACGATCTGAGCGGTGCGCTGACGGTCGGGTTCGGTCGGTCGGGCGTGGACGATGTGACGGGCGCGGTGCCGCTGGGGCGGACATTCGCGCCGCTGCCGATCGGTAGCCTGGTGATGGACGATGTGAGCGCCTATTTCTCTGGCGATCGGTGCGGCCATGCCGAAGGGCGGGTGAGGGCGCAGATGGCCGGGCAGTTCCCCGGCCTGAACCTCAGTCAGGGGCTGTCGGGGATGGCGAGCTGTGATGGCGACGCGCTGCTGCTGCCGCTGGCCAGCCAGTCGGGGATGGAAAAGCTGACCCTGCGGATATGGCGGTCGGGCCGTTATGTGGCGGAGATGCGGGTGGAAACGGCGGACGCGACGCTGGCCGATGCGCTCGCCAAATCGGGATTTGCGGGCGTGGGCGGAGCGCGCGTGCTGAAGGTCGAAGGGACGCTGTGATCGATCCGCTTGCCGCCTGCCTGGGCGGGATCGCCGGGGCCATTGCGGGCAGTTTCCTGGCGACGCTGATCCTGCGCTGGCCGGAGGGCCGGAGCGTGGTGCGGGCCCGTTCCGCTTGTGACGGATGCGGACGGGTCTTGAGCGCCATCGACCTTGTGCCGATGCTGAGCGCGCTGGCACAGCGCGGCCGCTGCCGGACTTGCGGTGCGACGATCGATCCGTTGCATGGGCGCGTGGAGGCGGGGTGCGCGATCATCGGTGCGCTGGCGCTTGGCTTTGCGCCGGGGCTGGTCGGAGCGGGATGGGCATTGTTCGGATGGCTTCTGCTGGTGCTGGCGGTGCTTGATTGGCGGCATTTCTGGCTGCCTGACGCGCTGACCCTGCCGCTGGCGTTTCTGGGGCTGACGGTCGGCCTGTGGATCACCGATCCGTTGCTGACCGACCGGCTGATTGGGGCGGGGGCGGGCTATTTCAGTTTGTTGGCCGTCGCGACCGGCTATCGCCTGATGCGAGGGCGCGAGGGGTTGGGCCTGGGCGATGCCAAGCTGTTGGGAGCGTTGGGTGCATGGTTTGGCTGGCAGGCGCTGCCCTTCATATTGCTGGCGGCGTCCAGTCTGGGATTGATGGCGGTGCTGGCCAGCCTGGCGCGGGGAAGCGCCGTGGACAGACAGACCCGCGTGCCGTTGGGAACATGCCTTGCGGTGGCGGCGCTGCCGGGATGGTGGGTTTCGACGATGGTGGTTTGATTGCCTGTCGGCAGAGGGACCCGCCGGTCCGAAGATGGCGTGTTCGCTGCAGACTCTTCAGCGGTGTAAAGAATGATTGTGCTGGTGAGATCTAAGGCTTACGGCAGCGATCCTGTCAGCGGCGGTAAAGATGCACAATCTAAAGATCACAGTTCCTTCTACGGAGCAGGAATGGGCTCCGCCTCGCTACTGCGTAGTCGTCCCAACATTTGAGGAGCGGGACAACGTCCAACCGCTTTTCGCGAAGCTTCAGGCTGTCATGCCGGATCGCGGTTGGGAAGTCATATTCGTCGATGACGATTCGCGAGATGGTACGCCTGAGGCGATCTATCAGCTGATGGATCAGCATTTCAATGTTCGGCTCATCCGTCGCTTCGGTCGGCGAGGGCTTTCTTCAGCAGCGGTCGAAGGAATGATGGCGACCGCTGCCCCGATAGTGGCGGTCATGGATGCGGATATGCAGCATGACGAGGAAGTCCTTCCCAAGCTGCTTCAATGCGTTGACGATGGAGCAGATGTAGCTTTGGGGACCCGATATGCCCAAAATGGTTCCCTTGGTTCCTGGGCGCAGAGCAGAGCTTTGATCAGCCGCTTTGCCACTGTTGTTGCAGGTCGCGTCAATAAGAACCCTGTAACTGATCCGATGAGTGGTTTTCTTGCTGTCCGGCGCGACTTGGTCGTAGAGTTGATGCCACGGCTCAGTCTGATCGGTTTCAAAATCCTTTTGGACATTTTGATGTCCAGTCCGGGTAAGCTGAAGGTATCAGAAGTCCCATATCATTTTCGTTGCCGAACAGCTGGTGAGAGTAAGCTGGACGTCAATGTTTCGATCGATTTTCTGCTGTTGCTTTTGGAAAAGAAGACGGGCCGCTTTATCCCCGCTCGGCTCTTCCTGTTCGCGGCGGTTGGTGGATCGGGTCTCTTAGTTCACCTGTTACTCTTGCGATTGATGCTATCCTTTGGTCTCTCTTTCGTCGTCGCTCAGTCCGTTGCCGTGGCGGTTGCGATTGCTTCCAATTTCAGCCTGAACAATGTCCTCACATATCGTGACCGTCAGCTTCGGGGGTGGCGAATGATCGGTGGACTCCTGAGCTTTTACGCAGTGTGTGGTATCGGCGCGATTGCAAATGTCGGGGTCGCATCATTCCTGTATTTTGGGAATGAGCGCTGGTGGGTAGCCGGAATCGCCGGGGCGGTGATTGGTGCAGTGTGGAACTATGTGGCTTCGTCATTCTTCACGTGGCGCCGGAAGTGATTGACGAGTATCGCGCCGTTCGTTGGCGCAGTGATTGGCTCTGGCCAGCGCTACTGTTCATCGCTGTAGCGTTGTTGTCGCGTTCGCCCATGTTCGGCAATCCCGTCATTCACATAGACGAACAGTTCTATCTGCTTGTTGGGCAACGCATGCATGCAGGACTGCTCCCTTATATCGATATTTGGGACCGTAAACCGATCGGGCTATTCCTCATTTATTGGGCGAGCACGCTGGGCGGTAGCGGTATTTATACCTACCAGTTAGCGGCATGTGCGGTTGCGGCGGCTACCGCATTCATGATCTACCGGGTCGCTTTGCGTATTGCGGAACCTGCTGGCGCAATGGTTGCCGGCGTCGGCTATTTACTATTCTTGCTGACTTTTCGTGGTGTTGGTGGCCAGTCACCGGTATTTTACAATTTGATCGTGGTTGCAGCTGTACTGGGCACGATGAGGGTTTTGGCGGGGCCGAAGGACGGGTCCCTGCTCCTGAAGGGCATGGGCATCATGCTTTTGCTGGGGGTCGCTATTCAGGTTAAATATTCGGTCGTTTTCGAAGGAATCTTCATAGGTCTCGCCTTGATGTGGCGGTGCTGGCGGGAACGGGCAAGCTGGGCTGCGTTAGTGCTGCATGCGTTCGCTTGGATCGCTTGCGCACTGCTGCCCACGGGGGCCGCGTTGGCCTATTATGCGTTTCTGGGAGAAACTGGTACTTTCATTCACGCTAATTTCTTGTCTGTTTTCGGGCGAGAAGAGCCGCTTTGGGAGGGTTGGCGACGCTTGGCGATAAGTGTCGCGTTGCTAACCCCATTCTGGATCGCTGCGGTCGTAGTCACGAGGGAAGCCTCGCTTGCAACTGGACAACTTCGAGCGGAGCTACTCTTTGTCCGTTCGTGGACGGTTGCTGCGACATTGGGCTATTTAATATTTGGCAGTTATTATGATCACTATGTCCTGCCTCTCTTGCCACCGCTTGCTATCTTAGCTGCGCCAGCGCTGGCACGGCATGGCAAGTTCACTTTTCTTGCTCCGTTGCTGCTGCTGACAGGCGGAATTTCTGGAGGAATAAAGGTTTATTCTGAGTTCAGGAAGGAAGGGAACCGGCAACAGGTAGAACATATATCTGCGATCGTGGCTGAGCATCTGAATGGCGGATGCCTACATGTCTTCGAGGGGCCACCCATAATCTACTCCCTGACGGGGGCTTGCGTCAGCACGCGCTTTGTCTTTCCGAGCCATTTGAATCATCTTAAGGAAGCAAGAGCCTTAGGCGCGTCAGTTTCCGACGCATTAAAGGAGATGTTGGCTCAGCGCCCAGCCGTCATCATCGTTGATTCCGAAGCGAAACCGAGCAGCAGTAATATGCTAACGAGGGAGATATTGTGGTTGGCACTGGGTGACCGCTACCGTCTTGTCGCACCTGCTCAGCTTGGGCGACGAAAACTCCTGATCTTTGCCCTTAGGTGATCCAGCTGGGAAGCTCCTCGTTTTGACGATGGTCGCGCCCGCCATTACCAGATACCCACATGCAGAAACGAACTGATCCCCATTCCATCCCGCCGGGAGCGGTCCTGTTCCTGTTCAATCATGATGCGACGCATCAGCTTGCGCATACTGCCGGGATTCTTCGCGCCCTTGCGGGTAAGCCCATCGGCTTTCCGCTTGTCTGCGCCTTTGGCACGGACGCTATCGCACAGGGTGTTCGGGCGATTGTGGGGGAGGAGACCGCTTCGCGCATCATCTGGTTCGATCTGGGGCTGGGCCGAGTTGGGCCGATCCTGCGGTTGGTCAACCGGATCGCTCCGACCGAACGGATGGCGCGATTGAAGCGGCACGCCACCGCCCTGCGAAATGCGGCGGTGATCGTCAGCCCGGAACGCACCTGCCTGCTGCTGAAGCGGGAGTGGAAGGGCGGCGGCCCCCAGTTCATCTTCATACCCCATGGCGCGGGTGACCGGTCCGTGACCTATCATCCGGCCATGGCGAATTTCGACGCGATGCTGGTGTCAGGCCAGAAGGTCGCCGACGAAATGTTGAGCCATGGACTGGCGCGGCCCGACGCCATCGTCATCATCGGCTATCCCAAGTTCGACCTGATCGACAAGGATGCGCGCCCCTCCTTTTTCGGCAATGACCGGCCGACCTTCCTCTATAATCCTCATTTCGATCCCTATCTGTCGAGCTGGTATGCCCATGGTCATGCCATCATCGACTGGTTCGCGTTCGGCGCGGGGCGCGACTTCAACCTGATTTTCGCGCCGCATGTCATGCTGTTTCGCAAGAAGCTGCATATCTCACCGGAATATAGGGTGATGAAGCGGCGACCCGATCTTGATCCGCGCTGGCAGGGCCTGGCGAATATCCATATCGACGTCGACAGCCCGCGTCTTAGCGACATGAGCTACACTTTAGGCTGCGACGCCTATATCGGCGATGTCAGCAGCCAGATTTACGAATTTCTCTGCCGTCCCCGCCCCGCATTCTTCATCGATACGCACAGCCGCTCGCGTGAAGAAGAGCTGCCTTACCTGTCGTGGAGCGCCGGGGATGTGGTTCGGTCGGCGGACGAGCTATTCCCCCTTCTCCCCGCCTATCGCGAACGCGGCCTGCACTATCGCGCGCAACAACAGTCGATTTTTGACTACACCATGTCGGCGGGGACGGAATCTTCGTCCGAACGTGGTGCCTTGGCGATTTTGTCCTGGATGGACGAGGGGCGCTTTCCGTCCTGACGAGATAAAAGGGTCATGGGGCGGGTCGTTTGAGGCAGGACGTGAATATCGCCACCCATTGAGGTGTTTCGATTACCCGGCAGGACGCCGCGCGCAACGGGGCAATCCGGTCGAATGAGGGCGCGATGCGGTGGGGCGGGGGCAGCGCCGCGCTATAGCTGGCGGGCAGGACGCCGCTTTCCAGGAAATGCCGGTCGAAAATGAGGAGGTCGATATTCTGTCGGCGCACCTCTGCCGTCAGGACTGGCTGCTGCAACTCGCCCATCGCCATCGAACTGCGCAGCAGCGCCTGATGATCCCGATGATAGCGGCGGTGATAGGGGATGTCGTGCTCTGGCGTTGCCAGCACCGTGCGCCCGGTGCGGGCGGGTATGATGGCCAGGTCATCGTCGATCCCCGCAACGCGAGTGCCATGGGGGGTGCTGGCGATCAGCGCCACAAGATCGGAGCTGGCCGGGCGGACCAGTCGCATCTTTGGGGTGGCGAATGCGGCGATGCCAATCAGCGCGGCGATGGTGATGATCGCCATGCGGGCCATCGGGCGAGAGCGGGCGAGGCGATCCATGCCGCGCGACCACCAGCCGCCGGTCAGCAGGCCGAAGGCGAGGCTGCCCATCACCAGCAGCACCGGCTGGCTGTAACGCGCCGGGAGATGGAAGGTGAAGGCCACCAGCGCGGCGAGACTATAGCAGATCAGCGATGAGATCAGGCTGTAGGGCAATAGTGGCCATGCCGTGGCGGCGTTGGGATTTTGATCGTGACGGCGGCGTCCGGTGATCCACAATGCGATGATGGGAAGCACACTCAGCAACGCGTTCAGGATCAGGCGGGGATCGCCATTGCCCTGACAATTGACGATGGCGGGCAGGAAGCCGATCCGCGCCGAACAGAGCCAGGCGACGTCGCCGCTTCGCCCGACGATGCTGCTGCGTCCGTCAAAGGTCGCGAGGCTGGGGACATTGCGGGCTTCTTGCAGGAGCAGGGTCGGTCCCCAATCGGCCAGGCCCGCCTTGAAGAACAGGCCGGACGCTACGACCGTGACCCCCGCTAGCGCCAGCATGGCCACCGACCGCCACCGCAGCGTCCACGGCCAGCGCCAGTCCATAAGGTGCAGCGCGAAGATGCCAAGGCATGTGATCGCCGGGGCCGGATAGATCAGGCTGGACAATAGCAGGCCCGCCAGCGTCAAGCCATGGCGGCGGGTCGCCATGCCCAGCATCATCATCAGGATGAGGGGGGAGGCGAAGGCGCGGGGCGTGCCTGAAAAGATGGAGTCATTATGCAGGATCGCGGCCATGACGCAGATGGCCGCGAACAGCTTGCGCGAACGGTCGAGGGCGAAGCAACCGGCCAGCCGCCATGTGAGAAGGGCGCTCGCCCCGATCAGGGGGAAGGCGAGCAGGCTGGCGATCCCTACCGGTCCGATGCCCAGCGCATTCGCGCCATAAAGCAGCGCGCGATAAAGTGGAGGCGCGGCCTGCTGCCAATAATCGGCCAGCAGGTCATGGGGCATGGCGGACGGGTTGCCGATCCTTGCGCCCCAGGCCAGGAACTGCCGAGCGTCGTCCGCCATCGTCCACGGCCCGGATGCAAAGGCTTCCGCGCCATAGCGCGCCATGGCCAGCACGATGAGGCCGATGAAAAGCGCCAGCCCGGCGTCAATCCGGCGTATCTGCAACCGTAATCCCCTGATTTCGACGATGCCAATAATCGCGCATGAACGGCGCGCCCGCGATGGCGGGAAGGATATAGCGGGAGGTGGCGAGCACGCCCACGGCCGCGCCCGCCGCCGGGGACAGCCAGCCCTGGTACAGCTGGATGATGGCGGCGTCCCGGCTGCCGATACCGGCCATGGTCAGCGGCACCAGCCCGGCGAGGATCGACAGGGTCGCGAATGCCAGATTGTCGATCAGCGGGACGGTGGCGTGCACTGCCTTCGTGAACAGCCAGAATTGGCACAGATGCGCGCCCCACAAGGCGATGGAAAAGAGCAGCGTGGCCATAGCCCGCGTCCTGCGCGACCAGAACCAGTCGGTCATGGTGACCCATTCGTCCATGAACCCGGCCAGTTTCCCCGAAACCTTGCGGGGCAGGCGGGCGATGATCCAGTTGAGCGGCTTTCGCGCGAGCGGAAAGGGGGCCATCATCAGCGCCAGCAGCAGGAACAGCCCGGCGACGGCGGCGGCAAATAACCAAAGCAGCCAATCGGTGCCTGCGGTCCAGAATAGCGCGAACATGCCCCACAGCAGGAGTGCGGCCATGTCCATCATCTTTTCAAACACGACGAGGGAGACGGCGCGTCCTGCCGGCAAGCCGTATTTTTGCGCCAACACCCAGCTTTTGGCGATGTCGCCCATCTTGGACGGTAGGACGGCGTTAAGCGTCGATGCTGACAGGATCAGGCGCAACGATGCGCCGAACGGAATGGGCGAGCGGCTGAGCATGGCGAACCGGATCGCGGTCGCAATCGTCAATGGCACGGCGGCGAGCAGGCTGGCGGCCAGCCACATGCGGTCCGCGTCACGAAATACCGCCAGCACGCGGGCTGCGTCGACGCTCCGCCAGATGATGACCAATATGCCAAAGCTGATGGCGAGGCTGATCAGCTTGCGCATCAGGCGGCTCCGTTGCCGGGTAAGCGCCGTTCGATGATCAGCGGGTCGGCATCGCCAAGCTGTGCGATGGCGGCGGTCAGGTCCTGCCAGGGTTGAATATGGTTCGCCTGCCAGACGCGCGCCATGATGGTGGTGGATGAAGTCTGGAACCCGGCGATGCCGATCCGTGCGACATTGCCCCAGCCATCGTCCGCGAAGATTTCATCCCGGACGGTCCAGCTTGCGCCATCCCAGCGCAGCGCGCGGTGGAAACGGAAGGGGGCATCCCGTCGGCCTGTCACGAGAATTTTCTGGAGCAGTCGCCGGATGAGGTCGGGGAAGAAACGGCCAAGGATAATCATGATACAGCGCAGGACTACGGATTTGATCGGCGTCAGCAGCGTTGCCTTGGCCCAGGCCATCCTGCCGATGACGGACAGGCCTTCGGGACCCTGGGCGATGTCATAGTCGCCCGCCAGATGCTGCACGGCGGTTTTGCCGTCATGCGTCTGGATCGAAATGCCGCTGTCCGCGGTGGCGAGCTTGTCGCCGTCGAACAGTTGGAAGGCTGCGCCCTGACGCAGGCCGCAATATAGGGTCTGGTCTGCCTTGCGGTCGACCAGCATGCCTGATCGCGGGAAATAGGCGGAGGGGGCTGGGGATTGGGCTGCGGCTCGATCTTCACGCCATTCCGACCAGCATAGCAGCCAGCTCCAAAGATGATGGCCGATGATGTGGTCATCGGAATAGCAGGGCGGACCGCCCGCCGCGAACAGCGCGGCGGCGCGATCGGTGACGGCCAGCGCTTCGGGCATCCATTCGCCAGCGATTTGAAAGCCGTGCGGGAAGAAATTCTGCGTTCCCCGGCTGGTATAGGAGCCGCCTACCGTGCCGTCGGGATGCACGAAATGCGCAAAGAAGCGGATGGCGCGCTCACAGGCGGGACGCAGGCCAAGGTCAGGGCGACGACGGTCGCTTTCGGCCAATAGTCCGATCGTCAGGCTGAGATAGCCCGGATCAGCGCCGCCATATTCGTCGAACCAGCCTTCCTCATCCTGCCAGGACAGCAGCCGCGCCGCGCGTTCGCGCAAGGGGGCTTCCCAATCCGGGCCTTCCAGCGCGGACATGCGGATGAGGTTGGCGACGATCAGCGCCTCATGATTGGACAGGCGGCCCGATTCATGATGGGTCGCGAGCCATTTCGCCCGGCGGCGGAAAAAGTCGCGGATTTCTGGATCGTCCTGAAGCCCGATGATGGACGCGGCCTCAAGACAGGCCAGCAGGGAGAAAGCCGCCGCGCCCGCCGCGCGTTCGAACGGGTAATAGTCGTCGCATGACCCGTCAGGATGCGCGGAGCGGGCGGCGAAGCGGATGCCGGCTTCCACAAAGTCCCGGATGGCGGGCGCTCGGTAATAAACGTTGCCCGGTATATCGAGCGACCATGCGAGCGCGAGCGAATAGACGAATTCCTGGCTCATCCCGCACGGGAAATCGATCATCCGGTAATGCCAGTAGATGCGATCGAAACAGCCATAGGTCCGGCTGACCGGCGTGCGGTCAAGCAGGGTCAGAATCTTCGGGATTTCACCCAGCGCATGCTGGGCCATCAGGTCGCGCGGGGATGCCGTCATAGGGCGCTGCCGTCCTTCATCACGTCATATCGGGCAGTGCGGGTATCGCGCAGGCGCAGTTGCAGGTCGTGCAGCATGCGTCGGTTGATCAGCAGTTGTTCGCCCAGTAGCCCCGCGATCCACATCAACCCCGCCAGCAGCAGCAGGCCAGCGGCCGCGACCAGACTGGGCACATGCGCGCGCTCCGTCCCGGCGGCGAACAGCGCCATCCAGCGTATCACCAACCCGGTGCCGATCAGCAACGGAGCGAGGCTGAGGTAGAAAAATGTCATCCACGGCTTGTAGATGAAGAAGCTGCGCAGGATCGAACGGATCGAGCGCAGGATATAATTGTGCATCGACCGCAACAGCCGCGACGGGCGCGTTTCGCCATTCACGCGGATCGGCACCGACGTGATGGGGATGTTGGACAGCCCCGCCTGGATAATCGATTCCAGCGTGTAGGTGTAGCCGTCGAAAATATTGATCTCTAGCGCGGCGGTGCGGGAAATGGCGCGGAAGCCGCTGGGCGCGTCGTGAATGTCCGCCTTGGACACCCAGCGCACGACTTTTGTACCCAGCCGTTGGAGCTTGCGCTTGACCCAGGAAAAATGGGCGATGGTGGAAATCGGGCGGTCGCCGATCACCAATTCGGCGCGTCGTTGCAAAATGGGCTGGATCAGGGCCGGTATATCGTCGGCATTATATTGATTGTCGGCGTCGGTATTGACGATGATGTCCGCGCCTTCGGCAAGGCAGCGTTTCAGGCCCGCCATGAAGGCATAGGCCAGCCCCCGGTTGATCGGAAGGTCGACGATATGATCGACGCCCAGTTCCCGCGCTACTTCAACGGTGCGATCGGTGCTGCCATCGTTGATGATCAGCCATTCGACCTTGTCGATGCCCGGAATGTGCCTTGGCAGCGCAGCGAGCGCCGTTGGAAGCGAGTCTTCTTCATTGAGGCAGGGAATTTGTATTATCAGCTTCATCGCGTCTCGCTCGTGCTTTTGCCGATTGAACCCATTGACGGGATTGAATATCGCGAAGCCGCATTTGACCCTGTTTGTCAATCGCTGCTCCGTGACGCCGGAGGAATGCTGCCTAATCTGTTCGGGAGCCGCGACTTTTGAATTCACCCCTTTCCGTTGCGATCTACCTGTATGAACCCAGCGACGGCGGGCTGGACCGGGTCGCAATTTTACTGGCCAATTATCTGGCCGGGCAGGGCGTTCGGACGGAATTGTGGATGGCCCGTACGGAAGGTCCGCTGGCGGGAATGATCGATCCGGGTGTCGTGGTCCGGCGGGTGGCGGCAGCATCCACCGTGCGGGGGGTGGCGATGCTGACGCAGTTGCCAATCCTGCGCGCGATGCTGCGGCGTCATCGCCCCGACATCATATTTTCACCGGGCAATCAGAGCAACCTGCTGGTCGCCTGCGCGGCTTTGGGAACGCGCGCGCGCGCGGTGGGCCGCATTTCCAACCCGATCGTGCGTCCCGGAACGCGAGGGCCATCCGCATGGCTGCGTCGCAAGCGGTTCCAGCTTACGGCCTGGCTGAGTTGCAGGACGACCGTCATGGGCCGCGCCGACGCCGACCTGCTGGCGGGCGAATGCGGGGCGATCCGCCGGAAGATCGCGCTGTTGCCGCGACCAACGGTGACGCCTGTCCTGTGGCAGGCCGGAGAGCGGCGGGCGCGGGCGCGGTCCGGCCCACGGCGTGAGTTGCTGGCGGTCGGTCGTCTGGCTCCGCAAAAGGATCACGGCACGATGCTGGCGGCGCTTGCCCGGATTGACGGGCATGATTGGCGGTTGCGGGTGGCCGGGCAGGGACCGTTGCTGGCCGCGCTTCAGCAGCAATGCCGGGAATTGGGGATTGCTGACCGGGTCGAGTTTCTGGGGTTCGTTGGCGATCCTGCCCAACTGGCGGAGTTGTATCGCAGTTCGGAACTGCTGCTCCAATCTTCCCGCTGGGAAGGATTGACCGCCACGGCGATTGAAGCTCTGGCTTGTGGATGCCAGCTGGTCATTACCGACTGCACGCCCAATTTGCGGGAAATCGTCGCCGATGCGGGGCAGCACCCGATGGTCCCGGTCGGCAATGTGGCGGCATTCGCGGCGGCGATTGACTGGACATTGTCCCGACCGGCGGACCCCGACCTGGCGCGGCAGGCCGTTCGCGCCTATGCGGTGGACGAGGCGCTGGCCGCGCATCATCGGATGTTCGCGCAGCTTAAAGGCTAACGCTTCATCGCAGGTGAACGCGCACTGCCACAGCCCGTAGCAGGAAGCCCGCCATAGTGGCGATCAGCACCGATGACGCGGCACCGGATGCGCCCATGGGCGGCAGCAGAATTGCCAGGCAGGCGGCGAGTATGACGACCTCTATCACGCGGACCATGACCGTCAGCCTTTGGCGGTCGATGGTCATCAACAGGGGGTCAAAGCTAACCCCCGCCATTTCAATTGCCGCCGCGCCGCCCAGCAGCAGCAGCAGCGGGTAGGCAGGCAGATAGGCCGGTCCAGACATCGTAACCAGCAGCCATTCGCCCAGCACGAAAAGCGCCAGCACGATAATGGTGGCGCTCAGGACCGTGAAAGCGCTGATCTTGCGTAGCAGCTGGCGCAACTCGCCATGGCGGTTTGCTCCCGCTTCGCGCACATGGCTGCGGGTGGTTTCGGAAAAGATGGCGCGCGACATCAGCTGGGAAAATGTGGTCATGGCATTGCCGAGCTGGGCCGCGAGCCGGTAATAGCCCGCCTCCGCCGCGCCGACGAACATGCCCAATATGAAAATCGGCAGGCTGTTGATCAACGTCACCAGGCTGAGGTTGATGTTGCTGGCCATCAGGAATGGCAGGATGCCCGGAAAATGCGCCTGCGCCCGGCGCGGCCAGACAAAGCGGATGCGGCCGACATGGTTGCGTCCGTGCCGGTAGGCGAGGATCCAGTAAGCGGTGGACACGATGATTTCAGACGTTGCCCATGCCATCAGGAATCCCAGCGGCGTCGGCATCAGCCACCATGCGGTCACCGCACCCGCCATCCGCACGATCGGCATCATGCTTTCGGCCAGCGCCGCCGCCGCGAAACGATCCAGCAAGCGGAGTATGCCGACAGCCGTTGACCGCAGCGCCAGCAGCACCACCGCCGCATAGCCAAAGCCCAGCCAGGCGATGTCCGGCTGCCATCCCAGATATGGCCCCAGTCCAAAGGCCAGCAGCGCCGCGACTCCCAGCCCTGCCACCGCGCTAAGTACGTCGATGGTCAGGGTCGATCCGATCAGCAGGCTCAACATGTCCCGTTTGCCGTCTCGCAAAGGGGCCTGGCCATATTTCACCACGGCCTGCCAGCTGTCGAAGGTGATGATGCGCGCGATGAACTGCGCCACGGCGATCACCAGGCTGAATATGCCGAAGCCTTCAGGGCCCAGCGTCCGGGTGGTGATGGCCAGATAGAAAAGGCTGAGCACCGCGCCCAGGCCTTTGCTGCCCAGCAGCCAGCCCGTGTTGCGGGCGATGTTTGCAAACGGTCCCTTGCCCGGCGTGGATGGGATAGACCCTGTTTTCGGTGTTCTGGCCATCCCGCCTATTCCCCGAACATGCGTGCGAAGCCAAGCGGAATCACGACATTCTGGGCAACATGGTCCGGCGCAGGGCATCGCGCCACCCCGCCACCAGCGGTGCGCGCTGTTCATCCGTCATGGATGGTTCGAAGCGGTCGCCGCTTGACCAGAGCCTTTCAATCTCTGGCAGACCCGACCAGACCCCCGCCGCCAGCCCGGCAAGGAAAGCCGCGCCGCGCGCCGTGCTTTCCAGGTCCGATGGACGTTCGACTGGCAGTTCCAGCAGGTCGGCCAGAAATCCGCATAGCCAGTCGTTCGCGGCCATGCCGCCATCTACCCGCATCACTGCTGGGCGCACGCCTGAATCCGCCGTCATGGCGTTCAGCAGGTCCATGGTCTGATATCCGACAGCCTCCAGCGCGGCGCGGGCGAGGTGGGCCTGCGTCGCGCCCAGGGTCAGGCCGTAAATGGCGCCGCGCGCATCCGGGTCCCAATGGGGCGCGCCCAAGCCAACGAAGGCTGGCACCATATAGACGCCATGGCTGTCGGCGACCTGTGTCGCCAAGTCGTTGGTTTGGCTGGCATGGGTGATGACCCCGATGCCGTCGCGCAGCCACTTTACCGCCGCGCCCGCGACGAAGATCGACCCTTCCAGCGCATAGCTGGTGCGTCCGTCCAGCCGGTAGGCGGGGGTGGTGAGCAGCCGGTGGTGCGACGTGATGGCCTGTGGCCCGGTGTTCAGTAGCGCGAAACAGCCGGTGCCATAGGTCGATTTGATCGATCCGGGTGAAAAGCAGGCCTGGCCGAACAGCGCCGCCTGCTGATCCCCCGCAATGCCAGTGATCGGAATCGCCCTGCCGAACAGGTCGGGCGTGGTCGCGCCATAGACATGCGCATTGTCATGCACCGTGGGCAGGATCGCGGCAGGGACCCGCAGCAGGCGGCACATGTCTTCGTCCCAGCATTGGTCCCGGATGTTCCAGAGCAGCGTGCGCGATGCGTTGGTGACGTCGGTGGCGTGCACGGCCCCGCCCGTCAGCCGCCAGAGCAGGAAGCTGTCGATGGTTCCAAAGGCAAGCTCTCCGCGTTCGGCGCTGGTCCGCGCGCCGGCCACACGATCCAAAATCCAGGCGGCCTTGGTGCCGGAAAAATATGGGTCGAGGAGCAGCCCGGTACGCGCTCGCACCTCGTCTTCGGCACCATCGGCTTTTAGTCGGGCGCAAATATCGCTGGTCCGCCGATCCTGCCAGACGATGGCGCGATGGATCGGCTGGCCGGTCTTGCGGTCCCAGATGACCGTGGTTTCGCGCTGGTTGGCGATACCGATGGCGGCCACGCTTGCTACCCCGCTCGGTGCCTGCGCCATGGCTTCGCGGGCCGTGGCGACGGTGTCGCGCCAAATCTGTTCAGGATCATGTTCTACCCAGCCCGCAGCGGGATAATGTTGCTCGAATTCCGACTGCGCCATGCTGACGCGGCGGGCATCGGCGTCGAACAGGATGCTGCGGGTGGATGTTGTTCCCTGGTCGATCGCCAGGATGTGCTTGGCCCGCACGCGCCCCTCCGTCACTGACCTGCCCGATGTTGTGCAGGGGGCTACTTTCGGCTGCTTTTCTTTTCGCGTAAACCCCGATCGATCAATTGGTTGGGGAGGGGCGTCAGAGCGTGGATGACTGTGACCTGCTGATCGTTGGAGGCGGGATCAATGGCGCAGGCATAGCGCGCGATGCTGCTGGCCGGGGCCTGAAGGTCATGCTGGTGGAGCAGCATGACCTTGCGTCGCATACTTCGTCCGCTTCCACCAAGCTGATCCATGGGGGCCTGCGCTACCTGGAATATGGTGAGTTCAGGCTGGTGCGGGAGGCGCTGGCGGAGCGCGAACGGCTGTGGGCGATGGCGCCCCACATCATCTGGCCGCTGCGCTTCGTCATTCCGCAGACGCAGTCTCTCAGGCCCGCGTGGCTGCTGCGGATCGGCCTGTTCCTTTACGACCATATTGGCGGGCGGAAGAGGCTGCCCGCGACCCAGACGATTGCGCTTGGCCGCTCCCCTCTGGGCGCGGCGTTGGCGAACAGGAAAGGGCGGGGGTTCGTCTATTCAGACTGCTGGGTGGAGGACAGCCGCCTTGTCGTGCTGAACGCGCTCGACGCTGCGGAGCGTGGCGCGCAACTGTGCACGCATACGCGCTTCCTGACCGCGCGGCGCGAGGACGGGGTCTGGATCGCGACGATTTCGGATGCGGGCGGCGTGCGCGACGTTCGTGCGCGCGCGCTGGTGAATGCGGCGGGGCCATGGGTGGCCGACGTGATTGGCCGAGCCGCAGGAGCGCGGAGCGAACGGCGCGTGCGGCTGGTCAAAGGGAGCCATATCGTCGTGCCGCGTCTGTATGAGGGCGATCACGCCTATTTTCTTCAAAACCCCGATCGGCGGATCATGTTCGCCATACCCTATGAGGGGCGCTTCACCCTTTTGGGCACGACCGAAGAACCGTGGGAAGGGGAGGCGGGAGCCGCCTCTATCAGCGAAAGGGAAACGGACTATTTGCTGGACGGCGCGAACCGCTATTTCAGGCGGCAGCTTGGCAAGGCCGATCTGGTGTGGAGCTATGCCGGTATCCGCCCGCTCTATGACGACAATGAAGGGAATGCGTCGGCGGTGACGCGCGATTATGTGCTGGATGTCGATACAGAGGACGGCAGCGCGCAGATATTGAGCGTGTTCGGCGGCAAGATTACCACCTATCGCAGGCTGGCGGAGCAGGCGATGACACGGTTGGCTCCGTTTTTCCCCCAGGCTGGAGCCGCGTGGACGGCGGGTGCTGCACTGCCGGGGGGAGATATGCCGGATGCCGACTTCGCCCGCTTTGTCGAGGGGCTTTATGGCGGCTATCCGGGCCTCCCCCGCGCGCTCCTGTTCCGGCTTGCGCGCGCTTATGGCACGCGGGCGAAGCGGCTGCTGGGGCAGGCGCAAAGTGTTGAGGACCTTGGCGAAGATATGGGCGGCGGGCTTAGGGTCGCGGAACTGGATTATCTGCTATCCGTGGAATGGGCGCGATCCGCCGAAGATGTGCTTTTCCGGCGATCCAAACTGGGCCTGCATGTCCCGCAGGAGACAGCCGCGCGGGTTGATGCCTATATCGCCGCGAACCGTTGACGAATGAACCGGATGAGCGGTGCTGGTGACCCCTACGGGAGGGGTCCACACGGCGAAAAAACGGCGGAAATCCGTCATTTCACCACTCGCAGAAGGTTGCCTCTGTACCCATCTTTTGTACCCATCGGTCAACGATTTGTCCGATTTGCAAGGTGCATTTTCAGAGCGTAAGTTTTCGCCGTCAAGCTAAATCAAATGGTCCTTGAGACGACCGATGCTCATGCCCTGCGGATAATGTCCGGCGCGCTGGCCACACTACCAAATTCCGCGCTTATGGCTTAGCTCATTGACTTTCAAAGGACCCAATAAGACCGCGCGCTTGGGTGCTGAGTACATAAGGCGAAGCTGACGCGCGGATTGGCAGCCAGTTAGCGTTCCAAGCAGAGATCTGCTGCCACTGATGAACCCATTGTCTAAAATGCTCCCGTTGGCAATCTGCCTTAGTATCGATGAAGGTATTTTGCTGAATACTTGCATTGCATTTAAAACCAAATTTCCGAGTATTAAAGTCGCTTGGCGTTTCATACCTACGATCCTAAAACAGAATACCTAACAGCATAAGCAGTGCATCATTGCCTCTGGCGACAATGATTTTGCTGATATTGAAGGAGACTGACGAACATGGACGGAAGTAACGAAAAGAAGACAACAAAACGTGCGGCAACTCGAAGAACCCGAGGAAGACCGACAAAACGTGAAGAAATTTTGGCGAATATGGCAGTCGTATTTGACCCGTCCGCTATCGGAAAAATAGTCTTTGATAAAGGCGCGACGACCCAGGATCTTATTCAAGCAACTGGACTAGAAGCGAAGCTGAACGAAATTTCCCGAAAAATCACGGAGCGGCTCGAAGGGATCAGGAAAGATGCTGAGTCCCTATCCGCTACGGAACGGGCGGCAGGGGGTTCCTTCGCATCCCTCCGGAGCTGGGCGGATGATGAAGTCCCGGGAAAAGTCATTCATCGCTGTGAGCTGCAGTCTTATTCCAATGAGCGCGTGATTGCAGCGCTTCTGGCGCACCTGGTCGAGCATGTGGTGATCGGCGAAGAGCTTCGCTCCATATCTCATGCCGCGCGCCGACGCGCTGCGGACGAATTGCGTCGGTTTACACTTGGGATAGAGGAGTTCGCCATTCGATTAAGTGCAGCTGGTGTTGTGGATGCGGATGTGAGGAAGATGTCGAAGAAAAAGCTGGCCGCTGTAATTGCATTGATCAAAGACGTGAGTGAAGATGAGGCAATGGAGGCGCTCGCTGATGTGCCAATGGACCCGTTTCCGTTTCCCGAATTTGACGTTTCATCGTTGAATGGTGACAGCGGTGGGGACGAAGGGCAGCGAGATGAGCCTAAATCAGGATATCCGTCTTTCGATCACAAGGCCGAGCATGACGACGGTGTACGTGGAGCCGGATACGGCAGTGTGCCAGCTTTTGATGCGCCCAAGCCCACCCCGAAAAACCGATGGGACTACCTGAATCTGACAGCGTTGGGTTACCGCATTGAGGAGGCCGATCCCTCTACAGACGCGGACATGGAGGCATTGCAGATGAAGCTGCCTGAAGTTTCGACGATCAGGGAAATCGCCATGCCAAGAAGCCCGGAGATGATGATGGTTGATGGGATCGAAGGCCAAAAGGACCGCATCATTTTCGACAGATTTGTTCGGCGTTATTGTGAACGGACCGGTTTGCCGATGTCTGAAATGGAAAAGCGCGCATTGGGATTGCTGCTGGTTGACTTGCCGTCGCCGGGCCCGGACCGAAATTTGGGAAGGAATGGCTGGTATCACGGCATTGTCCTGCCCGGCGTGTCTGGATCGAACCGGGTCCGCCGGGTGGTGTCGATCGATCAGTCACCAGAGGCACTGAGTGAGGCTTTCTCACTCTGAGAGTTTCGAAGATGATCGTCTCCCGCTATTACAGGGCCAGGCCAGACTCCTTTCGTTCGACCCGTCGGCGCATGCAGGTCGAAGGCGAAAAGGGGTGGGACAATTTTTCCCACCCCTCTTTGCCAGCCCGCTGTCAGCTTTAGGCAGCTAACACTTTGGTTAGGCGGCGTCCTTCAACCAAGGAGCCATGGCACTTATGCTCGCCTCCGCTTCTTGCTGCCGCGTTCTGAATTGCCGTGCCCGATAGGCGCTGAGCTCTGGAAGGTAGAGCGCGTCAGGGCGCATCTCCTCAACCCGGCGCAGGATGCGGTCCTTGACGACATGCAGTTCCGTCCGCGGATCATGAAGCTTGCGCCAATGAGCCAGGAGCAAAGCGGTGCTGATCACGTCATTCTCCACCACGCTTCGCACAAGATCCCATCGCTTCTGGTTGATCAGCGGAGCAACCGCATAGGCAGGAACGGTGATCTTGGCTGGAATGTCGAGCGACGCGAGAACTTCGGCCAGATGGATCGGCTTCATCTTGAAGCCACCTGTCGTGGTACGTGCCAAATCAAGGTGCCTGACTGGGTCGTTGCCGCCAAACCCCAGCCAGCGCCATCCTGCGGGATAGGTCAGGCCGTGGCGCTTACAGGCCATGGACATCAACGGAACATCATGGAGCATTCCTGCCCATGAACAGAGTTCCGCTCCGTCTGGCGCAGTGGCCAGCGCGTCGATGATACCCATCATGACGCCCTTCTCGTCCAGCTCTGGCGCGCTCAGCGTGGTGAAGCTGGCAACATCAACATTGCCATCATCATGTTCGATCAGGATCATGATGGCTGCCGCCATGATGGTCTGAAATGCCCAGCGAGGAGTCTGAAGTGGATCCGCGCTCCGTTCATAGCTGCGGCGCGACGGCTTGCCGGGCGTCGGCACCCAGCGTTCCATAGCCATATAACGGCGGTGGCCGCTTTCATCGGTGACGGCGCTTTCGATATCGATGATCACCCAGCTGCGGGGCTTGGGCTGGAGGGCTTGTGTATTATGCATGAAAATTGCTCCTGAAATATCTTGATTGGGAAAGGCAGCCGACGGGGCAGCGCCGTCGACCCGAAAATCAGCTGAACTGGATCACCACCGTCTCCGACGGTTGGGCATAGGTGGGCATATACGCGCCCCCGCGCGGCATGATGCCGCCGCCGTCGAGCATTTCATCGAGACGGGCATGCGGCGAGTGGATGATCCGTTCCGCCGCGCGGCGCTTGCCAAGTTCCAGCCGACGCCCCGGCATCCCTGACCGGCGTTCAAGAAAAAGCCGGTCGTTCAGCACAAAATGCTCGTCCCGCGCCTCGCACATCAGGATGAGCGGAGCTGTCTCGCTGGCAGCATAGAAGCTGCAATTGCGGATGATGTCGACAGTGTGGGCCTGCCGCAGAACCAGCACATACTCGCTCGGCCGCTCATGCTCGAGCGCATGCCAGGCGCCGTAGATCACGTCGCGGCTCCTGATCTGGGCCAGCCGGGCAAGGTCCATGCCGACCTGGATATCGACCGGCCCTCCCGACGACCATGACAGGGTGTGGCAAGCCGGAGCAGTGAGGGGGTAGCCCATCTCCGCCCGGATCGAGAGCATATGGTTTTGCAATGTGATGTTCGTGATAGTCATTTCAGTTCCTTTGAAGGTTCAGCCTGGGGCTGGAGCCATTTTTCCACTCTGCCGTGGGGCTCATTCTTCTTTTCATCTGTTGGGAATTGAGCGTGCCGCCGAGGCCGCACGCTCCTCAGCATTCAGCGGTGACGCTGATGCCATGTAATGGGGCGGATGCGTGGATAGGGGCCAAAGGGCGTGATCTCACGCTGCAGCCAGAGACGCTCTTCGTCCAGCTCGCCATAGGTCACTTCGATCCACCAGACCTTGGCGGCAACATCCCAGCGATAGCCGCGCGCCTTGAGCAGCGAGCGCTTGCCAAATCCAGCGCCGGTCGCCTCCAGCCGCACAGTTTCCCGTTCGGCGTTGGCCAGTAACGCGCCCAACACCGTCTGATCGCTTGGCAGACGCCAGGCCAGCAGATGGATGAGGCTGATCACATCGTTGAGTGCGCGGTGTCCGTCATTGAAGAAGCCGATCTGCATCAGCAGGTGGCCCAAAGCCCGGCCATCCAGACCTGCATCCTTCAGCCAGTCAAAGTCGCGCAAACTGCAGGCCCAGGCGGCATCCTTGGTGGAGGGCAGAAGCTGCCGCAGGAAGCCCGCATCGAACGCACAATTTTGTGCAATGAACACGTCTACGGTCGCGAAAATCTGCTGGAGCGCATCCAGATCGATTGCCGTTCCCTTGACATGCTCATCGGTAAGGCCCGTCAGCATGGTGATGCGGGGCGGGATCGGCATGCCAGGGTCGCAGAGCGACTGGCCCTTACGCACTACGTCGACAATCTCACCGCGGGCATCGACCGCCAGCACGACATAGGCGATGTCGATAACCTGGTGGAGCAGCGGATCAATGCCGGTGGTCTCCACGTCCACCACCGCCACCTGCCGGATCGGCGTGACCGGATCCTTTGCCAAAGGAAGATCCTCAAGCCGTCCGACCCGGCGTAGGATCCTGATGTCCCAGTCCCCGCCTGGCGGCGATGGTTCAGGCCCAGCAG
This sequence comes from Sphingobium vermicomposti, assembly GCF_011762025.1. GTDB lineage: Bacteria > Pseudomonadota > Alphaproteobacteria > Sphingomonadales > Sphingomonadaceae > Sphingobium > Sphingobium vermicomposti. The sequence goes on along the minus strand of NZ_JAASQR010000003.1, from coordinate 16,257 downwards.
CGCTGTCGCCTGCAATATTCAGTTTCGTCATGGTCGATGTCTCCTGTTTGGATCGACCGAGCCGAAGAGAAACCTTTTCCCCCTTCATCAACTCGATCACAGGAAGCGCCAAAGGTGTTGAGGTTGACTGCCGAAGACAGGCGACCTCTGCTACAGGCACGAAAGTCGTGCCGCTTCACTTCAGCGGTTTCAGCGCCGACCGAAGGGATGGCGCAACCCAAGGTTCGTTGCACGAACCGCCCTGAGCCGCGAAGCCGGCGACGGCTGCTGCTGAATCGGCAGCCGCATTTGTCATCGTCGCGACGCGCGCGCTGCGATGACAAAGCTAAGGTTACGAAACGCGTAACCTTAATGGCAGCGCGGCTAAAAGCTAATGAGGGCGGTTAAGCCCACCTTAGCGGTATTGCGCCTGAAAGCTAACGAGTGTGCTTAGCCACACGTTAGCGGTATTGCGCCTGTAATTTAGCTGTGTTTCACGTAACAGTGGTGGAAATGGGCTTTTCCATCGTCCCGATAAATAAAAAAGCCTTTTTAAATCGGACGCCGGTCATCGGTTGGATGATAAAGCCTATTTATCGGGCGCCTTGATGTCACCCGTCCCGAAATATCAATTTTCAACAGATAATCAATTGAAGAATGCAATAAATGGGCTGATTTCATTGGAATTATCGACATCCTGAAAAAATGTTTTTGTTCTTATACCGCAAATTCGCGGGCCAATCTGATCGAGGACAACTTAGGAATCCCGGAAAACCAACGATGATCGGCAACGATGCTGTTGAATGCCTAAAATAGTGTTCATCTAGCGCTCCCCGCCGAACAGTGCGAATTTCGCCACATCTGGATGAAAAGGATTTATCGGGAGACCGCGAGGCCATGAAATATGAATAATAACGATTAATGAGGAAACACGGCTTTCGAACTACAAATCGGCGACTTGAGATAGCTCCGCATGCGGAGAGCGCGGGAAGATACGGTCGGTCGCGCCAGACATTGGCACCTTGCCGGGCGGGGGCCATCGCCGCTAGACGTTCAGCCCATATTGTCATGGGGGTAAGGTCAGTTGACCGATCATTACGAAACGCTTTCTAAAGCCCAACTGGTAAGCCTGCTGCGCAAGAAGGACGCTGAAAAGAAGCTAGGGTTGGTGTGGGAACGCGATGAGATCGAAGCGGATGCGGCCATCGATGCCAATTTTATCGCCTGCACCATCGATCCGACGCTCTCCGACGGGGCCGAGCCATGGCGCAATTTGGTGATCGAGGGGGACAATTTTGACGCGCTGCGCTGGCTACGCATGACCTACGCGAGCCGGGTGAAGTGCATCTACATCGATCCGCCCTACAACACCGGCAACAAGGATTGGGTCTATAACGATCACTATATCGACCCGAATGACCGGTATCGCCACTCCACCTGGCTTGAATTTCTTTATAGCCGCCTGACGCTGGCGCGTGATCTGCTGGCCAATGATGGCGTGATCCTGGTTTCAATCAACGACGAGAACCGCGCCAAGCTGGAACTGCTGATGGACGAAGCCTTGCCGGGCATGCGGCTGGGCACCTTTGTTTGGCGGACTCGCGTGGGCGGGAACGATACCAAGGGCGCTTTTCTCTCCGACAATCACGAACACGTATTGGTTTATGGGAAATCGGAATTTCGGTTTGGCGGGACTGAGAAGTCTTTCGAGCTTTACCGTCATTGGGATGAAAAAAAGTCTGATTGGTTTCGCACGGGCGGCGACCTAACTCAGCCGAAAAATATGTCCGAACGCAGTAATTCCTATTACCCGCTTTGCGATCCAGATTCAGAAGTTTGGTTCCCATGTAATCCTGATTCGGTCTGGAGATATGCGTCCAGATATGGTCCTAAGTCGAAGATAAAGACCCGGTTCATGGAGGATTTCATTGCCGATGGTTATATCTACTTTCCGACGGATCAGCGGGTAAAGGTGTGGAACACACGAGAGGAGCTGGACGAGGCAATCGCCGCAAAGGATGTTCCCGGCAGCGGCAATGCTCCGTTCTTGCGCCCCGATTTGCCGGACCTGAACTTCTGGGTTGGGAAAAAGGTTGGCTTCGGCACGCCGTCACTCAAACGTTACAAGCGGGAGTTGAAAACGCCTACTCAACCCTTGTCTAGTTGGATAACTCCGAACTTTGAACAGGATACCATCCCGGACCCTGAGGGCAACGAGATCATTGCGGGGACCAACATTGAAGCGGCCAAAGCCATCAAGGACGTGTTTGGGGGAAAGGCGTTCAACTATGCCAAGCCGGTTTCACTGATCCGCGAACTGGTGCGCCAATCGACCAGTGAAAGCGACCTCGTGTTGGATTTCTTCGCCGGGTCTGCCACCACGGCGCAGGCTGTCATGGAAGTGAACGCCAGCGATGCGGGCGGGCGCCGGTTCATCATGGTATCGTCCACCGAAGCGACCGCCAGCGAGCCGGACAAAAACCTGTGCCGCGATGTGACCGCCGAACGCATCCGGCGGCTGAATGCGGCGGGCAGCGGCAAATATGCCGATCTCTCCGCCGAATTTGCCTATCTGCGCACGCGGGAGATCGATTTCGATGCGCTGAATGCTGAACTGGACCCAGCAGAGGCGTGGACCGCGCTGGAAGCCATGCATGGCCTACCACTGACCCGCTATGACGCCAGCCGCGCGTGGAACGAACATACGTACGACGACTTGACGCTGATGCTGGCAGACCGCACTGACGACGCGCTGATTGCCCGGCTGAAGGCCCTCGCCGCCGCCCGCGCCAACGCCTTTGTCTATAGCTGGACGCCGGGCCAGTTGAAGACCGCACTGGGTCCGGTCGATTTCGAAATCCGCCCAGTTCGTGAAACGCTGGTCAAGAGGTTCCAGCAGTGACCGGCGCGGCAGCCCTGCACAGTCTGGCGGATTTTCAGGACGAAGCCATCAATGCCCTTGGCGCGACGATCAGTCGCGTGGCGGAGCATATTGATACGCGCCCCGCGCATCGCCGCGAGATCGCCCTGAAAAGCGGCTCGATGCTGCTGCAAGCGCCGACCGGGTCCGGTAAGACGCTGATGCTGGGGCGCACCATCGAAGGCATGATCGGCAAGCTACCGATGAAGTGCGTGTGGTTCTGGTTCGCCCCCTACTCCGGGCTTGTCATCCAGACGCTGGACAGCCTGGCCGAACAGTGCCCCGGCATCCGCCTGCGCGATCTGACCGCAGACCGTTCGGCACAAGGCGTGCGCGATGGCGACGTGTTCGTCCAAACATGGGGCGCGGTTGCCGCCAACAACAAGGACGCCAAGCGGGTCCGCCGGACGCGCGAAGATGCGCTTTCGCTGGATGACATGCTGGCAACGCTTCGCGCCGAGGGCGTGGCCATTGGCGTGGTGATCGACGAAGCGCACCTCAACTTCGGGGTATCCGCCGGGGCGGCGGCTTCGTTCTATCTCAACGTGTTGCAGCCAGATTTCACGCTGCTGGCCACGGCCACCCCAAATGACGAAAAGCTGGTGGCCTTTGAAAAGGCTGCGGGCGTGGAGGTCCAAAGCCGAGTGGTGATCGACCGCGACCGCGTTGTCCGGGCGGGCCTCAACAAATGGGGTCTGATGCTGGGCTATCTGCGGATGAACCCTGGCGACGAAGCCCTGATCGATTTCGAACAGGCCACGCTGACCGCTGGCTGGACCCAGCACCGCCAGATTTGCGCACGGCTGGAAGACAAGGACATCGGCGTTGTTCCCCTGATGCTGGTGCAGGTGGAAGATCAGGCCAGGGGCGGGGAAGACCCGGTGGCCCGCGTCAAGGCGAAACTGCTGGAAATTCAGGGCGTGCGGGAAAATCTGATCGCCGTGCACACGTCTGGCCAGCCGGACGCCGATTTCCACATGATGGCCTATGACCATTCCAAGCAAATCCTGATCTTCAAGGTTGCGGTGGCCACAGGATTTGACGCGCCGCGCGCCTGGACGCTGGTTTCCGTCCGGCCCAATCGCGGCACCGGCTTTGGCTTGCAGATTGTCGGGCGTATCATGCGCGTGCATCCGCTGGTGCGGCCGCTGCATGGGCAGGACGCCTTGCTGGACAAGGGCTATGTCTTCCTAACCGACCCGGACATGCAAGCCGGGCTAAGTTCTGCCGTCGATGAACTGAAGGCGGTTCGCCAAAGCCTGACTGTGCTGTCCGATCAGCTGGACGTGGTTGAATATGGCGCGGCTCCGCCCTCGCAACCCTTGCTGCTGTCTGATGCGCACCGGCTGAGCGCCTATGTTCCGCCGCCACCAGTCGATGACGCGGAGCGGCAAAACCGACTGGACATGTTGATCGACGAAGGCGTGATCGATGCACACGTCCGGGAAATGACACCGGACGTGGTGGACCGCGCCATCGTTGCCGGAGAAACAGCGCGGCTGGCCAGCCAGACCCCCTTGTTCGGCAACTTGCCCGAACATGCCGGACCCAGTGCGCCACCCAAACCGACAAAGCAGACCGCCTATCGGCTAAACCGCGATCTGGGATTGCCCGCGGCGCTCTGGCAAGAGCACCCGCTGGATTATCATCAACTGAGCGACCCGGTTTTCCTACGCGATGTTGCCAACGCATTTTGCGACCAATCGGCCCTAGTTGGTAAGCTGGGCCAGACCCTGAGTCGCGCTTCCATGAGCTTACGCGACCTGTTCATTGACGGCGAAGAACGGGAAGTTTCACTCAGCCTGAAGATTTCGAACGGGCGCGTCGCCGAACGGGCTCAAGCAGCCTTCCAGCTGAACGATTCGATTGATCCGCGTCACCTTGAACGGGCCTTGATCGCTGCGCTACGTGTCCGGGCCGAAGATGGTGGCTATTCGTTCACCGATCAGGACTTACGTCGCACGATCCAGCTTGCCGTCATGCGTGAGCCAGATGCGCTGATGGCTGCGATCAAGGTCGAACAGGGCAAGCGTGCGCGGCTGGACGACACGATCCCAATTCCCGACACGATCTTCGATTTCGCCGACCTGACCGTTGCGCGGAAAGCATCGCATGGCGTGTTCCCCAGCAGAATGAACAAACCTGAGCGTGCCTTTGCCGAAATGCTGGATGCCGATACATCCGGCACGGTGCTGTGGTGGCTGCGCAATCCCGAGAACGAACTTTGGGCTACGCGCATGATGCTGCCGACGGGCGCGCGATTCTTTCCAGACTTCGCCGTGGGCATTAAAGGCAGGACAAGCCGCGATGGTATCGCCTTGGTGGAGATCAAGGACGATGGCGAAGATGGTCGTTTGCATAGCGACAAGAACCGGCTGAAGATTCAGGTTCAGCATCGCGAATACCGAAATGTGTTCTGGTCCTGCGATAGTGACCGGGGACTGATTCAATTAGGCTTTAATGAAGCGCTGAATTTGATCCAACCCCTTCGGCCATTCGAGATCAGCCGAATGGTGTTCTTGCACAACTAAGCGTTTCTTTGCTTCAACGACAGGGGTTCGCTGATGATCGCGCCTGTTGGTCCCGAGGGCCAGCAGCGCGTTGCGACGCCGGTGATTTCACGGCTTGTATTCAGGCCGCATAACAGCCCCTGACCGGCTCGACTTGGGATATACCTGCCGATTGGCGTCGCAATTGGGAACGTCCGATTATGCGGAAACCGGTCATTTGTGGATCCGTTTAAGCCCCTTCTCTCAGGTCCTGCCTCATGGACCGTTCGGACTATCCGGACGTGGGTATCAGAAGCGCCTAGCGGCCCTTCGTTCAGTTTCTTCCTACCTGACCGGATTGCTGCGGAGACCAATCGCTTTCGCTCCGCCCCAAATTAGCTAGTCTTCCTGCTAGGGTGGAGAGGCGGCACGGTGGTGTCGTGCTTGATTCGCGGGTGAGCAGGAGGGGGAATTGGTGGACGAGGACGAGACAGCAGCACCAGAGGAGACGGTGGTGCTCGACATGCTCGCGGCCCTTGCCGCGCCGGAAACGGATGTGGTGGAAACGCCAGAAGCGTTTCTGAGCGGCGTCGCCGCTGCGCTCAAGGCCTCCGATGATGTGGATGCCGATTTGGCCGCGATCCTGACGAATCATCTGCTGACCGTCACGCCGCACGACAATGTCATCGCCAATGCCAAGGCGGCGATCCTGACGCTGGCCGCCGAGCGCGCGGCCCCGGCCGGGGAACAGGCCGATGGCTGATCCAACGCTGTTCCAAACGCTGACGCTCGAAGGCTTTCGCGCCTATCTCCAGCCCAAGACCTTCGATTTCAGCAAGAAGCCGAGCCTCGCGGTCTTCGCGCCCAACGGCCTCGGAAAGTCGAGTATCATCGATGCGCTCGAATTCCTCTTCTCCGAACATGGCACGCTAGATCGGCTCGGGCAACGTGCGCTCAATAACTCGGCCGGCCCGTCCGCGCTGGTGCATAATGGCGCGCACGCGGCGGGGATCGCGCCAGTTGTCAAGTTCACGACCATCACCGGCACGGCCACCACCGCGGGAAGCCGCACGGCGGTCGGCAATCCGCGTCCGATCCATGCAGCGGCCACCGCAATGAAGGCTGGGTTCGTTGTCGCGCCGATCATCCGCGGCTATACGCTGCGCACCTTCGTCGAGGAGCATAAGGCGGAGACCCGCTACAGCAACGTGGTGAGCTGGCTGCAGCTCTCGCCGCTGGTCGAGGTCCAGAAGAATCTCCGGCTGCTGCGCCGCGAGGTCAAGGCCGCTGCCGAGAGCACGAGCGAACAGGTACGTCTCGCCGGGCAGCTGCGCACCGAGACCGACCAGGCCGTGCAGGCGTGGAACGACGCTGCCGTGCTCGACTTCGTCAACAGGAACGTCATTGCGCCGCTCGACCCCGCGCTGACGATGGCGGCGCTCGATGCCGCGGACGCTGGCTATGTCGATATCGGAAAACGTGTCGCGGCCGAGGAAAAGGGCGTCGGCCTTGCCGGGCTGCGACAGGTCCGCAACTCGGTTATCGCGCTGTGGCGTAAAACCGTGCCTGAGGACGGCAGCGACCCCGAATATTCGGGCGCCATTGCCGCATTCGACGAAGCGCTGGCGGTGCTGGCCGATGCTACGGCTTCCGAAGTCGATGAGCGCGACAAGGCGGCGGGCACGGTCTTCCGGTCGGTGTGGAAGGAGGCCGAGACACTGTTCGCCGACGATGCAGCGGCCCCGGGCGAATGTCCGGTCTGCGCGACGGCGATCGGCGATACCGCCGCCGGAAGCGTCCCCGCGATCCGCGATCTGCTGAAGACCCATCTCGACGATCTGCAGAGCTACAACGACGCCAAAACCGCGCTTGACGACGCCGACAAGGCCGCCACGAAAGCGCACAACCAGTTGATCGCGCGGCTTCCCGCGATGATCGATCATCTGTCCGAGGATGATCCCGACGGCTTAAGGGCAGCACTCATGGCGTATCAGGCCGGGGCTGCCGCGTGGCCGGCCGCCGCCGCCCCTGCGTCCGCCGCGATCACCGCCGAGCTGGAGGCGTGCCTTACCGGTCTCGACCAGGACATCGCCGACATCGAGGACAAACAGGGCGAACATACTTGGGTGAAGGCCCAGGCAAGCATCGACCGGCTTCTGAAGCTCCAGACGGATGTGGCGCTGGCGACACGAACGACCGAGGAACTCACCGCGCTGCACGAGGCGCTCGGCACTCAGGCCACGCTCGTCTCGGGTAAGATTCGCGAGAAGGTCCAGTCGCTGCTCGACACCCTCCAGGCGCCGATGAACGACATCTATAAGGAAATCCAGGGCGACAAGGCCAGGCCGATCCGGCTCGAGCTGCCCAGCGAGGACGATACCAATCAGCAGCGCATGCAGCTGGTCATCGACTTCGCCGACAATCGTCAGGGCGTTGCGCCGGGCGGCTATCTGAGTGACTCCCAGATTCATTCGGTGGCGCTGGCGCTGCGCCTCGCGGCGATCAAGAAGTTCAACAGCGCCGCCCCGGTGATCGCGCTCGACGATGTCGTTACCTCCTATGACGCCGACCATCGCCGCGCGATCGGTGGGCTGCTCGCCAAGATGTTCACCGATTGCCAGATCATCCTCGTCACCCATGACGAGCGGTTCTTCAATCACTTGAAGGATCAGCTCGCCGCGAAGGACTGGCAGTTCACGCGCATCATCGGGCTGGACCCGGCATACGGCCCGCGCTTCGCCGACCATAAGGTGACAGACGAGATGATCGCCGATCGCTGGGACAAGGGTGAATCCGCTGCCAACGAGATGCGTCAGGCCGAGGAGGAATGGCTGCTCGGCATCGCTCGAGGCTTCGGCGTCAACGTCCGCATTCGTCAGCTCGAAAAGGCCTATTCCTACGAACGATCCGAATTGGCCACTGCGATCGGCGGCTTTCTTAGCGACATTAAATTGACGCCGGCCGACGTACCCGGCGTCAACAATCGCTTCATCGCCAGCTTGGTGAAGGGCGATATTGAGAATTTCGGCAGCCATTTTCAGGACGCCCCCTATGGCGACGGTTCGATCGGCGACGAGAAGACGCGTTGGGATGAATTTAGGGTGTTCCGGAGGCAGTTCGAATGCGTGTGCGGTCGAACAAAGTATCAGAGGCCATTCGGCCTTAGTAAGCCGGTCTGCGCTCACAATAAATGCGAGACACAATTCGAGTTAAAGCCGCTTGTCGGGTAAGGAAAGCGAGGTTGGAGCGCTCCGTTATTGATGAGGAAAAACTGGGGAATGCCGACCTATTTCTTCACAGGGGCAAGGTGAGGGTGTGAGAACCGTGCACGGTCAAATTGAAACTGCGGAACGCGACCCACGTCGCGCGCATGGCCCCTGGAGCGATCTCGCGCTTCACACGATCGGTTGGCGCGCCTTTCAAGACCTATGCTCGCAAGTCTGCGAAGTGGTCTTGGGGCGTCCTGTCGAAATATTCCGAGAGGCGCAGGACGGCGGTCAGGACGCGGTCTTTCTCATTCCCTCGCCAAAAGACGAGCAGCCCATCGGCACGATCCAGTGCAAGCACACGTCGGACGCCGGCAAAGCGTTGAAGGTCAGCGACCTCTCCGCTGAAATTGGTAACGTCGAGGAACTCGTCAAAGGGGGCCAGGCAGACACATACGTCTTCATGACCAACATGAGCGTGGATGCGCCGGTGGCGGGCGCCATGCGCGCCAAACTGTGCGAGTTCGGCGTTCGCAAGCCGCATATCCTGGGCCGCCAATACATCGTTCGGGTCATCAAGAGCAGCGCACGCCTGCGCGCCCTCGTCCCGCAGGTTTACGGTCTAGGGGATTTGACCGCAATCGTCGATGAACGGCTCAGCGAGCAGAGTCGCGCGCTGCTCGACAGCTGGATTCCGAAACTTCGTACCTATGTGCCAACTCAGGCGCATCGCGACGCCGTAAACGCCATCTCGAACCACGGCGTGGTGCTTCTGCTCGGTAATCCTGCAAGCGGCAAATCGGCGATCGGTGCGATCGTTTCAACGATCGCGTCGGAAAATCCCGACAACACCGTGCTCGCGCTGACCAGTCCACGTGATTTTGAGGCTGGCTGGAATCCCAACGATCCCGGCCGCTTCTTCTGGATTGATGACGCTTTTGGCTCGAACGTGCTGCGCGACGACTACGTACAGGATTGGGCATCGGCGTTTTCGAAGCTGCGCGCGGCGATCACGCACGGCAACCGCTTCCTGCTGACATCGCGCAAGCATATTTACGAAGCAGCTCGGCACCGACTGGGTCAGCGTAATCTAGCGCAATTCGCTGATGGCAGCGCCGTGGTCGACGTCGGTGAACTGACCTTCGAAGAGAAGGCACAAATCCTCTATAACCACATCAACTTCGGCGAGCAGAGCCAAAGCTGGCGTTCGAACGTCAAGCCGCATCTAGCCGCCGTTGCCGCCGTCGACGAGTTCCTGCCCGGAATCGCCGAGCGGCTTGGCGACCCGAACTTTACCAAGGGACTGGCACCGCGCGAAAGTTCGCTCGTCCGCTTCATGGAGGAGCCGACCGAGCACCTTATCGACACGGTCAGCGCACTGGACGAGCGACTCCAGGCCGCGCTCTACCTCGTCTACGTCCATCAAGCCGGCTTCAATCCCAGCGATCATGATGCTGCGGCAGCGCAGGCGGTTTCGGACTTGACCGGTTTCACCCTGGCCAAAATCCAAGATTGCTTCGCCGAATTGAAGGGATCCTTTCTCAAGCTGTCCGGCGCCAAATGGACCTTCGCGCATCCGACCATCTCGGATGCTCTGACAGAGATTTTGCGGCAAAAACCTCACATGATGGCCGCACTCATCCGCGGCGCACCAATCGATACGATCCTCGGCAGCTTTACCTGCGAAGGATCGCCGCTCATTCGGGATGCCTTGGTGATTCCGTCCACGCTGGACGAAGCGCTGGTAGCGCGTCTCAGCCACACGCCGGACGAAAATCATCGAACTTGGATGCTGTTTCACTTCCTATCCTACAGGGCGAACGACGCGGTTTTCGTCAAATTGGTCGGACAGTTTCCGGAGCTACTCAGACGCTACTGCTGGCAGACCGATCCCCTCGCCAATGACCCTCGGTTTCATACCTACGCCCGCGCCCATCAATTCGGTCTGCTCCCGGATGGCTTGCGGCGCGAGGCCGCCAGGAGCCTCGGATCCGCAGCGCTCTCAGACCTCGATATGTCGTTCTTTGCCGAGAGTGGGATGCTCGCACTCATATCGCCGCTTCGTCTCATTGGATTAGGCTTGGCGCTGCGAACCAATCTGCTGCCTGCTCTTGAGGAGAAGATCGACGAGATCGCCGGAGATGCCGATTTGGACGAAGAGCCCGACAGCCACTTTAAGAAATTGCTCGGTGCACTCGAGCGCATCGAGGAGATGGGCGTCGAGCTGGATGACGATGCGGTTGGCTTCCTCGACGACGCGCGGGATCAGGTGAAGCGGGCGGTCGGCGGACTCGAAGAACGCAAGCGGGAGCGCGACGAGGAGAACGAAGGCGACACGGACTGGACCCATATCGTCACGCAGAAGAAGGAAGAGCTGTCCCCGCCCGAACCTGCGGCTACGAAGCGATCGGTCTTCGACGATGTCGACAGGTGACAATCGCCAGATGGGGCGATCGGATACAGGCGTATCACATCCGCAACTTCGGATGCTCCCGCCCAGCGGCCGGAAGCAGCCCGAATGACTGCTCTTGTCAGACTACTTCGTTCGTGCAGCCAGTAGCGAACATCTCAATCTAGTCGATGCGGCCGGAAGGTCCTAGCGGGACCTGCCATCTAAGGCTTGCCCGGTGAACGCCAATTTGGTCATTGAAGATCGGCCCCAGCAGCGGATCTTTGTCGGACCGCTAATAAAGGCCCCGACGAGGCGCGCGATATCGTCTTCCTTGATTTCGGTCGTCATGGCGCTGCCGTCCGGCTTTGTAGAATTGGGTCAGGGTTAGCATGAGCTCGTTCCACCAGCGGCGCTTTAATGAGAATGGCGTCCAGGTCCGCGGCCTAAGCCCGAAGCGTGCGGGTGGGTCCATGAAAATTAGTCCGGCGATGCCAGAGCGATCAGTTGGGCCAACCCGTTAGCGCCCGTTTTGGAAATGATCGACGCCCGGTGATCCTCAACCGTTTTAGGGCTGAGCTCCAGCTTGGCAGCGATGACCTTGTTGCTATGACCCTGCACGAGCAGGTCGAACACTTCTCTTTCGCGCGGTGACAATGTGGCGGTGCGGGCGAGCTGCTGTCTTTTCCGGACCGACCAATCCACACCTTCACTGACCGCGGCAAGCAGCCGCGCTTCATCAAGCGGCTTCTCAAGGTAATCAATCCCTCCATGGCGACGCACCGAATCGACGGCATTTGCGGTCGTCGGCCATGCCGTCATGAAAATGATCGCGACTGCCGGATCTATGACTCGGACCCGGTCGGCAAAGCCGAAGCCATCGAGATCATCCATCATCACGTCGGTGACGATGCAGGCTGCAGGCGCCGGTGCATAAATATCGAGAAGCCGGACCGGGTCCGGGAAAGACTGCGCGTTAAAGCCATGCCGACAGAGCAACCGCGCCACGGTGGCACACAGATCGGCGTCATCATCCACCACGTAGACCTTGGGATCGTCTGTGTTCATGCATCGTCTCCGGCAAGCGGCAGGATGATTGAAGCGTGGGCCACGCCGTCATGAACCTTCGCCTTTTCCAAATGCCCGCCATGCGCTTCCACTATGGCCTGCGCAACCAGAGCGCCGACCCCCATGCCTGCCTTGGCGCGATGGCTGGTTCCAACGCGGTTCGTGACTATGATCCGCACACTTTTTCCTTCCTTCTCGCCGGTCAGTTCGACCTGTCCATCCTTCGCCGCGTGGATGGCATTGCGCAGGAGGTTCATCAGCGCCTGGCTCAGTTCCACCTCCTGCGCAAACACGACAAGATCTGGATTGATCGGGCCAATCTTGAGCAACGCACCCTGATCGCTGGCTTCCGGAGTTGCAATTGCGGCCACGCTTTCGATCAGCGCCGAAACCGGCAGCGCGCTCGGCTCGTCCACCGCCGCCCCGCCGAACCGTCGCAGGCGGCGCACAAGGTTGGATAATGTCGCGGCCTTGCGATCCACCAGTGCAGCGCTCCGCAGGATTTCGTCGCCGGCCCCGTCCGTGATCTCGTGAAGATGTTTTGCCTCGATCGCCAAGGTCGATAGCGGCTGGCTGATCTCATGGATAACTGCCACCGACATCGCACGCAGGGTCTTCAGTCGCTCGGCCTGGAAGAGCAGCCGGTCGCGCCGCTCGATGTCCGTGCGGGCCTGCTTCTGGGCGTCGCAATAGCTGCCCGCAAGATAGCCGACCACCACGACGGTCGCGAGGTCAAGATGCAGGTGCAGCCGATCAATTGTGCTGAACGCGCCTGCTGTCTCCGGCAGGATAAGAAGGCTAACGATTGTCAAAGCAACCCACACAGGAAAGCGCCCAGAACGCAAGCCGATCCACGCGACCGCCAGGATGAGGGGCATTGGCTGGGACCCCAGTCCAATTCGGTTGAGCAGCCAGGTCGTGGCTATTCCGCCTGATAGGAGGAGCGCAGCCTCCAGCGTTGCACTCCCGCGAATCGCGCATTCGCGGAAAGCCGCAATCATGCCGCTTCGGCGCTGGCTGATCGTTTCGGCCACCCAGAGGAGCGGCGGCGCGATGATCAGCACGCCCAACAGGTCGCCGACAGCAAAAGCCGTGAGCGAGATCATGATATCCTGAACGCTTTCAACTGCCGTTCGGTCTGGCCGCAGCAGTGCTTCTGGCAGAGCGCTGAACGCTGCGACCCCAGGTGCGGCAACGGCGGCAAGTCCGAAGGGCATCGGAGGAGCCATGACGCCCGCTCTTCTGCCGGTGGATAGCCAGCGGATGACAGCTACCACACCACCGTACGCCAGAACTGGCCGCAAGATGCCCCACAGCGTCATCGCCAGGTCGGGCGAGCCCGCATTGAAACGCCCCATGATCAAATTGACCACGATTTCCACGGCGGCGATTGCTGGCGTAAGGCGCGGCCCGGCGTGCCATAGCAGGGCGAGACGGAGGCCCGCAGCCGGGAACCAGACGGAATAAAAACCTCTACCGCCCCAATAGGCTGCCAGCCCCAGTGTCAGCCAGAAGCCGAAGCCGTAGGCTAGCAACAGTAACAAATCAGCCATTGGCGCCCGCGTGCCATCATATCGTGCCTGGCCTGAAGGGATCATCATGCGGTTGCCTTGCCGAGTTCGTTGAAGGTCGTGAAGCAGGGAAATTCCCTGAGGAGACATTGAGCAGATCAAGCCATTGCAATCATCGGCCAAATGCACCTGCTGCGTCAGGCACCGAGCCGCGATCGATCCATCCGGTGAGCAGCACCGGGAAAAACCCGGATAGGCAAAATGGCATAATTCAGCCAGCAGTCCCCTGCGACCCGAAGGGAACTTTAGTTTCCTTTACCTGACCCGGCCATCCGGCCGGGTCACTTTTTCCGCAGCCGTTGTTCAGCAGCGAGCCGCCTTCGATCTAGAATTTCAAGGGCGAACATCGTGTGAGTCTCACATGTCGCGTGCAAGCTTACCTGTTGTAATCAATCAACAGTTTTGCCGAAACTATCGCTGTGAGCTTGACCTGATCTGCTTGCTCGACTACCCGCCGCATCGGGTCGCAACCGAAACAAAAATCACCGCGAACCAATTCAGGGGAACTATGAAGAAAATTTCTTTGACGCTTCTGGCGATCGTCGCCGGAGCTACTTCCGCCCATGCAGAAACCTTTTCCGGTCCGTTCATCGGCGCGCAGATCAGCCGCGACGCGTATGAAGTGAAGGCCGAAGGCACCGACATCGGCATCGGCACGCTCGACCTCGACGGTCTGAGCGGCAACGGCATCGGTGGCGGCGTTTATGTCGGCTATGACTATGCCCTGTCGAACAACGTCTTCTTCGGCGTGGAAGCGAACGCCAATTTCTCGGGTGCCAGCATTTCGGCGAAGCTCGATGACGGAACGGACAGCATCAGCGGCAAGGTCAAGGCCCGCGAATCGTTCGGTCTGAGCGCGCGCCTGGGTGCGATGATTGCCGACAGCACCGCTGTTTATGCGCGCGGCGGCTGGCAGTCGACCAAGTTCAAGACCACGGTTTTTGACGGCGTCGATACCTACGGCACGAAGACGATGCAGGACGCCCTGGTCTACGGCGCAGGCCTGGAAACGCGCGTCGGCGCGCAGGCGTCGATCCGCGTTGAATATCTGATCGAAGATTATGGCAGCGCTGGCCTCAACCGCGATCTGGATACTAACGGCATCCGCGTGGACAACAACAAGCTTTCGCTGGGCATTTCCTGGCGTTACTGATCGCGTAACCGCATGAACAGGAAGGGGTGTTCTAACGAACGCCCCTTTCTTCATTGCGCACGCGACAAGCATTTCCTCAGACTGGCTCCGCTTTTCACAGTCGAGCGGAGTCTTTTTTCAATGGGGGCGGCATACTCCGCAGGTCGAAACGCCCAGATTAAGGCGTTTGGTCATCTGGGGGGCCTTGGAAAATAGGCCGTCATTCGGTCCAGCGGTTCTCTGAGCGGAAAATCACGCTGTGATCCGATTCTTGACCTGAGCATCGGGAGCACAAAGCGTCATGCATCGGCCAACCCGTCACGAGCTGACCGGCATTTTGCTTGAAAATGGTCTTTATCCAATCCTGCGTGTGCCTGACGGTGGAGAATGGCGCTTGGACATCCTGAAGCGGCACAAGCATCTTCTGGGCACGCGGGTCAAAGTGGTCGGCACAAGAGATGGGTTCGATCTGCTCGCCGTGGATCATATTGAACCCGCGTGATGCCTAAGCAGGACTTTCAACCCCGATTTCGCTTCTTATTTGCTCTGCAATCAGTCTGATCGCTTCATTGCTGTTCAGGCTGTGGGGTCCCCCGCTCAGGTGAGGAATTACGGCGACGGGAACCATCCCGTTTGTTGCGACATGTAATCTCTTCGCATGACCGTTCACCGTGATGGTGTGGACTGTCGGAGTCCCGGTTGTACCGGTGATCTCAAGGAAATCTGCAATGTGGGTCAGGCCAGTGCCAATGACCAAGCAGGGTCGGCAGCGTTCAATCCAACTTTTCATCACGCGGAAGCGATTTTCCCGCAACCACGCGCGGTAGTCATCCTTGCGGGTGAAGCCGGTCTTTGCAGCCGAATGTGCGTCCCACTCCCCGACCTTGTTGCAAGGTTCAGGGAAGAGATTTGCTTTGAAATATCCAGTCGAACCGCGCTCGAAAGGACGGGCACGCTGCGCAAATGCGCGGAAATCCTCCGGATCCCCACCTTCCAACGCGCAGAGCAGCTTGAAAGCATTGCGATTGAAGAGCCATTCAAGTTGTAGTTCGACGGCGTAGGCCTCCAACTTTGCTGCTCGCTCACCTTCCGTCTCAGTATCGGCGGCTTCGTCGGCGAGGGACCAGCCAGGTTCGATTCCCAGCAACCAGATTGACCGATTCTCGGGCGAGCCAGGGTCGCCCCCTTCGCACGTCGTGAGAAAGGCCGCTTCGTCCTCAACGCGGTTACGGAAAGCGGCGGCGGCTGGTGAGAGCGGTGTCACGATCATTGTTCATCCCGTTAATGATGTTGGTGCTGCCCCCACCGAAAACACGATGGCTTTCGGATTGGCGGCGAACACAGGCTTGAGGTCGTCATAAGCGCCTAAGCGTATAGATGAAGGTTGAGCTGGCAGGCGATTATGCCCGTGCGGCTGAATTCGCTGACGTTCAGCACCAGGGCTCCCGCCTGCCGCTCCATGTTCGGGCTAGCCCCTCGCTAACCAACACATCACCGAGTGAC
>NZ_JAASQR010000002.1 GCF_011762025.1 Sphingobium vermicomposti | reverse complement strand
ACACGAGAACAAATGTGGAACATGCCTCACAGGAAAGGAGTCGGCAATGATGAATATCGATGGCGCGTTCCTGATGGGCGTGGCGGCAATTCTAATGAGCGTGGCAAATTTATGGAGAGCGGCGCGGTCTGGTGGGGCAGAGGAACCTTGGCTCATCCTGTGGTAGAGCCATGATGGCCTCATTATCGCCCAAAGAAAATTCACTGGGTCTCGTTGATGGCCTGCCGGAGGCGGAATCAAACGTCCTGCCGTCCAAGCCAAGGCAGTTCTTCGCTGCGGCATAGTCAAGGCTAACCGCGACGTCATTCGCACAGGCGGAAACGTCAGCCAGACGAAGCAGTCGCTTATGACGAGTAGCCCGCGCTACGCGGGATGGATAACGCGCTTCGTGAATGCGCGGATTACAACACTTACAAGCGACGGTCCCAGCGGCTGACCGCGACGCTCGTCGGGTAAGACTAGCTCTCCGGTAAGTCTATGTCTGCGGGACAGTTTTTGTCATAGCGGCGGTTCGCGACGTTGTCGCTGAACGGCGCATGTTGGCCGTAGTCGGAAGCCGGCGCCGCGCGAGAAGCAGCTTTCCCAATTTTGGCGCCGACCCTGACGGTCGTCCATCGGCCTGAACAGGTGTATGCTGCTATCCGCTTGTCCGGCGATCAGGCGTACCTTCTTTCCGGCGATATTGCTCAGCTTGCAGCACAGCGTCCCACTTAACGCGCCGCAAACCCACCGCGATTCGGTCCCAGTCGATGCAGGAGAAGTCTATGCGGAGTAGCTCTCGGTATATTGTCCGAATGCGGGGATTGGAGCCGTATCGTGCTCCGACGCTCACTGGAGCATGCCCACAAATTTGATCCAGTGTCCGTTCGTTCACTCCGGCATCATTCCCCTTCGCTTTGAAAGTATGGCGAGTCGAATGAAACACGAGCCTGCGATCGTCTATGACATGGCGATCGATGATGCGGTTCATCTTTCGGCTGGCCTCTTTAGTGCGCTTTCCCACGCTGTTTTCCTTGAGATCAGGAAAAAGCTCGGTGTGACCGCAAGCGATCAGCGCGTCGATATACTCCCGGAACCCGAGTTCGATGAGCTTGGCATGAATAGGGACCAAGCGAATCGAGCTGTCGGTCTTCACGCTTTTGGAAGCGGCCTCATCATCGAGAACATACTCGCCGATATCAAGATAGGAGATGTGGCCATCCCGCTTCACGTCGGCGACGGCGGCTTGGCCGATTTCCTCTAGTCGAGCGCCGGTGGTGATGCCCAACAAAAAGATCCAAAACATGGTGGCGTCACTAACTTGGGAGCTTCGGCTCCAATTCTCTGGATGGATGAACAGCGGAGACGCACAAAGGCGCGCAAGCTCGTGATCTTCGAAGGGGCGTACTTCAATCCGCTTCTTGCCATAGCCGATAATCTTTATCCCTACACCGGCATTGACTGCGATCCAGCGCTGATCGAATGCGAATGTGAGTAACGCCTGGAGCGCGCCAATTCGTTTCTTAAGAGTTGAGGCCGCGCATTTGGGCTGGGACTCCAAGTGCTTTTCTACGCGTGCCCGAAACGGTAATGCTCGGTCGACACGTGGCATTTTAGCTGGAAGTTTGGCTGCTTGGTCACGATAATCGAAAAGCAAGTCGGCATCGATGGAAGCTGCTGCAATATCGCCAGCGAAGTCGATAAAGTCATCAAGCGCTGCTTTGAATTCCAGAGCAGTTTGCGGGCGGGGCTCTTTCGCCAGCTTCCATTCATCATATAACTGATTGAGCCGCATCATCGGACGCAACCTTGAACCCGTGGCCCGTGGCCGATTGGACGTAAGCCGAGCCCGATTGAAATCCTCCTCGCTCGGACGCTTTTCGTCAAGGATAGCAAGCAGCGCCGTACCCAGTTCCGCATCTGAGAATGCAGCACTGCCCGCCTCGAATGCTCGAACTTTCTGAACAGGGCTGTCGAGAAGCCGTCGCCATACATGGTCTGGATTGTGCCATCGCACACGGATCCAGTTTGATCCTATCTTCTCCAGATTGCCTTCGTAAAATTCGCCCACCAAATTCATGAACTTCTGCTTGTCCGACAGTACGGCAAACCAGTTGGTATTCGCTGGAGGTCCGAGGACCGGCGGCGGATAGATCTGGTGCGAAGCGACGCAGGACGCCGTTCCTCCTGTGGTTGCGTCCAGCTCCATCAACGTTAGAGCTATTCTCTCCGATCCGGCGAGCCCATTACCCGTCACCGCCCGCTCGCACCACGTTCTTACCACCCGGCTCGGAGTGGGCGATAAGGCTCCTTCGGCCAGCATACGTCGCGCGTGAGCAAGCCGTTCTTCGAATGCCGCGTTTTCTTGTGCAAACGCAGCCTTGGCGTCAGTCGGATCCTTTGTGCGTAAAGAGACCTTGATCTGAGCCTTGCCGTCAAAGGCGTCGCGCAGCGCATGCGGTATCGCGCGACGAAAATAAAGTTGGCCAGTTCTAGGGTCGGCGAAAGGGGTAGCCATGGTGGTCTTCTTCACGTCGTTCTGTACCCAATTTCTGTACACATGACGGGTAAAGAGGACGTAAATCCAGCGCGTTCAGGCGTTTATGCCCGAATGGTGACCCCTACGGGAATCGAACCCGTGTTTCAGCCGTGAGAGGGCCGCGTCCTAACCGCTAGACGAAGGGGCCACTGACCGCGTTGGGCGGTTGGCAGGCGCTGGCGTTTAGGGGGAGGGTAGGGCGTCGTCAAGGAAAACCCCGGTTGCAGGGCGCTCATAAAAAACCACCCCATGCATCCGCACGGGGTGGCCAAGGTTCAGGGAGGAGACGCCTTCCCAAAAGGAGAGGCGCCCATACGACACACCCGAAAGGGGGGCAGGTGCGCCGTATGTTTGAAAGATAGACGAGGCCTGACCGCCTTTCAAGTGGCGAGTCACAACCTTTTGCCGCAACTATCTGTTATTTCGTCAATCTTTGTAAATTCAGGCCTGTGCAGGCTCTGGCGCGGGGGTGACGGAGACCGGGCCTTTGCCTTGCGTAACCTGCGCCTCAAACAGCTCACGCATCAGCTGCAACGAAAAGAGATGCGCATAGATGAGAGGCAGCATGCCGTTCTGGCTGATTTTGCGCAGTTGATCGCCCCGCATGTCGCGCAGCTTTTCTTCATTCACCATGCGGAAGCCGCGATATACGAAGGGCTGTTCATTGCCGGGCACCTGAATGGCGACTTCACCGTCCATCAGCAGGTCGAGGTCCTTGAGGTCCTTCATGAACTGGCCGGTGCGACCGGCGGCCTGTTCAAAATCTTCACAGAATTTAAGAACGCCCTGGATCAGGTCGCTGGGTTTGCCGTCTTCAAACAGCGCCTGACCATCTTCGAACGCGCCCAGCGCTTCGCTGGTCGGGTCGAAGCAGAGCGACAGTTCATCGCTGTCGGGACGGAGCTTTGCCAGCATCCAGGGATAGCGGCGAACATAGGCCGGTACGTAGGACGGGCCGCGCAGCTTGCCCTGGTCGTCGACGAAGGTGTTGACGCCTTCGTTGAGGCCCATCAGCGCCAGCGGCACGGGTTCGTCCCCGGCGGAAAAGATGATGGGCAGGAATCGCTGGGCGCTGACAAATTCATCGACGGTCAGCGGCACGGCATGGTGCGTAGCGAGGAAGGGCGCGGAATCGAGGGTGCGGCTGCGATATCCGGCATGATCGACGCTGCTCAGCGGAATGAGATCATTGTAGAAAACCGGGAGGTTGTTGCCGGGCGCGCTTGCCATGATGCGTATTCCAATCCTTATGAAGAGGCGCATCGAACCGCGCGCCGCCTGCCTGAAAACTGGTGAAGGCGATAATGGCGTTGGCCCGGACAGGCAATCGCTTTGTCCCGGTCGTTCAGCCTTCGTCGGGCCGGGGGATCAACTTGTCCGGGTTCATGATGCCATGAGGGTCGAACGCCGCCTTGATCGCGCGCAGGGCGGTCAGGCGGGCGGGGCTGGACAGTCGGCCAAGTTCTGCCCTTTTCATCTGGCCGATGCCATGTTCTGCCGAAATGGAGCCGCCCGCAGCGACGACCGCGTCATGGACGAAGGCGTTGATGGCGGGCCCCTGCGCCGCGATCCAGGCCGGGCCATCGGTTGTGCCGACAGGCGCGCGCACATGGAAATGGACATTGCCGTCGCCCAGATGACCAAAGGAGGAGGCGGTAGTGCCGGGGAAAGCCCGCTGCGCCGCTGCGGCGGCATCCGTCATGAATGCGGGCATCCGGGCGACCGGCACGCTGACATCATATTGCAGCGCGGGTCCTTGCGCACGCTCCGCCTCCGACAGGGATTCGCGGATACGCCAGAATGCTTCCGCCTGGGCTTCGTTGGCGGCGATGGCGGCGTCCATGATGATCCCCTGTTCCAGCGCGTCTGCCAGAGCCGATTCCAGCCGTTCGACCGGTCCGGGTCGCCGGTCGCTGTCATGATCCACTTCGATGAGGACATGCCAGGGCGTGCGTGTTTGAATGGGACAGCGCGTGCCCGGAATGTGGGACAGGACATGGCCTAGCCCATCGTCGGCGATTACCTCAAATCCTTCGACGCTGTTGCCCAAATGGGCTTCGGCGTGGCGCAGGAGGGCAAGCGCATCGGCTGGCGACTGTACGCCGGCCCAGCCGACTGCGCGGGCGGCGATGGCGGGAACCAGGCGCAATGACGCCGCCGTGATAATCCCCAAAGTCCCTTCCGCGCCGATCAGCAGCTGTCGGACGTCATATCCCCGATTGTCCTTCTTCAGCGCATCGAGGCCGTCAAAGATGCCGCCATCGGGCAGGACGGCTTCCACCCCATCCACCAGGGCGCGCATCGTGCCGTGCCGCAGTACCTGCGTGCCGCCCGCATTGGTCGATATGAGCCCGCCAATCGTCGCCGATCCTTTTGCGCCTAGGCTGAGGGGGAAGCGGCGGCCCGCCTGATCGGCGGCGTCATGCAGGTTTGCCAGGATCACGCCCGCTTCGCAGATGGCGAGATTATCCTCAGCGCGCAGTGAGCGGATGCGGTTCATCCGCCGCAGGGAGAGGATGAGCGCCGATCCGTCGGGCGGGGGTGTCGCCCCTCCCACCATTGACGTGTTGCCCCCCTGGGGGACGAGAGGCACGCCGATCTTCGCCGCCAGAGCGACCGTTCTGGCCACCTGCTCCGTCGAATCGGGTTGCAGAATCGCAGCCGCATGGCCGTGAAAGCGACCGCGCCAATCGGTCAGCCAGGGCGCTATGTCCGATGCGTCCGTGATGACGCCCTTGTCGCCCAGGATCACCCGGAACCGATCGATAATGTCCTGTCCAATCATGGGATCGGCTTATGCTCCGGAATTCATGGACCGTTCAACCATTGCGCATTAGCATATCTCAAAAGGGGTCCGATTTGTTTCATTCCGTCCTGCTGCTTCTTGTCGCGCCTTCGGGAGAGCCTGTGCAGTTCGCGCAATTGACGATCCAGCAACGAGTCATCATTCGCGTTCCGATGGTCAGGAAGGGCCGGACGCCCGCGCGCATCGTTCCTGATGCCCGGCACAAGTGGAAGGAAAAAAAGGGGCCGCGTTGCGTCGCGCTGCGATCGATACAATCGGCCAGCGTCGTGGTCGACAATGGCGTCGATCTGCTGCTGGCCGACAATCACCGTTATCGTGCGAAGCTGGAAAGCGGATGCCATTCGACGGGATTTTATTCCGGCTTTTATGTGGAGCCGGACGACGACGGGTCGCTTTGTTCAGGCAGGGATGCGTTGCAGGCGCGCAGCGGGCTGAGTTGCGGCATTGACGGTTTCAAGCGGCTGGTGCCTGTAAAAGGGGATGATTGACGCCCTGTTTTCCCCTGCGCCTGTTCGATTTCCTTGACAAGATAGCGATATTTCCCCAAGGACCCGCCCAATTTCCGTCGTGCATTCGCGCTTGGCGGTAAGCCTCCTGTCCCGGACAACTGAATGACTTTTGCCGATCTCGGCCTTTCCGATGAATTATTGAAGGCCGTGAATGAGGCCGGATATGACACGCCCACGCCAATTCAGGCCCAGGCGATCCCGCCCGTGCTGATGATGAAGGACATTATCGGCATCGCCCAGACAGGGACGGGCAAGACGGCCAGCTTTGTCCTGCCGATGATCGACATTCTGGCGCATGGCCGCGCCCGCGCGCTGATGCCGCGATCGCTGATCCTGGAACCGACGCGCGAATTGGCGGCGCAGGTGGCCGAGAATTTCGAGAAATACGGTAAATATCACAAGCTTTCGATGGCGCTGCTGATCGGCGGCGTCCAGATGGGCGATCAGGTAAGGGCGCTGGAAAAGGGCGTCGACGTATTGATCGCCACGCCCGGACGCCTGATGGACCTGTTCCAGCGCGGCAAGATACTCCTCAACGGCTGCTCGATGCTGGTCATCGACGAAGCCGACCGCATGCTCGACATGGGCTTCATCCCGGATATCGAGGAAATCTGCACCAAGCTGCCAGCACAGCGGCAGACATTGCTGTTTTCCGCGACCATGCCGGCCCCGATCAAGAAGCTGGCTGACCGTTTCCTGTCCAATCCCAAATCGATTGAGGTGGCGCGGCCCGCAACGGCTTCCACCAATATCACCCAGAGACTGGTGAAGGTCGATTCGCGCAAGAAGCGCGACGCTCTGCGCGCAATGCTGAAGGCAGAGGAGGTGCAGAGCGCCGTCATCTTCTGCAATCGCAAGACCACCGTGCGCGAACTCAACAAAAGCCTTCAAAGCCATGGCTTCAAGTCGGGTGAAATCCACGGCGACATCGACCAGTCGGCGCGCATCGCCGAACTGGAGCGGTTCCGCGCCGGTACGGTGAGCATATTGGTGGCGTCAGATGTTGCGGCGCGGGGCCTGGACATCAAGGGGGTCAGCCACGTCTTCAACTTCGACGCTCCCTGGCATCCTGACGATTATGTTCACCGCATCGGTCGGACCGGGCGCGCGGGCGCGTCTGGGGTGGCCATCACTTTCGTAACGCCGGAAGATGCCGAGGCGATCGACAATATCCAGAAGCTGATCGGGCAGAAGATCGAGATGATCGATGCCCCGACAGCAGCAGCGGCTGCGCCAACATCAGCCCCGGCTGAAGAAGGCAGGAGCGATCGGGGACGGCGCAGGGACAGCCGCAAGGATGATCGTGCCGGTGAACGCAACCGTGAAGAGCGCGCGCGCGATGAACCAGTTCGTGACGAACGGAAACAGGACGAACGGAAACGGGACGAACCTCGTGCCGCTCGCGCTGAAAACAATGGCGCTCGTGCCCGCAGGCCGGAGCCGGTGGGTGATGGACCGGACGAAGGATGGAACGGGCCGGTGCCTGAATTCCTGTCTTTCGGTTTTCAGGGCTAGGGAAGAATCCGATCCGATAGCTTCGGATCGGTTGCGCTGGCATCAGCTTTAATCGCGTTCCTCCCGCCAGCAGGTGAAGCCACCTGATTCGGCTCTAAACCTCGAAGCGTTCAGAGCAGGCCCATCGCGCGCAGGCTGCTATGCCCCTGCGACCCGATGATGATATGGTCGTGGACCGCGATGTTGAGCCTTTTTCCGGCTTCGGCGATCTGCCGCGTTATTTCAATGTCCTGGCGGCTGGGGTCGGGCGATCCGCTGGGATGATTGTGCACCAGGATCAGGGCCGACGAGCCGAGGTCGATCGCACGGCGGATCACTTCGCGCGTGTAGATGGCTGCCTGATCGATCGATCCGTCGCCCATATGCTCGTCGCGGATCAGCATGTTGCGGCTGTTGAGATGCAACACGCGCACGCGTTCGACGGTCAGGAAGGCCATGTCGGCGCGCAGATAGTCGAGCAGCGCCTGCCAACTGGCGAGGATCGGTTTTTCCGCGACGCTGCTTCGCAACATCCTGAGCAGGGTGGCCTGCACAATCTTGATCGCGGCGATGCTGGTGTCGCCCATCCCCTGCACCCGCGCGATCGATTGCCAGTCGGCGGTCATCAGCCCGCCGATGCCGCCGAATTCCCGCAGCAGTGCCTTGGCCAGCGGCTTTGTGTCGCGGCGTGGAATGGCGAGCGCCAGCAGATATTCGATCAGTTCATGGTCGTGCAGCGCCTCTCCGCCGCTTTCCGCAAGCTTCTGCCGCAGCCGTGCGCGATGGCCCACGCCGTCATGGCTTGCCTTTTCTTCTTTTTCCGACAACGCTCTATCATCCCCCATTCAGCCAGCGACGCTATGCGTTGGACAAAACAGGGGCAAGGATATTTAGGAACGGTTGGACGTTATGAAGCCGTTACGGATTTAAGCTTGGAAAGCCGGGGTTGGCCATAGTCATGGAAGATGAAGGCGGCGAAATGGACGTTCGCCGGGCATGGCTGCGCTGGCTGGGCGTGGGAACAGGCTCGCTGGCGCTGGTGCTGATCGCGCTGTGGACCCAACGCGCGCCGATCGCGGAAAATTTCATCGGGCGAGAGATGAACCGGCGCGGCGTTCAGGCCAGCTACGACCTGAAGGAGGTTGGGCTGCGGACCCAGCGGATCGAAAATATCGTTCTGGGCGATCCTGCCAATCCTGACCTGACGGCGCGGTGGGTCGAAGTCGACATCGCCTTTACCAGCCTGTCCCCTCATGTGGCGGCGGTCAGGGCGGGGGGCGTGCGGCTGCGCGGATCCTATCGCGATTCCGTCTTGCGATTGGGGGAACTGGACAAGTTCCGTGACCCCGCATCGACCACGCCGTTCAGCGTGCCCGACATCGTTCTGGGCCTGTCCGACGCGCGCGTCCGGTTGGATACCGATGCTGGCCCGATTGGCATGCAGGTCGATGGCAAGGGTAATTTAACATCGGGCTTTCGCGGCAAGATCACCGCTGCCATGCCGCGCGCGCGCTTTGCCGGGTGCGGCATGACCGAAGCGACGGCCAACCTGAACCTGGCCATGCGCGGCGGGCGACCGCACCTTACCGGACCGGCAAGGGCGGCGGCGCTCGGATGCCCGGATGCGGACACCGCGATCGCAAAGCCCGTCGCCGATATGGACATATGGTTCGGCAAGGCGCTGGACAGTTGGGCGGGCCATGTGACGCTTTCGGGTGAAGCGCTGCGGTCCAGTGGATTAGTATTGGCGCAGCCGGGCGGGCGGATCGATTTTGACGGTTCGGCCAAGGCCATGGCGGGCCGTGCGCGGATTGGCGCTGACCAACTGTCAGGCGTGGGGGCGTTAGCAGGGCGGACGGAGTTTAGCGGCGGCTGGCAGATTGGCGACGATGGAGCGCGGGTGCAGGGGCGGCTTTCGGCGCGGCAGTTGCGCCTCGCCGGTCGTGATCCCCTGGCCCGATTACGGCAGTCCACCAGCGGCACGCCCGTAGGCCCGCTGACCAATCGCCTGGCCGATGCCGTGCGCCGGGCAGGCGACGCGAATGTGCTGCAAAGCACGGTTGCCTTTGCGCAGCGCGGGCAGGGGGGCAGCGTAGTCCTGAGTGGGGTGCGCTTCGAAGCGCGCAGCGGCGCAAGGGCCGCCATTCCCGGAGACGGGCGCATCACCGTCGCCTGGCCGGGCAAAGCCGGTGCAGCGGTGGATTGGGCGCTGGAAGGGGCGCTGACGACCGAGGGCGGCGGGTTGCCGAAGGCGGCGTTGCGCCTTGCCCGTCGGCCTGGTGGGGGTTTTGGCGGGCAATTGTTCGTGGACAGCTATGCGGCGCAGGATGCCCGGCTTTCGATTGAGCCGGTCCGTTTCAGCGCAGGCCCGCATGGCGACACGCGCTTTGCCACCACATTGCGGCTGGACGGGCCTTTGCCGGATGGCCGATTGCGCGGGCTGACCGTGCCTGTCGAAGGGCAGGTGACGGCGGGCGGTTCCGTCGCGATCAACAGGCGCTGCATGCCACTGTCGCTGACAGAGGCGAAATATGGCAGCTTTGCCATTGGCCGCACGCGTCAGATTTTGTGTCCGGTCGATGGAGCGTTGTTCGCGACCGGACCGGGCGGCATCCGGGGCGGCGCGGAGATCCGGCAGCTGGCACTGACGGGTAGCAGCGGCGACAATCCGATGCGGCTGTCTGCTGATCGCGCGCGCGTGCTTCTGGGACAGGGAGGATTCGCGCTTTCGCGTGCGCAGCTGCTGATCGGTGCGGGGGAATCGCCGGTCCGGTTGAGCGCTGAGGCGTTGGAAGGCCGATCGTCCGCCAAGGGGTTAGGCGGGACGTTGAGCGGAGCTGGGGGCAAGATTGGCACCGTACCCCTGATAGTCGAGGATGGAACGGGCGATTGGAGCTTCGCTGGCGGCGCTTTGAAGCTCGCTGCCAAGGTCATGGTTCGCGATGCCCAATCCCCTGGACGATTCCAACCATTGACTGTGCCAGATTTCCAATTGGCGCTGAAGGACGGACGCATTGCCGCGACCGGATCAATGCGGGTGCCGCGCAATGACGCACTGGTCGCGCGCGCCGATATCACGCATGATCTGTCCAGCGGTCGGGGCAAGGCCGACCTTGATGTGCCGGGCCTTGTGTTCGGGCCAGAATTGCAACCTGAAGAGGTCACCCGTCTGGCGTTGGGCGTCATCGCCAATGTGAAGGCGACCGTCACGGGGCAGGGTCATATCCGCTGGATCGGATCGGACGTCAGCAGTGATGGCATCTTCAGGACGGACAACGCCAGCCTTGCGGCGGCGTTCGGCCCGGTGGAAGGGTTGTCGGGTGAGCTGCGGTTCGTTGACCTGTTGGGGCTGGTCAGTGCTCCGGGGCAGGAATTGCGGATGGCGTCGGTAAATCCGGGTGTGGAGGCGCGCGACGGGGTGGTCCGCTATCGGCTGGAGGCGGGCCAGCATGTGCGGATTGAGGGGGGTGGCTGGCCATTTTCCGGTGGGCGTCTGGAATTACTGCCCACGACCATGGATTTCGGCGCGGATGTCGACCGATATCTGACGTTCCGGGTTATCGGCCTGGATGCGGGCGCGTTCATCCAGGCGATGGACTTCAAGGATATTTCGGCGACAGGCACGTTCGACGGGATCATGCCGCTCATTTTCAACGCAGAGGGCGGTCGCGTGGCCGGAGGCGTGCTGGTGGCCCGGCAACAGGGCATGCCGCCACTGATCATGCCTGAAGGCGTGTTGCCGTCCATCCCCTGCGATCCCAATCTCCAGTCCGGCACGCTGTCCTATGTCGGCGCGGTGTCCAATCAGCAGTTGGGCGTCATGGGGCGGATGGCATTCGACGCGCTCAAGAACCTGCAATATAAATGCCTTACCATCCTGATGGATGGCGCACTGGACGGCGAAATGGTCACCAACGTCGTATTCAACGGGGTGAACCGGGGGCAGTTGGGCAGCGCTCCGGCGGGGTTGGCGGGCAACTTCACCGGCCTGCCCTTCATCTTCAACGTGCGAATCGCCGCGCCTTTCCGGGGTCTGCTGGGAACGGCGAAGTCCTTCATCGATCCGACCACGCTGATACAGAACAGCATAGGCGATCAGATGCAGGATAAGATACGGGAAGGGATTGCAGTTCAGCCTGTGGAAAGCGACATTGTGCAAAAACGGAGCGGAAATGAGAAAAGAAACGATCTTGGCAATCGGTTTTGCCGGGCTGGCTTTGGGGGGATGCATCCAAGTCAAGGCACCGGACAAGCCGATCGAAATCAACCTGAACGTCAAGGTTCAGCAGGAAGTCGTCGTCCGCCTACAGCGCGACGCTCAGGACCTTATCCAGAATAACCCGGAGTTGTTCCCCCAATGACACGCAAATTTCTGATGATAGTCGGTGGCGCTGCCATCGCTTTGGCAACGGGACTGGCGGTAACCGCGCCGGCTCGCGCGCAATCGGGCGCAGTGGCGACCGCGATGGCGCAGGGGTCGGTCGGCGAACAGGCCGACGGATATCTGGGCATAGCCGGGACGGTCAGCGCAGCGGTTCGCGCCGAAGTCGAATCGGTCAATATCAAGCGGCGCGCGGCCTATACCGACCTGGCGGGCAAGCGCGGCGTCACGGTGCAGGATGTCGCCGCGGCCACCGGCTGCCAGACGCTCAGCGGACGCGTGAAGACCGGGCAGGTCTATCGCATCGGCGCGGGACCGTGGCAGACAAAGGGCGCGGCACCCATTGCACTGCCATCATATTGCGCGACGGCGGGCTGATTATCCCACAGGGCTGGTGCTTGGCCCCTCGCCCGGAAGGGGCTGAAAAAACTCCTGCCCAACGACGGTTGACTATCCGGGAAGCCCTTTCTAAACGGGCCGCGCCTTGACGGGTGCAGCCGCACACGCCATGCCACCGGACCTATGGCTAAATGCCTGAATGGAAAGGACCGGCGATGGTAGCGGATGTGCCCGGGCAAGACCCGGCGGATGAGGACGCGCGGATCGCTTCTTTGGAGGAGCGGATCGGGCGGGCTGAACGAGCCGAAAAGGTCAGGCAAGGGGACACGGTGCAAAAGGCGGACGATGGGTCGCGCCTTGGCAACCGGGTTCTTGCGGAACTGATCGGGGGTCTGGCTGGCGGTGCTGTGGTAGGTTGGACTTTGGACTACTTTCTACAGACATCCCCATGGCTTCTGCTCGCTTTCCTCGGTCTGGGTATCGTGGTGGCGTTCAGAAACATCATCAGATTGACGACGACGAAGCGTCCCGACCAATAAGGGGCGCTTTCGTCTTAGGCGAAGACAAGACGTGACAGGGGTCAACGTGGCAGAATCCTCCGGCAAAATCGATCCGATGCATCAGTTTGCGATCGAACCGCTGTTCGGTACGGATCAGCTGTCGCTCGGCGGCTTCAACATCGCCTTCACGAACAGCGCGCTTTACATGGTCGCTGCTGGGGTGGTGTTGTGGATCTTCGTCATCGGCGGCATGAAGCGGGAACTGGTCCCCGGTCGCTGGCAGATGGCGGTCGAATATATGACCGGCTTCATCAAAAGCTTGCTGATCGCCAACGTTGGCGAAGGCGGCAAGAAGTATATTCCGTACGTCTTTTCGCTGTTCATGTTCATCCTGCTGGCGAACCTGCTGGGGCTGCTGCCGCTGGGTCTCATCGGTCTGCATCCCTTCACCTTCACCAGCCATTTCACGGCGACTGGGGTGCTGGCGATCCTCAGCTTCTCGATCGTGCTCGCTGTCGGCTTCTGGAAGCACGGACTGCACTTCTTCTCGTTGTTCGTGCCCTATGGCACGCCGCTGCCGATGATCCCGGTGATCTTTCCGATCGAGCTGGTTTCGTTCCTGGTGCGGCCTTTCAGCCTGGGTCTGCGACTGTTCGTCGCCATGACGGCGGGTCACGTTTTGCTGAAGGTGCTGGCGGGCTTCGTGATCAACAGTTCGAACGCGGGCGTCGGCTATGGCCTGACAATCGGTTCGGCCAGCTTCATCCTGATGATCGGCATCAGCGCACTGGAAGTGCTGGTCGCGGTGATCCAGGCCTATGTGTTCGCACTGCTGACCTCGGTCTATCTGAATGACGCTGAGAATCTTCACTAAGTTATCTTTCCAACCATTTGTTAGAGTTTAGAAAAGGGAGTTTACGACATGGACGCAGAAGCCGCAAAGCTGCTCGGTGCTGGTCTGGCCGCCATCGGTGCGGGTCTGGCCTCGCTCGGTGTGGGCAACGTGTTCGCATCGTTCCTCGAAGGCGCGCTGCGCAATCCGGGCGCTGCTGACGGTCAGCAGGGTCGTCTGTTCATCGGCTTCGCCGCAGCCGAACTTCTGGGTCTGCTGGCGTTCGTTATCGCCATGATCCTGGTGTTCGTGGCCTGATAATCGCTTGGAGAGCGGGCAGGTGGCATCGCCACTCGCCCGCTCCCATGAATTGACCGCGCCCTGATCGGACGGACCTCATAAAATGCCTCAAATCGCGCAAATCGCCGATACCTATGCTTCGCAGATATTCTGGATGCTGCTGACGTTCGGCTTCGTCTTCTTCGTCATCGGCCAAGGCATGGTGCCCAAGGTGCAGGCGACGGCGGACGCGCGCGACGCCAAGATCACGGGCGACCTGGACGCCGCCAAGGCCGCTTTCGCGCGTGCTGACGAGGCGGAGGCGGATTATCGTGCTCGTGACGCTGAAAGCCGCGCTGCGGTTCAGGCGACGTTGGCGCGGGCGAAGGCGGAAGCCGCCAAAGCGGCTGAAGGCCAGCTTGCTGCCGCTGATGCCGAGATTGCGACCCAGATTGGCGCTGCCGAAGCACGCATCCAGGCTGCCAGCCAGGCGGCCATGCAAGAAATTGAAACCGTTGCGGCCGATGCGGCGCGCGACATGGTGGCCCGCATTTCTGGCGTGGAAGCGTCGGATGAAGCGGCCCGCAATGCAGTAAAGGCGGCACTGGCCCATGGCTGACGCAGCAGCAGCACAGCATAGCGACGGTGCGCCTCCGCACCTGAACGAAGCGATCCACGCCGAAGGGATGGAGCCTGTTGGCACCGTTGCTCATGAGGGCGTGGTCCCACATACTGATCCCCAGGCTGTCGGCATGGACGCCACGGCATGGGTGAGCCTGGCGATGGCGGTATTCATCGTCATCCTCATGGTGAAGAAAGTGCCGGGCCTGATCGGTGGCGTGCTGGATGGCCGCATTGCCCAGATCAAGAGCCAGCTGGCCGAAGCATCGAAGCTTCGCGCGGAAGCCGAAGCGCTTAAAGCCGAATATGAGGCGAAGCTCGCTGCCGCAGCCGGGGAAGCCGATGCGATGCGCAAGTCAGCCGAAAGCGATGCCGCCACGCTGCTGGAGGATGCCAAGGTCAACGCGGCTGCTCTGGTCGCTCGCCGCCAGAAGATGGCGGAAGACAAGATCGGTGCGGCGGAACGCGCGGCGATTGCAGACATTCGCAATAAAACGGTGGCTGCGGCGACAAGCGCAGCGGCGGCTTTGATCGCCCAGAAGCACGACTCGAAGGCCGATCGAGCATTGGTCGACGGTGCTATCAAGGGACTTGGTTCCAGCGTCTGAACGCTCGAACATTGCCATGACGTAATGGGGCCGGTGCGGATGTCGCGTCGGCCCCTTTCGTTTGGGCGCTCTGTCTGACGGGCGGGCTGGGGGTCGGAGTCCGGGGAAGGGCTTGGGCTGAACGCCGGTCAGGCCATCGTGCGCAAGTTGGAACGGTTATGTGCTTGAAATGGTAGAGCATGTGCGCATGCCACGCGCATGCTGGATCCGATCCATCGCTGAGCGGCTTGGTCGATGAATGGGTTGCCAAGGCCATTGCGCTTGGCACAGCCACCGCTATCTCTCTCCTATGTCGCAGCCTCAATCGCCTGACCGGTTTCACGAAGATAAAGCCAGCTATACTGTCCGGGGTGCTGGAACGCCGGACATCGATGCGGGGGTCGAGGCGATCCGCACGACCTTGAAAACGCTTCCGGCGAGGCCCGGCGTCTATCGTATGCAGGATGCGCGCGGCGATGTGCTTTACGTCGGCAAGGCGCGCGCGCTCAAGAACCGCGTCGCCAATTATACGCAGGTCGAACGCCTTCCAAAGCGGCTGCAGCGCATGGTCGCGCAGACGCGGTCGATGACGATCGTGACGACCAACAGCGAAGCCGAGGCGTTGCTGCTGGAGGCACAACTGATCAAGCGGTTTCGCCCGCCCTATAATGTCCTGCTGCGCGACGATAAGAGCTTCCCCTTCATCCTGCTGCGCGAAGACCATGCCTTTCCCCGCGTCCAGAAGCATCGCGGCGCGCGGAAATATAAGGGGCGCTATTATGGCCCGTTCGCCAGCGCGGGTTCCGTCACCCGGACGATCAACGCGCTGCAGAAACTGTTCCTGTTGCGCAGTTGCACCGACAGTTTCTTTGCCAATCGGTCGCGGCCCTGCCTGCTCTATCAAATCCGCCGGTGTTCCGCACCTTGCGTCGGGCGGATCGATGACGCCGACTATGCCGAGTTGGTGCAGGACGCCCAGGATTTCCTGGGGGGCAAGTCGACGGAGGTGCAGAAGAAGCTGGGGCAGGCCATGGAGGTCGCCGCGCAGTCGCTCGATTTCGAACAGGCCGCCGTGCTGCGCGATCGGCTGAAGGCGCTCACCTTCATTCAGGGAAGTCAGGCGATCAACGCCGACGGGCTGGGGGACGCCGATATCTTTGCGCTGGCGACCAAGGGTGGGTCGATGTGCATTCAGGCCTTTTTCATTCGCGGCGGCCAGAATTGGGGGCATCGCAGCTTCTTTCCCGTGCACACCGCAGAGGTGGCT
Organism: Sphingobium vermicomposti; assembly: GCF_011762025.1. Taxonomy (GTDB): domain Bacteria; phylum Pseudomonadota; class Alphaproteobacteria; order Sphingomonadales; family Sphingomonadaceae; genus Sphingobium; species Sphingobium vermicomposti. The sequence continues at coordinate 967,504 of NZ_JAASQR010000002.1, read as the reverse complement.
GAGGATGAGGTGCTGGCGAGCTTCATGGCGCAATTTTATGAAGAGGTGCCGCCGCCTCGGTTGATCCTGTCGGACCGCGCGCCCGCCGAATGCGAGTTGATGGCGCTGGCGCTGGGTGAGCGGGTCGGAGCCAAGGTGCGGATAGAGGTGCCGCAAAGGGGCGCGCGCACCCGGCTGATCCAGCAGGCGCAGCGCAATGCGGTGGAGGCGCTGGACCGGCGGCTGGCGGAAACGACGACCCAGGCCAAGGTGCTGGAGGAGATGGTCGAGACATTTGGCCTGGATGGCGTGCCCGACCGGATCGAAATTTACGACAACAGCCATATTCAGGGCACCAATGCCCTGGGCGCGATGGTCGTGGCGGGGCCGGAAGGTTTCCGCAAGAACGCCTATCGCAAGTTCAACATCCGCAATCCCGATACGGTGCCGGGCGACGATTTTGCCATGATGCGCGAGGTGTTCGAGCGCCGCTTTGGCCGGGCGGCGCGGGAAGATCCCGACCGCGACAGTGGTGAATGGCCCGACCTGGTGCTGATCGACGGTGGCAAGGGTCAGTTGTCGGCAGCGCGCGCCATATTGGAAGATATGGGGATCGAGGATGTGTGCATGATCGGCGTCGCCAAGGGGCCTGATCGCAACGCCGGTCGGGAGGTTTTCCACATGCCCGACGGGCGCGAGATGAGCTTCCCGCTCAACCATCCTGTGCTGTTCTACCTTCAGCGGCTGCGGGACGAGGCGCACCGATTTGCTATTGGCGCGCACCGGCAGAAGCGCAGTAAGGCGCTAACGGTCAGTTCTCTGGATGAAGTTCCGGGCATTGGACCGTCACGCAAGAAGGCTTTGTTGATGCATTTCGGAACAGCGAAAGCTGTGAAAAGCGCGGCGCTGGAAGATTTGTTGAGAGCGCCAGGTGTTTCCAAGGCAGTGGCGCAGCAGGTCTATGACTACTTCCATGGATAACTGAAATATGATTTACAGATGTATGACCTCATTTCAATGATATTGGTCATATGACTAAATCTATATGTCGAAAACTATAAAGCATAACGAGGGACCATATGGCGTGACGCGCGGACGCGCTGAATGGGCCCGGATATGGGGCGCGCCACTGACGCTTGGCGCTTCGGCGCTGCGCCCGTGGCGGATGCTGGACATTTCTCGCCTGATTCTGGCGCTTGTTTATGTCTTCACCAGCTTCGCCTTTTCCAGCGCGCGATCATGGGCGGAGCATGCCGAACATGGCATAGTCCTGGGCCTGCTGGCGGTGGCGGTCGGCACGTTGCTGCTGTCCGCGCGGTCCTGGGTTATCGAGATCCGCATCCGCAAGCTGGTTGTGTGCGCGGATGCGTTGTTGTTCCTGGCACTGCTGATCGTCACCGACCCTTCCCACAGCCCTTATTTTCCCGGCAGCCTCTTCATCGCGATAGAGATTGCGCTGATCATCCCCCGATATTTTCATCACATCCTTGGGGTGATCGTGGGACTAGCGGCCATTTTGCTGCTCCGCGTCGATGAAGTGATGGCGGTTACGGCGGAGCCAGACCTGGAATGGAACGCGTTGCGCGTGCTTTATCTGGTGGTTGCCGTGACGATTACCGGCATGCTGCTTGGCCCCCGCCGCGAAACATTGCTGGAAAGGGAGCGGGGAAGGCGGTTGGCTGAGGCTGGTGCGCCGCCAGCAGGGGGGCTTCCAGGGCCATATCTGCTTCAGGCGCTCAGGATCGCGACCGGCGCGGATCATGCCGCGGTGCTGTTTCGCATGACCAGCCATGATCGCTACATGTTCGCATCGACCATGTTTGGCGACGATCTTCCCCCCGGAGCAGGCAGGCTGCTGGCCGTCGGGACGGAATGGCATGACTGCGGACGTAATGCGTCGATTTCATTGTCGGCAGACGGCTTTACCAGGCTGCTTCCGCTGACGCCGAGCGGTTGGGCGTGGGGCGGCCTGTTGGAGGCGGATACGCTGATGTCGGTCAGGGCGTCGCTGGGCGCGTTCGAGGCGATCGGGGTCGCGCCTCTTCCCGACCCGGTGCATGAGGATTCCCTGGCCATCGCGCAACGCCTGTTTGAAGGCGCGTGCGAGGAATTGGTGGTGCGCAACAGTCTGGACCTGGCGCATGTCGTGGCGGGCGCGCGGGAACGTGACCGGCTGCAACGCGACCTGCATGACAGCGTGCTTCAGGCGTTGGCGAGCATCCGTTTCCAGCTGGCCCCGTTGCTGAGCAACCGGACGATCGACCCGCGCCCGGTGATCGAAAATGTCGACCGGATCGCCAAGGACCAGATCGCCACCATCCGATACATCATCAACCCGGACATCAGTGACGAGGATTTCGCCTATCTGCCCGAAACGCTGGCCATGGTCGTCCGGTCGTTGGGCGATCAATGGGGGATCGCGTGCGAATTGAAGGTCAGGGACGGCAATTGCGCAACCAGCGCCATGATCGGCCGCGAGTTGAGCTTTGCCGTGCGAGAGATTGTCGCCAACGCAGTGCGCCATGCAAAGGCGCGCACGGTTGAATTTACGCTGGAACCAGCGGGCAACCGCATCGCCCTGCATGTCGCTGATGACGGGGTGCCCAATCTAGCCCGCCTGGGGGCGAGCGGCGCGGTGTCGTCCCGATCGCTCATGCGGCGCATCCAGGCGCTGGGGGGAGAGGTTTTCCTGCACAGCATGGGCGGTCGGACGATGATCCAGATCACCGTTCCGCGTAAATGACGCCGGCGACAGATGGTGGAGCAAGCGGGCCGTCATCCAGATGCCGCTCCGCAAGAACTTTTGGCCGCGCCGGGCATTTACCATACATTCACGATGGTGATGGATAAGCGTTGCTGAACTTGGCGTGGTGCGGGCGGAGCTTCTGTTTCGATGATTCGAGTGGTTCGGGATCATTTTTACCGCAAAAGCGTGGCGCTCGTGCTGTCGATGCAGGTCAATTTGCAACGCATCGTGGCGATATGGGTCCTGCTGGCTGCCTTTGCCTGTGGTATCCGTCTATCCTTTCCCGCGACCCCCTATGACGCCGCGCCCTGGCTGAGCGAGACCGGGCTGCTGCCCTATATTCTGGTGATCGGCGCGCCGGTGGGATCGCTGTTGCTGGGCCTCAGGCTGTTTCCAGCCAACCGGGTCCATGCCCAGCCGACGATCCGGCTGGCGCAAATCGGCCGCTGGCGGAAGATCGATTGCCTGAAGGCGCGCGAAATGTCGCAATTCGGCCTTTATGGCGTGATGGCGTCGTTGCTGGTCGGCATTGCCATCAACGTTCCGGTGCGGACGCTGGAATTTTTGAGCGCGGTCCCCGCATTGGGGAGCTATGCGCCATCCTGGTTCATCAGCCTATATTCCGTGATGCTAGCCGATGTCGTGCTGCTGTCATGCCTTTATATGTTCGCGTTCGCCATGGCGCTGCGGATGGTGCCGCTGTTCCCCCGATTTCTGGTGATGATATGGGGCGTCGACCTGCTGATGCAGATCGGCATTGCGCAGTGGGTGGCACGGATTGATGGCGTGCCTCACGCGGTTGAGATGGCGCTGGCCGACCTGTTGACCGGCAATGTGAAGAAGGTGTTGATCAGCGCGGCTTTATGGCTGCCCTACCTGCTGCTGTCCGAGCGGGTGAATGTGACGTTTCGTAACAGGGTGAGTGCCTGAGTTAGGCCGCCCGCCGTCAATGCGCGGTGGTTTCCGTCACAACCTGAAATTGCGCCCCCGGATATGAGGCGTGGTTGATTCGATTTCGTAGCGTTGGAGCGAGAGCGATTCGCGGCGAGCCGTGTTCTCTGCCGCTCTCTCAACATATCAGCTGGCGCGGCGGATTGATGGTCCTGAGGAGGGTTCGCCTCCCTATTCATGATGAGCTGGGGACGGTGAAGCTGGCTATTTCCGTCAGATATATACCTGTCATTCTATTCAATTCTACCCTTGGATAGAAAGGAAAGATATAGGTTAACCTTGATATTATGGTGTATTTGTGAAAGTGGATGGTGGTTTTACTATTTAATGAAAAAGTAAAGTCATAGTATTTCTTAAAATATACAGCCGATATATCACTAAGGATATACCAACAAAATCATGGGATTACTTCGCGTCGAAAAGCGGATGATGCAAAATGGTTAACAAAAAAATGACGTAAGACGTTGATAGATTTATGATTTTTTTACCTTATTGACTTGCTGTCAGGTTGCTTCAATTTGATCCCAAGTTCTACGGGAACTGCCAACTACCTGGGGAGCGGGACACATCGCCGCCAGGGTCGCTAGGTGGTCAGGCCCCTACCGCAGAGCTTTGCGAGAGCAGGCCGGAAATGGTTTCCGGCGCAATAGGGGTAGATGACATGACCTTTTTCAAAAATCTGTGGAATGACCAGAGCGGTGCTTCGGCTGCTGAATATGCGCTGATCCTGGCAATTGTAGGCACCGGTATTGCTGCTGCAGCCTTCACGCTGGGCACATCAATTACCGGCGCTATGGGCAAGGCCTCGAACTGCATCACCCGCACGCCCAGCAACACGGCTTGCTGATAGGCTGAGTTCCAGAGCCGGTCGGCGGTCTGTCGGCCGGCTCAACAGACTTCATAATTCCGGGGGGCGTCGTGGGGCAGCGTAGATCACTAATCATCCTGGGCTTCGCAATCCTGTTGGGCCTGGCGGCGGTCTTCATCGCCAATGCTTATCTGAGTAGTGCCGAACAGCAGCAGGCGACCGCGCCTCAGGGGATGGCCAAGGTCGTCGTGGCGACCATGCCGCTGGCTTTTGGCGCGGCGATCACTCCTGAAAAGATCAAGATTGTCGATTGGCCCGCGGCTTCGGTGCCGCCCGGTTCCTTTCGCGATCCGGTTCAGCTCACTTCCCTTGGCAAGCAGCGCGTCGTGCTGCGCCAGATTGAGCCGGGCGAACCCATATTGACGTCCAAATTGTCAGCCGAAGGCGGTCGCGCCACCATGTCCGGTGTGCTGCGGCCTGAAATGCGTGCGGTGGCCGTGCGGGTCAACGACGTGGCGGCGGCGGGCGGCTTTGTGCTGCCGGGCGATACCGTCGACGTGTTTGTGACGCGCACGCTGCGTGACGAAATCGGCGGCGGGGATCAGCAGATTACCGACGTGCTGCTGCAAAGCACGCGCGTCATCGCCATCGACCAGAATGCCAACGACACGTCGAAAGACCCCGCGATTGGCAAGACCGCCACGCTGGAGGTCAATCAGGTGGACGCGCAAAAGCTGGTCCTGGGACAGCAGGTCGGCCAGTTGACGCTGGTCCTGCGCAACGTGACGGATGAACCCAACCCGGCGGTGCAGACCGTGGGGACGGAGGATCTGCGCGACGGTGCCTATGTGGGCGGCTTTGCCGGACCGCGTTCGCGCGTTGCCGACCTGGCCTATCTGCCGGCGCCAGCGATGCGTGTCGCCCGGCGGCCCGTTCCCCGCAATGTCACCGCTCTGCCCGCGACCGCATCTGTCGAAATCGTGCGCGGCGTGACCGGCACCAGCTATGAGGTGAAGCGCTATGGTTCCCGCTAAATCCACAAGCAGGCTGGCGCTGGGGGCGGCGCTGGCAATGGCAGTCGCGATGCCCGCCATCCCCGCCGCGGCGCAGATCGCTTCGCTGTCGACCAGCAATGTCGACCATGCCGGGCAGTTGGATGTGCCGCTCAACAAGAGCCAGGTGCTGACCGTCGACCGGCCCTTTGCCAAGGCGCTGGTGGGCAATCAGGACGTCGCCGACATCCTGCCCATGACCAACCGGTCCATCTATGTCCTGGGCAAGAAGGTCGGGACAACCAGCCTGACGCTGTATGACAGCCGCAACATGTTGATCGCGGTGGTCGATGTGGCGGTCGGGCCAGATGTCGTGACGTTGAAACGGCAATTGTCGGAATTGATCCCCGGCGAACCGATCGGCGCGCGCATTTCCAACGATGCCGTGGTGCTGACCGGCACGGTGTCCAGCGCCGCGGCGGTGGATCGCGCGGTGCAGGTCGCGCGCACCTATGCGGGTGGCGAGGACAAGGTCGTCAACATGATGTCCATCGGCGCGTCGCAGCAGGTGATGCTGGAAGTGCGCTTTTCCGAAGTGAACCGGCAGGCGGCGAAGGAGTTGGGGATCAACCATTCCTTTATCAACAATAGCGGCAAATTTGTTGGTGGGATCGGTGAGCAGGGCTTGGCAGGTGTGCCGGTCACCGGCAGCGTTGCTTCAAACGGCACTGCATTTTCAAGTGGTGTGTCGACCCAACATCAGGTGACCACGACAAATGGTGCAACGGAAACAATAGATCGAGCGATCACCTCAAGTCAGTCGAGCGTATCCGGTTCAAGATCGACCACGACGGCGCGAGGCGGTAACGGCGTTCTTGACCTGCTTCTACCTACAGTTGGCTTCGGAGCGTTGGGACTCGTCACCAACCTCGGCGGGCTAAAAATTTCATCCGCTCTGGACGCGCTGGAACGGAAAGGCCTGGTTAAGACGCTGGCGGAACCGACGCTGGTGGCACTTTCAGGTGAGACGGCATCGTTTCTGGCGGGTGGTGAGTTCCCCATCCCGGTGCTCCAGGGGGGCACCGGCAGCGGTAGCGGCAACAATGGCATCACTGTCGAGTTCAAGCCTTTCGGGGTAAGCTTGGGTTTTACTCCAACTGTGCTGAGTGATGGTATCATCAACCTTGTCGTTGAGCCGGAGGTGAGTTCGATAGATCCCACAGCATCAGTCACGATCAACGGACTTGTGGTTCCGGGGCTATTAACTCGCCGAGCGAAGACCGTGGTTGAACTACGCGATGGGCAGTCATTCGCCATCGCAGGTCTACTGCGCAATGACTTTCAGGACACCATACGTCAGGTGCCGGTTCTTGGTTCACTGCCAATTATCGGCGCGCTTTTCCGGTCTTCGGGCTTTCAGAAGCAAGAGACGGAACTGGTCATGATCGTGACGCCGCGTCTGGTTAAGCCGATGCAGGCGGCGGATGTGCGGTTGCCGACCGACCGGGTGGGCAATCCCAACGAACTGGACCTGTTCCTGATGGGGCGGACCGACAAGGCGGTCGGGATCAATCCGCTCAACCCCAACGCGATGCCACCGGAAAAGGGGCCATCGGCTCCGGCTCCGGCTCCGGCTGTGAGCGCGCCCGAAGCGGCTGCTCCAGCTCCGGCTGGCGCGACGCAAAGCGGATATGAACTGTGAGCGGGAGAGCGACCATGTGGAAATTGTCCCTTGCCACGGTGCTGATCGCGCCCGCGCTGGCAGGCTGCACCGCCAACGACCCGACCTTTGGCGGCGCGGTGCGCAACAATTATGCGATGCAGGTGATCAACCCCGATCCGCAATATGAAAGCGCGCTGGTCGAAGGCGGCGATGGTGCCCGCAGCGCGGCGGCGGTGGAACGCTATCGCAAGGACAGGGTGAAGGTGCCCAAATCGATCCGCACGACCTCCGGCAGCGGCGGTGGTAGCGGAAGCGGTTCGGGCAGCGGATCGAACTGATCGAAGGGGAGCGACTTTCATGACGGCCCGACGGAAAAGCCTGACACGGTCGACCAGCGGTGCGGTAGCGCCCACGGTCGCCCTGTCGCTTTTCGGGCTGATCGCGGCGGGCGGCCTTGCCTTTGACTATGCGCGGCTCGCCAGCATGGACAGCGAACTGCAGAGCGCGGCGGATCAAGCGGCGCTTGCGGCGGCGACGCAACTGGATGGTGCCGGGACAGCAATTACTCGAGCTACCAGTGCGGCGCAGACGCTGATCGTCAACAAAACTCTTTTCGCCAATGATGGAAGTAACTCCGGCCGTTCGGTGACAGTCCCTACTCTGATATTCTATTCAGCCTATAATCAGGATACGGATACCGGCACGACGACAACAAGTCCGGCTGCAGCTAAATTCGTTCAGGTTTCGGTCGCTCCGCGAGAAGCTTTCTTCGCCCTGACGCCTGTCGTGCAGATGTTCCGTTCCGGTCAGATCAATGCATCCGCCGTAGCGGGAATTGGTCAGGCGATCTGCAAAGTCCCTCCGGTGATGATCTGCAACCCGCAGGAGCCTTGCAACAACACCACCGATCCCAATTATCCATTCGATGCAAATGCTTTGGTCGGCAAAGGATTGAAACTTCTGACTACTGGTAGCGGTGGTCCCAGTGAGTGCACCGGTGGCAGCGCATGGGCTCCTGGAAATTTCGGCTTTCTGGATACGCATTCAGGTGAAACCAACCCCGTGCTTGCGCTGAAGCAGGCAATTGGTTGGAATACGCCGCCCGGAGATTGCTTGCCGATCAGTGGCGTCGATACGCAGACGGGGCAAGTTACGCCCGTTAGAGATGCCATCAATACGCGGTTTGACATCTTCGATAATGGAGGTCCGGGAGGGGGCGCTTGTCCATCGGGTGGTGCATGTCAACCATCTATAAATTCGGTCAAGGATCTTGTCCGCAACTCCAATGCAAACGGTCAGAATAGTTGTGGTTTAGGCCCCAATGGCTGGGGCGAGGCAGCCAGTCCGTATCTGCCGAGTTCGGGTACTACCCAACTGACGACGGCTGAAATAGCCGCTACCCAGACCATGGGGCATCCACGCGACATGTGTCATGCGGTCAGTTCTAGTGGTACATGCGCTGAAGGCAGGATTGGCGACGGCAACTGGGACAGGAACGCCTATTTTGCGATTAACTATCCCGGCTTGAACTGGCAGGGGGAAATGACATCGGCCTATGGTTCGACGGTGGTTACACGCTATCAGGTTTACCTTTGGGAAATCGCTCATGCAGGCGATGTGTTCACCTCGCCAACTGGGGCGCGCACAGTTGGTCAATCGCGTGTGGCGACGGGCACAAAGATCGATCACAATCAGCCAATCTGCGGAACCGGGCTCCAACCATCTCCTACTACAGTCGATCGCCGCCGTCTCTCTGTGGCCGTCGTTAACTGCCGCGCCAACAATGTTGGCGGTAATTCGTCGGGTGTTCCGGTCAGGAGCTGGGTTGATGCATTCATAGTGGAGCCATCCGCAAACCGAACACGGACGGCCCAACAGGATGTGTATATCGAGGTTATTGGCGAGACGAGTGTGAACACTTTAGGGTCCACCGCCGGTCAGGTTGTCCAGCGGCAAGTTCCGTATTTAATCAGGTGATATGATGGTGAGCCATATATCTTTTTTGATTAAATGCCGCAGGGCTTCAGCTGCTGCAGAAATGGCGCTGGTGCTGCCAATTTTGATCGTGCTCATGTTCGGTTCGTTTGAGTTGGGTAACTATTTCCTGAACGAACATGCCGTTGTCAAAGCCGTTCGCGATGGCGCACGCTATGCTTCCAGGCAGAGCTTCAGTCACTTTCCATGTTCGTCCGCAGGAAGCGGCCTGTCGCCTGGAGGAACGGTGACTGCCGATACGCAGTCGATCACACGTACGGGTCAGGTGACGTCAGGAGGAAGCCCCCGACTTGCATCTTGGCAGACGAATGCCGGGATCAACGTAACTTACGACTGCGTGACTACGAACAACAATGTGGACTATGCCGGTGTTTATGCCAAGCAGGCGTTTCTTCCCCGCGTGAAAGTATCGGTCAGCAACCTTGCTTATAGTTCTCTGTTCCAGAACGTGGGGATTTTAGGTTCTAACCTTACGTTGAACGCAGAATCGCAGGCCGTGGTGGCGGGCTTATGAACGGGTTCCTGCACCGCGTTTTCTATAACAGGTCTGGCAGTTCCGCTGCAGAATTTGCATTGGTGTTGCCGCTGCTATTGATTTTTCTGATCGGCATTATCGACGTAGGCCGCCTCTTGTGGACGTGGAACCAAGCGGAAAAGGCGGCCCAGATGGGAGTGCGTTTCGCCGTGGTCACCAACCCCGTTCCAAGCGGTCTTTCCACTTTCAGCTTCGTCGGAACAGGTGGCCTCACGCAAGGCGACGCAATCCCGATAAGCGCTTACGGTACGATGACATGCACGAGCAGCGGGACCACCGTGACCGTGTCCTGCAGTTGCAATTCAGGAAGTTGCCCTTGGGGTACGGCTGCAGCATCCGGGACAACCAGTCCGTTTGGCCGCATTGCCGATCAAATGAATCTGTTTTTCCCTCAACTGACGCCGAGTAACATCAGCGTCATCTACAAGCCATCAGGATTGGGATATGCAGGTGATCCGAACGGAGCGGATGTCGCGCCTATTGTGACCGTGGAAGTCAGAAACCTTACTTTCGCGCCGACACTTCTACAACTTTTCGGCGGTCAGATCGCTATGCCGAGCTTCAGTTCAGCACTGACCCTCGAAGACAGCCGTGGCTTAGCGTCAAATTGAGGAACAAGATCTTGGGCATCGTGACGAACACAGCGGAAGCGACCGAGAACTGGACCCTTGATATCGGGGATGAAGGCATTCACCTGATCCTGTCAGAGCAGGAAGTGGCCGCGTCCGATATATTGGGTGACCGCCTGAGCGGGCATTCGCTGACGCTGGCCATGTTACCCGCCAGCGCGCCCCTGCCTGGGCAGTTGGTCGCGGAAGCCAAGGCGATCATTCTGGAAGTGCAGCCCGATGATGAAGCGTCGATGGCGCGGCTGGCTGGTCTTCGCGCGGGTAATCCGGGGCTGCTGATCGTGGCGGCGGTGCGCAATGCCGAAATCCCGCTGGTGCGGGCGCTGCTGAAAAGCGGGATTGACGACGTGCTGGCGCTGCCGCTGCACGCTGCGGAACTGTCTGCGATCCTGGAGGACCTGCGCGGGCGGATCGCGGCGACCAGCGTCAAGGATGTGAAGAACGGCAAGCTGGTGTCGATCATCAAGAGTGTGGGCGGCGTCGGCGCGACCACCATCGCTACCCAGACGGCCAGCCTGCACGCCCGGTCGCTGAAGCAAGGGCAGGGCGAAGTCTGCCTGTTCGACTTTGATATCCAGTTCGGCAATGCCGGGACCTTCCTGGGTATATCGTCGCCGCTGACCTTGGCCGACCTGTTGCAGGGTGGTAGCCGCATCGACGGCGAATTGCTGCGCAGTGTGACGGTCCAGACCGCGACGGGCCTGCGCGTCGTCACGGCGCCATCTGAAATCATGCCGATGGAAGCGGTAAATGCCGATCAGGTGTTCCGGGTCATCGAATTGGCGCAGCGGAACTTCGACACCATCTATCTCGACCTGCCGGGCAACTGGACCAACTGGTCCATGTCGCTGGTAGCGCGGTCGGAAGCGATTTTCCTGGTGGTCGAACTGACCATCGCGAGCCTGCGTCAGGCCCGCCGCCAGATTGCCTTGCTGCGCAACCAGGATATCGATCCCGCGCGCATCCATGTGGTCGCCAACCGGGTGGAAAAGAAGCTGTTCCGCGCGATTGGGCTGGAGGATGCGGCGGCGGCGCTGGATCATCCAGTCAACCTTAGCATCGCGAATGATTTTCCGCTGGTGAGCTCCGCGCTCGACCAGGGCGTGCTGATCCATGAGCTGAAGGCGCGCAGCCGCATCTGCAAGGACATGCAGGATATTGTGGACTGCTGTCTGGAGGCCGTCCCGGCCCAGCGTCAGGTGGAGAAGGGCTGATGTGGGAAATCCGAAAAGCCGACGGCGCACGGGCTGACGTTCGCGATGAGGTCGGCCCGACCGAAACGGAACTGGTCCATTGGGAAGAGGACCGGCACACAGAGTTGAAGGTCGCGCTGCACCAGAAGCTGATCGACATCATCAACCTGTCCGCGCTGGAAAACATGTCGCGCGCACAGGTGGAAGTGGAAGTGGGGGAAATCGTCCATGAACAACTGGCGCTGCAAAAACACGCGCTGAACCTGGAGGAACGGCGGCGGCTGGTATCCGACATCCTGGACGAGCTGCTGGGCCTGGGGCCGCTTGAGCCGCTGTTGAAGGATCAGAGCGTCACCGACATATTGGTGAACGGGCACAGGATCGTCTTTGTCGAGCGCAATGGGCGGCTGGTGGAAACGGCGGCGCGGTTCAAGGATGAAAAGCATCTGCTGCGCATCATCCAGAAAATCGTGGCGGCGGTGGGACGGCGGGTCGATGAGGCATCACCCTTTGTCGATGCGCGCCTGGCGGACGGGTCGCGCGTCAACGCAGTGGTGCCGCCGCTGGCGGTCGATGGATCGCTGCTTTCCATCCGCAAATTCGCCAAGGTGCCGATCAGCATGGCACGACTGGGCGAGCTGGGCAGTGTGCCAGCGGCCATGGCGCAGGTGCTGGGGGCGGTCGTGGCGGCGCGGCGCAACGTCCTGATCTCGGGTGGCACAGGTTCGGGCAAGACGACGCTGCTCAATGCCATGTCGGCCAGCATCGATGAAGCCGAGCGGATCGTCACGATAGAGGATTCCGCCGAGCTTCAACTTCAGCAGCGGCATGTGGTGCGGCTGGAAACCCGACCGCCCAACATCGAAGGCCGGGGTGAAGTGACCCAGCGCGACCTGGTCAAGAATGCGCTGCGTATGCGGCCCGATCGCATCATCGTAGGCGAAGTGCGCGCCGGAGAGGCGTTCGACATGCTGCAGGCGATGAACACCGGCCATGACGGGTCCATGACGACGGTCCATGCCAACACGCCGCGCGACGCCCTGTCCCGCGTGGAGCAGATGATCGGCATGAGTGGCATCGACATTTCGCCACGGTCGGCGCGGGCGCAGATCGCATCGGCGCTGAACGTCGTCGTGCAGGTCGGGCGCCTGTCGGACGGACGCCGCCGACTGATGAGCGTCTCTGAAATCACCGGCATGGAGGGGGATGTCATCACCATGCAGGAAATCTTCCGCTTCAAGATGACCGGGCGCGAGGAGAATGGCATGGTTCGCGGACATTTCGAAGCGACCGGCATCAGGCCTAAATTCATGGGCGATCTGGCCGACCGGGGCATATCCTTGCCTGCTGAGCTGTTCCGCCCTGACGCGGTGGTGCAGTGATGAACCCGCTTTATATCCGCATCCTTGTCCTGATCCTGCTATTTGCAGCGGTGATCCTGACGATTGAAGGCGTGACAGGCTGGTTGCGGGGGCGCGCTGGCAAGGAACATGTGCTGAACCGCAGGCTCAAGATGATCGCTGCGGGTTATGAGCGCAGCACCGTGCTGTCGAAGCTGCGGCGGAATGACGATTCGTTGAACTTCAATCGCGATAATCTGTTCGGTCGCATAGCCCTGTCGGTGGTCCGGGCCCTGCATGGCGCGGGGTTGAGCATACCCGCGCGCACGATCCTGACGATCATGACAATCGCGACCGGGTTGCTGTTTGTCCTGGTCCTGGTCGGCGGGATCATGGCCGGATATGGGCTGACCGCCGGAATGGTCGTCATGGCCGCGGCATTTGCTGGTTCGCTGGGCGTGATCCTGCCGGTCATGGTGCTGGGCCGCATGAGCCAGCGGCGGCGCAAAAAGATGGAGGAGCAATTCCCCGTCGCTCTGGACACCTTTGTCCGTGGGTTGCGGGCGGGCCATCCCATCGCGGCGGCGCTGGACCTGCTTACCAAGGAAATGAAGGACCCCATCGGCAGCGAATTCGGCATCGTGGTGGACGAGGTCACATACGGGTCCGACCTGCGCGACGCATTGCAGCGCATGGCCGAACGGTGGGATATGAACGAAATGCACATGTTCGTCATTTCGCTGTCCGTTCAGGCGGAAACGGGTGGCAACCTGGCGGAGATCCTTGAAAATCTGTCGGGCGTCGTCCGCGAGCGGGCTAGCCTGTTCATGAAGGTGCGGGCGCTGAGTTCAGAAGGCCGCATGACCGCCGTCATGCTCACCGCCCTGCCGATCCTAGCCTTTGTCGCGCTGTTCCTGATCAATCCGGCCTTCTACCTCGACATTGCGCAGGACCCCATGTTCATTTTCGGCTTTTCCGGGCTGATCATCCTCTACATCATCGGCTTTGTGACGATACGCCGCATGGTTGACCTGAAAGTGTGACCTGATGCTGGACCTAGCCCTTATATCGCAGCTTCGGCCGGTGTTGCTGGTCCTGCTGTTCGTCGGGATCGTCGCCCTCGTCTATGGCGTGTCGGAAATGGTGATGCGCAACGCCAGGGTGCGCAGCCGACTGGACCTCGTCGGAACGTCATCAGCCGTCGAAGGCAGCGGCCAGAGCCTGCGGAATGAACGCAATGCGGGCGAATGGAAAAAACTGGTCGACCGGATCGAAAAGCTGGGCATTTCATTGGCTGATACGAAGAATGACAGCCTGCGCCGCCGCCTGATCGCCGCCGGTTATGCGTCGCCCGAAGCGCCGAAGGTTTTCACGTTCATTCGCCTGGTGCTGACGCTGGCACTGCCTGCGATGCTACTGATGTTTTCACTGGGGAAGGCCGAACCGCCCAGCGCCTTGAAGCTTTATTTCATGGCCTCCATGGTGGCTGTGCTGGGGCTGTATCTGCCCAACCTCTTCATTTCGGCCAAGGCGGCCAGGCGGCAGGAAGCGATCGTCCACGGATTTCCCGACGCGCTGGACCTGATGCTGGTGTGCGTGGAGGCTGGGTTGGGCCTGGAAGCGGCGATGGACCGGGTGGGCCGGGAGCTGGCCATTTCCCATCCGCTGGTTTCGGCAACATTGGGCAAGGTGGTGCTGGAACTGCGTGCGGGGCGAAGCCGTGGCGACGCGCTGCGCCGGATGGCGGATGACGTGGACGTCGATGAAATTCGATCCTTCGCCACATTGCTGATCCAATCCGATCAGCTGGGTTCCAGCGTGGGGCAGACGTTGCGGATCTACGCGGCGGAGATGCGGGAAAAACGGCGGATGCGGGCCGAGGAAAAGGCGCATCGACTGCCGGTCCTGCTGTCGGTGCCGCTGGTAGCGTGCATGTTGCCGGTGATGATCGGCGTGCTGATGTTGCCGGCGGTGGTGCGCGTGGTGCGCGATATCCTGCCGGTGATGACAAGATAGAAGGGGGATGGGGGCATGAACAGGAAGACTATGCTTGTCGCGCTGGTCATGGCGACTGCCGCTTGTGGTCCTGCTGCAAGGAACGTGGCCATCCAGTCAGTGAACAATGACGCAGGCATGGCGGCGCAGGACGCTCTGGCGCGTGGCGACATCCTGTTTTCGCGTGGCGAACATGCGCTGGCGCTGGATGCTTACAGAAGGGGGATGCGCAAGGACCCTGCCAATGCGCACGCGCTGAATGGGGTGGCCATCAGCTATGCGGCGATGGGACGGCATGACCTGGCGCGGGATTTCTTCGAACTGGCCCTGGCCCGTGCACCGGGGGACAAGCGTATCCATCGCAACTTCGCGCGCAGTTTGAGGGCAGAAGGACGGCGTGGTGAAGCCGACGCGCTGATGGCGCAACTGAATGGCGCAGGAGCGACGATCCCGGTAGCGGGCAAACGACCGACGCTGGCGCAACTGGCAGCAGGACGCACTGCGGTTCCTGCCGCCGTACCTGTGCGGCTCGCAACCACTGGGTTGGAACGCGTTTCCATGGGGGAAGTGCGTCTGCGGGTATCGAGCGCGGGCGGTGGGCTGCCGGGGACGATGATCCCTCGGCTGAACACTACCATCGTCACGGTCGCCGATGAGGGCAAAGGGACAGCTACGGTGGCGCTGGCACACCGGATCACCGCGCCGATCGTATCGGCTGCCGGGGAGCCGGACGCGCGGCCTGATTGCGCACCTGAAGGCAAGGCCCAGATTGTGGTTGATGAAAAGCGTTCGACCGCCACATCAGAGGATCGGGCAGAAGCATCCGGCAAATGCGCCAGCCTGGCGGGCGGGGATGGCGGACGCGACAGCCTGTTCCAGCAGCTGTGGAGCTGGGGCAGGAGCCTGGGATGAGCTTTGCCCTGCTGCTCGCGGCGGCAGCGCCGTTAGCGGGTGCGACCAGTCCCGCGCCCACGGTCGACTATGCGCGGATGATCGACGACGCGATCGATGGCAGCCGAATATTGCAGGCGCAAACCATGCTGGCCCAATGGCGCAGCGCATCGGAGCCTGGATCGCGGCCAGTCGAAATTGCCACGGCCCGGCTGGCGCTGGCCAAGGGAGAGGTGCAGGAGGCGGAAACACGCTTCGCTGCCATCAGTAACGCGGGATCGGATGATTGTCGGGTCAACGAGGGGCTGGGCATCGCCAGATTGCGTCTCGGTCGGGCGGGGCAATCGCTGACGCCGCTGAGCCGCGCCGTCGATAGCTGTCCTGGGCGCTGGCGGGCATGGAGCGCGCTCGCCGTGGCCTATGATCAGGAACAATCCTGGTCATTGAGCGCCGCCGCCTATGAACGGGCGTTTCAATTGACGGACAGGCCGGTGCAGGTGCTCAACAATTACGGGCTGTCGCTGATGGCGCAAGGCAAGGCGGACAAGGCGGTGGTCATATTCGACAATGCACGAAAGATCGCGCCGGACGATGCAAGGATCATCGCCAATGGAGATGCCGCCTATGTCATGGCCGGACAGGGCATAAGTCGCAGACCTGCCGATGATGCGGATGGCTGGGCAAAGCGGCTCACCAACGCGGGGCAGGTCGCACTGCGCATCGGAAATGCGGCAAAGGCGCGCGCCTATCTAAGCCAGGCGATGACGCAATCCGAACGGTTCATGCCGGAAGCTGCCGCTGCACTCGCAACGATCGGACCTGAAAAGCCATGATCAAGGACCTGATCCTGCTCGCCCTGACCCTCCTTCTCGTCGCCGCCGCGTTGGAGGACATGGCCCGGCTAAGGATTTCCAACATCATCCCATTAGCGGTTTTGGGCCTGTTCGTGCCCTGGGTCGCCGTGGTGGGCTGGGAAAGTGGCGTCTGGCAGAATGTCACCCTGTTCCTTGCCATTTTCGCGCTCGGTGCGGGCCTGTTCGCGATGCAGTGGATGGGGGGAGGCGATGTCAAGCTGCTGGCGGCTTGCGCCTTGTGGTTCGACTGGAATGCAGCGCTGCCCTGGTTCGTCTATGTGACGATGGGTGGAGGCATCCTGGCTCTCGTCATCATCGCCGTGCGACGGATGGTGCCGCGCGCGACGCGCGACAATTCATCGCTGGCGATATTCGCTGCGAAGGGGCCTATCCCTTATGGCGTGGCCATTGCGTTAGGCACGATCATGGCGCTTTATATGACCGGTCCCAATCCCAGCGGCGCAGTCCATCTGCCCACGTTCGTCAAACCGCTTCGTTAGAGGCAGGATGCTTGAGCGCAGGTCCCTGGACCTACTGACTTAAATCGAGCTGACCGCAGGCATTTCGCTGTCAATCGACAGCATGATGATGATGAGTTCCGATCGAGATTTTATGCCCAGCTTCTGGAAGATGCTGTGCAGGTGAACCTTTACCGTACCCTCGGTAAGGCCGCAACGCGCCGCGATTTCCCGGTTGCGCAGGCCCGCACGGATCAAGCCGGAAATTTCAAGTTCCCGCTCCGTCAGCGCCGCCAGAACATTCACGTCATTGGCTGGCGCGGATATGCTGTGCACCAGCGCCTGCTCCATCACGAAGGGGGCGATGCTCTTGTTCCCTTTCAACACCTGATCGATGCAATCGAGAAGTTCGTTGGGATCGCTGTCCTTCAGTACCACGCCGTCAATTCCCAGCTTGATGGCTTCGAGCGTCTGTTCGGGGCGAATATGGACGGTCATGAAGATCACCGGGACCGAGCTTCCGCTGCCGCGTATGGCCGAAAGCACCGCAAGGCCGCCGCCGTCCTTCATGCTGACGTCCAGGATCAGGAGGTCGGGTTGCTGCGCTTGTATCTGGTTGACGGCTTCTTCCACCGATCGAGCGCAGAAAATGACGTCGTGGCCATGTGAGCTTAAAAACTGCGCCATACCGTCCAGAAAGATTGGATGATCGTCGACTATTGCAATCTGGGCCATCATGCTGGGAACCTCGGTAAAGATGAGGGTAATCTAATCGAAATGAGTGAATTGATGCTTAAATTATGGAAGTAGGCCGTCCCGCCTACCTTCGTCAGTCGCTTCATTATGGACTGCGACTGCAGTTCGAAGTCGCCGGTATAGGTTTCGCGCGATATGGGATGCGCGCCGGGATTGTCCTTGAGCGCGATCAGAATTTCGTCGTCCGCCTGCGCCAGTGAAACGACAATGTGGCGGGCCGCGGCGTGTTTGACGGCATTGGCCGTTGCTTCGCGGATCAGGAATTCGACTTCGGTCGCCGTTTCCGGCGATACGATGATCGCGCGGTCTACAGGGTTGAGTAGACATTCCACGCCCCACTGCAGGGATATGAAGCGGCAGCAACGTTCCACTTGAACGCCCAGATCGACCTTGCCGCTGCTGGCCGCTTCATTGGATGCGAGCAGGCGGCGCAGGTGCGCCTGTTCGGCGGTGACAAGTTCCTCCATCGCCCGCAGTTCTGCCAGTTGGTTCGGCGCATCCATGGCGGAAAGACCGCGGATAGTGGTGACGAGCCGGACGCGCAGGGCTGCAAGTGTTTGCAAGACGCTGTCATGAAGGTCATGACTGAGCGCCAGCCGCGCTTCGGCAAAGGTGCGATCGCGCCAAGCCAGGAAGAAGAAATGGCGTTCGAGGAACAACTCCAAACCTTCCTGTATGCGCAAGGATCGCAGCAAGACGGCCGGTGACCAGCCGTGCCGCGCTCCGATGAACATGCGACCGCGCAGTTCGCCGGACTGGATCTGGAAGCTCGTCCCCTGGCCCGGCCCAAACACGTCCAGCACCGCCTCCGTCGTGTCCGGCGCATTTTCGCTGCGGAAAATCCCCAGGCGGTTCCGCAGGAGCACGCGTCTTGACTGGCTGGCATATAGAAAGGGTGCGTCGCGCGGCGCGATGCTGAGCAGGCTATCGATCTGTTTGTCGGGCAGCGAGAGGGTGCGCGCGCCTTCGGCATCGATAATCTCGCAGTGGATGGTGCCCTGGTCCGACATTTGCCAGACCAAAGCGCAGTAACGGGCCGCCATCAGGTTGAAGACCTGTTCCACGACGAAGGCGGCAAGTGACTTCTGAAAAGACACCCCCACGCCTTGCAGTCGTTCGGACCAACTGATCAGTCGCTTTTCCAGGATCGACATGCTCAGCATCGCAGCCGCGATGGTGCAACCGATCAGGACGGTGATGCCGTCGATCGCCCGATCGACCTCCGCCACGGAGCGTGTCGAGGCCCAGGCTTCGTAATAGCTTCGCGCCAGGAAAGTCAGCATCAGGCAAAGCGCCAACACGATGATGGAGCCCCGCCCGAACCGGTCGGATGCCGACCACGCCACGAAGAACAGGCAGGCCAGCGCCGCAACCTGAAGTGGCGGGCACAGGACGATGGCGGAAAGAAACACGATGAGGTCGACGAACAGCGATATGGGCCGCAACAATAGCCCCAGCGGCGGGCTGGCGAGATGTTGGGCGATGCTGGCCAGGGTCCACAGCCAGATGCCGGTCTGCAGGCCCAATACTGTGCGTGCGAAATCGGGCTCGCTGCTGAACATGGCTTCGATCTGCCAGGTTGCGGCAAACGCAAAAGCGACGCGGGATATGGCAAAGCCCAGCGTCGGTGAACGGCCCAACCAAAGCACCAGGCGATCCATCACGAAGGATGTCGCCCGTGGCATATTCAACATGGCGATATGTCCCCCGACAACCCCTGCATGACTTGACCATGCGCAGAAGCCGAAATCAACTGATATCGGAATGAGCGCAGAGCGGTAAGGCAGATGGCGTTGCGGCGGTGGCGGCTGTAAGGAGGGCGCATGCCGACGCTGATCACATCCGCTCTGATTTGCGCTGTGCGTCACCATGGTGAACATGGGGCGATCGCCAGGCTGCTGACGCCTGACCACGGCTTGCAGGCCGGCTATGTCCGGGGTGGGCGGTCGCGGGCGATGCGGCCTGTGCTGTTGCCGGGCAACGGTGTGAAGGCGGAGTTTCGGGCGCGCACGGAAGAGCATCTGGCGGGGCTTACCGTCGAACTGGAACATAGCCGCGCGCCATTGCTCTCGGAACCCTTGCCCGCCGCCGCCATCGATTGGGCCTGCGCGCTGACTGCCGCGACCTTGTCCGAAGGCACGCCTTGCCCGGCGCTCTATCAGGCGCTCGACGGTGTGCTGGGCGCGGTGGAGGCTGCCCCTGCCGCGCGCGGCTGGGCAGCGGCGCTGGTGCGTTACGAACTGCTGCTGCTGGCGGAACTGGGGTTCGGGCTAGACCTTGGCCGATGTGCGGCGACGGGCGGCAATGGCGACCTGGCCTATGTCAGCCCGCGTAGCGCTGCCGCTGTCAGCCGGGCGGGAGCCGTAGGCTATGAAAGCCGATTGTTGCCGCTGCCTGCCTTTTTACTGGAAGGCGGATCTGGCGATTGGTCCGCGATTCTGGACGGATTGCGCCTGACCGGGTTCTTCCTTGAACGGTCCGTACTGACCGATTGGCGCGCCGATGTGCTGGCGGCGCGGGCACGGCTGGTCGAAAGGCTGGGACGGGCCGTGGGATAGGCGCGCGCCATCCCATATGGCAAATCACGCCTTGCGCGCGGCGGCCGCATCTTGCAAGGGCGGGCGACTGTTCGCTGCCACGCGGACGATGTGATTTTGAATGAGGTTGGACATGTTGATCGCCCTTTTTCCCGGAGACGGTATCGGCCCGGAAATCATCGCGCAGGCGAAGCGCGTGCTGGATGCGCTGGGGATCGATGGCCTGACCTATGAAGAAGGCCTGGTCGGCGGCGCGGCCTACAAGGCAGTCGGCCATCCGCTGCCACCCGAAACACTGGAACTGGCCAGGCGCGCCGATGCCATCCTGTTCGGCGCAGTGGGCGATCCCGATTGTGACTCGCTTGAACGGCATTTGCGCCCTGAACAGGCGATCCTGGGTCTGCGCAAGGCGATGGGCCTGTTTTCCAACCTGCGCCCGGCAAAGGTATTCCCTGAACTGGCGGATGCGTCCGCGCTGAAGAAGGAGGTGGCGAGCGCCATCGACCTGCTGATCGTGCGCGAGACCAATGGCGACGTCTATTTCGGCGAAAAGGGCATGCGCAAGACAGCCGAGGGCCTGCGCGAGGGCTATGACATCATGTCCTATAATGAGGAACAGGTGCGCAAGATTGCGCATCAGGGCTTCCAGGCGGCGCGTGCGCGGCGCGGCAAGCTGTGTTCGGTGGATAAGGCCAATGTGCTGGAAACCAGTCAGTTGTGGCGCGACGTGGTGATCGAGGTGTCGGCGGAATATCCCGACGTCGCCCTTAGCCACATGTATGTCGATAATGCCGCGATGCAGCTGGTGCGCAATCCCGGCCAGTTCGACGTGATCGTCACCGGTAACATGTTCGGCGACATCCTGTCCGACCAGGCGAGCATGTGCGTCGGGTCGATAGGCATGCTGGCGTCGGCCACACTTAACGACAGCAATCAGGGGCTGTACGAGCCGATCCACGGTTCCGCGCCGGACATTGCGGGACAGGGCAAGGCCAATCCGTTGGCAACGATCCTGTCTGCAGCCATGATGTTGCGCTATTCGCTGAACCAGCCTGAACAGGCGGACCGGATCGAGAAGGCGGTGGCCAAGGCATTGGCCGGCGGCGCACGCAGTCCTGACCTGGGCGGCACGATGACCACGGTCGCAATGGGCGACGCGGTTCTGGCGGCACTGGCTTGAGGATTTGACGATATGAAGCGCAAGAGCGGGCAGGACCCGGAAATCACCAAGAACTGGCGTCCGGCGACTTTGGCCGTGCGTGGTGGCAGCGCGCGCAGCGAGTGGGGTGAGACGTCCGAAGCATTGTTTCTGACGAGCGGCTACAGCTACGACCGGGCGGAGGATGCCGCGGCGCGCTTCGCTGGGGAACAGCAGGGCATGACTTACAGCCGCCTGCAAAACCCGACCGTGGAAATGCTGGAAAAGCGCATCGCCCTATTGGAAGGTGCAGAGGCGTGCCGTGCAACCGCGACGGGCATGGCGGCGATGACGGCGGCGCTTCTGTGTCAGCTGTCGGCAGGCGATCATGTCGTGGCTGGCAAGGCGTTGTTCGGGTCCTGTCGCTGGCTGACCGATACATTGCTGCCCAAATTCGGGATAGAGGCGACGACCGTCGATGCGACCGACAATGCCGCCTGGGAAGCGGCGATCAGGCCGAACACCAAGGTTTTCTTCTTCGAGACACCCGCCAATCCGACGATGGACGTGGTCGACCTGGAAGCGGTCTGCGGTATCGCGAAGAAACATGGCATCGTCAGCGTGGTCGACAATGCCTTTGCCACGCCCGCGCTCCAGCGTCCGATGGATTTCGGCGCAGACGTGGTCGCCTATAGCGCGACCAAGATGATGGACGGGCAAGGCCGCGTGCTGGCAGGGGCCATTTGCGGCACGGAAGATTTCATCATCAACACGCTGCTGCCCTTCCACCGCAACACCGGGCCGACGCTGAGCGCGTTCAATGCCTGGGTGGTTCTGAAAGGTCTGGAGACGCTGGACCTGCGTATCCGCCGCCAGAGCGAAAATGCGATCAAGGTCGCAAAGTTTCTGGAAGGCCGGGTAGCCAAGGTGCTGTATCCGGGCCTGGAAAGCCATCCGCAGCATAATTTGGCCATGCGGCAGATGGATATGGCCGGGCCTATCTTTTCGCTTTACGTCGGCGGGGGGCGCAAGGAAGCGCATGGCCTGCTCAATGGTCTGGAACTGGTCGACATCAGCAATAATATCGGGGATTCCCGTTCGCTGATGACCCATCCTGCCTCAACCACGCATTACGGCATGGCCGAGGAAGCGCGGCTGGAAGTGGGCATTACCGAGGATATGCTGCGCCTGAATGTCGGGCTGGAAGACCCGGACGATGTGATCGATGATCTGGATCGTGCGCTCAAGACGATAGGGCGTTGACGGAAGAGGGGTGAAAGGCGCATTTCTTTGATCGTGAACGCACTTTTCCCCTTTCACGCCACGACGCGCGGCATCAACGTGCATGTGGCCGTGACCTTCCTGCCTGAACAGTCGGAACCGGATCGCGGCCGGTGGTTCTGGGCCTATCATATCCGCATTGAAAATGACGGGGACCAGCCCATCCAGTTGCTGACCCGTCACTGGATCATCACCGACGGACGCGGAACGCAGCATCGCGTCGATGGCGACGGCGTCGTGGGCGAACAGCCAGTGGTGCAGCCGGGCAAAAGCTATGATTATGTATCCGGCTGCCCGCTCAATACGCCCACAGGCTCCATGCGCGGCCATTATCATATGATCGGTGTCAGCGGGGAAACGTTCGACATCGCGATCCCGCATTTCGCGCTCATTGCGCCGGCGGTGGCGGAATGAAACGCACCCATTTGCCGCTTAACGGCCTGCGCGTTCTGGATGCAGCCGCGCGCCACCTGTCCTTCACCCGGGCCGCCGATGAATTGGCGGTGACGCCCGCCGCCGTCGGGCAGCAAATTCGCGCGCTGGAGGATTTGCTGGGCGTTGTGCTGTTCCGCCGGACGCCCAAGGGGCTGGAACTGACGCCAGAGACTGAAGCGGGCCTTGAGGCATTGCGCGCGGGGTTCCTGCAATTTGAGGAAGCGGTTCGTGCGATGCAGGCGGGGCAATCCAGCTCCTCGCTCACCATCGCGGCGCCGCGCGACCTTACCGCCAAATGGCTCCAACCCCGTCTGGCCGCCTACGCGTCCAGTCAGCCGGACATCCGATTTTCGCTGGTCGCTGCTGATGACAGCCTGGATTTCACCGAAGCCAATCTCGACCTGGCGCTACGTCTGGCGGAAGGTCCGGGGGAGCATGAGGGTGTCAGGCTGGGCGACGCGACATTCGTGACCGTGGACCGACCCGAAGGTGGCTCCCAGCACCGGATAGAGTGGCCCGGATGTCCCAACAGCACGGAGCCTGCGATGATCCGCCTTGCCGATGCGGGCTTGGCAATCGACGCAGCCGCCAATGGCTTTGGCCATGCCACGGTGCCTTTGCTGCTGGCGCAGTCGGACATTGATTCCGGGCGTGTGATAGCAATTGGAGACGCGCAGCCGTCTGCCCTGGCCTATTGGCTGATCGCTCCGCTGCCCCAATGGCGGCAGAAAAAGGTCAAGGCCCTGGTCGAGGCCTTGGTTGGCTGAGCCAAGGCGTTGCGCGCCGTTGCCCGTTTGGTAACCTGATTTGGAGCATGCTGCCGGAACCGCAACGCTGGGAAAGACCGCTCTTGTCCGTTCATGCTATCAGGATCAGCCTCTTTCTGAGCGTCGCTTTGCTGCCGAGTTGGGGCATCGCCTTACACGCGCAGGCGCCATATATCCCGGACGTGACAGAAGCGCGTGAGAAGGAATGGCGCGCATTGGTGGCGACCGCGCAGTCGGCTTATGCCTCAGGGCGCGCGGCGGACGGCGTGGACCCTGCGCGCCAGGCGCTGGCGCTTTCCGAAGAACTGTTTGGCCCGGACGATCCCCGCGCACTGATTTCGGCAAATGATCTGGCGCTGCAATTGGAAGCGACGGGCCGCTTTCGGGAATCGGAATTGCTGTTGAGGCGCGTGTTCGACAGCTATGCGCGCACGCGCGGCGAAGATGACCCCAGCTGCCAGATGGCGCTTGAAAATCTGGTGGATTTCTACCTTGCACGCAAACGGTTCGATGTCGCTCGGCCACTGGTGGAATATGCGCTAGCGACCTTTCGCCGCACTACCGGTGGCCGTAGCGAGCGTAGCCTGCG
This sequence comes from Sphingobium vermicomposti, assembly GCF_011762025.1. Taxonomy (GTDB): domain Bacteria; phylum Pseudomonadota; class Alphaproteobacteria; order Sphingomonadales; family Sphingomonadaceae; genus Sphingobium; species Sphingobium vermicomposti. The sequence goes on along the minus strand of NZ_JAASQR010000002.1, from coordinate 942,972 downwards.
CATGGAGGGCGTCCTCGCCTCCCTGCCAGCAGAAAAGCCTGCCCCTCCCGTGACAGAGCAACCGGCGGTTCTTCTCGATCATTGATCGCGATCCGGCCAGCCTAACAAAAGGTATAACCCTTGGGGTGAATTGCCAACGGTTCGGCGATCGCTATCCATGGCGTTAGCGGAGGGGGTGCCTTTTTCCCATAGGTCAGCTTCGACCCATCAGGTCGTTGCCGTGGAGAGAACAGGATCGGCTCCGTGGAAGCCTATGGGTCGCATCATGGGCGGGCGATCAGTCTTCGGACTGGTCGCCCGTTTTTTTTCCTGATCAGGCCGTCGGGCATTGAACGCTACGGGCGGCAGAGTGCCTCCAGCACTTTCCGAGTCGCGGAACAGCGTTAACCATGATCAGGTCAGGGCATAGAGGATAAGATATAGATCCTACTATATGCCTATATCTTTAGCAGTATTTCATAAGTTATTTATCGGACTTTATTCGTTGAAAATGGTTAATAAAATTGAAATTCTCGTGACTAACTTCAGGCAACGAATAATATAAGTCATAGGGTCAGGTAAAAAATAAATTATGGCTTAATCCGGGGCGGTAGAAACCTGTTTCAGGTTCCGTCGGCGGAAGGCGCAGGCAAGGGGCAATAGCTGATCCGCTAATGCCAGCTATTGAACAGGTTGATGCTTTCGAGCGCGTATAGGCTCGGGAGGTGCTCCCTTGCGCTCTTCTACCAGGCCACCCCCTTGGTGACAGGTTGGGATGGAACGATGGATTTCGAGCGGGATTGGAATATCGATGCGGCTGCCGATCGTCAGCAGGCCCCGGACCCCGAACTCGCCGCGATGGCCGCGCGCGTAAAAGGGGCTCCCCATCAGCCCGGCACCATGCATACAGTCGTGGCTGACGCGAATGGCGTCGTGGTCCTCCCTGCCGGCACGGACATTAACCAGATCGAGGTTGCCGGTCGCAATCTTGTCGTGACGCTCCCTGATGGAACCCAATTGGTGATCCTGGAAGGCGCCGTCGCCGTGCCCCGCCTTGTCGTCGGTGATGTCGAGATTCCATCGGTGAACCTTGTCGCGCTCCTGATCGGTGAAGAGCCTCAGCCCGCTGCTGGCCCGCCACGGAGTTCTGGCGGCAACTTCCTCGCTGACGATGGTGCGATTGGCGACCCGTTCGGCTTGGGTGATCTTCTGCCGCCCACTGAATTGCAGTTCACTCAACTGGAAGAACGGGAAGTCCTGCCGATCGCGCCGGATGAGGACGAAGACCACTTCCCCGAGCTTGAGGTTCCGACGTCAGGCAGTGGGACCGTGGTCGACGAAGCGGGTCTTGGCACCGATAATCGGCCGGGGGAATCCCCTGGCTCGAACGAGCCTGCCTCCGTCGAAACGACGAGTGGGACGATCACATATGTCGCGCTTGATGTTCCGGCGACGATCACCATCAATGGGCAGGTCGTCACAAACCCTGGCCAGACAATCGTGGGCGCGAACGGTACGCTGACCATCACCAGCGTCGCGCCCGGCTCTGTCGGTTACACCTATACGGTTACCGACAATACTACAGGCGATAATGTAACCGACAATTTTACCGTTACGGTAACCGACGTCGACGGTGACAGCGTCACAAAGACGCTGGTAATCAACATTGCCGACGATGTGCCCGAGGCCATTGACGACGCGGCGCAGCAGGGCGCGGAAGGCGCACCTGTCGTTATCGACGCGCTCGCTAATGACGTGTTTGGCGCGGATGGGGTGGATATCGACAATAATCCGTCGGCTCGGGTCACAATCGTCAGCGGCCCTGCGGCCGGGGCTGTCGTCTATAATCCGACGACCGGCCTGTTCACGTTCACCCCGGCACCCGGTCAGGAAGGCACGGCGAGTTTCATCTATCAGATCGAAGATGGCGACGGTGATACGTCCCAGGCGACGGTCACCATCACCTTGCAGCCTGACTCAACGCCGACCGTTGAGGTTGATGCGCGGGCTGACACCGTAGTTCACGAATCGGCGCTGAATCCTGATGGCTCGCAAGCATCGTCGATGGCAGAGACTGCTGCTGGCACGCTGATCGTCGCGACCGGAAATGATACAGTCGGATCGCTAATCGTGAATAATGTCGACGTGACCAATGGCGGCACCGTCAGCGGCACATATGGAACGCTGACGATCACGGGGTCGCCTGCAACCGGCTATAGTTATAGCTACACGTTGGAGACCGCCACCGTCGGCGACGATACGGAAGATAGCTTCGCTGTCACGGTCATTGATAGCGACGGTGATCCCGCGACGACGACGCTCACCATCGACATCGTGGATGACGTGCCGCAGGCGTTGGACGATGCGGGGGGCACGCTGACCGAGGATGTGGCGGGCAGCCTGTCGGGCAATGTGCTGACCAATGACGTGTCGGGGGCGGACACGCCCAAGTCGTTCGTGGCGTGGGGCGCGGATGCGGCGGCGGTGGCGGAGCTGAACAGCTATGGCACGCTGGTCCAGAATGGCGATGGCAGCTGGAGCTATGTGCTGGACAACAGCCTGGCGGCGACGCAGGCGCTGGGCAGCGGGTTCAGCAAGGTCTTCACGCTCAACTACACGATGGAGGACGCGGACGGCGACCAGTCACCGGCGCAGCTGACGATCACGGTCAAGGGCGCAGCCGACGGCGCGAGCGTGGTGACGGCGGCGGCGACTGGCCCGGACGCGACCGTCCATGAGGCGGGCTTGCCCAGCGGCACGCTTGCCGACGGCAGCCATGTGACGAGCGGTAGCTTCACGGTGAGCGCGACCGACGGGATCGCGAACATTGTGGTGGGGGGCACGGTCTTCACCCTGGCGCAGATGCAGGCGTTCGGCACGACCAACGGGGTGGTGAACACGGGCGAGGGGACGCTGCGTCTGACCGGTTATAATGCCGGGACGGGCGCTGTGAGCTACAGCTATACGCTCAGCGCAACGATCGACAACGACAACAAGCCGGGGGCGACGCTCACCGAGTTTGACGACAGCATCGCGCTGTCCGTCAACGGCGTCGGCGGCACCACCGCCAGCGACACGCTGATCGTGCGGATCGTCGATGACGTGCCGCAGGCGGTGGACGATGTGGGGGGCACGCTGACCGAGGATGTGGCGGGCAGCCTGTCGGGCAATGTGCTGACCAATGACGTGTCGGGGGCGGACACGCCCAAGTCGTTCGTGGCGTGGGGCGCGGATGCGGCGGCGGTGGCGGAGCTGAACAGCTATGGCACGCTGGTCCAGAATGGCGATGGCAGCTGGAGCTATGTGCTGGACAACAGCCTGGCGGCGACGCAGGCGCTGGGCAGCGGGTTCAGCAAGGTCTTCACGCTCAACTACACGATGGAGGACGCGGACGGCGACCAGTCACCGGCGCAGCTGACGATCACGGTCAAGGGCGCAGCCGACGGCGCGAGCGTGGTGACGGCGGCGGCGACTGGCCCGGACGCGACCGTCCATGAGGCGGGCCTGCCCAGCGGCACGCTCGCCGACGGCAGCCATGTGACGAGCGGCAGCTTCACGGTGAGCGCGACCGACGGGATCGCGAACATCGTGGTGGGGGGCACGGTGTTCACCCTGGCGCAGATGCAGGCGTTCGGCACGACCAACGGGGTGGTGAACACGGGCGAGGGGACGCTGCGTCTGACCGGTTATAATGCCGGGACGGGCGCTGTGAGCTACAGCTATACGCTCAGCGCAACGATCGACAACGACAACAAGCCGGGGGCGACGCTCACCGAGTTTGACGACAGCATCGCGCTGTCCGTCAACGGCGTCGGCGGCACCACCGCCAGCGACACGCTGATCGTGCGGATCGTCGATGACGTGCCGCAGGCGGTGGACGATGTGGGGGGCACGCTGACCGAGGATGTGGCGGGCAGCCTGTCGGGCAATGTGCTGACCAATGACGTGTCGGGGGCAGACACGCCCAAGGCGTTCGTGGCGTGGGGCGCGGATGCTGCGGCGGTGGCGGAGCTGAACAGCTATGGCACGCTGGTCCAGAATGGCGATGGCAGCTGGAGCTATGTGCTCGACAACAGCCGGGCGGCGACGCAGGCGCTGGGGAGCGGGTTCAGCAAGGCCTTTACGCTCAACTATGTGATGGAGGACGCGGACGGCGACCAGTCACCGGCGCAGCTGACGATCACGGTCAAGGGCGCAGCCGACGGTGCGAGCGTGGTGACGGCGGCGGCGACCGGTCCCGACGACACGGTTTACGAGGCGGGCCTGCCGAGCGGATCGCTGAATGACGGCAGCCATGTGACGACCGGCAGCTTCACGGTGAGCGCGACCGACGGGATCGCGAACATCGTGGTGGGGGGCACGGTGTTCACCCTGGCGCAGATGCAGGCGTTCGGCACGACCAACGGGGTGGTGAACACGGGCGAGGGGACGCTGCGGCTGACCGGCTATAATGCCGGGACGGGCGCTGTGAGCTACAGCTATACGCTCAGCGCAACCATCGACAATGACAGCAAGTTCGGGGCGACGCTCACCGAGTTTGACGACAGCATCGCGCTGGCCGTCAACGGTGTCGGCGGCACCAGCGCCAGCGACACGCTGATCGTGCGGATCGTCGATGACGCGCCGCAGGCGGTGGACGATGCTGGGGGCACGCTGACCGAGGATGTGGCGGGCAGCCTGTCGGGCAATGTGCTGACCAATGACGTGTCGGGGGCGGACACGCCCAAGGCGTTCGTTGCCTGGGGCGCGGATGCGGCGGCGGTGGCGGAGCTGAACAGCTATGGCACGCTGGTCCAGAATGGCGATGGCAGCTGGAGCTATGTGCTCGACAACAGCCGGGCGGCGACGCAGGCGCTGGGCAGTGGGTTCAGCAAGGTCTTCACGCTCAACTACACGATGGAGGACGCGGACGGCGACCAGTCACCGGCGCAGCTGGTGATCACGGTCAAGGGCGCAGCCGACGGTGCGAGCGTGGTGACGGCGGCGGCGACCGGCCCCGACGACACGGTTTACGAGGCGGGCCTGCCGACCGGATCGCTGAATGACGGCAGCCATGTGACGAGCGGCAGCTTCACGGTGAGCGCGACCGACGGGATCGCGAACATCGTGGTGGGGGGCGTGGTTTTTACCCTGGCGCAGATGCAGGCGTTCGGCACGACCAACGGGGTGGTGAACACGGGCGAGGGGACGCTGCGTCTGACCGGTTATAATGCCGGGACGGGCGCTGTGAGCTACAGCTATACGCTGAGCGCCACGATCGACAATGACAGCAAGTTCGGGGCGACGCTCACCGAGTTTGACGACAGCATCGCGCTGGCCGTCAACGGTGTCGGCGGCACCAGCGCCAGCGACACGCTGATCGTGCGGATCGTCGATGACGCGCCGCAGGCGGTGGATGATGCGGGGGGTACGCTGACCGAGGATGTGGCGGGCAGCCTGTCGGGCAATGTGCTGACCAATGATGTGTCGGGGGCGGACACGCCCAAGGCGTTCGTTGCCTGGGGCGCGGATGCGGCGGCGGTGGCGGAGCTGAACAGCTATGGCACGCTGGTCCAGAATGGCGATGGCAGCTGGAGCTATGTGCTCGACAACAACCGGGCGGCGACGCAGGCGCTGGGCAGTGGGTTCAGCAAGGTCTTCACGCTCAACTACACGATGGAGGACGCGGACGGCGACCAGTCACCGGCGCAGCTGGTGATCACGGTCAAGGGCGCGGCTGACGGTGCGAGCGTGGTGACGGCGGCGGCGACCGGTCCCGACGACACGGTTTACGAGGCGGGCCTGCCCAGCGGCACGCTCGCCGACGGCAGCCATGTGACGAGCGGCAGCTTCACGGTGAGCGCGACCGACGGGATCGCGAACATCGTGGTGGGGGGCACGGTGTTCACCCTGGCGCAGATGCAGGCGTTTGGCACGACCAACGGGGTGGTGAACACGGGCGAGGGGACGCTGCGGCTGACCGGCTATGATGCCGGGACCGGTGCTGTGAGCTACAGCTATACGCTGAGCGCCACGATCGACAATGACAGCAAGTTCGGGGCAACGCTCACCGAGTTTGACGATAGCATCGCGCTGGCCGTCAACGGTGTCGGCGGCACCACCGCCAGCGACACGCTGATCGTGCGGATCGTCGATGACGCGCCGGTTGCATTCGCGCCGATTTCGACCACGTTGACAAACGCTGCCGGGCAGAGCGCTACCCGTGGTCTCGACGTTGATTCCAGCGTTAACAACAATGTCGGTGCAGATCAGACGGGAACGCTGACCTTTGCCAACATCGTCAATGGCCAGGACACAGCGCTGAAATCTGGGGGCACGATGATCGAACTGTGGTTGTCGAACGGCGGCACGACACTGCAAGGCCGAACTGGCAGCACCAACGGCACTGACGGCACCCCGATCTACACGATCCAGCTCGATCAAGCGGCGGGTGCCTACACGACCACGATCCACCAAGCGATCGACAATGGATCGGGTGCTTTGTTCAATGATCTTTCGGGGGGCGTTGCCGGTAATCCACCCTTCAAGCTTGTGGCTTCCAGCACGGCTGACAGTCTCGAAATCCTGTTCACGCCGATCAGCAACCAGGCTTCGCCAAGCGTGAATAGCGACTCCGACGATATCGGCGTGGACGGGCAATTCATTGACATCACCAACCCGGATGCGGGTCTGCGGTTAGATTTTGGTGATTTTACGTATGATGCCAACGGCGGGGGTGTTTCCGACGACGCTTTTGTCATCGTAAATCATCAAACCATCAATGGCTTCAAATTCACGATTGACCAGATATCGAGCGGTACGACGGCTGATGTCCGACTGAAGGCAATAAATGCCGACGAAGACGGGAATGTCGAGCAGCAGGTAATAAACCCCGCGGGCGATACCACGCTTAATATTACCATGGTCAAGATCTACAATGCAGCAGGTGCATTGATAGGAACTGCGACAGGTGACACAAATTTCGGTAACATCAACGTCGATTTCGAAGTCGGCGGAACTGTAGCAATCACCGGCCTCAGCGCCCAGTATAAGGTGCAGACTTATACGGCGTCGGGCTATGACCGGATCGAAATCACCAATTCGGGAACGAGCGGCGGCACCGACGGGAAATTCTCGCTAAGCCAGTTGCAGGTCGAAACGACGCAGACGGGCAACCCGGTTAATTTGGGCTTCGACCTCTCGCTGACCGATGCAGATGGCGACACGGTAACTGTCACCAACGCGATTTCCATCACGGCAAATCCGGTGCCACCCATCGCCCTGGATCTCGACGGCGACGGCCTAGAATTTCTGAGCCTCTCTGCTGGCGTGCATCACGATTACGGCGCAGGGCTGGTGAACACAGCCTGGGTCGCGCCTGACGATGGCCTGCTCGCTCATACGATCGGCGGAACCTACGACATCGTCTTTTCCGACGATGCACCCGGAGCGGCCAGCGATCTTGAGGGGCTGCGCCTCGCTTATGACAGCAACCGCGACGGCGTTTTTGACGCCAGGGATGCTGCCTTCGGCGAATTCGGCGTCTGGCAAGACCGGAACAGCAACGGCCAGGTGGACGCGGGCGAGTTCAAGTTGCTGGCGGACGCGGGCATTGCCTCTATCGGACTCAACTCCGACGGTCAGAGCTATCAGGCGGCGGGCGGCGACGTCACGGTGCTGGGCGAGGCGACTTTCGTGCGGACCAATGGCAGCACGGGCACGGTCGGGGACGTTCTGTTCGCAACCGCGCCCAAGGATAGTGAGGCCGCCAAAGCTGCGGAGAGCACTACCAGCAGCTTCAACCAGGCGCTGGTCGCGGCGAGCCTGGTTGCGGTGGCTGGGGCAACCTATGCCGTCGAACCGGAGCCTGCGCCGGTCACTACGGACCAGCAGACGGCAACGGCAGCCGCTCCCGCTTCGACGGTGACGACCGAGCCCGAAATGACGGTCACGGAAACCGACGCCCCGATCTCGCTCGCTTCGACAACGGATCAGGACAGCGATCAACCGGTCGACCAGTCCAGCCACGGGGTTGAAGATCCCGCGCCGGATCATTCAAGTCTTGCCGATGGTGGTGATACGGCTCCTGCTGACACCGTCGATATGGCCGACGCCGCGCAGCCGGAGCTTGGCGGTCATGAGATGCTGCTGGCGCAGTCAGTCGATCTGCCAACTTTCGATGGTAGCGCGGCGGTGCTTGCGGCGGTGCATGAGGCAACGCCCGCAGCGATCGACCAGCTCGTGTCGGACGCGATTGGAACGGCTGACACGCCGAACATCGATGCGCTTCTGGCCGCGCTGCCGGGTGGCGATCATGCTCCGTTGCTGTTCAATCCGGTCGCGCCGGAGGCGGTGGACAGCGGGCATCTGGCAGCTGCGGCAGCAGTCTTCGACGCGGCAATGGCGGCACATGAAGCGATGGCGGTGGCGCACGGTTGATCGCGGGAGGCAGGAAATCATGAAAGCTCGCGGGAATTCTTTGGGGAGATGGAAAATGCGGAACGGGTTGGAGAGGATCGCATCCCTTGGCCTTGCGGCGGGGGTGATGGCGGGGATGTTCGCGCCCGGAGCTTTGGCGGCCCAGGCTTCGCCCCTGATGCAGCTTGGCAAGTCGGAGCTGAACGGCGCGCTGAAAAGCCGCTATGACACGGCGGTTTCCGCGACGGATGACGCCACCTTGCGCGCGGCGCAGGACAGCCGATGGACCTGGGCCGTCGAGGCCAAGAATCAGTGCGGCATCGCCATTGGTTTCATGAAATCGGGCACGAAGGATGCCGACAGCATCAACAAGTGCGACGACTTTGTGGCTCGCCTTTCGGCGGCGCCACCGCCGCCGGTGCCGGACGCAGCTTCAGCCCCACCCGCGCTGGACTGTACGGCGCCGGCGGTGTCCATCTTCTTTGACTGGAACATGGACACGCCACTGCCAGAGGGTGCGGCAACCATCGGTCAGATCACCCAGTCGGCGGCGCAGTGCGGTTGGAAACGCTTTGGCGTCACCGGCTATACCGACACGTCGGGGGGCACCCGCTACAATGACGGCCTGTCGATGCGGCGGGCGCAGAATGTCGCAGGACTGATGAGCCAAAGCGGTGTCCCGATGGACGCGATGAGCGTCAGCGGGCTGGGCGAAACCCAGTTGAAGATCGAAACCGCCGACAATGTACGCGAACCGATGAACCGTCGGGTCGAAGTCACTGTCAGCGCGAATTGAGGGGAGGCAATCATGACAATCATGCGCAAGACTTGCGGTAGCCTGATGGCCCTTTGCGCGGCGGCTATGGCGACGACCGGCTGGGCCCAGACTACGGACCTGAAAAGCGCCATCGCGGCGGCGATAGATAGCCACCCCGAAATCAACCAGGCGATCCAGAACAAGGAAGCCATTGAGTTTGAACGGGAGCAGGCCAAGGGATTGTACCTGCCCCGGATCAGTGTGGAAGGTTCGGCGGGCGTCCGGCGGCTGGAGAATAATACCCGCCGGACCCTCGGCATCGGGGACCAGACGCTCTATCCGCTTGAGGCAAGCGTGCTGGCGGAACAGACGCTGTTCGATTCCGGCTACCGCAGCGCCGAAAAGCGCCGACAGGCCGCCCGCATCGACGGCGCTGCGCTCCGCGTCGGTGAACGGTCGCAATTTGTGGCATTGAACGTCACGCGCCAATATCTGGACTATATGCTGCAACAGCGGATCGCCGCAGCGGCGGAGGACAATATCGCCTTTCACCGCAAGCTGCTGGGCGATCTGGGCGAAGGCGTGTCCAAGGGATCGATCAGCATCGCCGATCAGCAGCAGGCCGAAGAGCGGCTTCAATCGGCCCTGGTCCGCCAGAGCGAAGCCCAGCAGGACCTGACCAACGCGGCGATCAGCTTCCGCACGCTGACCGGGCTTTCGATCGACCAGGTATCCATGCCCGATGCGGTGACGAGTGCCGTGCCGCCCACGCTGGACGAAGCAATTGCGGGCGCGCGCACCAACAATCCGCTGATCCGGGAGGCAGAGGCCGATATTCAGGCCGCGCATGCGGTTGTGGATGAGGCAAAGGCCGAACTGGGGCCGACCGTTCTGCTGGAAGGACGAGGCCGCATTGGCGAGGATGTGGACGGCTTCCGGGGCAGCACAAATGACGTGCAAGGCCGCGTCGTCCTGCGGTGGCAGCTTTACAATGGCGGCATCAACCGGGCGAAGGTGCAGGAGATGAACCGCCGCGCGAGCGAGGCGCGTTTCCGGCTGAGCCAACGCCAGCGTGAGGCGGAAGAAGATGTCCGCACGGCCTGGAACCGTTGGGATACCGAAAAGAAGCGGCTGACCGACCTGTCGCGTCAAGGGATCGTGTCGGATTCGCTGCTGGTATCCTATCGCGAGCAGTTCAACGTCGGTCGCCGATCACTGCTTGACGTGCTGGACAGCCAGAACACCCGTTTCAACACGCAGGTGCGGACCGAAACGGCCCGTTTTTCGGAAATCTTCGCGCAATATCAAATCTTGGCCGCGACCAACCAGTTGCTCGACACGCTGGGGATCGCTCAGCCTTCGGGCGCGGATCCCTATGCGCGCAAGAAATATGATGTCCCGGACCTGCCGCCTGCCGAATTGCAGCGGCGGCGTTATCCGGGCTGAATTTCCATGATTGGGGTCACCCCGGCCAGTGCCGGGGTGACGCGGGGTAGACAATGTTGGAACGAAGCACACTCAGTCTGGCCGAATGGCTGGACCATCAGGGCACGCCCAGTGACGAGCTGATCGAGTGCATCGCCCATGTAGCGCGGCATTTCGAACGATCGCCTGGCATCGTGGCGCTCCGCGCTGGCCTTGCCGTCGATGAATCCGGGCGGCTGCCGTTCCACCAGGCGGAATCCGCGCTCGATCAAATCGGTCTGCTGACGGACTTTGTACGGGGCCGTTTGAGCAAATGGCGGCCCGGCAATCTACCTGCCATTCTTCCCCTGCGGGGTGAGCGATTCCTGCTGTTGCTGGACATCAAGCAGGGCGATGCGCTGGTCCAGCTACCTCATGCGAGCGAACCCATTTGGGCACCACTGGGGGATTTGGAGGCTCATTTTACCGGCGAAGCCTTGATGGTCATGGCTGACCATGGCCGCGAAAGGGCTGAGGAACGCCCTTGGGACGAACGCGCGCGACAGCACTGGTTCTGGCGTGAAGTGTGGCGCGCGCGCGGGTCCTTTGGCTATGTGATGCTGGCCGCGGGGATCATCAACCTGCTCGCCTTTGCCCTGCCGTTGTTCACGATGAACGTTTATGACCGGATCATCCCGAACAAGGCGGCCTCCAGCCTATGGGTGCTGGGTGCCGGCGTGATGCTGGCCTTTGCACTCGATTTCGCGCTCAGGCTTGCGCGGGCAAGGCTGGTGGACGAATCCGGGCGGGAGATTGACGAACGCTTGTCGCAGCGTCTGTTTGAAAAGGTGATGAACGTGCCGCTTGCCAGTCGTGCAGGCAGCACCGGGGCGCTCGCGCGGCGCGTGTCGGAATTTGAAACCGTTCGGGAGTTTTTCACCTCGACCACCGTGGTGCTGGTGGTGGACCTGGCGTTCCTGTTCCTCTTTGTTGCCCTGATTGCGGTTCTGGGCGGATGGCTGGCGGTGGTGCCCGTCGCCACGATGGCAATCATGGCTACCGCCGGTTTCTTTCTTCAACGGTCGATGGCCAGCCTGTCGCGCGATGCGCAGGCCGATTCCAGCCTGCAAAGTGCCGCTCTGGTAGAAGCGATTGGCGGCATAGAGACGCTCAAGGCGTGCCGTGGCGAAGGACGGATGCTCAATCGCTGGCGGCGCTATGCGCGGATGAGCGCGGCGACGCAGGAAAAGCTGCGGCGGTTGAGTTCGACCAGCGTGACATTGGCATCGCTTTGCCAGCAGGTGACAAGCATCGCCCTGGTGATCGGCGGATTCTACATGTTCGCCGCGGGCAAGATTTCCATGGGCGCGATCATCGCAATCGTCATGCTGGCGGGGCGCTCGCTCGCGCCGGTGGGGCAGCTTGCCTTTGTGATCGTGCGGGCGCGCCAGGCGATAACCACGCTCGACAGCCTGCAATCGCTGATCGACCAGCCCGATGAACGACTGGACGGAGCACGGGGCATCATCCCGAAAGTCCGCAAGGGCGCGATCGTCGCTCAGGGGCTGGAGTTCGTCTATCCGGGCACGGAGCAGCCGAGCCTGAAGGGCATCAACCTGCGCATCGAACCGGGCGAACGGATCGGGATCATCGGGCGGGTGGCATCGGGCAAGTCGACGCTGGGCCGTGTCATTTGCGGCCTGTATCCGCCAAGCGGCGGCATGCTGACCATCGACGACATCGACAGCCGCCAATATCATCCGCACGAATTGCGCTCTGCCTTCCGTTATGCCGGCCAGGATGCGGAGCTGTTCAGCGGATCGGTGCGGGAAAACCTGCTTCTGGGCGCACGCGAAGCTGACGATGCAAAGCTGCTGGAAGCGCTGGAGCGGTCGGGCGCGTCGCGCTTTTTCGGGCGCGATGCGGCGGGTTTCGACCTTCACATCGGGGAACGTGGCAGCCGCCTTTCGGGCGGACAGCGCAGCTTCCTGGTGTTGGCCAGGGCGCTGGTGGAACCCGCCAAGCTGCTCTTTCTGGACGAACCGACCGGGGCGATGGATAACCAGACTGAAAATCTGTTCGTCGACCATCTCGAAAAGGCGCTGGATCCCGGCCAGACCCTGATCGTGTCGACCCACCGCCATGCGCTGCTCCGCATCGTCGACCGGCTGATCGTGATCGACCAGGGGGTGGTGATGGCGGATGGCCCACGCGATGAGATCGTCGGCCAGCTTCAGCGGGGAGGCGTGCAATGAGCGCCCTTGTCCGCAGCGCCTCCATCGCAGCGCCGCTGGCGCTGCTGGCCGCCTATACAATGCTGTGGCAGGGTGAACGGGAGCAAGCCGATCCTGTTGCCCAGTCGAAGGGAGAGGCCGCTGCACCGCCCATTCCGCGTCAATATCGCGCGCTGGTCGAGATGACCGGGCAGGGAGCGGCAGAGGTGACCAAGGGGCAGGCGGCACAGGCTCAGAATGATGGGTTACGCTTCGCACGAAACGCGATTGCTGCAGCGCCGCCATTCCGTGCGCTTGGGGCGGCGGGCGAAGACCGGACCCGCGCGCTTCATTGCCTTGCTCAGGCGGTCTATTATGAAGCGGCGACCGAGCCGGAAAGCGGGCAGCGCGCCGTGGCGCAGGTAGTGCTTAATCGCGTGCGGCACCCCGCTTTCGCCAAGACGGTGTGTGGCGTCGTATATCAACGTTTCAACGCTTCGGTCTGTCAGTTCAGCTTCGTCTGTGACGGTTCGCTGGCACGGCGGCCCGTCGCTGTCCTCTGGAACCGAGCGCAGCGGATTGCGGCTGGCGCGCTGGAGGGGCAAGTCGAAAAAAGCGTGGGGACAGCCACCCATTATCATGCCGATTATGTCTTTCCCGGCTGGGCACCGCATCTGGCGAAGCTGGCGAAGATAGGGGCGCATATCTTCTATCGCTGGCCGGGCGCCTGGGGTCTTCCTCGTGCCTTTAACGGGCGTTACGCGGGGGGCGAGCATATTCCGGCATTTGATGCTTCGCTGTTGGCCTCAGCCTCGGTGCCAGAGATTGACTATCCCCCTGTTGCAGCGTTGCCGGAGCGTCGGGCCGCCAATGATGTGGGCGGTCGGATGGACCCGGCGAAGGGGTGGAAGCTGTCCATCGCCGACCCTTCGCAAAGCGGCGGCGCTCTTGGCAACATGCTGGCCGCCCAGGAAAAGACCAAGGCAGTCGCGCTGGCGGCTGACGAACATGCAATTGCGAAGGGCCAACCATGATGGGGCGCTGGATCAGCTGGCTGCGGGGGCAGCCGGGGAACAAACAGGTCATCCTCTACAGCGGCGGGGGCATGCTGGTTTTCCTGCTGTGGGCCAGCCTGGCTCCCGTGGATGAGGTGACGCATGGGCAAGGGCGGGTGATTCCATCCAGCAAGGCACAGGTCATCCAGTCCGCCGAGCCGACGACGATCGAGGAAATTCTGGTTCGATCCGGGCAGAAGGTAGGCAAGGGCCAGTTGCTGGTGCGTCTGGACGACGCGATGCTGGCATCCGAACTGGGCCAATTGCAGGCGGAAACGCGATCTTTAACAGCCCGCGCGGGACGCCTTGAAAAGGAAGGCACCGGTGAAGGGGCCGTGTGTGCAAGTGGCGCACCCGAATGCGAACAGGAACAGGCGCTGGCCCAGGTCCGCCAGTCGGCGCTCCGCAGCAAGCAGGACGCGATGTCGGCACAGGTCGATCAGCGTCGCCGGGAACTGGGCGAAGCGCAGGCGACGATCGATAGCCTGACCGGGAGCGTTCAACTGGCGCGCGAAAGGGTAGCGATGCTGGAGCCGCTGGCGGCAAAGTCCATCATCCCGCAAACCGAACTGCTGGACGCAAGGCGCGACGTGGTGGATGCGCAGGGACGGCTGAACGCCGCGAAGCAGCAAGCGTCGCGCGCATCGGCCTCCATCCGTGAAGCGCAGGCTCAGTTGTCGGAGGCCAATTTCCAGTTCCGGCAGGACGCTCTTGACGAACGCAGCCAGTTGGAAGCCAAAATCTCGGTCAACAGCGAGTCCCTGCGCGGTGCGAAGGGCCGAGCCCAACGGGCGGAGATACGTTCCCCGGTCGATGGCGTCGTCAACGATGTCCAGGTGACCACCATCGGCGGCTTCGTCACCGCTGGTCAGAAGATCATGCAGATCGTCCCCATTGGCGACAAGCTGCTGGTCGAAACACGGGTCAAGCCCAATGATATCGCCTTTATCAAGACCGGCGACCGCGCGGTCGTGAAGGTGACCGCCTATGACTTTTCGATCTATGGCGGCCTGACCGGCACGGTTCAGCAGGTGTCCGCCGACAGCGTTTATGACGAGGTAACGCGTGAGGCCTATTTCACCGTCGTGGTGGAAACGGAGCGGGCCTGGCTCGGATCGGGCGCGCACAAGCTGCCGATCACGCCTGGTATGGTGTGCGATGTGGAAATACTGACCGGTCGCAAATCGGTGCTGGCCTATCTGTTAAAGCCCATCCTGAAGGCGCGGGCTGAGGCGTTGCGGGAGCGGTAAGAGGCGGGGTTGATCAGCGTGCCGCAAATTGCACTGGCTGCGGAGTTTTAACCCGGTAGCCGTGGGTCCATTGGCCAAAGGCGTTGAAGCTCATGATCGGTCGATAATCGCTGACCGCCGACGAAGGAAGAACCCGGTCCGTCATATTGTCCAGGACCATCAACTGGCCATCGATCCGCACGGCCAACACGGCATGATCGGCCCGGCGCACCAGATCCCGCGCGATGACGAGGAACATTGCGCGGCGTTCGAAACCAGCGGCTGCCAAAAGCTGCATTTTCGCGATGGCGTAATCTTCGCAATCGCCTGCGCCGCGCAGCAACGACTGGTTTGCGGAAGCCCAGCTGTCGCCGCCTTGCCGGTCATTGACGAAACGCAGGCGGCCGTTGACCCAGCTGTTCACCAGCTCGACCTGCTGCAGCCCCTGTGCAGCGCGGGCGGATCGAAGCAGGTTTGCGGGAACAGCTGCGGTCGGGGCGGAATGTGCTACCGCCGCCCATTTGCCGTCGAGGGGCGTGCGGGCCACCGCCATGGCGACCGACCCGAA
The DNA here is from genome assembly GCF_011762025.1 of Sphingobium vermicomposti. GTDB lineage: Bacteria > Pseudomonadota > Alphaproteobacteria > Sphingomonadales > Sphingomonadaceae > Sphingobium > Sphingobium vermicomposti. The sequence goes on along the minus strand of NZ_JAASQR010000002.1, from coordinate 927,370 downwards.
AATATCAGGCTGACCGTTTCGCGGGGTATCCACCGGGTCGCGCTTCAGCGGCGCTGCTGTGGGAAAGAGGATGGCTGCGGTCGGAATGCTGGCCGCCGGTGTCGCAACAATGCCGCGCATGAAAGCGGGGATAAGGTCGGGCTGACGATAGCTGAAAACAGGTTGGGCCAAGGTCAGGCGAATGCCCTGCAGTTCCCAACCAGGCATGTGGGACAGCATCTTTTTGACGCGTTCTTCATTGATGACCGCCTGCGGTTCTACGAAGGGTGCCGTCCATGGAAGAAGCGAAGCACTACCCTGTTGCGCGCTGATTGCGGCGAGGCGGCTCATGCCGCCGGCCAGCAGGGTGGATGCTACGCGATCTGCGCTGCCATAGGCCAAGGCAGCCGATGCCGATGGGTAGGAGGCCGCGGGCGACGGAAGCATTTCCGCCTTGGCCGCACCGGCGTTCAGAGCCAGCAGCAGGACGGGGGCGGCGCTGGCCGCGATGCGAAGGGGATGGGCGAAGCCTGCCATGCTGGCCGGTATCGCGCAGAAGGTTGAACATCCGGTGGCCCGCTCTGGTTAATGCGGCGGTAGCCATGACAGTCACACCGTCCGGTCAGGCGTCGATGGCTTCCTCGTCCACCGTGGCGGCGTTTTCCTGAATGAAGGCGAAGCGGTGGGCGGGGTTGGTTCCCATCAGCCGTTCGACCAGGTCGCGGACCTGTTGCCGGTCTTCAATGTCATCGGGCAGGGTGATGCGGATGAGACTGCGGGTTTTCGGGTCCATGGTGGTTTCGCGCAGCTGGCTGGCGTTCATTTCGCCCAGGCCCTTGAATCGGCTGACCTCGACCTTCTTGCCCTTGAACTCCTTGGCGAGCAGTTCCTCGCGATGGGCGTCGTCCTTGGCATAGGCGCTCTTGCCGCCAGAGACGATCCGGTAAAGCGGCGGCTGGGCGAGGTAGAGATGACCGCGCCGGACCAGTTCGGGCATTTCCTGAAAGAAAAAGGTCATGAGCAGCGTCGCGATATGCGCCCCGTCCACGTCGGCGTCGGTCATGATGACGACGCGTTCATAACGAAGATTGTCGGGGTTGCATTCCTTTCGCGTGCCGCAGCCAAAGGCCAGTATCATGTCGGCAATTTCCTGGTTCGCCAGGATCTTGGCCATGTTGGCAGAGGCCACGTTCAATATCTTGCCGCGCAGGGGCAGGATCGCCTGCGTCTTGCGGTCGCGGGCCTGCTTGGCCGACCCGCCTGCCGAATCGCCTTCGACCAGGAAGATTTCCGTGCCCTCAGGGCTGTCCGTCGAACAATCGGTTAGCTTTCCGGGCAGGCGCAGCTTGCGCGCGGAGGTCGCGGTCTTGCGCTTGATTTCCTTTTCGGCCTTGCGCTTCAGCCGTTCATCCATGCGGTCGATCACATAGGCGAGCAGCGCCTTGCCGCGTTCCATATGATCAGACAGATAATGGTCGAAATGGTCGCGCACGGCATTTTCGACCAGGCGCGCCGCTTCGGGGCTGGTCAGGCGGTCCTTGGTCTGGCTTTGAAACTGGGGATCGCGGACGAACACGGACAGCATGATCTCTGATGAAGTCACGATGTCGTCGGCGGTGATGTCCTTCGACTTTTTTTGCCCGACCAGTTCGCCAAAAGCGCGGATGCCCTTGACCAAAGCGGCGCGCAGGCCAGCTTCGTGAGTGCCGCCATCGGGGGTCGGGATGGTATTACAATACCAGCTATAGCTGCCATCCGACCAGAGCGGCCAGGCGACCGCCCATTCGACGCGGCCCACGGTGTCGGGGAAATCCTGGCTGCCCGAAAAAAAGGCGCTGGTGGCGCATTCACGCGTTCCGACCTGTTCTTTCAGATGGTCGGCCAGACCGCCCGGAAACTGAAAGACGGCTTCGGGCGGCGTGTCGTCGACAATCAGTTCGGGCGCGCATTTCCAGCGGATTTCGACACCAGCGAACAGATAGGCCTTGGACCGGGCAAGGCGATAGAGGCGGGCAGGCTTGAACTTCTGCTCCCCGAAAATCTCTGTGTCGGGAATGAAGCTGACCGACGTGCCCCGCCGGTTTGGCGCGGCACCGACCTTTTCCAGCCCGCTGGTGGGCAAGCCCCGCGCGAAGCTCTGGCGAAACAGTTCCTTGTTGCGCGCGACCTCCACGATGGTCACGGACGAAAGGGCGTTGACCACGCTGACGCCGACGCCATGCAGGCCACCGGAGGTTGCATAGGCCTTGTCCGTGAACTTGCCGCCCGAATGGAGGGTGGTCAGGATCACTTCCAGCGCCGATTTTCCGGGGAATTTGGGATGCGGATCGACGGGGATGCCGCGACCATTGTCCGTGATGGTCAGGCGATTGCCGGGTTCCAGCGTCACTTCGATCCGTGTCGCATGCCCCGCAACGGCTTCATCCATGCTGTTGTCCAGCACTTCGCTGCCCAGATGATGAAGCGCGCGTTCGTCCGTGCCGCCGATATACATGCCAGGGCGGCGGCGGACAGGCTCCAGCCCTTCAAGGACTTCAATGGAAGACGCGTCGTAACCGGGGGAGCTGAGCGGCTGGCTCTGAAACAGATCGGACATGGCCACCAGCTATAAGCGGGTCAGCGGCAGGTGCAAGCGGGGCCAAAAAGAAGAGGGCCAGTCACGATGAACCGGCCCCCTATTTCTCATTTACCGAGCGCGGACGTTCAGCGAACGCGCGGGCCACCGAAGGGAAGCGGCGGCGGCGGACGACGCGTGCCGCGCGGCAGTTGCGCCTGATAAGCACGACCGCAATGTTCCACGCAATAAGGGAAGCCGGGGTTCACTGTTTCGCCGCAAAAGTGGAAATCCGGTTCGCCCGGATGACCCATCGGCCATTTGCAGATGCGTTCGGTCAGGTCGAGCAATGACGTCTTGCCCGCAATTTCTGCGCTGGGCTTGGCAGGAACCAGGCGACGCGGCGGCGCGGGCGGGATCGGCGCTTGCTGATCGCCGGGGCCTTGACGCAGGAATCCGCCGGGGCCGACGGAAATGATGCGCGGCTGCGGCGCGGCGGGCGCGTCGTTCGCGGGCGCTGCCCCCGGTGATGCCGCTGCCGAAGGCGCGGCGGGTGCGGCAGCGGGCGGCGCGGTGCGCACGGCAGTGTTCTGCGGCACGGGTGCAGGCTTGGGCGCTGCCGCCACCGGCGCAACGGGCGCGGGCTTGCGGACCGGCGCGGCCTTTTTGGGCGCGTCGTTCGCCTTCACGGGCGACGGACGCGATTGCAGGCCCAGGCGATGCGCCTTGCCGATCACCGCGTTGCGGCTGACGCCACCCAGTTCCTCGGCAATCTGGCTGGCGGTCAGGCCTTTTTCCCACATTGCCTTGAGCTGGTCGATGCGCTCGTCGGTCCAGGACAATGAATGACTCCTCAAAATATTCGGTTCGCGCCCTATATGGGACGCGCAATTCCGCACACAACGCCCTTGCGGCATATCAGGCCAGCCGATAGTCGATCCCATCATGAACGACCAGCCCCAATTTTCGACAAGCACCCCCTCGCGCCCGCCCTTTCACGAACCGGGAGAGTTGGTGATCCGCAACATCAACTGGGCCGGGATGCGCGCGCTGTATCGCAAGGAGGTGCGGCGGTTCATGAAGGTACAGTTGCAGACCATCTGGGCGCCTGCGGTGACGACCCTGATGTTCCTGGTCATATTCACGATCGCGCTGGGCGGCGGGAACGGTTCGGGCCGTCAGGTGCTGGGCGTTCCCTTCGCCGATTTCATCGCCCCTGGCCTCATGATCATGGGCATGATGAACAATGCCTTCGCCAATAGCAGCTTTTCCCTGCTGGCGGGCAAGATGCAGGGAACGTTGATCGACTATCTGATGCCGCCATTGTCGAACAGCGAGCTGTTGCTGGCGCTGGTGGGGGCGGCGATAACCCGTGCGTTGTGCGTCGGGCTGGCCCTGTGGGGGGCGATGGCACTGTGGCCGGGCGTGCATGTGACCCCCGCGCACCCGTGGGCGATCATCTGGTTCGGCCTGATGGGGTCCGCGCTTACCGCCTTTATCGGCGTGCTGACGTCGATCTGGGCGGAAAAGTTCGACCATGCCGCCGCCATCACGAATTTCGTGATCGGACCGATGACGCTGCTGTCGGGCACATTTTATTCCGTCGACCGGCTCTCCCCCATGTTTCAGGCGATCAGCCATGCCAACCCGTTTTTCTACGCGATTTCCGGGTTCCGCTATGGCTTTGTCGCTGCCGCCGATGGCGATGTTGTCGTCGGCAGCGTCGTATTGCTGGCGCTCAACATTGCGCTGGGGATGCTGTGCTACACGCTGCTGCGGCGGGGATGGAAGCTGAAGGCCTGACCTGCCGAACCCTGACCCGCCGAACAGCACAGCGCCGTCCGGCGGACGGTCAGGTCAGCCCGGCCATCACCGGCACGACCAGCGTCATCATGAAAAGAAGCGCGGCGGCGATCATCCAGTGATGCAGCCGGGGGAGGGTCAGGTGATCCCGCCCTCCCTTCGGTGCCAGCTTCATCCGGCGGTCACGCCCTGGCCACCGACGCGAATGAGGGAGAAGCCTGCTTCTTCGGCTTCGGTGCGCGGATAGATGTTGCGCAGGTCGATCAACAGCGGCGTGTTCATCGAACCGGCAAGGCGTTTGAGGTCGAGCGCGCGGAAAATGTCCCATTCCGTCACCAGCACCAGCGCATCCGCCCCAGCCGCCGCTTCATAGGCGTCGCCCATCATGGCGACGCTGGGCATCATCGGCGCGGCGACCTCCATGCCTTCGGGATCATAAGCGGCAATCTTTGCCCCTGCATCTTCCAGCGCCTGAACGATGGCCAGGCTGGGCGCGTCGCGCATGTCGTCGGTATTGGGTTTGAAAGTCAGGCCCAGCAGGGCGACTTTCTTGCCCCGTGCGTCGCCGTTCAGAGCCTTCACGATCTTGCGGCCCATCGCCCTTTTGCGAAGGTCGTTTACCTGGACCACCGTTTCAACGATGCGGATCGGGGTGTCATAATCCTGTCCGGTCTTGACCAAGGCCAGCGTATCCTTGGGGAAGCAGGAGCCGCCATAGCCGGGGCCTGCGTGCAGGAATTTGGACCCGATGCGGTTGTCGAGGCCGATGCCGCGGGACACTTCCTGCACTTCCGCGCCGACCGCTTCGCACAGGTCGGCCATTTCGTTGATGAACGTGATTTTCGTCGCCAGGAACGCGTTGGCGGCATATTTGATAAGCTCCGCCGTGCGCCGCCCGGTGAACATGACAGGGGCCTGGTTGAGGTTCAGCGGGCGATAGACCTGCGCCATGACCGCAATTGCGCGCTCATTTCCCGTAGTGCCCACGACAACACGGTCAGGGCGCTTGAAATCGCCGATGGCCGCACCTTCGCGTAAGAATTCGGGATTGGACACGACCTGGATGTCCAGATCGGGACGCACTTCCTTGACGATGCGTTCGACTTCATCGCCGGTGCCGACGGGGACGGTGGATTTGGTGACGATGACGGTCGGGCCATCCAGCGATTCCGCAATTTCGCGCGCGGCGGCATAAACATAGCTGAGGTCGGCATGACCATCGCCCCGGCGCGAAGGGGTGCCCACGGCGATGAAGATCGCATCCGCGCCCTTCACCCCTGCCGCCAGATCGGTGGTGAAGGTCAGGCGACCGGCCGAGGCGTTGTTGGCGACCAGTTGGTCAAGCCCCGGCTCAAAAATCGGCATGCGGCCGGATTCGATGGCCTGGATTTTTTCCGCCACCTTATCCACGCAGACGACGTCATGGCCGAAATCGGCAAAGCAGGCGCCCGATACCAGGCCCACATATCCGGTGCCGATCATCGTGATCTTCATAAACTTCCGCAGTCCCTTGAAAATGAAAGGTTGACCGCGCCCTAGCACAGGTCCTTGCGCGTGCGAAAGCGCGCGTCGGAGTTACCCCTTGTTCAGAGGATGGTTACGATTTGCTGCGAAAACTGGCCAAACGGCACGCACAGGGGACGAAGATGAAGGTTGCGGTGGTATTCGGGACGCGCCCAGAGGCGATCAAGCTGTTTCCCGTGATCCACGCCCTGCGCGCATGCGAACAGGTGGACACCCGCGTCATCGTCACCGCGCAGCATCGCGGCCTGCTGGACCAGGTGCTGGATATTGCAGGCATCAAGCCGGACGTCGACCTGGACGTCATGACGCCGGGACAGACGCTGGACGGACTGACCGCCAGGCTGATCGTCGAACTGGGCAAGGCGTTCGATGCGGAGCGGCCCGACCGGGTGGTGGTGCATGGCGACACGCTGACCACGATGGTCGCCAGCCTGGCCGCATATTATCGCCAGATCCCCGTGGCTCATGTCGAAGCCGGGTTGCGCAGCGGCGATATCCATCATCCCTGGCCGGAGGAGGTGAACCGCCGCGTCGTCGCCTGCATCGCCGACCTGAATTTCGCGCCGACGCAGGCCGCCGCCGATGCCTTGTTGAAGGAAAACCGTGCGCCGGAAGGCATCCACGTGACCGGCAATACGGTTATCGACGCGCTGCTGGCCACGCGGGAGCGGCTGCTGTCGACGCCGTCGCTGGCGGCCGGACTCGATGGATTGGCGGAGCGATTCGCGGGCAAGCGTATCTTGGCGGTAACGAGCCACAGGCGGGAAAATTTCGGCGGAGGCATGGAAGCGATCGCCCGGTCCATCGCGGATATTGCTGCCCGGCCTGATGTCGCGGTCATATTTCCCGTGCATCCCAACCCCAATGTGCGGCCGGTTATGGAAGCGGTACTGGGCAGCCTGCCCAATGTCGCGATGATCGATCCGCTGGATTACCCGCATTTCGTGCGGCTGCTGGACATGTGCGACCTGGTGCTGACGGACAGCGGCGGCGTGCAGGAGGAAGCACCTTCGCTGGGGAAGCCAGTGCTGGTGATGCGCGAAACGACCGAGCGGCCCGAAGGGGTCATGGCCGGGACGGCGAAACTGGTCGGCACCGATCGCGCGCGGATCGTGCGTGAAGTGCTGGCGCTGCTGGACGATGGGGACGCCTATGCCGCGATGGCGCGGGCGCATAATCCCTTCGGTGATGGACTGGCGGCGCAGCGGATCGCCCAAGTTATCGCGCAGGGCGCGGCGAGCGCGACAGACATGGACGAAGCGGCCTGATATTTCCTTCGCCGGGCAGCGTTACCGAAATCTTCAGCATTTCCGGGCAAAAACCGATGCAAATCATCGGCTTTTCAGGATTATTGCATGCCCGTCGACAAGCATCAGAAGGTTTCCGTCATCGGCCTTGGCTATATCGGCCTGCCGACAGCCGCGCTGATCGCGCGTGGGGGATGCCAGGTGGTGGGCGTCGATGTCAGCGCTCATGTGGTCGAAACGGTCAATTCGGGCCGCGTCCATATCGAGGAAGTCGATCTGGACGGGCTGGTGCAGGGCGTGGTGGCACGGGGCAATCTGCGCGCCAGCCTGGAAGTCGAGCCGAGCGACGTCTTCATCATCGCGGTGCCGACGCCCGTGGCTCAGGATCGCGCGCCGGATATTTCCTATGTGTTGAGCGCCGCCCGGACGGTCGCCGGCGTGTTGAAGGTGGGCGACACTGTCATCCTGGAATCCACGTCGCCGGTGGGCACGACCGAAGCCATGCGCGACCTGATCGCCCAGTTGCGGCCCGACCTGAAAATGCCGGGGCAGGGCGGTGCGGGTGATGTTGCCATCGCTTATTGCCCGGAGCGGGTCCTGCCGGGCCGCATCCTGGTCGAATTGATTGATAATGACCGTTGCATCGGCGGCATCACCCCGCGTTGCGCCCGAAAGGCGCTAGCCTTTTACCGTCAGTTCGTGCGGGGCGCGTGCATCACGACGACGGCGCGGGCTGCCGAGATGGTGAAGCTGGTCGAAAACAGCTTCCGTGACGTCAATATCGCTTTCGCAAACGAACTGTCCGTCATCGCCGAACGGATGGACATCGATGTGTGGGAAGTCATCCGGCTGGCCAATCGCCATCCGCGCGTCAACATCCTGCAACCGGGGCCGGGCGTGGGCGGGCATTGCATCGCCGTCGATCCATGGTTCATCGTCCATGGCGACCCGGAAAACAGCCGCCTTATCCGCACCGCGCGTGAGGTGAATGATGGCAAGACCGATCATGTCGTCGCCTGCGCGTCCGACCTGATCGACGAATATCCGGGCGGGGACATCGCCTGCCTTGGCCTGGCCTTCAAGGCGAATATCGACGATTTTCGCGAAAGTCCGGCGGTGAAGGTCGCCGCGCGGCTGGCCCGTCGCTACGGTCGTCGGGTGAAGCTGGTCGAACCCTATGCCCAGGCATTGCCGATGGAGTTTGCCGGGACGGGGGCGGAGTTGATGGATCTCGATACGGCTCTGGAACAATGCAGCGTTTTCGTCATTCTTGTCGATCATGACATGTTCAAATCCGTGCCAGTGGACGAACGCGCCGACAAGGCCGTCTATGATACGCGCGGTGTCTGGCAGGATCAGCCACGTCGCGTCGCCCCGTCTTTGCCGGGCCGAATCGCGGTCTGATCGACCGGGCAAGGGCGCGGGCCGTCCTGCCCATGGTTGCCATGGCCTCCCCGCCTCGTTAACCCCACGCCCGATGGCAGCCCAGCGATGGGCAGCTGAAAGAGCGCGGGGATTCACAGCGTTATGTACGAACCGACCGTCAGGATGACACGGTTGCTGACCGGATTGGCGGCCAGCATCGCGCTGAGTGCCTGCACGACGGTGGAGGACGCCCCCAAGGGGGATGCGGCCTATGCGATCATCCCTGCGGCCCCGGCGGTCGGCATGGATTATCGCATCGCGGCTGACGATGTGTTGCGCATACAGGTCTATCATGAGCCTGGCCTGTCGCTGGAGGATGCGCAGGTCACGGCGGCGGGCATGGTGCGCATGCCGCTGGTGGGGGATGTGCCTGTTGCGGGGCTGTCGGCTGGCGAAGCGTCGGACGTGATCGCGGGCAGGCTGGGCGATCGTTATCTGGTGTCGCCGCAGGTCACCGTGTTTGTGAAGAAGGCCGTGAGTCGGCGCATCACCGTCGACGGAGAGGTGCGCGAACCGGGGCTGTTCCCGGTTGAGGGTCGGCTGGGTTTGGTGCAGGCCGTGGCGATGGCGAAAGGGCCGACGCGGCTCGCCAGCCTGAAACAGGTGGTCGTCGTGCGTCAGGCCGATGGCGCGCGCGCGGCGGCGATGTTCGACCTGTCATCCATTCGCAGAGGCGAAGCGCCCGATCCTGAAATCCTGCCGGGCGACATGATCCTGGTCGGACCTTCGCGGGTCAAGACGATATTGGGGGCAGGACTATTGGCGCTGCCTGCAATTGGCGCAGGCTTCATCGCACTGGATGGAGGGCGCTGATGGCCGATTCCAGTATCCGCATCGATCCGGGCAATGGCTCTGTCGAGGAAGGTCGCGCGGCGCGGGCGGTGGTGACGGCAAGAGGCGTGTGGACGGCGGTGCGGCGGCACCGGGTCATCCTGTTCGGCACCATGGCCCTGTGTGTTCTGGCGGGGGTCATCTTCATCCTGCTGTCGACGCCCGATTATCAGGCGACTGCATCTGTCGAAGTGGAAGATGTGCCTGCCGGTGCCGCTGGTTCCGCTTCGGCGCAACGGCCCCAGGCACCATCAGACAATGAAGCGTTGATGCAGACGGAACTGGAAGTGCTGCGCAGCCGGTCGCTGGCCGAAGATGTCGCGCGCGAACTGGCGCTGATCGGCAACCGGACATTGTTCGACGCGATGAAGGTCAAGAGGCCGGAGCGAGGCTCCGCTTCCCTGAGCCAGCGACAGGTGGAAACCGAAGCCGTAATCCGCCTGCTGCGCGATAATTTGAAGGTGGAATTGCCCGGCAAGTCCCGCGTGATCCGCATCAGCTTTACCAGCGCCGATCCCGTCCTGTCGGCGCGCGTGGCGAACAGCTATGCCGACAGCCTGATCCGTGCCGACCTGAAGCGCGGGTTCGAATCCGGCGTGCAGGCGCGCCGTTTCCTGCTGGGCGAACTGGACGGCGCGCGCCGGGATCTTGAGCGGGCGGAGCGCGACCTGGCGGTCTATGCGGCACGAATGGGATCATCGGAAGACGCGCAATCGGCCCGCCCAGCTAGTAGCGCGGGGACCAGCGCTACGCGCCTCGCCCAACTCAATGCCTTTCGCGCACAGGCGACGGCGGACCGGATCGCAGCGCAAAAGCGGTGGGAAAGCGCGCGGCTTTCCAGCGTGGAAACGCTGCCGGAAGTGTTGAACAACGGCGCGATGCAGCAATTGATGGCGCAGCGGGCGCAGGCGCGCGCGGAACTTGTCCAGCAACGGCAGTTTCGCAAGGCTGCGCATCCCGAAATGCGTGAGGCGCACGCCCGGCTGGAGGCTCTGGACGATCAGGCGCAGGTGATGGCGAACACGATCCGCGCGTCGTTGAAAGAACAATATGACGTCGCCATTCATGGCGAAAAGCAGATCGAGGCGGAAATTTCCGATGTCGAGCGCGCGGCGCTGGCGGAGCGGGGACGCGGGGTGCAGATGAGCATCCTGGAACGGACGGTCGATACCTACAGGCTGCTGCATGACAGCCTGCTCCAGCGATATCGCGACATGGCGTCGCAGGCCGGATTCCAGGCGGGCCGCATCCAGCCGCTGGACCGGGCAGCCGTGCCGTCGCGGCCATCATCGCCCGATATCGGGTCGACGATGCTCCTCGCTTCGCTGGGCGGGCTGGCGCTGGGGCTGCTGCTGGTCGGCGCGCGGCATGTGTTCGACGACGCCGTGACATCCGCCGACACATTGGCAGAACGGGCCAATCTGCCGCTGCTGGGAACGGTGCCCGCCACGGACAGGCCGGTGGTGGAAACATTCGTGCCCATTGCTTCGTCGCTTTTGCTGGCGTCTTCGGCAGGGTTGCCCCGTTCCATATTGGTCACCAGCGCGCAGGAGGGGGAGGGCAAGTCATCCACCGTGCATGCGCTCGCGCTGGCGCTGGCCAAGCTCGACCGGCGTGTGCTGGTGATTGACGGCGACATGCGGCGGCCAAGGCAGCGCAGCCTGTTCGCGGTGACGCCGGAGCGGGGCATCAGCGAGGTCATGACCGGGCAGGCAAAGGCGGATGAGGTGATCGTCGCCAGCGGCGTTCCCGGCGTATCACTACTGCTGAGCGGCGCAATTCCACCCAACCCGGCCGAACTGCTTTCCACCGCAGCGCTCGACGTGCTGCTGGCAGGCGTGCAGGACCAATATGATACGGTGCTGATCGACGCGCCGCCGATCCTGGGCCAGCCTGACACGTCATTGCTGGCGGCAAAGGCGCAAACGACGGTGTTGGTCGTCGAATGGGGGCGCAACCATCATGGCGGCCTGCGCGTCGCGGTCGACCGTCTGCGCCGCGCGGGCGGCGCGATTGTTGGCGCGGTGCTCACCAAGCAGGAAGGGCGCGCGTTTGAATATGATTATCACCGCGGTGGATAGGCGCGGCGCTGGTGATGCCGACTTATAAGTCTGCCTGGTGGTTGGGAGGTGATGCCGTCCTCTCCTGGAGATGGAGGGACTGGGCTCCTGCCTTCGCAGGAGCACGCTGCTGTGATCTCAGTGCTCCTGCGAAGGCAGGAGCCCAGCCCGAACGTTGGGAATCAAGGCGCAGCTGCGATTCTAGGCCGCAACGCCGACCGGAAAGAGCATCAAGCCCGCGTGAGGAGGCCTTCGACCAGGCCTTCGAACAGGCGGCGGCCGTCGGTTTTGCCATGGGCGGCTTCGATCACGCGTTCCGGGTGGGGCATCATGCCCAGCACATTGCCCGCTTCGTTGAGGACGCCTGCGATGTTGCGGGCGGAGCCGTTGCAGCTTTCCGCATAGCGCAGCGCCACACGGCCTTCGCCTTCGAGGCGATCGAGCGTGGCGGGGTCAGCGAAATAATTGCCGTCATGATGAGCGACGGGGAAAGTGACCGTTTCGCCAGCGTCATATCGGTTGGTGAAGGCGCTCTGCGCGTTTTCAATTGTCAGGCTGACGTCGCGGCAGATGAAATGGCCACCGGCGTTACGCAGCAGCGCGCCGGGAAGCAGGCCGCTTTCGGTCAGAACCTGAAAACCGTTGCAGATGCCCAGGACATAAGCGCCACGTTCCGCCGCCTTCGCCACCGCCTGCATGACGGGCGAGCGTGCGGCCATGGCGCCTGAACGCAGATAATCGCCGTAAGAAAAGCCGCCGGGAACGCCGATCAGGTCGATATCGTCGGGCAGTTCGGTGTCCCGGTGCCAGACCATTTCCGGTTTCGCGCCGGTCACCGCTTCGAAAGCCACGGCGAGGTCGCGGTCGCAATTGCTGCCGGGGAAGACGATGACGGCGCTCTTCATGGCTCAGTCCGCCTTTTCGATGCGGTAGTTTTCGATCACCGTGTTGGCGAGCAGCTTACGGCACATGGCGTCGATATCTTCGTCGCTGGTGCCATCGGCAAGGTCCAGTTCGATCAGCTTGCCTGCGCGCACGTCATTGACGCCAGCAAAGCCAAGACCGTCGAGCGCGTGGTGAATCGCCTTGCCCTGCGGGTCCAAAACACCGCCCTTGAGGGTGACGAAGATGCGGGCTTTCATGAGGTGCGAAACTCCGTGGATGGCTATGGCGCACCCCCTAGTCCCGTGGGGCGCGGCAGGCAAGGCATTATCCCGTTCGTGCCGTCTTGAAACGGCCTGACGTCTTGTTGGGATGGCTGGCCTTCCGGCGAGCCGAAACAGGTGAGCAGGCGCTGCGCGTCGGCCAGGGTCTTGGCCTGCCGAAGCCCCGTTCTCCGTTGGAAAAAGGCGGCGTTTCGACAGTTTAACCCTAGCGGACGGTTAGTCCTTGCTACGCTTCTTGCGATGCGTGTCCAGGTCGAGCACGGTCGTATCCGCGCCTTCGGGCATAAGGCCAAGACGGCGGGCCACTTCCTGATAGGCTTCGACTTCGCCGCCCAGATCGCGGCGGAACCGGTCCTTGTCCAGCTTTTCACCCGTGTTCATGTCCCACAGGCGGCAGCCGTCCGGGCTGATTTCATCGGCCAGGATGACGCGGCTATAGTCGCCGTCCCACAGGCGGCCGAATTCCAGCTTGAAATCGACCAGGCGGATGCCGATGCCTGCGAAAAGGCCGCACATGAAATCGTTGATGCGGATCGCCATGTCGGCGATTTCGTGCATTTCTTCCTGCGTGGCCCAGCCGAAACAGGCGATATGTTCTTCGGACACCAGCGGGTCGCCCAGCGCGTCGTCCTTGTAGCAATATTCGATCAGGGTGCGGGGCAGCTGCGTGCCTTCCTCAATCCCCAGCTTCTTGCTCAGCGATCCTGCGGCCACGTTGCGCACCACCACTTCGATCGGCACGATTTCCACCTGGCGCACCAGCTGCTCACGCATGTTGAGGCGGCGGATGAAGTGCGTGGGGACGCCGATCTGGCCAAGCAGCGTGAAGAGATGTTCGGAAATACGGTTGTTGAGCACGCCCTTGCCGGAAATCGTGCCCTTTTTCTGCGCGTTGAAGGCGGTGGCGTCATCCTTGAAATATTGGATGATCGTGCCAGGTTCAGGACCTTCGTAAAGGATCTTTGCCTTGCCTTCGTAGATCTGACGGCGACGGGCCATGCGCGTTCCTGTCTTCCCAAGAATGAATGTGCCCCGGCAACGCGAATCGGGAAGGATCAGCGGGTGCCGGGGCTGCTGGCGTGGCCCATAGACCAAAGGAGGCAGAGGTGCAATTAGCGCGCTGAGGTGGCAGCGGCCTCTGTTGCTTCAATGCCTTGTCAGCATGCCCGCAGGTCAATGCGCCGTTTCAACCTGCGCCGTCTGTTCATCATAACGCTGCGCGGCCATCAGTCTTTCGGTGAAGCGGCGCCGCCACCAGCTGATATCCTGTTCCTCGACACAATCCATCATCGCGCGCCAGCGCCGCTTGCGTTCGTCCAATGGCATGGCGAGGGCGCGGGTGATGGCGTCGGACATTTCCTCCGGGCTATAGGGGTTGATGAGCAGCGCATCCTTCAACTGCATCGCAGCGCCGGCAAAGCGGGACAGGATGAGGACGCCGGGGTCCTCCGGGTCCTGCGCCGCCACATATTCCTTGGCGACCAGGTTCATGCCGTCGCGCAGCGGCGTGACCAGGCCGATCCGCGCCGCGCGATAGATGCCCGCCAGCTTGTCGCGCGGATAGCCCTGGTTGACGTAGCGGATGGGGGTCCAGTCGACATCGCTATATTCGCCGTTGATGCGCCCGGCGACGGCGTCCAGCGTGGCGCGGATATGCTGATAGCTTTCCACCTCCCCGCGAGAGGGCGGCGCGATCTGGGTCAGCACGACCTTGCGATGCTGTTCGGGATGATCTTTCAGGAAACGGGAATAGCCGCTGAACCTTTCTTCCAGCCCCTTGCTGTAGTCCAGCCGATCCACGCCGACGATCATGGATCGGTCCTGCAGGGAGCGGCGGACCTTTTCGAACATTTCGCGCGCGGGATCGCTGACGGCTGCGTTGGCGAATTCCTGGGCGTTGATGCCAATCGGGCAAGCGATCGCCTGAATGGTGCGGTCGCCCAGCGTCACGAAATCGCCGTTCACCGTGCCGTTCATTTCTCGCTCTACATAGTGGCGGAAGGATTCCAGCCATTCCTCCGTATGGAACCCCACGACGTCATAGGCGAACAGCGTCTGCACCAGCTTGCTATGGTGGGGCAGGGACACCAGCAGGCGCGTGGGCGGCCAGGGGATGTGGAGGAAAAAGCCCATCCGGTTCATATGCCCCTTTTCACGGAGCATCTGCCCAAGCGGGATCATGTGATAATCCTGCACCCAGATGATGTCTTCCGGCTCGATCAGCGGGCTGGCGGTATCGGCGAAGCGGTGATTGACGCGGTTGTAGCCGCCCTCGAAATCGCGCTCATATTCGGCAAGGTCGATGCGGAAGTGGAACAGCGGCCAGAGCGTCTTGTTGGCATAACCGTTATAATATTCGTCGACGTCCTGCTCTTCCAGGTCGATGGTGGCGGTCTTTACCCCTTCATCCTCGGCAAAGCCGATATGCCCGGTAAAATTAT
The DNA here is from genome assembly GCF_011762025.1 of Sphingobium vermicomposti. Classification (GTDB taxonomy): domain Bacteria; phylum Pseudomonadota; class Alphaproteobacteria; order Sphingomonadales; family Sphingomonadaceae; genus Sphingobium; species Sphingobium vermicomposti. Next base: position 912,340 of record NZ_JAASQR010000002.1, on the reverse strand, counting down.
CCGTAACCTCGCCCGACCAGCCAACCCAGATACCCCGGCTTTCCCGCAGCGCCTGGGAAAGGGCAACGGCAAGCCCCCCCTGATTGCCTGACTTGCTGGGCCTGCTTACCCGGTTGGATATGACTATCAGCCGGCTCATCGCATCACGCTCCACGGTTTACTCAGCAGAACGGCGCAGTTGATGATGCCGACCAAAGAGTAGGTTTGGGGATAATTGCCCCATAATTCCCCGGTTGCCGGGTCGATATCCTCCGACAGTAGACCCGCGGCGGTGCGGCGGGACAGCATTTCTTCGAACAGCATCCGGGCTTCTTCGGTCCGACCGGTGCGATGCAGCGCTTCGATGAGCCAGAAAGTGCAGACGTTGAACGCAGTGACAGGCTCGCCGAAATCATCGGGCGTGCTGTAGCGGAGCATGTCGTTGCCCCGGCGCAAATCCTTTTCCAGCGCTTTCAATGTTCCCAGGAACATCGGATTGTCCGGGGTCAGGAACCGCAGGTCCAGCAGTTGCAACAGGGATGCGTCACGGGCGTCGTCCTCGAACGTGGCCGAAATCGCGTTGCTGCTGGTGCGCCATGCCGATTGCAGGATGCGCGCCTTCATGATTTCCGCCCGCTCGCGCCAGTGTATTTCGCGCGCGTCCAACCCAAGCGCACCAGCCGCATGGGAAAGCCGGTCGCATGCCGCCCAGCACATCACCGCGCTGTAGCTATGGACGTGCGCGCGGGTGCGCAATTCCCACAGGCCCGCATCGGGCTGGTCATAAACGGCCCAGGCGCGCGCGCCGACCGCCTCCAGCGCCTCAAAGTCGCTGATGTCCGCCATGCGCACCAGACGCTGGTCGATGAAGCCCTGAACCGATGACAGGACGATCTGGCCATAGGCATCGTGTTGAATCTGCGAATAGGCGGCATTGCCGACTCGTACCGGCCCCATGCCGCGATAGCCGGGCAAGCTTTCCGCTTCATATTCCTGCAGCGTGGCGTTGCCGCGCACGTCGTAAAGCGGCTGAATATGGCCGCCCTTCGCGCCATCGACGATGTTGCGCAGATAGACGAGGTAGCTTTCCAACACGTCGAGCGCGCCCAGCCGGTTCAGCGCCTCGACGGTATAATAGGCGTCGCGGATCCAACAGTAGCGATAGTCCCAGTTGCGGCCGCTGTCGGCATGTTCTGGGATGCTGGTGGTCAGCGCAGCGACGATGGCGCCGGTTTCCTCATGCTGGCAAAGTTTCAGCGTGATGGCGGAACGGATCACGGCTTCCTGCCATTCGGGGGGAATGGCCAGGCCGCGAACCCAGATTTGCCATTCGCGGATGGTGTCCTCCAGCATGCGCTCGACCGCCGGGCGCAACGCGTCGGAGAAGCTTTCGTCCGGCCCCAGGAAAAAATGCATGTCATGTTCCAGGCGGAACCAGCTTTCCTGGGCAATGAGTCCGATCGGCGCGTTGGTCGACATGCGCATCGCCATGTAGGACAGAACGATACGGATGTGGTTGGACCCGTAGCTGATCGGGACATGTTCCGAATGCCAGCTGGTAGAAGGGCGCAGGCGGATGCGGATGCGCGGGCTGCCTGCCACAGGCCGGACGACGCGGGCGAAAGCAACCGGGCGGTACATGCGCCCCAGATGCTGGTAACGCGGGCAAAAGTCGTAAAGCTCTATCGCATTGCCCTGATCGTCGGTCTGACGGGTCACCAGGATAGGTGTGTTGCGAATATAATGTTGTTCAACCTTGGCGCAATTTTCCAGCTCTATCGCCCAGAAACCGCGAGCGTCCGGGCTGCTCCAGCTTTTGTCGTCCAGCAAGGCGGAAAAGACGGGGTCGCCGTCGACGCGGGGAACGCAGGCCCATATCATCCGGCCTGCGCGGTCGATCAGCGCTGATGCCTGGCAGTTGCCGATGGGCCAGAGGTCGAGCGTTCGCTGATCCCCGGCAGGATTGGTGGTGCTACGGCTGCTTATCGTTCTGCCCCCTGCTAATATTACCGGGGGCGCCGGGTCGTCATATCAGCCGGACGCGGCGATCCCCTGGGCGAGATAATGCCTGACAGCGGCAACCTGTTCCAAAGAGAATGAAGCAAGGGTTGATCGTGGGGGACCGACCAAAATGCCCGCGCCGCCCAACTCAATGGCCGCGGCGAACCCTTCTTCGTCGGTGACATCGTCGCCGATAAAGAGCGGCGTGCCACCCGCCATGGGGTCCCGCGCCATCAAGGCATGCACGGCGCTACCCTTGTCCGCGCCGCCGGGCCGCAGCTCGTAAAGCATCTTGCCGGGTTGTACGTGCAGGCCCAGCCGCTTCGCCAGCGATCGGGCGAGCTCTCCGGCATCCTCCCCCCATTGCGGCGCGCGGCGAAAATGCAGGCCAACACTGATCGATTTTCGTTCGACCAGCAGGCCCGGCTTTTCATGCGCAAAGGCGTTGAAGGCTGTTTCGGCTTCATCGACGGCGGCCTGGCGTGGTGGAGCTTCGACCTGCGCGCCCGGTTCGGCAAATTCCAAGCCGTGCGTCCCGGCGAGAAGGAAGTCGCCAAAGCCAAGGTCGCGCAACGTTTCGATGGAACGACCGCTGACGATGGCGACCCGACCGTCCAGCATGTCACGCAGTTGGGCGAGCAGGGCGATAAGGTCGCCGTCGACCACAACCCCGTCAGGCGTATCCGCTATGGGAGCAAGCGTCCCGTCAAAGTCGAGGAACAATGCCGCCCCGGCCAACAAGGCAACTGGCGGCACAGGCAGATCGGTGGGGGAGGGGGTGGATTCGGACACGCGCGCAAAGTGGCGCTCCCCGTCGAATGTGCAAGCCCTGAACCGCGCTTTGACATGATTTTTTCGGACGCATCGGCTTTCCGATTCCCGGCTGGGTCGGAAGCGGAACAAATCGGCGTTTGCCATCGCGGGCGGCGCTGCTATTCCGTTCGCGATGACCGATTTCCGCGACCCGTTCGACGCTATCAAGGACCATCCTTTCGACGACGCGCTGTCGGAACGCTATCTGGTCTATGCCCTTTCGACGATCACCGCCCGGTCGCTGCCCGACCTGCGCGATGGCCTGAAGCCGGTGCATCGCCGCCTGTTGTGGGCGATGCGGATGTTGCGGATGGAACCGGGCGGTGCTTCGCCCGATGTGCTGGTCGCCAATCCGGCGCGAAACACCACCAGTTACAAGAAGTGCGCGCGCGTCGTGGGCGACGTGATCGGCAAATATCACCCCCATGGCGATTCATCGGTCTATGACGCCATGGTGCGTCTGGCGCAGGATTTTTCGCTCCGCACCCCGCTGGTCGATGGGCAGGGTAATTTCGGCAATATCGATGGCGATAACGCCGCCGCCATGCGTTATACCGAAGCGCGACTGACACAGGCCGCCGCCGACCTGATGGCGGGGCTGGACGAAGGCACGGTCGATTTCCGTCCCACCTATAATGGCGAGGATGAAGAGCCGGAGGTTTTCCCCGGCCTTTTCCCGAACCTGCTGGCCAATGGCGCGAGCGGCATCGCCGTGGGCATGGCGACCAGCATCCCGCCGCACAATGTCGCAGAACTGATCGACGCCGCCGGCCTATTGATCGACAATCCAGACGCCGAACATCAAGAGTTGATGGCGATTGTGCGCGGCCCGGACTTTCCGACCGGCGGCGTGCTGGTGGACAACGCATCCATCATTTCGGAAGCCTATGCGACTGGGCGCGGCTCGTTCCGCACGCGCGCGCGTTGGCACAAGGAAGATGGCGGGCGGGGCACCTGGATCGCCGTGGTTACGCAAATCCCGTTCCAGGTGCAGAAATCCAAGCTGATCGAGCAGATCGCGGCCCTGATCAACGACAAGAAGCTGCCCATTCTGGCCGATGTGCGCGATGAAAGCGACGCGGAGATCCGCATCGTCATAGAACCGCGCGCGCGAACGGTGGACCCGGACGTGCTGATGGACAGCCTGTTCCGCCTGACCGACCTGGAAAATCGCTTTCCGCTGAACCTGAACGTACTGGACGGCACGCGCACCCCGCGCGTCCTGGGGCTGAAGCCGGTTCTGATCGAATGGCTGAAACATCAGGTCGACGTGATGGTGCGCCGCGCGCGCCATCGGCTGGACAAGATCGCGGCGCGGGTCGATCTGCTCGACGGCTACATCATCGCCTATCTGAACCTGGACCGGGTGATCGAGATCATCCGCACGGAGGATGAGCCCAAGACGGTCATGATTGCAGAGTTCCAGCTGACCGACCGGCAGGCGGAAGCTATCCTCAACATGCGGCTGCGGTCCCTGCGCAAGCTGGAAGAGATGGAGCTGCGGCGCGAACATGCTGAATTGCTGAAGGAACGAGACGAGCTGAACAAGCTGGTCGACAGCCCCACCCGGCAACGCACGCGGCTGAAAAAGGACCTGGCCGACCTGCGCAAACGCTATTCCCCTGAAACGGATATGGGCAAGCGCCGGACTTTGGTGGAGGAAGCCGCGCCAGCCCGCGAAATCCCGCTGGAGGCGATGATCGAGCGCGAACCGATCACCGTCGTCCTTTCCGAACGTGGCTGGATAAGGGCGCTCACTGGCCATCGCGACCTGGCATCGGCGGACACGCTGAAATTCAAGGAAGGCGACGGTCCGATGATCGCCTTTCACGCGCAGACGACGGACAAGCTGTTGCTGGCGACATCCGCCGGGCGCATTTTCACCCTGGGCGCGGACAGGTTGCCGGGCGGGCGCGGCTTTGGCGATCCCGTTCGGTCGCTGGTAGACATGGACGATCAGGGGCAGATCGTCGCGCTGCTGCCCGCGCGCAGGGGCGGTGAGCTGTTGCTGGCTGCATCGGACGGGCGCGGGTTCGTGGCCACCACGGCGGATATTATCGCCGAAACACGCAAGGGCAAGCAGGTGGTCAATGTCCGACCGGGCGCGCGGCTCTCCGTCGTCCGGCCCATCGCCGCCGATGCCGACAGCATCGCCATTGTCGGAGAGAATCGGAAGCTGCTGGTATTCCCGCTGGTTGAAATGCCCCGAATGGCACGGGGGCAAGGGGTGCAGATGCAGCGTTATCGTGACGGCGGCTTGTCCGATGCGGTGACGTTCCGCATGGCGGACGGCCTTAGCTGGGCAATGGGCGGCGACAGCGGCAGGACTCGCACGGAAAGCGACATGACGCCATGGCGCGTCGCGCGCGGGGCCGCCGGCCGGATGCCGCCCGTCGGCTTCCCCCGCGATAACCGATTTTGATCGGATGTAAAAAATGCAGACATCTGATTGAAATCAAGCATAGTATTTCCCGAATATTTACCATTTGTCGCTCTAAGGCGTGTCATGGAAATCGTTCCAGCGCGTATTGGGCCATCCGACAGCCCGATCGGCGACCCTCTTGAAGGGTTCACTCGCACGCGCCTGCCCGACATGGCTGAAAAGGAACAGTGGGTAGCGGCCATCCCGCAGGCCGCCGCGCTGATGTATTTTCGCGATGGTCAGCTGTCGCTGGTTGCGGTCAATGATTGTTTCTACCGCACCTTCCTTAAAACGCTCGACCTGTCTGCCAAGCCGCCGCACCATGAAGAATGGCGCAGGCGCATGGTAAAGATGGCCATGTCCGACCGCAGGGCCTCTGCTTTCGAACTGCGGCGTAATGGCGCGCTGGGTTGGGAATATTTTTCCTGCACCATCGGGCAATTGCCGTGGGTCCATGACGAAGGCCGCCTGATCCTGTTCACCGCGCTGGACCGCACGAACGACCGGGTCACCGAAAAGAATCTGCGCCGAGAATTGCTGTCCGACGGCCTTACCGCCTTGCCCAATCGGGCCGGTTTTGGTGAAGAGATTGAAGACCGCTTGGCCAACGGGCCGTGGCCGGAACATTCGCAGTTCGGGATCATCGCCATCGACCTTAGCCGGTTCAGCCGGGTCAACGAATCATTGGGTCCGATGGCGGGCGACGAGTTGTTGATCACCGTGGCGAAGCGGTTGAAGTCGAGCTTGCGGCAGGGCGATGTGCTGGCCCGCATCGGCGGCAATGACTTTGCCATATTCTCCAGGCTTAACAATGGCATGTCGGATTGCATTCATATCGTTCAGAGGGTCAAGGACGCGCTTGGCTCGCCGATTCGGTTGAGCGATGTGCAGATCCGGGTGGATTGCGCCATCGGTTGCGCCCTGTCCGTCAACCTGGACGATGACCCCGACGATGTCGTGCGCAAGGCACAAGCGGCGGTCAAGATCGCCAAGCGCAGCGGCAAGGTGGAAATTTATCGCAACGGCGTGCTCAAGGAGGCGCAGCGGCGCTTTTCGATCGAAAGCCGCCTGCGCACGGCCCTGGCCCAGGGCTGCCTGACGCTCGCATTCCAGCCGCTGATCCATCTGCCGACGGGTGAGGTCAACGGGTTTGAGGCGCTGGCCCGTTGGGAAGATCCCGACTTGGGCACGGTGTCGCCTGTCGAGTTCATCGCGGTGGCGGAAGAAAGCGGCCTCATCACCCAATTGGGCCGCTGGGCCGCCTATGAAGCGGCGCAGGCGCTTAGCCGTTGGGACGCCAAATTTGGGCAGCCGCTGCCTGTGGGCGTCAACATCAACCTTTCCCCGATCCAGATGGCGCGCGACGATGTGGCGTCGATGTTTGAGGAATCGCTCCGCTATTCAGGCGTCGCGGGCAATCGGCTGACGGCTGAAATCACTGAAAGCGCAATCATCGCCGACCCTGAAAAGGCGCGGAAGCTGTTGGTTGCTCTCAAGGACCTGCAAATGCTGATCGCCATGGACGATTTCGGCACCGGCTATTCCAACCTTGCCAGCCTGCACAGCCTGCCGATCGACATTTTGAAGATTGACCGCAGCTTTGTGTCATCCATGTTGGACGACAAAGACAAGGTCGCCATCGTGCGGACCATATTGTCCTTGGCAGAATCCCTGCATTTGCACGTGACCGCCGAAGGCATTGAAACACAGAAATTGGCCCATGCGTTGCAGACCATGGGCTGCGGCTATGGCCAGGGCTATTATTTCGCGCGGCCGATGCCTGAGGCCGAAGCCTATGACTATTGGCGCGCGCGCTGGAATTTCGAAACGGTCTGATCGGCGATCTCGGCCACGCGCCGGGCATCGGGGAAACCTTCCTCCACCCAGACGCGCTGCACTTCGCCCAACGCTGTGGCGACGTCGGGGCCAGGGGAGAGCCCCAGCGCAATGAGCGCGCCGCCGCCGATCGGAAGTTGCGGTGGGGTCCAGTCTTTCAGCGCGTCGATGTCTTCTATCGGACGGCGATGATCCAACAGCATCTGGTCGATCGCCCCTTCCACCCCGACGCGAAAGCCTATCGCACGCGGCGATGATGCGTCTGGCATTTCCAGCGCGAGCGTGATCCGCTTGCGCGCCTTTTTGGAAAGTTTCAGCCGGGCACCAACATTTTCCGCTTTCCGGGGATCGGGGGGTAGAAGCGCGGCGAGCCTGCGGAGAGGGGATACCGCGACCCCCGCTGCCTGTTCGCGCGGGATCAACGCCTTCAACCGCTCCAGCCCGCTTTGGTCGATTTCGGGCAGGACCGCCGCCAATATGCCGCCGTCGATCATCAGTTTGACGGAAGCGAGCGGTTGTTCGACGGCCAGCAGCTTCAGCAGTTCGTCCGCGATCCGCTCCCGCGACAAAGCCATCAGGCTGTTGGCGGCGGCGCGGCATGCGGCATAGGCGTCGGCATCCGGCTCATCCCGTCCGAACCGCGCGAGGAAACGGAAATAACGCAGGATCCGCAGATGATCTTCCGCGATCCGCTCGTCAGGCGCCCCTATGAAGCGGACGCGGTGCGCCTGCAAATCGGCAACCCCATCGAAAAAGTCCGTGACTTCGCGGCTGACCGGGTCGGCGTAGAGCGCGTTGATGGTGAAATCCCGGCGAGAAGCGTCCTCGCGCCAGTCGTCCGTATAGGCAATGGTGGCGCGACGGCCATCGGTGCTGACATCGCGGCGCAATGTCGTGATCTCGACCGGCCAACCGGCTATCACGGCAGTGACGGTGCCATGATCTATGCCGGTGGGAACGGCCTTGATCCCCGCTGCCTTCAATCTGTCGACGACCGCGGTCGGCTCCAGCGTCGTTGCGATGTCCAGGTCGCTGACGGGCAGGCCCAGCAGCCCGTCGCGCACCGCCCCGCCGACAAAGCGCGCATGTCCCGCTTGCGCTTCCAGCGCGGTGAGCAGGCCGTCCAGCCCCGGACGATGACGCCACTCAGCGTCAGGCAACAAGGCGGGCATGGCTCAGCCTCCGCGAAAGATTGACAAGGATGGCTGCGGTGATGCCCCAGATGCGACGTCCTTCCCACATAATCTCGTAATAATGACGTTCATCCCCTTGAGGACCAATTTGTTTCCTGATGCGATTGATGGGGTCGAGCGCGAAGGACAGTGGTATTTCGAACCAGTCGGCAACCTCATCGGCCTGGGGCGTCAGGATCAGGTCGGGCGGCACGACGCCCAGCACCGGGACGATGTCGAACCCGGTAAAGGTGTGGTAGCGATCGGATGTGCCGATGATGTCGACTAGATGCGGAGGCAGGCCAATTTCTTCCTGCGCTTCCCGCAGCGCCGCGGCCGTTTCATCCATATCGCCTTCATCCACCCGACCGCCGGGGAATGCGACCTGACCGGCATGTTTGCGCAGGGATGCGGATCGTTCGGTCAGGATCAGCCCGGGTTGGGCGCGATTGGTGATGGCGACCAGCACGGCTGCGGGTGCCAGCAATATGTCTTCGCGGATGCGCGGGTCGCGCGTGTCCGACAGCTTGATTCCGATGTCACGCGCATGTCCTTCGGCAAGGGCGGCGCGCAGCCGATCCGCCAGCATCATTGCGAGCCGTCCAGCGCGAAAAATGCGCCCCCGCTCCAAAGACCGACTGGATCAGCGCCTTCATCCAGCGCAAGGTTCATCAATTCATAATAGACGCTGCGGGAAACCAGCGCCTCCAACCCGCCGCGAACATGCAGATAGGGGTGGGGGCCGTCCGCCGTTTCGCGGATGTGGATCGCATTGTCGGGACCGGCGGTGACCAGGTCGCCGATATTCAGGCGAAAGGCCAGCGCACGGTCGCGTCCTTCGCCCTCGCTTTTGAGCTCGACGGCGAGGAAAGGGGCATCCTCCACCTCGATCGACAGCTTTTCGACGGGCGTCACCAGCACGAAGGAGCCGTCCGCTTCCCGCCGCAGGATGGTGGAAAACAGCCGCACCATCGCCTCACGTCCTATCGGCGACCCCTGATGAAACCATGTGCCGTCGCGAGCGATGCGCATTTCGCTGTCGCCGCAATGGTCGGGATTCCATTTCTCGACCGGCGGCAGACGCTTTTCTGCGAGCAGGCGGGCGATGTCGGTCAGCGAAAGGCTGGAAAGGTCAGGTGGCGGATCCATCGGCATGGCGTCGAGATAGGATCGTGCGCGCCCGAAGGCAAAAGGGAAATCAGGCGAGGGGTGCGCGCCGCGGTCCCAACATGCCTTCGCCCGTGACGGGATCGCCATTGACCGTCAGCGCCAGCAGGCGGCGCGGCTCATAGGGACCGGGGCAGTTCCAGCCAGCGGTGCCTTCAGCACGAAAGCCCCAGAAGCGGCCATAATATTCCGGGTCGCCGATCATCATCAGCGGCTCTGTCATGCGTTCGCGGGCAGCAGCGACCACCGCGTCCATCATGGCGCGGCCAATCCCTGTGCCCTGGAAATCGGGTGCAACGGCCACCGGACCGACCATGATCAGCGGCGTCTGCGTTCCGTCATCATGGGTCAGCGCGACAGGCCAGCATTGCAGCGACCCGGCAAGCTGGCCCTCATCCGTCAAGGTGGCGACGGAAAGGTCGGTCAGCCAGGGCATGTCGCCCCGGATCAGATAGGCGGTGCGTTGACGCCGGTCGGGGCCGAAAGCCGCGTCCAGCAGATGTTCGACATCCTGCGGCGGCACGTTGTTCAAGGGCACAATGCGAGACACGTCTTGCCGATCCGCCGTCAATGGCGCATGGACCGCGCCGGGAGCGGCGGCCTTAACGCCTGCTTCGGAAATTTAAAGTGCAAACTGGCGATCGCCCGCCGCAGGAAGACTATGAACAGCGCATTTGACGATTTTCTGACGCTGGAAGTCAATCATCTGGATGTGAATGTCCTGACGGGCATCTATTCGGAAGAAACCCATCTGCCGCAACCGCTGCGCATCTCCATTCGCGCGCGGCTGAAGATGGCGGATCATTATGCGCCCGATACGCCGCTGTCCCGGTCGAAAAACTATATGGACCTGAAACATGCGGCGACGGCTGCCTTGCCCGAAGGCCAGCATTTCACCCTGATTGAAGCGGTCGCCGACCATATCATCGACACGATATTCATGCAGGACGACAAGGTGCTGCATGTAGAGGTGAAGATCATCAAGCTGGCGCTGAGTGAGAAGGGTGAGGAAATCGGCATCACCCTGGGCCGTCCCCGGCGCTGATCTAGGCCTTGACCAGGCCGATGTCGCGCAGCCGCTCCATCAGATAATCATGCGCGGTGATTGGCGGGTCCCGCCGGGGATGCGCTTCGTCGGTGCATTGCGGCAGCGGTTCGATCAGGAAATCAGGCCGCAGGTGCAGGAAAAACGGCATGGAATAGCGGGAAACGCCCCGCCGTTCGGGCGGCGGGTTGACGACCCGATGGCTGGTTGAGGGAAGCCGATGGTTGGTCAGCCGTTGAAGCATGTCGCCCACATTGATCGCCAGCGCGCCCGGCGGCGGCACCACGGGTAGCCAGTTTCCGTCGCGGTCCTTAAGCTCCAGTCCGCCTTCCTCCGCACCCAGTAGCAGGGTGATGAGGTTGATATCCTCATGCGCGGCGGCACGAACGCCGGATGCGGCGGGGGAAACGGGCGGATAATGCAGCAGCCTCAGGATCGAATTGCCCTTGTCCGTCGCCTGATCGAACCAATGTTCGTCCAGCCCCAGATACAGCGCGATGGCCGACAATAAAGCGGCCCCGGCGCGCTCGAACTCGGCATAGAGGCGGATGAAGGCGGGGCGGAACTCCGCGATCTCAAGGGGCCAGACATTGGGAGGCATGGCGGCGGCGAGCGGATCCCCCGTGGGAAGGTCACGCCCTATATGCCAGAATTCCTTGAGGTCATTTTCGTCCGCATCCTTGGCTATTTCCCTGCCAAACGCCGTATAACCGCGCTGCCCGCCATTGGCGGCGGCGTCGTGACGCTGTTTTGCATCCAGCGGCAGGTCGAAAAAGCGACGGGACAACGCCCAGCACTGGTCGATCAACGCTTCATCCATGCCATGATCCCTGACCATCGCGAAGCCGAACCGCTGAAAAGAACGTCCCAGCGCCTGGGCGAAATCCGCCTTCGCCATATCCGCCATCGACAGGATGGGGACCTGTGCCGGTTCCGGCTGGGGCATGTTGTTCACTCCGATTGCCTGCGGTCATCCTTGATCGGCTCCGCAGGCTGATGCAATGAGGCGCGATGAACTACTGGCTGATGAAATCGGAACCCGATGTCTTTTCCTATGACGACCTGGTCGAAAAGGGGAAAGCGGAATGGGACGGCGTGCGCAATCATGCCGCCCAGCTCAACATGAAGGCCATGCGCAAGGGCGATCTTTCGATCTTTTACCATAGTAACATCGGCGTCGAAGCCGTTGGCGTCATGGAAATTGTGGAAGAAGCTGCGCCGGACAGCACGGACGACAGCGGCAAGTGGATCGCCGTGCATGTCGCGCCGAAGGAAAAATTGCCCAAGCCCGTGACATTGAAAACGATGAAGGCCGACCCTGCGCTTTCCGGCATGGTCATATTGCGTCAGTCGCGCCTGTCCGTGTCGCCCCTTACCGAAGCTGAATTCCGGCACATAGTGGCCCTGTCAAAAGCATAAGCATCAAAAGCATAAGCGCTGGCGGGCAATGCTGGTGCGGTGCAGCGAAACGGACGAGCCATCAAAAAAACGGGCGGCTTCCAACGGGAAGCCGCCCTTGTTGCATCAGCGGCAACGGCGCTTGCTGTCGATTTCCTTGCCCAGCAACGCGCCGCCAGCAGCGCCCAGAATCGTTCCAGTCGCCCGATCGCCCTCAGTATCGATCGTCCGGCCCAGCAGCGCGCCGCCCACGCCGCCGATGATCAGGCCGGTCGTGCCATCCGATTTCCGGCAATAGGTCCGTCCGTCCCGGCCGCGCCATTCCTTGTAGCGATGATGTTTGCGCGCATGTGCGCCATCGGTAGGCAGGGCCATGGAAACGGGGATCGCCATCGAAACGGCGGCAAGGGCAAGAACGGCTTTACGCATATATTCCTCCTGAGGATGCTTTGTTGATTTGAACCCCTTGATATTGGTTGAGGTTGCATGAACCTGCGGCAACAGCCTGAATCCATGGGAATGCCCGTCGTTATGCCGGGCTGATTTTCGGCTGCGACGAGATATCGCGAAATGCTAAAGTCAATCGACGCCGCGCCTTCCCGCCGCTAAGGGAGTCGCGATGATAAGAGGACGGTCGCTTTTCGCTCATGCAACATAAGCCTAAGCGCAGCCGGGCCATCGCTCTGCCCAACAGTGAATTTCGCGCGCGCGCCACGGAATATCTCGATTTCCTGGCGGCCTGGGTGAAAAAGCCCCGGCAGACGGCGTCTGTCGTGCCCAGCAGCCGGTTTCTTGCCCGGCTGATGGTTGCCCATATCGACCCGGACGATGGCCGGGTGATGGAGTTGGGCGGAGGAACGGGCGTGTTTACCCGCGCCATCCTGAAAACCGGGTTGCCGCCCGAAAAGCTGGAGGTGGTGGAAATCAACCCTGCCTTTGCGCGCGGGCTGCGGCGGCATTTCCCCGCCGTGTCCGTGCTGGAAACCCCGGCGCAGATCGTGTCCACGGTCGCCGCGGGGGAGGCGGGGCAGTATCAAACCATCGTCAGTGGCCTTCCGCTGCTGGCCATGGACCGCCATATGCATCGCGACATCCTGTCCGAAGCGTTCCGCATGTTGCGACCGGGCGGCGGGTTCATCCAGTTTACCTATTCGCCCCGCCCGCCAGTCAGCCGGGACGTGCTGGACCTGCTGGGCCTGGACGTCGCGCGGGTCGGGCAGACTGTGCGAAATTTCCCGCCCGCAACCGTTTTTCGTTTTTTCCGCACGACTGAATAGCCTTTCGGTTGTGTCACGGCTTTGGGTCCCTATCTTCGCCAGCAAGTAAAGGGGCTTATTCACGCATGGCGTCCATCATCACGGTATCGGGCCTGACGAAAACTTACGCGTCAGGCTTTCAGGCGCTCAAAGGCGTCGATCTGGAGATTGAGGAAGGGGAAATCTTCGCATTGCTGGGGCCGAATGGCGCGGGCAAGACGACGATGATTTCCATCATCTGCGGCAATATGCGGGCCAGTGGCGGGTCGGTGACCGTTGCCGGGCATGACATCGTCAAAAGCTATCGCGCGTCGCGATCAGCGATCGGCCTGGTGCCCCAGGAACTGCATACCGACGCGTTTGAGCGGGTGATCGATACGGTTCGCTTTTCCCGTGGCCTGTTCGGCAAGCCGCGCAACGACGCCTATGTCGAAAAAGTGCTGCGCGATCTGTCCTTGTGGGACAAGCGGAACAACAAGATGCTGGAACTGTCCGGCGGCATGAAGCGGCGCGTCATGATCGCCAAGGCGTTGAGCCACGAGCCAAGGGTGCTGTTCCTGGACGAACCCACGGCGGGCGTCGATGTTGAGCTTCGTCGCGACATGTGGAAGCTGATCGGCGAGTTGCGGGCGACCGGGGTCACCATCATCCTGACCACTCATTATATCGAAGAAGCCGAGGAAATGGCCGATCGGGTCGGGGTAATCGACAAGGGAGAACTGATCCTGGTCGAGGAAAAAGCCACCCTCATGAAAAAGCTGGGCCGCAAGACGCTGACCGTGTCGCTGGGCGAGCCGCTGCACGCCTTGCCAGCGGAACTGGGCGAATGGAACCTGTCCCTGAACGGCGATGGTTGCGAGATTGAATATGTGTTCGATACGCAGGCCAGCCGGACGGGTGTGTCATCGCTGCTGCGGCGGCTGGGCGACCTGGGCATCGGCTACAAGGATCTGAATACGCAGCAGAGCAGCCTGGAGGATATTTTCGTCAGCCTGGTCCATCAGGAGAAGGCGGCATGAGCCAGTTCAATCATCGCGCCATATGGGCGATCTACCGGTTCGAACTGCACCGGTTCAGCCGCACGCTGTTGACCGGCCTGTTGGTCCCGGTCATCACCACCTCGCTCTACTTCGTCGTATTCGGCGGCGCGATCGGGTCACGCATGACGCAGATTGACGGCGTCCCCTATGCGGCCTTCATCGTGCCCGGCCTCATCATGATGTCGATGTTCACGGAAAGCATCTTCAACGCCAGCTTCGGCATCTACATGCCCAAATTCAGCGGCACCATTTACGAACTTCTGTCCGCGCCCGTTTCTGCCGTCGAAACGGTGATCGCCTATGTGGGCGCGGCGGCGACGAAATCACTGGCCGTCGGCGTCATCATCCTGATCACGGCCCATTTGTTCGTCGATGTCCAGGTCGATAACCCCGTCGCCATGGCGGGCTTCATGATCCTGATCGCCATCAGTTTCAGCCTATTCGGCTTCATAATGGGCGTCTGGGCGCAGAGTTTCGAACAGTTGCAGGTCATTCCCATGCTGCTGATCATGCCCATGACCTTTTTGGGCGGGGCCTTTTATTCGATTCATATGCTGGCCGAACCGTGGCGGACGATCACGCTGTTCAATCCGATCGTCTACCTGATTTCCGGCTTTCGCTGGACCTTCTTTGGCCATGGCGACGTGGGAATCGAATATAGCCTGCTGTTCATCGGCGTGATGCTGATGGTGTGCTTGGTGGTGATCGGATGGATTTTCAGGACCGGATATCGGCTGAAGAAATGAGGGGGCAGGGGCGATATCGCTACCCTGTCCCAAATCTCAGGCGGCGGCGCTTTCCGGTGCGACCGCGAACAGGGTGACGTCCTTATATTTGGCGTCGGTCTCATCATACAGGCCGTGCATCGCCTCGAACGTTTCGTCGAGGACGCTGACATCGTTCAGCCCGGCCAGCTTGAAAGTGCCAAGCTTCAATTCACGGGGGGGGCGGCCTTCCCGCTCGATCGTCACGGCGTCGATGAACATCTCATCATGGCGCGTGTAAAGGATGTGCGGGGCCAGCTTGACGACCAACTTATTGTAGGTCGCCATCAGGCATTTTTGCAGCGCGATCGCTTCGAAAATGGTCGTCGGGGCGGTCATAAAGTCATGTCATTACTGATTCGCATGGACTGATCAATTGCTTTGTGCGTCGCAGCATGTGCACCGAATGGTTTTCGGGACGAGTAGCTGCGGGTTTCAGTGCTTCTTGAACAGGTGAAGGATGGCGACGATCACGCCGCCGATGATCAGGCCGACAATGCCCGATCCGACGGCGTTGACCACCCAGTCCACGGCTGGTCCGACGGCGGGCAGGGCATGGGCCGTGCCTTCCGCAACGGCGTGGATCGCACCGGGGATCAGGTCCCAATGAAATTCATGCAGCCCATGGACGATCAGCCCGCCACCGACCCACAGCATCGCTGCGGTGCCTACGACGGACAGAATCTTCATCAGCACTGGCATGGCATGGACCAGGCCGCGCCCCACGGCGCGCGCCATGGCAGACGCCCGCTGGGCCAAATGCAGGCCGATATCGTCCATCTTCACGATCAGGCCAACGACGCCATACACGCCCGCCGTTATCAGGATAGCGACGACGACCAGGATCACCGCCTGTTCCCACAATGGTTCGGTGGCGACGGTCCCCAGCGCGATCGCCATGATCTCGCCCGACAGGATGAAGTCGGTGCGAATCGCGCCCGAAACCTTCTGCTGTTCCAGCTCCGCCGAACTGTGGGTGATCAGCGCTTCTTCAGCCACGTCATGCCCGCCCCGCAGCGCTTCCAACAGCTTTTCTGCGGCTTCGAAACAGAGAAAGGCTCCCCCGGCCATGAGCAGGGGCGGCAGAAGCCATGGCGCAAATGCGCTGAGCAAAAGGGCCGCGGGCAAAAGGAATAGCAGCTTGTTACGCAACGATCCGCGCGCAATCTGCCAGATGATGGGCAGTTCGCGGTCAGGGGTCAGGCCGATGACATAGCGCGGCGTCACCGCCGCATCGTCAATGACGACGCCTGCCGCCTTCGACCCTGCCTTGCCCGCTGCGGCAGCGACATCGTCAATCGATGTAGCCGCCAGCTTGGCTATCCCCGCCACGTCGTCGAGCAGCGCGATCAGACCCGAAGCCATTGATGATTTTCCCCTGTTCAAAAACGGACGATCGCCCGCTACGCAGCGGCCTCATAAGATGGCGGCGGGTGAGGGGCAATAAGAGCGCGCGATGGCGTCAGGCGACGCCGCGATAATTGCCCGGGGGATCGCTGGCGGGGAAGGATTCGTCCCCCTGTTCATCCACCATGTCCCAATCGCGGGCGGCGATATGCTGCTCCGCCGGTCCCGCATCCCGCATGATGCCCGAAGACCCGACCGGCGCGCGGTCATCTGGTTCTTGGGGCATCCGGCGCGTCTGCCAGCTTTTCCATGCGACGGTGCCAAGCCCGGTAAGAAATGCTAGCTTTAACAGCCCCTTCATGATGATTTCTCCTGCGGATGATGAATATGGACCCATTCGGCCCGGTTGCCGGTGACGCCATCGGGCGGCAGGTCGAATTCGCCTTCTTCATCGGTGCCGGGGCGGGCTTCGTCGCTGTTTCCTGCGCCCGCGATATCCCAGCGCTGGCGTAAAGCGGCATCGATCATGGCGCGCCAGACGGCGTCGTCTCCGACCGCGCGCATGGCGGCGTCAGGGTCTTTCAGGATTGCCAGAAGGCTCGCCGCATCCGCCACTCGTTCATGCCAATCGCCCGAAGCACCAGTGGCGAGATGCCGGGCGAGCCGTTCGATGAGAGAGCGCTGTTCCATGACCTTTGGAACGCCCGCCTGTTTGCTTCCGTTCCGTGCCTGCTCGTAACGGCGGCGTAGCGGATTGAACGCGAATCGACGCCGTTCGTTTCGTGGCGGGGGACGCATGCCTATGGGAGAATATCCATGCCTCAAGGCGACAAGAGCAGCTACACCGACAAGCAAAAGCGCAAGGCCGAACATATTGAGGAAGGCTATGAAAAGCGCGGCGTTTCCAAAAGCGAGGCAGAAAGTCGCGCCTGGGCGACGGTGAACAAGGAATCGGGTGGCGGCAATAAATCCGGTTCCGGGCGCGGCAAGCCCGATAGCCATACGTCGTCGCGCAAAGGCGGGCGAAAAGGCGGCGCTGCCTCTGCTGGGCGCACGGCAGCCGATCGGTCAGCTGCTGCGAAGAAGGGATGGGAAACGCGACGGAAAAAGGCGGGCTGACGGGGGAGTGGATGGGTTCTAGCCAGTCAGTGCTTCACTCTGATTTCGAACAATTTGGCCCAATTTTTACCGGTCACGAACAGCCGATCCGCCTTGGCGTCATAGGCGATGCCGTTGGCGACCGACTCGCCGTCGGTCGCGCCGCTGGCCGATAGCAGGGGTGCAATGTCGATCCAGTCGATGACGTCCCCGGTCGCAGGATCAATGCGCGCGATCCGGCTATCATACCAGATATTGGCCCAAATTTCGCCCTTCACATATTCCAGTTCATTGAGCCGCTCGACCGGCTGACCGTTGAAAGACACGGTGATGCGGCGCTGTTCGGAAAGATTGTCCGGGTCCAGAAAGCGCAGCTGGGCGCTGCCATCGCTCATGATGATGCTGTGGCCGTCCTGCGTCAGGCCCCAACCTTCCCCCTCATAACGAAATTGCGATATGGGAGAAAAGTCTTTGATATCCCATATAAAGCCCGTCCGGTGCCGCCAGGTCAGGCTGATCAGCCGGTCCTTCCAGTTGACGATGCCCTCGCCGAAATAAGGTGGCGGAATGACGCGGCGATCCAGCACCTTCCCGTTTTTCAGCGCGACCTTGCGGATTTCCGAGCGTCCCTCCAGCCCCGTGCTTTCATACAGGGCACCCTCGTGGAAAAAGAGGCCCTCTGTGAATGCGCCCGGATCATGTGGGTAGCTTTGAACCAGTTCCCACGCTGTCTCGGCCCGGAGCGGCGGTGACAGCGTGAATGCCAGCGACGCCAACGCTATCCGGCCAAACCTGTGCCAAAAGCGGTTGGGAAACGGGCGCGCCCTACTGGTCCGCCACACCGATGTCATTCATCCTCGCCATTATCCGCTTCCTTTGGCGGATGCAGGCGCAGGCGCGTGACCCTGCGTCCGTCGCTGCTGATGACTTCAAGTCGCCACCCGCTTTGTTCATGCTCCAATATTTCGCCAGCCTCTGGCACGCGTCCGGCTATGACGAAGGCGAGGCCACCCAGCGTGTCGACATCTTCCTCAATATCGGCAAGTCGGCTGTCGATCTCCTTGGCGACATCCTCCAGTTCCGCGCGGGCATCGGCGTCCCACAGCCCGTCTTCCAGCGGCACGAGCAGTGCTTCGGGAGCGTCGTCATGCTCATCCTCGACATCGCCGACGATTTCCTCGACCAGATCTTCGAAGGTCAGCAGCCCTTCGGTGCCCGAATATTCATCCAGCACGATGGCCAGATGCGTGCGTTTCGCGCGCATTTCCGCCAGCAGGTCGAGCGCACCCATGCTTTCGGGAACGTAAAGGGGTTGCCGGATTAGCGGAGTGATGCTGTCGGGAACAGGCGTCTTTCCGGCCAGGATCGCGAAAGCGTCGCGGATGTGGATCATGCCGACGATGGTGTCCAGCGTGTCGCGATATACCGGGATACGGCTATGTCCGGCTTCCGCGAACAGGGCGGCCAGATCGGCAAAGCTGGCCTTTTCTTCGATCGCGACGATGTCCGCGCGGGGAACCGCCACGTCATCCACCGTATGTTCGGAAAAATGCAGGAGGTTGCGGACCATCTGGCGTTCTATCGCCGACAGGTCGCCCTTTGCCGGGGGAGATGATTTCTCATCCTCCCCATCCTCATCATATTCGTCGAGCGCTTCTTCCAGTTCGCGGCGAAGGCTATGATTTCCATCCTCACCGAAAAGCAGTGATTTAAGGCCGCTCCATAAGCCACCTTCCTGGCTGCTACTGTCCGATTCCTTGGAACCGTTGCCGTCCTTGGGGCTGCCCTCAGCCATCTGACTTCCTATTCCCCTGTCCAATACATGTGTAACCGGCTGCTAAAGCGATAAGCGTTAAAAATCTAGCGGTCCCCGTAAGGATCGCTGACGCCCAGGCTGAGGAGCGACTGGGTTTCCAGCGCTTCCATCGCTTCGGCCTCCGCGTCTTCCATATGGTCATAGCCCAGCAAATGGAAAGTGCCATGGACGATGAGGTGTCTGGCATGGTCCGCGACGGATATGCCCTTTTCCGCCGCTTCGCTGGCGCACACGCCTTCGGCAAGGACGATGTCGCCCAGCAGCACCTCGCCATCATCGGTGTTTCCGGTGCCTTCCAGCAGGTCCGATTGCACCATGGGGAAGGACAGTACGTTGGTCGGCCGGTCCTTGTCCCGATAGGCGCGGTTCAGTTCATGGACCTCTTCGTCGCTGGTCAGCTTGACGGCGACCTCATACAGGGCTTCGTCGGTCGCGAAGGCGGCGTAGGGGCTGTGGACGATCGCCGCGACCACGGCGCGCTGGGCCAGCATTTCCCAGTCTTCATCCGGCCAGCCCTGATCGTGAAGCACGGCGACTTCAATCATTTGGACCGGCTCCGATGGTGGTGGTCAACATTGCGACGGGGGAGGCAGGTCGGTGCCTTGCTTTACGCATCCGGTCCCTCATAGGCTTGAACAATACGACCGACGACCGGGTGCCGCACGACGTCGCCAATGCCAAAGGGCACGATGGAGATGCCGTCCACCCCCTCCAGCCGGGCCACCGCATCGGCAAGGCCCGATATGCCGGGCTGCGGTAAATCGACCTGTCGTGGATCGCCGCATATGACCATGCGGCTGCCTTCGCCAAAGCGGGTGAGGAACATCTTCATCTGCGCGATCGTCGTATTTTGCGCCTCATCCAGCACGATGAAGGCGTTGGCCAGGGTGCGTCCCCGCATGAAGGCCAAAGGCGCGATCTCAATCTCACCCGATGCGATGCGCCGTTCGACCTGCTCTGCGGGCAGGGTGTCGTACAGCGCGTCGTAAATGGGGCGCAGATAGGGATCGACCTTTTCCTTCATATCGCCCGGCAGGAAGCCCAGCCGTTCACCGGCCTCCACCGCAGGCCGTGACAGGATCAGGCGGTCGACGCTGCCGGTGATCAACTGGCTGACCGCCTGCGCGACGGCAAGGTAGGTCTTGCCGGTGCCTGCCGGTCCCAGGGCAAAGATGATGTCGTTCCGGGACAGTGCCTCCATATAGGTGACCTGGGTCGATGAGCGGGGGACGATCGTTTTCTTGCGCGTCCTGATCATCACCGTGGGCGGTTCGGCGACGTCATGGCGGATGATGCCGTCCAGCGTCGGTTCGGCTGACATGGCGATGACAGCCTCCACCGCGCCGCTGTCGATTTCCTGGCCCGCGACGATGCGGTTGTAGAGGCCGGTCAGGACATCACGTGCGCGCGCGGCGGCTTCGGCATGGCCTTCAATCTGCAGCTTGTTGCCGCGCGCCGCGATATAGACGCCCAGCCGGTTTTCGATGGCCACCAGATTCTGGTCATATTGCCCGAACAGCGCCCCCAGTAGGTGGGGCTTTTCAAACATCACCTCCAGGCGGGCGCGCTCTGCGGTGTCGACGCGATGGTTTTGATTAGGTTTTTTGGACATGGGGTCAGCCTCTTCCTACTTCGGTCACAGCCGCGAGAGCAGCTATCCATCTCTCTCCCTTCCAGCCTGGCGGACAGGGTCGGAGATGGGCTCCCGTGATGCCGGGAACGACTGTGAGTAGGTTCAAGCGGCCTTCCTCCTACTAGGTTGACCGGCCAGACTATTCGGGCCGGCGCTGATGATATCTACTTCGACCATGTCGCCGATGAAAAGTTCCGGCGCGGTGACATGCACTGACTGAAGCCAAGGGGTCTTGCCGATCAACTGCCCTGGATGGCGGCCCTTGCGTTCCAGCAGAATCTGGGTGCGACGCCCAACAGTACTCGCGTTAAAATCCGCCTGATGCCGGTTGATCGCCGCCTGCAGCCGCGCTAGCCGCTCATCCATCACTTCGGCTGGTACCTGCCCGTCCATTCCCGCCGCCGGAGTGCCGGGGCGCGGGCTGTATTTGAACGAATAGCATTGGGCATAGCGCACCTGTTCGACGATCCTGATCGTATCTTCGAACTCGGCATCGGTTTCGCCGGGGAAGCCGACGATGAAATCTCCCGACAATGCAATGTCCGGGCGGACCGCGCGCACGCGATCGATGATGTGCAGATAGCTGTCGACGCTATGGCTGCGGTTCATCGCCTTCAGGATGCGGTCATTGCCCGATTGCACCGGCAGGTGGAGAAAAGGCATCAGCTTGTCCACATCGCCATGGGCGGCGATCAGGCCGTCGCTCATGTCATTGGGGTGGCTGGTGGTATAGCGGATGCGCTTGAGGTCATTCAGCCTGGCCAGTTCGCGCACCAGCCCATCCATGCCTTGGGCGCGGCCCTTGTCATCCTCTCCGGTCCAGGCGTTCACATTCTGGCCCAGCAGGGTGATTTCGCGCACCCCGCCATCGACCAGCGCCTTTGCTTCGTCGATGATGGCGGACCAGCTACGGCTGATTTCCGCGCCGCGCGTGTAGGGCACGACGCAATAGGTGCAGAATTTGTCGCAACCTTCCATGATGGTCAGGAAAGCGGTGGGGCGGGCCTGCTTCGTCCGCGCGGGCAGCGCGCCGAATTTGGAGGCGAGCGGCATGTCGGTGTCCACCGCTTCCTCGCCGCGACCGGCTTTTTCGATCAATTCCGGCAGGTGATGATAGGCTTGCGGGCCGACGACGATGTCCACGCTTTTGGCGCGGCGGCTGATTTCGCTGCCCTCTGCCTGGGCCACGCAACCGGCTACTGCGATCATCGGACGGGTCCCGTCCTCGCGCGTCAGGCGACCGATGTCGGAATAGACCTTGTCCACGGCCTTTTCGCGGATGTGACAGGTGTTCAGGATCACCAGATCCGCCTGCGCGCCTTCGCTGGCCGCCGTCATGCCGCGCTCGCCCAGCATCTCGGCCATGCGCTCGCCATCATAGACGTTCATCTGGCAGCCGAAGGATTTGACGTGGAAGGTAGCCGGAGTCTTGGGAGCGTCGTTACGATTCATGCGATCCAGCTATACAGGGCGCGTTGCACAAGTGAAAGGCGGCAGGTGGTGTCCGATGCTGACGGCGATCCTTTCGCTCACCACCGCCGCCAATTGCTTGCGATCGGGATGTTCCATGGGGTCGAAAGGCTCCAGAAAACGCAGCGTCACAATGAGCGGTCCCTTGCGTTCCAGGATTTTTTTGACATTCGCGCCCGCCGGCTCTTGGCTGTGCCAGGCGACAGCGTCGGTGGCGTCACCATAATCGATGTGGACGGGTTGAATCATGACGGCGCGGGGCGGCGGTATCAGCACGGCGAGCAGCGAAGGCTTGAAGGGAAGCAGCGCGCGTCCGTCGCTGGTCGTTCCTTCCGGGAACAACGCGACCGGCTGGTGACCCGCCAGGGCAGCGCGCAGTCCGTCGATCTGGCCTGCGATCGCGCCGCGCCGGTTGCGCGCCACGAACAGCGTGTTGTTCTGCGCTGCCAACCATCCGATCAGGGGCCAGCGGGCGATGCCGTCATGAGCGACAAAGGCTGCGCCGGTCGCCCCGCCCAGCGCCAATATATCGACCCAGCTGACATGGTTGGCGATGATGAAATTGTCGCCGTGAAACGCATGTCCATCAACGCGCACCCGCGCGCCGACCGCGCGCGCCGCCATCGCCAGGAAACGGCGCGGCCAGGGCGACCGCCTGCCAAAGGCGCGCCAGATCAGATGCGGGACAAGGCAGAGGACCAGGCTGCCTACCAGCGCCCCTATTCGCAGCAGACGGCGCAGCCTGCGCAAGCGGGTCAGTTCTTCCGGTCGAGCGAGACGCCGTAAAGCTCCATGCGGTGATCGACCAGGCGGAAGCCCAGCCTTTCCGCGATCAGCTTTTGCAGCTGCTCCAGTTCGGGGTCGACAAATTCGATGACATTGCCGGTTTCGACATCGATCAGATGGTCATGGTGCGATTCCGGCGCGGCTTCATAGCGGGCGCGGCCATCGCCAAAATCGTGGCGCTCCAGAATCCCGGCTTCCTCGAACAGGCGCACCGTGCGGTAGACTGTGGCGATCGATATGCCCGGATCGATGGTGGACGAGCGCTTGTGCAACTCCTCCACGTCCGGGTGATCGGACGCGTCGCTCAAGACCTGAGCGATGACGCGGCGCTGCTCGGTTATTCGCAGGCCCTTTTCATGGCAAAGCGCTTCCACGTCGATCTTGCGGTTCATGAAGATTGGCTCATTTCGTTAATTCGGCACTTGGGGAAAGCTAGCCGCTTTTCCCACGGCATGAAAGGGGCGCATGGTCGATGCGCCCCTTCGTCATGATAGATAAGGGCTGCAGCGCGCTTATTTCGCGCGGGTGCGGCGACGCTTGGTGCCCAGGCCGATCTTTTTTGCCAGCGTGCGACGCTGTTCTGCATAATTTGGTGCCACCATCGGATAATCGGCGGCCAAGCCCCATTTCGCCCGGTAATCGTCTGGCGTCATCTGGTAATGAGTCATCAGATGACGCTTGAGCATCTTCAGCTTCTTTCCGTCTTCAAGGCAGACGATGAAATCGGGCTTGATCGATGACCGGACGGAGACTGCAGGTTCCAGCTTTACTTCCGGCGCGGCGCTGGGCGTCGCGAGTCCTGAAAGAGCGGCGTGAACATTCTGAATGAGAGTGGCGACATCAGAGACCGCAACGCTGTTGTTGGAGACATGTGCTGCCACAATGTCGGACGTCAAAGTAATGAGCAGCTCGCTCTGCGCTGATTCGGTTTCCATTTTCTTTATCCTGAGAAGTCTGATTTTATGTGCGACCCGCCCAAGATAATCATTTCAGGAGCGGTATCATTGGATTATACCTTGGCCATTCCTTTAGCAAGGAATGATGCAGGCTATTCGATTATTTCTATACGAAAGCTCAACGCATCGTGAAGTTGCCCATCCTGGCCACGGTAATAACCGGGCCGACGATGTACATATTCAAACCCCATATTTTCATATAATTTTATCGCATTATTGGACGAACGCACTTCCAGGTTCATCGACCTGATCCCGCGTCGTCGCGCTGTCTTCAGGCTGTCGGCCAGCAGCGTGCGGCCTACGCCGCGCCCGCGCCAAAGCGGGTGAACGGCCAGCAGCAACAATTCGCATTCGTCCAGCACCGATCGGACCAGGGCAAAACCCAGCACCGCCGCGTCAACCCGCGCGATGGTCAGCCATGTTCCCGGCATCACCATGACGCCCGCCAGTTGGGACAATGTCCATGCTTCGCCATAGGCCGGATCGAACGCGTGGGACATCACGTCCATGGCGTCGGCCATGGCGTTACGCTCTGCATCCTCATGGATGTCGAGGGTGAGGCCGGGGATCATGAAGGCGCTTGGGCCGCCATGGGCCGGGCGTCGGCATCGCGACAGTAAATGGGAGAGGGGGACAGAGCGGCAAGGCCCGCGATCAAGGGATAGTCGACCGAGTCAGGGTAACGGTTGACCGCCAGGCCATGGCCGCGGGCCGTCACCAATGCCTCTGCCCCCGTGCCATAGATGATGGGTTGGTCCATCTGGGCTGCTAGCGTGGCGATGGGCGTGGAGGCGGGCGCGGTGAGTGCAGTCAGGCCGTCTTCTTCAAAACATTGCCAGAACAGTTCGCCATGCCCGCCGGTTATCGTGACGGCAATGGGACCGCCTTCATGGTCCAGCGCCGCTTTCGCCGCAATCAGCGACAATGCGCCATAGCCGCGCAAGGGCAGCGACCAGGCCAATGCCAGCGCGCGTGCCGCCGCGATGCCGATGCGAACGCCGGTGAAGCTGCCGGGGCCGACGTCCACGGCGATTGCATCCGCCCGCCCGCCATCGGGCAGCGCGGCAATGGCCGGTATCAATGCTTCGGCATGACCCCGTCCTACAATTTCATGGAAGCAACCCGCTGGCTGGTCATTTTCGAGCAGCGCCACGGACAGCGCCTGCGTAGCGGTGTCGATGACCAGAGTGCGCAAGAAAATCCCCTGTGAGAAGCCGGATGGTTAGGATTGGTCCAGCGGTTAGTCCATCCGCCTCTATTTGCCAATGCGGTCTGGCAGGACCTTTAAACAGCGCGCACTTCGGTGACTTCCGGCACATAATGTTTCAGCAACTGTTCAATGCCGTTTTTCAGGGTTGCGGATGAGGATGGGCATCCCGAACAGGCACCCTGCATCCGCAGGAAAACCGTGCCGCGATCAAAACCGCGATAGATGATGTCGCCGCCGTCATTGGCGACCGCTGGCCGCACGCGTGTGTCGATCAATTCCCTGATCTGGGCGACGATCTCCGCATCGGCGGGGTCGTCGGAAAATTCCTCTTCGGCTGGCACGACGATCGCGTCGGCGGATCCCGGCGTGAACAGGGGCATGTTCGCGGAAAAATGTTCCAGCAGGATCGAAAGCACGTCCGGCTTTACGTCGGCCCATTCCGCGCCGGGCGCGATGGTCACTGACAGGAAATCGCCGCCAAAGAACACACCCGTAACGTCACCCAGCCCGAACAGCGCCGACGCAAGGGGGGATGCCTCCGCTTCCTCCGGCGTCACGAAGTCGCGCGTTCCCATGCCCATGACGACGCGGCCGGGGATGAATTTGACGGTGGCCGGATTAGGCGTAAGTTCGGTTTCGATCAGCATGGCTGCTATGTGGAGACAAGACTGCGCCAGATCAAGCTTTCTGGTAAGCTGGAAGGGAACTTCGCGCCCCGTTCGTCGATTAAATCCCTTGTTCACCTACAGGAGAAAGAAAGATGAGCAACGAGGTCGACATCCGTCATCGTTTTTGGACGGAACTCGCGCAAAGCCCCTTTCTGATGGTCGGCCTTCAAGGCTCGCACGAACATAGCTTGCCGATGACCGCGCAACTGGACCCGGGCGCCAACCACTGTTTCTGGTTCTATACGACAAAGGACAATCGGCTGGCGGCGGGCGGCCCCGCCATGGCGCAATTTTCCGGCAAGGGGCATCATTTGTTCGCCTGCATCGACGGAACGCTGACGACGGAAAATGATCCTGCCGTCATCGACCGTTATTGGACCCATGATGTCGCCAGCTGGTATCCGGGCGGACGTCAGGACCCCAATTTGCAGATGCTGCGGTTTGACCTTGGCCATGCCGAAATCTGGCGCGCGGATATGTCGCTGGGCGGCATGTTCAAACAGATGTTCGGCGGCGACGTTCGCGCCGAAATGCGCGACAAGCATGTAGAAATCCCGCTGTAATAAGAGGCGGCGAACATCTGCAAATATATGAGCGGTTCCGGCTAAAATCCGGGACCGCTTGCTATTTATATGGATCAGGGGCATATGCCCGGCAGCGCAGCGGGGGCGTTTTCCGCCCGACAGCGATTGGCAGCGTGATCGTTCCGGCCCTTAGGGGTGACGGGGCCGGCCAATGAAAGTCTGCGCCAAGCTTGAGGCTTCCCTTTTCACGCGGGTCGTTTCGTAACCCGCCTTGCGCGCCGGTTGCATGTGCAGCCGCGTCGACGCATCGCTCGACTTGTGAGTTTACCCTATGCAATTTACTGACCTTGGCCTCGCCGAGCCGATCCTCCGGGCGCTCGCCGCCAAGAAATATGCGTCTCCCACGCCCATCCAGGCGCAGGCCATTCCTGTCCTGCTGGATGGCAAGGATCTGTGCGGCATCGCCCAGACCGGCACCGGCAAGACCGCAGCCTTCGCGCTGCCTAGCCTCGACCATTTCGCGCGCAATCCCAAGCCGACGCCGCTTCAGGGCTGCCGCATGCTGGTGCTGTCGCCGACCCGCGAACTGGCCGCGCAGATCGCGCAGAGCTTTCGCGACTATGGCCGCTTCCTCAAATTGTCGGTCGAAGTCGTGTTTGGCGGCGTCCCCATCAACCGTCAGATCCGGGCGCTGGGCCGGGGCGTCGATGTCGTCGTCGCAACCCCAGGGCGTCTGCTTGACCTGATCGATCAGCGCGCCTTCACCCTGAAGGACACGGAAATCTTCGTCCTGGATGAAGCCGACCAGATGATGGACATGGGCTTCATCCATCCGCTCAAGCGCATTGCCAAGCTGCTGCCCAAGGAACGGCAGAACCTGTTCTTTTCGGCCACCATGCCCGGAGAGATTGAGGCGCTGGCCGCGCAGTTCCTGAACAATCCGGTAAAGGTGAGCGTTGCGCCGCAATCCACCACCGCCGAACGGGTCCGCCAGCAGGCGACCTTCGTCAACCAGGTGGAAAAGCAGGCGTTGCTGACCCTCACCGTCAAGGATGAGGATATCGACCGGGCGTTGATCTTTACCCGTACCAAGCATGGCGCGGACCGGGTCGTGCGCTTTCTGGAAGGTGCGGGCATCCAGGCCGTGGCCATCCATGGCAACAAGAGCCAGGCCCAGCGCACCACCGCGCTCCAGGCATTTCGTCATGGCAATGTGAAGCTGCTGGTCGCCACCGACATTGCGGCGCGCGGCATCGACGTGTCGGGCGTCAGCCATGTCATCAATTTCGAACTGCCCAACGTTCCCGAACAATATGTCCACCGCATCGGCCGCACCGCGCGGGCAGGGGCGGACGGCGTGGCGATCAGCTTTGTGGCGGAGGATGAACGTCCCTATCTCAAGGCGATTGAACGGACGACCCGCGTAAAGCTGGACATCGTCCCGCTGCCGGAGAATTTCGTCGAGGTCGTGCGCAACCTGCCCAAGGCCGCGCCGCCCAAGAAGGGCCGGGAGCAGACGCCCGATCAGAAGGCAAGGCGTGCCGATGGTCAGCGCCGCTACCAGGATCAGCAGCAGAGGCAACCGCGCGGAACAGCCGAACGGGCGCATCGCCCCGATGGCGAAGCGCTGGCGAAAAAGCCGTCGCGTCGTCGCCGCACCGGCGTTGGCGCGCACAAGGGTGCGGTGCAGCGCACCGTTCGCTGATCGGTTTCGGGGCGGTGAAGCGCCGCGCTGGCAAGCTGTAGATCAGTTTCGTCAGTAGCTATTCAGAAATTTGGCTCTAGGCTGCACGCCATGAGCCATAATTTCCGGCGCTCCGCCGTTTCGCTAGTCGTCCTTGGTCTGCTGATTTCAGGATCGCCCGTCCCGCTCTCTGCGCGGACGGGGCCGGTCGCTGCATCTTCTCCTGCCGGTCCCAAGACGACCGCGCCGCAGTTGCGCCCGTGGCTGTATGAAAATAGCGATGTCCCCATCGACGCCGCATGGCGCTTTGGTCAACTGCCCAACGGCCTGCGCTACGCCATCCGCCGCAACGGCGTCCCGCCCGGCCAGGTGTCGGTCCGCCTGCGGATCGATGCCGGATCGCTGATGGAGCGGGCTGATGAGCTTGGCTACGCCCATTTCATGGAGCATCTGACCTTCCGGGGCTCGCGCCATGTGCCGGACGGCGAATCCAAGCGCATATGGCAGCGGCTGGGCGTGACGTTCGGCAGCGACAGCAACGCCCAGACGACGCCCACCGGCACCACCTATGCGCTCGACCTGCCGCAGGCGACCCAGGACACTCTGGGCGAAAGCCTGAAAATCCTGGCGGGGATGATGGCCGATCCGAACATCGTCGATCCCGCCGTCGATGCCGAACGCGCGGTCGTGCTGGCGGAACGGCGTGAGGGCGTAGGCCCGCAAATGCGCATTTCCGACGCCAGCCGCGAACATTTTTTCGCGGGCCAACCGCTCGCCAGCCGCAGCCCGATCGGATCGGTCGAAACTCTGAACGCCGTCACCGCCGCCCGGATGGAAGCGTTTCATGACCGCTGGTATCGCCCGGAAAATGCCGTGATCGCCATTGCAGGCGACATGGACCCGGCAGTCGCGGAACAGTTGATCAAGGATCAGTTTTCCGGCTGGTCGGTGCCGGGGCAGGGCGCGCCGCTGCCTGACTTCGGCGAACCCGACCCCAAGGCGCCAGCGACCAAAGTCACGGTGGAACCCGGCGCGCCCACTGGGCTGACCATGGCCTGGCTGCGTCCCTGGAAGCCGCGCGCCGACACGATCGTCTATAATCAGGACAAGCTGACCGACATGCTGGCGCTGCAGATCATCAGTCGGCGGCTGGAACAGGCTGCGCGCGCTGGCGGCAGCTTCCTGCAGGCAAGCGTCGATCAACAGGACGTCAGCCGGTCCGCCGACGGCACCTTCGTCACTATACTGCCCACCGGAGAAAATTGGGAAAAGTCGCTGCACGACGTGCGCGCGATCATCGAAGATGCAAAGGCCAGCCCGCCCAGCCAGCAGGAAATCGACCGCGAATATGCGCAGTTGGACACCGCGCTAGCCATCCAGGTCGAAAATGCCGACACGGAGGCCGGGGCGAAGCAGGCGACCGATCTTGTAAGCGCCGTCGACATTCGGGAAACGACGGTCAGCCCGCAGGCCGCGCTCGACATCTTCCGGTCGGGCAAGCCTGCGATGACGCCGCAAAAGATATTGGATTCGACCCGGCGGCTGTTTTCGGCTGGCGTATTCCGCGCCATGCTGGTCACCGGCAAGGTTCAACCTGGCGTGGACGCCCAGTTGGCGGCGGCTGTGGCTGCACCCGTGAAGGCCGCGACCAATGTGCGCCTGTCAGCGAAGCCGGTCACCATGGCTGACCTGCCCAAAATGGGGCCGCCCGGAAAGGTCGTGTCCCGCACGTCCGTAGGACTGCCGGGCATGGACAGCATCACCTTTGCCAATGGGGTCAAGCTGACCCTGTTCGCCAATGATGCCGAAACTGAAAAGGTGCGCATCAACGTCCGGTTCGGCCACGGCCAGCAGGCATTCTCTCCCACAAAGCCCGCGCCCGGCTGGGCAGCCAACTATGCGCTTGTGGCTGGCGGCATTGGCAAGCTGGGCCAGCGCGAGCTGGATGAACTGACCAATGGTCGCCGGATGGGCATGGACTTTTCCATCGACGACGACGCCTTTGAACTTCAGGCCGTCACCCGGCCCGCCGATTACAAGGATCAGTTGGCGCTGTTCGCTGCCAAATTATTCGCGCCCGGCTGGGACCCAGCGCCGATTGCCCGTGTGAAGACAGGGGCGGCGGTCGCCTATGATGCGATGGCCCGCGCGCCCGATTCGGTCCTGGCGCGTGACCTCAACTGGCTATTGCATGACAAGGATGTGCGGTTCCGCACGCCGTCACGCGCGGAAATAGAGGCGCTCACGCCGCAGGCATTCCGCCAGACCTGGGAACCGCTGCTCGCGTCTGGCCCTATCGAGGTGCAGATTTTCGGGCAGGTAAATCCCGACGATGCGATCCAGGCGGTGGCCGCGACCTTTGGCGCTCTTCCCGCCCGTCCCAACGCGCCGGTCCCGGCTGCGAACAAGGTGATGCGCTTCCCCGCTCCAGTGGCAACGCCGGTCGTCCTGCGTCATAAGGGCAGCAAGGATCAGGCGGCAGCCGTCATGGCCTGGCCGACCGCAGGCGGCTTTTCCCTTCAAACGGAGGCGCGCCAGCTGGAGATTTTGACGCAGATCTTCAACGATCGGCTTTTCGACAAGCTGCGCTCGACCGAAGGCGCGGCTTATTCGCCCAGCGTGCAGAATAACTGGCCTTTTTCCTATGAAAATGGCGGTTACATTCTCGTCACAAGCCAGGTGCGGCCAGATCGCGTCAAATATTTCTACGGCGTCGTGAAGGACACGGCCGCCGATCTGGCCCAGAACCCTGTCAGCGATGATGAATTGCAGCGCGCAGTCGCGCCGATGCGGCAATTGCTGATGCGGGCGGGGACGGGCAATGCCTTCTGGATGAACCAGATGGAGGGCGCAGCGCATGACGCTCGCTATGTCCAGGCGATGCAGACCATGGCGCGCGACATGCTGACCGTCACCCCGGCGCAGATTCAGGCGTTGGCCGCCCGCTATCTAAAGCCTGGGAAAAGCTGGTCCGCCGTCGTCCTGCCGGAAGGAGTCGAAGCGCGCTGAAGACGGCGCGATCCCGCCGGGGCGTGTCGGTCAGTCTATCCCGCGCAGCGCCGCGACGATCATGCGGGCCGCCCCCTTGGCGGTCGCCTCCGCGCTCAATTTCGGGCGCGCCAGGCTGCGATGGCCAAAGCCGAACATACAGGCCAGGATCAGCTCTTCGGCGTCCCCCAGACTGTCTTCACCCAGATCGGGATTGGCGGCGCAGGCAAAATCGCGCAGCCATGGCCGCAAATTGCCGCACAGTGCCGCTATGGTTTCGCCCACGGGTTCGCTACGAAATCCTTCGGCCAATATGTCGAACGACAAAGCTTCTTCATGATCGGCGAGAGCGCCCTGGAAAAGGTGCTCGAACGCCTCCTCGACCCCTATTTCGCCCGTGCATAATCTATTGCGCAGTGCGGCAATCTCGTTTCGCCGCTCGCCAGAGTCCACCTCGACGATGGCGCTGATAATGTCTTCCTTGCTTTTGAACAGCCGGTAGATTTGGCCCACGGAAACCTGAGCGCTGCTGGCCAGTTCGGCCATCGACGTCTGATGGAAGCCACGAAGGTTGAACAGGCCGCGTGCCGTCGCCAGGATGCGCTCCTTGCCTCCCTGCTCATGCTGCGCTGCAACCAAAATTCCGCTCCTTCGTCTCTTTTTGTCCTTGAACTCCCCTTGCCATCTTCCTACCTGATGGGCAAGCGGAATGAACGTTCACTCCGCAATCAGAAAAAGCGGAGCATCGGCTGGTGCCAAAGGGATTGATTGTCGGACTGTTCGCCTGTGCTTCCAGCCTTGCTCTTGGCGGGTGTGGCAAGGACGCGCCTGCCGCGCCACCGCCGCCATCGGTGGGCGTCGTGTCGCTCAAGGTGGAATCGGCCCCGCTGATCAGCGAGCTTCCGGGCCGCATCGCCGCAGCCGAAATCGCTGAAGTGCGCCCGCAGATCAGTGGCATCATCCGCAAGCGCCTGTTTGCGGAGGGTGCCTACGTCAAGGCCGGACAGATGTTGTACGAAATTGAGGACGCGCCCTATCAGGCTGCCTTGGCGCAGGCGCGCGGCAATCTGGCGCGCGCTCAGGCGTCGATCAACGCTACGTCCTTGCAGGCCAGGCGCTATCAGGATCTGGTCGGCATCAACGCGGTCAGCCGTCAGGAAGCGGACAATGCCCTTGCCACTGCCCAGCAGGCTCGTGCCGATGTCGCGGCCCAGCGTGCTGCCGTACAGGCGGCACAGGTCAACCAGAACTTCACCCGCATCCGCGCGCCCATTTCGGGCAGGATCGGCAGGTCGCTGTTCACCCCCGGCGCGCTGGTTCAGGCGGGGCAGGCGGACGCGCTCGCCACGATCCAGCGGATCGACAGCGTCTATGTCGATGTGACTCAGTCGGCGGCCGACATCATCAATTTCAGGCAGGCTCTGCGCGACGGCGGCGTCAGCGAAGCGGATGGCGCACGCGTCCAGCTGTTGCTGCCCAACGGCAGCACCTATGCGCTGGAAGGGCGGCTGCAATTTTCCGAGGTGACGGTCGATCCCAGTTCGGGTGCGGTCACGCTGCGCGCGACCTTCCCCAATCCTGACGGGCTGTTGATGCCGGGCATGTATGTTCGCGCGCGGGTCGTTGCGGGACAGCAGACCAACGCCATCCTCGCGCCGCAGCAGGGCATCAGCCGCGATGCGCGCGGGCGCGCCACAGCGATGGTCGTCAATGCCCAGAACAAGGCTGAAATCCGTCAGGTTGAAGCCAAACAGACGATGGGCGACAGGTGGATCGTGACCCAGGGGTTGAAGGCGGGTGATCGCCTGATCGTGGAAGGGCCGACCAACCTGAAACCGGGCACTGCCGTCACGCCGCGTGCGCCCGAACAGGTAAAGCCGGTATCGGGCGGGGCACAGTAAGATCATGGCGCGCTATTTCATCGACAGGCCCATCTTTGCATGGGTTCTGGCCGTCGTCCTCATGCTCGCCGGGCTTCTGGCGATCCGGCAGCTTCCGGTCGCGCAATTCCCTGAAATCGCGCCGCCTACGGTTACGATCAGCACGGCCTATCCCGGTGCGAATGCGCGAACGCTGGAAAGCACGACGACCCAGATCATTGAGCAGCAGCTCAAGGGCATCGACAATCTTCGCTATTTTTCGTCGAGCAGCGATTCAGCGGGCGTTCTGACCATCACCCTGACATTCGAACAGGGAACGGACGCCGACATCGCCCAGGTGCAGGTGCAGAACAAGCTGGCGCAGGCGACGCCGTTGCTGCCTCAGGAAGTGCAGCAGCAGGGGCTGCGGGTCACGAAATCGACATCGGCCTTCCTGATGGTCATGGCGGTCTACGCCGATGATGGCATCCATGATCAATATGACGCGGGTGACTTTGTCGCTTCCACGCTGCAGGACCCGATCAGTCGGTTGAACGGCGTTGGCGATACCCAGCTGCTGGGCGCGTCCTACGCGATGCGCATCTGGCTCGACCCCTATAAGATGGCGAACCTGCAGGTCACGACCGGCGACGTAAAGGCGGCAATCCGCGCGCAGAATGCCCAGGTTTCGGCCGGACAGATCGGCGGCACGCCGTCACCCGAAGGGCAGGCGCTCAACGCCACCGTCACGGCGCAGTCCCGCCTCAGCACCCCGGAACAGTTCCGCAAGATCATCCTGCGCAGCAATCAGGATGGCTCGACCGTGATGCTGGAAGATGTCGCCCGCGTCGAACTGGGCGCTGACAGCTACGGTTTCCGCGCGCGTTTCAACGGCCATCCTGCCGCCGGTTTCGGCATAAAGCTGGCACCGGGAGCCAACGCGCTCGACACCGTCGAAGGCGTGAAGAAGCGGGTCGATGAACTGTCCGGCAGCTTCCCGTCCTGGGTGAAATATGACTTTCCCGTCGATAATTCGACCTATGTCAAATTGTCGGTCGAACAGGTTTTTCACACCCTGATCGAAGCGGTGCTGCTGGTCTTCGTCGTGATGTTCCTGTTCCTCCAGAACTGGCGCGCCACCCTTATCCCCACAATCGCGGTTCCCGTCGTCCTGCTAGGGTCGCTGGCGATCCTGCATGCTGCGGGATTTACCATCAACACATTGACGCTGTTCGGCATGGTGCTGGCCATCGGGCTGCTGGTCGATGACGCGATCGTCGTCGTGGAAAATGTCGAACGCATCATTCAGGAGGAAGGACTGTCGCCCAAGGAAGCGGCCAAGAAATCGATGGATGAAATCAGCGGTGCGCTGATCGGCATCGGCCTTGTCCTGTCGGCGGTGTTCCTGCCCATGGCTTTCTTCGGCGGGTCAACGGGCGTCATCTTCCGCCAATTTTCCATCACCATCGTGTCCGCGATGATCCTGTCGGTGCTGGTGGCGTTGATCCTGACCCCGGCGCTGTGCGCAACCATCCTGAAACCGCAACGCGACGGTCATGGCCATCAAAAAGGCTTTTTCGGCTGGTTCAACCGCACGTTCGACCGAAATGTGGTGCGCTATGGCGTCGCCGTTAAAAAGCTGGAGAAAAGCCGGACCCGGACCATGCTGGTCTATGGGCTGATCGCGATCGGCATGGCGGTCATCTTCATGCGGCTGCCGGGCGGATTCCTGCCCAATGAGGATCAGGGCCGCTTGATCAACCAGGTGGCGCTGCCTTCTGGATCGGGCATCGATGAAACCGAACGGACGCTCGACCGGGTGCGTGACCATTATCTGAAGGATGAAAAGAAAAACGCCGCAGCCGTCTTCACCATCGCGGGCTTCGGTCTGGTGGGGCAGGGGCAGAATGTCGGCCTCGCTTTCGTCCGCATGAAGGATTGGGAAGAACGCAAGGGTGCGGACAACGGTGTGCAAGCCATTGCCCAGCGCGCCAATGCGGCCTTCAGCAAATTCCCCATGGGGCAGGCTATCGCCATCGTTCCGCCCGCAGTCTCTGAACTCGGCAATGCGTCCGGTTTCGACTTCCAGCTCGTCGACCGCGCCAATCTGGGCCATGATCAATTGCTGGCCGCGCGCAACCAGTTGCTGGGGATGGCGGGCGCGGATCAGCGGCTGGCGCAGGTGCGTCCCAATGGCCTGGAAGATACCGCCCAGCTGAAACTGAATGTGGATCATGCCGCGGCCGGCGCGTTCGGCGTGGCGCAGGCCGACGTCAACGATACGATCGCGACGGCCATGGGCGGCGCTTACGTCAACGACTTTATCGACCGTGACCGGGTGAAGCGGGTCTATGTTCAGGCGGACGCGCCGTTCCGGTCGACGCCTGACTCCATTGGTGCGCTGCATGTGCGTGGCGCGACCGGGGTCATGACGCCAATATCCTCCTTCGCCGGGACGGAATGGATAAAGGGCCCGGCCAAGTTGGAACGGTTCAATGGCGTCCCGTCCATGCAGATCATGGGTGCCCCCGCGCCCGGCGTGAGCACGGGCGAAGCGATGAAGGCGATGGAGGAGCATGCCGCAAAGCTGCCGCCGGGCCTTGGCTATGAATGGAACGGCATTTCCTATGAGGAAAGGACCTCAGGCGGTCAGGCACCTGCGCTTTACGCGCTGTCGATGCTGATCGTGTTCCTCTGCCTTGCCGCGCTCTACGAAAGCTGGTCGGTCCCTATCGCGGTGATGCTGGTGGTGCCATTGGGCGTGCTGGGCGCGGTTATCGCCGCTGCGCTGGTGGGCCTTAACAACGACATCTACCTCCAGGTCGGCCTGATCACGACAATCGGCGTGTCGGCCAAGAATGCGATCCTGATCGTCGAGTTCGCGGAAGAAAAAATGCGCGAAGGATTATCGCCAGCGCGCGCCGCTCTGGAAGCGGGCAAGCTGCGCCTGCGGCCCATCCTGATGACCAGCTTTGCCTTCATCTTCGGCGTTCTGCCGCTCGCGCTCGCCAAGGGCGCAGGGGCGGGGGGACAGCGCGCCATCGGCTCTGCGGTGGTGGGCGGCATGCTGTCGGCGACCGTGCTCGCCATCTTCTTCGTCCCGATATTCTTCACCGTCGTCAAACGTCTGTTCCGCCAGCATCATGGCGAAGAGCAGGCGTCCGACCGGCGCGCCCCTGCCGCCGCATTGCAGGAGGCATGAGGCAGATGCACAGGATCAGGATCTTCTCGGCAACCGCGCTGGCCCTCGCTCTGGGCGCTTGCGACATGGCACCCAAATATGTGCGGCCCGCGCTGCCCGTGCCGGTCGAAAGCCCGTCGGGGCCAGCCTACCCTGCCGGTGCGACCGGGCAGGCCGCCATTCAGCCAGCCGACACGGGCTGGAGAGACTTTTTCACCGACCAGCGGCTGGTGCGCGTGATTGAAAAGGCGCTCGTCCATAACCGGGACCTGCGCATCGCCGTCGCCAATGTGGAACAGGCGCGGGCGCAATATCGCGTTCAGCGATCCGATCTGTTTCCGACAATCGCGGCCAATGGCAGCGCGACCTATCAGGATTTCCCCTTCGCTCAGCAGGGTGCGGGCGGGGCAGCTGGTGCTGGCGCGGGCGCGACGGGCCGCACCGACATCTATTCCGCCTCGGTCGGCATTTCCGCGTGGGAGATCGACCTGTTCGGCCGCGTCCGCAACCTGAGCAAGGCAGCGCAGGAGCAATATTTCGCGCGCGTCGAAAGCCGCAACGCCGCGCAGGCCGCCTTGATCGCGGAAACGGCATCCGCATGGCTTTCCATGGCCGCGAACCAGGAACGGCTGCGCATCGCCCGCGATCTGGAGGCCGCGTTCGGCAAGACGCTGGAATTGACCCGCGCCCGCTTTGCCAAGGGGATCGCGTCGGAACTGGAGGTGCGGCAGGCACAGACCAGCTATGATCAGGCGCGCGCCGACATTGCGGAGGCGACAACGCTGGTCGCGCAGGACCAGAATGCCCTCAACCTGCTCGCGGGATCGACCGTGGCACCGGGCGATCTCCCGTCCGCCATGCCGCAGGAAGACGTCACGCTGGCAAACCTTCCCACGGACCTGCCCTCATCCATCCTGCTGCAACGGCCAGACATTTTGGCGGCGGAACATCAATTGCGCGCGGCCAATGCCGACATCGGCGCGGCCAGGGCGGCCTTCTTCCCCAATATCTCCCTGACTGCGGCCCTTGGGACCTTGAGCGCCGGGCTGTCCAACCTGTTCGCGTCCGGCAGCGACTATTGGTCGGCGGCACCTTCTGTCAGGCTGCCAATCTTCGACTTTGGCAAAAATCAGGGCAATTTGCGTTACAGCCGGGCGACCTATGACGCCATGCTCGCCACTTATGAAAAGAGCGTCCAGACAGGCTTCCGCGAAGTCGCCGACGCTCTTGCCCGTCGCGGCACGATGACCGCGCAACTCGAAGCGCAAAGCTCGCTAAGAGACGCCGCGCGCGTCGGCTATCGCCTGTCGGAAGCCCGCTTCCGCGCTGGCGTTGATCCGTTCCTGACAACGCTGGATGCCCAGCGCACCTTGTATAGTGCCGAACGGAGCATGCTCGCCACCCGGTTGGCCCGTGCCGCCAACATGATCGAACTCTATCGCGCGATGGGCGGCGGCCTGAAATAGCGTCCCGGCGTCAATGAACCGGGCAGCGACGGTAGGGCCGACCGTCGCATCCGGTGCAGGGCGGCGGGACTTCGCCTTAGCCACGCTTTGGCTTCACTCTTCAAATTCGGATATGCGGCAGACCCTCGAAATAGTGTCGGTTTAGCCGACATGGCACTGACCGCTCAAACCCGATCACGCGTATTTCTATCTCCCCCAATATCAGGCGGGAGGGGCTTTCGGTGGGAAACCTTGTCAGGCGCATGGTTGCGAGGTGGGATTTTCCGCGCGAAATCGGGGAAGCGGTAGCCATCATCTGGCACGCGCTCGGCACAAAGCTCGCGCTAGCCATTTTCTTGGCCGACCTGTTTTTCATTCTGCTGCATGTCGCGGCAGTAAATGGCGTAATCGGTGGAAATGAGCGTCTGTTTCGGGTCGATAAGGACAGGAGCCTGTCCGAATGGTTCGAATATGCGAAGCTGTTCGTATCATTTCTTCTGATATTCTATCTGTCGGTAAGTCGAAAATTCTACCAGATCATGCCCATGGCTCTGGTAATATTTTATCTATGCCTGGATGATTCCCTGCGTTTGCACGAATATATGGGCGATGTCCTTGTGCCTGCTCACGACAATGTCGGGCAGGCCCTGTTCACGATGATGGTCGGGGCGGCCACCGTGGTCATGGCTGCCATAGGATGCATGCTGTCCCAACGCCCAGGGCGAATTCAGATCATTTCCGTGCTGCTGCCCATCCTGCTGCTGGGAGGGTTTGGCAGCATCGTAGATGCATTTCACGAGGTCATGATGAGGTTCGTGCCAAGGGCGGATAATCTCATCGGGTTTATTGAAGATGGTGGAGAGCTGGTCAGCATGTCGGTCCTGCTGCTGACATGCGTTCGCCTGGCTGATCTGGGTGTGGGTCATAAGTCCGAACACCCGACTATCACGCGGGGTATCTTCAGTTCGCCCGCCATGCGGAAATGGCGCGCCTGAAAGGAAGCGAATTCGAACCCGACGGCGGTTCGCAAGGCCTAAAGTGGCCGCCCAAGCTGATACGAAGAACGCCAATATGACGGATGTCGCCGCCCGGTGCGTGAGGGCAAGCAAAAAATGGTGCACCCAAGTGGATTCGAACCACTGGCCTTTGCCTTCGGAGGGCAACGCTCTATCCAGCTGAGCTATGGGTGCATGTCGCTGGTGCGAAGCGCCGCTTAGCAAAGCATATCCTTTGGCGCCAGCACCAAATCGCGACACGCATCTTCTATTTCGGGGCCTTCACCATCGGCTGGAACATGCCCAGGCCGCAACTGGCACCGGGGCTCAGATTGGGCGCGTTGTATAGCACCGTGATGATGTCCACCGAACATAGCTGCGACAGGCTGGTCTTGTACAGGAATCGCCGTTCCGAACCCAGGCCGGGGCAGCTATGCTCCATCCTGTTCCGATAGACCTTGTTGCCGTTCATGATGAAATCGATGGTCCGGTCGTCGCGAACCTCCGTACTGCGGATGGACTGCAAACTCACGCAGCTTACGGCTTTGCCGGACGGGATGAGATTGTCGGCCCTGGGTTTGGCTGCGGCGGGCGCGGCGGCGCAGGCGATAGCCAAGGCGAGCGCAATGCCTGCAATGGGCGCGGAGACGGGGGCGGTCATGCGTATCTCTCCTCACATTTTCCAAGGCGCGACGTCAGTCAACGCCGTCACGACATCAGCGGTTTAGCATAGCCTGGCTGAACCGCACGATAATGGGAAAGCCTTCACCCGGCGGAAGCAGCCGCCGTGGCGCTGGCTTTTTGGGCAGGAGCAGGCGTCTTGGGCTTGTAGCGGCAAAGGTCCGCCACGACGCAGCGCCAGCATTCGGGGCGGCGCGCCTTGCAGACATAGCGGCCATGCAGGATCAGCCAGTGATGCGCGTCACGCCGGAACGGCCCCGGCACGCGCTTTTCCAGCTTCTGTTCGACGGCGAGCGGCGTTTTCCCCGGTGCCAGGCCGGTACGGTTGCCGATGCGAAAGATATGCGTATCGACCGCAAAGGTTTCATGCCCGAACGCGGTGTTCATCACGACATTGGCCGTCTTGCGCCCGACGCCGGGCAGGGTGGTCAGCAGATCGCGGTCCTCCGGCACTTGCCCGTCGAAATCGCTCACCAATATTTCCGACAAAGCGATCACATTTTTCGCCTTGGCGTTGAACAGGCCGATCGTCTTGATATGCGCC
Source organism: Sphingobium vermicomposti (assembly GCF_011762025.1). Taxonomy (GTDB): domain Bacteria; phylum Pseudomonadota; class Alphaproteobacteria; order Sphingomonadales; family Sphingomonadaceae; genus Sphingobium; species Sphingobium vermicomposti. The sequence goes on along the minus strand of NZ_JAASQR010000002.1, from coordinate 872,562 downwards.
TTCAGCCCGTCTTCGCCCAGCGCAACCATCTGGGCCGGGGTTTCCACCTCACGAAACAGCGCGCGGGTGGCCTTGTTGACGCCGATGTCGGTCGACTGGGCGGACAGCACGACCGCCACCAGCAACTGATAGTCGTTGCCATATTCCAACTCCGTCCGGGGAGCTGGATTGGCTTCGGCCAGGCGGCTGAAAAAATCGAAGATATGGTCCCGGTTCATCTGACGGCTTAAAGGCCCAGCACGCCCTTCATGTCGTAACGCCCCGCCGGCTGGCCCAACAGCCAGCTCGCTCCCCTGACAGCGCCGCGCGCAAAGATGACCCGGCTTTCGGCCCGGTGGCCCAGTTCGATCCGCTCGCCTTCGCTGGCCAGGATCACCTGATGATCGCCCGCCACCGATCCCCCGCGCAGCGCCGCGAAACCTATGCTTCCCTGGACACGCGCGCCGGTGATGCCGTCGCGACCGCGATCACTATGGTCGGCAAGGGAAATCTGACGCCCGCGCGCCGCCGCCTCGCCCAACAGCAGCGCCGTGCCGGAAGGGGCATCCACCTTGTGCCGATGATGCATCTCGACAATTTCTATGTCCCAATCGTCGCCCAGGCGGGCCGCCGCCTGTTCCACCAGAGCGGCCAGAATATTGACGCCCAACGAAGTATTCCCCGTCTGCAAAACGGCGATCGATCCTGCTGCCGTGTCGATCAGGCTATGATGGTCAGCTTCCAGCCCGGTGGTGCCGACCAGCACCGGCTTGCCAGCCGCGACGCAGGCGTCCAGATGCCGGGACAGCGCGGCAGGCACGGAAAAGTCGATCAGCACGTCACTGCGCTTTGCCAGCTCCAGCGGATCGGACGTGATGGCGATGCCCGGCAACAGATCGCCGCTGTCGGGACGGTCCGTCCCGCCGCTAATCTCCAGCCCGGCTTCCAACGCCACCTGCGCGATCGCCCGGCCCATGCGGCCCGCCGCACCGAAAATGCCAATCTTCGTCATATATTCGTCGCCGCCCGTGATTATCGTGACTGCCCGATGCCAGAGCGGCCCTGCTTTGTCATCTGCAAGCTGCATCGGGCTGGCCAGGATTTGCCAGCACCTTGTGGAATGGCTTGGCAGTCGCCATCAGGGCCATGGAACTGCCCCGTCCACCGGTCGTTCGATCATCATGACTCCGCAACAAAGGATAATGTGATGATTCGCCTGGCCATTATTTCGCTCGTGATAGCCGCCGTTCTCGCCATTCTGGGATTTGGCGGCGCAGCGGGCACGTTTGTCGGGATCGCAAAGATCCTGTTCTTCATCGCCATCGCGCTCTTCGCTCTCTTCCTGGTGCTCGGCCTGCTGGCTGGCAAGGGGATCAAGAACGCGATAGACTAAGGACCATATGACACAGATTGGCGCTGGAGTAGATGAAACGGGCAGGTTGATCCGCGATGGATCGGGCTTCCTGCTCCAGCGCGATCTGGGCGGCACGTTCCGCTTGGTGCTGCTGCGCGTGCCCGTAGATCATGTCGAAAAACGGGTGCGCGTGCAGGGCTATTATGCCGGCGACGACATTGTCGAAGTGGAAGGCGTAGCCGCCGCCTGATCTCTCCGGGCGGCAGCTGAGCCGTTCAGGCAGTGATAGGCCGCATCTGATCTATCAACGGAACCGATGTATGGCTCCGAACGACGCGCGCGCATGCGCCCACGCCTCGGTTGTTCTCCAGGGGCAGGGCGGTGGCGCAATAGGCGCATTCAGCCATCAACCGACCGACCATCCACTGGCTCCGCCCGCAACTGGGGCAATGGTTGGCTTCTCCGGGATGATAATGAATAATATAACCTCTGGAGGCCGGGTCGAATGACTTTCCGGCGGCGAAGGTTGATACTGGGCGCATCGTCTTCCTCCTCAGACATTTATTTTCGGCACCATTTTGACGAGGATATTCACGTCAGCATTGATGCAACGACAAAAGCCAGAGCGTGCGACCATTTGTTTTCACTCAGCGGCTCCATGAAACAGAACGCGGCCAACTGCCAATGTATCCCCTGTGCAATTGGCGCGTCCACAGGAAAGATTCGCCATCCGTACCATTTCGCGCCTCTGCATTGACTTGCCGACGACAGGCGCTATGGCGACGCCCATCAAGGGACATACCCGCTTCGGCCATCGGTTGGGGCGCATCCCGCCATCTTCCCGGCCGTCTTTGACACGCGGGGCAAGCTTTTGGCGGAATGTCGTTATCCTCCTAGCCCCTTGGCCGGGCACTGCGAGGAGACGCACGACTCATGACCGCCATCGGACAGGACACACTCGGCACGCGCGACACATTGAAGGTCGGCGGCAAGGACATTGCCTATTATTCGCTGAAAAAGGCCGCCGCGAAGCTTGGCGACGTCAGCCGTCTGCCCTTCTCGATGAAGGTGCTGCTGGAAAACCTGCTCCGTTTCGAAGACGGCGTGACCGTCACGACCGAAGACGTAAAGGCGATTGTCGATTGGCAGAATGACCGGGGCAAGGCCGAGCGGGAAATCCAGTATCGCCCCGCGCGCGTGCTGCTTCAGGACTTCACCGGCGTTCCCTGCGTGGTCGACCTCGCCGCGATGCGCGACGCGATGAACGCGCTGGGTGCCGACGCTGCGAAGATCAATCCGCAGGTTCCCGTTCACCTCGTCATCGACCATTCGGTCATGGTTGACGAATTCGGCACGCCCAAGGCGTTCGAACAGAATGTGGAAATCGAATATCAGCGTAACATGGAACGCTACGACTTCCTGAAATGGGGCAGCAAGTCGCTGGCCAACTTCTACGCCGTGCCCCCCGGCACCGGCATCTGCCATCAGGTGAACCTGGAGAACATCGCGCAGGCGGTCTGGTCCAGCGAAGGCCCTGACGGCGTCACCGTCGCCTATCCCGACACCTGCGTTGGCACCGACAGCCACACCACGATGATCAACGGCCTGGGCGTGCTCGGCTGGGGCGTCGGCGGTATCGAGGCGGAAGCCGCGATGCTGGGTCAGCCCGTTTCCATGCTCATCCCCGAAGTCGTCGGTTTCAAGCTGATCGGCACGATGAAGGAAGGCGTCACCGCCACCGATCTGGTGCTCACCTGCACCCAGATGCTGCGCGCCAAGGGCGTGGTGGGCCGCTTCGTCGAATATTTCGGCCCCGGCCTCGCTTCGCTGAGCCTCGCCGACCGTGCGACGCTCGCCAACATGGCGCCGGAATATGGCGCTACCTGCGGCTTCTTCGGCATCGACGACAAGACGCTGGACTATATGCGCCTGACCGGCCGTACCGAAGACAATATCGCGTTGGTCGAAGCCTATGCCAAGGAACAGGGCTTCTGGATCGACCCCGCGCTCGACCCGGTCTTCACCGACACGCTGGAACTGGACCTCGCCACCGTCGTCCCCAGCCTTGCAGGACCCAAGCGCCCGCAGGACCGCGTCTCGCTGCCCGAAGTCGATGACGTGTTCAACACCGACCTGGCGAACGTCTACAAGAAGGCGCAGCAGCGCGTTCCTGTCGAGGGCAAGGATTTCGACATTGGCGACGGCGACGTCACCATCGCCGCGATCACCAGCTGCACTAACACGTCGAACCCCGGCGTCATGGTCGCCGCTGGCCTGGTGGCGAAGAAGGCGAACGAACTGGGCCTCAAGCCCAAGCCTTGGGTCAAGACATCGCTTGCACCCGGTAGCCAGGTGGTGACCGATTATTTCGCCAAGGCTGGCCTTCAGGAGCATCTGGATGCGGTCGGCTTCAACCTGGTCGGCTATGGCTGCACCACCTGCATCGGCAACTCCGGCCCGCTGGCCGAACCGATCAGCAAGGCGATCAACGAAAACGGCCTCGTCGCCGCCGCCGTGATCTCCGGCAACCGCAACTTCGAAGGCCGCGTGTCGCCCGACGTGCGCGCCAACTTCCTTGCCTCGCCGCCGCTGGTCGTCGCCTATGCGCTCAAGGGCACGGTGATTGAGGACTTCATCACCACCCCGATCGGCGTCAGCACGGCGGGTAACGATGTGTATCTCAAGGACATCTGGCCGACCAATGACGAAGTCGCCACCACCATGGCCGGCTGCATGGACCGCGCGATGTTCCAGGCACGCTACGCCAATGTCTACAAGGGCGACGCCCACTGGCAGGCGATCGACGTCACCGGTTCGGACACCTACAGCTGGCGCGCCGGTTCGACCTATGTCGCCAACCCGCCCTATTTCGAAGGGCTGAGCATGACCCCGGCACCGGTCCACGACATTGTCGAGGCCAAGCCGCTGGCGATCTTTGGCGATTCGATCACCACCGACCACATCTCGCCCGCCGGTTCGATCAAGGCCAGCAGCCCCGCAGGCAAGTGGCTGAGCGATCATCAGGTCGCCCAGGCCGACTTCAACAGCTATGGCGCGCGCCGTGGCCATCATGAAGTCATGATGCGCGGCACCTTCGCCAACATCCGCATCAAGAACCTGATGCTGGACGGCGTCGAAGGCGGCATGACCCGCTATGAAGGCGAAGTCATGCCGATCTATGATGCGGCGATGAAGCACAAGGCGGACGGCACCTTGCTGGTCGTCATCGGCGGCAAGGAATATGGCACCGGATCGTCGCGCGACTGGGCGGCGAAGGGCACCAACCTGCTGGGCGTCCGCTCGGTCATCGTCGAAAGCTTCGAACGTATTCACCGTTCGAACCTGGTCGGCATGGGCGTGCTGCCGCTGCAGTTCAAAAATGGCGAGAGCAAGGACACGCACGGCTTCACGGGCGATGAAACCTTCACCATCCAGAATGTTGCGGGCCTCAAGCCCCGTCAGGACGTCGACGTGATCGTGAAGCGGGCCGATGGTTCGACCTTCACCTTCACCGCGCTCTGCCGGATCGACACGATCAACGAGCTCGAATATTTCATGAACGGTGGCATTCTTCAGTACGTCCTGCGCAAGCTGGCCGCCTGATCGCCTGCCTCACCGGCTGAATTAAAAGGAGGGCTTCCCCGGTGGGGAGGCCCTCTTTTCTTTTATGCAGCGATCGGGCCGATCTTGTTTCAGCCCCGATCCTGCCTCACAATATCCTGAACCAAAGTTCGGGACGACGAAGCGGGGCAGGGGCAATTTGACAGTCACACTCTTTGTCGAAATCGTCGGCTGGCTCGGCGCTTCGCTGGTGCTGGGCGCGTATCTCCTCGTCACGACTGGTCGGCTGTCGGGCGGTTCGGCGCTGTTCCAGTGGATGAACGCCCTGGGTGCGACCTTTTTCGTGCTGAACACCTGGTGGCATGGGGCAATCCCATCGATGGTGCTGAACATCGTCTGGGGCGCGATCGGCTTTACGGCGCTGTGGCGCATATGGCGGCGCAGGACGGTAAAAGGTTGATAGGAGGAGTATCGTTGGCCCAAGAAAGGCACCTCTGGCGGCAGGACCGTCCCCTGGCTACCCAGGCCCCGCAATGAAAAAAGCACTCATCGTCCGTCACGTACCGCGAGAAGGAGCGGCAGGCTATCTCCAGCCGATCGAGGCCGCCGGCTATGAGATTGAGCGGGTTGACGTCGCCAGCCCCGATTTTGCCCATGTCGATCTTTGCACCCCCGACCTGTTGATCATGATGGGCGGCCCGATGGGCGTTTACGAACATGACATCCATCCCTGGATCCCGGTGCAGATCGACAAGCTCGCTGCCCGGCTCGATCAGGATCTGCCAACCCTGGGCGTGTGCCTGGGCAGCCAGATGATCGCAGCGGCGCTCGGTGGGCGTGTCTATCCGGGGCCAAGCATGGAGCTGGGCTTTGCGCCCATCACGCTGAACGGCGCAGCTGCCGATTCGCCTTTGCGACATCTAAAGGATGTGCCGGTCCTGCATTGGCATAGCGATACGTTCGATCTGCCGGGCGGTGTCGAATTGCTCGCATCGACGGATGCTTATGCCCATCAGGCCTTCCGCCGGGGCCACAACCTGCTGGCGCTGCAATTTCACGCCGAAATGGGTGATGACCCGCGCTTTGAGGACTGGCTGACCCATTTCTGGGCCGATCTCGACATCGCCAGGCAATGCGGCGTAGCGCTGCGGCGTGACCATGACGAACATGGGCCGGGCGCAGTCGCTGCGGGCCGTGCGATGATCGGCGACTGGCTGGCGCAACTGCGCGACTGACACCCTCCCAAGGCTTCAAAATTCCCCAGGCCTTAGAACTCGACGTCCAGCTCCTCCATTTCATCCGCTTCCCGGCGCGCGTCTTCGATCCATTCGCGCATCAGGCCCCAGCTATTGATCGTGTCGCAATAGGCGGCCGATTTTGCGGACAGAGGCACCGCATAGGTCAGGAAACGCTGGGCCACGGGCGCGAACATGGCATCGGCCACATTCGGCTTTTCCCCGAACAGCCAGGGGCCATCATAAGCATCCAGGCATTCGTTCCAGATCGTGTCCACCCGCTCGATATCGGGTTTCGCCCCGGAAAAGATCGGGAACCTGTCATGCCGCACCTTCAGGTTCATGGGCAGCGCCGACCGCAGATTCGCGAATCCCGAATGGATTTCCCCCGACACCGACCGGCAATGCGCCCGCGCGATTCGGTTTTTGGGATACATGCCCGCATCAGGATAAAGCTCATGCAGATATTCCGCGATCGCCAGAGTGTCCCACACACTCGCCCCTTCATGGGTCAGGCGCGGCACCAGGACGGACGGCGTCAGCAACAGCAGCTCTGCCCGTGCCTCCAAATTTTCCAGCGCCACCATCTTTTCCGCTACGTCAAGCCCGGCAAGGCGGCACAACAGCCAGCCGCGCAGCGACCATGATGAGTAGGTCTTGCTGGAAATAGTCAGTTCAGCAACCGGCATGGCGATCTTCCCCTTTGCAATTTCCTTGCATGATGATGCACTGCAATGTGGAAAAATAACATAAGCTTTGTACAAGAACTATCTGTCGGGAACATTGCGGGGCGTAATCGTTATTATGGTGATGTTATATAGCGGCTACCAAGCGCTGGAAGATATGCTCGCACCCGCTCGGCTGGGTGCCCGACTTGCCCTTTCCATGCGCGACAGCATGGGCCCGGTGGGGGAATGGCCGCTGCAGCGCCGCATGTTCGCCCTGATGGATATATTTCAGGGCGCGCGGTTGACCCACAAGCGACCCGCCTACGGCATTGATCAGGTGCGCACCGGCAATGCGGTTGTTTCCGTCCGTGAAGAGGTGCTGCTGGACCTGCCCTTCGGCAATTTGCTGCATTTCGCCAAGGATGATGTCGATACTGCGCAGCCCAGGGTTCTGCTGGTCGCCCCCATGTCGGGGCATTTTTCCACCCTGCTGCGCGCGACCGTCAGGACGCTGCTGTCCGACCATGACGTCTATATCACCGACTGGAAAAATGCGCGGGATGTGCCGCTGTCGGCGGGGCCATTCGGCTTCGACGATTACATCGATTATGTGATCACCTTCTTGCAGGAAATGGGGCCGGGCGCGCATCTCTTCTCCGTGTGCCAGCCCTGCGTCCCCGCCTTTGCCGCCGTCGCGCTGATGGCCGAAGATGGCGACGCCGCCACGCCGCGCTCCATGACGTTGATGGGCGGTCCCATCGATCCGCGCGCTGCACCGACGGCGGTCAACGACCTTTCCAATGAAAAGCCGATCGAATGGTTTGAAAAAAACCTCATCACCACCGTGCCCATGCGCTACGCTGGCGGCGGGCGACGGGTCTATCCCGGCTTTCTCCAGCTTTCCGCCTTCATGTCGATGAACCTGGAACGCCACGGCGCGCAGCATCGTGAACTTTACCAGCTTCTGGCCGACGGAAAGGATGTGGAGGCTGACAAGATCAAAAGCTTCTACCAGGAATATTTCGCGGTCCTCGACATGACGTCGGAATTTTACCTGGAAACCGTGGACCGGGTGTTTCAGCGCACTTTGCTGGCAAAGGGCGAACTCACGCATCGCGGTCGTCCGGTCAATCCCGGCGCGATCCGTTCAACCGCGCTGCTGACGGTGGAAGGTGAAAAGGACGATGTCTGCGCCGTGGGCCAGACCGCCGCTGCGCACGCGCTCTGCACCGGGCTGCGCCCTCATCTCAAACGGCACCATCTTCAGATCGGCGCAGGCCATTATGGTGTGTTTTCGGGTCGCAAGTGGGAAAAGGAAGTATTCCCCCAGGTGCGCAACATGATCCTGGCGATGAACTGACGTCGGAGAGCCGTTCGCTTCAACGGTTGGCCTACGCCTCCGGTCGGGTCCAAATCCAGCTTCCCCCGATCAGCGCGACGGCCATCGGGATCAGCGACCAGGGCAGGGGAGCCAGGATCAGGCCGATTGCCGCACTTGCGGCAAAGGCGACCAGCGCCGCCTGCTTCCCCCGCCGACTGATCGCCCCGCGTTCGCGCCACCGGCGAATATGCACCCCGAAATGCCGATGCTCTAACAGCCGCGCCTCCAGGGCCGGGCTGGACCGCGCAAAGCAGAAGGCGGCCAGGATCACAAACGGTACGGTCGGCAACAGCGGTAGGAGAACGCCGACCGCGCCCAAACCAAGCGCCAGGAATCCGCAGGCGAGATAAAGCGTCCGACGCATCAGGCTGCGGGCAGCCGCAGCCGCACGAGCAGCCCGCCCAGATCCTCGCTTTCCTCCATCGTCACCGATCCGCCATAGATTTCCGCGACGTCACGCACGATGGCCAGGCCCAGTCCCGTGCCGGGCTTACCCGAATCCAGCCGCACGCCTCGGTCGAAAATGCGCGTCCGCTCCGCTTCGGGAATGCCCGCGCCATCATCCTCGACCAATATCTCGACCATCGGGCCATTGCGCGACACGGTGGCGAACACGCTGCCGCCGCCATATTTGGCCGCGTTTTCCACCAGATTGCCCAGCATTTCGTCCAGGTCCTGCCGTTCGGCCCGCGCCTCGACTGTCTTGTCGCCATCCATGTCGATGCGGGCGTCGGGATAGAGCCGCCGAACCGCTCGCTCCACCGCCTGCAGGCTGGACCACACTTCCGCCCGGCTTTGCGCCGCGCCGCGCCTGCCAACTGCGCGGGCGCGGGCAAGGTGATGGTCCACCTGGCGCCGCATCGTCGTCGCTTCCCTAATGACTGTGTCGCCCAGGTCCGGGGCCTGCGCCGTGGCCGCATTCATGATGACCGTCAGCGGCGTTTTCAGCGCATGGGCCAGATTGCCGGCATGGGTGCGCGCTTCTTCGGCCTGGGTCTCATTATGGGCAAGCAGGGCGTTCAGCTCCTCGACCATGGGCAGCACTTCACTGGGCATCGGCTCGGTGACGCGGCTCTTCTCTCCCGCGCGCATCCGCACGATCTCCTTGCGCACCCGGCGCAGGGGACGCAGCCCGTAAAGCGTCTGCAGCGTCGTAAGGGCGATCAGCCCCAGCGCCAGCAGCGCAAAGCTCTGGAACAGGGTGGACCGCAATGTCTTGATCTGGTCGTCCAATCCCGCGCGGGCGGCGGCGACCATGAACATCCAGCGGGTGTTGGACCCCGGCAGGATGATGGTCCGTTCCATGACGCGCAGATCCTCGCCCGGAAACTGTTTGCTGTCATAGACGTGGAAATTGCGGTCCTGATGGTCGGCGGGGGATTTCAGCGCACGGTCCCACAATGACCGCGACCGCCAATCCTTATGGCCCTTGGCGCTGATCTGATAATAAAGGCCGCTATTGGGTTCCAGGAACCGCTGGTCGGCGAGCGGGCGGTTGAACAGAACTTCGCCGTCCGGCCCGATTTCCGCCGATGCGATCATCGCCGTCAGCACATAGTTCAGGCCATCGTCGAAATTGCGCGTCACCGCATCCGACAGCACCCGGTCGAGCGCCAGCCCGCCGCCCAGCAGCAGCAGGCTGATCCACAGCGCCGCGATGCCGATCATGCGGCGGCTGAGCGATCCGGTCGAAAGGACGGGGGGCTGATCAGTCAACTTGAATAGCCCCGGCGACTTTTCGGGCTGAGCGAATCGAAGGTTCGACGCGCCTCGCTTCGTTCGCTGAACCCTTCGACAAGCGCAGGGCGAACGGCGTCACCCCGATCAGCGCCCCGGCTCGTCCAGGCTGTAGCCAAGCCCCCGGATGGTCGTGATGACATCCGCGCCCAGCTTCTTGCGGATGCGCGTCACGAACACTTCGATCGTGTTGGAATCACGGTCGAAATCCTGATCGTAAATATGTTCGATCAACTCCGTGCGGCTCACCACCTTGCCTTTGTGATGCAACAGGTAGGACAATAGCTTATATTCCTGCGCCGTCAGCTTCACTGGCTCACCGTTCAACGTCACCCTGCCGCTGCGCGTGTCCAACCGGACATCGCCGGCGGTCAGTTCGCTCGACGCATTGCCCGAAGCGCGGCGGATCAGCGCGCGCAGGCGGGCGATCAGTTCCTCGCTCTGGAACGGCTTGGCCAGATAATCGTCCGCGCCCGCGTCCAGGCCCGCCACCTTGTCGGACCAGCTGTCGCGCGCGGTCAGCACCAGCACCGGAAAGCCGCGGCCTTCCTTGCGCCATCGGTCCAGCACCGTCAGCCCGTCGATCGTGGGCAGACCCAGGTCCAGCACCACCGCATCATAGCTTTCGGTCGTGCCAAGGAAATGGCCGTCCTCGCCATCGGTCGCCAGGTCGACGGCATAGCCGGCACCTTCCAGCGTGTTGCGAAGCTGTTGTCCCAGGCTGGGTTCATCTTCGACGATCAGCAGACGCATATGGCCCCGTTTCTTTCTGTTCTTGCCTGTGGCGCTTTATCGCGCCCAGCCGGTTATATCGCCTGTGCGCCCGTCCGCATCAACCCATACCACCTTGCCGTCCTTCACATATTTCAGGCGGTAATGGTTGGACGATGGATTGAACTCAGCGCCCAGATAGGTGGCGCCACCCATGGCGGCGTCCACGCGGCGTTTGATGAGGGAAAAGGGCATGGTGTGCCCGTCCAGCATCGCCCGCCGCGCGGCGTCCTGTTCCCCACGCTGACCGGCATGGGCAACCGGGGTCACCACCAGCATCGCGGCAATGGCCCCCAGGCCCGCAATCAGGCTGCTACGCGTCATCTTCATGAGGCATGCCATAGCGCAAGACCATTGAACAGGTGGTGAATAGTGCGGTCAGCGCCGCTTCAGCCGCCTTTTACCGTTCCAGCGCATATTGCACGGTCAGCGTCACTGACGATCCCACCTGGCCCGGCTCCACCGGAGTCGCGGCGGCGGCATCCTCCTTGAAGCTCCTTACCATCATCGGCATCGGCGGCTGGCCACCGCTGTTGCTCTCCGCCAGCGTGATCAGCCGGGCGGACCGATAGCCCGCCGCCTGCGCATAATAATCCGCCTGCATCTTCGCGGTCTTCAACGCCGCGCCACGCGCCTGCGTCAGCATCGGCGTGGGATCGCTGATGGAAAAGGTCGGGCCGCTCACATTGGTCGCCCCGGCTGCCACCATGGCGTCGAGCAGCGTGCCGACCTTCTTCACATCCTGCAATTTGACGCTCAGCTGGTTGGACGCCTCATATCCGATGAAGCGGGGCGGGGTCGGCTGCCCACCTCTGTCGCTATAATCATATTGCGCGCTCAGGTTGATGCCGCTGGTCTGGATGTCCTTCTTGGGAATGCCCGCCTTCGCCAGCGCCGCGATCAGCTTTTCCATCTTCGCCGCATTTTCGCGCATGGCCTCCACGGCGGTGGGGGCGCGAGTCTGCACCCCGGTGCCGACGGTCGCGCGGTCGGGTGCGGCCTCAACCGTTTCGGTGACGTTCAACGTCACGATCGGCGCCTTTTCCGCGACGGTGACACTCGTCTGCGCAATCGCTGCGGGGGCAATCGACGACGCGGCGATGGTCATCAGGGCAAATGCGGATTTCATGGGGTTATCTCCTTGGAAAGGCGTTGCGACTCTATTGTAACGGGTGCGATGAATGGATGCTGACATGCGCTGAAAGCCGTCAGTCAGCTTCCGGTTCCCTGGCGGCTCTTGCCCCGACGCCCGCAAGGCCCTAGCTGCACCGGCATGGCGGCTCCCATATTATCTTTCGAAGACCTTGGCCTCAGCCAGGGCACGCACTGGCTTTTCCGGCACCTCGACATATTTGTGGGGGATCGCGACCGGCTGGCGCTGATCGGCCGCAACGGCGCGGGCAAGACGACGCTGCTCAAACTGATCGCCGCCAGCGTCGAAGCGGATGAAGGCACGCGGTCGGTCCGTCCGGGCGCGCGCGTCATCATGCTGGAACAGGACCCGGACGTCAGCAGCTTTGCCACCTTGCGCGATTTCGCGCTGGCGGGCGACTATGCCCCGCCCGCGCATGAGGTAGAGGCGATTGCCAGCCAGCTAGGCACCGACCTTGATCGCGAAGCCGCCACGGCATCGGGGGGCGAACGCCGCCGCGCCGCCATCGCCCGCGCCTTGGCCAGCCAACCTGACCTGCTGCTGCTGGACGAACCGACCAACCATCTGGACATTGACGCGATCGACTGGCTGGAAGGCTGGCTGGCGCGCTATAACGGCGCGTTCATCGTCATCAGCCACGACCGCGCCTTCCTCACCCGCCTCACGCGCCAGACATTGTGGCTCGACCGTGGATCGATTCGCCGCAACGAAATCGGCTTCGGCGGCTTTGAAGAGTGGATGGAAGCCATCTATGCCGAAGAAGCCCGCGCCGCCGAAAAGCTCGACGCAAAACTGAAGCTTGAGGCGCACTGGCTCCAGCGCGGCGTTACCGCCCGGCGCAAGCGTAACCAGGGACGGCTGGCAAAGCTCTACGACATGCGCGCCCAGCGCGCCGCCATGGTCGGACCGCAGGGCGTCGCCCGGATTGCTGTGACCGCCGACGACAGCAAGACCAAGAGCGTCATTTCCGCCGAACATGTCACTAAACAGTTCGGCGACCGCACCGTCATCAACGACTTCACCCTTCGCATCCAGCGGGGCGACCGCATCGGCATCGTCGGTGGCAATGGCGCTGGCAAGACGACGCTGCTCAAGCTGCTGACCGGCCAGATGCAGCCGGACAGCGGCACGATCCGCCAGGCCAAGTCCCTGGACATGATCTTCATCGACCAGCAGCGCAGCCTGATGCAGCCCGAAAAGCGCGTCCGCGACGTGCTGGCGGAAGGCGGCGACTGGATCGACGTGCGCGGGGTGCGCAAGCATGTCCACGGCTATCTGAAGGAGTTTCTGTTCGACCCCTCGCTTGCCGAGGCAAAGGTCGGGACCCTTTCGGGCGGTGAACGCTCGCGCCTGTTGTTCGCGCGGGAATTTGCGCGCGAATCCAACCTGCTTGTCCTGGACGAGCCGACCAACGACCTCGACCTTGAAACGCTCGACCTGCTTCAGGAAGTTATCGCCGACTATGACGGCACCGTCCTGATCGTCAGCCACGACCGCGATTTTCTGGACCGCACCGTCACCGTCACCCTGGGGCTGGACGGGTCCGGCCATGTCGACGTGATCGTGGGCGGCTATGCCGACTGGGTCGCCAAGCGCCAGCCGCGATCCGCCCCCAAGGCTGAGAAAAAGGCCGCCGCCCCGCCGCCGCCCAAGCCAGCCTCCTCCAAACTGACCTACAAGGACCAGCGCGATCTGGACCTTCTGCCCCGCAGGATCGAGGAACTGGAAGCCGCAATCGCCCGCGACGAAGCAGCATTGGCCGACCCCAATCTCTACGTCCGCGATCCCAGCCGCTTCGCCGCCCTGACCCAGGCGATCGAACAGGCGCGGGCGGACAAGGACAGTGCGGAAGAACGCTGGCTGGAACTGGCCGAAAAGGCCGAGGGTATGAATAGCTGACGAAAGGTGGCGCATATGGCCGGGATCAATGCAGAAACAGCCGCGCATGCGCCGCCCCGGCCGCACCACGCCGTTCATTATGTCAATCGCGTCGGCTGGCTGCGCGCGGCGATATTGGGCGCGAATGACGGCATTGTATCGACCGCCAGCCTGCTGACCGGCGTCGCGGCGTCTGGGGCGTCGCGGGAAACCATCCTGCTGACAGGCATCGCCGCCCTGCTGGCGGGCGCTATGTCCATGGCCGCTGGTGAATATGTGTCGGTCAGCGCGCAATCGGATACCGAACGGGCCGATCTGGCCAAGGAAAAGGCGGCTTTGATCCATCAGCCGGACGAGGAATGGCGCGAACTGCGCGACATCTATGTCGAACGCGGCCTGTCGTCGGATCTGGCGGGCCAGGTGGCGCGGGAACTGATGAATGCCGATGCGCTGGGCGCCCATGCGCGGGATGAACTGGGCATTTCGGACATCAGCACCGCGCGTCCGGTGCAGGCGGCGCTGACGTCCGCCGCAACCTTTGCAGCGGGTGCGATCACCCCCGTCATCGGCACCGCGCTCAGCCCGCAACCTCTCGCTCCTGCCATCGTTGTCCTGACGTCGTTGCTGTGCCTTGCTCTGCTGGGCTATATCGGCGCGCGGCTGGGCGGCGGGCGGCAGCTGCGTTCGGTCATGCGCGTCCTGTTCTGGGGCGCGCTGGCGATGGGCGTGACGGCGGCGGCAGGCAGGCTTTTCGGCGCGGCGATATAATGGCAAGGTCCGCGCCAGACAGATTCCCCCTAAGGAGACGATCATGACCGCAATTCAGCAAATTCCCCTGAAAACCATCAAGGGCGCTGACGCCAGCCTCAGCGACTATGCCGGGAAAGTCGTGCTGGCCGTCAATGTCGCATCGAAATGCGGCCTCACCCCGCAATATGAGGGGCTGGAAAAGCTGTATAGCAGCTACAAGGACAAGGGGCTGGTGGTCGCTGGCTTCCCCGCCAACGACTTCGGGGCGCAGGAACCGGGCAGCAATGACGAAATCCAGACCTTCTGCACCACCAATTTCGGCGTCGATTTCCCGATGTTCGAAAAGATCGCGGTGACCGGCCCGGACAAGCATCCGCTCTATGCCGCGCTCACCAGCGAACAGCCCAAGGCGCAGGGCGATGGCGACACTTTCCGCGAAAAGCTCAAAGGCTATGGCATGACCCCGACGCAAGAGCCTGAAGTGTTGTGGAACTTCGAAAAATTCCTGATCGCCAAGGACGGCACCGTCGCCGCACGCTTCGCCCCGGCGACCACGCCCGACGACCCGGCGCTGGTGTCGGCGATCGAGGCTGAACTGGCCAAGTAATAGACCAAGCACCGCCCGCGCCGTCGGACATGATGCCGCCCCAGATCGGACCCGTGCTCGAAGCACTGGGTATCCTGGGCATCTTCGTGTTCGCGGCGTCGGGCGCGCTGGCCGCCGCCCGCCTGCGCGCGACGATGGTCACCTTCGCCTTCTTCGCGCTGGTGACTGGGGTAGGGGGCGGCACCGTGCGCGACCTGCTGATCGGCGCGCCGGTATTCTGGGTGCATGACGCGCTGCCAGCCGCCACCTGCATGATTGCCGCGCTGCTGGTCTGGTTCACGCCCCGCAGGCTATGGAGCGACCATGCGCTCGACTGGCTGGACGCGGTCGGCCTGGTCGCCTTTGCCGTGTTCGGCGCGGCCAAGGCGCTGGACTATGGCATTCCGCCCTTCGTGGCCGGCATGATGGGCGTGGTGACTGGCTGCGTCGGCGGCATCATGCGCGACCTGCTGGCGAATGAACCATCCATCCTGCTGCGGCCCGAACTTTATGTAACCGCCGCTGCGGTCGCGTCCGGCCTGTTCGTGCTGCTGCGCTGGTGGGGCCTGGACGTCCCCGTCGCCGGACTGATCGCCGCGCTGCTCGGCTTCCTGCTACGCGCCATAGCCATCCGTCGCGGCCTCGGCCTGCCGGGCTACAAGGATTAGGGCGCGGCGTTTTCGCTTCGTCCGCCGTCCTCCAAGGAACCACCCTAATCCGTTCGGGCTGAGCTTGTCGAAGCCCTTTCCTTACGCCGTTCGGCCCGAAAGGAGAGGGTGAGGCTCCCTAAAACTCACCCCCGCCACAACGCCGCCAGTAACCCCATCAACCCCCGCTCATCCGCCGCCGTCACCGGGCGCGGCGCGCCATAGCTGCGGCACTCCAGGCAGTCCGCCCGCACACCCGCGCCGCCGATCATCGCGCGCACATCGGCAATCGCCTGCATTGCCCATTGGCGCTGGACCATGGCCTGCCGACTCAGCATGTCGCGCGGCGCGTCGGCATCCTCATCCTCACGCTCGGTCATGGATTGCAGGAACTCGATGAACTTGTCCGGTTCCTTCTCAATCCGATAGGCGCGCGCCGTCTTCGGGTCGATCTTTGCCAGCTTCGCCGCTTCGGCAACCGCCTCGTCCAGCCCGCCAAAACGGTCGATCAGCCCGATCTGGCGCGCCGTCCCGCCGTCCCAAACCCGGCCCTGCGCAATGGCGTCAATCTGTTGCGGCGACTTGCCCCGCGCCTTTGCGACCAGCCCGACGAAGCGGCTATAAATATCCTCGACCCCCATCTGCATGATCCGGTCGAACTCTGGCGTCGTTCCGCCCGCCAGGTCGGGCTGGCCGGACAGCGGCGTCGTGCGCACCCCGTCGGTCGTGATCCCCATCTTGGCCAGCGTGCCTTCAAAACTTGGCAATATGCCGAACACGCCGATGGACCCCGTGATCGTGTCAGGCTCGGCAAAGATCACATTGGCGGGCGTCGATACCCAATATCCGCCGCTGGCCGCCACATTGCCCATCGAAACGACGACGGGCAGGCCCTTCGCCTTGGCCTGCAGAATCGCGGTGCGGATCTTTTCCGACGCCATCACCGACCCGCCGGGCGAATCGACGCGCACCACCAGCGCTTTCAGCTCTTTTTCGGCCAGCGCCTTGTAGAGCAGGTCGGAAATCGTGTCGCCCGCCGCGCTCCCTGGGCCGGCTTCGCCATCGACGATGCTGCCCGCGACGGTCAGGATGCCGATCTGGCCCTCATTGGGTGGCCGGTGCGCCTTGATATAGCTTTGCAGGTCGATGGTAGCGAAATCGCCTGTCCGCTCGTCGGAAGGCTCACCGGCGATCTTCGCCACCCGTTCGCCAAACGCCGCTTCGTCGCCCAGCTTGTCGACCAGCCCGGCGGTCAGCGCCGCCTTGGCCAGATTGCCGCCCGCCGCCGTGGCCGCCTCCACCGGATTGCGGGCATAGGCGGCCAGCTTGGCGCTTGGCCGCGCCTTCATGACGTCATCCTGCCATTGCTGCCACAGCGCGTCGGCCAGCGCCTGGTTGGCCTGCCGCGCTTCGGGCGACTGTTCCGAACGGGTGAACGGCTCGACAAAGCTCTTATAGGTGCCGACGCGATAGACATGGGTGTTGATGCCCAACTTGTCGATCAACCCCTTATAGTACAGGCCCGATCCGCCGCGTCCCATGATGGCGACGCCGCCCAGTGGATCGACCCAGCTTTCACTGGCATGCGCCGCCAGCTGATAACCCTCGTCACTGTAGAGCGTGGCGTAGGCGAACACCGGCTTCTTCGCGGCCTTCACCGCATCCAGCGCCTCGCCCACCCGGCTTAGCGCAACCTGGCCGCCACCCATGAAGCCGTCCAGGTTCAGCACCACCGCCTTGACCTTCGCATCATCCTTCGCCGCATCCAGCGCGGCGACGATGTCGGACAAGCGATATTCGCGCATCTGCGGTCCTGAACCCGACAGCAGCGCAAAGGGGTCAACCTCGGCAGGCTGCTCGACGATCGTGCCCTCCAGCTTCAACAGCAATGCGCCGCTGCTGACGGCGCGCGCGGGCTTGGGCGACCAGGACAAGGCGGCATAGAGCAGGCCAAAGAACAGGAGCAGCAACAACAGGACCAGCCCGTCCTTCACCGCCACCAAAATGCGCCACGCGGCCTTCACAAATGCCAACTCGCCGTCTCCCTTGCCATCCAGCCGCCTGTCGGCACTCCGCGCTATCGTATCGGCGGGCCGACTGCAATGTGGGGGCAGGGCGCGCTCGCACAAGCTTGCGCCATCGATTTCACTCGCTATGGGAAGGGCCGAAATGTCCGCTCTTAGTGCAGGAGACGCGCCGCATGCCCACTCTCGTCCTCATCCGTCATGGCCAGTCGACCTGGAATCTGGAAAATCGCTTCACCGGTTGGTGGGACGTGGATGTCACTGAAAAGGGGGCGCAGGAAGCCCGCGCCGCCGGCCAACTGCTCGCGGATAAGGGGCTGGATTTCGACCAGTGCTTCACCTCGGTCCAGACCCGCGCGATCAAGACGCTGAACCTCGCGCTGGAGGAAATGGGCCGTCTGTGGCTGCCGGTTGAAAAGGACTGGCGGCTCAATGAACGTCATTATGGCGGGCTGACCGGCCTGAACAAGGCGGAAACGGCGGCCAAGCATGGCGACGCACAGGTCAAGATCTGGCGCCGCAGCTTCGACGTGCCGCCGCCGCCGCTGGACGCGGGCAGCGAATTCGACCTGTCGAAGGACCGCCGCTATGACGGCATCGCCATCCCCGACACGGAATCGCTGAAGGACACGATCGCGCGCGTCCTGCCCTATTGGGAAAGCCGCATCGCCCCCGATCTGAAGGCGGGCAAGCGCGTCCTCATCTCCGCCCACGGCAATTCGCTCCGCGCGTTGGTCAAGCATCTGTCCAACATCCCCGACGACGAAATTACCGAGCTGGAAATCCCGACCGGCCAGCCGATCGTCTACGAACTGGCCGACGACCTGACCGCCAAGGACCGCTATTATCTGTCGGAACGGTAAACCGTCTGGAAGAGGAGTCTCTCCTCCGTTCGCCCTGAGCTTGTCGAAGGGCTTTACTTCTCTTCAAGAAGTAGGCTTCGACAAGCTCAGCCCGAACGGATCCTAATTGACAGTTATCCCATTGCCCCCCGGCACCCACACCGCTAAGGGGCTTTGCTTTCCGCGCCATCAGGGGAAATAAGGGCGTATGACCGGGCAAAGCGCCGCCACAGTCGGCATCATCATGGGATCGCGATCTGATTGGGAAACGATGCGCCATGCGTCCGAAACCCTGGATGCGCTGGGCGTCGCCCATGAATGCAAGGTCGTGTCCGCCCACCGCACGCCCCAGCGCCTCTATGACTACGCAACCGGCGCGGTCGGGCGGGGGCTTAAGGTGATCATCGCCGGGGCAGGGGGCGCTGCCCATCTGCCCGGCATGGCCGCTTCCATGACCCGCCTGCCGGTGCTGGGTGTCCCGGTCGAATCCAAATCCTTGAAGGGCATGGATTCGCTCCTGTCCATCGTCCAGATGCCGGGCGGCATTCCCGTCGGCACGCTCGCCATTGGCAAGCCCGGCGCGGTCAACGCCGCGCTGCTCGCCGCATCCATCCTCGCCATCACCGACGCTGCCCTGGCCCAACGCCTCGACGCCTGGCGCGAAAAGCAGACCAGCGACGTCGCGGAGACACCCGAATAAGATGACGACCGTCCCGCCCGGTTCCACCATCGGCATTCTCGGCGGCGGCCAGCTTGGCCGGATGATCGCCATCGCCGCCGCGCAGCTGGGCTATTGCACCCACATCTACGCCCCGGAAGAAAGCGGCCCCGCCGCCGATGTGTCGCCCCGCTGGACCTGCGGCGCTTATGAAGACGCCACAGCGCTCGCCGCCTTTGCCGACAGCGTCGATGTCGTCACCTACGAATTTGAGAATATCGACCCCGCCGCCGTCGATGTGCTCGCCACCCATGGCCTGGTCCGCCCCGCCGCCCATGCACTCCGCATCGCGCAGGACCGCCTGGCCGAAAAGCGTTTCGTCCAGAATCTGGGCGGCCTCACCGCGCCTTTCGCCTCGGTTGAAAGCCTGGATGACCTGGAACGGGCAATCGCCACTGTTGGCACCCGCGCCATCCTGAAAACCAACCGAATGGGCTATGATGGCAAGGGGCAGGCCCGCATCAACGCGCCCGCCGACGCAGCCGAAGCCTGGAACGCCATCGGACGGCAAAGCGCCATCCTCGAAGGCTTCGTCACCTTTGCGGAGGAATTTTCCGTCATCCTCGTGCGCGGGGCCGATGGTGAAATCCGCTTCTGGGACTGCGCCGCCAACGTCCATGTCGACGGCATTCTCGCTACCTCCACCGTTCCCGCCGGCGCCCGGATCGAAGCGCAGGTGGACGCCGCCCGCGCGCTGGCTGCGCAGGTTGCCGACGCGCTCGACTATGTCGGCGTCCTCACCCTGGAATTTTTCGCCAGTGCCGACGGCCCGGTCTTCAACGAAATGGCCCCGCGCGTCCACAATAGCGGCCACTGGACCATCGAAGGCGCGGTGACCAGCCAGTTCGAAAATCACGTCCGCGCCATTTGCGGCATCCCGCTGGGCGATACCCGCCTTGCCGCGAAGGGGGTGGAAATGCGCAACCTGATCGGCGCGCAGGTGAATGAGTGGCAGGCGATCCTGTCCGACCCCGCCAGTCACCTGCATCTCTATGGCAAGCATGAAGCCCGCGCCGGGCGCAAGATGGGCCATGTGACCCGCCTGATCCTGTGAAGGCAGGGCCGGACATCGTCCTGGTCCTCGCCCGCGCCACCAATGGCGTGATCGGCAAGGATGGCGGCTTGCCCTGGCGTCTGCCCGCCGACCTCAAACATTTCAAGGCGCTGACGCTGGGCCATCCCATGATCATGGGGCGCCGGACGTTCGACAGCCTGCCCGGTCTGCTTCCCGGTCGTCGCCACATCGTCCTGACCCGCGATCCGCAATGGGCGGGCGAGGGGGCCGAAACCGCCCCCGACATCGCCACCGCTATCCAGATCGCGAACGCATCGCCGGTCATGGTCATCGGCGGCGCGGAAATCTACCGGCTGTTCCTGCCCATCGCGACCCGCATCGAATTGACCGAAGTGCATATCGAAGCGCAGGGCGACGTCGCCATTCCCTATCCCGACCCCGCACAGTGGCAGGAAACCGCCCGCGCCGATCATCCGGCGCAGGGCGATGCTCCCGCCTGCAGCTTCGTCACCTTTCACCGCCGGGCCGTCCAGTGAAGGCACATTGCCAGCCACTGGGCCGCTGCCTATAGGCTGGCACGATGGAGCGGCTGGAAAGCGGCGCCCCGATCCCCGCACACTTGCGCGGGTGCATCATGGCGCTGGGCAATTTTGACGGTTTTCACCTC
The DNA here is from genome assembly GCF_011762025.1 of Sphingobium vermicomposti. GTDB lineage: Bacteria > Pseudomonadota > Alphaproteobacteria > Sphingomonadales > Sphingomonadaceae > Sphingobium > Sphingobium vermicomposti. The sequence continues at coordinate 851,596 of NZ_JAASQR010000002.1, read as the reverse complement.
GGCCATCAGGCGGTCGTGGCCCGCGCCGTCGCGCGCGCGCGGGCGGATGGGCGTCCGGTCATCGTCGCGACGTTCGACCCGCACCCCATGCGCCTGTTCCATCCCGATACGCCCTGGTTCCGCCTGACCAGCCTTGAACAGCGGGCCGCGCTGTTTGATCGGGCCGGGGCGGACGCCATGCTGACCTTCTCCTTCACGCATGAACTGGCCGCGATGGAACCCGACCGGTTTATCCGCATCCTGGCACAGGACATGGGCGTGGCGGGCGTGGTCACCGGGGAAGACTTCACCTTTGGCAAGGGGCGCAGCGGCACAATTGACCTGCTCGCGCGGTCCGGTGCCGCCATCGGCATCAGCGCGCAAGCCGTCCCCGCCGTGACCAGCGACGCGGGCGAGGTAGTCTCCTCCAGCCGCATCCGAGCCGCGCTCCGTTCGGGGGATTGCGCGACCGCGACCCGGCTCCTGACCCGCCCCTTCGCCATTCAGGGCATGGTGCAGCATGGTGACAAGCTGGGACGTACCATCGGCTTTCCGACCGCGAACATCGACCTTGGTCATTATCTTCGCCCGGCTTACGGCATCTACGCGGTGCGCGGGCTGCTACCCGATGGCCGGGTGCTGGACGGCGCGGCGAATCTGGGCATCCGTCCCAGCTTCGACCCGCCCAAGGAATTGCTGGAACCGCATTTCTTCGACTTCTCCGAAAGCCTCTACGATCAATGTATCGAAGTGCAGCTGATCGAGTTCATTCGGCCCGAAGCAAAATATGAAGGGCTGGATGCTCTCACCGCGCAAATCGCGAAGGACTGCGACGCCGCACGGCAAATCCTTGCGAGAACGCCGCACCTCGCCTAATGCACCGGCACATTTTCTCACCCGTTCGGGCTGAGCCTGTTGAGCCCTTTCCTTGTTCTGAACGGGGCGCAGTCTCAGGTCGAAAGGCAAGACAAGCAGATACCGGACCCAGATGACCGACCAGCCCGACTATAAAAGCACCGTGTTCCTGCCCGTAACAGACTTCCCCATGAAAGCGGGTCTGGCGCAGAAGGAACCGGCGATCCTCGCGCGCTGGCAGGAAATGGACCTCTACGGAAAACTGCGCGAACGGCGGAAGGGCCGCGAACGCTTCATCCTCCATGACGGCCCGCCCTACGCCAATGGCGACATCCATATGGGCCACGCAATGAACAAGGTGCTCAAGGACATCATCGTCCGCAGCCAGTCATTGCTTGGCAAGGATGCGCCCTACGTCCCCGGCTGGGACTGCCACGGCCTTCCGATCGAATGGAAGATCGAGGAGGAATATCGCAAGAAGAAACAGAATAAGGACGAGGTTCCGGCCCAGGAATTCCGCGCTCAGTGCCGCACCTATGCCGACAAATGGGTCGGCGTTCAAAAGGACCAGTTCAAACGCCTTGGCATCATGGGTGATTGGGAAGATCCCTATCTGACCATGAAGTTCGACGCCGAAGCTACCATCGTGTCTGAACTTCTGAAATTCGCCCAAAGCGGCCAGCTCTATCGCGGCGCAAAGCCCGTCATGTGGTCACCGGTCGAAAAAACCGCGCTGGCCGAAGCGGAAGTCGAGTATGAAGACATCGTCTCGACCCAGGTCGACGTGGCGTTCCAGATTGTTGAAGCGCCAAACGCGCCGGAACTGGTCGGCGCTTATGCCGTAATATGGACGACGACGCCGTGGACGATCCCGGTCAATCAGGCTTTGGCCTATGGGCCGGACGTTGAGTATGTGCTGCTGGAAGGTGACGGGCGGAAGTTCGTCATTGCCGAAGCCCTGATCGGTGCCTTCAAGGAACGGTCTGGCCTCGTCCATGCCCAGCCGCACAAGCATTTCAAAGGCTCCCAACTCGCCGGAGCCATCGCCCGTCACCCGATGCACGCCCTCGGCGGCTTCTTCGCAAAGCCGCGCCCGTTCCTCGCCGGCGACTTCGTCACCACCGAAGCAGGCACCGGCCTCGTTCATCTCGCCCCGGACCATGGCGAGGACGACTTCGCCCTCTGCAAAGCCCATGGCATCAACCCCGTCTTCGCCGTTGAAAATGATGGAAAATATCGCGAAGATTGGGCCTGGCTCGGCGGCCAAGGCTCCGTCATCAATCCGAAGTTCGTCAGCAAGGACGGCCCGATCTGCTCCGACCTGCGCGAAGCAGGGGGCCTGCTCGCCGCTTCCGACGACTTCAAGCACAGCTATCCCCACAGCTGGCGCTCGAAAGCGAAGATCATCTTCCGCTGCACCCCGCAATGGTTCATCCCCATGGATCGTGCTGTTGGCGACGGCGTCATCCCCCGCTGCGCTGAGGAAGAATCCATCCTCGCGCGTCAGGGCAATGGCGCGACCCTGCGTGGCACCGCGCTCGACGCCATCGAAAACACCCGCTGGGTGCCGGAACGCTCGATCAACCGCATCCGCTCGATGGTGGAGGGCCGTCCTGACTGGGTGATCAGCCGCCAGCGCGCCTGGGGCGTTCCCATCGCCCTCTATGTTCATCGCAAGACTGGCGATTATCTTGTTGATATATCAGTCAATCAGCGGATCGTTGACGCCTTCAAGGCGGGTGGAGCCGACGCCTGGTTCGGCGCGGATCATCAGGCGCTGCTCGGCCCTGATTACGACCTCAACGACTATGAGGTGGTGAACGACATCCTCGACGTCTGGTTCGACAGCGGGTCGACCCACAGCTTCGTGGTGGAAAGCCGCTACGGAGAGGGTGCCCGGGCCGACCTCTATCTGGAAGGCTCCGACCAGCATCGCGGCTGGTTCCAATCCTCCCTGCTCGAAAGCTGCGGCACGCGCGGTCGCGCGCCCTATGACGCCGTCCTCACCCACGGCTTTGCGCTGGACGGGCAGGGCCGCAAAATGTCGAAGAGCCTCGGCAACGTCGTCGATCCGCTCAAGATCATCGCCGAAAGCGGCTCCGACATCCTGCGCGTCTGGGTCGCCAGCACCGACTATTTCGACGACGTCCGCATCGGCAAGGAAGTGCTGGCCGGTTCATCCGACGCCTATCGCAAACTTCGCAACACTTTCCGCTACTTGCTTGGTGCTCTTTCCGATTTCTCCGAAGAGGAAAATCTCCCCGTCGCGCAAATGCCGGAACTGGAGCGCTACATGCTCCACCGGCTCGCAAAGCTGGACGCCGAACTTCGGGGCGTCGTGGACAAGGTTGCGGGCAGCGAGAATTGGCTGGAGTTCAGCCGCTACACCCGCGCCCTGTTCGACTTCGCCAACAGCGACCTCTCGGCCTTCTTCTTCGACATCCGCAAGGACTGCCTCTACTGCGACGCAAAGGCCGACCTCAAGCGTCGCGCCTATCGCACGGTCCTCGACACGCTCTTCCACGCCCTCGTCCGCTACGCCGCGCCCATCATCCCCTTCACCGCTGAAGAAGTATGGCAAAGTCGCTTTCCAAACACGCAAGAAAGCGTCCATTTCCTAGAATGGCCCGAAGTCGATGCCGCTTGGCTTGACCAGAAGCTGGATGACAAATGGACCGAAATCCGCAACCTGCGCGATCAGGTCAACGAAGCCATCGAACCCCTCCGCCGGGAAAAGATCGTTCGCTCCAGCCTGGAAGCAGACGTGACCATGGGCATGGCGGTCCCCAGTGACGGTGTGAACTTCGCCGAAATCGCCATCGTCGCCCGCATCGAAACAGGCGTCGGAGACGGCATCATCGTGAAACCCAGCGACTGGCACAAATGCGGCCGCTGCTGGCGTCTCCTCCCGGAAGTCAAGGAAGACGGTACCCTCTGCCACCGCTGCGACGAGGTGTTGAGCGCTTGACCAACCGACCCGTGCTCCTGCGAAGGCAGGAGCCCAGTCCAAACGCCTGAATTGAGGCATGAACGAACGAAAAACTTTCCTGTCCTACAGGCGCTTCCATCGGCTATAGCCAGCAACCTGCCGCCTGAACCAAAGATATTAGGAAGAACATGGCGCTTTTCTGGGGTTCTATCGTGTCACCTTCGTCACCCAAATCCTGTTCGGCCCGCCGCTGATGGCTGCCGTCAATCATCGCCCCTTGGGCCTCACCGTCGCCATCGTCACGCTCGCGCTTGACCAGCTCATCAAATATACCGTCACCTATCCGCTCGCTCTTAAAAGCCGGATGGATGAAGGCATTGAGATATTGCCGATCTTCCGCCTGCGCTGGCTGGAAAATCGCGGCGTATCCATGGGCTTCTTCCACGCCGACACGGACATGATGCGGTGGGTCCTGGTCGGCATGACCATGCTCATCTCGACGTTTGTGGGCGTGTGGATGTGGCGGGAAAAGGCGCGGCAGGACGTTGCGGCGCTGGGCCTGGTGCTGGGCGGCGCGATCGGCAACATCGTCGACCGGGTGCGCCTGGGCTATGTGATCGACTATGCCGACCTGCACTTTGGCGAATGGCGGCCATTCCTGATATTCAACCTGGCGGACGCCGCCATCACGATTGGCGTGCTGATCCTGCTTGCGCGGGCGCTGCTGCTGCGCGAGAAGGGCGCAAAGACGGAGTCACTGAACTGATGCGTAAACTGATCCTCGCCGCTGGCCTTGTTGCCACCCTGTCCGCCTGCGGCTCTTCCGGGCTTTTCAACCGCGATCGTCCCGACGAATTCGCGGTTTCGCGTCAGGCTCCGCTGGTAATTCCGCCCGATTACGCGCTGGTTCCGCCCGCGCCGGGCACGCCTTCGGCTGCCGCCGTCGATTCCGGCCGCGCAGCGATGGAGGCCATGTTCGGCGGCCCCGCACCCCGCAGCGCGACCGAAGCTGCTGCGCTCGAAAAAGCAGGCCGCGCCAATGCCACGGCGGGCATCCGCTCTTCGGTTGGCGATCCGGCGACTGAAGTGGTCGATAAGGGCGCAACCACCCGCGACATCATCGCCGCGCCCGAAGGCGACGGCCAGGACGCCCGCGCGACTACTCAGCCCTAAACTTGAATCGCGACCCCCGGCAGCAATGCCAGGGGATCAGCCGCTGCTGAAAACACCGACGGTGCGGGTCAGGCCCGCGCCTCGCTCCCGATGCCAGCGCTGTTATGACGCAGCGCCGTCAGCACCGTATCCACGATTGCGGCTGCATCCAGCCGGGCGTCGGCATATTGCTTTTCCGGCTTGTCCTGATCCTGGAAAATGTCGGGCAGGCGCATGGTGCGCAGCTTCAGCCCATTGTCGATCAGCCCCAGATCGCTCGCCAGCGTCAGCACATGCGCGCCCAGCCCGCCAATCGCCCCTTCCTCGATCGTGACCGCAACCTCATGCGTGGTCAGCAAACGGCGGATCATCGCTTCATCCAATGGCTTGGCAAAGCGCAGGTCGGCAACAGTGGTCGAAAGCCCCTTGGCCTCCAGCGTATCGGCAGCCTTCAACGCTTCCTCCAGGCGGGTGCCCAGCGACAGGATGGCGACCTGCCGTCCCTCACGCACTATTCGCCCCTTGCCGATCTCCAGCCGCTCCGGCGTTTCCGGCAGGGCAATGCCGACACCATTCCCGCGCGGATAGCGCAGCGCAATCGGGCCAGCATCATGCATCGCGCAGGTGTGCACCATATGCACCAGTTCGGCCTCATCCGCCGCCGCCATCACCACCATATTGGGCAAGGTGGCGAGATAGGTGACGTCAAAGCTGCCCGCATGGGTAGAACCATCCGCACCCACCAATCCCGCGCGATCGATCGCGAAACGCACCGGCAAGTTCTGGATCGCCACGTCATGCACGACCTGATCATAGGCGCGCTGCAGGAATGTCGAATAAATCGCGCAAAACGGCCGCATTCCCTGCGCCGCCAGCCCCGCCGCAAAGGTTACGGCATGCTGTTCCGCGATGCCGACGTCAAAAGACCGGTTGGGAAAGGCCGCCGCAAATTTGTCCAGGCCCGTTCCTGAAGGCATCGCCGCCGTGATGGCGCAGACGGTCGGGTCCCGTTCCGCCTCGGCGATCAGCGCGCCTGCAAAGACGTTGGTATAGCTGGGCGGCCCCGGAGGCGCTTTCGCCTGTGCGCCGGTGATGACGTCGAATTTCTGGACGCCATGATATTTGTCCGCCGCTGCCTCTGCCGGAGCATAGCCCTTGCCCTTCTGCGTCACGACATGGATCAGGCAGGGGCCTTCAGCAGCATCGCGGACATTTTCAAGCACGGGGATCAACTGGTCGAGATTATGGCCATCGATCGGCCCGACATAGTAAAAGCCCAGCTCCTCGAACAGCGTGCCACCCATCGCCATGCCGCGCGCATATTCGTCCGTCTTGCGGGCAGCATTGTGAAGCGGGCGGGGCAGTTTCCGCGCGATCCGCTTGGCAATCCCGCGCAGGCCTAGAAACTCCCTGCTGGAAACCAGCCGCGCCAGATAGGCAGACAGGCCCCCAACCGGCGGCGCGATCGACATGTCATTGTCGTTCAGTATCACGACCAGGCGATTGCCCGCCTCTCGCGCATTGTTCATCGCCTCATAGGCCATGCCCGCCGACATGGCGCCGTCGCCGATTACCGCAATGCCCTTGCCCGGCTTGCCCGCCAGCTTGCTCGCAATGGCAAAGCCCAGGGCGGCGCTGATCGATGTCGAACTGTGCGCCGCGCCAAACGGGTCATATTCGCTTTCCGCGCGCTTGGTAAAGCCGGACAGTCCGCCGCCCTGCCTGATGGTGCGGATGCGGTCGCGGCGACCGGTCAGCACCTTGTGCGGATAGCATTGGTGGCCCACGTCCCACACCAGCTTGTCGTCGGGCGTGTTGAACACATAGTGGATCGCGGTGGTCAACTCGACAACGCCCAGGCCCGAACCCAAATGGCCGCCCGTCACGCCTACCGCAGAAATCACTTCCTGCCGCAGTTCGTCGGCCAATTGACGCAACTGTCCGGGTTCCAATGTGCGCAGATCGGCGGGCCAATTTACCTGGTCAAGCAGCGGCGTGGCAGGACGGTCATTCATGAAAGGCATATACTCCAAGCACGCTGGGCCTTAACGGCGCAATCGCATCAGTCCGGTCAGGCGGCGCACTTAGCGCAGGTGCCCAAAATCTCTATCACCGGTCGCTCTGCGCGAAAACCTTCCTGCTCCGCCACTGACCGTACTTCCTTGGTCACCACATCGTCATCGATATGCGTGGCTTCCTTGCAACTGCGGCATACCAGAAAGATGCAATCATGGTGACATCCAGGATGCGCATTGGCGATATAGGCGTTCGCGCTTTCCACGCGCATCGCGATGTTATTGGCCACGAACAGGTCTAGGATGCGGTAGACGCTGTTGGGCGCGACCCGCTTTCCCCGCGCCTTGGACACATTGTCGGCGATGTCATAGGCCGAAGCCGGTTTTTCTTCCGCGGCCAGCGCATCGAATATGGCGGCGCGCATCGGTGTCCACTGTTCGTTGCGCGCTTCCAGCGTGACGCGCGCTGCGTCAGACAGCTTCGTCCTGGTTGGCTCATGATGGTGATGATGATGCTCGGCCATGGTCCTAATCTAGGCTGGGGGGCGTTCTGGGGCAAGCGCGGCCTGTCAGGCTCGCCAGTAACTCACTGCGGTCCATATCCAGCCCGCGATCATCAACGACCCGCCAATCGGAGTCACCGCGCCCAGCCATCTTGGCCCGCCAAAGGCCATGGCATAAAGCGTCAGGGCAAAAATGGCCGCGCCGATCAACAGCAATATGGCCGGACCACGCGCGATATTCATCAGGCTGATGGCCGCGACGGCGTGGATTAATTGATAAAGGCCGCCTGTGCGCAACCATTCCGCCGCCTGGGGGCTGGATGCGCCATGCGCGCCAAATGCGCCAGCGCCGATGGCGACCGCCGCCGACAGTGCCGCCAGAACTCCGATCATGCCGATTCTTCTCCCTCGCCCCGCGCCAGCAACCGCATCCGCCGTCCGGGGCGAAACATCAACTCCTTGGCCGCCATCAGACTACCTTGCTCGTTCTGCGCTGCCAGCCTTTGCTCGTCATTCTCGCGATATTGGCGCTCGACCTCTTCGATTTCGCTCTGTGGCACCCCCAGTGCGTCCATTGCCTGAACGCCCATGCAGATGGCCGATTCAAACACTTCGCGCACGACGCCCGTCAGATCCATGTCGCGCAATTCCAGCAACTGGCGCCGGTCGAATGCACGTACCAGCAACGCGGCCTGGGGGAATGCTTCCGCGATCGGCTCCAGCGTCTGCTTGTTCAGCGTGGGGTCGTCGATGCAAAAGGCGATCAGCCGCGCATCGTCAGCGCCCGCCCTTCGCAACAGGTCCATGCGCGTGCCATCGCCATAATAAACCTTCATGTCGAACCGGCTGGACGTTTCGATCTGCGCCGACTTCTTGTCGATCAGCACGACGCTGAAGCCATGACCCATCAGCATCTGGGCGACCGTCTGTCCAAAACGACCGAATCCGACGATGATCGCCGTGCCACGGGTGGCGTCCTCCGGGCCTGCCAACCCCGACACGTCCTTGGGCCGGGCGAATTCCAACCTGCGCGCGAACAGCATGAGGAACGGCGTGGTTGCCATGGAAAGGGTGACGATCGCACTGAACAGGCTCGCTCCTTCCGGCGCGATCAGCAGCGCATTCTGTGCCTGCGCGAACAGGACGAAGCCGAACTCGCCACCTTGGGAAAGTAAAAGGCCCGCGCCGACGGCGGGTGCCCATTCCATGCCGAACAATCGGGCCAGGCCGGTGATCAGTAACGCCTTGGTAGCAACCAGCACCATGGCCATGCCAATGACAAAGACGGGATTGGCGGCGACCGCCTGCAGGTCCAGCACCATGCCGACTGCCAGAAAGAAAAGGCCCAGAAGGATGGATCGGAATGGCTCGACATCCGATTCAATTTCATGCCGATAGGGGGAATCGGCCAGCATCACGCCCGCGACAAAAGCGCCCAGCGCCGTCGACAAATGCAGCATATGCATCAGCGATGCCGCCGCCAGAACGGTGAAAAGGCCCACGACCACGAACAGCTCGCGTTCGCCCAGCCTGCCGACCAGTTGCAGCAGAGGGCGCAGGACAAATCGCCCGATCAGCACCAGTCCGGCAATGGCGGCGACAGTGTAGCCCGCCAGCATCCATCCGGGCGGCCCCGCGGCATCGGCGGGGTTGCGCGACAGGGCGGCGACGATAGTGATCAGCGGGACAATCGACAGGTCCTGAAACAGCAGGATCGAAAACACCTTCTCGCCAAAGGGCGAATTGATGCGCCCGCTGCTTTTCAGGCCGGGCAGCACCTGCGCCGTGGAGGACAGCGCCAGCGGCAGCCCAAGGGCAATGGCCGCCCCCAGGGTAAATCCGGTCAGGTAGAATATGATCGCGGTGAGGGCCAGGCCGCATAAAACGACCTGCGCCAGACCCAGCGCGAAAATGTCGCGCTTCAACCGCCACAGCCTGGCGGGATGCAATTCAAGCCCGACCAGAAACAGCAGCAGAACGATGCCGATTTCGGCAATGGCGAGCTTCGATTCCGCGCCGCCGACAAGGCCCAGTCCCTGCGGCCCCACCAAGGCGCCCGCCACCAGATAGCCAAGTACGGCCCCCAGGCCAAAACGGCGAAACAGCATGACGAACAACACCGCCGCGCCCAGCAAAATGACGCCTTCGGACAGCAGCAGGTCCGTTGCGGAAACCGGCGAAGGGCCAGCAGCCATGCTTTGCCCGGCCATCAGGCGTCGGCCATCCGTGCCGCCTCGGCAATCGCCTCAAACCCCAGCCGGATCGACGCATGCCGCGCCGGATAGCCGCGCGCCGGGGCCAGAACCGCCAGGCCGGGCCAGAAATCCAGATTGTCGCTGCGTCCCGACAGATAATCGGTCAGCTTGTCGCGCGCCTCGGTCAGCTCTTCTGCGGACATGCCAATCGCCTGTGCCGCCATCAATGCGGCTGAAGCCTGTCCCAGGGCGCATGCCTTCACGTCCAGGCCGAGGTCAGCGACCCTGCCAGCCTCCATGCGCACGTCAGCCGTGACCCGCGACCCACAGGTCGGCGACCGCTTTTCGACGGTCGCCTGCGGGTCGGCCAGCCGCTGATGATGCGGGATGCTGGCGGCCAGCCGCAATATATCCTTGTTGTAAAGGGGGGCGTTCATCTCGCCCATGTAGGATAGCTTGGCGGTTGGCGGAAGGCTGCTTCTGCCTTCCCCCGCCGATAATCCTTCGGGTGTCTATGGCGTGCCATTTTCCTCGATGGGTGGCGGGGCCATTATGCGCGGCGGTGGCGTCCCCTGCGCGGGAGCCTGACCGGATGCAACCGGCGCTCCCGGTGGCGAACCGATCGGCAGTCGCAATTGATTGGGGCCCAGATTCACCGACACGCCATCCGGGTCGATATCCAGCGTCATGTTGCCCAGACCCGCTTCGACCGTCACATTGGCGATGGCGTTGACCAGGTCGCTGTCCTGCTCCTCTTCAGTTGCTTCGACAGGTTCGTTGATCGCGCGGCCCATGAAGTCGCGCCAGATGCGCGCCGGGATTCCGCCGCCAGCCGCGCCGCCGGGCAGGGGGCTGTTGTCATCATTCCCGATCCACACCGCCGTCACCAGCCCGCCAGCATAGCCCACGAAAATGGCATCGCGGCTGTCCTGGGTCGTCCCGGTCTTGCCGAACGTGCTGGTGCGCAACGCCGCTGCGCTGCCGGTGCCCCGGTTCGCTGCGGAGGACAGAAGGTCGCGGATCATTTCCAGATGATCGTCGCTGAAATGGCGCTGGCGGGCCATCAGCCGGTCGAACCAGCCCCGTTCCTCCGGCGGCAGGCCATGGGCCAGCACCGGATAGGCCCCAGCCGCGACCGCCGCATAGGCTTCGGCCAGTTCAACCAGCGGAATTTCCGATGTCCCCAGCGCCAGGCTCAGATCCTCGGTCAGCGGCGCGGTGATGCCCAGATCCCGCGCCACCTGTATGACATTGTCCACGCCGACCTTCTGGGTCAGCCGCACCGCCGCGACATTGCTGGACGCGGCGAAAGCTTGCCGCAATGTTATCTTGCCACGATATTTGCCGCCGTGATTGGCGGGGCGATAGCTGCCGGTGGTGATCGGCGTGTCGTCGATCATGTCCTCCGGCGTCATGCCCGCGCGGAAGGCGGCGAGATAGACGAACAGCTTGAAGGTCGATCCGGGTTGTCGCTTCGCCTGCACCGCGCGGTTGAAGCTGCTCTTGCCGTAATTTTTCCCGCCGACCATCGCGACCACGCTGCCATCGGGCTTCATCGCGACCAGCGCCGCTTCCGCCTTGCCCAGCGGAGCGCGGCGGATGGCGGCTTCGGCCAGCCTTTGTATGCGCCAGTCCAGCGTCGTCCTGATCGTCTGCGCGCCATATACCGCCCCCGCACGATCCCGCGCGTCGGGCAGGACCCAGTCGGCGAAGTAGGTGCCGGTGGTCGGGTCAGCCGTTTCCCGCACGTCCAGCCGCGCCGGGCGCAGGCCGTTGCGTTGCGCCCTGGTGATATATCCCGCTTCCACCATCGCCTGCGTCACCAGCGCCGCCCGCGCGCGGGCACCGGCCAGATTGCTGGTCGGGGCGAGCCGCGAGGGTGCCTTCAACAACCCCGCCAACATCGCCGCCTGGGGGATCGTCAATCGTTCGGGCTGGCGGCTGAAATAATGCAGCGACGCCGCCCGCAGCCCATAGACATTATCCCCGAAATAGACGTTCGACAGATAGCGCTCAAATATCTGGTCCTTCGTCAGCCACGCCTCCAGCCAAAAGGCGATCAGGGCCTCGCGCGCCTTGCGGCCGAAGGTGCGGTCGCTGGAAAGAAACACCCCCTTCGCCAGCTGCTGCGTGATCGTGCTGCCCCCTTGCGAAGATCCGTCCGACCAGAGGTTATGCCAGGCCGCCCTGGCGATGCCGCGCGGATCGATGCCCCAATGGCTGTAGAATCGGCGATCCTCTATGGCCATGAACGCTTGCGGCACATGCTTGGGCAGGTCGGCCATCGCAACCGGCCTGTCGATCACCGCGCCTCGGCGAGCGATCAAATGGCCATCCGCCGACATCAAACTGATGCTGGGCGGCGCGATCGGCTTGAGCGACCGGGACAGCGGTGCCGTGACCGCCAGCCATGCCATCATGATCATCAACAGCGCCAGCAGGCCCGCGACGATCCACCCCGCGATATGCAGCCGCCTGCGCCACGGCGTGGCCGGCGCAAAGGCGCTGGGCGGTCCTGCGCCGAATTCGGGCGCTGGATCGGAGTCGGGCGGGGGAGCGGGCAGGGGATTTTTCATCGGTCCGGTCATGCTGTATTGTCAGATTGATACGGTCAAGAGTGTCCTGACGCGGCACGAAATTTGATTAACCACGATTGTGGATGGTCCAAAAGGTAAAGAAAGCGTTAACTGGGCTTATGAGAAACCGATCTCTGGCCCTGACGACGGAAACCGCGCGGCATCCTTTCCGCCAGCAACTGCCTGCCCATGTGCTGGAACCGGCGGATGCGAAGGGCAAGGACAGCGCGCCCGCGTCCGACGATGGGGACTGGAAGCTGTTCCTGCTCAGCTTCAGCGCGTTTTTCACGGCTTTCTACAGCTTCATTTACTGAAGGGGGCGATCAGTCGCACGCCTTGTGCAGCCGCCACGCCAGCCACGCGCAGGGCAGGCACAGCAGCGCCACCAGCAGCAACTGGTTCACCACCGAAATCCCCGCGATGCTCAGCCCGATCGCGATCAGCGATCCGGTCACCATCGCGCCGGAATTCACGATATTATTCGCTGCCACGGTGCGCGCCGCCTCGCATTTTTCCACCGTCGTGGTGAGGAAGGCGTAAAGCGGCACCACGAACATGCCGCCAAAAGTCGCCACGCCCAGCAGGCAAGCCGACAGAGCGAGCGCCAGCGGATGCGCCAGAAATCCGCCCAACGACAGCATCTCGCCACCCGATCCTGGCTCCCACATGGCGCACACGATGTGAAAGGCGACGATGCACAGGCCCATGCCGATGACGGACGCAGGCGCATAGCGGGCCGACACCTGGCCTTTCAGCAGCCGGTTTATGGCGATGGAGCCGATCGCGATGCCGATGGAAAAAATCGCCAGGAACAGGCTTGCGACCGGCTTGTCGGCGAACAGCACATTCTTGACCAGCGGAGGAAACTGGATGAACAGCACCGATCCCACCGACCAGAAAAAGCTGATGGCCATGATCGCCAGGAACAGGCGCGGGATGTGCATGGTGCCGCGGACCAGAGTCACTGCCGACCGGATGACATGAAAATCGATCGGCTGTTCTTCCAGCAGGGACGGGGCGGGCGGGACTTCGCGCCCGGCGACATAGCCGACCACCGCCGTGACGACGATGGCGATGGCCGCGACCTCGACCGGGATGATCCCCGCCAATATGGTGCCCGCAAGGATGGCTATATAGGTCCCCGCTTCCACCAGGCCGGTCCCACCCAGCACTTCGTCGTCGCGCAAATGCTGCGGCAGGATCGCATATTTGATCGGGCCGAAAAATGTGGAATGGACCCCCATCGCGAACAGCGCCACCAGCAACAGCGGAATCGCGACAATATGGACGGCGATGCCGCTCCAGATCAGGGCCAGCCCCACCGCACCGACCAGCATGATCGCGATTTCCGCCGCCTTGACGTAACGGATGATCTTCGCCTTGTCGCGCTGGTCCGCCAGCTGACCCGACAGCGCGGACAGCAGAAAAAATGGCAAAATGAACACGCCGGTGGCTAGTGCGCTGAACCAGGTTTCCGACCGTTCGTCATTATACACGCTGTAAACGACGAACAGCACCATCGCGTTCTTGAACAGATTGTCGTTGAAGGCACCCAAGAGCTGAGTGACAAAAAGCGGCAGAAAACGTCGCTTTCTGAGGAGCCTGAGAGAGGCTTGCATAGGCCAGGGGGTCTTCTTCGCTGTGGAGGAGCGGAGCGGGGTCTAGCCTCTGCCGTCGGGTCTGTCCAACCCATCATGCCGCTTTGGCGTATGCCGATGACAGCTTCGCTTGTGCGCGGGCGCGGACTGTGGCAGTTCGCGCCCATGCTGACGCTGCCCAATTTGCTGACGCTTTCGCGCATCCTGACAGTCCCCTTGCTGGTCGCCCTGCTGTGGCCCGCTGAACTGGGCGCGCGCTGGACCACGGGCTATGCCTTTGCCTTCGCGCTTTACTGCCTGATGGGCATCACCGATTATTTCGACGGATATCTGGCCCGCGCTCAGGGGGCGGTTTCCCGGTTGGGGATCTTCCTTGATCCCATCGCGGACAAGATCATGGTCGGCGCAGTCATCCTGATGCTGGCGGCGACACGGGACATTGCCGGCATCCATATCGCCGCGGCCATGATCATCCTGCTGCGGGAAATCGCGGTGTCGGGCCTGCGGGAATTTCTCGCCGGGTTGCAGGTGTCGGTGCCGGTGTCACGCCTGGCCAAATGGAAAACGGCGTTTCAGCTTATCGCATTGGGCGCTTTGATTTTGGCCGGAGCCGTGCCCCAATTCCCGTTCGTGCAGATGGTGGGGATTGCAACCCTATGGGCGGCGGCGATCCTGACACTGGTGACAGGATGGGATTATCTGCGCGTCGGCATCAAGCATATGGATTGACGATGGCACCGCTCAACATCCTCTATTTCGCCTGGGTGCGCGAAGCCATCGGTCGGGATGAGGAGCAGGTTGAGCGGCCATCGGCGGACATGCCGATAGCGGATTTGATCGCCATGCTCGCGGCGCGCGGGGGCGGCTATGCCCAGGCGCTCGGCGATCCCGACCGGCTCCGCGCCGCGCTGGATCAGCATTTCGTGCCGCTCGACACCCCCATCGGCACCGCGCGGGAACTGGCGATTTTTCCGCCAGTGACGGGCGGATGACACAGGTTTCCATCCAGACTGGGGATTTCGACACCGCGACCGAACTTGCGGCGCTGGAAAACTGCGGCGGCGGCGGCGTCGCCAGCTTCACCGGCGTCGTGCGGGGCGATGACGGCCTGATCGCGCTTGAGCTTCAACATTATCCCGCCATGACCCTCGCTCAGGTCGAACGGATCGTCGAAGACGCCATGACGCGCTGGCCACTGCTTGGCGTGCGGGTCATTCATCGCTTCGGGCGGCTGGAGCCGGGGGACCGCATCGTGTTTGTCGGCACCGCCTCCCGCCATCGCACCGCCGCGCTGGAAAGCTGCGCCTTCCTGATCGACTGGCTCAAATCGCATGCCCCCTTCTGGAAGAAGGAGCATTTCAGCGACGGTGAAGCACGATGGGTCGATGCCCGCGCCGAGGACGAGGCAAAGGCGCGGGACTGGCTCAGTTAAAGCAACGAGCGTTAAATCGAAATCACTGTCCCGTTCGCCCTGAGCCTGTCGAAGGGCTCTACTTCTTCCGGCACCATGGGGCAGAAGGAAGAGAAAGCCTTTCGACTGCCGGATTGCAGCAGGCGCTCAGCAACCGTTTTGGGCGTCAAGTGCTCCAAGGTCGATTTTGCTGTATGATGGCATTTGCGATGATGAGGAGTTTTCGCATTGCTGCGGTGATGGCGACCTTGAGTGCTTTTCCATCACGCCGCCTCAGCTTTCAGCGGCGGAAGCTCCGCTGCCTCCCGCAGCAACTCCGCCAGCAACTGAAACTCCTTTTCGCGCGGGCTGTTCTTCCGCCACACCAGCGCGATGTCCCGGTGGGATCGTTCCGACCGGAGCGGGCGCGCCGTGATCCGGGTATGTTCCAATATTCCGCCGGTTATCGCCATTTCGGGCATGATCGTCACGCCCAGGCCATTGTCGACCATCTGCACCAACGTATGCAGCGAAGTGCCCATCATCGTGGCGTTCGCGCGGATTTCGGGCCGACTACATGCCGCCAGCGCATGATCCTTCAGGCAATGCCCGTCTTCCAGCAGCAGCAGCTTGGTCTCGTCGATCATCTCCGGCGCTATCCATTCGGGCGGATCGCGCGGGTCGTCATGGGGAAATGCGACATAGAGCCGGTCCTGGAACAACATCTCGCTGTCCAGCTCTCCCGTGGGAAAGGGCAGTGCCAGCAACACGCAATCGACATTGCCGTGACGCAGCGATTCGATGGCGGTTTGCGACGTTTCCTCACGCAGATAAAGTTTCAATTCGGGCCGATCCGCCCGCAGTCGTGGCAACAGCCACGGCAGAAGGAAGGGGGCGATGGTCGGAATGACGCTCATCCGAAGCTCGCCAGTCAGCGGCTTGCCCGACGCTTCGGCAATGCCGGCCAATTCCTCGGCCTCCCGCAAAACCCGATGGGCCTTATCGACGATGCGATCGCCTAGCGCCGTGAAGCGCACAACCCGGCGGGTCCGCTCGACTAATGTCACGCCGATCAGCGATTCCAGCTCCCTGATGCCCGCCGACAGGGTGGATTGGGTCACGTAACAGCTTTCGGCTGCCTTGCCGAAATGCCCATGCTCTTTCAGCGCAACCAGATATTGCAGCTGTTTGAGTGTTGGCATGTAGTTCGACATTGATCGCCTTTCTCAATGAGAATGGCGGATATAAGAGTGTCAGCCGATATATCCAAGCCATTTGACCAGGCCGAACAGCGACGTCAGCATCAGGATGGTTCCGACACCGACGAACAGGACGCGGGGCGCGACATGGCGTGCCAGCATCGCTCCGAAAGGTGCCGCTATCACGCCGCCGATCAACAGGCCCGTCGTATAGGTGGTGAACGCTTCCCACCCCAGATGAAGCAGGAATGTGATGCTGATCGCCAATGTCAGAACAAATTCGACGGTGTTGACCGTGCCGATGGTGTGACGCGGGCTGGCCCCCTGGATCAACAGGTTCGACGTGACGATCGGCCCCCAGCCGCCGCCGCCCGTCGCATCCATGAACCCGCCCGCCAGGCCCAAAGGTGCGACCCATTTGGGATCGCGCGCATGCGGCGGAAAGTGAAAGCCCCGCCAGACCAGATAAATGCCAATTGCCGCCAGATAGGCCTGGACGAACGGCTTGATGACCGAACCATCTATGTTCGACAGTAGATATGCACCCGCTACACCGCCGATCACGCCGGGGATGATCAGGCGCGCGAACAACCGCCAATCGACGTTGCGATGCGCGATGTGGCTAAGCGCGGAAACGCCGGTCGTGAAGGTTTCCGCAGCGTGCACGCTGGCCGACGCCCTGCTGGGTGGCACCCCCAGCGCCAGCAGCAGCGTGCTCGAAATCACGCCATAGGCCATGCCCAATGCCCCGTCGATCATCTGCGCGCCAAAGCCGATCAGGATGAAAGGCAGGATTTCCCCAAAATGGGCAATGATAGTGTCGATCATCCGCGAACCTTTGGCATTTTATTTGTCTACCGCAATGATTGTTATATCGTCCGCGTCCAAGAAACATTCTGTTTTGTGGATGCAAGTCTAAATAGCCATCCCATCTGGAAAAATTATCCCTTTGCGCCTATGTACGGGCGAACAGGTTTTCAGGGGCGCTTGCATGCTTCGTAATCTTATCGCTTATCTGGACTCGGTAAAATCGCGTGATCCAGCGCCGCGTTCGCGCGCTGAAATCCTGATTTATCCGGGGGTTTGGTCGCTCGCCTTCCACAGGGTCGCGCACCCTCTTTTTCGTATGCGGCTGTATTTCCTTGCCAGAGCCGTCAACCATCTGTCCCGTTTTTTGACGGGCAATGACATTCACCCCGGCGCGCGCATCGGAAAACGCTTCTTCATAGATCATGGCTTTACCGTCATCGGAGAGACGGCGGAAATCGGCGACGATGTAACATTATACCAGAATGTGACGCTGGGCGGCACGGACCCGGCCAATGGCATTGCGGGTAAACGCCATCCGACCTTGGCGGACGGAGTCATCGTCGGATCAGGCGCGCAGGTCCTGGGACCGATCCAGGTTGGCGCCCGCGCCCGCGTGGGGGCGAACGCCGTGGTGACCAAGAATGTGCCCGAAGGCGCGACGATGGTCGGCATTCCCGCGCGGCAGATGCTGGTCGATGTGACCGCTTACCAGCGGGACTTTCTGCCCTACGGCACCCCCTGTTCGGACTGCTACGATCCCGAAAAGCAGAAGCTGGAACTTTTGCAGTGCGAGGTCCAGCAATTGCAGAAGCGTCTGGCGGAACTGATGGATGAACGGGCAAGCCAGCCCGCGGCCCCCGACGACGACATATCCGTGTTCAAGGAGCGTGGTCGCGCCTGATGAGCAATGTGACGCCGTTCCCTTCCCACGGCGCACGGGCTGCCCAGATCGGCTTCGACCGTCTTGAGCTACAGCGAATTTTGGACCTTTACGGTCGCATGGTGTCGGCGGGTCACTGGCGTGACTATGCCATCGACCTTGGTCGCGATGCCGCGATTTTTGCGGCTTTCCGCAGATCGGCTGAACGTCCCGAATATCGGATCGAAAAACGTCCGGCCCTGCGCCATCGCCAGGGCATGTGGGCGCTGATCAATGAAGCAGGCCATATCTTAAAGCGCGGCACCGAACTTCAGGGCGTCCTCGCCCCCGTGGAACGCCGCCTCCTGAAAGTCGTACGCGACTGATGTAAGTGTTTGCTTACTTGCTATCGTTGAGGCTGCGCAATTGTGTAGAACCTTCATGGTTTAGGAAAGTCCCCAGCTCTCCAACAAACCTTTCAAACTGATCATGATGCAACCAATGCCCAGCATCGGCAAACTCGACCAGCCGGGCATCCTTGAAATGCGCCATCCTCCCATCCCTCACCGGATTCGACGCCCAACTGTCAAGTCCCAGGCAAAGAAGGACAGGACAGGCAATGCGCGACCAGAATTGCGGCAGCTCGACCTCCGACACATTTTCCGGCGGCTGAATCCGCAAATCAGGATCGAACTTCCAACCATAGCTACCGTCCTCGTTCCGATTGACGCCATGCGAAGTCAGATGCAGCGCCTGTTCAGCGGACAGATGATTATTGCGTTCCTGCATCCGTCCTACAGCCGCTTCGATCGTGGCATAATGGCGGGCTGAGCGCCGGGCGCTGGCGCGACGGTCTGCGATCCACTCGCCCCACTGATCGGGCATGGGAAGGGCAGCTTTCTCCTTCAGTCTGTCCGGCGAAAGTCCCAGCCCTTCGATAGCCACCACTCGCTCAACACGATCAGGAAACAGCCCGGCATAACGCAGCGCAATCGCGCCGCCGAGCGAATGTCCGACCAGCGTTACCTTGTCGCGGCCGACCTGGTCCATCAGTTGCGCCAGATCATAGACGAAGTCCGCCGTCAAATAGGAACCCTGCCTCGACCACCCACTGTCGCCATGACCGCGCAGGTCGGGAGCGATGACATGATAGTTCTGCGCCAATAGCTTCGCGGTCCAGTCCCAACTGCGGGCATGATCCATAGCTCCATGCAGCAGAATGAGCGTCGGCGCGGACGGATTCCCCCAATCGACATAATGCAGCCTTGTCCGAAGGGATGTGTAGAAATGCGAGCTGGGGCAGAGCGGAGGCGATGAGGTCATGTGATTCCATGTGCCGAAAACGATGGGCCGCTTGATACTCATCTTCCTTCGACCAACTCCACAAGGCTGGCAAGCATCAGCCTGGCCCGACACATGAAATGTAGCAGGTTTTTTGCAGGCTGGACTGCCGATGCTCGGATTGCCGTCCAACAACCGTGCCAAAACGGGAGATAAATGCCTTTAGGGGATCGGTTTCAGCTCGGAAGGCCGGATAATCCAGCAGAGCGGCCAGTTGCACATCCTTTCCGTGCGATCGACACCATCCGCGCCAGTTCGGCTTGCTTGAACGGCTTGTCGAGCCTGAGCCGCCTCGTCGCATGAGGTGGGAGTTCGGCGAAACCTGTGATGATGACGATCGGCAGGCCTGGATGGATTTCTTCCAGAGCATCGGCCAGTTGCGTGCCAGTCATATGCGGCATGGCATGATCGGTGATCACCATGTCGACCTGGCCTTGATTCAATATGCGCAACGCGTCGGCCGCCGACCCCGCCTGAAATACGGTGTGGCCCAGTTCCTCCAGCATGCCAGCAGTATTGGTGAGGACCAACTCATCATCGTCCACCGCCAGGATGACGAGCGGCTGGTCTTCGGGAGCGAAGATGGCGTCAAGCGCATCGGAAGAAGCTTCTGTTGCCGGGATTTCGGGCGAGGCGACGGGCAACCACAAGGATACTGTCGTTCCCTGACCGGGATCGCTGGAGATGATCAATGAACCGCCGCATTGCTCCGCGAAACCATGAACCATCGACAAGCCAAGACCCGTGCCTTTACCGACCCCCTTGGTCGTAAAAAAAGGTTCGCGGGCACGGTTGAGCGTTGCTTCATCCATGCCTTCGCCTTCGTCAATCACTGACAACCGGACATAGCGGCCCGATGCGAGGTCCGGGCGCTGAAGGGCGTGCACATCCAACTCCATGCCTTCTATGACAAGGCAGCCGCCGTCCGGCATGGCGTCACGGGCATTAACCGCCAGGTTAAGTAGCGCCAACTCCAATTGCCCTGGATCAGCACGAGCGCAGCTGAGCGAAAGCGGAAAACGTGTTTCGATCGACACGGTGGAACCAAGCGTTGAATCCAGAAGGCTGGCCATGTTCCGCACCAGGGCGATACAATCCACGCTTTCCAGCCGCAATTCCTGCTTGCGAGCAAATGCGAGCATACGCTGGGTCAGGGTGGCACCGCGCTCAGCAGCGGTCATCGCATTATCGATATAACGCGAAATGTCCGCCCCGCTCGCCAGCCTCTGCCTTGCGAGGTCCAGGCTGCCCACAATTACGGCAAGCAGATTGTTAAAGTCGTGCGCCACTCCGCCGGTCAGCTTGCCGATGGCGTCCATTTTCTGTGACTGGAAAATGGCTTCGCGCGCTTCCTCCAGCGCCATCTGCGTTTCACGCCGTTCGGTAAGGTCGCGTGTGACCTTCGCAAAACCGATCAATTCACCCAACAGGTTTCGGATGGGATCGATGACGACATTGGCCCAGAAGCGGGAGCCATCCTTGCGGATGCGCCAGCCTTCCGCTTCAAACCGACCTTCTCGCACCGCCGTTTCCAGCGCGCGTGTCGGCACACCCGCCAACCGGTCTTCGTCAGAATAGAAGCGCGAAAAATTCTGACCCAGAATTTCCTCGGCCGTGTAGCCCTTGAACCGCTGAGCGCCCGCGTTCCAGCTGGTGATGGTGCCGACGGGGTCCAGCATATAGATGGCATAGTCGGTGACGCTTTGCACCAGCAGGCGAAACCGTTCCTCGCTCGCCTTCAACGCTTCTTCAGTGGCGCGTCGTTCGGTTAGGTCACGGGTAACCTTGGCGAACCCGATGAGTATGCCGTCTGAATCGCGAATTGGATCGATAATGACATTGGCCCAGAAGCGTGAGCCATCCTTGCGGATGCGCCAGCCTTCCGCCTCGAACCGACCCTCATGTTCAGCAGTCGCGAGCGCCAGGGCGGGGATACCCGCCGCCCGATCATCAGCCGTGTAGAATCGCGAAAAATGCTCGCCGATAATCTCGTCGGCGTCGTACCCCTTGAACTTGCGAGCGCCCGCATTCCAGCTGACGATGACCCCAGAAGGATCAAGCATGTAAATGGCGTAATCGGTGACGCTTTGGACGAGCAGTTCAAAGCGGTTTCCAGAGTTCTCCGGCGCCGCCGTGCTCATAATGCCCCCGTAAAAATCATTATATCTTCTTGAGACATTCAAACTTGCTGAGCGGTCGTTCGTTCCTCTTGGACGCGCACAGTGCCTCCGTCCGAGCCTAGCTCATTGGAAAGAAATACTTATTTGTTTCCGTCAGGTTTCATGCAATTTGCACCGCATCGGCGTCGTTGACGGCCCCTGGCACAGCCGCTAGGCGGATCCAGCATGCGGGTGTAGCTCAATGGCAGAGCAGAAGCTTCCCAAGCTTACGACGAGGGTTCGATTCCCTTCACCCGCTCCATCTGAAACTTCGGCTCTTCATTCCATCGGTCGCTGGTGCTGATAGCCCAATGCCATGGCATATCCATTCTGATGCCACGCCCCGAGCCGACATGCGGGATCAACCGACTGTCTGATGCCTTGGCTCTTGTGACGCAGCCTAGGTTTTTTGACGGACCTTTCCTCCTCGGTGACCGTTAGCGCTTCCCCACTTGCAGGAGCAGAGCATGAGCACCGATAGCACGATTTCTACTCTCAACGGTTTGATTAAGACGACGCTCGACAGCGTGAAGGGTTTTAGGGATGCGGCCAAGGATGCCGAAAGCACGCAGTTTTCTTCAATGTTCGCCGATTTCGCGCGCGAACGGAGTGAAGCTGCTACCGCCCTTCAGGCGGAGGTAAGGCGCTTGGGCGGTGATCCGGAAGACGACAGCAGCTTTCTGGCTGCGGCTCATCGAACCTTCATGGACCTCAAACAGGCGTTTACCGGCAAGGACGATAAGGCGGTCGTTCAGGAAGTTGAGCGTGGTGAGGACTATATCAAGGGCAAGTTCCAAGACGCACTGAGCAACGCCGACCTCGACCCAACATCGCGTGGCGTGGTCGAACGCGCCTACCAGTCTGTGCAAGCTGGACATGACCGCGTTAGCGCATTGAAGCATAGCATGGGCTGATCGGATGCGGGACGCCTAATCTGGGTGTCCCGCACATTCGCATGTGGCTGCTTATGGAAAAAGGGCCGCTCCAATGGGCGGCCCTTCATCTTTGCAGTCGAAAAAGTCAGCGCTGCTGGCCGCCTTGATCGTCCCGGCGCTCTTGCTGGCCGCCACCCTGCTGACGACGCTGTTCATCGCCCTGCTGGTTCTGCTGTCCGCCGCCCTGACCCGGCTGCCCGCCCTGCTGCGTGCGTCCACCATCTTCTTGATTCTGCTGTCCGGGATTCTGGGGCTGTCCGCCCTGCTGGTTGCCTTGGTTCTGATTAGCCATTTTTGGGATCCTCTCATGCGCCGGGGGTGACGCTAAGATAGAACCAGTTGGGGGAAAGTCGCGTTCCCTGGGACTTGCTGATCGAGATCAGTCTTAAATGTCTTTAGCCCGTTTTCCGCAGTTACCCCACCTGACGCTTGGCAAGCTTGCGGGCGAGTGTGCGGCGATGCATGCCCAAGCGCCGAGCGGTTTCGGAAATGTTGAAATCGCTGTCCTTGAGAACTTCATGAATATGTTCCCATTCCAGCGTCTTGATCGATGTCGGGCGGGGTGCGAGCGGGGTTGATGTGTCGCCTGCTGATCGTGCGAACGCGGCTTCGATGTCGTCAGTGTTGGACGGCTTGGCGAGGTAATGGGAGGCGCCCAATTTGATTGCTTCGACTGCGGTCGCGATGCTGGCGAAGCCAGTCAGCACTATGATCAGCATTCGGGCATCGTGGGCATGAAGCGCCTGCACGCACACCAGACCGGATTCGGCACCCAGTTTCAGGTCCACGACCGCATATTTGGGATGATGCTGTTCCAGGATGGTCAGTAGCGCTGCCTGGCTGTCCGCGGTCAGCACGCAATAGCCGCGCCGCTCGAACGATCGTTTTAACGTACGGGCGAAGGCTGCGTCATCCTCCACAATGACCAGCAGTTTTTCCTGCGGGTTCGGGCCCTCATCATCCATCCGCCTGCTCCTCCAACGCTACGGTCCCCAGCGGCACCCGCATCAGGACCAGCGCGCCGCCGTCCGCCCCGTTGCTGGCGCTGACGCTACCGCCCAGCTTGCGAACGACATTGACGACCAGGAAAAGACCTAGCCCGCTGCCCTGCTTGCCCTTGCTGGAACGGTAAGGCTTGCCAAAATCGGCCAGCATTGCTTCGGTGAACCCAGTGCCATTATCGCGCACTGCGATATTGAGCGAAAGATTGTCTCGTCCTGCAAACAGGTCGATATGGCTTGCTCCAGCCTCCCGCGCGTTGTCCAGAAGGTTGCCGATCGCTTGCCGGATTACTGGATCAGCAATGATGCGCGGATAGTCGTGCGGGCCATAGTCGCAGCGCAGCGGCATGCCGGGGTTGGCTGAGCGCCAGTCCTCCGCAATGCCTTCGATGAAATCCCTTACGTTAGTGACTTCGGGAGCTTCACCGCGTGCTTCTCCGGCCGACAGAAGAATGCCGGTCAGGATCGTCTTGCAGCGCTGCACCGCCGTTTGCATTTCCTCCACTTCCTCCTTCAACGCCGGATGGTCGCTGATCTCGGGCATGTGCTGCCAGTCGCCCAGTACGACCGCGAGTTGAGACAAGGGAGTCCCCAGTTCATGGGCCGCGCCTGAAGCAAGCAGGCCCATGCGAACGATATGCTCTTCTTCGACCGCCTGTTGCCGCAGCCGTGCCAGATACGTCTCGCGCGCTTGTAGGTTACGGGCCACTGGCATCACGAACAGCACCAGCAGCACCGCAATCATGGTAAGGCAGATCCAGGTTCCAACGATGTGCAGGTCGAACAGGCGACCTTCCATCGCGTCGGAAAGGCCGAGAGGCCGGTACATAATCGATAGCATTGCCGCGCAGACTGCGGACATGAGGACAATGCCCCATATGCTCCATCGATCGAGCAGCACCGCGCCCAGCGCCACCTGCAAGAGATAGAGTGAGATGAACGGGTTGGTCGCCCCGCCGCTGAGATATAGCTGTGCGGTTAGCATCAGCACGTCGAACAGCAGCGCGAAGAACAGTTCTGCGTGGGCAACGTCGGTGCGGCGGCGGAGTGTGGCGAAGGTGACGATATTCACCGCCGCGGCGATGGCGGCAATCAGCAGCATTGAAGTGACAGGAAGGCTGATGCCCATGGCCCGGTGCACGAACAGGATGGTCGCGACCTGTCCAGCGATGGCTATCCATCGCAGTTGCACCAGTAATGCCATATTCTTGCGCCCAGCGGCGTCGGCTGGCCACTGGCTGGGTAGCCAGCGACCACTGAAAAGTGGATGGAGCTTCACGCCCGGCGTACTTTCCATTCGTGGCGCATGACCACTATGTAAGCGCCCGCGACCATCGCCGCCAGCGCGAACCATGTGATCGCATAGGGTAGATGATTATTCGGAAAGCGGACGATGGTAAGGCCGCCGATCGGTAGCGTGCCGGAAGCGGTGCTGTACTCCTGGTCGAGGAAATAGTTTGCGACGGGAGAAGGCAAGTCGTGATTGCGGCTGATCGCGGCTACATCTCGTGAATACCATCGGCCTGCCTTGGGATCATTGGCGCGCAAGAATCCGCCACGCGGTTCCGTTTGGCGCAGCAGACCGACAATCCGTACAGTGCCGACAGGACGGGCATAGCTGGAACGGCGATCCGGCGGCACAAAGCCGCGATTGACGATCATCGTGAATCCGCGATCGGTGATCAGCGGCGTCATCACCCAATATCCGGGGCCGCGGATCGTGGAGGCCTGCACCAACGTCGCTTGATCATGCAGAAAATGGCCGCGCGCCGCTATGCGCAGATAGGTGTCGTTGGGACTGGCCAGAGGCGGGGCCGGGCGAGGGCGGTCATGGATGCGCGTTTCGACCTGATGGATCAGCGCGCGCTTCCACTCTAACCGATGGATTTGCCATATGCCCAAGCTCACCAAGCCCGCGAACAGGAGCGCGGCGATGATCGACAGGCCGATCAGAACCCCTGTCGGCCGCCGCTTTTCAATCACGGCATCTGGCTCATGTCATGCGGGGACATGCCCTGCATCTGGGGCATCATGTTGGTGTTCAAATGGTACATGACCCACATGGATCCTGACAGGGTGATGACGACCAGAACGATGGTGAAGATCAGCGCCATCATCGTCCAGCCGCTTTCCGACCGGGTGTTCATGTGCAGGAAGTAGATCATGTGAACGATGATCTGCACCACGGCAAAGGCCATGATGACGATTGCGGTGGTCTGCGGATTGGCGAAATATCCGGTCATCACCAGCCAGAAGGGGATGGCCGTCAGAATCACCGACAGGGCAAAGCCGATCATATAGCTGCCGAAGGTGCCGTGGCTCTGTCCCGCTTCATGATGGTCATGGGCGTCGTGCTGATCGTGCGCGCTCATCGCAGCATCCCCATCAGATATACAAAGGTGAAGACGCCGATCCAGACGACGTCGAGAAAGTGCCAGAACATCGACAGGCACATGAGACGGCGCTGATTGGCGGGGATCAGACCCTTTTTCGCGACCTGCGCCATCAGCGTCACCAGCCAGACGATGCCGAAAGTGACGTGCAGCCCGTGCGTGCCCACGAGCGCAAAGAAGGCCGACAAGAAGCCCGACCGCATCGGTGTCGCGCCTTCATGGATCAGGTGCGCAAACTCGTACAGTTCGATGCCAAGGAAGGCTAGGCCGAACAGGCCGGTGATCGCCAGCCAGGCCTGCGTTGCCGCGACGCGGTTCTTTTCCATCGCCAGCATGGCAAAGCCATAGGTGATCGACGAAAATAGTAGCATCGCCGTGTTCAGCGCCACTAGCGGCAGGTCGAAAAGGTCGTGGGGGCCAGGTCCTGCCGCATAATTCCCGCCCAGAACAGCGTAGGTCGCGAACAGGCAGGCGAAGATGAGGCAATCGCTCATCAAATACATCCAGAAGCCCAGCATAGTGCTGGACCCTTCAGGGTGATGCGGCTCTTCCGCCAGGTGAAAGAGGGGGCGGCCGTCCTTGTCCAGGAAGGCGGCGTCGACGGTAGCTGTGCTTGCCATATCGGTTCAGCCCTGCATCGCGAGCTGGCGTGTGCGCTCGCTCTCGGTGCGCTCGACCACATCCTGCGGGATATGAAAGTCGCGCTTATAGTTGAAAGTGTGGCCAATCGTGACGGCCAGGATACCCACGAAGCTGAGGCCTGCGAGCCACCATATATACCAGATCATGCCCACGGCGAATGCGACGGACAGTCCGCCAAGAATTACCCCGGTGCCGGTATTGCTGGGCATATGGATCGGACGATAGCCACTGGTGGGACGCTGATAGCCGCGCTTTTTCATGTCCGCCCACGCGTCGCCATCATGAATCACGGGCGTGAAGGCGAAATTATAGTCGGGCGGCGGTGAACTGGTCGACCATTCAAGCGTGCGACCATCCCACGGGTCTCCGGTCGTGTCGCGCAGCTTGTCGCGGTTGATGATGCTGACCGCGAACTGGATGAACATGCACGCAATGCCGCCGGCGATCATGAACGCGCCCAGCGCCGCGATCTGGAACCAGATTTGCAGGGACGGGTCGTCAAATACCCGCATGCGACGCGTGACGCCCATCAGGCCCAATATGTAGAGCGGCATGAAAGCGACCCAGAAGCCAACGACCCACAGCCAGAAGCTGCGCACGCCCCATGTCTTGTCGAGCTTGAAGCCGAACGCTTTGGGCCACCAATAGTTGATCGCAGCGAACAGGCCGAACAGCACGCCGCCGATGATCACGTTGTGGAAATGCGCGATCAGGAACAGTGAATTGTGCAGCACGAAGTCGGCTGGCGGCACCGCGAGCAGCACGCCGGTCATGCCACCGAGCACGAAGGTCAGCATGAACGCCACCGTCCACATCATCGGCAGCTCGAAACGGATGCGGCCGCGGTACATGGTGAAGAGCCAGTTGAAGAGTTTCGCCCCGGTCGGGATGGAGATGACCATCGTCGTGATGCCGAAGAAGCTGTTGACGCTGGCGCCCGATCCCATGGTGAAGAAGTGGTGCAGCCAGACGAGGTAGCTGAGGATTGCGATGACGACCGTGGCGTAAACCATGGATGAATAGCCGAATAGACGTTTGCTCGAAAAGGTCGAGGTCACTTCGCTGAAGACGCCGAACAGGGGGAGGATGAGGATGTAGACTTCGGGGTGGCCCCAGATCCAGATGAGGTTCACATACATCATCGGGTTGCCGCCCATGTCGTTCGTGAAGAACGCCGTGCCGACATAGCGGTCCAGGCTGAGCAGGGCGAGGACGGCGGTCAGGACCGGGAAGGCGGCCACGATCAGGACGTTGGAAAGGAGAGACGTCCACACGAAGATGGGCAGCTTCATCATCGTCATGCCGGGCGCGC
Source organism: Sphingobium vermicomposti (assembly GCF_011762025.1). GTDB lineage: Bacteria > Pseudomonadota > Alphaproteobacteria > Sphingomonadales > Sphingomonadaceae > Sphingobium > Sphingobium vermicomposti. The sequence continues at coordinate 823,753 of NZ_JAASQR010000002.1, read as the reverse complement.
GCATCTTGACGATGGTCGCGATAAGGTTGACGCCTGACAACAATGTTCCGACGCCTGCCACCTGCAGGCCCCAGATATAATAGTCGACCCCGACGCCAGGCGAATAGGCGATGCCCGACAGCGGTGGATAGGCGAGCCAGCCGGTGCGCGCGAATTCGCCCACGAACAGCGACATCATGGTGATGACGGCCCCTGCGGTGGTCATCCAGAAGCTGAAATTATTGAGGAAAGGGAAGCTGACGTCCCGCGCGCCGATCTGCAGCGGAACCATGTAGTTCATGATGCCGGTGATCATGGGCATCGCCACGAAGAAGATCATGATGACGCCGTGCGCCGTGAAGATCTGATCATAGTGATGCGCGTTCAGATAGCCTTCCGACCCGTTGAACGCCATCGCCTGCTGCAACCGCATCATGATGGCGTCGGCAAAGCCGCGCACGAACATGATGAGGCCCAGGATCATGTACATGATGCCGATGCGCTTGTGGTCGACGGTGGTGAACCAGTCGCGCCACAACATGCCCCACAGGCGATATTTGGTGATGAGGCCCAGAATGGCTATCCCGCCGACGATGACCGCGAGGAAGGTGCCGATCAGGATCGGTTCGTGGAACGGGATTGCGCTCCAGTCGAGCCGACCGAAGATCAGTTTCCAGATGCCGCTATTTTCGGATGCGGGATGGGGAGACATAAGGTTCAAGGCCTTGAAGAGGAATATGGATGTCGTGCGACGGCAGGAGTCCAGGTCAGGCGGCCGAACTGGGCTCCTGCCTTCGCAGGAGCACTGTGCGCCGGTTCGTTAATGCCCATGATGGCCGCCCATGTGATTGCCCATATGGCCATCGGCATCCTTCTGTCCGGGTGCCTCATTGCCTTGCGCCGCCGGGGTTCGGTCCGCCGCAGGGGTCATGCCGGAAGGCTGGGCGATTTCGCCCTTCTTGCCTGGCTCCACTGGGTGGAAGCCGCCGACGTCGATCGTGCCGTCATGGCGCAGCCCTTGCGTGTCATGGGCCGATTCCTTGCCGCCGCCACCATGCATGTCGGTCATCATGACGTCATCCATGCAGCGTTTGCCGGGTTGAGCGCACATGTTGAGGGCGGCATGGAACAGCCGGGGTTCGACGCTGGCGAAATATTTTGGCGGCACTTTTTCGCTCGGCTGTTCCAGCTTTACATAGGTGGCGCGATCAAGCGGCGTGCCGGTCGCTTTCACCTTTGCCACCCACTGGTCGAAGCCGCGCTGGTCCATGGCGTGAAAGCGGAAGCGCATGTTGGAAAAGCCCGCGCCTGAATAGTTGGCGGAAAAGCCTTCATAATTGCCCGGCTTGTTCGCGACGGCGTGCAGGACCGTCTGCATCCCCGGCATCGCGTAGATCTGCCCGGCAATTGCAGGAATGAAGAAGCTGTTCATCAGCGTCGACGACGTGATCTTGAATTCTATCGGCTGGTCTATGGGAGCAGCCAGTTCATTCACGGTGGCGATGCCCAGTTCCGGGTAGATGAACAGCCATTTCCAGTCGAGTGCGACCACTTCGACCTGAAGTCGTTTCGCTGTCGGATCAACCTTGCGCTCATGATCCAGCCGTTCGATCGGGCGATAGGGGTCCAGAAGATGCGTGCTGGTCCAGGTGATCGCGCCCAGCGCGATGATGATCAGCAGCGGCGCGGCCCAGATCAGCAGTTCAAGGCTGGTCGAATGATCCCAATCGGGGTCGTAATCCTTCGCCTTTGCCTTTTCCCGGTAACGCCAGGCGAACCACACGGTCATCGCCATCACCGGGAGGATGATGAGCAGCATCAGCAGCGTGGACACGAGAATGAGATCGCGCTGTTGCAGTGCAACATCGCCGGCAGGAGACATGACGACCCAGTTGCATGCCCCGAGCGGCAACAGCAGCAGCGGGACGAAATAACGGGCAACGGCGGGTGACAAGGCGAGTCGGCGAGCGGTCATGTTGGTCGCATAAGGGGGTGGCACAGGGTTCGACATTGGACCTTTTGTCCTATCCCCTCGCGGGTGCAAAATCAGGCATGACCATTTTGATCATCGGGATGATTCGCTATGCTGCAACAATGTGGGGCATAGATCGTCCTGCACCATGAAGGCCAGTGACAACCCATGACTTCAGCGACGACCACGCCATCCTCCACATCGATGGAGCGCGACGCGCGAAATGTCACCGCGCGTGACAAGCGTGTGGCACCGGGTGAAATCGCCATCGGGGTGATCATCGGGCGGACGTCGGAATTTTTCGACTTCTTCGTCTATGCCATTGCGTCGTGCATCGTCTTTCCTGCGCATGTCTTTCCCTATCTGAGCCCGCTTTCGGGCACGCTCTGGTCCTTTGCCATCTTTGCCCTGGCGTTCGTGACGCGTCCGATCGGCTCTTTCATCTTCATGGCGGTTGACCGGGCCTATGGTCGCGGCGTCAAGCTGACCATCGCGCTGTTCCTGCTGGGTGGATCGACCGCGTTCATCGCCTTCCTTCCCGGCTATGAGACGATCGGCATCTGGTCGGCGGTGCTGCTTGCGGCATTCCGGGCGGGGCAGGGGATCGCGCTGGGGGGCACCTGGGATGGCCTGGCCTCGCTCCTGTCGCTCAATGCCCCGTCGAACAAGCGTGGCTGGTATGCGATGATGCCGCAATTGGGCGCGCCCATCGCGCTGGTGGTGGCGAGCGGCCTTTTCGCCTTTTTCCTGTCGAACCTGTCGCAGGCCGATTTCCTGAGCTGGGGTTGGCGCTACCCGTTCTTCGTCGCGTTCGCGATCAATGTCGTCGCGCTGTTCGCCCGGTTGCGCATCGTCGTCACCCATGAGTTCGAGCGACTGTTCGAAGCGCGGGAACTGCAACCGTCACCCGTGATCGAAACCGTCCAGAAGGAAGGGCGCAACATCGTCATCGGTGCTTTCGCTCCGTTGGCCAGCTTTGCACTGTTCCACATGGTGACGGTGTTCCCGCTCAGCTGGATCGCGCTGTATACCGACCAGCCGCTGGAGCGATTCCTGGTGATCGAGGCCATCGGCGCATGCGTCGGCGTTCTGGCCATCATCGTGTCGGGATTTGTCGCGGACATGGTCGGTCGCCGTGCGCTGCTGGCCTGGTCGGCATTGGGCATCGGCATTTTCAGCATCGCCGCGCCGCTGCTGCTGAGCGGTGGCGAATTGGCCGAAATCGCCTTCATGATCCTGGGGTTCATCCTGCTGGGCCTTAGCTTTGGCCAGTCGTCGGGCATCGTCGCTTCCAACTTTTCCAGCGCGACACGCTACACCGCTTCGGCGCTGACGTCCGATCTGGCCTGGCTGGTGGGTGCGGGCTTCGCGCCGCTGGTCGCGCTGCTGCTGTCGAGCAATTTCGGGCTGGCGGCGTCGGGTGCCTATCTGTTGTCGGGCGCGATTGTCACCGGCCTGGCCCTGTTCATCAACAAGGAACTGGCGGGCAAGGATCGTTAGTCGCTGCCTTGCGACCGCATCCGTTTCAGGGCGAGGCGGTCGAACCACCAGTTGGTGTCGATGCGCGGCCTGAACCGTCCCAGCCACAGCGGGTAGAGGTCGGACAGCCGCGCGGGCAGGCCGTCCGGCCCTTCGCGTCCCATGATGTCGGACACAATCCGGTTCTGGAAGAAACGCACTGAGTAGTTGACCATCCGTCGATGCTGCATCCACCAGCTTGATGGACTGGCCAGCCGGACCGGGTCGCAGAAAAAGCCTGCTTCCGGGCAGGCGACGACACGGTCACGCTGCCACGCGGAATCGGATTGCAAATCGGTATGCGCCCAGGCCGCGATCAGCCCGTCGTCGCCGATCAAATCGTTGGGCAGGCGAAGGCCGCGCGCGCGAATGCGCTGAACGAAGTTTCCCGACAGCGCATAAAGGTCGCCGAACAGTCCGCCTTCTTCGCAGAGGAGGCCGCGATAACGGTCAGCCAGCCGTCCGTTCATGGGCAGGGCCGCTGCGGCGTTGGCTTGCGGATTGGCGGTCAGCGCGGACAACAGGGCATCGACCGACCCTTTGGCGATCCGCGCGTCTCCATCCATGCAGAGGACGGCGTCTTCGTCGCCATCGAGCAGGTCGTGCACGAAGCGATTCCATGTCCGCGCCTTTCCGCCCGTTGCGAGTTCATGCACGATGACGTTGGTGCGTCCTGCCGTCGCTGCCCGCGCCCGTGCGGCGGTAGCGTCGGTCGATCCGTTCACCAGCACATGATAGATGATGTCGGTGCGGTCCAGGGGGAGCGAAGCGAGGCAGGCGTCGATCCGCCGTTCTTCCTGATGCGCGAAAATGCCGACGGCGATGCGCATGATGTCAGCGGAAGTCCCAACCCTGCTGGCCGTGCTGGACGCTGTCCAGTCCGTCGGATTCATCCTGCACGCTGCCGCGCATGGGCAGGATGACGGAGAGGATCAGGGCGGCCATAGCCGATCCGATCATCGCCCACAAAGCGACGACGACGATACCGATGGCCTGCGATGTCAGCGCTCCGCCAAGGGTGATGGATGGTTCAAATCCTACGCCGCCCAGCGCGGGCAGCACCATCACGGGCATGAGCAGCATGCCGGTCAGGCCGCCCAGCCCGTGGACCACGAAAATGTCGGCCGCGTCGTCTACGCGGTTTGCGATCATAGCCTTGCCAGCGCGACATAGGATGACTGCCGCGATCCCGGTGAGGATCGCGCCGCCCATGCCGATCAGCGCTGCGGATGCCGATACGGCTACCAGCCCGGCCAGTGCGCCGGACATCACTCCGGTCGCGGTCGATCGGCCTCCCGCGATACGATCGATCGCCATCCATGTAAGGGCGGCTGCGCAGGCACCGAAATGGGAATTGAGAATGGCGGTGGCTGCATCGTCGGTAGCGCCCAGTGCCCAGCCGCCGACCACGCCCGCCCATCCCACCCAGGTCAGCGCGCCGCCCGCCATGCCGAGCAGCGGCGCATGGCCGCCGCCGGGCGAGGAGCGCCGCCGTCCGATGATCAGGGCGAGTGCGAGTGCGGAGAAGCCAGCGCTCACATGAATGACCAGCGCGCCTGCAAAGTCCATGACGCCAAGGCTGGCGAGCCAGCCGCCGCCCCAGACCCAGTGCACGACCGGCGCATAGACGAGGATCAGCCACAGGGGCGCGAGGGCCGTTATCCAGCCAAGGCGCGCCCGTTCCGCCAGTGCGCCGGGCAAGAGGCAGGCGGCGAAGATTGCGAGGCTCATCTGAAACAGGACGAATGCGGATTCGGGCACCGTCAGCCCTTCGCGCAGGGTGCCGAGCTGTGCCAGCAGGAGGTTGGCTCCGCCGCCCAGCCAATCGTTTCCGGGGGCATAGGCCAGGCTGTAGCCCGCTATCCCCCATGCCAGCGATACGCCTGCGGCGACGGCGGCGGTTTGGGCCGCGACCGCCAGACCGTTGCGGACATTGACCATCCCCATGTGGCGCAGCATCAGCCCCGGCAGGGCGACCAGCAGGACGAGGATGGCGCAGAGCATCATCCATCCCGTATCGCCGCTGTCCGCCGTCGCAACGACTTGCGCCCCGGCAGGTTGGGGAGCGGCGGAAAACAGGAAGAGGAGGAGCAGGCGAGCGAACATCATATATCCGGCGATCAGTTGACCTGCATGATTAGCCGCCGCCGGGTAAAGACTTTGATAAGCACAAGGGTGCGCGCTAATAGGCCTTTCCGCCGCACGATATCCGCCCGGTGCCGCGATTGCTGACCTGGCAGGCGGCTTTGCCGACAACGGTGATGTCGCCCGATCCCGATGCGGTGACCTTTGCCGTGACGTCGGCGGTGAGGGCGATGTTGCCGGGGCCGTCATTGCCGACCGTCGCCTGGCGCACATGCAGGTCTTCCGCCGCGACGGCGCCGGGGCCGTTTACCCGCACGACCGCCGTGCCCGCGCGTCCCGCCAGCGTTGCTCGACCTGCCCCGGCGAGGCCCAGATTGAGTTGATCGACATCGATGGCCGCCACGGTGATGTCGCCATTGCCGCCCAGGATGATGTCGCCGCGCTGCCCCTTGATCCGGCTTACCGAGACCGACCCGCCGCCGGTCAGCACGATGCGGCTGAGGTCGCCGGTCGACAGGCGCAGGGTCGCACGTCCGCCGCCCTTGTCGCCCGACGGGCTGCGTTCCAGCGATACCGTCAGCAAGCGGCCCGACACGTCGATGCGCAGGCGGTCGATCAGGCTCTGGTCGCCCTCTATCCTGGCCGATGCGCCTGCTCCGGTGGTGACGATGACCTCCAGCGGGGCGTCGACCCGGATCGCGCTGAAGCTGGTGATGGTGTAGCCGCGCGTCGCCGCAGACGCCGGTGGGGCGAGCAGCGCCGTGCCGAATGCGAGCCAGCTCGCCAGTCGCCTTGCCTTCATCATCGCCATTCGCTCCGCCAGATAAGCGCCTTGGCCCAGAGTGATAGCGTCCCGGTGGGGTGTCGCAAAGAGCGTTCGCGGCCATCGCAACCTTGATCGGTCCCCCATGGCGGCCTAAACCCCCGCGGATGAGCTATGCCCCTTATCCTGCGCTTCGTCTGCGGCGCACCCGCGCTGCGGCGTGGAGCCGCGCCATGTATGCCGAAAATCGCCTGCATCCCAGCGACCTGATCTGGCCGCTGTTCGTGACGGAAGGGGATGGGGTGCAAGAGCCGATCCTGTCGCTTCCCGGCGTATCGCGCTGGTCGGTGGATGGGATCGTCGCGCGGGCCAGGGAAGCACGGGACGCGGGGATTCCCTGCCTTGCGCTCTTTCCCAATACTCAGCCGGATCGGCGCAGCGATGATGGGGCGGAGGCGCTGAACCCCGACAACCTCATGTGCCGGGCCATTCGCGCGATCAAGGATGCGGTGCCGGACATCGGTATCCTGACCGACGTGGCGCTGGACCCCTATACGGCGCATGGGCAGGATGGGCTGTTGGATGAGGCGGGCTATGTCGTCAACGATGCGACGATCGATGTCCTGATCGGCCAGTCGCTGAACCAGGCGGCTGCTGGCGCTGACATCATCGCGCCCAGCGACATGATGGACGGCCGCGTCGGCGCGATCCGCGAGGCGTTGGAGGAGGAAGGCCATGCCAATGTGCAGATCATGGCCTATGCCGCCAAATATGCGAGCGCCTTTTATGGCCCGTTCCGTGACGCGGTGGGATCGGGCGGGCTGCTGAAGGGCGACAAGAAAAGCTATCAGATGGACCCGGCCAACAGCGAGGAGGCTCTGCGCGAGGTCGCCCTGGACCTGGCCGAAGGCGCGGACAGCGTCATGGTGAAGCCGGGGCTGCCCTATCTGGACATCATCGCGCGGGTGAAGGACGCGTTTTCCGTGCCTGTCTTTGCCTACCAAGTGTCGGGCGAATATGCGATGATCGAAGCTGCTGTCGCCGCTGGGGCAGGGGACCGTGACGCGTTGGTGCTTGAAACCTTGATGGCGTTCAAGCGCGCCGGTTGTTCGGGCGTCCTGACCTATCACGCGCTCCACGCCGCGCGCCTGCTGGGAGCCTGAGGCCATGACCGATCATTTGTCCGCCGATCATCCGGGCGCTACCATCCTGCCGTTCAACGGCAAGACGCCGGTCATCGACCCCAGCGCCTTCATCGCGCCGGGATGCCGCATCATCGGCGATGTGGAGATCGGGGCTGATGTCAGCATATGGTATAATTGCGTGATCCGCGCCGACGTGAACATCATCCGCATCGGTGCGCGGACCAATATTCAGGATGGCACAGTCGTTCATTGCGACAGCGCGACGCCCGGTAGCCCACCCGATGGATGGCCGACCATCATCGGCGAAGATGTGCTGATCGGCCATTTGGCGATGGTGCATGGTTGCATTTTGAAGGATCGCGCTTTCGTCGGGCTGGGCAGCATCGTCATGAGCGGGTGCACGGTCGAAAGCGATGCGATGCTGGCGGCCGGGGCGTTGCTGTCGCCCGGAAAGACTGTTCCACATCGTCAGCTATGGACCGGACGTCCCGCCAAATATGCGCGCGACCTGACCGACGAAACGCTGATTGCGATGCGGGAAAGCGTTGACCATTATGTCCATAATGGGAAGGCGCATAAGGGCGCGGTCAAGGCGGACGGGTGAGGGGTCGGTTTTTTCACCAGAGCGGAGAGTGGTTAACTGGGATCACGCCGTTCGGGCTGGCTGAAGAAGTAGAACCCTTCGACAGGCTCAGGGTGAACGGGGGGAGTGGTTTCGATTTGATGCCCGTTGATTCAGGCAATTAGGGCTGCGCCAGCGTGCTCTTCAACGCGTCGATGCGGTCATTTTGCGAATCCACCATCGCCAGGGCGGTTCTGCGCGCGGTGTCGATCTGTTCTGTGCCGCCGCTCGCTTTGCCATCGGCGATGGCGTTGGCGCGTTCGACATAGAGGACGTCCAGGCTGGCCAGCGCCGATACGCTGTCATTGCGCGCTGACTCCAGCGTACTGAGCGACGTTTGTGCCGCCACCCACGCCTCAGTGGAAACAGCAGACCCTGCCGCCGCCCGCACCATTCTTTCCGCCGTCGGATAGGCCTGGTCAAAGGCGGCAGCGCCCGCCTGCGCCTGACCAGCGAGCCGATTGACCTGTGTCTGCAAGGCTGGATCGGCTTGCGCCGGGATGGGCGCGGCGGCAGCTTCGCCCATTGGCGCATTTTCAATCGAGCGTTTGGCGAGCGAGGGATAGCCCGTCAGGGTTCCCGCGCAGCCGGACAGGAAAAGGGCAATGGAGGGCAGCAGCCGACGCAGCATCATAGGACAATCATCTAGGGAAGCTAAGTGCCGCGTGCAATGGCATCAACGCGCCAATGATGCCGCCGCCCGCGCCAGCGCTTCGATCTGGTCGGGATCGACCGGCCCCTTGGGCACGACCCAGCTGCCGCCGACGCATTTGATGAAGGGTTCTGCCAGCCATTTGGGTGCGCTGTCGGCGGTGATGCCGCCTGTCGGACAGAAGCGGGCTTCATGGAGAGGCGCGGCCAGCGCCTTGAGCGCAGGCAGTCCGCCCGATGTTTCCGCCGGGAAAAATTTGAAATGGGACAGGCCCATATCCATGCCGCGCATGATGTCACCCGCCGTCGCGGTGCCGGGCAGGAAGGGGATGCCAGCCGCAATCGCGGCCTTGCCCAGCGGTTCCGTAAGCCCAGGGCTGACGATGAAACGCGCGCCCGCTTCCATCGCGGCGTCCAATTGCGCGGGGTTCAACACGGTGCCCGCACCAACCACGGCGCCTTCCACCTGCGCCATTTCGCGGATCACATCCAGCGCGGCGGGGGTGCGCAGCGTCACTTCGAGCGCGGGCAGGCCGCCCTTTACCAGCGCCCGTGCGATTGGCAGCGCGTCTTCGACCCGGTCCACGACCAGCACGGGGATGACGGGTGCCAGTTCCATCACTTGCGCAACGGTCAAATTCATCACTTCGTCTCCCGAAAGGCGGCGGCTGCGCCATAAAGTCCAATTTCGTCATGCAAGGCGAGGCGGATCGGCACCGACGCCATCAGGCTTTCGAAGCGGCCCTTCGCGGTAAAGCGCCGGTGGAAGCCGCTTTGCGGCAGTAGCTCCCGCATCCGCTGGGTCAGGCCGCCCGCCAGGACGACCGTGTGGGGCCCGTGCGCCAGCGCCAGGTCGCCTACGACCGACCCGTAGCAAAGGCAGAAGCGTTCGAACGCTGCTCGCGCAAATTCATCCGTGCCGTCGATGGCGGCCTGCCACAGTTCGGCATCCTCCATCAAGACGACCCGGTCATGACCGATGGTCGCCATCGCCTTATAGATATTGTTGAGGCCCGGACCCGATACCATCCGTTCGGTCGATACCCGCAGGAACTTGTCGCGCAGATATTCCAGAATCTTGTCGTCAAGCGGATCGACCGGCGGGAAGTCCAGATGCCCGCCTTCTGTCGCGACGATATGGGGGATGCCATCGTCAAAGGCGATCATGGCAACGCCAAGGCCAGTGCCTGGGCCGACCACCGTGACGCCACCGTCACGCGGGAAGGGGCGATCCTGGCCGAACAATAGGGGCAGATTATCCTGCGGCAGACGCGCGACGGCGTGGGCGACGGCTTCGAAATCATTGACCAGCCTGAGCTGATTCAGGCCCAGTTCCTCATCCAGCGTGTCGGGTCGGATCATCCAGCTGCTGTTGGTGAGTTTGATGACGTCGCGCCCGATTGCCGTGGCGAAAGCAATGGACGCGGATTTTGGCAGGTCGTCGCCTTCCTCCTTCGCGAAGGCTGCCCAACAGGCTTGCAGACTGGAAAAGTCCGCCACCTTATATTTGCGCACCTTGCCCAGCGTCGGCACGTTGCGATCATCCAGCCGGGCGCGGGCGAAGCGAGCGTTTGTGCCGCCAATGTCGGCGGCGATAATGTCGGTCACGAGACCTCTCCATTTAGTTCGCCAGCATTCGCTGGCATGACAGGTGGGGTTAAAGTTCGGCTTCCATCGCCGCCAGCATCGCCGACGCGCCCTGTTCGGCAAGATCGCTGTGATGCCGGAAGAGCGCGAACAATTCCCGGCCCGTGTCGTAGGGCGGGGGTGGCGGCGTGGGTATTTCCCGTGCGTTCCATTCATCGGCGTCCACCAGCGCCTGGATCACGCCACTTTGGGCGCAGACCCGCACCATGTCGCCGTCCTTCAGCCGGGCAATGGGGCCACCGCCCAGAGCTTCGGGCGACAGGTGGATGGCAGCGGGGACTTTGCCCGACGCGCCGGACATGCGCCCGTCCGTCACCAGCGCGACGCGGAACCCCCGGTCCTGCAGGACGCCTAGAGCCGGGGTCAGCTTGTGCAATTCGGGCATGCCGTTGGCGCGCGGCCCCTGGAAGCGCATGACCACCACGACGTCCCGTTCCAGTTCCCCCGCCTTGAATGCGCGTAGAACATCGTCCTGGTCGTGGAAGATCGCGGCTGGCGCTTCGATGGTCCAGCGGTCCTGTTCAACCGCGCTGACTTTCATCACGCAGCGGCCCAGATTGCCGGCCAGCAGGCGCATGCCGCCGTCGGGGCTGAATGGATCGGATACCGGACGGACGATCGACAGGTCGCGCGAAGCCGGGACGTCGCGCCATTGCAGCGCTTCATCCTCGATCACCGGTTCCTTGCCATAATCGGTCAGGCCGTCACGCGCGACGGTCAGGATGTCGCGATGCAGCAATCCGTTATCCAGCAGTTCGCGAATGACGACCGACATGCCACCGGCTGCGTGGAAATTATTCACGTCGCCCGCGCCGTTTGGATAGACCCGCGCCAGCAACGGCACTGCGTTGGAAATTTCGGCGAAGTCGGTCCAGTCGATCATGATCCCGGCAGCGCGAGCGATGGCCGGTACGTGGATGGCGTGGTTGGTCGATCCGCCCGTCGCCATCAGCCCGACAATGGCGTTGACGATGGCCTTTTCATCGATGCAGTGGCCCAGCGGGCGATAGTCGTCGCCGTCCCACCCAATCGCCGCCAGCCGGTGGACCGCCGCCCGCGTCAGTTCGCTACGCAGCTTTGTGCCGGGATTGACGAAGGACGCGCAGGGCATGTGCAGCCCCATCACTTCCATCATCATCTGATTGCTGTTGGCCGTGCCGAAGAAGGTGCAGGTGCCTGCGCCATGATAGCTGGCGCTTTCGGATTCCAGCAATTCTTCCTTGCCGACCTTACCCTCCGCATAGAGCTGGCGAATCCGCACCTTTTCCTTGTTCGCGAGGCCTGAGGGCATCGGGCCAGCCGGGACCAGGATTGTCGGCAGATGGCCAAAGCGCAAGGCACCGATCAGCAGGCCGGGAACGATCTTGTCGCAGATACCCAGCAGCAACGCGCCTTCGAACATGGCGTGGGACAGCGACACCGCCGTCGCCAGCGCAATCGTGTCGCGGGAAAAGAGCGACAGGTCCATGCCTGCCTGACCCTGAGTCACGCCGTCGCACATGGCTGGCACGCCGCCTGCGACCTGTGCCGTCGCGCCGATTTCACGGGCGGCGATTTTGATCGCTTCGGGATAGCGGCCATAGGGCTGATGCGCGGACAGCATGTCGTTATAGGCGGTGACGATGCCAATGTTCATGGCCGATCCCGCGCGGATCGCCGGTTTATCTTCCCCACTGGCGGCAAAGCCATGGGCCAGGTTGCCGCAGGACAATTGCGTGCGGTTGGTGCCCGCGTCGCGCCCGCGTTCTATCAGGTCCAGATATTTCAGGCGTTGCCGCGCGCTGCGTTCGACAATGCGGTCGGTGACCTTGGCGATCACTGGATGAAGATCAGTCATGCCAGCTGGCTCCGTCTCGTTCGATAAGGGCAATGGCCGAAGACGGCCCCCAGTTCCCCGCCGCATAGGGCGAAGGTTTAATTCCTGCTTCCTTCCAGCCGTCGATGATCGAATCGATCCATGTCCACTGCGCCTCCACTTCATCGCGGCGGACGAACAGCGTCTGGTCTCCGGCAAGCAGGTCCAGGATCAACCGTTCATAGGCAATGCGGCGGCGCTGTCCGGCGAAGGCGGCGGTCAGCGACACGTCCAGCGTCACTTCCTCCAGATGCACGTCACGTTCCAGTCCGGGCCGCTTGCTCATGATGAGCAGTCGGATGAACTCTTCGGGTTGCAGGCGAATTATGAGCGTGTTCGGCTCAAGGCCCGACCCTTGCCCATCGCGGCCGAAGATCGAATGGCGAACGGGCTTGAACTGGATCTGGATTTCGGATTGGCGCGCCGGCATCCGCTTACCGGTGCGCAGGTAGAAGGGCACGCCCTGCCAGCGCCAATTGTCGATATAAGCCTTAAGCGCGACGAAGGTTTCCGTATCCGATGGGGTACCCAGTTCGTCGATATAGCCCGCGACAATCTCTCCCCCCACAGCGCCCGGCGCATATTGGCCGCGCACGCTGTGCGATTTGGCCGTGTCGCCGTTCATCGGGCGCAGCGAACGCAGCACCTTTACCTTTTCGTCCCGGACGGCGGTCGAATCCATGCGGGCAGGGGGTTCCATGGCGATGATCGACAGGATTTGCAGCACATGGTTCTGCACCATGTCGCGCAGTGCGCCGACGCCGTCATAATAGGATACGCGGCCTTCCAGGCCCACGGTTTCCCCGACGGTGATCTGCACATGATCGATGGCGGTGGCGTTCCACAAGGGTTCGAACATGACGTTGCCAAAGCGCAGCGCCAGCAGGTTTTGCACCGTTTCCTTGCCCAGATAATGGTCGACGCGGAAAATCTGGCATTCGTCCACCAGCGCGCCGATCCCGTTATTGACCACTTTGGAAGAGGCCAGGTCCTTGCCGATCGGTTTTTCCATCGCGACGCGGGTGGTGGGGGTGATGAGGCCGGCATCGGCCAATCCTTGCGCAGTGGGCGCGAACAGCGAGGGCGGCGTGGACAGGTAGACCGTCAGTCCCCGGTCGGCGCGTCCATCCAGCCTATCTGCGAGCTTTGCGAAATGGGCGGCGTTGCCCGATTCCACAGGCTGGTACAGGATGATCGCGCATAGCCGTGCCGCCACGTCCGCATCATAGCGGTCAGGGGCGATGAACTTTTGAAGCGCCTTGTCGATGTCCCGACGGAATGCGGCATCGTCCATCTCTGTCCGGCCAGACGCCATGATCAGAAAGTCATCGGGCAGGAGCCCGTCCGCCAGAAGATTGTAGAGCGACGGGAAGATCATGCGGTGCGCCAGGTCACCCGTGGCACCGAATAGCAGGAACGTGGCAGACGGATCGGTCAAAGGAAGCCCTTTTCCGTTGGAGTTTCAGGTCTGCACGAAACCGCCCATATACCGGCGAAGTTTCATGACGCAAGGACGCTATAAGCCATGTCGCAGCCGCGCAACGACCGAAGGTGAAATGATCTTGAGCAGGATCGGATTTTAGGCTGGACGCTGCCGCCCGATTTTGCCATTTGCGTGCAGCCATGACGCGGGCGTGGTGAAACTGGTAGACGCGCCGGACTCAAAATCCGGTTCCGAAAGGAGTGTCGGTTCGATTCCGACCGCCCGCACCATCTTCCTGATGGGAGGATGATAATTGACCGTAAAGCGGCGTTAATCGGCTGCTCTTTGCCTCTGCGCCTTGAACCAGGGGATCATCCGCGCGATTGCGTCTTCTACCTGGGTTGTGGCGATGGCGAAGCTGAACCGGATATGCCGCTGTCCGTCCTGGGGATCGAAATCGATGCCGGGCGCGGTCGCTACGCCTGTGTCGCGCAGCAGGCGCTGGCAGAAGGACAGGCTGTCATGGGTGAGGTGCCCCACATCGGCGTAGATGTAGAAGGCCCCATCGGGCGGCGCGATTTCTTGCAGGCCAAGGGTGGGCAGGGCCGCCAGCAGCAGTTCCCGGTTGCGCCGGTAGGTGGTGACATGGCCGTCCAGTTCTTCGTGGCAATCAAATGCTTTCAGCCCGGCATGCTGGGCGAGGGATGGGGGCATGAGGAACAGGTTGCCCATGCGCGCCCGCGCTGCTTCGACCAGGTCATGGGGAAACAGGACCCAGCCGAGCCGCCATCCTGCCATGGAGAAATATTTGGAAAAGCTGTTCACTACGACCGCGTCCGGCGCATATTCCAGCATGCTGTGGGCGGGAGCCCCATAGGACAGGCCGTGATAGATTTCGTCCGAGATGATCCTGATCCCCCGCGCCGCGCAAATGTCCGCGATGCGCGCCAGTTCTTCGGGCGGGATGATGGTCCCGGTGGGGTTCGCCGGGCTGGCCAGGATCAGCCCCTGCGGCGGCGGGTCGATGGCGGCCACCGCCGCTGCGCTGATCTGGTAGCGTTCCGCTGGTCCGCAGGCGACCTCCACCGGCTCCAGATAGAGGGTTTTGAGCGTGTTGCGGTAAGCGACGTAGCCGGGGCGGGCGATCACGACGCGGTCGCCCGGCGTGAACAGGCTGGTCAGCGCTAGGACAAGGCCGGGGGATGCGCCGCAGGTGAGCAGGATCTGTTCCGCATCGACCGCCACGCCATGACGCTCCCGATAATGGAGGGCGATGCGTTCTTTGAGCGCGGGGCTTTCCCAATAGCCCATCGGATCGCTTTCCAGCACCCGATGCGCTTCCGCGATGGCCGCTGCCGGAGCGCCGGTTGATGGTTGACCAAACTCCATGTGCAGGATCGATCGTCCCTCTGCCTCCAGCCTGTGGGCTTCACGGCTGATGGCGATGGCGTGGAAGGGATCAATCTGGGCGACCATGGGCGCTATTCGCTGATCCAGGCTTCCACCGACACGGCGTTCTGGTTCAATGCGAGTCGGATCGGCAATTCTTCGACCGGCCCGCCCGCCAAAGCGCGATCATAGACGGATTTTTTCGCCGGGCCGCCAATTTGCAGGAAGATGTGTCGGCTGGACAGGATCGCCTTTGCGGTCATCGACATGCGCTGGTGCGGCGCGGCGGGAGGTGTTGCCGCCAGTGTCAGGGCGCTGGTGGAAAGGCCGTCGGCCAGTTCGTCCCCTTGGGGGAATAAAGATGCGGTATGCCCATCTTCGCCCATGCCCAGCAGCACGATATCGAGCGGCCAGGGCAGGCGGCTGAATGCAGCTTCGCATTCGGCCTGACCGGCATAGGCGTCGGCAGCGTCATTCTTCATGCCAACGAAGCGGGCCTTGGCTGCTTTGCCCTGGAGCAGCGTTTCGCGGATCAGCCGTTCATTGCTGTCGGCGTGGTCAGGCGCGACCCAGCGTTCGTCCACGAGGGTGACGATGACCTTTTCCCAATCAAGCTCTGCCTGCGACAGCGCTTCCAGCACCGGGCGAGGCGACCGGCCCCCGGACAAGGCGATCGTCGCCACGCCGCGCGTTTCAATTGCGTCGCCAAGGACCACCGCTATCCGGCGCGCCATGTCCGATGCAGCCAGTGCGGCGTCGATGAAAAGATGTTCGGTAGGCATGGGTCAATTCTCTTCAGGAAGGGTGCAGATGTCGATCCAGCGGGCGCTGGTCAGCTCCGCCAGTCGCTCTGGCATCAACTCGACAGACGCGGTTCGCGATCCGGCGGCGGGAAATACCGTATCGAAATCCCGCAGGGATACATCGCAATATATGGGGAGGGGCGTGACGAGGCCAAAGGGGCAGACGCCGCCGACGGGATGGCCGGTCAGCGCTTCCACCTCTTCACGTCCCAGCATGCGCGGCTTTGCGCCCAACGCGGCCTTTGCCTTGCCGTTGTTCAGCCGGGCATCCCCCCTTGCGACGACCAAAGCGACTTCCTGGCCGATCCGCAGCGACAAAGTCTTGGCAATGCGACCGGGTGTGACGCCGAGTGCATCGGCAGCCTCCGCAACCGTGGCGGTGCTGGCACCCTGGTCGATGATCGCCACATCGGGGGCATGAGCGGAAAAGAAGGCGCGGACCGACTCCTCGCTCATTCGCCGCGAATTTCGCTCAGCTTGCGTTCCCATGCCAGGGCGTGAGTCACGATCTGGTCGAGATCGGCATAGCGCGGCTGCCAGGGAAATTCGGCCATGATCGCGCGATTGTCGGAAATCAGCGCGTCCGGGTCGCCTGCGCGCCGCCCTTCCATCCGCCGGTCGATTTTCAGGTTTGTCACCCGATCGACCGCGTCCAGCACTTCCAGCACGGAAAATCCCCGGCCATATCCGCAGTTGAGCAGATAATTCTTGTCCGGCGCAGCCATCAGGGCGTCCAGCGCGAGCACATGAGCCGCCGCCAGATCGGTCACGTGAATATAATCCCGCACGCCGGTGCCGTCGGGCGTGTCGAAGTCCGTACCGAATACGGAAACGGCCTCACGCTTGCCCAGCGCTGCTTCGACAGCGACCTTGATCAGATGCGTCGCGCCTGCGGTCGATTGCCCGGATCGCCCTGCGGGATCTGCCCCGGCTACGTTGAAATAGCGAAGCGCGCAGAAATTCATGGGATGCGCCGCCGCGACGTCCCGCAGCATATATTCGGTCATCAGTTTCGACATGCCATAAGGATTGATCGGCCGTTGCGGCGTTGTTTCCTTGACCGGGCTTTCTTCCGGGATGCCGTAGGTGGCGGCGGTGGAGGAAAAGATGAAATGCGGGACGCCGACCGTCACGACGCTGTCGATAAGGTCGCGAGTCTTGGCGCTGTTGTTATGATAATATTTGAGCGGATTTTCGACCGATTCCGGCACAACGACCGATCCGGCGAAGTGCATCACGGCCTTCACCGCATGTTCGCGCAGAGTCTGCTGCATCAGCGAATGGTCGGCGATGTCGCCTTCGACGAAGGTCACATCTTCAGGCACGGCCCAGCGAAAACCCGTCACCAGATTATCGACCACCACCACGCCATAGCCCGCGTCGCGCAACGCCAGAACCGCGTGGCTGCCGATGTAACCGGCGCCACCTGTGACCAGAACCGTCGGCTTTCCGTTCATATATGTCTCGCTTTGTCTTGGTCCCTATGCCCCTATAATGGCAGGAGACCGCCTCCGTGGAATATTGGAAGGACGGCCTAACCGACGAACGCGATGAATAACAGCCTCTTCATGCCGCAGCGCGGGATGAACCGGGATTGTAGAAAGTCACGCCGGTGGCCGCCATGTCCTGCAACTGGACGGTGGGGGCGAAGCGGTCGCCATGTCGATCCTTCAATCGTTCAAGAACCGCCATGACTTGGCCGATGCCGACCGTGTCCATATGGCTGAATGGCCCGCCGGTCCAAGGCGCAAAGCCCCAGCCGAAGATCGCGCCTATGTCGCCATCCTCCGGCGTTTCCAGCACGCCTTCCTCATAGCAGCGGGCGCATTCCACCAGTTGGCGGTAAAGCAGCCGCTCCTTCACTTCATCGACATCGGGCTGGACAGGGGCGCGGGGGAACATGTCCGCCAATCCCGGCCACAGATGCTTCTTTCCAGCCTCGGGATAGTCGTACCAGCCCTTGCCGCTTTTACGCCCCAGCCGACCCAGATCAACCATGCGCGCCATGACCGCATCGGAAGGTTGCGCGACATAGGCGTCGCCCAGTTCCTTCTGCGCGGCGACCATGATTTTGTGGCCCAGTTCGATCGACACTTCATCGCCGACCGCCAGTGGGCCGACCGGCATGCCGAGTTGCCGTCCGGCATTTTCGATGAGCGCGGGATTGATGCCTTCGGCCACCATTTCGACACCTTCCTGCACATAGGTGCTGAAACAGCGGGAGGTATAGAAGCCGCGCGAGTCATTGACGACGATGGGTGTTTTTTTGATCTGCGCCACAAAGTCCAGAGCCTTGGCGATAGCCGCAGGGCCGGTTTCCTGACCCAATATGATTTCGACCAGAGGCATTTTTTCGACGGGCGAGAAGAAGTGAATGCCGATGAAGTTGGCCGGTTTGCTCCATGCCCTGGCCAGTTTGGTGATCGGCAGGGTGGACGTGTTCGACCCGAAGATCACGTCCGCGCCCAGCACCTGTTCGACCTCTTTCGTGACCTCTGCCTTGATGGCGGCATCTTCGAACACGGCTTCGATCACGAAGTCCGCCCCGGCAAGCGCCGCATAGTCGGTCGTCGGCGTCACACGAGCGAGGGTTTGCGCCATTTTTTCAGGCGTCATGCCCTTGCCCAGTCGCTTTTTCAGCTGGTCCTCGACATGCGCCTTGCCCTTTTGCGCATAGCTGAGGTCGCGGTCGAACAGGACGACCTCCATTCCTGCCTGCGCCGCGACGGTGGCGATGCCCGCGCCCATCATGCCCGCGCCCAGCATGGCGAGCTTCTTTGTAGGGGCTTTGGGCTGGTCCTTAGGCCGCCTTGCACCACGCTCAGCCGCCTGTTTGTTCACGAACAGGCTGCGGATCATGTTCGCTGCCTGCGGATCGGCGGCGACCTTCGCGAAATATTTGCTCTCTACCCGGATCGCACGGTCGAAGGGCAGGATCGCGCCTTCATATACTGCTGATAGCAGGGCGATGGGTGCGTTCATGTTCCGCTGGGTCTGTTTCAGGGTCATGGGCAGCGCACCGGCCATGGTCTGCACGAAGGCGGGGTTGAAACCGCCCGCGCCGCCGGGGAATTTGAAGCCTTTCTGATCCCATGGCTGGGTGCTGGCGGATGGGTTCGTCTTTACCCATTGCCTGGCCGTGGCGACGGCGGTGCCTTGCGGGACGACCTCGTCCACCACCTTCATCATCGCGGCTTCGGCGGGACGGAGCAGCTTGCCTTGGAGCATGTAGAGGAGCGCTGCCTGAACCCCGACGATGCGTGGCAGGCGTTGCGACCCGCCGCCTCCGGGGAACAGGCCGATCAGGATTTCGGGCAGCCCGAGCTGTGTTTTGGGACTGTCCCCCATAACGCGATGATGACAGGCCAGTGCCAGTTCAAACCCGCCGCCGACGCAGGTTCCTTCGATGGCGCAGGCGACCGGCTTGCCGCAGGTTTCCAGACGTCGGAAGAGCTGGTTGAGGACGAATACCTTGTCGAAAATCTCTGCCGGGGCGGGGCGCTTGCCGCTCTCGCTCGCCAGCATCGATCCGAAATATTTGAGGTCCATGCCGGCCATGAAGCCGCTATCCTTGCCAGAGGCGATGACGGCACCCTTGACCGCTTCCTCCGACGCGATGCGGGTTATGGCAGCGTCAAGGTCGGCCAGGAAATCGGGGCCGATGACGTTCATCGATTGGCCCGGCACATCGATGGTCAGAGTGGCGATGCCGTCGGCGTCGATGTCGAATGCGATGGTTTGCATGAACTCTCTCCCAACCTCTCCTTCCGTTATCGAGCGGAGGAGGGGTGATATTTCAAATACGTTCGATGATGATGCCGGTGCCCATGCCCGCGCCCACGCACAGGTTGACGAGCGCGGTGCCCTTGCCCGATCGTTCAAGCTCGTCGAGCGCGGTGCCCAGCACCATCGCGCCGGTCGCGCCCAGCGGATGTCCCATCGCGATTGCGCCGCCATTCACGTTGATGCGGTCATGATCCAGGTCCAGCGCCTGCATGTAGCGCAGCACCACGCTGGCGAACGCTTCGTTGAGTTCCCAAAGGTCGATGTCGTTCTTGCTCATGCCAGCGCGGGCGAGCAGCTTGCCCGCCACAAATTCGGGGCCGGTCAGCATGATCAGCGGTTCCGACCCGATGGACGCCATGGCCCTGATCCGCGCGCGTGGTTTCAGATCATATTTCTCACCCATATCCTTGTTGCCCACGAGCACCGCCGCCGCGCCGTCGACGATGCCGGAACTGTTGCCGGCATGATGGATGTGGTTGACCCGCTCAAGCTCTGGATAGCGCAGCAGCGCAACCGCGTCGAAGCCGGGCATGTCTTCGCCAAGGGCGGCGAAGCTGGGTTTGAGGGCGCCAAGCGACTGCATGGTGGCGTCGGGCCGCATATGTTCGTCATGGTCCAGCACCACCTGGCCGATGACATCCCGCACCGGCACGATCGAGCGGGCGAAACGTCCTTCATCCCATGCAGCCTTGGCGCGCCGCTGGCTTTCCACCGCAAAGGCATCGGCATCGTCCCTGCTGATCCCGAACTTGGTCGCGATGACATCTGCGCCGATGCCTTGCGGGGCGAAATAGCTTTTATAGGCGACGGCGGGGTCCATCGCCCATGCGCCGCCGTCGGATGCCATCGGCACCCGGCTCATGGATTCCACGCCGCCGCCGATGGCGAAATTCGCTTCTCCCGAATAGACTTTGGCCGCCGCCATGTTCACCGCCTCCAGCCCGGACGCGCAGAAGCGGTTGACCTGTACGCCGGGGACGGTCTGGGCATAATCGGCGTTGAGGACCGCCAGTCGCGCAATGTCCGCGCCCTGTTCGCCGACGGGGCTGACGCAGCCCAGAATTACGTCGTCGACATCGCCAGTGTCTATTTCCGTACGGTCGCGCACTGCTTGCAGCACTTGGGTCGCGAGCTGAATCGGGGTGATTTCATGGAGCGACCCGTCAGGCTTGCCCTTTCCACGGGGGGTGCGGACGGCATCGTAGATAAAGGCTTCCATCGCTTCCATTCCTCTCCAGCGGCGTCGGCAGGGGCACAGATGTATTTACGTTTACGTAAAGTGCAAGCGGCAATTGCGCTGGAGTTGAAGTCAGGCGCTGGTCAAATCTTCGGGTGTGTCGATGTCGCGCAGGTAATGGCCCCGCGTTTCAATCTGCTCTCCCCGGCTGAGTAGCGCACGGGCGCCCTGGTCTCCGCGCAAGCCCAACAGTTCGGGAAAATGGCTGCGGCCGATGAAGGCGGGGGGCGAAGGGGAAAAGCCGTCCGTGCTGGCGACGACGGATTTGGCATCCTGTGCAGCGATGCATAGTCGATTATAGTGCGATTGCGGCACCAGCGGCATGTCCGCAAGGCAGATCAATATGCCACGGCAGTTGCGCAGTGTTTGGACATGTTGAACCGCCTGGATGATGCTGGCGGACAGGCCGTCTTCGGGACGGTCATTGACGAGGATAGTGAAGCCGCGCCGTTCGAGTTTGCGATGAACGACGGGAGCTTGCTCCTGCGGACGAGTGACGGCGATCAAATGGCCGAACGCCAGCGAGGCGATGGTTCCAAGCGTATGGGCGATCACCGGCTTGCCGCGAAGGTCGGCCATCAGCTTGTCATCTTCGCCAAAACGGGACGATGCGCCGGCGGCGAGCAATATGGCGGCTATCTGTTCCGTGCGCATTTAATCGCCCGCCCAGAAGGGCAAGGTAGGAACTGTCTTGTGCAACGCGTGGCCTTCCTTGATGGGCGTTGATGTGCCATCCGGCCGATAGCGTGTCCAGAGCGGGAAAAAGGGTGGTCATCGCACTGTGCAGTCGCCATATGCAGGCGCGAAGAACAGGAGTGGCAGCTTTGATGGAATATGATCCCGACGCGGAAACGGTGGGCGAAGCGATCAAGGAACCAGTTCCGGCCCATGTAGCGGAGGCCGTTCGGACATTGATCCGATGGTCCGGCGATCAACCTGACCGCGAAGGGCTGTTGGAAACGCCCGAACGCGTGGCGCGCGCCTGGCGGGAATATTGCCGGGGCTATACCGACGACCCGGCCTACCATCTTTCCCGGATATTTCACGAAGTGGGCGGCTATGACGATGTCGTGCTGTTGAAGGACATTCCGTTCCAGTCGCATTGCGAACATCATATGGCGCCGATCATTGGCCGTGCGCACATCGCCTATCTGCCGGGCCAATATGTGGTCGGCATTTCCAAACTCGCCCGTGTTCTGCATGCCTTTGCCAACCGGCTGCAGGTGCAGGAGCGGCTGACTTCGGAAGTCGCGAACTGCATATGGGAAAATCTGAAACCCCAGGGCGTGGCCGTCGTCATCGAGGCGACCCATGGCTGCATGACGGGGCGCGGCGTGCGCACCCCCAATGTGATCATGAAAACCAGCCGCATGCTGGGCGTGTTTCGCGACGATGAAAAAAGCCGCGAGGAAGTGTTGAAGCTCATCAGCGCGTGACCAGCGAAGAAACGCCCCCTTACCGGCCATTGAGCAGCGGCCGCGATCACCCCGCTACGTCGGGGTCATTGCCCCTGGCCAACAAGCGGCTGGCTCTGGTCACGGGCGGCCACCGACGGCTGGGCGGTGTCATCGCCGCTGGCTTTGCGCGGGCGGGTTACTCGCTGGCGATTCATGGCAGCCATGATACCCGGCTCGATTCGGCGCTGGCGCTCGCGTTGGATGAAAATGGCACCGAATGGGACGGGTTTACGGCGGACTTTGCTGACCTGGAAAGCGCCGAGGAGCTGGTCGTCAAGGTGGCGGAGCGTTTTGGTCGCCCGCCGGACATATTGGTGAATAGCGCGGCGCTGTTTGGGCAGGATCGGTTGGACGATGTCACCGCCGATGACTTGATGCGCCATTATGCCGTCAATTGCGCTGCGCCCGCTTTGCTGACGAAAGCCTTTGCGACTGTCCCCGCAGGCGCGGGCGATCGGTGCATCATCAATGTGCTGGACCAGCGGATTGATCATCCCCATGGCGATCAACTGTCCTACACGTTGTCGAAGATGGCATTGTCAGGGCTGACCCGGCTTGCGGCTTCTACGCTGGCACCGCAGGTCCGGGTGAATGGCGTCGCGCCGGGCCTGACCATCGCCACGCCGGACTATGATGAAGGGCAGGTGGAACGGCTGGAGTCGATGATGCCGCTTCATAGCCTGCCCACGGCGGAGCAGATTATGGAGGCTGTGCTCTACCTTGCGCAGGCGAGGAATGTGACCGGCCAGACCCTGTATGTCGATGGGGGCGCGCATTTGCGCAGCTATGACCGGGATTTCATGCATATGTGCCGCTGAACCCGGATCTGCGGGACGGGCGGCACAAAATAATTATCCACATTTATCCACAGATTTACGGGCGCATTGTCTTCGGCACGTCAGATTCCGCTTGGACCGACTCGGTTTTGGTGAGACCATCGCTTTATCGGAACGAACGAGGAAACGGAGAAATCCTGATCTGCAGATCGATGAGAGATCAACGGTCGAAGGAACGTCCCGATCATCTGGAAAATGTTGGATTGTCAAAGGTCTGACATGAAACAGATGGTCCTTGACCAGAAGATGCCGGGTACGCGCGAAAGTGAACGTCGGGCATCGGATGAAGAGGGCAGGCTGAGGCAATAAGATTCTATGGATCGGACGTGCCAGGCCACAAGCATGTGGAAGCCGATAAGGTGGAAGCATCGCACGCCGAGTCAGATGATCGCATCCTGAAAGGGAAGCGGATCGATAGACACGACGGAAGTGGGGACCGACAGAGATGTCGGCCCCCATTTTGCGTTTCGGAGGTGCGGATTCGCCGTTAGTCTGGCTCGTCAGCGGGTGGGCTGTCGCACTGCCGCCCTATCGCAAGCAGCCAGTGAAAATCGCGACCCAGTGGCTGGTTTCCACCACCCGGCAGCCCTTTGCGCGAATCGCCGCAATCCTGGCAATGGACGGGTTGATCCTGTGCGGGGGCGGCATGCTGTGCCGATATTTTTTCGGCAAGATGCCCGTGGCGAGGAAGGTCCGGTCAAACACCAGCAGGTCGATGCGGTGACGATAAAGCTCCCGCAAGAAGGCCGGGCTGCGATCCAGCGTGGCCATCTGCAGGGACGCGCGCAGACCGGTCTGGTTCAGTCGATGATAGCGGCGATGATAGGGAATGTCGTGTTCCGGGCTTGCCAGCAAAGCGCGGCCAGCCAGCGCGGGCACGAAGTCCAGATCCTCTTCCACACCCGCGACATGCGTGCTGCGCGGCGTTGCGGACACCAGCGCGATCAGATCATCATGCTGGGGTGAGACCATCGTGGTCTTGGGAGTGGCGAAGGCGGCTGTAAGGCCAGCGACCAGGCCGATGCCAAGAATGGCGGCAGGCAGTCGAAACGATCTTGCGAGCGCCCATCGGAATGATTTTGCCAGGCACAGGGCGAGGGCCAGGATGCCCATGATCGCCAGGACGGGCTGGCTGTAGCGGGACGGCAGGTGAACCGTGAAGGCAATGGATGCCGCCAGAAGGTAACAGATCGCGGCCGCCGTCAGTGCGTAGAGGAAAAGACGCCCCGCGCCTTTGTCAGCCATGGGCTGCCCCCGCCGCACGCGCCGCCAATGAAGGAAGGCGAGAGCCAACATGGGGGCGATGGTCAGGGCGAAGTTCAGCAGCAATCTGGGATCGTCATTCCCCCTGCAGTTTACGATAGCGGGCAGGAAACCGATGCGGCGGGAGCAGAGCCAGGCCACGCTGCCATCGGCACCGACGATTGTGCTGCGGCCATCAAAATCGGTCATGCTGTATATGTGTAGCGCGTCTTTCAGGCGCAGGGTCGGCCCCCAGTCGGCCAGCCCTTCCTTGAACATCAGCCCAGCCGCGACGACGGCCAGGGCCACCAACATCACTTCGGTCAGTCGCCGCAAATCCCATTCAAGGGTGAAAGGCGGTTTCCATCGCAACCTGTCGAGCGTGTAGATGCCAAGGCAGGTAATGGCCGGGGCAGGATAGATCATAGCCTGAAGCAGCAATCCCGATACCGCCATGCTGCGCCGTTCGGACGCTATGCCGGTCAATGTCATCAGGATCAGCGGCACCGCGATCGCTCGCGGTGTTCCAGAAAAGATCGCGTCTATATGTAACGCCGCCGCAATGATGGATGCTGCGCCCAGAAACCGGCCATAGGGGTCGGCGGTGAACGAACTGGCCAGCCGCCATGCGAAATAGGCGCTGGCGGGCAGGACGATCAGGCCGAGCGATTTCATCATGGTGACCGGATCGACCCCGGCCCCGTGGGACGCGTAGAGCAAGGCGCGGTAGAATAAGGGTGCGGTCTGTTGCCAATAGTCGGCCAGGACATTGCCCTGCATCGCGGTCGGGTCAGCGATGCGCGCGGTCCAGCTTAAAAATTGCCGGGCATCATTGGGTATGGCCCATTGCGAGCCGACGCCGAAGGCCGCGCGCCAGTAGAAGAACATGGCAAGGGCGTTGAGGGCGCAGAACAGAGCAACTGGCGAAGTGAGCCACCGTTGGTTGGCCGACGTTGGGATAAGGTAGGGAGGAGCCGTCCGCTCGAAACATTCGTCGGTCAAAAAACGCCTTTCCCCGGCCGACGAATGATGTTTTCGTCATTGCTGATCGACATGTCTGTCATTGTTTGGCGGCAAAACCAACGTTGCGGAGAATAGTGTCTGAAAATGGTGCCGGCTGAGGGATTTGAACCCCCGACCTTCGGTTTACAAAACCGCTGCACTACCACTGTGCTAAGCCGGCATGTCCATCGCGGACGGGAGCGCCTTACTATCAGATGACGCCGAACGTCCAGCCCTCCGTTTCAGCAATTTGCCGTGTGAGGGCAGGGGGGGTCCACAGGCTGGGGCGGGGAGCAGCGTTGCGCAGCCAGGCGGCGGTGACCAGCGCGTCCGCTCCATGGTCATCCGGGGGCGATTCTTCATGCGGAGCTGAACCCAGGGCCAGGAGGGCGTCGTTGAGTGCAGCAAGGTCGCGCATCTTCGTTCGCCCCTTTGGCCTCCCCGCCGCCCTGGCCGCGATGCTGGTGTAGATTTCGACGATCAGCGACCCGGACATGGGCGGAGGATCGAAGGGCCAGACGGGGACATGGGGCCGGACATGGTGAAGAAGTCGCATGCCTGCAAAGCTCGCCTTGGCAACCTGAGCCGCGCCGATAGCATCATAGACCGTGGAAGGCTTTCCGCCGCCGTCCGCGTTATAATGCGCTTCACAGGCGCGATTATGCATGAAGTCGGCCTTTATGCCGTCCGCCTTGCCGAAATAGAAATGACGCCTGTGGGTCTGTTCCAGCAGGCTGGCCGCGCCAAGGTCTGCATCGTCGCAAATGCCGTCCACATAGGCCCAGAATAAGGGAGCCTTCACAGGGACATCGTCGCCGGGCATGTAAGATCCGCGCGCCAGGAAGGGGGGCGCGAAGCTGAAATCGAAGCCGAAGAGCGTAGGCGCTTCGGCAGCGGCCTTGAGCAGCCATCGGGCGACCCCGGAGCGTGACCAGACGCCTTCGCCGGGAGGGTGGATGAGTTGCGGCACGGCATTGCCCTTTTCGCAAAGGGCGACTGCTATCCCTTTATGTCGCGACCCTTTGGCACCTGACCAGTCGATCGCGGCATATCGGGTGAAAGGGGGCGTCATGGACGGTCGGATTCGCCGGTCATGATCCTGTCGCCTTCGCGCGAAGGGCGGCGCAAAAGCGGACGAGGGAGGGGCTACCTTCTACCCGCGTGGCCGTTGCGGGGTGGACCAATGTGCCGATTGTCCGGCGCTGTTCGAACCCTGCGAGCGCGGGCATGGCGACCCCGGCCTGTGCGAAGCAGCGCGGCATGACGGTGATACCCAGCCCGGCGCGGATGAAGGCAATGGCGCGATCGTCATTGACGGTCCGGGCCGCGAAGAAGGGCCGGACGCCGCGTTGGGTGAAAAAACGGCTCACTGCGGGCAGCGCTTCGCAGTTCCGGCGGACGATCATGTCCATCCCGGCGACCTCCTCCGCTTCCAGTTGCGCGCGATGGGCCAGTGGATGGGTGTCGGACATGGCCAGGGCGTAGCCTTCCTCAAACAAGGCTTCGCGCCCGTGTGCCTCATTGTCGATCACGCCGATAACCACGTCGATCCGGCCCCGTTCCAGGCGGGGCAGCAATTCGCGCATGCGTCCTTCGACGATTTCCAGCTTTTCACCTTGCGCCCCACAAGCCTGCCGCGTGGCGTGCTCGATCCAGCTTGATGGCAATGTCGAAACGACGCCGAGGCGGATCAGCTTGCTGCTGTCGCTTTCGGCCATGGCTTGTTGAGCGCGGGCGAATTCCGCCTCTATGCGGCGGGCATGGGTGGCGAAGCGGGAGCCCGCCGTCGTCAGTTCCACCCGGCGGTTGGTGCGGTGGAACAATATGTGGCCGATCTGCGCCTCTAGCTTGGCGATGCCGACCGACAAAGTGGGCTGGGACACGCCGCATTGCTGTGCGGCGCGAGAGAAATTGCCATGATCGACCACTGCCAGGAAATAGTGGATCAGATAGCGTTCAATCATAGATAGCATCTATGATATGTTTAGGGGCTGGTCAATTTTCCGGCGATCCAGAGCCGTGGTAGAAATAGGGAAATTATTTCAGGAGAGGCCATGACGCCGGATTTCGATTTCGCCTTGGGCGACAATGCCGG
Source organism: Sphingobium vermicomposti (assembly GCF_011762025.1). Taxonomy (GTDB): domain Bacteria; phylum Pseudomonadota; class Alphaproteobacteria; order Sphingomonadales; family Sphingomonadaceae; genus Sphingobium; species Sphingobium vermicomposti. The sequence goes on along the minus strand of NZ_JAASQR010000002.1, from coordinate 796,246 downwards.
GATGATCGCGGAGACGACCCGCCGCTTTGCGACGGATCGGATTGCGCCGCTTGCGACCCGTATCGATGCGGAGGACTGGTTTCCGCGCGACGAGCTTTGGCCTGCGATGGGCGCGCTTGGGCTGCACGGCATCACCGTTGCGGAAGAGGATGGCGGCCTGGGACTGGGCTATCTGGAGCATGTGGTCGCGCAGGAGGAAGTGGCGCGGGCGTCGGCATCCATCGGTCTTAGCTATGGCGCGCATTCGAACCTGTGCGTCAACCAGATCCGGCGCTGGGGCAATGCGGAGCAGAGGGCGCGCTATCTGCCCAAGCTGATTTCCGGCGAGCATGTCGGCAGCCTTGCCATGTCCGAAGCGGGGGCGGGGTCCGATGTCATTTCCATGAAGCTGAAGGCGGAGAAGAGGGGCGACCGCTATATCCTGAACGGCACCAAATATTGGATCACCAATGCGCCCTATGCCGATACGCTGGTCGTCTATGCCAGGACCGGCGAAGGATCGAAGGGGATCACGACTTTCCTTATCGAAAAGGGGTTCAAGGGCTTTTCCATCGGGCAAAAGATCGACAAGGTCGGCATGCGGGGATCGCCGACCGCCGAGTTGGTGTTCGACGATTGCGAGGTGCCTGAAGAGAATGTCATGGGTCCGCTGAACGGCGGCGCAGGCGTGTTGATGTCGGGCCTGGATTATGAGCGGACCGTGCTTGCCGGTATCCAACTGGGCATCATGCAGGCATGCCTCGACACGGTGCTGCCCTATGTCCGCGAGCGCCGCCAGTTCGGCAAGCCGATCGGTGCGTTCCAGTTGATGCAGGCGAAGGTGGCGGACATGTATGTCGCGCTCAATTCGGCGCGGGCTTATGTGTACGCAGTGGCGCGCGCCTGTGACGCGGGCAGGACGACGCGTTTTGATGCGGCGGGCGCGATATTGCTGGCGAGCGAGAATGCGGTGCGGGTGTCGTTGGAGGCGGTGCAGGCGCTGGGCGGGGCGGGCTATACCAAGGACTGGCCAGTGGAGCGATATATGCGCGACGCCAAGCTGCTGGACATCGGCGCTGGCACCAATGAAGTCCGCCGCATGCTGATCGGTCGGGAGCTGATCGGCGCATGAGCGGGCCGGTCCTCGACACGAAATTGTCGACGGGGGCGGAAGATGTCCGCGCCAATGCCGCGCATAATCGCGCGCTGGTGGAGGAGTTGCGGGAGAAGGTGGCCACAGCGGCCATGGGGGGGGCGGCCAAGGCGCGAGACAAGCATGTGGCGCGCGGCAAGCTGCTGCCCCGCGAGCGGGTCGAGCGGTTGCTGGATGCGGGCAGTCCCTTTCTGGAAATTGGCCAGCTGACCGCCAACGGCATGCATCATGGCGAGGTGCCGGGCGCCGGCATCATAACGGGTATCGGTCGCGTCGAAGGGCGGCAGGTGATGATCGTCTGCAACGATGCCACGGTGAAGGGCGGCACCTATTATCCGCTGACGGTCAAGAAGCATCTTCGCGCGCAGGAGATTGCTTTGGAGAACCGGCTGCCCTGCGTCTATCTGGTCGATAGCGGGGGCGCGAACCTGCCCAATCAGGCGGACGTATTTCCCGACCGGGAGCATTTCGGGCGCATTTTCTATAATCAGGCGCAAATGTCCGCGTTAGGCATCCCGCAGATTGCCTGCGTCATGGGTAGCTGCACGGCAGGCGGGGCCTATATGCCCGCCATGTCGGACGAGACGGTGATCGTGCGCAATCAGGGGACGATCTTTCTGGCGGGGCCGCCACTGGTCCAGGCGGCAACCGGGGAGGTTATCAGCGCCGAGGATCTGGGCGGTGGCGACCTGCATGGGCGCAAGTCCGGCGTGGTGGACCATGTCGCCGAGAATGACGAACATGCACTGAGCATCGTGCGGGACATTGTATCGACGCTTCAGCCTGCGCCGACTATCGACCTTAATCTTCGCGACCCGGTGCCGCCAAGATTTGATCCGCACGACCTATATGGCGTCGTTCCGCAGGATGTGCGCGCGCCTTATGATGTTCGCGAAGTTATCGCCCGGATCGTGGATGGCAGCGAATTTCATGAGTTCAAGGCGCTGTATGGGACCACGCTGGTGTGCGGGTTCGCGCATATCTGGGGCATGCCGGTCGCGATCCTGGCGAACAATGGCGTGTTGTTCAGCGAAAGTGCGGTCAAGGGCGCGCATTTCATCGAATTGGCCTGCCAGCGGCGCATACCGCTGCTGTTCCTCCAGAACATCTCCGGCTTCATGGTTGGGGGCAAATATGAGGCGGAAGGCATTGCGAAACACGGGGCCAAGCTCGTGACGGCGGTGGCGACGGCGAGCGTTCCCAAGATTACGGTGCTGATCGGCGGCAGTTTTGGCGCGGGCAATTATGGCATGTGTGGGAGGGCCTATAGCCCGCGTTTCCTGTTCACATGGCCCAACAGCCGCATATCGGTGATGGGGGGCGAACAGGCGGCGAGCGTGTTGGCGACGGTGCATCGCGATGCCGAAAAATGGTCGGCGGAGGAAGCGGAAGCCTTCAAGGCACCCATCCGCCGGAAATATGAGGATGAAGGCAACCCCTATTACGCCACGGCGCGGCTATGGGATGACGGCGTCATCGATCCTGCCCAGACGCGCGATGTACTGGGTCTGGCCTTTGCTGCGACGTTGAATGCTCCTGTTTCCGAACGCCCGTCGTTCGGCCTGTTTCGGATGTGACCATGATCCAGTCCCTCCTCATCGCCAATCGTGGCGAGATCGCGTGCCGTATCATCAGCACTGCGCGGCGCTTGGGTATCCGCACTATTGCCGTTTATTCGGACGCGGATGCCCATGCGTTGCATGTCCGATCCGCCGACGAAGCGGTGCATATTGGGCCATCGCCAGTGCGGAAAAGCTATCTGCTGGGCGACCGCATCATCGAAGCGGCACGGCAGACGGGGGCTGAGGCGATCCATCCGGGCTATGGTTTCCTGTCGGAAAATGCGGCTTTCGCGCAGGCTGTGATCGACGCCGGGCTGGTCTGGGTTGGCCCCAATCCCGGCAGCATCACCGCGATGGGCCTGAAGGACGCGGCCAAAAAGCTGATGCAGGATGCCGGGGTGCCTACGACGCCCGGCTATCTGGGAGAGGATCAAAGTCCCGAACGGCTGCGGGCGGAGGCGGACGCGATTGGCTATCCGGTGCTGATCAAAGCGGTGGCAGGCGGCGGCGGCAAGGGGATGCGGAAGGTTGATAACGCGTCGGATTTTGCCGATGCGCTGTTGTCCTGTCAGCGGGAGGCGGCGTCTTCCTTTGGCAACGATCAGGTATTGCTGGAAAAATGGGTGACGAACCCGCGCCATATCGAGGTGCAGGTATTTGGCGACCGGCACGGCAACGTCGTCCACCTGTTCGAGCGCGACTGTTCGCTCCAGCGACGGCACCAGAAGGTCATCGAGGAAGCACCTGCGCCGGGGATGGATGCAGATACGCGGGAGGCGATCTGCCAGGCGGCAGTGCGCGCGGCCAAGGCGGTCGATTATGTCGGCGCGGGGACGATTGAGTTCATCGCCGATGGCTCCGAAGGGCTGCGGGCGGATCGTATCTGGTTCATGGAAATGAACACGCGGCTTCAGGTCGAACATCCGGTGACCGAGGAGATTACCGGGCAGGATCTGGTCGAATGGCAGTTGCGCGTGGCGTCGGGCGAGCCGTTGCCCAAGGCGCAACATGAATTGTCGATCAACGGCTGGGCAATGGAAGCGCGGCTTTATGCAGAAGATCCGGCCAAGGGATTCCTGCCATCCATAGGCAGGCTTGAGCGGTTCGACATCGGGCCAGCCTATCGTGTCGATACGGGGGTGGAGCAGGGGTCGGAGATATCGTCATTCTACGATCCGATGATTGCGAAGCTGATCGTCTGGGGGCCGGATCGCGACGCAGCGCGGTTGAGCCTGGCCGCGACGTTGGAGCGAACCGTGATATGGCCGCTCAAAACCAATGCCGGTTTTCTGGTGAAGGCGTTGCATCACTCTGACTTTGCGCAGGCGCGGCTGGATACGGGATTGATCGGGCGTGAGGGTGATGCGCTGTTGCCAGCCGCCTTGCCATCGGCAGCGGCTTTGGAGGCGGCAGCGGCCAGGCTTGCCGCGCCGGGGCCGATGGCGGGCTTTCGCCTGAATGCGGAGCCGCGGCAGGACGGCTGGTTCCTGCTGGATGGAGCGCCGGTGAAGGTTGCTTTGTCGGCTTCGGGCGAGTGTAAAGCTGGGCGCAGCGTGATCGTCGCGGAAAATGGGCAGAGCTGGCTGCTGACGCCATGGCGCGCTGGAGGGCAGGGGGGCGGCGAGGCGTCCGATGGCGCGATCCTGTCGCCGATGCCGGGGCGGATCATATCTGTGGCCGTGACGGCGGGGGATAAGGTGACGAAGGGGCAGAAGTTGCTGACGCTGGAGGCCATGAAGATGGAGCATAGCCTCGTCGCGCCATTTGACGGGACGGTCGCTGAACTGAACGGCGCGGAAGGCGGGCAGGTCAGCGAGGGCGCGCTGCTGGTCAGGATAGAGAAGGCGGTGGAAAACTAATGGCGGGCAGGTTTTTCGATCAGTGGACGGTCGGTCAGACCATCGCCCATGAAATCCGGCGCACCGTGACAGAGACGGACAACCTCCTCTTTTCCACGATGACGCATAATCCCCAGCCGTTGCACATTGATGCGGAGGCCGCGAAGGCGAGTGAGTTTGGCCAGATACTGGTCAACGGCACCTTCACCTTTGCGTTGATGATCGGGTTGTCCGTCGGCGATACGACATTGGGGACGTTGGTCGCCAATCTGGGCTATGACAAGCTGGTCATGCCCAAGCCGGTTTTCCTTGGCGACACGTTGCGTGCCGAGACCGAAGTGGTGGAATTGCGCGCCAGCAAGTCCCGGCCCGGCGCGGGTGTCGTCACCTTTTCGCATCGCATGCTGAACCAACGCGATGAGATTGTGTGCCAATGCCTGCGCATGGCTTTGATCAAGGGGAGCGGCGCGTGAGGTTGCGGTCTTTACTGTTCGTGCCGGGCGACCGCCAGGACCGTTTTGCCAAGGCGGAAGCGAGCGGCGCGGATGCGATCATCCTGGACCTTGAGGATTCGGTTTCTGCGCAGGCGAAGGCGCGCGCCAGAGAGGCTGTCGCGGCCTATCTGGCGAAGGACGCCCCTGTTCGCAGGCTGGTGAGGATCAATCCGGTCGATAGCGCCTGTTGGCAGGACGATCTGGCCTGCGCGGTTCATGCCGACGCTATTGTTCTGCCAAAGGCGCAGGGCGCGGCCACGGTGGAAATGCTGGCGGCGTATATGGCTCCGCATCTGCGCATTTTGCCGATTGCGACCGAAACGCCGCAGGCGATCTTTGAACTGGGAAGCTATGGCAGGGTCGCGGATCGGCTCTGTGGCCTGAGCTGGGGGGCGGAAGATTTGCCAGCGGCGGTCGGTGCTGTGTCCAGCCGCAACCCGGACGGGTCCTTCACCGCGCCCTATGAGATGGTGCGTTCGCTCACCCTGTTCGGCGCTCATGCGGCGGGCGTTGCGGCGATTGAGACTGTCTATCCGGCGATAGATGACCTTGCAGGGTTGAAACGCTACGCGACGCGAGGGGCCTATGATGGCTTTACCGGTATGCTGGCCCTGCATCCCGCTCAGGTGCCGGTGATCAACGCCGCCTTCACGCCTAGCCAAGCGGAAGTCGATGCCGCGCGCCGCATCGTGGATGCCTTTGCAGCTGCGCCGGAGGCCGGTGTTCTGAGGATCGACGGCAAAATGGTCGATGCCCCGCACCTTGCCCAGGCGCGGAAGATATTGATGCGTGCACGGGAGAATGAGTGTTGAACATTGATAATGTTGTCGCGGCGATCGTGACGGGCGGCGCATCGGGCCTGGGGCTGGCAACGGCGCGCAAGCTGGCCGCGGAAGGCGCGAAGGTCGCGATTTTCGACATGAATGAGGAAGCTGGGCGACGGGCGGCTGAAGAGATTGGCGGCATTTTCGTGAGCGTCAATGTGGCGGACGACGCCAGCGTGGATGCCGGATTGGCCGCCGCTCAGGAACGGCATGGGGTGGCCCGCATCCTGGTCAACTGCGCGGGCGTCGCGCCAGCCGTGAAGACGGTGGGCAAGGACAATGTGCCGCACGCGCTCGATGTTTTTGCCCGGACGATATCGGTCAATCTGGTCGGCACGTTCAACATGATATCGAAATTCGCCGCTCGTCTGGCCGCCGCTGACGAGATCGACGGCGAGCGCGGGGTCATCGTCAACACGGCGTCGGTCGCAGCCTATGACGGACAGATAGGTCAGGCGGCCTACAGCGCATCAAAAGGGGGCGTCGTGGGCATGACGTTGCCGATTGCGCGCGATCTGGCCCAGCACAAGATCCGCGTGATGACCATCGCGCCGGGCATTTTCCTTACGCCGATGCTCGAAGCTTTTCCGCAGTCCGTGCAGGACGCCCTGGGGGCAATGGTGCCGCACCCGGCCCGGTTGGGGAAGCCCGCCGAATATGCACAGCTTGTCGAAGCGATCATACGCAATCCGATGCTGAACGGCGAGGTGATCCGGCTTGACGGCGCGATCCGCATGGCACCGCGCTGATCGGCCTGTCTGGCTATAAGTTTAGCGGCCCGATTTCCGTTTGCCCGACCAATAGGTCAGGCGTTTTTTGATATCGCGTTCAAAGCCGCGCTCATTGGGTGTGTAGAGCGGGTCGGGATGAGTGTCGGCGATCTGTTCAGGATAAAATTCCTGCCCTGAAAAGGCGTCGGGATGATCATGATCATATTGATAGCCGACATGATAGCCCAGTTCCTTCATCAAGGCGGTCGGGGCATTCAGTATATGCTTGGGCGGCGGCAAAGACCCTGTCCGGCGGGCCAGTTCCATCGCGCGGTCCAGCGCCAGATAGGAGGCATTGGATTTGGGAGCGGTCGCGACATAGGTGATGGCCTGTGCCAGAAACAGCCTGCCTTCGGGGAGGCCGACCCGCTCGAACGCCTGCCAGGCCGTGATCACCTGAACCATTGCCTGCGGGTCGGCCATGCCCACATCTTCAGACGCGGCGCAGGACAGCCTTCTGAAGATTACCGCTGGATCTTCCCCGCCCACCAGCATGCGGGCCGCCCAGTAAAGCGCCGCGTCCACGTCGCTGCCGCGCAGGCTTTTGTGGAAGCAGCTGAGCAGATTGAAATGCTCTTCCTTCCCCTTGTCATAGAGCGGCGCGCGCGATTGGATGATCGACGCGAGCTGATCAGTGTCGAGCGGCGCGTCAGGCGTCAGGCTCATAAGTTCTTCGCACAGGCCGAGGAGATAGCGGGCGTCGCCATCCGCCATGGCGACGAGCGCGTCGCGCGCATTGGGGACGAGGGGCAGGGGCTTGGCGTAATGCTGTTCTGCGCGAGCGATGACGCTAGCCAGGTCTTCGGTGCCCAGGCGATTGAGGGTGAAGACTTTCGCCCGAGACAGAAGGGCGGACACGAGGCTGAAGCTGGGATTTTCGGTGGTCGCGCCGATCAGCACGAACGTGCCGTCCTCTATCGCCGGGAGCATCGCATCCTGCACGGGGCGGGAAAAGCGGTGAAGTTCGTCGATGAAGACGGCGGTGGGACGGCCTCCGCTGTCACGCAGCGCCGATGCGGCGGCTATCGCCTTGCGCAGATCGGCGATGCCTGTCGAGACGGCTGAGAGCTGGATGAATTCATATCCTGACTCCGCCGCGATCAGCCGCGCAATGGTGGTCTTGCCTACGCCGGGTGGCCCCCACAGGACGAAGGATGACAGCCGCCGGTTTCTCAGCATTCGGCCTAAGGGGCCGTCGGGAGATAGAAGATGTTCCTGCCCGATGACGTCAGCGATGGATGATGGCCGCAGGGTTTCAGCGAGCGGCTTCGACGCGCCATGGCTGAACAAGCTGCCGGTCATGGAACCGGGCTGGACCGTGGCGTCGCGCCCTGGCTGCGTTGGCGGATGACGCGGAGATAGGTGTCCACCAGCGCGTGATTTACCTGGTCCCAGCCATAGCGTTCCGTCTGGGCAATGGCGGCGGCTCCTGCCTTTTCGCGGCTATCGGCGTCGTTGCAATAGGTTGTGAGCGCGTCTGCAAAGGCACCGATGGCACCTGGTCGGATCAGTCGGCCTGTCTTGCCTTCGCTGACCAGGCTTTCGCTGCCGGTCGCGCGGGCGGCGACGGTGGGTAAGCCGCAGGCCATCGCTTCCAACGTCACATTGCCGAAGGTTTCGGTTATCGACGGGTTGAACAGCATGTCCATGCTGGCCACGGCCCGACCAAGGTCCGCGCCCTGCTGAAACCCTGTAAAGACCGCATTGGGAAGCCGGTTTTGAAACCATTCGCGCGCGGGTCCGTCGCCAACGACCAGCACCTTGTGCCGGACCTGACGCTGGGCGAGCTGGTCGATGGTATCGGAAAAGACGTCCAGTCCCTTTTCCATGACGAGCCTGCCAATAAAGCCGATGGCGGGTTCATCATCGGCGATGCCCAATGAGCGTCGCCAGGCGGGATCGCGGCGGGCGGGATGGAAAATGTCCCGGTCTATGCCGCGCGTCCAGATGCCGACATCATAGCTCATCCGCTGTTCGCGCAGCAGTTGCGCCATGGATTCCGATGGCGCGACAATCGCGTCGCAGCGCCTGTAGAAGCGGCGCAGCATGGATTCGATCGTCGATTCCAGGAAGGCGAGGCCATAATAGCGCGGGTAGGTTTCAAAGCGGGTATGGACCGACGCGACTGCGGGCAGGCCTGACTTTCGCGCCCAGCTGACAGCGCGATGACCCAGCGGGTCGGGACTGGAAACGTGAACAAGGTTGGGGCGGAATGACTGCAAGTCCCGGCGGACCTGGCGGGACATGCGGTAGGATACGCGATATTCCCGGCGGCCCGGCACGGGGAAGGACGGCGCGCTGACCAGTTCGCCAGCCGGTTCAAAGGCGGGGGTGTCGGTCGTGGGCGAGTAGACGCGGACCGCCGCTCCCTGGCGCAGCAGATAGTCGACGAAGCGATTGAGCGCCTGGTTCGCGCCGTCCCGCACATAATTGTAGTTGCCGCTGAACAGCGCGACGCGAAGGCCGGATATATTCATCTGTCGCCCCTTAACCCAGCCAAACGCAAAACCCAAGGGAACCCCGCCCGCCGCTGGGATTTTTGCAATTGCCAGTGACGACTGATGTCGTTTGTGCCGCGCAGGAGAGCAGGCGGATGACCGAAGGATTTCGAAGAGGAATGAGGGTCAAGTGGAACTGGGGACAGGGCGTCGGTCGGGGGCGTGTTGCCGAGCGGTTTGATCGGCCGGTTGAACGCACTATCGAAGGGGCGCTGATCCGGCGTAACGGGTCCAGCAGGAACCCTGCCTATCTGGTCAGTACCGATAATGAAGGCGAAGTCCTGAAGCTGGGGTCTGAACTGAGCCGCGCCTGATCGTCCGCCATCGCCAAGCGATCAGGGTCATGCCATAGGAACGCTATGGCGGATCACCTTACTATCGAGGCGCTGTTGACCGGCGCGCCGGTTCCATTTCGTGATGGCGACTATAGCGCGATTGCGAAGCAGCCGGTGACTGGTGCGGTGCGCGTCGGCTGGCTGGGGCTGGAGGGGGACAAGGTTGCTGATCCGGTCCACCATGGCGGCTGGGACAAGGCCATCCATCTTTATCCGCAGGATCATTATGACTGGTGGCAAGACCGCAAGCCTGGCCATCCGCTGCTGAACGCCCCCGGTGCCTTTGGCGAGAATATCGCATCGCGCGGCATGACGGAGGACGAGATATGCCTGGGCGATCGGTTTTCGCTGGGCAGCGCCGTCGTTGAAGTGAGCCACGGGCGGCAGCCATGTTGGAAGCTGGATCATCGCTTCGGCGAACGGGGGGTGATGGCCGCGATGGTGAAAACGGGGCGTTGCGGCCTGTATTTTCGGGTGCTGCGCGAAGGGGAGGCCGAGGCGGGAACCCAGATGCAGCTTTTGGAGCGCGTGCTGCCGGAATGGCCCGTCGCTCGTGTCTTTCGCTTGCTGATCGGTGGCGGGCATAAGGTGGAGCCTGAGGCTGTGCGCGCGTTGGCGGAAATTTCTGTCCTTGCCGAAGCGTGGCGGGAGCGCGCCCGCAAGCTATAAGGGCATGGGGCCACAGCCGATGCCCGCTCGCGTCCTGACATACTGGCATCTGGTAAGGGACGGAGCAGCCCCCTATAGCTGGATCATGGCATCAACCGAAAAGAAGAAATCATTCAAGGTCCGGCGCGCAGGCCTGCCGACCCGCGATCAGGTGATGGAGTTCATTGCTTCGTCCGACCAGCCCGCAGGCAAGCGGGAAATTGCAAAGGCTTTCGGCCTTCACGCGCAGGACAAGATCGCGCTCAAGGCGCTGCTCAAGGATATGGCGGACGAGGGGCTGATCGACGTCGGCCCTGCGCGTGCCTTTCATAAAATGGGCGGAGTGCCGAAGGTGACGGTGCTTCGCATCGTCGATGTCGATGGCTCGACGCTGATCGGTACGCCGGAACGGTGGGAAGCCGAAGGCCAGCCTGCGCCACGGCTGCGCGTGGTGGAACGCGGCAAGCGGGGGGCGCTGACCATTGGTGATCGTATCTTGGCCCGGACGGAAGAGGCTGGACGCGGTTTCGTCGCTCACCCGATGAAGAAGCTGGCCAAGGCCAGCGAGGAACTTCTGGGCGTGGTGGAAGAAGGCGATGGCGGCAAGCTCTGGCTGCGCCCCGTGGACAAGCGCATCCGCAAGGACACGCCCATCAGTGACGTCGGCAGTGCGAAACCCGGCGACCTTGTGCTGGCCGAGCCGGTCGGCAGGCCGCCGCGAATCAGCGCCCGCGTCACCGACATATTGGGCGATCCTTTTGCTCCGCGCAGTTTCAGCCTGATCGCGATCCACAAGCATGGCATTCCCCATGTTTTCCCCGAACGTGCGGAGGAAGAAGCGGTCACCGCCTCCGAGTTGCCGCTGCATGAGGACAAGCGGGAGGATCTGCGCCATCTGCCCATCGTGGCGATTGATCCGGCGGACGCGCGCGATCATGACGACGCGGTCTGGGCCGCGCCGGATGACGATCCGTCCAATCCAGGCGGCTATCGCGCAATCGTCGCCATCGCCGACGTCAGCTATTATGTCCGACCGGGCAGCGCACTCGACAAGGAAGCGCGCAAGCGGGGGAACAGCGTCTATTTTCCCGACCTCGTGGTCCCGATGCTGCCGCATCAGCTGTCGTCGGACATGTGTTCGCTTCGGGCCGAAAAGGACCGGGCCGCCATGGCGTGCCACCTGGTGGTCAATGCTTCGGGCAATGTCACGAGCTGGCGCTTTTCCCGCGCCGTCATCCGTGTCGCAGCGGTGATGGCCTATGAGGATGCACAGGCGGCAATCGATGGCGAGCAGGAGAATATTCTGCTCGAACCCGCGTTGAAGCCTTTGTGGGAATGCTGGAAATTGCTGCGCAAGGCGCGGGAGAAGCGCGAGCCGCTGGCGCTGGACCTGCCCGAAAGACGCGTGGTGCTGGACGAGCATGGCAAGATCGTCAGCGTCGCGGTGCGCGAGCGGCTCGACGCGCACATGTTGATCGAGGACTATATGATTGCCGCCAATGTTGCCGCGGCAAAGGCATTGGAGGCGAAGAAGGCCCCGATCATGTATCGGGTGCATGAACCGCCGAGCCGCGAAAAACTGGTCGCGCTCAAGGACTTTCTCGCGACCTTCGACATGGAATTTGCACTGGGTCAGGTCATCAAGCCTGCCACCTTCAATCGGTTGATCGACCGGGTGAGGGACCTGGAAGAAAAACCGCAGATCATGGAGCAGATACTGCGCAGCCAAACGCAGGCCTATTACAGCCCGCAGAATATGGGGCATTTTGGCCTGTCGCTTGGATCATATGGGCATTTCACGTCACCGATCAGGCGTTATGCGGACCTGCTGGTCCATCGCGCACTTGTTGGTGCCTATGGAATGGAGCTTCCCGCACCCAAGGGCGGCGTCATCCCAGAGAAGACGGCGCTGAGCGGCGAAGATTTCGAGAATATGGGCCGCATTGGCGAGATGATCAGCCAATATGAGCGCCGCGCGATGGAGGCGGAGCGAGAGACCATCGACCGCTATGTCGCGGCATTCCTGGCCGCGCATGTGGGCGAGTTGGTGGAAACGCGCATCACCGGCGTTCAAAGCTTCGGCTTTTTCGCCTCGGTCGAGGGGCTGGGCGGTGATGGCTTGGTGCCGGTGTCTACGCTGGGGGACGAGCGCTTCTTTTATGATGAGGCCGCTCGCGCGCTGGAGGGGGTCGAGAGTGGGGATCGTTACTCTTCGGGGCAACGCCTATCGCTGCGGCTGGTGGAGGCGGATCCGATCAACGCGGTGTTGCGCTTTGAATTGCCCGATGCCCCGCCGCAGCGGCCAAGTTTCAAGAAGGACAGGATGCGCCCGGGGATCAAGCGGGGCCGTCCGATGAACATCCGTCATGTCGGGGCAAAGCGGGGCAAGCACCGGCGGTAATTTTTGCCCTGATGGGCGTCAGCTCAGGCTGTCGATGGTTTCGGCGTCCAGGCCACCGGGGATGATCATGATCGGGCAGGGCAGCTTGCCTGCGTCCGCGCCCGCGAAGTGGGAGACCAGCGCGCCGGGCGGGCCGCTGGCCGCTGCGCCAAGGACGAGCGCGGCGACGTCGGTCATTTCTTTCAGCGTCTCGCGCACGATGGCGACCGGATCACCCTGTCGCACGGTAATGCTGGGCCGGATGCCGGATTCCTCCGTCAGCGTGCCCGCTGCGCTGGTGACCAGCGCTTCGGCACGCTGCACCGCTTCGTCTTCCATCGTTGCCTGCACGCCGCCCCATTGGACGAACTCGGCAGGCGGAATGAGCGCGAGGATGCGAATGGCACCCGCAGTCTTGGCAGCGCGACGGGCGGCGAAGCGCAATGCGGTCTCCGCTTCGGGTGATTCGTCTACGACGACCAGATATGTCCGCATGCAATGAAACCCCGGATCGGGAGCAGGCCGACCAGCGCCGCTCTTGTTTCTTGAACCGATTTGGAAAATCTTGAACCGGTCTGGTGAGATGTGGCTCATTATCGCCAGCGATGCAAGGCGTGGCCTTGACCGTTCCGTCCAAAGAGGGAAAACGGCTGACAACGCCGCCCCACGGATCGGAAAGAAGAGAGGCCTTCGCTCATGAGCAAGAAAATCCAGATGCCCGCACTGTCGCCCACGATGGAAGAAGGAACGTTGGCGAAGTGGCTGGTGAAGGAGGGCGATACCGTTTCGTCGGGTGACCTGCTGGCGGAGATCGAGACCGACAAGGCGACGATGGAGTTCGAAGCGGTGGATGAGGGCAAGATCGCCAAGATCCTGGTCAGCGAAGGTTCTGAGGGCGTGAAGGTGGGAACCGTCATCGCGATCATCGCCGAGGAAGGCGAAGATTTGGCCGAAGCCGCGCAGAATGACGCAGCCGCGCCCAAGGCCGGCGCCACGCCCAAGAAGGCTGAAGCGGCCTCGTCTGCCCCCGCCGCTGCTCCGGCTCCCAAGGCGGATGCCGTGCCTGCCAAGCAGGATGGCGCGCGTGTAAAGGCAAGCCCGCTGGCGCGTCGGATGGCGGAGCAGTCCGGCATCGACCTGGCCAGCCTTAAAGGCAGCGGCCCCAATGGGCGCGTGGTGAAGGCCGATCTGGAAGGCGCTGGAAAGAGCGCGCCCGCGACCGCTCAGGCCGCTGCGCCTGCCGCCGCTGCGCCAACGCCGGTCGCTCCGGCAGCGGCCCAGGACTTTGGCATCCCGCATGAGGTCGTCAAGTTGAGCGGCATGCGCAAAACGATTGCGCGCCGCCTGACGGAATCGAAGCAGCAGGTGCCGCACATCTACCTGACGGTGGATGTTCAACTCGATAGGTTGTTGAAGCTCCGGTCGGAGCTTAATGCCGGACTGGCGAGCCGTGGCGTCAAGCTGTCGGTCAACGATCTGCTGATCAAGGCGCTGGGCGTCGCGCTGGTGCAGGTGCCGGAATGCAATGTGCAGTTTGCAGGCGACCAGATGCTACAGTTCAAGCGCGCGGATGTTTCCGTCGCCGTGTCCATTCCCGGCGGCCTGATCACCCCGATCATTACGGAGGCGGACAGCAAGAGCGTTTCGGCTATCTCGACCGCGATGAAGGACCTGGCCAGCCGGGCCAAGGACGGCAAGCTGGCACCGCAGGAATATCAGGGCGGCACGGCGTCGCTGTCCAATATGGGCATGTTCGGCATCAAGCAGTTCGAAGCCGTCATCAATCCGCCGCAGGGCATGATCATGGCCATCGGCGCGGGTGAGAAGCGACCGTTCGTCGTGGACGACGCGCTTCAGATTGCGACTGTCATGTCGGCCACCGGCAGTTTCGACCATCGCGCCATCGATGGGGCGGACGGCGCGCGGCTGATGCAGATATTCCGGGAACTGGTTGAAAATCCGCTTGGCATGCTGGCCTGATGGCCCGGCCCGACGAGACGCCGCCTGACCTAAGTCCGGCGGTGCGGGTCATCGCCATGCCCGCCGACACCAATCCTTATGGGGATATTTTCGGCGGCTGGCTGATGAGCTTGATGGACTCCGCCGCTGGATCGGTGGCGGCCCGGCACAGTCATGGGCGCGCCGTCACCATCGCGGTGGAAGGCATGACCTTCCTGCGTCCGGTGGTGGTTGGCGACGAGGTTTCGGTATTCGCCACGCTCAAGTCGGTGGGGCGCACGTCGATGAAGATCGACGTCGAAGCGTGGCGCCGGACGCGTCATGACGACCGATCCTACAGGGTCACTCAGGCGACCTTTACCTTCGTGGCGATCGGTGAGGATCGCCAACCCCGTTCCGTGCCGCCCTTGACGCCACCGGCGGCCGCTTGATGTTCCTGCGCAAAAGGAAAGTTTACCATGGCTGAGAATTACGATCTCATCGTTCTGGGCTCCGGCCCTGGCGGCTATGTCGCCGCGATCCGCGCTGCCCAACTGGGGTTGAAGACCGCCATCGTGGAGCGTGAAAATCTGGGGGGCATCTGCCTCAACTGGGGCTGCATTCCTACCAAGGCGCTGCTGCGGTCGGCTGAAATCTACCATTATATGCAGCATGCCGGGGATTATGGCCTGGCCGCGGAAAAGATCAGTGCGGACATCGAAGCCGTGGTGAAGCGGTCGCGTGGTGTCGCCAAACAGCTTAATCAGGGTGTTACGCACCTGATGAAGAAGAACAAGATCACCGTTCACATGGGTGATGGCAAGCTGACCGGGAAGGGTAAGCTGTCCGTGACCAAGGACGGAAAGACGCAGGAACTGACGGCGAAGAACATCATCCTCGCCACAGGCGCGCGGGCGCGCGACCTGCCCGGCACCCCTGCCGATGGCAAGCGGGTGTGGACCTATCGCCATGCCATGACCCCGCCGGAAATGCCGACCAAGCTGCTGGTGATCGGGTCTGGCGCGATCGGTATTGAATTTGCCAGCTTCTACAATGACATGGGCGCGGACGTGACGGTGGTCGAGATGATGGACCGTGTCGTGCCGGTGGAGGATGCGGACGTGTCCGCCTTCCTTGAAAAGGCGCTCAAGAAACAGGGCATGACCATCTTGACCGGCGCTGGCGTCAGCGACATTCAGGTGGGTGCAAATGGCATCAAGGCGAAGCTGAAGGACAAGGCCGGCAAGGAAAGCGCCGCCGAGTTCAGCCACATGATCGTCGCGATCGGGATCGTGCCGAACACTGCCGACATCGGCCTGAAGGAACTGGGCGTCGCGGTGGACGATCGTGGATTCCTGAAAACCGACGAGATGTGCCGGACCAATGTCGAGGGGTTGTGGGCGATTGGCGACATCACCGCGCCGCCATGGTTGGCGCACAAGGCGAGCCATGAAGGCGTGATCGCCGCCGAAGCCATTGCTGGCAAACATCCCCATGCGATGGACCCGCTCAACATTCCGGGCTGCACCTACTGCCATCCGCAGATCGCCAGCGTCGGCCTGACCGAAGCCAAGGCGAAGGAAGCGGGCTATGAGGTGAAGGTTGGCATGTTCCCCTTCATCGGCAACGGCAAGGCGATTGCGCTGGGCGAGGCGGAAGGATTTACGAAGACGGTATTCGACGCCAAGACCGGCGAGTTGCTGGGCGCGCATATGGTCGGCGCGGAAGTGACGGAAATGATCCAGGGATTCACCGTCGGCAAGACATTGGAAACGACGGAGGCGGACCTGATGCACACCGTATTCCCGCACCCCACCATTTCGGAATCGATGCATGAAAGCGTGCTCGCCGCTTATGGCAGAGCTCTCCATATCTGATCGTCGCGCATGGCGAAGGGGCGGGATGGCTTTGGCCGTTTCGCTCCTTTTCGTTTTCCTGATCGCGCTGCTTCAACAATCGGGCGCGGCTGATGCGTTCAACCTTGCGGGGATGCGCGTAGCTGGCGCGGCGCGGGAGATGCAAGGCGGTGGCGTCACGACAGCAGTGATGCAGGCCGTGTCGATGGCGGGGGGAAGCGTCGGTCGTTTGTTGTTGTTCAACATCGCCCTTGTCGGGTTGCTGTGGCAAAGGCAGCGGTTTGCGGCTCTGTGGCTGACCTTCACCATGGCGGGTGGCACTTTGCTCAACCTGGGCCTCAAGCAGCTTTTCGCCGCGCCGCGCCCGGATCTGCTGCCGCATCTGGACATCGTTAACAGCTACAGCTTTCCCAGCGGACATGCGGCGGGCAACATGATCCTGTTCGGCGCGATTGCGATGCTCATCACCCGACGCGCTGCCTATATGGTGTGCGGCGTCATCATCCTGCTGATCGGGGTCAGCCGGACCTGGCTGGGCGTGCATTGGCCGACTGACGTTCTGGCAGGATGGATCGTCGGGCTGGGCTGGCTTGCTTTCTGCCGGTGCTGGCTACCAGCGGGGGGACGGGAGGAGCAGCGCGTCGCTCAAGCGGTCATGGGGGGGCATACCGTCGGTGGTGATAAAGCCGTGAACCCAGAAGCTGTCGAAGGCGCTGGCCATCGCCACGGCGAGCAGCAGTAGCGCCGCCGCTGCAAATATCGGGCGAGCACCCCGCACGGCTGTTTCGGGCATGATTGCCAGCAGCAGGAGCGGGAGGAGGGGCAGGAAATAGCGGCCCTGCGTTCCCTGTATATAGTCAGCACCCAGCGGCGTGCCGGTCAGATACATCGCTGTTTCGATGAGCAGCGCGCTGCCCCCTGCCACGGCGATCCACCAGAGGCGTTGCGCGATACCAATCTGCACACCCGATCCGCTGAGTACCCCAGCGCCGATCATCAGCGCGGCGAGAGGATAGGCGGCGAGTGGCAGCAATATGGCATTCCACCCGAAGCGCCCGACGATTTGAAGCGCATAAACGGGCGCGCGATCCACTACGCTGGAATAGAGGATGCGCACATAGGCGAACGGGTCGGCCAGGATCACAGCGAGTTGATCGGCCAGCGGCGCGGTCATGGCATGTTCGCCGGTTTTGCGCGAAGCGATGTGGTAGAGCGCCTGGCTTCCGCCCGACATTTTCATCCACGCGATGAAGGCAATCGCACCGACCGCCATCGCCGCGATCAGCAGCCATGGGCGCAGGTCACGGCGCGTTTCCGGCCAGTTCAAGCCAGCGGCCATCAGCGGCAGATAAACGCCCTTTGCAAGGGCCAGCAACGGAGCGGCGGCCAGCAGGCCGATGGATCGTGTCGGGGTGGCACCCATGAATGCGACCCGTAGCGCAAGAGCGAGGCCCAGGAAGCCCATGCCGTTGATCACCGCGTCCGGCGATAGTGATCCTGTTTGGTAGCTGAATGTCG
This sequence comes from Sphingobium vermicomposti, assembly GCF_011762025.1. Taxonomy (GTDB): domain Bacteria; phylum Pseudomonadota; class Alphaproteobacteria; order Sphingomonadales; family Sphingomonadaceae; genus Sphingobium; species Sphingobium vermicomposti. Next base: position 778,453 of record NZ_JAASQR010000002.1, on the reverse strand, counting down.
GCAACAATGCTGTCGCGAGCATCGCGCTACGTCCGAACGGCAGCAGGGAAAGCGCTAGACTCAGCAGGGCCAGACCCGCCAACGCATTAACGATGCGTCCGGTATAGAAGCTGCCCAGTCGGGGCAGGCCCGCCGCGTCGCCCAGCATCAGCCCAACGGCACCGGGTGCATAGAGGCTGGGCGCGTAGCTGGCGACGTTGGGGAAATCGGCGAAGCTGGTTCCCGGCCGGGCACCGTCCGCTTGCCACGCCTTTGTCAGCATGTCTGGGCTAAATTGGCGAAGGGTGGCAGGCACGTCGGTCGGGAAATCCACGCCATGCAAGTCCACTGCGGCGCTGGGCAATTCCGCGCCGATCATTGCCCCACGCGTTTGCGCGAAAACGCCCCCTTCGCTGAGAAGGAGTGCCTTCATATAATGCTGGTTTTCGTCGGGGGCCTGAAATGGCGGCGTGATCAGGGCGAAGAACAGGGTCGACAGGTAGATGGCGGCCAGCAGCCATTGCTGCATGCGCGTGGCGGGCGCGGAAAAGGGCAGGTTCGCTCGTCGCGTTTCAGCCGTCGATAATCGCTCGTTTCGCAAGGATGGCGTCCCCCTGATCGCATGTTGGGCAGGGAGGTTAACGCCTAGGCCTTAATATTTCCGATGCGTTGCAAAAGATTACAGGGCTGAAGCTATTTCCGTGGCAAGCCAGGTGGGCAGGGTGGCGGGATCGATATTTTCCACACGCCGGAGTTCGATTGAGAGGCCAAGGTCGGGCAGGGCGGCTCGCTGGCGCTTTTCATCGGCCTCCGTGAGGGGAACAGCGACGAGACGGCGATTGATCTTGCTGCGATAGTGCATTCGGGCGGTGTTTTCCTGCCCGACATAGCAGCCCTTGTCATAGTCGACGCCGCCCAGTTCCTGGGCATTGGTTTCCAGCCAGAGGACCTGATCCTGCCCTAGTTCGCCGACGCCTTCGAAAATGCCGAGCGACAGGCGGTGCGCACGGAATGCGGCGGCAGCGTCGCCCGGAGTCGCCGGAGCGAGCCAGCGATGACCCAGCGCAGGGAGGCGGGGGTCGAGGGGCTTGTCGCTTTGGTCAAGGGACCAATGGACGGCGAGGTCGTCTTCACGAGCGACCGTGACTTTGCGGCGCAGGCGGTAGAGGGTCAGACGCCGGGCGAGTGCGTCTGCCTGCGCGGCTTCGCAATCTATCAGCACGTCATCGCCATCGGCCCAGAGGATGAAGTCGAACAGCGCCTTGCCCTGCGGGGTCAGCAGCCCGCCCCAGCGAGGATCATCGGCTTTCAGGGTGAGGACGTCGCGCGTCAGAAGGCCTTGAAGGAAGGTCCTTGCCTCTTCCCCTGAAATTCTGAGGATCGCGCGGTCGGTGAGGGTGGTGCCGGTCATCGGCTTTAGGTAGGACAGGTGCCGAACATATCCAAGCGGCGAGCATCCCCATGTCCCAGACTTTTGACCTGATCCTGAAGAATGGCACCGTCCATACCCCCGGCGGCGCGGAAAAAGCGGACATCGGGGTGCGCGCGGGCAAGATCGCGGCGGTCGGGACCGGACTGGGCGACGCGGGCGAGGTGATTGACTGCGCGGGCCTGGACGTGTTGCCCGGCTGCATCGATAGTCAGGTGCATTTCCGCGAGCCGGGGCTGGAGCATAAGGAAGACCTTGAATCGGGTAGCCGCGCGGCTGTGCTGGGCGGGATCACTGCGGTCTTTGAAATGCCCAACACCAATCCCAACACCGACAGCGCGGAGCGGGTGAGGGAAAAGCTGGATCGCGCGCATCATCGCATGTGGTGCGACCATGCCTTTTATGTCGGGGCGACAGCGGACAATGCCGAGGCGCTGAGGGAATTGGAGCGCATTCCCGGCACTGCGGGGGTCAAGATATTCATGGGCGCATCGACAGGCAGCCTGCTGGTCGATGATGACGACGCCCTGTCGCGGGTTCTGGCCAGCGGGACACGCCGCGTCGCCATCCATGCCGAGGATGAGGCGCGGATGAATGCGCGCAAGGACCTTCGGGTCGAGGGCGATTCGTCATCACATCCCGTCTGGCGCGACGATGAAAGCGCGATGATCGCGACCAAGCGGATCATCGGCCTTGCCCGGAAAGCACGGCGGCGCATCCACATTTTGCATGTGACCACCCCGGCGGAGCTGGAATATATTGCCGGGAACAAGGATATCGCGACATGCGAGGTGACGCCGCAGCATCTAACGCTGGCGGCGGAGGACGCCTATCCACGGCTGGGCAGCTATGCGCAGATGAACCCGCCGATCCGATCCGCGGCGCATCGCGACGGGCTGTGGCACTGGCTGGCGCAGGGGGTGCCCGATGTTCTGGGCAGCGACCATGCCCCGCACACGATTGAGGAAAAGGCAAAGCCCTATCCCACCAGCCCCAGCGGCATGCCCGGCGTGCAGACGCTGGTGCCGTTGCTGCTCAACCATGTGGCGGAAGGACGGTTGTCGCTGCGCCGCTTCATCGAGCTAACCTCTTCGGGGCCGCAGCGGGTGTTCGGGCTGGTTGGGAAGGGGCGCATCGCGCTGGGCTATGATGCCGACTTCACGGTGGTCGACCTTAAGAAGCGGTGGACCGTTGGCAGCGACTGGCTGGCTTCGCGCTGCAACTGGTCGCCCTTTGAAGGGATGGACCTGACCGGCAAGGCTGTCGGCACCATCGTGCGGGGCCATCGCGTGATGTGGGAAGACGCGCTGGCCAACGAGGCGGTCGGTGAGCCGGTCCGGTTTGAAGCGACCGAGTTTTCCTAAACTGGGGAAAGCCGGTTGCGGCGGGCGGCGGTGAAGCCGTCTCCCGCGAAGACAATGAGGCCCAGCCAGATCAGTGCGAAGCTAGCCATCTGTCCGTGCGACAGCTTTTCACCATAGAGGAAGACGCCGCACAGAAATTGCAGCGACGGCGCGAGATATTGCATCAGGCCCAGCGTCGCCATCGGCAAACGATGTGCCGCCATGGCGAAAAGGACGAGCGGAATAGTGGTGAGAGCGCCCGACGCGATTAGCAGCCACGTGACATGGGCGCTGGTGCCCAGGCTGATGCCGCCATGCCCTGATAGCCATAGCAGATAGGCCAGCGCGAAAGGCGTCAGGATCAATGTTTCCACGCCCAGGCCAGCCATTGGCGCCACCGGCGTCATCTTGCGTATCAGTCCGTAGAAGGCAAAGCTGAGCGCCAGGCCCACGCTGATCCAAAGGGTGGTGACTGCTGCGGCTGCCATGATGGCGACGCCCAGTGTTGCGATCGCGATGGCAAGGATTTGCGCGCGTCGCAGCTTTTCCTTGAGCACCAGGACGCCCAGCGCAACATTCACCAGCGGATTGAGGAAATAGCCAAGGCTGGCGGCGATCACATGGTCGCTATTGACGGACCAGACATAGATCACCCAGTTGATGCCGATGAATAATGCCGACCCCATAAGCGGGAACAGCAGCTTGCGGTTTCGAAGGGCGCTGGATAGCGGGCCAAGGCCGCGCCGTGCCGCCAGCAGGCCAAGGATCAGCACCAGCGACCAAAGGACACGTTGCGCCACGACTTCGACCGGGGCCACTTCATGCAGCAGCTTGAAGAATATGGGGAGCAATCCCCACAGGCCATAGGCACCCAGAGCCGCGAGCATCCCCGCCCGCAGTTCGGGATTATGTTCGTTCAGAAAATGCCCCCACCGGCGAAAAGCCGCAACGCACCGAAGGCGGCGACGATCAGGCAGAAGTTGCGCCCGCTGTTCCTGCTGGACGCCATGCCGATCAGCGCGCCCAGCAGGGCAAGCGGCACAAGCAGCCAGTTGAGGATCGCCACGAACGGCAAGATCGCAGGGATCATCATGACAAGGGTGGCAAGGCCGATCAGAACCGAAAGTATGTTAAGCATTATCGACACATGGCCATTCCGACGCCCAAGGGCAAGGCAGTGGTGAATGTCGGCATGCAAAGAATGGCACGGCGGAAATATTTGGCGATTTACCAAAAAGCCTAACGGAAAATTAACCTGCGTTCTTCATCCCCTGTTTACGAAGGAGTGAAGCTATGGTGCGTTTCCCAACTGCCTGTGCGGCGGCGTTTTTGTTGATCCTGCCTTTGGGAGGATGCGGCAAGGGCGACAAGGATGCCGATCTCAACGCGCTGGACGCCCAACTCACTAACGACGCCGTCGATCCTGCCTTGAAAGGCGCTCTGGCCGGGCAGATCGTGGTCGACCCCAATCTGACCAGTCAGTCGAACCGCAATGCGGTTCGTCCGGCTGACCGGCCAGCCAATGCCGCGCTGCCCGTATTGAAGGGCGACGCCGCCCAGGCGCTTGCCGAATCGGTGAAGCTGGCTGGCGGCAAGCTGCTTGCCACGCCCGCCCCGGCGACGGGCGAGGCGATGGAATCCACAACGACGCTGGCGGCGCTGGCCCGTGAACAGGCCCAGCCGGGCGGTAACGCCTATTGCCGCAAGAAACTGGTCTACGGCATGCAGTGGGCGAGCCGCTTGCCGGACCCCTTCACCGTCTATCCCGGTGCGCAATTGATGGAAGCGGCGGGCGCGGAAAAGGATGGCTGCACCCTGCGCGCCGCAACCTTCGTCACGCCGGTGCCGCGCCAGAGCGTCATGGATTTTTACTATACGCAGGCGCGCAGGTCCGGGTTTGAGGCCGAACACCGGATATTGGGCGGTGACCATGTGCTGGGTGGCACGCGCAAGGATGACGGCGGCGCGTTTCTGTTGCTGTTCACCGATGCACCGGGCGGCAAGACCAGCGTCGACATCATTGCCGACAACGGGCGCTGAACGGTAACGCCGGGGGCTGAAAGATCGCCCCATTTCCTTTGTCGCGTTTTCCCTCTAGGGCGGCGGCATGAATAATATCCTTCTCGTCATGGGTGGCGGCGCTGTGGGCGCGCTCGGGCGCTATCAGCTTGGCCGCCTGTCGGGCCATTTGCTTCCCGCCGCCCTCTGGCCATGGGGGACCTTTGCCGCCAACCTGCTGGGCGGTTTTGCCATGGGGATAGTCGTCGGTTGGCTGGCGCGGTTCCACGCCGCGCCGGGCGAATCCCTTCGCTTGCTGTTGGCGGTAGGGCTGCTCGGCGGTTTCACGACATTTTCCTCCTTCAGCCTGGAAATGGTGCTGATGATCGAACGGGGACAATTTGGCATGGCCATTGGCTATGCGGCCTTTTCAGTCGTCGGCGCGGTTGCTGCGTTGATTGGCGGCCTCAGCCTGATGAGGGCATTCGCATGAAGGGACGTCCGCCAGGCAAGCCGTCGGGACCCGCGCGAGGCGGTCGGAAGCCGGGCGGCAGCGCTGCCCCTGACAGAGCGCGGGGTGCGGCGAAGGCTGCGCGTGCGCGCAAGTCCGATGGACCCAAAGCCGCTTCGAAGGCGCCAGCCAAGTCTTTCGGGGCAAAGGCTCCGGTGGCTAAGGTGCCCGCGGCCAAGGCTCCGGTTGCAAAACCTTCTCCTGCAAAGGGCGTGTCCCTGGACGTTCGCCAGTTTCGCGTGGGCGCAGACGATGATGGCATCCGCCTTGATCGCTGGTTTCAGCGGCATTTGCCGGACATCGGCTTCAACACCGTCTCACGCTGGGCGCGTACGGGGCAGTTGCGGGTGGATGGCGCGCGGGCAGCGCCCGGCGATCGGGTTGCCGCAGGGCAGAGCATACGTGTTCCGCCCGCCGAGCCCAAGGCTGCGGAGGCGGCCAAGCCCCGTCGCGAACGACCGGGGCTGAGTGACGATCAGACTGCTTTCGCGCAGGGCATGGTCATCCATCGCGATGCGCAAGCCATTGTCATCAACAAGCCGCCGGGCCTTGCGACCCAGGGCGGGACCAAGACCGACGAACATGTCGATGGCCTGCTGGACGCGCTGGAGTTTGAGCTCGAACAACGGCCTAAATTGGTGCATCGGCTGGACAAGGATACGTCCGGCGCGCTTCTGGTCGCGCGGACGGCGCGGTCGGCAGCTTATTTTGCCAAGGCCTTTTCAAGCCGCACCGCGCGCAAGGTCTATTGGGCGATCGTGATCGGCGTGCCGTCTATCAATGACGGTATGATAGAATTGCCCATCGCCAAGCAGCCGGGCACCGGGGGCGAGAAGATGCATGTGGACGAGGAGGAGGGACTTCCTTCCCGGACGCGCTATCGTGTGATCGAGCGGGCGGGCAACCGTGCCGCCTGGGTCGAGTTGCAGCCGCATACCGGCCGCACCCATCAGCTGCGCGTGCATATGGCGGCGATCGGTCACCCCATTGTCGGCGACGGCAAATATGGCGGCAAGGACGCTTTCCTGTCTGGCACGATCAGCCGCAAGATGCACCTTCATGCCCGGCGCATCCGGGTCGATCACCCCGATGGCGGGCGCGTGGATGTGCGGGCGGATTTGCCCGAACATTTCGCGGCGAGCCTTATTTCATTGGGATTCGAGCTGTCGGCGGGCGACCTGCCGCTGGACGAGGAAGTGGAGCGCAAGCCGACGCGCGAGGATGAAAAGAAGATCGCCCGCGCTCATGCCAAGCAGGTCCGCAAAGGTCGTCGCGGTGAGCGTCGTTCGCGTGGACCAGGCGAGGAACGGGATTTTCGCAAGAGATGACCAATCGCCTGGCCGTTTTCGATTGCGACGGCACTTTGGTGGACAGCCAGCACAGTATTTGCGCCGCCATGGCCCGCGCCTTTGAAGGCGAAAAACTGACCGCACCCGATCGTGTAGCCATATTGTCAGTGGTTGGGTTGTCGCTGCCGCTTGCCATCGCGCGGCTGCTGCCCGAAGCCGAGCCGGACTTTCACGATCATCTGTCGGAACGCTATAAAAGCGCGTTCCAGCAGCTGCGCCGCGAATGCGCGGTTTCAGAGCCGCTCTATCCGGGCATGGCGGACTTGATCCGCGACCTGGATACCGACGGTTGGTTGTTGGGCGTTGCGACGGGGAAATCCGATCGCGGGCTTGGCCTGTGCCTGGAGCATCATGGCATAAGCGGGCATTTCGTGACGCTGCAAACCGCAGACCGGCATCCGTCCAAACCGCATCCTTCCATGTTGTTGACCGCCATGGCCGAGGCGGGCGCTTGTCCCGAAACGACCGTGATGATCGGGGATACCAGTTTCGACATAGAGATGGCCATTGCCGCGGGGACGCGGGCGCTGGGCGTCGGCTGGGGCTATCATGAGCCTGCGGCGCTTATGGCGGCGGGTGCCGACGGCGTGGCCATGGACAGCAGCGAATTGCATCGCCATATCCTGGCCCAATGACCGACATTCCCCCTCCGCCGCCCGTTGATCCTGAAAAAGTCGCTCGCCAGCGATTCTTTGCGCTTGGCCTTTTTCGGTTGTCCGGTGCGATCATCGTGATGTTCGGATTTCTTATCCTGATGCAGCGATTTGGCTGGGTTCAGGGCGGGAAGGCCAAGGCGATGGGGGCGATCTTCGTGATGGTCGGCCTGTTCCAATTTGTCGTCGTGCCCCGCCTGCTGCTGTCTTTGTTCAATAAGCCCGCGCCCCACCAGGCGGAGGAACCGCATCAGTGAAGCGCTTTTACAAGCAAGCTGCCATCGTCGAAGGCGAGGCGGGTTTTGGAATCCAGCTTGACGGTCGCCCAGTGCATACGCCAGCGCGCGCTCCGTTGACTTTGCCCAGTGCGCGTTTGGCCGAAGCGATTGCCAGCGAGTGGCAGGAGCAGGGAGATAGTATCGACCCGCGCTCCATGCCATTCACGGGTCTGGCCAACGGCGCGATTGACCAGATCGCCACTAATATCGAAAGCTTTGCGGCAGGGATCGCGCGCTACGGCGAGAGCGACCTGCTATGTTACCGGGCGGAGGGGCCAAGCGAACTGATCGCCCGCGAAGCAGCCGCATGGGACCCGCTGCTGGAATGGGCTGGGCGGCGTTATGACGTCACTTTCCGGGTGACGCAGGGCATCATCCCTGTTGAACAGCCCGCAGCGACGCTGGAGCGATTGGGCGCGGCCGTTGGGGCATTTGATGCGTTCACGCTAGCCGGGCTATCGACTTTGGTCACGCTGTCAGGGTCGCTGGTGTGCGGTCTGGCCATCGTGGATGGTGGCCATGATGCGGATGCCGTCTGGTCAGCGTCTGAAATTGACGAGGCCTGGGAGGTTGAGCAGTGGGGCGAGGATGCCGACGCCGCTGCCCGGTCCGCTCTGCGCCGCGCGGAGTTCAGCATGGCGCGTGCCTTTTGCGATCTGGCGCGCGGCTGATCGTCCGGATTTAGCGTCAGGCAGCGCCTGACGTCAGCTTGTTCGCGTAGAGTAATCGTCCTTGGCCCAGAAGGCCCAGAAGCTGTGGCAGCATGTGCCTAGCGACGGCGAAGCAGCCTTCGCTGCGGCCGATCTTGCCCCAACTGGCGATGTGATTTTCGCTGACATAATCGGCACCATGGATGACGATCGCGCGCATTTCGGCGTTGTTATTCTGCGGGTCAAGCCCGGTGAGCCGCATGGCCCGTCCATGTTGCCCTTCGTAAATCATGCCGGTTTTATACGCCCCCGCGCTGCTGGCGAGAGAATTGGGTTCATTGGAAAAGCTTTGCAGCCAGCCCGAATGTTCTGGATCGGACCCCCTGCCGTGGGAAACCAGGTAGGAACTGGCATGGCCTCCCACCAGATCGACGATATGGAAGCGCAACTCCCGCGAGGGGGCGTTGAAGTCAGCCAGCGCTACCCGGTCGCGAAGTTCGAACATATGCTGATGCTGATCCAGCGCCGCTTTGGCGCGCGCAAGCAGTTCTGCATAGGGTTGATTGGCCAGTGGTCCCGCGGGGCGTGGCTGGGGTCTGGGCAATGGGGGTGTCACTGGCGTTGCACGCCCGACGCTGTCGGCCAGAAACGAGAGAGCGAACCCGCTTAGTGCGAATTTCGTAAAATTACGGCGATCCATGGCATCCAATATAACAATTTCGAAGCCTTCCTCCAAGTGGAGGGGTAAACGGCTGGCCGCCCTTGCGTGGCGGGCGGCCAGCCTTTGCTTCAATTTATCGCATTGTCTGCATCATCGGTGCTGCGGTCCAGGCGCGCCGTCATGCCGGTGGCCGCGGCGTCGTCCTGTATCTGCTGAAGTTCCGAAACCGTCGGGGGTGGAGCCGGTTCGGGCGCGGTGGTGGTGTTGCTGGGCGGGGGCAGGGGTGCCTCCGGTTCCTCTATGATGACATTTTCAACCGGCGGTTCGACCATGTTATTGACGACCGGCGCCTCATCCTTTTTTCCGCAAGCGGACAGGGCAAGGGCGCCGGCAAGTGCGGCCAGGGCGATGATGCGCATGGGTTCAGTCCTTTGATGCAATGGTGGCCGACGGCGCGGCGGTGGGGTCAAGTCGACGGCTCGACGCTTCGATTTTCTGGGCGAGCAGCTTGTCCCAGCCATAGGGGTCGGAACGGAAGTTCATCGTGCCGTTGCTGCTGGCGTAAGCCGTCCAATAAAGCAGGTAGACGGCCACTTGCTGAGGCAACTGCACCCGCTGTGTCTTGCCGGTGTCGATCATGGTCTGGACCTTGCCGGCAAGGTCGGGATTGCTCGCCACCATCAGTTCGGCAAGCGGCACCGGCTTTTCCAGCCGGATGCAGCCATGGCTGGCGAGTCGGTCATAGCTGGCGAATTTGGCGCGGGCGGGCGTGTCGTGCAGATAGACGGCGAAGGGATTGTTGAAATCGAACTTCAGGCGACCGAGCGCGCTGTTCGGGCCGGCGGGCTGCACGATCCGCTCACCTGTTTCCGGCGTGCCGACGATCTTGTAGCCCTGCCGCTGCAATGCGGCGCGCCCCTTGGGCCATAATTCCTTCTTCGCAATTGATGCGGGGACGTTCCAGGGTGGATTGACGACGATCGAATGGATGCTGGATGTCAGCATGGGGGTCGCATTATCCGGGGAGCCGGTGACGGCACGCATGGAGGTGACGGGCTGATCGCCTTCGAACAGGGTCAGCACGGCGGCGGCGATGTTTACCTGCACGCGGTTGACCGGCAGTTGGCGGGGCATCCAGCGCCACCGTTCCATATTGGCCATGATGGCGGCGATGCGGTCGTCCACGGATACATTGAGCTCGCGCAGCGTGCGCGTGTCCAGCAGGCCAGTGGGGTTGAGGCCATAGCGGCGCTGGGCGCGCTGGATCACATCCACCAGCTTTTCGCCGGGCTGAACGCTTTTGTCCTCTATGGCAATACGCTGGCGAACCGTGTCAGGCGATGATTTGGCCGTGAGCGCGGGCCAGCCGCCATCATCCCGAATGCGTTCATAGGTGACCAAGCCGCGACGCAGCCCATCATAGCCCGAATAGGGGGGCGTGAGACCGGCCACCCACTGAGGCAGGCGGTCTTCGGTGACTGCGCGGATAAGTCCGGGACGCGGATCGAATGGCTCTGGGCGCAACGCCCAGACTTCCAGAAATTCAGCGGTTTCCACCCGGCCCGTGCTCAATGCCTTTGCCCGGTCAAGAACCGCGGCGACCAGCGCTTCGCCGGTCAAGCGGTTGGTGGGCCTGCTGCGGGCCATCAAGCCTTCCTTCGTGCCGCCCTTCAACCAGTCATTGAGCCAGCCTTCCTGGGCAGAGGATAGAGGCGGGATCGGGACTGACGGCGCGACCGGGACAGGTGGCGGGACCACAGGCTGGTCGGCGGCGGGGAGGGTGGGTGCCACCGCAGGAGGCTGCGCAAACAGGGGCGCGGCCGACAGGCCCAGAAGGGAAGCGGCGGATAAGCGGATCAAATTGAGACGGTTCATGCAGGACCAGATAGCGCAAAGCCCCTGTTGTTCAAACTCGGCTTTCCGAAAAATATGATCCACGCGGCCCCGCTGGGCGCAAATCACGCCGCAACGGGGCCGGACCACATCTTCAGTGCGTCGTTGTGAGGGGCGCTGTGTCGGAACTGCGGGTCATCACTTTTGCTGCAATCAGCCCTGCCGCTACTAGAGCAATGAAATCGCTGAACGCGAGGTAAAGCATATATCCCCAAGGCGCATGGTTGAAGACCGACTGTCCGATATGAACCCAGAGCACTGCGGCGATGGCGAAAAGAATGGTGGTGCGGGCACGGCTTCCAAAATCGGCGGCCACGAAGCGCAGTGCCAGCGCGATCAGAATGCCGACGACCAGCGCCAGGATGAACCCGCCGATCAGGGCGGCGCTGTCGGTAACGGGAAAGCCGCTGCTATTGTAAAAGACGGTGGCGACTGGGCCTTTGCCGTAGAGGATGGTGCCTTGAGCCGTCGCGGGATCAGGGATGATGTAAACCCCTGTGCCATTAGGATTGAGCGCCTGCGCCATGGCAGCCTGCAAGTTCGCGCTTGCCTGTTCATCGGCCCGATGAAAGGCCAGCGCGCTGAGCGGCGTGCCCCAGAATATGAAGCCGATGATATACATGGCGATGCCGCCTACGACGCCGCCTGCGATTGTTCTGACCATATGCGCTCCTGTCCCTGTTGCGTTTGACGCTGAAACCAGAACGCGGGCGCGGTCATATCTTTCCAGAGGGATGGTCAGTCGGGTTTGCGCGCGGCCTTTTCCGTGATGCCGGACACGCCTTCGCGCCGGTCCAGCTCGTCCAGTACGGCGTCGAGCGGGATATCGAGATCGCCAAGCAGGATCAGGAGATGGAACAGCAGGTCCGCACTTTCACCGACAAGGCCGTCCCGATCCGCCGCCATGGCAGCGATGACGGCTTCCACCGCTTCTTCGCCGACCTTTTGCGCGATTTTGGCACGGCCACGCCCCGTGAGTTTCGCGACATAGGATAGCGCGGGGTCGGCGGTTCGCCGTTCGCTTATGGTTTTTTCGAGGTCGAAGAGGGTTGAGCGCATGATATCCATCAAGCCTTAGGTAGCGCAGGCGTCAACTAAAAGTTGATTTCAGCCCGTGCGGACCGGGACACCGGCTGCTGCCAGCGCCTGATGTGCTTCCGCCACAGTATGCTGTCCGAAGTGGAAGATGGAGGCCGCAAGGACCGCGCTGGCATGGCCTTCGATCACGCCTTCGACCAAATGCTGGAGCGTGCCCACGCCACCGCTGGCGATGACCGGGATCGACACAGCATCGGCAATGGTGCGGGTGAGGGCTAGGTCGTAGCCCGCCTTCGTCCCGTCGCCGTCCATCGAAGTGACCAGCAATTCGCCCGCGCCCAGCTTCGCCAGGCGGATCGCATGTTCCACCGCGTCGATGCCCGTCGGCTTGCGACCGCCATGGGTGAAAATTTCCCAGCGGCCAGGAGCCACCATCCGGGCATCGACCGAACCGACGACACATTGGCTGCCAAAACGGTCGGCGATGTCGGCGACGACTTCTGGCCGAGCGACGGCGGCGCTGTTCACCGCGACCTTGTCCGCCCCGGCGAGCAGCAGGGCGCGCGCATCATCGGGGCTGCGAACGCCGCCGCCCACGGTCACGGGCATGAAGCAGACCTCTGCGGTCCGGCGAACGACGTCCAGAATCGTGCCGCGCGCTTCATGCGTTGCCGTAATGTCGAGGAAGCATAGCTCGTCGGCTCCGGCGGCGTCGTAGACGCGCGCTTGCTCCACCGGGTCGCCCGCATCGCGCAGGTCGATGAAATTGACGCCCTTGACGACGCGGCCATTTGCGACGTCGAGGCAGGGAATAACGCGGGTGCGGACGGTCATGACGTCAGGTCCATCACGCGGCGGCCCTTGCAATCGCCAGCGCGGCTTTGAGATCGAGCCGCCCGTCATAGAGCGCACGCCCAGTGATGACGCCTTCAATCCCTTCCTCCGTGTGGAGGCTGAGCACGCGAATGTCGGCAATGCCAGCCACCCCGCCGCTGGCGATGACGGGGATATTGGTCGCGCGGGCGAGATCCAGGGTCGCGTCGATATTGCACCCCTTCAGCAGACCGTCGCGGCCCACATCGGTGAAGAGAAGGCTGGCAACGCCTGCATCCTCAAAGCGGCGAGCAAGGTCAGCGACTGGCATGTCGGATTTTTCCGCCCAGCCGTCCGTCGCGACGAAGCCGTCGCGCGCGTCGACAGCAACGACGATGCCGCCGGGGAAGTCGCGGGCTGCCGCCTTTACGAATTCGGGGTCCTTCAACGCCGCCGTGCCGATGACGATGCGCGACACGCCAAGGTCAAACCAGCGCTCCACCGCTTCGCGATTGCGGATCCCGCCGCCCAGTTGAACATGGCCGGGGAAGGCGGCGACAATGCGCTCTACAGCATCGGCGTTCACGGCGCGGCCAGCGAAGCTGCCGTCGAGGTCGACGACGTGCAGATGCTGCGCGCCCGCTTCGGCGAAAAGCAGCGCCTGGGCTGCGGGATCATCGCCATAGACGGTGGCGCGGTCCATATCGCCTTCGGCGAGGCGCACGACCTGTCCGGCCTTGAGATCGATGGCGGGGAAAACGATCAGGGACATGGTTCTACCGATTGGTTGTGCCGAATACGCCCCTGCGATGGCGGGTGCGTGGATCGGGCGCTGACATTAGGCTCCTGTCGCGGGAGGAGCGCGAAATTTCACCTTTCGACCCGGCCAGAGTCACGGACGCCACTCCAGGAACCGGGACAGAAAGGACAGGCCGTAGCTCTGGCTCTTTTCCGGGTGGAATTGGCAGCCGATCACCGTATCGCGGGCGACGGCGGCAACCAATGGGCCGCCATGCACCGTCACCGCCGCGACATGCGCGGGGTCTGCGGCTTCGAAATGATAGCTGTGCAGGAAATAGGCTTCGCCGCTGACCAGAAGCGGGGGCGTCCCCTGCAGGATTACATCGTTCCAGCCCATATGCGGCACCTTGACGGTCGGATCGGCGGGTTCGATCAGCCGCACTGTGCCGGGAATCCAGCCCAACCCGTCATGCCGCCCGAATTCTTCGCCTGCATCGGCAAGCAGTTGCATGCCCACGCACACGCCCAGGAACGGCATGCCGCGACGATGAACCGCGTCGTTCATCGCATCGACCATGCCGGGAATTGCCACCAGCGCATCGCGGCACGCGCGAAATGCGCCGACGCCCGGCAGCACGATGCGATCTGCCTTGGCCACGACGTCGGGATCGCCGGTGATGACCACATCGTCCGCCCCAGCCTTGCGCAGGGCATTATAGACCGAATGAAGGTTGCCTGCGCCGTAATCGATCAGGGCGAGCGCGCTCACAGCATCCCCTTGGTAGAGGGAATGGCGTCGGCCTTGCGCGGGTCGATTTCCACTGCCTGCCGGAGCGCGCGGGCAAGCCCCTTGAAACAGCTTTCGACGATATGATGATTGTTGCTGCCGTAGAGATTTTCGACATGCAACGTGACGCCTGCGGCCTGGGCGAAGCTGTGGAACCAGTGTTCGATCATCTCGGTATCCCATTCACCGAGTCGCTGGACGGTGAAGGGTGCCTTGAACACCAGCCAGGGTCGGCCCGAAATATCGAGTGAGACGCGTGTCAGCGTTTCATCCATCGGCGCATAGGCGGTGCCGTAGCGGGAAATGCCCCGCTTGTCGCCCAACGCCTTGGCCACTGCTTCGCCAATCGCGATCGCTGTGTCTTCGGTCGTGTGATGCTGGTCGACATGCAGGTCGCCCAACGTCTTCACATCCATGTCGATGAGGGAGTGCCGCGACAGCTGCTCGATCATATGGTCGAGGAAGCCTATCCCGGTGGACACGGCATAGATGCCGGTGCCATCCAGGTTGACGGTCACGTCGATCTGCGTTTCCGCAGTGTTGCGGTGAATTTCGGCCGTGCGCATGATGCGCCCTATACCCAAGTGAGCGTGCTATGCAATGTGCCCCGCGCACTTGACCCGCCGCGCCGCGCCGTTAGGACATTGCCCCATGAGCGACGACCTGCCTGACAGCCTGATTCCCTATGATGAAATCGTCCAAGAGGCGCTGCGGGCCGTGGTGGGCCGCGTGCTGGGCGAGGTGGAGCGATCCGGCGGCCTGCCGGGCAGCCATCATTTCTACATCACCTTCAAGACGCAGGCCGTGGGAGTCGACATCCCCAAGCAGTTGGCCGAACGTTTTCCTGATGAAATGACGATCGTCCTGCAGAACAAATTCTGGGACCTGAAGGTTGGCGAGGACGCTTTCGGCGTTAGCTTGACCTTCAACCAGGTGGCTTCGCATCTTTATATTCCCTTCGCCGCGATCACCGCATTCGTCGATCCGGCTGTCAACTTCGCGCTTCAGTTCCAGGCGCAGGCGGACGAGATGCCCGAACCCCATGAGGAAGCGGAAAACGACATGCCTCAGGTCAAGGCCGAGGACGGGTCCAATGTCGTCACGGTTGATTTCGGCAAGAAGAAATAAAGGCTGGCGGAGCCGTGCTCCGCTCCCCAAATTGGTGGCGTCCCGGCTGTAACAGGGGAGCGCGCCTTGACCGATATTCGCATCGAAACCGACAGCATTGGCCCGATCGACGTGCCGACAAGCGCCTATTGGGGCGCGCAGACGCAGCGTAGTATCGAAAATTTCCCATTCGGGCCGGAAGAGCGCATGCCTGTCGGCATCGTCCACGCGCTGGCCATCGTCAAGCAAGCCGCAGCCCGCATCAACCGGACGCATGGGTTGGACCCGGCGATTGCCGATGCCATTGAGGCGGCGGCAGAGGGCATTATTCAGGGTCGGCATGACGACCAGTTCCCGCTGGTCATCTGGCAAACCGGCAGCGGCACCCAGTCGAACATGAACGTCAATGAAGTGATCGCGGGCATCGCCAATGAAGCGATAACGGGAAAGCGCGGTGGCAAGGTTCCGGTCCATCCCAACGACCATGTGAACATGAGCCAGTCGTCCAATGACAGCTTTCCGACGGCGCTCCACATCGCGGCGGCGCGGGCGGTCACGGATGCCCTGTTCCCAGCGCTGGACCGGCTGCACCAGTCGTTGGACGAGAAGGCGCAGGCATGGGCGGATATTGTGAAGATCGGCCGCACGCATCTTCAGGACGCGACGCCCATGACGCTGGGGCAGGAGTTTTCGGGGTACGCCCATCAACTTTACCGCTGCCGCAAACGGATTGAGCCCGCCGCGTTGCACGGCATGATGGCGCTGGCGCAGGGCGGCACGGCGGTCGGCACGGGGCTGAACGCGCCCGACGGGTTCGATGCGGACGTCGCTCGCGAGATCGCGACGATTACCGGCCTGCCGTTCCGCCCAGCCGACAATAAGTTCGAAGCGCTCGCGTCCAACGATCCTCTGGTGCATTTGTCCGCCACTCTCGCGACGCTGGCCGTGGCGCTCACGAAAATCGCGAACGACATTCGCCTGTTGGGCAGCGGTCCGCGATCGGGGCTGGGCGAACTGGATTTACCCGCCAATGAACCAGGCAGCTCGATCATGCCGGGGAAGGTCAATCCTACCCAGTGCGAGATGCTGACCATGGTCGCCGCTCAGGTCATTGGCAATCATCAGGCAGTGACCGTGGGGGGGATGCAGGGGCATCTTGAACTCAATGTGTTCAAGCCGATGATCGGGGCGGCGGTGCTGCGGTCCATCCATCTGTTGAGCGTTGGCATGGACAGTTTCGCTCAACGATGCGTCGAAGGGCTGGAGGCGAATGAAGGACGTATTGCCGAACTGGTAGATCGGTCGCTGATGCTGGTCACCGCCCTTGCGCCGGAGATCGGTTACGACAATGCCGCGAAGATCGCCAAACATGCTCATGCCAATGGTCTGACATTGAAGGAGGCGGGATTGGCTCTGGGCCTTGTGGATGAGCAGAGCTTTGATCGGTTGGTGCGGCCGGAAAATATGGTGTGACCATGGCGGAACCCCGCGAGGTTCGATACATTGACCCGGTATGAAGAAGAAGCCCTCCACTCAGCCGCTTGTCACCGTCCGCCCGCCGCGCAAGGCGGGCCTTTTGCGAAAGGCGGCTCGTCTTGGCGCTACCATCGTTGCCGCGCGCGTTGCGGCGGCGACCGGCAAGAAGGGCGTGGTGGGTATTGTCGCAGGCGTCGGAGCCAAGCGCGTCATCATGCGCCATCCGTTGGGCGCGCTATTCGTGACGGGCGCGTATCTGGCGGGCAAAGCCTATGAGGCTAAACGCGAGGTCGATCGTAAGCGGTCAGTGCGCGCCTTGCCGGATAAGAGCGGAGAAGCCGTACTGATCGAAGCGCCCGTCAAGGCACGGCGCGGCAAAGCCTAAAGGGCAGATTGCCAAGTCTTTATCGCTTCTATCGGCCAGCCCAGCATCAATATGTTGAGCGTCAGATTGTCGCGGATAACATAGAGGGCGATCAATTCCATCGCGACGGCGGCGAGCACGGTGACGGCAGTTGGCGCGCGCGCGGCAAAGAGGAATCCAAGCGTCATCATTCCAATGTCACTCATCGAATTGAGGATGGTGTCGCCGCTATAGCCCAGCGCGATGGTGGCGGTGCGGTAGCGGTCAATGATGATCGGTGAATTTTCGAGAATTTCCCACGCGGATTCGATGGCTACGGCCAGTGCCAGGCGCGGTCCCATCGGCTGACGGCGCATCAGCAGGCGGGCGACGGCATAAAAGAGGAAGCCGTGAATGATGTGGCTGAGGCTGTACCAGTCGGCGATATGCTGGCTGTTGCCGCTGTCGAGCGCGCCGTGCCACAATTCGACCCGGCCACAGGTGCAAATCAGCGGGCGCGCCATCAGATATAGCAGCGCGCCTGCGACGATTGCGATAATTGCGGCGGTGATAAAGCCGCGTCGGTTGCGGGCCTGTTTGCTTCTCGACAATTTTCTTCCCCCTTCGGCCTCTTGCCAAATCGCGCTTGCGGCGTCACTAGCGGCCATGGCCGACAGCATCCCCACCGAAGCGCCCGATTTCAAGCGGCGCGGCGTGCTCTTCGTACTTTCGTCGCCTTCGGGCGCGGGCAAGTCCACTATTGCGCGCAAATTGCTGGCCGCGGAGCCGGACCTTGCCATGTCCGTGTCCGCGACCACTCGTCCGATGCGACCGGGAGAGGTTGAGGGACGGGATTATCATTTCGTCGATCTGGAAGAGTTCCGGCGGATGACGACGGATCATGAGTTTCTGGAATGGGCGCATGTGTTTGGCCAGCGCTATGGCACGCCACGCGCGCCGGTCGAAGAGATGCTGAAAAGCGGGCGCGACGTCCTGTTCGACATTGATTGGCAAGGCGCTCAGCAGCTGCACCAGATTGCCGGTGGCGACGTCGTGCGGGTGTTCATCCTGCCGCCGTCGATGCAGGAATTGGAGCGGCGCCTGCGCGGGCGGGCGACGGATACTGAGGAAGTCATCGAAGGCCGGATGTCCCGCGCCGCCAACGAGATCGCGCACTGGGACGGATATGACTATGTTCTGTGCAATGTCGATGCGGATGACTGTTTCCAGCGGGTTCAGACAATCCTGCACGCCGAACGCATGAAGCGCAGTCGGCAGACGGGCCTGATCGGTTTTATCCGCAAGCTCAGCCGCTATCATCAGGACGATTGAGGCGGAGGCGCGCTGAGCGTCACGCGTCGAACCCGGCGGGGTCCACCCAATCCGGGTGGACAAAGGCCAGCACCTTGAACAGCGTTCCCATCGCGTCGTCTGCGGTCAGCCGGTGGCGGGCGGCTTCCACCTCTGCAGCGCGGGCCGGCGTGGTGCGGGAAAGCTGATCCGCCCTGGCGTCGATCCCCAACTGACGCAGGAAGCTGCCCTGGCTGACGGGCCCGAGCACGCGCAGCCCGGCCTGTCGGGCCATGTTGCCGATCATGGTGAAGTCGACATGGGTCGTAAGGTCGCTTTCGCCCGGATCGACAAAGGGATCGACGAAGCCATGTCCGCGCACGGCCTGCAACGTGTCACCGATTGCGGGGCCTTCATAGCCATAGTCGATGATGATCGCCGCGCCCCCCTGCCGTGCGATTCGGGATGCGAGTTCCAGGGCGATCGCTGCTCCCGCCATTGGCAGTTCGAGGATGGAGCCTTCCAGGGCGTCGGCCGCCATTGACGGGATGCCTGATTCCACGCGTCGATAGCCCGGCATGGGCAGGAAATGGTCGCTGTCTTCGGTGGTGGAGCGGATCACCACGCGTTCGCGCCACTCATCCCCCGCGCGGACGATCTGGCGGACGGGGAGGGCGTCGAAAAATTCGTTGGCGACGACCAGCAATGGAGCATCGCCGGGCAATCCGGCGACGTCATCGCAATGCCTGACATTAGGGATGAGTGCCCGCTGACGTTCCCGCAGGGTGGGGCTGGTTTCCACGAAGCGGACTTCAGGAGTGAAGTCGACGCTGGCCATGGCGCGCAGCGCGTCGGATGCGAGCGTGCCGCGTCCCGGACCTAGTTCAGTGTAAAGGGCGTGGGGACGGCTGCCCGAACGCATCCAGATGTCGGCCAGGCAAAGGCCCACAAGTTCCCCGAACATCTGGCTGATTTCCGGGGCTGTGGTGAAATCGCCCGCGACGCCCAGCGGATCGCGGGTGCCATAATAATGCTGGTTGGCCTCCGCCATATAATGGGCGATCGAAATCGGCCCACCGGAGTCGATCTGCCGAGCGAGCCGATCGGCCAGTTTCAGCGTGTCAGCTGACACTCGCGGTGCCCGCAATGGGTTCCACGCGCACGCGACGGCCCTTTGCCGTGACGATCAGATACAGGCCGCCCAGGATCATCGGGACGCACAGCCATTGGCCCATGTGCAGGCCAGTGCGCGCGGCGAACTCCATGAGCTGGGCGTCGGCTTCCCGGTAAAATTCGACGCCGAAGCGGAAGAGACCGTAGCCGAGCAGGAAAATGCCCACGAGCATGCCGGGCTTGTAGCGCGCTCGCGTCTTCCAGAAGGCGAACGCAAGGATCAGGAACAGCACGAGACCTTCCAGAAGGGCTTCGTAAAGCTGGCTGGGATGACGGGGGAAGGGGCCGCCGGTCGGGAAGATAATTCCCCAGGAAACGTCGGTTTCCTTGCCCCACAATTCGCCATTCACGAAATTGGCGAGGCGACCGAAGAAAAGGCCGAAGGGGACGCAGCAGGCGACATAATCGTGGATGCGCAGCCAGCTCAGCTTTTCCTTGCGCGCCATGTAGAGCACGGCCAGCGACACGCCGATGACGCCGCCATGGAAGGACATGCCGCCATTCCACAATTTGAAGATGTCGAGCGGATTGGCAAGGATTTCGGGCTGATAGAAGATCACATAGGCCAACCGCCCGCCAATGATGATGCCCAGCGTCGCATAGAAGATCATGTCGTCGGCATGTCGCCGCGCCATCGGCGATCCGGGTTGTGCCACCAGTTTCAGCAAATACCAGTAGCCGACGAGAATGCCCGCCAGATAAGCGAGGCTGTACCATTTCAGCGTGAAGAAGCCGAGATCGAGCGCGACGGGGCTGAGGCCCAGCTGGTCAAAATGGATCGCGGTGGAAGCTGCAGCGGCAATGTCTAGGATCAAGTCGGCGTACCCCGTGGCAAATGTGACCCCGCCATAGATCAGGTAGGGGGCTGTAGGAAAGGGGCAATGGCGCGGTATTCAGGTGTCAGAGATCGCGTGCCGGAAGGACGAAAAAGCGCCATTTTCTTACAATCGCTGTTTCTACTTCATGGACGTTCGTCACAGGGGGGGGCGCGCGTTGATCAGCCTATTTGGATTGAGGGCGGGATCCGGGATCAAGGTCGGGATGAGGTTGATGGGCGAGCGTCTGCCGGGCTGGTCTCGCCCGTCTCTGCCAGCCATTGCCGCGCCTCGGCTTCATCGCTGAATATCCTGATCAAAGCATTGGCCGCCACACGCTCGGCTTGAAGCTTGTTGAGCACCTGGCTGACTACGATGGCAACGCGACCCTTTGGCTGCATGATTTCGGCATCCGACATCTTGGCGAAGGCGCGCATGACTTCAGCTGATTGCGTCGGTTGGCCGCGGCTATCGTGCAGCATTGTAAAAGGCCTTCCGTCTGCATTCAGCCGGGTCAGAATGGCGGTTAGCTCACGCTCATAGCGGGCGACTTCTTCTACGTCCCAAAAGCCGCCGGTCCGCTGGATCAGCATACGCGATTTTTCGTCAAACTCGATCTTGTACACGGATTTTTCGCCCCTGCCTGTTTCGCTCCGGTTTGGATGCAGAGCTGCTATTCATATTGCTTAGGTCATCAGCAGAACGTTGATGCGCCACAAATGTTCAACAGGCAAATCGTAAATAAAAGCATCCAGAATGGACCCATCGCCGGGAACATCCGCAATCTGACCTTTACGTCCTTTTGTCCGGGCAGGATAAGGCAACAAAAAAGCCGCCCGGTGAGGGGCGGCTGTTCTGTTTGATCGCAGGAAGGAAGATCAGGCTTCTTCGGCCGGGGCTTCTTCAGCTTCCACGGCGATTTCGCCGGGTTCGGCGTTCGGGTCATAGTCTTCGGTGAAGCCAGCCTCGTCCTTTTCGAACAGGTCAGCCATCACGTTAACACCCTGTGCCTGCAGTTCGGCTTCTTCCGGCGAGCGAGCGACGTTCACCGTGATGGTGACGGCGACTTCCGGGTGAAGTGCGACCTTGACGTCGAATACGCCCAGCGTCTTGATCGGGCGTTCCAGCACGACCATTGCCTTGGTGACGTTGGTCACGCCATCGGCGTGCAGCGCTTCCACCACGTCGCGGACGGCGACCGAACCATAAAGATGGCCGGCGTTGGACGACTGGCGGATCAGGACGATCTGCTTGCCGTTGACGCCTTCGGCAGCCTGTTCAGCGTCGCCACGGCGGGCGGCGTTGTCGGCTTCGATCTTCGCGCGGTTGGCTTCGAAGACCCTTTTGTTGGCGTTGTTGGAGCGCAGCGCCTTCTTGTTGGGCAGCAGGAAGTTACGTGCGTAACCGTCCTTCACGGTGACGATGTCACCGATAGCGCCCAGCTTCTCGATCCGTTCGAGGAGAATGATTTCCATGAGTCTTACTCCCTCACTTCACGATGTAGGGCAGCAGGCCCAGATGACGGGCGCGCTTGATGGCCTGGGCCAGCTCACGCTGCTTCTTTGCGGATACCGCAGTGATGCGGCTGGGGACGATCTTGCCGCGTTCGGACACGAAGCCCTGCAGCAGACGAACGTCCTTGAAATCGATCTTCGGCGCATCCTTGGCGGCGAAGGGGCAGCTCTTGCGGCGGCGGAAAAACGGGCGTGCCATGTTTCAGTTCTCCTTATTCGCCAGCCGGGGCTTCTTCGCGATCGCGGCGCGGGCCACGGTCACCACGATCTTCACGCGGACCACGATCGCCGCGCGGGCCGCGATCACCACGTTCGGAACGCTCCTGCTTGCGCATCATGACCGACGGACCAGCTTCCAGCTCATCGACCTTGATGGTCATGTAGCGAATGATGTCTTCGTTGATCTGCGTCTGGCGTTCCAGCTCGGCAACCACGCCGGCGGGGGCGTCGATGTTCAGCATGACATAGTGCGCCTTGCGGTTCTTCGCGATCTTGTACGCGAGCGAACGCAGGCCCCAGGTTTCAACCTTGGTCACTTTGCCCTGCATATCTTCGACGATCTTGGTGGCGGTTTCCGCCAGCGCGTCCACCTGCGCCTGTGCCAGATCCTGGCGCGCAAGGAACACATGCTCATAAAGAGCCATGGTATTGCCTTCTCTGTTGGCCGATCGCTGACGCGCGCCCCATGCGCAACGCCCCTCCGGCTGTCGTCTCAAGCATTCTTTCGCAGCGATCCGAGTCACCTCGGGCCGTGCGAAGCGGCGCCTATGACGGAAACGCGGCGGGTTGGCAAGGAGGAGTTGAGCTGTTCCCGCCCACGAAAACGCCTCCGGGGGAGGAGAAACCCCGGAGGCGTTCGCCATTTGGCGGTGAGGGCAGGTCCTAGCGGATGACGCTGCCGATGACGGCACCGATGATGCCGCTGGTGATGGCTACCAGCACCGCGTCGTTGCCCGACCGGACCCAATGGTAGCCGCGCGGCGGTGCATTCAGGCGATAGTCGCGATAGTTGTTGACGACGCGATAGTTGCGGGCATCGCGGCGATCGAAACGTTGACCCTTGGCCCAGCGGCGATTGTCGTTTTTGCGGACGACATGCTTTTGTTTGTAGACGGTCTTCTGCTTGAAGGAAGCGCGGCCATGGGGGCTATGCTTCACGACGCGGGTGACTTCGCGATGGGGGGCGGCCTGGGCCTGGGTGGCCAGCAGGGGGCTGGCGACCATGGTGGTTGCGGCCAGGCTCATCAGCAGTTTCTTGATCATCTCACTTGCTCCTTGTCTTGGTCTTTTGCGCCTGTGTTGCGGCGTTGAAGACAGGTTTAGGAGAAAGTTGTCGCGAGAATGTGCCGGATGAGGCCGCTATTGTCTTGAAGTGTAACCGTCATTCATGGCGAAGCGCGTCGATGGGATTGAGCGCCGCAGCCCGTCGCGCCGGGAAATAGCCGAAGACAACGCCGATTGCCGCCGAAAAGAGGAAGGCGATGACGTTGACGCGGACGTCGAAGATGAAGGGCACCTGCATCAGCGGCGCTATGGCGACCGAAGCCGCGAGCGCCAGGAGCAGGCCGATAAGGCCGCCGAGGCAGGACAACACGATCGCTTCGACCAGAAATTGCATCAGCACTTCGCGCGCCACCGCGCCTATGGCGAGGCGGATGCCGATTTCGCGCGTGCGTTCCGTCACGGAGACCAGCATGATGTTCATGATGCCGATGCCGCCGACCAGCAGGGATATGGCCGCCACTGCAGCGACGATCTGGGTCAGGATGGTGGTGGTGCCGGTCAGGGTGTCGCTGATCTGCTTGGTGTCGAAGACGTTGAAATTATCCTCTGCGCCGGGCTTCACCTTGCGACGGTCGCGCATCAATTCTTCCAGGCTGGCCTGGACGGTGGAGGTGTCATAGGCGTCGTCGACCGCAATCATGATCTGGCTGATGTCGCGGTCGCCGGTGAAGCGGCGCTGGACGAACTTGATGGGCATGACGACGACATCGTCCTGATCGCCAAAGCCGCCCTGGCCGCGCGTCGCCAGCGCGCCGATCACCTGGCACGATACCCCTTTGATACGCAGCCGCTTACCGACCGGATCGCTGCCCTGAAAAAGGTTGGTGCGCACCGTGTTGCCGATGATGCAGACGGGCTTTCCGGCCTCCTCCTCCTCCGGCATGAAGAGGCGGCCCGTGTCCGATTTCCAGCTTTGCACTTCGAAATAGGACGCGGTGGTGCCGTAGACGGTGGTGGACCAGTTGCTGCCTTCGTAGATCGCGGTGCCGCTGGACTGGACCAGGGGGGCGACGGCGCGCACGCCAGTCAACTGGTTTTCGATCGCGGTGAGATCAGCGGGCTTGAAAGCGGGCGGGCGGGGACCGCCGCCGCCGCGGCCAAAGCCCTGACCGGGGCGAAGCTGAAGCACGTTGGCGCCGAGCGAGCTGATCTGTTCCCGCACGGCGGCGGTCGCGCCATTGCCTAGCGTCACCATGGTGACGACCGCCGCCACGCCGATGATGATGCCCAACGTCGTCAGGAAACTGCGCAGCTTGTGCCGGTTGATCGCGCGGAAGGCGAGGATGATGGTGGTGCCTAGCATCCTGATACTTTGCAGAACGCGCTGGGGTTGGGATAGTGCGGACAGAGGTTCAAGCGCTCACACCTTCTTCGATCCGCTCCACATGCCCATCCTTGAAATGGACGAGCGTGCGCGCATAGGCGGCCATGTCGGGTTCGTGCGTGACCATGATGACGGTGATGCCGACGTCGCGATTCAGGCCTCTCAGCAATTCCATGATTTCCAGCGAGCGTTCCGAATCGAGATTACCGGTAGGTTCGTCGGCCAGCAGCACGGCAGGTTGCGTCACGAGGGCGCGGGCGATGGCGACGCGCTGTTGCTGGCCGCCGGAAAGCTCTGCTGGGGTGTGGTCCCACCAGTCCTTTAGCCCGACTTTGTCGAGCGCGGCCATGCCCGCTTCATGGCGAGCCTTCCGGTCTTCCCCGCGATAGAGCAGGGGCAGTTCGACATTTTCCAGCGCGGTGGTGCGGGACAACAGGTTGAAGCCCTGGAAGACGAAGCCGAGATAACGGCGGCGCAGCAATGCGCGCTGGTCGCGGTCGAGCGTTTCGACATGGCGGCCCTTGAACAGAAATTCCCCGTCCGATGGGACGTCCAGGCATCCCAGGATATTCATCGTGGTCGACTTGCCGGAACCCGATGGCCCCATGACGGCGACGAAATCGCCCTGCTGAATGTCGAGGTCGATGCCCTTGAGCGCCTGAAAGGCAGTGGGGCCGGAGCCGTAGACCTTCGTCACGCCGCGCAGGGAAATAATGGGGTCGGCGGCCATCGGTCAGTTTCCGTTCTGGCGGCCGGTTCCGCGCGGCTCGCCCGCCGAAGGAGCTGCGGAAGCGCGGTTGCGGGCCGGGGGCTGTGCGCCCTGACGATCGTCCCGACCATTCTGATCTTCCGCTGGCGCTTCCTGCCCGGCGGCAAGCTGGCCGGTGATGACGCGCATGCCCGGTTTCAGATTGCCGCCGGTGATGGCGGTCCGAACGCCGTCGCTGGCACCGACCACGACCTGAACGGCCTTGGGCTTGCCGTCCTCTCCCACGACGTAGACGGTCTGGCTGCTACCCGCGCCGAAGCTGACCTGCCGGTTGTTGTTGCCCCGGCGGAAGCGGCGGCTTGGCACGATCTGGCTGGTGATGCCCCCGCCCTGGTCCGCATTGGTGCTGGGCTTGAAGCGCAGCGCGGCGTTGGGGACGAGCAGGGCGTCCTGAAGCTGTTGGGTAACGATGTCGGCGGTGGCGGTCATGCCGGGGCGCAGGATCTGATCCTTGTTATCGACCGCCAGGACGGCGGTGTAGGCGATCACGGTCCCGGTCGTGCTGCTGGTGCTGGCGGTGCCGCCGCTGGACGAGGTTGAGGATGCGCTGCCCGATGCGTTCGAGCCGACATTGACCCGCGTCACCCGCGCCGGAAAGCTGCGGCCGGGAAAAGCGTCGACATTGAAGGTGGCGGCCTGGCCGTCCTTCACCTGGCCGACATCGGCCTCATCGACCGACACTTCGACCTCCATCTGCGTCAGATCTTCCGCGATGGTGAAGAGGACGGGGGCGTTGAGCGATGCCGCAACGGTCTGGCCCGGTTCAATATCGCGGGACAGGACGACTCCTGTGACGGGCGAGACGATCTGCGCGATCGACAGGTTGGTCTGCGCCGTCGAAAGCTGCGCGCGCGACACGTCGACCTGGGCCTGCGCGGCGCGAAGGGAGCCGAGCGCGGATTGATAGTCGGCGCGGGCGGCGTCAATCTCTGTCTTGGCAGGGACGCGACCGCCGGAAAGCCGATAGACGTTAAGCTGGCGGTCGAGCGTCGCTTTAGACAGCGCAACCTGCGCCTGTGCCTGCGCGACGCTGGCCTGGGAGGCGGTGACCTGCGCCCGGTTCTGCGTCACGCTATCGACGAGGCGACGGGTATCGAGTTCGGCCAGCCTTTGGCCCTTTGTCACGCGGTCATTCACATCGACATAGACGGCTGTGATCTTGCCGGATTGCTCCGATCCCACATCGACCTGATTGATGGGTTTGAGGTTTCCGGTCGCGGACACGGTGACGGTCAGGTCCCCCCGGCGCACTTCCCGCGTGGCGTAATTGGGCTGGTCATCGCCGGAAAAGCAGCGAGCGACGAGCAGGACGAGGATCAGCAGCGCAAGGCCGATAGTGCCGCGCACAACCCATTTGCGCCAAGGCTTTGCGGGTTTTGCCCCCAGGAAATCATCGAGGTCCTGATCTTTGGTCACATCGTTGCTCATGCGGGCGAGTTTTCCATATTCTGCCAGCCGCCGCCCAGCGCGCTGTAAAGCTGGGCGATGGCGAGCGCTTCGGCACCTTGCGCGGCGGCAAGGCTGTTGCGCGCGTTCAAGAGGGTGGTTTCGCTGGTCGAAAGCGTCTGGAAGTCGATAAGGCCTGCTTGATACTGGCTGCGCGCCAGGATTGCGGCATTGTTGGACGCTTCGAACGCGGTGCCAAACTGCGCCTTGCGGGCGCGGGCGCTGTTGAGCGACGCGACGGCGTTTTCGACATCTTCCAGCGCAGTGAGCACATTCTGTTTATAGGCGGCGAACGCGCCTTCCGCCGCTGCGCGCTGGGAGCGCACCTGAGATGCGAGGCGGCCGCCGTCAAAGATTACCTGCGCGACATTGGCGAAGATGCCGCCAGTGATGACGTCGAACAGGCTTTTGAAGGAAGCCGCGCTGGTGCCGATATTCCCGCTGATGCCCAAGGCCGGGTAAAGCTGCGCCTGGGCGACGCCGATCCGCGCGGTGGCGGCGGCAAGGGCGCGTTCTGCCGAGCGCACGTCCGGGCGCTGGCGCAGTGTGTCGGCGGGGATGCCCGTGATCACGCTGACGGATGCAGCGGGGATGGGAGCGGGGCTTTCCAGCGTCCGGGTCGCGTCGCCGGGGGCCTGGCCCGTGAGCACGGCGATGCGGTTGAGGCTGCCGCGCAGGCTGGCTTCAAGCTGGGGGATGGCCGCCCGTGTCTGGGCCAGCTGGGCACGGGCCTGCTGTTCGTCGAGCGACGACACCAGTCCCGCCTGCAACCGCCATCCGGCGATGTCGAAATTGTCCTTCTGAATAGCCTCCGTCTCGCGGGCGATGCGCAACTGTTCCTGCGCGAGCCGGGCCTGGACATAGTTGGTCACGAGTTCGGCGATGATCGTCACGCGCACATTGGCGAGGTCGTAGCCGGATGCGGCGAGGTCTGCCCGCGCGGCTTCGGAAGAGCGGGCCAGTTCGCCGAACAGGTCGATTTGCCAACTGGCATTGGCACCCAGCGTGTAGCGATTGCTCCAGCTATCGGCACCGCCGGAAATGATGTTGCCATTGTCATCCACCCGCGTGCCGCCGCCCCGGTTGGAATAATTGCTGCCAGCACTGCCGGACGCGTTCACCTGGGGCAGGAAAGCGGCGTTCGTCTGACGCAGCGATTCCCGCGCCTGACGGAGGCGTGCCTGCGCCTGCACGATGTCGAGGTTGCTGGCGACCGCCCGGTCGATCAGCAGGTCGAGCGCCGGATCGCCGAGCCGGGTCCACCAGTTCGCAAGCGCGCCTTCATCGACGGGGGCGTTGTTCCCCTGAATATAGGTGGCTGGCACGCCCAGCGACGCGGGCTGGGGCGGCCGATAGTCGGGTCCGGCGGCGCAAGCCGATAGCGTCAGCGCGGCTGTGGCAATCCAGGCAATGCGATATCGCACCTTTTCCTAGCACTCCGTCGTCGTTAAAGGGGCCCGCAGACATTTTGCGGGGGGCTGCGGGATGACGCATCGGATAAGTGCCGAAATCAAGGTGGCGTCTCAATGCTAATAATGTCGTAAAGTGTAACGGTCTTGAAAAGTGGCGCTTTTTCGGGCGTCCTTTGGTCAAAGGGTGGATGATGAGGGCATTTGTTTTTCCGGGGCAGGGCAGCCAGTCGGTAGGCATGGGCAAGGCGCTGGCGGAAGCCAGCCCGGCGGCGAAGGAGCTGTTTCAGGAGGTCGATGACGCGCTGAACCAGCATTTGTTCCGCATCATGGTGGAAGGACCGGACAGCGACCTGACGCTTACCGAAAACGCCCAGCCCGCGATCATGGCTAATGCGCTGGCAACGTTGCGGGTGATGCAGAAGGAAGGCGGCTTTTCCCTTGGCGAAAAGGGCGATTTCGTCGCTGGGCACAGTCTGGGCGAATATAGCGCCCTGTGCGGGGTCGAGGCGTTTGACATTGCCACCACGTCCCGGCTGTTGAAGCTGCGCGGGCAGGCGATGCAGGCTGCTGTCCCGGTTGGCGAGGGTGCGATGGCGGCTTTGCTGGGCGCGGACATTGAAAAGGCGCAGGCGCTGGCCGATGCCGCTGCCCAGGGGGAAGTGTGCACCGTCGCCAATGATAATGATCCGAGCCAGGTGGTCATTTCCGGCCATCGCGGCGCGATCGAGCGCGCGGTTGCGCTGGTCAAGGATCATGGCATCAAGCGCGGCGTACTGTTGCCCGTGTCTGCGCCGTTCCACTGCCCGCTGATGCAGCCCGCCGCCGACGCCATGGCGGAAGCGCTGGGCAATGCGAAGATCAACACGCCGCTGCTGCCCGTCTATGCCAATGTGCTGGCCAGCGCGATCGCCGACCCGGACGAGATTCGCTTGCGTCTGGTAGAGCAGGTGACCGGTCGGGTGCGATGGCGTGAATCCGTCGCGGCCATGTGGGAAGCGGGCGTCACCGACTTTGTGGAACTGGGGGGCAAGGTGCTGGGGCCGATGATCAAGCGCATTGCGCCGGACGCGACCGTACGCAGCGTCGTGACCATGGACGATGTCGAAGCCGCACTTGGCGCTTTCTGAAAGATATAAGGATAAAATCATGTTCGATCTGACAGGCATGACTGCTCTGGTGACGGGCGCTTCGGGCGGGATTGGGTCCGCCATTGCAAAGGCGCTGGCGGCTCAAGGGGCCACGCTGGCGCTTTCGGGGAGCAATGAGGACAAGCTGAAAGCCTTTGCAGCGGAACTGGGGGGCGATCACAAGACGCTGGTTTGCAACCTTTCCGATCCGGCGGCTGTAGATGGGCTGGTCGGGCAGGCGGTCGAGGCTCTGGGTGGCAAGATCGACATATTGGTCAACAATGCCGGTATCACCCGCGACAATTTGATCCTGCGGATGAAGGACGATGAGTGGTCCGACGTGATCTCCGTCAATCTGGAAGCCGCATTCCGCCTGGTGCGGGCCGCTGCCAAGCCGATGATGAAGGCGCGTTTTGGCCGCATCATTTCGATCACGTCGGTCGTTGGCGTCACTGGCAATCCGGGCCAGTCCAACTATGCCGCGTCCAAGGCGGGCATTATCGGCATGTCGAAATCGCTGGGCCAGGAACTGGCGAGCCGTGGCATCACCGTGAATTGCGTGGCCCCGGGCTTTATCCGGTCGGCCATGACCGACGGACTGAACGATACGCAAAAGGGTGCGATCCTGCAGAAGATACCCGCCGGCGACCTGGGCAATGGCGAAGATATCGGCGCTGCGGTCGTATATCTGGCCAGCCGCGAGGCCGGTTATGTCACCGGCCAGACGCTGCATGTGAACGGCGGCATGGCGATGGTGTGACAGGATCGGGCGCGCGCCACCGACAAGGCAGTGCGCGTCTGGCTATTTGCATCAACGTCACATTGTGCCATCGGAACGGTTGACAGGGGGCAGAAATCATCCTTTTCGATCATCTCTTGCCTCTTGCCTCTCACGGGGCTTGGCTCTAGGGCATGCCTTAACAATTATTCATAACCTCAACGATACCCAGTAAAAAGGACCACTCATGAGTGAGACCGCGGATCGCGTTAAGAAAATCGTCGTCGAACATCTGGGCGTGGAAGCCGAAAAGGTGACCGAGGACGCAAGCTTCATCGACGATCTGGGCGCAGACAGCCTGGACATCGTTGAGCTGGTCATGGCGTTCGAAGAAGAGTTCGGCGTCGAGATTCCTGACGATGCGGCTGAAAAGATCGCCACCGTCAAGGATGCGATCGATTATATCGACAGCAAGCAGTAAGAGCGTTTGGCGGCTGGCCCGGACAGGTGCTGGCCGCAACGTTTGAAGAAAATGGCTCCCTCCTGTCCGGGAAAACCGGACCTTGGGGAGCCTTTTTGTATCTGGACCGCCGTTCACAAGCGCTTCGCAAGCCGCTAAGGAACGGCGCAAGTTCGTGAAGTTTTTCGGAGCAGATATATGCGTCGCGTCGTTGTAACCGGCCTTGGCATGGTGAGCCCTCTGGGTGGAGATGTCGAAACCACGTGGAAGAACATCATCGCGTCCAAATCCGGCGCGGCGAGGATCGAGCGTTTCGACCCCACAGAATATAAGTGCCGTATCGCCTGTGAGGTGAAGCCCGCAGACCATGAATATGGCTATGATCCGGCGCTGGACGTGGATCACAAGATTCAGCGGCAGGTCGATCCCTTCATCGTCTACGGCATTTCCGCCGCTAGCCAAGCGCTGCGCGACGCGGGCCTGGACGATATGAGCGAGGAAGAGCGGCTGCGCGCCGGTTGTTCGATCGGGTCGGGCATTGGTGGGTTGCCGGGCATCGAAAGCGAATCGCTGGTGCTCGCCAACAAGGGGCCGAGCCGCGTCAGCCCGCACTTCGTTCATGGTCGGCTGATCAACCTGATTTCGGGTCAGGTCTCGATCAAATATGGCCTGATGGGTCCGAATCACGCGGTCGTCACTGCCTGTTCGACCGGTGCCCATTCGATCGGCGACGCCGCGCGGATGATCGCGATGGACGATGCCGACGTGATGCTGGCGGGTGGTGCGGAAAGCGCGATCTGCCCCATCGGCATCGCCGGTTTCGCTCAGGCCCGCGCGCTATCGACCGCTTTCAACGACACGCCGGAAAAGGCGAGCCGTCCCTATGATGTCAACCGCGATGGCTTTGTCATGGGCGAAGGCGCGGGCGTCGTCGTGCTGGAAGAATATGAGCACGCGAAGAAGCGCGGCGCGAAAATCTACGCCGAAGTGATCGGTTATGGCCTGTCGGGCGATGCCTATCATGTGACGGCACCGCATCCCGAAGGCAGCGGCGGCTACCGCTCGATGGAAATGGCGCTCAGGAAATCGGGCCTCAGCCTGTCCGACATCGACTATGTGAACGCGCATGGCACATCGACACCGCTGGGCGACGAGTTGGAACTGGGCGCAGTCAAGCGGCTGTTCGGTGACAATCTGTCGACTATGTCGATGAGCAGCACCAAGTCGGCCATCGGCCATTTGCTGGGCGGCGCTGGCGCAGTGGAAAGCATCTTCTGCATCCTGGCCATGCGTGACCAGATCGTGCCGCCAACGCTGAACCTGGACGAGCCGAGCGAAAGCTGCGCGGGCGTCGACCTGGTCCCCCATGTCGCCAAGGAGCGGAAGGTGCGCGCCGTGCTGAACAACAGCTTCGGCTTTGGCGGCACCAATGCGTCGCTCATCATGAAGGCGATCTGAGGCCATTTTCATGCGACGGCTAGGCTTTAGCATCTTGCTGGTCGGCCTGGCCGTCGCTGCCTTTGTCGCGTTTCGGTTCATTTATGGCTGGACCGAAACGGGGCCAGCGACGAGCGACATTAATATCGTCGTGCCTGAAGGGGCGTCGATCGCCGATGCGGCGGTGCTGCTCAAGCGGAACGGGGCGGTGCGTTCCGCCGACGCCTTCCTGACGCGGACCAAGCTGTTCGGCCGGGGGAAGTCGATCAAGGCAGGCGAGTTTCTGATTCCGAAGGGCGCGAGCAATTCGGACATTTTCGCGATCCTGCAGGGCGGCAAGACGCTGACCCGGCTCGTCACCATCCCGGAAGGCATGCCTTCGATCCTGGTCTATGAGCGGCTGATGGCCAATGAGCAGTTGACCGGGACGATCAAGGTCCCTGCCGAGGGAAGCGTGCTGCCCGATAGCTATGCTTTCGACAAGGGGGAGAGCAGGGCGGCGGTCCTGAAGCGCATGCAGGATGCGATGACGCGGACGCTGGCGAAGCTGTGGGCGGACCGTGCGCCGGATGCAGTCGTGAAGACGCCGCAAGAGGCGATTATCCTGGCCAGCATCGTGGAAAAGGAAACCGCCATCCCGAAGGAGCGGCCCACGGTCGCGGGGGTTTATGGCAACCGGCTGAAAATGGGCATGATGCTGCAGGCGGACCCGACGATCATCTACCCGATTACAAAGGGAAAGCCGCTGGGCCGACGCATCAACAAGTCGGAAATCACTGCCGTCAACGATTACAACACTTATGCCATGACCGGCCTGCCCAAAGGACCGATCGCCAATCCGGGCAAGCTGTCGATCCTTGCGGTTTTGCAGCCGGCGAAAACCAAGGCGCTCTATTTCGTCGCGGATGGGAAGGGCGGCCACATCTTCGCCGAGACGCTGGAACAGCATAACCAGAATGTGCGGAAATGGTTCGACATTCGACGTGCGCGCGGGGAACTATAGGGCATCCGCGCGGACATCATGGTCGTTAGAACCTGCTTCGAAAAACGCCCTAAGCGTGTTCGGAAAAGATCAGAAATGGCAGGTCGAGCGGTTGATAGGCGAAGCCCAGCATAGAAAGGGCGGCGGTGATCTGGCCCCTGTGATGGGTAGCGTGATTGAAGACGTGAAGCAGCGCGCCTGACATCGGCAATGTCCGCATCTGCCCTGTCGTCATGGTGTAGCGAAGATCGTCGGCGAGTGCTTCTTCATCGAGGCTTGCTATATATTCGGGCCAGCGCGCTGTCGCGGCGATCAGGCGCGATGCCAAAGCGGTCCGATTGCTTTCCATCTCTGCGTCAAGCGGCAGGGTGGCCGTGCGACCCTGCGTGAATCTGGGATACCAAATCTCGCTGTCTGTCAGCAGCAGATGATTCAGGGTTCCGTGTATCGACCGGAAAAATAGCCCGCATGGCTTGTGGTAAAATTCGTTCGGGATCGGCGCTATAGATGTCAGAAGCCGATCGGTTGCCCAGACATGATATCGCGCCATCTGGGCAAGCTGGTCTTTGGCTGAGACGGCCATGAATCTCCCTCGCTGTTGCGCCGGGTAAGTGGCGTCAACGGCTCTGCCAGGCGAGGGATAGAATAGGGGCCTCTGCCAGTAAATGCATGTTTCGAAAAACGCCTAGTTTCTGTCGTTGCGGCGAGCGGTCGCTTTGGAGCGGTCGCGTTCTACGACGCTGATGATCTTGCCATAAGCGCGGGCGAGATTTTCGTGGTGCTGCCTTATGAGATCGCACGTCGCGTACGCGGCGCTGAACTGTTCCAGCCGCTGCTGGCTCTGGAGATGCGTGATTTCCGCCATCAATATTTCCTGACAGTAGCTGGCGGGTGGCGAGAAACATGGGCTGCGGAGCGTTTGACGTCGCCAGTGATGATCTTGTTCTTCAACAGCTTTCGAACCTCGTCAGCTTCCCGACCGTCAAGCAGGACCACTCGTGAACCACCAGACGCCAAGGGTTCGATTGTCGAAATGCGGAAATTGTGAGTGGCGCAGAGCTTTTCGATCTCAGCCACGCTGACCGACATGTTGATGGCCCTGCTCATGATGCGCGGCCCTCTCCGCCGAACGGATAGGGGGCGAAAGCCGTCCCGCCCTTGACCGCGCCGGACCTGTAGGGGTGGCCATGTTCACGAATGCGACGGGCATAAACGCTGGCGCGAGAGCGATGCGTGGCCCGCGCCACGGTGCAGGACGACGCCTGTTCCTTCAAAAGCTCGATCTGTTCGTTTTTCAGTAAATAGTTGAGATCTTCCATGGGCGGACTCCTGCGGCAAGCGGGAGCGCGATGGTCTCTCTGTCAATGCGAAGGCTTGCGGGCTGGTTTCGCTCGATGAAACATTCCTAGCACGATCTCTTCAGCCTGTCGCACCAATTCGCAATTTGTTTCTGTTCAATGGTTGAACTGTCACGGTGGAAATGATCTCATTCACCTCAATATGCCTTTTGCCCTGAGGTGCCGGGCGTAGGCCGTTTGCGCTACCGCGATCGCAAATATGATGGCCGGAAAAATCGCGGTCGCTGCACCCTTTACGGCTAGCAAGTCCGTGCCAAGGAAGCTGTATCCGAACTGCACGATCACCGCGATCACCGACAGCAGAAACAGGCCGACAGCCGCCGCCTTGCGCATGAGCAGCAGGGTGGCGCCCAGCGTTCCTGCGCTCACCGCAACGGCATAGGCGGCCCACGCCCAGCCGGGCATCTGGGCAAATATCTGTGCGGTATAGGGGTCGTCCTTCGCCAAGGTTGAAAGATCGGCGTCATATTGGAGGATGAAGGCGACGAGGCCCATCAGATTCCAGCCGAGCAGAATGAGGCCGAGGATATTGACGGATCGTGACGGGCGCATCTGTGTTTCCTCACCCAATGGCCGCTTGTCGCCTTGGGATGGGTGCATCATATATGCGCCTGACCTGGCGGGGAAGCGCTGC
Organism: Sphingobium vermicomposti; assembly: GCF_011762025.1. Taxonomy (GTDB): domain Bacteria; phylum Pseudomonadota; class Alphaproteobacteria; order Sphingomonadales; family Sphingomonadaceae; genus Sphingobium; species Sphingobium vermicomposti. Next base: position 743,661 of record NZ_JAASQR010000002.1, on the reverse strand, counting down.
CGCGACAAGGAGATTTCATGATGCTGGGACGTGCCATACCTGAAGTAACGCTGAAAACGCGCGTGCGGGATGAGAGCGTCGGCGGCCCCAACCCGTTCCGTTGGCAGGATGTCGAAACGGGAGAGCTGTTCAAGGGCAAGCGCGCCGTTGTCTTTTCCCTGCCCGGAGCGTTCACACCGACCTGTTCGACCGAACAATGTCCCGCCTTCGAGCGATATTATGACGAGTTCAGGGCGCTGGGTGTCGATGACGTCTATTGCATATCGGTCAATGATGCGTTCGTGATGTATCAGTGGGGCAAGCATCTGGGGGTCAGGAACGTCAAGCTGCTTCCCGATGGGTCAGGTGATTTCACGCGCCGAATGGGGATGCTGATCAAAAAGAACCATCTGGGCTTTGGCGATCGCAGCTGGCGTTATGCGATGGTCGTCGATGACGGGAAGATCGTGGCCTGGTTCGAGGAGCCAGGGATCAACGATATCGGCGAGGATGACGACCCCTATGGAATGAGCAGTCCTGAGCCGGTGCTGGAATGGTTGAAGGCGCACCAGGCTGACTGAACGTCCGGCATTCGCGCCGATCGTCGTGACGGCGTTGATGGGCGCGGAGGATTTTGCCTGGGCTGACGGTTTGCGGCGGGCGCATTTCCCGCCGGATCGCAATGTCGTGCCAGCGCATATCACGCTGTTTCATCATTTGCTGCCGTCGATCCTGCCGGAACTGGCGACGCGGATAAGGCAGCTATGCGTGGGGCCGGCTCCGGTGGCGTCGCTGGCCAAAGTCATGCTGCTGGGGCGGGGGGTCGCCTATCAGGTGGAGAGCGGCGATTTGCTGGCCATGCGTGATGAACTGGCGCAGGCCTTTGCCGGGCTGTTGACGCCGCAGGACCAGGCGCGGCCCCGGCTGCACCTGACCGTACAGAACAAGGTGCCACCGGAACAGGCGCGCCAACTGGCGGCTGAACTGAGCGCAGGGTTCCGGCCGCGACGCCTGCGGATCAGTGGGCTTGCGGCGTGGTTCTATCGCGGCGGGTCGTGGGAGCTGGCCATGAAGGCGAGTTTTCGGGGGTAGGCTTGGGCAGGGATTTCCCTACAAGTGTGGAACTGGGCTCCTGCCTTCGCAGGAGCACAATTATCCTTCAGGCGAGGCCGACTTCCTTGAGCGGTATGGCGGGGTCGGCAAGCTGTACCTGATCGAGCAGCGCGCCCGACAGGACATGCGCGCGGCCCTGGACATAATCCTTGACCGCATTGACGCAATCGAGCGCGATCACCTTGCCCGCTTTCAGATACAGCACGGAAAAGCTGCGGTTTGCAGGATCGCCGCGCAGGATCGTGTGGTCATGGCCGATGGACAGGCCGACCGTCTGAAGTTTCAGGTCATATTGGTTGGACCAGAACCACGGCACGGCGTCATAGGCGTCTTCCTTGCCCATGATGTGGGCAACGGCAGTCTTTGCCTGATCATTGGCGTTCTGGACCGATTCAAGGCGGATCTGAGCGCCGCGCGCGAAGCGGTTCGCATGGGACGCGCAGTCGCCAACGGCATAGATGTCGGGCAGACTGGTGCGGCAATATTCATCCACATCGACGCCATTGCCGCCCGCCGCGCCGGCAGCGATCAGCGGGCCGGTTTCCGGGATGATGCCGATGCCGACGATGACCATGTCGGTTTCGATCCGCTCACCATCCTGCATCAGTACGGCTGTCGCCTTGCCATCTATCACTTCGATGCAGTCCATCTTTGCGCCGGTGCGCAGGTCGACGCCATGGGCGCGATGTTCCGCTTCGTAGAAACGGGACAGGTCTTCGCCCGCGACGCGAGCGAGAACGCGGTCCAGCGCTTCGAGCACAACAACCTTCTTGCCCAATTTGGTGAGGACGGCAGCGGCTTCCAGGCCGATATAGCCGCCGCCGATGACGGTGACATGTTCGATCTGGTCAAGCTTTGCCATCATCCCGTCTACATCGTCGCGACGGCGGACGGCATGGACATTGGACGCGTCGGCGCCGTTGCAGGTCAGCATGCGCGGGCTGCCGCCGGTGGCCCAGATCAGCTTGCCATAGCCGATCTGTTCGCCGCCCGCGGTCAGGATATTCGCTTGCGCATCAACGGTTTTGACCCGATGGCCCAGGAGCAGGTCAATCTTGCGTTCGGGCCAGAAACTGGCGGGGCGAATGAGGATGCGGTCGAAGCTCTTGTCGCCCGCAAAATATTCCTTCGACAAAGGAGGGCGTTCGTAAGGCGGGTCCTTTTCATCGCCGATCATCGCGACCGAACCTTCAAAGCCCAGTTGGCGCAGGGAGATTGCCGCCTGTGCACCGGCATGACCGGCGCCCACGATCACAACATCATAATGGTTCATCGGCCCCCGATCCTCTCCAAGTCTGTCCCGCGCCGTCATTGGCGCGCTTTGCCGAGGCTGGCAAGGGCTGGCGGCGAAGATTGCCGGTTTGCCGCCGCTTCGCCGGTGGCGTGGCGATGGCCAGATGTGGCATAGGGCGCGTCATAAAATAGGGGATTCGCACGCATGCCCATGCAGGAAGAATACACCGGTCAGCGCGCCGATGCTGCGCATGGGCCGCTTCCATCGCTCGCGCTGGGGGCATTGGGCGTGGTGTTTGGCGATATCGGCACGTCGCCGCTCTACGCGCTGAAGGAAAGTTTTGTAGGGCATCATCCGCTGGCGGTGGACCCGGCGCACATCTATGGTGTGCTGTCGCTGATCTTCTGGACCATGATGCTGGTCGTCACGGTCAAATATGTCTTCATCGTCCTACGGGCGGACAATGATGGCGAAGGTGGCAGCATGGCGTTGCTGGCGCTGATCGGCCGAAGGTTAGGGGACACACGATGGACGCCCGCCATCATAGCCCTGGGGGTGCTGGCGACGTCCCTATTCTATGGCGATGCGATCATCACCCCGGCGATTTCGGTGCTGTCCGCCGTGGAGGGATTAACCGTGGTCGAAGCGGGACTGACCCCGCTGGTGCTGCCGATCGCCATCGTCATCCTGATCGCGCTGTTCGTGATCCAGGGTTTCGGAACGGCCAAGGTCGGCGCGCTTTTCGGGCCGGTCATGGCGGTGTATTTCGTGACGCTGGCGGTGTTGGGGATCGCCAATATCCTGCGTCACCCGGAAATTTTCCAGATCGTGAATCCGGCCTGGGCGCTGCATTTCTTTCAGATCGACCCCCAGCTGGCGTTCCTCGCGCTAGGTTCGGTCGTGCTGGCGGTGACGGGTGCCGAAGCGCTCTATGCCGATATGGGCCATTTCGGTCGCAAGGCGATCAGCATCGCCTGGCTTTATGCGGCGTTGCCCTGTCTGATGCTCAACTATCTGGGGCAGGGGGCGTTGTTGCTGGACAATCCGGCAGCGGCTCAGAACCCATTCTTCCTGCTCGCCCCCGAATGGGCGCGGTTGCCGCTGGTGATATTGGCGACAATGGCGACGGTGATCGCGAGCCAGGCGGTTATTTCCGGTGCTTTTTCGGTTACGCGCCAAGCGGTTCAGCTGGGGTTCCTGCCCCGGCTTCGCATTCTGCACACCAGCGCTTCGGCGGCGGGGCAGATTTATGTGCCGCTGATCAACTGGGCGCTGCTGGCCTGTGTCATCATGCTGGTGCTGGGCTTTGGCAGTTCCAGCGACCTGGCGGCGGCCTATGGTATTGCGGTGACGGGCACGATGGTCATCACGACATGCATGCTGGGCGTGCTGACATTCAGCGTGTGGCGCTGGAATCCGCTGATCGCTGGGGCCGTGACCGGGTTGTTCCTGATCGTCGATGGCGCCTATTTCCTGTCCAACGCGACGAAGATACCTGACGGCGGCTGGTTCCCGCTGATGGTCGCGGCGATATCCTTCCTGGTACTGACGACATGGGCGACGGGGCGGCGGATCATGCGCAACGCGTTGCGTGAGGATGCCATGGACCTGGACCTGTTCATCCGATCGGCAGGATCTTCGCTCAAGCGCGTACCAGGCACGGCGATCTTTCTGTCTGCTTCGGGCGAAGGCGTGCCGCCCGCAATGCTCCACAATGTGAAGCACAACCGTATCTTGCACGAACGCAACATCATCCTGACAGTGCGTACCGAAGAAGTCCCGCATCTGCCGTTCGACGGGCGCACCGAAGCGCAGGATTATGGCCAGGGATTCTTCCGCCTGGTGCTGCGCCATGGCTTCATGGAGAATGTCGACGTGCCCGCCGCGATGAAAACGGTGCGCGACTGTGGAGGGCCGATCGGCGTTTCGGATACCAGCTATTTCCTGAGCCGCGAGACGCTGGTGCCTTCATCGCGGCCGGGCATGGCGATCTGGCGCGAGCGATTGTTCGCGTGGATGGTCCGCAATGCGGAAAGCCCGATGGCGTTTTTCAAGCTGCCCACGAACCGGGTCGTGGAGCTTGGATCGCAATTGGAGATATGATCGGGAAGATGTTGGTAGCGGAGGAGGGACTTGAACCCCCGACACGCGGATTATGATTCCGCTGCTCTAACCAGCTGAGCTACTCCGCCCCAAGGGCTGCGCTGGGCGGTCCAGCCCTGCGGTGAGGGCGCGCTATAAGCAGGGTGATGGGCGGGGTCAACGGGGTTTGATATGCCCCTGCAAATTCTCGCGCTGCGGATAGGGCGGCTATGGACGGGATGCGGCAATATTTTTGGCACAGTCCGGGATCGGCGCGCATTTTAGCCCTTGCAATCACGTCGGTGCATTGCACTAATGTTGCAACGCACAACCGGCGGTCGCCGCCAAGGGAGGATCGACGCCTTGCCCTTCCACGAAATGTTTGAACCCGACGGTTCGTTACGTTCCTGTTATGGGGAGGTGCAGAATTGGGTGGAACGGACGGGCATTGCCGGACTCAATCACCGGATGGACGAGGCAGAGGCGATATTTCGCCGCATAGGCATCACCTTTGCCGTCTATGGTGAGGGGGGTGACCCGGAAAGGCTGATCCCGTTCGACCTGTTGCCCCGCATTTTCACCGCGCAGGAATGGCGCGTGCTGGACCGGGGTATCCGTCAGCGGACACGGGCGCTCAATGCTTTTCTGCACGACGTCTATCATCGCGGCGAAATCGTGAAGGCGGGGATCATGCCCGCCGACATCATCTACCAGAACAGTGCCTATCTGGCGGAGATGGCGGGCTTTACGCCACCGGGCAAGGTCTACAGCCACATCGTCGGGATCGACATCGTCCGCACCGGCCCTGCGCGGTTCGAAGTGCTGGAGGATAATTGCCGCACGCCGTCGGGCGTGTCCTACATGCTGGAAAATCGGGAGATCATGACGCGCATGTTTCCTGAGCTTTTCGCGCAGGGAATCGTGGCGCCGGTCGATGATTATCCCGCCGAATTGCTCAAGAGCCTGAAGGAAGTCGCGCCGCCCGCCTGCAAGGGTGATCCGGTGGTCGTGCTGTTGACGCCGGGCGCGCTCAACAGCGCCTATTATGAACATAGTTTTCTGGCGGACCTGATGGGCATCGAACTGGTCGAGCCTGCCGACCTGTTCGTGGATCAGGACAGGGTGTGGATGAAGACCACGCTCGGGCCTAAGCAGGTGGATGTCATCTATCGCCGGATCGACGACGAATATCTCGATCCGCTGGTATTCCGGCCCGACAGCATGTTGGGCGTTCCGGGCATTTTCAACGTGTATCGCAATGGCGGAGTGACGCTGGCCTCTGCGCCCGGATCGGGCATCGCGGACGACAAGGCGGTTTACATCTATGTGCCGGAGATGATCCGTTTCTACCTGGGGGAGCAGCCCATTCTGGAGAATATCCAGACGTGGCAATGTTCCAAAGCTGACGAGTGCGCTTACGTGCTGGAGCATCTGCATGAGCTGGTCGCGAAGGAGGTTCATGGATCGGGCGGTTATGGGATGTTGATCGGTCCCAAGGCCACGCGAGACGAGGTCGCGGCCTATGCCGATCGCATCCGCGCCAATCCCGGCGGGTTCATCGCTCAGCCGACGCTGGACCTGTCGATGGTGCCAACGCTGGGACCGGCGTCGGTGGTGGGCAGGCATGCGGATTTCCGGCCCTATTGCCTAGTGGGCAAGCAGATCCGACTGGTGCCCGGCGGGCTTACCCGCGTGGCGCTGACCGAAGGGTCGCTGGTGGTCAATTCCAGCCAGGGGGGCGGGGTCAAGGACACATGGGTGTTGCAGGATTGATGGAGATGAAAGTCAGAGGCCTCTCATCTCCTTTCGGGCTGACCTTGTCGAAGCCCTTCCCATCTTTTGAAGACTGTAAAATCCTTCGACAGGCTCAGGGCGAACGGGAGAAAGGGGAGGGATCGGACCCATGCTGAGCCGGACCGCCGAAAATCTGTTCTGGATGGCGCGTTACATGGAGCGCGCCGAGGCCACGGCTCGCCTGCTGACCATGGGGCAACGGATGGCGATCCTGCCCGGTGCTCATCACCGGGACGAATGGCGGTCGGTCGTGCGCGCCACGGGCAATGGCCATAACTTTCCCGAAGGCACGCAGGTGACGGAAAGCGACGCGGTATCGCATTTGATGCTGGACCTGGACAATCCCAGCTCCATCCGATCCTGCCTGCTGAAGGCGCGGGCCAATGGCAAATCGGCACGCACCATGTTGACGCAGGACATGTGGGAGGCGCTGAACGAAGGATGGCGCAAGCTGGACAGCTATGATGTCGGTGAGGCGCGGCGGCAGCTTCCCACACTGATCGATTGGGTCAAGACACGGGTCATGACGTTTCGGGGAGCCGCGCATTCGGGGCAGCTGCGCAACGAAGGCCATGATTTCCTGCGGGTCGGTTCGGCCCTAGAGCGGGCGCAGATGACGTTGCGGCTGCTGGACGTGAAATATTATGTGCTGCTGCCAGAAACCGAAGTGATCGGCGGCAATCGCGACCATTATCAATGGACGTCGGTGTTGCACGCTTTGTCGGGATCACGGGCCTATCATCACGTCTATGGCGGGACTTACACGCCTTGGCGGATAACCGATTTCTTGATGCTCAATCGCATGTTCCCGCGGAGCGTCGCCTATTGCTACGACCAGATGGCCTACCGGCTGAACCGTCTGGCCGGGTGGCATGACAGCCGCGGTTCCTGTCACGACACGGTGCGGCGGATGGTAGCCGACCTGGAGCAGTCGGACAGCGGAGAGATTTTTCGGGTCGGATTGCATGAAACGGTGCAAAGCGGGCTGGAGATGACCGATCGGTTGGGCGGAGAAATCGCCCAGACATATCATTTTGGATGAAGGGACAGGCGGGTCATGAAGCTGATTGTCCGCCATCAGACGACCTACCATTATCAGGCTTCAGCCGGGCGCGTTGCCATGCGCCTGAAGCTGATGCCGGTCGACACGGCGATGCAGCAAGTGCTGGAATGGCAGGTCAGCGTGAACGGCGAGCCTGTCGATGGATTTCGCCGCAACAGCTTTGGCGAGATGGAGGCCATCTGGATTCGCCACGACCGGCTGGACAATGCGGTGGTCGTGGCCGAGGGTATTGTCGAAACGCACGATAAAAGCGGTGTTCTGGGACCTCAGCAGGGTAGCTTGCGCCCCGATTATTTCCTGCGCGAAACGCCGCTGACGGGCATGTCGGATGCGATCAGGGACATGGCCCTATCGCTGCCGTGCGATGGCGGGATGTTGACGCGGCTGCACGATTTGAGCGCTGCTGTCGGCAATGCGGTCGCCTATCGCAGCGGTGTGACGACGTCCAGGACGACGGCGGCCGAGGCGTTCGCGCTGGGCGCAGGGGTGTGCCAGGACCATGCCCAGATATTCATCGCGGGCGCGCGCGCCATGGGGGTGCCCGCGCGTTACGTGACGGGCTATTTGCTGGCGCAGGAGGGAATGGCGCTGCATGAGACCCACGGTTGGGTGGAGGCATGGGTGCCAGACCTTGGCTGGGTGGGTTTCGACCCGTCCAATCGTGTGTGCGTGACTGATCATTATCTGCGCCTGGCGTCCGGCCTGGACGCGGACGATGCTGCGCCCATCCGGGGCTCTGTCACGGTGGCGGGCGATATCTGGATTGACGCGGACGTCCGTATCGCGCAGGCGGAGGATGGGGTGGAGGATCGGCAGCTGCAACGGCAGCTGCAACGGCAGCAACAACAATGTGCCCAGCCATCCATCCCGCTGAGTATCAAGGCAAGATAGGAGCCCGATGGGCGATGACCTATTGTGTGGCGGTTCGCGTGGATCAGGGGCTGGTCATGCTGTCCGACACCCGCACCAATGCGGGCATGGACAATATCGCGCGTTTTCGAAAGAGCTTTACCTACAGCGTCGCAGGTGAACGCGCGATCACGCTGATGTGTTCGGGCAACCTGTCGATCACCCAAGGGGTGAAGGCGATGCTGGGCCGCGCGATCAAGGATTCGCAGCTCGATCCTGACATTGAAAGCATCCTGAATTGCGCGACCATGCACCGGGTGGCGCAGTTGGTTGGCGATGCGATGTGCGAGATGCAGCATCATTACCGCAGCACCATCGAAATGCAGGGATCGGGCGCGGACGCATCCATCCTTGTCGCGGGGCAGCGACGGGGCGGCAAGCAGCGCCTCTACCTCGTCTATTCAGCCGGCAACTTCATCGAAGCGACGGAAGACACGCCATTTTTCCAGATTGGCGAGCATAAATATGGCAAGCCGATCCTGGACCGCATCGTCCGGCGCGAGACGACGTTGGAGGATGCGACCAAGGCGGTTCTGGTTTCGATGGATTCGACCCTGCGGTCGAATCTGTCCGTAGGCATGCCGTTGGACCTCACCGTCATCGAACGGGATCAGTTTGATTTTCGGGTCCGCACTCGAATCGAGGCGGATAACGAGGAATTTCAGCTGCTCTCGCTCGGCTGGTCGGCGGCGCTGCGCAAGGGGTTTGAGGACCTTCCCAACGTGCTGGGGTGAATTGCACGCGCACAGTCCATGCGCATGGTATGAACGGGTTGGCTCAGCGCAGAAAGATTGAACTTCCCGTTCCCAAGCAAATGCATCGGGCGGTTGGGCTTGCGTGTCCGCCGTTGCAGCCTATTTCATCGCGACGAACGAATCTGAAAGCCGGGGACATTTGATGACCGCAAGCCATTCCACTCGCATGCTGATCCTGGGATCGGGACCTGCGGGCCTTTCCGCCGCCATTTACGGCGCGCGCGCTGGTCTGGCCCCCATCGTCGTGCAGGGCATGCAGCCGGGCGGGCAGCTGACCATCACCACCGATGTTGAAAATTATCCCGGCTTCCGCGACGTCATCCAGGGACCGTGGCTGATGGAGCAGATGCAGGCGCAGGCCGAGCATGTCGGCGCGAAGATGATGTACGACCAGATTGTCGAGGTTGATCTGTCCGAGCGACCGTTCCGGCTGAAGGGCGACGGCGGCACCGTCTACTATGCGGACAGTCTGGTGATTTCGACCGGCGCGCAGGCGAAATGGCTGGGTGCGGAAGGCGAGCAGTTGTTGCAGGGCAAGGGCGTATCGGCCTGCGCGACGTGCGATGGATTTTTTTATCGCGGCAAGAAGGTGGTGGTGATAGGCGGCGGCAATACCGCTGTCGAAGAAGCGCTCTACCTCACCAATCACAGCCATGACGTGACGCTGATCCACCGCCGTGATTCGCTGCGCGCGGAGAAGATTTTGCAGCAACGGCTGTTCGCTCACCCGAACATCAAGGTGCTGTGGAACCAGAAGATCGAGCGTTTCGTGGGTGGTGGCAATCCTGAAGGCTTGGTGGGCGTCGACCTGATCGACACGGTGACGGGCAAGGCGTCCCATATTGAGACAGATGGCGCATTCGTGGCGATCGGTCACCAGCCCGCAACGGAATTGTTCGCGGGCAAGCTGCCGATGGACGAAGGTTATCTGCTGGTGGAACCGGGCACGACCCGCACCAACATTCCCGGCGTCTTTGCGGCGGGTGACGTCAGCGACAAAATCTATCGCCAGGCGGTGACGGCGGCGGGCATGGGCTGCATGGCGGCGCTGGACGTGGAGAAGTTTCTGGCGGAAGCCGATTTTGAGGCGATGGCCGCGGAATAAGACGGGCGACCGGCTGGGTCGGGCCGTGCGGGCGCTGGATTCCAGCGCTTGGACTGGGTTCCTGCCTTCGCAGGAGCACGGACGGGTGTGGGGGCAAGCCGCCGCTCCCCGTTAGGCGTGTCCTGTTCCCGTCTGCGCAGGAACACGGGGTTATCGCGGTAGCTTTGCCTGAGCGAAGGCCACCAGCGTGCCGAAGGTTTCAAAGGTTTCGCCATCAATATCGTCATCCTCGATCAGGATGCCGAGGCGATCTTCCATCTCGGTGAGCAGGCTGGCTACGGCCATGGAGTCCAGTTCGGGAAGGGCACCGAAAAGCGGCGTGCCGCTGTCGAAGGCGTCGGCGCGATCCTGCGACAATGCCAGCACGTCTCGCAAAAGGGCGCGCACCACCGTTTCGATATCGCTTGTCCGGTCGACCGGCATTGTTTGTTCCGCCCGCATGATGGGCTTACCTAATCGTTCAGCCTCTAGCCGACAAGGGCGGAAATGGCGGTGCGGGCGGCGGGAAGCCAGGCCGAGGCGAAGCGGGGGTTGAAGAAGTCGAGACGGTGAAGGACTTCACGTCGGTCCATCCATTCCGCCTTATAGGCATTGTCCCCGGTGCCATAGTCGATCCGCTGAACCCCGTCAGTGTCGATGGCATGGGCGAACATAGCGTGGCTGAGCAATGTGCCGGGAGAAGCGCCATCGAACGCGCGATCATGGGCCAGTTTGTGGATCAGAGCCGTGCCATTTTCGACCGACCAGAGCTGCGTCGCGACGGGCTGGCCATGGAGGCGCGCGAACCCCAGGCGCAGGGTTCCTGCAGCGGCTTCCCGTCCCGCGAGCGACCGGAGGAAGGTGAGGCCGGGTTCGGGTTGTTTCCAGCTGCTGGCGTGAACGGTGATATAGTCGCGCCACAAGGCGTCGTTGATGTGCTGCCCGATATCGATGGTGAAGCGACTGGCGCGTGCCTTGCGCTGCAATTGGTTGCGCAGGCGGCCGGGGCGGTCAGCCCAATAGGCGGCGAAATCGCGACCGTTGAGATCCAGCAGATGGCGACCGCCCATTGGCCGACGCACGGCGAACCAGCCCGCACGGCGGAAAGCGTCGAGCAGTAGGTCGGCGTGATCGGTAACGGGATAGAGGTCGATATGCGCGCTGGCGGCGATCAGGTGCGCGGCCATGACTTCGACCAGCCGTCGCCGGGTTTCTGCGCAAGGATCACCGATGAAGACCGGCGACCAGGAAAAGCTGTACCAGTTGGCGAGCGCGCTCAAGCGCCGCTCGGTGGGGGACAGAAGGAACAGCCAGGCTTCATTGTCGCCTTCCATCGTGTGAAGGATGCGCACCGGCATTTTGCCGAAACAATGGGCGTGCAGCGATTCGAACCAGTCGATCCGGTCGAACAGCGATGGGGTGGAGGCGCGGTCCATCCGTCCTGCCAGCGCATCGCGAGCATGGGCGACCGTGCTATATTCCCTTGCGACCAGCAAACCACTATCTCCCCGTCACCCTGGCCATGTAGGTGAAAAGTCTGGAAATGGAGTTAAGCAATCGCCTGGAACGCGCACCGGTCGTCATCGATGGCGCGGAAGTGTGGCCTGTTGACCATCTGTTGTTGCGTGGCGACGTCACCCGACCGGCGCTGGACGGGCGGTCGGGGACGCAGAATTACGCAGAACTGGAAGAAACGCTGGGACGGCTGGCGGGCTGGCTCGCTGGGTTCGGGCTTGAGCGCGGGGCAAGAGTTGCCAGCTGGATGGCGAAAGGGCCGGTTGCCGCGCTGATGCCGCTTGCCGCGCCCCGCGTGGGGCTGGTCCATGTTCCGATCAATCCGTTGCTGCGGCATGCGCAGGTCGCCCATATATTGGCCGACAGCGGCGCGCGTCTGCTGATCGGGACGGCGGCCCGGATCGACACGCTGGCGGCCGTAGATGTGCCGGATGAGTGCCGCCTGCTGCGTGAGGACGACGCCGCCTGCGCGATGAGCGGAGGAGACGCGATCGGGCCGTCCGATGCCGCGCCGCAGGACCTCGCCGCCATCCTGTACACCAGCGGATCGACCGGCAGGCCCAAGGGCGTGATGCTGAGCCATGCCAATTTGTGGCTGGGCGCTGCATCGGTGGCCGATTATCTGGGGCTAAGCGCGGAGGACAGGACGCTTTGTGTGCTGCCGTTCAGTTTCGACTATGGGCAGAATCAGCTGCTTTCGACGTGGTTCGCAGGCGGATGCGTCTATCCGCTCGACTATCTGACGGCGCGTGACGTCATGAAGTCGGTAGAGCGGCGCGATATCACAACGCTGGCGGGGGTGCCGCCGTTATGGGTGCAGCTGACCGAACTGAACTGGCCATCCGAAGTCGCGGCGAAGCTGCGGCGGATCACCAATAGTGGTGGGGCGCTGACTCGCCCTCTGGTGGCGAATCTGCGCGGCCTGTTTTGCAATGCCGACATCTATCCCATGTATGGGCTGACGGAGGCGTTTCGGTCCACCTATCTGCCCCCTGCACTGGTGGACAGCCATCCCGATTCGATGGGGTCAGCGATCCCGCACGCGGAAATATTGGTGGTGCGGCCCGATGGCAACGTGTCTGCCGATAACGAACCGGGAGAGTTGGTGCATTGTGGTCCGCTGGTCGCGCAAGGCTATTGGCAAGATGCGGCGCGCACTGCCGAGCGCTTCCGCCCTGCGCCGTCTGCGTCGCGCTATGGCGGTATGGCCGTGTGGTCCGGCGATACGGTGCGGCGCGATGGCCAAGGCCTGCTGTATTTCATCGGCCGCGACGATGCGATGATCAAATCGGCGGGCAACCGCATCAGCCCCACGGAGATTGAGGAAGCGGCGGCCGCCGTGCCGGGCGTAGCGGAAGCAGTGGCGATGGGCATCAAGGACGAGCGACTAGGACAGGCGGTGCTGCTGCTGATCCGATCCGCCGACCCGCTGGCGGAGGAGCAGGTGGAGGCGCGGCTGAAGGCTGAACTGCCCAATTTCATGCATCCGCGCACGATCTTGAGGCGGGAGGAGTTTCCCCGCACGCCTAATGGAAAGATAGACCGGGTGGCATTGATGGGGGAGTTTGACCGATGAAGCCAATGGGCCCGATCCCGCCATTCTTTACCGGCGAAGGGGGCATGCTGCTGATCGGCGGCTGTGGCGCGGCCAGCCTGGTGGAGGAGGCGGGGGACACGCCGCTGTTCGTCTATGACATGGGTGTCGTTCAGCGTCAGGTGCAGGATTGGCGTGACGCCATGCCGTCGATGCTCTCGCTTCATTATGCGGTGAAGGCCAACCCTTATCCACCATTGTTGCAGCGGATGGCCGGAATGGTCGACGGCTTTGATGTGGCGTCGGGCGGCGAACTGGGGCGAGCGCTGGAGGCGGGGATGGACCCTGCGCATGTCAGCTTTGCCGGGCCGGGGAAGCGGGATGATGAGTTGATCGCGGCGATCGACTCAGGCGTCACGATCAACTTGGAATCGGAAGGGGAAGCGCGGCGCGCCATCACCATTGCCAGGCAGCGGGGGCGCACGCCCAGGCTAGCCGTTCGCGTCAATCCCGATTTCGACCTGAAAGGGTCTGGGATGCGGATGGGCGGCGGGGCCAAGCCCTTTGGCGTGGATGCCGACCGGGCGGCGGCGCTTGCCCGGTGGCTGATCGATGCGGGTGCGGACTGGCGCGGATGGCATATCTTCGCCGGGTCGCAGGCTCTGGATGCCGCAGCCTTGATCGAAACGCAGGCGGCGACGCTGGCATTGGCGGCGCGGCTGTCGGACGCGGTGGGGGCTACGCCGCCGCTGGTCAACCTGGGCGGGGGATTTGGCATTCCGCATTTCCCCGGTGACGTGCGGCTGGATATCAGGCCGATCGGCGAAGCGCTGGCGCGGGTGCTGGAAGCGCGGGCCGATATTTTGGCGGGCAGCGCGTTCGCGATGGAGCTTGGCCGCTGGCTGGTGGGCGAATGCGGGGTCTACCTGACCCGCGTGGTCGATGTGAAAGTCAGCCAAGGCGAAACATTCGTGGTGGTGGATGGCGGGCTGCATCATCAGCTTGCCGCCAGTGGCAATTTCGGCACCGTCGTCCGGCGCAATTATCCGATTGCTGTGGCCAATCGCTACGGGGAAAGTCCGGCGGAACAGCCGGTCACTGTCGTGGGCTGTCTGTGCACGCCGATGGACAAGCTGGGCGATAAGGTGGCGCTGCCGACCGTGGAGGAAGGCGACCTGATCGCGCTGTTTCTGGCAGGCGCATATGGCGCGTCGGCTAGCCCGGCGGCCTTTCTGGGGCACCCCAACCCCTTGGAACTGTTGATTGGATGACGCCGGGGACGGCTGAGGCCTAACCCAATCTTTACCCTTTGAGTGCAAGAAGAAGCCCAAAGCCCATGGCTTGATGGTCCGCCTGCCCGTGCAGCGGCCATCCCGCGCGGCTGCACGAAGAGGTGAAGATATGCGTTTCCTGTCTGTTTCCCGGGCTTTGATCGGCGCAGCGATCCCGGCGGTCGCGCTTTCAGCTTGCGCTTCGGGGGGCGGTGGGCCGCAGCTTCCGCCTGCGTCGTTCGTGTCGCAGGAAGAAGGGCCGGGCGAGCAATATGTGATCGGTCCGCTCGATGACCTGACAGTGTTCGTGTGGCGCAATCCCGAATTGGGCGCGAAGGTGCAGGTGCGGCCCGATGGCCGCATCACCACGCCGCTGGTCACCGACATGGCCGCTGTGGGCAAGACGCCCAAGCAGCTGGCCGAGGACATGAAGGTGGCGCTCACCAAATATATCGAAAATCCGTTGGTGTCGGTGATCGTCAACAATTTCTCCGGCACCTTCAGCCAGCAGGTGCGGATTGTCGGCGCGACGGAAAAGCCTGCGTCCATTCCCTATCGTGCGAACATGACGTTGCTTGACGCCATGATATCCGTCGGGGGTCTGAGCGAATATGCGGCGGGCAACCGCGCCCGGCTGGTCCGTTTCAACAAGGATGCGGGCAAGCAGCAGGAATTTAACGTCCGTATCGGCGACCTGTTGAAGCGCGGCGACAGCAAGGCGAATGTCATGCTGGCGCCCGGCGATGTCATCATCATTCCCGAAAGCATGTTCTGATATGGCGGGTCTTTACGACGAGCTGCTGATTGTCCTGCATGGCATCTGGACCCGGCGCTGGCTGGCGCTGGCGGTGGCGTGGGGCGTGTGCATGCTGGGCTGGCTAGGCGTGGCGTTGGTCCCCAACAGTTATGAAAGCAAGGCGCGGGTCTATGTGAACACCCAGTCGCTGTTGCAGGACAAGGTGGGCATCACCCAGGTCCAGTCGCAACAGGACCTGGACCGTGTGCGCCAGACGTTGGCCAGCACCGGCAATCTGGAACGGGTGGTGAAGGAAACCGACCTGAACCAGACGGTCAGCGGTCCGCGCGACGTGGCGGCGAAGATCACGACGCTGCGCGAGGGCATCACCGTGATGGCGCAGGCCGACCCCAGCATGATCGACATCAGCGCAAAGTCAGCCGACTCGGGCCTTTCCGATGGCGCCAATGCACGCATCGCGCAGCAGGTCGTCCAGAAGCTGATCGACATCTTCCAGGAAGCGAACCTGTCGTCCGACCGGGTGGAAACCAAGCAGAGCCTTGCATTTCTGGACCAGCAGATTACCGAGCGCGGCAAGCAGCTGGCCGGTGCCGAACAGCGCCGGGTCGAGTTTGAGCAGCGCTATGCGGGCGTCCTTCCGGGCGCTGGCTCAATTGGGCAGCGCATGGACGCGGCCCGGATGGAGATCAACAATATCGAGTCGCAACTGGCGCAAGCGCAAGGGGCACTGAGTGCCATGAACGGGCAGTTGGCGGGTACACCCCAGACGTTGCCGGGCACGGGTGCTTCGGGCGGTCCGTCCGCTCTGGCGCAGGCGCAGGGCGATCTGGCGGGCATGCGTGCGCGGGGATGGACCAGCAGCCACCCGGATGTGATCGCGGCCCAGCGGCAAGTCGATGCGCTGCGCAAGCAGGGCGGCGGCGGCGGCGCGGGGGGTGGCACGCCCAACCCCGCCTATCTTTCGATCAAGTCGATGCAGGCCGAGCGTGCAGCGACGGTTCAGGCGCTTCAGACCCGCAAGGGGCAGTTGCAGTCGGACCTTGCCGCCATGTCGTCGCGCCAGACCGATGAGCCGGGCCTGGCCGCCGAGCAGGAGAAGCTCGACCGCGACTATGAGGTGCTCAAGACCCAATATGACAAGCTGCTCGCCGACCGCGAGGAGATTCGCCTGCGCGGGGACGTGAAGACGGAGACGGGCGCGGTGCAGTTCCGCGTCGTCAACCCGCCAAGCGTCCCGACCGCGCCAATCGCGCCTAACCGACCGCTGTTGCTGGTCGGGGTGTTGATCCTGGGGATCGGCGCGGGCGTCGGCACGGCCTTTGCCGTGGGGCAGCTTAAAGGGAGCTTCCCGACGGCCGCGCGGCTGGAGCGGGTCATCGGCCTGCCGGTGATCGGGTCGATTACCCAGACGGTCAGCGCTGCGCAGAGAGCGGTCGAAAAACAACGGCTGAAATGGTTCGCGGGCGCGACTGGCGGATTGGCGGCGGTATGCATGCTGTTGGTCCTGGTCGAATTCATCCAGCGCGGCATGGCCTGAAAGAGAGCGGCAAGATGAATAAGCATAGCTCCCTCTCCAACGGTTCGCTGATTGAGCGAGCGACGGAGATATACGACTTTACCGCCGCATTGCGCGGCCGCGCCGCGCCGGACGTGGACGTTCCCGCCGAAGCTCTGGCGGCAACGGTTCCGGCGGTTGAGACGGCTTCGTCAATCGGTGCCGGTGCAGCTGTGCAAGCGCCGGAATGGACCGGGCCGGTCCAGCCGATCGATCGCATCGCCCTGGCGGAGGCAGGCTATTTGCTCCCCGACGGGCCTGTGAGCGCGATGAGCGAGGAATTCCGCTTGTTGAAGCGCGACCTTCTGTCCCAGTTGGCGGGTGATCCGCAGGGCAATTACATCCTCGTCTGTTCGGCCCATAGCGGAGAAGGCAAAAGCTTTTGCGCGATCAATCTGGCGCTCAGCCTGGCGGCGGAGAAGGAGCGGGAAATCCTGTTGGTCGACGCCGATTTCGGCAAGCCCGGCATTCCCGAAGCGCTGGGCCTGACCAGTGGGCCGGGCCTGATGGATGCCCTGGCCGATCCCACCATATCCGTGGAAGATTGCATCATCCGCACCGATCTGTTGTCGCTGTCTGTGCTTCCAGCCGGACGGCGGAGCAATAACGATACGGAATATCTGGCGTCCAGCCGGACGCAGGCATTGCTAAATCGACTGACGGAGGGGCGACCCGACCGTGTGATCATATTCGATTCGCCGCCGTTGCTGGCCGCTTCGGCTGGCGCAGTGCTGGCGAGCCATGCCGCCATCGCATTGCTGGTGGTGCGGGCCGACGAGACGAGCGAGAGCGCGCTGCGTGACGCGGCGGGCATGTTGAAGGGGGCGGGTCAGGTGCAGCTGTTGCTGAATGGCGTCAGCTTTTCGGGCACCGGGCGGCGCTTTGGCAGCTATTACGCCACGGAGGGCGCGGGCGAATGAAGCTGCAAGTTTTTCTGATGACCGCTGGCGTCATGGCGTTGGGCTTGGGCGCGCCTGCTCATGCGCAGGAACGCAGGGTCGAGGTCACGCCCTATCTGGGCATCGATCAGGTGGTGATGGCACCGCTGAACGGCGATGGCGAGGTTCTGACCTACACCAACGTCACGGCGGGCGCGACCGCCAGCATCAAGACGCGGCGGATGGAAGCCGTCGCCGACGTGCAATATAATCACAGCTTTGGCTGGGGTGACGCCGCGACCGATCAGGATGTGATCAGCGGCATCATTTCGGGCCAATATGGATTGGCGAGCGGCCTGACGCTGAATGCGGGCGCGCTGGCCAGCCGCATTCGCACCGACGGCTTTTCGGGCGCGGCGACGCTGAATGACAGCCAGACGAGCCAGATTTATGCAGGCTATGCCGGGCCAGCCTATGCAGCGTCATTCGGCGACATCGACGTATCCGCCTCATATCGGCTGGGCTATGCCAGGGTTGAAGAGGATGCGGGCGCGGACTTTGGCGGCGTGGGGCTGTTCAACGAATCCGTTTCGCACAGTCTTGCCGGGTCGGTCGGAGTCGCACCGGGCGTGTGGCTGCCGCTGGGGATCGTCGCCAGCGCTGGCTATGATCGCGAAGATGCCGACCAGCTGGACCAGCGGTTCGAGGATAAATGGGGTCGCCTGGACGCCACGCTGCCGGTTTCGCCCACGGTGGCCCTGGCGGGCGGGATCGGTTATGAAAATATCAAGGTCAGCCAGCGTTCGCCTGTGCTGGACAGCAATGGTTTGCCGGTCGTATCCAACGGTCGTTATGTCACGGACGACAGCTCACCGCGTCAGCTGATCTACGAATTTGACGACATCATCTGGGACGCGGGCGTGCTGTGGCGACCTAACCGCCGCACGTCGTTGGAAGCGCGCGTGGGCGAGCGTTATGGCGGCATGACCTATAGCGGCAGCTTCGTGTGGCAGGGCCGTAATAGCAGTGTCGCACTGGTGGTTTTTGATGGCATCGACAGCTTTGGTCGGATCATCACCTCCAACGTCGCCGCCGTTTCCGGCAGCAGCCTGGATGTCGTGCGCAATCCGTTCACGGGCGACTTCACCGGCTGTGCCTTTTCGGAAACGGGCGGCGGCCAGTGCTTCAACGACGCGCTGTCGGGCGTCACCAACGCCAATTTCCGCTATCGCGGCGTCGCGGCCCAATATGCCGCACGGCGCGGGCCGTGGGGGATGGGCGTCGGCGTGGGCTATTCACAGCGCAAGTTCCTGACGCCGTCGGGCCAGGGCGTGCTCGTCAGGGGATCGAAGGACCAGAACTGGTATGGCACCGGGTCGCTCACCTATGTGATCGACAGCCAATCCAGCATCGATAGCGCCGTTTACGCAAATTATTTCGATGCAAGCGGCGCACGTCTGGATGTGCTCAACCTGGGCGCGTTCACCAGTTACAACCGCCTGATCAACCGCAATCTGCAGGCATCAGCGTCGCTGGGCATAGACAGCGCCAAGGCGG
The DNA here is from genome assembly GCF_011762025.1 of Sphingobium vermicomposti. Taxonomy (GTDB): domain Bacteria; phylum Pseudomonadota; class Alphaproteobacteria; order Sphingomonadales; family Sphingomonadaceae; genus Sphingobium; species Sphingobium vermicomposti. The sequence goes on along the minus strand of NZ_JAASQR010000002.1, from coordinate 724,581 downwards.
ATGAACTGGATGCGTTGATCACCGCGATGGGCCAGATCGGCCTGCGCTACAGCTTTTAACCCGGCCGGGTGGAGACGACGAATGTACGATCAATTCTACGGATTTGAGGGCCGCCCCTTCCAGCTGACGCCGGACCCGCATTTCTATTTTGAAAGCGCGACGCATCGCAAGGCGCTGTCCTATCTGGGTTATGGGCTGGCGCAGGGTGAAGGCTTCATCGTCATCACCGGCGACATCGGCGCGGGCAAGACGACGCTGGTCGGGCACCTGATGGCGACGATCGACCCAGCGCGGCTGACCGCCGTCAAGATTGTGTCGACGCAGGTCGGCGGCGACGACATGCTGCGACTGACGGCGCAGAGCTTTGGCCTGCCGGTCGATGGCATGCCCAAGGCGCAGATCCTGCGCCAGGTCGAATCCTACCTCCATGCGCAGGCGCGGGCAGGCCGTCGGTCGCTGCTGATCGTGGACGAGGCGCAGAACCTGTCCGTTTCCGCGATCGAGGAACTGCGGATGCTGTCCAATTTCCAGCTGGGCGGTCATTCGTTGCTGCAGATATTCCTGCTGGGCCAGCCGGAATTTCGCGACCTTATGAAATCTCCCCATCTGGAGCAGCTGCGCCAGCGCGTCATCGCGACCCATCATCTGGAACCGATGATGGAGAGCGAGGTTGAGCCGTACATCCTGCACCGCCTGTCGGTGGTCGGGTGGAACGGTGATCCATCCTTCACGCCGGATGCCTTTGCCGCCATCTATGCCGCGACCGGCGGCGTGCCGCGCCGGGTCAACGTGCTGGCCAGCCGCGTGCTGCTGCTGGGCGCGCTTGACCAGCTGTCGGAAATCGATGCCGAGGCGGTGGCTGCGGTCGTGGCCGATATGGGCGCGGACAGCGATGCCGCGATGGAGCCGGTGCGCCCGTCGGTGCTCGACTGTGTCGAAGAGGATGATGTGACGCCGGCTCCGGCCCCGCCGCAAAAGGCGGTGGAGGCGAATGAAGCCGTCGCGCTGAGGGCGGAGGTCGAGGCGTTGCGCGCTCGCCAGCCGGAACCATCGGTCACGCTGACGGATGAGATCGCGACGCTGCGGGCCGAACTGAACCGGCTTCGCGCGGGGCAGGCGGAGATTCAGGCCGTAGATCCCGAAGCGTTGAAGGATTGTTTCACCCTGATCGAAGAGCGGCTGTCGTCGCTGGAATTCCGCGTTGGTGAGCAGGATACGGCGCTGCGCCGCGTCTTGACGCTGCTGGTGGAATGGGTGGAGCGCGAACAGCGCATGGGCGATCCGCAGCACAGCGCGGCGGCCTGATCTGTTATATCACGATGATGCAGAATGCCCTTTCGGTCGATGTCGAGGATTGGTTCCACGTCGGCGCTTTTGAGCGGACGATCCGGCGCGACGATTGGGCCGGGCTGCCCCATCGGGTGGAACGCAATACCGATGCGGTGCTCGACCTGTTTGCGCAAGCCGGGGTCAACGCGACTTTCTTCACGTTAGGCTGGGTGGCGGAACGCTATCCCGCGCTGATGGAGCGTATTGCGGCGGCTGGGCATGAGGTGGCGAGCCATGGTTACGACCATGCGCGGGTTTTCACTCTATCCCCCGAAGAGTTTCGCGCCGATTTGCGCCGGTCGCGCGCGTTGTTGGAAGACGCCAGCGGGCAGGCTGTCACAGGCTATCGCGCGCCCAGCTTTTCCATCGACCAGCGGACGCCATGGGCGCACATCATATTGGCGGAGGAAGGCTATGCCTATTCCAGCAGCGTCGCGCCGATCCGGCATGACCATTATGGCTGGCCCGAATCGCCGCGCTTTGCGTGGAATCCGGTGCCGGGGTCCCCTCTGGTCGAATTGCCGGTGACGACGGCTGTCTTGGGCCGACATCGGCTGGCGGCTGGCGGCGGAGGTTTTTTCCGGCTGTTGCCCTATGCCTTTTCCCGCTGGGCGATCGGTCAGGTCAATCGGCAGGAGCAGCGGCCCGCCATCATCTATTTCCACCCTTGGGAAATTGACGTGGATCAGCCCCGGATCACCGGCGCGCCGCTGCGGTCGCGCATCCGCCACTATACCAATATTCCGGTGATGGCCGACAAGCTGCGGCGGTTGACCCGCGATTTTGCCTGGACGCGGGTGGATGCGCTGCTGCCTCAGGAAGCAGGGCGCACGACATGATCGCCGCCGATCTGGCCGTTACTACGCTGAACCTTCGCGATCCGGTTCAGGCGCAGGCCGCCGACGAATTTGTGATGGGCAGGGCGGACGGCACGCCATTCCATCGTCCCGCTTGGCTGAACGCCATCGCCAGCGCGACCGGCAACCCGGCGCATATGCTGGCGGCGGTTGCTCCATCCGGGAAGATCAGGGGGCTTCTCCCCCTCACTCATATGAAGAGCCGGCTGTTCGGTCAGGCGTTCGTGTCCTCTGGCTTTGCGGTGGATGGCGGCGTTCTGGCGGAAGATCTGCGCGCAGCCCAAGCGCTGGGCGCTGCGGCGCAGGACCTAGCGCGCCGGGGGGTGGGGTCGGTCGAATTGCGTGGAGGGGCTGCTCCGTCGGATGAGTGGGTACGGCATGAAGGGAGCCATCTGGGCTTTTCCCGCCCAATCGCGGTCGATGATGAGGCCGAACTGCTCTCCATTCCGCGCAAGCATCGGGCCGAATTGCGCAAGGCGCTCGCCAACCCGGCGCTGCGTATGGAGACCGGGCGGACCAAGCGGCTGATCCGGGACCATTATCGCGTTTTCTCTGAAAGTGTCCGCAATCTGGGCACGCCGGTATTCCCCGCGCGCCTGTTCCGCGAGGTTTTGGACCAGTTTGGCGACGATGCTGACATGCTGGTCATTTATGAAGGGGACCGTCCGGTATCCGCGGTTTTGACGCTCTACCATCGCGGACGGGTCATGCCGTTCTGGGGTGGCGGCGTCGCCGACGCCCGGCGGCTGCGGTCCAACGAGCTGATGTATTACCGCCTGATGGGCCATGGCCGGACGCGGGGCATGACGACCTTCGATTTTGGCCGGTCCAAGACAGGCAGCGGTCAGGCGGCGTGGAAGAAGAGCTTCGGCTTTGATCCGGTCCCGCTCGCCTATCACAGCTGGTCGGCGGGGGGCGAACGGCGCGACATCAATCCCAATAGCCCAGCCTATCAACGGCGGGTGGAATATTGGAAGAAGCTGCCGCTGCCGATCGCCAACCTGATTGGTCCCTGGATCGCGCGGGGGCTGGGATGAGCGGCGAAGTCCTGTTCCTGTGCCACCGTATTCCCTATCCGCCCGACCGAGGGGACAAAATCCGGTCCTATCACATGCTTCAGCGGATCGCGGAAGTCGCGCCGGTTCATGTCGGCTGCTTCGCCGATGATGAGCGCGACATGGGCTTTGCCGCCGATATGGCAGCGTTGACCGCCAGCCAGTGCGTGTTGCCGCGTGACCGATGGCGTGTCGCCGCTGGCCTGTGCGGTCTTGCCCGGCGGCAGCCCATGCTGGTGTCGCTGTTCGATCATCCGGGGCTGCATCGCTGGGTCGGCCAAGTGCTGCGTGAACGACCGATCAGCGCCGTCTTCGCCTATTCGGTCCAGATGGCGCATTTCGTCCCGCTGCTGTCGCCCGACATTCGGTTCGTCATGGACTTTGTCGATTTCGACTCCGCCAAATATGCCGCCTATGGCGCGCAAGGCGCAGGTCCGATGAGCTGGGTTCACCGCCGCGAGGGCAGGCTGCTGCTGGATTTCGAGCGCGCCACCGCCGCCCGCGCCGACATCAGCGCTTTCGTCAGCGAGGCGGAGGCGGAGCTGTTTCGCGCGGCAAGCGGGCTGGCACCAAGCCAGGTGAGGGCGATCGACAACGGCGTTGCGCTCGATTATTTCGATCCTGCGGCCAGCTTTTCTTCGGTCGAGGGAGGCGAAGGCCCCCTGATCGTCTTTACTGGCCAGATGGACTATCGCCCCAACATCGAAGCGGTGGAAGCGTTCGCGTGGGGCGCTTTCCCTATCATTCGCGCGCGCTATCCGCAGGCGCGCTTCGCCATCGTCGGCCGCAAGCCCACGGCGCAGGTGGAGGCGCTGGGCAAGCTGCCCGGTGTCACAGTGACAGGATCCGTGCCCGATGTACGCGGCTGGCTGGCGGCGGCGGATGTGGTGGTCGCGCCGCTGACGATTGCGAGGGGCGTTCAGAATAAGGTGCTGGAGGCGATGGCCATGGCGCGGCCGGTGGTCGCATCCTCCGATGCCGCCGAAGGCATAGACGCCAGCGACGGCGCGCATCTGCTGATCGCGGACGATCCTGCGGAACAAGCGGCGAAAGTCATGTCGCTGATCGCGGACCCGGTCGCGGCAATGCGGCTGGGACAGGCGGCGCGGGTGCGGATGGAACAGCGCTATCGTTGGTCGGCGACGTTGCAGGACCTGCCCGCGATGCTGTTTGGCCAGCCTGCAGATGATGCGCGCGCCGCATGACTGAACGCGCGCTTTCCCTGCACCGTTTTTCAGGTCTTCATCTTTCGGGGTGGCGTGGGCATCTGGCTGCGGTTGCTATTGTCTGGCTGGCAATTCTGGCGCTGTTCCATCGCGACGCGGGCGGGATGGTGTCGATCTGGTGGAATGCCTCCACATTCGAACATTGCCTGTTCATACCGTTCCTGATCGCCTGGCTGGTGCAGCAGCGCTTGCCCGGCCTGCGCCGGATGCAGCCGGTCGCCTGGACGCCGGGGCTGATCTGGCTGGCGTTGGGGGCGCTGGCCTGGCTGCTGGGCGCGGCGGCAGGGGTTGCGCTGTTTCGTCATGTTGCGCTGATCCTGATGATGCAGGGGGCGGTGTTGACGCTGCTGGGTCCGGCGGTTTCGCGCGCGCTGCTCTTTCCGCTGTTCTACGCATTTTTCATGGTGCCTTTTGGCGAAGAGATTGTCGCGCCGTTGCAGATAGTGACGGCGCGCCTGTGCATGTTCTTCCTCAGCCTGTCGGGCGTGCCCGCCCATATGGACGGCATCTTCATCACCACGCCCACCGGCTATTTCGAAGTGGCGGAGGCCTGTTCCGGGGCGAAGTTCGTCATTGCGATGACCGCCTATGGCGCGTTGGTGTGCAACGTCTGTTTCACCCGCTGGACCCGGCGTATCCTGTTCATTACCGGCGCATTGTCGCTGTCGGTGCTGGCTAACGGGGTTCGGGCCTATGCGACCATCCTTGTCGCTCATTTTACCAGCATCGACGCCGCCGCAGGCTTTGACCATGTGCTGTATGGCTGGGTTTTCTTTGCGATCGTCATGATCATCGTGATGGCCGCAGCATGGCCGTTTTTCGACCGAAAGCCCGGCGACCCCTGGTTCGATCCCGAACGGCTGGGCCATCCCGCCACTGGGGTGGTGTCCGCTATGGCTGCGACACTCATTGCGCTGGGCCTGATCCTTGCCGCGCCGCTGTGGCTTGCGGTCAGCGCGGCGGCCAGCGAACCGTTGCCGGGCGCGCCCGCCTTGCCGGTGGTAAAGGGATGGAGCCTCTCAAGCGAACCCGCGCGCTATCCGTGGAAACCGCGTTTCGATGGGGCCGATCACTTGGTCACCGCCCGCTACCGCAAAGCTGACGGCCAGACGGTCGACCTGGCCATCGCCAGTTTCGCCCGGCAGGACGAAGGGCGCGAGCTTGTCGGCTTTGCGCAGGGCGCAGCCGATCCTGATCAGGGTTGGACATGGTCTTCGCCCGCCAAGGCTCCCGCCGATGCGCGCGGAGAACAGATCACAGCACCCGGCCCGGTGATCCGACATGTGGTAAGCTTTTACAGGGTTGGCGACGGCGCGCTGATCGGCAGCGCGCCGCGCGTCAAACTGGCGACGATGAAGGCCCGGATGTTGGGCGGCGACCAGCGCGCGGTTGCCATTTTGGTTTCCGCCGAAGTGGGGCAGGGCATGCCCGCCGACGCCACCATTGCGCAATTCCTGTCCGATCTGGGTGATGTGAAGGAATTGGCTGACCAAAGCCTCGGCATTCGCTAAGGCCAGTTCGCATGTGCGGGATAGCGGGCATTTTTCACCTAGAGACGGCCAAGCCGGTCGACCCGGCGCGCGTGCGCGCCATGCTGGACGTGATGCCCCATCGCGGCCCGGACGGCAGCGGTATCTGGACCGCGCCCGGTGTCGGACTGGGCCATGTGCGCCTGTCCATCATCGACCTTGGCGGCGGCGCGCAGCCGATGCTGACCGAGGATGAAAGCCTGGCGGTTACGTTCAACGGCGAGATCTATAATTTCGCCGAAGTCCGCGCCGAGTTGGAGGCAAAGGGGCACATATTCCGAACAGACAGCGATACCGAAGTCATCCTGCACGGCTATCGCCAATGGGGCGAGGCCTGTGTCGAGCGGTTCAACGGCATGTTCGCCTTTGCCCTGTTCGATGCGCGGGCGCAGGCATTGTGGCTGGTGCGCGATCGGCTGGGGGTCAAGCCGCTCCATTATGCGCTGCTGTCGGACGGCAGCCTGATATTCGGTTCGGAACTCAAGGCGCTGTTGGCTCATCCTTTGCTGCGGCGGGCGCCTGACCTGTCGGCGGTGGAGGATTATATGGCCTATGGCTATGTCCCCGGCGACGCCTGCCTGGTCGCCGGAGTGCGCAAGCTGGGCGCGGGGCAGACGCTTCGCATGGTGCGTGGGCGGCCCATGCCCCAACCGCAACGTTATTGGGACGTGAGCTTTGCCGAACGCAGCAAGGCGAAGCCCGAAGCGCTGGAGGAAGAACTGGTCGCGCTGATGCGGCAGGCGGTGCGGTCGCGCATGGTCTCTGACGTGCCGCTGGGCGCTTTTCTGTCCGGTGGGGTCGATAGCAGCAGCGTCGTTGCGCTGATGGCGGAGGCATCGACCCAGGCGGTCAAGACCTGCACGATCGGGTTCGACGTCGCATCGTTGGACGAGACCGCCTATGCCGACCGGATCGCGCGGCGGTTCGCCACCGACCATCGCGAGCGCATAGTGTCCCCGGACGATTATGGCCTGATCGACACGCTCGCATTCCATTTCGATGAACCCTTTGCCGACGCATCCGCGCTGCCCACCTACCGTGTTTGCGAGCTGGCGCGGGAGAAGGTGACGGTGGCGCTGTCGGGTGATGGCGCCGATGAAGCCTTTGCCGGTTATCGCCGTCATCGTTTCCAGATGCAGGGGGAACGCATTCGCGCGCTGATCCCGCCGTCGGTGCGCCAGCCGCTGTTCAGCGCGCTGGGGCGCTGGTATCCAAAGGCCGACTGGGCACCGCGCGCGTTACGCGCCAAATCGACGTTCCTTGAATTGGCGGGGGAAGGTGGGGAGGCCTATGCGGCTTCGGTCGGCGTCACGCCCTACGCCCTGCGACAACGCCTGTTTGGGCAGGATATGCGATCGCGTCTGGCGGGCTATCGCGCCGAGGATCGCTATATCCGCGCCATGGCGGAGGCCCCGGCGCGCGATGCACTGGACCGCGCGCAATATGCCGACATCCGCATCTGGTTGCCCGGCGACATATTGACCAAGACCGACCGCATGAGCATGGCTGTGGGGCTGGAAGCGCGTGAACCGCTGCTCGACCACCGGCTGGTGGAATTCGCCGCCCGCCTGCCGGTTGCCCAGCGCATCCGGGGCAATAGCGGCAAATATATATTGAAAAAGGCGATGGAGCCTTATCTGCCGCAGGACATCCTCTACCGCCAGAAAATGGGGTTCGTGACGCCCATCAGCAATTGGTTTCGCGGGCCATTGGCGGGGGAAGCGAGCGCGATTGCGGGCGGATCGGCGCTGGCGAAGACCGGCTGGTTCGATACGAAGATGCTGGGCAAGGTGGCGGCAGATCACAAGTCCGGCGTTTCCGATCATGGTCGCCTGCTCTGGCAATTACTGATGCTGGACAAGGCGCTGGGGCGGCTGTTCGGCCTTTGAGAAGGCTGGCACAGCGGGACATCTACGCTTGCAACCCGCACGGGCCGGTGCCAACGGGTCGATCAGCTAATGGCTTTCAGGGACGATAGTGACAGTCTCCAAGGAAATAGTGCGCGCGCGCCTTTACCTCCTGTGTCTCCTGGGAGACCTGGCGGGCCTGTTCCTGTCTTTCCTGCTGGCTAATCGCCTGGCGCTGGGCGCGTTCCTGGGCGAGCCGGGCAAGCCGCATGGGCTGGTCATGTTTTCGATGATCGCGCCGCTTTACATCCTGCTGGCGGTGCAGGGCGGGGCCTATGGCATTCACATGCTGGCCAATATCCGCCGCGGGATTTTCCGGGGGCTGCTGGCGCTGGCGCAGGCGGCGCTGCTGATGCTGCTGATCGTCTATCTGGGCAAGATCGCGGAACAGCTTTCGCGGCTGACCTTCATCACCGGGCTGGGATTTTCGGCGTTGAGCGTGGCGCTGGTCCGCATCGCTATCAGCCGTTTGGGCGCGCGCCTGCTGGGTGAAGTGCCGCATCTGACCGCCGTCATCATGGATGGCGTAGAGATTGAGACCCGCCCGCATATGGAGGTGATCGACGCCGACGCCGCCAATTTGCATCCCGAACGGCATGATGCCGACATGGCCGCGCGCCTGGCTGCCGCCGTGGGCATGGCGGAGCGTGTCATCGTCGCCTGCCCGATGGAGCGGATGGCGGAGTGGTCAATAGCGTTGAAGTCGCTGTCGGCCCGTGGCGAAATCGTCGTGCCGGAATTGTTGCGCTTTGCGCCGGCGCGGGTGGATGAATTTGACGGGCAGCCGACCATCATCGTGGCGGGAGGGCCGTTCCAGTTCCGCGACCGGATCATCAAGCGTATCTTTGACATCGTGGTCGCCACCGCCGCGACGATTGCCCTGTCGCCGTTGCTGGTCGCCGCCGCGCTCGCGATCAAGCTCACCAGCCCAGGCCCCATCCTGTTCAGGCAGCCGCGCATCGGTCGGGACGCCCGGTCGTTCAACATCTACAAGTTCCGGTCGATGCGGGTGGAGGCGAGCGACAGCAAGGCCGACCGCCTGACCGCTCGCGATGATGACCGGGTAACCGCCATAGGGCGCTTCCTGCGCCGCACCAGCATCGATGAATTGCCACAGCTATTCAACGTGTTGCGCGGCGACATGAGCATCGTTGGGCCACGCCCCCACGCTGCGGCGGCGAAGGCGGGTGACAGCCTATATTGGGAGGTCGACGAACGCTATTGGGAACGTCATTGCATAAAGCCGGGCATGACCGGACTGGCGCAGGTGCGTGGGCATCGTGGGTCGACCGACCATCATCAGGACCTGATCGACCGCCTCCAGTCCGACCTGGAATATGTGACTCAATGGTCGATCTGGCGCGACCTGCGCATCATTTTCGCCACCATTGGCGTCGTAGTGCATCACAAGGCCTATTGATGCGCGGCTTTGACCTTTTCCTCTGCGCGGTCCTGCTGCTGTCCATCGTGGCGCTACTGTGGCCGTTCTTCTTCTATCCGTTGATCCTGCGACTGCTGCCGGATGACCCGGAACAGCCGGAGCAGGGGCCGCGCCCCACCGCTTCGCTGCTATTCTGCGCCTATAACGAAGCGGCGGCGATGCCGGAAAAGATAGCCAATATAGAGGCAATCAAGCAGCGGCATCCGCAATTGGAGATACTCGCCTTTGACGACGGGTCTTCAGACGACACGGCGGCGCTGATCGCGCGGCCGCCCGATCTGGTGACGCTGGTGCGTGGTCCCGGTCGCAGTGGCAAGGCGCATGGCATGAAGCGGCTGGCGGCGCAGGCGACAGGCGAGGTCCTTATCTTCACCGACGCCAACGTGCTGCTGGACGCGGACGCCATCGACAATCTGCTGGCGCGCTATGCAGACCCGGACGTGGGCGGCGTGCTGGGATCGCTCCACTATGTGGGGGAGGGAGAGAGCGCGACCGCGTCGGTCGGGTCGCTCTACTGGCGTATCGAGGAACGGTTGAAGGATGAAGAATCGCGCACCGGCAATGTGTTGGGAGCGGACGGGTCGATCTTTTCCATTCGCCGCGCGCTCTATCCCGAATTTCCTGACAGCGTGCTGGATGACCTTACCGTGTCGATGGCGGTGGTTTTCGCGGGCAAGCGGCTGGTAAAGGCGAAGGACGTGATCGCCCGCGAACGGCTGGTGACGGGCCGGGGAGATGAATATCGGCGCAAGGTGCGCATCGCCGCCCGTGCCTGGCACACCCACATCCATTTGCGACCGCAGCTTAGGCGCATGGCCGCGATCGACCGTTTCAAATATGCCTCTCGCAAGATCGTGCGCTGGTTCGGCGGCCTGTTCATCCTGACGGGTGCATTCGCCGCGGCGGTGCTGGCTTTTCGCATTTCGCCGGTGCTGGCGGTGGGTGGAGCGGTGTTGGGATTGATCCTGATCGCCATCGGGCTGCGCGCCAAAGGCGGGCTGATAGCGGCGGTCGTCGATATATTCGTCGCCTATGCTGCAACGTTACAGGGCGTGATCAAGGCTATGAGGGGGCGGACCGTCACCATATGGAATCCGGCCAAGTCGCGTTGATCCCCCTCGCCAAAACGGCGGCATATTGTATAGGCCGTCCCTGTCTGTTCATCGGAGCCGAGGCGTGATTACTTTCCAGCGGGTGGCAAAGGCCGTCGGCAAACATCTGACCCGGACCATATTGATGGCCCGCAAGGCGCTAGGCGCGCGGGCCCATCGCGCCTGTCCTGCATGCGGGCAGACGGTCGTGGGCTTTTTTCGTTATGGTGAAAATGCCGAATGGGGATGCCCCGGCTGCGGGGCCTCGCCCCGCGAGCGGTTGATGAACCATCTGATCGCCACCAATGTCCTGTCGGTCCCTTCAGCGGGCGCGATCCTGCACATGGCGCCCAACGAAGCGAGCCTTGTGCGCCGCTTTTCCGCCGCTGCCGATTATGTGCCAGCAGACCTCAATCCCGACCGGTATAGCGTCCCGGCGATGCGGCGCGTCGACCTGATGGCCCTGGCGGAAATGGATCGCTATGACCTTTTTTACGCCAGCCATGTGATGGAACATGTGCCGGATGATCATCATGTCCTGCGCAATATTCATAGTGCGCTGAAAGCCGGGGGCGAGGCCTGGTTGATCGTTCCGCTGTGGGACAAACCGACCGAGGATGGCAGTTTCGACATCCCCCCGCGTGAGCGCGAGCGCCGATTTGGCCAGTGGGACCATGTCCGCCAATATGGTCCCGATTTTGCCGATCGCATCCGCGCGGCGGGATTTGAGCTGGAGGAAATTGACGCGAGCGGCATCGATGCCGACGTGCGTCATCTGTTCGGGCTGGACGACCGGCTGTTCCGCGCGCGCAAGCCCGGCGGAACCGCATAGCCGTGGGTCAGCCCGGTGGCACGGCGGTCACCCGGTTGGAAGGGTCGGCCCGCATTCTGGCCATGGTCAAGCTGGCCAATGTCGGGTTGACGCTGATCTGGGGTTTTGCCGTCACCTATGTGTTCGTGCGCGCCCTGCCGTTGCGCGAATTTCAGTCGTTCCTGCTGCTCGTCGCGTTCGGCAATTTCACCATTTCGGCGGAGTTCGGCCTTACCAGCATCATCTATGCGCGGCTGCGGCGGCACTGGCTGGGCATCAGGGAAGAGGGGGCGGGCCAGTTCCGGCTGGAGGAAATGGGCGTGCTGTTCCTGTTCCTTGGCCTGTTGATTGCCGGGGGGCTGGCCATCCTGCTGATCGCGCTGGCATCCGGCGGGATCGACACGACGATGCCGGTGCTGTTCATCCTCTTTTTCCTGTCCGCCTGCGTCAACCTTCCCGCCTTGCTCGCCAAGCGGGCACTCGCCGCCGTGGATGGCAATTTCCTGTGGGAAGCACTGGATTTCATGCGGCGGGTGGTGACGATCACGCTGCTGCTCTTCATCTTGCAGGGGCTTGATCCGCGCGTGTCGGTGGCTTTGCAACTGGGCGTCAGCCTTTGTGTCATTGGATGGGCGATCATGCTGGTTCATGCCCGGCTGGGGATGACCGTCCGGCACTGGTTCGCCTTTCGCGAGGGCGGTGGTCATGTGCGTGCCCATTATCTGCGCGACATCGGCGCATCGGCCATGTTCACCATGTCGGAAATCATTGCGTATAATGCGCCCTATTTCACCATCGCGCTGGCGACGCAGGACGCGCGCCCGATGCTGCTGTTCGACTTTTTCTTCAAGATGTCGCGGGCGCTGTCCATGTTCGTTCGGGCAGCGGTGGAGGCTGCTCTGCCGCGCATCACGCGGGCCTTTCACGCGGACGACCGTGGCCGGTTGAGGCAACTGCTGACGCGTGCGCTGGGCGCGGGTTTTGTTTTCGCGCTAGGCGTTTCGGTCGCGCTGGGCCTGGCGGGGACCTGGATTTTCGGGAAGCTGTTTGACGGGCGGGCCGCGATTTCATCGCTGGACCTGCTGCTGGTGGACGTGGCGCTATTTGCACTGACGATCATCTGCGTTTCGGTTTACGTCCAGGCGGCGCTTGGCCGGTTCGCGCATCTGCTGGGCCGATCGCTGCCTTTCCTGGCAGGGTCGCTGCTCAGCGTTCCGCTGGCGCTGTTGCTGCGGGATCGGTTCGATATCGCCTTCCTTTCATTTTACACAGCCACTTTGGTGCTGGGTGCCATGCTCCATGCGCTGTCGCTCCGCCGGTTGTTGGATGACAAGCGGTGAAGGTCGCGATGGTCGATCCGTCGCTCTTTACCGGGCGCTATGACGACAGCCTGTGCACGGCGCTGGCAGAAGAGGGGCAGGATGTGACGCTGCTGGGCCGCCCGATGCGATCGACCGACGCGATCGTGCCGGAAGGCTATGAATATGCGCCCCGCTTCTTTCGCCACAGCGAAGCCCTGCGCGCCAAGCTGGGGGAAGGGAAAGCGTTCCGCCTTATCAAGGCGGTGGAATATGGCGCGACGGCGGCGCTGGGCGCACTTGGTGCGCTGGAACGATCGGATGTCGTTCATTTTCAATGGCTGCCACTTGCGCCCGCCGATCGGATATTGCTCCGCCGTTTGAAAGGACGAACGGCGCTGGTCCATACTGTGCACAATGCGGACGCCTATCATGCTGACGCGGGGGTGCAGGGGCGGGGCTATCGCGCGCTGCTGGATCAATTCGACGTGCTGATCGTCCATGGCGAAACGACGCGGCGTGCGCTGGAGGGCCAGGGCGTGCCCCCGGACCGCATCCATGTGACGCCGCATCCGCCGATGCGCCTGGCAAGGGCGGGGGCGCAGGATCTGGCGGCGGTGCCTGATCCGACGGTGCCGAGGTTGCTGTTTTTCGGTACGATCCGTCCCTATAAGGGCGTCGACCTGCTGATCGAAGCCTGCCTTTCACTGTGGCGGTCGGGCCTGGCCTTTGATCTGGTGCTGGCGGGCAAGCCGTTCATGGACATCAATCCGTTGATCGATAGCGTGCGCGCCGCCGGGTTCGGCGACCGGCTGATCACCGACCTTGGCTTCCTGACCGAAGGCCGACTGGACGCGCATATGGCGAAGGCTGACATCATCCTGTTCCCCTATCGGCACATCGATTCCAGCGGGGCTTTCTTGTCGGCGCTGCACCATGGCAAGGCGATCGTCACGTCCGATGCGGGCATGTTCGCCGCGCTTCCAGAGGGCGTTGCGGTGCGCACGCCTGCCGGAAATGCGCCCGCGCTCGCGCAAGCCCTCTTGCGGCTCATCGAAAGCACGGCCATCAGACAGGCGGCAGGCGCAGAGGCGCGCGCCTATGGCGAGACGATGGGCAGCTGGAAGGACATGGCGTTGACGACGATCGGCATCTATCGCTCCGTGGTGACGTCACAGGCATGAACCGCTATATCCGCGAACTGACCGACCGCACGCTGGCGCTTCGCCTCGCCGTTTCCGGGCGCATCCATCAATATCCCGAAATCCAGGCATTGCGGCGCTTTCTGTCCGCTTTTGCCATCGACTGCGTGTTCGACGTGGGCGCGAACCGCGGACAATATGCGACGATGCTACGCAAGGATGCGGGGTTTGCCGGCACGATCCTGTCCTTTGAACCAAATCCCGATATTTTCGCCGAACTGTCACGCCGCGCATCCGGGGACGCCCGATGGCATGTTTTCAACCTGGCCCTGTCCGATTTCGACGGCGCGGCTAGATTCAACATCATGGCGGCGGATCAGTTCAGCTCTCTGGAAAATCCGTCCGAGGGGCAGGATGCGATTTTTGCCGACCGCAACCGGGTGAGCCGGACGGTGGAGATGCAGTGCCGCCGGATCGATAGCCTGCTGCCCGAGCTTCAAGCGGCTCACGCCTTCACCCGACCGTTTCTGAAAATGGACACGCAGGGGCATGACCTGTCGGTATGCGAAGGGGCAGGCGACCTGCTGGCGCAGATAGCCGGGGTCCAGACCGAACTTGGCGTCCGCCCCATCTATGAAGGCGGAACCAATTATCGCGCCATGATCGATTGGTTGGCGGACAGGTCTTTCCGGCCGTCCGCATTTTTCGCGAATAATAAGGGGCATTTTCCGCTGCTGGTGGAAATGGACGGTATTTTCGTCAACCAGGCGCTGCTGCCGCAGGGCGCTTGATGGAGACCGCAGCTCGCTTTGTCGATGCCCGACGCCTGCTTCTGGCAGGGGCCATCGGCTTGACGCTCTGGCTGGGCGCGACTTTCCTTTGGCATGTGACCTACCGGCAGGGCATCAGTCTGGCAGTCATCATGTTCCTGGACCAGGATTTCCCTGCTTTGTTGGGCGGGCTGCTGCTGCTGACGCTGGCAGCGCCGTTCGCGGGGGGGATGGGCCTGCGGCTGCCAGCGCCACGCGCGCGCATCATCGTGCCGCTGATCTTGCTGTTCGGGTTGGTCGCATGGGCCGGGCATTATTGGCTGTTCCAGAATTACGCGATTTCGCGCGATGAAGAGGTTGCCCGGTTCGCCGCTGCCTATATGCGCGAAGGGCTGTTCGCCCGGCCGATTCCAGTGGAATGGGAGCCTTATCGCCGGGCAATCATGCCTGAATTCTTCTCCCCCTTTGGCGCGGCAGATTATTGGACGGCGGCCTATTTGCCGGTGAACAGTGCAATACAGGCGATGTTCTGGCAGTTGGGCGACCCGAACATGGCGGGACCAGCACTGCTGATTGCTGGGCTGTTTGCCCTGTGGCGGGTCGCGCTCCACCTGTTTCCGACGCGGCCTGACGCGGTGTGGGTGACCATGTTGCTCGCTTTGTCGTCCGCCCAGCTGTGGGTGACGGCCATGACGCCCTATGCCATGACCGGCCATTTCGCGCTCAACATGGTGTGGCTGGCGCTGGTGCTGCGTGGCGGCGTGGTCGGACATGTCAGCGCAGGTGCTGTTGCGCTGGTGGCGGCAGGGCTGCATCAATGGCATTTTCCGCCAATCTTCATCGCGCCTTTCATCCTGTGGATGCTGCTGGCCCGGCGATGGAAGGCGGCGGCCTTCCACGTCATCGTTTTGGTGGCAATTGTCGTCGTCTGGGCAAAGCTGTGGCCCGGATTTTTGGTGGAGATATTGGGGCCACCGTCCGATATCCGCCCTTCCGCAGGGGTGGCGGACAAGGTTGGCAGCTTGTTCGAACGGCTCGGCGATCGTTGGCAGCCGCTGGTGAACCTCAGCCGTTTTGCCGCCTGGAACAACATATTGATGGTGCCGCTCGCTACGCTGGGCGTGTTCGCGATGCAGTGGCGGCGCGCGATCAAGGGGCAGGAAATTGCCCTGCCGCTGGCGCTGGGCTGTTTTGCCGGATGCGTGCTGGCGTTGGCGCAGGGCTATGGCTGGGGCTTTCGCTATGCTCACGGTTTTATCGGCCCCTTCTGCCTGCTGGCGGGGCTGGGTTGGGCGCGCTTTCGTCCGGCGGCGATGCGGCCGATCTTCATCGGTGTCGCGGTCACCTTGATGGCCAGCGCCTTTCTGGTCTGGCGCACCCATGTCTTTGTCGCGCCCTACGCCGCCAGTCATCGCATGATCGACGCGTCGCAGGCCGATGTGGTGCTGGTTGACCCGCGCGGGGGGTTGTACGTAACGGATTTGGTGCGGGGCCGTGATGGCGTGCCGGGGCGGCCCATGGTCATGAACCTTGCCATGTTGACGCTGGATCAAGTCGATCAGCTTTGCGAGAAATATGTGGTCGAGCTGTTTGACCGCGCCGAGTTCCGCCCGCTGGGCGTTCCTTTGGCGCGTTGGAACCTTGGCAGGATGGACGCGCTGCGGGCGCATATGAAGGAAGTGGGCTGTGACAAACCTGTGCTGCCGCCTTTGCCCGAAACGATGGAGGATGCGTTCAACGCTTCCGGCGATGTGCTTTGACGATGGCGGAAAGGGACAGGGTCAGGGTTTAACGCCCTTCATATAAACCCGCTTTCCGCCGATCCACGTTTCCAGCACTTGCGTGGCCCGGATGTCCGCAGGACGCGAGACTGAGATATCCCGGTCGATGATCACGAAATCGGCGCGCTGCCCTGGAATCAGGCTGCCGAACCGCTTTTCCGCAAATCCCGCGAACGCTGCCTGCCGGGTATAGCTGTCCAGTGCGGCTTCGAAGCTGACGCGCTGTTGCGGCATCCATCCGCCTGCGGGCTGGCCCGTGCCGTCCTCCCGGCTCATCGCGACAGCCATGCCGATGAAAGGATTGAGCGTTCCGGTCGGCACGCCCGACCCGAAGGCTACGGGAACGCGATTGTCCAGCATAGCCTTCCACGCATAAGCGCCGTTAAGCCGGGTTTCGCCCAGCCGGGCCGTCGCCATGCGCCAGCCAGATGCCGCTTGGACAGGCTGCATAGACGCGATGATGCCGTTCTGGCCAAAGCGCGGTAGGTCCGAGGGATCGACAATCTGCGCCTGTTCGATGCGCCAGCGCCGGTCGCCCTTATAGGTCAGGCTCAGTTCGGTGATGGCGTCGAGCAGTTCGCTGTTCGCCGCATCGCCGACCGCATCGACCGCGATCTGGAAATTGTCCATCGCCGCTCGGCTCATCATGTTGCGCAGCGGGGTCGAGGGGATCAGCTCCAGCCCGCGCTGGCCGGGAGCGTCGGCATAGCCAGCCTTCAGCCATGCACCGCGCGATCCCAGTGCGCCGTCCACCGTCAAGTTGAGGCCACCCATCCGCAGATGATCGTCATACAGCCAGGGCGTGGGTTCCGGCCCGGCGATCATGACCATATTGTCCAGGCCCAGCGCGTAGGAGATGATCCGTACGCGCAGCGCACCCCGGTCGGCCGACCGGCGAAACGCCTGCCAATCCTCTATGCTGGTACCCATGTCGGCAATGGCGGTGACGCCGTTCGCCAGCAGCGCCTGCTGCGCCTTTTCCAGCGCGATGTCCCTGTCCTTGGGCGCGGGCGGCGGGGCGGCTTTCTGGATCAGCTCCATCGCCCTATCGACGAAAACGCCCGACGGCTTGCCACCCGCCATCTCAATCCGCCCGCCGGGCGGTGCCTTGGCCGTGGCGGTGATGTTGGCGGTGCGCATCGCAAGGCTGTTGGCCCAGCCTGCATGGCCATCAACATGCTCCAGCCATACAGGCACGTCGCTGACCGCAGCATCCAGGTCGGCAGCGGTAGGGAAACGGCCCAGCCCCCAGCTTTCCTGGTTCCAGCCGGTTCCGATGATCCATTTGCGGGCCGGATTGGCGGCCGCATAGGCCCGAATCTTCGCCTGCGCCTCCTCCAGTGAGCCTGTGCCCGACAGGTCCAGCGTGATGAACGCCAGGCCCATGCCCATGACATGACCATGCGCATCGATCAGGCCGGGGATCAGCGTCTTGCCCCCCGCATCCAGCTTGAAGTCGGGACCCTTGGGCCAGACTTCGCCTTTCTTCAGCTTTTTCTTGCGCGGCGGGTCCTGATAGCGGCCCGGCAGCAGTTTTTCGACCTTGCCCTCATCATCGATCAGCAGCGCACCGAAGCGCACGATCTTTCCGCTGGCGTCGAGGGCGATGCCGTTCACATTGTCGATGACGCCGGACGCCAGCGCGGGAACGGGAAGCGCGAGTGCGGCCAGCGCCGCGATCAGTCTTTGCCTCATGCGCGGGTGATCCGGCGGACCAGCGCGCTCGTGTCCTGCCGGTTACCGCCCATAGCCTGAACGTCGGCGTAGAATTGGTCGATCAGTGCGGTCACGGGCAGTGTCGATCCGTTGGCGCGCGCTTCCTCCAGCGCTAGTCCCAGATCCTTCCTCATCCAATCCACCGCAAAGCCAAAATCGAAACTGTCCTGCGCCATCGTTTTCCAGCGGTTGTCCATCTGCCAGCTTTGCGCCGCGCCGCCGGAAATGGCGTCGAATACCTTATCCTGGTCCAGATCGGCTGCCTGAGCGAAACGCAGCGCCTCCGCCAAACCCTGCACGACGCCTGCAATGCAGATCTGGTTCACCATCTTCGTCGTCTGGCCCGCGCCTGCGGTGCCGACATGGACGATCCGGGCGGCATAGGCCTGCATCACGATTTTTGCCGCATCGACGGCTGGCGCGGTGCCACCGCACATGATGGACAGCTTGCCATTTTCCGCGCCTGCCTGTCCGCCAGAGACGGGGGCATCGACGCAGTGCAGGCCCAGGCTTTCTCCCTCAACGAACAACTGCCGCGCGATCCGGGCGGAAACCGTCGTGTGATCGATGAAGAGGCCGCCCGGCTTCATGGTGCGGAACGCGCCCTCGCGGCCCAACGTGACCTGCGACAGATCATCGTCCGTGCCGACGCAGCTAACGACGATTTCGGCATCTTCCGCTGCCTTGGCCGGGCTGACCGCCACCTCGCCGCCATAGAGTTCGACCCACCGTTTCGCCTTGCCGATCGACCGGTTGTAAACGGTAAGGCTGTGCCCTGCCTGCGCCAGATGCCCAGCAATCGGGCCGCCCATGACGCCCAGGCCTATAAACGCGATATTAGCCATATGCCTCGTACAATTAGCGCCCGTCCTTTCCGCCATAAGGGCTGTTTTCCGCGAGGGCCAGTTCCTTCCGCGTTAAATTTCGGCTAGGGGGCGATCCCATGAACACCTTGAGCAAGATCGAAGGCGCGTTGCCGCTGCCCGTTACCGTCGATGACATATTGGCGGCGCGCGTGCGGATTTCGGGCGCGGTGGTGCATACGCCGACGCTGATCAGTCAGACATTGTCGACGATGCTGGGCTGCAAGGTTTATCTGAAGTTCGAAAATCTGCAGTTTACCGCTGCCTACAAGGAGCGCGGCGCACTGAACCGCCTGTTGCAGCTGGGCGAAGATGCCAAGCGAACGGGCGTGATCGCGGCGTCGGCGGGGAATCATGCGCAGGGCCTTGCCTATCATGGCCGCCGTCTGGGTGTGCCCGTGACCATCGTGATGCCAAAGACGACGCCGACGGTGAAGGTCACGCAGACGCAGGGGCACGGTGCGACGGTCGTGTTGCATGGCGAAAAGTTTGACGACGCCAACGCATATGCGCGCCAGCTGGCAAAGGATCAGGGGTTAACCTTCGTCCATCCCTTTGACGAACCCGACATCATCGCCGGGCAGGGTACCGTCGCGCTGGAAATGCTGGAGGACGCGCCGGAAATCGACACGCTGATCATCCCCATCGGCGGCGGCGGCCTGTTTTCGGGCATGGCGACGGCGGCCAAGGCGATGAAGCCGGACATCTGCGTCTATGGGGTGCAGGCGGATCTTTATCCGTCCATGTACAGCCATATCAAAGGCGCGAACCTGCCCTGCGATGGCGACACGCTGGCTGAGGGCATTGCCGTCAAGGAGCCGGGCGAACTCACCCGCCGCATCGTCGAACGTTTTGCCGACGACGTGCTGCTGGTCAGCGAGCGCGATCTGGAAGAGGCGGTGAGCCTGTTGTTGCAGATTGAAAAGACCGTCGTGGAAGGCGCTGGCGCGGCCGGGCTTGCCGCCTTGTTGACGCACAAGGAATTGTTCGCGGGGCGTAATGTCGGACTGGTCTTGACCGGCGGCAATATCGACACGCGCCTGCTGGCCAATGTGCTGCTGCGCGACCTGGCCCGTTCCGGGCGGTTGGCGCGGTTGCGCATCATCCTGCAGGACCGACCGGGCGCGCTGTTCCATGTCGCGCGCATTTTCGATCAGGAAGCGGTC
The DNA here is from genome assembly GCF_011762025.1 of Sphingobium vermicomposti. Lineage (GTDB taxonomy): Bacteria > Pseudomonadota > Alphaproteobacteria > Sphingomonadales > Sphingomonadaceae > Sphingobium > Sphingobium vermicomposti. The sequence goes on along the minus strand of NZ_JAASQR010000002.1, from coordinate 704,599 downwards.
AATATCCTCGAGCTGTCGCATCAGCGGATCTTCACCAACCTTCCGGCCAAGGGGTTGAGCCTGGACGTCGAATGCGAAACGCGCGACGGCGCTCATCTTGACCGGTTGCTCGCGGCACTGCGGGAAGCGGGCTACGAAGTGGCACCGATCGAGGTGGCTTGATCGACGAACTTCGGGTGATCCGATTTTCGTGGTAAATGTCCTTTTCACAGACGGCGGGGGGCGGCATAGTTGCCCCATGATTCAAGCATCACGCAGGGTCGGGACGGAGACAGTGGCTTGACCGCACCTTTTCGCTTTCCACGGTTCTTCGTGACCAATCCCAGCCCCTGCCCTTATTTGCCGGGGCGGAGCGAACGCAAGGTTTTCACCGAGCTAAACGGTGACAATGCGTCGGAGCTTAATGACGCGCTGGGCCGCATCGGATTTCGTCGTAGCCAGAATGTTGCTTACCGGCCAAGCTGCGCGGATTGTTCCGCCTGCGTTTCCGTTCGTGTTGTGGCGGATGAGTTCGAGCCTAACGCGAGTCAGCGCAAACTTATTCGCCGCAACAGCGATCTGATTGTCACCGCGTGCAAGCCCTGGTCGACCGAGGAGCAGTTCGAACTGCTGCAGCGTTATCTGCGCGCGCGTCATCCGGGCGGCGGCATGACCGAAATGGACGAGATGGATTTCGCCGACATGGTCGAACAGACCCCGGTGGAAAGCCATGTCGTCGAATATCGCGAGCCTGGCGAAAATGGCCGCCCCGGCAAACTGGTTGGCGCCTGTCTTACCGACCGGCAGGGCGATGGCCTGTCGATGATCTACAGCTTTTTCGATACAGAGCTGGAGCATCGCAAGGGCCTGGGTAATTACATCATCATGGACCACATCTTGCGGTCAGCCAAGGCGGGGCTGTCCTACGTCTATCTGGGCTATTGGGTCGAGGGATCGCAGCGGATGCAGTATAAGGTCCGCTATCACCCGCTGGAAATGTTGAGCCGCAGCGGCTGGGTCCGCTTCGATCCGCAGGCACAGGCGCAGGCGATCCGCAGTGCCGTATCGCGTGACGAGCCTCCGCTGCCCTTCGAATTGGGCGGAATTTTCAGGAAGTAGATTCCTTCACCGGGCTGCTGCTTTCTTCCCGCATCATTCCCGCAAGAGGTCGTCAACAATCAGCTGAACGATCACGTCGCCAAGATGGCGCGCCGCCTGTCGGATGGGGATGGTCTCCCTTCGACAGGCGATGCGGTCCCGCTTATTTGCAGTTACAATCCCGGTGCGCTTTTCGGTGTGCGTGGTGACGCGGAGCGGCGTTACTGGTCACATAGGTGCGGGTCGTGGTCATGACGGGTTGAACGACGATGGTCGTGGTCGTCGGGCCGGGATAATAATAGCCGTTGGCATAATAGCCGGGCGCATATGTGGTCGTGACCATGGGTTGGCCCGCGCCGCCCTGGCGGATGACTTGGGGGGCAGCCGCGTAGGGCGGAGCGTCGTAGTCGACGCCATAGTTGCTGCGCGCTTCGCCTTCGAAGCGGCCTTCATATTCGCCGCTGTAGGTCCGGCCTTTCTCATCGCGCCAGGTGCCGGTCCAGCGGCCCTCATATTCATGAGGGGGCGGCGCGTCGGACATAGTGACGTCATCGTCGTAATCCGCGCCATAAGGAGGATCGCGTCGGTCATCATTGTCCCACCGGACATCGCTACGATGGTCCCTGACCCGGCCCTGATCGTCGGTCATCACCGCGTCATCATAGTAGCGCGACCAGCGATATCCGGTCTCTGGCGCGGGCAATCCATAAGCGCCGTAATTGCCGATCCGATATGCCGGGCTGATCCAGTAGGACGGCAGCACATAGCCAACGACAGGCCGACGATATGCTGCCCAGCCGCCCGGCGCGCGCCATCCCGCAAACCAGCGGGCTTGAACGCGCGGACCCGATCGGTGAACGGTCCTGCCCGAAAAGCCGGCCTTGCCCATCATTGGCAGTGTCGCGCCAGCTGGGGCGGATTCGCCTGCCATTGCCGGAACGCTAAGCCCCAGCGCCAGTCCAGTGCTTGCCAGCATGATGCTCCAGATCCGCATGCTCAACTCCCCGTCATATCGGGCGCGCGTCAGTCCGCGCGCAGTTAACAGCTTGTTTAGCATGGTGATCCGTATCGATCCACGCGAGCCAGCGGCGCTCCTGTCCCGAATCGGGGCAAGGCACGGTCAGGCGATGCGCGGGGCGATCTGCGTTACTAGCGCTTCCAGTCCGGCCTGATCGGCAGCGTTAAAGCGCGCCATGACGGGGCTGTCCAGGTCCAGCACGGCGACCACGCATCCTTTTAGCGTCACCGGGATCACGATTTCCGAAGCGCTGGCTACATCGCAGGCGATATGTCCGGGGAAGGCGTGGACATCCTTCACCAATTGCGTTTCGCCTGACGCCGCTGCCGTGCCGCAGACGCCGCGTCCCAATGGGATGCGGATGCAGGCGGCCTTGCCCTGAAAGGGGCCAAGCACCAGCTCTTCCCCGACCATTCGATAGAATCCCGCCCAGTTGAGGTCCGGTAGAAACTGCCAGATGAGCGCCGCGACATTGGCCATGTTGGCGATGACGTCCGGTTCGTCCCGCGTGATCGCATCGGCTGCGGCGAGCAGGTCGGCATAGATCACTGCCTTGTCGGCATTGGGCGAGGGGGAGAAATCGAACATGGGTCGGATATAGAGGTTATAGCGCGCATCTGCCAAATCTAGTCGAATTTCACCCGGCCTCGGCCTTGCTTCACTGAGCTGCGTGCCTTCTTGGCATCAACCCGGCGCGCCTTGGCGGCCTTGCCGGGCTTGGTCGCCTTGCGCGCTTTAGGAACGATGGTCGCCTCACGGATCAGTTCGATCAGTCGCGCCAGCACTTCCTGCCGGTTCAAAAGCTGTGAGCGGGACCCTTCCGATCGCAAGATGAGGACCCCATCGATCGTCATCCGACGGCCGGAGATTGCGGCCAGCCGGTGCTTGACGGCTTCGGGCAGGGACGGGCTATTCGCGACGTCGAACCGAAGCTGCACCGCGCTGTCGGTGGTGTTCACATGCTGGCCACCCGCGCCCGTCGAACGTACGAAGCTTTCGAACAGTTCGTCCGCGTCGATCGATATCGAGCGGGTGATGGGGATGAGCGGCAAGGGCGCTAGACCCCTGCTTCATCCAGATATTCAGGCCCGAACCCGGCAGCGGCGAAGCTGGCGGGCAGGGGCGCAGTCGCTTCGACGGGAGGCTTTGACCCGCGAGGGATGCTGAGGAAACGGCTGTGCAGCATCATCGCCCCCGCACCGTCTCCATAGACCGGGTCACCCGCGATGCTGATACCAAGGCCGTGCAGCGCATGGCTGCGAATCTGATGCGTTCGGCCCGTCCGGGGCGTGAACAGCAGGAGCGAACGGCCATCTTTTTCCGCAAGCATTCGCCATTCCGTCAGTGCCGCCTTGCCATCGCTGGCGGCGATCATCCGCCACCCTTCGGCCGCGCTGCTGACCTTTTTCAGCGGCAGGTCGATGGTGCCGCTGGATTGATCCGGCACGCCTTCCAGCACGGCGATATAGCGTTTGGTGACGGTGCCTGCCTCAAATTCGGCGGCATAGCGTTTATGTGCCTTGGGGTTACGGGCAAGGGCTAGGCAGCCGCTCGTATCCCGGTCCAGTCGATGGACAGGCAGCGGCCAGCGCTGAAACCCGAAGGTCAACGACGACAGGTGATTTTCAAGGCTAAGCGATCCGTCACGCGGCGCATCGACCGGCAAGCCGGAGGGCTTGTCCAGGATGATGGCTTCGCCATCGATAAACAGGACTCGGTCATGAAGCAGGGTCAAGAATGATGGTCCAATAGCAAGGGATGACGATTGACGGGTCTGGGGCTTCCTATAGGGCGTGAAAGCCATGGACAATAGGGGGAGCAGCAGCGGGGCCGGAACGGCACCGTCGGAATGGGTGCCGGGCGGCGGACGACTTGAATGGGTCGACGTGGCGCGGGGCGTCGGCATCATCGCCGTAGTCGTGGGTCATGTGTGGACGCAGGGACCCGTGCGCGATGCGGTCTACAGCTTCCACATGCCGCTTTTCTTCCTGTTGTCGGGCCTGTTGTCGCGCGCGCAGCCGCCCGGAGCTTTCACTCTTCGCCAATTGGGATCGCAGATGCGGCCCTATGCCGCTTTTCTGGCGCTGTTGATCGTGGCGGATCAGATCGTCGAGCCGTTGAAGGGGCATCGCCCCATTTTCGACCAGTGGCCTCAGGACATGCTGCCGGTGTTGCTGGGCGGTTCGTGGCTGCGGGGGCCATATACCATCTTCTGGTTCGTGCCGTGCCTGATGGCTGGCCGCATCCTTTTTAACATGCTGCTGGCGCGGTGGCGCGACCCGCTCGACAGGCGGTGGGCATGGGTGATTCTACCGCTTCTGCCCATCGCCTACATATTGGGCTGGATTACCGACGCTTCGGTGCTTGGCTTGTTGAGCGTCCCCATGGCGCTTGTGCTGCTGTGGGTCGGGGCGGCCTGGCAGAAAGTGGCCTGGCGGCGATGGATGTGGTGGCCGCTGGCGGCGCTATCGCTGGGCGGGTTGTCCGGCCTGCTGCCGACCCTGAACATGAAAGCCGCGGATTATGGTGCGCCGTTGCTGTCGATCGGATCGGCGGTCGCGACGTCGCTGCTGCTGTTCCGCTTTTCGGTACGGGTCGGGCCATTCGGCGGTTGGCTGGCGGGCGTGGGCCGTGCTTCGCTCGTCATCATGTATCTGCATGTGGCGGTGATCCATTACTTTTCGCCGATACTGGGCAAGCCGTGGCTGCTGACCCTCGCCGTGGCGCTGCCGATGGGTGCCTATCACCTCATGAAGCGCAGTGCCGTAGGCCGACGCATCTTCCTGTAGCCTATCAGGCGATGATCAGCCCGAATGCGATGTGGCCGCCCGCCTCCGGGGGGAGGGGAAGGAGGCGGGCGGCCGTCGGCCCGTCGGGGTTGGACGGGCCTATTCGCTATCGACCAGGACGATTTCGGCGTCTTCCAGTGCGGTGATGGTGAAGGGCTTTCCGCCGATGATTGCCGCGCCATCGCGCGCTTCGAAAAGCTGGCCGTCAATCTCTATTCGCCCGGTTGCAGGCACCAGATAAATATGACGTCCTTGGGCGCTGTCATAGGTCACACTTTCCCCCGCCTTGATCGTGCCGCCCAGCAGGCGGGCGTCGGCGCGGATGCGGAGCGCTTCCTTGTCCTCATCATGACCGCTGGCCAGGATGACCAGCTTGCCGGATCGATCCCCCTTGGGGAACGGCTTTGCCCCCCAGCTTGGCGATCCACCTGTTGCGCTGGGGATTACCCAGATCTGGAAGAGCGTGGTCGTTTCATCTTCCAGATTATATTCGGCGTGGCGGATGCCTGTCCCGGCGCTCATGACCTGCACGTCGCCTGCTTCGGTGCGGCCCTTATTGCCCAGGCTGTCCTGATGCGTGATCGCGCCGGTGCGGACATAGGTGATGATTTCCATGTCGCGGTGAGGATGGGGCGGAAAGCCGGATTGCGCCGCGATCTCATCATCGTTCCACACCCGGATCGCGCCCCAGCCCATCCGGGCGGGATCATGATAATCCGCGAAGGAAAAATGGTGCCGGGCATTGAGCCAGCCATGATCCGCATGGCCGAGGGAGGCGAAGGGGCGGCGTTCAATGCTGTTCTGCACGATGTTGCTCATCTGCTGTGCCTTTCAATGCGCTGCCGGAGCTTCCGGCTTGCTTTCCGCCAATCTAGCGATCAGGATCGTTTCTTAAACAAGCAGCATTGAAACGGATTGTTTCCCTTATGCGTCTCCCCGATCTGGAAGCCTGGGCGATGTTCGCCGCCGTGGTAGAACATCGCAGCTTCACTGACGCCGCCAAAGCGTTGAGCGTTTCGAAGGCCACCGTGTCAAAGGCCGTGACGCGGCTGGAACAGCATCTCGACACCAGCCTGTTCGCCCGGACCAGCCGCCGTCTAGCGCTGACTGAAAGCGGTAAGCGGCTGGCCGATCACGCCGCCCGCATCCTTGCCGAAGGACAGGCGGCGGAGGAGGCGGCGCGTCAGGAGACGACCGAGTTGAGCGGGACAGTGAGGCTGGGCGCCCCCATGACCTTTGGCCTGTTGCGCGTGGCACCGCTGATTGCCGAGTTTACGAAGCTCCACCCCGGCGTGGACGTCGATCTGCACCTGTCCGATGCGCGGATCGACCTGATAGAAATGGGGCTGGATGCGACCATCCGTATCGCCGACATGCCCGATAGTTCACTGCGCGCCCGGCGGCTGGCGGACATGCATGTGCATGTTGTTGCGTCCCCGGCCTATCTCGATGAACGCGGGCGTCCAGCGCATCCGTCAGACCTTAGCGGCCATGATTGCCTTTGCTATTCCAATGCGCCTACGCCCGACGTCTGGCGCTTTGTAGGACCGGGGGAACAGAATGTGGCGGTGCAGGTCCGTTCCCGCATCACGGTCAACAGCGGGGAAGCGATGCTGCCCGCATTGCTGACCGGGGTAGGGATTGCCCGGCTGCCCGATTTCATCGTCGGCGCTGCTATTGCCGCGGGCGATCTGGAGGAAATACTGATCGACTGGCGACCGCCGCCGCTGGGTCTGCACCTGGTTACGCCGCCATCGCGATTGCGTTCCGGGCGGGTCGAAGCGTTGCTGGATTTCATCACGCGCAACCATGGCTGCTGACGGTCAGAGGGTGAAAATTGGTTCTCAGCGGCATTTGAATCAGTCTGTCATTAAAGCGTTGTAAATAGATTCAAATTCCCGCGACTCGTGGATTTCTGCGGGTTAGCGAAAAATTAACCTTTGTCCTTCAGAAGTTTTTTGGTTAATGAATTGGAGCAGACGCCGTTCTTCGGGGTTTACGGGATCTGCAAGGACAGGGGCTTCATATGCGCGTTCTGCTAATCGAAGATGAACCGACCACGGCCAAGGCGATTGAGCTGATGCTCACGACCGAAGGCTTCAACGTCTATACGACCGACCTGGGCGAGGAAGGGCTCGATCTGGGGAAGCTGTATGACTATGACATCATCTGCCTGGACCTGAACCTGCCGGATATGCACGGCTACGACGTGCTGAAGAAGCTGCGCGCGGCCAAGGTGCAGACGCCGGTGCTGATCCTTTCAGGCATTGCAGAGATGGACAGCAAGGTGCGCTCGTTCGGCTTTGGTGCCGACGATTATGTGACCAAGCCTTTCCATCGCGAAGAGCTGATCGCCCGTATTCACGCGGTCGTTCGCCGGTCGAAAGGCCATTCACAATCAGTCATCCGTACCGGCAAGCTGGCCGTCAACCTTGACGCCAAGACGGTGGAGGTGGACGGCAACCGCGTCCACCTGACGGGTAAGGAATATGCGATGCTGGAGCTTTTGTCGCTCCGCAAAGGCACGACGCTGACCAAGGAAATGTTCCTGAACCACCTATATGGCGGGATGGACGAACCGGAACTCAAGATCATCGACGTCTTTATCTGCAAGCTGCGCAAGAAATTGGCGCTGGCTTGTAGCGGCGACAATTATATCGAGACCGTCTGGGGACGCGGCTATGTGCTGCGCGACCAGGACGAAGCGCTGGACGTTGCGACTAAGGTCGCCTGATCCAGGCATCGATAGTGGAATTGAAGGCCAGCTGTCCTTGGGGCAGCTGGCCTTTTCTATGCGTTCGTCATACCGACAAAAATGGGCCGGTGACCTGATGATCACCGGCCCCCAGTCAGGCAAAGGGCGGAAATGGCTGAAAGCCGGGGGTCGTGGGACCGCCCTTAAAGGCGTTATTCGCCCGTCTGACTGGAAGAGGTTGCACCTGATGCGGCGGCATCAGCGTGACCCGACAGGTGGCCACCGGCGTCAAGCGCCGCCGCCCCGTTCAGTGCGCCCGTGGCGCTGCCGGATGCTGACTTTGCGCTGTTGGCCGCAGCGCGCGCATGATCTCCGGCGGTGTGAGCCGTAGCGTTCGCCTTGCCCTGAGTAGTGGCTGCGGCGCTGGCGGCACGATCGCGGGTGGCGCTGACGGTACCGACGGCGTGGTCGCGCGCACCACCGGCTGCTTGGGTCACATCAGCCGTGCCTATCGTGTCAGCGGTTACATTGCCATTGGCTGAGCCGGTAAGGGAACCGGATGCGCTCCCGCTCCTCGCCTTGCCCTTGCGGGTGATGGTACCGTCCGTCGAACCGTCTGCGCGGCCCTGAGCCGATCCGCCCGCGCTGACCCGACCATTTTGCAGGTCGACGGCGCGATCCACGCCAACGCCGCCCGAGCCGCCCAACGTTCCGCCCAACGAGCCGCCGACGCCGCCAAGGCCTCCGCCCAGCCCACCGCCGAGGCCGCCTCCGCCGCCCAAAAGCTGCGCCGAAGCGGGAGCCGCCGTCATCGCGGCGAGGCAGGCAGTGGCCAGAATGAACTTCGCTTTCATCGATCGTCTCCTCATTTGTTTGTCGATCCGATGGCAGAACAACGAGGGCGCCGTTGGGTTTCATCCCAGCAACTGAGAGAAATCGTGCAAGATACTGTAATTCAGTTCAAATTTCTGCACTGGCCGCAGACGATTCCACGTCCGAGGCGGCGGTCCGCCTTGTTCTTGCGCGTCGCTTCGGCGGCCAGCGCTGTCAGGCTTCCGGTCGCCAGCAGGCGGCCCGCAACCAATGGTGCGGCAAAGGACGTACCTCGCACGCGGCCCTTGCCGTCCTCGATTCGCGCCGCGTTCATGTCGGCGCCTGGGGCTGCGAAGTCGATGTGCCGCGCTCGGCCCGCTTCGGGTAGCAGACGCCCGCGCCCGTCGATCCCCGTCACGGCGACGACTTCGGGATAGGAGGCGGGGTAGGCCGGGGGGGCTGCCGGGCCGTCATTACCCACGGCTGCGACGACCGTCACGCCCTTGCTTTTGGCCAGCCGGATCGCCCCTGCCAGCAGGGGATTGTCAGGGCCGACCAAGCTGACAGTCGTCACATCGACCCCGCGCGCCGCCATCCAACCCAGCGCCCGTGCAATGGCAAATGCGCTGCCGCCCGCGGGGTCATCGCCATAGACATCAGCAACGAGCAAAGGCGCGCCGGGCGCAGCGCCCCGGATCATGCCGGTGCCGCTGATCAACGACGCGACGGCTGTGCCATGGGCGCTGGCGCGGGGTGATCCGCGCGCGAACCCCCGCTGCTCGACAGGGCCAGATAGCGATGGGTGGCGGGCGACGCCGCCATCTATCAGTCCAGCGACGCGGCCTTGGGGCGATCCACCGCCTGCCAGGGCCGCTGTCTCCATCAGCAGCACAGGTGTTCCGCTGGGAAAATAGAGATTGTCTGCGCTGGGCTGGGCTTCGGGAGCGATTGAACGGACCTGCTTGAGGGCGCGGATCAAAGTATGGCCCTGGGGGACGACCAGCCGGGTGACCGATAGGCCCAGGCCCTCGACGACTTCGCTTTCGACGCCATAACCTGCTTTCCGCAGCGCCTCGACACTGGAGGCGGTGGCACCGGTTAGCAATATCACGCCCCGACGCGCGGGTTGCCGCCTCTCGTCCAGTTCGATGCTGTCGCCGTGTTGCCTTAGCAGCGCGCGGATGCGAGCATCCCTGGATGACATCAAACGCTCTGCGAGCCGCGCGGGGGATAGCCGGTCGAGATCAGCTTGAGTCAGAGCGCCTTCGGCGCGCTCCTGCACATGTGTCAGGGCACGGTCTATTCCCAACGTGTCGCCAGCGGACGGCAGTAGCTGCGCCTTGGCACTGGGGCCTGTCAACAGCAGGATAGTGAGGATCAAGGCCCGCGTGGATTTCATGTCGCTCTCTTCAAATCTTTGCCGTTTGGACGTGGACAGCCAGGTCGTCTCGTCGTCAAAATGAGCCATCGTCCGAATATTTCCGATAAAGGAATAAGATCAGGGATGAAACGTTCGCCGCCAGCCGTTTCATCCCTGACGGCAACAGGAGAGCAGATGTCATTTGAGAGTGATCTGTTGGCGATCCTTCCCCGGCTGCGCCGCTTTGCGGCGAGCCTGTCGCGCGACCGCGCCGACGGGGATGACCTTTGCCAGGCGGCGGTCGAAAAGGCGCTGAGGGCACGGGACCAGTGGCAAGCTGGAACGAGACTGGACAACTGGATGTATCGGATCATGCGCAATCTGTGGATCGATGAAGGCCGGTCGCGGCAGCGCGCTGCCCGCACTTTCGCGCCGGAAGAGGCGGGGGAGCATGTCGGTCACGCGGGCGACCGTGATGTTGAAGCGCATATGATGCTGGGGGATGTCGATCGCGCGATGAACGCATTGCCCGACGAGCAGCGGGAAGCCATCGCTCTCGTGCTGGTAGAGGGCCTGTCCTACAAGGAAGCTGCCGATGTTCTGGGCATTCCCATGGGCACCTTGACGTCACGATTGGTGCGGGGGCGCGGCGCTCTTCTTGAATTGCTGGGGGAAGCGGCATGACGAACATTGACGAAGCGATGCTGATCGCGTGGGTGGACGGGGAATTGGATGAGGTCACCCGCAGGCGTGTGAACCGCGCCGTGGCGGACGATCCCGCGCTGGCGGCGCGTCTGGAGATGCACCGCCGTCTGCGCCACCGGCTCTCGGATCATTATGCGCCGATTGTGAGCGAGCCGGTTCCATCTGCCATGGAGGCTCCCCTGCGGGAGAGCGCGAAGGTCGTGACCATGCCCCAGCCTGGCGGATCGCGTTGGCGCAACTGGGGCATGAGTGGGGCGATCGCCGCTAGCCTGCTGTTGGGCGTCGCCGTCGGACAATGGACTAACCGTGCGGACGGTCCCGTGTTGGTAAGGGACGGGGCGATGCTGGCCGGGGGACAGCTTAAATCTGCACTGGATACGCAACTGGCTTCGGCGCAGGATGGCGCGTCCATCCGCATCGGCCTGAGCTTTCGCCGGAAGGAGGGGGGCTGGTGCCGCAGCTTTGATGGCGATGTAGTGGCAGGCGTCGCATGCCGGGAGGGAGAGGGCTGGCGGATCCAGCAACTTCTGCCGGGCGGCGATGAGCGCGCAGCCTATCGGCAGGCTGCATCTGGCGATCCCCGGATCATGGCCACGGTCGACGCTTTGATCGCGGGCGATCCTGCCGATGCGCGGCAGGAAGCGGCGGCGAGGGCTGGGGGTTGGCGCTGAACTTAATGCGATAGGAAATCAGGTCTGGAGAAACCAGCGCTCTGTCCCTTGCAGCCCCAGCGCGCTCAATTTTCCGCTTCGCCAGGCTCCCGTATCGATGCCGATGCGGTTGGACTGCTCATCCACGTCATCGGAGATGCTATGGCCGTGGACGATCATTCGCCCATGATCGCCGCCATGGGTCAAAAATTCGCCTCTGATCCAGCGCAAGTCAGCGGGACGCTGGGCATCCAGCCGCACACGCGGACGAATGCCCGCATGGACGAACAGATAATCGCCGATCGTCAGCATGTCTTCAAACTGGTCAACGAAATCGACATGGTCGCGGGGTATATGCGCCAGCATCCATTGCGCCAGTGCGCTATCGTCCATCGCTGCGCATTCCCTGACGGGTAGGCCGTAACTCGACAGTGTTTCGACGCCGCCGATGCGGCGGAAAAATCCGGCATGTTGCGCGCTGCCGCTAGAGGCGGCGATGAACAATTCCTCATGGTTACCCTTGATGAAGCTGACATTGTCCACCGATTGCGCCAGGGTCATTGCGCGGTCGATCATTTGTGCCGATTGCGGACCACGATCAATCAGGTCCCCCAACAAGATCAGTTGGCGGGGTAGGGGTGGACGGTTCGCTTCGTCCTGCGCGATCATGTCCATCAGCCGGTCGAACAGGTCCAGCCGCCCATGGATGTCGCCAATGGCATAGACCCGGACGTCGTCGCCCACGCTGGAAAGCGTGTTTCGCGGCTGTGGACGGCGGCGAAGAAAATTCAGCATGGCGGCAACCGCTCGAGCTTCATGTTGTCAGTGTCGCACGGCTTTACAGCCGAGGCAATGTCACACCCTGCTGCCCCATATATTTGCCGGCGCGATCGGCATAGCTGACTTCGCAGGGTTCATTCCCCTTCAGGAACAGAAACTGGCACGCACCTTCGTTGGCGTAGATTTTCGCGGGCAGCGGGGTGGTGTTGGAAAATTCCAGCGTCACATGACCCTCCCAGCCCGGCTCCAGCGGGGTCACATTCACGATGATGCCGCAGCGCGCATAGGTGGATTTGCCGAGGCAGATCACCAGCACGTCGCGCGGCACCCGGAAATATTCCACGGTGCGCGCCAGTGCGAAACTGTTGGGCGGAATGATGCAACAGTCGGTCTTGCGGTCGACAAAGCTGTTTGAAGCAAAATCCTTGGGATCGACCACGGCGCTATCGACGTTCGTGAAGATCTTGAACTCGTCGGCCACGCGGGCGTCATAGCCGTAGGAAGACAGGCCGTAGCTGATGCACCCATCGCGCCGCTGACTTTCGACAAAAGGCTCGATCATGTTGCTGGACAGGGCCTGTTCGCGGATCCACTTATCGGACAATATCGACATGAATATCTAGCTTTTCCTGTGAGGAGTGATGCCCAAGTCATTGGGACCAAATGCGAATGGGAGGAGGGAGGTTACGTTATGTTCCACTATCGCGTCACCATCCACTGAAGCGCAATAGATGGCGATTGGGCGGTCGGCCACCTGCTGGGCTTCGTTCAGAATCTGACGGCACCGGCCACATGGAGTGACGACATGGTTTCTAGGGGCGTCATCGGGCCAGTCGGTCGGCCCGCCAACCACGGCGATGGCGTTAACGTCGGCGAACCGTCCCCGCGCATTGGCCGCCGCCAACGCGACAGTTTCGGCGCAAAGCGACAGTCCCAGGCTCGCATTTTCAAAATTGGCACCAGCGATGATCTCTCCATCGGTCAGCCGCACAGCCGCGCCGACCGAAAAACGGCTGTAAGGCGCATAGCCATTTTTTCGGGCCGCGCGCGCCGCTTCTATCAGTCGGCTGACGTCATCCTCCATCGCGTTCATGGTGCCACAACACCCCATCTGACAGGCCCTTCGATACCGTCGATATGCCGCATGTCATTGGCTGTCCACATGACCCATTTGCGGGTCGCATAATCGGGGGGAAAGAAGTCGCCTTCCAGCCACAGCGTCCGGTTGATGCCGGACGCGATATCATAATGTTCCTCGAAATCGGGTGAGATGTTGAGCAGGGCAGGCTTACGCGCATTGCTTTCGACGAGATTTACCAGCGTATTGAGTTCCGACAGCACCGCGTCTCGTTCCGGCCGCTCTGCGCAAGCGGGGGTGAGCGTCAGGCGAATGACAGGAGGCAGGGCGGCATTGTCGCGCGGCACGGTTGTCACGAATCGGGTCGCCTGTTCTGCCGCGCGCTTGCAAAGGCTGAAGTCCAGCGAAGCGCCATAGCGCAGTCCTGCCGACCGAGCGGCTGACCAGTTGCGGGCAAAGGCGGGATCGCGGCCCTCCGCGCCTTTGGCCGCGCGAATATAGGCGAAATCGACCCCATTTGCGGCCAGCGTTCCCCAGTCGATCGGGCCATTGTCCGCGCTGACCGCGACGCCTTGCGTCGGATAGACGTCGCGGTCAGGTGCCCAATCGCGCGCATAGAGCCACAGCCCCCCCGCCAGCAGGGCGAGGACAGCGGCACCCGCCAGAATGCGGGCCAGATACCGGCCTGTGGAATGCTGACGGATGATGTCCCCCTCTAACCCTTGATATGCAGCACGCAAATCAGCGTGAACAGGCGTCTGGCCGTGTCGAAATCGACCTTTATCTTGCCGTCCAGCCGTTCAATCAGCATTTCTGCCGCGTCATTGTGGATGGCGCGCCTGGCCATGTCCACCGTTTCGATTTGCTGAGGCGAAGCATGGTTGATCGCCTGATAATAGCTGTCGCAGATGGCGAAATATTCGCGGATGGGCCTGCGGAAACGACCGAGGCTGAGGATGATCGCCTCCAGCGGTTCTTCATCATCGCGCTTGATTTCGATGACTAGCCGCCCTTCCTCCACGCGCAGCATCACGCGATAAGGCCCTGCATAACCGTCGGCATGGACACGCTGTGGAGCGAAGAAATTATCTTCCAACAGGTCGAAAATGGCTATGCGCCGTTCCTGTTCGACATCGGCGCTGCGCCACAGGATCGTCCGCTCGTCGAGCGTGATATCTATGATGCGCGGATCGGCCATGATGCCGATGGTGAGTGCGGCGGCCAGCGGGGAAAAGCAAGGCCGGATAAGTCAGAAGAGTTCTCCACAGCTTTGCCCAAGGGAACGCGGCTTCCCGCTTGCGCTGGACCTCTGCCCGCGCGATGAGGGGCGCATGGTCGAATTGGTGCAGATGAACCCCGCCGTGGAAACAGGCGTCACGGAGCTCCCCCGCAATGTGGAGGCCGAAGCCGCGCTGCTGGGCGCGCTGATGATCGACAACCGCATTGCCGAAGATGTGCAACTGAGGCTCAAGCCTGAGCATTTCTTCGAACCACTTCACGGCCGCGTCTATGAAGCCGTCATGAAGCTTGTGGAACGTGACATGGTCGCGAACCCGGTGACGCTGAAACCGATGTTGGAGCAGGACCCGGCGCTCAAGGAACTGGGGGGCGTTGGCTATCTCGCGCAGTTAACCGGCAACGGCGCGGCGCTGCTGGGCGCGCGCGATTTCGCCAGCCAGATCTATGATCTCGCTCTCTTGCGTCAGCTTGTGAATGTTGGACGTGAACTTGTTGAAAATGCTCTTGATACGAGTGAGGATGTCAATCCCCGCGAACAGATAGAGCAGGCGGAGGTCGCCCTTTATAAAGTGTCCGAAGGGGAAGGAGAGGTCGGATCGGTCAAGAGCTTTGCGACCGCCACGACCATGGCGGTGCAGGTGGCCGAGCGAGCGCTCAACAGTGGCGGCCATGTGTCGGGAATCACCACAGGTCTCAACAGCCTGAACGAAAAGATCGGTGGCCTTCACAATTCGGACCTTATGATCCTGGCGGGCCGTCCGGGTATGGGCAAGACGTCGCTCGCGACCAACATCGCCTATAATGCAGCCTCACGCTGGATGCGCGATCATGCTGACGGCATTCCGCCGGAAAAGAATATGGGCGCCAAGACCGCATTTTTCAGCCTTGAAATGTCGGCGGATCAGCTGGCGACCCGCGTTCTGGCCGAACAGTCGGGCATCAGCGGCGAAGCTTTGCGCATGGGTAAGATCAGCCGCGCCGATTTTCAGAACCTGTCCCGCGCCGCCCGTGAGCTTCAGGAATTGCCGCTATTTATCGACGATACGCCGGGCCTGACCATCGCCGCCCTGCGCACCCGCGCCCGCCGGTTGAAGCGCCGCCATGATGTCGGCCTCGTCATCGTCGATTATCTTCAACTGCTGCAGGGAACTGGAAAGAGCAGCGACAATCGCGTTCAGGAAATCTCGGAAATCTCGCGTGGTTTGAAGACGTTGGCGAAGGAACTTAACGTTCCGGTTCTGGCGCTGTCGCAGCTGAGCCGCGCGGTCGAACAACGTGAGGACAAGCGCCCGCAGCTTTCGGATCTGCGCGAATCCGGCTCGATCGAGCAGGACGCGGACATGGTCTGGTTCGTATTCCGCGAAGATTATTATGTGGCGGCCAAGGAACCAGGGAACAAGGAAGGCCCCGACCATCTGGAATGGGCGCAGGAGATGGAGCGCATCTATGGCCTGGCCGAACTGATCATCGCCAAACAGCGCCACGGTTCCACCGGGCGCATCCGCATGAAATTCGACGCCAAGATCACGCGCTTCTCGGATCTGGCCGAGGGCGGCTATATGGGCGATTACGAATGAAGCACGACGGGTTAGCCCGACACTAGCGCCTGGAATATCAGCGCCAGGCCGACCAGGCTGACTCCATAGGCGAGCGTCCTGATGACGGGCACCCCCATGCCGTACAGCGGCAGATAGGCAGCGCGCGCGCCGAGCCACAGCCAGCCACCCAGCGCCGTCGTCTCGGTCGCCTTGTCAGCGACGACCACCCCGAATAGGCAGATGATGGCGATGGGATAGGTTTCCAGGAAATTCGCTTGAGCGCGCACCAGACGGCCCGCCACTGGAGCTAACGGCGGCAAGGATTCGTCCCGCGCGCCCATGTTCCACTTGGTCCCATATTGCTTCGTCTTGAGATGCGCTGCCGCAAAGATATGCACGAGCAGGAGCGCGCAGCTCCAGGCGAGAATCTTGATCTCAATCGCCATGACAGTCCCCTTTGATTGACTGGCGCATAATAGGGGATGTTGTGGCTACGTCATCCTGCTTGTGACGGCTGGCGCATTTTGAGGCGGCAGACAGAAAATCCTCCCCGCGCGCTTAGCACAGGGAGGATTTTATATTACCAGATGAAGCCTGAGGCCTTTGAGCCTTTAGAACACAGGCTGATTGGCCGGATCGTCCGGGTCGCCCACAGGCGCGGGCAGCGGAGTTACGGGCGTATGAATTCCGCATTCTACCTTGTCCCAACCACGCCAACGACCCGCGCGCGGGTCTTCGCCCGGCAGGACCTTCGACGTGCAGGGTTCGCATCCGATCGACAGATAACCCTGTGATTCCAACGGATGGCGCGGCAGCTGGTGCTGCTCGAAATATGCTTCAAGGTCTGTCTTCGTCCAATCACCCAAGGGATTGATTTTCAGGCGACCGTCTTCGATCTCAAAGCGCGGGAGGTTTTGGCGCGTTACCGACTGGAACGCCTTCCGCCCCGAAATCCAGGCGTCGAGCCCGTCCTTCGCGCGATGCATCGGCTCCACCTTGCGGATTTCGCAGCAGCCGTCGGGATCGTAAGACCAGCGCAGGCCGGTTTCGTCCTTTGTCGCCAGCACGTCGGGCAGGGGCGTGACTGCCCGGCTGTCGGTAAAGCCGAAAGTGCTGATCAACGTGTTACGATAATCCAGGGTTTCGGAGAACATCTTGAGCGTATCGACAAAGATTACCGGTACATTCTTGTCCGCCATTGCCACCAGATGGAGCAACACAGCACTTTCCGTGCCGAAAGACGACACAACTGCGACATTGCCCGCCAGCCCTTCGGCAAAGACGGTCTTGAGCATCGACAGCGTATCGACGCCTTCGAAACGCGCGTTGAGGGCGTCGGCTTCCGCCTGGGTAAAGGCGGGCCGCGCGTCGATCACATCAAGCTGGCGGGCAGGTTCAGCCATTCACATTCTCCGGGTGCCGTTTCGCCCAAACAGGGCGGCGGCCATCGACGGTCTTTTGATAGACGTCGGCATAACGATTGAGCGCACGCTCTGCGGCGTCGTCGTCCAGCGCCTTATCGGGCCGGAAGCTGTCAAAGCCACAGCGCCGCATCGCGACAAGCTGGTCCACCAGAACGTCGCCGACGGCGCGCAGTTCACCGGCATAGCCTGCTTCCCGCAGTATACGCGCGGCCGAATAGCCGCGACCGTCGCCGAAAGCAGGGAAGTTGACTTCCACTAGTGACAGCCGATCAAGATAGGGCAGCAGTTCACGCGCATCTTCGCCCGCTTCGATCCTGACCGCCGTCGAATTGGACTGGCCGGTGAAGGATTCGACCGTCACCGCCGGTTCCTGCGTTGCTTCGCCTTCGCGGAAGGAAAGGAACTCAACCATAGATCGCCTCCTTGAAGGGCTTCATGCCAAGACGGCGATAGGTGTCGAGGAAGCGTTCGCCTTCCTCTCGCTGGGCCAGATAGAGGTCGGTCACCTTCTCGATCGCGTCGACCACACCGTCCTCGGAGAAACCCGGGCCGGTGATCTGACCGACGGCGGCGTCCTCCGCGCCCGATCCGCCAAGCGACAGCTGGAAATTCTCCACGCCTTTACGGTCCACGCCCAGCACGCCGATATGGCCTGCATGGTGGTGGCCGCAAGCATTGATGCAGCCGGAAATCTTCACCTTCAGCTCGCCCAGATCCTTCTGCTGCTCAATGCTTGCGAAGCGCTCCGACAGCTTTTGCGCCAGCGGGATCGACCGTGCATTGGCCAGGCTGCAATAGTCGAGGCCAGGGCAAGCGATGATATCGGTGATGAGGTCCAGATTGGCTTCGGCCAGACCTGCGGCATCCAGCTTCTGCCAGATGGTGTAAAGGTCCGCCTTTTTCACATGGGGTAGGACGAGGTTCTGCGCATGGGTCACGCGCAGTTCGTCGAAGGAATAGTTTTCGGCAAGCTCGGCCGCCAGCTCGATCTGCTCTGCCGACGCGTCACCCGGAATGCCGCCGCGCGGTTTCAGGCTGATGTTGACGATCGCATAGCCGGGCTGCTTGTGCGCCGCGACCTGCCGGTCCGCCCACAGCGCAAAGGCCGGGTCGGAGCGGTCGAGGTCGTCGCTCAGGCCCTGCTCATAAGCTGGGTTGGCGAAGAAAGGCCGGATGCGATTCAGCTCTTCGGTCGGCGGGTTGAGGCCGAGAATCCGCATGTGGGCGAACTCTTCCTCCACCTGCCGCTTATATTCATCGACGCCTAGTTCATGGACCAGGATCTTGATCCGCGCCTTGTACTTGTTATCGCGGCGACCGTAGCGATTGTAGACGCGCAGGCACGCTTCCAGATAAGATATAATCTCATCTTCCGGTACGAAGTCGCTGATTTGAGGCGCAACCATGGGTGTCCGGCCCATGCCGCCACCGGCATAGACCTCGGCACCGATCTGTCCGTCGCGCTTCACCAGCTTCAGACCGATATCGTGAAGCTTCATCGCGGAACGATCTTCCTCGCTCGCGATCACCGCGATCTTGAACTTGCGCGGCAGATAGGTGAATTCAGGGTGGAAGGTCGACCATTGCCGCAGCAGCTCCGCCCAGGGGCGCGGATCAGCCACTTCGTCGGCCGCTACACCGGCATATTGATCCGACGAAATGTTGCGGATGCAGTTGCCGCTGGTCTGGATCGCGTGCATCTCGACCGTCGCCAGTTCGGCCAGGATTTCCGGCGCATCGGCCAGCTTGATCCAGTTATACTGAAGATTCTGGCGCGTCGTAAAGTGGCCATAGCCCTTGTCATATTTCGCAGCGATCTCGCCCAGCTTTCGCATCTGCTTGCCCGAAAGAGTGCCATAGGGGATCGCGACGCGCAGCATATAGGCGTGCAGCTGAAGGTAGAGGCCGTTCATCAGGCGCAGCGGCTTGAACTGATCCTCGGTCAGCTGGCCCGCGAGGCGGCGCTGCGTCTGGTCGCGAAACTCTTCGACCCGCGTGTCGACGATCGACTGGTCATAGCTGTCATAACGATACATGGTTCAGATCACCCAGTTGCCGGCGTCGGCGTCATTCGGTTTTAGCGTCAGGTCGGGGCGCACGGTCGGCCCCAGAGCACGGATGCGGTCCTTAATATGTGCAGGCCGCACGCCTTCGTCCGTCACGGTGGCGTCGATCACATAGGGTGCGACGACCCGCAAAGCGGCTTCTTCCGCACCTGCCAGTTCCTCACCCTTGTCACCGACGTCCACCGAATCGGCCAGCTGGCGTGACCAGCCGTCGCCGGCCCACCAGATGACGTCGCCGGTGCCCAGGTCATTGCCCGTCAAAATCTTCACGAAAGCATCTCCGCCCCATTGTTCATTTGCGCGGCCAAACCGGCCAGCGCGTCCTGCGCCAGCGCATAGGCCGCCACGTCGCCCACGACAATCAATGCCGGGCTTTTCACCTTTTCCCGTACGACCATGTCGCCCAGGTCGGCCAGCAGTGTACGCAGCGTCCGCATGTCCGCGCGTGTGCCATTTTCCAGCACGGCAACCGGAATCGCGGGCGACACGCCGTCAGCGATCAGCTTGTCGGCGATATCCGTCGCCGTTGCCACGCCCATGTAGATGACGAGCGTTCGGCCATGTCCTGCCAGCCCGGACCAGTCCTGATCCGTCAGACCCTTGCACTGACCCGCTACAAAGGTAACGGCGCTCGCCGCTTCACGATGGGTGAGGGGCAGCTGCGCCTGCGCGGCGCAGCCGATCGCGGCGCTGATGCCGGGGACCACCTCCACCGGTACGCCTGCGGCGCGGCACGCTTCCAACTCCTCACCACCGCGTCCGAAGATGAAGGGGTCGCCCCCTTTTAACCGCACGACACCGCGCCCGGAGAGCGCAAGGTCGATCAGAAGCGCGTTTATACCTTCCTGCGGCAGGGAATGGCGGCTGCGTTGCTTGGCGACGGAAATCAACTCGGCATCCGGCGAAGCCATTGCCAATATTGCATCGGATACCAGCCCGTCATGCACGATCACCTGCGCTTCGCCGATCAATCGCGCGGCGCGCAGAGTCAGAAGGTCCGGGTCGCCTGGGCCCGCGCCGACGAGGTAAACGGTGGAAGGGGCAGCTTTAGCCATGATGGCCAGATGGCGGAAGCGCGTGGCTGTTTCAATTCAGAATGCTTTGTCCGCCACGTAGGAAAATTTGGGAGGGGCCGCAGCTTCACCCAAAAATGGGAACGAACGGCGAGCGTTCAGTCGCCCATGGCCTTGATATCGATATCCTTCAGGCCCACGCCGATAGACGCGCGCGGCTGCTCAATTTCAACGGAAGCAACGGGATAGGCGCAATAATCCGCCGCATAATAAGCGCTTGGCCGATGATTGCCGGAAATCCCCACTCCGCCAAAGGGAGCGGAGGAAGAAGCGCCATTAGTCGGGCGGTTCCAGTTGACGATCCCGGCTCGGACATTGGCCCAGAACTGGTTATATTGTTCGGGCGATCCCCCGATCAGCGAAGCGGACAGCCCATAGCGACTATTGTTGGCTTCTGCGATGGCGGCGGCGAAATCAGGCACGCGGATGACCTGCAGCAACGGTCCGAATAATTCGACATCAGGCCGCTCTTCCATCGCGGTGACGTCGATGATTGCGGGGCTGAGGAAAGGGCGATCTTCAACGGGGCGCGCCATATGCTTGATGGGGCGTCCGCCGTGGCTCATCAGATAAAGGAAGCTTTCGGTCAGCTGATCCGCGGCCCGATTGTCAATGACTGGCCCCATAAAGGGGGTTGGATCGGCGTGTGGGTGATCGACAATGAGGCGGTCGGCAATCTTTTTGACCTCACCGATCAATGCGTCGGCCAGTTCCTGCTTGACGATCAACCGGCTTGCTGCCGTGCATCGCTGGCCGCTCGACAGGAAAGCGGATTGCACCACCAGCACAGCCGCGCTCGCTATGTCGGCGGTGTCCCATACGATGACAGGATTGTTGCCGCCCATTTCCAGGGCCAGAATCTTGCCCGGATCGGTTGCGAATTGTTGGTTTATCGCGATGCCGGTATGCGCCGATCCAGTAAACAGGATTCCGTTCACATCGGGATGGGCAGCAAGCGCTTTTCCTTCGTCCGGCCCGCCCAGGACCAGCCGAAGGCTATCTTCGGGGACCCCCGCTTCATGGAAAAGTCGGACCAGCATTTCGCCAACGGCGGGCGTATGTTCAGATGGTTTGAACAGCACGCCATTGCCTGCCAGTAGGGCGGGCACGATATGCCCGTTGGGCAGATGGGCGGGGAAATTATAGGGGCCAAGCACCGCCATCACGCCATGAGGTTTATGCCGCACGGACTGACGAGCGCCCAGGGCCGCTTCCAATCGCCGCTGGCCGGTACGTTCCGAATAGGCCGCAACGGAAATATCGACCTTGTTCATCACCGCGGTGACTTCGGTTCGCGCATCCCACAACGGCTTGCCCGTTTCGCGCGCAATCAGGTCGGCCAGTTGATCTTCATTGGCGCGAACCACGTTGACGAAGCGGCGAAGCGTTTCGATGCGATAGGCGACCGGTTGCGCCGCCCAGCGCGGCCAAGCCGCGCGGACGCGAGCGACCTCCGCCTCCACATCACTCGGGGTTCCTTGCCACAGGAGAACGCCAGTGGCGGGTTCGGTTGAAGTCAGCGTTGCGGACATGCCATCGATATGGATGATATCGGGCGGTTAGGGAAGGGAGCCAGCCACCGGCAACACGCTTCCGCATCGCTTTTTATTCGTTGATGGCTCATCTCTCGGCTTGCGGGATGCTGACGGTGCGGCGATATGAAGACGGAGCCAAGCCAATGCTTGGGACAAGGAGGTCAAGGCTTTTCCTTTGAAGCCTTCAACAAGCTGAGGATGCAGGACGGGTGAGCGTATTTGCCGACGGCTATTGGTGGTCTCCTGATGGCCTGCGTCTCCATTATCGCGACTATGCTGGCGGGTCCGATGGGCGGCCGCCGCTCCTTTGCCTGCCCGGCCTGACCCGCAATTCCAGGGATTTCGAGCCGCTTGCCGAAAGGCTTGGCGGACATTGGCGTCTGATCTGTCCCGACATGCGGGGGCGCGGGGAAAGCGCGCAGGCGAAAGACCCGATGACATATGTTCCCCTGACCTATCTTCAGGATATCAGCCGACTTTTGAGCGACCTTGCAATCACCCGCTTCGTCGCCATCGGCACGTCGCTGGGCGGTCTGATCACCATGCTGATCGCCGCGACGCATCGCGAATGGCTTGCCGGAGCCGTGCTGAACGATGTGGGACCCACGCTGGAGGAAGTGGGACTTGCGCGAATCAGGGCCTATGTTGGCGTGGGGCAATCGCACCCAAGCTGGGTTCATGCGGCGCGCGCGTTGGAAGACACGAACCGCGACATCTATCCCGCCTATGGTCTTGAACAATGGCTGGCGATGGCGAAGCGTCTCTATCGGCTGAGCAATGGAGGGCGGGTGGTGCTGGACTATGACATGCGTATTGCCGAACCGCTGCGCGTCGCGGGCGGAGAAGGCGGCGTCGACATGTGGCCCGCCATGGCGTCCTTCCGCGATATCCCCACGCTGATCCTGAGAGGAGAGCGTTCGGATATTCTTGGCGTCGAAACGACTGAACGAATGGTGCGGGAAATCGGCGCTGGCGCAGCACTGGCAACCGTCCCCGGCGTGGGGCATGCGCCCGTACTGGGTGAGCCGGAGGCGGCAAGCGCCATCGACCAGTTGCTGGCGCGGGTACTTCATGGCTGATCCGTCGGGGGCGCCGCCACGGCTGCTCCATATCCATGGCAGCTTCACCCTGGGGGGCAAGGAAGCGCGCGCTGTTCGCCTGATGAACCTGTGGGGCGGGCGGGCACATCACAGCATCGTCAGTGCGGACCCCGACGCCATGGATGCGCGCGCTGCGATCGATCCCGCGATCCATGTCGACTTTCCGCCGTCTCCACCGCTCAAAGGCCGCCCCAACCCAGCGCGTTTCCGGGCTATCGGCCGGCTCCTGTCCAACTTCGACCTGGTCCTCACCTATAATTGGGGAGCGATGGACGCGGTCATGTCTCACCGCCTTTGCGCGCCATTCATGCGCCTGCCGCCGCTCATTCATCATGAGGATGGCTTCAACGCGGATGAGACGGCGGGCCTCAAGGCGCGGCGGACCCTATATCGTCGTCTGGCCTTGGGGGGTAGCTTTGCGGTTGTCGTTCCTTCGATCAGGCTTGAACATATCACGCGGCATGTCTGGCGTCAGCCTCACTGCAGGATACACCTCATCCAGAACGGCATCGACGTCGCGCGTTATGTGGCCACGCCCGCGCCGGATGCGATCCCCGGCCTCGTTCGCTCTCCCGGCAAATTGCTGGTGGGCACCCTTGCCGGCCTACGCCCGGTCAAGAACATCCCCCGCCTGATCCGCGCGATTGCGCCTCACCGGGACCGGCTTCAACTCGTTGTAGTGGGGGAGGGGCCGGAGCGGCAGGCGATTCTCGCCGAAGCGGAGCGCCATGGGATCGACGACCTCCACATGGCGGGCTTCCTGCCTGACCCATGGCGCTATGTCGGACTGTTGGATATTTTTGCGCTTTCATCCGACAGTGAGCAGTTTCCCATTTCGCTGGTGGAGGCGATGGCGGCAGGCCTGCCCGTCGCATCGATGGATGTCGGCGATGTCGCGCAGATGGTTGCCCCTGAAAATCGCGCTTATGTGGTGGCCGACGAACAGGGGCTTTCCCAGGCGCTGGAGACGCTTAGCGGCAGCGCGGAACTGCGGGCGCGGTTGGGTGCAGCGAACCGTGCGCGGGCATGCCGCGACTTTGATGAAGCCACGATGGTGGAGGCTTATGCTGCGCTTTATGGGGAGGCACTTTCCAGTCCGCATATTTTGCGGTAGGGGCGCGCGTAACTTTCGTCATCGGGTTCAAAAGCTGCTATAGCGCGACTTTCAATGGCCCGGGGACCCAGCAGTTAATGCGCGGGAGATTGCGTTGTTTAAGGGTTTGAAGCCCATCATATATGGTGGCCGCGAAGTCTGGCC
This sequence comes from Sphingobium vermicomposti, assembly GCF_011762025.1. GTDB lineage: Bacteria > Pseudomonadota > Alphaproteobacteria > Sphingomonadales > Sphingomonadaceae > Sphingobium > Sphingobium vermicomposti. The sequence goes on along the minus strand of NZ_JAASQR010000002.1, from coordinate 680,401 downwards.
GCTGGTCGAAGGTGGCAAGGGCGTGGCCGTGTCCAACCATGCCAGCTCTGGCGCGTGGGCTGCTGCGGGCGGGATCGGAACCGTGTCCGCAGTCAACGCCGACAGCTATGACAGCATGGGCAATGTCATTCCGCAAATCTATCATGGCCGCACTCGGCGGGACCGTCATGAAGAATTGGTGGCCTATGCCATCGACGGCGCAGTCGAACAGGTGAAGCGCGCTTTTGAGATTGCCGGGGGCAAGGGCGCGATCAACATCAACATACTTTGGGAAATGGGCGGCGCGCAGCGTGTGCTGCACGGCGTGCTGGAAAAGACGCGCGGCATGGTGGCGGGCGTCACCTGCGGCGCTGGCATGCCTTATAAGCTGAGCGAGATCGCGGCCTCCTATGGAGTCAGCTATCTTCCGATCGTCAGTTCCGGTCGTGCATTCCGGGCACTCTGGAAGCGCGCCTATTCCAAGGCGTCGGAATGGCTGGCGGCGGTGGTCTATGAAGATCCCTGGCTCGCTGGCGGGCATAATGGCCTTTCGAATGCGGAAGATCCGCGCGAGCCGCAGGACCCTTATCCGCGCGTGAAGGCGTTACGCGACACCATGCGCGAAGGCGGTATTTCGGACGATGTGCCGATCATCATGGCTGGCGGCGTCTGGCACCTTAAGGATTGGAACGACTGGATCGACAATCCTGAGCTTGGCAGTATCGCATTCCAGTTCGGGACGCGCCCCCTGTTGACGCAGGAAAGCCCGATCCCGCAGGAGTGGAAGCAAAGGCTGACCCAACTCGATCAGGGCGACATCCTGCTTCACCGCTTTTCGCCCACGGGCTTCTACAGCTCGGCGATCCGCAATCCGTTCCTGCGCCAGCTGGAAGCGCGTTCTGAACGGCAGATCCCGTTCAGCACCGAGCAGGCCGGGGATCATACCCACCAGCTTGACGCAGGGGTCAAAGGCAAGAATTTCTGGGTGACGCGCGGCGACCTTTTGCGCGCACGCGAATGGGTTGGGCAGGGGTTTACATCCGCTCTCAAGACGCCGGACAACACGCTGGTCTTCGTCAATGAGGAGGAAAGGGCCGAAGTCCGCAAGGATCAGACGGACTGCATGGGTTGCCTCAGCCAGTGCGCCTTTTCCAGCTGGATGGATAGCGAGACGAATTCTACAGGCCGGCTCGCCGATCCGCGCAGCTTCTGCATCCAGAAATCGCTGCAGGAAGCGGTGCATGGCGGCGACCTCGACAAAAATCTGCTGTTCGCGGGTCATGGAGCCTACAAGTTCAAGCAGGATCCATTTTATTCTAATGGGTTCGTGCCGACGGTGAAGCAGTTGGTCGATCGCATATTGACGGGCGATTGATGGCCGATATCCCAGGTCTTGCCGTGCTGCATTATCACACGCCACATTTTGATGTCGTGCGTCCAGGGCAGTTTGTGCTTTGCGCCGTTTCGGGCGAGCGGATTGATCTGGATGACCTGAAATATTGGAGCGCAGAGTTTCAGGAAGCCTATCGCGGCCCGGTGGAAGCGACGCATTCGATACTCCAGCATCGTGCGGCTTTGGTCTAACCAGTTGGTCGGGCGGACCTATGTCCGTCTTCGACAGCGTTGGGGGAAGATAATCCCGGTTTCTCGGCTTATTTCTCGACTTTGATGGTTCCTTTTCGGTTCCCGGTCGGTTATACTTTCTATCAGGCGACGTAGATTGCCTATAAGGAAGGATGCTGGACGATGTCGCGGATAGACGTTTTTGGCGATCGACTTTGTGTCGTTACCAGCCTGCTGATTGTGGGTTGGTTTATATATAGCGTCGCGTTTTGAACGTCCCGCAGCCCGTTGATGGGCCATATTTTGCGCGTAATGGGCGTTTTCCGCCTTCCTGATTGCACCAAAACATCCTGTTTTAAGCGTACCCAGTTAATGTCTCGGCCTTGCCATCAACGGTCGATAGCCATCCCTGTGTAGAGCTGCGTCAGCGAACGCTGTCCTGAGGGGTTATGCGCAACCGCTTTGCTCTCACCGCCCCGGATTAACTTCAGCGAAAAACGATAGTTTTGCCGCCATTCAAGAGCACCCGGCGGTCAGCGATCCAACCGACCGCCCGCGCCAGAACCTGAGCCTCTATATCGCGGCCGATGCGGATCATATCTTCCGCCGTGGCGCGATGGTCGACGCGCTCTACCGCTTGTTCGATGATCGGACCTTCATCCAAGTCAGCAGTTACGAAATGAGCAGTCGCGCCGATTAGCTTCACGCCTCGCTCATGGGCGCGGTGATAGGGACGTGCGCCCTTGAAGCCCGGCAGGAAGCTGTGATGAATATTGATGCAGCGGCCCGAAAGGCGCTCCACCAGATCCTCCGACAGCACCTGCATGTATCGAGCAAGGATTAGATAATCGGATCTGGTTCGGTCAAAAATATCTATTAAAGCAGACTCCTGCTCTGCCTTGTTACCATTGGGCGGCAGCTCATGATAGGGAATACCGTGCCATTCAGTGATCCGCCGCATGTCGGGATGATTGGACACAACGCCCATGATGTCGATGGCCAGCGTCCCAGTCTGCCAGCGATGGAGCAGGTCGGCCAGACAGTGTGACCCCTTCGACACGGCGATCAACATGCGCGGCCGCTCATCCGATGGCGTTAGATTCCAGTCCATGCCGAACTGTGCTCCGACCGCAGCGAATTCAGCGCTTAGCCTGTCCGTATCCGCCATCCGTTGGTCCGCCGGTTCAAACGCCACGCGCATGAAGAAGCGCCCGGCTTCCCGGTCGGCATATTGCTGGCTGTCAGTGATGAAGCCGCCACGTTCGGCGAGAAACCGGCTGACTGCGGCGACGATGCCCACGCGATCCGCGCAGACAAGGGTCAGGACCCAGGAAGGGACAACCGGATTGTTCAAGAAGCGCCTCCGCAAAGTGTCGCAAAGGCCGTTGCCCTATGCGGGCAGCATGATCAAGCCGTTACGGTCATGCCGTGCGGACTGGGTCACTGAATATTTTGGTGCCGTTTGCACACACCGAAAGTCGAGGATCATGGCGAGCGCGCCTGGCACGCCTGTTTTTACATCTTGCGGGGCATGCATTCCGCTCCAGCGGCCTTGATAGAGCCGCAAAGGCGCGCAGCTTCGGCGCTGCTGGCGAGCGGTCCAGCCTGGAGCCTGGTCACGGCACCGCCCTTGACGATATAGACCTGATAGTCGGACAGTCCACCGACCTTGGCCTTTAGCCTGGCCCACAGTGCGCGAGCGCGGCCTTCTTCGCTGAACGCACCCAACTGCACCCGCCACGGTCCATTCGCTGCCGGAGCGGGAGTTGCAGACTTGGCGGGTGCCGTTTTGGCAACTGGCGTTGGAGGGGTTGCCGTAGACGTGGCGACTGCGACCCGCGGTTTGGCCGCATCCTTGACTGGAGCGGCGGGCCGCGTCGGGGCTGGCGGGGACTTCTTCTCGCGGGCGGTAACGGGGGCCAGCGCGGCGATGTCCTTGCTTTGATCTGCCTGGGCCATGGTGGTGCCCTGCTGTCGCTGCGCTGCCGGAATATATTTGTCCATTTGCTTGAGGCTGGCGGTTGCCTGAGACAAACCCGCCGCCGAAGCGCGGGTCATCAGCGCATAGGCGCGCGCCCAGTCTTTGGCCAACAGGTCACCGTTAAAAAGCGCGGTGCCGACGATATATTGCGCGCGCGGTTCGCCCCGGTCGGCGGCGCGTTGCAGATAGGGAAGGGCGTTTGCGCGTTCGCCCTGCTGGAACATCAGCAGGCCGAGGTTATCTTCCGCCCGCTTATGTCCTTGTACAGCCGCCTTGCGATACCATTCTATCGCGCTCTTCATGTCCGTGGGCACGCCGCGCCCCAACTTGCTGGCCTGCCCCATATTGAACTGGGCGTCGGGATCGCCCGCCTGCGCCAGTGGCAACCATTCCGTCACCGCCTTGGCATAATCGCCCTGCTGCCAGGCATCGACGCCGGCTTTTACATCAGCCGCCGCTGGCTGCGCCAGAGCTAGCATCGTTCCTGCGGCCAGCGCGGCCCAGATCTGCTTCATGTATAATGCTCCCACAGGACAGCTTTGTCGCAACCTATGATCGAACAAGGTTAAGGGCAACTTAGCAACAAGGGCTAGTTGCAGGGCATATGGCGCTTGTCCTCGTTGCAGGCGAGGCCGCAAAACAGATTAACCAAATCTTAGGCGCGGTCGTGGCATTCCCTTGGGTCATTGGAAATCGGGGGGAAAATTGCGTGCGCATACTCGCATTGGCATCGCAAAAGGGTGGTTCTGGCAAGACCACATTGTCCGGCCACCTGGCCGTGCAGGCTCAGAGAGCCGGGGCCGGGCCGGTTGTCCTGATCGACATCGATCCGCAGGGTTCACTGTCCGATTGGTGGAATGAGCGCGAGGCGGAGTTTCCTGCATTCGCCCAGACCACAGTGGCCCGGCTTGCCGCCGACCTGGAAATATTGCGCCAGCAGGGGTTCAAACTGGCCGTCATCGACACGCCCCCGGCAATCACCATGGCGATTCAGAGCGTCATTTCCGTGGCAGAACTGATCGTAGTTCCCACACGACCCAGCCCGCACGACCTGCGCGCCGTCGGTGCTACCGTCGATTTGTGTGAGCGAGCGGGCAAACCGCTGATCTTCGTTGTCAACGCCGCCACCCCCAAGGCGCGGATAACATCGGAAGCCGCCGTTGCCCTGTCGCAGCACGGCACGGTCGCTCCGGTCACGCTGCATCACCGCACGGATTTCGCGGCTTCGATGATTGATGGCCGCACGGTCATGGAGGTTGATCCCAAAAGTCGTTCCGCTGGAGAGGTGGAGCAGTTGTGGACCTATGTTTCCGACCGTCTGGAAAAGAATTTCCGCCGCACTGTCTTTTCGGTGCCCAACAGCGGGGCCGGGGCTGCCGGTGCGCTTCGTCCGGCTTCCGCTGGCTTCGGCCGCCGCGTCGTTGGTCAGTAAGGGGGACGAAAGATGGCTGAACCCAAACCGCTCGCTTCCCTGACCTCCGGGCTTCTTGCCCGTAAAGGAGCTGCCCAGCCCGCCATGCGCCGTCCTGTCATGGGCTTTGGTGGCCAGGCTGCAGTAGCGATCATGCAGGATGATCTTGGCTGGAATGACATGGGCTTCGATGTGACGGAGCCTGAGCCAGCACCCGCTGAACCCAGGTCTGTAGTCGGCCTGACGCCGATGACGGCTCCGGTCGCTGCCGCCCCTGTGCCCCAGGTGATGGTGGAACGTGAAGAGCTGGCGGAGCGCGTCAAGGAATCCGTGGTCGTCAAAGCCCCTGCGCCGCGCGCCGCGCCGAGGGGGCGGAAGGCGGCATTTACCTTACGTCTGGACGAGGAACGGCACCTGCGGCTTCGGTTGGCCTGCGCTGTCGGCGGGCGGTCCGCGCAGCAGATCGTCACCGAAGCGCTCGACACGCTTCTGGCCTCGTTGCCCGACATCGACCGTCTGGCGCAGCAAGTGCCCGGCGACCGCAAGAACTGAAGAAGAGGACCACAGCATGAAACGCACGGCTTTCGCGAAAGCAGCGGCTTCGTCGCTGATCTTGGCAGTAACCATGGTGGGCTGCGCCGGATCGGCTTTCCGCCCGTCCGCCGCAGCGCCGCAGCAGAGCAGGAACGGCCACGTTGCCGCGACGGAAAAGGCTTTGGCAAAACGCGATGGAGCAATGGCGGTCAAGGCCGCGGAAGCTGCTGTTGCCGCCGATCCGCGCAACCCGGCCTATCGCCAGTTGCTGGGCCGTGCCTATGTGGCCAGTGGACGCTTCGCGTCTGCCGAAACGGCTTTGAGTGACGCCATGTCGCTGGGCAACCAGGACGCGCGAACGATCGTCAGTCTGGCGCTGGTAAAGGCTGCTTTGGGCAAGAGCGAAGCCGCACGCGACCTTTTGGCGGCTAATGCCGACATTGTGCCCGCGGGTGATTATGGTCTTGCCATGGCGATGGCAGGGGATGCCAATGAAGGCGTGCGCATCCTGTCCGCAGCGATCCACGACCCATCGGCGACGGCGCAGACGCGGCAGAATCTGGCCTATGCCTATGCACTGGCGGGCCGCTGGAAAGATGCGCGCGTGATTGCTGGATTTGATCTTGAACCGACCGCCGCCAACCAGCGTATTTCGCAATGGGCACAGAGCGCGGCTCCGATGTTCGCGACGCAGCGCATTGCTCTGTTCATGGGCGTGAATGTCGACAGCACGGATGCAGGCCAGCCGGTCGCCCTGGCCCTCGCGCCAGATCAGGCTCCGGCCACATCAGCGCCAGTCGAAATGGCCGCGAACGAAGCCGCGGTGCCGGCGCAACATATCGCGGCGGTCGAAGCAGCAGCTGAGGATGCGCCTGCCATCGATCATACTTTGCCTGACGTTGCCGCTACGCCCGTGGCGGCACCTTACGCCGCACCCAAGCCCGCGTCGCGCGTGACTGCTGCGGCGATGCGCCCGCTCCGACCGAAGGTTCGTGCTGCGGTTCCCGTCAGCAACTGGGTGGTTCAGCTCGGGGCCTATGACAACGCCGCCATCGCAAAGGAAAAATGGTTCGCTTTGGCGCGCCGCAACAGTGCGCTGGCCGAGCGGCCTGTCCTCACGAGCCAGATCACACTCAATGGAGCAACTTTCTCACGCCTGGCGGTAAGTGGTTTTGGCGATAGGGCAGAAGCGGCGGCGCTGTGCCGTTCGATCCGCGTGCAGCGTGGGCAGTGCTTTGTGCGTGAAACGGCTCCCGGCGCAACGGTCCAGCGCTGGGCGCTGTCGGCCAAAGCACGCCAGTTCGCTTCCCGTTGATGATCGGGGTCGGCCTGTTGCTCAGGTCACCCCGCATCCTCATAGAAGCTGCAATTGGGCCTGATCAAGCGGAGGACGGAACAGGTCCGTTCGCAACGTCAGGCGCTCTCCTGAAAATCCCGCGCGTTTCCGGGCCTTGTGGAAGCGCGTGCGGATCAGATCGGCCCACACACCTTGACCGCGCATCCTGGTGCCGAAACCGGGATCATTGTCACGGCCACCACGCATATCCCGAATGATGGCCATCACCTTTTCGGCCCGATCGGGATAGTGCTCCTTCAACCAGGCGCGAAAAAGCGGCGCGACTTCGTGAGGAAGGCGCACTGGAATGAACGTCGCCTCACGCGCTCCAGCAGCAGCGACTTTCGCGATGATCGATTCGATTTCATGATCCGTGATGGCGGGGATGATCGGCGAAAGGCTGGCGGTCACCGGCACGCCCGCTTCGGCCAGCTGGCGGATGGCGTCGATGCGGCGGAGTGGATGGGCGGCACGCGGTTCCAGCGTGCGAGCGACTTTGGCATCCAGCGTGGTAACGGATATCATCACCGCCACCAGCCGGTCTTTTGCCATGGCGGAAAGCAAGTCCAAGTCGCGCAGCACCCGATCGGACTTGGTCGTTATGAACAGTGGGTGACGGCATTGTGCCAGCACCTCGATACATTGCCGGGTGATATTCCATTCGCGCTCGATCGGCTGATAGGGATCGGTATTGGTTCCCATGGCGATCGGCGCGACCCGGTAGGATTTCTTCTCCAGTTCTTCGCTTAACAGCCTGGCGGCGTCAGGCTTGGCGAAGAGGTGGGTTTCAAAATCCAGGCCAGGCGACAGATCGTGATAAGCATGGGTCGGCCGCGCGAAACAGTAGATACAGCCATGCTCGCATCCGCGATAGGCATTGATCGACTGGGTAAAGGCAATGTCGGGTGACCTGTTGCGCGAGATAATCGTGCGGGGGCGCTCGACCGTCACTTGGGTGCGAAGGCGCGGTCTTTGTCTATCGACCAGATCAACCTCGTCCAGCCAGTCGCCATCAGCTATGTGCTGGACAAGATTGAACCGCTGGCTTTCGCCGTTCAACGTCGCGCCTCTGCCTTTTTCAACCGCCATGAGCGATTAGAACATATAGAGAACATGTTTGCAAGCGCTGGCGTCAGCGCTCCGTCAGGCGGGGCATGAGTTCGACGAAGTTGCAAGGGCGGAAGCGGCTGTCGAGCTGGCTCGCCAATATGCCGTCCCAGGCATCCTTCACAGCGCCAGTCGATCCGGGGAGGGCGAAGATATAGGTCCCTCTGGCGACGCAGGCGGTGGCGCGGGATTGGATGGTGGATGTGCCGATGGTCTGGAAGCTGAGCCAGCGGAACAGCTCGCCAAAGCCTGGTATCTCCTTATCCTGAACCTGCGCCAGCGCTTCCGGGGTGACATCGCGACCGGTCACGCCCGTGCCGCCGGTGGTGATCACGCAGTCGATCTGCGGGTCGTCTATCCAGGCGTGGAGATGCGCGACGATCGCGGCGCGGTCGTCCCGTTCGATCCGGCGCTCGGCCAGAATGTGGCCAGCCGTCATGATCCTGTCGGCCAGCGCGTCGCCGGATTTATCCTCTGCCGGGCCGCGTGTGTCGGACACGGTTAACAGAGCGATGCGCACCGGCACGAAAGGCCGTTGTTCATCGATCGGCATTAATTCGAACCGCTCGCCATACCAGGCGCATCGATCCCACCATTCTGGCTCAGACGCACCAACTTCACGCCTTTGGAATTGGGGAAGGTTGGCCACATGCCTTGTGCCATGCCGGTCAGGCAATCGGCGCTGCCCTTCGCCTGGATCTGATACATCCAGTAGTTGCGCATCACCGTATTCACATAGGCGCGCGTTTCATAATAAGGCAGGGATTCGATGAACAGCAGCGGGTCGCCATTGTCCTTCACTTCCCTGTTCCACCGCTCAACCGGGACCGGCCCGGCGTTATAAGCGGCCATCACCTTGGGCAGCAGCCCGCCCGTCGCGCTCATGTCGCGCAGCTTTTCCAGATAGCGCTGACCATATTCCATATTGGTGGATGGCACGAATAACTCAGCCGGGGACGATAGCCCCATGTCGCCGCCGGTGCCGGGCAGGACCTGCATTAGCCCTCTGGCTCCGGCGCTGCTGACGACATCGCTGCGGAAGCCCGATTCCTGTAGCGTATGGGCATAGATGAGCGACGGGTCGACCCGCCAGCCGCCATCGGGTCGCCATTGTGGCGTGGGGAAGCGGGCGAAGCTGTCCGGCTGTTTCCCGGCGGGACCATTATGGGCGAGCCAAAGCTGAGTCGCGGGCAGGTTAAGCGCGCCCGCCAGCCCAAGTAGCGCATCATATTGTCCTGCGCCGCCCAACTTTGCCTGATGGCGAATAAGTTCATCCGCCTTGCTACTCCGTCCCACCGCCGTCAGAGTGACGGCTGCACGGACGTTGGGACTGTCCTTTAATTGCCGCCATTCGTCCGCACCGAACCGAGTGGCGACATTCGCGTCGCCAGCGGGCATGCCCAACGTTTCCCGGGCGAGCAGGCCGTAGAAAGTTTCCTCATTGCGCGCGGCGGTCTTGAGCAGGTTTTCCACCTTTTCCGCCTGTCCGCAAACCATATAGGCCCGCGCTGCCCAATATGCTCCGGCGGCGCGCATGTCCGCATTGCCAGCCATAGCGGCGACATTAGCAAAGGCGGGGGCGGCGGTTACGCAATCATTCTGACGCCATGAAGCAAGGCCCGTGGTCCAGTAGGACTGGACCGCCCAGTCGCCGCCAGCGCGCGTTTCCAGGGCGCGGGCAGCCATGCGCCGCGCGTTGGTGTCGTCATTTTCGATGTAATAGGACCAGGCGATCCGCTGGCGCGCTTCGGTCAGGCCTTCGGGCGTCAGGCCCGCTTCACCGCTGGCGAGCAGCGTTTCGGCCCCCGCAGGGTCGTCATTCTTGATGTAGGGGAGGATTTGCCCGACGAGCGCCTGGGCGAGAAGGTCGGTTTTGACCGTGCTGATATATTGGCGACGCGGGGCCGACCCCAGCCAGACCATTTTCTGCACCTGTGGAAGGTCGGGCAACATGGTCGCACCACGCTTTTCGGCTAGGCGCGACAACTGACCGGCATCCGGCAGCCAGGACGCCTTGTTGATCAGGTCCAGCAGGTCGAACAATTCGACTCGCGGCGAATCCTTCGCCAGATATAGTTCAGCCAGCGCGACGGGGCGGATGATATCCTGGGAATCAAGCGACAGGATCATCGCCTTGGCTTCCGTCCATTTCTGGGCGGTCAGGGCCGAGAATATCGCACTATAGCGGGCCTTGTCGCCATCGCTGATATCGAACGGGGCGTGAGAAGATGTCCAGGAGGTGGACATTCCAGGAGCGGTGTCTGCTGCTGCAGGCAGTGCGGCAAAAGCGCCCATAGCGGCCAGGGCCAGGGTGGACGAACGGGCTAGGACGCGAATCACCGGTGCTTTTCCTCGATCAAGCTTTGCAACGTTCGCCAGCATTCCGCTTTCGCTGCAGGCTGCCCCAACAGCAGGCGGGGATGGAAGGTGGCGACGGCGGATACAGTGCCGCCATCCTGGTTGAGATAATGTAAACCTTGCACCCCATTCGTGTCTTGGACGGGGCGACCATCATGATCGGGAAGCAGGGTACGGATGGTGCGATCGCCCAGGATAAGCAGGCGACTGGGGGCGGCGAGTGAGACCAATGCGCGCATCCGGTCGGCGGCGGCGTTCAAGTCCGACGCTTCCACCATCCCACCGGGCGGGCGCGATAGCAGCAGCGAAGCCAGGCATATGTCGCCACGCGAAAGCCCTATGGCGGCGAGCATGGCGTCGAACAGCTTTCCTGCTCGGTCGGAAAGCAGTGTCCCGGCAGCCATGTCGGCAGGATCGGGCATGTCGGTGATCACCATCAATGGTGCCTTTGCCTTTCCCTGCGGCAGGATAGGCGTTCCGGTCCAGCGCCGCTCCGGCTGTCCTGGATCGTTGGCAATCCAGGACAGAAATGCCTCCAGCGTGGCGGGCCTGTCACGGGGGGCGGCCTGGGTCGGCGATACGACCGGTTGAGCAGGTCCAGCGGGCCGCAACCAGTCGACCGGCGCTTCGGCCGTCGCACAATCGACACCCGCCAGTTCCCACCAGGCCATATAGGCGCTGGCGGCCGCCGCTACATCAGGCTGCAATAATCCCCGCATCGATCTTCTAGGGCCAGAGGTTGACGCCGTGGTCAAGAATCTTCATCGGCAGGGATGGCAAAACGTTTGAGTAATGCGGCGACCGGACAGGCTGAGGGAACCAGCCGGAACGCCTGATGGAGGACATATGAGCGAACGGGAATCGATGCCTTATGACATCGTCATCGTCGGCGGGGGACCGGCGGGGCTGTCCGCAGCGATCCGGCTGAAGCAGCTGGCGAACGAAGCGGGGCAGGAACTGGCGGTATGCGTGCTGGAAAAAGGGTCCGAAATCGGTGCCCATATTCTGTCGGGCGCAGTCATCGATCCCAAGGCGCTGGACGAATTGCTGCCTGACTGGCGCGACATGGGCTGTTCGCTCGCGGAGACCCGGGTCAGCGACAACCAGCATTGGTTCTTGTCCAAGCGCGGCAAATTTTCCATGCCGCACATCGCCCTGCCCGGATGGATGCACAACAAGGGCACCTATACCGGTTCGCTGGGCAACCTGTGCCGCTGGCTGGCTGAGCAGGCCGAAGGGCTGGGCGTCGAAATTTTCCCCGGCTTTGCGGCTGCTGAAATCCTCTATCATGAAGATGGATCGGTGAAGGGCGTCGCCACCGGCGACATGGGCATCGATCGCGAAGGCAATCGCAAGCCCGATTATCAGCCGGGCCTTGAGCTTCACGCCAAATATACCTTCTTTGCCGAAGGTGCGCGCGGCCACCTGACCAAGATATTGAAGCGCCAATTCCACCTGGACGCCGATTGCGAGCCACAGGTCTACGGACTGGGCATGAAGGAATTGTGGGACATCGACCCTGCCAAGCATAAGCCGGGCCTGGTCATCCACACCCAGGGTTGGCCACTGAGCGACGCTTATGGCGGCGGTTTCCTGTATCATCAGGCTGGTGGTCAGGTCGCACTGGGTTTTGTGGTGGGCCTTGGATATCGCAACCCGCATCTTTATCCGTTTGAGGAATTTCAGCGCTGGAAGCAGCATCCTGAGATCCGCAAATATCTGGAGGGTGGCCGCCGTGTGTCCTACGGCGCACGCGTGATCAACGAAGGTGGCTGGCAGTCCATCCCGAAATTGGCATTCCCCGGCGGCGCGTTGATCGGCTGCTCGGCGGGCTTCGTCAATGTGCCCCGGATCAAGGGTACGCATACCGCGATGAAGTCGGGCATGCTGGCGGCTGAATCGGCCTTTGCCGCGATCAAGGCTGAACGTGGCGGCGACGTGTTGCAGGATTATGAGGATAATCTGCGGACAAGCTGGATCGCGAAGGAGCTTCAACTGGTCAAGAATGCCGAACCGCTGCTTTCAAAGTTTGGCGGCACCGTCGGCACGCTGCTGGCAGGCATCGACATGTGGATGCGGACGCTCAAGATCGGGCTGCCCTTCACGATGAAGCACAAGCCGGACAATGAGAAGATCTGGCGTAAGGAGCAATGCGCCAAGATTGATTATCCCAAGCCTGATGGCGTCATCAGTTTCGATCGCCTGTCTTCCGTGTTCCTGTCGAACACCAATCATGAGGAAGATCAGCCGGTCCACTTGCAGTTGAAGGACGCGACAATTCCGATCAGTTACAACCTGCCCCTTTATGATGAACCGGCACAACGCTATTGTCCCGCTGGCGTCTATGAAGTGGTCGGGCTGGAAGAAGGCACGCCGCGTTTCCAGATCAACGCTCAGAATTGCGTCCACTGCAAGACATGCGACATCAAGGACCCGACCCAGAATATCAACTGGGTCGTCCCGGAGGGCGGCGGAGGACCCAACTATCCCAATATGTAGGCGGCATTTCCTTTACACTCTTCCGCTGCTGATGCTGCCGGGGGTGGCCGGCGCATCAGTGGACCGGACGAGCGCGATGCATGCCTATGCGCGCGGTCGCCTTGCGGACAGTGATGGGGCAGCGGCGCTGGCGTTGGACAATTACCGCCGGGCGCTGGCCGCTGACCCCGATCAGTTGGAAATTGCCCGGCGGTCCTATTTTCATGCCCTGATCAGCGGCGACATGGCGCTGGCGATGCGGTCAGCCACGCTGCTGGATCGTGATGGCGTCCTGCCCAGGGACGGCGCGTTGCTGTTCCTGTCGGACGCTCTCAATCGCAAGGATTGGCAGGCCGCGCACCGATTGACGGATCGGATCGTCGCTGAATCCAATTTCGCTTTCCTGGGGCCGATCCTGCGCAGTTGGATCGCCTTGGGTGAGGGCAAGGCGGCTACTGTCGAAATCACAGGCACCGACCGCTTCGCATCGCTGATCAGGCGCTATGCCGATGAACATGCCGCGATGCAGGCGCTGGCGCGCGGCAATGTGGCAGAGGCAGAGCCAGCGATCCAGCGCGCGCTGCAGTTGCGTACGGTCGATCTAGCCGAATTGCGCCTTTCCTTCGCGGCGCAGCTGGCTGGTCAAGGCGCAAAGGTTCAGGCACTCACGCTGCTGCCTGCGAACCAGGCAAATTACGCCAGAGCGCGAGACCGACTGGAAAAGGGGAAAGGGGCGGGTGCAGCCGGAAAGCCCCTGACGCCCAGCCAGGGCTATGGGAGGCTTTTGACACGGCTGGCGACGGACATCAGCACCGATGAAGCGACGCGGATATTGGGCATCCGGCTCGCCAGGACCGGCAGCTTTGCCAATCCGTCCGGCGCGGACAGCCGGATCGTGCTGGCCCAGTTGCTGAGCGAGGCTGGCTATTCGCACTCCGCGCCCGCCGAAGCGCGCAAGGTTCCTGTCGATGGCTGGTTCGGGACTTTGGGCCAGGGTGCGCTGGTGGATGCGCTGACGCGATCGGGCGACAAGGGCGCGGCGATCAGCCTCGCGCGCACGCTCGCCACTGCGCCGGGAGCGGAGGCTGAACGGCATGTCCGGCTTGGCACGTTGCTGGCCGACGCCGACGATTTCAGCGGCGCTGCAAAGGCTTTTCGTGATGCGCAGGCGCGCTATGCGCCCGATGCGGTCCCGTGGGCGCTACTGCTGTTCGAGGGCAGCGCGCTGGAGCAGGGCGGGCAGTGGGACGATGCGCGCGCCGTGCTGGAACGCGCGGCCAGGATCGCGCCGGACGAGGCGCTGGTGCTCAACTATCTTGGCTATGCGCAGATTGAGCGGCGGCAGAATGTGGACGCCGCGCTGGCGCTTTTGAAGAGAGCCAGCGCGCTCAAGCCTCAGGATGCGTCGATACTGGATTCGCTGGGCTGGGCGCATTTTGTGGCGGGCAATGTGAAGGAAGCGGTGCCGGTGCTGGAGCGCGCGGCGGCGGGCGCGCCGGGCGATGCGACCATCAATGAACATCTGGGCGACGCATTATGGACGGCGGGCCGTCGCTTCGAGGCGCGCTATGCGTGGAATGCTGCGGCTGTGTTTGCTGAAGGCGATGCGGTCGCCCGGCTGGCGTCAAAGGCAAGGGAAGGATGGAAACCGGAATATGCCGCACGCTGACGCGAACCTGCTCCCCAATGCCATTTCTGATGACGGAGAATTGACCGAAATTGCTTACGCCAAGGTCAACCTGGCTCTTCATGTCCGGGCGCGGCGGGAAGATGGCTATCACGCGCTGGAAAGCCTGTTCGTATTCGCGGGTGACGGGGATGTTCTGACCGGCAAGGCAGCGGATTCGGGCGCGATCACCTTGAACATAGAGGGCCCTTTCGCCGATGGGCTCGATAGCGGCGGCGGTAATCTGGTCATGAAAGCGGCTCAGGCGCTGCGCGAATATCTGGGTGAAAGCCGAGGTGCAGCGTTAACGCTGGTCAAGAACCTGCCGGTGGCGTCCGGCATCGGCGGCGGATCGGCGGACGCAGCGGCGACGTTGCGGCTGCTGGGACGCTTGTGGAATGCGCACATCCCAGCGCCGGACCTGGAACGGATCGCCTTGTCACTGGGATCGGATGTGCCCGCTTGCCTTGCCAGCGTCACCCAGATGGTGCGTGGACGCGGTGAGGTGCTGGAAGACGTGGATCTGCCGGGCCTGGCGGGAACGCCCATGCTGCTGGTCAATCCCGGCGTCGGCATATCGACGGCGCGCGTGTTTCAGCGCTGGGATCAAGTCGACAGGGGCGCGTTGGCGGCGGAGAGCCTGGAAAGGCTGATCGACGGCGGGCGCAATGACCTGGAACCTGCTGCCGTTGCGATGGAGCCGGTGATAGCGGATGTTCTGGCCGAACTAAGGCAGAGCCCCGGCGTTCGGCTGGCCCGCATGTCCGGGTCGGGCGCGACATGCTTTGCCCTGTTCGATGATGAGGCCGATGCCGATAGCGCGGCGATCGACATTAAGGCGCGGCAAGCAGGCTGGTGGATCATGGTAACGAGGATCAGAGCGGCGTGAGCGAGGCTTTTACCCATGTCGATGGCGGGGAACTGGACCTGCTGATCATCGCTGACCACGCTTCGGCTCATGTGCCCGACGACGTCGATCTTGGCATCGATCCGGCGCTGCTTCGCGACCATATCGCAGTGGACATTGGCGTGGCGGAGGTCAGCCACCTGATTGCCGATCAACTGGGTTGCACTGCGGTTCTGGGCGGCATTTCCCGGCTTGTGATCGACCTCAATCGGGAAGATGATGCCCCCGGCCTGCTCCCGGTGATGAGCGACGGGCACGCGATTCCCGGCAACCGCCACGCGGACCTGGCCGATCGGATGATCCGTTTCCATCATCCCTATCATCATCATATTGAACGGGTGCTGGAGGCGATGAACAGTCCCTTCATCCTATCGGTGCACAGCTTCACCCCGCGCTTGGCCAGCGATCCGCATCAGGAACGGCCATGGGACATCGGGATCCTCTACAATGAAGACGACCGGGCCGCGCGCATCGCCATCCCTTTGTTGGAACAGGCGGGCCTGATCGTGGGCGACCAGCTTCCCTATTCGGGCAAGCTCCTTAACGCGACGATGAACCGCCATGCCGAAGCGAATGGCATTCCCTATCTGGGCATTGAAATGCGCCAGGACCTAATCGCGGATGTGTTGGGACAGCGCCGCTTTGCTGGCATATTGGGTCCAGTGGGGCTGGAATGCCGCAATAGCCTTGCGTGACTCGCGGCTTTTTGAAAGAGAGACGCGCGCAAGAAGGGTAGGTTTATGTCTCATACGTTCGATAAGTCGAAACTGCCGAGCCGTCATGTCTCGGTTGGTCCAGAGCGGGCACCGCATCGCAGCTATTATTATGCGATGGGCCTCACAGAGGAAGAGATTAGCCGACCCTTCGTAGGCATTGCGTCTGCAGGCAATGACAGCGCGCCGTGCAACACCACGCTGGACATGCAGGCCGACTGGTGTCGTCAGGGTGTGAACGAAGCGGGGGGGATGCCGCGCCGGTTCAACACCATCACGGTGACCGATGGCATCGCCATGGGGCATCAGGGCATGAAAAGCTCGCTCGCCAGCCGTGAGGTTATTGCGGATTCGGTGGAACTGTCGGTGCGCGGCCACTGCTATGACGCGCTCGTCACCTTTGCCGGTTGCGACAAATCCCTGCCGGGCATGATGATGGCGATGCTGCGCCTGAATGTTCCGTCGATCTTCGTTTATGGTGGGTCGATCCTGCCGGGCCGGTTCGAGAATCGCGACGTCACTGTCGTCGATGTGTTCGAAGTGGTCGGCAAATATGCGGCGGGCGCTTGTCCGCTGAAGGATGTGATTGCGCTGGAGAAGGTCGCATGTCCCGGTCACGGCGCATGCGGCGGACAGTATACCGCGAACACCATGGCATGTGTCGGCGAAGCAATCGGTTTGTCCTTGCCCAACAGCAATATGGCGCCTGCCCCTTACAAAAGCCGTGAGGACGTGGCAGTCGCGGCGGGGCGTCAGGTGATGGAACTGCTGGCGAAGAATATCCGTCCACGCGACATCTGCACCCGCGAAGCTTTTGAGAACGCGGCGCGCATCGTCGCGGCGACGGGCGGATCGACCAATGGTGCGCTGCATTTGCCCGCTATGGCGAACGAGTGCGGCATCGATTTCGACCTGTTCGACGTTGCCGCTATCTTCAAATCGACGCCTTATATCGCTGACCTGAAGCCGGGCGGCAAATATGTTGCCAAGGATATGTACGACGCGGGCGGCATCTACATGCTGATGAAGACGCTGTTCGACAACGGCTTGCTGCATGGTGACTGCATGACCGTTACCGGCAAGACGATTGCCGAGAATATCGATGAAGTGACCTGGAACCCGGAACAGAAGGTCATTTACGACGTGAAGTCGCCGATCACGCCGACCGGCGGCGTCGTGGGCCTCAAGGGATCGTTGGCGCCCAATGGCGCGATCGTGAAGGTCGCGGGCATGCACCGCCTTCAATTCGAAGGGCCTGCGCGGGTTTTCGACTGCGAAGAGGAGGCCTTCGTCGCCGTGGAATCGCGCGACATCGCCGAAGGATCGGTCATCGTCATCCGTTATGAAGGCCCCAAGGGTGGGCCGGGCATGCGTGAGATGTTGTCGACCACCGCAGCACTTTATGGCCAGGGCATGGGTGAGAAGGTGGCGCTGATCACCGACGGGCGCTTCTCCGGCGCGACGCGCGGCTTCTGCATCGGCCATGTCGGCCCGGAGGCGGCCGAAGGCGGGCCGATCGCATTGGTAGAAAATGGCGACATCATCGCCATCGATGCTGAAGCAGGCACGATCGACCTTAGGGTCGATGAGGCGGTCTTGGCGGAGCGTCGCAAGGCATGGGCGCCCCGGCAGAATGATTATCAGGCGGGTGCGCTTTGGCGCTATGCGCAGAATGTGGGGCCAGCCTACAAGGGAGCGGTGACGCATCCCGGAGCCAAGGCCGAAACCCATGTTTATGCGGATATCTAAAGCTTTGGCGGGGGCGGGGCTTCTGTGCCTCGCCTTGGCTGGCTGCGATGGTAGTGGTGGAACGGCGGCGGACCAGCAACCGACGTCCAGCTTGGCGAGCAGCACGGGTGGGATAGCTGACTGCGCCATAGGGGTGGCGGCTGACTGGAGCCGGAGCTGTCCGGTCGAGCGCACTGGCGATCTGGTGACAGTGCGTCATCCCGATGGCGGTTTCCGCCGCTTTCATGTGGTGAAGGATGGACGCGGTCTGGTTGCGGCCGATGGTGCCGAACAAGCGACAGTGACGGTGACGGGCAAGGATCAAATCGAACTCAGCGTCGGTGAAGACCGCTATCACCTGCCCGCGACGATGGCGGCGGCGCAACCGTGACACTCGCTTCGGTCCTGACCGCAGCGCAAATGCGTGACGCGGAACAGGTCGCCATGGCGGCTGGCGTGACAGAATATGCCCTGATGGAAAGGGCTGGCGCGGCGGCGGCGGAGATCATCTGGCGCGCGGGCGCTAAACGCGATCTGCTGGTGCTGTGCGGGCCGGGTAATAATGGCGGCGACGGCTTTGTCATTGCCCGGCTGCTGCGCGCTCGCGGCGTGCCAGTGCGCGTGGCGGCGCTGGGCGAAAGTCGCACCGAATCGAGCCGCACAGCGCGCGCAGCCTGGAACGGGCCGATCGAACCGCTGGCGGATGCGGCTCCAGCCACCCAGATGGTCGATGCCCTGTTCGGCACTGGCCTTTCACGCGGCCTTGATACGGCGGTAGCGGATCAACTGGCTATGCTGACCGCCCAGGCCAGCTTCAGCTATGCGATCGACCTGCCGAGCGGCGTGGAGACGGATAGCGGTGCGCTGCTGTCGCGGGTCCCGGCCTTTGGCATATGCATCGCGTTGGGAGCGCTTAAACCCGCGCATCTGCTATACCCCGCCGCCGGATGTTTTGAACGGCTGCTATGCGCCGACATCGGGACTGAAGCGCCGGACAGGATATGTCGGCTGGAGCCTCCCGCACTAGCCATACCCGCAGCCGCCGCGCATAAATATAGTCGTGGGTTGGTCGCTATTGTGGGCGGTGCGATGGCGGGAGCGAGCCGCCTCGCCAGCCATGCGGCAGCGCGATCGGGCGCGGGGATGGTGCGTCACATCGGGCTGGAATCGCCAATAGGCGGTCCCGATGCCATCGTCGCGCTTCAGGGTGACGAAGCAGATGAAGTTACTGCCCTGCTGAGCGATCAGCGGTTGGCTGCGGTCGTCGCTGGGCCGGGGTTGGGTCGGGATGATAGGGCCAGGGCCCGGCTGGCTTCGGTGCTGACTTGCGGTCGTCCGCTCGTGCTGGATGCTGACGCGCTGACGCTGCTGGGCGAGGAAAACGCCTCGGCTGTTCCTGCGGGTTCCATCTTGACCCCGCATGAGGGAGAATTTGTGCGCCTGTTCGGCGACCTGCCCGGCAGTAAGATCGACAAGGCGCTGAAAGCGGCGCGACGGTCCGGCGCGGTGATCATCTACAAGGGCGCGGACTGCGTGATTGCCGCTCCGGATGGCCGGGCCGCCGTTGCCACTGGGGCGTCATCCTGGCTTTCTACCGCAGGCACCGGCGACGTTCTGGCGGGGCTGGTGGCCGGTCGGCTGGCCGTGACCGGCGACCCATTCCGGGCAGCCTGCGAGGCGGTGTGGCTGCACGGGGATGCTGCACGGCGCGCAGGGGCCGCGTTCATCGCCGACGATCTGATCATGCAATTCCCAGCCGTTATCGCCAGTCGCTTGTGACTCCGACCGATAATGACATCATCCTCCGCATCGCCGCCAAGGGCGATGGTGTGACCGCGGATGGACGGCATGTGGCGCTGGCTGCTCCAGGAGATCGGCTGTCTCCCGACGGCGTGCTGCAGCGCGGGCCGCATCATGTTGATCCGCCTTGCATCCATTTCCCGGCCTGTGGCGGGTGCGAACTTCAGCATTTGGACGAAGCCAGCCTTGATGATTTTGTCACAGCGCGCGTCACTGGTGCGCTGGCAGGACAGGGGGTGGAACCAGCAATCGTGCTCGCGCCGCACGTCTCTCCCCCTCGCACGAGGAGGCGGGCATCGCTGCGGGCAGCACGGTTAGGCCGGAAAGTCACTATCGGTTTCGCAGAATCGGGCAGCCACACGCTGATCGACCTCAGCATGTGCGAGGTTCTGGACCCGCGGCTATTCGCATTGATCGCGCCGTTGCGGTCGCTGCTGGGACTGTTGTTGCCGGACAAGCGGGCGGCGCATGTGCGTATGTCGCTGGTCGATCAAGGCATCGACCTGTTGCTGGAGGGTGTTCGGGTTGAGGGGCTGGCCGCTGACGAGGCACTGCTGGATTTCGCGTCGTCCCATCAACTCGCGCGTCTTACGATCGACGAGGGGGAGGGCCGGCAAGCGCGCTGGGAGCCAGAGCCGGTGACGGTTCGTTTCGGCGGCGTCGCCGTAGCCTTCCCGCCTTTTGCTTTCCTTCAGGCCACGCCCGATGGCGAAGCGGCCCTGGTTGAGACGGTGCGTCAGGCATTGCCACCGCAGGACGCAATCGCCGATTTATTCTGCGGCCTCGGCACCTTTGCGCTGGCTTTGGGAGAGGCGCGTCCGGTCTATGCGGCGGAGGGTGCCCGTGATTTGGTCCTGTCGCTCAAGGCAGCCGCCAACCGGGCGCAGAGGCGACTGGCTGTAGATCATCGCGACCTGTTCCGTCGTCCGCTGTCGCCGGACGAGCTTAACCGCTTCGCTGCCATCGTTATCGATCCGCCGAGAGCGGGCGCGCGCGAGCAGGTGATGCAACTCGCCGCCTCGACCGTACCGACCATTGCCTATGTTTCATGTAATCCGGCCAGCTTCGCGCGTGATGCAGCCCACTTGGTAGCAGGGGGATACTATCTGGATAGCGTGAAGCCGGTGGGGCAGTTCCGCTGGTCGACACATGTCGAACTGGTCGGGATTTTCCGGCGCGGATAAAATTTGTCCCCCGCCGTTGTTACGGCGAGGGATAGGCACCCTCTCCAAAGGGGAGCTTGAGCCTTTTAGCCCAGCTTGATGACAGTTGCGCGACGGCGCGCGGGAACGGGGTCGGCATAGAGGCTGGCCATCGGCTCATCTTCCACCTCGACAACCGCCTCCGACGTGAAGCCGTTGAAACCGGTGCGCATTGCCGCGCCATAGGCGCCCAGCATCCCGATTTCGACATAATCACCCGCCTGCACGTCATCGGGCAGCATGAATGGGCCAACCATATGGTCCATGTCGTCGCAGGTCGGGCCGTAGAAGGAAAAGCCGGTCAGTTCCGCTTCGCTTTCATCGTGGCGCAGCAACGCCACCGGGAAACGCCAGCCGATATGCGCGGCATCGAACAGCGCGCCATAGGCACCGTCGTTGATGTAAAGCTCCCTGCCCCGGCGACGTTCGACGCGGACAATGACGGAACTATACTCTGCCGACAGCGCGCGACCGGGCTCGCACCATAGTTCTGCGGAATAGCTGATCGGCAGGCTTTCGAAGCCACGATAAATGGCGTCGAAATAAGCCTCCAGCGCTGGCGGTTCCATGCCTGGATATACCGATGGGAAGCCGCCGCCGACGTCGATGATATCCACCGTAACGGCTGCATCGACGATGGCAGCGCGGACGCGCTCGATCGCATCGCTATAAGCCTGCGGGCTCATCGCCTGGCTACCGACATGGAAGCAGATGCCGAGCGCATCCGCTGCCTGACGAGTGGCCATCAGTAATTCGCGGGTTTCGCCGAGTTCAACGCCGAACTTGGATGCGAGGCTGAGTTCCGAATGTTCGGACGAGACCCGCAAACGAACGCAGAGTTCCAGATCGGTGGCGTCACAGGTGGCGCGCAGGATCTTTTCCAGCTCATCGATCGTGTCGAGCGAGAAGGTGCGCACGCCGTGAGTGTGGTAAGCCTCCGCGATTGCTTCCTCAGCCTTCACGGGGTGCATGAAGCACAGCTTGGCGTCGGGCAGCGTTTCGGCGACGAGGCGGACCTCGGCGATCGAAGCTACATCATAATGCGTGATTCCGCTGTCCCACAAGGTCCGGAGCAAGTCCGGCGAAGGGTTAGCCTTTACGGCATAGAGCGAGCGCCCCGGAAACTTCTCAGCGAAGAATCGAGCGGCGCGGGCCGCAGCCTGCGGGCGTATCAGCGTTACCGGTGCTGCCGGTTTGAGGGCGGTCGCTACCCCCAGCGCGCTATGGTGCTTGTGCAACTCAAGGGACCTCCAGTGTAGTTCAGGGCATTAAAGCTGCCTTGCGGTGGAAGTCCCATGGGGCAGCGGAACGGCGATATATGCGTAGGGGTCCGCCCTGTAAAGCGCATGTGCAAATTTTGTTGCGCGCGCATCTGCAGGATGTGCCTCAGGAGAGACGGGACTTGAAATCCTCGTACGAAAACTGGCGGATTTGCTTGAGCTCGTCGGTTTCAGAGTTCCACAGCCAGATGTCCGGTAGTGGTACGCCGTTGAAGGTGTTGGTCTTCACCATTGAGTAGTGAGCCTGATCGAGGAAGGCGATCCGCTGTCCCGGAGTCGCGCCGCCGGGGACTCGATAGTCGCCGATGATGTCGCCTGCGAGGCAGGAGGGGCCGCCGAGTCTGGTGGCGGGGCCTTCCGTTTCTTCGTTGAGCATGGCGGGGCGGTAGGGGGCTTCGATCACGTCGGGCATGTGGCAGGTGGCGGAGATATCGGTGATGGCGACTGGCATGCCATTGTCGATGACGTCTAGGATTTCGCCGATGAGGATTCCGGCGTCGAGGGCCATGGCTTCGCCGGGTTCTAGGTAGAGTTGGAGGCCGGTTTTGGATTTGATTGCAAGAAGGAAAGCTACAATTGAATCGCGTTGGTAATCGGCGCGGGTGATGTGGTGTCCGCCGCCAAAGTTAAGCCATTTCAATGAGTTAACGTGCGGCATTATGCGTGATTCTATCGCGGCCCAGGTGCGTTCCAGGGGGAGGAAGTCCTGTTCGCACAAGGAGTGCATGTGGAGGCCGTGGATGCCCTCCAGATGTTCTGCGCGGAGTTGGTCGATGGGGAAGCCGAGGCGGCTGTGGGGCTGGCAGGGGTCGTATTTCGCGACTTCCCCTTCTGCGTGGAGGGGGTTGATGCGCAGGCCGATGTCGAAGACGTGCCCGGCGGCGCGGGCGGCTTCGATGACGCTCGCCATACGCGTGATCTGGCCGGGGCTGTTGAAGATGACATGGTCGGAGATTTTGAGGATTTCGGCCAGGTCTTCGGCTTTGTAAGCGGCGCAGTAGGTTGCGACTTCTCCGCCATATTCTTCGCGGCCCAGACGGGCTTCATAGATGCCGGAGGCGCAGACGCCGTCGAGATATTCCGCCACTACGGGGCCGAGCGACCACATGGAGAAGGCCTTGAGCGCGCCCAGCACCTTGATGCCCGCGCGGTCGCGGATGTCGGCCAAGATGGCGAGGTTGCGGCGGATCGCGGCCTCGTCCACCACGAAGGCGGGCGAGGCGACGCGGTTCAGGTCGAAATGCGCGAAGGCGGCGGGGTCGCCGGCTTTGGTTTCCATAAGTCCATCCCCGCCGCCCTGAGCCTGTATAGGTGCGGCTATACTTTGGAGAAAGTGAAGGGCTTCGACAGGCTCAGCCCGAACGGAGGTGGGGGCGCTGGGGTGGCGATCCTGGAGGGTCGTCAGAAGTCCAGCGGCTTTTCCAGTTCCTTTACCTGCCAGGGCAGGCCGTGCTTGTTCAGCATGTCCATGAAGGGGTCGGGATCGAACTGTTCGATGTTGAACACACCCTCTCCCTTCCATGCGCCGGTCAGCATCATGGCGGCGCCGATCATCGCGGGGACGCCGGTGGTGTAGCTGACCGCCTGATTGCCGGTTTCGGCATAGGCGTCTTCATGGTCGCAGACCTGATAGAGATAGACGGTCTTTTGCTGGCCGTCCTTTTCGCCGGTTGCGATGTCGCCGATGTTGGTCTTGCCCTTGGTCGTGGAGCCGAGGCTCGACGGTTCGGGGAGGACGGCTTTGAGGAACTGGAGGGGAATGATCTCCTTGCCTTCGTACATCACCGGGTCGATGCGGGTCATGCCGACATTCTGGAGCACTTCGAGATGCTTCAAATAAGCGTCGCCGAAGGTCATCCAGAAGCGGATGCGCTTGATTTCAGGGTAGAATTTGGCGAGGCTTTCCAACTCCTCATGATACATGAGGTACATGTTCTTTTCGCCGACCTGGTCGAAGTTGAACGCCTGCTTGTGCTTGAGCGCCGGGCCTTCGACCCACTTGCCGCCTTCCCAATGGCGCGAGGGGGCGGTGACTTCGCGGATGTTGATTTCCGGGTTGAAGTTGGTGGCGAAATGCTGGCCATGGTCGCCGCCATTGCAGTCGAGAATGTCGAGCGTGTCGATCCGGTCGAGCAGATGCTTCTTGATGTAGGACGCAAAGACGCTGGTGACGCCGGGGTCGAAGCCGGAGCCGAGCAGGGCCATGATGCCTGCTTCCTTGAAACGGTCCTGATAGGCCCACTGCCAGCCATATTCGAACTTGGGGGTGTCGCGCGGCTCGTAATTGGCGGTGTCGAGATAATCGACCTTGGTCGCCAGGCAGGCGTCCATGATGTTGAGGTCCTGATAGGGCAGGGCCAGATTGACGACGAGCTTGGGCTGAACCTGTTCGATCAGGGCGATGGTGGCGGCGACGTCGTCGGCATCCACCTGCGCCACGTCGATGGTGACGCCGGTGCGGGCCTTCACCGATTCGGCGACCTTTTCGCAGCTGATGAGGCGGCGGCTGGCAAGGGTGATGTGGCTGAAAATGTCAGCATTCATGGCCATCTTGTGAACCGCGACAGACCCGACGCCGCCTGCGCCGATGACCAGAACCTTGCTCAATTCCACTGCTCCATGACTATAGCGCGCGGCCCGCGCGAAAGCGCCCATATAGGGGCTGCGCGTTACAGCGCAAAGTCAGTCTGTCACCTTCCGTTCGGCCTGTGCCTGTCGAAGGGCTTCACCTCCGTTAAGAAAGGAAAGGGCTTCGACTAGCTCAGCCCGAACGGAGGTGGGGTGGTCTTGATCCATTTAGCTTGTGCTTAGAAGCTCGCGCCGTCGACCTTGTTTATGGTGAGCGCGTCGATGTCGACATCCGGCACGCAGCGCAGGTTGATGGCGCGGACTGGCCCGTCCGGGGAGTTGCCTTCCGCGAAGGATTGCGTGCCGCAGATACTGCAGAAGCGGTGCGTGATGTTGTGTTTGTGGAAATGATAGTCGGTCAACTGGTCCGCGCCGCTGTCGAGGGTGAACTGGTCGGCGGGGACGAAGGTGAGGAGGAAGCCCTTGCGGCGGCAATGGGAGCAGTTGCAGGACATGGCCTGCGTGGGGGCGTCGGCGACGACGGTGTAGGTGACTGCGCCGCAGTGGCAGCTTCCGGTATAGGGCATGGGAGTATCCTTTGGCGGTGTTGACCAGTAACTTCCGTGGCATAGCTCGGTCATTGACGCAGCAATCATAATAACGTCATTCTTGCGCCAGATCGACCTTGGGGTGTCATGCTAAAAGAACTCGACGCAATGCTCGATATGCCAATCACGCTTTTCGTCGTTTTGGCAGTCGGCGCTATAATCGGCATCGCTTTTGAAAAGGCATTCGCTGCCGCAGACCGGGAAAAGCGCCGGGCATATTGGCGTGGGCGAAATTCCGCTAAGAAAATCACCTCAAGAACCCGATTTACCTCCGTATCTTCAGTCGAAACTGCCCAATCGCGGGATTCAACTCAAGTGGCGGCGGAGCAACTGAAAGTGGTCATGAATGCAGATTTTCAATCGCGAGCGTTACTGAACAAACCGGAACGCCGTTTACTTGATTGTATTGACCAAGTGCTTGCGGACGAGTGCCCCGGATGGCGCGCAATGGGCCAGGTGTCCTTGGGCGAAATTCTTTATAGCCGGGATAAAGACGCTTTTTGGGCAATCAATGCCAAGCGAGTCGATTTGTTGATTGTTGACCGGGATTGCCGACCGTTACATGCCGTGGAGTTTCAAGGTACGGGACATCACGGGAGCCCGGAAACCGCCGCTCGCGATGCCATAAAGAAGGAAGCATTGCGTCGCGCCGGTATCGGCTATGTGGAAGTCGTTAGCGGGAACACGCCAGCGGAGGTGCGCGATATGGTTCGTAAGCTGGCCAACGTGCATAAAGTAAAACCAGCGCCGCCTGCCGCCTAGCTGCTTAATTGCCCGGCGCAACGGCCAACAGCGAGGGCAGCCAGACTAGGTCTAATGGGTTATGACCAAAGCCGTTTTTCGCTGGTTTATGGCTAAAGACATACTCCGTGATTGCAGTGCGTGCCCTGATGGCAGCGTGATAGTTTCGCCTTCTATCATGCGAAGGAGGCTGCCTTGCCAGAGGATCCCAACCAGATTTCAGGCGCGGAAGACAGGCGCGATTTCCTGAAGACTTGCGGGCGGTTCGCCGTGACCGTTCCCCCGGCTGTCACCATATTGTTGTCGACGTCGCTGTCGTCGGAAGCGATCGCCAAGTCCGCAGGCGGCGGTGGTGGCGGTGGTGGTCCGAAGGGCAATAACGGCGTGGGCAATGGTCCCGATCCACAACCGCCCGGCAACCCGCCGATCAACGATGGTCCGGGCACCGGTCCGGGCAATCCGGGCAGGCGCAACAAGATCTGAGCGCGATCATGGGGGCGGCCTGCTGAGCGGTGGAGA
This sequence comes from Sphingobium vermicomposti, assembly GCF_011762025.1. GTDB lineage: Bacteria > Pseudomonadota > Alphaproteobacteria > Sphingomonadales > Sphingomonadaceae > Sphingobium > Sphingobium vermicomposti. The sequence continues at coordinate 653,922 of NZ_JAASQR010000002.1, read as the reverse complement.
TGATGCTGCGTCTTTCACAGGGCACATCCATTGTCTTCATCGACGGGCAGCCGCTGATCTTTTCGCCCGGCAGGCAGGCGCTTCTGGGGATGAACCAGATCGCCGGTTATATCGGCTGCCGCCTGGAAGACGGCATTCCGTTCAAGCAGCTGGCGCAGGAAGTGTTGGAACGTGGCTTTGCCGAACCAAGGGCGATGCTGCGCACCGAGTTGGCCAACTGGTCGCTGCAGGGGCTGGTCAATGCCTGTGACCCGCCGCCATCGTCGCGGCCTCTGTTTATCCAGCGCATTTCGATCGGCGGCATTGGCTTTGCCTTGCGCTATCATGCGGAGAGTCTGGCGGCGTGTGTGGCGCCGCTTTTTGCTCATCTGGAAGCGGAGGATGCGTCCGCCAGCGTCATTTATGAGCTATGGCAGGATGACGGATTGGCGTGCCTGAGCCGCAATGGCGAACCGGCATCGGTCATGCGGCCTGCGCAGGTCGGGCCTGTCATCAAGGCCAGGATTGCCGACGATATTCTGAAAGATCAGCGATGGCTGATGGCACTGCATGCCGGTTGCCTGCATCGAAACGGCAAGGCGCTGTTGATCCTGGGAGAACCGGGGGCGGGGAAGACCACCCTGACGTCATGGCTGACGGGGCAGGGATTTGCCTATGGCGGCGATGACATCACGGTCGTCAACAGCGATGGCCGGGTGCAGGGGCTGGCTTTCCTGCCGTCCGTCAAGGCGGGTGGGTGGAAGCTGCTGGAGCCGGTTTACGACGATCTGGCGCAATTGCCGGTGCATGTCCGGCCCGACCGCAGGCGCGTTCGATTTCCAAAGCCGCGCGAGATGGCGGACAGTGAGCTGGTCGAGATTGGCTGGATCATCAAGTTGCGCCGGGGGGATGCTGGCCCGGCAAGGCTGGAACCGATGGCGTCGGCAGTGGCGCTCAAGCATCTTTTGGCCGAAGCGGCTTCACAGGGTGAGGGGCTGGAACGCGGCGCGCTCGATGTGATGATACAGGCGGTTGCGGCGGCGGAGTGCCGTCAGTTGCATTATAGGCAGTTGGAAGATGCGTCCGCGCTGTTGATGCGATTGTGCGACGATGAATCGGCTTGATCGGCTGCAGGGCCTGCTGGCCTGTCTGGATGGCGACCTTCCCCAACAGGATGATTGGCCCGGCATCATCGAACTGGCCAATCATTCATTGTGCACGCCGATGGTGGCGAGCCAGCTGGAGGCGGCTGGTCGATTTCCGGCCCTTCCGCCCGATCTGCAGCGGTTCCTGCGGGAGGTCCACGTTCGTAATGGAGAGCGAAACCGGCGGCTTTTGCTGCAATTGGACGAAGCCGCCACGATCATGAATGCGGTGGGCGTGGAGCCGATATTGCTCAAGGGCACTGGCTGGCTGGCGGCAGCCAAGGAGGAACAGCGGGCTGACCGGCTGCTCACCGACCTGGACCTGATGGTGCCGCCAGAAGGATTTCATGACGTCGTCGATGCGCTGGTCCGGGCCGGGTATAGGCCGGAAACGGCGGCGGTTCGCCCTGATGTGCCGCTGGTCCTGCTGCGCCCGGAAGATGCCGGGACCATCGATCTGCATAGCGAATATGGCGGGGCGACGACGTTGCGCTTTCGTCATGCGGACCTGACCGTGGGCGGGACGCGGTGCCGCCTGCCGGGCAGTGTTGCCCACCTTCCCCCTCCGGTGGGCAGCATGGCCATTTTGCTGTTGCATGACCAGTTGAAGGGCAGGGATTATCTGAGGGGGCGGATCGACCTTCGTCACATGCTGGACATGCGGTCTTTGGCGGCGGGGTTCGGCCCTGCCGAATGGGAGAGTTTGGACCGGCTGTTTCCGCCAGGCTATGCGCGGGGCGCGGCAAGGACGCAGTTGTTGACCGCGCATAAATTGCTGGGGCTGAGCGTTCCCGATGCCATGATCCGCGACATCCGGGCGCAGCTGCAATATTGGCGGCGCATGATCCAGGTGCGTTGGCCGGTGAGCGCCCTGATGCTGACGATGCTGTCCCTGTGTGACCCGCAATATCTGGCGGCGCGTCGGCGATGGCGGCTGGCGAAGGGTGGGGGCGCGTCGAGCAGCAGGGCCACCGGACGCGCGTGGTTGCCCCGCCGGGGGAGCGTGGCGCGGTTGCTCAGTTGGAGGGAAGTGGGGAAGATTTGAGTGGTACGCGGCTTTAGCTGATGAGTTGCCGCAGCCCCTCCACCGTATCCGCCTCCGCCGCTGGTTTGTCGCGCCTGATCCGGGCGATGCGGGGGAAGCGCATGGCCAGGCCGGATTTGTGGCGCTTGCTGTCGTGGATGCTGTCGAAGGCGACTTCGAGGACCAGTGTCTTTTCTACTTCGCGCACCGGGCCGAAGCGGTTGACTGTGTTGGTGCGGACGAAGCGGTCGAGCCATTTCAGTTCCTCGTCAGTGAAGCCGCTATAGGCTTTGCCGACTGGGAGCAGTTCGCCCTCTTCCGTCCAGCAGCCGAAAGTGTAGTCCGAATAGAAGGACGAGCGTTTGCCGTGGCCGCGCTGGGCGTACATCATCACGCAGTCGGCGGTCAGGGGATCGCGTTTCCATTTATACCAGAGCGCGGCTTTGCGACCGGCGACATAGGGGCTGTCCCGGCGTTTTAGCATGACGCCTTCGATGGCGGCGTCGCGGGCGCCTGCGCGGATGTCGGCGAGGGTTTCGAAGTCGGGGGCGGTGATGAGGGCGGATATGTCGAAGCGGTCGGGGTTGAGGGTCGGGACGAGGGTTTCGAGGCGGGGGCGGCGTTGCTCCCAGGGGAGGGGGCGGAGGTCTTCGTCGGCGTGGAGGAGGATGTCGTAGAGGCGGACGAAGGCGGGATAGTCGGCCATCATCCTGGCGGTTACGGCTTTGCGGCCAAGGCGTTGCTGGAGGGCGTTGAAGCTGGCTGCAGAGCCTCCATGCTTTTCGGCGCCCTGAAGCTCGCCTTTGACGAGGAGTTCGCCGTCGAGGACCGCGTGGGCGGTGAAGGCTTGCGCGATCTCCGGGAAGCTGCCGCTGATGTCGTCTCCGGCGCGGCTGTAGAGGCGGGTTTCGGTGCCGGTGCCGACGATCTGGATGCGGATGCCGTCCCATTTCCACTCGGCGGCATAGTGGGTCAGGTCCACGCTGTCGGCTTCGAGCGGGTGGGCGAGCATGAAGGGGCGGAAGAAGGGCGTGCCAGCCGGGTCGGGGCGGCCGGACCTGCCTTCGGCCCAGTCGAACAGGGCGGTGTAGGGCGGGGAGAGGGCGTGCCAGCATTCCTCCACATCATCGACGTCGAGGTTGAAGGCCTGGGCGAAGCCGGTCTTGGCGAGGCGGGCGGAGATGCCGACGCGAAGGCCTCCGGTGGCGAGCTTCAGGAGGGCGAAGCGGCCTGAGGCGTCGAGGTGATCCATCATCTGCGCGAGGGTATCGGCGGCGGCGGCGCGGCTGACGCTGTGCAGGCGGTCGATGATGGCGGAGAGGGTGAGGGTGGCGTCGTCGATCTCCAGCGGTTGATCTTCGCGCTTGGGCCAGAGGAGGGCGACGGTTTCGGCGAGGTCGCCGACATAGTCTCGGCTCATTTCGTAGAGGACCGGGTCGGTGCGGGCGCGGATCATTTCGCCGATGGCGGAGGCTTTGACGGCTTTGATGTCGAGGTTGCCGGTGAGGGTGGCGAGGGCCCAGCCTCGGTCGGGGTCTGGGGCGGTGCGCATGTAGGCGGCGATGAGGTCCAGCTTGCCGTTGCGGGAGCGGGTGTAGACCAGGCCGTCGAGGAGTTGGGAGAATTGCCTCATAGATAAGGGAAGGGCTTCGACAGGCTCAGCCCGAACGGGGGTGGGGGTGGTGTGTTGATCATCAACCCTCGTCCTCGTCTTCGCGGCCTACCAGTTCCAGGGCGCGGGCGCGCATCTGGTGGGTCATGCACCAGTGGAGCAGGGCTTCTTCGCGGCCGTGGGTGATCCAGGTTTCGGTGGGAGCGACTTCGCGGATGGTGCTGGTCAGTTCGTCCCAGTCGGCATGGTCGGAGATGACGAGGGGTAGTTCGACGTTCTTTTGCCGGGCGCGCTGGCGGACGCGCATCCAGCCTGACGCCATGGCGGTGATTGGGTCGGGCAGGCGGCGGCTCCAGCGGTCGTTGAGGGCGGAGGGGGGCGAGACGATGATGTGGCCGCGCATTTCCTTGGTCGGGACGCCGGTGGCGGGGCGGAGTTCTCCGAGGTCGATGCCGAAGTCGGCGTAGAGCGCGCACATGCGTTCCATCGCGCCGTGGATGTAGATGGGGTCGTGGTGACCGCGCGCGCGTATTTCGCAGATGAGGCGCTGGGCCTTGCCCAGGGCATAGGCACCGACGAGGACGCTGCGGTCGGGATGGGCGTGGAGCGCGGTGAGCAGGCGATCGACTTCGCTGCCGGTGTCGGGGTGGCGGAAGACGGGGAGGCCGAAGGTCGCTTCGGTGACGAATATGTCGCAGGGGACTGGCTCGAACGGCTTGCAGGTGGGGTCGGGGCGACGCTTATAGTCGCCGGTGACGACCACCCGCTCGCCCGCATGTTCGAGCAGGATCTGCGCGGAACCCAGGACATGGCCTGCGGGGATGTAGGATATGTCCACGCCACCCATGCGGACTTGTTCTCCATAGGCGACGGGCGTGCCGCTGGCGGTGCCGTAGCGCAGCGCCATGATGGCGAGCGTTTCCTGGGTCGCCCAGACATGGCCGTGGCCGCCGCGCGCATGATCGGCATGGCCGTGGGTAACGAGCGCGCGTTCGGCGGGCTGGGATGGATCGATCCAGGCGTCCGCGGGGCGGACGTAGATCCCGGTCGGGTGTGGTTCGATCCAGTGAGGCATGTTCGTGTAGAAGATGAGAGCGGGGCTTTAGGTTCCGCGAGGGGCTTCATGAAGGCGTAACCGAACCGTCATCCCGCCGACATGGCGCGGTCCTAAACGGTCGGGAACGACTGGCAGAAGGAAGCGCGGCATATGGCATCTGCGGCACATCGGAACATCACGCGCGCCGTGCATCGGCATCGGCATTTGTCGAAACAGGGATTGCTGGAGCGGGCCTTCACCTTCGCGTTCCGGGGTCTGGTCTATGCCCAGATATGGGAAGACCCGGAGGTGGACATGAACGCGCTGGCGATTACGGCGGACTGTCATGTCGTCACCATCGCTTCGGGCGGGTGCAATGTGCTGAGCTATCTGACCGCCGATCCGGCAAAGATTACGGCGGTGGACCTGAACACGGCGCATATCGCGCTCAACCGGCTGAAGCTGGTGGCCGCACGAACATTGCCGGATCATGCGGCGTTCCATCGTTTCTTTGCCAAGGCCGATTGCCGGGACAATGTGGCGGCCTATCGCGCGCATGTCGCGCCCCATCTGGACGAAGCGACGCGGCGCTATTGGGAAGGTCGCGACCTGATCGGGCGGCGACGGATCGGGGGATTTGCGCGGGGCATATACAGGCATGGGCTGCTGGGCCGCTTCATCGGCGCGGCGCACCTGCTGGCGCGGCTGCATGGCGTCGATCCCCGGCGCATGCTGGATGCCCGGACGATCGAGGAGCAGCGCCTGATTTTCGACGCTGAAATCGCCCCGGTGTTCGACAGCGCCTTCATGCGGTGGCTGACCGGCCAACCGGCTTCGCTGTTCGGGTTGGGCATCCCACCGGCGCAATATGAGGCGCTGGCGGGCGATGAACGGATGGACGCGGTGCTCAAGGCGCGTCTGAGGAAGCTCGCCTGCGACTTTGATATCACAGACAATTATTTCGCCGTGCAGGCGTTCGGACGCGGCTATGCTGGCGGTGAAGGGCCTTTGCCGCCCTATCTGCGATCGGACAACCATGCTGCGGTGGCAGGGCGGACGGGGCGGGTGGACGTGCGGCATGCGAACTTCACCGACTTCCTCGGCTCGCAATCGGCAGGTTCGGCTGATCGCTATGTGCTGCTGGACGCGCAGGATTGGATGGACGATGCGCAGTTGAACGCGCTGTGGGCGCAGATCACGCGCACGGCGCGGCCAGGAGCGCGGGTGCTGTTCCGCACCGCCGGGGAACCGAGCATCCTGCCGGGCCGCGTCGATGACGCGCTGCTGTCGCGCTGGGACTATCGAGCGGAGGAATCGCGTGGGCACACGGCGCGCGACCGGTCGGCCATCTATGGCGGCGTGCATCTCTATGTGCTGAAGGACGCGTGATGAGCGGGGGGCATGATGGGCTGATGGACAGCGTTTACCGGCGTCAGCGCCACATTTATGACCTGTCGCGCAAATATTATCTGCTGGGGCGAGACGATCTGATTGCCGAACTAGCGCCTCCGGCTGGCGGGGCGGTGCTGGAAATCGGGTGCGGGACCGGGCGGAACCTGATCGCCGTGGGACGCGCATGGCCGCAGGCGCGGCTTTACGGCGTCGATATTTCCGAGGTGATGTTGGAAACGGCGCGAAAGGCCGTGGCGAAAGCGGGCATGGCGGACAGGGTCGTGCTGGTGCAGGGGGATGCATGCGGGTTTGACGCGGCGGCGCTGTTCGGGCGTCAGGCGTTCGAGCGGGTGTTCATCAGCTATGCGCTGTCGATGATCCCGAACTGGGAAAGCGCGCTGCGGCAAGCGGCGCAGTGCGTCGCGCATGGCGGCAGGCTGGAGGTCGTCGATTTCGGGCAGCAGGAGGGGTTGCCTGCCCTTTGGAAACAGGCGCTGTTCGGGTGGCTGGCGAAGTTTCATGTATCGCCGCGCGCGGACCTCAAACGGGTGATCGAGAGGCTGGCAGTGGATGTGGGCGGGTTCCCGCATAGTCGGGCGCTGTATCGCGGCTATGCGGTGCGCGGGGGATTGATCCGGGTTTGAGTGGATCCAGAGCGCGAGTGCTGCTGCGTGGGTATGGAGCTTAGTTCAAACCGACGGACTGGGCTCCTGCCTTCGCAGGAGCACGGCGCGGGTGGCGTCAGGCGGCCTTCTTGAGTTCCAGTTCCAGCCGGTCCCAGATTTCGACGAGGGCCTGGACCAGTTCCTGCATCATTTCGACCGTGTGGGCAGGGCCGGGGGTGAACCGCAGGCGTTCCGTGCCGCGTGGGACGGTGGGATAGTTGATCGGCTGCACATAGGCGCCATATTCGGCGAGCAATATGTCGCTGATGCGCTTTGCCTTTACCGGATCGCCGACCATCAGCGGCACGATATGCGTGACCGAAGGCATGACCGGCAGACCGGATTCCGCCATCAGCCGCTTGAGCGTTGCGGCGGCGGCCTGCTGGCCTTCGCGTTCGTCGTTAGACTGTTTGAGGTGACGGACGCTCGCCAGCACGCCTGCGACCAGCACGGGCGAAAGCGATGTGGTGAAGATGAAGCCCGGCGCATAGCTGCGGATCACGTCCACGATCATCTGGTCGGCGGCGATATAGCCGCCCATGACGCCGAACGCCTTGCCCAGCGTTCCTTCAATGATGGTCAGCCGATGCGCGACTTCATCGCGTTCGGAAATGCCGCCGCCACGGGGGCCATACATGCCGACCGCATGAACTTCGTCCAGATAGGTGAGCGCGTTATATTCGTCAGCCAGGTCGCAGATCGCGGCGATCGGCGCGACGTCGCCGTCCATCGAATAGACGCTTTCAAAGGCAATCAGCTTGGGCGCTTCGGGATCTTCCGCTTCGAGAAGTTCGCGGAGGTGATCGAGGTCATTGTGGCGGAATACGCGCTTTTCACAGCCCGAATTGCGAATGCCCGCGATCATCGAGGCGTGATTCAGTTCGTCGGAAAAGACGATGCAGCCGGGCAGCAGCTTGCCAAGTGTGGAGAGCGCCGCTTCGTTCGAGACATAGCCCGACGTGAACAGCAGTGCCGCTTCCTTGCCATGCAGATCGGCCAGTTCGCCTTCCAGATCGACATGATAATGGGTGTTGCCGCCGATGTTGCGGGTGCCGCCGGAGCCTGCGCCGACATCGTGCAGCGCCTCTTCCATGGCGGCGACGACCTTGGGATGTTGACCCATGGCCAGATAGTCGTTCGAGCACCAGACGGTGATCGGTTTTGGGCCGTTATGACCGTGGAAGCAGCGGGCATTGGGGAAGGAACCCCGGTTGCGCAGGATATCGATGAACACTCGATAACGGCCTTCTTCATGAAGCCGGTCAATCGCCTGTGCGAAGATATGCTTGTAATTCACCTGACGCCCTAGTCCCTTGTGGCCCGCATCCCCTCTAGCGGGCCGTTTACCTGCTGCGCCGCCCTATTACCAGCGATAACCGTTCGCAGCGCCAGGGAGAAATAGCTAGCATATTGATAGAGGAAGTTGGGAGTGGACCAAAGGTCCCACCCCCTAGAGTGCTTCCATCTCGTCAATTCCGAAGTCCGACAGCGCGGTGGCGAGCGTGGCGACGCTGCCGTCGAGGCGGGTGAACACGGCCTTTCCGGGCGGAGGCGATGAGGGCCAGGACTGCCCCTGCGTCAGATAGGCGATGCGCCGAGCGATGCCTTCGCCGCCATGGACAAAGCGCAGCGGACGGGGCGCGGCGGCGGCAAGTTCCGCCTCCACCAACGGGAAATGGGTGCAGGCAAGGACGACGATATCCATCCGGTCGCCGCCCGGCTGTTCCAGAAGGCCTGCGAGCGCATCTTTCGCAATGGCGGGGTCGAGCGGTTCGCCGCGCAGCTTTGCTTCGGCCAGTTGGACCAGCGCAGCCGAACCATGGCGCAGGACGGTGCAGTCGGCCCCGAATTCGGCGGCGAGCCGGTCGACATAGGGCTGGCGCACGGTGGCGTCGGTGCCGAGAACGCCGAAGACGCGGCTTTGCGACATCAGCGCGGCGGGCTTGATCGCCGGGACCGTGCCGACAACGGGAATGTTGAGCGCGGCGCGCACGGCGGATAAGGCGATGGTCGACGCGGTGTTGCAGGCGATCACCGCCAGACGGGGGCGGAAACGTTCCACCAGCCGACCCAGCAAGGCAGGCACACGGGCGGCGATTTCCGCCTCGCTCTTGGTCCCATAGGGGAAACCGGCGCTGTCGGCGGCATAGACGATCGGCGCGGTCGGCAACAATGCGCGCGCCGGGGCGAGGATGGATAGCCCACCGACGCCGGAATCGAAAAATAGCAGGGGGGCGGATGGTGCGACTTTCATTATGGGGCACATGTCGCGGGTGAGGGTGGGGCTGTCAACATTGGGTTCCTGTTCCTCCCTATGCCAGATGCGCGGGGAGGATTTGTTTCGGGGTGGGCAGCTTCACCATTGCCCCCGGCGACGGCAACGCTATGGTCGCGCCGCAATCATTTCGGCGAGATTATGAACCCTCCCTGGCTAATTCCCGCGACCGTCCTGCTGATCGGCTATCTGCTCGGTTCCATTCCCTTTGGGCTGTTGTTGACACGTATGACCGGGGCGGGCGACCTGCGGCAGATCGGGTCGGGCAATATCGGCGCCACCAACGTGCTGCGGACCGGGCGGAAAGGGTTGGCGGCGGCTACCTTGCTGCTCGACCTGATAAAGGGCGCTGCTGCCGTGCTGATCGGTGCGGCGCTGATCGATGGCGGCGGGCCGATGGCGGGCGCGATGGCCTTTATCGGCCATTGCTACCCGGTCTGGCTGCGCTTTGCCGGGGGCAAGGGGGTCGCGACGATGATGGGGGTGATCACGGCGCTCCACTGGCCCGCCGGGATCGTGTTTGCCCTGGTGTGGCTGGCGGCGCTGTTCGGCACGCGATGGTCGTCGGTAGGCGGCATGGCGGCGGCGGTCAGCGCGCCGGTCGCCATGTGGTTCATGGACCGGATCGACCTGGTCCCCGTGGCGCTGGCGCTCGCGCTGATCGTGCTGTGGCGGCACAGGGCGAACATTGCCCGCTTGGCAAAAGGCACGGAACCCAAGATCGGAGCCGCCAAGGGGTGAGCGAGCAGGAGAGGTTCGATCGCCTTCGCCTGATCCGGTCTCCACGGATCGGGCCGGTCACTTTCAGGGAGTTGATTGCGCGCTTTGGCACGGCGGCAGAGGCGCTTCGTGCGGTGCCTGAACTGGCGGCGCGTGGCGGGGGCAAGGGCAGCGTGGCCGACGCCGCAGTCGTGGAGCAGGAAATCGCGCGCAGCCGCGCTGTGGGTGGCCGCTATCTGCTGATGGGGGACGCCGATTATCCGTTTTTGCTGGACCAGATGGAAGGCGCGCCGCCTGCCCTGATCGTGCGGGGCGATGTTACGCTGGCCACGCGGCAGTGCGTGGCGATGGTGGGCGCGCGCAACGCTTCGGCGGCGGCTTGCCGGTTCGCCCGGACGCTGGCGCAGGATCTGGGGCACCGGGGTGCTGTGACGGTGTCCGGGCTGGCGCGGGGGATCGATACGGCGGCGCATCAGGGATCGGTCGCTACCGGGACGATCGGCGTCATCGCCTGCGGGATCGATGTCGTCTTTCCGCCGGAAAATGCCGCGTTGCAGGAGCAACTGGCGAATGAGGGATTATTGGTGACGGAGCATCCGCCCGGAACGCAGCCGCTCGCCCGGCACTTTCCGGCGCGCAACCGGATCATAGCAGGGCTGAGCGCCGGGACGGTGGTGGTCGAAGCGGCGCCGCGTTCCGGGTCGCTGATTACGGCGCGGCTGGCTGCTGAGGCGGGGCGTGAGGTGATGGCGGTTCCGGGATCGCCGCTCGACCCGCGTGCGCAGGGATGCAACCAGCTGATTCGCGAGGGCGCGACGTTGGTGCAGGACGGCGCTGACGTCATGGAAGCGATAGGCGGGATTGATGTGCGCATGGTGCGGCAGGGAAGCCTGAACTTCGCAGGGGAGCCTGTGTCGGCTGACGTGGCCGCCCGCGACCGCGCGGAGGTGACGGGCCTGCTGGGCCATGCGCCCGTGCCGGTCGATGAGCTTATCCGCCTGTCCGGCCTTAGCCCCGCCATCGTGCAGACGGTGCTGCTGGAACTGGAGCTGGCGGCGCGGCTGGAACGCCATGCGGGTGGCAAGGTGAGCCTGTCATGATGCTATTGACGTCGCCTGCTATCGGCTTCCAGACTCGCGCGTGTACGTGAGAGCACTTAAAAGACCGGGGCATTAATGCAGCTTGTTATCGTTGAATCGCCAGCCAAGGCGAAGACCATCGAGAAATATCTGGGCGGGGATTTCCACGTTCTCGCCAGCTATGGCCATATCCGCGACCTGCCGCCCAAGGACGGATCGGTAGACCCCGATGCGGGCTTTGCCATGAGTTGGGAGAATTATGGCGACAAGGGCAAGCAGCTCAAGGCCATTACGGACGAGGCGAAGAAGGCGACCCGATTGATCCTGGCGACTGACCCTGACCGTGAGGGGGAAGCGATCAGTTGGCATGTGCAGGAAGTGCTGCGGGCGAAGAAGGCGCTGCCTGCGACGGTGGACCGCGTGACCTTCAACGCGATTACAAAGGCTGCGGTGCTGGACGCGATGGCGAAGCCGCGCGCGCTGGATGAGGATTTGATCGACGCCTATCGGGCGCGGCGGGCGCTCGATTATCTGGTGGGCTTCACGTTGTCGCCGGTGCTGTGGCGCAAGTTGCCGGGGGCGAAGTCTGCCGGGCGGGTGCAGTCGGTCGCGTTGCGGCTGGTAGTCGAACGTGAGCGCGAGATTGAGAGCTTTGTCGCGCAGGAATATTGGTCGGTCGCGGCTGAAATGGAGCAGGGCGGGCAAGGCTTTACCGCGCGACTGGTGCGTTGGAAGGGCGAGAAGATCGACCGGCTGACCATCGGCAAGGAAGGCGACGCCATGGCCGCTAAGGCGGATGTGGAGGCCGGGCGCTTTACGGTAGAAAAGGTCGAGACCAAGCCGGTTTCGCGCAATCCTCCCGCGCCGTTCACGACTTCGACGTTGCAGCAGGAGGCCGCGCGCAAGCTGGGCTTTTCCGCCAGCCATACGATGCGGATCGCGCAGCAGCTCTATGAGGATGGCGCGATCACTTACATGCGTACCGATGGCGTGCAGATGGACGGCAGTGCCATTTCCGCCGCGCGCAAGGCGATTGCGGAGCGTTATGACGGCGGTTACCTGCCGGAAAAGCCGCGCCAATATCAGACCAAAGCCAAGAATGCGCAGGAAGCGCATGAGGCCATCCGTCCGACCGAGTTTAACCGGGACAAGGTGGGGTCGGGCGATCATGCGCGGCTGTACGACCTGATCTACAAGCGGGCGCTGGCGAGCCAGATGGCTTCGGCGCGGTTGGAGCGGACGACGATCGATCTGGTGGATGGCACGGGCCAGCATGGGCTGCGGGCGACGGGTCAGGTGGTGATCTTCCCCGGCTTCCTGGCGCTGTATGAGGAAGGCCGCGACGACAGCGAGGATGATGATTCAAAGCTGTTGCCGCGCATGGCCGAGGGGGACACCCCAGCCAAGAAGAAGGTGACGGCGGAGCAGCATTTCACCCAGCCGCCGCCGCGCTTTTCGGAAGCATCCTTGGTCAAGCGGCTGGAGGAGTTGGGGATCGGGCGTCCGTCCACCTATGCCTCGACGCTGCAGGTGCTCAAGGACCGCGACTATGTACGGGTCGAGAAGAACCGCTTTTTCGCGGAGGAGAGCGGGCGGTTGGTGACGGCGTTCCTGGAGCGATTCTTCGAACGCTATGTGTCCTATGACTTCACCGCGGGCCTTGAGGACGAGCTGGACGAGATTTCTGGGGGCCGTGCCCAGTGGCAGGAAGTGCTGGAGGCATTCTGGCGCGACTTCAAGCCCAAGACCGCCGAGGTGATGGAGCAGAAGCCGTCCGACATCACGGCGGAGCTGGACAAGTTTCTGGAGCCGATGCTGTTCCCGCCCAAGACCGACGGCAGCAACCCGCGCGCTTGCCCGATGTGCGGCGACGGGCAATTGTCGCTGCGCGGTGGCCGGTTTGGCGCGTTTATCGCCTGCTCCAATTATCCTGAGTGCAAATATACGCGCAAGTTCGGACAGCCCGGCGGTGCCGACGGGGGCGAGGACAAGGGGCCGGAGGTGCTGGGTCAGCATCCCGAAACCGGGCAAGACATCGTTCGCAAATCCGGGCGCTTTGGCCCCTATATCGAAATGGGCGAGGGGAAGGAGGCCAAGCGTGGCTCCATTCCCAAGGATCTGCCCGATGGCGAAATGACGTTGGAATGGGCGGTGAAGCTGCTGAGCCTGCCGCGTGAGGTTGGGCTGCACCCGGAAACGGGCAAGCCGATTGTTGCCAATATCGGGCGGTTTGGGCCGTATCTGCTGCATGACGGCAAATATGGGCGACTGTCATCGACGTCGGAGATTTTCGAGGTCGGGATGAACAGCGCCGTGGTGAAGCTGGCCGAGGCGGCGACGCGCGGGCCACGCAGCGCCGGGCGTGAGCCGTTGAAGGTGCTGGGCGCGCATCCGCGCACCGAGGCCGAGATCAAGCTGATGGAGGGTCGCTATGGCGCCTATGTCACTGACGGCACGACCAATGCGACGCTGCCCAAGACGATCGACAAGGATGCGTTGACGCTGGAGGAAGCGGCCCAGTTGATCGACGCGCGGGCTGCGGCGGCTCCGGCGAAGAAGGGGAAGAAGAAGGCGGCCCCTAAAAAGGCTGCGGCGAAGAAGTCGACCGCCAAGAAAGCACCGGCTAAAAAGGCAGCTGCGAAGAAGAAGGAAGCGGCGGAGTAGACGCTATCTCTGCTCGCCCTGTTTGAGCGAGACACGTGTCTCGCTCAAATGTCGAAGGGCCTTACTTTTCTTCCAAGAGAAGTGGAGGGCTTCGACAGGCTCAGCCCGAACGGGCGTTGGGTGGGCTTGAATGGGTTGGGTGGGTGTGAATGGGTTGGGGTGCGCTACTCCACCCAGTCCAGGCCGATGTCGCGATAGATGAAGCGGTCGTCTTCCCAATCTTCCTTCACCTTGACGTGGAGGTAGAGGTGGACTTTGACGCCCATCAGCTGGGCCAGCTCTGCGCGGGCCTTTGATCCGATTTCCTTGAGGCGTTGACCGCCCTTGCCCAGCACGATAGCGCGCTGGCTGGAGCGACCGACGAGGATCTGCTGGTGGATTTCGACCGAGCCGTCCTCCCGTTCCTTATATTGTTCCGTATCGACGGCGGCGGAATAGGGAAGTTCGGCGTGGAGCTGGTGATAAAGCTGCTCGCGCGTGATTTCGGCGGCCATCATTCGGTCGGTGGCGTCGGACACCTGATCTTCGGGGAAGTGCCAGGGACCTTCGGGCATGGCGGCTGCGAAGGCGGTTTTCAGTTCGGGCAGGCCGTCGCCGGTCTGGGCCGATATGAAATAGGTTTCGGCGATGTCCAGTTGTTCATAGAGCCGCTGGGTGTGAACCAGCAGCTTTTCCTTGATGGCGATATCGACCTTGTTGAGGATCAGCCATTTTTTTTCCGGGCGCGCGGCGAGAGCGGAGATGATCGGTTCCATCTTGGAACCAAGACCCGCTTTGCCATCGACGATCAGCGCGATGAGGTCCGCACCCTGCGCGCCACCCCATGCGGCCTGAACCATGGCGCGGTCGAGACGACGCTTGGGCGCGAAGATGCCCGGCGTGTCGACCAGCACCATCTGCGTATCGCCTTCGATCGCGACGCCCATCACGCGGGTGCGGGTGGTCTGCGCCTTGGGACTGGTGATCGCGACCTTTTGGCCGACGAGTGCGTTGACCAGGGTGGATTTGCCCGCGTTGGGCGCACCGACGATGGCGACGACGCCGCAGCGTTGTTGAGGTACTGAAACTTCCAAATTCTACTCCGTTCGCGCTGAGCCTGTCGAAGCGCCTTACTTTTCTTTGTTCGAGCGCGCCAACATGGAGATCAGTTTCCAATCCTCACGGATCAGCGCCAGTTTCTTGGCTCGGCTCCAGCCCTTGATTTGGCGCTCTGCTTCCAGCGCCTCCATACGGGTTCCGAACTGCTGCGACCAGACCAGTTTTAGAGGTCTTCGGTTTTCGGTGTAGCCTGGGGTGGCACCTGCTTCATGCTGGGCGATGCGGGTTTGCAGATCATCCGTGTGGCCTGTGTAGAAGCTGCGGTCGGCGCAGTGGAGCATGTAGGTCCAGAAGGGCATGAGTACGCTCAGAAAAAGGAAGGCCCTTCGACAGGCTCAGGGCGAACGGGGTGGGGGCGGCGTCTCTATGTGGAGAGCTTATCCAGCAGAGCCTGCGCTGCTGCTGTTTCTGCTTCCTGCTTGCTGCTGCCGGTCGCGCTGGCTTCGCCTGCGCCCTTGATGGAGACGGTCACGGTGAACCGCAATGCGTGATGCGGGCCTGAGCGGTCGGTCAGGGCATATTCGGGCGGTTTGCGGCGGTTTGCGGCGGCCCATTCCTGAAGCGTGGACTTGGGATGTTTGGGTGCGCTTTCCTGTGTGTCGACCCGGCTGCCCCACAGGCGGCGGACGAGGGCGCGTGCTTCGTCCAGTCCGGCTTCCAGATAGAGGGCGCCGATCAATGCTTCCATGACGTCGCCCAGCACATTGTCGCTGTCGGTGGCGCCGTCGTCGCGGGCCTGTTTGCCCAGGATGAGATGGGTCGGCACACCGGCTCCGCGCGCGACTTCGGCGCAGGTTTCGCCGGAAACGAGCGCGTTGAAGCGGCGGGAAAGCTTGCCTTCCGGTTCAGTGGGAAAGCGATCGTAAAGCCATTCGGCGATGAGCAGGCCGAGGATTCGGTCGCCCAGAAATTCCAGCCGCTCATAATTGACGGCGTTGGCGCTGCCATGGGTCAGCGCCTGGGTGAAGGCGACCGGATCTTTGGGCGCGCGCCCGATCAATCCGGCGAGCCAGCCAGCCGTGTCGGGCTTCGTCAAAAACCTTCCCCGATGCGGTTCCAGCGCGCTGCGGTGAACCAGGTCCAGGGGAGCAGCCAGTTGGCGCTGCCGTCGGTGGAGAAGACCGAGACCATCGCCTTGCCCACCAGATTTTCCTGGGGGACGAGGCCGATGCCGCCGCCTTCGACAGCGGGGAAGCGGCTGTCGGCGCTGCGATCGCGATTGTCGCCCATCATGAACAGATGGCCTTCGGGCACCAGCACAGTGTCACGATCATCGGCCACGCCATCGGGAACGAGGTCGAGCACATTGTAGCTTTTCCCACCGGGCAGCGTTTCACGATATTGCGGATAGCGGCACTGCCTGCCGCCATTGGCCGCGTCTTCCTCAAACTTTGGCCGGTAGCAGGGCGATGGGCTGCCTTCCTTTGCGGCGGCGTCCAGCATGTTGGGCGAAACCGGGATGACGAGGTCGGCGACCTTCTGTTTCGGGATGGCCTGACCATTGAGGTAGACCGTGCCGCCCCGTACCGAGATCATGTCGCCCGGCAGGCCGATCACGCGCTTGATATAATCGTTTTTCTGGCTGGGCGGTGCCTTGAACACGGCGACGTCGCCCCGTTCGGGCGTAGAGGCGAACAGGCGGCCCGGAATCAGCGGCAGGTTGAACGGCAGCGAATAGCGCGAATAGCCATAGGGCCATTTGGCGACGAGCAGATAATCCCCGATCAGCAGGCGCGGCTGCATCGATTCCGACGGAATGTTGAAGGGGGAGACGATGAAGCTGCGCAGAACGAAGACGAACACCGCCAGCTTTGCGAGAAACCAGATGAAGTCCCGCGTTTCGGATTTTGCGCTCATGCTATGTCGTCTAACCCTTCATTCCGCCTTGAAAACAGGCCGACGCGGCTTTTGCTGCCTGGGAAACCCGGCGTCAAGCGCAAGGGGCGGTGCAATGATCGACAGGCTTGGCTAAGAGGGGCAGGAATCGACGGGTGCGGCGTCGATACCGATCAACGGCAAAGAGGATTCCCTTGTCCATGTCCAGCCCTGCACTGGAGGCCATCGCGGCGCTTCCCCAGGTGGAACTCAAGTCCATTTTCACGGCGGATCCCGATCGGCTGACCAAATTCACGCTCACCCAGGGGCCGATCCGTTTCGATTGGTCCAAGACGCACCTGACCGATGAACTGCTGGACGGCTTTGTAAAGCTGGCCGGGGACAAGGGATTTGCTGCCCAGCGCGATGCGCTGTTCGCGGGCGAGCCGATCAACAATAGTGAGGGCCGCGCCGCTGAACATCCAGCGGAGCGGGGCGAGGGCAATGCGCAAAGCGTGTCCCGCGCCAAGATGTTTCATGCCCGGATGCGGGCGCTGATCGATGCGATTGAGGGGGAGGCGCTGGGGCCGATCCGTCACATCCTGCACATCGGCATCGGTGGGTCCGCACTAGGCCCGGACCTGATCATCGATGCACTGGGTGGCGATGGTGCGCGTTATGACGTGGCGATCGTGTCCAATGTCGATGGAACGGCGCTGGAGCGCGCGATTTCGCGCTTTGATCCTGAGGCCACTTTGATCGCGGTGGCTTCCAAGACCTTTACCACCACCGAAACCATGCTGAACGCGGCCAGCGCGATAAACTGGATGGTCGAAAGTGGGGTCGAGGACCCCTATGGCCGGGTCATCGCCCTGACGGCATCGCCGGAAAAGGCGATTGAATGGGGCGTGGACGAAACCCGCATCCTTCCCTTTTCCGAAAGCGTGGGGGGGCGCTATTCGCTCTGGTCATCCATCGGTTTTCCGGCGGCGCTGGCGCTGGGCTGGGATGCGTTCGAGAGTTTGCTGGAAGGCGCGGCGGCGATGGACCGGCATTTCCGCCTGTCCCCGATCCATGCCAATGCGCCGCTGATCGCGGCCTTTGTCGATCAATATTATACGCGGGTCGTGGGATGCCAGACGCGCGCGCTGTTCGCTTATGATGAGCGGCTGCGGCTGCTTCCATCTTACCTCCAGCAGCTGGAAATGGAGAGTAATGGCAAGAGCGTGACCCGCGACGGCCAGCCGGTCGATGGACCCAGTGCGCCGATCACCTGGGGCGGGGTGGGCACCGATGCGCAGCATGCGGTGTTCCAGCTGCTGCATCAGGGGACGGTGCTGACGCCGGTCGAATTCGTTGCCTCCATCGAGCCGGGCCATGCGCTGGACCCGGCGCATCACAGGGCGCTGTTGGTCAACTGTTTCGCGCAGGGCGCTGCGTTGATGCAGGGGCGGGCGAATGATGCCGATCCGGCGCGGGCCTATCCCGGCAACCGTCCGTCGACCACGATCCTGCTGGATGATGTGACGCCGGACGCGCTGGGTGCGCTGATCGCCTTTTATGAGCATCGCACCTTTGCCAATGCCGTATTGATGGGGATCAACCCGTTCGATCAGTTCGGCGTGGAGCTGGGCAAGGAAATCGCGAAGTCGATCGAGACGGACGGCCCCAAAGGGTTCGATCCATCGACGATGGCGCTGATCAATCTTGCTTTGGGTGGCGCGGCCTGAACGCGAAAGTCTTTGTAACTTCGGTGGGACGCCGCCATATCGCGGCTCATCCCAGCGGAGGCAGGCATGAGCGATTATGATTTCGACCTTTTCGTCATCGGCGCAGGTTCGGGCGGCGTCCGCGCTTCCCGCGTTGCCGCCGCGCATGGCGCGAAGGTCGCGGTGGCGGAGGAATATCGGGTCGGCGGGACCTGCGTCATCCGTGGCTGCGTGCCCAAGAAGCTGCTGATCTATGGCGCGCATTTCGCCGAGGATCTGAAGGATGCGCGCCGTTTCGGGTGGAACGTGCCGGACTGCGGCTTTGAGTGGAAAGTGCTGCGCGACAATGTGCTGGCCGAAGTCGACCGGCTGGAGGGACTCTACAAGAACACCCTGGAAAGCCACAAGGTCGAGATGATCCCGGAGCGCGCGACCATCACCGGGCCGCATTCGGTGAAGCTGTCGGGCGGGCGCGAAGTCACCGCGAAATATATCCTGATTTCCACGGGTGCCTGGCCTGTCGTGCCGGACCTGGAAGGGGCCGAGCATGGCATTACCTCCAACGAAGCCTTCCATCTGGAGGATGCACCCAAGCGGATCGTGATCGTGGGCGGCGGCTATATCGCCAATGAGTTTGCGGGGATTTTCCATCAGCTTGGCAGCCATGTGACCATCGTCAACCGGTCGTCGGTGCTGCTGCGCGGATATGATGAGCAGATCCGCGACCGGCTGCTGCAAATTTCCACGATGAAGGGTATCCAGTTCCGCTTCAATGCAGAGATGGAGCGGATAGAGAAGAATGCGGATGGCACGCTGTGCATCCATTTCAAAAGTGGCGATCCGATCCCCTGCGACACGGTGATGTTTGCGACGGGCCGCAAGCCGCATGTCGAGGGACTGGGGCTGGAAAGCGCGGATGTGGAACTGGACGACAAGGGTGCGATCAAGGTCGATGAGTATAGCCGCACCAGTTGCGAGAGCATCTATGCGGTGGGCGACGTCACTGATCGGCTGCAACTGACGCCAGTGGCCATTCGGGAAGGCCACGCCTTTGCCGACACGGTGTTCGGCGACAATCCGCGCACGGTGGATTATGCCTGCGTGCCGTCTGCCGTGTTCAGCCATCCGCCGCTGGCCGGGGTGGGGCTGACCGAAGCGCAGGCGAAGAACAAGCTGGGCACGGTCAAGGTCTATACGTCGGACTTCCGACCGATGAAGAATGTGCTGGCGGGCCGGGACGAACGGGCGCTGTACAAGATGGTGGTGGATGCGACGACCAACCGGGTCGTGGGGCTTCACATGATCGGACCTGACGCGCCGGAGATACTTCAGGCGGCGGCGATTGCGGTCAAGGCGGGGCTGACCAAGCAGCAGTTCGATGACACGGTTGCGCTGCATCCCAGCATGGCCGAGGAACTGGTGCTGTTGAAATAGACGCTATTGCGACGCGACGAAGGTTACCACCAGAGCGTCGCGCCATGCCGCCTGGGCTGGATCAATCGGGTGGATTTCGGTGACGCCGTGCAGGATACGGCGGTCGTCGATCAATATGCTATCGCCCGGCGTGGCCAGGGTGAATTCGCCGAGCGGCGTGCCATCGGGCGCGCCGATGCGGGTGACGCCTTCGCGGACGTTGCATCGTTCGACCAGCATGACGAACACCCAGTCCACGCCGTCGCGGTGCAGGCCTTCAGGTGTGGGGCGGCCGACCTGGCCTTCGCCCGTTTCGATGCGGAACTGGTGCATTTCGACATGCCAGGGCCGTTCCCCCGTCGCGCCGAAGCTGGACGCGCAAAAGGCGAAGATTGCCTGCATGACGCCATTGTCGATGGTTGCCTGCGCCACCGGATCGAACCAGCGCTGCACGTCTCCGTTCAGGACATTATAGTCGCGGCTCTGGAAATGCGGCTGATGCGGTTTGCGCGTGAAGCGGCCACTTTGACAATGGAATGCCGCATGGAGCCTGCGGCGATAGCGCCCGCCATCGGCCATGTAGAGGTCGGGGCCAAGATCATCCCAACTGCGCGCGAAGGCATGCCAGTCAGGATCGTTGACCGCCAGTTGCGTCAGCATGTTGTCGCCTGCCACGCGCGCATAGCCGTCGCGAGCGAGATCAGCCTGTAATTGCTTGCTGTGCGGATCGAGGATGAAGCCGGATGCCATGCCCTTCAGCCGATCCAGTAGGGGACGATCTGCCGATTGTCGGGATCGACGCGGATCGGGCGGTCGGCGGGAGGAAAGGCGCGCTGGTCGCAGCTTTGGCGGGCGCACAGGCGACAGGTGATGCCGATGGGGGTGGCTGCGCCCTCCATCTCCAGTTGCAGGCCATCGGCATAGACGAAGTTCGCGGCATGGGCGACCTCACACCCCAGCACGACGGCATAGCGGCGGGGCGTGCGCGAATAGCTGCCGGATGGCTTTACCAGCCCCTTGGCCATGGAGACATAACGGACGCCGTCGGGCGTTTCGCCTAGCTGCACATTGATGCGGTCGGGAATGGCTACGGCTTCATGAACGTTCCAAAGCGGGCAGGCTCCGCCGAAGCGGGCGAATTGCAGCCGGGTGGCGCTGTGCCGCTTGGTGATGTTGCCCGCCATGTCCACGCGGCAGAAAAAGAAGGGGATGCCCCGCAGGCCCGGCCGTTGCAGGGTGGACAGGCGGTGGCAGGCTTGTTCGAAGCTGACGCCGAAGCGCCCTGCCAGACGGTCGATGTCATGGCGCACTTCCCGCGCCGCCGCGCGAAACTGGGCGTAGGGCATCAAGAGCGCGCCCGCCGCATAATTGCCAAGGCCGATGGTGAGCAAGCGGTCGGCGCCTTCCACCGGCAGGGCGGCGCGGTTGACCACATCGGCGATGACCGCCTGTCCCTCCAGCATCATCAGTTGATGCGACAGCATGAACTTGCGGCTTTCGGTGGGCAGCGCCGCGTTGACGAACAGTCGCCGATCGGCTGCGGAATAGGAACGCAAGGCTGCGCCGGGCGTGTCCGCGATCAGCGTTTCGATGCCGTGGCGACGAGCCAGCGCCTCGACCAGCATGCCTTCGTCCAGAACCTGTCCAGCCGTGAAGCTGGCGGCCATGTCTTCCGCCAGACAGTCGAGGGCATGGACGTAGTTGCCCGCCTCATGAAACCAGTCGCGCGCCGCTTCCCATGGCAGGCGCGCCTGCACCTCATGATCGTTGGCAATCGCCTCCTCGATCATGTTGATGCGTTCATTGGCGCGCATATGGGCGTTGTAGAGGTCGATGTAGCGCGCGGCGAATTCGGGGAATTGCAGGTGGAGCTTTTCGACCCGCTCAGGTTCCATCAGCGGGCCGGGCAGCTCAGGATGGGCCAGGGCATAGGTAAATGCGCCCAGCAATTGTTCTTCTTCCCGGCTGTCGAAACTGGCCCAATCGGTCGGAAATGCACTGGCGACGGCGGCCTTGACCTTGGCGGTTAGGGGGCGGTCGTCATTTTCCAGCTGGCTGAGATAGGAGACCGAAATCCCCAGCGCCTGCGCCATGGTGGCCTGGTCCATGCGGTGGTCCAGCCTCAGCTGTCGCAGCCGCGGACCTGCGAAAATGCGATTGCCTCGTGCCATGTCCCGCCCATAATTTGCAAAATCGTGATTTGCAAATTGGCAAATTTGCATTTGCGAAAAAGGTGAAAGCAGGGAAAGGGGGCAATATAGCCGACCGTGCCGTCACCGGAGAGATATTCTATATGTCGAAGCTCGCCATCATCGAACAGCTGGAAGCCAAGCGCGACGCCGCTCGCCTGGGCGGTGGCCAGCGCCGCATCGACGCGCAGCATGCCAAGGGCAAGCTGACCGCGCGGGAGCGGCTGGACGTCTTGCTGGACGAAGACAGCTTTGAAGAGCTGGACATGTATGTCGAGCATAATTGCGTCGATTTCGGCATGAACGAACAGCATATTCCGGGCGACGGTGTCGTCACGGGATCGGGCACGATCAACGGTCGCCTCGTCTATGTCTTCAGCCAGGACTTCACCGTCTATGGCGGCGCAGTGTCCGAACGGCATGCGATGAAAATCTGCAAGATCATGGACATGGCGCTGAAGGTTGGCGCGCCGGTGATCGGCCTTAACGATTCCGGCGGCGCGCGCATTCAGGAAGGCGTTGCCTCGCTGGCGGGCTATGCGGAGATTTTCCAGCGTAACGTGCTGGCGTCGGGCGTGGTGCCGCAGATCAGCGTGATCATGGGCCCATGCGCGGGCGGGGCGGTCTATTCGCCTGCGATGACCGACTTCATCTTCATGGTGAAGGATTCGAGCTTCATGTTCGTGACCGGTCCCGACGTGGTGAAGACCGTGACCAACGAGGTCGTGACGCAGGAGGAACTGGGCGGGGCGGTGACGCATACGACCAAGTCCGGCGTGGCGGACGTGGCGTTCGAAAATGATATCGAGGCGCTGCTGGCGACCCGCGATTTCGTGGACTTCCTGCCTGCGTCCAACAAGGAGCCGGTGCCTGAGCGGCCTAGCGCGGACCCGTGGGACCGGATGGAAGCGAGCCTGGACACGCTGGTCCCTGCCAATGCGAACCAGCCCTATGATATGCATGAGCTGATCCGCAAGGTTGTGGACGAAGGCGACTTTTTCGAGGTTCAGCCTGCCCATGCGGGCAACATCCTCTGCGGTTTCGGGCGGATCGAAGGCAAGACGGTTGGGATCATCGCGAACCAGCCGATGGTTCTGGCAGGCGTTCTGGACATCAACTCGTCGAAGAAGGCGGGGCGGTTCGTCCGCTTCTGCGATGCGTTCGAGATTCCGATCGTGACCTTTGTCGACGTGCCGGGCTTCCTGCCGGGCACCGCGCAGGAACATTCGGGCATCATCAAGCATGGTGCAAAGCTGCTGTTCGCCTATGCCGAGGCGACCGTGCCGAAGATCACCGTCATCACGCGCAAAGCCTATGGCGGCGCTTATGACGTTATGAGCTCCAAGCATCTGCGCGGCGACCTGAACTATGCGTGGCCGACTGCGGAAATCGCGGTGATGGGCGCGAAGGGCGCGGTGGAGATCATCTTCCGTGGCAAGACGCCCGACGAGATTGCGGAAAAGACCAAGGAATATGAGGACCGCTTCGCCAATCCGTTCGTAGCGGCAGGCAAGGGCTTCATCGACGAGGTGATTCAGCCGCATTCGACCCGCAAGAGGATCGCCCTGGGCCTGCGCAAGTTGCGCAACAAGAGCCTGGAGAATCCGTGGAAGAAGCACGACAATATTCCGTTGTGACAAGTTCCCCTCCCGCAGGCGGGAGGGGTTAGGGGAGGGCGTGCCCCTCTCAACCAACGTTACCGCTGCCGGATCGGACAGGCCCTCCCCCGTCCCCTCCCGCAAGCGGGAGGGGTGATAGAAGATGAAACTCGGTCGCTTGAACCATATCGGCGTGGCGACGCCTTCGCTGGAAGCCAGCATCGCTTATTATCGCGACGTGATGGGCGCGACGATCACGCACGAGCCGTTCGACCTGCCGGCGCAGGGCGTGAAGGTTTGCTTCGTCGATACGCCGGGTGAAAATGGCACCGAAGGCACGCAGATCGAACTGATCGAACCTTTGGGTGAGAACAGCCCGATCCATGGTTTCATCGCCAAGAACCCGGCGGGCGGGCAGCATCATATGTGCTATGAGGTGCCCGACATATATGAAGCCAAGGCCTGGTTCGAAGGGCTGGGCAAGAAGGTGCTGGGCGAACCGCGTATCGGTGCGCATGGCACTTTGATCTTCTTCGTGCATCCCAAGGATATGAACGGGGTGCTGACGGAGATCATGGAGACGCCGAAAGAGGCGCATTGAATTCACCCCTCCCGCCTGCGGGAGAGGAATTGGATGGGTAGGGACAAATGACCGACAAGCCGACGCTGGATCAGTGGGCGACCGCCGCCGCCAAGGAAGTGAAGGGCAAGGATTTGAACTGGGAGACCCCGGAAGGGATCACCGTCAAGCCGCTCTATACTGCTGAGGATGTGACCGTCGAGCCGGGCCTGCCGGGTTTTGCTCCCTTCACGCGCGGGGTGCGCGCGTCCATGTATGCGGGGCGTCCCTGGACCGTCCGGCAATATGCGGGCTTTTCCACCGCCGAAGAATCCAACGCCTTTTATCGTCGCAACCTGGCTGCGGGGCAAAAAGGGCTTTCGGTCGCTTTCGATCTCGCTACCCATCGCGGTTATGACAGCGACCACCCGCGCGTCGTGGGCGACGTCGGCAAGGCGGGCGTCGCGATCGACAGCGTCGAGGATATGAAAATCCTGTTCGACGGCATCCCGCTCGACAAGATGTCGGTTTCCATGACGATGAACGGCGCGGTGATCCCGATCCTGGCCTTCTTCATCGTCGCGGGAGAGGAGCAGGGGGTCGAGCGCAAGCTGCTGGACGGGACCATTCAGAACGACATTCTGAAGGAGTTCATGGTCCGCAACACCTATATCTACCCGCCTGAGCCATCGATGCGGATCATTTCGGACATTTTTGGCTATACCAGCCGTGAGATGCCCAAGTTCAACAGCATCTCCATTTCCGGCTATCATATGCAGGAAGCTGGCGCGACGCAGGTGCAGGAGCTGGCCTTCACCATTGCGGACGGCGCGGAATATGTGCGTTACGGCGTGGCGTCGGGTCTCGATATCGACAAGTTTGCGGGGCGGCTGAGCTTCTTCTTCGCGATTGGCATGAACTTCTTCATGGAGATCGCCAAGCTGCGCGCGGCGCGCGTGTTGTGGCATCGGGTCATGACGAAGCTGGGCGCGCAGGACGAGCGTTCGAAGATGCTGCGCACCCATTGCCAGACGTCGGGCGTGTCGCTGACCGAGCAGGACCCCTATAACAACGTTATGCGCACGACCATCGAAGCGATGGCGGCGATGCTGGGTGGCACGCAGTCGCTGCACACCAATGCGCTGGACGAAGCAATCGCGCTGCCGACCGACTTTTCGGCCCGCATTGCGCGCAACACGCAGATTGTCATCCAGGAAGAGACGGGCATGTGCAATGTCGTCGATCCGCTGGGTGGCAGCTATTATGTCGAGGCGTTGACCCAGCAGCTGGTGGACGCGGCGCAGGAGATCATCGACCGCGTGGAATCCGAAGGCGGCATGGCGAAGGCCGTTGCGGCAGGATGGCCCAAGGCGATGATCGAGACGGCGGCGGCTGCCCGTCAGGCACGGGTCGACCGGGGCGAGGATGTGATCGTCGGCGTCAACAAATATCGTTTGGCGAACGAGGACCTGCTCGAAACGCTGGAGGTCGACAACAGCAAGGTTCGCGAGGCGCAGATCAACCGTATCAACCGGGTCAAGGCGGAGCGTGACGAGGCGAAGTGCCAGGCCGCGCTGGAATCACTGCGTCAGGCCGCTGCCGGTCCGCAGTCGATTGAGAACAACCTGCTTGCCCATGCGGTGGAAGCCGCGCGTGCGCGTGCGACGCTGGGCGAGATTTCCTCCGCGATGGAGGACAGCTTCGATCGCTATGGCACGGTGCCGACGCCGGTGAAGGGCGTTTATGGCAAGCCCTATGCGCAGGACAGTCGCTGGAAACAGGTTCTTGACGGCGTGCAGGCCGTCGAGCGGCGCCTCGGTCGCAAACCGAAACTCCTCATCGCCAAGATGGGACAGGACGGCCACGACCGGGGCGCCAATGTGATCGCGTCCGCTTTCGGGGACATGGGCTTCGACATCGTGTCAGGTCCCTTGTTCCAGACCCCGGAGGAAACGGTGGTTCTGGCGCTGGATAGCGGCGTGGATGTGGTGGGCGCTTCGTCGCTGGCCGCAGGGCACAAGACGTTGATCCCCGAACTCATCAGGCAGCTTCGCGAAAAGGGGCGCAACGACATCAAGGTGATCGCGGGCGGCGTCATCCCGCCGCAGGATTACGACTATCTCCGTGACGCGGGCGTGCAGGGCATTTATGGACCGGGTTCGAATGTCGTGGAATGCGCTGCGGATGTGCTGCGCCTCCTCGGCCACAACATGCCCCCCGCCGGGCTGGAGGAAGCCGCTTGACCCAGACTGCTGCCCGCACCGACTGGACCCGCGACGAGATTGCCGCGCTGTTCGACCTGCCCTTCAACGACCTGATGTTCGAAGCGCAGTCGATCCATCGCGCGAACCATCCGCGCAACGAGGTGCAGCTATCGACTCTGCTGTCGATCAAGACCGGCGGTTGCCCGGAAGATTGCGGCTATTGCAGCCAGTCGACCGAGGCGGAAAGCGGCTTGAAAGCCACCAAGCTGATGGACGTGCAGGCTGTGCTCCAGTCGGCGGCGCAGGCCAAGGACCATGGTTCGGGCCGGTTCTGCATGGGCGCGGCGTGGCGCAATCCCAAGGAACGGGACATGCCCAAGCTCATCGAAATGGTGAAGGGCGTGCGCCAGATGGGCATGGAAACCTGCATGACGCTGGGGATGCTGTCGTCGACCCAAGCGAAGCAGCTGGCCGATGCGGGGCTGGATTATTATAATCACAATATCGACACCTCGCCGGAAAATTACGCCAACGTCATCACCACCCGGACCTTTGAGGACCGGATCGAAACGCTGGAAAATGTGCGTTCGGCGGGCATCAATGTGTGCTGCGGCGGGATCGTCGGCATGGGCGAGACGCGGTCGGATCGGATCGGCTTCCTTCATGCGCTGGGCACCATGCCGCATCCCGAAAGCGTGCCGATCAACGCGCTGGTGCCGGTGGCCGGGACCGTGCTGGGCGACATGCTGAAGGACACGCCGCTCGCCAAGATCGACGAGGTGGAGTTTGTCCGCACCGTCGCCGTAGCGCGGATCGTGATGCCGCAGTCGATGGTGAGGCTTTCCGCGGGGCGCGAAAGCATGAGCGAGGCGTGTCAGGCGCTTTGCTTCATGGCGGGGGCGAACAGCATCTTCACCGGCGATAAGCTGCTGACCGCAGCCAATGCCGGGGATGACAAGGATAGCGCGCTGCTTTCCAAGCTCGGGCTGATGCCGATGATGGCGCAGCCGCATGGGCATTTGGAAGCGGCGGAATAATTCAACACCCGTTTGCCCTGTTCGAGCGAGCCACTTGTCTCGCTCGAATGTCGAGGGGCTGCACTTCTTCTTCCAAGAGGAGGAACGGGGCTTCGACAAGCTCAACCCGAACGGGGTGAGGGTAATGGAATAGGACTGGGGCAAGGACAGATAATGGCAATCACCAAGATCCTGATCGCGAACCGTGGCGAAATTGCGTGCCGCGTCATGCGCACGGCCAAGAAGATGGGCATCAAGACCGTAGCGGTCTATTCGGACGCGGACTCCCGCGCGCCTCATGTGCTGATGGCCGACGAAGCGGTGCATATCGGCCCGTCACCTGCCGCCCAGTCCTATCTGATCGCCGAAAAAATCATTCAGGCGTGCAAGGATACGGGCGCTGATGCTGTCCATCCGGGCTATGGTTTTCTGTCGGAGCGCGAGAGCTTCCGCAAGGCGCTGGACGCCGAGGGCATCATCTTCGTTGGCCCGCCCGCCAATGCCATCGCCGCGATGGGCGACAAGATTGAATCGAAGAAGCTGGCCAAGGCAGCGGGCGTCAATGTCGTGCCCGGCTATGTCGGCGTGATCGAGGATACCGAGCATGCCGTCCGCATCTCAAACGAGATCGGCTATCCGGTGATGATGAAGGCATCGGCCGGCGGCGGCGGCAAGGGCATGCGCCTTGCCTATAGCGAGCAGGATGTCCGCGAAGGCTTTGAAGCGACCAAGCGCGAGGGCCTGAACAGCTTCGGCGATGACCGCGTGTTCATCGAGAAGTTCATTGAAAGCCCGCGCCATATCGAAATCCAGGTCCTGGGCGACCAGCACGGCAACATCGTCTACCTGAACGAACGCGAGTGCTCGATCCAGCGTCGCCACCAGAAGGTGGTCGAGGAAGCGCCTTCGCCCTTCGTTTCGCCGGAAATGCGCAAGAAGATGGGCGAGCAGTGCGTGGCTCTCGCCCGCGCCGTTGGCTATTTCAGCGCGGGCACGGTCGAACTGATCGTGTCGGGCGCGGACAAGACCGGCGAGGGTTTCTACTTCCTGGAAATGAACACCCGTTTGCAGGTGGAACATCCGGTGACCGAAGAGATCACCGGCGTCGACCTGGTCGAACAGATGATCCGCGTCGCCAATGGCGAGGAACTGAGCTTCCGTCAGGAAGATGTGAAGATCAACGGCTGGTCGATTGAGAACCGCGTCTATGCCGAAGATCCCTATCGCGGCTTCCTGCCTTCGACGGGTCGCCTGATCCGTTACAATCCGCCCGAAGCCGTTGACGGGGTGCGCGTTGATGACGGCGTGGTCGAAGGCGGCGAAGTGTCGATGTTCTACGACCCGATGATCGCCAAGCTGATCACCTGGGCACCGACCCGCCTGGAAGCCATCGACAAGCAGATCACTGCGCTCGACCAGTTCGAGATTGAAGGGCCGGGCCACAATATCGATTTCGTTTCGGCGCTGATGCAGCATGAGCGGTTCCGTTCGGGCAATATCACCACCGGCTTCATCGCGGAGGAATATCCCGAAGGCTTTACCGGCGCGCCGGCGTCCGAGACGCTGCTGAAGCGCTTGTCCGCGATTGGCGCTTTTGCTGCGATGGCGCAGGCCGATCGCGCTCGCCGCATTGACGGACAGCTTGGCAAGAAGCTGCGCGCGCCGACCGGGTGGCAGGTGAAGATCGGCGATGTCGTGCATGACGTTTCCATCGATGGTGACGACGTGACCGTCGATGGCGAAGCGATTGACATGGCGCTGGAATATACCCCCGGCGACCGGCTGATCGAGGCTGAGTTCGGTGAGGACGATCTGGCGGTGAAGATCGCGCCGGTCCGCTCCGGCTTCGTGCTGACGGCCCATGGTGCCAGCCACAAGCTGCGCATTCTGCCCGCCCATGCCGCGCCCCATGCCAAGCACATGATCGAAAAGATCCCGCCTGACCTGTCGCGCTTCCTGATCTGCCCGATGCCGGGCCTGCTGGTCGCACTGAACGTCAACGAAGGTGACAAGGTCGAGGCTGGCCAGCCGCTGGCGGTAATCGAGGCGATGAAGATGGAGAACATCTTGCGCGCCCAGAAGTCCGGTGTGGTGAAGAGCGTGTCAGCGGCACAGGGTGAAAGCCTGCCGGTGGATGCGATCATCCTCGAACTGGAATAAGGTCGACGCCATAAGGTCCAGCGCGTGGGGGAAAACCCCTTCCGCGCTGGATCGCGCCCGCTCGTTCGACAAGCATTCAGCATCCGAAGGCACCTCGACGGGCCGAAGGGATAAGGCTATCGCGGCGCGATGACCGCTTTCACTGCTCCGCTGCGCCTGCGTCTGGATAGCGATGCGCTCGTGTCGAACTGGGCCTGGTTGAAGCACCGCAGCGGTGCCGCTGCCTGTGGCGCGGCGATCAAGGCAGACGGCTATGGCGCGGGCGCGGTCGAGGTCATGCGCCGCCTGATCAAAGCGGGCTGCCGCGACTTTTTTGTGTCCAACTGGGCAGAGGCCGCCATGGTCGAGCCACTGCTGGAACAGGGTATTTCGCTCGCCGTGCTGCATGGCGTGCGGGATGAGGACATGGCCGTGGCGCTGTGTTCGCGGGCGCGTCCGGTGTTGAATACGCCGGTCCAGATCGCGCGCTGGAAAGCGGCGGGCGGTGGCCCATGCGACGTGATGGTCGATACGGGGATGAACCGGCTGGGTCTCGACTGGCGCGCCGATGTCGCGGCGCATTTGGCGGGGCTGAAGGTGGAAACGCTGATGAGCCACCTTGCTTCGGCAGATGACGATACGCCGCTTACGGCCACTCAACTGATGCGCTTCAAAGAACTGACGCGGCATGTGCCTGCCGCCCGCTATAGCCTGGCGAACAGCGCGGGCATATGTCTGGGCGAAAGCTATGCGTTCGATCTGACGCGGCCCGGAATCGCCCTGTATGGCGGTATCCCTCGTTCCGAAGCCGAGGGCCTTATACGGCAGGTCGTGTTTCCGCAGGCGCAGATATTGCAACGGCGGCTGGTGCTTGCAGGCGACACAATCGGTTATAACGCCACCCATGTGGCAGCGCGCGACATGGAAATCGCCGTTCTGAACCTGGGCTATGCCGATGGATATTTAAGGGGCTTTTCCGGGTGCGGGCGGGTGTCTTTCCAAGGCGTCGGCATGCAGGTCGTGGGACGTGTGTCGATGGACCTGATCGCCGTCGATGTCAGCGAGGCATCCCATGTCGCGGAAGGTGACTGGCTGGAAATCGACTATGCCCTTCCGGCGGCTGCGGCCATTTCGAACCTGTCCCAATATGAATTGCTGACGGGTCTGGGGCCGCGATTCGACCGGGTTTGGAGCTAGAGTGGAGGAATTGCCCCGTTCGGCCTGAGGAAGGAGAGCCCATCGACAGGCTCAGGGCGAACGGGGGAAGTGATTTCGATGTAGCGCTCGTTGATTGAGAGCGCGCCGGTGAGGCCAAAAGAAAGGCCGCCGATCTCAGGGAAGAGAGCGGCGGCCTGTTTTGTTCAAGCGATCAGATCAGCGCTCAAGGCACATGGATACGCCCATGCCGCCGCCGACGCACAGGGTTGCCAGACCCTTCTTCGCGTCGCGCTTCTGCATTTCATAGAGCAGGGTGGTCAGCACGCGCGCGCCCGATGCGCCTACGGGGTGACCGATCGCGATCGCGCCGCCGTTCACATTGACCTTTTCCGGGTCCCAACCCAGTTCCTGACCGACCGCCAATGCCTGCGCCGCGAACGCCTCATTGGCTTCGATAAGGTCAAGGTCGGCGAGTGACCAGCCAGCCTTCGCCAGTGCGTTGCGCGTGGCCGGAGCCGGGCCGATGCCCATGACCGCAGGATCAACGCCGCAGGTGGCAAAGCTGGCGATTCGCGCCAGGACAGGAGCGCCACGCCGGGCCGCTTCTTCCGCGCTCATCACCACCAGCGCAGCAGCGCCGTCGTTGATGCCGCTAGCATTGCCGGCCGTTACGGTGCCGTCCTTCTTGAACGCCGGGCGCAGGGCCTGCATCGCATCGAATGTGGCCCCCGCGCGAATATACTCGTCCGCATCGACGATGGTGTCGCCCTTGCGACCCTTGACCGTGAAGGGCACGATTTCATCCTTGAACCGACCCGAAGCGCGGGCGGCTTCAGCCTTGTTCTGGCTGGAGGCGGCGAACCGGTCCTGCGCTTCGCGGCTGATCTGATATTTTTCCGCCAGATTTTCAGCGGTCACGCCCATATGGTAATTGTGAAAGGCGTCGGTCAGGCCATCATGCGTCATGGTGTCGATCAGGGTGATCGGTCCCATCTTTGCACCGGCGCGCAGATATTGGGCGTGCGGGGCCAGCGACATGCTTTCCTGACCGCCCGCGACCATGATGCGCGCATCGCCAGCCTTGATCGCCTGCGCGGCGAGAGCAACGGCGCGCAGACCGGAACCGCACAGTTGGTTAAGGCCGATGGCGGTCCGTTCGACGGGAATGCCGGCGTTCACAGCTGCCTGACGCGCGGGGTTTTGGCCCTGGCCTGCGGTCAGAATCTGGCCCAGAATGACCTCATCGACCTCTTCGGGCGATACGCCAGCCTGAGTAAGCGCGGCGATGATGGCGGCGCGGCCGAGTTCGTGGGCGGGGGTGGAGCCGAAGGCCCCCATGAAGCTACCTACAGCGGTGCGTTTGGCGGCGGTGATGACGATGTCTGACACAGTCCCAATCCTTGATCATGATCCAATTTTGGGGTCGCCTTATCATCATCCACCATGGGTGGAAACCCATTCAGACAGGGGATTCCACAACAGGGTGCGCGCCTTGCCGCCCACAATCATGCCGACATGGCCAAGGTCCAGGGTGAAGCCTCCATTCAGGGTCGGAGCGGCACTTGCAGGGACGATTCGGTCCGTGGAAGATCGGATCGAAAGCGTAGGGCAGGCAAGCGCGTCGGGGTCTACCTGGCCGCCGCCGACTCGCCATTTCAAACGGCCGGGCTGGTTCGCGCCATAGAAGTTTTCGAACAGGTCCCGACCTGCGGCGAAGCTGAGCGGTGCGCCGCCATTGGCCCAATCTTCAACGGCTAGAAACGTATGTTCCGCATCCGATCCTGCTGCCATGGACGCGAAAGCGGCATATTTCTGGATGGTGCGCGCCGGATCGAGCGCCCAGAAACCGGATTGAAGCACTTCCATCGGAACATAGCCGAGCTTTTCGCAGGTCGGCCTGGCGCTCTTCCAAAGTGACGCGATCACTTCGCGGTCAGCGGGAGGGAAGCCGTCAAACTGCCATGGTGCGGCGATTGTCGCCACCCCCTGCACCTCCATGACGGCCGCCGCGCCCAGCGCCAGGCTGCCGCCGAGGCAATAGCCCACCAAAATCGGCGGGCGAGGCAGGGCTGCGAACATGGGCAGCAGCCGATCGGTGACATGGCCGTCCAGCCCCAGATCCGTGTCGTCCTTCGTCGGGCGGCCCCATTCGACAAGATAGGCATCATGGCCTGCTGCAGCCATGTGGCGCAGCATGGATCGCCCTTCCGACAGGTCGAGCACCTGCGGCGGATTGATCAATGAGGGCACGAAAACGACCGGCGCACGGCCATTGTCGCGGCCAAAGCGCAGCAATTTTGCACTCCCCGCAGTTGCGAAAGGCTTTGGCACGGGAGGAGGGGCAGGGCGGACCGCTTCCTGATATTTGCGTAATCCCTGAAACGCCAATCGTCTCAAATCGGGATTAGCTTCAGTTTCGCGCCATAAAATACTGAGAAACAGGGGTAATGGCCGCGGCCCATGTTGCGGCGCGGCAAGGCTATGTGCTAATGCGGAAACTACAGGTGTGGGAGAGGAATCCATGGCCAAAACCAAGACCGCCAATCTATCCGATCCGGTCATTATCAAGAAATATGCGAACCGACGGCTCTATAACACGGAAACGTCGAGTTACATCACGCTTGATCTGCTGTCGCAAATGACTCGTGAGGGGCGCGAGTTCGTGGTCGTGGACGCAAAGACCGGCGAGGATATCACGCATAATGTCCTGACCCAGATCATCATGGAGGAAGAACAGCGGGGCACGAACATGCTACCGGTGAATTTCCTGCGCCAGCTGATTTCCATGTACGGCGATTCGATGCAGTCGATGGTGCCGCAATATCTGGAATCGTCGATGGACGCGTTTCGCAAGAACCAGATGCAGTTTCAGGAAGCCATGAAGGGCGCTTTTGGCGGCGGCCCCCTGGCCGAGATTGCGAAGCGCAACATGCAGATGTTCGAAGCGGCGGCGACTGCCTTTGGAAGCGCGCCTGGCATGCCGGGGGTTCCCGGTGCCGCACCTGCGCCCGCCCCAAATGCGGCGGCGTCGGAAGAGAGCAAGGATGATGAGATCGCGCTGTTGAAAGCGCAGCTCGCCGCGTTGAATGCCAAGATCGACAAGCTGAGCTGAGGCGCGCGTTCGGGGTCGACGGGACGGCGCGCTTCGCTTATGGCGCGCCATCCTTTAGAATGAAGATCAAGGTCGGTCCCCATTGAAGCACGCCCTTTCCGTTACCCGCGAACAGGATTTCGCCGCCTGGTATCAGGCCGTCATTTCTGAAGCCGACATGGCGGAGGAAAGCGGCGTGCGCGGGTGCATGGTCATTCGCCCATGGGGCTATGGCATATGGGAACGCATTCAAAAGCTGCTGGACGATCGCATCAAGGCGACCGGCCATGAAAACTGCTATTTCCCGCTCTTCATCCCGCTTTCCTATTTTGAGAAAGAGGCGGAGCATGTCGATGGCTTTGCCAAGGAAATGGCGGTCGTCACGCACCACCGCCTGATCCAGAAGGATGGCAGGCTGGTGCCCGACCCAGAGGCCAAGCTGGAAGAGCCGCTGGTCGTTCGTCCCACGTCCGAAACAGTGATCGGCGCGGCCTTTTCGCGATGGGTGCAGAGCTGGCGCGATCTGCCGGTGCTGATCAACCAGTGGGCGAATGTCGTCCGGTGGGAAATGCGCACGCGCATGTTCCTGCGCACCGCCGAATTCCTCTGGCAGGAAGGGCATACCGCTCACGCCAGCGTCGAAGAGGCGGTGGAAGAGACGATGAAGATGCTGGAAGTCTATCGCAGCTTCGCAGAAGAATGCGTGGCGATGCCGGTTATCGCGGGCGAAAAGCCGGAGAATGAGCGATTCCCCGGCGCGGTGGCGACCTATTCCATCGAAGCGATGATGCAGGATGGAAAGGCGTTGCAGGCGGGCACGTCCCATTTCCTGGGGACGACATTTTCATCGGCGCAGAACATCAAGTTCCAGAATGCCGAGGGGCAACAGGAGCTTGCTCAGACGACGAGTTGGGGCATGTCCACCCGCATGATCGGCGGGCTGATCATGGTGCATGGGGATGATGACGGGCTGCGCGTGCCGCCGCGCCTTGCCCCCTATCAGGTCGTTGTCGTCCCGATGCTGCGCGATACTGACGAAGATGCGGCGATCATCGCCTATTGCGACGATCTGGTGACCGCGCTCAACAAGCAGGATATTTTCCGCGAACCCATGCGCGCGCTGCTCGACCGGCGCCCGGCCAAGGCCGCGAACAAGCGTTGGGGCTGGGTGAAGAAGGGCGCGCCGATCGTGATCGAAGTGGGCGGCCGGGATGTTGCGGGCGGTAATGTGTCCGTCATTCGGCGCGACCGCCTCTATCGCGAGGATGGCAAGCTGGACAGCAAGATCGTGGCGAAGGACGCCTTCATCGGTCAGGCCGCATCCATGCTGGAGGAAATCCAGCAGGCGCTTTTTGCCGACGCTCAGGCACGGTTGAATGGCAGCATTGATCGGTCGATCACGTCACTCGACGCGCTCAAGGCCTATTTCGCGGCCAGCAAGAAGCAGGGCTGGGCGCTGGTGCAATGGGCAAAGCCGACCGGCCCCGCGCTCGACAAGGTCGTCGAATGGCTGAAGGGTGAAAAGCTGACGCTGCGTAACGTGCCGGTCGATGCTGAAGCTGCCGATGGCGCGTGCATCTTTACTGGTGAGAAGGCGGTGGAGCGGGTGCTGGTGGGGCGCAGTTACTGATTATTCCCTCGGACTAAGGGGTGGGGTGAGCGAAGCGAGCCTGCTGTGCAGGCTGCCCACCCCCGGCCCCTCCCGCCTGCGGGAGGGGGGCAACATGGCTGTTACAGCACATATTTGCTGAGGTCGGTGTTGCGTGCCACGTCGCCTAGCTGCTTTTCGACATAGGCGGGGTCGATCACCAGAGTTTCACCCGCGCGATCTTCGGCATCGAAGCTGACATCTTCCAGCAGTTTTTCCATGACGGTTTGAAGCCGCCGGGCACCAATATTTTCCACCTCTCCATTCACCTCGGCAGCGATCCGGGCGACGGCGCGGATGCCATCGGGCGTCAGGTCGATGGTGACGCCTTCGGTCGCCAGCAGTGCGCGATATTGCGCGACCAGGCTCGCCTTGGTGTCGGACAGGATGGCGACGAAGTCGTCTTCGGTCAGGGCCTTGAGTTCCACGCGGATCGGCAAGCGGCCCTGAAGTTCCGGCAGCAGGTCGCTGGGCTTTGCCACGTGAAATGCACCCGACGCGATGAACAGGATATGGTCGGTCTTGAGCGGGCCATATTTGGTCGAAACCGTCGTGCCTTCAATCAACGGCAGCAGGTCGCGTTGCACCCCTTCACGGCTGACGGAACCCCCGCGCACATCGCTGACGGCGATCTTGTCGATTTCGTCCAGAAACACGATGCCGTTCTGTTCGGCGCTGGCGATGGCGACGCGGGCGACATCGTCCTGATCCAGCCGCTTTTCCTGTTCTTCCTCAACCAGCTTGTCCCAGGCTTCGGCCACGCGCAGCTTGCGGCGTTTTTTCTGGGTCTGGCCAAACGCCTTGGACATCATGTCGGACAGGTTGATCATGCCGACCTGTCCGCCCATGCCGGGAATCTCCATCGGCATGGAGGGGCTGTCGGCGACCTCCACCTCTACCTCGACATCGTTCATCTGGTTGCCTTCGATCCGCTGGCGGAAGGATAGGCGGGTGGCTTCACTCGCTTCCTTGCCGGTGAGCGCGTCGAGCAGACGCGCCATGGCCGCTTCGGAGGCGGCTTCGCGCACGGCCTCGCGTCGGCGGTCCTTTTCCAGCCGTACCGCTTCCTCGACCAGGTCGCGAACAATCTGCTCCACGTCGCGGCCTACATAGCCGACTTCGGTGAACTTGGTGGCTTCCACCTTCACGAAGGGCGCGTCGGCCAGTTTGGCCAGACGGCGGCTGATTTCCGTCTTGCCGCAGCCTGTGGGGCCGATCATCAGGATGTTTTTCGGCGTCACCTCATCGCGCAGATCAGGCGAGAGTTGCAGGCGACGCCAGCGGTTGCGCAGGGCGACGGCGACGGCGCGCTTTGCATCGGCCTGCCCGATGATGTGCGCGTCCAGCGCGGCAACGATGGCTTTGGGGGTCAGGTTGTCGTTCATAATCTGTTTCAGCATCCGTTCGCCCTGAACGTGTCTAAGGGCATGTCGTGACTTGAAGAGAGAAGGAGGGCTTCGTGATTTGGACGAGACAGGCGGCTCGTTCAAACAGCCCGAACGGGAATCAGGAGGTAGAGGCCAATTCTTCGACCACCAGCTGGTCGTTGGTATAGACGCAGATTTCCGCCGCCACGGCCATCGCCTTGCGCGCCAGGGTTTCGGCATCTTCCTCATATTCCACCAGTGCGCGAGCAGCGGCGAGGGCGAAATTTCCACCGGAGCCGATCGCCGCGACGCCGCCGATCGGTTCCAGCACATCGCCATTGCCGGTCAGGATCAGCGTCACTTCCTTATCGGCGACGATCATCATCGCTTCCAGATTGCGCAGATATTTGTCGGTGCGCCAATCCTTGGCAAGTTCGACAGCGGCGCGCATGAGCTGGCCATTATGCCGCTCCAGCTTTGCCTCCAGCCGCTCGAAGAGGGTGAACGCGTCGGCGGTCGCGCCTGCGAAGCCGCCGATGACAGATCCGTCATGCAGGCGGCGGACTTTCCGGGCGTTGGGCTTCATCACGGTCTGGCCCATGGAAACCTGCCCGTCGCCCGCGACGATCACTTTTCCATTTTTTCGTACCGACATGATGGTGGTCCCGTGCCAGACGGGGAAGCTGCTGGAATGTTGGTCGTTCATGGCGCGGCATATGGTGGTGAAGGGGCCGCCGCGCAAGCGTCACGCGATACCGCGCCAGGACGTTTCATTTGGCCGATGGAAATGTGACGAGCGGTTCGGGAACCAACGCCGGTTAATTGACATTGTGCAGCGCAACACGGATCATGTCCGGCCAATGAATAGAGGTAGCATATGTCTCTCAAGACCAGAGCCAGGGAGAAGGTCGAGCGGGCGGGGATCTCCAACTATTCTTTCGACGATGACGTGCTGGTGATGTGCGGCGTCCGCTATACGCTTGCCGCATGCCGTTGCGGAGAGCCGGACTGCGATGGCGTTCGCCTGGAAAGAAACGCCGCGATGCTCAATCCTGCGCTTCAATAGAAAGGGTGGGGCGTTGGCCCCTGCCTTAATGCATCGCGTCCTTGCCCGCGCGGCCCACGGATTCAATGTCGCGCCCGGCACCCTGCACCATGTTGCAGGCCGTGACTGAGGATAGGATCAACCCGGCAAGCAGCAGGGCAATGGTCTGACGCATGGAATGGACGCTCCTTTATGACGCGCCTTCTATAGCCAGCGCTTAAACGGCGGGCAAAGCCATTTTTGGGAGCTATTCTGCTCCATGCTTGACAGGAACAGACCTGGGTGCCAATGGCCGCATCCTCCTTTCAGGGGGCGCGTAGCTCAGCGGTAGAGCACACCCTTCACACGGGTGGGGTCACAGGTTCAATCCCTGTCGCGCCCACCATGGCATCAGCGCCATGGCAGGAAATATAATTTCCCCGCATTGATCTTTTCATCCGCGCCGCGTTAATCCTTTGCGTCTCTATTATGGGCCGCCGCCGTGTGGCCAGGCGAAAGGATGACGATGTCCGCGACTATCAACAGCGGCGTTGCGATGGGGGCGCTGCTGGCGCTGACCACGGTGTCGGCACATGCGGGCGAGGCGCTGACGCTGGAGCGCGTCTTTGCCAGCCCTGACCTTTCCGGCCCACAACCCCGCGCCCTGAAGATATCGCCTGACGGCGCGCTTATCACGCTGTTAAAGCCGCGAGCGGATGAGAAGGAACGGTTGGACCTGTGGGCAATCGACAGCGCGACCGGCGCGGAACGGATGCTGGTGGATTCGAAGAAGACGGGTAGCGGAGCCGATCTGTCCGAAGCCGAAAAGATGCAGCGGGAACGTGACCGTTCGGTGGCGGGCAGCACGGGGATCGTCAGTTATGATTGGGCACCCGATGGCAAATCGATCCTGGTTCCGGTGGATGGCGATTTGTACCTGGCGGGGCTGGATGGGGATGTCACGCGTCTGACCCAAACGCCTGACGGGGAACTAAATGGCGTCGTCAGCCCCAAGGGCGGCTTTGTGTCGTTCGTGCGTGGCGGCAACCTGTTTGTCCAACCCATTGGCGGGAAAGAGCGGCAGTTAACGCAGGGTGCCAGCGACACAGTCAGTTGGGGCGTGGCGGAGTTCGTCGCGCAGGAGGAAATGGACCGCCGCACAGGCTATTGGTGGTCGCCCGACGATGGGATGATCGCCGTGGCCCGCGTCGATGAAAGCCCTGTGGGGATTGTCACTCGCACCGCCATCGGCGGCGAAGGGACCAGGGTCTACCAGCAGCGCTACCCTGCCGCCGGGTCACCCAACGCATTGGTCGAGCTGTATGTGATGAAGGCCGACGGATCGGGGCGGGTGAAGGTCGAGCTGGGCAGGGATGCCGACATTTACCTTGCCCGCGTTAACTGGTCCAAGGATGGCAGGACGCTCTATGTCCAGCGGCAGAGCCGGGATCAGAAGACGTTGGACCTGCTGGCGGTTGATCCTTTCACGGGCAAGGCCAGGACCGTGCTGACGGAAACGGCGAAGAGCTGGATCAACCTTTCCAACAATTTCCATAGCCTTGGCGACGGCAGCTTCCTCTGGTGGTCGGAAAAAAGCGGCCATGGTCATCTTTACCATGTGAAGGGGCAACGATGGACCGCGCTTACCGGTGGCGACTGGGAGGTCCGTGACCTGGTCGGCGTGGATGAGGGGAAGGGCGTCGTCTATTTTACCGGCAACAGGGAAACGCCGCTGGAGCAGCAGCTTTATGCTGCGCCGCTTAACGGCCATGGCCCCGTTCGCCAGCTGACCAGCAATGGCTGGTGGAACGACGCGGTGATGGACGGGACGGCGACGCGTCTGGTGGTGTCCCGTAGCAATAGCGATCATCCAAGGCAGCTTTACCTTGCCGACGTCGATGGGAAGCGGGTCCGCTGGCTGTCCGAAAACGCGATCACGGGGGATCATCCTTATGCGCCCTACCTCGCCAGCCATGTTCCGACCCGTTTCGGCACGGTGAAGGCGTCGGACGGATCGACGCTTTACACCCGCATCATGACGCCACCGATTGAGCCGGGGAAGCGCTATCCCGTCTTCATGATCCATTATGGCGGGCCAGGGGCGGGGCGGGTCGTTACCAACCAGTGGAACTCGCCCGTCTATCAATATCTGGTCGATCGCGGCTGGATCGTCTTTGCCATCGACAATCGCGGCACGCCCGATCGCGGCAAGGCTTTCGAGGATCATCTGTACCGGGCCATGGGCACGGTCGAGGTCGACGATCAGTTGAAGGGCGTCGAGTGGCTCAAGTCGCAGCCCTTTGTCGATCCGGCGCGGATCGCAACCTATGGCTGGTCCTATGGCGGCTATCTGTCGCTCAAATTGCTGGAAAAGGCACCGGGCGTATTTTCCGCCGCCGTCGCGGGCGCGCCCGTCACGCGGTGGGAGCTATATGACACTCACTATACCGAACGCTATCTGGGCATGCCGCAGGATGAACGCAGCGCTTATCCGGCGGCGGGCGCGGTGGACGACGCGGTGAAGATCAAAGATCCCTTGCTGGTCATCCACGGCATGTCCGACGACAATGTCGTGTTCGACAATGCAACGGCGTTGATTGCGAAGATGCAGGCCGCCGCCGTTCCGTTCGAAATGATGGCCTATCCAGGACAGACCCATCGCGTGGGCGGGCCGGGCATCAGCGTTCATCTGTGGCGCACGATAGAGGATTTCCTGGCCCGGCACGGCGCAGACCCGGCCCCGCGCACCGACTAAGAAAGACAGGCTTGGCCGGGGCAAAGCCGCTTCATGCTGGACAATTTCGGCTGCGCCGCTATGGCCCGCACTCCGCAATTTTGCATGGAGTGGAGTCTTTAGTCATGGGTTACAAGGTCGTCGTCGTCGGTGCCACGGGCAATGTGGGCCGCGAAATGCTGACCATTCTCGCTGAGCGCGAGTTCCCGATTGACGAGATCGCGGCGGTAGCTTCGTCCCGGTCGCACGGCACCGAAATCGAATTCGGTGACAGCGGCAAGATGCTCAAGTGCAAGAATATCGAACATTTCGACTTCACCGGTTGGGACATTGCGTTGTTCGCCGCTGGCTCTGGCCCGACGGCTGAATATGCGCCCAAGGCGGCTGCGGCTGGCTGTGTCGTGATCGACAACAGCTCGCTGTATCGCATGGACCCGGACGTGCCGCTGATCGTGCCGGAAGTGAATCCCGACGCGATCGACGGCTACAAGAAGAAGAACATCATCGCCAACCCCAACTGCTCGACCGCGCAGATGGTCGTGGCCCTGAAGCCGCTGCACGATGCTGCGACGATCAAGCGTGTCGTCGTCGCGACCTATCAGTCGGTTTCGGGTGCGGGCAAAGAGGGCATGGATGAGCTGTTCGAGCAATCGCGCAACATCTTTGTCGGCGATTCGGCCGTGGCCAAGAAGTTCACCAAGCAGATCGCCTTCAACGTGATCCCGCACATCGACGTGTTCCTGGACGATGGTTCGACCAAGGAAGAATGGAAGATGGTCGCGGAAACCAAGAAAATCCTCGATCCCAAGATCAAGTTGACCGCGACCTGCGTCCGCGTGCCGGTCTTCGTCGGCCATAGCGAAGCGATCAACATCGAGTTCGAAAATGAGATTTCGGCGAGCCAGGCGCAGGACATCCTGCGCGAGGCCCCCGGCATCATGCTGGTCGATAAGCGCGAGGATGGCGGCTATGTCACGCCGGTCGAGTGCGTGGGGGATTACGCCACCTTCATCAGCCGCGTGCGTGAGGATTCGACGATCGAAAACGGCCTGTCGCTGTGGTGCGTCAGCGACAACCTGCGCAAGGGCGCGGCGCTCAACGCGGTGCAGATCGCAGAGCTGTTGGGCCGCCGTCACCTCAAGAAGGGCTAAGTCCCTTTGATGATCCCCGGCGCTGTCGCAGTCTGGAAAGCAATTCCAGTCGCGCAGCGCCGGATGATCCTGCTGCTGGTCGCCGCCATCGGCGTGGCGAATATCAACCAGCCTTTTCCTGAACTGGCCCCGTTGCAACATGGGCCGACATTTGCCCTGGCGCTTGCCGCGCCGTGGCTGCTTAATCGCTGGTCACTGTCCAACGGTGCGGTCGCATATGTGTTGGCGTTCCTGCTGCTGCACACGCTGGGCGGGCGCTACATATATTCCTATGTCCCATATGACGATTGGGCGCGTGCCATCAGCGGGCATGATATTTCCACCACTCTGGGCTGGCGTCGCAACGGCTATGACCGGTTCGTCCATTTCGCCTTCGGGTTGCTGCTGACGATCCCGATTGCGCAGGTCGCCCGCCGATATGGCGGCATGCGCCCGCGTTGGAGCTTGAGCTTCGCCTTCATTGCGGTGGGCTTTATTGGTGCGCTCTACGAGATTTTCGAATGGCTGCTGACCCTGGTTGCTGCCGGAGAAACTGCTGACTGGTATAACGGCCAGCAAGGCGATGTCTGGGACCCGCAGAAGGATTTGGCTGCGGCACAGATTGGTGCGGCGCTCGCATTGCTGCTGCCCGGAGCGCGCGGCCCTCGACAAGCCGGGGGCTAATCCATATCGGATGGGGGCCAGCCAAGGGATAGCCGATGACCGACCTGCATTTTGAAAAGCATGAGATTGAAGGGCTGGGGGGGCTGCCCATCGCCGTGCACATCGCAGGCGAGGGACGGGACCTTGTGCTGATCCATGGTTATTTTTCGAACGCCGCCACCAACTGGATACGTTACGGACATGCAGCAAGGCTGGTAGAGGCGGGCTTTCGCCTGATCCTGCCCGACCTTCGCGGACATGGTGAAAGTGGAAAGCCGCATGATGCCGCTGCCTATCCACCAGATGCGCTGACCGACGACGGACTGGCGCTGGTCGATCAGTTGGGCCTGACCGACTATGATCTGGGCGGCTATTCGCTGGGCGCGCGCACGACGGTGCGCATGCTTGCCCGTGGCGCTACGCCGCGCCGCGTGATCCTGGCGGGAATGGGGCTACGTGGCCTGGTCCACACGCTGGACAATGGCGGCTATTATCGCAACGTCCTTACCAATTTGGGGAGTTTCGAACGGGGTACATCTGAATGGATGACGGAAGCCTTCCTGAAGACGACCAAGGGCGATCCGGTCGCGATGCTTCACATCCTCAACACCTTTGTGGATACGCCCGCCGAAACGGT
The DNA here is from genome assembly GCF_011762025.1 of Sphingobium vermicomposti. Classification (GTDB taxonomy): domain Bacteria; phylum Pseudomonadota; class Alphaproteobacteria; order Sphingomonadales; family Sphingomonadaceae; genus Sphingobium; species Sphingobium vermicomposti. The sequence goes on along the minus strand of NZ_JAASQR010000002.1, from coordinate 611,139 downwards.
CAGCACCTTTGCTCAGCCGACGGCAGTCATCTGCGGCACCGACGATCAGGATAATGGCGTGGCGCAGGAACTGGCCGATATTCTGCCCAAGGGCCAATATATCGAGGTTCCCGGCAATCACATGAACGCCGTCACCCGCAAGGAATTGGGGCAAGCGATGGTGGATTTCCTCACCGCCTGAGTGGCACTTTAGCGGAAGGGCGGCTCGTTGAACGCCCGCAGCTTCCGGCTGTGCAGCTTGGGTCCTTCCTGCCGCAACAGCTCGCAGGTCATCAGTCCGACGCGAAGATGCCCGGCGATCGCCTCCTCATAGAAGCGGTTGGCCTGGCCCGGCAGCTTGAGTTCACCATGGATCGGCTTGTCCGACACGCATAGCAGCGTTCCATAGGGGACGCGGAACCGGTAGCCCTGCGCCGCGATGGTTGCCGATTCCATGTCGATCCCGACCGCGCGCGACAGGCTGAAACGTAGCGCTGAGCTGGAATAACGCAGTTCCCAATTGCGGTCGTCGGTGGTGACGACGGTTCCGGTGCGCAGGCGACGCTTGAAATCTTCCTCGCCGCTTCCGCCCAGCACCGCCTGCGCGGCTTTGGCGAAGGCGACCTGGACTTCCGCGATGGCGGGCACGGGAATTTCAGGCGGAAGCATCGCGTCCAGCACCTTGTCATCGCGCAGATAGGCGTGGGCAAGGACATAGTCGCCGATCCGCTGGCTGGGCCGCAGGCCGCCGCAATGGCCGATCATCAGCCAGGCTTCGGGGCGTAGCACGGCCAGATGATCGCAGATCGTCTTGGCATTGGCGGGGCCGACGCCGATGTTGACCAATGTGATGCCGTTGCGGTTAGGCGCGATCAGATGATAGGCAGGCATCTGATGCTTGCGCCAAGCGCTGTCAGCGATCATTCGCGCCGGGTCCGCCGTTTCGCGCGTCACATAGACGCCGCCTGCGCCGGAAAGTGCGGTGTAGGGGCTGTCGTCCCGCTGCAATTCCTGGCAGGCCCAGTCCACAAATTCGTCGACATAGCGATGATAGTTGGTGAACAGGATGTAGCGCTGGACATCTTCCGCCGGGGTGCCGGTATAATGTTTGAGCCGCGCCAGGGAAAAGTCGGTGCGCAAGCCGTCGAACAGAGCGAGTGGGCGCTGTCCGTCCGCGTCGGGCATGAACAGCCCATCGGCGATCTCGTCCCCGATCTCCGCCAATTCCGTCGCCGGAAAATGGCGCGCCAGTTCGGTTGGAGGTATTCCGTCCAGCGCGGTGATGTCCAACCCGTCGAGAACGTAAGGGAAAGGGATGAGCTGGTCGCTGACCGCCGTTTCAACCTCCACGCCATAATCGCGGACCAGCAGGTCCAGCTGTTCGGCCAGATAGTCGGCGAACATGGCGGGGCGCGTGACCGTGGTCACATAGCGACCAGGCTTTGAAAGACGAGCAAAGGACCGACCTGGTGGCGGCGCATCCGTTTCCGCCTTATGGGTGATGCGCAGTTCGGGATAGCAAAACCGCCCGTCCGTCCGGGCTTCGGGCGGAGGAAGGCTGCCATCGCGGGCGTAGGCCTGCATCGCGTCGCGCAGATTTTCGATGGACGCCTGGTAGATTTGCTCAAGTTGCGCGACGATCGCGCTGCCGATGCTTTTCGTCATCGATCCTTGCTATCGCAGATAAGTGAAGGAAGAAAGACGATCGCGCGCCCAGTCGCGGCACCGTTGTTACCTGTCAAAGGGAGCGGAATGTGCCGCTCCGCCTTTTCCCGGCGACAACCCGCCATTGGCAACGGCGCGAAGGGGCGTATATTCACATCATGAACCAGCCTCGCTCCTATGTCGGTCAGTTCCTTCTCGCCCTGCCGGGTATGGAGGATAGGCGCTTCGATCATTCCGTCGTGGCGGTGTGCGTCCATGATGAAAATGGTGCATTGGGCATCGCGGTCAGCGATGAGATTGACGGGGTGGGCCTGCACGACCTGCTCGAAAGTTTCGACATTGACCCGACCAATGTGCCGGATACGCCCGTAGTGCGAGGGGGACCGGTGGAGCCGCGGCGGGGATTCGTCCTCCACTCGCTCGACTGGCAGGAACAGGACATGGTTGAGGTGGGGCCTGATTGGGGGCTTTCAGGATCGCTGGAGATATTGAAGGCCATTGCCGAAGGGCGCGGGCCGCGCCGCTACATCGTGGCGCTGGGCTATGCGGGCTGGGGAGCGGGTCAACTTGACGAGGAAATGACCGGCGAAAGCTGGTTTCCGGTGGAATGCACCGCCGACATATTGTTTGACGTGCCGCCGGAACGCAAATGGGCCGCAGCCTATGCCGCCGCCGGGGTCGATGCGTCCCATCTGGTGAGCGGCGCTGGTTCTGCCTGATGGGTGTCGCACAGTCGCGTTGATCGGCACATAAAGAAAACTTTATATCGAAGTTGCCATCATCGGCGGCGGTTGGTAAAGCGCCGACCATCGCCGCCGTCTCGTCTGGTTCGAGCGGATCCGGCACATATTAGATCGATGGAGACAGGCTCGTGGCCACCGCACCCGCCACTCAGGCGCAGGACTATGTGATCGCAGACATCAACCTTGCAGCTTTCGGCCGCAAGGAAATCGAGATCGCCGAAACCGAAATGCCCGGCCTCATGGCGCTTCGCCAGGAATTTGGCGCATCCAAGCCGTTGAAGGGCGCGCGCATCACCGGATCGCTGCACATGACGATCCAGACCGCCGTGCTGATCGAGACGCTGGCTGAACTGGGCGCGGAAATCCGCTGGGCTTCGTGCAACATCTTTTCGACGCAGGACCACGCCGCCGCCGCCATCGCCGCGTCCGGCATTCCCGTTTTCGCCATCAAGGGTGAGACGCTGGAAGAATATTGGGACTATGTCATCCGCATCTTCGATTGGGGCGACACGCCCTGCAACATGATCCTGGATGATGGCGGCGACGCCACCATGTTCGCCCTGTGGGGCGCGCGCGTCGAGGCGGGCGAGGAGTTGTTCACGCCCGGTAACGAGGAAGAAGAAATCTTCGTCGCCACGCTCAAGCGTTTCCTGGCCGACCGTCCGGGCTACCTGACCAAGACCGTCGCCGCGATCAAGGGCGTGTCGGAAGAAACGACCACCGGCGTCCACCGCCTGTATGAACTGGCCAAGAAGGGCAAGCTGCCCTTCCCGGCGATCAACGTCAATGACAGCGTCACCAAGTCGAAGTTCGACAATCTCTACGGCTGCAAGGAATCGCTGGTCGACGCGATCCGTCGCGCGACCGACGTGATGCTGGCCGGCAAGGTTGCCTGCGTTGCTGGTTTCGGCGATGTGGGCAAGGGTTCGGCAGCCTCGCTCCGCAATGGCGGCGCGCGCGTGCTGGTGACGGAAGTCGACCCGATCTGCGCGCTTCAGGCCGCGATGGAAGGCTATGAAGTCGTGACGATGGAAGAAGCGGCGACCCGCGCCGACATCTTCGTCACCGCGACCGGCAACGAAGCCGTCATCACCGTCGATCACATGCGGGCGATGAAGAATATGGCGATCGTCTGCAACATCGGCCATTTCGACAGCGAGATCGAGATTGCCGGCCTCAACAACATGCAGTGGACCGAGATCAAGCCGCAGGTGGACGAAGTGCAGTTCCCCGATGGCAAGAAGATCATCGTCCTGGCGAAGGGCCGCCTGGTGAATTTGGGTTGCGCGACCGGCCACCCCAGCTTCGTCATGTCGTCGAGCTTCACCAATCAGGTGCTGGCGCAGATCGAACTGTGGACCAAGTCGGATACCTACAAGAACGACGTCTACGTTCTGCCCAAGCATCTGGACGAAAAGGTGGCCGCGCTTCACCTGGACAAGCTGGGCGTGAAGCTGTCGAAGCTGACGCCCAAGCAGGCGGCCTATATCGGCGTGGCACCGGAAGGGCCGTTCAAGCCGGACCATTACCGCTACTAACTGGACTTGAAGGGGAGGCGAAAGCTTCCCCTTTTTCATGATGCGGCGCGTTTTCGGGATGCGAGCACCTGCCCGCGCTAAAAATCTTTCTATCTGAATGCTTCACGCTGGTTTCGACTTGGTCTAGTCCCCTGTTGATCATGACAAGGGGCATGCAGACCGGCGGGGGGATGAAACAGGCGCTATGACGTCTTTGACCCCTTTTGCCGCCATCATTCTGGGCATCGTGCTGGCCGGTTGGCTCGCCGCCGCTATCTGGGCGCTGTCCAGCGGTCAGCGGATGCGCCGCGAAGGGATGCAGGCACAGGGCAAGCTCGACCGGCTGACCAGCCTGCTCGCCTCTGCCCCCGCCGCGCCGGTCATCATCCATGCCGATGGGCGGCTTGAGGCAGCCGACAGGCTCGCCAAATGGCTGGGCAAGGACCGGGTGCCGTCATTTGTTTCTGAACTTACCGCGCCCGATGGCGGGCTGACGCAGGCAGACGCCGCTGCACTGGCGCAGGAGATTGCGGCCACGCAGCGCGCAGGGCGCAGTTTTGCATTGCCGGTGCGGGGGGAGGGTTCGTCCCGGTTGCTGTTGGTGCGCGGCGCGCCCGCCGGGCCGGTGCTGGCCGAAAGCGGCGGGGTCGTCCTGTGGATCTTTGACGCCACCGACAGCCAGTCGGAAATCCAGACGCTCAAGGCGCGGGTCGAACAATTGCGCGACGCGCTGGAGGCGCTGGCCGGGCTGGTGGAAGCCGCACCTTTCCCGATGTGGCACCGCACCCCGGACATGCGCCTGAGCCTCGTCAACGCAGCCTATGTTCGCGCCGTGGACGGCGACGGCGCGGGCGAGGTGATCGCCAACGGGACCGAGCTTGTCGAAACGGTGGCGACTTTGACGCCCCAGGCCGCAGCGGAACAGGCGTTGAGTGAAAGCCGCCCGGTCGAGCGCATCGTTCCGGCGACCATCGACGGCGAACGTCGCACCATGCGCGTGGTCGATGTGCCGCTGGGCGAAGCTGGCGTTGCGGGCTTTGCCGTGGACCAGCATGAACTGGAGCAGGCGAAGGTCGAATATCGTCGCCTGGAGGCGGCGCAACGCGATCTGCTCGACCGCCTGTCGGCTGGCGTGGCGCGATTTGGCTCCGACCGCACGCTGCGTTTCTGGAACCAGCCTTTCATGAGCCTGTTCGGCCTGGACCAGGATCATCTGGCCGACCAGCCGGTGTTCGAACGGGTGTTGGACCGCATGCGTGAGACCCGCCGCCTGCCGGAACATCGCGATTTCCCCGCATGGCGCGCTGAACGCCGCGACTGGTTCCTTTCGCCCGATCCGTTGGAGGAAAACTGGCTGCTGGCGGACGGCACCCATTTGCGGGTCTATGCCCAACCCTTGCCCGATGGCGGGCTGCTCCTGATTTTTGAGGATCGCACTGAGCAGGTTCAGCTGTCGAGCGCGCGCGATACGCTCCTGCGGGTACGAACGGCGACGTTCGACAATCTGTTTGAAGCGATCGGCGTCTTTTCGTCCGACGGACGCCTGCAGTTGTGGAACAGCCGATTCCGTTCGATCTGGGATATTTCCGATGAACTTCTGGCGAAACATCCGCGCATCGATGAGCTGATGCGCGCGGTGCAGTCCCGCCTTGCGAAGCCGCAGCAGGCCAATCTTGTCCGGGAGCTGGTGCGCGCGGCGACCGTGGAAAGGAAGCAGCGAGTCGGCCATGTGGGTTTTGCCGACGGACGCACTTTCGAATTCGCGGCCATTCCCCTGCCGGACGGCAACGCACTTTTCACCATGTTGGATGTCACCGACAGCCGCCGCGTCGAACAGGTGCTGCGCGATCGCAACGATGCGTTGGAGCAGGCGGACAAGGTCAAGACCGCGTTCGTCACCAACATGAGCTACGAACTGCGCACGCCGCTGACCACCATTGCCGGTTTCGCCGAGATGATGAGCGCTGGCTATGCGGGTGAACTGGGTGATTCCGCGCGGGACTATGTCGACGGCATCCTGCAGAGCACGAACCGGCTGGCGATGCTGATCGACAATGTTCTGGACCTGACGCAGGGCGAGGCCGGGATGCTGTCAATCGAACTCAGCCCCGTTGATCTGGCGGAACTGGCGCGGGAAAGCATGACACGGGTGAAGGGCGACGCCGCGTCCAAGGGGATCGACCTTGCCCTGTCGCTTCAGGGCTCGCTGGGAACCGTGCGGGGGGATCGGCGCAGAATTGGGCAGGCGCTGGATCATCTGTTGGAAAATGCCGTCTGCTACAGCGGAAAGGGCGCGCGCGTGCTGCTTCACGGCGATGGCAGTCCCGAAAATGCAAGGCTGGTGGTGTCCGACAACGGCCCCGGTATCAGCGCAAAGCGGCAGGCGACCATATTCGATGCCGCCGCCCGCGCCGCGCAGGCGCGTAGCGGGGAAAAGGCGGGCATCGGCCTGCCGCTCGCCAAGCAGTTCGCGCAGGCGCATGGTGGCAGCTTGCAGCTTGTATCTGAACCGGGGCAGGGCACCATGGCCATCATCGAACTGCCCCGTGGCTGAAGCGATGCTCTTGCTGAAGGATGAGCCCGCCATGCTGGCGCTGGGCCGCGCCTTGGCCGGACTGGCCCGGATTGGCGATGTGATCGCTTTGGAAGGCGGGCTGGGCGCTGGCAAGACGACGCTGGCGCGCGGGATATTGGAAGGATTGGGGCTGGAGGAAGAAGCGCCCAGCCCCAGCTTCGCCATCGTCCAGCCCTATGATGTGCCGGATGTCCGCCTGCCGGTCGCGCATGTGGACCTCTATCGGCTGGATAGCCCGGACGAAGCGGAGGAATTGGCGCTGGACGAATATCTGATGGACAGCCTGTTGATCGTCGAATGGCCGGACCGGCTGGGCGATGGGGCGTGGCCCGACGCGCTGCGGCTCCACATCGACATCGAACCCGATGGCGCTAGGCGCTTGACAGCATGCGTGCCGGACGCTTGGACGGATCGATGGTCGCAGATATGATCCCTCCCGCCGATGCCCCCGCTTTCCTCGCGCGCGCGGGGTGGGAACATGCCGCAATCCTGCCGCTTGCCGGGGATGCTTCATTCCGGCGCTATTTCCGTATCGTGGATGGCGCGCGGCGGGCCGTGCTGATGGATGCTCCGCCGCCGCATGAAGACCCGCGCCCCTTCATCCTGGTGGCGGAACATCTGCAAGGCCAGGGCTTTGCCACGCCGCATATCCTGGCGCGCGACCTTGAGCTGGGGTTGGTCCTGATCGAGGATTTCGGCGACCTGCGGGTCAAGGAGCATCTGGACGAGGCTCCCGCCGAAGAGGTTGGCGTCTATATGCGCGCCGTCGACCTGCTCGCCGATTTGCACCGCCTGCCTGCCGCCAGCAGCCTGTCGCCCTATGATCGCGCGGTCTACCAGCGTGAGGCGGGCTTGCTGACCGAATATTATTGCCCCGCTGTCGGCCTGTCCGTCGATGGGGGAGCCTATGCCCGCGCATGGGACGCGGTGCTGCCCATTGTGGAACAATCGGCCAGCCCAGCCGTGACTGTGCTGCGCGATTATCATGCCGAAAATATCATGCTGATCGATCGGCCCGAGGCGCGTGGCCTGGGGTTGCTCGACTTTCAGGATGCGCTGGCGGGGCATCCGGCTTACGATCTGGTTTCACTGTTGCAGGACGCGCGGCGCGACGTCTCCCCCGCTCTGGAAACGGCCATGCTGGACCATTATCGCGCTGTCGCCAGCCCGCCTGCCGATTTTGACGCGGCCTATGCCGTCTTGGGCGCACAGCGCAATGCGAAGATCATCGGTATCTTCACGCGCCTGTGGAAACGGGATGGCAAGCCGCGTTACCTGTCGTTTCTGCCCCGCATGTGGGGATTGCTGGAACGCGATCTGGCCCACCCAGCGCTCGCGCCGGTGGCGGAATGGTTTGCGGCGAACATTCCTGCCGATATGCGGCACGATGCGCTGAAGGACCATGTGCCCGCATGATCGACACGGCGATGCTGATGGCGGCCGGGCTGGGCAAGAGGATGCGTCCGCTGACCGCGACCCGTCCCAAGCCGCTGGTGAAGGTCGCGGGCAAGGCGCTGATGGATCATGCCCTGGACCGCCTGGTGGCTGGCGGCATCAGGAAAGTGGTGGTCAATGTCCACTATCTTGCCGACACGGTGGAAGCGCATCTGCGGGCCGATCGGCGCGGCATCGAATTTCTGGTGTCTGATGAACGGGCCAAGCTGCTGGAAACCGGCGGCGGGTTGGTGCACGCGCGGGAATTGCTGGGCGACCGGCCCTTTTTTTGCGCGAACAGCGACAATCTGTGGATCGATGGAGCGCAAGAAACGCTGGGCATGATGCAGCGCATCTGGGACCCGGATCGGATGGATGCGCTGCTGCTGCTCGTGCCGCTGGCCCGCGCCCATTGTCATAGCGGGCCGGGGGATTTTCACATGGGACCGTGCGGCCAGATCAGCCGTCGCAAGGCCGCCCATGTCGCGCCTTTCGTATTTACCGGGGTCCAGATACTGTCGCCTAGGCTGTTGGTCGATCCGCCCAGCGAGGCATTTTCCACCAACGTCTTCTGGAACCGCGCGATCGAGGCGGGGCGGCTTTATGGCGTGTCGCATCCGGGGCTTTGGTTCGATGTCGGCACCCCGCGTGCCATTCCCGTAGTGGAGGCCATGCTCGCTCATGGGTGAGCGCAGCCGACCAGCTTTGTATAGTATTCCCGCCCATCGCGCATTTTCCGATGCGTTGGTGACTGGCATCCTGGCCCAGCATGGCGGGGACGTCATCGGACTTGCGCAGGGCATGATCCTGTTGCCCAGCAATCGCGCGGTTCGTGCGATCAGCGACGCCTTCGTGCGCAAGTCGGGCGGCGGCCTGCTGCTGCCCCGCCTCGTGGCGATTGGCGACCCGGACCTGGGTGAGCAGGCTGGCGGCGCGCTCGATCCGCTGGGTGAAGGTGACGCGATCCCGCCCGCGATTGCGCCAATACGACGGCAGATGATCCTTGCGCGGATGGTCCAGCAGACGTCCAGCCACCCGGTCGATGCCGGGCAGGCGCTGAAGCTGGGTCAGGCGCTGGGCGTGGTGCTGGACCAAATGCAGGTGGAGCGGGTGCCGGTGACGGCGCTGGCTGACCTGTCCCTGCCGGACGAGCTTTCCGCCCATTGGCAAAGGTCGCTCGACCTGTTTTCCATCCTGATCCAGCGATGGCCCGATGAACTGGCGCGGTTAGGCGTGATCGACGTCGCCGATCGCCGCAATCGGTTGTTCGACCGGATTGCGGAGCGGTGGGGCAGGGATGCGCCGTCCGGTTTCGTCGTCGCCGCAGGGATTTCGTCCACGGCCCCCGCTGTCGCCAACCTGTTGCGGCGCATTGCGACCATGCGGCAAGGCAGCGTCGTCTTTGCCGGTCTCGATCAGGAGATGGATGAAGAAGCCTGGCAGGCGATTGGCCCGTTCGATCCCGATCCGGTGACGGGGCGTGTGCCTGTGGGCCATGAAAGCCATCCCCAATATGCGCTGAAGCAGCTGTTGGACCGCATGAGCGCCACGCGCGACGATGTGGCGTCATGGCGCTGGGGCAGCGAGCATGACGCGCGCGCGGTTCGTGGGCGGAATATCTCAAACGCCATGTTGCCGCCGCGTTTGACCAGCCGGTGGCGGGACCTGAAATCTGCTGACCGGTCGCTGGCCGGGGTGGAGGCATTGGAAGTCGCCACGCCCGGCGAAGAGGCGCAGGCCATTGCCCTTGCCCTGCGTGAAGCGCTGGAGGAACCGGGGCGCACCGCAGCGCTGGTCACGCCCGACCGGCAACTCGCAACCCGCGTGTCCGCGTATCTGGCGCGATGGGGGATTGAAGCGGACGATTCGGCCGGTCTGCCACTATCCCGCCTGCCGCCAGGAACGCTGCTGATCGCCATGGCGGAAGCGGTGGCTGAACGATTCGCCCCGGTAGCGCTGCTGACCTTGCTCAAGCATCCGCTGGTGATGCGGGGCGAAGGACGTGTTGCCTGGCTGGAGGGGGTGCGGTCGTTGGACCTGCTGCTGCGGGGACCAAGGCCTCCTGCAGGATTGCAGGGGATCGACATGCTGTTGGCAGCGCGGGATGAGGATCGTCAGGCTGCGTTGCGATTGGCGACCCGGCAATGGTGGCCCCAGGCCCGTGCGTTGCTGGAGCCATTGGAGCAGGTCTTCGCAGGTGCGCCGTCGTTGGCGCAGCAGTTTGCGGTCATTCGCGAACAGGCGGGTGCGCTCACTGGCGATGCCCTATGGGCGGGGCATCAGGGTCATGCCGCCGCCGACCTGTTTGCCGAAATCGAAGCATCGGCGGATGAGGGGCCGCGTGAGGCGGATGTCCGGGCGCTTCCCGCATTATTCGACCATATGCTGGGCGGTGTGGCCGTCCGGCCTCCGCAGGGCGGCCACCCGCGCATCGCGATATTGGGCCTGATCGAGGCGCAACTGGTGCAAGCTGACATCATGATATTGAGCGGGCTGAATGAAGGCACATGGCCGGGCCTGCCCGCCGCCGACCCGTGGCTGGCTCCGCGAATTCGGCGGGAACTGGGATTGCCGGGCCTGGAAACGCGCATCGGCCTTTCGGCGCATGATTTTGCGAGCGCGCTGGGTGCTCCACAAGTGCTGATCACCCGCGCGCGCCGTGGGGCTGGAGGACCGGCGGTGGCTTCCCGCTTCTGGTTGCGGTTGAAGGCCATGGCGGGTGGGCATTGGAGGACGGCGGAACGCTATGCCATCCTGGCGCAGGCGCTGGATCGTCCACCTGCGCACCGCCCGGCAAGCCGCCCCGCGCCGGTCCCGCCCGCATCGGTGCGGCCCAAGCTGATCCCCGTCACCGATGTCGATAGGTTGAAGGCTGATCCCTATGCCTTTTACGCCAAGCGCATCCTGCGGCTTGCCCGGCTCGATCCGGTCGACGCGGATGCTGGCCCGGCCTGGCGCGGAACGGCGGTTCATGAGATTTTGCAGCATTGGGCGGAGTCCCCTGCGCGTGATCCTGCTGGTCTGGAAGAACGGGCGCGCGCCATGTTCGACCGACCGGATGTTCATCCGCTGCTGAAGGCGCTCTGGCAGCCAAGGCTGATCGAAGCCGTTCGCTGGATCGCGGCAGAGGTGATGGCCGACAGTGCGGCGGGGCGATCCATATTGGCGGTGGAGGCGGACGGTCGGGCTGATATTGCAGGCGTCACCCTTACGGGCAAGGCTGACCGCATCGACCGCATGCCCGACGGATCGCTGGGGATCGTGGATTATAAGACGGGGAAGCCGCCCAGCGCGAAGCAGGTCCGGGCGGGCTATTCCCTGCAACTTGGCCTGTTGGGCCTGATCGCGGAACAAGGCGGATTTTCCGACGTCGCCCCTCCGCTGACGGCGGGCTGCTTTGAATATTGGTCGCTGGCCAAGAAAAATGATGCGTTCGGCTATCGCGACAGCCCTGTCGATCCATTGGGCAAGCGCGACAAGATCATGACCGCCGACTTTACCGATTGGGTCCATGCTCAATTCGAACAGGTCGCAGCCACATTCCTGACCGGCGACGCCCCCTTCGATGCTCAGGTAAACCCGGAAGTCGCGAGCTATGGCGATTATGACCAGCTGATGCGGCTGGAGGAATGGTATGGCCGCGACGATGGCTAGAAAAGCCAACCCCTTGCAAAAGCTGCTGGGCGACCAGGCGCGCGCGTCGCAGCCGGACGCGCATGTCTGGCTGTCCGCATCGGCGGGGACCGGCAAGACCCATGTCCTGACCGCCCGCGTTTTCCGGCTGCTGCTGCAAGGGGTCCGGCCTGAAAATATCCTTTGCCTCACCTTTACGAAGGCGGGGGCTGCGGAAATGTCCAACCGTATCCATGACCGGCTGGCGGCATGGGTGCAGATGGACGAAAAGGATCTGTTTGAGGATCTGGAGGCGCTGGGCGAGGAGTCCGGGCCGGACGCACGCGACCGGGCGCGGCGATTGTTTGCCGAAGTGCTGGAATCGACCGGCGGCGGCCTTCGCATTCAGACCATCCATGGTTTTTGCCAGCAACTGCTGACCACTTTCCCGCTGGAGGCGGAGCTGCCGCCCGGCTTTCGCCCACTCGACCAGCGTGAACAGGCGGTGCTTGCCCGGCAGACGCTGGCCGACATGGTGGTGCGGGCGCAGGAGAGAGGCGACGACGCGCTGATCGACGCGCTTCAGGCGCTCAGCCTGCGGTTGGGGGAGGGCGGAGCGGAGCAGTTTCTGCTGCGCTGTGCGTCCCGGCTTCCGGCGCTGGAACAGCTTCCCGACGACATCGGGCCTTGGTTGCGCCGTGAGTTTGGCCTGCCCGACGGCGACATTGCCGACCATATCGCGGAACAATGTGGCGACATGATTTTCGATATGCGCTCGCTGGCGTGGGTCGCTCAGGCTAATGCGGATTGGGGAACGGGCCGCGCGCTGGAACGCTGCGACAGGATCGCGCGATGGCGCGCGCTCGACCCTGCTGGTCGGGCCGCGATGCTGGGCGACTTGCATCTGTCGTGGTGCAAGTCGGACGGCTCCGTCATCTCTGCAAAAGGGTGGGTTCCGCCGGTGGAGGGCTATGCTGACGCATCGGCGCGCCTGCATGGGCGATGCGCTGAGCTGTTGGGGCTGCAGGCGATGGCATCCTATGCCCACCTGCTGGGGCAGGCACTTCAAGCCGGGCGGGCCTATGCACGCGCTTATGAAGAAGCCAAGCAACTGGCCGGATCGGTCGATTTCAACGACCTGATCGCGCGCACGGCGTCGCTGCTCGCCCAACCGGGCATCGCTGACTGGGTTCGCTACAAGTTGGACCAACGCATCGACCATATCATGGTGGACGAGGCGCAGGACACCAATGTCAGCCAATGGCAGATCGTCGATGCTCTGGCGGCGGAATTTTTCGCGGGCGAGGGAGCAAAGGGCGACCGCGTACGCACCATTTTCACCGTGGGGGACTTCAAGCAGGCGATCTTCGGTTTCCAGGGCACCAGTCCGAAAGCCTTCGCCTATGCCCAGATGATGTTCCAGCGCTATGCCGACGACGCCCAGCATCCGTTCCACGACCTGTCGCTGGAGCGCAGCTTTCGGTCGACCCCTGCCGTGCTGGATGTCGTCGATCAGACCATTGCGACGCTTAGTGCCGAGCGGTTGGGCCTGCCCTCAGGCGCGGTGCGTCATGTCAGCGCCAATCGCTTTCCCGGCGAAGTCCTGGTGTGGAAGCCGGTAGTCGCGGGGCTTTCGGATGAAGCGGAGGGCGAGGAAGATTGGGCCGCCGATCAGGAACGTGTGCTGGCCCAGAACATCGCCCGGCAGATCCGTCAGTGGATTGACGATGGCATGATGCTGGAGAGCAGGGGGCGGCCCGTGACCGCTGGCGACATCATGATCCTGGTCCGCCGTCGCAGCGAACTGGCGCGGCTGATCGTGGCGCGCCTGTATGAAGAAGGGGTAGCGGTCGCGGGTATCGACCGGCTGCGGCTGAACGCGCCGCTGGCGGTGCGCGACCTGCTCGCGGCGCTGCGTTTTGCGGTACAGCCGGAAGATGACCTGAACCTGGCGTCGCTGCTGGTTTCGCCCCTGATCGGATGGTCGCAGGATCAGCTGATGGCGCGCCTGATCGGACGGCGCACCGGGCTGTGGCGGCACCTGAATGCGACGCTTGATCAGGTCGAACTCGCACCGCTCCGCGCGCTGCTGGCACGGGCGGATTTCATTACGCCCTATCGTTATCTGGAAGCGATCCTGTCGGGACCTGCGCAGGGTCGGCGGCGTCTGGTCGAGCGGCTGGGTGCGGAGGCGCTGGACCCGATCGAGGAACTGCTGAACGCCGCCCTGACATTCGAAAGCGATGACCAGCCTTCGCTCCAGCGCTTCATCGACTGGTTCGATAGGGGAGAGGTGGAGATCGTCCGCGATGCAGCCGCGCAGGGCGATTCGCTGCGTCTGCTGACGGTTCATGGGGCCAAGGGGTTGCAGGCTCCTATCGTGATCCTGGCCGACGCCTGCCTCGATCCCGATGCAGGCGCGCGCGCAGGCTCGCTTGAATGGAACGGCATCCCCATCGTCTCGCCGCGCAAGCCGGAGCGGCAGGGGGCGATTGGCGAAGCGCTGGAACAGGCGCAAGCCGCCGAGCGGGAGGAGCATTGGCGGCTGCTCTATGTCGCATTGACGCGGGCTGAAGAACGGTTGGTTGTCACCGGATCGCTTGGCCCGCGCGCCAAGGGCGAACCGCAGCCCGAAAGCTGGTTCACCGCGGTCGAAAACGCCATGACGGCGCTTGGCACCGAATGGGATGCGGACCCGCTATGGGGTGCGCGGCGTAGTTGGCGCGGGTCGGAAATCCTGCCGCCGCGCCGCGCGGAGGCCGGTGGGGTGGTCGAGCGTGTCGCTCATGCCGAACCGCAATGGCTTCGGGAGCCTGCTCCGGCTGAGGCGCGGCCTCCTCGCCCGCTTGCCCCGTCGGCCCCGGTTGAAGACGATGTGCCATACCCGCCGCCCACGCCCGCCATGCGACAGGCGGCAGAGCGGGGCCGATGGCTCCATGCGCTGTTTGAAAAATTGCCCGATATTTGGCCGGACCAGCGCCGTTCCCGCGCTGACATCTGGCTGCAGCAGCAGGGAGTCGCCGATGGTCCTTTGCGGGATGATGTGATCGGTCAGGCGATGCGCGTGATTGATGATCCGCAGTTCGCCGGGCTGTTCGCGCCGGGGGCATTGGCCGAAGCGCCCATCGCCGCCGTGGTCGGCGACATGGTGATTGCCGGAACCGTCGACCGGCTGTGCGTCGGAGAGGATCGGGTCCAGTTGGTCGATTTCAAGACCGGACGCGTGGCCCCCATGTCGGTCGATGAAGTGCCGGACGCCCATGTGCGGCAGATGGCCGCCTACGCCGCCGCGCTGGAAGTGATCTTCCCCGGACGCCTGATCGAGGTTGGCCTGCTCTACACCAGCGCGCCGCGCCTCATCCTGCTTCCCGCTGACCTGCTAGCGCCGCACAAGCCGGGCTTTGTGCCCACGCAGGAGAATTTGCCGCATTCGACCGTTGAGACCAACGCGTCGCGGCCCTAGATACTCGTCCAACTGAAGGAGATACATAAAATGGCTACCAAGGCAGTCACCGACCTCAGCTTCAAGGCGGACGTGATCGACGCTGACAAGCCCGTGCTCGTGGATTTCTGGGCGGAATGGTGCGGTCCCTGCAAGATGATCGGCCCTGCCCTGGAAGAAATCTCGGAGGAACTGGCTGACAAGCTGATCATCGCCAAGATCAATATTGATGAGAATCCCGATGCGCCCGGTCAATATGGCGTTCGCGGTATCCCGACGATGATCCTGTTCAAGAACGGCGAAGCGGCCGCGACCAAGGTCGGTGCCGCGCCCAAGAGCGCGCTCAAAGGCTGGATCGAAAGCGTCCTCTGACGCAAACCGCCATTCTCCCTCTCCCATGGCGGGGAGGGGGAATGGCGTTACGCACGTTACAACTTACCGGAACAGCTTATCTGCCGCCAGGTCCCAAAGCCGTGGCGACGATGCGCCCAGCAGGCCCCGGCGAAGGTCCCCCACGCGATAGGCTGACCCGTCCAGCCTCTGGCAGCATCCGCCTGCTTCGTTCAGGAACAGCGTGCCCGCAGCATGATCCCACGGCAGGGTCCGCGCGAACACCGATATATCATTCTGTCCCAGCACCAGCCTGGGATATTGTTCGGCGGCGCAGCGGGGAATATCGACCAGTGCGAACTGCCCGGACGACCGCCGCTGAATATCGGCGCGTTCCTCAGGCGTCATGAAATAGACGGCCAGTGCCGCGACGGGCAGCGGGTCGCCACTTTCCCGCGCCTGCACTTTCTGACCGTCGATTTGGCTGCCCGCGCCCAGAGTAGCGTGGCATAGTCGGCCCGTCAGCGGGTCCAATATCCATCCCGCCAGCGTCGTTCCCGCGTCCGCCAGCGCGATCATGATGCCGAAAGGCGCGCGGCCAGCCGCGAAATTGCCGGTGCCATCAATCGGATCGATGATCCAGTTAAGCCCTTCGGCCGCCCGGTCCAGGATTGCGGGGTCAGCCGCGCAGGCTTCCTCGCCGATAATCCCGGCTTCGGGAAGGATGCGGCTAAGTTCCTCTGCCAGCCTGATTTCGCTTTCCTTGTCAGCGATAGTGACAAAGTCATCGACGGCCTTTTCGCTGATCTCGTCAGCGCGCAGATTCTGGTAGCGTGGCATGACCACGTCTCGCGCCACTTCGCGCATCAGCGCGACGACAGGATCGTGCAATTCGATGGGCATCAGCTGCGATAATCCGCGTTGATTGAGATATACCCATGCGTCAGGTCGCAGGTCCAAACCGTTGCGCGCCCTTCGCCCAGGCCCAGATCGACGCCGATCTGGATGTCCTGACCCTTCAGATGCGCGGCGACCGGGCCTTCGTCATAGCCTTCGACCGCAAGCCCGCCCGAAGCGACCTGCGTCGCGCCAAAACGGATCGACAGCCTGTCACGGTCAGCCGGTTCGCCCGCCTTGCCCACGGCCATGACGACGCGACCCCAATTGGCGTCTTCGCCCGCGATTGCGGTCTTCACCAAGGGGGAGTTAGCGATGGAAAGGGCGATCCGGTGGGCGCTGGCGTCACTATCCGCGCCCGCAACGCTGATCTCAATGAACTTCGACGCGCCTTCGCCGTCCCGCACGACCAGATGGGCCAGTTGGCGACACAGATCGCCAAGCGCCGCGTGAAACGCATCCGCACCCGCATCGTCCATGGATGCCAGAGGAGCATTGCCTGCCTTGCCCGTGGCGAAGGCGAGGACCGTATCGCTGGTCGATGTATCGCTATCCACTGTGATGCAGGAAAATGTCTGCCGGTTCGCGGCGGACAGCATCTGTTGCAACAGCTTCGGTTCGATCGCCGCGTCGGTGAAGATATAGCCCAGCATCGTCGCCATATCCGGCGCGATCATGCCCGACCCCTTGATGATCCCCACCAGTTCGACCCGAACGCCGCCGATCATGGCGCTGACATGCGCGCCCTTGGCATAAGTGTCGGTCGTGCCGATCGTATTAGCCGCGTCCTCCCAGTTGCAGGGGGAGGCCGCTAAGGCGGCGTCCAGTCCTGCCTCCGCCTTGTCCACTGGCAGCGGCACACCGATCACGCCAGTAGAGGAGACGAAAACGTCCGAAGGCAGGCAGCCTAGATGGTTCGCGACTTTCGCGGCGATCGCTTCCACGGCGACGCGTCCCCTGTGGCCCGTGAACGCGTTCGCATTGCCGGCATTTACCACCAGCGCGCGCGCCGAACCCAGCGGAATGGCGTCCCGACACCATTCTACTTCAGGCGAAGGACATTTGCTTTGCGTGGTGACGCCCGCAACCGCTGTTCCGTCGCACAGCTCGACATAGGTCAGGTCGCAACGGTCCCAATTTTTATAGTGCGCGCGCGCTACCCGCGTGGTGACGCCCGCAATGGGCGGAAGGGCGGGAAACGCGGCGGGAGCAAGGGGGGAGCGTTGAGTCATGTCCGTCGCTTAGCGCAATATGACAGCCGGTCAATCGTGCGAACCCACCATCCCGTCTGATTGACTAACGGACGCCTGCCCCCTAAATCGCGGCGCATGTCTGTGCGTGTCGCCTTCAGGGGCGCGCGTTCCCCTTTTGTCAGGAACTTGCATGTTCGGCGCACTCGCCAAATCCCTCTTCGGATCGTCCAATGATCGCTATGTAAAGTCGCTGGGCAAGATCGTCGAACGCATCGCCTCCTTCGAACCTGCGATTTCAGCCATGAGTGAGCAGGAACTCGCCGGACAGACGGCGCTGTTCCGTGAGCGGCTGAAGCAGGGGGAAACGCTGGACGACCTGTTGCCCGAAGCGTTTGCCACCGTTCGCGAAGCTGCAAAGCGTACGCTGGGGCAGCGCCATTATGATGTGCAGATGGTGGGCGGCATCGTCCTGCATCGGGGCGAGATCGCCGAAATGCGCACGGGCGAGGGCAAGACGCTGGTCGCGACGCTCGCCACCTATCTGAATGCGCTGGAGGGGAAGGGCGTTCACGTCGTCACGGTGAACGACTATCTGGCATCGCGCGACTGCGAGTGGATGGGCCAGGTCTATCGCTTCCTCGGCCTCACCACCGGCGTCATCGTGCCGAACCTGAGCGAGGATCAGCGCCGCGAAGCCTATAATGCCGACATCACCTATGCGACGAACAATGAACTCGGCTTCGATTATCTGCGCGACAACATGAAATATGACCGCGCATCGATGGTGCAGCGGCCTTTCAACTTCGCCATCGTCGATGAAGTGGATTCGATCCTGATCGATGAAGCGCGCACGCCGCTCATCATATCGGGTCCGACCGACGACAAGTCGGAGCTTTATGTTTCCGTCGATGCCATCGTGAAGCGGTTGGACGAAGCCGATTATGAGAAGGATGAGAAGCAGCGCACCGTCACCCTGACGGAAGACGGGACGGAAAAAATCGAGCGCATGCTGGAGGAAGCGGGCCTGTTGCAGGGCGCGAACCTGTATGATTTTGAAAATACCGCCGTCGTTCATCATGTGAACCAGGCGCTGCGCGCGAACGCCATGTTCCGGCGCGACATCGATTACATCGTCAAGGATGGCAAGGTCATCATCATCGACGAATTTACCGGTCGCATGATGGATGGCCGCCGCTGGTCGGACGGCCTGCACCAGGCGGTGGAAGCCAAGGAAGCGGTGAATATCGAGCCGGAAAACCAGACGCTCGCGTCCATCACCTTCCAGAATTACTTCCGCATGTATCCCAAGCTGGCCGGCATGACCGGCACGGCTGCCACGGAAGCGACCGAATTCTACGAAATCTATAAGATGAACGTCGTCACCATCCCGACCAACCGGCCGGTACAGCGTGTCGATGAAGAAGACAGTTTCTACAAGAATCTGGAAGACAAGTTCCGTGGCATCGCCAAGACCATCAAGGTCCATGCGGAGCAGGGGCAGCCCGTCCTGGTCGGCACAGTGTCTATCGAAAAGTCGGAAATGCTTTCCGAATTCCTGAATCAGGAAGGTGTGCCCCACGCCGTCCTCAACGCCCGCTTCCACGAAAGCGAGGCGCATATTGTCGCGCAGGCAGGCCGCAAGGGTGCCGTGACGATCGCGACCAATATGGCTGGGCGCGGCACCGACATTAAGTTGGGCGGCAACCTGGAAATGCGGGTCGAGGACGAACTGCGCGACATGCCCGAAGGACCGGAGCGCGAAGCAGCCATCGCCCGGATCGAGGCGGAGATCGAGGCGGAGAAGGCCGAAGTGCTCGCGGCAGGCGGGCTGTTCGTGCTCGCTACCGAACGTCATGAAAGCCGCCGTATCGACAATCAGTTGCGCGGACGGTCAGGGCGTCAGGGCGACCCAGGGCTTTCCCGCTTCTACCTCAGCCTTGACGATGACCTGATGCGCATCTTTGGCCCGGACACGATGTTCGCCAAGATGATCCGATCCAACCTGGAAGATGGCGAGGCGCTGCCCCCGTCCAAATGGTTGAGCAAGGCGATCGAGACCGCCCAGAAGAAGGTCGAAGCGCGGAACTACGACATCCGCAAGCAGGTCGTCGAATATGATGACGTGATGAATGACCAGCGCAAGGTCATCTACGAACAGCGCAGCGACATCATGGATGCCGACACTGTGGACGATGTCGTCACCGACATGCGGCATGAAACGGTCAACGACCTGGTCGGCGCATCATGTCCGCCGGGCACCTATCCCGAACAGTGGGATATCGACGGCCTTAAGGCTCGGACCGCTGAAATATTGGGGCTGGAGCCCGATTTCGACGCATGGCTGGCGGAAGACGCGGTCGATCCCGAATTGATCGAGGAGCGGTTGAAGGCGCTCGCGGATCAGGCTGTGGCCGACAAGGTCGGGCAGATCGATACGGAAAACTGGCACATGATCGAAAAGTCGATCCTGCTCCAGAGCCTGGATCATCATTGGAAGGAGCATCTGTCGACCCTCGATGCGCTCCGTCAGGTCGTGCACCTTCGCGCCTATGCCCAGAAGACGCCGATCAACGAATATAAGCAGGAATCCTTCGCTTTGTTCGAGCGCATGCTCGGCAATATCCGTGAGGATGTGACCGGCTCCATCGCGCGCGTCCAGTTCCGCATGGAAGAGCCGCTGCCGGAGTTTGACCTGCCCGTATTGCCGGACTTCATCACCACGCACATCGATCCCTTTTCGGGAGAGGATAATAGTGGGGACATCGATGCGGGGAGACTCGGCGGCATCACAACGACCCTGCCTCGTCCGCCGGTCGGCAATGCGGCACCCGGTGAGTTCGCCAATCTCGACATCAGCCGGAACGCGCCTTGTCCCTGTGGATCGGGCCAGAAGTACAAGCATTGCCATGGGGCGCTGTCCTGATCAGTGGTCGGAGCGGGCGGCCATTGCTGCTCCCCAGACGACGCGAAAGGACGAGGTCCCAAACTGAACGCGCCTGGACGCAGCCACTGCGTTCGGCGCGCTACCTTGTTTGGCTGCTGCGCCAATCGGCATCTATTCGCAAGTGAACCCGAAGCCCCTGACGGCTGGGTAATCTGAAAAATGGAGCAGGGCGCTGGCCTGACCGGGGCCCTGTTAGCGCCGACGCTTCTTGTCCGCCGCGTCGCCATGCAGCTTCGCCCATAGCGCCGCGGTTCCCGCTTCCTGCGCCTTGTTCACATATTGAGCGGCGATCAGCCAACCCTTGATCGGACGCAATGGCAACACGGTGGTCAGGATCAGCACCGGAATGCCGACGGCAATGTGCACCCATAGCCCTGGGCGGGCCAATATCTCCAGCATCACGATGAAGATCACGCCGGGTACGCAGGCAAACAACTGGACGAACACCGCCGGACCATCCGCCGGGTCCGCGAAGGAATAGTCGAGGCCGCAGACTTCGCAACGGTCACGCACCGTCAGGAACCCGTCGAAAATATGACCTTCGCCACATCGGGGGCAACGGCCCGCAACGCCCGTTTCAACCGCCGAACGGCGCTGCCAGCCGTCCCCGCTTTGCGACACGATCGTCTTGTTCTGATTGTCCATGCCGTTGCCTTTCGTTGCGCCCGGCTGATGTGATGGCTTTGGCACAGATTGCAATTGGGCGTTTCGTCCCATGCGGTGGTTACGCTGATGTTCTGGACCTCGAAAACTGCAATATCAGGGCCTTGCCGTAGCGGCATTGCGGGGGGCTGCATCACCTGCTAGATGGCCCGTGATTTGATTGCCCGACAGCAAACAGATCACGCCCCCGGCATTCCCTTGCCCGGGGGCGTTCATTTTCTGACGCTGCGCTTGCCCTGATCCTCCACGCCTAATGAGCGATGGTCCCGGCCCCGGCACGTCCCGACGAACTGAACTTTTCCATCGCGTCATGCAGAACCTGATCGGGCGCTGACACCGCCAGCGCCCTGACCTTGTAACGCAACGCAAGTTCGCGATGAGCGGCAATCTCCGCTGCCGAAGCGTGGCGCGCCACTGCGGCGTCTGCTTTCTCGGCTTCTTCCCGGGCGCGTCGGAAAAGATAACGCGCATCTGTATCGGTTGGCATCGCAACCTCCCATGAGAGAGCGTTGCTTTTAGCACTTGGAATGGGAACATACCTTAATGCGGGTTAAACTCGCACCGATCGCTTACTGCCAGGGTTAAGCGGCGCGAAACGCAGCGAACATAAATCGACAGACTGCGGGAAATTGGCGGACAGGGTGGGATTCGAACCCACGGTGAGCGTAAACCCACGGCGGTTTTCAAGACCGCTGCCTTAAACCACTCGGCCACCTGTCCGTTGCTGGCTTCCTAACGAACCTTGCGGCCAAGCCAAGCCTAAAATGCGAGGTTGCGTTCGCATCATGGAGCTTTGGACGGATTTGGGGATTTCATGACCTGCTGTCCCTGTGCCACAAACGGGGGAGGGAGATTCTTTAATGCGTTTTATCATTCTCTTGCTGTTCCTGGGCCTTGGCGCCGTAGTATCGGCTATCGCGACCAACGAGCCAGCCAGAGCGCAGGAGGATGTGGCCTTCCGCAGCTATCTGGAATCGCTGCGTCCCAAGGCCCGTTCGATGGGAATCCGTGATGCCACGCTGAATTCGGTGTTTCCTGGGCTGACCCCCAACCCGCGGGTGATCCAGCTCGACCAGAATCAGCCGGGCGGCGGGGCATATGCGCCGATCCCCAATTTCGAACCCTATCGGCTGCGCCATGTGGATGCCGCGCGCATCAGCAGGGGACGCGTAGCCTATCAGGCCAACCGTTCCCGGCTGGCGAGGATCGAAGCGGAAACCGGGGTTCCTGAGGAGATCATGGTCGCGATTTACGGGCATGAAACCAATTACGGGTCTTACACGGGCGACTTCGACCTTATTCGTTCCCTGGCGACGCTGGCCTATGAAGGGCGGCGGCGCACGCTGTTCGAACCGGAACTGCTTGCGACCCTCAAGATGCTGGACAATGGCGTGCCACGCAGCCGCCTGGTCGGCAGCTGGGCGGGAGCGACGGGATATCCGCAGTTCCTGCCGAGCGTCTATTTACGCCTGGGCAAGGATGGCGATGGCGATGGCCGCGTCGACATCTGGAACAGCGAAGCCGATGCACTGGCATCTATCGCCAATTATTTCGTCAATGCCGGGTGGCGGCGGGACCAGCCGTGGGGCGTCGCGGTTTCAGTGCCGTCCGGCCTTGATCGCGCAAGCCTGAGCGCTCGCACCACCCCCGCGCGCTGCCCCCGCGTTTTCAACCGACACAGCCGCTGGCTCAGCATGGCTGAATGGCGTCGCCTGGGCGTAACCAGCGCCAGCGGGAACTGGCTGCCCGACGCGGTGATGGCGACCCTGCTGGAGCCGGACGGGCCGGGCAAGACCGCCTATCTTCTCACCAGCAACTATCGGGCGATCCTGGATTATAATTGTTCGAATTTCTACGCCCTTTCGGTGGGGCTGCTGGCCGATGCCGTGAAGCGATAGCGAACTTGCGCTGGCTCCTTAGTCCTTGTGGGGCCTTGTGAATATTGCCGTCATGACTAATGACTGGCGAAGGCATCTTCACCACCCGAATCCATATAGTGCGAAGGCAGACCATATGAAAAAGTCCGTAGCCGCCATCCTTTTCGTTGGGCTGCTGGCGCAACCGCTTACCGCTGCCGCGCCGCCTTATACCAGTGAAGCGCCCATCGCTTATATGAAGGATCTGGCGTCGGGCGCGGTTCTGTACAACAAGGGTGGCCGGACGCGGATTCCGCCTGCTTCCATGGCCAAGATGATGACCGCCCATGTCGCCTTTCGTCTGATTCAGACCGGTGACCTGAAACTGGACACGAAGTTCACGGTGCGGCCCGAGACTTGGCAGAAGTGGCATGGTCCGGCGGCAGGCTCCACCATGTTCCTGTCCGCGGGGGAACAGGTGTCGGTCGAAAACCTGCTCCATGGCATCGTGACGCTGTCAGGCAATGACGCGTGCGTGGTGCTGGCCGAAGGGATTGCCGGGACGGAACAGGCATTCGTCGCCCTGATGAATGAGGAAGCCAAGCGGCTGGGCCTGAAAAACAGCAATTTCGGCAACAGTAATGGCTGGCCGGATGAGGGCGCGACATATGTGACCGCCGAAGACCTCGCCAACTTGGCCGAGGCCACGGTTGAGGAAACGCCCGACCTTTACAAGCGTTTCTATGCTGCCCGGTCGTTCACCTGGGGCAAGACCATGGGTGGGCAGGACATCCAGCAGGGCAATCGAAACCCCATCCTTGGTCGCATTGCCGGTGCAGATGGCCTGAAGACCGGGCATACGCAGGAGGCCGGGTTCGGCTTCACGGGTTCGGCAGAACAAGATGGTCGCCGCCTGGTAATGGTCGTCGCCGGCCTGTCCACATTCAACGGCCGTATTTCGGAATCCGTCCGCTTCATGGATTGGGGGTTCAAGGCGTGGAAGGCGCAGCCGTTGTTCAAGAAAGGCCAGACGGTCGAAACCGCCGAAGTGCAATTGGGCAGCGCTACCAGCGTGCCGCTGGTCGCGCCGCGGGACATCGCCGTCACCCTGCCACGCACGGCTTCCGCCAATATTTCGGTCAAGGTTGCCTATACCGGCCCCATCAAGGCACCCATCGCCAAGGGGCAGCGGATTGCCCATCTGATCGTTTCCACGCCCGACACGCCGCCGCAGATCCTGCCGCTGGTCGCCGGTGAAGCCGTATCCGAAGCCGGTATCTTCGGTCGGATGTGGAATGGGTTGAAGTCTTTCTTCGGGTGACACGCGGTCGCTTCATCACCTTGGAAGGCGGGGAGGGCGCAGGCAAGTCTACCCAGTTGAGGGCGCTTGCCATCGCACTGCGCGCGCGCGGGCTGGAGGTTGTCGAAACGCGCGAACCGGGTGGCAGCGATGGCGCGGAAGCCATTCGTTCGCTGTTGCTGACGGGTGCCGCCGACCGGTGGAACCCACGCGCCGAAGCCCTGCTTTTCGCCGCCGCCAGGTCCGACCATATCGAAAAGACCATAGCGCCGGCGCTTGAAAGAGGGGCGTGGGTCCTTTCAGACCGTTTTCTAGACAGCAGCCGCGCTTATCAGGGGATGGGCGACCTCAGCGATGCTGACATATTGACCCTTCACCGCATCGGCAGCGACGATTTCGCGCCCGACCGCACTTTTTTCCTCAACCTGCCCAATGGTGAAGCCGAACGCCGGGCGCATGCCCGCGATGGCGACGCCGCCGACCGTATTGGCGCGCGCGATCCGGCCTTTCACCAGACTGTTGCGGACTGCTTTGCCCGGATAGCGGCGCAGGAACCTGATCGCGTCCGCCGTATCGATGCATCCGGCGATCGTTCCCATGTCACCCAGCGTTTGATGGAAGCGTTGGAAGATCTTCTGCCATGACGGTGATCGTCGGCCATGAAGCTCAGGCCGCGACATTGCAGGCCGCCGCACGCAGCGGGCGCATGCATCATGGCTGGATATTGGCGGGCCCCCGCGGCATTGGCAAGGCGACATTCGCGCGCGCCATGGCGATGCACCTGCTGGCAGAGGCGGCCGGGCAACCGCTGCCCGGCGAAGGCCTTGCCGTGCCATCGGACAATCCCACCCGCAAGCTGATCGAAGCGGACGCTCATCCCGACTATGTCGAACTCTACTGCTTGGAAAAGGAAAGCGGGACCGCGCGCAACATTACGGTCGATCAGGTGCGCGGCCTTCAGCGACTGATCCAGTCCGCGCCGACCTTTTCCTCGCGTCGCATCGTGGTCATCGACAGTGCCGATGATCTGGAGCGAGGAGCGGCCAATGCGCTGCTCAAAAATCTGGAGGAGCCGCCACCGGGTATGCTGTTCCTGCTCGTCAGCCATGCGCCCGGTCGTCTTTTGCCGACGATCCGGTCGCGCTGCCGCACGCTGCGCTTAGATCCGCTAACCGATGATGCGGTTCGCGCCGTGCTCCGCGCGCAGGAGCCTGCGATCCCGCCCGATGAAATCGAACCGCTGGTAAAGGCCGGTGAGGGCGCGCCTGGGCGCGCTCTGCGCTATGCCGGGCTGGACATCGCAGAGATTGAACGCATGCTGGTTTCGATCTGTGCCGAGGGCGATCCAGGCAACCAGCAGCGCCTGGCTTTGGCCAAGGCCCTGTCCGCCAAAAGCGCCCGTCCGCGCTATGAGGCTTTTCTCGAACGTGCGCCCGCTTTCATCGCGGAAGCCGCCCGTCAACGCAGTGGCCCGGCACTGGGCGCGGCCATCGAACATTGGGAAGCAGCTCGACAACTGGCGGGGGGAGCCATCATCCTTTCGCTTGAGCCGGGATCGGTAGCCTTCGAGCTTGCCGGGCACGTTGCGGCTCTCGCCCCGCGCCATCCCTGAACGATCGAAAAGCGGGCTTTGCCTTGCGGTGAACAGCGGCTAGGGAAGGGCCATGTCGCGACCCTACACAATCACCACCGCCATCAGCTATCCCAACGGCCGTCCGCATATCGGCCATGCCTATGAAGTGGTGGCGACCGACGCGATCGCTCGTTTCCAGCGGATCATGGGCCGGGACGTTTTCTTTCAGACCGGGACGGACGAACATGGCCTGAAAATGGCCCAGGCCGCACGCGGGCGGGATATGGAACCGCGCGCGCTCGCTGACGAAATGTCGGGATATTTCAAGCAGATGAACGACATACTGAATATCAGCTATGATCGCTTCATCCGCACCAGCGAGCCAGATCATCATCGCGCCAGCCAGGCAATCTGGGAAGCGATGGAGGCCAGTGGCGACTTATATCTTGGCCGTTACGAAGGCTGGTATTCCGTCCGCGACGAAGCATTTTACGACGAAAAGGAACTGGTGGAGGGAGAGGGGGGACAAAAGCTGTCACCCCAAGCCACGCCGGTGGAATGGACAGTCGAGGAAAGCTGGTTCTTCCGGCTGTCGGCCTATCAGCAGAAACTTCTCAACCTTTACAACAGTCAGCCGGACTTCATTCAGCCCGACAGCCGCCGCAACGAGATCATGCGTTTCGTTGAAGGCGGGTTGAGTGACCTCAGCATTTCGCGAACCAGCTTCGACTGGGGAGTGAAAGTGCCGGGCAGCGAAGGCCACGTCATGTATGTGTGGGTGGACGCGCTGACCAATTATCTCACCGGCTGCGGCTATCCCGACGATGCTGAACGGATGGCGCGCTATTGGTCGGAAGGTGGCGACATCACGCACATTATCGGGAAAGATATCGTGCGTTTTCATGCGGTTTACTGGCCAGCATTCCTGATGAGTGCGAAGCTGCCTTTGCCTCGGCAGGTGTTCGGTCACGGCTTCCTCCTCAATCGGGGGGAAAAAATGTCGAAGTCGGTCGGCAATGTGGCGGACCCGATGGAGCTGGCCGATCGCTTCGGCGTCGATCAGTTACGCTATTTCCTGCTGTCCGAAGTTACGTTCGGCAATGACGGCAGCTACAGCGCCGACGCCATCGTCGCCCGGTCCAACAGCGACCTGGCGAACAGCTTCGGCAACCTTGCGCAGCGGACGCTGAGCTTTATCGCGAAGAATCTGGACGGCCGACTGCCTCAGCCTGCGGCGCAGGACGCGGACACCGAATTGCTTGCCGCCGTTCGTCAGGCCGCCGGAACATTTGAACAGGCCATGACCGACCTGGCACCATCGGTTGCTATCGAGGCGTGGATGAAGGCTGTCTTCGCTTGCAATGCCTATATCGATGCGCAGGCGCCATGGGCGCTGCGCAAGACCGATCCGGCGCGGATG
The DNA here is from genome assembly GCF_011762025.1 of Sphingobium vermicomposti. Classification (GTDB taxonomy): domain Bacteria; phylum Pseudomonadota; class Alphaproteobacteria; order Sphingomonadales; family Sphingomonadaceae; genus Sphingobium; species Sphingobium vermicomposti. The sequence continues at coordinate 583,996 of NZ_JAASQR010000002.1, read as the reverse complement.
GAGGCTGTGCTGGCGACGCTCTATGACGCCATCGCCAGCCTGGCCATCATGATCCAGCCGGTGATCCCGGCCAGCGCCGCTGCACTGCTCGATCAGATGGGCGTGGCCGGCGACAGGCGCGGCTATGACGTCATCGGTGCGGACTGGTACGCGGGGCTGCGCGCCGACGGCTTTATACTGAGCGCGCCCAAGCCGCTCTTTCCGCGCCTGGAACTGACAGAGGCGGACGCCTGAACCATGCTGATCGACAGCCATTGTCATCTGAATTACAAGGGCTTGATCGAGGATCAGCAGAATGTGTTGGAACGCGCCCGTGCGGCGGGTGTGGGTCTGATGCTGAACATCGCCACGCGTGAAAGCGAATGGGACGCTGTCCTTGCCACCGCTGTTCGTGAACCAGATGTGTGGGCGACGGTGGGCATTCATCCCCACGAAGCGGATGAACATCCCCATGTCGATACCGCCAAGCTGGTCGAACGCGCCGCTCATCCGCGCGTCGTTGCAATCGGGGAAACCGGCCTCGATTATTATTATGATCATAGCGACCGACAGCGGCAGCAGCGCAGTTTCCGGTCGCACATCGCCGCGTCGCGGGAAACGGGCCTGCCGTTGATCGTCCACACCCGCGATGCGGAGGAGGATACGATCGCCATCCTGCGCGAAGAAATGACGCAGGGCGCTTACAGCGGCGTCATCCATTGCTTCACGGCGAGCGGAGCCTTTGCCGACGCGGCCATGGATCTGGGTTTCTACATCAGTATTTCGGGCATCGTTACGTTCAAGAATGCGAAGGATCTGCAGGAAACGGCTGCTCGCCTGCCGCTGGATCGCCTGCTGATCGAAACGGACTCGCCATTCCTTGCCCCGGTTCCGCACCGTGGAAAGCCATGCGAACCGGCCTATGTTGCGGACACGGCCCGCTTTTTGTCCAACCTGCGCGGCGAAAGCATCGAGCAACTTGCCGAAGCGACATCGGCCAATTTCCGCACGTTGTTCAGCAAGGTCGAAGGCATTTCCTGATCCATGGGGCTGAAAGTCACCATCCTGGGTTGCGGCACATCGTCGGGGGTGCCCCGGATCGGCAATGACTGGGGAAGCTGTGATCCCGATGAACCGAAAAATCGGCGCACCCGCGTATCCATCCTGGTCGAAAGCCCGACGACACGCCTGCTGATCGACACGTCACCCGACATGCGCGCGCAACTGCTGGCGGCTGACGTTGTTCACATCGATGCTATCCTTTGGACCCATGACCATGCGGACCACTGCCACGGCATAGACGATGTGCGTCAACTCTATCATCATCGACGCAGTCCCGTTCCCGGCTATGCCCGCCGCCAGACGCTCAAGTTGTTGGGTGAACGTTTTGCCTACGCTTTTGAAGGGCGCCAGGGCTATCATGCGACGATAGAAGGCCACATTCTGCCAGACGGATTGCGCATTGGCGACATCGATATCGCCTGCACCGATCAGCCGCATGGGGAAATATATTCGACCGGCTTTCGCTTCAGCCATGACGGCTATTCCGTTGGCTATGCTACTGATTTTCATGCACTCACTGCGGAGATGATAGCCCTCTATGACGGGCTGGATATTTGGGTGGTGGATGCATTGCGGGAAAAGCCGCATCCCACCCACCCGCATCTGGGACTGACACTGGACGGCATCGCTGCATTGGCACCTCGACGGGCGGTCCTGACCCATATGGACCAGAGCATGGACTATGCCACGCTGTGCCAGACCCTTCCCGATGGCGTGGAGCCGGCCTATGACGGCATGGTGATGGAACTCGACGGCGAGGGGCGGCGCGGCTGATGGACGTGAGCGGTGATCAGGCGATGTCCAGCCTTTGGTATGTGCTGGCGCTGATCCTGGTCGGTTCCGCACTGCTGGCCAGGCGCGCGCCCATGGCCGGGCTGCTCCGCATGGCTTTGTTTTGGGTCGTCATATTCGCCGTGCTGCTGATGCTGTTCAAACTGGGTGAACGAAGCGGTCTTTTTTCCGCGCAGATGCAAAGGGAAGGGGCTTCTTCTTCCCAGCAATCCGAAAGCCCCACGCCCGCTTCTGTGCCTACCGCCCAGGTCGAAGGGCAGGCGCTGCGTATCCCAATGGCACCCGATGGTCATTTCTGGGTGGAAGGCACCGTTAACGGGACGCCAACGCGTTTTCTGATCGACAGCGGTGCCAGCATTACCGCGCTTTCAGTGCAATCCGCGCGCAACGCCGGGCTGAACTTCGACCTTAATGCGCCGGGGGTATCCATGATGACAGCGAATGGCAGGATTGCCGTCCAGCGTGCTTCGGTTTCCACACTCGCTATTGGCCCGATCCGCGCCAGTGACATCGACATTGTGGTTTCGCCGACTTTTGGGGAAGTGAATGTGATTGGCATGAACATGCTGTCGCGCCTGGACAGTTGGGGCGTCCAGAATGGCGAAATGGTGTTGACGCCATGACCGCACCGCTGGCCCATCGACCGCCGACCCAGCGTGAACGGATGAAGGCGATCATCGGCGGTTCGGCTGGCAATCTGGTCGAATGGTATGACTGGTACGCTTATGCGGCCTTCACCCTCTATTTCGCGCCGCATTTTTTTCCCAGCGATGACCGAACCGCTCAGCTATTAGGCGCGGCGGGCATTTTCGCTGTCGGTTTTCTGATGCGGCCGATTGGGGCGTGGATGATGGGGGTCTATTCCGACCGTCATGGGCGCAAGAGCGGACTCACTTTGTCCGTCGCGCTGATGTGCGCAGGTTCCTTGCTGATCGCGATCATCCCCGGATATTCGATCATCGGCATCGGCGCACCGCTGCTATTAGTCCTAGCCCGCCTGATGCAGGGATTGTCGATCGGTGGCGAATATGGTGCCAGTGCAACCTATCTGTCCGAAATGGCGGGGCGCAAACGGCGTGGTTTCTTCTCCAGCTTTCAATATGTTACGTTGATCTCTGGACAATTGGTCGCAATCTGCGTTCTGCTCATTCTACAGGCATTGCTGAGTGAACCGCAGCTTGAAGCGTGGGGATGGCGCATCCCGTTCCTGATCGGTGGAGCATTGGCAGTTGTCGTCTTCTGGCTGCGGCGAGGCCTTAGCGAAACGCAAAGCTATGTCATCGCGAAAGCGGACAATTCACCAAAGTCCGGCTTTGTTGAACTGGTCACCAAGCATCCGCGCGAAACCCTGACAGTGATGCTGCTCACCGCGGGTGGCACGATCGCGTTCTACGCCTATTCCATCTACATGCAGAAATTCCTGGTCAATACCAGCGGGTTCAGTCGAGAGGTTTCGTCCCAAATCAATGGGATAACGCTGTTCGTCTTCATGATGTTGCAGCCACTTGCAGGCATGCTATCCGACCGTATCGGCCGAAAGCCGCTGATGATAGGCTTCGGCGTCGCGGGCGTCCTTTGCACCTATCCGATCTTTGCGACATTGGCGGTGACGCGCGACCCACTTGTAGCCGGGCTTCTGGTCATGGCCGGGCTGATCATCGTCACGGGATATACGTCTATCAACGCAGTCGTGAAGGCGGAACTGTTTCCGGCGCATATCCGAGCGCTCGGCGTGGCTTTGCCTTATGCGTTGGCTAACACGCTGTTTGGCGGCACTGCCGAATTTGTCGCATTATATTTCAAGCATCTGGACATCGAGCATGCATTCTACATCTACGTCACGATCATGATCGCGATCTCTCTCATCGTGTACATTCGCATGCGTGATACACAAAAGCACAGCCGCATCCTGGAGGATTGATCCAAGGCGGCAGAAGATGCACGTATTTAACATAATATATATTATCGAATAAGTTTTGAGCGGGGCGTCTGCCCTTCAGATCGAAACGCAACCCATCCATGCCGCAGGACTGCCTATGTCTTCCAATGCTCGTCCAAGCCTCGCTGACATCATGCCCCTCGCCAAAGTCATGGCCAGGTTACGAGACCCGGAAACGGGTTGCCGATGGGACATAGACCAGAATTTTGCCAGCATCGCGCCCTACACGATCGAGGAAGCCTATGAGGTCGCCGATGCCATTGAGCGCAACGATATGGCGGCGCTGCGGGATGAACTGGGCGACTTGCTGCTCCAGGTCGTGTTTCACAGCCGCATCGCTGAACAGGCCGGACATTTCCGGCTCCAGGACGTGATCGAGGGCATCACGGAGAAAATGATCCGGCGTCATCCGCATATTTTTGGCGAAGGCACCGATCGGGAGAACGGCCACAGGCGCTGGGAAGACATTAAAGCGGCTGAACGTGCCGGGAAAGACGACGACAGCAGCGCTGTTGCCGGGGTGGCCAAGGCTCTGCCGGCACTGCTTCGCGCGGAAAAGATACAGAAGCGAGCTGCCCGCACCGGCTTCGATTGGCCGGACATGGACGGCGTCGTCGCCAAGGTCGAGGAAGAATTGCAGGAAGTCCGCGACGCCACGACGCCGGACGAGCATCAGGAAGAAATTGGCGACCTTCTCTTTTCCGTCGTTAACCTCGCACGGCATCTGAAGATAGATGCCGAAGTCGCCTTGCGTGCGGCAACGGCAAAGTTTGAGAGCCGGTTTCGTACGATGGAATCCATGGCCGGGGACGATTTTTCTGGCCTGACGCTGGATAGCAAGGAAGCGTTGTGGAAACAGGCCAAGCGCCAGGGCGCGCTTTGACGTCGGTCTTCCTGGTAACGTTCCGTTCCCCACGACCGCTCATCATTTGCAGGCCCGATCGACCTTAGGCCGTAGTCCGCCCACGCTTCATGAACCGCGCAAGGGCGGAATCGGATAAGCGAACATCGACCTGCATCTCCCCCTCCTCCGTGATGCTATCGATTACCTCGCCATGTTCGTGCAGCCAGGCCAACGCCGCTCCGTCCGATAATGGCACGCGCAGTCGATGGATTTGGGCACCTGAAGTCAGCTTGGTGCTGATCACCCGCTGCAGACCGTCAACACCCTGCCCCGTTGCCGCAGACAGCAGCACCACGTCGTCCCGGCGCGCGGCCAATTCACGAATCCGCTCCGCAGCCTCATCGTCCAGCAGGTCCAACTTGTTCCACGCTTCGATGATCGGCAGCGGTGCTTCTTCACCGCCCCCTTCCAGCGCCCCTTCGCCAGCTACGCCCAGTTCGCTCAGCACATCCATGACATCGTCACGCTGCGCTTCACTATCGGGGTGGGCGATGTCGCGGACATGGATGATGAGGTCGGCGGACAGGACTTCTTCCAGGGTGGCGCGGAACGCCGCGATCAATTGGGTGGGCAGGTCGGACACGAAACCCACCGTGTCCGACAAGATGGCCTTGTCCAATCCGGGCAAGGCAATCTGCCTCATGGTCGGGTCCAAGGTGGCGAACAGCAAGTCTTCCGCCATGACGTCAGCGCCGGTCAGCCGGTTGAACAGCGTGGACTTGCCCGCATTGGTATAGCCCACCAGCGCGATCACCGGCCACGGCGCGCGCTGCCGCCGGGCGCGGTGGAGACTGCGGGTGCGCGTGACCTGATCCAGTTCGCGGCGGATTTTGGCCATTCGGTCCCGGATCATCCGGCGGTCAGCCTCAATCTGGGTTTCGCCAGGACCGCCCAGAAAGCCGAAGCCGCCCCGCTGCCTTTCCAAGTGAGTCCAGCTACGCACCAGCCGCCCAGCTTGATAATCGAGATGCGCAAGCTCGACCTGAAGCCGCCCTTCATTGGTCGCTGCTCGCTCACCGAATATTTCCAGGATCAGACCGGTTCGGTCGATCACCTTGGTCGATGTGGCCTTTTCCAGATTGCTCTGCTGAACCGGGCTGAGTGCATTGTCGATGATGACAAGCTCTGCTTCCTCAGCTTCGGCCAGCGCCGCGATCTGGTCAACCTGCCCGCTGCCGAACAGTGTCGCGGGCTTGCGATCCCGCACGCGAAAAGCCTGAGCTGCGCGAACGTCGATACCGATCGCCAGCGCCAGGCCCTTCGCCTCTTCCAGCCGCGCGTCGCTGTCGCGCCTTTCGGCACCGTAGGTTTCCGCACGCACGACGATTGCGCGCGCGCCGCGCGAGACTTCATCATCGGAATCACGATTGAAGACAGCCATGTCCGCCCTAACGCCTCAACCGCCCGCGCGTATCATTAACGGACGGCAGAAAATCGCAAAAAGGCTCAATCGTCGTCCTCGCCTTCACCGCTCAGGTCCAGCGCCTGCAGCGGTTGAACCGTGGAAATGGCGTGTTTGTAGACCAACTGGACCATGCCGTCGCGTTCCAGCAACATGCAAAACAGGTCGAAAGCTGCGATTTCACCCTGCAGCATCACGCCATTGACCAGGAACATGGTGACCGGGCTGCCCGACTTACGCACGGCGTTCAGGAAGATTTCCTGCAGCAGCTTGCCCTTGCCGTTACCGTCCCCAATCTTGCGCAGGTCCGTCAGGTCCATGGATTGTGCGGGCATGACGGTGGAGATCGCATGCTTGTAGACCAGCTGCGATTGACCGTCGCGGCGCAGCAGCACAGAAAAATTGTCGAACCAGGTAATGATGCCCTGCAGCTTCACGCCCTTCACCAGAAACATGGTGACCGGTGTCTTGGTCTTGCGCAGGTTGTTCAGGAAAATATCCTGAAGATTGTTCATCTTATCGGCCATGGTGGTCACCAGTCCTTATTGGCGGGACGTTACCCGCTCTTGCACCCCTGGGCAGGGTGTCTTGCCTGCTTCCGCCTGTCGGAAGCGCGTGGAACCTACCGCAATTGCGAAAGGGCGTCCATGCCCCTGATGTGCAACGGCTTATCCTTATGTGTCAATTGTCCTTGCCGTCGGTAATGCCCAATAGCTTGAGCTTCCGATGCAGGGCAGACCGTTCCATCCCAATGAACGTCGCGGTGCGAGAGATGTTTCCTGAAAAGCGTCTGATCTGGATGCGCAGATATTCGCGTTCGAAACTCTCGCGCGCCTCGCGAAGAGGCGCGCCCATGATGGCGGATTGCCCAACCGCCTCCCCGCCGCCATTGTTCGTCAATTCACTAGGCAGCATGTCCAGTTCGATCCGGCCAATTCGTTCGCCCGGCGCCAGGATCATGGTTCGTTCGATGACATTACGAAGCTGGCGCACGTTGCCCGGCCATTCATTCGCCTGCAGCGCGGCCATGGCGTCGCTCGCAATTTCAGGGGCGGGGACGCGGCGGTCGGCGGCGAATCGAGCCAGATAATGTTCGACCAGAGGCGGAATGTCATCGCGCCGTTCGGCAAGTGACGGAATAACCAGCGGCACGACATTCAGGCGGTAGAACAGATCCTCGCGGAAACGTCGTTCCTCAATCTCCACAGTCAGGTCGCGAGCGGTGGAGGAAATGACGCGCACATCAACTTTGACCTGCCGCTGCCCCCCTACCCGCGTAAAGCTCTGGTCCGTTAGCACTCGCAATATCTTGCCCTGCGTCGTCAAAGGCATGTCGGCGATTTCGTCCAGATAGAGCGTACCGCCATGGGACTGTTCCAGATAGCCCGGTCGCACCAGCCCGCTTGGGTCTTCCACCCCGAATAACTCTTCCTCAACCCGGTCGGGGTCCATCCGGGCGGCCGCAACCACGATGAACGGTGCGTCAGCCCGCCCGCTCCAGCTATGGAGCATGCGCGCCGCCACTTCCTTGCCGACGCCTGCGGAGCCGGAGATGAGCACGCGGCTGCCGGTGCCCGCGACCTTTTTGATCGTTGCCCGGACGCCGTTGATCGCCGCAGACGTGCCGGTCAGTTCGTCATCCTGGCCAAAGCGAGCCCGCAGCACCTGATTTTCGCGCCGCAACCTTTCGGTCTCTGTAGCGCGGGAAACCAGATGCAGCAGGCGGTCCGCTTCGAACGGCTTTTCGATGAAATCGGCCGCCCCCTTGCGGATTGCCGCGACGGCCGTGTCTATATTGCCATGGCCGGAAATCATGAGGACCGGAATGGTGGCGTCCCGTCGCTTGATCTCGTCAAGCAGTTCCAGACCGTCCAGCTTCGACCCCTGAAGCCACACATCGAGCAACACCAGAGACGGACGCCGCGCGTCCAGCGCCTCGATAGCGCTGTCGCTGTTAGCGGCAGTACGGGTGGTAAAGCCCTCATCCTCCAGCACGCCCGCGACCAGATCGCGAATGTCTTCTTCGTCATCGACTACCAGAATATCAAGCGCCATTGGCCGTCACTTTTCCCTTAGGCATGGTCAGGACCTGCCCTTCTTCCAATTTTTCAAGCGCCCCGACGGGGAAACGAAGGGCGACACAGGTTCCGCCTCCCTCCGCATCGCCCAGTCGAATCTCGCCCATATGTTCTTCAACGATCTTCTTGACGATCGCCAGACCCAGGCCCGTACCCTTTGTGCGGGTGGTCATATAGGGTTCCAGCACCCTTTCCCGCTCCGGGGGCAGGCCTATGCCGTCATCACGAACCTCGATCAGTAGATATCCGTCCTCCCGGCCCATGGTCATGCGGACATGTCCGCGCACCTCGCCCGCCGCCGGTTCTGGTTTTGGCTCAATCGCTTCCACCGCATTTTTGACGATGTTGGTAAGCGCCTGCCCCAATTGCCGCCGGTCGCATACCAGTTCGATATCCCGTTCGTCCGTGTCGAATTCAAACTTTATGCCCGGATGCGCCACTTCATGCAGAAATAGCGCGTGGCGCGCGATGTCGCCCACCGCTTCGCGCCGAAATACTGGCTTGGGCATGCGAGCGAAGGACGAGAATTCATCCACGATACGCCGCAGGTCCCCGACCTGCCGCACGATCGTCCCGGTCAGGCGGGTAAAGGTGCTCTTGTCGCTAGTCACTTCGTCGGCATAGCGGCGCTGGAGCCGTTCAGCGGCAAGCTGGATCGGCGTCAGCGGGTTTTTGATTTCATGCGCGATACGGCGCGCAACGTCTGACCACGCCGCTCGCCGCTGATCGGAAAGCTGCTGCGTGATGTCGTCGAAGGTCAGGATGTGCCGGGACGCGTCCTGGGAAACCTTGACAGCGAGCGTACGCACTTCGCCATAGGCGCGCGTCTGCACGATGCCCGCATCTTCTTCCGACATGATGAGTGCGCCAAGTTCGGGCGAAACATCGCTTAGCGGACGGCCCACCGGGTCATCCCCTTCTCTGACCAGGATAGCGGCGGCGGAGCTGTTGAGCAGCAGGATGACACCGTCGCGGTCGACCGACAGCACGCCCGCCGACACGCCGGACAGGATCGCTTCGATAAAGGCCCGTCGTTCGTCCAGCTGACTGTTGGCAGCCACCAGTGCGCCCGTTTGAGCCTCCAGCCGCTGGGTCATTCGATTGAAAGCCGATGCCAGCGTGCCAATCTCATCGCGCGATTGCGGGCTGGTAACACGCGCCGACAGGTCGCCCGCCGTAATGCGCCGGGCCGCCGTAACCAATTCATTGACGGGTCGTACCATCCAGTCGGCAACGGCTAGCGCAATATAGACTGCTATGCCGACCAGCAGCAGCGATCCGACAAACAGCGCCACGTTGAACCGCAATTGCAGCGCGCGGGATTGCGCGGCGAATATGTCATAGTCCGCCAGTACTTTCTGCGCCCGCTCCACATTGCTGAACGCCGTGGAACCTGAATCCCGCGTGGCATAAAGATAGATTTTCGCGCCCGGATATAGCAACGTCACCGCCTCGATCTGAGTGGGCTTGGCCGCGACGACGACATTTTCCCCCGATGCCAGCCGCCGAATGACATCATCGGTGAGCATCTCAGACGCGGGGCGACTGTCCGGGTCTACGGTGGCGGCCGTGCGCGCAACGCCATCGTCACCAACCTCTATGATGGCGGACCGGTTGAGCTTGCGGGTCACGACCTGATAGATGAACCCCTCGGCAAAACGCGGGCTCGAAACCTTGGATTGGGACAGATAGTCGCGCAGGTCGCTTGCCATCGTGACGGTTTCGTCGCCGACCTCGCGCAGATTCTGCTCATAATAGCCGCGCGCCAGGTCGCTTGCATTCTGCAACATGCCTCGCGCGCTATCGGAAAACCAGAATTGCACGCCATATTGGAACAGCAGCGAAGCGAAGATCACGACCAGCAGCATCGGCACACTGGCGACCAGGGAAAAGATAGCCACCAGCCGCACGTGCAACTGCCCGTCGCTGCCGATCGCCGATTGCGCCGCGCGTCGCCGGGCGACGCGCCGTCCCAGCAACACCAGCAGTGCGATGGCGGGAACCAGGTTGCAGACCAACAGCAGCGCCACGATCGGTGGGGTCAGCAGAGTGTAGGATTGCCCCTGCCCCGACAGCAGAGAATAGGTGAGCCCAGCCGTCCCCAGAAACAGCACCAGCGTTGCCGCTTCCACCAAGGGTGCCAGCCGACGGCGCAGGAACGGCGGAACATGCTTCTTCCACGTCCGGCCCCGCCTGGGGAGAGTTACTGCGCCTTCCATAGTGGCATTGTTACAACAACGCCGTGCTCGATCAAACACAGTAATCGACCTGAGCTGTCCTCTTGCCGGACAGTCCGATCGTTTCGTCCCATACCCTCAATCCGCGACGCGCAATTGGAGAGGGTCCAGCCCATAGTCGGTCAGCTTTTTGCGAAGTGTGTTGCGATTAATCCCCAGCAGGCCCGCAGCGCGAATCTGATTGCCATCAACACTCGCCAGCGTTTCCTGCAGCAATATCGGTTCAACCAGGGCGAGCAGGTCGTCATGCAGCGCTCGATTAGGCTGGCCGAGGCCAACCCCCAATTGGCGCTTCGCCCATTCACGCACCGCCTGACCTAACTGGTCGGCGGGCGCGGCATAGTCTGCGGGCACCGTATCCAGCGGCAAGCTGTTACGCAGCATGTCCGCCGCGATGACATTTTCCCGACTCAGCACCGCCAGCCGCTGCATCAGATTCTGCAACTCTCGCACATTGCCCGGCCAGTGATAGGCCATCAGCAACTGCGCGGCATCATCGGACAGTGCTTTCCGGGGCAAACCTTCCAGCGCGGCGCGATCAAGGAAGTGCCGTGCCAGCATGATGACGTCCTCCCGCCGTTCCCGCAACGCCGGGAGGGAGATCGGGACGACGTTGAGCCGATAATAGAGGTCCTGCCGAAACCTGTTCTCATCGATCAGCGTAGGCAGGTCCTTGTTGGTCGCGGCGATGATACGGACATTGACACGAACGGGTTTTGATCCGCCGACCGTTGTCACCTCACCAGATTGCAGGACGCGCAGCAGGCGGGTCTGCGCTTCCATCGGCATGTCGCCTATTTCGTCCAGAAACAGCGTCCCGCCCTGAGCCTGCTCGAATTTACCTGCCGTGCGGGCGTGCGCGCCGGTGAACGCGCCTTTTTCATAACCGAACAGTTCAGCTTCAATCAGTTCGCGGGGAATGGCCGCCATGTTGATCGCGATGAACGGCTTAGTCCTGCGCTGGCCCAGGCTGTGAATGGCTTCCGCGACCAGTTCCTTGCCCGTACCGGACTCGCCCAGCACCAATATGCTCAGGTCGTTCGACAGGACCCGCGCGATGGTACGATAAACCTCCTGCATCGCGGGTGATCGACCGACCAGCGGGAGCCCGTCATGGGGCAAGCCCATATCCGCGCCGTCACTGTCATGCGCCTTGCCCGCGCCCAACGCATCTCCGACTGCTCGAGCCAGTTCGTTAAGGTCGAACGGCTTGGGGAGATATTCGAACGCGCCCTTTTCCGTTGCGCGGATCGCAGTGTTCAGCGTGTTCTGGGCAGACAGCACGATGACGCTAAGGTCGGGACTTCGTTCCAATATCTCCGCCACCCCATCCAGCCCGTCACCGTCAGGCAGCATGACGTCAGTGATCAACACGTCAGGCGCGAAGCTTTCCAGCAGCGCGCCGCGTTCCTTGATGGATGAAGCGGTCTTGACCTTGTGGCCTTGCCGCCGAAGCGCTTCTCCGACGACAACACAAATCGCCGGATCATCGTCCACCACCAAAATCGCGCCGGTCGCGCTCATCATCCCATCCCCATTGGCAACAGGATGCGGAAGGTCGATTCCCCTGCTTCCCGATCGCGCGAATATTGTACAAACCCGTTCATGTCGCGCACCAGCTTATCGACCAGGGCCAACCCCAGTCCCTGGCCATCGCGCTTGCCGGTGATGAAGGGATTGAACAGGTGGTCCAGAATATGGTCCGGCACGCCGGGTCCATTGTCGACGATCAATATCTCGATCGGCAGCACGGCGCTGCCCTTCCCTTCGCCCATGACGACCGACACGCCATGACGGAAGGCCGTTTCCACTCGAATCCACCCTTCATCCACATTTTCCAGCGCTTCGGCGGCGTTCTTGATCAGGTTGATCATGACCTGCACCAGTGCATCATCATTTATGATAGCGAATGGAAGAGAAGGATCATAACGCCTTATGATACGGACGTCTTTTGCAAAACCGGCAGCCGCGATATTGACCGCACGGTCGATCAGCGGATAGATATTTCCCGGCCGGCACTCCAGTGTTCGGTCGGTAGTGAAATCCTGCATCCGGTCGATCAGGGCGGCAATGCGATCGACTTCGTTGCAGATCAACTGGGTCAGCGTGGTGTCATGCCCTTCATTGCCTGACTCCAGAAGCTGCGCGGCGCCACGAATACCCGAAAGCGGGTTTTTTATCTCATGCGCCAGGATTGCCGCCGCGCCGATTGCCGAACGAGCGCCGCCAGTCGTGCCCCTGTGGCCGATCTTGCGCGCATGACTCTGCGCATGGATGGAAATGATGCGCCATCCCTCATGGTCGATGATCGGCGCGATCATCAGGTCGACTTCCATCTCGGCAGTGCGTCCGGCATGAACCTTGATGTCATAGGCGGCGATGGGTTTATTGCTATGCCAAATATCGAAGCGCGCGCCCGCTTCGGCCATTCTGATCGTGCGGGTGACGTCACTTCCTACGATGGCCGACCGTGCCATGTTGAGCAGTGTTTCGGCCCATACATTAGCGTCGAAGATGACGTTGTCCGGTGCGATGACCAGCGTCGCCACCGGCAGCGCCGTCATCAGTTCCGCCAAGGAAGGGCCGTCCGGCTGCACGTTGGGCGGCGGGATGGCGGGCACCGGTGCCGTCATGCTGCCTCGCGCGTGTCGGCTGGCCCTTCCTGCGCGATCAGTGGCTCATAGAAACGGGCAAGCATGTCCAGAACGACATCGCCGTCAGGTTCCTGATTGACAGCGTTGCGAAACTCCGCCGATCCAACAAGACCCTTGGTATACCAGCCGATATGCTTTCGGGCCATGTTGACGCCTGTCATTCTGTCATAATGGTCCAACATTGCGCGATAATGATCTGTAATTACGTTATATTGTTCAGCAAGAGAAGGATCGGCCAGCCTCTGCCCCGTGCGGAACCAGTGCATTACCTGCCCGATTAACCACGGCCGTCCATAAGCGCCGCGACCGATCATCACGCCATCGGCTCCGCTTTGCTCCAGCGCCGCGTCGGCATCCTCTATCGAACAGATGTCGCCATTGACGATGACGGGCAGCTTGACCGCCTGCTTCACGCTGCGGACGAATGCCCAATCAGCGCTGCCCTTATACATCTGGCACCGGGTCCGGCCATGCACGGTGATCATCTTCGCGCCCAGATCTTCAGCGATCCGCGCAAGTTCGGGGGCGTTCAGGCTGGCATGGTCCCAGCCCATTCGCATCTTGACCGTCACGGGGACGTTGACCGCTTTCACGGTCGCTTCGATCAGCGCCGCTGCCAAGGGCAGGTCGCGCATCAGCGCGCTGCCCGCGTCGCCATTCACGACCTTCTTCACCGGGCAGCCCATGTTGATGTCGATGATCGCCGCGCCCCGGTCGGCGTTCAGCTTTGCCGCTTCGGCCATTTCGGTGGGTGAGCATCCGGCAAGCTGCATCGAAACCGGTTCTTCCACCGGATGCCATGCCGCCTTTTGCAGCGACTGCCGGGTTTCGCGGATCATGGCGGCGGTCGCAATCATCTCCGTGACGTTGAGCCCGGAACCATAACGGCGCACCAAAGTGCGAAATGGCATGTCGGTGACGCCAGTCATGGGGGCCAGGATCACCGGCATATCGATGGTCGCCGGGCCGACCGAAATAGGGGAAAGTCTGCGCATCACCACGTCTGCCTAAAAAACAGGCAGCCCTTAGCCGAAAAGCGCATCGGCGGCAAGCGAAGCAAGCTCTGGCGAACAGCTGTCCCCTCCGCTAAATGCCGCGCCATGATGAAGAACAAGCATGGCGTCGTGGCGCTGCTGGTGGCGGCGGGCCAGGGAAGCCGGGCCGGTGGCGATCTGCCCAAGCAGTTCCGCATAGTTGCTGGCAAGCCGGTGCTGGCCCACGCGGTGGACGCACTGGTGGCGCATGGCGGAATTGACGCTATCGTGCTGGTCGTCGGCGCGGCGCAGGAACCCGCGGCTCGCGCCCTGCTGCCCGACCGTCCGGTAACGGCCTATGTCGAAGGTGCAGACACCCGCCGGGGATCGGTGCGCGCAGGCCTCGAAGCCATTGCGGCACTGGGAGGAGCCAATCGCGTCCTTATCCACGATGCGGCCCGCCCTTTCCTGCCGGGCGAAGTCGTTGACCGGCTCTTATCTGCCCTAGACCAAGGTGGAGGAGCGGTCCCCGCGCTGCCCGTCGCAGATACGCTGGTCCGAGGCGTAGGCCACCATTCCGGCGCGGTCGTGGACCGATCCGCCCTGTTCCGGGTGCAAACGCCGCAAGCCTTCCGTTTCGAAGCCATTCTTGCCGCGCACCGCAATTGGGACGCCGCCCGCGAGGCAACTGACGACGCCCAAATGCTTCGGGAACGGGGCCATGACGTCATTCTGGTCAACGGCGATGAAAGGCTGGAGAAATTGACCTACCCACAGGATTTCGCCCGGGCAGAGGCGCGGCTATCTGCGGAACGCACTGTCCGTGTCGGCATGGGGTATGACGTACACCGCCTCGCCGCCGGGGAAGAATTATGGCTTGGCGGCGTGCGTATTGAACATGACCATGGCCTCGCCGGGCATAGTGACGCAGACGTGGCGCTTCACGCCATAGTCGATGCCCTGCTGGGCGCGTTGGCGGAAGGAGATATTGGCAGCCATTTCCCGCCATCCGATCCCCAGTGGCGGGGTGCGGCGTCTTCCCGCTTTCTGGAATATGCCGCAGACCGGGTCGCGGCCCGCGGGGGACGAATAGACCATATTGACCTCACCATCATCTGCGAGGCGCCCAAGATCGGCCCGCACAGAGACGCCATCCGCGCACGCATCGGCGAGATATTGCAGGTGCCTCTGGATCGCGTGAGCGTGAAAGCGACCACGACGGAGCGGCTGGGCTTTGCCGGACGACGCGAAGGCATTGCCGCACAGGCGGTTGCCACCCTGGCCCTACCCGCGCTATCCTGACCCATCATGCCCGATAGCATCCTTCCATCGCCGCTGGTCGAACTGGCCGAGCGCGTCATCATCGCCAACCGTCGCGCTGGCCGCACCGTCGCCGTTGCGGAAAGCTGCACCGGTGGCCTCGTATCAGCAGCGCTGACTGAAATTGTCGGATCATCCGACGTGTTCGAAGCCGGTTTCATTACCTATTCCAATGAGATGAAGAATGAGCTTCTGAAAGTTTCACACGATGTGCTGGAAACTTTCGGAGCGGTTTCCATCGCGACCGCCTGGGCCATGGCGCAGGGCGCGCTGATCAAAAGCCATGCCAGCGTCGCGGTTGCTATTACCGGGATTGCAGGGCCAGGCGGCGGTTCAGAACAGAAGCCAGTGGGAACCGTAGTATTCGCCCGCGCCGAACGTGGTGCCAGCCCCGACACGGTGGTGGCGGACATGCGGCATTTTGAAGATAGCGGCCGCGGCGGCGTGCGGCTTCAGGCGGCGCTTTGCGCGCTTGAACTGCTGTTGCCCGATTCGGTGTAAAGCTCCGCCGCGCGAAGCTCGAACGCGCCGATCATCTTGCGCAGGGCTTTGTCGAACATCTGTCCTGCCAGCATTTCGAACAGGCGGTTCTTGAACTCGAACTCTACTTCGAAATCCACCAGCGTTCCGCCGTTTCCGTCATCACGAAAGCGCCATTCATTGTGCAGATGCTTCAACGGCCCGTCCAGATAATCGACGCGGACATAATCTGGTCGGTGCTTGTGGACGCGGGATGAAAAGCTTTCCTTGATGCCTTTGAACCCGACGATCATGTCGGCGACCATTTCGGACTCATCGTCGGATCGCACCCGGATCGCGCTGATCCACGGCAGAAATTCAGGGTAAGCGGCAACGTCTGAAACCAGATTGTACATCTGGTCTGGCGTGTAGGGGAGTGGCCGTGTTTCGTGATGCTTGGGCATGAAGGGTCAGCGGGCCGTCTTTGCCAGTTGCGCCGCTCGCGCCGCCCGCATTTCGGCAAAATCCTTGTCAGCATGATAGCTGGACCGTGTTAGCGGGCTTGATGCCACCTGCAGGAATCCCTTGGCCCGTGCGATAGCGGCATAGGCATTGAAGGCAGCCGGGGCGATAAATTCCATCACCTTGGCATGTTTTGGCGTGGGCTGAAGATATTGCCCCATGGTCAGGAAATCTATGTCGGCCGACCGCATGTCATCCATCACCTGGTGCACTTCCAGCCGTTCTTCACCAAGGCCCAGCATGATACCCGACTTGGTAAAGATCGACGGGTCCAACTTCTTCACCGACTCCAGAAGCCGCAGCGAGGCATAATAGCGCGCGCCTGGGCGGATTGTCGGGTAAAGCCGGGGAACCGTTTCCAGATTATGATTATAGACGTCGGGGCGGGCCGCGACGATCATTGCCACGGCACGGTCATGCTTGTTGCGGAAGTCGGGCGTCAGAATTTCGATTGTCGTGCCCGGAGTCGTCCGGCGCAGCGCATCGATCACCTTCACGAACTGCGACGCGCCGCCGTCGGGCAGGTCATCGCGATCGACCGATGTGATGACGATATGTTCCAGCCCCATTTCCGCGCAAGCATCCGCCAGATTTTGCGGTTCCTTGGGATCGACCTTGCGCGGCATCCCGGTCTTGACGTTGCAGAAGGCGCAGGCCCGCGTGCAAACGTCGCCCAGAATCATGACCGTGGCATGCTTCTTGGTCCAGCATTCTCCGATATTCGGGCAGGCCGCCTCTTCGCACACCGTGGCAAGACCCTTTTCACGCATGAGCTTGCGCGTTTCGTGATAGCCGGGGCTGGTCGGTGCCTTGACGCGGATCCAGTCCGGCTTGCGCACGCGCTCAGGCTTCAGGCCGGATTGATCGGGTCCGGCGGCAATCGGGACGACATCGTTCATCCGCCCCAGATAGCGCCGCAAGCGCGCTCTTGCCAGCCCCCACTTTGTCCGGCAGAGACTTCGTCATGACCGAATTTGCAGACATGCTTCAAGGCTATCGCCGTTTCCGCAACACCGGCTGGACTCAGCAGCGCGGACGATGGGATGAACTGAGCGAGGGGCAAAGCCCGCGCGTCATGGTGATCGCCTGCTCTGACAGCCGTGTCGATCCCGCGCAGATTTTCGATACCCTGCCAGGTGAGATATTTGTCGTGCGCAACGTGGCCGCGCTGGTCCCGCCATTTGAAACCAACCCGGGCCATCACGGCGTTTCCGCGGCGCTGGAATTTGCGGTCCAGGTCCTGAAGGTGGGCGAAATCGTGGTCATGGGCCACGGTAAATGCGGCGGCTGCAAGGCCGCGCTGAGCCAGGAACTGAAAGACGCACCTCCCGGCGAAGGCGGCTTCATCCACAATTGGATCGACATGCTGGACCAAGCGCGTGAGAATGTCATCGACCGGTTTGGCGACGACCTTGGGCGCGATGCTCATCGGGCGATGGAGCAGGAAGGCGTGAAGGTCAGCCTGGCCAACCTGCGCACCTTCCCCTGCGTGCGGACCAAGGAACGTAAGGGCGAATTGAAGCTGGTCGGCGCTTTCTTTGCGATTTCCGACGGTCAACTGCATCTGCTGGATGAACAAAGCGGGGAATTCCACCCGGCGGCGCTGGAATCGGCCTGATGTCATCGGCGATCCCCAGCGGCAATGTTGCCTTGCTGATCGACGCCGATAACGCTTCCGCCGCCCATTTCGACCCTGTGCTCACGGTTCTGGCCGAATTGGGCACGGTCAACATCCGCCGCGCATATGGCAACTGGAGCAAGCCTGCCCTTAAGGGATGGGCGCACCAGGCCGTGACCCAGGCCATCGAAACGCAGCAGCAGTTCGACCTGACCAAGGGCAAGAACGCTACCGACATGAAGATGACGATCGACGCCATGGACCTGATGGCGGGCGGGCGTGTTACCGGCTTTGGCCTTATGTCCAGCGACAGTGATTTCACGCCTCTCGTCACCCGCATTCGCCAGCAGGGGATCGCCGTCTACGGTTTCGGGTCCGACAAGACGCCGGAAGGATTTCGGCGCGCATGCACCCGCTTCATTGACGTTGCCGCGCTGGCCCGCTCGCTGTCCGCCCCGACTGCTGACATTCTTCCCGACGCCATAGACACGGTGACGGCTGTTGATCGGGGCAAATCTGACATCAAAAAGGTGGATGATGAGGTCGTGAGGCTTCTCATTGAGGCGTATGACACAGCCAAGCGTGACGAAAATGGCTTCGCTGCCTTGGGGCCTGTAGGGCAACGCGTGGGCAATCGCTCCAGTTTTGATGTGCGTAACTACGGTTTCAAGCGGCTGTCCGATCTGGTTCAGGCCATCCCGAATTTCATCGTGGAGACTCGTGAGAACGGGCAAGCTTGGATCAAGCGGGTGCACTGATGACCCTGATCGCCCGGCATCTTGTGATCATGGGAAAGGTGCAAGGCGTGTTCTACCGCAATTGGACAGTGCAAACCGCCCGCGCGCTTGGCCTTGTCGGATGGGTCCGCAATCGAACCGATGGCAGTGTCGAAGCCTGGGTTGAAGGCCTAGGGCCTCAGGTCGATGAGTTCATCAGGCTCGCCCATGACGGCCCGTCGGCCGCCAAGGTCTCACACATTGAAACCGGTGATGTTGTTCCCAAAGGAATGAGAAGCTTTCAGGAGCGCGCCACCCGGTAGGAGGGCTTTGTGCTCCTGCGAAGGCGCGTCGGTGCCAGAACATAAAAAAAGGCCGATCCCGAAGGACCGGCCGGAAAGTTTTAGGAGAGGATGCCTGAAAGGCACCCTCTATGTGCGATGCAGCATACTATTTCGCAAGTGCGGAAAGAGATGCCGCTCTTGCAAGATATGCAATCGCTGATCAGCGCGTCAGCTTTTTGTAGGCCAGGCGGGTCGGACGATCCGCCGCATCGCCCAGGCGGCGGCGCTTGTCTTCTTCATACATTGCGAAATTGCCTTCGAACCATTCGACATGGCTGTCGCCTTCGAAGGCGAGGATATGGGTCGCCAGGCGATCGAGGAAGAAGCGGTCATGGCTGATGACCACGGCGCAGCCCGCGAAATTTTCAATCGCTTCTTCCAGCGCGGCCAGCGTTTCGACGTCAAGATCGTTGGTCGGTTCGTCGAGCAGCAGGACGTTGCCGCCCTTTTTCAGCATCTTGGCGATGTGGACGCGGTTGCGTTCACCGCCCGACAGCTTGCCGACATTTTTCTGCTGGTCCTGCCCCTTGAAGTTAAACGCGCCGACATAGGCACGGGTCGACATGTCGTGGCCGTTGACCTTCACATAATCCAGGCCGTCGGACACTTCTTCCCAGACGTTCTTTGACGGGTCGAGATGATCGCGGCTCTGGTCGACATAGCCCAGGCGCACGGTCGAGCCGATGTCGACCTCACCCGAATCGGGCTGTTCCTGGCCGGTGATGATCTTGAACAGGGTCGACTTGCCCGCGCCGTTCGGCCCGATCACGCCGACGATTCCGCCCGGCGGCAACAGGAAGGAGAGGTCCTCAAAAAGCAGCTTGTCGCCATAGGCCTTGGAAATGCCCTTGAACTCAATCACCTTGCCGCCCAGCCGCTCCGGCACCTGAATGACGATCTGCGCCTTGCCGGGGGAACGGTTTTCCTGACCGGAGACCAGTTCCTCAAACTTCTTGATACGCGCCTTGGACTTGGTTTGCCGGCCTTTGACGCCAGCACGAATCCATTCCAGCTCGTCATTGATGGCCTTCTGGCGGCCAGTGGCCTCCCGGTCCTCCTGCTCCATCCGCTTGGACTTCTTTTCCAGATAGGTGGAGTAGTTGCCTTCGTAGGGAAAATATTTCCCGCGATCGAGTTCGAGGATCCAGCCGACCACATTGTCCAGGAAATAGCGGTCGTGGGTGATCATCAGCACCGCGCCCGCATATTCCTTCAGATGGTTTTCAAGCCATTCGACGCTTTCGGCATCCAGATGGTTGGTCGGTTCGTCGAGCAGCAGGATGTCCGGCTTCTGGATCAGCAGGCGGGTGAGCGCGATGCGGCGCTTTTCACCGCCCGACAGGCTGTCTACGGGCCAGTCCGAAGGCGGGCAACGCAGCGCTTCCATCGCGATTTCAAGCTGGTTGTCGAGCGTCCAGCCGTCGACCGCGTCGATCTGTTCCTGCAACGTGCCCATTTCTTCCATCAGGGCGTCGAAATCGACGTCCTCTGGCGGGTCGGCCATGATCATGCCGATTTCGTTGAAGCGTTCGAGCTTGTCGGCCGTCTCCCGTGCGCCATCCTTGACGTTTTCCAACACCGTCTTAGTCGGATCGAGCTGCGGTTCCTGCGCCAGATAACCGACGCTGATATTTTCACCCGGCCATGCTTCGCCGGTGAAATCCTTGTCGATCCCGGCCATGATCTTGATCAGCGTGGATTTACCCGCGCCGTTGGGACCGACGATGCCAATCTTGGCTCCGCGATAAAATTGCAGGTTGATGCCACTGAGCACCGGCTTCTGAGCGCCGGGAAAGCTCTTGGTCATGTTCTTCATGACGTAAGCGTATTGAGACGAGGCGGACATGGCTGAAGCAGCTCCGAAGGATAAGACAGGGGAAATCGCGCCGGAGTTAGCGAAGGCGGGGCGCATTGGCAAATGGGCGGTGCGCGGTGACGCCTTCACCCATGCAGAAAATCGGATCGTTGACGCGGCCTATGCTGTTGCCAGGATGCCGCCGCCCTGCCCCACCGCTGGCCATGCGGCGCCCAGCGATGCCGTGGAGGCGATTCGGGGACGCTTACGCGCTTCCCGTATAATCCCGTTCACCTGCGGAAGAGCCGAGGGATTTGCGTGCCGGAATCGCTGGCCAATAAGTGGACTTATATAGTAGACAACATCCGGTCGCGTGATTCCGTCACTTCACCGACACAGAAAAGCATTGATTTGTGCAGCGCACACGTTAATGCGGGTCGCTCGCGTAGGTGACGTCATAGACGTGCCGACGCGGCAATATGCTATGGGAGCCGTACAAATGAAGAAGATCGCTGTTGTTTTCGCTTCGGCCGGCCTGATGGCCCTCGCCGCTTGCGGTGAGAAGCCGGCCAACGAAACCGCGAACGCTTCGAACGCTGTTGTCGAAAACGTCGTCGAAAACGCTGCCAACGCAGCCGACAACGCTGCAAACGCAGCCGACAACGCTGCTGACAACGCCGCGAACGCTGCTGCGAACGCTGCCGAATAATCTTCGCGTCAGCGAGATTTTCGAAGGGCGGGCCGTCAAACGGTCCGCCCTTTTTCGTTGTGGCTGGTCTGTAATAACTTTTGCCGTCCATGTTCGATTGACGGCAGGCCAACTTCACCGCTAAGGCGCCCACGTCGGGGAGTAGCGCAGCCTGGTAGCGCATCTGCTTTGGGAGCAGAGGGTCGCAGGTTCGAATCCTGTCTCCCCGACCACTTTCAGAAAACTCATTCTTTTCAATTAGCTGTGTCTAAATCTGACCCGTTTGGTGGGGCAGATTCACGTAGACTGTCGGGTAAGCGCCAGGCTGTCGGGTTATTGTCGGGTTATCCCAAGTACTGTCGGTTTATCGTCGGTTTCCTGTCGTCTCAGAGTCGTGCTACTGCCGTGGTATTGTCGGGCGATGCCGACGCAGGATGCTTCCACACTCGAAGGAGATGCGGAAATGATGATCGACGCGACGAAGATGAAAAGTGCCCGAGACCGGCGAGCTATGACGCAGGAGGCGCTTGCTCACCAAGCTCGGGTAAACGTGCGAACGGTCCAACGCGCAGAGAATGGTGAGCCAGTCCGCCATGAGACGCTGGCCGATCTTGCAGCAGCCCTCGGTGTGCCTGTAGTCGGCCTTTTAAAGACCGATGCTGCAAATGATGTTGAGCCTGAGCAGGAGGTTGAACAGGCTCAGATGCAGGTGTTGAAGCGCGTCGAGTCCGCCGAAACGATAGTATCCCTGTTGGAGCGGGCGACCATGGCCTCTCTGGGCTGCACTGCACCGCCCACGCCGGAAAACATGCCATACCTTAGAGCAATCATAGGAACCATTGAAAAGCTCTTGCGAGACCCCTGGGATCAATACAATCTCCCGCCGCTCCGGTTCACCTCGCTCCTTGAGCGGCTAGAGACAATCGCGAACCTCAACGCCCAGCTGTCTGACCTCGAACGTGCCGGGTTGGCGCTATATTCAGCGGCTTCGACCCATCTTGTGAAGGTGCCATATCACAGCGACGAGGGCATGGTGACTGGTCGGAGCCAGCCGTCAGATTTCGTTACTGCTGCCCGCTTCGTAATCGCAGGGTATGAAAATGAGCGCCTCAGGGTAGCTGCGGACGCCATCTGGCCCTTGGAAGAAGAAGCTGATGAAGTGCCTTTTTGAAAAAAGCGGGGGAGCGACCGAGAATGGCCGAAGCCATCCTCCCGAACGCCCCCCTAGTCACCCTGACCAACCCAAAGGAAAGCTTTATTCATCATGCGTCCCCGTTCGCCCTGAGCCTGTCGAAGGGCTCTACTTCTTCAGGCCGAGCGTTAGAAGGAAGGAGAAGGCTTCGACAAGCTCAGCCCGAACGGGGTGGTTTCGACTAACCACACGCCGGGAATCAGGGCGTATTGCAGATACGACAACGCCGCCGCGCAGCCTCGTGGCTCCGCGACGGCGTCCCGTTTCAATTCCTAAAGTTTACAACGCGTAGTCGATCTGCGCCCAGAATTTGCGCGTGTCGGTGTCACCGACGAAGCTGGCGATGCCCTTCCGTTGATAGTCGGCATATTTCACCAATGCGCTCAGATGCTTGTTGATCTTGAGCGTCACCTGGGCGTTATATTCGTCGCCATAGTGGATCGACTGGCGGTCGCTGCTGAGGCGGTGGAAGATGAAGGACGCGACCAGCGGGCCTGCTGTGCCGATCTTGGGCACGGTGTAGGCGATGCTGGCATATTGGTCCTGGATGCCGGCGCCGGGCGTCGTCAGGAACTTGTCGGCCCAGCCGTTGAACTTGTGCAGCGTGGCAAATGGCGTCTGGAATGCGAAGCCTCCGGCGATCCCGGTTGCATCCTTGTCAGACCCCAGCAGCTCATATCCTGCCGTCAGCTTGAACGCCGCAACCTCCAGTCCCAGTTCAGCCGTCGCAAAATCGGCGGCATAGTCGACGGGATTTTTCGCATAGTCGCTCTGCCGCGCGTAGCTGGCCAGATAGCTTAGCTTCACCTTGCCCGTGATCGGCATGGCCCCGGCAAATCGCGCGCCATAGGTCTGGCTGCTGGTGCGGAGCAGCGCGGGCACGGCTTCATCCTGATCGACTAGATAGGCAAAGCCCGTCAGCGTGCCGAACTGCGTCTTGTAGGAAATATTGGCGAAGATGTTGTCGCCATCGATATTGGTCGGTCGGTTGAACGAACCGAACTTGCCGCCGTCGATCCCCCAGATGGTGCGGGCCGAAATGGCGTAGGTGACATCGACCTTCAGGTTTTTCACGCCCATATATTCGACGCGCAGGGCGTCGAAGGTCTGCTCATTCTGACGCCATGCGACCGATCCGACGAAGCGCTGGTCATCCAGGTTGATGCGCTGGCGACCGACGGTGACGATCAGCGGCTTGGTACGATATTGCAGCTGGACGCGGTTTACCTCGACCGTTTCGGGATCAGCCACGATCGGATAGAGCGCCTTGCCGTTAACGCCGCTGTTGTAATCCTCGTCGATTGCCAGCGTCCCTTCGGCCTCGGCCAGGAAGGCAAAGGGGCCTTTCGACAATTCGCCGCCTGCACGCATCCGCATGGTCACGGCATTGGCTTCGCGGTCTTTGACAAGCGGCAAGGGACCGTCCTGCTCGGCCATTTCATAGCGCAGCCGCGCATCGATGATCGGTTTGAACAGGACGTCCTGCGCCAGTGCTGGCGTGGCGGCGCTTCCCAGTGCGGATGCCGACAGTAACAAACATAATTTACGCATAATTCCCCCTCTTTGCTCCCGATGGCTTTGGGCCGATCAGGACATCCTCTCTTGTCCGGTAATCATTGGCCGCCTCGTTGGACGGCCTATATTTCAGGCGGCGAGCGTCGCCGGATTACGATAGCGTTCATGCAGGAAATGAATGACGGCGGAGCGCGCTTCGGCATATTCGGGCGTGTCGATGACTTCGAGCCGACTGCGCGGGCGGGCCGGGCGTACGGTCAGGTCTTCACCGATGCGTGCAGCCGGGCCATTGGTCATCATCACCACGCGGTCGGCCAGCAGCACGGCTTCATCGACGTCATGGGTGATCATCAGCACCGTGTTGTTGAGCCGCGCCTGAAGATCCATGACCACGTCCTGAAGCGCGGCCCGCGTCAACGCATCCAGAGCGCCGAAAGGCTCATCCATCAACAGCACGCGCGGGTTCATCGCGATGGCACGGGCGATGCCGACACGCTGTTTCATGCCGCCTGACAACTCGCCGGGACGCTTGGTAGCGGCATGGGCCATTTGCACCAGATCCAGATTGTGCATGACCCAATCCTTGCGCTCTGCCTTGTTCTTGCCGCCCGCCGTCTTGTCGACGGCCAGGCGGACATTCTCCTCCACCGTCAGCCATGGCAGCAGCGAATGATCCTGGAACACGACGGCGCGGTCCGGTCCGGGCTTATCGATCGCTTCTCCATCGAGAAGGATCACGCCCCTGGTGGGCTTGACCAAGCCTGCGACTGCGTTGAGCAGCGTCGACTTGCCGCAGCCCGAATGGCCGATCAGCGCGACGAACTGGCCCTTTTCCACTTCCAGGTCGATGCCATCCAGGGCGCAGAAGCTGCCGGCCTTGGTCGGGAATTCGACGGTGATGCCTTCCAGCGCGAGATAGCTGCGTTGTTTCATGATGCCGTCTCCTTTCAACCGGCCCGGCCGATGATGCGCCCGGCCAGGGCAACGATGCGGTCCAGCGCAAAGCCGACCATGCCGATCCAGACCAGCGCCACGATCGTGTCGGTGAGCAGCGAGCTGTTGTAACTGTCCCAGATGAAGAAGCCGACGCCGGTGCCGCCCTGCACCATCTCAGCCGCGACGATGGCCAGCCAGCTCATGCCGACGCCGATGCGCAGGCCGGTGAACATGTGCGGCACGGTCGCGGGCAGCATGATGCGGGTGAAATATTCGATGGGGTTAAGCGCCAGCACTTTCGCGACGTTGCGATAGGCGGTCGGAATGGTTTGAACCCCCGCAGCGGTGTTGAGGATGATCGGCCAGACCGCGGTGATGCAGATCAGGAAGATCGCCGAAGGATGCGCCTGTTGGAAGATGGCGAGGCTGATCGGCAACCAGGCGAGCGGCGGCACCGTTCGCAACACCTGGAACAGCGGGTCCAGCGCGCGGAAGGCAAAGACGCTTTGGCCGATCAATATGCCCAGGCCGACGCCCACCACCGCCGCGATGCTGTAGCCGAAGAGGACACGGCTGAGGCTGGTCAATATATGACCGGCAATCCCGACATCGCCCGCTGCCTGAATGCTGAAGTGGGTCAAGCCGATGTCCACGCCCTTTAGTGGGTGCATGATGACGTCATGGCTTTCCTGCCAGACCTTGAGCGGGCTGGGGAAATTCGAGTCCGGTGAACCGCATAATATCTGCCAGAACAACAGCAGTCCGCCGACCATCAATATGGTCGGCAGCACGCTGGCCGCTACCGCGCGAGCTTTGAGCACCAGGGGATGAACCGGCGTCGCTACCGGTTCGAATCTGCGGCGCGCGATCGCTTCTTCAGGATAGGGCACAATCTTCCCCAATTGCGTGACGCGACCTGCGGTTGGCGGCGGTGAAGCCATGCTCTGCTGCTTGCTCATCAGACGCGCTTGATCGCCAGGCTGGCCAGATAGGCCTTGGGATTGGCGGGGTCGAACGTCTTGCCGTCAAAGAATTTCTCGACCCCACGGCTGTCGCTGGCAGGCCCCTTGCCACCCAGCATCGCGGCCGCCTTGCGCCAGATGTCCGACCGGTTGACCTTTGCAATCGTCGCCTTGGTATTGAGCGACATGGGCAGCTTGCCCCAGCGCTGATTCTCCGTGAGGAACCAGAGGTCGTGGCTCTTGTAGGGAAAGGATGCATAGCCGTTGAAGAACTTCATCTTGAACGCGGCATTGGGAAATTTGCGTCCGTCGCCCATGGTGAAATTGCCCTGCAGGCGATCGGCAATGTCGGTTACCGGACATTTCAGATAGTCGCGTCCGGCGATGATGCTGGCCAGCTTTGCGTTATTGGCTGGATTGTCGGCCCAGCGCTGCGCCTCAATGACCGCAGCCGTGATGGCGATGGCTGCTTTGGGATTTTTCGCCACCCAGTCCGAACGCATCGCAAAGCTTTTTTCGGGGTGGTTCATCCACATCTGCCCGGTGGAAACGGCGGTATAGCCAAGGCCCTGCGCCACCAGCTGGTCGTTCCACGGTTCGCCGACGCAAAAGGCGTCCATCGTATCCGCCTTCATGTTCGCAACCATCTGCGCAGGCGGAACGGTGATTAGCTCGACATCCTTGTCGGGATCGATCCCGCCCGCAGCCATCCAGTAGCGAATCCACAGGTCGTGCGTGCCGCCTGGAAAGGTCATGGCCATGGTGATTTTCTTGCCCGCAGCCCGGCGCTGCGCGATCACGCCCTTCATCTTGCCGGAATTGGCATCGGCCTTGGCCCCCAGATATTCCTTGGAAACGGAAATCCCCTGGCCGTTGACATTCAAGCGGGCCAGGATGCTCATCGGCGTCGCCTTGCCGATCGTGCCCAGCGTCAGCATGTAGGGCATGGGCGTCAGGATGTGGGCCCCGTCGATGCCGCCGCTGCCAGCGCCCAGCACCAGATTATCCCGCGTCGCGCCCCAGCTCGCCTGCTTCACCACCTGCACATCGGGCATGCCATGCTTGGCGAAAAAGCCCATTTCCTTTGCGATGATGAGCGGCGCCGCGTCGGTCAGCGCGATGAAACCGAGCTTGGCTCCCGTCACTTCCGGGCCTGCACCGGCCGCGAATGCACCCGACGGAAAAGCCTGCTGCACTGCCGCAGCGACTGCCGCCGTGCCAGTGGTTTTCAACACTCCACGCCGACTGATGCCTTTCGGATTGTCCCCCTGCGCC
Organism: Sphingobium vermicomposti; assembly: GCF_011762025.1. Lineage (GTDB taxonomy): Bacteria > Pseudomonadota > Alphaproteobacteria > Sphingomonadales > Sphingomonadaceae > Sphingobium > Sphingobium vermicomposti. The sequence continues at coordinate 556,633 of NZ_JAASQR010000002.1, read as the reverse complement.
ATTCCCAATTCCTTCCCTGATGAAGTCGTCGCGCTGCGTCAGGCACGCAGCCAGCCATCGCCGGAAGCATGTTCCGACCCAAGATGAAGATGATGATGGAAGCTGTGGCGCGCATTCGCGTCCACCGCTGAAAACCAATAAAAAAGCCGCCAGGAGTCAGGTCTTTCGGACCTGTCCGGGCGGCGTCATTGCCAGATCGATCTTTTTCAGATCGCTGATCGACCTAACCGTCATCGGTCAGGTTCAATCTATATACCAAAGCGCCCCTGCTTCGGTGATCGCAAAGCTGTCATTGATTCGACCGAGTCGCAAGCGAAATTTTGCATTGCACAATTTGCAACTGCATTGCAGCAAACGCACACAATATCATCGGCCATTCGTTCGGCGCGTGCGGGCTGATCATTTGTGGGAAATTGGTGGGCCTGGCAGGAATCGAACCCGCAACCTAGCCGTTATGAGCGGCCAGCTCTAACCGTTGAGCTACAGGCCCCACCTGCCGTCGGATTAGGAGGCATCACGCCGCTTGGCAAGCCCGTCCGCGTCCCGGCACGGCGGCAAATAGTTGATCGAGCGTTGCCGCCCGCACGTTGCGCCGTGCAAGATGATCCAGCACCCCGTCCCACCATCGATAGAAGACCGTCAGATCATTTTCGTCGCGCACATAGGGCGTGTGTCCCGGCGCTAACGTGGGAGAATGAAAACTGAAGCCGAGCACCCTAACCCCCTCTTCGATCAGGGCATCGATGGCGCGGATCGCATCGCGCAGCGGCACGCCTTCGGGCGTCAAGGGCACGCGGCTCAACATGCCTGCGCGCGCCAGCGCTCCGCCCATGCGTCCCCTGCCCTGCATATCATGGTAAAGCCGCTCCCCACCCCGCCGCAAGAGTCCGGTGAAGGCGGTCGACAACGGCAGTTCGATCAACTGGCGCTGCGGGCCTGCCCAATAGGGATGGAGGGGCATGCCCCGGAAGTCCGGCCCATGCTGTGATCGATAATCGAAGCGGCTACGCACGGAACTGTCGAGCCTGAACCCCAATTCTTCCAACAGCCGCGCGCTGTTTGGCCCGACGCCATAACGCCCGGCTCGATAGGTAATCGGTCGCCGCCCGAACCGTTCGGCAATCCGCTGGCAGAGCATTTCCAGCTTAGCGCGCTCCAGCGCATCGGGCAGGAATCCGGCATAGCTGTTCGCGGCCGTCACATCCTCTATATGGGGCGGGTTGACCCATGGGTGCAGGTGAGCGCCGATGTCGGCAGCGTCGTCAGCCATCCAGCGGCCCATCATCGCCGCCGCGGCATCGTTGTCCACGACCGGATAATCCGTCACATAGACGGGCTTGACCCCCGCCCTCGCAAAATAGGTCTGCCCCCGCTCCATGCCCGCCAGCGCCGTAACGCCATGAGCCGACCGGCTGAACGGCGCGGACCAGTCAAATTCCTCCTCGGTATCGACGAACAGCATGAACCGCGTCCCGAACGCCGGGTCGAGCGCAATCATATCCTCGCTCGCTGGCGCGTGAAGCAGATTGCCGTCATGGAGAAGTGGACTCATTCCGGGACCCTAACCGCTAAAGGTTGCGATAGGATTGCCTGGTTCAGGCGTTGCCGGCGACGTCTTCCCTTATGCCCAGCGCAGGCATGGTCAGGAGAAAGCGATCCGGTTCGATCTGCAGCGTCCCCCCGCTCCCCGCGGCCAGGCTGCGGATCAGGCGCAGGGAAAAACCAAGCCCCAACAGCGGCCCATCCGCCCAATCGCCCTCTGCGGTATAGCCGGGGTCTAGAAGCTGCACTTCTTCCATGCCGTCAAGGCTGGCCGGGCGATCCACGCCCAGCACGACCGATCCATTGCCGCTGTCAGGTTGGAACCAGCAGGCCCCTGTCAGCGATTCGTCCGGGGCCATTACCGAAATCACGGTGCGCATCAGATGTTGCACCATACGCTCGCCCTGAACTGGATCGATTCGGACCAGCGGTAAGGCATTTGCCATGTCGATATCGACCTGCGCGCCGCTGCCTTCACCCTGTTCACGGAAACGCGCCGACACCTGGGCCACCAGCAGGACGGGATCGACGGCGCTTAGGGCTTCCGCCCCTTCGCCACGCGATACGCGGGCGGCGAGGTCCAGGTCATCGAAGGCCGCCAGCAGATGCCGTGCGTCAACGGCGATCTTGCCCGCCATTTCGCGATATTCCGGCCCGCTCGGTCCGAACAGTTCCTGTTCGATGATATCGGCAAAACCCAAAATGGCGTTGAGCGGCGTGCGCAGTTCATGGACCAGTTGGCGCAAGGAGTCCGCTGAAAGGCCCGCGACCGACACTGGTTCGGCGACCGGGGCGGCGGCGACTTCATGCAGATAGGGCCGCCGCGCTTGCCCGCGATAGCCCAGAAAGCGTCCCGACCGTGGATCGAAAAAGGGCGTGGCCGATAGTCTCCACTCCCCAGCCATTGCACCGCCCACGACGGTGAAGCGGCCATTCTGGAATCCGCTGCGGCGCATGAAGGCGCCCGCGACGCTGCCATCAGGCCCGCTTGCGCCCGGAAGCGATGTTTCGCCCAGCGACAGGCCGATCAGCGCCGCGCGCGGCCCCTGTTCGACCCAGATGATCATGCCCGCTGCGTCGGTTTCAAAGGCGAAGGTGCGCACGCTGGTTGCGTCCTGCACCTCTGTCCGCGCCACCCTGACGTCGGGGGAGCGCCGCGTGCTGGTGAAGCGTTCGATGCGGCTGACCAGATTACGGATCTGATCATCGCCGACCTGCGGCTCCCCGACCACGTCTGTTTCAAGCACTTCCTCATCAACGGGCAGGTCCGCTTCCTGGGACGGCTCCAGCGCGCCCGGAGCGACCATGTCCGGGGTCAGCAGCATGTCTTCAGCCAGGTCGGCCCGATGCCGCAAGTCGTTGGTCAGCACGAGATCGGTCGAGCCAAACGCCTCCAGCGCCTGCTGCGCTTCGGGGCCAAGGTCACGCCGCCCGCGCAATACACCGCGCGCCGTCGGCGTCAGATGGGGCAACAGCTGCGCCCAGTGATGGTCGGGCAACCGCGCGCGGGACATAGCAGCCGCCGCGATGGATGGCCGGTCATTGGCGAAAAATTCCACGAGCGTGGGCGACCGCAGCCGCGCACCCAGTTCGACCACCGTGGCGATCCGCTGAGTTTCGGAAAGCTGCGGCCGAAGCTCCATCAGCCGGTCCAGCAACGCCCTCCGCTCATCCTCCGGCAGAGACTTGCGGTCGGGCCGGTCATTCTGCGCAAGCAGGTCCACGCATTGGCGCCACAGGGTTACCGCCCCAAGGCCGCTTCTATTCTCTGCGGCGAGAACCGTCTGCATCAGATCGTTGAAGCGCACTCTATTCCCCATTCGAACCCGGCGACATGCAGAAAAGGATCGCGCGGGAATGCAGCAGGAATAAGCCTTCGCCGGGCAAAACAAAAGGGACGCGCAATGACCATTTTGGATCGTCGCATAGTGGGACAAATTGCATTGCCCTGAAATATTATTATTATGGAGAGCAAGAATCGAGAAAGGAAATAAGCAAAGCGATGGCTAGTCCCAACATTGACGACATCGACCTGCATATCCTGGGTGAATTGCAGCAGGACGGCCGGATGACCAATGTGGAGCTTGCGCGCAAGGTCGGGTTGACCGCGCCGCCATGCCTGCGCCGCGTCCGTGCGCTGGAGGAAAATGGCGCGATCAATTCATATCATGCCGTCGTCAATCCGGCGATGCTGGGCTACACGATCACCGTGTTCGCCATGGTCAGCCTGAAAAGCCAGGCCGAAGCCGATCTCAAGGCGTTCGAAGACCATATCGCCGCCCTGCCCGAAGTGCGTGAATGCCATATGCTGAACGGCGAAATCGACTTCATCCTGAAGGTGGTTGCGCGGGATTTGCAGAGTTTCCAGCAATTCCTGACGTCGAAACTGACGCCCGCGCCAAACGTGGTGAGCGTGAAAACTTCCCTTACCATTCGCACGTCAAAAACCCTGCCGGGCGTGCCGTTGCCAGTCTGACCGGCAACGGCGTCCGCCTCAACTGGCCGGAGAGGATATCGCCGGACGTTCGGCGACTTTGCGGCTCTGCTGATCGATCCACACTGTCCAGAATCCCGCGACATTGGCCCAGTTGCCGCTCACCTGCGCCAGCGCAGCCTTGCCGCCCGGCAGATCACCCGAACGCGCCAGCGCGATGCCCAGCCGCGTGTTCGCCCGGCCCTGATCGACGCCGCCCTTGCTCAAGGCCAGTCGATATTGTGCGACCGCTTGTGGAAACTGACTGAGCGAGAAATAATCGTCCGCCACCGCCAGCGCCGCTGACCCGTCCTTGGCCGACGCTGCTTTCTTGGCAGCGGCAGGCAGGGCCGCAATCTGTTTGGCTGCCTTGGGCGTCACGCTCTTCATCAGGGTCGCCGTCGCCGCCTGCGTCGATGTCAGCTTGCCCGCAGCGCGTCCGGCTTCGATGATCGCCTTTGCTTCGGCATGGTTGCCCGCCTTTTCAGCGAACTGAGCATAGGCCTGATAATCCCTTTCGCTCGCCATCGCGCCATTGGCCGCCTGCAACCGATAGAGATCAAGTTGCACCTGGGAGTCCATGCCGGGGGCCGTCAGGTAGTTGGCCAGTGCCGATCGCCATTCGCCTGCCGAGCCATAAAGGCTCAGCCGCTCGCGATAGAGTGAGCCGACTTCCGACCAGTCGCCCGCCGCATAGGCCATGGAGATCGCGCGGTCATACCAGGCGGCCGGGATCGGCTGGCCCGAGGCCCGCTGGCGGGCAAGCGCTTCCTGCACATAGGGCCGCGCTTCCTTGGGCTTGTTTTTGCGCAAATAGATGTCGGCGCGCAACAACGTCGCGTCGATTCCATCATATCCCAGCGTCTTGGCATAATCGAGCTGGGCTAGCGCATCTGCATTATTGCCGACGACATAGGACAGATAGCCCGCGATATAGCGCAGGCGGGGGGCGTCCTTCTTTGGCACGGAGCTGGTTTTGAACATGTCGGTCAGGGCGATGCGCTGCGCCTGATAATCCTGTCGCAGCACAGCCACTTCGAACCGCAGCCCTGCCGCTACATAGGCTTCAAAATCGCTCGACGGCATCAGTGCGGCGATCCGGCCCTGCGCCGAAGCTGCGTCGCCCGCCTTGATCGCGGCGTCGGCGGCATGGGCCGATGCGCGGAAGGATTCGGACATCTGGACGACCGGCCCGCTTGCAGACTGTTTCTTGGCCATGGCGGGCGTTGCCGCCGCAATCACTCCGGCAGTCGCCAGCAACCCGTAGGTGATCGTCGATAGTTGAATGCGGGCCATTTTGGGCCGTCCCCCTTTTTCTTCCCGGACGCCTGGCGCCGGTCCCTGTTTTATTGCCGCTGTCATGGCGAAGGCGCGCCCGCCACGCGGCGAGCGCGCCTGGTCAATCAAGCCTTGGTCGACAGATAGGTCAGCCAGAGGTCCGCGATCTGCTTGCGGGCGCCCGCCTGAACCGACTGCAGCGCGGTTTTGGCGGCGGCTGCATCGCCGCCCAGCGCCTTTGCAATGCCTAGCCTGGTGTTGACTTCATCCGCATCGACCCCGCCCTTCTGCTTGGCGAGTTCGAACATCGCCGCGGCTTTCACATAGTCGCCATAGCCCAGATAGGCGTCGCCCGTAGCCGCTGCGATCTTGCCGTTGGCGGCCTTGCGTGCGTCGGCTTCGGCGGAGGGAAGCGAGCTCTTGTCGCTGGCGATTTTGGGTGTGGTGGTCTGATAGACGTCGGCACCCGCAGTCCCCTTCAGCACGCCCTTTGCGCGGCCCGCATCGATTGCCGACTTCACCTCTCCATAAATGCCGGTCTTCGACGCCATTTCGGCATATTCGGTATAGTCACCGGCCACGACCAGACCGCCCGATGCCGCCATCAGGCGCAGCACGTCCAGATTTTCGCGGGGGGTGATGTTGGGATTGGACTGCTGAAACAGGCGGATCAGCGTGCGCAGATTCTCGCCGCTCGGCTGTGCCTCATAGGCGGCCTTCGCCCATATGGCGGTTTCGGGCAGACGCGCCCCGGCGGCCCGGCTAACGCCAATCTGATACCATTGCGCCGGAACCTGACCGCCCGCCGCCTTTGTGGCGTCCGCCGCTGCCTTCAGCGCGGCAAGGCCCTGCTGGTTAAGGCCACGCGCTGGTTCCGCCGATGCATTGGCGGTGCCAGCCTTGCCGAAATAGGCCTGAGCCAAGGTCACATTGACGCTTTCGGGCTTGTAGCCTGCCTGGGCCGCAGCCTTCGCCCGCGAGATGGCGAGGTCATAATTCTTCGCTTGCAAAGCCTGATCGGCGGCAATGGCGTTGAACTGGCCAAGCTGTTCGGGCGGAGTAAGGCCACTGTCCAGCATCTGCGTCAGTGCTTCGCCCTGCAGCGCATTGTCCTTTGCCGCGATGGAGGTGTTCAGTTTGACCGCGCCGATCTGATATTTGTCGTCGTTCGACTGGGCTTTGGTGTCGGCTTCCGCCAATGCCGCCTTGGCCGCGACGAAATCGTTATTCTTGCTGGCTTCCTGAGCAGCCTGCAACGATTTGATCACGTCGGCGGACACATTCAGTTTGGGCGCGCCGCCCTTCTTGTCTTCCTTCTTCGCCGCCATTGCGGGAGCGGAAACCGCGCCGCCGGTCAGCGCCAGTACCAGCGCAAGCGCCACGGGGGTAACAAAACGCATGATCATCTTCTCCTCTGCGCCTGGGGGGACAGGCGGCCTTTGGTTATGCGCCGATTAGGGGGCGACGCGTGAATGACGTTTGAACAGCGTATATGCACCACTTCCCAGCATGTCAGCCCCTTCTTGCAGCTTGTCCGTCGCGCGCGTGCGCGTACGTGCGCGAGGGGTGACAGATTTGTTTCGCTCCGCTAGTGCATGAGCAACGAAACAGTTCCATCCAAAAAGAGAATCGCATTGACCGACGAGACTGCCCTCGCCGACCCTTCGGACATCAGCCCCATCTCCATCGTGGACGAGATGAAGGCGAGCTATCTCGACTATGCCATGTCGGTGATCGTCGCCCGCGCCCTGCCCGACGTGCGCGACGGGTTGAAGCCGGTGCACCGCCGCATTCTCTTTTCAGCGCATGAATCGGGCTTTCAGCACAATAAGCCCTATCGCAAGTCGGCGCGCATCGTCGGTGACGTGATCGGTAAATATCACCCGCACGGCGACAGTTCCATCTACGAAGCCCTTGCGCGCATGACCCAGGACTGGTCGATGCGCGTGCCTCTGATCGACGGTCAGGGCAACTTCGGATCGATGGACCCCGATCCGCCAGCGGCCATGCGCTACACCGAAGCGCGTCTGGCGAAGGTGACGAGCGCGCTGCTGGAGGACCTGGACAAGGACACTGTCGATTTCCAGCCCAATTACGACGCGTCGGAAAGCGAGCCGCAGGTCCTGCCCGCGCGCTTCCCCAACCTGCTGGTCAATGGCGCGGGTGGCATCGCGGTCGGCATGGCGACCAACATCCCGCCGCACAATCTGGGCGAAGTCGTTCGCGCCTGCCTCGCCTATATCGACAACCCGGCGATCAGCGTCGATGACATCATCCAGATCGTCCCCGCGCCTGACTTTCCGACCGCGCCGCTGATCCTGGGCCAGTCCGGCGCGCGCAGCGCCTATCATACGGGCAGAGGCTCGATCATGATGCGGTCGCGCCATGTGGTCGAGGAAGGGCGCGGCGACCGCCGTTCCATCGTCCTGACCGCCATCCCCTATCAGGTCGGCAAGAACGGCCTGGTTGAAAAGATCGCCGAAGCCGCCAAGGACAAACGGATCGAGGGCATCAGCGACATTCGCGATGAATCCAACCGCGAAGGCGTGCGGATCGTCATGGACCTGAAGCGGGACGCCACGCCCGAAGTCGTGCTGAACCAGCTTTGGCGCAACACCCCCGCCCAGTCGAGCTTCCCGGCCAACATGCTCGCCATTCGCGGCGGCCGCCCTGAACTGCTCAACATCCGCGACATCATCGAAGCCTTCGTCAAGTTCCGCGAAGAGGTCATCACCCGTCGCACCAAGTTCGAGCTTAACAAGGCCCGCGACCGCGCGCATATCTTGCTGGGCCTCGTCCTCGCGGTCACGAACCTTGATGAAGTCGTCCGCATCATTCGCGGCTCATCCAGCCCCGCCGTCGCCCGTGAAACGCTGCTCGACCGCGCATGGCCGGTGGCGGAAATCGCGCCCTATCTGCGCCTTGTCGAAGCAATCGAGAGCGAAGCTGGCGGCGACACCTACAAGCTGTCGGACATTCAGGTCCGCGCGATCCTGGATCTGCGGCTGCATCGCCTGACCGCGCTTGGCCGTGACGAAATCGGCAATGAACTGGCCGGACTTGCCACCGCCATCGCCGAATATCTCGCGATCCTGGGCGACCGCAAAAAGCTCTACGCCGTCATGCGCGAAGAATTTGAGGTCATCGAACGCGACTTTGCCACCCCGCGCATTTCGGAAATCACCGCTGCCGCCGACGGCATTGAGGACGAAGACCTGATCGAGCGTGAGGAGATGGTCGTCACCGTCACCGTGCAGGGCTATATCAAGCGCACCCCGCTTGAGAGCTTCCGTGCCCAGGCGCGTGGCGGCAAGGGCCGTTCGGGCATGGCGACCAAGGATGAGGACGCCATCACCGAACTGTTCGTGACATCCACGCACACGCCGGTCCTGTTCTTCTCCACCGCTGGCAAAGTCTATCGCCTGAAAGTCTGGCGCTTGCCCGAAGGCGGCCCGGCGACGCGCGGCCGTCCGATGGTGAACCTGCTACCGCTTGGCCCTGGCGAAACGATCCAGACCGTTCTGCCGCTGCCGGAGGATGAGGACAGCTGGAAGGACCTGCACGTCATGTTCGCGACCGCGAACGGCACGGTCCGCCGCAACAGCATGGACGCCTTCGCCAATGTGCCCAGCAACGGCAAGATCGCGATGCGCTTTGACGATGACAGCAATGACCGGCTGATCGGCGTCGCCTTGCTGAACGAAGGCGACGACGTGCTGCTCGCCACCCGGCAGGGCAAGGCGATCCGCTTTGCAGGCACCGACGTGCGTGAGTTCCAGAGCCGCACTTCGACCGGCGTGCGCGGCATGACGCTGAAAAAGGATGACGAGGTGATCTCGCTCTCCATCCTCACCCGCTCCGGCGCCAATCAGGAAGAGCGCGACGATTATCTCCGCTTCGCTCCCTGGAAGCCGGAGAAGGAGGGCGACCCCGCCATGTCGCCCGAACGCTTCGCCGAATTGCAGGAAAAGGAGCAGTTCATCCTGACCGTCTGCACCAACGGTTATGGCAAGCTGTCCTCCGCCTATGACTATCGCCGCACCGGGCGCGGTGGTCAGGGCATCACGAATATCGACAATATCGGCCGCAACGGGCCGGTCGTCGCCAGCTTCCCGGCGCGCAAGGGCGATCATCTGATGCTCGTCACCGATCAGGCCAAGCTGATCCGCATGGGCCTGGACAGCCTGCGCGTCATCGGCCGTAACTCCGCGGGCGTGCGCCTGTTCAACGTGTCCGACAATGAACATGTCGTCGGCGCGGCGAAGATCGAGGAAAGCGACGAAGCCGAAGATGCAGCCGAAGTCGGATCGGATGCCGGCCCGGAATCCAGCGAGGCGTGAGCGACCTCTTCGCCTACAAGATCCTGACCAAGGACCAGTATGACCAGCTAAAGACCGACGGCGTGTTCAAGGGCGCGCCCGTCGATCTGGCCGATGGCTATATCCACATGTCCACCCGGCAGCAGGCGGCAGAAACAGCGGCGAAGCATTTCGCGGGCCAGGATCATCTGGTGATGGTCATGGTCGACCTTGCGCCTTTTGGCGAGGCGGTGAAGTGGGAAAAGTCGCGCGGTGGGGCGTTGTTCCCGCATCTATATGGCGAGTTGCCTTTGAGTGCGGTGGCCGGGAAGGTCGTGCTACGGCTGGATGAGCAGGGCAAGCATCTATTTCCTGCGGGGTTTTAGGCTCGTTTCGAGCGAAGTCGAGAAATGCTCAGCAAGGCGCGCCTCTTTCTCCTCCCGCCATTCCCGCGCCTGTGGAGATGACGACAAGACGAACTAGTGTTTTTGGAACAGCACAGTGAATGCAATTAACAATGCAAACACCGCGAAGGTCAGTCGAACAAGCCTAAAAATTCATTCGAAAGGTCGCGCCGACAAATTTCGACCGAGCCTCCACTCTTGATATTTGCAACGATCCACAAAGCTGCTCCCGTAGCGCCGCAGATGCCTCTGGGCATCACGTAGGAACCGTCAGCAGCGTAAGGCTTAATCTCTGAGCCATCGATATTAACTAATAGAATGGGGCCTGGAGCCTTTTTCGCTTGCTGGATTTCCCCTTTGGCGATTGGCATTCGCACCAAGCCCAATCTTTCTACGAGAGTGTAAATTTTGCCTTCTTTTGGTCGCCCGTGGCGCTCCCAAGTGGCTCGTATGACCTCATATGCACGCAGCACCCAACATTCGGATAGCGACATGAAAATGTCGTCTGCGAAATCGACTTCCCCTGCTTCGGCGGCTTTTAATCGCTCTAACCGTTCGAGTTCCATCACTCGAAGGAGCATGTCTAAGCGACTATCGGAAGCCACAGCTCCCATATGCGCTACTCCGCTATCCGCAGCGAGTTTATGGGTTACCCAAATCCATTTTTCATGAAGCTCGACGTCATTTGCCATGCCTGCATTGAACGCCGTTACAAGAAGTTCAGTTACTGTCATCTCCTTGGGATGATGAACTTGGACGAGTGATACAACCTATTTTCCGAGCGAAATACCAAGAGATGACTGACGATTTTCGAACACGATCACTTCACCCTCTCCATCCGCACCACCTTCCCGCGCTTCACCCAATAATCAATCCCACCCCATCTGATCCGCCTCGAACAAGCCGCCATCAACTGCATCCCAAGATGCGCCCAGCACACCGCGAACGGTGCAACCACATCCCACCAAAGCGACCGCCGAGCCGCCCGCACCTGCTTCGGCTCTAGCACGCCCGCTAAAATCCGTCGCCGCACCAGCGCCCGCGTCGCAGCCGCGCCATAGCCTACAGCCAAAGCAGCCAGTCCACCCCAGCCAATCGCCCAGACCCAGCCCAAAGCCTGCGCCGTGACCACAAGCGTAGCGACCAGCCACATTCCCATGCTGTTGGTAACGATATGCCGATACTGCCGCACCCCAAAACCAATCGCTCCCCGCGCCTCCAGCGGTGAGGCCACCAGCAAATCCCGCACTGGGCGCAACCGCAGCTTGGCTTTCCATCCGGCCAGCCCGATCGCCATGTCATCCGACAAACGTCCCGCCAGCGCCGCGTCCAGATCGAGCCGCTCCGCCACTTCCCGCGTCAGGGCCATTGCGCCGCCCCAGGGCATGGTCGCACTCGCCGCTCTGGGCAATGTCGCCAGTTGCATTTCGACCGCGCCGACCAGCGCCGCTTGCCAGTGCGCTTCTGGCAGCAGCAGCCGATAGCCGGTCACGATATCCGCCTTCCCCCGTACCAGAGGAAAGAGCAGCCGCCCGACCAGCCGTGCGGGCGGCTCTATATCCGCGTCCACGAAAACCAGATAGCGATCCTCGGCCTGCAAAGCCCGCAAGGCGGCCCGCAATTTGTGGACCTTCTGCCCCTCATCCACCGCGACACCGGCCCGGACGATCTGCACCCAATCGCCCTCTCGCGCTACCAGCGCCTCCGCCGCCGCACAGTTGCCGGAAGTCGCAATTAACAACCGGAACCGCGCCGTCTGTGCCTTCAACCGGGCGATCAGTGCCGCTCCGCCATCCCAGTCGTCCCGCACGGACAGCAGCATCACCACGCCGTCGGGCGCTTCCACTTTCCCGTTCACCGGCAGATGCCGCCAGTAGTTCAACACCCCGGCAAGGGTCAGCCCCTGCAAGGCGATCCATATTCCCAAGGCCCAATTCATCTGCAATCCAAGCCCTTTACCACCCCGACCGCTGCTGTATGACGGCAGGCGCGATGCTCTCCAACCCCTTTCTCTTCACCCTCCTCCGCATCCTCCCTGCGTCCATCGCGTCATGGTTGGGCGGATGGCTGTCGGCGAACATCGCCCGCAAGTCGATGAAGCTGCGCGACCAGCGCGCCCGCGCCAACCTGGCCATTTTGCGTCCCGACCTTGATGAAGGCGCGCGGGAGGCGATGCTGACGCGCCGCTGGTTCAACCTTGGCCGCACCATGGCGGAACTGGCGAACGTGGACCGGCTGGTAAGCGCCCGCCATGTCAGCATCACGGACGAGGCGGCGTATCGAGAAGCGCTCGGCTCGGCGCGCCCGATGATTTTCCTGACGGTTCATGTCGGTAACTGGGACGTTCTGGCGGCTCATCTGAAGGCCAACACCGATCGGCCGCCGCTTGGCGTGTATCAACCGCCCGCTGACCCGAAGCAGGCGGCGATGCTGCAACGCGCGCGGCAAAGCTATATGGGGGAAGCGATCACCGGGAGCGCGGCGGCCCGCGCGATCCTGCGGCATCTGTCCGACAAGGATCGCGCGATGCTCTACATATTGGTGGACGAACGGCGCGAACGGCAGGTCTGGTTCCCGCGATTTGGCCGCGATCTGCCGCCGTCGGGCAATCTTTCGGTGGCTCTGCGCCTGGCGCGCAAGGCAGGGGCGAGGTTCCTTCCCTTTTGCATGGTCCGCACGGAGGGGGCGAACTTCCGCATTGATTGGCATCCGCCGCTCGACCCCATCGCGCTGACCGATGATCAGATCATGGCGCAGGTGGACGCCTTCCTTGGCAAAGCGTGCGTCGATCATGCCGACCAATGGCTTGCGCTGCATGACATGGACCTGACAGCGCCAACCGCTTAAAGCCGCCCAATGTCCCGACTCGCCATCAAGATTTGTGGTCTGTCCACGCCCGAAACCGTGGGCGCAGCCATTGCTGCGGGTGCGACGCATCTGGGTTTTGTTCATTTCGCCAAAAGCCCGCGCCATGTCGAAGCGGAGCAGTTGCGGGCGCTTGCGCCGATCATACCCGCGCATGTCGAACGGGTCGCCGTCCTGGTGGAGCCGACCGACGAGATGCTGGGCGAACTCGTCGCCACCAACGCCCTCACCGCGCTGCAGCTGCACGGGCGGGAAAGCCCCGAACGCGTCGCCGCCATTCGGCAACGCTTTGGCCTGCCGGTGTGGAAGGCCATTTCCGTGAAGACCCGCGCGGATATCGACGCTGCCAAAGCCTATGCCGGGGCAGCCGACCGCCTTCTGTTCGACGCGAAGACGCCGGACGGAGCGGCCCTGCCCGGCGGCATGGGCGTGCGCTTTGACTGGACCCTGCTGCGCGGCGTCCCCATATCCATTCCATGGGGCCTGTCAGGTGGCCTGGGCATCGACAATGTCGCCGAGGCGATCCGCATCACCGGCGCGCCGATGATTGACGTTTCATCCGGCGTGGAAAGCGCGCCCGGCATCAAGAGTGTGGACAAGATCATGGCCTTCTGCAAAGCGGCTCAGCCATTATGACCATCAGCAACTCCCTCCGCTCCCAGCCCGATGCGTCGGGTCATTTCGGTGCTTTCGGCGGCCGCTACGTCGCCGAAACGCTGATGCCGATCATTTTGGAACTGGAAAAGGTCTATCGGGACGCAAAGCAGGACCCGGCGTTTGAAGCCGAGTTTGAGGAACTGTTGCGGACCTATGTCGGCCGACCCAATCCGCTTTATTATGCCAGTCGCCTGACCGAAGCGCTGCGCGCTGGGGCGGAGCCGGGCAAAGGTGCGAAGATCTACCTCAAGCGCGAGGAGCTGAACCACACCGGCGCGCACAAGATCAACAATTGCATCGGCCAGGCGCTGCTCGCCCGTCGCATGGGCAAGAAGAAGGTCATCGCCGAAACCGGCGCGGGCCAGCATGGTGTTGCTACCGCGACCGTCGCCGCGCTGTTCGGCATGGAATGCAAGATTTTCATGGGCGCGAAGGATGTCGAGCGGCAAAAGCCCAATGTCTTTCGCATGAAGTTGCTGGGTGCCGAAGTCATTCCGGTCATTTCCGGGTCGCAGACGTTGAAGGACGCCATGAACGATGCGCTGCGTCACTGGGTCTCGAATGTCCACGACACTTTCTACATCATCGGCACCGCCGCCGGCCCGCACCCCTATCCAGAGCTGGTCCGCGATTTCCAGTCGGTGATCGGCAAGGAAGCGCGCGAGCAGATCGTTGAGATTGAAGGTCGCCTGCCCGACATGCTGATCGCCCCGGTCGGAGGCGGTTCCAACGCCATCGGCCTGTTCCATCCCTTCCTGGACGATGTGGACGTGAAGATGATCGGCGTGGAAGCGGCGGGCGAAGGCCTGACGGGCAAGCATGCCGCATCCCTGGCGGGCGGCGCATCGGGCATCCTGCACGGCAACCGCACCTATTTGTTGCAGGACGAAGACGGCCAGATCACCGAAGCGCACAGCATTTCGGCTGGCCTCGACTATCCCGGCATCGGCCCTGAACATAGCTGGCTGCACGAAATCGGCCGGGTTCAATATATGCCGATCACGGATGATGAGGCACTCGCCAGCTTCCAGAAGCTCTCCGCACTCGAAGGCATCATCCCCGCGCTGGAATCCGCTCACGCCATCGCATCGGCGGAAAAGGTCGCGCCGACCATGGATGCGGACCAGATCATCGTCGTCAACCTGTCGGGTCGTGGCGACAAGGATATCTTCACGGTGGCAAGCGCGCTGGGGGTGGAGATATGATCCTTCACACCCACCCCACCCCCGTTCGGGCTGAGCTTGCCTCGACCGTTCTGACAAACCCCTCCTCCGTTCGCCCTGAGCTTGTCGAAGGGTTCCACTTTTCTTCAGAGAAGGATTGGGCTTCGACCGGCTCAGCCCGAACGGAAGTTGGTTCTAATGACTGACCGCCTCGCCGCCCGTTTCGCCGCCTGCAAAAGCGCAGGCCGCGCCGCCCTCATCACTTTCGTGACCGCAGGCGACCCCACCGTTGCCGCCACTCCTGCCATCCTTGATGCGCTGGTTTCAGGTGGCGCGGACATCATCGAACTGGGCATGCCCTTCACCGATCCGATGGCGGATGGCCCGGCGATCGAGCTGGCGAACCTGCGCAGCCTGGGTTCGGGTACGAAGACGAAGGACATCTTTCACCTCGCCACGACCTTCCGCGCGCGCCATCCGCACACGCCGCTGATCCTGATGGGTTACGCCAACCCCATGCTGGTGCGCGGATCGGAATGGTTCGCCGATCAGTGCCGTCAGGCTGGCGTGGATGGCGTCATTTGCGTCGATATTCCCCCGGAAGAAGATGCAGAACTTGGTCCCGCCCTGCGCGCGGCAGGCATCCACCTCATCCGCCTGGCCACGCCCACGACCGATGCAGCGCGGCTGCCCGCCGTGCTGAACGGTGCCAGCGGTTTCCTCTATCATGTCGCCGTCGCTGGTATCACCGGCAAGCAGCAGGCAGCGCAGGCAGCCGTCGAAGAGGCGGTCAAACGGCTCAAGGCCGCAACCGATCTGCCTATCGCCGTCGGCTTTGGCGTGCGTTCGGCAGAACAGGCTGCCGCCATCGGCCGCGTCGCTGATGGCGTGGTGGTTGGGTCCGCCATTGTTGACATTATCGGATCGCATGGCGACGCCGCCGCGCCCTTTGTTCAGGAATTCGTCGCGGCGTTACGCGGCGCACTCAACGTCAATAGCCCCCATTTCCGGGAGACCGCCGCATGACCTGGATCAATCGCGTCCGCAAGGCCATTCCCTTCATCGCGAAGAAGGAAACCACGGCGGAAACGCTGTGGCACAAATGCCCGTCCTGCACCGAGATGATCTTTATCAAGGAGTGGGAGGATAATCTGTCCGTCTGCCCGCGCTGCGATCATCATGGCCGGATCGGCCCGGCGGAGCGTTTCGGTCATATTCTGGACGCCGGTTTCATCCTGCTGCCCACGCCGCCGGTTCAGGAGGACCCGCTCAAGTTCCGCGACTCCAAACGCTATCCCGACCGGATCAAGGCTGCCCGCGCCGCGACCGGCGATCAGGACGCGCTGATCAACGCGCGCGGCGCAATTGACGATGTGCCGCTGGTCATGGGCGTGCAGAATTTCGCCTATATGGGCGGTTCCATGGGCATGGGTGTCGGCGCGGCCTTCATCCAGGGCATTAACGAAGCAATTGGCCACAAATGCCCCTATGTCATCTTCACCGCAGCGGGCGGCGCGCGCATGCAAGAAGGGATTTTGTCCCTGATGCAGATGCCGCGGTCGACCGTCGCGATCCAGAAGCTGCACGCCGCAGGCCTGCCCTATATCGTCGTCCTGACCGATCCGACGACGGGTGGCGTTACCGCCAGCTATGCGATGCTCGGCGATGTCCAGATCGCCGAACCCAACGCCCTTATCGGCTTTGCGGGGCAGCGCGTCATCGAAAGCACGATCCGCGAAAAACTGCCGGACGGTTTCCAGCGCGCCGAATATCTGCTGGAACATGGCATGTTGGACATGGTTGTCCACCGTAGCGAATTGCGCGACACGCTGGCGAGGGTGATTGGCTACCTGGCCCCACGCGCCGCCGCCTGACGCCTTCGCCGAGGACCGGGCGTATGGCCGACCACGCCGTTTCCGATGACCCAGCGGTGCAGGCGCAGCTTGACCGTCTGGCAACGCTGTCCCCCGGCGCGGACATATTGGGCCTTGAGCGCATCACGCGCCTGCTCGACCGGCTCGGCGATCCGCACCGTTCCTTGCCGCCAGTATTCCATGTCGCGGGCACCAATGGGAAAGGATCGACCTGCGCCTTTCTGCGCGCCGCGCTGGAAGCGGATGGCAGGAGCGTGCACGTCTTCACGTCGCCCCATCTCGTCCGCTTCAATGAACGGATGCGGTTGAACGACCGGTTGATCTCCAACGAGGCGCTTGCCCTGTATCTCTCCCGCGTCCTCGACGTGGCGGAGGGGATCGGTGCCAGCTTCTTCGAGGTCACGACCGCCGCCGCCTTCCTCGCCTTTGCCGAACATCCCGCCGATGCCTGTATCGTTGAAGTCGGCCTGGGTGGACGGCTCGACGCGACAAACGTCATCGCCCAACCCGCCATCTGCGGCATTGCCCAGCTCGGCATCGATCATCAGGCCTTCCTGGGGAACAGCCTGACCGCCATCGCCGCGGAAAAGGCTGGCATAGCAAAGCCGGGCGTTCCGCTGGTGACTCATCGCTATCCCGAACGGCTTACCCCGGTCATACGCGGCACGGTTGACCGGGTTGGCGCGACCTGGCTGCCGATGGGTGGCGTCTGGGACGCCGCAGCCTATCGGGATCGCCTTCACTATCGCGACGAACAGGGCCGCATCGACACGCCGCTTCCCCGTCTGCCGGGCGCGCATCAGGTACAGAATGCGGCGCTTGCTTTCGCCATGCTGCGCCATCAGGGCGCCGTCCCGATCAGCGAATCCGCGATCAAGGCGGCCCCCCTATGGGCGCATTGGCCCGCGCGGCTTCAGCATCTGGACAACGGCCCGCTCCTCGCCCCGCTGCCGCCAGGAAGCGAAGTGTGGCTGGACGGCGGTCACAATGCCGCCGCTGGAGAAGCGATCAGCGCCTTTTTCACCGCCGAACGGTTAGGCGACCAGCGGTTGCACCTGATCATCGGCATGCTCGCGAACAAGGACCTGGAGGCGTATCTCGCGCCTTTTGCTGGCCGCATTGCCCATATCCACGCCCTGCCCGTCCCCGGCCACGATCACCATTCAGCCGACCGATTCGCCACCGTGGCCGCGCAATGGGGTATTGGATGCACCGCCCATGACTCTCCCGTCCAAGCCATTGCCGCCGTCGCCACGCAATCGGCAGGCGGTGCGCCACGGTTGTTGATCGCCGGGTCACTCTACCTTGCGGGAGAAATTTTGCGTCTGAATGGACAAAATCCTGACTGAATGGACTTGCGATTCATTCTCAATAGCGTAACCTGCATCGCGACATAATAGATGAAGGTTCACGCACATGGCTCATGGAGAGACTTCGCACATCGACCTGCCCCGCCCCATTCCGGGCGGCTATGGCAATCGCCTCTTCCTCTATATCCTGCGCCGCATGGCTACGGCTGGGGTGAATGACGCCCATGCCGCCAACGCGATGATCGGTGCATTCGGACGCAGCTATCGCCGCCCCCTTATCCTCATGCGCGCCATGATGCTGGAACTGGCGCGGTCGGCCACGCGCAAGATATTGGTCGCGCCCTGCTGTTGCGCGCGCATGACCGCCGACGAAGGTGTGTTGATGCAGGCCATCGGCACGTCGCTTCAGGACCCGCGCATTGCCTATGATCAGGTTGCAACCCTGCTGGGCAACGACAATGCTCTGGGCGCGCTCACCTGCCTTCAGGCGGTCGCCCAGGCGCATAATGACCTGGGACGCCCGCTTGACCTCTACGCGGCGGGTTGATTGCCTTTATCGGTGGCTGCGCTGCCGATGCTGGCATCCACCAGTCCGGCGCGCATCATCAGCCAGAACAGAATGATGCCCGGCATCGCCAGCACCGTCGTCAGCAGGTAGAAATCGACATAGCCGAACCGCTCGATCAGCGTTCCGGCCGACGTTCCCGTCAGGAAACGGCCAACGATGCTGGCAGCGGCGGAGATCATCGCATATTGCGCCGCCGTGAAACGCAAGTCGCACAGCGCGGAGAAATAGGCGACCACGGCGACGCCCCCGATGCCGCTGGCGAAATTTTCAAAGCCGATCGCGCCCGCCATGCCCAGGTTGCTCTTGCCCGCAGCCGCCAGCGCGGCGAAACTGAAATTCGACACCGCCATCAGTACCAGGCTGATCAGCACCGACCGTTTCAACCCCAGCCGCGCGTAGAGAATGCCGCCCACGAATATGCCCGCCAGCAACGCCCAGAATCCGACGCCCACATCATAAAGCGCGATCTCATCATTGCTATAGCCAAGGTCGTTGAACAGGAGGCGGAAAGTCAGGTTCGCCAGCGTGTCGCCAATTTTATGGACGATGATGAACAGCAGCACCAGCAAAGCGCCCTGGCGTTTGAAGAAGTCGATGAACGGTCCGACGATGGCCTGGATCAGGTCGCCACCAGACTTGCGCGATGCAATCTCACGATGCCGTTCGGGTTCTCCGACGATCAACGCTGCCAGCATTGCGGGCAGCGCGAACAGGGAACAGACGATATAGGCGGCGGTCCAGTCCCAATGCTGCGCCACCACAAGGCCGAGCGCGCCTGCTGCGGCAGCGCCGATCCGCCAGCCATATTGCGACATGCCCGCGCCGACGCCCAACTGGTCGGGTCGCAGGATTTCGATGCGATAGCCATCGATGATGATGTCGAATGTCGCGCCAGCAATGCCCAGCAGGATCGCCGCTCGCACGGTCGCCATGATGTCAGACGACGGGTCCACCACCGCCAGGTTGATGACGGCGGCCATCACCAGCACCCCGGCCAGCAGCATCCAAGACACACGTTGCCCCAGGCGGTGCAGCAGGGGCAGCTTCACCCCTTCGACGACCCAGGCCCACAGCCATTTGAGATTATAGGCGAGCAGCACCAGGCTGAACGCGGTCACGCTCCTCTTGTCGATGCCGTCCTGCGCCAAGCGGGAAGCCAGGTTGGCCCCGATCATCGCGAACGGAAAGCCCGACGAAATGCCCAGGAACAGCGCGGCGAGAGGTGCCTTTTCTACATAGGGTTTGACTGCATCGACCCAGCTTCCAGTGCCCGTGGCGATGTCAGTCATGAATATGCGCGCTCCCCGATAATGCGTATCGGGCGCCACCATATGGACAAATGCTGCCGAAACAACCCGCTGGCCGCGCATTCCTGACGCCCGTGTCAGGAAAGCTGGTCGTTGCTCCCGCCCTCGCTCTGCCCAAACAGGCGTAGGCCGGTTGGCAGGTGGGTGGGCTCGATCCCGTCCAGCCTGGCTTCGATGATATTGATGGCGGCGATCAGGTCGCGCGGCAGATAGGGTTTGGAGAGGCATCCGACAGCCATGCCGACCGCGTCGACCGGGCATGCGCCGGTAACGAACAGCACTGGCAACCCTCTTGCATGCGCATGGCGCGCCACATCGATCCCGGTCTTGTCCCCGTGCAGGGCGATGTCCGCGATGACGATATCTACCTCGTCATCCTCGATCACGCTCACCGCATGATCATAATCCTCGACCGTGGCGGCGACATGATATCCCGCCTGTTCCAGCGCATGTTCATTATCGAAAGCCACCAACGGCTCATCTTCGACGATCAGCACGCTGCGGATCGTCTTCATCCGCCGACCTTGCCGCGCTTCTCCCTTTACCAGCCCGAAAAACATTTGCCGATCTGCCCCATATACGCCATTCAGCCGACAAACGCACAGCGCGTCGTGCCGGTTTCGGCCAAGCGAAGCAGCCGACCCTCGCACTGCCGAAGGCGCGGCACGATTCGTCAATTTCATGGCATTTCCGATATGGGAATGCTCACCTGCCGATAAAAGGAAGTCAGCCGTGGAACCGCCGAAAAAATCTGGACCGCCCCGCCGGGCTGGATCTGGCGGCCCCAGACGTCCGTTTGGCAGCAAGCCTGAGCCAAGCTCGCGCCCTGCTCGCCCGCCTTTCCGCAAGCCTCGGACGGGACCCGCTACGCCCGCCAACCCCCATCCGGGCCGCGCCGCCGCTGCTGCCAGCGGCCAGAGCGAACCGCAGCGCGTGGCCAAATTACTCGCCCGCGCGGGGATCGCGTCCCGGCGAGAAGTCGAACGGATGATCGAAGATGGCCGGGTGACGCTGAATGGAGAGGTCGTCAAAACGCCCGCGACCTTGCTCAGTTCGTTGCACGGCGTCGCTGTGGACGGCAAGCCGGTCGCACAGCCCGCAGCTACCCGACTGTTCCTGTTTCACAAGCCGTCGGGCTGTCTGACGACGGAGCGGGACCCGCGTGGGCGCGCGACCATCTATGACCGCCTGCCTGCCGACCTGCCGCGCGTCATGCCGATCGGTCGGCTCGACATGACGACCGAAGGGTTGCTGCTGCTCACCACCGACGGGGAGTTCAAGCGGCAGATGGAATTGCCCGCAACCGGGGTCCCCCGGACCTATCGCGCCCGCGCCTTTGGCGACATCAGCCAGGCGCAGCTGGAAGATCTGATCGACGGTATCGAGATTGACGGCATGCGCTATGGCGCGATCAATGCCAATCTGGAACGCCGCACCGGTCGCAACCAGTGGATAGAAATGACGCTGACCGAGGGCAAGAATCGCGAAGTGCGTCGCGTCCTTGAGCATCTGGGGCTGGAGGTCAGCCGCCTTATCCGCACCAGCTATGGCCCATTCAACCTGGGCCAACTGGCGCCCAGCGCGGTCGAGGAAGTCAAGGAACATGACCTCAACTTCTTCCGCAAGAGCCTGACGAACGCCAAGGGCTGACCCCCTTCACCCTCGGTTCGTCACACCGCTTCCATTCTTCTTTCAGGACCCGCACGCCATGAGAATAATCGCAGGCCAATGGCGAGGCCGCCCGCTGACAGCGCCAAAGGGCGACGCCACCCGCCCAACGGCGGACCGGACGCGCGAAACCCTGTTTTCCATGCTGCTGAGCCGCCTTGGCTCCTTTGAAGGGCTGGCCGTCGGCGATTTCTTCGCTGGATCAGGCGCGCTGGGGTTCGAAGCGCTGTCGCGCGGTGCCGCCACTTGCCTGTTCGTCGAGCAGGACAAGGCCGCGCTGGACGCGATCCGCGCCAATGGCGACCGCCTGGGCATCCGCCCGGACATTCGCCAGAGCAGCGTCCTGTCGCTCGGCACCGCGCCCCGACCACTGGACCTCATCTTCATGGACCCGCCCTATAATAGCGGCGCGGGCGCGGTTGCGCTCGACAAGCTAGCACGGCTGGGATGGACTGGCCCCGCGACCTGGATCAGCATTGAAACAGACCGGCGGGAAGACATTGATGTAAAGGGTTTCACCGCCGATACCGTGCGCGATGTCGGCAAGGCACGGTTGACGCTTCTGCGCACATCTACCTGATATTTTCGCGCGCTCAGGCGGCCTCTGCATCCTCATAGGCCTGTGCTTCCTTGCCGATCAATATGTCGGCCAGGAACCAATAAGCCTTGCCCCACGCTTCCAGCACCGCATCGGTCGCGATATCTTCGCCCAGAACGTCGCGGATCGCGGGCAACAGCGCTTCAGCAACCTTGGGATAATGTTCGGGCTTCACGCCGGTTTCGACATGCCGCTGCACCATCCGTTCGACAGCGCCGCCCAGTGCCTGCAGCTTGTCGATATTTTCCGCATATCCAAGGATTGCCGCCGCCAGCCGCTTGGGCTGTTCACCGCTTGCTTGCGCGGCCTGGTCGAACATGTCCTTGATCGACGCATCCTGAAACAGCCGGGCATACATGGCAGTGGTGATGGCAACGCCATGCTGGCGCAGTGCGGGAGCGGTCGCCTTTACGATCGCGATGGTTTCGGCGCTAAGCTGGTTCATGAAATGCACCCCTTTTGATATCGACTCGATAAAGATGCATTTACGGAACATCTTTTAACATGTAAACGTTATACATGTTCTAAAGCTGAAGTAGCCTGCCTAACGACAATCGATGCAACTGACCCGGCATACCGACTACGCTTTGCGCGTCCTTCTCCATCTGGCGGTGGTGCCCAGCGGGCGCGCGACCATCGGAGAGATTGCGGGCGCCTATGACCTTTCCCGCAATCATTTGATGAAGGTCGTCCACCAGCTTGGCTTAGGCGGGTTCATCGATACCCAGCGCGGACGTGGCGGGGGATTTACCCTGGCACGCGCGCCCGAACAGATCAGCCTAGGTGATGTCATTCGCTTTAGCGAACCGGATCTCAATATGGCCGACTGTGGCGGCTGCGTCCTGCGGACTGCGTGCGGGCTTACGTCGATATTGCGAGCCGCCGTTGCCGCTTTCCTGGCCGTGCTGGATCAGCATAGCTTGGCCGATGCGGCGCGAGACCGGGCAGGCCTGGCCGCGCTGATCGCGGCCCTACCCGTCCCCGGCCCGATGATCAGCGACGCTTGCGCATCGTCTTCTTCGCCTCGCTCGGATTGATGCAGCTGTCCTGGACCGTCCTGCTGCACAGCGGATAATCCTTTGCCTCCGTTGGCGGCGGCGTCATGTTCCCACCGACCGTCACGGGGTTGGCCGAGCTTCCGACCGGCGCGGCTGGATTTTCCGGCACTCCGGCGGGCGCTGGGACCATGCCAGTGCTGGGCGGGACGGCACCTGTCGGTTGCGACGCGTTCGGGTCTTCACTCGTGGATGGTGTCGCCGGACTGACGCTTGGATCAGCGGGATCGGTTGGCATGGTTCCCCCAGCCTCCGGGGGCTGAGCCGTCGCCGCGCCAGCGTCTTGCGCAATTGCAACGCCAGCAGTTCCAGTGGTGAACGCCAAAATGGCAATGCCTGCAAACATGATCGATCTCATCGGGCCGTCCTTTCCTTATTGTCACCCTTGATCCCTTCGGACGGGGCGAAAAACCGGATTGGCGATCCAGGCGTTCCTGTCACGGCGACGAACCGTGTCCAATGCGCCGCCAGATGAACGATTGGGGCTTCAACCCTCAGGAAATCTGTCAAATTTGGGAAGATCGTGCGCTTTCCCCATCCATGGAGCCGCGTCGGCCCATTGGACATGAATGGCGGGAGGATAGATCGACTGGTCGTCCAAAGTCGCAGTCTGCACGTCAATCATTCCCGGAAATACCGAAGGATTAGTGTAGAAAAGGCCCGTCCCGCATCTTCCGCAAAATTGCCGCGTGACATGCGCCGACGATTGATAATGCATCGGCGATCCCGTCACCCTGACCTGGTCCTCAGAAAACATCGCCCACCCAACCATCGGCGCGCCCGCGCTGCGGCGGCAGTCGCTGCAATGGCACAAAGCGCTATGATGCGGATCACCCTCGACCTCATAGCGTATGTCGCCGCACTGGCATCGTCCCGTCGCCATGACTTTCCTCCTTGCAGAATTCTCCTTTTGTTCTCATAGATCGACGCTTGCCGCAAGTCCTTGGCCTTGCCCCCATCCACTGCACCACCTAGTTGTCGGTTCATGACCCTTCCCGCCCCCTCGCCTGACGATGCCCCCTATCTTCAGGGACTGAACGCGCCCCAGCGGGAAGCCGTGCTCACCACCGAAGGGCCGGTGCTCGTCCTCGCGGGCGCGGGCACGGGAAAGACGGCAGCGCTGACCGCCCGCCTCGCCCATCTGGTCGCCACCCGCCGCGCCTATCCGTCCGAGATTCTGGCCGTCACCTTCACGAACAAGGCCGCGCGCGAAATGCGGGAACGCGTTGGCCGCATGATCGGCCCCGCAGTCGAAGGCATGCCCTGGCTGGGCACATTTCACGCCATTGCGGCCAAGATGCTCCGCCGCCATGCAGAACTGGTCGGGCTGCAATCCAACTTTACCATTTTGGATACGGACGACCAACTGCGCCTGATGAAGCAGCTTATCCAGGCTGAGGGTATCGATGAGAAACGATGGCCTGCACGGCAACTGGGCGGCCTGATCGACCAGTGGAAGAACAAGGGCCTGACGCCGGAGGAAATCGGCGCGGGCGAAAGCGAAGCCTATGCCAATGGCCGGGGGCAAAAGCTCTACGCCGCCTATCAGGCCCGCCTGCGCGCTGTGAACGCATGCGATTTTGGCGACCTGCTTCTGCATGTCCTCACCATCCTGAAACGCCACCGCGACGTGTTGGAAAGCTATCAGCAGCGTTTTCGCTACATCATGGTGGACGAATATCAGGATACGAACAGCAGCCAGTATCTCTGGCTCCGCCTGCTCGCCCAGCAGCGCAAGAATATCTGCTGCGTCGGCGACGATGATCAGTCCATCTATAGCTGGCGCGGGGCGGAGGTCGCCAACATCCTGCGTTTTGAAAAGGATTTCCCCGGCGCGAAGATCGTCCGCCTCGAACAGAATTACCGTTCGACGCCCCACATATTGGGTGCCGCATCCGGGGTGATCGCCGAAAATGGCAATCGCCTGGGCAAGACATTGTGGACCGATGTCGATGTGGGGGAAAAGGTCCGCGTCATCGGCGTCTGGGATGGACCAGAGGAGGCACGGCGGGTCGGCGATGAGATTGAAACGATCCAGCGTGGTGGGCAATCGCTCGACGATATCGCCATATTGGTTCGTGCTCAGCATCAGACCCGCGAATTTGAAGACCGCTTCATCCAGATCGGCCTGGCCTATCGCATCGTCGGCGGGTTCCGATTTTACGAGCGTGCAGAAATTCGCGATGCGCTCGCCTATCTCCGGCTCGTCAACCAACCCGCCGATGATCTGGCATTCGAACGGATCGTCAACGTCCCCAAACGTGGCCTGGGCGACAAGGCCGTCGAAAAACTTCATCGCCTGGCCCGCGCGGAGGGCATAGCGATGACGCTGGCGGCTGCCCGCATCCTCGACACTGACGAACTGACGCCGCAAGCGCGCCGTTCGCTGGGCGCATTCATCGGCGACCTTGCCCGCTGGCGTGATCGCGCGGCACAGCTGCCCCATGCGGAACTGGCCCGCCAGGTTCTAGACGAAAGCGGCTATACCGCGATGCTCCAGGCGGAACGCACCACCGAAAGCGCTGGGCGGCTCGAAAATCTGAGCGAACTTGCCCGCGCCATGGAGGAATATGAAACGCTGGGCGCGTTCCTGGAACATGTCTCGCTCGTCATGGACAATGAAGCGCAGGCGGATGAGCGCAAGGTCACGATTATGACCATCCACGCGGCCAAGGGGCTGGAGTTCGACACCGTATTCCTGGCCGGTTGGGAAGAGGGGCTGTTCCCTTCGCAACGCGCACTGGACGAAGGCGGCCTCAATTCCCTGGAGGAAGAGCGCCGCCTCGCTTATGTCGCGCTCACCCGTGCGCGAAAGCGCTGTATCGTCCTCCACGCCGCCAACCGGCGCATCTATGGCCAGTGGACCAGTTCCATCCCTTCGCGCTTCGTGGGCGAACTCCCGCCAGAACATGTTGAGGAGGAAAGCAGCATGTCCGGCGGTGCGTCGCTGTGGCGCGCCAACTGGTCGGAACGCGCCGACCCCTTCGCCAATGTCCAGCGGGGGTCCGGCCGGGGGCCCGGCTGGCAACGCGCCCAGCAGGGCGGCCAGTTCGTGAAAGAACCGGTCCGCATCGTCGAAGCGCGCGCCTCTGCGGTATCGCTGGGCAACAAGGGCCGCGACGATATGACCTTGGGCCTACGCGTCTTTCACCAGAAATTCGGTTATGGCAC
This sequence comes from Sphingobium vermicomposti, assembly GCF_011762025.1. Lineage (GTDB taxonomy): Bacteria > Pseudomonadota > Alphaproteobacteria > Sphingomonadales > Sphingomonadaceae > Sphingobium > Sphingobium vermicomposti. The sequence continues at coordinate 530,402 of NZ_JAASQR010000002.1, read as the reverse complement.
GGTCGCACTGATCGAAGGCAACAAGCTGGAAATCGATTTTGAAACGACAGGGCGCAAGCGGGTGATGGACAGCTTCGTCCAGCCCGCTTGATCCGACTGCCTCCTCTGGCCCTGCTCGCGTAAGCGGAACTCATCCCGGTTTAAGGCAGGAGCAATGCATCGAAGTTCGTTAGGGAGCGGCAGCTATGGGTGGGAACCGGTCTTTCGCGCTCCCACAGTCAACCAACGCAAGTTGGCCGGACGGCGATGATTCTCTGCTTCGCACTGCCGGCGAATTGTGGATATCTGCTGCTTAGATTAACTGACGTTGGGTCGGTTACGAAAGGTATGTAGTGATGACAATCGATCCCATGAAGGTCTGGGCTAACATGTCTCTAAAAACATGGCCTGAACGCTACTGGATGATCGACCTCGGGCTTGAACAGGCAAGCGCCGCAGTGGCGGCAATAATGCATTCAGAAGCTCGATATTCGTGCATTATAAGAGATCAGGCAGGGTTATCTCTTGTGGTCGATGACGAAACCTGGGTCATCCACGGTGTTAGCGTTACTGAACGGGATCGGTTTGGTCCGTTCAGAATTGTGTCCACGGATGGTGAGCTGCCCTTCAATGTAATCGGTTTTTTGCGCCCGGTATTGGAAGAATTGAATGGCGCAGGGATCAAAGCAGGACCGCAGTGCGGTGCAGTGTTTGATCACCTTTTCATTTTTGAAAAGGATATTGAACGCGCTCAGATAATACTTGAAAATTTCATAGTGCAAGCTCAAGAATTGAGCCAGCGCGGAGAGTAGCCGGTCAGAATGCGGCGATACGCCATTGAATGCTATGCTGACTAGCAATCTTTAACCGGCAAATGACCGGTTGTGGGCATAAACTACCGTCCCGTTTCCCGCGCTACAAGTGCCGATCCAGTCCACGCAAAATTCGCTCTTTCAGCCGTGCTCTCGGCGCATCGTCCGACAATCCCAGAATCAGCTCCATCGCTCGCCATCGCGAGCACGGCTTTTGGGGAGAATGCTTCCCGAACATTATGTGATCTGAAAAATTGGTGGAGCCTAGCGGGATCGAACCGCTGACCTCCTGCATGCCATGCAGGCGCTCTCCCAGCTGAGCTAAGGCCCCATCATTGCAGCATCATACCGCATCCCAATGGTTCAGGCCATGTCCGGCGCAACGCCGTCGGCCAAATGTCTGGATGTCCATCGCTGGCGCTGACTGGCCCGGCAAGATCACTTGTAACCTTACCAACCCGCGCTTGCGCCAGGGAGTTTTGCCGGAAAATCGTCCCCCGGACGACCTTTGTTCCGACAAAAATGGTGGAGCCTAGCGGGATCGAACCGCTGACCTCCTGCATGCCATGCAGGCGCTCTCCCAGCTGAGCTAAGGCCCCATCTACCATCCGCGCCGTTTGGGTCCGGCGCTTTGGAGGCGCTGCAATTATGCCGCAGCAACCCCCTTGGCAAGTGCTAAATTCGCTTAATTGTCGATGTCGTCGCCATCATTTGCGGCGGCATCCACGCCCAGATCGTCGTCGCCGCCAAGATCGACGTCATTGTCCGGCGAATCGCCGTCATCATCCACGTCCAGATCCAGATCCAGATCGTCGTCAGCCGTCTCACGCTCGCCATCGGCGGTCTCGATCACCTTCTTGGGCGCTTCCTCATAAGGCAGCGGCTGCTTGGATTTCAGGACCGGCTCGGGTTCCCATGCGGTGTTGCAATTGATGCAGGTCACCGGGTCGTTCTTGCCCAGATCATAGAAGCGCGTGGCGCATTTCGGGCAGGTACGTTTCGTACCCCATTCAGCCTTGACCATGTCCGGCCTTGTCCTTCTCGCGAATGCTCAAACAGAAATCACGCGGCACGACAACGTCGTCCGCAAAGCGTGGCGCGCCTTGCCATAGCGGAACCGCGCTGTCAAAAGCCGGGCGCAAATTTTCAGCTTTCGCAACGGATTCACGCGTGACCGCTTCTTCTGACAAACCCCGTCCGATGACTTTTTCCAGCGCGCCGCCGCTGTCCGGCCACGTAACCGTACCGGGCGACAAAAGCATTTCGCATCGATCGTTGATGCTGTCAGCCCTTGCGGTGGGCGAAAGCCGGGTGGAAGGCCTGCTGGAAGGTGAAGACGTCCTGGCCACAGCAGCCGCCATGCGCGCCATGGGTGCCGATATCCGGCGCGACGGCAACGGCGTCTGGCACATTAACGGCGTCGGCGTGGGCGGGCTTCTTCAACCGCAGACGGCGCTGGACATGGGGAACAGCGGCACATCCACCCGCTTGCTCATGGGCCTAGTCGCCAGCCACGGAATCACCGCCACCTTTATCGGTGATGCCTCGCTCAGCAAACGACCGATGGCGCGGGTGACCGAGCCGCTTTCGCGCATGGGCGCCAGCTTCATGACCAGCCCGGGCGACCGGCTGCCGCTTACCATGCGGGGTGCCTGCCCTGCCGTGCCGCTCGACTATCGCCTTCCCGTCGCTTCGGCTCAGGTAAAGTCGGCAGTCCTCCTCGCTGGCCTGAATGCCCCTGGCATCACGCGCATCCTCGAACCGATTCCCACCCGTGACCATAGCGAACGGATGCTCAAGGGTTTTGGCGCGGATCTGAGCGTGGAGATTGAGGCTGACGGAACCCGCATCATCACCCTGACTGGGGAGGCCGAGCTTCGCCCCCAAGCCATCACTGTCCCCGGCGACCCTTCTTCAGCGGCGTTCCCCATCGTCGCCGCGCTCATCACGCCCGGTTCGGAAATCACGGTGGCCAATGTCGGCATGAACCCGACCAGGGCCGGGCTGTTCGAAATCCTGTCGGCAATGGGCGCGGACCTCAGCTTCTCCAATCGTCGCGAAGTGGGCGGAGAGCCGGTCGCCGACATTACCGCCCGCTACAGCAGGCTGACCGGCATCGATGTGCCGCCCGACGTCGCGCCCAGCATGATTGATGAATTTCCGGTGTTCTTCGTCGCGGCATCTTTCGCCCAAGGCACCACGCGGACCAGCGGTCTGGACGAACTGCGGGTCAAGGAGTCCGATCGCCTGGCCCTGATGGCAGGGGGCCTCGCCCAGATTGGCGCACGAGTCGCAGAAGTTGAAGATGGCCTCGTCATCGAGGGAAGCGGCGGAGCGCCCCTACCCGGCGGCAAGTCCCCGCCTGTCATCGCAGCTTCGCTCGATCATCGAATCGCAATGAGCTTTGCGGTCGCCGGGCTGGCCACGACCGGCGGGCTGACCGTCGATGACATGCGCCCGGTCGCGACGAGCTTCCCTGGCTTCACCGCCCTGCTCCAGACGCTCGGCGCGATACCATGACGTTCGACCTTGCCAATATCGTGGGATTGGTTGGCAGCGGCTTGATGGTCGCCGCCTATGCTTACAGCAACCTGGCGCGGACCCTGAATTTCGTGCTGTTCAACCTGCTGAACTTGGTAGGAGCGCTGCTGTTGATCGCGTCGCTCACGGTCCACTTCAATATGGCGTCCATGGCGCTTGAAATCGTCTGGGCGCTGATCGCATTGATCAGCCTGGGCAAGGCATTAAGGAAAGGCAGGCGGATATGATCATCGCCGTCGACGGCCCCGCTGCTTCGGGCAAGGGCACTATCGCCCGTGCGCTGGCCGAACATTACGGCCTGCCCTGTCTCGATACAGGCCTGCTTTATCGGGCCGTTGGCCTGTCGGTATTGAAGGCAAGCGGTGACCCCGATCTTGAAGAGGACGCTCTTGCCGCCTGTGACTTTCAGGATGCGGTCCTGTCCGATCCCGCCGTGCGGACGGAGGCGGTCGGATCGCTCGCTTCTCGCGTATCCATTCACCCAAGCGTGCGGCAGGCGCTGGTTCAACGGCAGCGAGATTTTGCCGCTCAACCCGGTGGTGCCATATTGGATGGACGTGACATCGCCACCGTCATCGTTCCCGATGCCGACGCAAAGATATTTGTCACCGCCAGCGTCCATGTGCGCGCGCAACGCCGTTATGATGACGGCCTGGCTCATGGTGGGCACCCGGACATGGACAGCCTGATCGCCGACATCCAGGCACGCGACACGCGCGACATGAGCCGCGATCATGCTCCATTGCGCGTGGCCGATGGCGCGGACTTGCTCGACACCAGCAATTTGACTATAGACGCCGCCGTCCAGCAAGCCATCGCGCTGGTGGACGCACAGTTGGAACGTCGGCCTAAGGTCTGACACAGTGACGGCGCGTGGCATTTCCACGCGCCCTTTTCGCTTTTCTACTGAGCGTCGACACTCCGGTGGCTGATGGATGTGCGTGCGGCATGCGGCCGTGCGTACGTTTTGGCCTAAAGACCGCCGGATACAACCGGCAGGCCAGCAATGATGAGTGAAGGACTATTTATGGCCTCTACGGCATTCCCCTCGCGCGACGATTTCGCCGCGCTTCTCAACGAAGCTCTCGGTGGTGAAGATGGCGGCTTTGAAGGCCGCGTCGTCAAGGGCACTGTTACCGGCATCGAAAACGACATGGCGCTGATCGACGTCGGCCTGAAGTCGGAAGGCCGCGTGCCGCTGCGCGAATTCGCCGCACCGGGCCAGAAAGCTGACCTGAAGGTCGGCGACGAAGTCGAAGTCTATGTCGACCGCGTCGAAAACGCCCATGGCGAAGCCATGCTGTCGCGCGACCGCGCGCGCCGCGAAGCCGCCTGGGACAAGCTTGAAGCCGAATTCACCGAAAGCGCTCGCGTCGAAGGCGTCATCTTTGGCCGCGTCAAGGGTGGCTTCACCGTCGACCTCGACGGCGCCGTGGCGTTCCTCCCCGGATCGCAGGTCGATATTCGCCCGGTTCGCGATGTGACCCCGCTGATGGACATTCCGCAGCCTTTCCAGATCCTGAAGATGGATCGCCGCCGCGGCAACATCGTCGTGTCGCGCCGCGCCATCCTGGAAGAAACCCGCGCCGAACAGCGCAGCGGCCTCATCCAGACCCTGGCCGAAGGTCAGATCATCGAAGGCGTGGTCAAGAACATCACCGATTATGGTGCGTTCGTTGACCTGGGCGGCATCGACGGCCTGCTGCACGTCACCGACCTCAGCTACAAGCGTATCAACCACCCGAACGAGATGATCAACATTGGCGACACCGTCCGTGTCCAGATCATCCGCATCAACCGCGACACCCAGCGCATCAGCCTGGGCATGAAGCAGTTGGAAAGCGATCCGTGGGAAGGCGCTGCCGCCAAGTACCCGATCGGTGCGAAGCTGTCGGGTCGCGTCACGAACATCACCGAATATGGTGCGTTCGTCGAACTGGAAGCCGGCATCGAAGGCCTGGTCCATGTTTCGGAAATGTCCTGGACCAAGAAGAATGTTCATCCCGGCAAGATCGTTTCGACCAGCCAGGAAGTCGAAGTTCTGGTGCTGGAAGTCGATCCGGAAAAGCGCCGCATCTCGCTCGGTCTCAAGCAGGCCCAGCACAACCCCTGGGACAGCTTTGCCGAACGTCACCCGATCGGTTCGACCGTCGAAGGCGAAGTCAAGAACGCGACCGAATTCGGCCTGTTCATCGGCCTGGACGGCGACGTCGACGGCATGGTTCACATGTCGGACATCGCGTGGGGCATTTCGGGCGAAGACGCTTTGGCGCTGCACCGCAAGGGCGAGACTGTCGAGGCCGTTGTTCTGGACATCGACGTCGAGAAGGAACGCATCAGCCTGGGCATGAAGCAGCTTGAGCGTGGTGGCCCGGCCGCTGGCGGCACCTCTGCTGCTGCTGCTGGCCTGAACAAGAATGCGATCGTCACCGTGACCGTTCTGGAAGTTCGCGACGGCGGTCTGGAAGTACAGGCCGGCGAAGATGGTGCCACGGGCTTCATCAAGCGCAGCGACCTTGGCCGCGACCGCGACGAGCAGCGTTCGGAACGCTTCCAGCTCGGTCAGAAGTTCGACGCCATGGTTACCGGTTTCGACCGCGCCAAGAAGCCGACCTTCTCGGTCAAGGCGATGCAGATCGCCGAAGAGAAGCAGGCTGTGGCTCAGTATGGCTCGTCCGACAGCGGCGCGTCGCTGGGTGACATCCTGGGTGAAGCACTGAAGGCTAAGAACGAAGGTTAAAGCCTTTGATATAGCAAAAGTAATAAAGCCCGCCGGAACTTGGTTCTGGCGGGCTTTTTCTTATCCCAAAATAAGAAATGTCTACCGACAATGGCCAATTGTCAGGGGTTTGCGGATTCACTATAAACGATCTGGGAACCAGAAGGGGGAGCTGGAGGACCGATGATACGCTCAGAATTGATTCAGACGTTGGCGGAGGAAAATCCGGACCTGGGCCTTCCAGAGGTCGAGAGGATCGTGGATCTTTTCTTCAAGGAAATCGTGGAGCAGCTGTCCGGTGGGGGCCGGGTGGAGCTGCGCGGTTTCGGGGCCTTCACTACGCGTGCGCGCGACGCACGGACGGGTCGCAATCCGCGTACAGGGGAGCAGGTGCCGGTTTCGGCCAAGCGCGTGCCCTATTTCAAACCCGGCAAGGAAATGCGCGAACGGCTGAACAGCAAAGCGACTTGATCACCGCCGCGTCCTTGACGCCGAAGCGCGCAAGCGTCAGGGGGTAGAGCCACGCGGACGTGGCGAAATCGGTAGACGCAGCGGACTTAAAATCCGCCTCCCCCTGGGAATGCGGGTTCAAGTCCCGCCGTCCGCACCAGGTGGAAATTCATATAGCGAGGGTTGATCAGCTATAAGGCTGGAAATTCCGTTGGGTTGCCGCAATGATGCGGCATGGCCGGTGCGATCAATCCACAAAGTTTCAGCGATTCCCTCGTTATCCTCGGCGCGGCAGGACTGGTCATTCCAGCCTTCGCCCGATTTCGCATCAGCCCGGTGATCGGTTTCATCCTGGTGGGCCTGGCGGTGGGGCCAGCGGGCCTTGGATCGCTCGTCAGCCAATATCCGTGGCTCTATCATATCACCATTTCCAATCAGGAAGCGATAGAGCCCTTCGCGGAGCTTGGCGTCATATTGCTGCTGTTCTCGATCGGATTGGAACTCAGCTTTCGACGTTTGTGGACCATGCGGACCCAGGTGTTCGGCGTGGGTGCGACGGAACTGGTCGGCAGCGCCACGTTGATAGCCGCGGGCCTCTATGCTTTGGGGCAATCCCCGGCCGGAGCCTTTGGCCTTGGCCTTGCGCTCGCGCTGTCGTCGACCGCCGTGGTGCTCCCCATCGTGGGCACGCAGACTGCGGTCGGGCGCGCCGCCTTCTCCATGCTGTTGTTCGAAGATCTGGCGCTTGTGCCGATCATCTTCCTGCTCGGCGCTCTCGCGCCGTCAGTTGCAGTAAATCCCGACGGCGCATGGTCGGACTTGGCAAGCACGCTGTTGAAGGGGGGTGTGACCATCGCGGTCATGCTGGTGCTCGGTCGATTTTTCCTGCCCCATATTTTTCGCCAGGCGGCTCGCACGAAAAGCCCGGAAGTCTTCCTGGCGGCCAGCCTGCTCGTCGTCATTGTATCCAGCCTGGCGACGTCGATAGCGGGACTTTCCCCCATTGTGGGGGCGCTGCTTGCAGGGCTGCTGATCGCCGAAACAGACTATCATGGCGAAGTCGAGGTCATGACCGCGCCTTTCAAGGGGCTGGCGCTGGGCGTGTTCCTTATCACCGTCGGCATGAGCCTGGACGTGCGCGTCATCCTGGCCAACTGGCCGACGCTCGTTCTAGCGGTGTTGGGCGTTGTGCTTGCCAAGACCCTGGTAACGGGGGCGCTCCTCTACTTTTCCGGCGCGCGCAAGGGTGTGGCGCTGGAGGTTGGCGTGCTCATGTCCAGCCCTTCGGAAACGACACTGATCGTCCTAACGGCGGCGGCGGCGGCGCAACTCATCCTGCCTTCGACCGCCGCATTCTGGCAGATCGTGACTGCCATCGGCCTCACCATCACACCTTTGCTGGCTCGAATCGGCCATGATTTTGCCCGTCGATTGGAAATGGCGTTGGGTGAAGAGAGGTCGGACGCCGAAGAGGAAAGCACGGAAGCCGCCGCCGTTGTGATTGGCTTCGGTCGGGTCGGGCGCATGGTGTGCGACCTGCTGCGCGTCCATAACCAACGCTTCATCGTCGTGGAATCCGATGCGGATGTCGTCGCCGAAGCGCGCCGCAGTGGATATCCCATTGTTTTCGGCGACGTGTCGCGTGTCGAAATGTTGGACAAGCTGCGCCTGGGCCATGCCCGTGCGCTGATCCTGACCATGGACGATCCGGTGCTGTCCATTCGGGTCACCAAGCGGGTTCGCGGATGGGTGCCCGACCTTCCGATCATCGCTCGTGCCCGCGATACCGATCATGCCGCGCAGCTGTATCAGGCAGGGGCCAGTGACGCGGTGCCTGAGACGCTGGAAAGCTCACTCCAACTCGCTGAGACCGCGCTTGTCGATCTGGGCGTGGCGATGGGCCCGGTGATCGCGTCGATCCATCAGACGCGCGAGGACCTTCGCATGGGGATCAAGGAAGCGGCTCATATGGAAATAGCGCCGAAGCTGCGGCGGCTGCGGTCGGATGAGGTGCCCTGATCACGCCGCTGGCGACAGGAACCTAGCCCGATAGGTAACTGCAAAATGCGCGATAGCGGCTCAGCCAGTTTATCCACTTGGACAACTGCCTGAGCCACCGATCTTCGAGATAGAGGTTAGGCCAGAGCGGCCTTTACGGCGTCCAGGGCGGCCTGCGCCTTGTCGCCATCGGGACCGCCGCCCTGCGCCATGTCAGGGCGACCGCCGCCGCCCTTCCCGCCCAGCGTTTCGACGCCTGCACGGACCAGATCAACGGCGCTGATCGTCCCGACGAGGTCTTCGGTCACGCCGACCGCGATGCTGGCGCGGCCTTCGACGACGGCGAGTATGGCGGATACGCCGCTGCCCAGGGTCGCCTTGTTCTGATCGATCAGGCCGCGCAGTTCCTTGGGATCGAGACCCTCTATCACCTGGCCCATGAAGTTGATGTTCCCGACCTTTTCGGGACCGGCTGCTGGGGCACCATTGCCGCCGCCCAGGGCCAACGCCTTCTTTGCTTCGGCCAGTTCGCGTTCGAGCTTGCGGCTCTGTTCGACCAGCGCGGCGATTCGCGCCGGGACCTCCTCTGGCGTGGTCTTGAGCGTGGCAGCGGACTGACGCAGGCGCTCTTCGCGGTCAGAGAGCCACAGGCGGGCGGACTCGCCGGTCAGCGCCTCGATACGGCGAACGCCGGAAGACACGGCGCTTTCCGAGATGATCTTGAGGATCGCGATGTCGCCCGTGGCGTGAACATGGGTGCCGCCGCACAGTTCGACCGAATAGCTGTTGGCGTCACCCCTGCCCATGGACAGGACGCGGACTTCATCGCCATATTTTTCACCGAACAGGGCCATGGCCCCTGCCGCAATGGCGTCATCGGGCGTCATCAGCCGGGTTGTCACAGGTTCGTTATGGCGGATCTGTGCGTTCACATGCGATTCAATGGCGGCGATCTGGCTGTGAGTCAGCGCGTCGGGATGGGAGAAGTCGAAACGCAGGCGATCCGGCGCGACCAGGCTGCCCTTTTGCGTGACATGCGCGCCCAGTTCATTGCGCAGGGCAGCGTGCAGCAGATGCGTCGCGCTGTGATTGGCGCGAATGCGGTCGCGGCGATTGATATCGACCGTCATATGGATCGCATCGCCGACCTTGATGCTGCCAGCGCCGACCTTTGCCCGGTGGGCGTGGATGCGACCGAGCGGCTTTGAAGTGTCCTCCACATCAGCGACCAGACCGGATTGCGACGTGATGGTGCCAGCATCCCCCATCTGGCCGCCGCTTTCGCCATAAAATGGCGTCTGGTTGGCGATGATGATGACTTCATCGCCCGGCCCCGCCGCGTCGATACGCGCGCCGTCCTTGACCAACGCGAGCACTTCGCCCTCACCTTCCGTGCCGTTATAGCCGATGAACTCGGTGCTGCCGGTGGTTTCGGCAATGTCGAACCAGATTTCGTCCGACGCCTTTTCGCCAGAGCCTTTCCAGGCGGCTCGGGCAGCGGCCTTTTGTTCGGCCATCGCCTTGTCGAAGCCGTCCCGGTCAACGCCGAGGCCCCGCGCACGCAGCGCGTCTTCGGTCAGGTCATAGGGGAAGCCATAAGTGTCATAGAGCTTAAAAGCGGTTTCGCCGGGAAGCGTGCCGCCTTCTGAAAGGTCGACGGTCGCTTCGTCGAGCAGCTTCAGGCCTTTTTCCAGCGTCTGGCGGAAGCGGGTTTCTTCCCGCAGCAATGTTTCCTCGATCAGCGGTTGGGCGCGGACGAGTTCCTGATAAGCGCCGCCCATTTCGGAGACGAGGCTTGGCACCAGACGGTGCATCAAGGGTTCCTTGGCACCGATGATGTGCGCATGGCGCATGGCGCGGCGCATGATACGGCGCAGGACATAGCCGCGGCCTTCATTCGCGGGGAGCACGCCGTCCGCGATCAGGAAGCTGGTCGAGCGCAGATGGTCGGCGATGACGCGATGGCTGGCCTGATGTTCACCATCGATGGCGGTCCGGGTGAGCGCGCCCGATTCTTCGATCAGCGCCTTGAATGTGTCGGTGTCATAATTGTTATGCACGCCTTGCAGCACGGCGGCGACGCGTTCCAGCCCCATGCCGGTATCAATGCTGGGCCGGGGCAGTTCGCTTACGATCTCATTCGCTTCCTGCTCATATTGCATGAAGACGAGGTTCCAGATTTCAACGAAGCGGTCGCCATCTTCCTCCGGCGATCCCGGAGGGCCGCCCCAGATATGGTCGCCATGGTCGTAGAAAATTTCCGAACAAGGACCGCAGGGACCGCTGTCACCCATCGCCCAGAAATTATCCTTGGTCGGAATGCGGATGATGCGGTGATCGGGCAGGCCCGCAATTTTCTTCCACAGGTCGAAGGCTTCATCGTCGGTGTGATAGACCGTCGCCGTCAGTTTATCGGCGGGGAGGCCCCATTCCTTCGTCAGCAGGGTCCAGGCGTGAACAATCGCCTGTTCCTTGAAATAATCGCCGAAGCTGAAATTGCCGAGCATTTCAAAGAAGGTGTGGTGGCGCGCGGTGTAGCCGACATTGTCGAGGTCATTATGCTTACCGCCTGCGCGGACCGACTTCTGGCTGCTGGTCGCAGTTGAATAAGGCCGCGATTCCAGTCCGGTAAAGACATTCTTGAACGGCACCATGCCCGCGTTGACGAACATCAGCGTCGGGTCGTTGTGCGGCACCAGAGGCGCGGACGGAACGATGGTGTGGCCGTTCGCCCCGAAATAGTCGAGGAAGGAGCGGCGAATGTCGTTGGTCGATGTCATGCGCGCGATTTAGTGGGAAGCGTCCCGGCGCACAAGCGGGGCTTTTCATCGCAGGCGTCAGGCGGGTTTTCTTATCCGATGGGCGGGGACTGCCTTTGGTGATGCTCGCCATTGCCCCCGCGGCGAATGGTCACTAATCCCCGACGCATGGACGAAAACACACGCCGCGCCGCCCTGGACTATCACCGCCTGCCGCAGCCGGGAAAGCTGCGGATTGAGCCGACCAAGCGAATGGTCAATCAGCGCGATCTGGCGCTGGCCTATTCTCCGGGGGTCGCCGCACCATGCCTGGAAATCGCGGAAGATCCTGACAAGGCGATGGATTATACCGCGCGCGGCAATTTGGTAGCGGTCATCTCCAACGGCACGGCGGTGCTGGGCCTGGGTGCCATTGGCGCGCTGGCGTCCAAGCCGGTGATGGAGGGCAAGGCGGTCCTGTTCAAGAAGTTCGCCGACATCGACGTGTTCGACCTGGAGGTCGATACGACCGATCCTGAAAAGTTCATCGAAGCAGTTTCGCTGCTGGAACCGAGTTTCGGCGGCATCAACCTGGAAGATATCAAGGCACCGGAATGCTTCGCCATCGAGGCGGAGTTGAAGAAGCGGATGAACATCCCCGTCTTCCACGATGACCAGCATGGCACCGCCATTGTTGTCGCGGCGGCGGTGCGTAACGCGCTGGTCCTGCAAGGGAAAAGCCTGGCGGAAGCGCGGCTGGTGACGTCGGGCGCTGGCGCGGCCGCGCTCGCCTGCGTCGATCTGCTGGTGTCCATGGGGGTCCAGGTCGAAAATGTCACGCTGACGGACAAGGACGGGGTGATCCACTCCGGGCGCGAGGGCATGTTGCCCAACATGGCGCGCTATGCCCGCGATACGAACGCCCGCACATTGCCGGACGTGCTGCCGGGTGCGAACATCTTCCTGGGGCTTTCCGCGCCGGGCGTGTTGAAGCCGGAATGGTTGCCGTTGCTGGCCGACAAGCCGCTGATCTTCGCGCTTGCCAATCCTGAACCGGAAATCCGGCCAGAGGTGGCCAGGGCGGCGCGTCCCGATGCGATCATCGCGACCGGGCGATCCGACTATCCGAACCAGGTCAACAACGTCCTTTGCTTCCCCTATATTTTCAGAGGCGCGCTCGATGCACGCGCTACGGAAATCAACGAAGCGATGAAGGCGGCGGCGGCCGAGGCGATTGCCGGGCTGGCACGATTGCCCGCGCATGACAGCGTCGCGCAGGCCTATGGCGGGCGTAAGCTGGCCTTTGGACCGGACTATATCATCCCGACCCCGTTCGATCCGCGCCTGATCGCCGAGATCGCCCCCGCCGTTGCGAAGGCGGCCATGGATAGCGGCGTGGCCAAGCGCGCGCTGGATATCGAGGCTTACCGGCGATCGCTGGCGCAGCAGAATACGCGGTCGGCGCAGCTGATGCTGCCGGTGTTCGAAGCAGCGCGTGGGACATGCCGCCGCATCGCCTATGGCGAGGGCGAGGATGAACGCGTGCTCCGCGCGATTCAGGACGGGCTTGACGAAGGGATCGTGCGCCCGGTCATCGTGGCGCGCCGGAGGATATTGAAGGACAAGCTGCCCGAGCTGGGCCTGAGCCTTGAGCTGGACCACGATGTCGAAGTGATCGATCCCGAAACCGATCATGTCATCATGAACGAGCTGGTAGAGGCGTATCGGGTCATCGCGGCGCGCAAAGGCGTGCCTGCAGCCGAGGTCATTCGTCACGTCTACCGCCGCCCCACGGTGACCGCCGCCATGCTGCTCCGCACCGGGCGGGTCGATGCCGCGATCGTCGGCGGCAACAGCGAATATTGGGGCCAGGTGGAACATGTGCTGCGGATCATCGAGCGCAGGCCCGGGCATAGCCGCGTTTACGCGCTGACCGGCCTGATCCTTGACCCCGGCGCGTTGTTCATCACCGACACGCATATGGTGCCTGATCCGACACCGGAGCAGGTGGCGGAAATGGCAATGCTGGGCGCGACCGAGCTGAAGCATTTCGGCCTGTCACCCCGAGTCGCGCTGTTGTCCCATTCCAATTTCGGCGCATCGCACAGCCCTAGCGCCCGCAAGATGCGCGCCGCATTGCAGATCGTGAAAGCCGCGGCACCCGACCTCAAGGTAGATGGCGAAATGCATGCCGATGCAGCGCTCAGCCAGCCATTGCGCGAAAAGCTGATCCCCGACACCCGCTTCGAAGGGCCGGCGAACCTGTTGGTCATGCCTAACCTCGATTCGGCGAACATCACGCTGACGGCGCTTTCGGCTTCGTCCAGTTCGCCTACTGTGGGGCCGATGCTGATGGGGTTGGCTCAGCCGATCCACGTCCTGACCCCCGGAGTCACGGCCAGGGGCATATTGAACCTGACCGCCATCGCGGCGGCAGAGGTCGACCGGGAAGGCTGACCTTAACCTTTTTCCGGCAGACCGCTTAGGCGACTGTCGGAAACCGGGGCGAGCATGTGCGACTGATCACGGCATTGATGCGATTTGCAGGCCCGAAGCTGGCCGTGGGGGTAGCGGCGGGTGCCGTCCTGCTGCTCGTCACCGCCTATGTCGAACGTGGCCAGGATCTGGAACCGCGCGAGAATCTGGAGCAGACGGCCGATCCGGCTCCAAAGCCCGCCGTCCAGAATGTACCCGTCGAACGGACGCGTTCGCAGCCTGTGGCGGTCGATCCGCATACATTGGCGGTCAAGAGCGTCCTGCCCATCCATGGCCCGTTCCGCCATGGGGATTATGCCTGGGACGAAAGCCGCGCCCCTGCGGTCGGCCCAGTGATCATTACCGTCGATCTGAAGGCCCAGACATTGTCCGTGTTTCGCGCGGGGCATGAGATTGGCGCTGCCGTCATCCTTTATGGCGCGGATGACAAGCCAAGCCCGCTTGGTGCCTTTCCGATCACACAGAAGGACGCAGATCATGTGTCCAACCTCTATGACGCGCCGATGCCCTACATGCTGCGCCTGACAAATGATGGGGTGGCGATCCATGGTAGCGATGTTCAGTGGGGCAATGCGACCCATGGCTGCATCGGCGTGCCGACCGCATTCGCCCGCAAGCTGTTCGCCGTGGCGAATCTGGGCGATCTGGTGATTATCACCAACGGCAAGATGTTAAATGTCGGAGCAGCATTGTCCCGGAATTGACACGCGAAAGGCTGGCACCGTTGAGCTCATGCAGTCGGATGGTATCGGCGCTAGTCAGCATCCACCGACGTTAGCCCGTCCACCCCTACGCGCCGGAAAAAACAGGAGCGCGCGCCGGTGTGGCAGGTTGGGCCAGCGGGGGTTGCCTTCACCCACACGGCATCCTGGTCGCAATCTATGCGAATATCGCGGACCTGCAGCGTATGGCCCGACGTTTCACCCTTTTTCCATAATGACTGGCGGCTTCTGGACCAGAAATGGGCAAGACCAGTTTCGACCGTCAAGGCGAGCGCTTGGGCGTTCATATGGGCGACCATCAGCACGTCGCCTCCGTCAGCATCGGTAATGACGGCTGTGATCAGCCCGTCCCGGTCATATTTGGGGTTGAGGATCAGTCCCCTGTCGCGTGCATCATCCATCACGGCTTTATAGGAGCCTATGATCAGGATGCGAAGGGGCGAATGATTGAAGTTCGCTTTCCCTATGCCCGCCGGTCGCGACCGACCAAGGCGCGGATATCATTGATGCAGAAGGGGAAAATGGGGCGACCGAGGGGATCCGAACCCCCGACCTCTGGTACCACAAACCAGCGCTCTAACCAACTGAGCTACGATCGCCACAGGGCCATATGGCCCGAGAGAGAAGCGGCACATATGCGGGCATTTCAGCCTCGTCAAGCGCCCAGACGCGTCTCTTCACCGAAAAAGAAAGGGGGACTAGCCATCCGGCCCGTCCCCCAATCCGCCTCAAACATACAGCGTGCGATGGATTATCCACCTGCCGCGCCGCTCTCCTAAAAACTTCCCGCCAGCTGGCGGCCAGATGCCGCGAAGGGGGACAGGCTGGTCCGGTGAACCGGACAGCCGATTTAGTTCACCGAATCCTTCAGGCCCTTGCCCGCCTTGAACTTGGGCTGGGCCGAAGCCTTGATCGTCATGGTTTCGCCGGTGCGCGGGTTGCGACCCGTGGACGCCTTGCGCTGCGAAACGGAAAAAGTGCCGAAGCCGACAAGGCGAACTTCATCGCCCTTCTTCAGCGCGGCGGAAATGGATTCGAACACACCTTCGACAGCCTTGGTCGTGTCGCTCTTGCTCAGGCCGCTGATTTCAGCGACGGCGCTGATAAGATCCTGCTTATTCATGCCTTGGAACCCCCTTCTAGCTTTATGGATAAACGTCGGAATCGCGTAAGCGGCGCAATAAGGCGCAGCTTTGAATAGCTGTCAAAGGGAAAACGACAAAAGAACCGCGATCGACAAGATTTTCTGATCCAGATCAGGTCCCATCAAACCGGCTCTTAACAGCCACTTAACCCTTGTCAGTGACGCAAAGTCGCGTCCCCATCCCTGCCCTGTGCGGGGCTGGGTTGAGCGGCCAGATCATCTTCTTCGGTCCAGGCAATCGCTTCGGGTGCGGAAACCAGCGCCCGCGCCAGCACCTCATCCACATGCGCAACCGGCACGATTTCCAGCCCTTCGCGGACATTGGCCGGGATTTCCGCCAGATCCTTTTCATTTTCCGCGGGGATCAGAACCGTTTTGATCCCACCGCGCAGCGCCGCGAGCAGCTTTTCCTTTAGCCCGCCAATGGGCAGCACCCGGCCCCGCAGCGTCACCTCGCCAGTCATTGCCACATCCTTGTGAACGGGGATGCCGGTCAGGGTCGACACGATGGTCGTCACCATGCCGATGCCTGCAGAAGGTCCGTCCTTGGGCACCGCGCCTTCGGGAAGGTGAATGTGGATATCCTTGCGGATGAAGATGCTGGGCTTGATGCCATAGCCGGGGGAGCGCGCCTTCACATAGGAGAAGGCGGCCTGAACCGATTCGTTCATCACTTCGCCCAGCTTTCCGGTCGTCCTGATCTGACCCTTGCCTGGCACGGTAACGGCTTCGATCGTCAGCAACTCGCCGCCGACTTCGGTCCAGGCGAGGCCTGTGACGGCACCAATCTGGTTTTCTTCCTCGCCCATGCCATGGCGGAACTTCTGCACGCCGGCATACGCGGCGAGATTGTCGGGCGTGATCGTCACCTTGTCGAACACGCCTTCCAGGATCTTGCGCAGCGCCTTGCGTGCGAGCCGGGCTATTTCCCGTTCCAGCGTACGCACGCCCGCTTCCCGCGTGTAATGGCGGATAAGGTCGCGCACCGCTGCCTCGGTCACTTCCAGCTCGCCGTCCTTAAGGCCGTGCGCGTCGAACTGCTTGGGAAGCAGGTGGCGCTGAGCGATCTCGACCTTTTCGTCCTCGGTATAGCCTTCCAGCCGGATGATCTCCATACGGTCGAGCAATGGCTGCGGCAGGTTCAGCGAGTTGGCCGTCGTGACGAACATGATGTCCGACAGATCGACGTCGATCTCCAGATAATGGTCCTGGAACTTGCTATTCTGTTCCGGGTCCAACACCTCCAGCAGCGCCGAAGCCGGATCGCCCCGGAAATCCTGCCCCAGCTTGTCAATCTCATCCAGCAGGAAGAGCGGGTTCATGGTCCCGGCCTTCTTGAGGTTGGTGACGATCTTGCCCGGCAGCGATCCGATATAGGTCCGGCGATGACCGCGAATTTCGGCCTCGTCGCGCACGCCGCCCAGTGATTGGCGGACGAATTCGCGCCCCGTCGCCTTGGCGATGGAGCGGCCCAGCGAAGTCTTGCCAACGCCCGGAGGACCAACGAGGCACAGGATCGGGCCTTTCAGCTTGTTGGTGCGCGCCTGGACGGCAAGATATTCGATGATCCGGTCCTTGACCTTCTCCAGCGCGAAATGATCCTCGTCCAGGATCGCCTGCGCGCGCTTGAGGTCGGTCTTGACCTTGCCCTTCTTGCCCCAGGGAAGCCCCAGCAACACGTCCAGATAATTGCGGACGACGGTCGCTTCGGCGGACATGGGTTGCATGCCCTTGAGCTTTTTCAGCTCCGCGGTCGCCTTGGACCGCGCTTCCTTGCTGAGCTTGGCCTTGGCAATCTTTTCAGTCAGTTCGGCGAGTTCATCGCCTTCCTCACCCTCACCATTGCCCAGTTCACGCTGGATCGCCTTCAATTGCTCGTTCAGATAATATTCGCGCTGGGTCTTTTCCATCTGGCGCTTCACGCGGCCACGGATTTTCTTTTCGACCTGCAGCACGCCCAGCTCGCCTTCCATGAAGGCGAACACCATCTCCAGCCGCTTGACCGGATCAGCTTCGACCAGCAGCGACTGCTTGTCGGCGACCTTGACGTTGATATTGGCGGAAACGGCATCGGCCAGCCGGCCGGCGTCTTCAATCTCACGCAGTTGCACGGGCGTTTCGGCCGGCAGTTTCTTGTTGAGCTTGGCGTAATTTTCAAACTGTTCCGCGACCGACCGCATCAGTGCGGACGCTTCGGGACCTTCCGCCGCGACCTCTTCCACCGGACTGACATCAGCCACCAAATGCGTGCCGTCCGCGTCGATCGAGACGAGCTGAGCGCGGCTCTTTCCTTCGACCAGCACGCGCACGGTGCCATCGGGCAGCTTGAGCAGTTGCAGGACGACGGCGATGACGCCTGTGTCGTACAGGGAATCCCGGCTCGGATCATCCTCCGCAGGGTCAAGCTGCGATACGAGGAAGATTTCCTTATTGCCTTCCATCGCCGATTCCAGGGCAGCAACGCTTTTGTCGCGGCCCACGAACAGCGGCACGATCATCTGCGGAAAAACGACAATGTCGCGCAGTGGAAGGAGGGGATATTGCGTGTTCATTCAATCTCCGATGCCGCAGGTCTCTTGGTCCGCCATGCAGTTCATCGCTTTATGGGGACAGTCATCCCGCCATTCAATCGCGCCAGTCTATTAAAGGAACGATGAATGGCGGCTGAGGGCATGCCCGCAATTTTTCAGAAAGGCAGTTTGAAGCCGGGGGGCAGAGGCAAACCGCTCGTCATCTTGGCCATTTCTGCGGAGCTTACCTCGTCGGCTTTCTTGCGCGCGTCATTGAAAGCGGCTGCAACCAGGTCTTCCAGCATCTGCTTTTCCGAAGGCGCCAGCAGGCTGTCGTCGATCGACACGCCCACGATCCGGCCCTTGGCCGATGCGCGCACCTTGACCAGGCCGCCGCCAGCAGCGCCCTCAACCTCTATCTTGTCCAGATTGTCCTGCGCGCGTTGCAGTTCCTCCTGCACGCGGCTGGCCATACCCAGTATCTCGTTCAGATCCTTCATCGCTCTGCGCTCCATTGTTCCAGCTCATCACTGAGCTGCGCATGCGGGAAGGCCGCCATCGCCGCCTTCACCACGGGTGTTTCCAATATTTCCGCCCGCTCATCAGCGCGCCGTTGCTGATCCTGTTCCAGCAAAGACGGCGCGGCGGGGCCATCGCTGACCCGCACCTGCCAGCGAACCTTGGTCGTCTGGTACAGGGCGCCTTCCAGCGTCTTGGCAAAATTCGCGTCCAGCGGCGGAGCAAGCTGCATTTCCAGCGATTGCGGTGCGTAGCTGACCAGGCGGACGCAGTCCCTGATCTGTCCGGCGATCATGTGTCGTCCGCCATCTTCCAGCGCGACGATCATCTGTTCGAACGTTGCAGGAAGCGACGCGGCGGGACCTTCAATTGTCGATGCAGCGGGTACGCCCGAAGTCGGCGCGCCAGGGCTGGCCGCTGACCCATCGCGCAGCAGGCGGGCAATTTCGCCCGGGTCCGGCATGGTCGCGGCATGCATGACCCGTAAGAGCGCCATTTCGCAGGTTTCGATGGGAAAGGCAGCGCTCGCCACCTCATCATGTCCT
Organism: Sphingobium vermicomposti; assembly: GCF_011762025.1. Taxonomy (GTDB): domain Bacteria; phylum Pseudomonadota; class Alphaproteobacteria; order Sphingomonadales; family Sphingomonadaceae; genus Sphingobium; species Sphingobium vermicomposti. The sequence continues at coordinate 511,229 of NZ_JAASQR010000002.1, read as the reverse complement.
TTAAGCAGCAACTGCCACAGGCGGTGCAGCGGCGCAAAGCCGATCTGCGAGGCCCAGTTGGCGAGCGCCTCCCGCTCCTCAGCCGACTGGCCGGGGCTGGCGATGTCGCGCCCAGCCTTCAACAATGTCACCGCATGGACCAGCTCCAACAGGCCGCGAATTAGCGCGAGTGGTTCGACCCCCAGCGCATATTGATCACGCACCGCGCCGAGCAGCGCGCCGGTGTCGCCTTCCAGCAGCAGGGCCAGCAGGCGGCGGACGGCACCGCGATCCGACAGGCCCAGCATGTCGCGCACCTGGGTGGCGGTGATCAACGGCGCGCCCTCACCCATTTCCGCATGGGCAATCGCCTGATCAAGGATGGACAGGCCATCGCGCGCCGATCCTTCCGCCGCCTGCGCGACCAGTGCGAGCGCGTCGCCTTCCGCAGCGACGCCCTCCGCGTCGACCACATGGGCGAAATGCGCGGCGAGCATTTCCGCCGGGATGCGCCGCAGATCAAAGCGCTGGCACCGGGACAGGACGGTCACCGGCACCTTGTTCACTTCGGTGGTGGCGAACAGGAACTTCACATGGGCGGGAGGTTCCTCCAGCGTCTTGAGAAGCGCGTTGAACGCGTTCTTCGACAGCATGTGGACTTCGTCGATGATGTAGATTTTGTAGCGCGCAGAAACGGCTGCGTAACGCACCGCCTCGATAATCTCACGCACGTCATCGACGCCGGTATGGCTGGCGGCATCCATTTCCACGACATCGATATGTCGACCTTCGGCAATCGCCTTGCACGGTTCGCACTGGCCGCAGGGGTCGATGGTGGGGCCGCCCTGTTCATCAGGGCCGACGCAATTCAGCGCCTTGGCTATCAGCCGCGCCGTTGATGTCTTACCCACGCCGCGCACGCCGGTCATCAGGAAGGCATGGGCGAGCCGCCCGCGACGGATGGCGTTACCCAGCGTCTGGACCATCGCATCCTGCCCGATCAGCTCATTGAAGTTGCGCGGGCGGTATTTCCGCGCGAGCACGCGATAGGGCTGGGGTGAATCGGACATGAGGATCAACCTAGCGGCTTAGCGGGCGGCTGTCGAAGCCGGAAAGCCGGATAAGGGTGGGAGCCGGAACGACCCGCGGCAAAATCGTTGTGGCTGCTTCCGTCAGGACCTGACCAGGTTGGCGACGACCACGTCCGCCCGACTCCCGCGGCGCATATGGCGAAAGGTCGCGCTGATGGCAAGGGCGCAAAGCAGGCGCGCCCTTACTCCAGCCCCGTGCGTTGCGCCTTGCCAATCAGCCCCAGCGCCGCTCGTGCCGCTTCGGCAATCGCGCTGTCGGCGGCCTTGGCGTCGACCGTAGGCCGATCAAGATAGATGGCGAGGACATATTCCTCGCCAGACGGTGCCTTGACCAGCGCGACATCATTGAACGCCGTGCCGCAGCTGCCCGTCTTGCCACCGGACGTCCAGCCTTCCGGCAGTCCCGCCTTGATCCGCCGATCGCCCGTGGTGCTGCCATTCAGCCATTCGCGCAGCAGCGTGGCGCTGTCCGGCTGCATGTTCTGGAAGATCAGCCGCGCCATCAGTCCGGCCATCGCCGCCGGGCTGGTCGTGTCGCGCACGTCCCCTTCCGCATTCTCGTTAAGGTCCGGCTCGTTGCGATCCAGCCTGCTGACGGCATCGCCATGCGACCGCATGAACGCCGTCAATCCTTCCGGCCCGCCGACGAAGGAAAGCAGCAGGTTCGCCGCGCTGTTGTCGCTGACTTCCACCGCCGCTTCGGCAAGCTCGGCCATCGACATGCGTCCGCGTTTCATGTTCGCCTTTACGACTGGTGCATAATCCTGAAGGTCGGCTTTCGAAAAGGCGACCTGCCCTTCCAGCCCGAACTTGCCCGCTTCCGCACCCATCAGCACGGCAGCAGCGAGAGGGGCTTTGAAGGTCGAGCACATCGCGAAGCGGTCGTCCCGGTTGAAGCCAAGCAACAGCGCGCCCTTGCTGTCGATCAGCGCAACGCCCAGCCGACCGCCGGTTTCCTTTTCAATTTCGCGAGGATTGCGCGCGGCGTCCATCGCCGATTGACTGACCATGTAGCGCGGCGCAGGCGGCAGCAGCGACTGGCGGTCCTGAGCGACGGCGCTCCCCACGGCCAAGAGCGGCGCGGCGGCAAGCAATGCGAGGATGGGAAAACGCACCTGTTACATGCCCTGCATATTGTGGGACTGGCCAGGGATGCTGACGATAAGGCCGTCGAGCGTGTCATCCAGGACGATCTGGCAGGACAGGCGACTGGTCCGCGTGGCCGCTGCTGCAAGGTCCAGCATATCCTCTTCCGCTTCACTGGCGACCGTCAGCCGGTCGAAATGCTCCCGGTCCACGATCACATGGCAGGTCGAGCAGGCCATCTGGCCTTCGCACGTCCCTTCCAAAGGCTGGCCCGCCGCCTGGGCGACATCCAGCAGGACAGACCCGGTGACGGCGTCAATTTCCTGCCGCTGTTCGCCATCGGCGCTGATGAAGGTGACCCTGACCATGTTGCGACTTCCCTTGGTTTTATGGCGCCGCTTGTGCGGCTGCCGCTTTATTTATGATTGCCGCCGCATCCTCCAGTTCGGCCAGTGTCGTATACCGGCCAAAGCCGATCCGCACCGATCCACGCGCGTCACGGTCCGGCAATCCCAGGGCGCGCAGCACATGGCTAGGACGCCCGGACCCGCTCGCGCAAGCACTGCCGAGTGAAAAAGCGACATTGCGGCAATCCGACAATAGACGCGCGCCATCGATTCCGGCGCGGCGCAGGTTGATATTTCCATGATAGCGGCAATCCGCGCTGCCGTTCAGAGTCCAATCGCCAAACAGCGTCTGCGCCCGGTCCCACAACGTTTCGATATGGGATCGGTCAGCGTCCGCCCTTTCGCGCATGATCCGGGCAGCGACGCCGAATCCCGCGCACAGGGCGGGCGACAGCGTGCCTGAACGCAGCCCGCCTTCCTGACCTCCGCCATGGATGACGGGTTGAAGCTGAACCCCGTCGCGCAGCCACAATGCGCCCACACCCTTTGGCCCGTGGATCTTGTGCGCGCTGATCGCGATCATGTCCGCATTATGGGGAAGGGCCACGCGACCATAGCCCTGTACGGCATCGCACAGGAAAAGGGCGCCTGCTTCATGCGCCATGCCCGCGAGCTGGGCAACCGGCTGAATCACCCCGATCTCATTATTGACCAGCATCGCCGCGACGAGCGCAACGCCCGGACGAATCGCGCGCGCGGCTGCATCCATATCTACCAGACCGTCGGGCCCGACCGGCAGAACAATGACTTCGCGTCCGTCGCCCTGCTGGGCCAGCGCTGTGTCCAGCACCGCCGCATGTTCCGTCGCGATGGTTACGATACCGCCAGCAGGAGCGCCCTGAATTGCCATGTTGAGCGCTTCGGTCGCGCCCGATGTGAAGAGAATCTGTCCGCCGGGCGGTAACAATGTCGCGACCTCTGCCCGCGCCTGTTCGACTTGAGCGGCGACTGCCCGGCCCAACCTGTGCGCACTATGGGGATTGGCGAACTGGTCGCGGAGCAGCGGCACCATGGCATCAAACGCTTCGGGTGCGAGCGGCGTGGTTGCCTGATAATCGAGATAGATTGTCATCGCCGTCCGTGCTCCGCCATGCTGGACCAATGGCGCAGGAATCGGTCCACATCTGCATCGTCGGTGGTAGGACCAAAGCTGACGCGTACCACTTCGGACGCGGCGACATCGTCCCAGCCCATGGCATGCAACACATGGCCGGTCTTGAGCGAGCCGGACGAGCAGGCGCTGCCGGCCGATACCGATATGCCCGCCATGTCGAATTGGATCAGCTGCGCGCGGGCCGACACGCCCGGCATGCGGTAGCTGGCGATTGCGGCGATACGTGAAGCATCTTTTGCCACCACTTCGCCCCCTGCCGCCTCTATACCACGGTCCAGCCGTGCCCGCAGGTGTTCAGCACCGGGCAGCCAGTCTCGCCGCCCCTCCAGCGCGGCCATCATGCCGAGTATGCCCGGCAGATTTTCCGTTCCCGCCCGATAGCCCTGTTCCTGCCCGCCGCTGGGACGCAGCAGAGCAAGATCCTTGACCAGCAGCGCGCCAGTTCCCGGCGGGCCGCCGAATTTATGCGCGCTGATCGCGACCATGTCAGCATCCGGCAGGGGCAGCTTTCCCGCGCTCTGGGCACAATCGGCGAAGATCAGTGCGCCCGTGCGTTCGACTTCATCCAGCGGCTGGATGACGCCCGTTTCGTTATTGACGTGCTGGACGGCAATCACGCGCGGTCGCCCGGCGGGAAGCGTCATATCGACGCGCCCGTTACGATCGACCGGCAGCCGGTGGACGCCGGGAGTGACGCGAAGGACTGAATCATGTTCGACCGGCGAAGTCGCAATAGTATCGGTCGGCGCATGGCCTAGCGCCATGGCGATGGCTTCAGTCGCGCCGGAGGTAAAGATGACATGCGCCTGCCAGCCCAGCGCTTGCGCGATCCTGCCCCGCGCATCCTCAAGCACGGCGCGCGCAGCACGCCCGTCCGCATGGGGGCTGGACGGGTTGGCCCAACGGTCCAACGCTTCGACCATTGCCGCTTTCGCTTCGGCCAGCATCGGCGTTGTCGCTGCGTGATCCAGGTAAAGACGGTCGGCGGCCACTAGGCGGCTATACTCATTGATTGCGGAAACGGCGGTGACTTCTATATAGGCGGTCTGCCGCGCAACGCCAGCAAAGGCTTGCGCCCCCGCATCCAACAGCCGTTCGCGGCCATAACCATAACAAGGTGCTATGCCCGACGTTATCTTTCCTGGCCCTGAAGGCCGCCTTGAAGGGCGTTTCAGCCCTCCGCCCCGCCCTCGCGCCCCTGTCGCGATGATCCTTCACCCCCATCCGCAAGGCGGGGGCACGATGAACGATCGCATTACGCAGGCGCTCTACAAGACGTTCGTGAGGCGCGGATTCGCGGTGTTGCGCTTCAACTTTCGCGGCGTGGGACGCAGCCAGGGCACGTTCGACAATGGTATCGGCGAACTTAGCGACGCAGCCGCTGCGCTGGATTGGGTGCAGAGCTTCCATCCCGAAGCGCAGACCACCTGGATCGCCGGATTCTCATTCGGCGCGTGGATCGGCATGCAGCTGCTGATGCGCCGCCCAGAAATTCGCGGCTTCATTTCAGTCGCGCCGCCTGCAAACATGTACGACTTTTCCTTCCTGGCGCCCTGCCCTTCGTCCGGCATCATCGTGCAGGGAACAGGAGACGAAGTGGTGACAGCCAACGCCGTGCAGAAGCTGGTCGACAAGCTGCGCACGCAAAAGGGCATCACCATTCACCATGACGAAATCCGTGGCGCGAACCACTTTTTCGAACATGAGCTGGACCAGTTGATGAAGTCCGTCGACAATTATCTCGACATGCGGCTCGCGCCCGACTCTCCGATCCGCTGATCCAGGGCTTTAGGCGCATGGACGGGGTCATGCCCTTTCCATCCGCCAGCCCGGTGGAAAGCGCAACTTGCCCGGGCGGGTGAAATTCCTGCTTGGCCTTGCGCCCCTTCGCGATTAGCCGCCACGCCTGATGACCGAACCGAAAAACGACGCCCGCCTGATTTGGAGCCGCTATTACAGCGCCTTCATACCAGCGCCACCGGGGCCGGGCTTTGTCGACCGATTGAAGGCGGCAAGCGGCGCGATCGGCGGCATCGCCATCACCGGCCTGTTGTGCGGACTCATGCTGGGGAATGGCATAGCCCATCCCTTGCTGGTCGCGCCCATGGGGGCGTCCGCTGTCCTGTTGTTCGCGGTTCCCGCAAGTCCGCTGGCACAGCCTTGGCCCGTATTCGGCGGCAATGTGATTTCGGCGATTGTCGGCATCGCTGTCGTCCGAGCGATCCCCGATCCCACTGTGGCCGCCGCGCTGGCGGTCGGATGCGCCATCGCGGCCATGTCGTTGCTGCGCTGCCTTCACCCGCCCGGAGGAGCGGTCGCGCTTTCAGCCGTGCTCGGCGCGAGCGGAGCGACCCCCAGCTTCATGTTCGCGCTGGTGCCGGTTGCCGTGAACACAGCTTTGCTGGTGGTCGTGGCCATAATCTTCCACAGGATCGCCGGGCATAGCTATCCCCACGTCGCGCCCAAGACGCCCAGCCCGCACGGAACGCAAGATAGCGCCCCGCCGCTGCGCACCCCGTCCGAGCAGGATGTGGAGGAAGCGCTGGAAGCCTATGGCGACGCCCTGGACGTGGATGCCGCCGACTTGCACGTCGTGCTGCATGACGCCGAAGTGCGCGCCGCCGAACGAGTCCACGGCGACCTTACGTGCGGAGAGATAATGTCGCGCGATGTGATCGCCATAGGCGAAGGGCAGCCGGTGTCAGAGGCGCGCAAGCTGCTTTACGCCCGGCGGCTCCTGTCATTGCCGGTGCTGGACGATGCGGGGCGCGTGCGCGGTCTGGTGGGGCCGCTCGATCTGGCGAAAGACGGCGACATGGTAAGCGACATTGCGTCCGAACCGCTGCTCGTCAATTCTGCGACCCCGGTGGCCCAGCTGTTGCGACCATTGACCAGCGGAACGCGGCGCGAGGCGATTGTGGTGGATCATGATCGCCGGCTACGCGGTCTGGTGACGCAGACCGACCTTCTGGCGGCGATAGCCCTGCATCCCTGATCAGTTGCCGTCGCCTTGGAGCATAGGAACATCAGGCCCCGGAATGGCGGAGATACCGACATTGGCGAACATGACCAATCCGGCTATGATCATCAGGACGCCGCGTTTGCGATCCCCCTTTTTGACGATCGCATAAATGCCGCCGCCGGTCAGGAACAGGCCCGCCAGCATCAGGATGGATAATATCGTACCAGTCATGATGAAGGCCATAAGGCGGCAGCTGGACTGTGGCAATTGATCAGCGCACCCCCTATGAGGCGCGGGACGAATCACCCCCATTTGATGCAGGGGACGGCATATGAAAATCGCAATCGCTTCCGATCACGCCGCCGTCGATCTGAAGGCGGAACTGACAGACTGGCTGCGTTCGCAGGGGCATGAGGTAAACGACCTTGGCCCTGCGACTGCTGACCGCGTCGATTATCCAGATTATGGCTACAAGCTTGCAGCCGTCGTGGCCGCTGGGGATGCGGATCGCGGCATTGCCCTTTGCGGATCGGGCATCGGCATTTCCATCGCCGTGAACCGCAATCCGGCCTGCCGGTGCGCTCTGGTTTCAGAGCCGCTTTCAGCTGCACTGTCGCGTGAACATAACGACGCCAACGTCATCGCCCTGGGCGCTCGCCTGACCGGCGTGGATATGGCCCAGGCCTGCGTCACCGCCTTTCTCTCCACCGAATTCGGCGGTGGCCGCCATAGTGGCCGCGTCGAAAAACTCTCCCAGCCCGCGCTTTAAGGAGCCAGCCCTATGAGCACCGCCACCCTCGCCCAGCCCAGCCTGTCCGACATCCGCGCAGAAGGCTATTTCACTCGCAGCCTGGCCGATGCCGATCCGGCGGTCTTTGCCGGCGTCGCCAATGAATTGAAGCGCGAGCAGGCCCAGATCGAACTGATTGCGTCCGAAAATATCGTGTCGAAGGCAGTGCTGGAGGCGCAAGGGTCAGTCTTCACCAACAAATATGCCGAGGGGTATCCGGGGAAGCGCTATTATCAGGGCTGCGCGCCGTCGGATGAAGTCGAACAATTGGCCATCGACCGGGCCAAGCAGATCTTCAACTGCGGCTTTGTCAACGTGCAGCCCCATTCGGGCGCGCAGGCGAACGGTGCGGTCATGCTGGCGCTGACCAAGCCGGGCGACACCATCATGGGCCTGTCGCTGGACGCTGGCGGCCACCTGACGCACGGCGCAAAGCCGGCGCTGTCGGGCAAATGGTATAACGCCGTCCAATATGGCGTGCGCGAAGATACCCATCTTATCGACTATGACGCTTTGGAAGCGCAGGCGATCGAGGCCAAGCCGACCCTCATCATCGCGGGTGGATCCGCCTATCCCCGTCACCTCGACTTTGCCCGTTTCCGGGCCATCGCTGACAAGGTCGGCGCGCTGCTGATGGTCGACATGGCGCACTTCGCCGGTCTCGTCGCCGGTGGTGCACATCCAACGCCGTTCGGTTTTGCTGACGTCGTGACCACGACCACGCACAAGACCTTGCGCGGTCCCCGCGGCGGCATGATCCTGACCAATGACGAAGCCATTGCGAAGAAGATCAATTCGGCGGTGTTCCCAGGCCTGCAGGGCGGGCCGCTGATGCACGTCATCGCTGCCAAGGCGGTTGCATTCGGTGAAGCGCTGCGGCCTGAGTTCAAGACTTATGCCCAAGCCATTGTCACCAATGCCAAGGCGCTGGCCGCGAAGCTGGAGCAGCGCGGCCTTGCCGTGGTTTCGGGCGGCACCGACACGCACCTCGCGCTGATCGACCTGCGTCCCTACGGTATTTCGGGGAAGGACGCCGACGAGGCGCTGGAACGCAGCTTCATCACCTGCAACAAGAATGGCGTGCCGGGCGATCCCCTGCCCCCGACGAAGACCAGCGGCATTCGCGTGGGCTCGCCCGCAGGCACTACGCGCGGCTTTGGCGTTGCCGAGTTCGAGGCGATTGGCGACATGATCGCAGATGTCCTGGAAGGTCTCCGCGATAACGGTGAACATGGCGACGCGGCGGTCGAAGCTAACGTCCGAGACCGCGTGTCCGCCCTTTGCGCCCGCTTCCCGATTTACGAAGGTTGATCGCCTCCGTTCGTATCCAGGGGTGGTCGAGGCGCGGCGGCTGTGTCATCCCGTGTCTCGACTCGCCTGAAACGACCGGAGCTCATCACTGAATGCGTTGCCCCTTCTGTGCACATGACGACAGTCAGGTAAAAGACAGCCGCCCCACCGAAGATGGTGCCGCCATTCGCCGCAGGCGGCAGTGTGAAGCCTGTGGGGCACGCTTCACTACATTCGAACGCATCCAGCTGCGCGACATCTGGGTGGGTAAGAGCGAGGGGCGTAAGGAAGCGTTCGACCGCGACAAGCTGGCCCGCTCCATCGACATTGCCTGCCGCAAGCGGCAGATCGACCCAAGTCGGTTGGAAAAGATGATTTCGGGCATCCAGCGCCAGCTGGAAACGAGCGGCGAAGGCGAAGTACCTGCGCGCGCGATTGGCGAAATGGTAATGGAAGGCCTCAAGCGGCTGGACAGCGTCGCCTACATTCGCTTCGCGAGCGTGTATAAGGACTTCACCGACGCGCAGGACTTTGAGGATTTTGCCGGGTCGGTGAAGGAAGTCGGGAGTGAGTGAGGTGGGTTGCCCTGCTCTTTGCCCTTATCCGTGCCCCTACCCAGGTCGAACGGAATGATTGCGACTGCCACCTCCCGCCCCGTCATCGTCCTCGTCCGTCCACAGCTGGGTGAGAATATCGGCAAGGCCGCACGCGCCATGCTGAATTTCGGCCTTACCGAAATGCGGCTGGTCAGCCCGCGTGATGGCTGGCCCAATCCTGATGCCGGTCCATCGGCGGCGGGGGCGGACATCGTGATCGACCAAGCGCAGATTTTCGGCACGCTGGCCGAGGCGGTAGCCGATTGCGCACATGTCTATGCGACGACGGTGCGCAAGCGGGGTGTGACCAAGCCGGTAGTCACACCCGAAGAGGCCGCGCGGGAAGTGCATCAGGCGGCCGGTCGCTGCGCCTATGTCTTCGGGCCGGAACGGTCGGGACTGGAAACGGAGGATGTCGCGCTTGCCCGCAAGATCCTGACCGTGCCGATCAACCCGGAATTCGGATCACTCAACCTTGCCCAGGCGGTGATCCTGTGCGCTTATGAATGGTCGAAACAGGCTGATCTGGCGCAGCCCACGCTCAACGATCTTGGCGAGCCCGCTCCGCAGGTGGAGCTGGAGGGCATGCTGGACCAGTTCGAAACGCTTCTGGAAGACGCCGGATATTTCTTCCCGCCCGACCGCGCAACCGCGACCAAGCGTACCTTGCGCAATCTGTTGACGAAGCCGGGCTGGAATCATCTTGAAGTGCGCACACTGCGCGGCGTGCTGTCCACCCTTTCCCGCCCGCGGCGACGCTAGACGCGGGTTGGTCGTCGGAAAGGGTTCTCAGGCCTTCAGCCGGTCAAACTCATTCATTTCGTAGGCGATGGATGCTTCGACCAACCTGTCCCACAGATCCGCGACAATATCCGCAGGCACGCCCAGGCGCTCCGCTTCGACGCACACGTTGGCGATGACCTGCGCCTTGCGCGCCTCGTCCCGCACGTCGGCGCGATCAGGCTTGATCCGCGCAGCCGCCCGCATATGGGCAAAACGCTGGCCTAACAGCGCAACGATCTGTCGGTCGATCGTGTCGACGCCCGCGCGGACTTGCGCCATGCTGGTGTAGTTTTCCGGGTTCATGGGCAGCTGACTAGGCCCGCATAGCGGCGGTGTCGAGGGTTGACATGCGCCTGCCCCTTCTTCATAGGCGCGCCTTCGCGATTGGTCCCGCACTCCGGTGAAGCGGTGGCCCTGCCCCTTGTTTGAGGCAAGCAGGCGACGACCGGAAACAACGTTGTTAGCATATCGAAGGAAATATCATGTCGAAGCGTTCCAGCGCCAAGCATAAACTCGACCGCCGCATGGGCGAAAACATTTGGGGTCGCCCCAAGAGCCCGGTCAACAAGCGTGAATATGGTCCCGGCCAGCACGGTCAGCGCCGCAAGGGCAAGATGTCCGACTATGGCATCCAGCTGCGCGCCAAGCAGAAGCTGAAGGGCTATTACGGCGACATTACCGAAAAGCAGTTCAAGAAGAACTATATCGAAGCCGCTCGCATGAAGGGCGATACCGGCCAGAATCTGATCGGCCTGCTTGAGCGCCGTCTGGACGCTGTCGTCTACCGCGCCAAGTTCGCGCCCACCATCTTTTCGGCGCGTCAGGTCGTTTCGCACGGTCACATCTATGTGAACGGCGTGAAGTGCAACATTGCCTCGCGCTTGGTGAAGCCCGGCGACGAAATCACCCTGGGCAAGAAGGCACAGGAAATGGCGCTGGTTCTGGAGGCGCAGAGCCTGCCCGAGCGCGACATTCCTGACTATGTCTCGCCCGATGGCGCCACCAAGGTTACCTATGTCCGCGTTCCGACGCTCGACGAGGTGCCCTATCCGGTCAAGATGGAGCCGAATCTGGTCGTCGAATTCTATTCGCGCTGATCGTTCCAAACTTTTGTAATTTCGGGAAAAGGCGGTCCTTGCGGGCCGCCTTTTCTTTTGCGCGCTCTACCTGGCCCGCCCTTGGCCGTGCTCCCGCCGCGCAGAAGCGGGGTGAAAGAAGTTTAACGCGCATTCGCAATATGACCCCTTGCCCCTACTGGACCTTAGGCGACAAGGTTCCGCGTCCTTCCCGACAGTGCCGGATGGATCGTTAAGCCGCGCATTTCCGCCAATTCGCTACCGCGCGCCCCCTACCCACCCTTCAACCATGCCCTGTCTGGCGACAGATCGGCTGCGTCCGACTGTCCCCTTTTCGTACAGATGGCAGGAGTCGTTTCCATCTTACGCTACGGAATTCATAGGTTTAACTGCTCCCGATAAAAGAAACGCGGTCGCAACGAAGGGTGGATGATCCATGGAGATCAATAACGCAGTCACGATATTGCATGTCGGCAAATTGGTCACGGCGGATAGGGAACGCTTATGCGTCGTCCACTCGCTCGCATCAAAGGAAGCGCTGATACGAACAACCCTGCCCCTGGAATCGGGGCAGAGCGTTACGCTGGTGTTACGAAATGGCTTCACCGTTGCAGCCGTGGTCGGCTTCGTTCAGGGTGAGCAGGTATTGCTGCTGTTCGAAGGGCAAATGTCCACCTCTGCCATGCTGGCGGAGCAGCGCAACGGACGGGGCGGGCGAGAGGCCATACGCCTCCACATCACCATGCCCGTTTCCGTCGCGATGCCCGGTGGCGACTGTAGCTGCATGATGCAGGACATTTCCCTGTCGGGTGTGAAGGTCGTTGATGAAACCGGATCGCTGGCGGTTGGGGCCGAGGTTCAGATCTCGATCGAAGGCCTTGGCAAACGCGACGCAACCGTGTGTTGGCACAAGGAGTATGATTTCGGACTGCAATTCCACGTCCCGTTGGGGTTCAAGCTGCTGGATCAATGGACTGCGCAGCAAGGCTGACGGGGCCACCCCACTGCATTTGCCCCCTTTCAAGCGGGCTGCGATCCTGTAGATGGCGGGGAGGACCCGTATCCTCAGGAGAAAGCCCATGACCTTCCGTATGCCTGCCGAATGGGCGCCGCATGAATGGACCTGGATCGGCTTTCCAGCAAATGCCAAAGAATGGCCGGGCGCTTTTGATGATGCGCGGCGGCAGATCGCCGATTTCGCCAACGCCCTGCATGCGGGCGGTCGTGGAGAAGAAGTCCGGCTGGTCGCCGCCAGCGAGACGGACGCGCAGGTGGCCCGATCGCTGACCGATCCTGGCGTCCAGATCGTCGTGCAGAAGCTGGGCGACGTCTGGTTGCGGGATACCGCGCCGGTTGCGGTCATGCGCGATGACGAGCGCGCGCTGGTCGATTTTGGCTTCAATGGCTGGGGCGGCAAATATCGGATGGACGGCGATGAAGATATCGGCGCGCGGCTGGCTGCCACCACCGGCCTTCCCACATCGACCCAGCTATGGGTGTTCGAAGGGGGAGCGGTCGATACGGATGGCACTGGCCTGTTCGTCACGACGGAACAATGCCTGCTCAATCCCAATCGGAACCCCGACCTTGACCGGGGCAAGATTGAAACATTGCTGGCAGGCGCGCTGGGGCTGTCAGACATGCTGTGGCTGGGCGACGGGCTGCTGAACGATCACACCGATGGCCATGTCGATAATCTGGCCCGCTTTGTGGCACCGGGCGTGCTGGCATTGCCGGAAGCAACCGCGACCGATGACCCCAACGCCGCCATTTATGCCGATGCCCTTGCCAGGGCAAAGGCGTTCGGGCTGGACGTAGCGTCCATACCCTCCCCCGGTCGGGTCGTCGTGGATGGCGAAGTCGTCCCCGCGAGCTACATGAACTTCTACATCGGCAATGCGGCGGTCATCGTTCCGCTTTATGGCTGCGCCAACGATCAGGCGGCGGTCGATGCGCTGCGTCCCTTTTTCCCTGGTCGTGACGTTTTGGGATTGCCCAGTAATGCGATCCTTTCGGGCGGAGGCAGCTTCCATTGCACGAGCCAGCAGATGCCGTCTGCCTGAATCCTTGCAGCGGCTAAATCCTACCCTATTTGCTGACCATCGCCTCTGCCGCCCAGATGGGCAATCGCCTCCAGGAACCATGAACCAATGACCAAAGTCACCGTCGCCGCGCTTCAACTCTCCTTTTCCGACGATATGGCGAGCAATATCGAAATGGTCGCCGGCCAAGTCGTGAAGGCAGCGGCGCGGGGCGCAAAGATCGTGCTGCCGCCCGAACTGTTCGAAGGCCCCTATTTCTGCAAGGTCGAGGATGAGGCCTTGTTCGCCCAGGCCCTGCCGGTCGAAGAACATCCAGCCGTTCAGGAAATGCGCAAGGTCGCCAAGGCGCATGGCGTCTACATTCCCACCAGCTTTTTCGAACGGGACGGGCAGCATTATTATAACTCCCTCGCCCTGATCGACGACGAAGGGGAGATTATGGGCGTCTATCGCAAGAGCCATATCCCGGACGGGCCTGGCTATGAGGAGAAATATTATTTCCGGCCCGGCAATTCCGGCTTCAAAGTCTGGAACACGCGGCATGGGACCATCGGCGTCGGCATCTGCTGGGACCAATGGTATCCCGAAGCCGCGCGCGTCATGGCCCTGATGGGGGCAGAAATGCTTTTCTATCCCACGGCCATCGGTTCAGAACCCTATGACGCCGACCTCGACACCAGTCGGATGTGGCGGCGCGCAATGATCGGCCATGCGGTCAGCAACTGCATGCCCGTGATTGCCGCGAACCGCATCGGTGAAGAAGAGGGGCAGAATTTCTACGGGCACAGCTTCATCACGGACGAGTGGGGTGATTTCGCCGCAGAGGCCGATGGCAAGGATAATGGCGCGCTGGTGGCGACACTGGATCTGGAACAGGCGCGCAAGCACCGCGCAGGCATGGGATTCTTCCGGGATCGGCGGCCAGAGCTTTACGGTCGTATCGCGCAGGACATTTGACCCCGAAAGGGTGGATACGCTTTGCAGCGCGTGATTGAGGCGCTAGGCGCTGCTTCCATGACCGCATCCGGCGCGCTTCACCTTTATGCACTGGCGCTAGGCTCCAACCGGGCCTTGTCAGCTGCGCGCACGCCTGCCCGCCTCGTGCAGGAAGCCGCATTGCGCATCAGCGCATTGGGATATGTCCGTGCGATGGCGCCGGTCCTGCTTACCAGTCCGCTCGGCCCGTCCGCCCGGCAATTCGCCAACAGCGCCCTGGTTGTTGAAAGCGCACTGAAGCCCGATGAAATGTTGCAAGCCCTGCAGCGGATCGAAGGGCAACTTGGCCGCCGCCGCTATCGTCGGTGGGGCGCGCGCAGCATGGATATCGACATCATCCTGTGGTCGGGGGGGCGCTGGCAAAGCCGGTCGCTCATCATCCCCCACCCCGCTTTCCACCTGCGCGAATTTGCGCTGGCCCCGCTGTGCCGGGTCGCTCCGTGCTGGCGGCACCCTGTTTCGGGCCTATCCGTTCGCCACCTTTGTGCACAACTGCGAAAAGCGGCACCAATCCCGCTTCCTAGAGGTTGACCCGCCGCATTACCGCCTTTAGGGCGTGCAGACCTCGCAGCGTGAGGGCCCTTAGCTCAGTCGGTAGAGCAACTGACTTTTAATCAGTAGGTCGCTGGTTCGAACCCAGCAGGGCTCACCACCGCAGTTTTCCGCCATTTTTAACGATTTTCGACCTACCTAATTTAGGCTCGGAAAACCACTCTAGTAATCACCGGGTAATCACACCGGCCTTTCGCGGCTCATTTCGGCGACGATCGCGCTTGCAGAATTTGGTCGAGCCGAATCGCCACTTCCTTCCACAGCACCACCCCCTCACCCTTCCCCTCGCTGGCGAGATGTCCGATCCTCTCAGTCACCACTATCGGCGCACGGCCACCCTGCTGGCGCAGCACCGCCAAGGCGATGCCTCGAAGCTCCTGATCGCGCGATTTTGATTGCCATTCCTCGCCTGGAGCATGACACAAGCCGTAATGAAGGGGAAAGAACATGCGGCATGTATTTGCATTTCTCGCGCTAGCGCTGATTGCGTCGGGGTCAGCCGAGGCAAAATCTCGTTTCCAGCCTTACGAAGGCTCCGATGCGATCATGGAGGGAAAAGGCGGAACGCGCGTCACGAAGAACGGCATCGACTATTGGAACAGTGGAATGCCACCCCGCCGCTTCAAGGTGCTCGGCCTGATCGAAGACAAGCGAGGGCTTGGTCGTTTGGCAGGAGACGCCATTGGCTCGAAGTCCGTCGCCAAGGCAGCCAAGGCGGCAGGAGGTGACGCCGTTGTTTTCTTGTCATCGAACGCGCGGGTGACTGGCGCGGTGTCTGGTGGTCAGGCCAGCGCTTATGGCAATCAGGCGTATGGCAGCGGGTGGTCTGCTGCTGTCGGAGTACAGACCGCGAAGCTGGCTGTGATCAAATATCTGGACTGACAACTGGCTGACTCGACTCCCTCTCGTTCCTCTGCCGTAATGGCCTAGCGATTCGGGAGGGAAAACATTGCCTTGGTATGTTGTGAGTTATGATCTTCGCGGCAACGAAAGCCAGGAAGCTTATATACGGGTTGGCAACGCTCTGCGATCAGCGGTCGATTGGTGCAAACCCCTGCTGTCACATTGGATTATCGAAACACCCCTTAGCGCCAATGAAGTGCTTGCCACCCTGCTGCGCGTCGGCGCGATCGATGACGATGACGGGATCGTAGTGCTGGAAACTACAATGAGGGGACAGTTCCGCCGCATCCAAAGCCCCGCAGTCGAATGGTTGCGTGAGCGCGTCCACACGGGTTAAGAGGTCAGCAGGGATCAGGTCAGCCATGGTCTTTTCCGTTTTCAAGGATGGTTCACGATAGAGAAACCGGGAGGCGGCGGCGGAACCGTGAAGCCGGGAGGCGGTGGCGGCACATCGCCGCCATTGCTCAGCAACCCTGTTTTCGCACCCTTCCGCGCAGCCCTGACGATCCGATCAACTGCGTCCTGTCGATCATCAGCAACCATCCCCGGCCACTCAGGCGAGCGGATCAGATCGCTTATGCCTGAATAGCTTTGCCCGCCAGCCTTCTCGCGGAAGCGCCCATAGTCACCAGGCGACATGCCGTTGCGACGGAAGGCTGGGACCGTGACGCCAGCATCCAACAGATTGTTGTTTACCGGATCACCGCGCCGCGTTGACTGCCAGATCGGAGAAATGATGTCTGGCCCCAACCCGCCCTCGCTTGTGACTTGGTTGCCCCAAACGTCGCGCTGCTCGGGCAGCGACTTCGACACTCCCGGAACTCGGCGGCGGATCGAATCCAGCACGCCATCAGCCTCGCGCAACGTGGGGTCCATGGTGCGCGCCACCTGAGCCACCCCGGCGGGAACGGCAAGTGAAGCGGCAGTCCGCTTCAGCCAGCTATCAGCATAACGATTGGGATCATTCACCGCGTCCACCAGATCGCCCAAGCCAGACAGCCAGGTCTTGCTGGAAAGGTTCTGCATCACGGAGGCAGTCACGAGCAGCGCCACACTTTCACGCTGTTTCTCGGTCATATGGTCCTGCAACTCTACCATCCCGGCAGCAACCCCCAGCGTCGAAGCGAACGGATCGAGCCGCTGATAACTGATGTAACGATCCCCGATCTTGATCGAATAGGGCTGCCAGCCATCGGCACGCAGCAGCGCCTTCGCCTTCTCATCCGCTGGTCCGTTGCCCGTGATGAGCCCCTGAGCCGCCAATTCCGCGACGAGGCCACCAACACCGGAGCCGACCAGCGCGCGGGCCATGGCAAGGTCACGCTTCGCACCGCCTGCGCGGAAGTCCCGCCGCCACTCGGACAGCAGGGGCGCGGCAGGGGAACGCTCCAGCGAGAATTTCAAAAGGTTCGTGGGGGTCCGAACGAAGGGAACGACCATCTTCATGACCGGACTGCTGTTGCTCAGCATCGACGCGGCGCGGCCTACCTTACCGAGAGGGCGCTGGAAGGTCAGATAGCGACCGTAGTCGAAAGCCTGCTCCAGCATTTCGTCGGAAGGATTGGCGACCAGTTCCGCCGCTCGCTGCTTGCCTTCATCGCCGCGCAGCCCTTCCGCCGCCGCCTTGCGGACTGCCAGCCCGTTAAGTTCCATGCGCCGAGCCATGGCCTTGTAAAGCTCATCTGCCGAAGACAATAGTCGTGTGGGCGTGCGGATTATTCTCCCCGCCACGCCCGGTATCGCCTCTTGCGTGCGTGCTTCGACTTTGTTGGCGAAGTCAGACCCCTCGCCCGTACGCAGCGTTCGCGCTGCCTGCCGCAACCCTTCCCTGACGCCTTGGATCAGCCCGACCGATCGTGCGCCCAATTCGGAGAACAACACACGATCGGCTACCTTGCCCCGCGCCGCCAGATTGCGAGCGCCGCCAATACCCGCCGCGATGGCATGTTCCGGGATCTGCGCCAGCGCCGTCATCGTGTTCGAAACCGCATTGACGACGTGGGTTTGCGGCCCCGACAGAAGCGAGTTGATCCAAAATTCATTGAACCTGTCGGCCATGCCCGGCTTCATCGCCAAGCGCGCGGCTTGATTAAGCCTGCCGGGGTCACCCGCACCGTCCATTATCATGTCGGCGGCTTCCTTGAGCCGGTCGCTACCGCCACCGCTCTGCGATAGCGCATCTAGCACATTCCCCCGCACGTTGCGGCTGTCCGCCATCATGCGGAATTGCGCCAGCGTCCGCCCGGCTTCTGCCGTTGCACCGGCAATCTGCTCCTGAATAGCGACGTGGCGGACCATGGCCTGCCGGAATGAAGCCAGCGCTTCCTCGCCCGGATCGTCCATCCGCTGGATACGCCGCGCCATGTTGACCAGTTCGTTCCCCGACTTGGCGAGTATCTGTCGGGCGGCCAGCGCTTCCTCTGCGTTAAACGCCTGCCCTTTGCGGCGCTTCAGCAGATCGTCGGGCGTCATGCCCAATTCGTTGGCGAGGTTCTGCGTCTCGGCCTGGCTGATCCGCCCCCGGCGGGCGGCATCGAACCCACCGGTCACTCGCTCGGCCTGCACCAGCGCCCGCTTGATGCTCTGTGGGCTGTCCAGATTCGAGAGGCGAATATTGCCTGCGAAGTTCGGAGCCTGATCGCCCCATTCCTCATAGGCTGACACAGGGGGCTGATTAGCGTCGAGATCGCCCAGCGTCACCGGCTGGCCGCGATCCTCTGCTAAAGGTGCGCCCGCGTCGCGCGCCTTCTCCACCGCATAGCGTTGCTCACGGGCCGCGTTGAAGGCGTCCACCTCCGCCAGATCATCCGAGCGGAAGGAGCGATTGAGACCTCTATGAGTGTTGTCGAGTGCGTCGAGAAATTCCGCGATGGTCGGGCGTTCGGCATGGTCGGGGAAATAGCCCGAACGCCATGCAAAATCCGCCGCCTGGTCCAGCGGCAACCCGTTCTCATCATCAATCAGCTTGCCGAAGCGCTGTTCTCCGCGCGCATGGTCCAGAACCCGCCCGACATTGGTAACGCCCATAGCGCGGAGCTCGCCGCCCTGATCAATGACCCCGCCCTGACTGCGCAGGAAAGTGATGAGGTCGGACGGGCCGCGCTTTGGCATCTGGCGCGCCGGATCATCCCCGCGCGGAAGGGTGCGGCTATCGAGCGTCGCTGCTTCGTTTGGAGCCTTGATGACCGGATATAGTCCTGCGCCGATCGATCCAGCCTCTTCCTGGCTCGCAACCACGTTGGACGGCAGCGGCAGCACGTCCGCAGGATTGACCCGCTCCGCCTGGCGCATGCGCTGCATATCGGTGGCAGGGTCAAGCATCGGACGCGCGCGATTGTTCACATCAATGCGATCGATGAGCCTGGGCGATGAAATGGACGGGACAGCAGGCACACCCTCGCGCGCCATGTTCGCAGTCACCAGATCGGCGAGCGTGCGCGGCTGCACCGTAGGAGCGGTGGGCATATCATTCAGCGCTTCATCGACGCCGAGGCCCGGCACCTGCTCCGCAGCCGTCTGCGCAGCACTCCGCCCCCTGACCCTGTTGATGGCATCGCGGGCAATCGGCCCTAGCTCTTGTGCCGCTGCGCCCGTCAAATAGCCCAGCGTGCCGCCCGTGACGCCGCCCACGGCAGCGGAAGGGAGGCGATCCACTACGCCGCCCTCACCAGAGCCGAAGCCTGCCAGCGTGCCTTCGACAGCCCCGGCGCGGGCTAGTTGGGAACGCACAGCCTGCTTTGCCGCCAGTTCGGCTGCGAAGCGCGATGATCCGGCCCTGAGCGCCTGACGCGCGGCAGCAAGGCCCACGCCTTCGACCGACGCACCGGGCAGTGCAATGCCGCTCGCGAGCTGCCCCGCAAAGCGCGAATAGGGATGGTTCGCGTCGTCATATTCAAGGATGCTGCGGTTCTGGTCGATGTTGTTCGCCAGAATGTCGCCAAAGCGGCGATCGCTGCCCCATATATTCTCCCGGCCCTGCGTCAGGCCCAGCGTGTCCACAACGGCTCCCATCTCATCCAGCATGTTGATGGGATCGGACAGGCCGCGCACACCAGCACCGATGACGCCATCGCCGGGATTGGTCATCAGCCTGGGCGGCGCAGCATAGCGCAGCGTCGGATCGGCCCCGCGCTTGGCGCGCTCGACATAGAGCTTCCGGGTAGTGTCGGGGTCGATGATGAACCCATTCGCCTTGGCATAGGCCAGCAAATCGTCGGGCGTGGACTTCGGATCGGTCCAGATTTTCTGGTAGCCCGCTGCGATCTCGGGCCGCAGCCCCTGGAAGGGTGTCGGATCATCGAAGAAAACCGCCTGGCTTCCCGCCTGCGGTTTATCGATCCATTCCGGTGTCGCCCACGGATCAGGCTTGCCAGCCCGGAAGTCCTTCGGCGTCTGGAACCGCCCTCCGAACGCGCCGCGCCGGTTGAGACGCGCGCCCCGTTCCGCCTCCATATAGTCACCCAGCCGCACAGGATCGGCCTTGAGATATTCCGGCGCGGCCAGTGCGAAGCCGCCATCGAGCAGGCCGCGCCCGGCATCATTCCTCCCGGCAGATAGTGAAACGACAGGACGGCCATAGGTCTGCGAGCCGGTCGGCGTCACCGTCGCATCGCGCTTGAGGAACGGCAGCAGGGCGCTGCGGGACTGCTGACCAAGTGGAACTAGCTGTCCACGCTGCATGCCCTGCTGGTTCAGCTCGAACGCATCCACGCCGTAGAGGCGGCCATTTTGCCCGCTGTTCAGGCGGAAGGTATCACCATCATACGCCTCTCCGGTAGGCGTCAGATTGAAGCCAGGAGGCGGCGGAGGAACGTTGCTCGCCTTGGAACGCGGCGCGGCCTGCTCGATAATCCGGAAGCCGGGAGGCGGTGGCGGACTGCTGGCCATCAGCGCACCGATACCCAGGCTTTACCGTTCCACTGAACCTTATTGCCCTTGCCGTCAGTGGCGACGGGTCCGGTGCTGGTGGATGGCGCGGCAGGCTTTCCACCGCGACCGCCCCGCCCGTACATGCCGATCACCTGCTGCTCGCCCGGTGTCAGACCCTTTCCTGCCGCGATTTTGGCAAGGATAGGCGCGTAGACATTTCCGGTCGTGCGTGGAGAGCCTCCGCCGTTACCGCCGCCAGAACGCCCGGCGGTTGGACGTGGATGCAGATTAGCGTAGGTCGGCATCCCGCGCAGTGTCATGCGGTTGCCCTGCCTCACCGCCTCAAGAGATACGCGGTTATCCTGCCGCACGCCCTCAAGGCCCTCACGGCCATCCTGTGCGGTCGGCCCGTTGGAGCGCAGCACATAATCCTGGACCGCCTCGTTATACTCGTCAGTTCCAGGCTGGAGGCCCAACACCCCGGCGTATTCCTCGAAGTCGGCAGGCGCTTCATAGACGGTCTGCGACTGCTGCGTGGTCGGGTCGAAGCGCACACGATTGCGCCCCACCGTGAAATAGTCCGGCTTACTGGCGTCAACCCGCGCACGCTCCTGCATCTCCGTTAGCCGGGCCTTGTCCTGCCGAACCTGCTCCTCAATCCCCTGGACATACGGCATGTAGGTAGGTCGCCCCCCTCCCATCGACTGCAAGGCGTCTCCAACGATGCCCATAACCTTCCACCCCACCCCATCCTTTGAAAACGCACCGGGCTTCTTGACGCCGGGCATGGTGGGCAGTTCGGGAATGCCGGGCTGATCGCCAGGCATTATCGCGTTTTTCAGTGGCTCATTCGTGAGCGGTGCCTGCAGATAGTCGGCCAAGGACATTTGCCGCTGTGGTTCCTGCATCGGCTGCTGGAGAGATTGTTGAGGCGATTGCAGCGCCGGGTTGTTCTGCATCAAGCGCGCCAGCGTGGTAGGCATTAGCGGTTGTCCCTCTCTGTTTCCCATCCCAAATGCCATCAGAGCGCACCGTAATTCACGGTCTGGAAGCCGCCAATATCAGGCCCAAGCGCCCATGGCCGAAGTTTAGCAACTTCCGATGCCATTACGCCGCGCTGGCGACCCTCCGGCATTAACGCTGCGACGTCCGCGCTCGGTGCATCGATATAGTCGTAATCATAAACGCCGAGACCGTCAGGGAACGCTCCCACCTTTTCGATATTCGACTTCAGGCGGTGATCCGACATGACAGGAGCAAGCGCCGCTGCGCTCGATCCAATGCTGCCGATCCCCTGGAGGACCCCGCCAATACCGCCGCTCTGCGTTGACTTCTGCGTGCCACCGCTAAACAGCGCCGACAATGCCGACGACAGGTTATTCGTGCCGGTATAAGGCAGTTCCGCGCCCACGCCTGCCGCCTGAAGCAGCGCCGCCAGCGATTGATTGCTGGCATCGTTTACCGCGCCCGCCGCCTGCCCCTGATAACCGCGTTCGCGATTGTAGGCGTCTGCCATGATCGCGCCATTGCTATCGGCCAATTCACGCGTTTGGGTCCCGACATGCGCGTTCGAGCCGTAGCGTCCAGCCATAGAGAACTGCGAATTAACCTGATCGGTCACATCACGCATATTGCGATCAAGGACGCTCTTGAGGCCGGGATTACTGGATGGATCTAGGAACTTCCCATCCAGCACATCGCCATAATAGTCCTGGCTCTGCCCCACCGTGGGGCTCCACCCCGAGAAGTTGGACGAGAGGCCGGGTACAGTGCCCTGAACCGTGTCGGTCAGTTTGGCGAGGCCGGGCTGGTTCTGGTTGAACACACCCATGACATTCTGCGCAGCGGGCTCCGCGATTTTCTTTGCCCAAGGTTGGGCTGACCCCGAATAGGATTTGTTGGTAGAACCGCCGCTCAAGCCCATCTTATTGCCTTTCCTCATTCTGCTCATCCCGAACGCGCGGGCGGCTGTCCCTGAATGCTTTTGCCTCGCTCGCAACGCGCGGAGGCAGTATCTCGACCAACTGATTGAGAACCTTGGCCGACAGCTCACAGCCTTCATCCGCAAGTTCGTCGGCAATAGCGACAGCCTCGACCATGACTTCAGTCGCCGCCTCCTCGCTCCCATTCTCGGAGATCGTGCGCGCCAAACCACAAAGGCACCCGGCGAGCACCTGCCGGTCCTCTGGGTAACCATGCGCTGCCGCAATCCGCGCCCAAATCAGGACGCCATTATAACCCCAGATGGGATCAACGCCGCCGCTGCCAATCATCTGCAGCCCGATTTGGACAAACGCCCGCTGCGCGGGAAGATCGCCCATCGCTGCCGAACGCAGGTGTTCTGCAGGATTGCCCATCTCGCGTTGCGCGATCATACCGCGTCCCGCACGGCATTACGGACCGCATGGCGCAACAATTCTGAAAGGCTCATCCCCTCACGCTGCGCTTTATGTGTGGCTGCGGCCAACAGGGCCTCGTTCACCCTGAACCGAACCGCAGCGTTGTGTGTATGCGCCCGCATTAACATTCTCCTTGACGGGTATCATAGTACCACTTTGGTGATACATAACCAAGCAATTTCGGCGATTCGCGCTGTGCGGGTCGCGACGTCCGCGCGAACCCTTGCATCGGAATATTGCCAAGTGTTCTCTTTATGTTCCACAATGCAGGAACAACGAATCGCTGGAGGAACCCGTGGCTGAGCACCATCAGGCACCACTGCGCGCGGCTGCGCGCGTGATCTATGAAACCGTCTATCCGTCTGAGGAGTGGACACCTGTTCCATTCGACGAGGCGGAACGACTTCAGACGGTCCATTATCGAAACGCGGTCAGCGCGGCTCGCTACTTTCAGCCGGTCGAGCAAGGAGCCCTGCTGTGAGCCGACGGAAGGGAGAACGACCCGTCCCGCAACAACTGGATCGCTGGGCACCAGATCATCCGGTTGCGCACATGGTTAAGACGGGAACACGTTGGTTCAGCGCATGGCAGATGCAGAAATGTGTCGCCACATCCAGACTGGCGAAGATGACCGGCATGTCTGAGCGCCGTTTGGAAGCGATCAGCCGGGGTGATTATCTTTCCCGCGCCGAACTGGATGCTCTGGCGATCGCCTGGGGCGTCAGCGCTGGCGACCTCATCGCATCTATGCCGTCGCCTCATCTCGTCGTGGAATAATGCGGAGCGAAGAAAAGCCCCGCCTCGCTGAAAGAGAGGCAGGGCCAGTTAGGGTCGCACTACAGGTGAAGCCTGCGCGGGTTACATGCCGCTAACGAAATGATTCGCCTTGGTTAAACCGGACATGACGCAAAAAGCCCCGCCGAAGCGAGGCTGTTGGGCAAAAGAAAACCGCGCCGGGTTAGGGCGGGGCCGGTTGGACGAGCAAGGAAGAATGCTCAGATCGTTCGCAGGTTTGCGATGAACAAGTTGAGCTGTTTCGGTGGGAGGGTGGTAGGGGGCGAAGCTTCCAAAAAAGCTATGATCTTCCACGCGAGGTCTCGCGAAATTGGACCTATATGCTTTGCATCCTCAAGCTCAAACGCTGGAAACGTTGTCGCGCGAGAGCAATCTAAAAAGCAATCATGCGTGAGGTAATGATGATCATCCTCCGACAGGGGTAGTTGTCCCTGTCCATGCCTTGCTGGCTTGGTATTAAACCAAAAGAAAAGATTGTCCGCTGCACAGACGCAAAGCGTAATCTTTTCCTTCCTGGGATTAGCCAGAACAGTTTCTATTACGTAGATATGCCCAACACTCACAAAACGCCGTATGCAGCGAACTCAGCAGCTTCTGCAAGAATTTCTTCCCGATCATCGCCATCGATCAGATCAGCGTAATCCATAGGGCCGTTCTGCGGCGCATCCATCCACGCCTTTTCCTGATGCGTGATGCCAGACAAAGAGGAAAAGGATTTGCCCCGGCAGAAGCTGATAGCCTCTTCTAGGCATTCTATGTCGCTAGGCGACAATATCTCTTGGTCAGCAGGCCGGTGGGCGTCAATCCGGGGATACGGGTCGCGTTGAATGAGGAGAGCGCGCATAATCGCGTCCGGATCGCCAGCGTGATCCAGCTTGCCCTTGATGAAGTCGTAGAGGGTAGAAGGGACTGGCCCGTTCGGCATAGCGATAAATGTGTCGCCGACTATCGGACGGCTGTAACGGTTCAAATGCTTCTTTTCAGCGAAGAAAAGCACCTTGGAGGCATAAAACGCAGTGATGCCGGACCACTTTTGCGCGATATAGGCTAGAGCCTCAACTCCCTTACTCTCGTTGAATTGGAAACGTAGAGCATGAGCCATCATGCGCTCCCTATGTCACCTCAGAGTTGAAAAGTCACTAAGGAAGTGATCCAGCAGCCTGATAGCTCCATTCGATCACACCTGGACCCTACCCCATCCCCCTACAATACACCGTCACCGCTGGGGTGATGCTGGCGAAGCAGAATGTTCGTGCGCCTTAGCCGGATGCACATCTCGTGAAGACGTCCTCCTGCTTCGTGCCCTTGGGCAATAATCAGTGCCGCGCTCACAGCCACCACCCATTTCAAGTCGAAAAAGTACGCAATCGCTAAGGGGATAGCAGCCATGAGGGGAAGCAGGTGAACGTGGTAGGCTTTGCCGATAACCCGCTCATCTTGGGCGGTGCTCTCAGGGCCTAAGGTATGTAGCGTCATCGTTGACCCCCTTGTCCACTCGAAATTCCCCTTCGATCATTCGCATCGGATCGTCACCGCCGCCTTCCAAATATTTCGTTCCCAAGTTTTGCAAAGCCGAAAATAATCGCGACTGCGAGCAGGAAGTGCGCCCCCACGAACGGCCAGCCGTAGCCCTTATCCCCAACTGAAATGGCAACAACAGCGGCTACTGACGGTATCAGTATGTAAGACGGGCGCATCAGGGGCACTCCCTCGCCAGCCTGCCACCAGTGTCCCACTTCGCCACGTAGACCGCCTGCCCGCGCCGCAACTGCTCACAAGCGACGTTACGCCCTCCGACATAGACCTGCGCAAGCGTGCGACCATAGCGATCCTGCCCCACGCGCTGGACGCTGATCTCCCCGCCCATCATAGCCTCAAGGTTGCGCTTGCTTGCCTGTCCATCGCCAGGGACACACACCCTGCCCTGTCGGCAACCGTGCATCTCAGGCGCATCGATCCCCAAGAGCCGAATGCGCTCACCATCGATGCGAATTGTGTCGCCATCTACGACGGTAACGGCAGCGGCAAACAGGATAACGGAGATCATCCCGCGCAAACTATGGAGAAAGTGCCCGAGGTCAACGAAAGAGTGGTCCACCCCTGACCCTTACGCCGCGCCTTGCCACACCCATGCGATGAGTCCTAGAAACATGGCCCCGCTGGTGAACAGCGCCGCAGGCTCCACCAACGTCCAGACACTAGCTGTCTGGTATCCCCTATCGCTGAGCGCTGATAAGCGCCGCCAGACGCGGAGCCATGCGACAGCTGCGAACAACACAGCCAGCCAGCACAGCGGGATGAAAGGGTTGGCAATCAGATCATGAACTTGAGGGTCTGCATCCATTAGATCAACCCTATCGGTTCATGCTGAGAAAACAAGCTATGTAGTCCTGTCAACGCTTGCTTGCCCTGCGTCGGCTTCAGCAACGTCGCCCTCATCTTCAGGAGCCGAGTACCGATGATACGCTTCAGACGGGATGCTGATAAAACGAAGCACATCGAGATTCACGAAGTAGGCTTCATGGTAGTCGTAAGAATCCTCAATCTGTAGAAATGAGGATGTGGGAATTTCTGAAGCAGTCAAGTCAAGGATAAAAAATCCAGCCACTTCCTCGGGAGTTTTGCAAGAAGCATACAAATCTCTACCATCTTTGAACACCAGTTGGGCGTGCGTGGCGCGTTGCGATGCAACGGACATCCCTCCTAGTTCTTCGTAATGCTCTGCTAAGGCTTCGCTCATCCTTCCTTTAACGGAGCCTTCTTCCTCCCGGTCAGTATCATCATCATATGAGAATGTGAGAAGATGTCGGTAGACCTCGGGATGCGCGTGATAGGGCGCTTCGCGCTCATCATCACTGATCAAATCAATTTCACTAAGCAACGACATCCTTGCGAACGCGATCCGATCGTCGAGAGTCCAGAAGTAGAGCCAAGGCTCTGTGCCAGGCCTATTTTCACAATCGTGAAAACTGCGTCGGGCAAGTTGGCTAAGGACTGACTCTCGCACTTTTATGCTAATCGGAAACTCAGCTTGATGGCCATCGGTAAAGGTGAGCCGCAAGGTGCCGTACAGTTCCTCGGGTTCATTGATCGCGAACGGGTAACTCCCCCACCGTTCTACTGGGCATTCCTCCCCGAGAATCGAGGCAACGCTGACGCCGTAGGTTACGGCGATCTCGCGCAGAATGTCTGGCGGAATATCCTCCCACCGACGCTCCCATTTCTTCAGCTGAGTCTCAGACACATTAATGCGAACGGCAAGATCACCGAGCGAAAGGCCGAAGCGCTTACGGAATTTTTCTAAAGGCGTAGCCACGAATTACAGATAACGCGCGCCGCAATGCGAGACAACGCCCTACCAGCTACTCTTGATGCATTCCCTTGGAGATGAGCCTGCGGATCGCCTCCGGTCGGGATGGGTGATCAGGTTGTCTGGCTACCCATCCGTCGAGAGCGGCCAAATCCGGAGGAGCCAGTTTGACCATAACACCGGTCGCGCCAACCGCCGGGCGACCGCGCCGCTTCTTTTTTCCGATATCCGCTATTGCATCACTCATAATTATTGGATATCTAAAAAGCGGGCCATAGGAAAGCGCTAACTCTCCTACAGCCCTAACCGCAACCCCTGTTGAAGAGGGATTGAAGCTATGTCCGAAGTATCAACTTCGCGCCGCAATGTCATGCGCGCTCTCGCCATCGTACCTGCCGTAATCGCCGCCCCTGCCGTCGCCACGGCGATGACAAGCGTCGCTCGCCCGGACGCGACGCCAAGCCGCGCCATCACGGATGCAATTTCCGATTACCACAAGGCAGCAAACCAGGAGAATGCGTGGCACGACAGGGCCTATGCGCCCGCCTGGAAGGCCTGCAAGGCTGAAGTGGCGAAAATCCCGCACCTCACCACAGAGACGCGGCATGAATGCGGCGGCAAGCTCGTCCAGTGGTCGACAGATTGTCAATCCAATCTCGTGGAAGCGCGCCACTGCCGCGAAGTGATCAATGAAGGCCACCGCTTAGCGAAGTCGTATCTAGCGCTGCTAGAGGAGTTTGAGGAAAAGCTGGCGTGGCGGGCCTCACAAGAACGGCGCATCCACCAGCGCCACAGCATGGACGCTCTCGACAGGGAGCAGGACCGGCTAACCGATATCAGCTGCCGCGCCATGCGCACGGTGGAGCACTTCCCCGTCACCACAGTGGCGGATCTCATAGCCAAGGTTGAGTTCATCCAGGAAACCGAAGGGCAGGTTGATAACGACGAGGTGCTGACCGACCTCCGCCGTATTGCTGGAAAGGCGTTGTCATGACCGATCGTCGCTCACTGATCGCTGGCCTTGCCTTGGCACCTATTGTCTTCGCGATGCCGCGTGCTGCTCACGCATCAACGTCAGCTTGGGACATGGCCATGTCCGAGTATCTTGTCGCCCGGAAGGCTTCGGACGCCTCCCCATTTAGCGATGAACTCTGTGACGCGATGGTCGAGGCAGAAAGCAAGCTGCTGGCATTGCCTGGGCCTCACATTCGCGCCGTGGAATGGAAGCTGTCCTGCTTGCAGGACATCGCTGAAGGATGCGTGATCACGCCTGAGGCAATCGGCAGAGTACTTGCCGATGTTCGCCGCCTCGTCGCGAGGGGCTGACCATGCACACCGCTGACATCAACCGGGGGGCTCCGGCCCCCATTGCCCCCTTTCGCCCGTTGGACCCCGCCGGATGGCTGGCCCGCTATGTCGACTTAGGCGGAGGCTACACCGTTAGACCGAATGGCGTTATCCTGCACTGGTCGCTTGGGATCACTGAGGAAGAGCGCCGCGCCCTTGTTCAACACGAGCGCCCGTTGCGCCGTGATTTGATCATGCGGGAGGCTGTTAAAGCCTATCTCGCCTCATACACGACAACTGAGGCGGACCCATGCTGATCCGCCGCCACAACACCGCCGCAGCTTTCCATCCCTCCTGTGGTGCGGCGATCATGGCCGTACCTTTCGACCAATCAGCGCAAGCCAAGGGAGGGAGGGAGCCGCAGGATGGCCGCTATGCCGCTCCGATCCTGTTGGAGATTGAGCGCTACCTTAGGCAGCACCGCATGTCTGCCAGCCGGTTCGGGCGATTGGCCGCATCCGACCCTCGGCTAGTATCCGACCTGCGGAAAGGGCGAGATCCGTCGTCTCGAACGGTTGCGCGCATTCGGTCGTATATTTCTCAGGCATCCGCTCGTAGCGCGTCCTGATCGAGCCCGGCGCGGGGCCTTTGCTGCGCGCCGGGTTTGCTGTGACTCATACTGTTATTTCCTGTAACAACAGCCGCGTCGCTCACGTATTTCCCCGTATTTACGCGATGCCGCGTGCCGCCGATCAGAACCCGCCGATGGTCGCTTTCGTTGCTGCAACGAGCCCGCGCATGATCCGGCGGGTCTCGACCATCGCCGCCGATCGCAGCCCATGCTTATAGCTATTCCGGTTTCCGCGAGGCGCGCCTGGGCTGTTTCCTCCGTGCATGCGGCATCGTCTTTTGCCCTTGATCGCTGGAGACTGGCACTCCGTTCCCTGCCGCGTCTTGGCTAAGCATCGGGGCGCTGAACGCAGGCGCATGACCCGCGAAGGGTGCGTAGGGTTGTCCGAAGGCTTTTCCATTTCCTGCCCCGTGATGATTGAATTGATCCACAACGATGGCCTGGCCCCCTTCATAGACATGGACGTGCCGCACTACCTGCTCACCGCCGCGCCGGATTTTCGCGAGCGCATCGACCTGCATCGCAAACGTCCGCATCATCTTGGTCGCCATGTTCCCATATTCCATCAGAGCAGCACGATCATTGGTGTGGCGGCACAGCGACGCCATCTCAACGGCAAGCTGGTGCGTCGCATACATCTGCACGCCCAAGGCCGCTTCCACCTCGTCGCCCGGTTCCACGCCAGACAGGAACGCCAATCCCGCGTTCACTTCTGCCGACGTCACCCCCGCAACACCACGCGCACCACCGACCTTAGCTAAATCCTTCACCGCATGGTTTACCCATGCGTCGGATGCTGAGCCGGTCGCCGCATGGAGCAAATAGCTCTCGCCCTGCTCGTCATTGTGACGGGCATCGAGAACCAGTGCACCATCCGGCCTGCACTTAGCCTCGAATGACGGACGCGCTGGCATACCATCATATGCGAGACGGGAGGCTGCGATAGCCCGCGCCTTCTTCTCGGTTGGGGCAGGCTTTTCTTTCAACGGCTTTGACCGGCATCGCTTAGCAATAGCTTGCGCCGATTCGATCCCATTTTTCATTTTCTTCGGCATCAGTCAGCCTGCCCCGCACCACCCTGAATTTGCACCACCACGTTTCGGCTGCACTGCTCTGCTACACCACACCACCCCATTATATGGGGGTGGTGGTGGTGCAGTTCAGAGCGCACCACTGCACCACCTTGCACCACCACAATTTTGGAGGTGGTGCACATCACTGCTCACCCCAGCGGCCAACCACGATGAAGGGCCGTTCCTGCCGCGTCTTATCCATGCGGCGTTCTACCTTCAGCGCGCCATTGCTGATCCACTGGCGGAGGATAGACTTGATCCGCCCCTTATCGGCCTTGTTGTCAGCATCGAGCCCCAGCACCTGTGCCACCGCGTGACCAGCCCATTGCGACGACTGTGCGTTCTCGCGCCACTCACCACCTTCGATGACGTTCTTGACCCGCTCCAGATGCTGAGCGGTCACGTCATCGAAGGGATCGGGCAGCGTCCACGGGACCGCAACGGCGATGCTGTCTCCTGGATGATGGTCCATCCCGTTGCCGAGATCGACACCGACCAGCTCATACCAGTCCGCCTTCTCAGCAGGTCCCCGGTTGTGCTTGTCGTCGGCCACGCTGACATAGCGTCCGCGCATCTCCGGCGTGATGCCCAATTCCTGCGCCTGCTCATCCGTCATCCGGTTAAGCACCAGCGTCGAACGCGCCGCATTGATGAGAGCCACCGCGCCGCGCGCGGACATGGCTGTCACATCCGCCGATCCGGCCTTGCTGGTATGATGGACAAGGACGATGACACAGTTTGCCGCCTTCGCCACCCGGCCCCACGCCTTCGCGATCTTGTCGATCTTGCTGTTGGCGTTTTCCTCCACCTCATGGGACGAGACGAACGGATCCACGATCAGCACATCTATGTGCCGCCGCTCGATCTCGGCAGTGAGCGCCTCATAGATCGGCTCCAGCAATTTGAATTGCCCATCAGCCTCAACAGCAGTGCAAAGGCCCACGCCTTCCATGCCGCTGTCGACGAACAGCCGCCCGGCGATGTCCTCCGGTTCCAGACCATGATGGACTGCGGCGGCCTGGATCGAGCGGGAAAGCTCGTCCATGTCGTCCTCAAGGTTCCAGAGCCAGACCCGCTTCGGGCCTTCCCAGACCTTCTTGCCGAGGAAGTCTTGCCCCGACGCCAGTGCGAGCGCAGTGCCCGCCAGCATGGTGGATTTGCCCGCTCCGCCCGGGGCGACGACACAGGCGACTGTGCCACGCAGGAACCAGCGCCCATATACCCACGGACGAGGCGGAATGGTCGCCGGGTCGCGCCAGGCATAGGGGGAAGCCTGCACAAGGCGCACAGGCTTGGCGGAGTGGATTGCCGCAACGATGGCGCTGTCACCTAGCTCGTCGGCAAAATCTCGGGGGGCGACTGTCATGCCGCACCTCCAGTGGGATCGAATGCGGGTCCCATGATCTCGTCAAGCGAGAGGCGCTTGCGCGGAGCGGGCCCGGCGTAGAGTTGGCGCATAACCGCTACCTCGCGCTTCGCGCGGCGATCTTGGGCTGCTCGCCAACACTCGCGGTCAAATATCTTCGCGCTCATGCCGCATCATCCTTTCGCGGCGGGATCGCAAGGCGACCGCCGACAGCAAGGGCGGCAGCGCGTGCGGCCTCCAACCCTACATTCTTCCTGATGGTCGGATGGTCGACCAGATGGGCATCATCGTCCGCGAGGATCACCAGATCAGCCTCAGGATAGGCCAAGGCCATCGCCTGCGCCGTTGCTGAGAGATTGGCAGCGGAAAACGCTACGGCGGCGGCATAGCCCGCTGCCCGGCGCGCAGCGGCACAGGTCGCAAAGCCTTCGCCCACCAGCATGACCGCACCGGGATCACCGATCAGGCAGAACAAGCCTGCCTGTCGTCCACCCGTTGCAAAGCGTTTGGAGCCATCGGGCGCGATGGCCTGCAAGTTCCAGATCACGCCGCCAGCATCAAGCATGGGCACGAGCAGGCGATTGCCGTCCTGCCTCAGTCCTTCGCCCGACACACGCTTGCGGACGAGGTAGGGATGCTGCGGGTCCGCTGACCGGCACCGCTCCCAACGAGCGCGGCACCGTGCCGCCGCTTCCTGCTGCTCATGCAGACGCATCGCTTCGCGCCGCTCCTTCTCTGCCCTGTAGCGTTCCGTCACTTCCCGCCGCTCCGCTGGGGATAGGCGCATGATGGCACCGGAACGCCATGTCTCGGACACCTGAAGCCGATAGTTGCCAAATGCACCGGCTGGGCGCTCGTCCAAATGGAGCACGGCCCAGCCGTTGCGCTTTCCCGACCCGTCGCCCTCGCAGGCGAAGCGGATCAGGTCAGAGCCGAGGCGATCGGCAATCGGCTCAGTGGGACGGACCCCGGCAGCTTCCATTGCCGCGATGAAGGCGGCGAACGCATCTTGTGTCATGGTGCCATCACTGTGCCGATCACGGCGGCTGTAGGAAAATGCCTCCACCTTCACGCGTCACCCCCTTCCATGAGGGGCGCATATTCGCGAGCGACCCACACGACAGCGCGCTTACGGCTGGAAGAATTGATGCGGCGCTTCCCGCTGTCAACGATCAGCCCCTTCGCCTTCAGTTCGGAAAAGCGTGGCTGAACGGAAACCCGGCCAATCTCGCGATTATCCGACAGCTCTTCAGGTGTGAGGCCGTATGCGCCCCGAGCATTGACCGCCTCCAGAACCAAGCGCTGGAGGTTGCCCAACTTCGGAGCGATTGCCTCGGCAGCTTCACGTCCTGTCTCAGCGGAGCCCTTGAAGCCCGCCGAATGGGGATAGACGAAGCCGGGCGCAGAATAGCCGCCGTCACGGCTGGCACGAAATTCACGGTCGAACAGATCAGTCATTTCCGTCTCCTGCAACAGGAGGAAGCCCAGCACGGTCCAGCAGAGTGGCAAGCCAGTTGGCCTGCGCGTCCGTCATGGGCGTGGGATCGACAACGAGTTGCCCGAGGAAAGAACCTGCTTTCCTCGTGAAGCGTCCGCCGCTGTTGAGCAGAGCGAGCGCCGCGCCGCTATGATCGACAAAGGGGGCGTCACTCATCGCCTGTCTCCCCGTAGATCAGGGCAGCCGCCACACGCGCGAGCACGGGTGAAACATGGTGATGATCAATCAGGAATTGCGTGCGCCAGTCAGTCCCGCTATCCTTGTGTTCGCTGCTGTTACTGAAGTTCTGGAGAAGCTGCCCCGCCACAGGGCAGCTTTTCTTTTTGGGCTTTTTCGCCGCCCCGGCGGTCACCACCGGCATCAGGCAGCCACCTCCGAAGTGCTGCCGTAGCGATTGGCGGCCTTCCATGTGTCAATGTCGGCAGGGTCATACAGCACCTTGCCGCGCCGACCGATGCTGGTCTTTATGAATTTGGGGCCGAGCCCCTTCGTCCGCCAGTTCTCCAGTGTCCCGGGCGACACCCCGATCAGCGGAGCGGCTGCGGCAGTATTCAGCAATTCGCTCATATTTTCACCACCGCCCGGCGATGCGCTTTGCATGGCCTCCTGTGGGCGTGAGTGAAGAATGGCAGCCGCTAATTTCGCACGCTAAATCTGCATATTACGCAACAAGGGATGTTGGCGGAGTTTCTTGCGGAATTTAGTCCACTCTTGGTTTCCCCACCGGCCTAATGCCGCCCCGAAACTTCCTGCGAAGTTCCCTAGCCCGATCCCGCGCTCTCGGTACCCCGAGTTCCGAAAGCCAACGTGTGTCTTCAGACTCAGTGCGCCATTCGTCCTTTTGCTGAGACCTTTCCGCCCGCTCTTTGAACAGAGCCTCAATCACGCCCCGCGTCAGGGGCACTCCCCGCCTCGCCGGAATTCCAGCGCTATTCTGAATTTCTGCAACCGTTGATTGCCCAACTTCTGACCGCTTCGAAACCTCGCCCTCATTTGCGAGTGGCGCGTCAGCTCCTGGCGACACGGTGGGCCCATTCGGCCCTCGGCCCGCCCGCACGTTATCCATGATCACCAGCGCCTGCTCCAAGCTCTGCTCAGGAACGAACAGCGGGAAGGGTGCAGTGTCCGTATATGTTCCGGCACCGAAGGCATTCAACATGTCGATGGAACAGGTCCGGATCCGACCCTCGGCCACATGCCTTTCACAATACCACGCGTGGGGGCCAACCAGATGGAAGCGCCCATGAGCAATTTCCTTGATGGCTGTCTGAACAACTCCCTCCGCAAACAGGTCATGCAGGAGCGATACCGCTTTATCTCGCTGATCCATGAAAGCGTCTGCATGTACAAAGCGGGCCTTCGCCGCCTGGTGAGCGAGGGTCCACGCGTCGCGACTAACAGGAAGGTATTCCCATCCCGCGCCCAGAATCGCCCGCACATCCGAAGAGCGAGCGGCATACGTCTCCTCGCAGACAATGTTCCCGTTTGCGTCGAATACCTGATCTGCCGACGGCGGGATCGGTTCTGCCCAGTCATAATGGAATGGCCTCAGCCAGTGCCTACCCCAAGCTCTCGCACACAACTGCTCTGCTGCTTCAGCAAGGTAAACGTAGGCCGACGGCCCGAAGGGCCAAGCCTGTGGGTTGCGCCAAATTCTCCAGTCGTCACGTTGCCAATTGGCACTTTTCATCTCGCCTCCGCTGGCGATCCCGCATGAAAATTGACGGCGCGGCGGGCTGGTGCGGAGCCAGCTCTTCGGCGGCCAAACCTAGCCGCGCCATCTGTCACGCTCGCATTGCGTCGAGCGAAACCACGTTCGTTTTATCAGGTGGGTTCAGCAGCTTTCCAATATGCTCTGCCCACGCATCAAGCGCCGACCGCTTCTCCGGTCCCCAATCATGCCGCTGATACACACCCGCCACGCCAGATTTAGCGCCACTAACATGGTTGAGGATCGCCTCTGTGACCTCGAACCGGACTCCAAGGCGTTGCATCCCGGTAGCGAGCGTCCGCCGCAGATCGTGAAGCCGCCAAGGCGCGACAGTGATCGGCTCTTCTTCCTTGGCTCCCAGCTTTGCCGCTTCCTTATCGACGCGCGCCTTCGCCCGAGAAAAGCCGCTGACAGCCGTTTCGCCCGTTGTGGTGAATACCAGCCCAGAACGAGGCCATTTGCCCTTCTTACCTTTCGACAGGGCGTCCATTTCAGCGATAGCTAAATCAGAAAGCGGCACCTGCGACGCCTCGCCGTTCTTGGCGCGGTCGGCAGGTAGCGACCACATGGCGGACGAGCGATGCAGTTCCGACCAATCCAGCCCGGCGACCTCTTCCACGCGCTGTCCGGTGATGATGAGCAGCCGGAACAGAGGAGCGAAGGGATATTCCATCTTCCCCGTCCCCTGCCAGACCAACCGCAATTCGTCATCCGACAAGAAGCGGTCGCGCTTCTGCGGCAAGGCTGGTGCCTCGACCCCATCGAGCGGCGAAGAGTGAAGGTCGCCTTCGCTCACCGCCCAGCGGAACAGGCGGCGCAGTACGGCGAACAGGTTGCGACAGGTGGCCACTTTCCGGCGCGCAGGTGCAAGAACTGCACGGATGTCGGCACGGGTGATGTCGGGCAGTGGCTTTGAGCCCAGCACCGGCTTGGCATAGAGGCGCAGCAGGCTTTCGCCATCTTTGTGCGACCGCTTCCACCGGACCTTCAGGCACTCTCCAACGAACCGATCAGCATAATCGGAAAACGCCAGGTCAATTGCTTTGCGTTGCCGCTCCTGCTTCTCCGCCTGAGGATCGATACCCTGACGCACAAGGATGTGAATGCGATCAGCCTCGCGCCGCGCCTTGTCAGGCGTGAGCGCCCCATGCTTGCCGATGGTAAAGCGCCGGGTCTTCGCCCCCCTGCCCCCGATACGATACTGGAATAGATAGATTTTCGCCCCGGCAGGAGTCACCTTCATGCCGAAGCCCTTGATCTTGTCGTCCCATAGCATCTTGTCGGTTGCGCCCGGCTGGGCCGCATCCACCGATGACTTGTTGATTGTGCCCGTTGCCATGTGCTTACTAGGTCCTGTGTCAGTAAGCACGATAACATTGACCTGCGTGAACATCAATGGAACAGCGTGGGCGAAGTGTTGCGAGTCGCGCGGCTTAGAAGGCCAAAAGTCCGCAGAACACCTGAGCCCTACCAGCTAACTTTTAATCAGTAGGTCGCTGGTTCGAACCCAGCAGGGCTCACCATATAGAACAGGCACATGCAAGTCGCGGCGGAGCCCGGCGCCTTGCACGAGTAGCGCATAGGTCCGCGCCAATTTCCTATCGCAGCATGATCAGACGTACGATTTGATCGACGCCTTTATCCCGTCGCGGAATTCGCGGCGGATGGGGTATGTGTTGGATGGAAAATGCTGCGTCATCAATATGCCGATCGTTCGTTCGGCGGGATGGATGACGAAGAAGGTGGAGAACACGCCGCCCCAAAAAAACTCACCGGTTGCCAGATCGGTGGCGAATCCCAGGCCAAAGCCCACGCCCGCATAATCCGCCTCACTGAACATGGATGAAGACAGGCTGGCGAGGTCAGCACCGCCGGGCAATTGATTGGCATGCATGATCGACAGCGTGTCTGGCCGCAACAGCCGGACGCCATCCAACTCGCCGCCGCGCAGGAGCATAAGCGCGAAACGGTGATAGTCATCCGCGCTCGAAATCAGGCCGCCGCCGCCCGATCGAAAGCGCGACGCCCGCCGCCAGCTGCTCCGTTCCCCCCGGTCGTATAAAGAAAGCCGCTCGTCCGGTCCCAACTGCCATGCATCGGTCATGCGGCCGACCCTGTCATCGGGCAGGTCGAAGAATGTGTCGTTCATGTCGAGGGGCTGAAATATCCGTTCAGCGAAGAAATCTGCCAGATCCATTCCGCTCACCCGTTCGACAACGACGCCCAGCACATCAGTCGAGATGGAATAATTCCAACGGTCGCCGGGAGCAAATTCCAACGGCAGGCTCGCCACGGTCTGGATGAAATCGTCAGAGCTTCGTTTCTGGTGAAACTCATCAAGGCCCAAGTCGCGGTAGCGCGCATCAATCAGCGTTCTCTGCTGCAATCCGTAAGTCAGGCCGGACGTGTGCCGCAGCAGATCGATCATCCGCATGGGCCGTTGAAGCGTTTGTCCGTTCAGGCCGACACGCAGACCGGCAAATTCCGGCAGCACCGCCGTGACCGGATCGTCCAGCGCCACCAGCCCTTGTTCTGCCAGCATCATGAAAGCGATGGACGTAACCGGCTTGGTCATGGAGGCTATGCGGAAAAGGGCATCATTCCGCAATGGTTCGCCGGTAGCGCGGGCTGCGCCGCTGCTATGGCTTAGCAACAGCTTTTCATCGCGCGATACCAGCAGGCGCAGGTGCGGCAGTTTGCCGGTGGCGACATAGGCACGGTCCAGCCCGTCCGCCAAGGCGCGTAGCTGCCCGGCGTCAACGCCCATTGCTTCCGCAGCCGCTTCGTCTACGTGCATTGTCGCCTGCATCCTGCGTCTGGCCGTTAAGTCTCTAGCTAGAACAACCAAATGGGGCCGATGTCCATATGGCAGCGTTTCATTGCGGCTGGATAGCAAAGTCGAAGATTCGCCAGCCTGCGACAGGCCAGGCCGAACGCCGCCTGGCAATGCACAAGCGCCCAGAAACGGGAGCGGCCCCATGCCTTCATATTCACCCCCCGTTGCCGCCGGAAGCCCCGGCTTCCAGCTTTTCAGGGATTTAGACGGCCATTGCGGGTTTCAGGCAAGCGCCTTGCGGACGAGGTCATTGACGACCTGCGGGTTGGCCTTCCCCTGCATCGCCTTCATCGTCTGACCGACGAAGAAGCCGAACAGCGCTTCCTTACCCGACTTATATTGTTCCACCTTGTCGCCATTGTCGGCCAGCACCTTGGCAACCGCTGCCTCGATGGCGCCGGTGTCCGAAGTCTGCTTCAGGCCCTTTTCGTCAACGATCTTGGGTGCGCGGTCGCCGGTTTCGAGCATGATCTCGAACACCTGCTTGGCGATGGTGCCGCTGATCGTGCCATCGGCAACAAGGGCCAGCAGCTCCGCGCCTTCCTCAGGACCCACCGGGCTATCCTCAAGGCTCTTGCCCAGGCGGTTGAGCGCACCATAAAGCTCCGAAAGCAGCCAGTTGGCGGACGCCTTGGCCACCTCCCCTTCGCTCTTCTTCTGAATACGCGCGGCTTCTGCCAGCAGCGCTTCGAACCAGCGAGCCGTATCCGCGTCAGCGGTCAGCGTGGCGGCATTATAAGCGGAAAGGCCCAGTTGCTCCTCATAACGGTGACGCTTGACGTCGGGCAATTCCGGCAGCGACTGGCGGCATTCCTCAAGAAAAGCGTCGTCCAGTTCCAGCGGCAACAGGTCCGGGTCGGGGAAATAGCGGTAATCATGCGCGTCTTCCTTGGACCGCATCGACCGCGTTTCATTCTTGTCCGGGTCATAGAGGCGCGTTTCCTGAACGATCTTGCCGCCAGCCTCCAGCACGTCGACCTGACGGCTCGCTTCATATTCAACCACGGCCATCACGAAGCGGACCGAGTTGACGTTCTTCGTTTCAGTTCGGGTGCCGAACTCATGGCCCGGTTTGCGCACGGAAACATTAACGTCGGCGCGCATCGACCCCTGATCCATATTGCCGTCGCACGATCCGACATAGCGCAGGATCGTCCGCAGCTTCGACAGATAAGCCCCTGCTTCGGCAGGAGAACGCATATCCGGCTTGGACACGATTTCCATCAGCGCCACCCCGGAACGGTTAAGATCAACATAGGATCGCGTCGGATGCTGGTCATGCATCAGCTTGCCCGCATCCTGTTCGACATGGATGCGTTCGACGCCAATGCGCTTGGTTTCCGCGTCGGGGTTCTTCTCGTCGAGGTTGATTTCGATCTCCCCCTCTCCCACCAGCGGGTGGTAGAGCTGGCTGATCTGATAGCCCTGCGGCAGATCGGCGTAGAAGTAATTCTTGCGATCGAAGCGCGACCATTTGTTGACGTTGGCATTGATCGCCATGCCGGTGCGCACCGCCTGACGAATGCACTCCCGGTTCGGTACGGGTAGCATGCCGGGCATGGCCGCATCGACCAGCGAAACCTGCGTATTCGGCTCTGCACCAAAAGCGGTGGCAGCGCCGGAAAAGAGCTTCGCCTGGCTGGTCACCTGCGCATGGACTTCCAGGCCGATCACGACCTCCCACTCGCCGGTTGCGCCCTGAATGCGATATTCACTCATAAATTTACTTCCGTTCGGGCTGAGCTTGTCGAAGCCCAGTCCTTCTTTGAAGAGAAAAACGGCCCTTTGACATTTGAGCGAGACAAGTGGCTCGCGTCAAACAGGGCGAACGGATAACGGCTTACCACCACTTGCCCGGCCGCGCCGTGAAGCCCGCACGCTCTTCGATCGCCAGGCCCGCATTGAGCACAGTCTGCTCGTCCAGTGCCCTGCCGATAATCTGCAAGCCCAACGGTAACCCCTGCCCGTCCAGCCCGCCCGGCACCGCCATGGCGGGCAACCCGGCCAGCGAGGCAGGCACGGTGAAGACGTCATTCAGATACATGGCCAGCGGGTCGGCCTGCTTCTCCCCCAGCGCGAAGGACGCGCTCGGCGCGGTCGGCGTCAGCAGCAGGTCACACTTCTCAAAAGCCTGCTCGAAATCGCGCGCGATCAGCGCCCGGACCTTCTGCGCCTGCGTATAATAGGCGTCGTAAAAGCCTGCCGACAGCACATAGGTGCCGATCATGATGCGGCGCTTGACCTCTGGCCCAAAGCCCAGGGCGCGGGTCGCGGCATACATGTCCTGCAAGCCCGCCCCATCGGGCAGGTCGCGCTGACCATAACGCACGCCATCATAGCGGGCGAGGTTCGAAGAAGCCTCAGCCGGGGCGATGATATAATAGGTCGGCAGCGCATATCTGGTGTGGGGCAGCGAAACCTCCACCACTTCCGCGCCCGCATCTTTCAGCCAGTCTATCCCGCGATCCCACATCGCGGAGATTTCCGCGTTCAGGCCGTCAGGGCGATATTCCTTGGGAATCCCGACCGTCTTGCCTTTGAGATTGCTCGACAAACCGGCTTCCCACTGCGGCACCGCCAGATCGAGCGAGGTCGAATCCTTGGGGTCAAATCCCGCCATCGTCTCCAGCAGGATCGCATTGTCGCGCACCGTCCGCGCCATCGGCCCGGCCTGATCCAGCGATGACGCGAACGCCACGATACCCCAGCGCGAGCATCGGCCATAGGTAGGCTTGATCCCCGAAATGCCGGTAAAGGCCGCAGGCTGGCGGATCGAACCGCCCGTATCGGTGCCGGTCGCCGCCGGGCACAGCCGTGCGGCGATAGCTGAAGACGAACCGCCTGAAGAACCGCCCGGCGCGAGCGCAGCAGTATCACCATCACCCCGCCGCCAGGGCGAGATCACATTGCCAAAATAGCTGGTTTCGTTTGATGATCCCATGGCGAACTGGTCAAGGTTCAGCTTCCCAAGCATCCCCGCGCCCGCATCCCACAGCTTTTTCGACACCGTGGATTCATAGGTCGGCGTGAAGCCTTCCAGCATGTGACTGGCCGCCGTCGTCTGCACGCCTTCGGTGCAGAACAGGTCCTTCATGCCGATCGGCACGCCCGAAAGCGGCTTTAACGGTTCACCCGCGGCCTTAGCCTTGTCGGCGGCGTCTGCGGCTTCCAGCGCCTTTTCCGGCGTTTCGACGATAAAGGCGTTCAGCGCCTTGGCACCGGCGACATTGGCATTGAACGCCTCCGCCACTTCGCGCGCGGAAAAGTCGCCTGCACGAAAGCCGTCGCGAATGTCGGCTACGGTAAGGTCGGTAAGATCGGTCAAACTCTTTTTCCCGTTCGGGCTGAGCTTGTCGAAGCCCAGTCCTTTCTTGAAGAGAAGTAGAGCCCTTCGACAAGCTCAGGGCGAACGGAATAACAAATGTTATTCAATGACTTTAGGCACCGCAAAGAACCCATGTTCCGCCTGGGGCGCATTGGCCAGCACCCGGTCGCGGACGTTACCGTCCGTCACCGCATCTTCACGCAGGCGCTGATGATTAGGAATGACGGCCGTCATCGGCTCCACGCCGGTCACGTCCACCTCGCCCAGTTGCTCCACCCAGCCAAGGATGTTGTTGAGTTCCGGCACCATGGCTTCCGCTTCGGCGTCGGTCACCGAAATGCGCGAGAGGCTGGCGATCTTTTTCACGGTCTGAAGGTCTATCGACATGGGCCGCCGCTACCACCCGCTTACGCCCGCTTCAAGTCCGCACTTGCGCGTCACAACCACCTGCGCCAGACAGCGCCGCGAGAAGCAGGCTATGAGGCGCTGCCAACTGATGGAGAGCAAAGCCTTGGCCCGCAAGTTTCTGTACGTCGTCGCCAGCCTGATCGTGCTGGTCCTGGCGGCGTTGCTGGCATATCGCATCTGGGGCATGCAGCTGATCCGCGCGGTCATGGTTCCGCGTGAAGCATTCGCCCCGCTCGCCCCGCTACCCGCCAACGCTTATGACGACCGCGCAATGTGGATCGCCCGCCCCGACATAGCCAAAGACAATCCGGCGCTCTGGCGGCCCGAAGGGTTGAAGGACGCTCCCGTCGCGCAGAAGGCGGCGGTCTTCTTCATCCACCCCACATCCTACATCACCACGTTCAGCGGCGCGCACTGGAACATGCGCCTGAGCGACAAGGGTTCGCTCGCGACCGCCCGGCACTTTGTTCAAGACCAGGCGAGCGCCTTCAACGCGGTCGGCGACATTTGGGTGCCGCGTTACCGCCAAGCC
Organism: Sphingobium vermicomposti; assembly: GCF_011762025.1. GTDB lineage: Bacteria > Pseudomonadota > Alphaproteobacteria > Sphingomonadales > Sphingomonadaceae > Sphingobium > Sphingobium vermicomposti. The sequence continues at coordinate 469,522 of NZ_JAASQR010000002.1, read as the reverse complement.
AATTTCGGCGCATTCCTGACTAGCGAACCGGCTGGAGATCAGGCGCTGGCCGCCGCATATGGCGATGTGGTGCAGGCCTTTGCCGCCTTCATCAAGGCCAATCCCACCGGCCCGCTGATCCTCGCCGGGCATAGCCAGGGGTCGCGTCATTTGCTCCAGTTGTTGCGGGAGCAGGTGGCAGGCAAGCCGGTCGCAGACCGGGTCGCCGCCGTCTACGCGGTCGGATGGCCCGTTTCGGTCGAGGCAGACCTTCCCGTACTGGGCCTGCCCGCCTGCGCACGTCGCAATCAGGCGCATTGCCTGGTCAGCTGGCAAAGCTATGCCGAACCTGCCGAACCGTCGCCCATGATCGAAAGCTTTGAGCGCAAGACGGGCTACGCGGGCAGCACCCGCAAGGGCACGCATATGCTGTGCACCAACCCGATCACCGGCACTTTGAACGGGGCCGCTCCGGCGCGTGCGAGCCGCGGAACTCTGGACAGCCGTGACGAAGCGGGACCGCCGCGCCTGATCAAAGGGATAGTGCCTGCCCGGTGCGACGCCCGCGGCATTTTGATGATCGGGGACCCAATCGACATGGGGCCGTTCACCTTGCCCGGCAACAACTATCACGTCTATGACTACAGCCTCTTTTGGGGCGACGTGCGGGAAGACGCGCGACAGCGGTTGGCGGCATTTCTGAGATCATGACTTTATCCCTGATTACGCATCATCGCGCCGATTTTCGCGAGGCTTTGCCGCAGGGTGGGCGGCTGCTGGGCATGGACGTGGGGACGAAGACGATCGGCCTGGCCCTCTGCGATGCTGGCTGGTCCATCGCCAGCCCGGCCCATACAGTCGCTCGCGGCAAGTTCAGCAAGGACAAGATCGCGCTGACCGCCTTTATCGAACAGCAGCAGGTGAAGGGCATTGTCATCGGCCTGCCGTTGAACCTCGACGGTGGCGAAAGTCCGCGCAGCCAGGCGAGCCGCGCCTTTGCGCGCAACATCGCCGACCTTGGCCGACCGATCCTGTTGTGGGACGAACGCTGGTCGACGCAGGCCGTCACCCGCACATTGCTGGAAGCGGACGCCAGCCGCGCCCGGCGCAGCGAACTGGTCGACAAACTTGCCGCTAGCTATATCCTGCAAGGCGCGATCGATGGGCTGATGGCGGGCTTTTGAGTTTCGCTGCGCCTCAGCACGAACCTGTCGCAATGACGGAGCAAGTGCTCAACGTGCAATCAGCCGTAATGGCTCAGGTCCGACCGCTCCTTGTTCAATCATGAACCCAGTGCGTGGAGGCTATGCCCTGGGCGTAGAGCAGCACGGAAAGGTCGCCATGGACAATCTCGGCAGCTGCGGCCTCCCTCGTCTTGGGCTTGGCATGATAGGCAACGCCCAGGCCTGCCGCCTGGATCATCGGAATGTCATTCGCGCCATCGCCGACCGCCAGCGTGAGGGTGCGGTCGATACCGCCCTCGATGGCTTTCTCCAGTTCGGCGCGCTTGCGCGCAGCGTCCACGATGGGCAGGGCCACCGTGCCGGTCAATGCGCCATCAGCTATGTCCAGCACATTGGCAACAGCGCTGTCGAAGCCGATCTCTTCGGCTACCGGCCCCGTGAAACGAGTGAAACCTCCCGAAACCAGCAACGCCCGCGCGCCGCGCGCCTTCATCGTGCGGACCAGAACTTTAGCACCGGGCATGATCTTCACGCGCTCCACCCGGCAACGGTCGATCGCGGCATCGTCAAGCCCCTTGAGCAGCGCGACCCGTTCATGCAGCGCACCGGCAAAATCCAGTTCGCCACGCATCGCCCGTTCCGTAATGTCCGCAATCTGCGGCTTTATCCCGGCATAGTCCGCCAACTCATCGATGCACTCCACGGTGATCATGGTGGAATCCATGTCGGCGATCAGCAGCTTCTTTTCACGATTAGCCACGGGCTGGACGATCGCATCGATCCCCTGCCCCAGCCCGGAAAGCGCAGCGCGCGCCGCTGTCGGCCCCGCCCCGCAGAAAATGTCGGCTGCCTTGCCTTCGTCCAGCCAGACGCTATCGCCCGGTGCGCAGCCCACTTGCGTCAGCCGACGAACCGCCTCCGCAATATCTTCCTGACTCAAGGCCGCACTTGCCACTAAGGTCGCGACGAACATGGAAACTCCCGAAACACAAATGCGCGAATCCCGCCCGCGCGTGGCGCTTATTGCCGGACCCACCGCCAGCGGCAAGAGCGCGCTCGCCATCGCGCTCGCCCGGAAAGCGAATGGGATCGTCATCAACGCCGACGCCAGCCAAGTCTATGCCGACCTTCAAATCCTGTCCGCTCGGCCCAACGCGCAGGAAATGGGTGACATTCCTCATCGCCTCTTCGGCCATATAGATGGCGCGCAGGCCTGCACCGCCGCCCGCTGGGCCGCCGAGGCGCGCGCCGAAATCCGCCAAGCCCATGACGAAGGGCGGCTTCCGATCCTGGTGGGCGGCACCGGTCTATATATTCGCACCCTGCTTGATGGAATTGCGCCGGTGCCGGACATTGACCCCGCCATCCGCGCGGAAGTGCGCGCGTTGCCCGTGGCTGAGGCGCACATTGCGCTGACCCGCGAAGATCCGCAGGCCGCCGCACGCTTGGCCGCCGCCGACACCAACCGGGTCGCCCGCGCGCTGGAGGTCGTGCGATCCACCGGTCGGACGCTCACCGACTGGCAATTGCACAAGAGCGGCGGGATCGCGGACCAGGTCAGGCTTACCCCCTTGATCCTGCTGCCCCCGCGCGACTGGCTGATCGACCGATGTGACCGCCGCTTCGAACAGATGGTGACCGGCGGCGGCGTCCAGGAAGTGGAAGCCCTCATAGCCCGTAATCTTTCCCCCGACCTTCCTGTCATGCGAGCTATCGGCGTGCCAGAGATTGCGGGCTGGCTGCGGGGAGAGATGGACCGGGCAACCATGCTGGATCGCGGCCGCATCGCCACCCGCCAATATGCCAAACGCCAATATACCTGGTTTTCCCGACAGCCCCCCACGGACTGGCAGCGTGAAATTGGGCAAATTGATGATAAAATCGTCGACCATATGGTAATTAAATTACGCTGTTAGGTGTTGACTAGCCATTTTATGTCTAATAGAGGCACCGACCTTGCCTTCGCTTCTCATCTGGAGCAGAGGGCGCAACCTGCATAGCGGAAGGATTTCATCGTGGCCGAAAAGAGCGGCGCGGACATACTGGTTGAGTGCCTGATCGACCTAGGGGTCGAAGTCGTGTTCGGCTATCCGGGCGGCGCGGTTTTGCCCATCTACGATGCACTCTTCGATCATCCAAAAATCCGCCACGTCCTCGTCCGTCACGAACAGGGCGCGACCCATATGGCGGAAGGCTATGCCCGTTCGACCGGCAAGCCCGGCGTCGTGCTCGTCACCTCTGGCCCCGGCGCGACCAACGCTGTCACCGGCATCACCGACGCGCTGATGGATTCAATCCCGATGGTCGTCATCACCGGGCAGGTCGCGACGCAGCTGATCGGCACCGACGCTTTCCAGGAAGCGGACACCATCGGCATCACGCGTCATTGTTCGAAGCATAATTATCTGGTGAAGGACCCGGCCAAGCTCGCGGGCGTCGTTCATGAGGCGTTTCATATCGCGACCACCGGCCGCCCCGGTCCCGTCGTCGTCGACATTCCCAAAAATGTTCAGGTCGCGACCGCGCGTTACGAACGGCCCGAACGGCTGGAACATGCAAGCTATCGTCCCCAGACCAAGGCGGATCCTGCCGCCATTGCAAAAGCGGTCGAATTGCTCGCGGCGGCGGAGCGCCCGGTCCTCTATACCGGCGGCGGCGTGATCAATTCCGGGCCGGAAGCGTCCACCTTGTTGCGGGAACTGGCCGCGCTGACCGGCGCGCCTGTGACCTCCACGCTGATGGGCCTGGGTGCCTACCCCGCATCCGGGCCGCAATGGCTGGGCATGTTGGGCATGCATGGCACCTATGAAGCCAATTGGGCGATGAACAAGGCCGACGTGATCCTGTGCGTCGGTGCTCGCTTCGACGACCGCGTCACCGGTCGCCTGGATGCCTTCGCGCCCCATAGTACGAAAATCCACATCGACATCGACCGCAGCTCCGTCAACAAGACGGTTGCCGTCGACCTGCCCGTCATAGCGGACGTCGGCAGCGCCCTGACCGACATGATCGCCCTGTGGAAAGAACGGGACCACAAGACGGCTGACCTGTCGGAATGGTGGGCCCGGATCGAAGGCTGGCGCGCCCGCAACAGCCTGGCCTATCCCGAAAGCCGGGAAGAGATCATGCCGCAAGAGGCGATCGCGCAGCTCTACAAGGCGTCGCGTTCGGCAGAGGATGTTATCATCACCACCGAAGTGGGCCAGCATCAGATGTGGGCGGCTCAGCATTTCGGCTTTGACGCGCCCAACAAGTGGCTGACCTCTGGCGGCCTGGGCACCATGGGCTATGGCTTCCCCGCCGCCATCGGCGCGCAGGTCGGCAACCCCGACAGCCTGGTGGTCTGCATCGCGGGCGATGCGTCGATCCAGATGAACATTCAGGAAATGGGGACGGCCAGCCAGTATCGCCTGCCGGTGAAGATATTCATCCTCAACAATGAATATATGGGCATGGTCCGCCAGTGGCAGGAACTGACCTATGAAAGCCGCTATTCCAACAGCTATTCGGACAGCTTGCCCGACTTTGTGAAGTTGGCCGAAGCCTATGGCTGGACCGGCATCCGCATCGAAGGACCGCAGGAACTGGAAGCCGGCATCCGTCAGATGATCGACACGCCCGGCCCGGTGATCGTGGACTGCCGCGTGGCGAAGCTTTCCAACTGCTTCCCGATGATCCCGTCGGGCGCGGCGCATACCGACATGCTGCTCGATCCCAGCCAGGTGGAAGGCATCATGTCCGACGAGGCGAAGGCGCTGGTGTGACGCAACATCTCAAGCTTCGCATCCATGTGAGCGAGCCATTCGATTTTGAACGGATTGCTGGGACGGCCGAACTGACGGGCTGGACCGTGGACCATATGGATTCGGAAAATGAACAGTGGGAAGTCCATCTGGATGATGGGTTCGATTTCCACGGACGCCAGATCGGTCGGCTGCTCGCTTCTCCGCGCTATGTGGGCGAACATCTCGCGCGGATGTTCGACGCGATCGCGGGCTTCCCGGTCCGCCTCGCCCATCGCGACGAGGGAAGCTGGCACTACGCCTTCACAGGCATGATTTCCGAGCGTCGCGAGCGCGACAAGGAACCGGATAACGGGGCAAGCATCTGATGCATATCCAGGAAGAATATAGCGAGCGGCACGTCCTGTCGCTGATGGTCACCAATGAAGCAGGCATCCTTGCCCGCATCGCTGGCCTGTTCACTGCGCGCGGCTATAATATCGACAGCTTGACCGTGGCGGACATCACCGCCGATCACGCGATGAGCCGCATCACCATCGTCACCAATGGCCCGCCCAAGGTTATCGACCAGATCATCGCCCAGCTCGACCGGCTGGTGCCAGTTCACAAGGTCACCGACCTTACAGAGAACGGCCCGTTCGTGGAACGCGAACTGGCGCTGGTCAAGGTCGCAGGCACTGGCGAAGACCGGATCGAAGCGCTGCGCCTGGCCGATGTCTTTCGCGCGAAGGTGGTCGATACGACGATCGAAAGCTTCATTTTCGAGATTACCGGCACGACCGAAAAGATCGACAATTTCGTTGGACTGATGCGCCAGATCGGGCTGGTCGAAGTCGGCCGCACCGGCGTCGTCGGACTGGTCCGCGGGAAGGAGCCGAACTGAAGATTATCCCTCGCCCATATTGGGTAAGGGACGTGGGATCGGGCAGTTGGCTGCCTGGATCTCAGCAGGAGAGTGGGGCAGCGCCCTTAGGGGAACAAAGCCCCTCTCCCACTCCATCTAGGCCCGGCTTGGTCGAGCCAAGATTTCGTATCCTTTCCCCATGGGGGGTGAGGACAATGGCACGGTTGAGGGAATTGGAAACATGAAAGTTTATTACGATCACGACGCCGACATCGGCCTCATCAAGGGCAAGAAGGTCGCCATCGTGGGTTATGGCAGCCAGGGTCACGCCCATGCGCAGAACCTGCGCGACAGCGGCGTGGCTGAAGTCGCCATTGCCCTGCGCGCCGGTTCGGCCAGCGCAAAGAAGGCGGAAGGCGCGGGCTTCAAAGTGCTCACCAACGCTGACGCAGCCGCCTGGGCCGATGTGCTCATGATCCTCGCCCCTGACGAGAACCAGGCCGATATCTACGCCGCCGACATTCACGCTAACTTGAAGCCCGGCGCGGCGCTCGCTTTCGCGCACGGCCTGAACGTCCATTTCGGCTTGATCGAACCGCGCGCCGACGTCGACGTGATCATGATCGCACCCAAGGGACCGGGCCACACCGTCCGCAGCGAATATCAGCGCGGCGGCGGCGTGCCTTGCCTGATCGCCATCTATCAGGACGCGACCGGCAACGCTCATGACATCGCCCTGTCCTACGCTTCGGGCGTCGGCGGCGGTCGCAGCGGCATCATCGAAACCAACTTCAAGGAAGAGTGCGAAACCGACCTGTTCGGCGAGCAGGCTGTGCTGTGCGGCGGTCTGTCGCACCTCATCATGGCTGGTTTCGAAACGTTGGTGGAAGCCGGTTATGCGCCGGAAATGGCCTATTTCGAATGCCTCCACGAAACCAAGCTGATCGTCGACCTGATGTATGAAGGCGGCATCGCCAACATGCGCTATTCGATCTCGAACACCGCGGAATATGGCGATTATCACACCGGCCCGCGCGTCATCACCGACGAGACCAAGGCTGAAATGAAGCGCGTCTTGAAGGACATTCAGGAAGGCAAGTTCGTCCAGCGCTTCATGACGGACATCAAGGCCGGCTACCCGGAAATGAAGGCAAAGCGTAAGCTTCAGGCCCAGCATCCGATTGAAAAGACCGGTGAACAGCTACGCGCCATGATGCCCTGGATCGGCGCTAACAAGCTGGTGGACAAGGAAAAGAACTAAGACAGCCGCTAATCCACCTCCCCATCGTCGATGGGGAGGTGGCAACGCTGGTTGATAAATTCGCGCAAAGGCGCAGAGAATGCAGAGATATTATCTCGGCGTCCTCTGCGCCGCTGCGCGAATATCTTTTTCTACCCGCTGTGCTGATTGGGTTCACGGGAGCCGCGCGAGCAATCCTTAGCGCATCAGCCCCTCTTTTCATTCGGACCCAAAGGCTCTCCCGGCAAACCCAACCGGCAACAGTTCGTTTCCAGTTACGGCTCTGGAACAATCGGCAGACGCAGCTATTGTGTCATCCGTCGATTGCTTCTGGAGACCCGTTCCATGCGCACCTTTCTGATTTCCGCCGCCGCCCTTGCCGCTGTCGCCGGTGGCACTGTCGTCATTGCCCAAATGCCTGCCGCGCCCGGTGCGAAAGACGCCACCCGCGTGACGGGCGGCACCTATCAGATTGATCCGGGGCATACGCAGATCGTCTTTGCCTATGATCATATGGGCTTTTCCAACAATGTCGGCGTCATATCCGAATCGACCGGCACGCTGACGCTCGACCCTAAAAATCCGGCAGCTTCCAAAGTGTCGGTGGATGTGCCCATCGCCAATATCCGCACCGGCGTCGCGAAACTGGACGAGCATCTTATGAAATCGGACTTTTTCGACGCGGCCAAATTTCCCAAGGCCACCTTCGTTTCGACAGGCGTGAAGACTGACGGCCCGACGGGCGCTGAAATCACCGGCAATCTGACGATCAAGGGCATAACAAAGCCCGTGACTCTCGACGCGGAATTTTACGGCGCGGGCAAGGCTCCGGCCATGGCTGGCGGCAAGGAAAATGTCGGTTTCGTCGCAACCGCCGCCGTCAAGCGCAGCGATTTCGGCATGGGTTATGGCGTGTCCATGGTGGGCGACACCATCGAACTGAAGATCGTGGCCGCCTTTCAGAAATAAGCGAGACTTCGGCCCCCGGCACGACGGTCTCCGCACACCAAAGGTCGCCGTCAGATCCTCCCTGCGCCGTGGGCGTGGGGAGGATGATGAGGTCCGAATTTCCCCCCATCACACCCATCGTCGCCCGCCCACCCTTCAACAAACACTGGACGCCACCCCCAAAAAAGGGTTAAGCGGTCTCCACCATGCAGCGCGCGCTTCTTTCCCTGCTACGACTTACACGCCCTTAGGCGTGCTTTTTGCGCTGCTCTTCGCTTGAATGACGCAGCGATACGCCTAAGGGCATTTCCAAGCAGATAGTCGTTTCACCGGGCGCCCCGATGTCTCCGAAATTGCGGAGCCCGTTTTGCATAAAGAAGTAGCTTCCATGATGCTGACCGATCCTTCGCAGAAATACCGCCCCTTCCCTCAGGTGGATCTGCCCAATCGCCAGTGGCCGAGCGCGGTCATCACCTCGCCTCCGCGTTGGCTGTCCACGGACATGCGCGATGGTAACCAATCGCTGATCGACCCGATGAACGCCGAGAAGAAGCGCCGCTTTTTCGACCTGCTGATCAAGGTCGGTGTGAAGGAGATCGAGGTTGGATTCCCCAGCGCGGGCGCGACCGAGTTCGACTTCATATCCGGGCTGGTGCGCGATGGGGCGATTCCTGACGATGTATTCCCCCAGGTTCTGACCCAGGCCCGCGAAGACCTGATCGCCACGACCTTTGAAAGCCTGCGCGGCGCGAAGAAGGCGATCGTCCACGTCTATAACGCCGTGTCCCCCGCCTGGCGCAACATCGTGTTCCAGATGGACCGGGCGCAGATCAAAGACATCGCGATCAACGCGGCCAAGCTGCTGCGCGATAATGCGGCCAAGCAGCCCGACACCGATTGGCATTTCGAATATTCGCCGGAAACCTTCTCCACCGCCGAGCTGGATTTCAGCCTAGAATGTTGTGAGGCTGTGATGGAAATCCTGCAGCCCACACCGGAACGGCCGCTGATCTTGAACCTGCCCGCCACGGTAGAAGCAGCGACGGCCAACATCTATGCCGACCAGATTGAATGGATGTGCCGCAATATTTCCAAGCGCGACAGCGTCGTGATTTCCCTGCACACTCATAATGATCGCGGCACCGGCGTCGCGGCGGCAGAGCTGGGCCTGATGGCGGGCGCAGATCGTGTCGAAGGCTGCCTGTTCGGCAATGGCGAGCGCACCGGCAATTGCGATCTGGTGACGGTCGCGCTGAACATGTACACGCAGGGCATCAATCCGGGGCTGGATTTTTCGGATATCGACGAGGTCATTCAGACCGTCGAATATTGCAACCAGCTGCCGGTGCACCAGCGCCATCCCTATGCGGGCGAACTGGTCTTCACCGCCTTTTCCGGCTCGCATCAGGATGCGATCAAAAAGGGCTTTGCCGCCCAGGAAACCCGCAACGACCAGATTTGGGACGTTCCCTATCTGCCGATTGATCCCAAGGATTTGGGCCGCGACTATGAAGCGGTGATCCGCGTCAATTCGCAGTCCGGCAAGGGCGGCGTCGCCTGGGTGCTGCAGCAGGACAAGGGGCTGAAACTGCCCAAGCGCATGCAGGCGGATTTTTCCCGCGTGGTGCAGGGGCTGGCCGACCAGACCAGCCGGGAACTGAACGCGTCCGACATCTGGACAGCGTTCGAAGACCATTATCGTCTGTCCGGCGACCAAGCCTACAGGCTGATCGACTATAATGAGACCGGCCATGCGGGCGACCGCATATTTACCGGAAAGATCGCGCACAAGGGCGGCGAACGCTCCATTTCCGGGCGCGGCAATGGCCTCATCTCCTCGGTGCTGGCCGCGCTGCGCGACGATCTGGGCGTCGATCTGGAGGTTGCGGACTATAGCGAACATGCGATCGGCGCAGGCACGGATGTCGCCGCCGCCGCCTATGTCGAATGCCGGACGCCCGATGGCCGTACGATATTCGGCATCGGCACCGATACCGACATCGCAACCGCGTCAGTCCAGGCTGTCCTGTCGGCGGCGAACAGCGTGGCTGCGGCCTGATCGATAAAGCGGGCAGGCGGATATGGACAAAGCAACGGATCATCAGGTGCATGTCATCGGCGGCGGCCTGGCGGGGACGGAAGCCGCCTGGCAGCTGGCGCAGGCGGGGATAAAGGTCCGCCTGTCGGAAATGCGGGGCGCTGGTGACATGACCCCGGCTCACCAGACGGATGGGCTGGCCGAACTGGTCTGCTCCAACAGCTTCCGGTCGGACGACGCGGACAAGAATGCCGTCGGCCTGCTTCATCAGGAAATGCGGCGGCTGGGTTCGCTCATCATGACGCAGGCAGAGCCAGCCAAGGTGCCAGCCGGATCGGCGCTGGCCGTCGATCGGGACGTGTTCTCGCAAGGTGTGACCCGCGCGCTCGCCGAACATCCCAATGTCGCGGTCGTGCGGGAACGGGTCGATACCCTACCCACCAGTGGCATGACGATCATCGCGACCGGTCCGCTGACCGCGCCCGCACTAGCCGCGAGCATCGGCCAGGCGGCGGGCATGGACCATCTCGCCTTCTTCGACGCTATCGCGCCGGTCCTGCATTACGACAGCATCGACATGGACAAATGCTGGATGGCCAATCGCTGGGACAAGATCGGTCCGGGCGGCGGCGAGGGCAAGGATTACATCAACTGCCCAATGAACCGCGAACAATATCAGGCCTTCGTCCAGGGGCTGATCGACGGGGAAAAGACCGAGTTCAAGGAATGGGAAACGAACACACCCTACTTCGAAGGCTGCATGCCGATCGAAGTAATGGCGTCGCGCGGCCCCGAAACATTACGGCACGGCCCGATGAAGCCGATGGGCCTGGACGACCCGCGCACGGGGCGCTGGCCCTATGCGGTGGTACAACTGCGGCAGGACAATGCGTCCGGCACATTGTGGAACATGGTCGGGTTCCAGACCAAGCTTAAGCATGGCGCACAGGTGGAGCTGTTCCGCACCATTCCGGGGCTAGAGAAGGCCGAGTTTGCGCGGCTGGGCGGCCTGCACCGCAATACCTTCATCCAAAGCCCCAAGCTGCTCGACCCGACTCTGCGCCTAAAAAGCGCGCCGCATATCCGCTTCGCCGGTCAGATGACGGGCTGCGAAGGCTATGTCGAAAGCGCGGCCATCGGATTGTTGGCGGGACGTTTCGCTGCTGCCGAACTGTTGGGACAGCCGCTGCCCGCACCGCCGCCGGAAACGGCTCTGGGCGCGCTGCTGGGGCATGTGACGGGCAATGAGGCGACGGCCGATTATCAGCCGATGAACGTCAATTTCGGTCTGTTTCCTCCATTGGAGGATGTGAAGAAGAAGCAGCGCAAGGAAGCCATGACTTCCCGCGCGCGGGCCGCACTTGGGCAATGGCTGGGTGAGCTTCAGCCCGCCTGATCGGTCACGGCTTTTCGGCGCAAGAGGAACCAGGCCCTAACATTTACATTTGGGCGCGGCCTTCCGCTTGGGCGCGGTGATCGCGAACTCGGCAGGCGTCAGCTTGCCGTCGCCGTTCGCATCCGCCTGGCCGAACCTGTCCGACGTCGCGACGGCCCACTCCTCAAATGAGAGCAGATTGTCGCCATCCTTGTCGAGCGTTTTGAACGCTTTCACCCGGCTGCCCATCATCTCGACGCGCGTGATGATCCCGTCGCGATTGCGATCATAGCGAGCGAACCGCTTTTGCTCGCGACTTTGCGGGCTGGCCTCGCCCGGCATCGGCAACGCCTTTCCCACGGCGTCAGGGTCTCCTTCTGGCAAGGAAATAATCGGAGGCGGCGGCGGCGGCCCGACCAGAGCCTGCGACACAGGTTCGCTCGTCGCGCGTCCTTGCCACCAGAACAGCCCCGCCGCCACCAACAACAGCGAACCCGCCGCACCTGCCAGAAATCGCCCCACTTAAATCCCCTACCGTCCCACCAGCCCTATGCGCATCAATCTCAGATATCGGGTCGGCGTCAATCCGACCGGAGCGTACCGACCCCGTTCCACATCATGACGCGCAAGTTGATAAGCGATACGCAAAGGGCGTGGCACCACCGACCAATCTGGATCTTTGTCGAGCAAATATTGTTGTCCAAATGCAACGGCCTCTTCCGCAATCCTCTGCTCGCTGCAATGCCCGGACAAGTCCCAGAGCGCCCATACAGCACCAGCGCGGGTCAGCCAGTCGGGGAGTTCTTCCTGGCCCGCAAGCGCACGAAACAGACCGCCCCCTCGACCGGCTGCATAGCCATGAAGGTCCATTTCACCAACGAGGCACTCCCAGCCATCAAGCCACTGGGTTAACCCAGCTAGCGGCACAACTTTCAACCGGCGTAGTTCATCGACAAGAGGCTCCCCTCGCCCCATCAGCTGATTGCTATCTGTCAGAGCATCGTTCCACCAAGCCAGCCTTATCCGGCCGATCATCGGCTCGGTGGTAGTGGTTACCAGTTGCCCAAAACGTCCGTCGAGCGCCCATATAAGCCGATGCTTCGGCGCATCAACGCCTGCATATGCTGACAGGATAAACCCAAGCGAACCCGGATTTAATGATTTTCTAACTGATTCAGACATATTCACTAGGCCAATATTAAATATGCGCAAGGAGCCTGCTCGACAGGCGGCAAATCAACGATGGTCACGAAGCCGATCAGCATCGAGAAACCAAAGCTGACACAGCTTGCACAGGACGTGCGAGGTGCTGCCATCATTGAATTTGCGTTCGTCGCCGCTCCCCTGATAGCCCTCATTTTAGCTGTATTCCAGACAAGCATCTCGCTTTTTACTCAGCAAACCCTAGAAACCGCAGCTGAAAAAGTCGGGCGCGTAGTCATGACCGGGCAGGCATCCAGCGCCAACATGACGGCAACGCAGTTTAAAAATCTGACTTGCAGCAAGTTGCCCAGCTTCATGCCATGCAGCTCGGTGATGATAGACGTCAATGCATTTACGTCGATAAGCTCCATCAGTACAAGCAAGCCAAATATAACATATGACAATAGTGGCAACGTTTCAAACAGTTGGAAATTTGACCTTGGCGATCAAGGCGACATTGTCATTATGAGAATAATGTACTTGTCTCCGAGTGCTTATGGCCCCTTAGGCTTTACATTGGCAAATCAGCCCAATGGGAAAAGACTTATGGTCTCCACGCTCGTATTCAAGAATGAGAGCATATGATACAGGGCATGTTCCGCACCATCTGGAAGTTGGTTCGCTGTCAACGTGGGCTTGCTGCAGTTGAGTTCGCTGTCAGCGCACCTGTCCTCATTCTGCTCTATCTCGGCACATTCCAGGTGACCGATGCGATGACCACCAAGCGCAAAGTGTCGATTACCACAAGAGCGATTGCGGATCTGACAACCCAATACTCATCTTTGACCACCACTGATGCTGACGCCGTCTTAGCTGCAACTACACAGATTATGGCACCTTACGATGCGTCACCGGGGCGTTATCTGATTTCGGAGATTTATATCGACGCCGGGGGTGTGGCAAAAGTGATATGGAGCCGCGCAAGGAACGGCACAGCCAGGGCCAAAGACAGTTCGATCACTGTTCCGTCAGGAATAGCGCAAAACGACAGCTACGTCATCCTTGCAGAAACCAGCTACAACTACACGACGAACTATACGGCTGGCCTGATTCCATCCGTGACGATGACAGATTCCATCTACATGTATCCCCGGCTCTCAACCCAAATACCTCTCAAATAGGCGAATCACGGTCATGGCAACCCGATTGTCTTCTTCCATCCTCGGCCTTCCGCGTAATCAACGCGGAAATGTGCTGATGATTGCTGCCTTCGCAATGATGCCGATGGCGTTCGGCACGGGCATGGTGGTGGACTATAGTCAGGCCGCTCGGCTGCAAACAAAGATGAACGCGATTGCTGACGCGGCAGCCCTCTCCGCCGTAACGACTTCATCGATGAAGAAAACTGCAGCAGAAGCAAGGGCACAGGCTCTGAATGTCTTCAAGACTCAAACATCAGGGCTGAAAAACCTAATATTTGATCCTAATACACAGCTTACCGTGACAGTGACTGACCAGGTGGGAGCTTCATCCAACCGCACCGCGGTCGTGACCTATTCCGCACGTTCCAGCAACATATTTGGAAGCGTCCTGCGCATGCCGTCAATAGCAATTGGCGGGACATCGGAATCCAGTGCCACGCAAGCGCCGAATATCGACTTTTATTTGCTCATCGACACGTCCCCATCCATGGCGATACCGGCTACCAAGACCGGAATTGCCGCAATGATCAACGCTACCAAGAGCCAAGGCGGTGGGGTAGGATGCGCCTTCGCCTGCCACCAGACCGAAACTTCATCATCCGACCCCGGCGGCACCAAGAAGGTGGGCGGCAAATATGTCGATAACTACTATATAGCGAAAACCACGCTGAACCTCACATTGCGGATGGACCTCGTGCAGAAGGCGGTCGTCAATCTCACCGACACTGCGACGGAGACTAGCACAAACACGGGGGCAGCCTATCGCTTCGCGATTTCTCAGTTCGACGTCGCTTACAATGCTGTTCAAAAAACGCCGACAAATTCAACCAATGCGAAAACAGCCGCGTCAAAACTGACGATGTTGACTGTTTGCAGAAATAATCAGGTGACTTGCGGCGTGAACAACAACGACCAAGACACTGACTTTACAACTGCGTTCGACGGTTCATTGGCGGATATGCCCCTCATCCCAGGCAATGGCACCAACCAATCAGGCGATAAGCCGCAGGCGATGCTGTTCCTCATCACCGATGGCATGCGAGACGAAAACAGAAGTGGCCGTAAATTAGGGCCAATTCCAACCAGTCAGTGTGATACGATAAAAGCACGCGGTATCCGCATAGCGGTTCTTTACACCGAATACCTATATGAGTCGGCTAATGACAGCTGGTCGATTACAAATGTTCGAAATCCCTATCTTTCATCCCCTGAAAAAATCAGCCCCGCACTTAGCAAGTGCGCATCGCCTGGCCTGTTCTACCAGGTCACGAGCGACGACGATATTTCAGCTGCTCTTGCAAAACTTTTCCAAAAAGCAATCGCAAGCGCGCATCTCACTAAGTGAGAAAGGATTAGGGATGAAGGCGATATCCCCGCCTTCATCCCCGTAATATCTTACTCTTTGTAGCAAACCTTCTTCACGGTAGCGACGACCCGATCCGCGTCGATCAGGGCCGCCTTTTCCAGGTTGGCCGCGTAGGGCAGCGGGACGTCTTCGTTCGTCACGCGCAGCACTGGAGCGTCGAGGTCGTCGAAACCCTGCTCCATCACCACCGCCGTGATTTCCGACGCGATCGAACAGACTGGCCAGCCTTCCTCGACCACCACAAGGCGGTTGGTCTTCTTCAGGCTTTCCAACACCGTCGCCGTGTCGAGCGGCCGCAGGGTGCGAAGGTCGATCACTTCGGCATCAATGCCTTCGGACGCGAGCGTTTCCGCTGCCTCCAGCGCGATGCCGACGCCGATCGAATAGCTGACCAGGGTCACGTCCTTGCCCTGCCGCACGATCCGCGCCTTGCCGATCGGCAGGACATGGTCGTCCAGCTTGGGCACGTCGAAGCTGCGACCGTAGACCAGCTCATTTTCCAGGAACACGACCGGATCTTCCGAACGGATCGCGGCCTTGAGCAGCCCCTTGGCGTCCGCCGCATCATAAGGGGCGATGACGATCAGGCCGGGAACCGCAGCATACCAGGGGCCGTAATTCTGGCTATGCTGCGCACCGACGCGGCTGGCAGCGCCGTTGGGACCACGGAACACGATCGGGCAACGCATCTGGCCCCCCGACATATAGTTGGTCTTGGCCGCGGAGTTGATGATGTGATCGATCGCCTGCATGGCGAAGTTGAACGTCATGAACTCAATCACCGGACGCAGGCCGCCCATCGCCGCACCGGCACCGATGCCTGCAAAGCCATATTCGGTAATAGGCGTGTCGATGACGCGCTTCTCGCCAAATTCGGCCAGCAGCCCCTGCGTGACCTTGTAGGCACCCTGATATTCAGCAACCTCTTCGCCCATGACGAAGACGCGCTCATCCCGACGCATCTCCTCCGCCATGGCGTCGCGTAATGCTTCACGAACAGTCGTCTTCACCATTTCGGTGCCTTCGGGCAAGTCGGGGTCCTGAACGGCTGCCCGGACTTCGGTGGTCAGCTTTGACGTACCGCTTTCCGCCTTCTTCGGCGCGCTTTCAGGTTCGGCCTCGCTTTCCTTGGCCGCCGGAGCTGCCGCTGGAGCGGCTTGCTTCCCGCCATCTTCCCCAGCCATGGTCGCGATGACAGTCCCGACCTTCACGCCTTCCGACCCTTCCGGCACGACGATCGAGCCGATCTTGCCTTCATCGACGGCTTCGAATTCCATCGTCGCCTTATCCGTCTCAATCTCGGCCAATATGTCGCCGGAACGGACTTCGTCGCCTTCCTTCACCAGCCACTTGGCCAGCGTGCCTTCCTCCATAGTCGGCGACAGCGCCGGCATCTTGATTTCGATACCCATTAATATTGCTCCACCAGCACGTCGGTATAAAGTTCCGACATTTCCGGTTCAGGGGAAGTTTCAGCGAAGTCGGCAGAGTCGCTCACGATCTTGCGGATGTCCTGATCGATTTTCTTGAGCTCGTCTTCGCCAACGCCCATTTCGGTGAGGTATTTTTTCGCGCCTTCGATGGGATCGGACTTTTCGCGCATCGCCTGCACTTCCTCGCGCGACCGGTATTTGGCCGGGTCGGACATGGAGTGACCCCGATAACGGTATGTCTTCATTTCCAGCAGGATCGGACCGTTGCCCCCCTGCACCCATTTCAGCGCTTCTTCGGTCGCGCCGCGCACGGCCAGCACGTCCATGCCATCGACCTGAAGGCCCGGGATGCGGAAGCTTTCACCGCGACGATAAAGCTGATCCTCCGCCGACGAGCGGTTGACGCTAGTGCCCATCGCATATTGGTTGTTTTCGATCACGAAGATGATCGGCAGCTTCCACAGCTCAGCCATGTTGAAGCTTTCATACACCTGACCTTGGTTCGCCGCGCCGTCACCGAAATAGGCAACGCAAACGCCACCGTCATTATTGTATTTATGCGCAAAGCCGAGACCCGCACCCAGAGACACCTGAGCGCCAACGATGCCGTGACCGCCGAAGAATTTATGTTCGACGCTGAACATGTGCATCGAACCGCCCTTGCCCCTCGAAATGCCGGCCGCGCGCCCGGTCAGTTCGGCCATGATGACATTGGGATCGATGCCATAGGCCAGCATGTGACCATGATCGCGATAGCCCGTGATCACGCTGTCCTTGCCCGGCTGAAGCGCGGATTGAATGCCGACGGCAACGGCTTCCTGCCCGATATAGAGGTGACAGAAGCCGCCGATGAGGCCCAGGCCGTAAAGCTGCCCGGCCTTTTCCTCGAACCGGCGGATGAGGACCATCTGCCGGTAGAACTCCATCAGTTCTTCCTTGGACGCCTGATAGGCAGAGGGTGTTTCAGGGCGAGGCCGGTTATGGTCGGCGCTAGCAGGGTTTGGCCCCTTTGCTTTAGCGCGCGATGGACGCGGCGTCGTAGGTTTCGCCAAGGCTCTTATCCTTTTGCGTGGACATGGATGGAAGGAACGCCGGTATAGCGGCAGAAGTCCGCCAAATGCAACGTTTGAGGACTTGGGAAAAAGGCGTGGTCCGCCTTCGGGTCAGTTCAGCGGAACGACCACTTCATCATTATGGATGACGCCCAGTTGACGCCTTATCAGCTCATCACTGAGGTCGGGGTCGACCCGCCGTGGATTGAGCAAATCTACGCGGTTCTTCAATTCAGTGCGATGCGCCGCGACCTGCGCCAGTTCCACCTTCGCGTGGTGCAGCTGCCGCGTATAATCGCCCCAGGCCAGAACCCCATTGGACCCCAGCACGACATAACCCGCAAAGAAAAGAAGAAGAAGCACCGCAATTGCCGGCCCCAGGGCGGAGAACAACAACATGCGAAGCTTAGCAATGTGCGCCATAGACAAGTTGAATCATAGCTGGACGCTGACCGCAAGGGAAATCTATTTCCCAGCGGCCAGCCCGTAACAGAATATCATCGAAAAATAGAACGACCCGCGTAAACGGCGACGTCGCCCAGTTCCTCTTCGATACGGATCAGCTGATTATATTTGGCGAGCCGGTCGGAACGGGCCAGCGATCCAGTCTTGATCTGTCCGCAATTGGTGGCGACGGCCAGGTCGGCGATGGTCGCATCCTCCGTCTCACCCGAACGGTGCGACATGACGGCGGTGTAACGCGCGCGGTGCGCCATATCCACGGCCGCCAGCGTTTCGGTCAACGTGCCGATCTGATTCACCTTCACCAGCAGCGAATTGGCCAAGCCTTTGTCGATACCCATGCGGAGGCGCTTGGGGTTGGTAACGAACAGGTCGTCGCCTACCAACTGGCACTTGTCGCCGATCTTGTCGGTCAGGATCTTCCAGCCTTCAAAGTCATCCTCACCCATGCCGTCCTCGATCGATTTGATCGGATAACGGGCGACCAGGTCGGCGAGATAATCGGCCATCTCGGCGGAGGTCAGGCTCTTGCCCTCGCCCACCATCTCATATTTTCCGTTCTTGAAAAATTCCGTGGATGCGCAGTCCAGCGCCAGCATCACGTCGTCACCCGGCTTGTACCCGGCCTTTTCAATGGAGGCGAGGATGAAGTCCAGCGCGTCCGTCGTCGACGACAGGTTGGGCGCGAAACCGCCCTCGTCGCCTACCGCCGTCGCCAGCCCCTTGTCATGCAGTCCTTTTTTGAGCGTGTGGAAAATCTCCGCCCCGACGCGCACCGCATCGGCCAGGCTTTCCGCACCGACCGGCATGATCATGAATTCCTGGAAGTCGATCGGATTGTCGGCATGTTCGCCACCGTTGATGATGTTCATCATCGGCACCGGCAGCACATGGGCGGAAACGCCGCCGACATAGCGATACAGCGGCAAGCCGCGCGCGTCCGCCGCAGCCTTCGCCGTGGCCAGGCTGACGCCCAGGATCGCATTGGCGCCAAGCCGCGCCTTATTCTCCGTCCCGTCCAACGCGATCATCGCCGCATCGACTTCGGCCTGGTCTTCCGCGTCGAAACCGATCAACTGTTCGGCAATCTCATCATTCACGGCTGCCACGGCGGCAAGCACGCCCTTGCCCAGATATTTGCTAGCGTCGCCGTCGCGCTTTTCAACGGCTTCATAGGCCCCGGTCGAAGCCCCCGACGGCACCGCCGCGCGACCAAAGCTGCCGTCCTCCAGCATCACATCGACTTCGACAGTGGGATTGCCCCGGCTGTCGAGGATCTGCCGAGCGTGGATATCTAGAATAGCGGTCATGGTCGCTCCCTGAAATACTGCATTGGGCCTGCTTTGCGCACCGCTTAGACAGCGGCTTTCAGAATGGCAATGCAGGGGCTTGCAAGGAACTGAAAAATGCCGATGCTCAAATTAGTAACGGCAACGGAACTGTGGCACGCCGCGAAGCATTAGGACGGATATCCATCCGCCCGCATCGCGACCCCACCATATCTGAGGAGACATAGGACGATGGCCGACACACCCGGAACTCCACCCGCAAAGCGCGCCAGGAAAGCACCCAATCCAAAGCCAGCCAAGGGTGCCGGAACAGCGCCAAAACCAGCCGCGCCGTTGAAGGTTGCAGCCACGACAAGTGCACCTGACACCCCGGCGGGCAAGACAGCGGCAGGCTGGACCGCCCAGATTGAACCGATCAAGGCGCAGGCTGAAAAGGTCGTCAAGACGGCTACCGAAAAGCTGAGCGCGGTTGATTGGAAAACGCATATCGACCCCTTGAAGGATCAGGCGTCAAAAACGGCCATGTCGGCTGCAGGCGCGGCCAAGGACAGGACCGGCTCAGCGATGCAGAGCTTGGCCAAGTTGATTTCCGACACAGCCGGGACCGTCGATGCGAAACTTGGCCCCCAATATGGCGACTATGCCCGGCAGGCTGCCGAAACCGTGGCCGGGGCAGCGGACAAGCTGGACAGCAAGGATGTCGATCAATTGATGACCGAAGCGCGCGATTTCGTGCGCAAAAGTCCTGCGGTCGCCATCGGTGCGGCGGCTGTCGTCGGCTTCGTGCTCATGCGCCTGGCCAAGGGATCTGATGACGAGGCATAGCGCAATTTTCATTTCATTAGCCAAGACCCCGGCCTGGGGCGGAGGGGCGTTTGACTGAAGAGCCAATCCTTGTGGCGAGCCCGGAAGCGGAGGAAGACGGAGACAGCGTTCGCGCCGCGTTCGCCCGTCTATACTCCGACGGACGCGCCTACGCCGACGCGGAGATTGAACGGCAAAAGCTGCGCGCGGGCATTGTCGGGTCCGGGGTCAAGGATGCCGTCATCTTTGGCGCGGCCGGTTTCCTGCTGGCCCTGTCCGGGCTGATTGCCTTTCTCGTCGGCCTAATCCTGACGCTCGAACCTCAGGTGGGCGCAGGATGGGCCACGGTCATCGTCTTTGGGTCATCCCTGCTGGTGGCTCTATTGCTGCTGCTGCTGGCAAGGTCGCGGATCTCACGCATGAAGAAAGCGGTCCAGTCATGACGGCGGAAGAGCAATATCAGCGTGCAACTATTGAGGTCGAACAAAAGAAAGCCGCGTTTCGGTCCAGCGCCACGGTGGCGAAGGCCCGACTGTCCCCCACCCGTTTAAAGCAGGACGTCAAGGGCAAGGTTTCGGACGGACTTCACAAGGTGAGTTCAACGGCCATGACCCAGATCAGCGAGCGCCCCGTTGCAACGAGCGCGGCTGCCGGGGCCTTGGCCATCTACCTGTTCCGCCGTCCGCTTTCGGCACTTTTCCGGCGCATATACGTTCGAATTACTAACCGCACCCCGGATCAATCGGAGAAAGACGATGGCTGACATTCGCGCCCAGATCACTCGCGTACGCGACGCCGCGAACGATATTGCAGAAACGACAACGGAAAAGCTGCGCGACACGACGGGCAAGGCGCGTGGCAGCGCCAGCGACCTAATTCAAAACAGCCGAGAACGGGCAGAAGATGCCTATAGCGATGCGCGCGAACGCACGCAGCGGGTTGCGACGCGCGCGAACGAGATCGTTCAGGAACATCCGATCGCCGCGGTAGCTGGCGCGGTTGCCGCTGGCGCCGTGATCGCATGGATGTTCCCCAAGAGCCGCGCGGCGCTCAAGGCCCTGCCCGCCCTGGCCACCACCGCAGGCAGCCGGGTCGTGGAAGCCGCCATTGCCGCGCGAGCCGCCGCAGCCGAGGGAGCGGAAAGCGTCAAGTCCAGCGCCACCGACGCGCTTCACCATGCTCGTGAAAGCGCGAGCCACGCCGCCGCATCCGCGCGGGAAACCGCTGCATCCGCCGACATCAGCGGCACTGCATCGCGCATGGCGGATAGCCTTGCGTCGCTGGTCGCGAGCAAGATCGACACGGTAAGCGAGTCGTTGAAGGCCCGATTGCCAAAACGCTGATCGCGTCACTCCTTCCGCTTGGATGCGGGCGGCCTCACTGCTAAGGCTGCCCGTTCCTTCCGAGGGAGATTACAAAATATATGAGCAAGCTCCACCTGGTCATGGGCGGTCGCGTCAAGGACCCTCAAACGCTTGAATTTGAAGATCTGGGTTCAATCGACATAGTGGGTGTTTTCCCGGACTTTGCGTCGGCGGAAAATGCGTGGCGCGGAGCGGCGCAGCGCACGGTCGACGATGCAGAGATGCGCTATGTCATCGTGCATCTGCATCGTCTGCTGGAACCTGACCTGCCCCAGACCCAATAAGATAAGCGCCAGACGGCGGCGTCAGATCAGCGGTTGCGGCCCTTTGCGAAAACGCCACCACAACAAGGGGCGCGTGAGCAGCAGGCCGACCAGAAAGCCACCGATATGCGCCGCCACTGCGATCTGCCCCAGATCGCCGATGCCGCCTGCTGTTGCCACCCCGATCATCAGCTGGATCGCGATCCATCCGGCGGCCAGCCACAGGACGCGCAGCAGATTGGCCGAAAAAGGTCCGATCCGGCGAATCGACTGCTGGCTGTAGAGCAAGGCATAGGTCGCAATCACTGCCGATATTGCGCCGCTGGCCCCGACCATGGGATTGAGCGAATCTGGCTGGATCGCCCATTGCAGGGCAGCCGCACCATAAGCACCAGCGATGTAGAGGATCAGAAAGGCGCCCTTCTGAAGCACCTGTTCGACCTGCCGACCGCAAAAGACCAGCATCAACAGATTGAAGCCGATATGCAGCCATCCCGCATGGATCAGCGCGCAGCTGAGCGGCGTCAGCCATGCTGGCACGGCCACCACGCCCGCGAAAAGGCCGGGATCACCAAACCGGGCAGGAATAAAACCACCCAAAATGGCCGCATTGTCGATCTGGCGGGCCAGCAACAGAATCACGAACGCAGCAAAGGTGATCGCCGCGATCGAGCTGGTCATGCGGCCTGCGGGCAATTTCACCTCGTTCAGATGAATTCGATCTTGTCGACGACGTAAAATTTGTCACCCGACGGCACGGAGACTTCAACCTCTTCGCCAACCTGACGCCCAATCAAAGCCCGTCCGAGCGGGCTGTTATAGCTGATCATGCCAAGCTTCGCGTCAGCCTCTGCCTGCCCGACAATCTGATAGCGGACGGGCTTGTCATCCTCATCCAGCAAGGTGACGGTCGCGCCAAAGACAACCTTGTCGCCTGACAGCGATGCAGGATCGATGATCTGCGCACGCGACAGCTTGTCTTCCAAGTCCCCGATCGTCGCTTCAACCTGTCCCTGCCGTTCCTTCGCCGCATGATATTCGGCGTTTTCCGACAGGTCACCGTGCGCGCGAGCTTCCTCGATGGCGTCCACGATCAAAGGCCGCTCGGCCTTCAATTCGCGGAGCTGCGTGTTGAGCTTGTCATAGCCCATCTGCAGCATCGGCATCTTCTCGACGGTCGCCATTATTGCAAATCCTTCGTCAAAACTTCCCTTTGGCGGCCCCAACTCAGGGCCACCCGCAGCGTGCTTCCTTGTGCAGGGGATCAGGCTTGCGACACGGGATAATAGGACTGGAGCGATCGCACTTCAAGGGCATGGCCCCGCAAAGCCTCAATCGCGTCGGCAGCCGCGACCGAAGCCGCCGCTGTGGTGAAGCTCGCAACCTTGGCCCGTAGCGCGCTGGTGCGGATCGCCTTGCTATCTTTTAGCGATTGCCAGCCTTCGGTAGTGTTGAAGATCAGGTCGATGTCGCCATCGGTAATCTTGTCCACGATATGGGGACGCCCCTCTGCCACCTTGTTCACCGATTGCACGGATATGCCCTGCTCTTCCAGATAGCGCGCCGTGCCGCCGGTGGCGACGATGGTAAAGCCCAGCACCGCCAGTTTCTGCACCGCAGGCAGGATCACCGGCTTGTCGTTGTCCTTCACCGACACGAACACCGTGCCGCTGGTCGGCAATATGGTGCCAGCACCAATCTGCGCCTTGGCGAAGGCCGTGGCAAAATTGCTGTCGATGCCCATGACTTCGCCGGTGCTCTTCATTTCCGGCGAAAGAACCGGGTCAACGCCGGGGAAGCGCGCAAAGGGGAAAACCGCTTCCTTGACCGCGACGTGCGAAATCGCGTGACGATCAATTTTCGGCAGGTCCTTCAGCTTCTCACCCGCCATGACCCGCGATGCGATCTTGGCAACCGGCGAACCGATGGCCTTGGCAACGAAGGGCACAGTCCGGCTGGCGCGCGGGTTGACCTCAATCAGGTACACGACCCCGTCCTTGACCGCGAACTGGATGTTCATCAGGCCACGGACAGACAGCGCACGGGCCAAAACGTCCGTCTGGCGCTCAATCTCCGCGATCACATCATCCGACAGGCTGTAGGGCGGCAGCGAGCAGGCGCTGTCGCCTGAATGGACGCCCGCTTCCTCAATATGCTGGAGCACACCCGCTACGACGACATCATCACCATCGCAGAGTGCGTCCACGTCCACCTCGATGGCGTCACGCAGATATTGGTCGATCAGCACGGGGGATTCGCCCGACACCTGAACGGCGGTGGCGATATATTCCTCTAGCTGCGCCTGACCATCGACAATCTCCATCGCGCGTCCGCCAAGGACGTAGGATGGGCGCATGAGGACCGGATAGCCGATGCGGTTGGCGACGGCGATCGCCTCTTCCCGGCTGCGCGCAATGCCGTTGGCAGGCTGCTTGAGCTTGAGCTTGTCGATCAGCGCGGCAAACCGCTCGCGGTCTTCGGCAAGGTCGATGGCGTCGGGCGAAGTGCCGAGGATCGGCACACCCGCATCCTCCAGCGCCTGCGCCAGCTTGAGCGGAGTCTGCCCACCGAACTGAACGATGACCCCGGCAAGCGTGCCGTTCGACATTTCGACGCTCAGGATTTCGAGAACATCCTCAGCCGTCAGCGGTTCGAAATAGAGGCGGTCGGACGTGTCATAGTCGGTGGAAACCGTTTCCGGGTTGCAGTTGACCATGATCGTTTCATAGCCCGCTTCGCTCAGCGCGAAGCAAGCGTGGACACAGCAATAGTCGAACTCGATCCCCTGCCCGATCCGGTTAGGCCCGCCGCCCAGGATGACGACTTTTTTGCGGTCGCTGGGCTGTGCCTCATTCTCCGCCTCGCCGAAGATCGGGGCTTCGTAGGTGGAATACATATACGGCGTCTTCGCCTCGAACTCGGCGGCACAGGTGTCGATGCGCTTGAATACCGGGCGCACGCCCAGCTTGTGACGCAGGCTGCGCACCTCACCCTCGGTAACACCGCCGGTCATGGCCTTGACCGCTTCGTGGATCAGGCCCGACCCGCGCGCAATGCCTCGCTCCATGCCGCGCAAATTGGCGGATTTGAGCGCCAGATGCGCAAGGCGCTTGTCCGAAAAGCCCATGGCCTTGAGGCGGCGCATGCCGTCCGCGTCCTGCGGCAAGCCATTGCTAAGCACCTCTGCTTCCGCGTCGATGATTTCCTTGATCCGTTCCAGGAACCAGGGATCGAACTTTGCGATGTTGTGGATTTCCGCGACGGTCAGCCCTTCGCGCAGCGCCT
This sequence comes from Sphingobium vermicomposti, assembly GCF_011762025.1. Lineage (GTDB taxonomy): Bacteria > Pseudomonadota > Alphaproteobacteria > Sphingomonadales > Sphingomonadaceae > Sphingobium > Sphingobium vermicomposti. Next base: position 444,508 of record NZ_JAASQR010000002.1, on the reverse strand, counting down.
GCGCGGCGACCAGCAGGCGGTCAGGCGTCGGCTGAGCCAGAGCGGCGATGATGTCGTCCTTCGACGCGCCGACCAGATGCTCGACATTATCGAAGCCGGAAAGCCCCGTTTCCAGGCCGCGCAAGGCCTTCTGCATCGATTCATGGATGTTGCGGCCGATAGCCATCACTTCGCCCACCGACTTCATCGCGGTGCCCAACAGCGGCTCGGCCCCCTTGAACTTTTCAAAGGCGAAACGGGGGATCTTAGTCACGACATAATCGATGGTCGGTTCGAATGACGCCGGGGTCGCGCCGGTGATGTCGTTCTCGATCTCGTCCAGCGTATAACCGACCGCCAGCTTCGCCGCGACCTTCGCAATGGGGAATCCGGTCGCCTTCGACGCCAGCGCGGAAGAGCGGGACACGCGCGGGTTCATCTCGATCACGATCAGGCGGCCATCCTTCGGATTGACCGAGAACTGCACGTTGGAACCGCCTGTTTCCACGCCGATTTCACGCAGCACCGCGATGCTCGCGTTGCGCATGATCTGATATTCCTTGTCGGTCAGCGTCAGCGCTGGTGCGACGGTGATGGAGTCGCCGGTATGAACGCCCATCGGATCGATATTTTCGATCGAGCAAATGATGATGGCATTGTCGTTGCGATCCCGCACGACCTCCATCTCATATTCTTTCCAGCCGAGAAGAGATTCTTCGATCAGTACTTCGGTGGTGGGCGACGCATCCAGCCCGCCGCGCACGATGTTCATGAACTCGTCGCGATTATAGGCGATGCCCCCACCTGTGCCGCCCATGGTGAAGCTGGGCCGGATGATCGCGGGCAGACCGGTGAATTCCAGCGCCTCCATCGCCTCTTCCATGGTGTGAGCGATGCGCGAGCGGGCCGATTCCAGCCCGATCTTGTCCATGGCGTCGCGGAACTTGATCCGGTCCTCCGCCTTGTCGATGGCTTCGGCGTCCGCGCCGATCATCTGGACGCCGAACTTTTCCAGCGTGCCGTCATTGAACAGGGCGAGCGCAGTGTTGAGCGCGGTCTGGCCGCCCATCGTCGGCAGCACCGCATCGGGGCGTTCCTTCTCGATGATCTTTGCCACGATTTCGGGCGTGATCGGCTCGACATAGGTCGCGTCGGCAAATTCCGGGTCGGTCATGATGGTGGCCGGGTTGGAATTCACCAGGATGATGCGATAGCCCTCTTCCTTGAGCGCCTTCACCGCCTGCGTGCCCGAATAGTCGAACTCGCAAGCCTGGCCGATGATGATCGGGCCAGCGCCGATGATGAGGATGGAGGAGATGTCGGTGCGTTTGGGCATTATGCGGCCTCTGGCTTATAGTGGTCGGCGCCGGTGGCGACTGCTTGCGATAGAATGATCAATGCATCGCCCCCGTCCGAGCTTCGCAACCCCAGCCGTCATATTCGACGCCGCACAGGATTTCGATCTGGAGGCACTTTTTCGTCAGCGCGCGGATTGACTGTTCATCGACCGGCTGCACGCATTCGAGGAAGAGGAACAGGTCGCCATCCTCATCCTCTTCGCGGTCCAGTTCGACGAAGCCGAACTGGCTGGCGATGGTGAGGACGCGCTCGAAATCCTTTTCGCTGCCCTTGAAGCTGACATCGACCGGGCGCGAGAGGCGGGCCACGTCGCCATTTTCGGCAAGATTGGCAAGGACGGCCTTGTCCGCCTCCCACTCCTGTTCGAGGCGAGCTTCGTCGACCGGAGGAAGGTTGACGCTCACTTCAGCCCCTCAACGAAGCGCTGGAACAGGTAGAAACTGTCCTGCGGGCCGGGCGATGCTTCGGGGTGATACTGAACCGAAAACGCTTTCTTGTCAGTCAGTTCGATGCCGCAGTTGCTACCGTCGAAGAGCGACACATGGGTCGGCTTCACATTGGCGGGCAGCGTGTCGCTGTCTACCGCGAAGCCGTGGTTCATCGATGTGATCTCGACCAGACCATCCTCCAGCCGCTTGACCGGGTGGTTCGCGCCCCGATGGCCCTGATGCATCTTGATCGTCCTGGCACCGGCGGCGAGCGCCAGCATCTGATGGCCAAGGCAGATGCCAAAGACGGGCTTGTCGGCGTCCAGCACTTGCCGGATCACCGGCACCGCATATTCGCCGGTGGCGGCTGGATCGCCCGGACCGTTGGAGAGGAACACGCCGTCGGGCTTTTGCTCCATAACCTGCTCATAGGTGGCGGTGGCGGGCAACACGGTGACGCGGGCACCGGCCTTCACCAGATTGCGGAAGATGTTGTTCTTCGCCCCATAGTCGATGGCGACGACATGGGGACGCTCCTCCCCGGCCTCGTCCCTGCCGTAGCCGAAGCCAAGCTTCCACACGCCATCTTTCCAGAGGCGGCTTTCCTTTGCCGACACTTCGATGGCGAGGTCCATGCCTTCAAGGCCGGGCCAGCTTGCCGCCTTTGCGGCCAGGGCTTCAAGGTCGAACCGGCCTTCGGGGTCATGGGCGATCACCACATTGGGCGCGCCCTTCACCCGGATCAGCCTCGTCAGCGCGCGCGTGTCCACACCGGCAAGGCCGATGCGCCCCTGCTCCTTCATCCATTGGTCGAATGGTTCGACATTGCGGAAGTTGCTCGGTTCGGTCACGTCCTGGCGCACGACGCAACCCAGGGCGTGGGGCAAGTCAGCCTCCACATCGTCCAGATTGGTGCCGACATTGCCGATATGCGGGAAGGTGAAGTTGACGATCTGGCCCGCATAGCTGGGGTCGGTCATCACTTCCTGATAGCCGGTCATCGCCGTATTGAAACAGAGTTCGCCCACCGCTTCGCCGGTCGCGCCGAACCCGCGGCCAAACACAGCGGAGCCATCGGCGAAAACCAGTACCCCTGTCGCTCCTTTGGGCACAATGAGGGTCTTGGCAGCAGCCATGTTCGTAGCGTCCTTCATGCTTTTGCGGGAACCCGTTTACAGCGGGTTAAACGGCCGGTCACCTATGCCTTGCGCCCATCGCGGTCAACCACTGTCAAAAATCTCTTTTCGCATTATATCTGGCGTTTTCCCGCAGAACAGGATTCGTATCGCCATGATTCGCGAGCAGGTTAAGAGCGCTCAGGTCGAAGCCATGAAGGCCGGGGACAAGGAACGCCTTGCAGCCGTGCGCCTGATCCTTGCCAAGATCAAGGACCGCGACATCGAACTGCGCACCGCGTCGACCGTGCCGGACGATGATACGGTCGTTGTCGAAGTGCTGCAAAAGATGGTGAAGCAGCGCCGCGAATCGATTGAGATGTTCAAGAACGGCGGTCGCGACGAATTGGCCGCCAAGGAACAGGCGGAGGTGGAGGTGATCGAAAGCTTCCTGCCGCAGCAGATGAGCGAGGATGAAACCCGCGCCGTGATCGACGGGATCAAGGCGGAAGTCGGCGCGGCCAGCATCAAGGATATGGGCCGTGTGATGGCGGTGCTGAAAGAACGGCACGGGTCGGTGATCGACATGAGCAAGGCGAGCGGGCTGGTGAAGGCTGCCTTGGGGTGACGTGATTTGCGAGGGCCTGCCCCCTCACCCCGTTCGTTTCGAGCGAAGTCGAGAAACGGCAAGCGCGCACATATAGTTTCTCGACTTCGCTCGAAACGAACCGTGGGTTTGATACATAGCGTTCATCGGCTCGACATCGGGCGGCGTTAGGGCATAAACGATCAATGCCCTTCTGGACCTACATGCTCAGATGCTCTGATGGCCGCTATTACACTTGGCATACCGACGATCTGGAACATCGTATAGGCCTGCACCTGTCGGGGCAGGGTAGTCAATTCACACGCAAACGATTGCCCGTGACTCTCATATGGAGCGAAAGCTTTTCGTCTCGCATTGAAGCGCTGGAAGCAGAACGCGTCGTCGGCGGTTGGTCACGCGCGAAGAAGGAAGCGATGATATTGGGAAACTGGTCTTTAGTATCGCTCCTCGCCCGACCGCCGCGCGAACGTTTCTCGACTACGCTCGAAACGAACGGGGATAAGGAAACCCATCGCGTATGAGCCTCTCCCCCGCCTTCCTTGATGAACTGCGGATGCGAACGTCCCTCTCGACCCTGATCGGGCGGACAGTGAAGGTGCAGAAGGCGGGCCGTGAGCATAAGGCGTGCTGCCCCTTCCATAATGAAAAAACCCCCAGCTTCACGATCAACGACGAAAAGGGATTTTACCATTGCTTCGGCTGCGGGGCGCATGGGGATGCCATTCGCTGGATGACCGATCATCGCGGCTTGCCCTTCATGGAGGCGGTGAAGGAGCTTGCGGCGGCGGCGGGCATGGACGTGCCCGCGCCCGACCCACGCGCGGCGAAGCGGAACGAGCAGGCAAAGGGCCTGCATGACGTCATGTCAGCGGCGCAGAGCTTCTTTGAGGACCAGTTGGGCGGCATCGATGGGGCGGAGGCGCGCGATTATCTTCAACGCCGGGGCATCAGCGACGCGACCCGCCGTGCGTTCGGCTTTGGATATTCCCCTGATTCACGGGGCAAGCTGAAAACGGCCCTGCGCGATTTTGGCGAACCGATGCTGATCGAGGCCGGGCTGCTGATCGATCCCGATGGCGAGCGCGATTCCTATGATCGGTTCCGGGGCAGGCTGATGCTGCCGATCCGCGACATTCGTGGCCGGGCAATCGCCTTTGGCGGGCGGATATTGGGTCAGGGCGAACCGAAATATCTGAATTCGCCCGATACGCCGCTCTTCGACAAGGGGCGGACTCTCTACAATATCGACCGCGCCTCCCCCGCCAGCCGCCAAAGCGGGCGCATTATCGTGGTCGAAGGCTATATGGACGTGATCGCGCTGGCGCAGGCGGGCTTTGGTGAGGCCGTCGCGCCGCTCGGCACGGCGCTGACCGAACATCAGATCGAACGACTGTGGAAGATGGCGGATGTTCCCATCCTCTGCTTCGATGGCGATGCGGCGGGGCAAAAGGCAGCGATGCGCGCCGCCATCCGCGCCCTGCCGCTGCTTCGGCCGGGCATGAGCCTGGCCTTTGCAACCCTGCCGACCGGGAAAGACCCGGACGACCTGGTCCGGGCAGAAGGGGCGGCCGCCATGGAAGCCGTGCTCGCATCGGCCGAACCGCTGGTCGACCGGCTGTGGACCCATGAACAAAATGCCGTGCCGCTCGACACCCCGGAACAGCGGGCTGCGCTGAAACAGCGGCTATCGGCCATCACCGACGCCATCGTCCATCCCGACGTCCGCGCCCATTATGTCCAGATTTTCCGGCAGCGATATGATGCGCTGTTTTTTGCGCGCACCGCGCAGGGCGGCGGTCCCAAAGGTCAGCGTGGCGGCGGGTCGCGCCCCGGTTGGCAGCGAGATCGGCGCGGCAATTGGAAGGCGCCCCTGCCCCCCGTCGGCAGCGAGGCGCGAGCGATAGGCGTCAGCGGAATGGAGCAACGCCTGCTGCGCGCGGTCCTCGCCAGCCTGCTGCGCCATCCCGATCAGATTGCGGTGCATCGGGAGGTGCTGGCGGGCCTCTACATCGGCGACCCGATGCTGAACCAACTGGCGCGCGCGATGGTCGCCGCGTCCTTCTCGCAAGAAACAGTTGAAACTGATGGCCTCCTTACCATATTGGGCCAAGGTGAAGTGTATAATATGGCGAAGGGGATGCTCCGGGCCGACACGTTCACATTCACCTCCCACAGGACGAAGACCGACTCGGGTCGCGTTCAGCGCGATCTGGAAGAGGCTATCCGGGTGATGGCACAAGGACCGGAGTTGGAGACGGCGCTGGCGGAAGCCACCAGACGAGCAAGGGAAGACCTCAACGAGGAGAGCTTCGCCGAGCAGCAGCGGGTCCATCGAATGAAGATGGATCATGACCAGCGCTTGGCGGAACTGGCGCAGTCCGAAGATATTATTTGATAGATCATCCCCAGGCGGGATGATGGAGCTAAGGCGAATAAATGGCGAGCAAGGCGACAGGCAAGGGTGCGGGCGAGGATATGGATAGCGGCGATGCGCCGCTCCTTGATCTGAATGAGGCGTCAGTCAAAAAGCTGATCGCACGCGCGAAAAAGCGTGGTTACATCACCTATGACGAGCTGAACGATGCCCTGCCGCAGGACCAGATGTCCTCTGAGCAGATTGAGGACATCATGGCCGCGCTCAATGAAATGGGCGTGAACATCGTCGAGAATGAGGAAGCCAGCGAAGACGGCGACGAGCAGCGCGAGCGCGAACGCGAACGCGAGGATGCCGAAGACGCCGAAGATGATTCGGGTGACGACGATGGCGCACCCAAGCTGGTCACCGAAAAGAAGAAAGAAACCGTAGACCGCACCGACGACCCCGTGCGGATGTATCTGCGCGAAATGGGCGCGGTCGAACTGCTGAGCCGTGAGGGCGAGATCGCCATCGCCAAGCGGATCGAGGCCGGTCGCGACACGATGATTCTGGGCCTTTGCGAAAGCCCGACGACGTTCAACGCGATCATCGAATGGTCCACCGCCCTCAACAACGGCGAGATGCAGCTGCGCGAGATATTGGATCTCGACGCGATGCTGTCCAAGGACCCCGCTCCTGAAAATCTGGAAGAGGGCGCCGAGGATGATGACGGCGAAATCAGTGAGAAAACCGCTGGCCCCAGCTTCAAGGAAGAAGAAGAGCCGGAAGAGGAAGCCGCAGATTCCGATGAGGAAGAGGATGGCCTGACGGAACGTCGCGCGCGCCGTGTGGAAGAGGAAGAGGAAGAGGACAACACGCTCTCCCTCGCCCAGATGGAAGAAACGCTCAAGCCGATGGCGCTGGAGAAGTTCGCGACCATCACCGAAATCTTCCGTACCTTTTCCAAGGTGCAGGAATCGCGCATGGCCGCGATGGGGACCGGCGAAAGCCTCAGCCAGAAGAGCGAGGACGAATATCAGGAGCTGCGCGAAAAGCTGACCGCCGAAGTCGAAAGCGTCCAGTTCCATCAACAGAAGATCGAATATCTGGTCGATCAGCTCTACGCCTATAACCGCCGTTTGACCGCGCTGGGCGGGCAAATGCTGCGCCTCGCTGAACGGCACAAGGTCAACCGCAAGGATTTCCTCGACCGTTACGTGAACCATGAGCTGGACGATGGCTGGTTGGACCGGGCGGCTGGTATCGACAAGAAGTGGGCGGCTTTCGCGGCGGCTGAAGGCCCCGCCGTCGAACGCATCCGCAATGAAGTGAGCGAAATCGCCCAGGCGACGGGCATGTCGCTGTCTGAATTCCGCCGCATCGTGAACATGGTCCAGAAGGGCGAGCGCGAGGCGCGGATCGCGAAGAAGGAAATGGTGGAGGCAAATCTGCGCCTCGTCATCTCCATCGCTAAAAAATATACGAACCGTGGCCTGCAATTCCTTGATCTTATTCAGGAAGGCAATATCGGCCTGATGAAGGCGGTCGACAAATTCGAATATCGCCGCGGGTACAAGTTCAGCACCTATGCGACCTGGTGGATCCGTCAGGCAATCACGCGATCGATCGCTGATCAGGCGCGGACCATTCGTATTCCGGTTCATATGATCGAAACGATCAACAAGCTGGTCCGTACCAGCCGTCAGTTCCTGCATGAACAGGGCCGCGAACCAACGCCTGAGGAAATGGCCGAGCGCCTTTCCATGCCACTGGAAAAGGTTCGCAAGGTGATGAAAATCGCCAAGGAGCCAATCTCCCTCGAAACGCCGATCGGCGACGAGGAGGATTCGCACCTGGGCGATTTCATCGAGGATAAGAACGCGATCATCCCGGTGGATGCAGCGATTCAGGCTAACCTCAAAGAAACTGTTACCCGCGTTCTGGCATCGCTGACCCCCCGCGAAGAACGCGTGCTGCGCATGCGTTTTGGCATCGGCATGAACACCGATCATACGCTGGAGGAAGTGGGCCAGCAGTTCAGCGTGACCCGTGAACGCATCCGCCAGATCGAGGCGAAAGCGCTGCGCAAGCTGAAACACCCCAGCCGCAGCCGCAAAATGCGCAGCTTCCTCGACCAATAGAGGCTGGCAAGCGATAAAATGATCCGAAAGGGCGGCTTTAGAGCCGCTCTTTTTTTGTCGCGTAAACTGCTCTTTTACCTCGATTTCCTATTCTCCTGTTTCGGCGGCAAAGATTTGCGCCGCACAGGGATTGATCATGAACCAAGCAGCAGCGCGCTCAACATCGGGCGAAATCTCTCAGGTCGTGGAAGCGCTGGTCGCCGCAGACGGAACAGCGGGCCACGCCCATGCTGACAGCGTCCGCGCAGGCATTGGCCGCGACGCCGTCCTGACGCTGGCCGACCTGGCGGACGCGGCCCATTATCTCTGCCTGCTCCACGGTCGTCATCCCGGCGTCATCGATCATGCGGCGACTCGATCGGCGGACGATTCGGGCCGGGCATGGCTAGCCCAGGCGGCGGAGGCGTTCGCGCGGGAACGCGCCTATCTGACGCAGATCACCGTTGCGACTGGCCCCGCCCCCAGCACCGCCGGGCAAAGCGATTGCGAGACCGTCGTCAGCCAGCAACGCCACGCGCTCGACATGCTCGCCCAATCGGACAGGCGCGGATGCGCCGTGGGTGCCGCCATCGCGCTGGTCCTTGACTGGCGCGCAGTTCGTCACGGGTTGGACGTCGCTGCGATCCGCGTAGGGCTTGAGCCCTATGCCTGCGAACTGCCCGACCGCGCAGCCACCGTTGCACTTGCGCGCACTATTGGCGGCGATGACGCTACCGACCGGGCAATGCAGTTCGGTGCCCGGCAACTATTAACCCAGCAGCGCGGCTTGTGGGACCTGCTGAAGGCTCGGGCTCAGATGCGCCGCCATAAGCGCTAACCGGCACGTTGCTGATCAGCCAGACAAACGCATTGCGACCGCGTGCCGCTTTCCCTACGTCGGTGACGAACAGGATAAGCGGACGAACTGATGCGATTTGAAGGTACGGAAGACTATGTCGCGACCGACGATCTGAAGGTCGCGGTCAACGCTGCGGTGCTGCTGCGCCGTCCCTTGCTCGTAAAGGGGGAACCGGGCACCGGCAAGACGGTGCTGGCGCAGGAAATCGCCAAGGCGCTTGATGCGCCGTTGATCGAATGGAACGTCAAATCGACGACCAAGGCGCATCAGGGCCTGTATGAATATGATGCCGTCGCTCGCCTGCGCGACGGTCAGTTGGGCGACCCGCGCGTCCACGACATTGGCAACTATATCCGCAAGGGGAAGCTGTGGGAGGCATTCACATCCCCCACCTTGCCCGTCCTGCTGATCGACGAGATCGACAAGGCCGACATCGAATTTCCCAACGACCTGTTGCAGGAACTCGATCGCATGGCCTTCCACGTCTATGAGACGGGGGAGACGGTCGCCGCGAAGGACCGGCCAGTGGTCGTCATCACGTCAAACAATGAAAAGGAACTGCCCGACGCCTTCCTGCGCCGCTGTTTCTTCCATTACATCAAATTCCCTGACCGGGAGACGATGCAGGCCATCATTGATGTCCACTTTCCAGGTATCCAGAAGATACTAGTCAGCCGGGCGCTGGAGATATTCTACGAAATCCGCGATGTTCCGGGCCTTAAGAAAAAGCCTTCAACCAGCGAACTGCTCGACTGGCTGAAGCTGATCCTGGCGGAAGATATGCCGCTGGATGTGCTGCAGGACCGCGATCCGACCAAGGCGATCCCGCCGCTCCATGGCGCGTTGCTCAAGAATGAGCAGGATATCATGATGTTCGAACGGCTGGCCTTCATGGCGCGGCGGCAGGGTCGATAACGACTATGCGCCAATGGCGACGTCACCGTGCGGCGCGCGCGGCATAGGCAACTAAAGGCAACCGCATCGCTCGTCAGATCAGATATCCGACTTCGTAGAGGCCCCAGCGTCGCCCCCCGAACGTGAGCGGCACGAATACGCTGCGCAACGCCCGATAGCGCCCCTCGCCCAGATCCTGGCGATAGGTGAAGAGGAAAAAGTCGCCATCTCCGGTCAAGGCGCGACGGGTCTGGCCGTCCATGAAGATTTGCCGGTTGCGCGAATGTTCCATGTTCCATTGCGGCTCGCGCGGTCGCTGCGGAAGACTGCGCGCGCTGATATGCGTGGGGAGGTAACCGTTCATGTCGATGAGGCAGCAGCCGACGATAGCTTCATCCTGCGCGGTCCGGCGGTCGAGTATCGGCTGAATGAAGCGGTCCGCAAAGCCGGTGAAGCCATTTTCATATTGGACGGGATTAGAACCGGGGACCAGCCGATAGCCCGTATCGAACAGGGCCGCGGTCGTCAGTTCGCCCGCGTCTATCGCCTGCCCGATCAGCGCCGCGACCTCTTCCGCGCCTTCTTCCGCAAAGGCGATATAGCGGCTGTTGCGGGTCTGATGGCTCCCGTGCGCCGCCGCGTTCAGCATGTCGTTCGCCATGGCTTCCAGCGTCTCCAACTGGCCGCGCGCCGCTTCGACGCGAGAGGCGCTTTCGACGGCAGAACCGCTAAAGATCGTCAGCCCCTGGCGCAGGGCCGCGACATCGCCATCCGCTTCGTCGGTGCACGACATGATCGCGTCGGACCTTTCGCCAAACTGGGTAACCAGGGACGCAATGTCGGCCATCGTCCTGTTGAGCGTATCGATATGCGCGCGCACATCCCGACCGCGAAGAATATTGGCCTCCACCCCGCTGATAAGATAGCGGGCGTCCCGATCCAGCAGTCCCAGCTTATCGCCTACCGAAGCGGCTGAATCACCCGCCTGCCCGGCCAGTCGGCGGATTTCTTCGGCCACGACGGCAAAGCCCTGCGTCGCTTCTCCACCGCGCGCTGCTTCGATCGCCGCGTTGACGCCCAGCAGGCGGGTCTGGCGAGCGATCCCCGCCAGCTGGTCCGATATACCACCGACCGTTTCGATGACGCTCAAAAACTGACGCAGATGTCCTTCCAGGCCGGTGACATGTTCGACCAGGCCGCTAAGCTCCGTCAGCGAAAGGGTGATCGCCTCATGCCCCTCGGCAATGATCCGCCCGGCACGCCGCGCGGTCAGGCTGAGTTCCTGAGCGGCGGCGACGCTTTCATTCTGGCTGACCGCCAGCGTTTCCATGTTGGATTGCAGTTGGCCAAGCCGGGTCGAATCTTCCCGGATACGCAGGGTCAACTCCCCGAGAAAGCCCGCCGTCTCGCTGCATTGCAGCGCGAGGTCGCCGGACTGCTCCCCCAGCCCGATCAGTAAATCGCCGTTGTTCAATGACTTTGCACCCCGCTAATCTGGGGGATACTGCCGCATTTGTAATGCGATGCAACAATTATCGCATAGCCTGCCCACTCCAGCTTGCATCCCGTCCTGCGCTGTCAGACAAGGGCCGGGTCATGATGCTCAATTTTCTGGATGCGCTCCGCACCGCTGGCATCCCAGCTGGCATCAAGGAGCATTTGCTGTTGCTGGAGGCGCTCGATCGCGACGTGATCGCGTGGAAGCCAGAAGAATTCTATTATCTCGCCCGCGCGACCTATGTGAAAGATGAAGGGCTGCTCGACCGTTTCGACCAGGTATTTGCCCGCGTCTTCAAGGGCGTTCTGGACGCTGAAACGATCGAGGCGGACATCCCGGAAGACTGGCTGCGGCTGATCGCGGAAAAATATCTGTCGGCGCAGGAGATGGAAAAGATCAAGTCTCTGGGGTCGTGGGACGAGATCATGGACACGCTCAAAAAGCGGCTGGAGGAACAGAAGGGCCGCCATCAGGGCGGCAACAAATGGATCGGCACGGGCGGCACGTCGCCTTTCGGCCATGGCGGCTACAACCCGGAAGGCGTGCGGATCGGCGGCGAAAGTCGGCACAAACGTGCGATCAAGGTGTGGGAAAAGCGCGAGTTCCAGAATCTGGATAATGACAAGGAACTGGGCACGCGCAACATCAAGGTCGCGCTGCGTCGCCTTCGCCGCTTCGCAAGGGAAGGTGCCGCGAGTGAGTTGGACCTGGATGAAACGATCCGTGGCACAGCCCGTCAGGGATGGCTGGACATCCGCATGCGGCCAGAGCGGCACAATGCGGTCAAGCTGCTGATCTTTTTCGACGTGGGCGGGTCCATGGACCCATTCATCAGCCTGTGCGAGGAGCTGTTTTCGGCAGCCACCAGCGAATTTAAGAATATGGAATTCTTCTACTTCCACAATTGCCTTTATGAAGGCGTGTGGAAGGATAACCGCCGCCGCTTTGCGGAGCGGTTGCCCACCTGGGACATCCTCCACAAATATGGGCATGATTATAAGGTGATCCTGGTCGGAGACGCGACCATGAGCCCCTATGAGATCATGCATCCCGGCGGATCGGTGGAACATATGAATGATGAAGCTGGATCGGTCTGGATGAGCCGCCTGCTACATACCTATCCGGCGGCCGTGTGGCTGAACCCGCTTCCCCGCGCCCAATGGGATTATAGCCAGTCGAACCGGATGATACGGGAGATCATGAACGACCGCATGTATCCCCTGACGATCGAGGGTATCGACGGGGCCATGCGCGAACTGACCCGCAAACGCTGACGATCAGGCAGGCGGGAACAGAACGCCGCCCTGCAGTGGATGGGGGACGCCGGTGGTGCCGGGAAAGCTGATCGGCAATCCCTTCAGATGGCGGACAGCCATATAGGCGAAACCCTGCGCCTCCAGCGCGTCGCCATCCCAGCCCAGCTCATCCACCGACCGCACATCGATGCCGGTGCGCGTGCGCAGCATCGTCATCAGCGTCGCATTGTGACGTCCTCCCCCCGCCACATAGATGCGCCGGGGCCGTTCGGGCAGATGCTCCAGCCCTCGCGCTACCGCCGCCGCCGAAAAGGCGGTGAGCGTCGCCGCGCCATCGTCCAGTTCCAGCCCGCGAATGGATTCGATGGAAAATGCCTCACGGTCGATGCTCTTGGGCGGCGCAAGGCCGAACCAGGGATCGGCCATCAGCGTAGCAAGCCGCGCTTCATCCACCATGCCACGCGCCGCCGCCTGCCCGTCCGCGTCAAAGGCGACATCGCCATGCGTCTGCATCCAATTGTCGATCAGGCCGCTCGCCATGCCGGTGTCAAACGCCACCAGCGCGCCGTCCGGCCCGATAGCCGTGATGTTGGCGACCCCGCCCAGGTTTAGGATGGCGACGGGCTTGGGCAGCGTTCCGGCAAGCGCGCGATGATAGACCGGCATCAAAGGCGCGCCCTGCCCGCCTGCGCGGACATCATCGCTTCGCAGATCGCCTACTACCGGAATCCCGAATGCGCCCGCGAGCGCCGCACCGTCCCCGATCTGCCAGGTCCATTTCCGTTCCGGGCGATGCGCGACCGTGTGCCCATGGAAGCCGATGACGGAAATATCCTGCGCCACATGCCCGCTACGGCTGAGCAGATCGGCCACCGCATCGACGTGCAGAGCAGTCAGTTCTTCCTCCACCGCGTGAATGATCGGTTCGAAACCGGGCTTGTCCATCGCCATGGCGCGCTGGCACGCTTCGGCAAGGCGCAGGCGAAAGCCGTCGGCATAAGCCTTGGCGTGGAAGGCGACCGCTGCAACACTGGCTTCGCCGTCGGTTTCGATCAACGCAGCGTCGATACCGTCGCGCGACGTCCCCGACATCAGGCCGATTGCCAGCATCTTGGTCATTCTTCGCCCACATTCCTGCAACTTTGCCCAGTTGCTCCTTGTAGGGAGAAGTGGGCGGCTTCGACAAGCGCCGCCTGAACGGACCTTGGGCTATCGGGCCTTTTCGTGCGGTAAAGCCGATGCTAGAGGACGCGGCGTTATGACCAGCTATCAATCCGATCTGCTCCGCCTGCTCGAAACGCGCGGCTACATCCACCAGTTGACCGACGCTGGGGGGCTGGATGCGCTCGCCACAAAGCAGGTCGTGCCGGGCTATATCGGTTTTGATCCCACCGCCCCATCACTGCATGTCGGCCATCTCGTGTCGATCATGATGCTGCGGCAGTTGCAAAAGGCCGGGCACAAGCCAATCGTCCTGATGGGTGGCGGAACCGGCAAGATTGGCGACCCAAGTTTCAAGGATGAAGCACGTAAGCTGCTGACCACCGACCTGATCGCGCAGAATGTGGCGAGCATCAAAAGCGTGTTTGAACGGTTCCTGACGTTCGGCGACGGTCCGACGGACGCCATCATGCTGGACAATGCGGAATGGCTCGACCGGCTGGAATATATCCCCTTCCTGCGCGACATCGGCCAGCATTTTTCGGTCAACCGGATGCTGAGCTTTGACTCGGTCAAGATGCGGCTGGATCGCGAACAGTCGCTCAGCTTCCTTGAATTCAACTATATGATCCTACAGGCCTATGATTTTCTGGAGCTGTCGCGTCGGTCGGGCTGCCGGCTTCAGATGGGCGGGTCGGATCAGTGGGGCAATATCGTGAACGGTGTCGAGCTGGCTCGGCGCGTGGACGGAACGCAGGTTTTCGGCCTCACCACCCCGCTGCTGACCAACGCTGACGGGACCAAGATGGGCAAGACGGTGGGCGGCGCCGTGTGGCTGAACGAGGATCAGCTTTCCAGCTACGACTATTGGCAGTTCTGGCGGAATACCGCCGACGCCGACGTCGCGACCAGGCTACGTCTGTTCACCGATCTGCCGATGGATGAGATCAATCGGCTGGCCGCGCTGCAGGGCGCGGAGATCAACGAGGCAAAGAAAATCCTCGCCAATGAAGCGACGGCGCTCTGCCGGGGCATCGATGCAGCGACTGCGGCGGCGGAAACGGCGCGCAAGACATTCGAAGAAGGCGCGTCAGACGTCAATCTGCCAACCGTCAGCGTCGGCGCGGACGGGCTGAACATCGTTCAGGGCACTACCGCGCTGGGCTTTGCGACGTCCAACAAGGAAGTGCGCCGCAAACTGACCGAAGGCGCCATCCGCGTGAATGGCGAGGTTGTCAGCGATCCCGCGACGGCTCTCAAGGCAGGCGACAAGGTCAGCTTCGGGGCAAAGAAGCACGGGCTGGTAACCGCTTGAAAATATGAGTGTTAAAGCGACGTAAACTATGAACGGTAAGGAAGCGATGATCTTCCATGTCCTAGTCTGCGCCTCATGTCTTCGGTGCTCGCAAGCCTCGCCCATGTCGCCAAATCGCGCGATCCTTCCATAGATCAACGGCGAGCGCCCCGCGTTCTCGTCGATATGGTCAGCCACATCCTGGTCGGCGGCCAGTCGCACGGCGCGCGGATCATCAACATTTCGCCCCTTGGCCTTATGTGCCGGACGGAGGCAGAGTTGATGGTCGGTCAGCGATTGTCGGTCTGGCTACCCATCGTCAAGGACATGAAAACCGAAGTGCGATGGTCCGAGGACAAACGGATCGGGGTCGAGTTCCTTCAGCCGGTCGAACCGCGCATTTATGAAGCGATGCTATCGCTCATCCCGCCCCGTCAGACGGCGTGGTGAAGCAGCTTCCGTAATCCTACCCGCTCCGAAGCAAGCCCACCGCCGCGTCCCGTTCAAAAAGGTAGAGGCAGGTTCTTGCAGCTTCGCCCCTGGCTTCGCTAAGGCCGCCGTCGCGGTCGATCAGAAGATGGGCGTCGTCGCAGGCTGAATCCAGCAGCGCCGACAGATGTTCGGGACTCGCGAGTTTCAGTTGCTGCTCACCGGATTGCCGGGTCCCCAATATCTCACCCGCACCACGCAGGCGCAAATCTTCTTCCGCTATGCGGAAACCGTCATTGGTTTCCCGCATCAGCGCGAGACGGGCGCGGCTGGTTTCGGACAGAGCGCCGCCGCGAAGGAGGATGCAGACGCTGTGATTCTGCCCCCGCCCGACCCGCCCGCGCAGCTGGTGAAGCTGGGCAAGGCCGAAGCGATCCGCGCCTTCAATGATGATCAGGTTGCTGTTGGGCACATCAACGCCGACCTCGATGACCGTGGTCGCGACGAGTATCCTGGTCCGGGCCGTGGCGAATGCGTCCATCGCCGCGTCCTTGTCCGGCCCTTTCATGCGGCCATGAACAAGTCCGACAAGCTCGCCGAAACGAAGCCGCAGCATTTCCGCCCGTGCTTCGGCGGCGGCCAGGTCGCTGGTTTCACTTTCCTCGACCAGGGGGCAGACCCAATAGGCCTGGCCGCCGCCTTCGACATGGCGGGCGAGCGCTTCCACTACTTCATCAAGGCGGTTGGCGGACATGACGACGGTCTGAATCGGCTGGCGGCCCGGCGGCATTTCGTCCAGTCGCGACACGTCCATCTCGCCATAATAGGTCAGCGTCAGGGTGCGCGGGATCGGGGTAGCCGTCATCACCAGCAGATGCGGCGTGCGCTCGGCTTTGGAAGCCAGCATCATGCGCTGGGCCACGCCGAAGCGATGCTGCTCATCAATGACCGCCAGCGCGAGATTCTTGTAACGGACCGCTTCCTGGAAAATGGCGTGCGTGCCGACGAGGATGTCGATGCTGCCATCCGCCAGGCCCATCAGCGTTGACTCACGGGTCTTGCCCTTTTCCCGGCCTGTCAGGATCGCGATGGTGACGGGAAGCCCTGACACCATTTTGCGCAATGTTTCATAATGCTGGCGAGCGAGAATTTCGGTCGGGGCTAGGAGCGCGCCCTGTGCACCAGCTTCGACCGTGTTGAGAAGCGCCATCAGCGCCACCAGAGTCTTGCCCGACCCCACATCCCCCTGAAGCAGGCGGAGCATGGGGACAGGCTGCGCCATGTCGCCCTCAATCTCTCCGAAAGCGCGGCGTTGGGCGCCTGTCGGGGCGAAGGGCAATTGCAGCATCGCGCGCAAGCGGCCATCTCCAGCGATCGGCATGCCCCTGCGCTTGCGGGACGACTGGCGAACCAGCATCAGCGCGAGTTGGCCCGCGAAGATTTCATCATAGGCGAGGCGTTCCCGCGCCTGTGCATCGCTGGGATCGGCGTGAATGCGAGTCAGGGCTTCGCGCCAGACGGGCCACCCCTTGCGGGCGAGCAGGCTGGGTTCGATCCATTCAGGAAGTTCAGGCGCGCGAAGCAGGGATTGCGCCACAAGATCGCGCATGCGGTTGTTGGTCAGACCTTCGGACAGGCCATAGACTGGTTCGCGCGCGGGAATGGTGGCGGCTTCCTCCGGCGGCAGGACATAGTCGGGGTGGACGATCTGAAGATTATCGCCATAGGCTTCCAGCTTGCCGGAAATGAATTTGGGTTCGCCCAGCGGCAACAACTTGCGGGGCCAGGCGCTGTTGCGGCCAAAATAGACCAGCCCCACGCTGTTGCCGTGCCTGTCCTGTGCATGCACGCGAAAGGGCGCGCGCGCGCTGCCCGATGCCCGGTAATCGGTGGGCGTGAGGATGATGCCGACGACGCGCCCTGAATCGGACAGATGCAGTTCGTCCACCATGTGGCGATCAACAAAGCTGACCGGCAGGTGAAACGCCACATCGACGGCGCGGGCCAGCCCAAGGCGTTCCAGCGGCTTGGCCAGCGCGGGGCCTACGCCTTTGAGCGCTTCGATTTCGGCGAAGAGTGGGTTGAGGATATCTGGTCGCATGGTTATGGCCCAATGCTCTAGCCCAGCCGGGACGATGCGCAAACATCCGATCGGCAAATCTCGCATGCACGGCTAAGGAACAAATTGTGAACGAAGATCCCCGCATCCGCCGCCTGCAGTTCCGGGCCTGGCATCGTGGCATCAAGGAAGCGGACCTGGCCGTCGGCGGCTTTTTCGATTGCTATCATGCAGAGTGGAGCGAAGAGGATATCGACTGGTTCGAACGATTTATCGAGGAACAGGATGCCGACATCATGGCTTGGGCCTTGGGCACGCTGCCGCTGCCCGATGAATGGCGCGGGCCGATGTGGGATAAATTCGTGAAGATGGATTTTGTGGAGATTGGGCGGAAATAGGCGCCCTCTCTTCACGTTCGCCCTGAGCTTGTCGAAGGGCCTCACTTTTCCTCGGAAAGAAGTGCAGGGCTTCGACAAGCTCAGCCCGAACGGATGTTGCTAGTTTGACCGACCTTCAGAAAATCCTCAAAGCCTCCTTTCCTGTCACCCTGTCCGGGGTTCCCGCGGGGTTTCAGCCCTGGTTGCTGGCGGACATCGCACGCGCCGCGCCATCCCGTGCGCTGTTCGTCGCGCCCGATGAACAACTCATGCGGGCGGTGGCGGACACGGCGCATTATTTCGCGCCAGAGATAGAGATTGTCGAGATTCCGGCTTGGGATTGCCTGCCCTATGACCGGGCAAGCCCTTCGTTGCGAACGGCGTCGGCACGATTGGCGGGCCTATATGGCTTGCAAGGCACGCCCAAGGGGCCGCAGCTTGTCCTGACCACGCTCAACGCGCTGACGCAGCGGACGTTGACGCCCTTTCGTGTGCGGCAGCTCGTGGCAAAGCTCGCCCCCAAGGAACGGATCGCAATTTCGCGGCTGGCCGAGATGTTGCAGGCCAACGGCTATGTGCGGACCGATACGGTGCATGACCGGGGGGAATTCGCCATTCGCGGCGGCATTGTCGACCTGTTCCCCGGCGGCGAGGAACAGCCACTACGGCTCGATTTCTTCGGGGATGAGATTGAGACGGTGCGGCGTTTCGATCCCGCCGATCAACGGACCAGCGGCAGTGTCGACGGATTCACGCTGCTCCCGGCGTCCGAGGCGTTGCTGGATGAGGATACGATCAAGCGGTTTCGTGGACGCTATCGCGAAACCTTTGGAGCGACGGCGACCGGCGACCCGCTATATCAGGCGGTGAGCGACGGGCGGCGGTTGGCGGGGATGGAACATTGGCTGCCGTTGTTCGAGGAACGGCTGGTGCCGATGACCGACCATCTGAGCGACGATACCGTCATCGTGCTGGATCATGGCGTCGTCGGAGCGGCGGAGAGCCGGTTCGAGGCGATCCGCGACTATCACGCCAATCGGGTGCAGGCGAAATCCTCCGATCCAGGGGCATATCGGCCTTTGGAGCCATCGGCGCTCTATCTGGACGCGCAGGAATGGGACGGCGTCGTACGGGCGTGGCCGATGCACGCCACCACCCCCTTTCATGAGCCGGAAAGCGCCTCTGTCATCGATTTCGCTGTCGATGGCCCGCGCGATTTCGCGCCGGAGCGGGCGCAGAACGCGAATGTCTATGAAGCGGTGGGCAAGCATATCGCGTCGCTCCAGCGGACAAAGAAGAAGGTCGTCATCGCCAGCTATTCCGGCGGCGCGCGCGAACGGCTTTCCGGCTTGCTGGTCGATCATGGACTGAAACGGGTCGCAGCGGCGGACAGCTGGCAGGAGGCGCTGGGGATCGCCGCAGGGGGCAGCACGGTATTGACCGTCCTGCCGCTGGACCACGGCTTCACCGCGCCCGACGTGGCGGTGCTGACCGAACAGGACATGCTGGGCGACCGGCTGGTGCGCCGGGCCAAGCGGAAGAAGAGCGCCGACGCATTTCTGGCGGAACTGGCGACGCTGTCCCCCGGCGATCTGGTGGTGCATCTGGACCATGGGATCGGGCGCTATGAGGGGTTGATGCAGATCCCCGTGGCCAAGGCGGCGCATGACTGCGTGGCTTTGGAATATGCGGGCGGCGACAAGCTTTATGTGCCGGTCGAAAATCTGGAGGTCCTGTCCCGCTACGGCTCCGACAGCGAGGGCGTGAGCCTCGACAAGTTGGGCGGCGAAGCGTGGCAACGGCGCAAAGCGCGGATGAAGGAGCGCATCCGCGAAATTGCGGGCGAACTGCTCAAGACGGCGGCGGAACGCGCGCTCCGGGCGGCGACCGTGGCGGAGCCGGATAGCGCCGGTTATCCCGCTTTCGTGGACCGTTTCCCCTATCAGGAGACTGAGGATCAGGACCGCGCCATCATGGACGTGGTCGATGATCTGGGTGCCGGGCGGCCCATGGACCGGCTGGTGTGCGGCGACGTTGGATTCGGCAAGACCGAAGTCGCCCTGCGGGCCGCTTTCGTGGCGGCGATGGCGGGGATGCAGGTCGTGCTGATCTGCCCTACTACCCTGCTCGCGCGGCAGCATCATATGAACTTCGAGGAGCGCTTCCGGGGCTTTCCGGTGAAGGTCGGTCGCCTGTCGCGGCTGGTACCGGATAAGGAGGCAAAGGCGGTCAAGGCTGGCCTGGCCGATGGCACGATCGACATAGTGGTGGGCACCCATGCGCTGCTGACCAAGGGGCTGGAGTTCAAGCGGCTGGGACTGGTCATCGTTGACGAGGAACAGCGTTTCGGCGTGACACATAAGGAACGGTTGAAGTCGCTCAAGACCGACGTCCATGTGCTGACGCTGACAGCGACGCCGATCCCGCGTACCTTGCAGATGGCGATGTCGGGCCTGCGTGAATTGTCGGTTATCCAGACCCCGCCGGTGGATCGCCTGGCGGTGCGGACCTACATCATGCCCTGGGACGGGGTGGTGATCCGCGAAGCTTTGCTGCGCGAACATTATCGCGGCGGGCAGAGTTTCTTCGTCGTGCCGCGCATTGCCGACCTGACCGAAGTGGAGGAATTCCTGCGCACTGAAGTGCCGGAAGTCCGGCCCGTGGTCGCCCATGGGCAGATGAGCGCCACCGATGTCGAAGAACGCATGTCCGCCTTTTACGACAAGCGCTACGACGTGCTGCTATCGACCACCATCGTGGAAAGCGGGCTCGATATTCCTTCGGCCAACACGCTGATCATCCATCGGGCCGATCGGTTCGGACTGGCCCAGCTTTACCAGCTTCGCGGACGGGTCGGTCGGTCCAAGACGCGGGCCTATGCCTATTTCACCACGCCCGCGAACCGGGTGATCACCGACACGGCGGAAAAGCGGCTGAAGGTCCTGTCCGATCTCGATACGCTGGGGGCCGGGTTCCAGCTGGCGTCCCACGACCTCGACATTCGCGGCGCGGGCAATCTTGTCGGGGACGAGCAGTCCGGCCACATCAAGGAGGTCGGGTTCGAACTATACCAGTCGATGCTGGAGGACGCGATCCTGGAGGCGAAGGCTGGCGGCGCTGGAGTGGAGAAGCGGGACAGCTTCTCACCCCAGATCACGGTGGATGCGCCGATCCTCATCCCGGAAGATTATGTGCCGGACCTGGACTTGCGAATGGGCCTCTACCGCCGGTTGAACGAGGTCGAGGATCGGCAAGGGCTGGAGGCGTTCGCGGCAGAGTTGATCGATCGTTTTGGCAAACTACCCGCACCCACGCAGAACCTTTTCAAGATTATCGAGATCAAGCAGAATTGCGTGACGGCGAATATCTCCAAGATCGATGTAGGAGCCAAGGGCGCGCTGGTCAGCTTCTTTGAGGACCGCTTCCCGAGGCCAGAGGCCCTGATTGCATACGTCCAGCGGTTGAACGGAGTGGCGCGGCTGCGGCCCGATAGCAAGGTGGTGTTGGACCGCGCCTGGGCCGATCCGGCGGCGCGGTTGAACGGCGCGCTGCAACTGTCGAAGGGGCTGGCGAAGGCGGCGGCGGGATAGGTCGTCGCCCGGACCAAAGCGGCGGCTTCAGCATGGCTTTGTTAAAACCCGGAAAAAGGACAGCAACAGTCACTATCTACATCCAGCGCCGATGACCGTGCGCCAAAGCCCGGCATCAAGCAGGAGAATGACATGAGTTTGACCCTCATCGCCCTCGCGGCGACGGCGGCCACGCATAGCGTGCAAATTGATCATCGCGGAACGCCGGTGCAGGCCACCTACACGGCCCGGACCGAAATACAGGCCAAAACCGTGGGCGCAAAAGCCCCGACGCGCATGAGCATGCAGCGGTGCCAATGGACCGCCACGATCATCGTCGACCGAGCACTGAACAGCGGCCCCGCGCTCGCTCGCACGGTCTCCAGTGACAAGCGGTTTTCCGGGAGCGAGCATGGTGCTTGCATGCCGGGGCATCAGGCGGCGGAGCGCACCCTGGCCCGGAACGAAGCTGACATCCGCGAACATTTGATCGCGGTTGCGGAAAAGGACCACGCACCGCTATTGGCCGAGCTTGATGCGGTACGTAACCTTGCCACGAACTGAGATGCGCCTAGCGCTGGTGGCCGCAATGATATCGGCCGCCAGCGCTACCCCTGCCCTCGCCCAATATGCAGGCGGTGTGTCCGGCTCGATCGAAGTCGCCAGCGATGAGCGGAGGCGAGGATTGAGCTGGAGTGAGGGCGATCCAGTCGTGCGCGGCACGATTTCCGCACCGATCGCCGACGGGTTGAGCCTGGACGCAACGGCGGTAACGCTCTGGGGCAGCGACCGGCACGGGAATGCCGACGCGGTGATCGACGTGGGTCCAACCTTTGTCCGACAGGTCGGGGGATGGCGGCTTTCGGGCGAAGCGCGCTACCGTCTGTTTCCCGGCGCGGCGGGCCAGGGCTATGGGGAATTGGGCGCGGGCGCGGGCTTCCTGATCGGCCCCGCCAGCATCGACCTGTTCGCCAGCTATGCACCCAGCCAGTCCGCAATCGGCGGCGACAATCTTTACCTGTCCGCATCCGCGATCGCGGGCGTTCCGGGCTCCCCATTCACCCTTTCAGCCCGCATCGGCCGATCATCCGGGCAGGTCACCGACCCCTTGAGGGCAGCACGATTGCGACCCGACGGCACCTATTGGGACTATGGATTCGGCGTTGATTATCTGAAGGAGCGCTGGACCGCAGGCCTGCGCTTTGCCGACAGCGGCATAGCAGGGCCGGGCAGTCGCCATGCGGGACCCAGCCTGATCGGGCGGCTTGCGCTGGGTTTCTAACCAATCCCCAGCTACGATTGCGACGCCAGTGCTATCAGATCATCGGAGGAAACCCCCGCAGACCGCAGAAATCCTTGATAATAATCGCATCCTTCGCGGGCGAGCAACTCCAGCTGCTGCTGCGTCTCCACCCCCTCCGCGATTACGCGCAGGCCCAGCGACTTTGCCATATGGATCACGCCCCGAACGATGATGCGATCACGCGACGTCCCGGCGATGTCCTGCGCCAATCCGCTGTCGATCTTCAGATAATCGAGCGGCAGGCTTTTGAGGTAGGCTAGGCTGGAATAGCCGGTGCCAAAATCATCGACGGCGACGGCCAGTCCTTCGGCGCGCAGGGCGGTCAGCAGCGCCGTCGCTCCCTCAACATCCTCGATCAGCCCGCTTTCGGTAATCTCGACGGTCAAGCGTGACCGGGGAAAGCCGCTGCTGTCGACCAGGCTGAGGAACCGTCCCATGAATCCAGGCTGGGCGATATCTTCCGCCGTGACGTTGATTGACAGGCGAAGGGAGCCAAGAGCAGGTGGCCAGGCCGCCGCCAGCCGCAACGCTTCTGCCTGGATATGGGCGGACAGGGGCAGCATATAGTCGGATCGTTCCGCCGCCGCGAATAGCATCCCGGCGCCCAACGGCCCATATTGCGGATGATTCCAGCGGGCGAGCGCCTCTACGCCGATCATCGCTTCGCCATCGACGGGATATTGCGGCTGGAAAATGATGGCGATCTCCCCTCGATGAAGGGCCAGGCGCAAATCGGTTTCCAGCTGGTCAGCATCGACCTGACGGCTACGTTTTTCGGCGGAAAAGATACGGATACCCTCCCCCCCGCCTTGGCGCGCATCGGCCAGCGCGGTGCCAGCGCGGCGGAGCAATTGGGTGGCGTCGTCCTGTGTCCTCGACTGGGCAATGCCACAGCGAGCGGTCAACCGGATCACATGATCGCCCGCGCTGAATGGACGGCCGACCGCGCCGATCAACTGGCGCGCCAGGAATGTGGCGGGGTCACTCGCGGCGGCGTCACCTGTCAGGCCGATCAGGAATTCGGTTCCAGCAATCCGCGCGACAATCGCGCCGTCCGCGACCTCCGCGGTCATCCGTTCGATTCGCCGCGCGATGCGGCCCAGCAGGGCATCCCCCACCACCTGGCCATAGGCCGCGTTCATCCTGTCAAACTGGCTGATGGACAGCAGCAGCACCGTGGTCGCCATCCCGGCGCGATGGTCCAGCCAGTCCACCGCCGCTTGCCGGGAACGAAGGCCGGTCAGCTCGTCCCGCTCTATGGCGTCGAGCCTCTGGACATCAGTCAGCCATTCCACATCGGCGGCCAGAGCGCCGTCAAACTTGCGCAGATGATGGACCAGTCGGTCGTCACCTCCCCCAGGCGCGGCATGGGCGAAGGATTCGATCCGGCCCGAACGCATCATCGCCCTTATCGTCGCCATGACGGGTCGCCGTTCCGATCGCGGAAGATGGCGAATGAAGGAGGCTGGGCTGATCGACTGCCGATCGAGGCCAAGATGACGTGCCAGATTGTCGCTCAGGCGAATTTCGCGGCCATCCCTGTCCATTTCCCAGAACAGGGCATCGCCGCGACGGATGCGCTGGGCACGCTGGCTATGCGCCGCCCCTCCCCCCAGGCGATCGACCAGCCGCTGGGCGGAGGCCAGCGTCGCCCGAAGGTCATCCCCAGAATAGGGGGAGGTCAGGAAATGGGTCGCGCCTGCGTCCAGCAAGGAAGGCACGGTGCTTATGTCGCCACCGTCAATCAATATGATCAACGCGCCGCCCCCAGCATTCACCGCAGGGGCAATGGACGTGATCGCGCCGACATCCACATCGCCGGGTTTTCGCATGTCGATCAATGCGATCTGCGCGTCGCTGTGAAGCAGGCGGCGGGCGGCATCGCTTGTGCGGCGAGCCGCGATGGCACGCCATCCCGCCTGCCTAGCGGCCTGGGACAGGCCATCCCGGTCACCGGGCGACAATATGAAAAGACTGCGCTGCCCGTCGGCTGCAGTGTGACCGCTCACAAACGACACTCCTCGGAGCGGCCCATCGCCACCTTCTCTTCCGCAACCGTTACTCACCTGCTCGCTTCCCCGCAACCGCTGGCGCTTGCACGGGACAAGTCCATGCCCTAGCTACCGGAGCATGGACATGGTCGATCTACCGCGCGCGGCGTTGATTGACGCGCTTGGTCGCCGGATCAGCTATTTGCGGATTTCGGTGACGGATCGCTGCGACCTGCGTTGCCGCTATTGCATGGCAGATCGCATGACCTTCCTGCCCCGCGACCAGGTGCTGACTTTGGAAGAGATCGCGCTGCTGGCCGACCTGTTCATTGCGCGCGGCGTGCGAAAGATTCGGCTGACCGGCGGGGAGCCGCTGGTCAGGCGGGACATTATCGACCTGGTGCGCAGGATTGGCCGTCATGTCGGTCATGGACTGGACGAACTCACGCTGACGACCAACGGCACTAGGCTGGCGGAACATGCGAACGCTCTGTTCGATGCGGGTATCAGGCGGATCAACGTCAGCCTGGACAGCCTTGACCCCGACGGGTTCGCCTATGTCACGCGTCGTGGGAACATCCAGCCGGTGATGGATGGCCTAGCGGCGGCGCGCGCGGCGGGGTTGTCCGTCAAAATCAACATGGTCGCGCTCAAAGGCGTCAATGACGATGAGATTCTGCCGATGCTGCGGTGGTGCAGCAATCAGGGCTTCGATCTTTCTCTGATAGAAACCATGCCGCTCGGCGAAACTGGGGAAGACAGGACCGACCATTATCTGCCGCTAACTGCGGTGGTGGACCAACTGCGCCAGCATGTCGAGCTGTCGTCCATCGCCTATCGCACGGGCGGCCCGTCCCGCTATTTCGCAGTTGAAGGCATGGGCGTGCGGCTGGGCCTCATCACGCCGCTCACCAACAATTTCTGCAGCGATTGCAACCGAATGCGCATGACGTGCGAGGGCAAGATCTTCATGTGTCTGGGCCATGACGACCATGTCGACCTAAAGAGCGCCTTCCGGGAGGGCGGTCTGGCGGCGGTCCAACCGCTGATCGACCGGGCGCTGCGGTTGAAGCCGGAACGTCATGACTTCCGCATCGGCGCTGACGCTCCCTCTGCCACCGTTCAGCGGCATATGAGCGTGACCGGCGGATGAGCATCGAACCTCGGCGCGCGCTGGTCGCGTCCCCTACCCAGGCAGCCAGGGCGGCAGAAGAAAGGTTGCGCGCGGCCTATGACTTCGTGCCGGTCGGCGAAGCCGACATGGTTGTCGCTCTGGGCGGCGACGGATTCATGCTCCAGACCCTGCACGCCATGCTGGAGGGCCGTCATATCCTGCCGGTATTCGGCATCAATCTGGGGACAGTCGGTTTCCTGATGAACGAATGGCGGCTGGAACGGCTGGAACAGAGGCTGAACGCAGCCAAATCGTTCAAGGTCCATCCGCTCCGCATGACGGTGGACACCGTCGATGGGGAGCGTTTCTCCATTCCCGCAATCAACGAAGTGTCGCTGCTGCGCGAGACCCGCCAGACCGCAAAGCTGGCGGTAGAGGTCAATGACCGCACGGTGTTGCCCGAACTGGTCTGCGATGGAGTGCTCGTCGCTACCCCGGCAGGTTCGACTGCTTATAACCTGTCGGCGCACGGGCCAATCCTGCCTCTGGGTTCCAGCCTGGTCGCGTTGACGCCGATCAGCCCCTTTCGCCCGCGCCGGTGGCGTGGTGCGATCCTGCCGGACAGCACCACGATTCGCTTCACCGTGCTCGACCCGGTAAAGCGTCCTGTCAGCGCAGTGGCCGACCAAAGGGAAGTGCGCGACGTCCAACAGGTAGAGGTGCGGATCGATCGCGCTACGCCGCTGACGCTGCTTTTCGATCCCGAACACACGCTGGACGACCGCATAGCGGCGGAACAGTTCATCGCCTGAAAAAATCTGCAACTCGGCCCTTGCCATCCCAAGAATCCCACTGCTATAGGCGCGGCCTGCCCAGCGAAAGCCGGGCTGCTCCCCGATAGCTCAGCGGTAGAGCATTCGACTGTTAATCGAATGGCCGTAGGTTCGAATCCTACTCGGGGAGCCACATTATAGCTCCTAAAGGACTATATTCGCTGGATGATCCGGCGTTTCGGGCTGGTGCGATCGCCCACCCGGGCCCACACTATTCGCTGAACTAGCGCAAACAATCGCGAGCGGATTGTTCTTCTCTCGCCGCCAGCAATGCATCGACGTCTAATCTGGAGACAGTCGGTAACCGCGTTCAGCCCATATCCCGCAAGCACTGGCCATGCTGCTCGCACGTGACGGCTGAGAATATCCGTGCATTTATTGACCGGTAGGTGGGCGTGCCAGATCGCGAGGCACGCCCTTCACAGGGGTGGGGTCAAAACCGGGCGCTATCGGTGAGCGTGTGGAAGTCGTCCAGCGTCGCATCAAAATAGTGCAGCCTCGGCGCATCGAATGTTGCCATGTACAGCATCCCCTTGATCAGGGCCGCTCGCGCTTCCCCCTTACGAGGGAGATTATCAGCGTCGACATATTCGTAGGTAAAGCGAATGCCATCGCTTCCTAAGAAGCGGTCAGGGTTTGAGCCCGTGACGGAAAAAGGACCAATTCCCTTCTCTGTACGATAGGTGCCCTCCAATAGCTCAGGCAGTCCAACCAAAAGTGTTTCACGCATGAATTTCGGAAGAGGCTTCTGCTTCTTGTTCTGCTCCCGGATCAGCGGCTCACCTGGCGCAATGCCTCCGTAGAATGTGATGTCATTTAACTGCTCGCCGTCCAGGGTCCAGATTTCGGCCTTTTTGCCAGGGCGAAGGGAAAGGCTGTTCCAGTCCCGCGCTGGCGTGACCTTCATTCCCGATTTGGCAACCTGCACAGTCATATCTTTTTTGCGATACCCGTTAGCACACGCCACGGACACCGATAGTGCCGCGACAATGGCTATAGTGCTCGCCCGCGTGATTATACCCTTAGTCATTGCTTTACCCCTTCGCTGGGAACCAGCATCCTGATCATGTTGGCGTCTGATGCGTTTGGCTTCAGTTCTAGATACCGGCGCAGGGCCGATGTCCCTTCCGACCGGCGGCCCGTTTTTATCAAAGCCAAACCAAGTCCTCGCTGAGCTTCGGGCAAAGAGGCGTTCATCTCCGCGGCCTTGCCGTAGAATTCTGCCGCCATTGTCAGATCGCGTGGGTTGCCACGCGCGCGATATAGATCGCCCCGGGCGACTAACAGTGTCGGCGTCCAGCCTCGCTCCGCGAGCGAAGATATGATGAAGTCACTTGCGCCGAAGTCATTCAACTTCACCTGATCATCCAGGAGCGTCGGCAACCAGGGAGCTACGGCAGCCGCGTATCGATCGGCACCGTCGTCGCGGCTGGTGCCATCGGGGCTAGCCAAGGCTGCTAACGTGCTTGCGCGCTCCGCCTCTGGCGGGTGAGTGGAAAAGAACGCCACACGCTTGAAATTCGGCTTTTTCAACCCTTTCACCAATGCCGAAGCTTGCTGCTCCGCCATGACGTTCTGCCATACCGTCGCAGCAGCTTGGGGACGAAGACTGCTTTTGTTCAAATACCCCAATCCCAACAGGTCGGCTTCTCGTTCCTGGTCGCGATTGAACCGGAAAAGATGCCCGTAGACAGACAGCTGAATGCTATTCAGGTTCGAGTACGACTGATAGCTATTGCCCAGCGCAGCCAGGACAGCGGCCCAGCTGAGCAAATCCGTTCCTGATCGTTGAGCCTTAAAACTTGCGAGCGTGTGCCGCTGCTCAAAATGGCCGAATTCGTGCCCAAGGACTGCAGCGAGCTCCGCTTCATTCCTGACCCGCAGGAGCAGACCGCTAAACACGCGCATGGTCCCATTTGGAGACATCGTGGCATTGAACACCGGCGTTCGCAGAATATAGATGCGGGCAGCGCCACATCTGTCTTTCCCGACCGTGGCGCAAAGAACATTCCGGACGTAACGGTTCAGTGCCTCGTCCCGGATGAGGATGGCTGAATTGGCGAGCTCCCTTTCCCCTTCATCGTCCTCGCGCCAGAGGCCGATCTCGTCCACGCCTTTGGGTTGGTAAGCCCCTGCATAGGGTGGCGGCAGGGGAGCGATCTTGCTCTGCGCCGCGCCGCTTGTGGAGCAGGCGATGGCAGCGAAACCAAGAATTCCTGCGATTTTACTTCTCACGGCTGAACCGATGCCAGCTTCGGCTTCGCGCTTCCGGGAAATTCCTCAAGCAGCTGTCCAACCCGCTTTTCCGCCCCGTCGACTTCACGGACATCGCCGCCCATGGCGCCATCAGCATTGAGCCAGAGAAGATCGCCAGTTTTAAGATCCACAAGCCCAGCGTATCCGGCGTGTTCGCCGGATGTGACGCTCACGCCTCCAAGGGCAGCCGCGAACTGGAGCAGCTTTCTACCCGTCGATCCGTATGCGTCCTTGTTGTAGATAAACAAGGCGTAGTCGGCATCATTTGCGCCAGGCAACTGAGAAATACCGGTTCCCAATGACCATTCGAACACGTCCGCTTTGTTGTCGCGTTTCTTGGTAGGAAGTCGATTTCCCGGGAAGAACTGATATTGAATCACTGACTGAGATACTGCCGCGAAAAGCGCAGAATATTCCTCCACCAGCCGAGCGTCGTCGCCATAAGCTACAGGCGCTGTGACAACCTTGTTACCAAGGTTGGCTTGACGCTTGGTCAAGGCGTCATCAATGTTTTTTCGAGATTTGTCGGTCCAATCGGCGTTTGGCTCGAACATGCCACCAGTTGATTGTGCTCCGACGCGAACCGTGGGCCGGAACACCAAGATAGTTTTGCCACTCTGCGGCTCGAGCGAAAACCCTGCTTTGACCGCAGTTCGTTCCTGAGCCGCAGCAGGCGCGACAATGCACGAAACCACCAACGCGGCAACAGCCGCGCGACTTCCAACTTTCATAATCCCCCCTGCTGATTCCCCGTAGCAGGCGTTCAGTGCTAGTGTTCACGAAGAACCCTGGCAAGATGCTCGCTGGGCAGCATCTCGGTTGAATATCGGCATTTATTTGGGAATTCTCGGCTGCCCGTCGCTGCGCAGGAATGTCCTCGCCGCTAGGTTGAGCATGGCTCCATATCAGCTAGCCACCAGCCTCAGGCTCGACCGGCGGTTTTGCGCACGATAGCCATCCGCCTTTGCCTCCATCCGTTCAAAAGAATGGATCGCCAACCCCGGTAGCAACGCTATGGCATCGACCTGATCGGCACCGATCAGATAGTCGTCGCCCAGGAACAATCTCGCCGCCCGGTCACCCCGCACGGGCGCGCGCAGAAACACTTCGCTCCTGCCGCCTCGTGCTGCCGACAACAGCTGCGCCAGGGCTTCCACGGCGCTCGCATCACTGGCGTCGATCGCCAGCCTCATGCGCGACGCGCTGGCAAGCTGATGGAAGGGTTCCACGCTCCTGATCGTGACCCGGGGCGTTTCCTCACCGGGCAGGCGGTCCAACTCGACCATCAGCAGCGCGCAATCGCCGTCCCGCGCCATGTCTTCGATCGCCTTGCACGCATCCTCTTCGAAACAACTGGCCTGGAACTGCCCGCTACTGTCGGAAAATGTGGCCGCGGCATAGCGCGCCCCGCGCCGCGTTTCGCGCCAGCGGACCTCTTCCACCATGGCGGCCATCACGGCGTTGGCGCGCCCGCCTTCCGCCACTGGTTCGGTGCAGATCGCGCCATAGCTTTTGGCCCCCCGCGCTTCGGCCAGATGCCGGAAACGATCGACCGGATGGGCCGAAAAATAGAAGCCGAACGCTTCCTTTTCCTGCGCCATGCGATCGGCGGTCGACCATGTCTGGTGCGGCGGGATGCGGACGTCGGCGTGGGGCGTTTCCACGTCGCCAAACAGGCCGCCCTGCCCGCTTTCTCGCGCATCTGCGGCGCTCGCCGCGACGCTCAATATGGTGTCGGCGGCAGCATGGACGCCCGCGCGGTCGGGATGGATGCCGTCGAACGCGCCGGACGCAGCCAGGCTTTCAAGCTGACGGCGGTTCAGCAGACGCGGCTCGATCCGGTCGGCAAAATCGTCGAGCGACTTGAACAACCCAGCCGCGTCACGCTCCGCAACCAGCTGCTCCATCGCCTTTTCGCCGACGCCCTTAAGGCCACCCAGCGCATAGCGGACAGCAAAACCCAGACGCGGGTCGTCGCCTTCATGCTCGACAGGCTCAACCGTAAAGTCAGCCAGGCTGCGGTTGATGTCCGGGGCGAGGCAGGAAAGCCCCATGCGTCGCATGTCGTCCACGAACACCGTCAGCTTGTCGGTCAGATGAATATCATACGCCATCGACGCGGCATAAAATTCGGCCGGATAATGCGCCTTGAGCCATGCCGTCTGGTAGGCGAGCAAGGCATAGGCCGCAGCGTGCGACTTGTTAAAGCCATAGCCCGCGAACTTGTCGATCAAATCGAACAGCTCATTGGCCTTGGCCGCCGCGATCTCGCTTCGCGCGCAGCCTTCGACGAAACGGGCGCGCTGGGCGTCCATCTCCGCCTGGATTTTCTTGCCCATGGCGCGGCGCAGAAGGTCAGCGTCACCCAGAGAATAGCCCGCCAATATCTGCGCGGCCTGCATCACCTGTTCCTGATAAACGAAGATGCCGTAGGTTTCTTCCAGAACAGGCTTCAACAGAATGTGCGGATATATGATGTCTTCCTGGCCGTTCTTACGACGACCGAACATCGGGATATTGTCCATCGGCCCCGGCCGGTAGAGCGACACCAGCGCGATAATGTCGCCAAAATTGGTCGGACGAACCGCCGCAAGCGTCTTGCGCATGCCTTCGGATTCCAGCTGGAACACACCCACCGTGTCACCGCGCTGCAGCAGTTCATAAACGGCGGGATCATCCCAGCTTAGGCTGTCGAGGTCCACCGTGACGCCCCGCGCCGTCAGCAGCTGCACCGCCTTTTGCAGCACCGAAAGCGTTTTCAGGCCCAGGAAATCGAACTTCACCAGCCCCGCGCCCTCGACATATTTCATGTCGAACTGCGTCACGGGCATGTCGGATCGAGGGTCGCGGTAAAGCGGCACGAGCTGTGACAAGGGGCGGTCGCCGATCACCACGCCCGCCGCATGGGTGGAACTGTGACGCGGGAAACCCTCCAGCTTCATCGCATAGTCGATCAGCCGTTTGACCTGCCCGTCATTATCATATTCCGCCCGGAACTCCGCCACCCCGTTCAGCGATCGCTCCAGCGTCCATGGGTCGGTCGGGTGATTGGGCACCAGCTTGGCAAGCCGATCGACATGGCCGTAGCTCATCTGGAGCACGCGGCCTGTATCCTTGAGCACGGCGCGGGCCTTCAACTTTCCAAAGGTGATGATCTGTGCCACATGGTCGACACCATATTTCTGCTGCACATAGCGGATCACTTCGCCACGCCGCGTTTCGCAAAAGTCGATGTCGAAGTCCGGCATCGAAACACGCTCAGGATTGAGGAAGCGTTCGAACAGCAATCCCAGTTGCAGCGGATCGAGATCGGTGATGGTCAGCGCCCAGGCGACCAGCGACCCTGCGCCCGAACCACGCCCAGGCCCCACCGGAATATCCTGCCCCTTGGCCCATTGGATGAAATCGGCAACGATCAGGAAGTAGCCGGGAAAGCCCATCTGGACGATGATATCGGTTTCGAATTTCAGCCGTTCGAAATAGGGCCGCCGCGCTTCCTCATCGACGATGCCCAACTTTTCCAGCCGCGCCTCCAGGCCCGCCACCGCCTGCTCACGCAACAGCCGATCTTCCCCTTCGCGATCGCCCGCCAGACTAGGGAGAATGGGCTTGCGCTTGGGAGCAGCCACGGCGCACCGCTGCGCCACCACCAGCGTGTTGGCCAGCGCTTCGGGTAGATCCCCGAACATCCGGCTCATTTCCGCCGCTGGCTTCATCCACGCATTGCGGCAGCTTTTCCGCCGATCCGGCGTTTCGACATAAGCACCATCGGCGATGCACAGCATCACGTCATGCGCCTCATGAAAATGCGGCTCAGCAAAACAGGTGGGATTGGTCGCGACCAGGGGAATGTCGGACTCATAGGCCAGGTCGATCAGGGGCTGTTCGGCCACCTCTTCGACCGGATCGGACCGACGGCAGATTTCAATATATAGCCGGTCGGGAAACAGGGTCTTCAGATGATCCAGATAAGCGGAGGCGGCATCGGGCTGGTCCTCGGCGAACAGCCGGGCGAGCGCACCCTCGCCACCGGCGGTCAGGGCGATCAGCCCATCGGTCCGCCCGGCCAGCGCCTCCAATGTCACATGGGGCGCTTCGTCCACGGGCCGATCAAGATGGGCCATGGAAACAAGCGCGCACAAATTGTCGTAGCCTGCTTCATCCTGCGCATAGAGCGCCAGCCAGTCATGAACGGCCGGGGCGTTGGCCGGACGACCGGGGCGCAGCACGCCCAGCATGGCCCCGATGATCGGCTGGACACCTTCGCCCGCGCACGCGTCGGAAAAAGCCATCGATCCATAAAGGCCATTGCGGTCGGTGATGGCGACGGCTGGAAACCCCAGCGTGCGGGCTTGCTTGGCGATCTTCTTCGGCTCGATCGCGCCTTCCAGCATGGTGAAAGAGGAAAAGACGCGGAGGGGTACGAAACCGGCATGAGGCATGTCGCTTTGATAGCCGTGGAACATGGCTAGACGCCAGTCCCCACCGCAAGAAAAGCTGTGAGTAAAGCTGCCCTACGGCTACCCCACCCTTTCAGGCGACGCCTCGCGGCAGCGCTCCCCCTCCCCCCGGATGGAGCAATCGGTTAAGCAAGCTCAAACTTCTTGGGTCTAGAGCGCTAAGTCATGCGGTTATCCACAATCACCAATTGGGCCTATGGTGCCACCGTCGCGCTGACCCTGGCATCGGGCGCGACCATGCTCATGGCGTCGAGCGCCGAGCAGGCCGAACGCGCCGCGGTCGAACAAAGGGCGGCGCTGGACCAGATGACCAGCGCCCTGCTGGAGGACAGCTATCGGCAAACGGAACAGGCGCGGGCCTATGCCATTACGGGCGATCCGACCCATGTGATCGCCTATCGCCGGGAAAAGGCGGCCCTGCGATCGGTCGAACAGCGGATCGCGCATTTTCGCGATGTGGGGGCGGGCCAGAATGAGCTGAATGCCCTCCATCAGGCGCTGCAATTGGTGGATGGCCTGACCGAGGAACAAGAGGTCGCCATATCCGCCGCTGAATCGGGCAATGGCGAAACCGCTCGCGCGATCCTGTTCGGAAATGAATATGGGCGCGAATTGGACAATGCCGCGGCGCAGGTCGCCCGGTTCCAATATATTCTGGATCAGCGGACCGAGGCCGCTGTTCTGCGCGCCACCGAAGCCGCTCGCCAATGGCGCCGCATGTCGGAAATCATGCTGGGCGCTACGGCGCTGCTGTTCCTGTGCGTGCTCTATTTCATCCTGAAACAACGCATTCTTCGCCCGGTTGTCAGGTTGAGCGACGTGGTGACGCGACTTGCGGCCCATGACTTTGAGGCGATTCCGCCCGATTTCCCGCAGGTTGATGAGATTGGCGACATGGCGCAAGCCATCCGCATCTTCCGCGAAAATGGTCTGGAACGGCAGCGGCTGGAACAGGAACGCGACGCCGACCGGATCATGCGCGACCTGCTGTCCCGCATGACGCAGCGGCTTCAGGGGTGCGACAGCACCGGCGACCTTGTCGAAGTGGTCCGCCGTTTCGCGCCAGAAATCGCTACCGGCTTTGCAGGACGCCTCTATATCCATGACGCCCGGCGCAACGCCATGCGTCAGGCCTGCGAATGGCTGTCCCCCGCCGCATCCGCACTGGAATTTTCCCCCGGATCCTGCTGGGCGCTGCGGCGCGGGCAGATGCACAAACCGACTGGCGAGATGATCGACATTCCCTGCGAGCATCTGGGCGAGGGGTTGGCGAGGCCCACCATCTGCGTTCCCCTGTCGGTTCAGGGCGAAAGCATAGGCCTGCTCTATTTCGAAGAACCTGAAACCGTGCTGCCCGAACAGCGGGAACGGGCTGAAAAATATCTGGAAATGCTAGCGGAAAATATCGGCCTTGCCCTCGCCAATCTGCGATTGCGCGATGCCCTGCGCGAAATGGCCATGGTCGATGCGCTGACCGGCCTTGCCAACAGGCGGCGATTCGACGCGGCGCTGATCGATGAGACTGGCCGGTCCGAACGCACCAAGTCCCCTCTGGCTTGCCTGATGGTCGACATCGACCACTTCAAGCGCTTCAACGACAGCCATGGCCATGATGCCGGCGATGCGGTTCTGCGGGCCGTGGGTGGCGTGCTGAACGACGCCCTGCGCGAAGACGGATATGCCTTCCGCTTGGGTGGCGAGGAATTCGTGCTGCTGATGCCGGGGTTCAGTCTGGATCAAGCGATGGCGCGCGCGCGGCAGGTCCAGGATCATATCCGCAACCTGCGGGTCGAACACCGACGGCAGGAAGTCGGGCCGGTTACCGCATCCTTTGGGCTGGCGGTCTTTCCCGACCATGGGCGGGCGGAAACATTGGTGCAGACGGCGGACGCCGCCCTGCTCCGCGCCAAGGCACAGGGCCGCGATCAGATCGTCGTCGCGGCGGTGCGCGACCGCGCATCAGTTCCGGGCTGACCCTTCCTCCAGATATCCTTCATGCAGGCGGACGACGCGGTCCATCTTCTCCGCGAGGCGCTCATTATGCGTCGCCACCAGCGCAGCAGACCCCTCTTCGCGGACCAGGCGGAGAAATTCGGCCAGGACGATGTCGGCGGTGCGCTCATCCAGATTGCCCGTCGGCTCATCCGCCAGCACCAGCGCCGGGCGGTTGGCGAGCGCGCGGGCGACGGCGACACGCTGCTGTTCGCCCCCGGACAGCTGGCTAGGCCGATGATCGAGCCGGTGGCCAAGGCCCAGTGAGGTCAGCAGCGATTCCGCGCGCGCTCTTGCAGACGCCATATCCCGATCACGA
Organism: Sphingobium vermicomposti; assembly: GCF_011762025.1. GTDB lineage: Bacteria > Pseudomonadota > Alphaproteobacteria > Sphingomonadales > Sphingomonadaceae > Sphingobium > Sphingobium vermicomposti. The sequence continues at coordinate 408,880 of NZ_JAASQR010000002.1, read as the reverse complement.
ATGACCTGCGGCAGGATGACATTTTCGGCGGCGTTGAAGTCCGGCAGCAGATGGTGAAATTGATAAACGAAGCCCAGCGCGTCTCGACGCAGCCGGGTGCGCCCGTCATTGTCCAGCTTGGCTGCTTCCTCTCCATCGATGCGGATAGATCCGTCGAACCCGCCTTCCAACAGTCCGACCGCCTGCAGCAGCGTCGATTTGCCTGACCCCGACGGCCCCAACAGCGCGACAATCTCTCCCTGGCCCACGGCCAGGTCGATGCCGCGCAGCACGTCGATGGTGACGCCGCCCTGGGTAAAGCTGCGCCTCAGCCCGGAAACCTTCAATATGTCATTCATAGCGCAGCACCTGCACAGGATCGGTATTGGCCGCCTTGAACGCCGGATAGAGCGTGGCGAGGAAACTGAAGATCAGCGCCATCAAACAGATGGTCACGATCTCCACCGGGTCGGGCTTGGCTGGCAGTTCCGTCAGGAAACGGATCGACGGGTCCCACAGATTCTGCCCCGTGACGAACTGGATGCCATTCACCACGCTCTGCCGGAAGAACAGGAATGTGAAGCCCAGCACCATGCCTGCCGCCATGCCCAGCGATCCGATGGTCACGCCCACGGTCATGAAAATCTTGACCAGCCCCACGCGGCTGGCCCCCATCGTCCGCAGGATCGCGATGTCGCGCGTCTTGGCGCGGACGAGCATGATCAGGGACGACAATATGTTGAACACCGCCACCAGCACGATGATCGAAAGCACCACGAACATGGCGACACGCTCGACCGCCAGCGCTTCGAACAGGGAAGCGTTCATCTGTCGCCAGTCAGTCACCACGGCGCGCCCTGCAACCTTCCCGGCCAGCGGCTGAAGGATTGCGCCGACCTGATCGGCGTCCACCGTCTCCACTTCGATCATGCCGACGACGTCGCCCAGCATCAGCAGCGTCTGGGCATCCTCCATCGGCATGACGACGAACGCCTTGTCATAGTCATAGACGCCCACCTCGAAAATCACCGCGACCTGATAGGCGACCTGGCGCGGCACCGTGCCGAATGGCGTCGACCGGCCCGCCGGGTTGATGATGGTCAGGCTGTCGCCCAACTGCACGCCCAGATTTTCGGCGAGGCGCGATCCGATGGCGATCTTACTGCCATTGGGGACGAGGTCATCGAAGTTGCCGGCTAGCACTTTCGCCTTGAGCGTCGAGTTGGTGCGAATATCGTTCACTGTCATGCCGCGCACCAGCACCGCTTCCACCCGCCCATCGAAACTGCCCAGCAGGGGCTGGTCGATCAGCGGCGTCGCGCTGGTGACGCCCGGCGTCGCCTTTGCCTCCTTCAGCACCGCCCGCCAGTCGGGCAGGCGCCCGCCATAGCCCTGGACCACGGCATGGCCGTTCAGGCCCACAATCTTGTCGAACAACTCCGCCCGGAATCCGTTCATCACGCTCATCACGATGATGAGCGCCGCAACCCCCAGCATCACTGCGGCCAGGCTGATGCCCGCGACCAGGAAGATGAAGCCTTCGCCTTTGCCGGGCAGCAGATAGCGCCTGGCGATCATGCGTTCATAGCGAGATAATATCATGTGGCGCGAACGGCCCTTTGTGGAAAGATGTGCCTCGTCCGTCTAGCAGGCTAACGGGTAACGGCAAGCATCACAGATTGTTGCAGTCGAGCCACAGGGGCTTGAGGAAAATCACTCATCCCGGAAATAGGCCGTGACAGCCGCTCCCTGGAGCCATAGCAACGTCATCGAAGCACAGGTAAAAAACGGCCGTGGTTCAGGGATCCTGCATCCCGCTTTGAGCTTAGGGGGCTGAAAAGCGGTAGAGGCAGACCATAGGGGGAGACGAGAAATCGTCCATCAGTGCCCGGATCGTGGAACCACGATCCGGGCACTTTTGATTCCGGGATGATAAATCCGTCGATGCCTGATTGCATCATCTTGAAACCGAAAATCACTCAACCATATCGCTATGGCTCGACCGCCAAATGGGGCCGGGCATCGTATCGCCGGATGCCATTGCAGGGTCCGGCATGATCATTTTGCTCTGATGGAGATGATGACAATGCGTAGCTTTGACCTTACCCCCTATCGCCGCTCGACCGTCGGTTTCGACCGTCTTTTCGATCTGATCGAAAATAATGCCAGGTTGCAGCAGGGCGACAACTACCCTCCGTTCAACATCGAACGCCTGTCCGAGGACCGCTATCGTGTGACGTTGGCGGTCGCGGGATTTCGCGCGGACGAAATCGACATCACCGCTCAGCAGAATCTGCTGCAAGTGGTCGGTCGAAAAGACGATTCGGTGACCGATCGCAGCAAGTTCCTGCATGTCGGCATCGCCAACCGCAGTTTTGAGCGCCGCTTTGAGCTGGCCGACTTTGTGCGGGTGGAAAAGGCCGATCTTGCCGATGGGCTGTTGACGATCGAACTTGTTCGTGAAGTCCCCGAAGCGATGAAGCCCAAGAAGATCGCCGTCAATGGCGGTCAGCTCATCGACGTCAGCAAGGACCGCGACGCCGCCTGATCAGGCAATTGAACGGAAAAGCATGGGGCGTGGCTGGCTGGCCGCGCCCCTTTTTTGCTGCTCAGATTTCGACCTGGCTTCCCAATTCTACCACCCTGTTGGTAGGCAGACGGAAAAACTCCATCGCGCTTTCCGCGTTGCGCAGCATCCAGGCAAAAATCTTTTCCCGCCACAACGGCATCCCCGGATTTGCCGACGGCAGCAACGTCTGGCGCGCCAGGAAAAAGCTGGTGTCCATCATCTTGAACGCCTGTCCACATCCCGACACATTCTTGAGCGCGGCAGGCACGTCCGGTTCCTGCATGAAGCCATATTGAAGGACCAGGCGGAAGAACCCCCGGCCCAGGTCCTCCAGCTTACAGCGCCCGTCGTCCTCCACCACCGGAACATCCCGAATTTTGACGGTCAACAGGATCACCCGCTCGTGCAACACCTTGTTATGCTTAAGGTTATGCAACAGCGCGTGAGGAACACCATTCGACGTGGATGTCATGAAGACAGCCGTGCCGGGCACCCGCACCGCGCTATTGGCGGCTGACGCAACGAATACGGGAATGGGCATCGCCGCTTCGCGCAGCCGCTCCTGCACCAGCCTGCGCCCGCGCGACCAGGTCGTCAGCAGCGTGAAGATCACAAAGCCGATCAGCAACGGGAACCAGCCGCCATCTGGCACCTTGGTGAAGTTCGCGGCGAGATAAGCGCCATCCACCACAAAGAAGACCGCCAGCAGCGGCGCGGCATAATACCAGCGCCACTTCCACAAACGATAGAGCAGTACCGTCAGCAACAGATTGTCGATGAACATCGCGCCAGTCACCGCGATGCCATAGGCGGCAGTCAGGTTGGATGATGTCTGGAACACCAGCACCAGCAGGATGACCATGACCATCAGCCCCCAGTTGATCAGGGGTATATATATCTGCCCGGCCGTGGAAGCGCTGGTATGCGCAATCCGCAGGCGCGGCATAAAGCCCAGCTGGATCGCCTGTTGGGTAACGGAAAATGCACCGGAAATGACCGCTTGGCTCGCAATGATCGCCGCCATCGTCGCCAGCCCGACGAGCGGAAGCTGCGCCCATTGCGGGGCCAGATGATAGAAGGGGCTTTCAAGCGCCGAAGCGCCTTCACGGAACAACAGGGCGCCCTGCCCCATATAATTCATCATGAGGGCGGGGAGAACGAAGATGAGCCACGACACACGGATCGGGCTGCGGCCAAAATGCCCCATGTCGGCATAGAGCGCCTCCGCCCCCGTCACGGCCAGCACCACCGCGCCCAGCGCCAGAAAGGCGGGCAGCGGGTCAGTCACGAAGAACATGACCGCCCAATAAGGATTGAACGCGTAAAGGATGCCCGGCGTCTGCGCCACGCTGATGACACCCAAGGTCGCGATCGTCACGAAATAGAGCAGCATGATCGGACCGAATAGCGTCGCCACCCGATTAGTGCCCAGCCCTTGTATCCAAAACAGTCCAAGCAGGATGACAACGGCGGCGGGCAGGATGACGGGTTCAAGGCTGCTATTATAGACCGCCAGCCCTTCGACTGCCGACAACACGGACACCGCCGGCGTGATCATGGAGTCGCCATAGAAAAGCGCTGTCGCAAACACGCCCAGCAATATGATCCCGCGCGACCATATCTGGGTCTTCGTCTGCCCGTTGATCAGCGCCAGCAGGGCCAGGCTGCCGCCTTCGCCCTTATTATCCGCCCGCATGATGATCGTGACATATTTCAGTGTCACCACCAGCATCATCGACCAGAACATCAGGCTGATGACGCCCAGAATATGGTCGGCATCCAGCGCGAGATGATGATGGCCCGCGAAGGTTTCGCGGAAAGCGTAAAGCGGACTGGTGCCGATGTCGCCAAAGACGATGCCGATGGCTCCCACCACCAGTTTCAGCGTAGCCTTTTGCTTCGTATGGCCGTGCCCGTGCTCGTCCTCTTCCCCGGGCTGCGCTGGACCGTTTACTGTCGTATCAACCATAAGGGGAACGCCGAACCGTCATAAGCTACCGACACCCGCGCGAGGAGAGCTGGCCATGACATGGACCAAGCTCGCAAAGTGGGCGCGCCCTATCATGGGTAAAATGCCCGTGCAACGTCGCACATTTGTCCCATTACTGGCCCGATGCCTTGGTCGCGAGCAGGATGTCGATGCGAGCGATGGCAAATTGCAATTCCGCCTTGATCCCCGATCCTTCCGGCGCGCTCTGCACCAACGGGGTCCAAATCTCCTTGGCCGCCTGCAACTGCCCCGCGCGCGCCAGAGCCAGGCCGTAGAAATAGCGGGGACCCGGCGCCTGTGGATCGATCCCAATCGCGCGGCGATAGGCGAAATCGGCACCGGGCGATACGACCCCGTCCGCATGAGCGACCAGTGCATTGCCCAGGCCCAGCCAGAGATTGGGGTCCTCAGGAGACTGCCTCAGCCCCGAAAGCAGGACGTTGGCCGCTTCCTTCGTCTTGCCTTGCCTGCCCAGGCCGTCTGACAGGAGCAGCCACTGGCCCGCCGGGCCATAGCGTTCCGCCAGACCGCGCCGCCGCTCTGCCATGTCCTCATCGAATTTATCGGGTGCCAGAGCGGCGGCATGACGCGGTGCCCCGGCCAGCCCAGGATTTCCCTGCCAGGCGTAGCCTGCCAGACCCAGCAGCAGAACGGCGGCAGCGATTTCCCATGTATTGCGCGGGATTCGCCCCACGACCACCAGCGCCAGCATCAGCGACAAGGCCAGCGCAAAGGCGATGATCCAGCCGGTCACTTCCGTTTCCTCCTGATACGCCCGCGCAGCAGCAGCAGGCCCAGCCCGATCAGCAGGAAGGGCGCGGCCCATAGCGGCCAGAGAATTGGGTTGGCCGTTGGTTCATAGCTCACCCAGTCGCCATAACGTTCGATCAGCCAGGCGCGGATATGCTCTGGCTCCTCTCCCACCATGATCCGCTCGCGTATCTGGGACCGCATGTCCCCGGCCATGCTGGCATCACTATCGGCGATCGATTGGCTCTGGCACGTGAGGCAGCGGATCGTTTCCATTAGCGCCTTTGCCTTGCGCTCCAGCACGGGATCGCTGATCTGCCGATTGGCGTAGGGCGCGGGGGGAAGCGCCGATTGCCCCATTACCGGCGCGGACACGCTGAACAGTATCGCGATCAGGGCAACCAAAATCCTCATCGCGCATCCTTCAGCCGCTGCAGGATCATGGGGACATCGTCCGCGCGTATGTCGCCGACATGCTGATAAACGATACGCCCCTTGCCATCGATCACGAAACTTTCGGGCACGCCGGACGATCCAAGTGCGATTTGAACGCCGCTGCGTGCGTCAAGGCCGATACGGGAATAGGGGTTGCCATAGCGGGCGAGGAAGCGGTCGACATCGGGACGCGCATCGCGGATGGCTATAGCGTCAATCTCCACCCCCTCCTGGGCGAGCGCCAGAAGCTGCGGCGCTTCGGCGGCGCACGGCAGGCACCAACTGGCGAATATGTTGAGCAGGCGGGGCTTGCCCGTCGCCAGCTCGGTGCTGACAAGGCCGGGCCTGTCGCTCGCCGCAGCAGGCAGCGAGAAGGCCGGCAGCGTCTTGCCCACCAGTTTGGACGTGATCACCCGGTCGTCAGGCTTCAGAAGGCCGCTGGCGAATAATGCGAAAAAGCCCAGGAACAGACCCAGGGGCAGCCAGATCAGGAGCTTCCTCATGCCGCCGCCCTTTCCCGCCACTTAAGCTGCCAGCCGCGCCTTTCTCGGCCGATCAGCGCCAGCGCGCCGCCCAAGGCGATCAATATGCCGCCCAGCCAGATCAAGGTGACGAACGGCTTCCACCAGATGCGCAGCTGCCAGCGGCCATCCTCAGCCTCCTGACCCAACACCACGTAAAGCTGGCCGTTCCAGCGCGTCAGCAGCGCCGCCTCCGTCGTGGTCGTGGCCGCCGATGCAAAAAAGCGGGACTGAGGATGCAGCATGACAGGCGCGCCGCCGCCACGGACGGCTTCCAGATCGGCCTGCAACGCCGTCCAATTGTCCCCGGCGATGGGCGATATCCGGTTGAACTGCAACGTCCAGTCGCCCGCCTGCACACTATCGCCGACCCGCACCGCGGCAAGCTTTTCGACGGTAAAGGCCGAATCGCAGGCCATGCCCGCCAGACTGACCGCACAGCCAAGATGCGCGATCACCATTCCATAGGTAAAAAGCGGCGTCCGACGAAGATTGCGCTTCCACAGGGGAGCGATGCTGCCCGCCCCGACAGCCAGGGCGACGACCAGGCCGAAGAACGGCAGGACGCCGATCCGCCCCCATGCTACCCACGCCAGCAGCGCGACGGCGAATATGGCTATCACCGCCGGGACGAGCAGGCGGCGAGCAACCACGCTCAACCGGTCGCGACGCCAGCGCGTCAACGGCCCGGCGGCCATGACCAGCATCAGGATCAGCGCAATGGGTCCGGCAATCCGATCGAAATAGGGCGCGCCCACCGACACCTTGTGTCCGAACGCTTCGGTCATCAGGGGATATAAGGTGCCGATCAGAACCAGCCCCAATATGACTGTCAGTAAAAGGTTGTTCACCACCAGCATGGTTTCGCGGCTGACGAGTTCGAACGGCGCGCCTTCACGCACAGCGCCCACGCGCCAACCGAACAAAGCCAGCGCGCCGCCGATGTAAAAGCCCAGCAGCACGAGGATGAAGGTCCCGCGCTCAGGATCGACGGCGAACGCATGGACGCTCGTCAATATGCCCGACCGGACGAGAAAGGTGCCGACCATCGACATGGAAAAGGCAATGACCGCCAGCATCACCGTCCACGCCCGCAGCGCATCGCGCGTTGCCAGCACCGTGACGCTGTGCAGTAGCGCCGTCGCCGCCAGCCACGGCATGAGCGACGCATTTTCCACCGGATCCCAGAACCACCATCCACCCCAGCCAAGCTCATAATAGGCCCAGTAGCTACCGGCGGTGATGCCCAGCGTCAGGAGGATCCACGCGCCCAGCACCCATGGGCGCATGGCACGAGCGAAAGCAGCATCGACCCGACGCGTCAGTAGCGCGCCGATGGCGAAGGAAAAAGCGACCGACAGCCCGACATAGCCAAGGTAAAGCGTCGGAGGGTGAAAGGCGAGGCCGGGGTCCTGCAGCAACGGGTTTAACCCCTGACCGTCAGCAGCCGGTGGATCGATGCGGGCAAAGGGATTGGAGGCGAACAGCAGAAAGGCGTAGAAACCGAGGCTGATCGCCGCCTGCCCGCCCAACGTCGCCATATGCGTGTCCCGGCGCAACGCCCGCTCGAACAAGGCCACCGCTGCACCCGCGACGCCCATCACCGTCACCCACAGCAGCATCGACCCTTCATGATTGCCCCAGGTCCCGGCAAATTTGTAAAGCCATGGCTTCATCGAATGGCTGTTGTTCACAACCAGCAATACCGACATATCCGACCGCAGGAACAGCGCGATCAACAGGGCGAAGGCGATGACGATCAGCCCTCCTTGAGCCACGGCAATCGGGCGCACAGAACCCAGCAGTTCCTGCTTCCCACCCGCCAGGCCAAAGCCCACCAGCGTGAGTTGAAGGAGCGCCAACGCGAACGCGAGCCAAAGCGCGATCAGCCCCGCCTCGGCGATCATGGGCGTTGGTCCCCGGCACCCGGCATCGCAATGGCCGCGCGCTTCCTCACTGCTCTGCCTTCATCTGATGGGTCGTTTCATTATAGTTCATGCCTTCCAGTTCGCGGGGCATGTAACGTTCGTCATGCTTGGCGAGCAGGTTGGTCGCGACGAAGGTGCCCGACCGATCGAACGCCCCCTCCGCCACGACACCAGAACCTTCGCGGAACAGGTCGGGCGCGATCCCCTTGAAGGACGCAGGCACCGTCGCCTTTCCATCCGTGACATCGAAGTGGATAGTGACCCCATCGGGAGCGTGCTTCAGGCTCCCTTTCACCACCATGCCGCCCAATCGGATGGCCTTTCCGGCTTCGACGCCTTTGGTCCGCACATCTGCGGGCGCATAGAAATAGGCAGCCTCGTCGCGAAGGGCGGACGCTGCCAAAAGCGCCGCGCCGACCAACGCCACCAGCGCGGCCAGCGCCAGGATCAACCGTTGATGCTTCGCCTTCATGGCCGCTCCGACAATTTCTGCACAGCAGCCTCGGCACGGCGCATCGCGCGCCAGCATCGCAGGCACAGCAGGAATGTGGCTGAAAAGGTCAGCGCGTAAGCGCCGATGACAAAGGCCCACTGGTTCATGATAACTATCCTCGGGCCATCCGTTGCATGCGGGCTTCGGCCTTGGCTTCTGCCAGGATGGTCCGCATCCGCATCAGCACGATCGCGGCAAACAGCAAGGTAAAGCCAACCAGCGTCAAGCCAAGCGGCCACAACAGCGCCATATCGATGCTCGACCCGCGCATGGTGATACTGGGTCCTTGATGCAGGCTGTTCCACCATACCACCGACCGGTTGATGATGGGAATGTTGACCGCGCCGACCAGCCCGAAAATCGCCGTCGTCGGGCTAACCCCGCCCTGCGCCTGCCGCGCGCTGGCATTGGCGAGCGCCATGTAACCAAGATAAAGGAAAAACAGCACGAGCATGGACGTCATGCGGCCATCCCATTCCCACCAGGTGCCCCAGGTCGGCCGTCCCCATATCGACCCGGTGATCAGGCAGATCGCCGTGAACAGCGCCCCCGGCACCGCAATGGCCCGCCCTGCGACGGCGGCCAACGGGTGGCGCCAAACCAGTTGCATGAGCGCCGCCACGGCAATCCCTCCCCAACCGGCCATGCCCAGCCATGCGGCAGGTACATGGATATAGAGGATGCGGACCGTTTCGCCCTGAAGATAGTCGGGGGGGGTCACGAACAATCCACAACCCGCCCCGGCAGCAAGCAGAATGAGACCGGGCCAGAACAGCCAACCAGTAAACGGTCGGGCGATGTTCAGAAAGCGGGCAGGATTGGCAAAGCGATGCATTTGACAGGCTCTTTAGCGCCCCCCCGGCGTCAATGCCAGTGGCGCTTTCACTGGTCCCATATCGCGCAAAACACCTCACCCAACGCCCATCGCGTGCTTTTTTGTGACAGGCAGGCGACAAATCCGTATCGAGTCACTATATGCGCGCCAGACACAGCCGCTGCGGCGGTCAGGATCGGCAATGGACCCGCTCGCACCCATGTTTACGACTAACCCGTTCGACGACGACAAGCTGCGTGAAGAATGCGGCATTTTTGGCGTTTTTCAGGCCGAAACCGCTTCGGCTATCACCGCCCTTGGACTCCACGCGCTACAGCATCGCGGGCAGGAAGCGGCTGGGATTACCAGCTGGGACGGCCATGATTTTCACACCCACCGTGCGATGGGGCATGTCGCAGGCAATTTCGACCGCGACGATGTGATTCGCAGCCTTCCGGGCGGTGCGGCCTGTGGCCATGTGCGTTATTCGACCACTGGCGAAACCTCGCTGCGCAATGTGCAGCCGCTTTATGCCGAACTCAATTCCGGCGGCTTCGCCATCGCGCATAACGGCAATATTTCCAACGCCATGAAGCTGCGCCGCGAACTCATCCGCCGCGGCTCCATCTTCCAGTCGACGTCCGACACCGAAGTCATCATCCATCTGGTTGCGACATCCACCTACAGGACGCTGCTGGACAAGTTCATCGATGCCCTGAAACAGATCGAAGGCGCCTATTCACTGATCGTGATGACGCCCGAAGGCATGATCGCCTGCCGCGATCCGCTGGGCATTCGGCCGCTTGTGATGGGCAAACTGGGTGACACCACCATCTTCGCGTCGGAAACCGTGGCGTTCGACGTGGTGGGTGCCGATTATATCCGTTCAATCGACCCAGGCGAGTTGGTCATCGTCACCCATGATGGAGAAGTGCGCAGCCACCGCCCCTTCGGCGAAACCAACCCCCGCCCCTGCATCTTCGAACATGTGTATTTCAGCCGCCCCGATTCGATCGTGGACGGTTCCAGCGTCTATTCGGTTCGAAAAGCCATCGGCGCGCAGCTCGCGATCGAGAATCCGGTCGATGCCGACTTGGTCATCCCTGTTCCCGACAGTGGCGTGCCTGCCGCCATCGGTTATGCACAGCAATCCGGCATTCCATTCGAACTGGGCATCATTCGGTCGCACTATATCGGCCGCACCTTCATCCAGCCGGGCGACAAGGTCCGTCATCTGGGCGTAAAGCTGAAGCATAACGCCAATCGGGCGCTGATCGCTGGCAAGCGCGTCGTGCTAATCGACGATTCGATCGTGCGCGGGACCACCAGCCTGAAAATCGTGCAGATGATGCGCGAAGCGGGGGCAAGTGAAGTGCATATGCGCATCGCCAGCCCGCCGACCAAACACAGCTGCTTTTACGGGGTAGATACGCCTGAGCGCACAAAGCTGCTCGCCCATCGGCTGGACATTGGCGGCATGCAGGATTTCATCCACGCCGACAGTCTGTCCTTCATTTCGATCGATGGCCTGTACAAGGCGCTGGGCGAAGCGAAGCGCGCGGACATCCAGCCGCAATATTGCGACGCCTGCTTCACCGGTGACTATCCGACGACGCTCACCGACCAGGACGAAGTCGCGGTCAAAAGCCAGTTTGAACTTCTCGCCGAACGGGTCGTCTGAACGACCGCCCCATCTAGCGGTGGCCTGGATAGCGGGCCGCTGTTTCCCACCATGATCAGGCCCCACGGCAGCCGAGGGGCAAAAGGGATGTTTCATGTCCACCCTTCCTCTTTCCGGTAAGCTTGCCCTTGTCACCGGCGCCAGCCGGGGCATTGGCGCGGCAACCGCGCAGGCGCTTGGCGCTGCGGGAGCCCATGTCATATTGACCGCGCGCACTGCCGGTGGGCTTGAGGAAGTGGAGGAGAGCATACACGCCGCCGGCGGCAGCGCGACCATCGCGCCGCTCGACCTGATTGACGGCGAAAGCATCGGTCGTCTGGCCCAGGCGATTTCCGGCCGCTGGCAGGCGCTGGACATATTGGTACTGAACGCCGCCACATTGGGAAGCCTGGCCGCCGTCCCGGCGATCGACACCAAGGAGTTTGCCAAGCAGCTCACGCTCAACATCGCAGCGCCCCAGGCGTTGATCGCGGCTTTTGACGCAATGTTGCGGGCCAGCAGCAATGCGCGGGTAATTGCGCTCACATCTTCGGTCGCCGCTGCGCCGCGCGCCTATTGGGGGGCTTATGGCGCGTCCAAGGCTGCGCTTGAAACGCTGGTGGGCGCTTATGGTGAGGAGGTGAAGAATATCTCCGCGATCCGCACCCACATCGTCGATCCGGGTGCAACCCGCACAGCCATGCGCGCGCGCGCTTTTCCTGGTGAAGATCCGGCAACGTTGAAGGGCCCCGAAGTGGTCGCACAGGCGATTGTCGACCTGGTCCTGGCCGATCATCCCAGCGGCTATCGCTGCCGCGTCGGTTGATCGTCAGACGGTTTTCACCAGCGTCACCTGCGCCACATTGATAGTGCCGCCGCGAAAACCGCCTTCGCAGTACATGAGATAATAGCGCCAAAGGGCAACGAAATGCTGGTCGAAACTGACCGGCAGCAGCCCTTGGTCGACCGCCCTGTCAAACCGTTCCCGCCAGCGCTTCAATGTTTCGGCATAATGCAGCCCGAAATAATGAACGTCGTGCCATTCCAGCCCCTGCTGCTCCGCCAATGCGCGGAACCGGCTTTCCGAAATCAGCATTCCGCCGGGGAAGATGTAGGTCTGGATAAAGTCGGCACCGCGCGCATAGCGGTCGAAAATCGCATCATCGATCAGAATATACTGGATGGCAGCCCTACCCCCCGGCTTCAACAACCGCTTGATCGCCGCCAGATAGGTGGGCCAATAACGTTGGCCCACCGCCTCCACCATTTCCACGCTGGCAATCGCATCATATCGCCCAGACGCATCGCGATAATCGGTTAGCAGGATGTTTGCCCCGGACCCCAGCCGATCACGCGCATATTCCGCCTGTTCCACTGACAAGGTCAGGCCATCATAATCGATTGCGCAACGGTCCATCGCCTGTTCGGCCAGGCCGCCCCAACCGCAACCGATTTCCAGCAACCTGGCGCCGTCCTGCAGGTTCAACCGGTCGAGAATCGCATCCACCTTGCGCTGCTGGGCTCGCTCCAAACTTTCAATTCTGTCGGCAGGGTCGCGGAACAAAGCACTGGAATAGTGCATGTTTTTGTCAAGCCACAGGCGGTAGAAATCATTGCCCAAGTCATAATGATAAGCGATGTTCTTGCGCGATCCTCTATGGCTGTTGCGTCGAGCCCAATGCACAGCCCTGCCGACCCACCGGCCCGGCCCCCTTGGCCGCGCCACATCGCCCAGCGCCCGCGCGTTGACCATGAACAGTTCAAACAAAGGCACCGGGTCGGGACTGGTCCACTCCCCCGCCGCCCACGCCTGATACCAGCCAGCCGATCCGCTCAGGGCCAGTCGCAGCAACGCTCGCCACCGGACAAGGTGCACTTCGCATACCGGGCCGGGACCACGTCCGCCCAATATCCGCACTGTGCCGTCGGGCAGGACGGCTTCCAGCCTGCCAGCCTCAAGCCCGGCGTCGATCCGGTCCAGCAATCGGTGAAACCGCGATCCGATCATGCGCGCGGCCCAGCGCCCGCGCCGCGATTCGGAAAGTTGACGGACGGACACAGCGCGCCGGCCCCGTCGTGGATCGATAACGTTCATCCCGTCACCTCTGCCCGCTGGCCGACCATTGCGCAATCACCGCTTGATGGACCGATAAGCCGCCAATGCTCGCTCGCGCGCTTCCTTGTGCCCCACGCACTTTTGAGGATAGCCCGAAGGCCGGGCGTCGTAGGAATCGGGATCATGAATGGCCTCGTCATCCAACTGCGCCAGTTCGGGCACCCATCGCCTGATATAGTCAGCCGCATCGAATTTGGGAGACTGGACGAGCGGTGCCATGATTCGGGAAAAGATATTTGCGTCCACCCCGCTACCCGCGACCCACTGCCAGTTGACGCTGTTGTTGGCATAGTCTGCGTCCACCAGTGTATCCCAAAACCAGCGCGCGCCATGACGCCAATCGATCAGCAGATGCTTGATCAGGAAGCTGGCCGCGATCATCCGCACGCGATTGTGCATCCATCCGGTCGTCCATAGCTGGCGCATTCCTGCATCAACGATGGGATAACCCGTCAGCCCCTGTTTCCAGGCAGCAAAGTCCACCCCCGCGTCACGTAAGTCGCGCCAGGGCATGCGGTCGAAATCGTCCCGCGCATTTTTCGACCCATATTCCGGCATCTGCCATATCTGGACATGGGCATAGTCACGCCAGATCAATTCCTTGAGGAAGGTCGTGGCATCTCCGTTCGCGCCGCTAATCTGGTGCCATATCCGGGCAGGCGACACTTCGCCAAAGTGCAGATGAGGCGAAAGCCGTGACGTGCCCTCGCATGACGGCAGGTTTCGCCTGCTGTCATAGTCACCTACCTCATCGCGAAAGTCGCTCAGCCGCTCGACCGCTCCCGCTTCGCCGGGCGTCCATTCCGCTCCGAATCCTGACGCCCAGTTGGGATGGGTGGGCAGCAGGCCCCAGTCCGAAAGCATTTCGCTGACCGGCCATTTTGCGGGGCCGTCGATCCGCGAAGGAGCCGGCGTAGGACTGGCAGGCGGCATATGCTCCATCAAGGCACGGAAAAAGGGCGTATAAATGCGGTAGGGCGTGCCTCCCCCAGTTTTCAGGCGGTCTGGCGGCAGGAGCAGGCCGCCATCATGAAGTTCAAGGTCCAGCTTACGCGCGACCGCCCTTTGGGCATTACGCCACCAGGGTTCAAAGTGCGACAGGGCATGGACCCGGTGAGCGCCGGTCTCACGCGTCAGCCGCTCCAGTTCCTCCGCACTGTCGCCGCGGCGCAGGATCAGGCGCGATCCGCGTTCCTTCAGATCTTGGGCAAGGCTTGCCAGGCTGTGATGCAGCCACCAGCGTTGCGCGTCTCCGATCTTCCAACCCTTGGGTGCGGCATCATCCAATATATAGACCGGGATCACCGGCCCTTCCTTCATCGCAGCAACCAGCGCGGCCTGATCGGACAGGCGCAAGTCTTGGCGAAACCAAAGTAGGACAGGGTCGGACATCCTCCCCAGATGCCACCTGCGCCGCGTAAGTCCAGTCCCCTCCCCATTTCGGCGCGAAAACCCTTCCGCACATGGCCGACGCCGATTCTGGCTATTGGAGGAATGGCCGTTCCCCGCCTATCGTCGGCGCTCAACCACATGGCGACGGATGACCTTCGCCAGAATCAGCGATCAGGGGACGTCATGGCGTCGATGCCGAACGATTCAGAATTGGGGTACAGGCCGTGCGTCGGGGTGATGCTGGTCAATATGGAAGGCAAGGTTTTCGTCGGCCAGCGGCTCGATAACAAGGTCGAAGCCTGGCAGATGCCACAAGGCGGAATTGATGACGGCGAAGATGCAAAGGCGGCTGCCCTGCGCGAACTGGGCGAAGAAACCGGCATCGACCAGGGGCATGTCGAGATCATAGCCAAGGCGCGGGATGAACATTTCTACGACTTGCCGCCTGAGTTGATCGGCAAGCTATGGGGCGGGGCGTTTCGCGGCCAGCGGCAGGTCTGGTTCCTGGCCCGCTTCCTGGGCAGCGACGATCACGTCAACATACAGACAAAACATCCCGAATTTCGCGACTGGAAATGGGTCGATCCTGAAATGCTGCCCGACATCATCGTGCCGTTCAAACGCAAACTGTACCGTGACATCCTGCAGGAATTCAGGACGTTGATCTGAGAAAGGATTGGTCTGGCGGGCCTTCCGGCTGCGCTCATTTTGTCATGCTCCGTTGTCTGATTTTGCCACTCCTGCTCGTTCCGGTTCCGGCATGGGCAAATACCCCCGCGTTGCTTCCGTCTTCGGTGCGGGAAATGCTGGAAGCCGCCATTGCCAATGGCGACGAAAGCGAAATCGCGACCATCGCCAAGGTCGCCAAGCAGACAAATCCCGCTTCGGCTGACCAGATTCAGCAGATGGTCAACAGCTGGAAGGAACGGACCAAGACGACGCACGACATGATCGTGCGCGAGGCCCGCTTTTCCGAACTGTGGACCGGGCGGGTCGAGGCGGGAGGCTTTCGATCCACAGGATCGACCAGCGAAATCGGCCTGAGCGGCAATTTGTCACTGAAGCGTACCGGCCTCCAATGGTCTCACAAGCTGAGCGCCAGCGCGGACTATCGCCGGGCCAATGGCATCACGTCGCGTGAACGCTATACCGCCAGCTACGAACCCCGGTTTGAATTCAACCCGCGCGGATTTTCCTACGGACTGGCGCAGTTCGAGCGCGACACGTCGATCGGCTATGATGAGCGCTACACGGCGTCGGTCGGCATCGGTTACAAGCTGATCGTGAGCAATCCGCTGGACCTGGCGCTGGATATCGGCCCATCAGTGCGTCATGCCAAATATATCAGCGGCGAGCGGGAAACAAAATTTGGCGCTCGTGCATCGATGGACATCGTCTGGCGACTGGCGCCCGGCCTGACCGTGAAACAGTTGGCGTCGGGTTATGCCGAAAGGGACGTCTACACGCTGAACTCGCTCACATCGATAGAGACCAAGGTGACAACACGGTGGTCCGCCGCCCTGTCCTACAATGTTCAATATGAATCCGAAACGCTGCTGTCCGCGCGCGATTTCGATACGTTGAGCCGCTTGACCCTGACTTATGATTTCTGATCGGCTCGCCTGCTGACCGGGGTGGAGGCGCAGCCTGTGGTCTGATAGGTTCTGCCAATGAAGGACCTTTCGGTGTCCGATCGTCCCCATCTTGGGCAACGGGCGCGGCTATCCGCCCTCACCGTGCTGCGCATTGCGCGGCGGCGCTTTTCCGCAGGAGAGATGGTTTGAGCTTTTTTATGCGAACCGCGCGCGCTGACGATCTGCAGACGCTTTACGAGATGGCCAAGCTGACGGGCGGAGGGTTCACCAACCTGCCCGCCGACCGTAGCGCCCTCGCCGCCAAACTTGAACGCACTGAACAGGCGCTGGCGCGCGAAAGCGACGGGGTCGAGGATGAACTGATCGTCATGGTGCTGGAAAATGGCGCGACAGGGCAGGTTCGCGGCACTTGTCAGATATTTCCGGTGGTGGGGCGCCATGGCCCCTTTTATTCCTATCGCCTGGGCGCCCTGACCCAGCATAGCCGGGAATTGTCACGCACCTTCCGTGCGGAAACGCTGTCCCTGGTCACTGATCTGGAAGGAGCCACCGAAGTCGGCGGCCTTTTCCTGCACCCGCGTGAACGAGCCGAGGGCCTGGGCCTCCTGCTGGCGCGCAGCCGCTACCTCTACATTCGCAACCACCGATCCCGCTTTGGCGACCGCATCATCGCCGAACTGCGCGGCGTGATCGACGAAGCGGGCGGATCGCCCTTTTGGGACGGGCTGGCAGGCCGCTTCTTTGGCATGAGTTTTCAGGAGGCGGACGAATTCAACGCGATCCATGGCAACCAGTTCATCGCCGACCTGATGCCGCGAGCGCCCATTTATACCGCCATGCTGAACGACGGCGCACGATCGGTCATCGGATTGCCCCACCCCAATGGCCGCGCAGCGATGCGCATGCTGGAGACTGAAGGCTTCGCCAACCCTGGCTATATCGACATTTTCGATGGCGGCCCGACTATGGTGGGAGAGATAGATTCGCTCAGGACCGTTGCAAATGCGCAGGACGTGACGCTGTCCGCCATTCACGAATCCGGCGGGGAAAAGATGTTGGTCGCCACCGGCAGGCTCGCCAGCTATCGCTGCACCTATGGCTTCATTAACAAGGGCGAGGATGGGTCAGTGTCGCTGGACCGGGTCAGCGCGGAGATATTGGGAATAGGGCCAAACGAAACTTTCACCATGGCGGCGCGAGCATGACGGTCAGGGAAATCAACTTCGACGGGGTGATCGGTCCCAGCCACAATTATGCGGGATTGAGCATCGGCAACCTCGCTTCCACCAAAAATGCAGGCGAAATATCCCGACCGCGTGCCGCCGCGTTGCAGGGCGTGGAAAAGATGCGGACGAATATTCGCCTGGGCCTGACCCAGGGCATTTTCCTGCCGCAATGGCGACCTGACGCTGGATGGCTCTCAGCGCTCGGCACCGACATCGCCAATGCCGATCCGCATATCCGCGCAGCCGCCATGTCCGCTTCGTCCATGTGGGCAGCCAATGCCGCGACCGTATCACCCGCAGCGGACACGGCCGATGGGCGAACGCATCTGACCGTCGCGAACCTCGTCACCATGCCGCACCGCAGCCATGAATGGCCACAAACGCTCAAGCAGTTGCGCGTGGCCTTTTCCGACCAGAGCGCCTTCACGGTCCACCCGCCAATTCCCCCACCCTTCGGCGATGAAGGGGCCGCCAACCATATGCGACTGAGCCAAAGCCATGACACACCGGGCGTGGAAGTGTTCGTCCACGGCCCGGCAACGGCGCGATTCCCCGCCCGTCAGCATCTGGAAGCCAGCAAGGCCATCGCGCGGCTCCATCGGCTCGATCCGGCACGAACGTTATTTGTCATGCAATCCGAAGAGGCGATCGCAGCAGGTGCCTTTCACAATGATGTCGTGGCGGTGGCCAACGAACATCTGTTGTTCGCGCACGAACTGGCCTTCGCACAGAAGGATCGCTTTTACGCCGAACTTCGCGAAGCCTTGCCGTCCGTCCAGATTATCGAAGTCCCAGCCAGCGCGGTGAGCCTGGCAGACGCCATTCGCAGCTATGTGTTCAATGCTCAGCTCGTGACGATTCCCGAAGGCGGCATGGCACTGATCCTCCCCACAGAGGCACGGGACGTCCCTGCCGTATGGAAGTGGTTGGAAGATTTGGTGGCAGGAAACGGCCCGATCCGCCGGATCATCCCCGTCGATGTGCATCAGTCCATGGCGAACGGGGGCGGGCCTGCCTGCCTTCGCCTTCGCGTCGTGGCCGACCCTGCCAATATCGATCCCCGCTTCCTAGTCAACGAATCGAAACTGGACCAGATCGCCGCGATCATCAGCGAATATTGGCCCGAAGAAATCGCGCCCGGCGATCTTGCCGATACCCGCCTGATCGCCCAGATTGAACAATCGTGGTTAGCACTTATTGACCATTTGCAACTTTCGGGCGACCTAATGCCTTAGCATTATGTTGCTCAAGCATGGCGGTTATGGACCGGATCAAACGCCTTTTCACGATCAAGACCAAGTTCGAGGCGTTTCTCGTCATCTACGCGCTTGCGCTAGGCGCGACTGAACGGGGTTTTGTCTATATGCAGCAATATCCCGGCACTGGCGGGCATCTGCTCGCGCTGGCCTGCACCGGCACCGTTTTTATGGCGGGCGGCAAGATATTGGACGCGGTCGATTTTCAGCGCCGCTATTCCGCCTGACACGCCGCAAACATCTACGCTGACCCGTTGACCCCGGCCTGCCCTCCATGCAGGAGCAGGCAATGACCGCGATCATGCTTCAGGGAACCGGATCGGACGTAGGCAAGTCGGTGCTGGTCGCGGGTCTATGCCGGGCGCTCGTGCGGCGCGGCTACAGCGTCCGCCCCTTCAAGCCGCAGAATATGTCGAACAATGCTGCGGTCACCATCGATGGCGGAGAGATTGGCAGGGCGCAGGCCTTGCAGGCGATTGCGGCAGGCGTCCCCGCGCATAGCGACATGAACCCCGTGCTCCTCAAGCCCCAGGCAGATCGCACCTCTCAGCTGGTCGTGCATGGCAAGGTGCGCGGCACCCTGGGCGCGCACAATTTCAGGGCGGCACGCGGGCAGTTGCTGGACGCCGTGCTGGAAAGTTACCGGCGGCTGCAGGCGCAATGCGACATCGTCGTGGTGGAAGGCGCGGGATCGCCCGCCGAAATCAACCTGCGCGCTGGCGACATCGCCAATATGGGCTTCGCGCGCGCTGCCAATGTCCCAGTCATCCTGATCGGCGATATCGACCGGGGCGGCGTGATAGCCGCGATTGTGGGCACCAAGGCGGTCATCGACCCGGATGACGCAGCCATGATCCGTGGCTTCCTGATCAACAAGTTTCGCGGTGACCCCGCCCTGTTTGAGGACGGCTATCGCCAGATTGAGCAGCTGTCGGGCTGGCGCGGCTTCGGTGTCATCCCCTGGCTCGGAGCAACCGCACGGCTCCCCAGTGAGGATGCCGTGGTGCTGGAACGCAAAGTCCAAGGACAGGGCCAGCGCTTGATGATCGCCTGCCCCATCCTGCCCAGGATCGCAAATTTCGACGATCTGGACCCCTTCAAGCTCGAACCGGCGGTCGACCTCGTCATGGTGCCGCCTGGTCAGCCGATCCCGGCCCAGGCCGCGCTGATCGTACTGCCCGGATCAAAAGCCACAATCGCCGACCTGCGCGCTCTTCGATCAGAAGGCTGGGATGTCGATATCCGGGCGCACCACCGGCAGGGCAAAGCTGTGCTGGGCATTTGTGGCGGCTATCAGATGATGGGGCGGCGCATCGCCGATCCCGACGGCATTGAAGGGCCGCCCGAAGAGATTGAAGGGCTGGGCCTGCTGAACGTTGAAACCCGCCTGACCGGCAGCAAGGCATTGAACCGGGTGGACGGCGTTGCGCTGGGCAAGGCATTTTCGGGCTATGAGATGCATGTCGGCGTGACAGGCGGGTCCGACTGCGCCCGCCCCTTCGCCATGCTCGACGGCGAACGCCCGGATGGCGCGATCAGCCATGACGGTCGGATATGGGGCACCTATGTCCATGGCCTGTTAGCCAGCACGGAATTGCGGGGCGCGCTGCTGACGGCCCTCGGCGTTCAATCATCGCTCGACGATTATGGCGCGTCGATCGAGCGTGCGTTGGACGAAATCGCCGATCAGCTGGAACAATATGTCGACATCGATGCCATCATCAAGCTGGCGAAAATGAACCTGTGAAGCGATATGAATGACCCCCCTCAGGCAGTGACCTGAGCAACCCCATTCATGATCAGGAAGGCGTAAACGTGCGATATAAATCGACCGCGCATCCCAAAGCCATTGCGCCGCAACGTTAAGATGCGTCGTCGGTATCAAGCAACAAGTGGCTGATTTTCCTACATAAGGAAAATGGTGCGCCCGGAACGATTCGAACGTCCGACCCTCAGATTCGTAGTCTGATGCTCTATCCAGCTGAGCTACGGGCGCGTTGTGGAGCGGCAGATAGAGGGGGGCGGATGATTGAGCAACCCCCTTTCTCACTTTTTTTATCCGCGCAGAAGGGCCGCGCATATCACGGCAACCTTTCCCCTGCCCGGCTCGTTACGATGGAGAAAGGAGGCCGGCCATGGCTTTTACGCTGAACGAGATTTTGCTCATCGTCATCGTGCTATTTTTTGGGCTGGTGCTCGGCCTGATGATCAGCGGTCGGGGCAAATATAAGCGGCTGTGGCGCGAAGAGCAGCTGCTGCACCGGCGCACGATCGAAGAGCGCGACGCGCGCATTTCCGCCGTTACGGCCCCGGCGACCGCCGACAACAACGGCGGCGGCTCTGACGACCTGATGCGGATCAGGGGAATCACGTCCCAGGACGCGGCTGCGCTGCATGAGTCGGGATATCATTCCTACCGACAGATCGCTGCCATGAATGACGAGCAGCAAGCTACACTGGAAGCGCGTTTGGGCCGGGAACCCGGAACGATCGCGCGGGAAGAGTGGCGCGTTCAAGCGAAGCTGCTCGACACCGGAAAGGTGCGCGAGCATGAGCGGCGCTATATCGAGGCAAGCTAGAGGAGGGTCAGCGCCCTCTCCAACACCTCCTCCCATAAGCAGAAGAAGGTGTTGGACTATGAAAACTTATTTGTTTGCCAGTGCCGCCTGAGCCGCCGCCAGCCGCGCAATCGGCACGCGATAGGGTGAGGCTGAAACATAATCGAGCCCGGTCTGCTCACAGAAGGTGATCGAAGCCGGATCGCCGCCATGTTCGCCGCAAATACCCAATTTGATACCGGGGCGAGCAGCCCGGCCACGCTCCGTCGCCAGTTCGATGAGCTGGCCAACGCCCTCCACATCGATGCTGACGAACGGGTCGCGAGCGAAGATGCCCTTGTCGACATATTGCGTCAGGAAACGGCCTGCGTCGTCACGGCTGATGCCGATGGTGGTTTGCGTCAGGTCGTTCGTGCCGAATGAGAAGAATTCGCCTACTTCCGCGATCTCGCCCGCCTTGAGCGCCGCGCGGGGCAGTTCGATCATGGTGCCGACGAGATATTCGACGCTGGCGCCCTGCTCCGCAAACACCTCGCTGGCGACGCGATCGACGATCGCCTTCATCAGCTCCAGTTCCTTCTTCGTCGCGACGAGCGGGATCATGATTTCGGGGATCGGCGCATCCCCCGACCGCTGTTTGACGATCAGCGCAGCTTCGAAAATGGCGCGGGCCTGCATCTCGTAAATTTCAGGATAGGTGACCCCCAAACGACAACCGCGATGACCGAGCATCGGGTTGAATTCATGCAGTTCGGCAGCGCGGCGCTTGAGCGCCTCGACACCGACGCCCGCAGCCTTGGCCACTTCCTCAAACTCCGATTCGCCATGCGGCAGGAATTCGTGCAGCGGCGGGTCGAGCAGACGGATCGTGACGGGCAGGCCCGCCATGACCATGAAGATTTGCGCGAAATCATCGCGCTGTTCGGGGAGCAGCTTGGCGAGCGCGGCACGGCGGCCCTTTTCGCTGTCGGCGAGGATCATTTCGCGGACAGCGGTGATGCGGGCGGCGTCGAAGAACATATGCTCGGTGCGGCACAGGCCCACGCCTTCCGCACCGAAATCGCGCGCGACCTGGCAGTCCTGCGGGGTTTCAGCGTTGGCGCGAACGCGCAAGCGGCGGACCTTGTCGGCCCAGGCCATCAGGATGCCGAAGTCGCCCGCCAGTTCAGGCTGCACGGTCGGGACTTCGCCCGCCATCACTTCGCCGGTCGAACCGTCGATGGTCAGGATGTCGCCTTCTTTCAGCGAACGACCGCCGATACGCAGCAATTTCGCCTTGTTGTCGATCGACAGGCTGCCCGCGCCGGAAACGCAGGGACGGCCCATGCCACGCGCGACCACGGCGGCATGTGACGTCATGCCGCCACGCGCGGTCAGGATGCCCTTGGCCGCGTGCATGCCGTGAATATCTTCCGGCGAGGTTTCCACGCGGACCAGAATGACCGACTCGCCCAGTTCATTACGACGCTCGGCAGTGTCGGCGTCGAACACGATCGCGCCGGAAGCCGCGCCCGGAGACGCAGGCAGGCCCTTGGTCAGCACGTCGCGCGGCGCCTTGGGGTCGAGCGTCGGGTGCAGAAGCTGGTCCAGCGCAGCAGGATCGACACGCGCGACGGCTTCTTCCTCGGTGATCAGGCCTTCGCTGGCCATTTCGACCGCGATCTTGAGCGCGGCCTTGGCGGTGCGCTTGCCCGAACGGGTCTGGAGCATCCACAGCTTGCCCTGCTGCACCGTGAACTCGATGTCCTGCATGTCGCGATAATGGGTTTCGAGGATCTGGAAGACCCCAGCCAGTTCGGCATAGGTTTCCGGCATCGCCTCTTCCATCGACAGCGGCTTGGCCCCTGCCCGTTCGCGCGCCTGCTTGGTCAAATATTGCGGCGTGCGGATGCCCGCCACCACATCCTCGCCCTGCGCATTGATCAGATATTCGCCATAATAGGCGTTCTCGCCGGTCGCAGGGTCGCGGGTAAAGGCAACGCCGGTGGCCGACGTATCGCCCATGTTACCGAACACCATCGCCTGCACGTTGACGGCAGTGCCCCAATCATGCGGAATGGAGTTCAGGCGGCGATAAACCTTGGCGCGGTCCGCCTGCCACGACCCGAACACGGCGCTGATCGCGCCCCATAGCTGGTCGTTCACATCCTGCGGGAAAGGCTTGTCCCAAAGCTTTGAAACCAGTGACTTATATTCGGCAACAAGCGCCTTCCAGTCGTCGGCGGTCATTTCCGTGTCGAGCGTGTAGCCCTGATCTTCCTTGGCGACTTCAAGTGCTTCCTCGAAGGCGCCATGGTCCAGTTCCAGCACGACGTCCGAATACATCTGGATGAAGCGGCGATAGCTGTCCCACGCGAAACGCTCATCCCCCGACGCTGCCGCCAGGCCGATAACCGTCTCGTCATTCAGGCCAAGGTTCAGCACCGTGTCCATCATGCCCGGCATGGAAATGCGCGCGCCGGAGCGGACCGACACCAACAGCGGATCGGCAGCATCACCGAACTTCTTGCCGGTAACGCCTTCGATATGAGCGATGCCGTTGGTGACCTCCGCCATCAGCCCATCGGGATAGACGCCGCCATCCTGATAATAGCGGGTGCACAGCTCAGTCGTGATGGTGAAACCGGGAGGCACAGGCAGGCCAATGGCCGCCATGCCGTCCAGGTTGGCGCCCTTGCCGCCCAGGAGGTTCTTGTTACCCTTGCCGCCGTCATCGACCCCGCCGCCGAAACGATAGACATAACGCGTCGCGGTGGTGCTCATGCTGGCCTCTTCCATTGTCAACATATTCGCGGCTCTCCCTGCACTGATTGCCGTCAATTGTGCGTTGCAGCAAAACTCCTGCAACAAAGGGGCGATAAACGCACCCTCTTTTACGATGATCCTGTCCCTATGTATCCATTATCCCGGCCCGATGACCGACTTTTACGAATTACCCTGCAATTTTCGAGAAGTCCGCGACCGCATGGACAGCTTCCCGCACCCGCACCAGCAGGGCGAGACGGGCTGACCGCTTTGCCGGATCAGCGTCATTGACCGTCACATTGTCGAAGAAAGTGTCGATGGGCGCGCGTAGGGTGGCGAGCGCGGCCATGGCACCTTCGAAATCCTCTGCCATGACCGCTGCCATGGCGCGCGGTTCAGCGGCATCCAGAGCGGCGATAAGGTCGGCCTCGGCAGGTTCGGGGGTGTAGGAAAGCGCTCCGTGCTCCTGCGGAGGCAGGAGCCCAGCCTTAGGTAACGCCTCGTCGCCCTGGGCTCCTGCCTTCGCAGGAGCACTTGGAGATTCGACGCCTTCCTTCTTCAGAATATTCGCCGCACGTTTGTATCCGGCGAGCAAGTTCGTGCCATCATCCGTCGCGATGAACGACTGGAGCGCCTTCACGCGGGCGAGCAAGCAAACAAGGTCGTCCTCGCCACCGAGCGCGAACACCGCGTCGATCAGGTCGTGGCGGACGCCTGCTTCCTTTTGCTGGACCTTGAGGCGGTCAATAGTAAACGCGACCAGATCATCTGTAGGATCGGCGTAGTTCAGTCCATCGGACTGATAAAGCCGCTCCCAATCGCACGCGCGATAAAGGGCGTTTAGCGACACCCGCAGGCCATTATCTACAATCAGCCTGATCAACCCAAGCGCGGCTCGGCGCAAGGCAAAGGGATCTTTAGATCCGGTGGGCTTCTGATCGATCAAAAAGAAAGAATAAAGGGTGTCAACCTTATCAGCCAGTGAAACGACCGTCCCTAAGTCGTCGGACGGCAAGTCATCACTCTGCCCAATCGGCTTATAGTGATCACGAATGGCAATTGACACAGAAAGCCCTTCAGCGTCCGCGTAATAGCTGCCCATAACCCCCTGAAGTTCGGGAAACTCACCGACCATTTCCGTAACAAGATCGGCCTTTGCCAGTTCAGCTGCCTGCCTCAAAAAAGGCTGCATTTTTCGCGCCTTTTCCTCCGGCCATCCAATCAGTTCAGGAATGCGATCGGCGGCAATTATTGCCACACGCTCAACTTTGCGCTTCACGGTCCAGAGCTTTTCGTGAAAGGTGATGCGTTCCAACTTCTTGGCGTGGTCGGCGAGGCTCGTCTTGCGATCCTGCTCCCAGAAGAAGCGGGCGTCGGACAGGCGCGCGGCCAGGACCTTGCGGTTGCCAGCAATGATCGCCTCGCCGCCATCCTTCGCCTCTATATTGGCGGTGCAGATGAAGGCAGGGGCGAGCTTGCCTTCGCCATCGCGCAGAACGAAATATTTCTGGTTGATACGGAGGGTTAGCTGAATAACTTCAGGCGGGACCTCAAGGAAGGCCGGGTCGAAATCGCCCAGCAGCGGGACCGGCCATTCGGTCAGACCGGCATTTTCCGCGATGAGGCCCTTGTCCTCGATCACCGTATAGCCCTTTGCGGCGGCGACTTCCTGTGCCTTCGCCTCGATGATGGCCTGGCGTTCCTGATGGCTGACGATCACATGGCACGCGCGCAGCTTTTCGACATAGTCGTGCGCGCCGCCGATGGTGATTTCACCGGGATGGTGAAAGCGATGGCCGAGCGTGGCGTAGCCCGACCGCGTGCCTTCGATTTCAATATCGACCAAATCTTCGCCAAGGATCGCGACGATGCCTTGCAACGGGCGAACCCACCGCAGGCTTTCGGTCGTCTGCGATGCCGTGCCCCAGCGCATTGACTTGGGCCATGGGAAGGCGCGGATGATGGCGGGGACGGTTTCGGCCAGAACCCCAGCGGTGGCACGGCCAGGCTTGTTCACCGTGGCGAACCAGACGCCGTCGCGGTCCTCCAACTGGTCCTGAGTGAGGCCGGTCTTGCGCAGGAAACCTTCCAGCGCCTGCGCGGGTGCGCTGGTGCGGGGGCCTTTGAATTCCTCGCTGACGGCCGCGGTTTCCAGCGGCAGGCTGCGCGCGATCAAAGCGAGACGGCGTGGCGTGACGAAGCTGTCGATGCTTTCGGGTTTAAGGCCAGCCTTCGCCAGTTCCTCGGTGAAGAGGCGGGCTAGGTCTTCCGATGCCTTGAGCTGCATCCGGGCCGGGATTTCTTCGCAGCGCAATTCGAGGAGGAAGTCAGTCATGCGATGATTCTTTCAACGTGCTCCTGCGAAGGCAGGAGCCCATGGTTCAAAGCGCGGTGCGTCGGACTCTGGGCTCCTGCCTTCGCAGGAGCACGGGCTGTGGCTCCCTGCCGGATCACGCGGCCCACCCGTTCACTTCCATCCACTTTTCGCAGGAGCCTTTGGCCAGGTCGCGGACGCGGCCGATGTAGCTGGCGCGTTCCTGCACCGATATGACACCGCGCGCCTGTAACAGGTTGAATACATGGGACGCCTTGATCGCCTGATCATAGGCGGCAAGCGGAACGCCCGCCTCTAGCGACGCCTTGCACTCCGCTTCGGCATCCTTGAACCAGCGGAACAGCTTGTCGGTGTCGGCAATCTCGAAATTCCATTTCGACATCTGCTGCTCATTGGCCAGGAAGACGTCGCCATAGGTGACGCCCGCATCGTTGAACTTCAGGTCATAGACGCTGTCGACGCCCTGAATATACATGGCGAGCCGTTCGAGACCGTAGGTCAGTTCACCCGCGACCGGCTTGCAGTCAAAGCCGCCCATCTGCTGGAAATAGGTGAACTGGGTGACTTCCATGCCGTCGCACCACACTTCCCAACCAAGGCCCCAGGCGCCCAGCGTCGGGCTTTCCCAGTCATCCTCGACAAAGCGAATGTCGTGGATCAGCGGGTCGATGCCGATTTCCGCAAGGCTGCCCAGATAGAGTTCCTGCAGGTTCGCCGGGGACGGCTTCATGATCACCTGATATTGGTAATAATGCTGCAGGCGATTGGGGTTCTCGCCATAGCGGCCATCGGTCGGGCGGCGGCTGGGCTGCACATAGGCGGCGTTCCATGGGTTTGGACCCAGGCTGCGCAGCGTAGTGGCGGGGTGAAAAGTGCCCGCGCCGACTTCCATGTCATAGGGCTGAAGGATCACGCAACCCTGCTTCCCCCAATAGGCATGCAGGGTCAGGATCAGGTCCTGAAAGGAAAGCACTTTGCCTGTCGCCACGGACGGTCCTTCGATTTCATGACGCATTGTTGCGGCGCGCCTTGGCGCAGGCGGGCGTAAGGGTCAAGGAAAAGAGCGGGGCCGATGGGTTAATCCGCTTGCCCTGATCCCGCTCGGCCCGCATGGATGCTGGCAAAACTAAGCGATGGATCTTCCCTGAGATGAAATGGCTTCTCCCGCGTTTCCTGACCGTTGGCCTGCTGCTGCTGAGCGGCTGCACCCAGGAACGACCCGCCGCCACCCGTCCTCCAGCGGCCCAAAGCAGCATGGTCAGCCCTGCCTTGTGGAGCGTCAGGGACGATGACACGACCATCTATCTGTTCGGCACCGTTCATGTGCTGAAACCCGGCGTGCAATGGTTCGATGGCGGCGTGAAGCGGGCCTTTGATCAGTCGGATGAATTGGTGCTTGAAATATTGGAGCCGACCGATCCGCAAGCGATGGCGGCGACCATGGCCCACGCAGCGCTGGCGCGCGACGGCGTGAAACTGTCCGACCGGCTCAGCCCCGACCTAAGGCAGCGCTATCAGGCAGCGATGACCGCCAACGACCTGCCCTGGCAGATGTTCGAAGCGTTCAACCCATGGATGGCGGGCATGGCCCTGTCGGTCCAGCCGCTGGAAAAGCTGGGTTATCGGGCCGAACTGGGCGCGGAAAAGACGCTGACGGTCGCCGCCAGGGCCGCGGGCAAGAAAGTGCGCGCGCTGGAAACGGTGGAGCAGCAGCTCGGCTATTTCGCGGGCCTGCCGATGGAACAGCAGGTCAAGTTCCTGAACGCCACGGTCGATGGACTGCCCGACATGGACAGAGAGTTCGCACGGCTTATCCGCCATTGGCAACAGGGCGATCCTGAGCGGCTGGCGCAGGAAATGAACGAGTCGCTGGAAGCCACCCCGGAATTGGCGCAGGTGCTGCTGATCCAACGCAACATCACATGGGCGCGGTGGATAAAGGGACGGCTCGAAGAACCCGGCACGGTGTTCGTGGCAGTGGGTGCGGGCCATCTGGCGGGCAAGGGCAGCGTGCAGGATCAGCTGAAACAGATCGGCATAGCCTCCGCGCGGGTTTCGCAATGAGCCACCTTCGCGCCTCGATGCGGTGGTTGGGCCTGTGCGCCCTGCTGCTGGTGGCGGCATGCGGGAAGGAAGCCCCCGCTCCGCCAGCGAACGGCGGCCCGGCGCTGTGGCGTGTCGAGGGCAAGGCGCTGGATGGATGGCTGTTCGGGACGATCCATGTCCTGCCCCCCAATGTCGCCTGGCGGACGGCGGCGATCAAGCAGGCCATGGACGAAGCCGACCGGCTGGTGCTGGAATCCGCCGAAATTCAGGACCAGGCGCTGACCACCGCTGCTTTTGAAAAGCTGGGCCGCAGCGCCAACCTGCCGCCACTGGAGGCCCGGCTGCCCGCCGAAGAACGCGATGACCTGCAACGCCTCGCGCAGGAAGGCGGCACCAGCACGCAAATGCTGTCAGGCTATGAAAGCTGGGCGGCGGCGATGCTTCTGTCGTCGGTCGCGCAGCAATCGCTGCATGTGAGCGGCGCAGACGGGGTTGAACCCGCACTGATCGCCGCGTTCAAGGATGCGGGCAAGCCGATCGACGGGCTGGAAACGGTCGCGCGGCAATTCGGCGCGTTCGATGGCCTCCCCGAGCCGGCGCAGCGCCATTTGCTGCTGCAGACGGTTCAGGAGGCGGACGGAATGCAGGCGCTTTATGATCGCATCCTCAAGGCGTGGCTGAAAGGCGACATGGCCGCCATCGCACGGGAGGATCAGGCCGGTGAGCAACCGGATCCCGCGGTCGAACAGGCCGTGCTGATTGACCGCAACCGCGACTGGGTTGGCGCGGTAGGCCAGCTTAAGGGCCGCCCCTTCATCGCGGTGGGCGCGGGGCATCTGACGGGGCCGAACAATCTGATCACGCTGCTGCAGGCTGCGGGCTACCGGGTCACGCGCTTGCAATAAGGTTGGCTTACCCTTGCCTCCTGGCGGATTTCTGCTAAAGGCCCGCCTTCCCGTGATGGTCATCCCTGGAGGCGTTGCGGGAAATTGGAACAATCTGCTTTTGGAGACACGCAATGAGCGAGCAGCTTACGCTGTCGGCCGAGGCACGCGATCGGGCAGGCAAGGGAGCCTCCCGCGCTCTCCGCCGTGAGGGCCGCGTACCCGCCGTCATCTATGGAATGAATGAAGAACCCCAGTCGATCCACGTTGAGGAAAAACTCCTCAACAAGCAGCTCGGCACCGGCCACTTCTTCAATTCGGTCATCATGGTCGAAGTCGGCGGCCAGAAGGTCCGCACGCTCGCCAAGGACGTGGCCTTCCACCCCGTGACCGATCGTCCGCTGCACGCTGATTTCCTGCGCGTTTCGGAACACGCCACCGTCAGCGTCAACGTGCCGGTGCGCTTCGAAAATGAAGATGCATCGCCTGGCCTGAAGAAGGGCGGCGTGCTGAACGTCGTCCGTC
The DNA here is from genome assembly GCF_011762025.1 of Sphingobium vermicomposti. GTDB lineage: Bacteria > Pseudomonadota > Alphaproteobacteria > Sphingomonadales > Sphingomonadaceae > Sphingobium > Sphingobium vermicomposti. Next base: position 379,063 of record NZ_JAASQR010000002.1, on the reverse strand, counting down.
ACGACATCGAACTGATCGTCGATGCCGCGGAAATCCCCGATGACGTCGTCGTCGACCTGAAGGGCTTTGACGTCGGCGACTCGATCCACATCAGCTCGGTCACGCTGCCCAAGGGCGCAAAGACCGCTATCGACGATCGCGACTTCACCATCGCCACCATCGTTGCCCCGTCCGCGCTCAAGAGCGCCGAAGGCGACAACGAAACTGCTGCGACCGAAGGCGAATAAGCCTTCACCACAGCTTCCGGGCTGGAAATTTCGATCCCGTCCGCCTACCCGGCGGGCGGGATTTTCTTTGGAGGTGACGCGCGATGCAGATCTGGGCCGGCCTGGGCAATCCGGGCACCCAATATGCGATGCACCGGCACAATGTCGGTTTCATGGCGGCGGACGTCATCGCCGACATGCATCGCTTCGCCGCGCCGAAAAAGCAGTTTCACGGATGGGTCCAGGAAGGACGCATCGGCACGGAAAAAATCATCCTCATAAAGCCTGCCACCTTCATGAATGAAAGCGGCCGGTCTGTCGGGGAAGCCATGCGCTTCTACAAGCTCGCCCCACAGGACGTCACCGTCTTTCATGACGAACTGGACCTTGCGCCAATGAAGGTGAAGGTGAAGCGTGGCGGCGGCAACGCGGGGCATAATGGCCTGCGCTCCACCGATGCGCATATCGGCCCTGATTTCCGCCGCGTGCGGATCGGCATCGGCCATCCGGGGCATAAGGACCGGGTGCACGGCTATGTGCTCGGCAATTATCACAAGAGCGAGATCGATGCCCTGGCCGACATGCTGGGCGCGATCGGCGCAGAGGCGGAATGGCTCGCCAAGGGGGACGACGCCCGCTTCATGAACGAGATCGCACTCAGGCTCACCGATTAAGCGACGGCCAGCCCCTTCGCACCGGCGAAATAAGTTTCGGGTCGATTGCGCGGCAGACAATTATCGGGCCATAGAGAGGCGGTTATTCTTCGTCTTTCATGAGGTTCCGGGTGATCCAGACCGTCCCCACCACCCCCTTCAACGACCAAAAGCCGGGAACGTCCGGGCTTCGCAAGAAGGTCAGGATATTCCAGCAGCCTCATTATGCGGCGAACTTCGTCCAGTCGGTGTTCGATTGCCTGACGGACTTTGAAGGCCAGACGCTGGTCCTGGGCGGCGACGGCCGCTACCTTAACCGGGAAGTCATCCAGATCGTCCTGGAAATGGCCGCCGCCAACGGATTTGGGCGGGTGCTGGTCGGCCAGGGCGGGATATTGTCGACGCCCGCTGCATCGCACCTAATCCGTGCATCGGGCGCATTTGGCGGGCTGGTGCTTTCCGCCAGCCATAATCCGGGGGGACCGGACGAAGATTTCGGCATCAAATATAATGTCGGCAATGGCGGGCCTGCGCCGGAAAAGGTGACGGACGCAATCCACGCGCGGACGCTCACCATTGAACAATATCGCATAGTGGAAGCAGGCGATGTCGACATCGACACGCTGGGGACAAGCCGCCTGGGGGATATGACCGTCGAAGTGGTCGATCCGGTCGCCGACTATGCCGACCTGATGGAGACGCTGTTCGACTTTCCCGCCATCCGCCGGATGATCAGCAATGGCTTCACCCTGTCGTTCGATTCCATGAGCGCGGTCACCGGCCCCTATGCGGTGGAAATCTTTGAAAGACGTCTGGGCGCGCCGAAAGGAACCGTGCGCAATGCCACGCCCCTCCCCGACTTTGGCCACCATCATCCCGATCCCAATCTGGTCCATGCGAAGGAGCTATATGATCGCATGATGGCCCAGGACGCGCCCGATTTCGGCGCGGCATCCGATGGCGATGGCGACCGCAACCTCATCATCGGGCGGCATTGTTATGTGACCCCGTCCGATTCGCTAGCGGTGCTGGCGGCGAATGCCCATCTGGCACCAGGCTATGCGAGCGGCCTCAAAGGCATTGCCCGGTCGATGCCGACAAGCTGCGCGGCGGACCGCGTGGCGGAAAAGCTGGGCATCCCGTTATATGAGACGCCCACCGGCTGGAAGTTCTTCGGCAATCTGCTGGACGCCGGCATGGCAACCATCTGCGGCGAAGAAAGCGCGGGCACCGGCTCGGACCATGTGCGGGAAAAGGACGGCATCTGGGCCGTCCTGCTATGGCTCAACATATTGGCAGCGCGGGGCCAGGGCGTCGCCGCCATCATGGCCGATCACTGGGCAAGCTATGGCCGGAACTATTATGCCCGCCACGACTATGAGGCGATCGCCACTGACCGCGCGGACGCACTGATGGCCGCATTACGGGACAACCTGCCCCGCCTGCCCGGTTCGGTGAACAGCGGCGGCACGATCCGCAGCGCCGACGATTTTGCCTATACCGATCCCACCGACCAGTCCGTCAGCCGCAATCAGGGCGTGCGCGTGATGTTCCAGGACGGATCGCGCATCGTGTTTCGCCTGTCGGGAACCGGCACGGAAGGAGCAACCCTGCGCGTCTATATTGAACGCTATGTCGATCAGGGCGGCGACCTTGGCATGGACACAGGCGAAGCCCTCGCCCCGCTGATCGCTGCCGCGCAGGAGGTTGCCGACATAGTAGGCTTCACAGGAATGGACCGGCCGAGCGTCATCACCTGACGGCAACGAAATCTTACATGCCAGATGCTGGGCGGCAAGCAGCGCCACCTAAGGACCGGCCATGTCCAGCTTACGTCATTACCGCGCCCTTCTATTCACTCCTGCCGCCCTTGCTTGCGCCTGGCCTACGTCCATATTTGCCGCCACCACAGAGGATGAGCAGGTCTGGGTGAACCTGACGGCGATGGGGCCGGTCTCCGGCGACCTCATCTACTTTGCGGAGATTCAGCCGCGCGTGGGCAACGGTGCGTCGCAGGTCGACCAGACGATCCTGCGGGGGGCAGTCGGGTGGAAATTATCGCCCAGCCTGTCCGTCTATCAGGGCTATGGGCACATCATGCAGCCGTCCCAGGGCGGCCGCGACGTCAACGAAGAACGCAGTTTCCAGCAGATCAACTGGACAATTGGCACCCCCTGGAGAGGCGAACTATCGTCCCGCACCCGGCTGGAACAGCGATGGCGGTCGGACGGCAATGGGACCGGATGGCGGCTGCGCGAGATGCTGCGTTATGAAAAGCCGCTAAAGCAGGGCAACGATGCCGTGAACGCGCTGGTCTATGCTGAGGGTTTCGCCGCGCTCAACAGCACAGATTGGGGGCAGAAGGCGGGATTCGACCAGGTGCGCAGCTTTGCAGGCGCGGAAATCAAACTGATGGGCAAGTCCACCGCTGAACTGGGATATCTCAACCAATATATTGATCAGGGGAACGGCGCGCGGCGGATGAACCACGTCGCGTCGATCACCCTGTTCTTCCGGCGCTGACCGCAGGCTGGCCTTCGCGCGCGGAACAGGCTATCGGCGCGGCCAATCATTCTGACGTGAAGGCAGGTTCATGGGTTTTCGTTGCGGTATCGTCGGGCTTCCCAATGTCGGCAAGTCCACCTTGTTCAACGCACTGACCGAAACGCAGGCGGCGCAGGCGGCGAACTACCCCTTTTGCACGATAGAACCCAATGTCGGGCAAGTCGCCGTCCCCGATGAGCGGCTGGACACCATCGCGAAGATTGGCGGATCGACCAAAATCATCGAAACGCAGCTCGCCTTCGTCGACATCGCAGGGCTGGTGCGCGGCGCGTCGAAGGGCGAAGGGCTGGGCAATCAATTCCTGGCGAACATCCGCGAAGTGGATGCCATCGTCCACGTTCTGCGCTGTTTCGAAGATGACGACATCACCCATGTCGAAGGCAAGGTGGACCCGATCGCCGATGCCGAGACGGTCGAGACCGAATTGATGCTCGCCGACCTCGACAGCCTGGAAAAGCGCGTTCCCGCCTTCGCGAAGAAGGCGGCGCAGGGCGACAAGGAAGCGAAGGCCGCCGCAGCCGTTCTGGGTCAGACGCTGGAGTTGCTCCGTGACGGCAAGCCTGCGCGGCTGACCCAGCCAAGGGATGAAGAGGAAGCGCGCATCTTCCATCAGGCGCAGCTTCTGACCGCCAAGCCGGTGCTCTATGTCTGTAATGTCGAAGAAGACAGCGCAGCCGACGGCAACGCCCATTCCGCTCGCGTGTTTGAAAAAGCCGCGGCTGAAGGCGCCAAGGCCGTGATCGTTTCGGCAGCCATCGAAGCCGAGCTCATCACCATGCCTGTGGAAGAGCGCACCGAATATCTGGAAGCGCTGGGCCTTGAGGAAGCTGGCCTGGCCCGCATCATCCGCGCCGGTTACGAACTGCTGGGCCTCATCACATTCTTCACCGTCGGCCCCAAGGAAGCGCGCGCCTGGACTGTGGCCAAGGGGTCGAAGGCCCCGCAGGCAGCGGGCGCGATCCATTCCGATTTCGAAAAGGGCTTCATCCGCGCCGAAACCATGGCCTATGCGGATTATGTCCAGTTCAATGGCGAAGCAGGTGCCAAGGAAGCGGGCAAGTGGCGGTCCGAAGGCAAGGAATATGTGACGCAGGACGGCGACATCATGCTGTTCCGTTTCAACGTCTGAGCCATGGCGCTGCGCCCCGGTCAAATGCCTGCGCAGCGCAAGTCCGCCTTTCCACCCAGCGTCGATGAAACAACGCAACTTCTGATCCTGGGCAGCCTGCCCGGTGACGCCTCGATCAAGCAGGGCGAATATTACGCCCATCGCGGCAACGCTTTCTGGGCGTTGATGGGCGACATTTTGGGAGAGGATCTGCGCGCGGCTCCCTATGCACTGCGGTTGAAGCGATTGCGCGCCAGAGGCGTCGGGCTGTGGGACGTGATCGAAAGCGCTGACCGCCCCGGCAGTCTGGACAGCGCGATACGGGGCGCGGAGCTACGCGACCTCAATAGCTTCATCGCTCGGCTCCCCGCGCTGCGGGCCATCGCCTTCAACGGCAAGGCCGCTTCGATGCATGGACGCCGCCAGATCGGCGCAGGCGCTCCAGCCCTGACCCTGATCGACCTGCCCTCCAGCAGCGGAGCCAACGCCATGTTGTCGCGCGAAATGAAGGTCGATGCCTGGCGGGTGCTGCGGAAATGGATCGCACAACCCTAACCTTGACGTAAACGTAAGGCAGCTTTAGACAGTCCGCCAACAGAGCGAGACTGAGGGCCATGGACGAAATCATCTATTTTGAGGACGTCACGGTCGGCGATACGCTGACTTTTGGCCCCCTGGCCATCAGCCGCGACGAAATCATCGCCTTCGCAGCGGAGTTCGATGCCCAGCCTTTCCATCTGTCCGATGAGGCGGCGGCGGAAACGCATTTTGGCAGCCTGTCGGCCAGCGGCTGGCACACCACCGCGCTTTTCATGAAAATGTTCGTCGCGAAAATGCAGGCTGGCGGTCATCAGGATGCCAGCTTGGGAGCCATGGGCGTGGACGAACTGCGCTGGTTAAGGCCTGTTCGCCCCGGCGACACGTTGAGCGGCACGTCGGAAGTGATCGAAAAGAAGGCGTCCCGTACCCGACCGGAAATGGGCATCGTCAAAAGCCGGGTGACGATAATGAACCAGCATGATCAGCCCGTAATGACGATGATGCCAATCGCGCTGTTCCGCACGCGTCCTGCCTGACCGGCGCGCCCGGTGCCGATCAAAATTCCGGTTCCGGCGCAGGCGGCAACGGACGATTGGCCAAGGCGTCCGCCGCCATCACACGCAATTCCCGCGCGGGCGAATCCGCGATCTGGATCAGGTGGACCCCCGCTGGCAGGTCGAACCAGACAATCTTTTCGATAGCGGAACATTCCGGGCCATGGTCATCCCCGACGGATTCGACCGGCTGACGATCCATGACGATGTCCACCCAGGCCGGGCCGGAAAGCCCGATGCCGACACGAGCCGGGGTTTTGACCGCCAATGTGAAAAGCCCGCCATGGCTTTTGGGCCGCTGTTTTTCCGGCTGGACCGCATATTGCACCTGCACCGAAGGGCGCAGCGTCGCGACCACCGGCTTACCCAAAATCAATCGGGGCGCTGAATGAGGCACACCTCCCGCTATCGCCGTGCCGCTTTGCATCCAACTGGTCCACGGTTCGGGCGGCGGCGGCGCATCCTGGCACATGTCGGGCGTGGGCGGCGCGGCTTCTGCCAAGGCGGGCAGAACGCACAAGGCGAGCAGGCAAGCGATGCGTCTCATGCTCATTTCCTTCCGAACAGCTTCTCAATGTCGCCATGGCCCAGCTTCACCCAGGTGGGACGGCCATGATTGCACTGCCCGCTGCGGGGCGTGACCTCCATCTCGCGGAGCAGGGCGTTCATTTCCGCGACGCTGAGTATGCGGCCCGCCCGCACCGATCCGTGACAGGCCATGGTGGCCGCGACCAGGTCGATCCGTTCTTTGAGCGACAGCGCGCTATCATAGGCCGCAAGATCGTCGGCAAGGTCGGACACCAACCCTTGCACATCGCCCTGCCCCAGCATGGCGGGCGTGGCGCGCACCAGTATCGCGGACGGGCCAAATCGCTCCAGCTCAAGGCCAAAGACCTTCAACTCCTCGATCCGCGCTTCCAGCCGGTCGCATGCCGGTTCGTCCAATTCCACCACTTCGGGCAGCAGCAGCGCCTGCGCGGCGACGCCCTGCCCTTCCATGCCGCGCCGCATCCGTTCCAGCGTCAGCCGTTCATGCGCCGCATGCTGGTCGACGATGACCAGCCCGTCCTCTGCCTCCGCCACGATATAGGTGCGGGCGACCTGCCCGCGCGCGACGCCCAGGGGAAAGTTTTGACCTTCAGGCGCGGGCGCGGCGGCGGGTTCGGCGCGGGCCTGCGGCGGCGGCGTCAGAAAGCTGGACCGGCGGTCAGCCAGCACTGACGAGGACGATCGATAGGATGACAATGCGTCCGCCGCTTCGAAAATCGGCATCGCGCCGATGGGCGTCGGAGAAACTGGCTCGGCCTTCCAGGCGGACAGTCCCGCCGAATCGGCCTGCTGCACCGAACGAAACCCTTCCGCATCCAGTGCCCTGCGCAGGCCCGACACGATCATGCCCCGGATCAGCGCAGGGTCGCGAAAGCGCACTTCCGTCTTGGCGGGATGGACGTTGACATCGACTTCCAGCGGCGGAACGTCAAGGAAGAGGGCAACGACCGGATGGCGGTCCCGCGCGAGCATGTCGGCATAGGCACCGCGCACCGCCCCGACCAACAGCCGGTCGCGCACCGGGCGTCCATTCACGAACAGGAACTGATGATCCCCGACGCCGCGATTATAGGTGGGGATCGACGCAACGCCCGTCAGGCGGATGCCTTCCCGTTCCAGGCTGACGATGACATGATTGTCCGCCAGCGCCCTGTCGGTCAGGGCAGCGACGCGGCCCTCCCTGCCGTCCCCTGCCTGCACGCCCAACGCCCGCCGACCGTCATGCTCCAGACTGAACGCGACGGAAGGATGCGCCATGGCCAGACGACGGACACTGTCCAGGCAGGCGGCATATTCGGCCTTGGGCGATCGCAGGAATTTGCGCCTGGCGGGCACGCGGGCGAATAGCTGCTCCACCGTCACGCGCGTGCCGGGCGGCAGCGCGGCGGGGCCTTCCGCCACCAGCGTGCCATTGTCCAGCGTGCGGTTCCATCCATCCCTACCCACAGGGCGGCTGTCGATAGACAGGCGGGCCACGCTGGCGATGGACGGCAGCGCCTCACCGCGAAAGCCCAGGGTCGCCACATTTTCAATTGCGTCGTCGGGAAGCTTCGATGTCGCATGGCGCTCGACCGCCAAAGCGATTTCCTCCGGCGTCATGCCGCAACCGTCGTCGCTCACCTCTATCCGGTCCAGCCCGCCATTGCTCAATCTGATGGCGATACGGGTCGCGCCGGCATCCAGCGCATTTTCCACGATTTCCTTGAGCGCACTGGCGGGCCTTTCGACCACTTCGCCCGCAGCGATGCGGTTGACCAGATGTTCGGGCAGACGGCGTATTGACATTGATTAGTGACTAGCCCAATCGAGCGCATTCCGCGAGCCGCTAGCCCCATTAATTTTGTCTCATGACACGGGCGGCGGAACGTGGCAGGGACCTCCGAACGCCCCGGTTCGCGTCGCCGGGATGATCGGGCTGAACAGGAACAGGCATGTCGATCTTCTCGCGACTTTTCAAACTCTCCTCCCAGGATATGGCTATCGACCTCGGCACGGCAAACACCGTTGTCTATGTGCGCGGGCGCGGCATTGTGCTTAACGAACCGTCAGTCGTGGCGGTGGAGACGCTGAACGGCGTGAAAAGGGTGAAGGCGGTCGGCAACGACGCCAAGCTCATGATGGGCAAGACGCCCGATTCGATTGAGGCTATTCGGCCCCTTCGCGACGGCGTCATTGCCGACATCGATGTCGCGGAACAGATGATCAAGCATTTCATCACCAAAGTGCACGGCGGCAAATCGCGCCCCTGGCGCTTTCCCGAAATCGTCATCTGCGTGCCTTCCGGTTCCACCAGCGTGGAACGGCGCGCGATTCGCGACGCGGCCAGCAATGCGGGCGCGAGCCAGGTCTTCCTGATTGAAGAGCCGATGGCCGCCGCGATTGGCGCTGACATGCCGGTCACCGAACCGATCGGCTCGATGGTGGTCGACATCGGTGGTGGCACCACCGAAGTCGCCGTGCTGTCGCTTCGCGGCCTTGCCTACACGACCTCGGTTCGCGTCGGCGGTGACAAGATGGACGAAGCGATCGTTTCCTTCGTGCGTCGCCACCACAATCTGCTGATCGGCGAAGCCACGGCGGAACGCATCAAAAAGCAGTTCGGTGTCGCTCAGCCGCCCGAAGACGGCGTGGGCGAAACGATCCATATCAAGGGTCGCGACCTGGTGAACGGCGTTCCCAAGGAAATTTCCATCAACCAGGGGCAGATCGCCGACGCCCTGGCCGAACCTATCAGCACCATTGTCGAAGGTGTACGGATCGCACTGGAAAATACTGCGCCCGAACTGGCGGCGGACATTGTCGATCAGGGCATCGTGCTCACTGGCGGCGGCGCGCTGCTCAAGGGGCTGGATGACGAACTGCGCGACGAAACCGGTCTGCCCGTCACCATCGCTGAAGATCCGCTGACCTGCGTCGCCATCGGCACTGGCCGAGCGATGGAAGATCCGATTTTCAGGGGCGTGTTGCAAACCGCTTAAGGCCAGGGGGAAGACAGGATGGCGCGGCCACCCAGCCGACGCCCCGGGCACAACCGGAAGGCGCAATACAGCCTCTTCGCCAGCTATGTGGTGGCGATGACTGGCGCCGCCGTCGGCCTGCTCCTGGTGGTTGTCGCGATGTTCGATCCGACGGGTTTCGCAGTGATCCGCACCGCGACGGCTGAGATTACGCGCCCGGCCTCGATCGCGATGCGCAACATGGTCAGCGGGGTCAGTTCGATCGACGAAGTTCTGACTGCCTACTGGCGCGCCGGATCGCAGAATGTCGCGCTGCGCCGCCAGGTCGAAACAGACCGCAACCGCATCATTGAAGCCAAGGCGGTGGCGCAGGAAAATGCGCGGCTCAAGAAACTGCTGAAACTGGTCGATGCAGATGAAAGCCACCTGTTGACCGCCCGGCTGATCGCGTCGTCGTCCAGCAGCACCCGGCGCTTCGCACGGCTGAACGCTGGCCGTTGGCAAGGCGTGCGAACAGGCATGCCCGTGCGCGCGCCCGAAGGACTGGTCGGTCGCATCCACAGCACGACACCGAACACGGCCGAAGTGCTGCTGCTGACCGACGGCAGCAACATCGTGCCCGTCCGCCGCGCCAATGACAGCGTGCCCGCAATTTCCACGGGCTTGGGCGACGGAACGTTGGAAATCAGGGCGCTGGCGGCAGGCCGCAATCCCTTTCATCCCGGCGACATTCTGGTGACATCGGGCGTCGGCGGCGTCTACCAGCCCAATATCCCCGTCGCCGTGATCGTGCGGATTGCGGGCGAGATCGCCTATGGCGTCCCGCTGGCAAACCCGTCCAAGGTCGATGCGGTGGTCGTCGAACGATCGTTCGAAGAAGCCGTCACGCGAACCGAGCCTACGCCACCCGTTCCCACGGACGCGGGCGCAGCGGCCAACGCCACCGCACCATGATCGATCCGCATCTTCGGCACGTATCCCGATTAGGTCGCCAACCGTCCGCCTTTCGCCTTGCCGGGACGCCGGTCATCACCGTCATGCTGGGTTCCGCGGTCACCGTCCTGCCGGTGATTGCGCAGGCTCCGGTCATGCCCCCCTTCGGCCTGCTGCTGCTGCTGTCATGGCGTCTGCTGCGACCGGAACTGTGGCGCACCTGGATCGGGGTGCCGCTGGGCCTGTTTGACGATATGATGAGCGGTCAGCCGATCGGATCGTCCATGTTCCTTTGGACGGTCATGCTGATCGGCGTCGATGCGGTCGAACATCGCATGGTCTGGCGAAGCTATCGGCAGGACTGGCTAATCGCGTCCGTGGCCATTATCTTCTGCATCGTCGGCGGGGCGTTTCTCGCGAGCGTGGCTGGCGGAGGAGACATCAATCTGTACTTGGTCGCGCCACAATTGCTTTGCACCATCCTGCTTTTTCCATTCGTGGTGCGGCAATGCGCCCAGATTGATCGCTGGCGTGTGATGGCATGAAGCTGCCCAGGTTCAAGCGGAAGACCGTCAACGAAGCTGCCCTGTCCTTCACCTTCACGCGCCGGGCGATGGTGGTCGGGGGGTTGCAGGCAGGATTCGGTGCCATGCTGGTTGGCCGGATGGGGTGGATCAGCATTGCTGAGAACGAAAAATATAACCTCCTTTCCGAAAGCAATCGTGTCAACCTGACCCTGGTTCCACCTCGGCGGGGATGGATTTTGGACCGGTACGGAAAGCCGCTGGCCAATAACCGGACCGATTTTCGCGTCGACCTGATCCCGGATCGCGTCACCGACCCAGACCACACCATCGGCAGCCTTGCGGAATTATTGTCGTTGTCGCCCGACGATGTCGAACGGATCAGGACGGAACTGGAAAAATCAGCTGGATTTCGGCCAGTGCAGGTTGCCGAAAAGCTGACCTATAATCAGTTCGCAGCGGTCAGCGTCCGACTGCCGGACCTGCCCGGCGTGGCACCCAGCCAGGGATTTTCCCGCTATTATCCTGCAGGTGCCTCGGTTGGCCAACTATTGGGTTATGTCGGGGCGGCCTCAGCCAAGGAATATGAAGAGCGCAAGAACCCGCTTCTGATCACGCCGGGGTTCAAGGTCGGCAAGGAAGGGCTGGAAAAAACGTTCGACCTGGAACTCACCGGCAAACCCGGTGCGAAGCGGGTGGAAGTGACGGCCAGGGGCAAGGTCGTCCGCGAACTGACGACCCGGCCGGACACGCCGGGCAACTCCATCACGCTGACGATCGACGCCGGGCTTCAGGAATATGCCGGGCGGCGGCTCGGCACTGAATCGGGTTCCTGCATCGTGCTTGACTGCCATACGGGGGAAATCCTCTGCATGGCGTCCATGCCCGCCTATGACCCCAATAATTTTTCCGACGGCATCAGTCATGATGAATGGAACATGCTGTCAAATGATGAGCGCCATCCCCTCATAAACAAATCGCTGAACGCCCTCTATCCACCCGGATCGACCTTTAAACCGATGGTGGCGATGGCGTTGCAGAGCGCCGGGATCGACCCCAAAGAGCGGGTGCATTGTCCGGGGGGATATCGGCTCGGCAACCGTTTCTTCCGCTGCCTGGGCCGCCACGGTTCGGTCGACATGCATCGCGCCATCGCCAAAAGCTGCAACACCTATTTCTATACGATGGGCAACCGGGTTGGCATCGACGTCATCGCCCGGATGGGCCATGCCATGGGATTCGGCGAAAAATTCGACTTGCCGGTTCTTTCACAAAGCTACGGGACCATGCCGGATACCGCGTGGAAGATGCGGCGATATGATCAGAAATGGACCGCCTCCGACACGCTCAATGCGTCCATTGGGCAGGGTTATGTCGTCGTGAACCCATTGCAGCTCGCCGTCATGGCCGGGCGGATCGCTTCGGGCCGGAATATCCAGCCTCGCCTGGTGAAAGGTCGTTATCCCCAAGCCGCTCCCATGCCCTTCCCCAAGGAGCATTTCGACGCCGTGCGAAACGGAATGTGGGAAGTGGTGAACGGCGATGGCACGGCCGGACGCAGCCGATTGGACGTTCCCGGCGTCCAGATGGGCGGCAAGACCGGCACCGCACAGGTTCGACGGATCGCGGGCAGCCAGCGCGGGCAAAGCGGCGACTGGAAATATCGCGACCATGGCCTGTTCGTCTGCTTTGCCCCCACCAGCAATCCACGCTACGCGGCCTCCGTCGTGATCGAACACGGGATGGGCGGGTCCAAGGCGGCCGCGCCGGTGGCCAAGGACGTGCTGACCTTTCTCTTCGATCCGGCCAAGGCGATGGAGAGGCTGATCGAGCTGGAAAAGGGTTGGGGCGGCCCCCCGGCTGAGCGCATGGCGCGGCAGATGGCGGCCTTCAGCCTGGCAAAGGCGATTAAAAAGCCCACGACGTCCGCCAGCAGCGCCGAAGCGGCGAATGCAACGGCAGGCAACGCCTCCTCGCCCGCCCCTGCGCAAAACTCATCCTCCCGGCCTGCCGATGATGATGCGCCGTCGCCAAGCCCGAACCCGGCCGGATCACGATGAACATCGTACCCGAACCCCTGACCCACTTCCCCTGGAAGGTGCTGGCCCTCCTGTTGGCCATCGCTGGGTTCGGCACCCTGGTCCTATACAGTTCGGCGGGCGGCAGCATCACCCCCTGGGCCATCAATCAGGCGGTGCGCTTCGTCATCTTCACCGGAATGGCCCTGGTGCTAAGCCGCATCCCGCTGGAGATATTCGCTCGCTTCGCGTTCCCGGCCTATGGCCTGGTGCTGGTGTCGCTTGTGCTGGTCGAACTGATCGGCGGCGTGGCGGGCGGCAGTCAGCGATGGATCAACCTTGGCTTCATGCAATTGCAGCCGTCGGAATTCATGAAGCCGATCATCGTCCTGGCGGTCGCGCGATTCTATGCGCTGCTGCCTGTGGGAGAGATCAGGCGATGGTCCGCCATCTGGCCCGCGCTCGTGCTGATCGGCGTGCCATGGTCACTGGTGCTGGTGCAACCCGACCTTGGCACCGCGACCATGATCGCAGCGGGGGGTGTGACCGTCATGTTCCTTGCGGGCCTGCCGCTGCGCCTCTTCATCGGATCGGGGCTGACGGTGGCGGCGATCATCCCGATCGCGTTCAGCTTCCTGCATGACTATCAGCAAAAGCGGGTGCTTATCTTCCTTGACCCGGAAAGCGACCCTCTGGGTGCAGGCTATCATATCAGCCAATCGAAAATCGCAATCGGCTCTGGCGGCCTGTGGGGCAAAGGATTCCTCAAAGGCACGCAAAGCCACCTCGATTACCTACCCGAAGGGCACACCGATTTTGTTTTCGCGACCATGGCCGAAGAATGGGGCCTGGCGGGCGGCATATTCCTGATCGGCGCGTTCCTGCTGCTGTTCAGATGGGGAATAGGCGTCTCGCTGCGCGCGCCCGACAAATATGCAAGGCTGGTCGCGGCAGGGCTGACCACCACCATCTTTTTCTATGTAGCCATCAACCTGATGATGGTGATGGGCCTGGCACCCGTCGTAGGCATTCCCCTGCCCTTCATGTCCTATGGCGGCTCTTCCATGCTGACCGTCATGCTGTGCATCGGCATCATCATGGCAATCGACAGGTCGACCCGGCGGGCCAGCCAACGGCGTGGAAACTGGGCCTGAAGACCAGCGACCCGAAAAATCTTGCTGCAACGCAAATTACTGTTTGCAAAGGCAGAGGATAATGCTAACCGCCCGGCCACGCCAAGGCGACGCCCCAATGGGGTCTGCCAGAAGCGAGTGTGGACGCATAGCTCAGTTGGTAGAGCAGCTGACTCTTAATCAGCGGGTCCTTGGTTCGAGCCCAAGTGCGTCCACCACCTTCAAAAAAGTCTTCGCTGGCACAACTTTGCATTGGCATTTGTCCAACTTAGCGTGGCATTGCCCGGTTACTGTCGGAAAGTCGTTTAAAGTGGCTCATTTTCCCATTTGAACCATTTTGATCGAGGTGTTTGGCGAATCGCCTGTAGGCCGCTGCTGGCGTTTACAAAAAGTCGCTCAACTTTTCACAACCCGCTTGCAGGGCCGCCGCCGACAGGCGCGTACGCTCTTGCATGCTCTCCGACGCCTAATAGTCGCTGGCCATCAATAGAAACACCGGCCTGTGCACCGCGGCTGCAGCCGCCGCGCTGGAGGAGGCGTTCGGCTCCCTCCAATGACGATCACAGATGAGCGACTACAAGGTCGCGGTGATGAGGATCAACGCCTTGTCTATGGGCTCTATTCTAAAGCACTTCCCGCGCAAGGTCATCGTTATGAAATTCCCCGCGCTTCGGGCTGAAGTGGCACTCCTTGGCGGCACCCCGGAAGATGACAGCAATTTCCTGGCAGCAGCCCATTTTAGTTCCATGGACCTAAGCAGGCCTCCACCGGCAAGGATGACAAGGGCGTTTCGAGATCGACGCCGCAGTCCTGGGCTTCACGGTATATTTCATATCGCGACCGCAAGGAGGCGATTACCAGCTCAGCTTCGATGTCCTGAAAGCGCGCGGCGAACGCCTTCAATTCGTTGCCAGCCGGGTCGCCATAGCCGAGAACCCGCAAGTCGGCGTTTGAATCGTCGAGCATGAAGGTAACGCTGCTCAAAGCCTGGCAGGCCAGCTTCCAGTCTGCATAGGATGAGCCTTCTTCCAAGAGGGCATAGGGCATGGTGGGTCTCCTGCGATTCGTATCTTCAGGGTAGAACGGAACAAGAACATTGAGAAGGGAGGAGGCTCCAACCGATTTGGTTGATGGTGTGCGAGCCGGTGGATGTGCCCGATTTCGGGACCTGCGGGCACGCGACCAAAGTTTGCCATTTACCTACGGTAAAATAGGCCAACTTTCAGAAATTTTACCGTGAATCACGCCGCTCGCTCCGGCATGACAGAAGCAGTGATTTCTTCCGCCAACGGATAGCGGCTCACCCCATATCGACTGTTGCGTTGCGCTGACGTCGTTCAAGGATCCGACGGACGCTTTCGGCTTCCCGCATCCAAGAATCGGCAGCGGTGAGGCAGATCGCCCGGACATTGGGCAAATCGCTCTTGTCTGCTTGAGCGAGGTGATGTTGGGCTTGAGCTGTGCAAAACTCCACAGATGGGTAGCTCATCGCTCCTGCCTTCCCGCAAGTAAAGAGGCCCACCCGGAGACAGGGCGGGCCTCAGGTTCCAGGCTGTTCTGTGAGGGGGGACAGATCAGTCTGCCGATAATCAACAATCCTGATGACCCCGGGTTCCGATCGGCACAATGGCAGCTGCGGCAGGTACTGCCTTCAACTACATACAAATGGCCTATCCATAAGCGCGCTGAGCTGTAGCTCTCCCGGGTGGTATACTGACGACGAGTTGAAGAGACTGCTTCGTCAGCCGTCTAGTTCTCCCGACGGGGAGGTGAAGTTGAACGCCGCAACACAGGAAATCCTGGACCATTTCTATTGGAAGAATGAACCCTGCTGCGCCGGCTGCGACCACTGGCGTCACCTGAGTGCGTTTGTTGGTGAATGTGAGAATAGAGCGCTTCATCCAGCGACCGCTGGGCAGCGAAGACCGGATCTTGGTGAAGTCGAGGCCACGCTAAGCGCCAGGAACGTAACCGAGCGGCATCATCGATGCGAGGCCTTTAAGGACAGCTTCCCATGGCAGGCGCTGCCGCTGCCCTACCTGGAACGAGTCGGAGCACTTTCCCGTAGGAGGAGGGCACCAAAAGCACGGGGAGTGGCTGAGCAGCGATAGGTGAAATAGCTAGCTGGGGCGACAAGGCTTGCCTTCATATTGATGGCGGCTGAGCGCATATTCCCGACCGTTCCATCGTTCGACAGGAAAGCAGAATCCTGGCCCGCCAATTTCGATGTCCGGCCAGCCGCCCACGCCTTTCGTGCGAAGAAAATTGGGGATGCCCTGACTTGCAGTTATCAGTTTCCAGTCGCCGCTGGCCTGCTTGCTCACGATGGTGAAGCCGGTGCCAGTCATGCCGAAGCAGTAGGTCCCGCCTTCCGTGATGACCGCCTCGACCTGCCCGTCGCCGTTCAGGTCGCGCACGGTCTCGATCGTTCCGGGGCTATAGCTTGGGGTGCCTGGGTCTCCACATGCCCGCCATTGGCCGCGCTCCAGCTTGAAACCACCGGCCCGAAAAGCGGCGGTGCGATCGGTGGAGGACAAGTTTGTCTGGCTGATGGCGGGCGATGCGAACGCAAAAAACGCGACTAAGATGGCGGCTGATTTCATCTCGCTCTCCCGGTTCAGATGGGACCACTATCAACTCAGCCAACGTGATCATCAAATGGACTTTTGGGGTTTACATCTTCGAAGCCGCAGTTTGGCCTTCGGGCAGGGTATAATGTCATTTTGAGGCCCATGCTTCACCCGGCAAACTACAAGCATTGACGCGCTGATGTTGATGAAGCCCTTACACTCGGCCGCCTAAACCACTCAAACGCGACGATATTTACGAACCAACGCTACGGATCTAAGCGCCTAGAATGTCCAACGTAGTCAAACTCCGCCGCCGCAAGAAGGCACCTCGATTCCCCGTAACGCTGGCGAGCCTAGCCATTCTCGCTCTCGCCGGAGGGCTGGCTTTTCTCTCGACGCCCGATCGAGCGAAAGCCCGAGACGAGGTCTCCCGCACCTTTACCTTCTGTCATACTGGCGGTGGCACCAATTGTGTTGTCGATGGCGATACAATCTGGCTCGACGGGCAGAAGATCAGAGTTGCCGATATCGATGCGCCGGAGACGCACCCGCCACGCTGCCCGACCGAGGCAGCGTTGGGCCAACGCGCGACGCAGCGGCTTCACCAATTGATCAATGCTGGACCATTCACGGTAACCGCTCTTGATCGCGATACGGACCGATATGGCAGAAAGCTGCGTGTGTTGACGCGGGGTGGCCAGTCGCTCGGTGATGTGCTGGTCAGCGAGGGGTTAGCCCGAACATGGAGCGGCAGACGGGAGCCATGGTGCTGACTGTCAGCAAACTCAGCCGCACCAACACCATCGCCTGCCCACTCAATCTTCATCAGCACGCATAGGCGCTTATGGCGACCTCAAGCCTGTGACCGCCGCCCAACCAAAAACGATGAAGTTTTCGGGCAGGGCAGCACCAAAAACATCAACGTGATGGACAAAATCGTGACACTCCTCTCACAAACCGCCGCCGCCTTCCGTACGCAAAGAGACTGCATGTCGCAACAAACGGGATGGTTCCCGTCGCGGTGATCCCTCACCTGAGCGGGGGACCGCACAGCCTGAACAGCAATGAAGCAGTCAGGCTGATTGCAGAGCAAATCAGGATCGAAATCGGCGCGTGAATGAAGGGAGCTCGACTGAATTCTGCTTGAGCTCGGCGCGACCGCATAAATCATATGTGATCCGGGCGCTCCCGAGCGTGGTGGACCGACCCATTACATGCGACACCCGACGACGTCCAAGATGATGAGGAAATGCGTACACGTCCGCTGAGGTGTCACGCTGGTTCGATATGATCGACGGCGAGCAGATCGAAACCATCTCTTGTGCCAGTGACTTTGGCCCGCATGCCCAGAAGATGCTTGTGCCGCTTTAAAATTTCCAGCCGCCATTCTCCACCGTCCTGGACGCGGAGCACTGGATAATGGCCATTCTCAAGCAAAATGCCGATCAGCTCATGACGGGTTGGCCGATGCATGAAACTTTGTGCTCCCGATGTTCATATCACAGATCGCACCACGAGGCCCACATCCCGCTAACGGAAATGCCGAACCGAATATGGATCTATTCTCCGGCGCCGGACGACATGACCACACCCGTAAACCTTGCCCCCTCGGTCCGCGGGGGGACGGCGCGTCATCGAAAAACAGACTCCGCTCGACTGTGAAAAAGCGGAGTTAGTTTGAGGAAAATAGTCGTCGCGTTCGCACCGAAAGAAAGGGACGTTCATCAGAACGCCCCTTCCTATTCACGCGATCAAGCGATCAGTAACGCCAGGAGATGCCCAGCGAGAGCTTGTTGTTGTCGACGCGGATGCCGTTGGTATCCAGACCGCGGTTCAGGCCAGCGCTGCCATAGTCCTCGATCAGATACTCAACGCGGATCGACGTCTGCGCGCCGACGCGGGTTTCCAGGCCAGCGCCATAGACCAGCGCGTCCTGCATCGTCTTCGTGCCGTAGGAGTCGACGCCGTCGAACACGCGGGTCTTGAACTTGGTCGACTGCCAGCCGCCACGCGCATAAAGAGCGGTGCTGTCGGCGATCATCGCACCCAGACGAGCGCTGAGCCCGAACGATTCGCGGGCCTTGATCTTGCCGCTGATGCTGTCGGTGCCATCATCAAGCTCAGCCGAAATGCTTGCACCCGAGAAGTTGGCGTTCGCTTCCACGCCGAAGAAGACGTTGTTCGACAGCGCATAGTCATAGCCAACATACAGGCCGCCACCGATGCCGTTGCCGCTCAGGCCATCAAGGTCGAGCGTGCCGATGCCGATATCGGTGCCTTCGGCCTTCACTTCGTAAGCGTCGCGGCTGATCTGCGCGCCGATGAACGGGCCGGAAAATGTTTCGGCATGAGCGGAAGTAGCTCCGGCGACGATCGCCAGAAGCGTCATAGAAATTTTCTTCATGGTTCCCCTGAAAGTGGTTCGCGTTGATTTTCGTTTCGGTTGCGACCTGTGGGTGCCGGTAGGCGAGCAAGGATGCCAGGTCAACCGTGCATAGATGGTTCACAGAAAAACTGTTGTTTGTTTACAACAGGTAAGCTCGTTGCGCGCTCTTGTAATGAGGCGCACGGGTGTGCATCCGCCTTCAGCCCGAGATTGAAGGCTGCTCATGACCTGGACGTGATCGGTGCAAAATGACCCGGCCGGATGGCCGGGTCAGGTAAAGGAAACCGAAAAAAGTTTCCTTCGGGTCGCGAGTTCCTGCTGGCTCATTAAGTCCGTCCTGCCTATCCGGGTTTTTCCCGGTGCCGCTCATCTAATATCAATCGACCGCGCTCCAGTCGTCTGCGCCGCAGCAGATGCCTTGAGCCGATAGTCACATTGGCTTGGAGCGTTCGATGCTCAGGGTTTTTCCCTGCTTCACGACCCTCAACGAACTGGGCAATGCAAAACGTATGATGATCCCTTTTGGCCAGATACAATATAGGAGAGGGCGGACACCGATGCCGCGGCAGCTGGTCAACCTTCTGCTGATGCTGGCCTATGGCTTAGCTTTCTGGCTGACGCTGGGGCTGGCGGCGCACTGGGGCGGCAAGGGCTTTTACTCAGTTTGGTTTCCCGCTGCCGGCCTTCGCCTCGCTTTGCTGTGGCATGCCGGGCCACGGTTTACGCCAGCCATCGCGGCCGTGGAAATATTGGTCAATTTGGCCATGGGCCGGTTCTCCATTACCTCGCCCGATTTGGCAATGACGCTATGGGGCATATTGCGGCCGGTCCTAGCCTATGGCGGCGTGGTAGCCCTCATTCGCTGGCTTTCCAGCGGCAGAAGAGCGGGCGTCATGGCCCCTCCGATGCCCTTCAGTCTAGCTGCCGTTGCGGCACCCGGCATCGCAGCGTTCAGCGCCTTGCCTGAAGCGCTCTTGCGGCCTGACAGGACGGCCGTCGAGAGTATTCAGGATGTCATGATCTCGCTCACGGCTTTTGCTGTCGGCGACCTGCTGGGCGTGCTGATCGTCGCGCCGCCGCTCCTCTGGGTGGCAGAAACGATGAGCCAGCGCCGAATCGGCATGATTGCGGCTCTCCGCGAATGCGCAATTCGAGGGAGCGCGACGCTGGAGGTCGCGCTCCTGCTGGCGGGCGGGATCGCCACGACTTGGCTGCTCAATCGCATTGGCCTGGGTTCCCAGCCCATGCCCCTCATTCTGGCGGTCGCGTGGGTAGGCCTGCGCTTTGGGCGTTTTCCTGTATGGATGGCTCTGACAATTGTCAGCATTCTCGTCCTGCCGGAGACCGCAGGCGCGTTCAGCACGACTGATCGACTGCACCTGCACCTTGACCTCGCCACTGTTGTGGTGGTCGGCTACCTTGCCGGCAGCTATTGCGACGCACAGAAGGAGGCACGCACGGACATCGAACGGCGCGACCGGCTGCTCTTCCAGGCCGAGCGATTGAAGACCCTGCGTGCGATGTCGGTGGCGGTCATTCACGAGATCAGCCAGCCGCTGTCGACTTTGGCGATCGAAGCGAAACATCTTCACCAGATCACCGGCGGTGCCGACGACGAAATCATGCGGAGCGCTGCACTCGTGGATCGCAAGGCCGCGACGCTATCCAACCTTGTGCGCCGCCTACGACGCTTCGGCGGGGCAGCGGTGGACGAGCCGAGCGCCCTGCCCGTTTCTGCGCTGATCGAAAGCGTGGCCGCAATTGCAGCTCCGGAAGCTAGGGACCAGGGTGCGTCGCTCAAGCTCGGCCCAATCGATCCCGATCTTGTCGTGTTTGCGCAGGAGGTTGAACTCACTCAGGCGCTTATGAACCTACTGCGCAACGCCATCCACGCGGCGAGTGACGGAAACGTGGAACTGTCCGGCGAGAAGGAAGAAGAGATGGTGCGGATCATGGTCACCAACCGCGTTGGCCCCAGCCATCGCGCCAAGGCAGGCATGGGAGTTGGCTCTCTGGTTGCGCAGGCCATAGTTGAAGCGCATGGCGGTCACCTGGAAAAGGCGAAGGTTCAAGACGGCGTGGCTCACGCTTCGATCATCCTGCCGCTCGCCGGGGACAATGCATGAGCATAAATGATCGCAAGGTCTACGTAGTGGATGATGACGCGGATTTAGGCGCCGCCGTGGCGCGGCTACTCGGCCGGCATGGCTTCAGCGCACAGTCTTTCCTCGACCCTGTGCAGCTTCTCGACATTTATGCACAGGCGCCTGCGGCCTGCATCGTGACAGACGTAATGATGGATGATCTCGATGGCTTCGGCTTTGCCGATCGGATCCGTGTCATGGATCCCGGTGCGGCAATCATCTTCATGACGGCTTGGCCAACGACTGCAAATGCTGTCGATTCGGTGCGGCGACATGGAGGGATTGATTACCTTGAAAAGCCGCTAGATGAGGCGCGGCTGCTTGCAGCGGTCAGCGAAGGTGTGGACTGGTCGGGCCGGAGACGGCAGCAGCTTGCCCGCACCGCCACATTGTCGCCACGCGAAAGGGAAGTGTTTGATCTTCTCGTGCAGGGGCACAGCAACAAGGTGATCGCTGGCATG
The DNA here is from genome assembly GCF_011762025.1 of Sphingobium vermicomposti. Taxonomy (GTDB): domain Bacteria; phylum Pseudomonadota; class Alphaproteobacteria; order Sphingomonadales; family Sphingomonadaceae; genus Sphingobium; species Sphingobium vermicomposti. The sequence goes on along the minus strand of NZ_JAASQR010000002.1, from coordinate 357,762 downwards.
CTGGCACTCAGTCCGAAGACAGTCGAGGATCATCGGGCTTCGATCATGTCCAAGACGGAGGCTAACGGCTTGGCTCAATTGATCGCTCTTGCATCGCCCGATTGATACGAACGGACTGCTCCAAATTTCGTACTCGCGTAGACTGCAACGGACCGGCGCTTCCAGCCGGACAGCCCGGCGAAAAATTCCCGGATAGGCAAATTTCCGCTGCGGCTCGACGGGAAGCATGCCAAGACCAATTCTAGGGCTGGGCACCAGGATGCGATGCGACCCCGTCGCCCGGCTTCCCGTCAGAGACACGGCAGTTCGTATTTATGCACCTCTTGGTTAGAGGCCGTTTGGAAAATCGGTGACGAGGGTTGTCGAGGGGCTCTGCGTCTGATTCAGGCTCTGAATGTGGACTCGGCAGAGCCGAGGGCGAATGGCCCAGATTGCGAAGAAGACGAAGCGCTATCCCAGTGATTTGCCCGATGAGGAATGGGATCGCCTAGCGCCCTTGATGCCTAGACCGGGGCGCCGGGGCAGTCCACGCGAGGTGGATTTCCGCGACGAGAACGGGAAGAAATCGCCGCCACAACGCCGGCTACGATCCAACGGCTTAAACAACTTGAAATCAGCGGCCGGAAATTTCTAGAGCACGCGCGATCTGAAACCGAAGAACCGCTCTTGGTCCTGAAGGGCGATGCTTAAGGCCGAATTTTTCGCCTCGCCCTACCTACAATCAGCAACCGCACCGCCGAACGGCACTCCGACCCTTCGTTGCCGCTCATCGGGTAAATCTTGTTCCTGAGGGGCCCGTCCGCTTACTTATACCGGACACCGAAAAATGGCTCAAGCACCAGCAAAACGAGTGACCTTTCCGTCTCGCCTATAACGCCAGGCTGACTTGCCTAGGCCTGCTCATTATCTCCTCTACCAAGAACAAATGCGCGGGCGGCGTCACCAACAAACCGCTCCCTGGCACCTTATAGTCCAGCCACTGCATGACCTGCCGCCGCTGGATGATCGCGCCATGCCGCTCCTGATAGCGCATCACCTCCGGGTTCGCGTCGACCGTGAGGATGCGGTAACTAACCGGCCAGTCCCCCATCGGCGGTTCCCAGATGGCGGCGAGATAGAAGAAGTTGCCATCCTCCAAGCGTACGCGAAATTTCCCGTCGCCGTTGCGGATATGAAACTCCGACGCGGGCACCAGGCAGCGATTGGTCGGGAATGTGCGTCCTTCGGAGCGGATGAATTCATAGTTGACGCCGTCACTGAAGCGCGGATTGGAACCCCAGACCGCCTCGATCATCTCAATCTCTGAGATGTTATCGGGATTGCGCCGGATGATGGCGCGGCAGCTCCCGAGCGCGTCGGCATCAAAGGGCGTTGCTTTCGAGTCCATGCTAAGAACATACAAGGAACAATTTGCAGGAGCAAGCGCGGGCAGGAAGGAGGAGCGATGTGCAACGACTATAGGCTGGAGGTCGACATCGCCTCGATCGCCGAAGATTTCGAGGATCTCAAGATCAAGATCAAGATGCCCGAGGGCAAGCCCAATGTGCCTGCGCGGGAGGACATCAAGATTACCGATGTCGCGCCGATCGTGCGATCGATCGAGGGTGAGCGGGGATCGGGCGAGCTGGTCAACCGGCGGTGGAGCTGGCCCGGTCCAAAGGGCAAGCCGGTCTATAATTTTCGCTCTGAAGGACGCGCGTTCACCTCCAACCGCTGCCTGATCCTCGCTGACGGGTTTTACGAGTTCACAGATCCCACCGAGCCAAAGCAAAAGCGGCTTGATAAATGGCTTTTCACCATGGCGGATCACCGCTGGTTCTGCATCGCCGGCATCTGGCAGGAAAGCCCTCAAGGAGAAGCCTTCACCATGCTCACCATGGACGCAGGGCCCGATGTAGCACCCTATCACCACCGGCAGATCATCCCCTTGACCCGGGATCAGTGGGCCGACTGGCTTGATCCGGCGGTGCCTGCCGCTGACATGCTGCGCTGGCTGCCGCAGGGCAGCCTGCGTGTGACCCAGGTCTTCGGAACTCCGCCAGCACAGGGAGCACTGCTCTGATGACCAGCGACGCGACCCTTGCCCGCTTCGTTGAAGCCCAGGCGAACAGCTATGCAACGGCTCTGGCCGAGATCCGCGCTGGAGCAAAGCGCTCGCACTGGATCTGGTTCATCTTCCCGCAGCTGCGCGGCCTGGGGCAGAGCGAGACCGCACATTATTACGGTATCGCTTCAATGGAAGAGGCGCGCGCCTACCTTGCGCATGATCTGCTAGGTTCTCGCTACAGGGAATGCGTCGAAGCATTGCAGCAGCTTCATACCAGCGACCCCGTTGCCGTGTTCGGCAGCGTCGATGCGATGAAGCTGCGATCCTCGCTGACCCTCTTCGAAGCGGTAGAGCCCAACGCGCTACTCGCTGCCGCGCTTGATCGCTGGTTTGACGGCGAGCGGGATGCTGCCACCCGGCAGATGCTGGCAAACTGAATGCTCCAAGGCAGCGGAAAGACGGGATTCATCCTGCTTGACGAATCTCGCGGCGCACATGAACATAAAGGGAACATCTGAGTCGATATGTTCCCATGGTCCTCCTGTCTCCCACATCTGATCAGCCCCGCGTTACGCCACTTGCTACCCTTTTGGCTGAGCTGGCGCAGGCGCGCGCGGTGCGTGGCCCAGCCTTGCCTTTCGGTATCCCCGCACTCGATGAGCGCCTCGCCGATGGCGGCCTCAGTGGGGCGTCCCTGCACGAAGTTGCAGCGGCCGCTGCCACGCTGACCGACGATGCGGCGGCCACCTTGTTCATTGCTGGCATAGCGGCGCGCTTCGCCAGCCAGGCGGACTTTACGGCGTTCTGGGCGCTGACGAGGTTCGATCTATATGCGCCGGGCCTTGAACAGGTCGGGCTTGGTCCGGACAAGGTCCTCTATGCGCAGGGCACGAGCGACAGCAGCGTTCTTGCCATGGCCGAGGATGCCCTGCGCGATGGCTCGCTTGCCTGCGTTGTCGCGGAGGTCAAATCCGCTGACCAGACGGCGACACGGAGGCTGCAGCTGGCCGCCTCTGACGGCAAGACGCCGATGCTGCTTTACCGGCGCCACCGTGTGCGTGATCGCTGCCCCTTAAGCGGGTTTTCCTCCGCCATGACCCGCTGGCGGATCGGCTGCGTGCCGTCGGAGCGCCTTCCTCATCCCGGGGTAGGCCGTCCGCGTTGGTCGGTCGAGCTTGTCCGCCAGCGCAATGGCAATCCTTTCTCCCTCCCACTGGACGCGTGCGATGATCAGGGTCGCCTCGCTCTACCTGCCGCAGCTCGCGATCGAACGGCTACGCCGAACGGAGAGCTTGGCGCAGCTAGAGCGGCCAGCCAGGCCGCCTGAGCCTGCAGGCGCGTCGCGCGCCTCTCGCCTTGCCGCGCCGATCGATGACAACCCAGGACCCTGCTCGGTCCCGCGCGGCGGCGGCTGGCGGCCCGGCGCGCGCTGGGCACGGGATGACGGGCGGCCAAGCCAAAGTGACATTGACACGCTACCGGCCCATCAGCGACCAACCATGCGCGAAATGGGCCGCCGCAGCGAATCCGCTGAACATCCCTTCAAGGCCATGCCGACTGATGAAGGCGGCGCCTGTCTTAGCTCTGCGCCTGCGCTGAGCTGGGCGACCTTGTGGGGGAAACCGACGATCCTGATAGAACGGGCCGGGCAGCGTGACCTTGTGACCGCTGCCTGCCCGGTAGCGCTTGGATTAGGCCTGCGACCCGGGATGGCCGCTACTCACGCCCGTGCGCTTGTGACTGACCTTGAAGTACGAGACGCAGAGCCTGAGGCTGATCGCGCCTGGCTCGACCGGCTTGCCCTCCATGCCGTCAGCCATTGGACGCCCACTGCATGCCCGTCAGGAGAGGATGGCCTATGGCTGGACCTAAGCGGCACGACGCATCTCTTTGGCGGCGAAGCACGTTTCTGCCGAAGGCTGTTGCGCTTTCTCGAGCGGCTGGGGTTCACCGCCAGCATCGCTACTGCAGGCACACCCGGCGCTGCCCATGCCCTGGCGCGCTATGGTGGCGAGACCATTACCCTGCTGCCGCCGGGTGCAGAGGCCCAGGCGATTGCCGACCTGCCGCTCGCCGCGCTGCGGCTTGAGCCTGAGGCACTGGCATCTGCCGCACGCTTTGATCTGGAGCGGATCGCTGATCTCTACCCCATGCCACGCGCGCCATTGGCTAAGCGCCTCGGCCTGGCTACTGTCCGCCGTCTCGACCAGGCGCGGGGATTAGTTGCCGAGCCGATAATTCCCGTCGTGCCGTTCGAAGCCCCGCACGCGGAGCGGCGGCTGCTTGAACCCATTGGCACCGCAGAAGCCATCACCCAGGTCATAGCTGACCTGATCGATGATCTGGTGATCCAACTTCGGGAGCGCGGGCTCGGCCTGCGCGCGGCCCATCTGACCTGTCTGGTCGTCGATGGCAGCGAGCAGCATGTGGCGATCGGCACGTCGCGCGCGACGCGCGAACCCAAGCACCTGAAACGCATGCTCGGCATGCGGATCGAGCGGATTGATCCCGGGCTTGGCATAGAAGCGATGACGTTGACTGCGCCACGCGTGGAGGAACTCGAAGCGCAGACGCTCGAAGCCGGGCTCGGCGCCAGCGGCAGACCGCCCGACATCGCGCCGCTGGTCGATCAGCTTGCCGCCCGGATCGAGCCTGACGCGCCGTTCCGCCTGTCTTCGCAAGAGAGCGACGTGCCCGAGCGTGCGGTCCGGCGGGTAGAAGCGCTGGCAAAACCTTCAGGCTGGCCGGCATGGAAGCGGCCCGTCCGCATGCTCAGGCGACCTGAGCTTCTCTCCCATGTCGTGGCGCTGCTCCCCGATCATCCGCCGCGGCGCTTTACCTGGCGCGGCACGGCCTATCGGGTGATGGCGGGCGATGGCCCTGAGCGGATCCACGGCGAGTGGTGGCGCACCTCCCAGGAGCTCTGGGCTGTGCGGGACTATTTTCGGGTGGAAGCAGAAGGCGGCGAGCGCTTCTGGCTGTTCCGCCGGGGCGACGGCGTCGATGAGCAGACGGGTAATCTCAGCTGGTACATGCACGGGATGTTTGGCTGATGGCCCATTATGTCGAGCTGCAGGTAACCAGCCACTTCTCCTTTCTGCGGGGCGCCTCTTCGCCGGAGCAGCTCTTCTCCGCCGCCGCCTTGCTCGGCCACAAGGCGCTTGGGCTTGCCGACTGGGGCAGCGTTGCTGGCGTCGTACGCGGATGGGAGGCGCAGAAAGCCACCCATGTCCGGATGATCGCGGGCGCGCGCGTGGCTCTAACCGATGGGCGCGCCCTGCTGCTCTATCCGACTGATCGACCTGCCTGGTCGCGCCTGACGCATCTGCTCTCGCTCGGCAAGGCGCGCGGCGGCAAGGGCTGCTGCCTGCTCGACTGGGCTGATGTTGCAAACCATGCCGACGGCATGATCGCCATTTTGGTGCCGGATCTGCCCGACGGCGGGACGCTCGCCAACCTCGCTGATCTGGCCCAGGTCTTTGGCCGCCGCGCCTATGTGGCGCTGTCCTTCCGGCGTCGCCCGGATGATTTTGCCCGTTTGCACGCGCTTGATGCGATGGCGCGGCAGGCGGGGGTGCGCAGCGTCGCCACTGGGGACATTCTCTATCATACGCCCGAGGCGCGGCCGCTACAGGATGTGATGACCGCAATCCGCGAAAGGACAACGATCGACGGCCTGGGGTTCAAGCGCGAGCGCTATATGGATCGTAATTTGAAGTCTCCGCAGGAGATGGAGCGGCGCTTTGCCGCCTTTCCTGACGCGATTCAGGCAAGCGCCGACATCGCTGCTGCATGCCGCTTCGATCTTGGCGAGATCCAGTATCAATATCCCTATGAGCAGGTGATGAAAGGCCGCACCGCGCAGGAGGCGCTCGCTGCGCTGACGCGCAAAGCTGCTGCCAGGATGTTCCCCAATGGCCTGCCCAAAGCCTATCATGAGCAAATTGCCCACGAGCTCCGGCTGATCGACCAGCTGGGTTACGCACCCTATTTCCTGACCGTGCATGCGATCGTTGCGGAGAGCCGGCGGCGCGGCATCCTCTGCCAGGGACGCGGTTCGGCGGCGAACAGCTGCGTTTGCTATATGCTTGGCATCACCTCCATCGATCCGATCAAGCATGAACTGCTTTTCGAACGCTTCGTCTCAGGCGAGCGCAAGGAGCCGCCCGACATCGACGTCGATTTCGAGCATGAGCGGCGCGAGGAGATTATCCAGTGGATTTATGAGACCTATGGCCGCACCCGCTCGGCGTTGACCGCCGTGGTCACCCGTTACCGCACCCGCGGCGCGGTGGCAGAGGTTGGCAAGGCGTTGGGCTTGCCGCGCGACCTCACCAAGATGCTGACGGGCCTTGTCTGGGGCTGGTCGATGGACGGGATCAGCCAGGAGCAGATTGAGAGCCTCAACCTCAATGCCGATGACCATCGGCTCAAACTCACGCTAGAGCTGTCGCGTCAGCTGATCGGCACCCCGCGCCATCTCTCGCAGCACCCCGGGGGGTTTGTGCTGACCCAGGATCGGCTTGACGATCTTGTGCCGATCGAGCCTGCGCGGATGGAGGATCGGCAGATCATCGAATGGGACAAGGATGATATTGATGCGCTGAAGTTCATGAAGGTCGATGTGCTGGGCCTTGGCATGCTGGGCTGCATGAACCGGGCCTTCAACCTGCTCGAGCAGCATAAGGGGATCAGGATCGGCATGGCCGATCTCCAGGATGACGACCCGGCCGTCTACGCGATGATCCAGCGTGCTGATACGCTGGGTGTCTTCCAGATCGAGAGCCGCGCGCAAATGTCGATGCTGCCGCGGATCAAGCCCAAGGAGTTCTATGACCTGGTGATCGAGGTGGCGATCGTCCGGCCGGGGCCGATCCAGGGCGACATGGTCCATCCTTATCTGCGCCGCCGCGAGGGCAAGGAACAGCCGGAATATCCCAAGGAGGAACTCAAAGCCGTGCTCAAGAAGACGCTGGGCGTGCCGCTGTTCCAGGAGCAGGCGATGAAGGTGGCGATTGTCGGCGCAGGGTTCACCCCTGCCGAGGCAGATCAGCTGCGGCGCGCGATGGCGACGTTCAAGCTGACCGGCGGGGTCAGCCATTTCTACGACAAGCTGGTGAACGGCATGGTGTCGCGCGGCTACCCGAAGGACTTTGCCGAACGGACCTTCAAGCAGATCGAGGGCTTTGGCAGCTATGGTTTTCCCGAGAGCCATGCGGCAAGCTTTGCCAAGATCGCCTATGCCTCCTCCTGGATGAAGCATCATCATCCCGACGTCTTCTGCGCTGCGCTTCTCAACGCCCAGCCGATGGGCTTCTACGCCCCGGCGCAGATTGTGCGCGACGCGCGCCAACATGGCGTGGAGGTGCGGCCGGTCTCGATCAACCACAGCCACTGGGACTGCACGCTGGAACCCGCGCGCGGCCGTTACAGGGCGGTGCGGCTTGGGCTCCGACAGGTGCGCGGGCTCGCCAATCTGCATGGCGCGGCGATCGTCGGGGCGCGAGGTCCAGCGCCGTTCGAGAGCGTTGAGGAGGTGTGGCGCCGGGCCCGGGTGCCCCGCGCGGCGATCGAGCGGCTCGCCGAAGCCGACGCCTTTGCCTGCATCGCGCAGGACCGGCGGCAGGGCCTCTGGAAGGTGAAGGGTCTTGGTGAAGCGCCCCTCCCCCTCTTCGCCGCGGCTGATGAGCGGGAGGGGAAATTCTCAGCCGAAGGTCAGGAAGCAACGGTCGACCTGCGGCCGATGAGCGAGGGGCGCGAGGTGGTGGAGGATTATCGCTCGCTCCAGCTATCGCTGCGCGCGCATCCGCTAAGCTTCCTGCGACCGCAGCTCCAAGCCATGAACATCGTCCGCTGCGTCGATCTTCGATCCATCCGCGATGGGCGCAATGTCGAGGTTGCGGGCGTGATCCTGGTGCGGCAGCGCCCAGGATCGGCCAAGGGCGTGCTGTTCGTCACCATCGAAGATGAGAGCGGCGTGGCGCAGGGCATCCTCTGGCCCAACAAGTTCGAACTCTATCGGCGTCAGGTAATGTCCGCCTCCATGATCGCCATGCGCGGCAAGCTGCAGAAGGAAGGCGAGGTCATCCACATCATCTGCGACCGGATCATCGATCATGACGAGATGTTGCGTTCGGTGGGACGTACGGATTTCAGCGTCGCGCCCGGACGCGGCGACGGCGCTAGCCATGGCGGCGGACCTGATCCGCGTGATCCTGCATTTCCGAGCGGCCGCACCCTATCCTCACCGCCGTTCAGAACCACCACAGAGCCGGAGCAGGTTCTCCCGATCCGCAGCCATGATTTCCACTGACACCATCAGTTTGCATGAGGTGAACAGCGCCGGTTGCTTTCGAAGGCCATCATGCATATCCTACGTATATGCGGGCCGGGCCCCTCTGGCGATTGCGTGAAAAGTGATCGTGATGTCGGACCGCATCGAGCGTGCTCGATGCTGGTCGATTGATATAGTGCCCGATCACTCAAAGCCGCTCGTTGTCTGGACTGGAAACGAGGAGGCCCATGTGATGCCCCAAAATCGCGACCTTATTGTCGTTGCTCAGCTGGGAGCCTCTCGGATCGCAAAGCGGCAAGCTTCCTCATCAGTCCTGCACCTGAGAAACTCGGCTAATGGGCAAAAGGATTTCTGATGATTGGAACTAAGTTTCGCACCGCCGGCGCGCTCGCCATGAGTTTGGCAGTCGGAGTCATGATCGCAAGCCCCGCCGATGCACGGCGCGGCGGCAGCGCCGGTAGCAGAGGTTCGCGAACTGCGATCGCTCCACCAGTGACGAAGACCGCGCCTAATCAGGCAGCGCCGGTACAGCGGACCATGGCCGATAAGCCTGCGCCTGGGCAAGCGAATGCGGCTGCCGCTCGTCCGGGGGCCGCGAGCACCCCGAACAAGTTCGGCAATATGGCAAAGGGTCTGATTGGCGGCCTCGTCATGGGCGGTCTTATCGGCATGTTGCTTGGCAACGGCCTGGGCGCGTTGGGTGGCAGCGGGATGCTGATGGCTTTGCTGCAGATTGCCCTGATAGGCGGGCTCGTCTGGTTCGGGCTCAAAATGTTCCGTCGTCGGTCTACCTTGGCACCTGCCGGGATGCCGGTTTCTCCCCGATATTCGGCGAATGCTTTCACCGGAGTGCCGCAACAGCCCTTTTCGGCTTCGGCCTCGACCTTTCCCGTGCGTCAGGCTGAACCCCAGACGCACGAGATCGCGATCACGAGGGAGGATCAGCAGAGCTTCCAACGTCTGCTGACGGATGTGCAGGATGCGTTCGGGCGTGAGGATTATGCGCAGCTGCGCGCCTACACCACGCCGGAACTCATGTCCTACCTTGCCGAGGAACTGAGCCAGAACGCGACCAAAGGTCAGCGGAACGAGGTTTCTGCAACCGAGCTGCTGGGCGCCGAAGTCGCAGAGGCCTGGAGCGAAGATGGCACGGACTATGCGACGATCGCGATGCGCTATCAGAGCATCGACATCATGCGTGACCGGAACAGCGGCGAGGTCGTTTCCGGTGATCCGCACCAGCCGAGCGTGACAACCGAGCTGTGGACCTTCGTCAGAGACGCCCGTACCCCCTGGCGTTTGTCGGCGATCCAAGAGGCCTGATGTGGGGGCCTGGCCTCGCAGCGATGTCGCGATGGTCAGGCCATCTCTGGCATACATGCGGTGAGTATCTGATGAGATTGCGGTCAGACTACGACGCTTTTGCTCTCGTAGCTACCATTCCTGCGACGTTACCTCCGACCCTTAGTGGCCGTTCAGCCGCCAATATTTCATTCTCAGGTGCGGCCCGTCCGCTTTCCATTTCTGGATGCCCCAACCAGGCACCTGTAGCGCTTGGACACGAGTGATCTGCCCGGCAGTGTGAATTGCTCGATCGGCGGCCCGACGAGCCAGTTTGTCATCGGGATTGTATAGATACCGCCGCCAGATGAACGATTGAAGTTCTCGACTTGTTCTCTAAAGTCATCACATGTCGGATACCGAAAATACAGCGGCGCATAAGCAGGCCTTCACCTCCACCACCGGGGTGCCCATCAGCCACCGGCTGGCGAGTGATATCCAGAAGCCAAGGGATCCCTACGCCTTTCAGCGTTACTGCGTCGTGCTCTTTCGCGACGAACTTGGCGATCCCAATACGAAGGAATATGGCCGCAACGGGCAGGCCCAAGGTGGCATAGATATTCTGGGCTACCGCGAGGGCGACCCGTCGCGGGCAGTTGGCGTGCAGTGCCGCAAAGTTGATAAGCCACTGAAGCATGGCACCATCCTGAACGACTGCCGCGCGGCGCTCGCGCTGGAGTTTGGGCTGCGCGAGATCATCTTCGCTACCACCGCTCCTGACGACACCAAGGCTGATCAAGCAGCGAAGAGCGTGGAGAGGACACTTCGGGCCGAAGGGCATGACGTTACGGTCCATGTATATGGCTGGGGTCAATTGCAGACGCTGATCGCGCTGCATGACGGCGCTTACGCAGTGTTTGTACCGGCATCAGCCGCGACCGCTCAACCAATGGATCTGGCAACAGCGCCTGTTACCGATGCAACTGCCATAGCCGCTTTGGTCGTCGAGGAGATAGAGCGGCGCGCGATCGGCATCGGCATTACACTGCCGCCCAAGTCAGCGGGCCCAGAGGGTATCGGATCGGAGAGTCCTGCCCTTCATGCTAAGATCGATGTGTTCCGTGACCTCATTCGAGACGGCGATACCACTAATGCGCCTCAGCGCCTCATCACCTTGCGGGACAGCCTCGAGGCAACTGATGCGCCCTGGGCGAGATACCGCATCGAGACCAACATCGCCGCGGCGCTGATGGAACAAGGGCGCGAAGCCGAAGCCGCAGAATGCTATGTTCGCGCCCATGCGATTCGACCTGACGATCCCGACGCAATCTGTAACCTCTCGATCGCGCGGACAATTCAGGGCGATCCCGTCGAGGGCATGCGGATCGCGCAGTCAGTCCTCGAACGCGATGACCGCGTCGATTTTGCCGTTAGCGCGCTACTGCAGGCGGCCGTTCGGTCTGACTGGGAGGGTGATCCTCGGACACTGATACCAGACGGTATGGAGGGCGGCGCCACCGTCCAACTCGCCCTTGCCGACTTCATGCGGCGGCGCTGGATGCCTGGGTGGGAGGCGCATGTCCTCGCCCTGCCCCAAGACGAGAGCAAAGACCGCGACATGGGTCGGCTCAAAGCTCTTGCGGTCCTGTCCATTGCGGTCGACAGCCGGGTTCACATTGTAGGCGCGCGCGGCACCGTATCGGATCAGCAGATCGACGAGGCGGCTACTATCATGCTCGCCTACGCGACTCACTGCCTGCACAATGGGTACGCATACCGGCATGATCTGATGGCGCACGTCAGCAACGCCGCTCTTCTCCTGCGCATCGCGAACCGCGGCACCGATGCCGAGATCCTGCTGCGCGAGGGCATCAAATCAATGCCCGATGAAGAGCAGTTGCGACGCCTTCTCGCGATGGTTCTGATCGACGCGGACCGGCGTGAGGAGATTCTGATGGTGCTCGATCCGGCTATCGAGCCAGAGACGATCCTGATGCGAATCCAGATGGAGAAGGGGCCAACAACGGCGGAACGACTGGCCCGCGTTAGGGCTATGGATGAGCCCGACGATGAGCGGGTGGCCTCGATCCGCCGCCGCCTGACCGCCGACCTAGCTCTCGCCGCCGGTGACCTCGACGCGGTCGGACATGTCATAGGCGAAATGCTTCGGCACCCTGATGACGTTGTCAGTGCTCGGCTGCTTGACGTCCAGCGGCAGCAGCAAGCGGGTCTCGACGAGGACGAGGCGAAAGGTCTGTTGCTCACGCTTGCCATGGACCTGCCGGATGACGCCGAACCAATCGATCGCTTTCTGGTCGGACAGGCTTTGCTCGACATCGGCCTCGAGGCGGATGCGGCCAAGCTAGTCGAGCCGTACATCGATCTGCAGAGCGTCCGGCCAGCGACGCTGATGTACCTGACCGCTCTCGCCGAGGCCAGGCGAGACGATGCATACCGTCAGGCACTGGAGACCGCCTCACCCGCAGTCCGCAACGATCCGGCGATGCTTTGGCTTGATGCCAGACACGCATGGAACGCGGGCGACCTCGACCGCAGCCTGCACTCGCTGGACAAGTTTCTAGAAAAAAGGCCAGGACAGCCTCCCGCCGTCCTGATGCGGCTCGAGATACTTATCAGGCTGAACCGGACGAGACAGATACTCGACGTGCTCGACGCCCCAATTGAAGATCTAGGCTGGAAAGGCGAACGGGATCCCTACCGGGTCGTGGGCCTTCTCACCCACTTCGGTTATCACGACCGGGCTGCACGCCTCGCCTACCGACTCTTCCTAGAACACCGGGACAAACCGCGCGCCTGGATGACGCTCTCCGGCATGACGATCAGGGAAGGTCAGGACAGACGCGGGAATGGATCGGACTGGGGAGCGGACACCGTGGCCGATGACGTCGCCGTTGACGTCGAATATGACGATGGCACCGCCGCTTTCTTCATCGTTGAGGCGGACCCGCACCTGCGCAAGCTGGACCCGGATTCGTGGGAACCCGAACACGTCCTCGTCAAAGCGGTCCGGGGTCTTGCGGTGAACGATCGTTTCGTGGGGCCGGACGGGCGGGCGGGACGCATCACGAAGTTGCGCCACAAGATTGTCGCGCGCTTCCATTACGTGCTCGAAAATTACGAAACCCGGTTCCCCGAAGTATTCGGCTTCAAGAGCTTCAGCATCGATCCGGATAGTCCCAACGGCCTTGACGAAATGATCGCCCAGCTGAAGAACCGGCATGACTGGGTACTGGCCGAGCAGGAGCAACACTTCGCCAGCGGCATGCCGATCGACATGCTCGCCTTCCGGCTCGGGTGCGACACTATCGACGTGGCGGGCGGCCTCGCTGAACAAGGCATCCGGCTGAAGGTCGCGGAGGGCACCGAACCGGAACGGCTGGCCTCGGCGGGAGCTATTCAAACAAACGCGAAACGCGGCTGCGTGCTGGATCTCAACGCATTCTGGTCGGCGTGGCGTCTGGGCGCCCTCGACGATGTTGCCGCGACCTGCGGCGCGGTTTCCGTTCCGCGCAGCGTCGTTGACCGGCTGCACGCGCGGCGCGAACGGTTCCACCTGTCTATGGTCGGAGGACATGGCACCCTGTCATATCACGAGGGCAAGATCCTCCACACCGAGGTTACGAGCGGCCAGATGGCTGCCCTGCGGGACGACGTTGACGCTGCGCTTGTGTGGATCGAGGTGAACGACGCTGCCAGTCCGATAGTGCTGGACGATGCCGCTCCAGCCGCTCTTCGCAATCATGTCCAGTCCAGCCAGACCGACATGCTAGACGCCACAATCCTGTCGATTACGACCGAACGAATGCTGGTCTGTGACGACCTCTCGATGCGGTCGATGCACCGGTCGCTCGGCGGGACTCGATCGACGTGGCTGCATGACGTCCTGACACATTCCCACGTCGAGGGCCGTATCGAGAGCGAGCGTTTCGCTCAACAGACAGCCGACCTCATTGGCGCGGGTCAAGACCATCTTGGGGTCACTGGCATGATGATGGCCTTAGCCGTGGAGATGGATGTGCTGGAGCACGACCGTGTAAGCGGTCGCGCGAAAGCCCTGATTGGTCGCCTTAGCGGGGAGATTGCCGAACCGCTCTCCCACCTCCATGCCGCATGCGAGGCGTTGCATCATCTGTGGCTGACTCAAAGTGTTGTGAAGGTCCGTGACACGGCGACCGGAATGATCTTGGAAAACCTGCTGAAGGGGCGACAAGGTGACTGGTCCGATCTGTTGCAGGCGATTGAACGTTTCGCGGCGCGGACGCCTGACATGAGACGATATATTCGCGACTGGGCCCGAGGACACTTCCTGCCAGGATACTGTCCGACCCGGGTCGCGTAGCAGCTGGTCGGGCTGAACCCTATTTACAGAACGCCAAATCCTGACAAATAGCGCCAAAGCCTTGCGTCTGCTCCTTTCCAATCCTGCCAATATTTGCAACTGTGATCTCCATGGCTTTATCGCCTTCAAGGGGGGACATCTTGTTTTTTCATAGTGACCGGCTGGTGCCCAAGCTTTCTCGGGCGCCATGGGATATCGAACAGATCGCTAGGCGGAACTGAGGGGTTTGTTCGAATGAATTCGGCAGTTCCCCTCCAGCGGCGCTTCACGCCTGTACCCCTAGCCTATCTCAAGGATGATATCCCGCTCGACGAGCTCTGGCCGAGTCTGAGCCGAAGCACCCGTAAAGCATGGCCTACTCTTCTAGAGCAGTATCGTGTCGTCATCCTGGCAGACGCAGGTGCCGGTAAGACCTATGAACTCAAGGCAAAGGCCGAAGAGCTTATCGGCTCCGGCCGGGCCTCCTTCTTTCTCAAGCTGGAGGATATCGACGATTCCTTCGGCACTTCCTTCGAGATCGGTTCCGCCAAGGCGTTTGACCAGTGGCTGGCCGGCAACGACGAAGCATGGTTCTTTCTGGATTCAGTGGATGAGATCCGGCTCGCCGAACCGCGCGCCTTCGAGCGTGCCGTCGAGGCCTTTGCCGCTCGTTTGCAAGGCGCCCTCCAGCGGGCCCATATCTACATATCGAGCCGGCCCTATGCCTGGCGACCAACACTCGACCAGTCGCTGATCAACGAAGTGCTGCCCTATACCGCGAGCCGCTCGGAAGCCGTCGGCGACACCGGAGAGGATGAGGATGAGAGCGCGGTTGACAGCGCTTTCGACCAGGAAGTTGATGAGGACGAACAGTCAGAGCCCAGCCCTCAGGTCTATCTTTTGGCGCCTCTGGAAGACGCCGACATTGGGACGTTCGCCCGTCATCGCGGCGTGGCCGATGCGAATGCCTTTCATGAGGCCCTCGAGCGGGGCAGCCTGCTCGCTCTGGCGCGATCGCCCTTCGATCTTCAGGACCTCATCTCGGCATGGTTGACGGACGGCGAGCTCGGAAGCCGGCTCTCGGTCCTCCAGGGCAGTGTCCGACGCTTGCTCGCACAAGCGGCAGAGGCGAGCGCGGGAGGTTTTGACGAGGTAGAGGCGATGGCCGCCGTGCAGCGTCTTGCGGTCATTGCAACCTTTACAGGCCTGTCGAACATCCGGATGCCAGGCAAGGGGAGCACGGGCGCCCTGGGCGCTGCGCAGGCGCTGGACCTTGAAGAGGAGGCCGTCGAGGGCGTGCTGGGGTCGGGCGTTTTCAGCGATCCCATTTTCGGCGAGGTCCGGTTCCGGCACCGTGAGGTCCGGGAATTGCTGTCCGCTGAATGGACCACCAGCCAGCTTGCCCGCCGAGGTGGACGGGAGGAGATCAGGCCTCATTTGTTCAAGACTTCCTATGGCGTCGCCATCACGCCGCCGCGGACGCGACCGCTGATGCCCTGGCTCATCCTGTTCGACGCCCCCATTCGCGACCGCATCCTTGCTACCAATCCGGAGATTGCGATCGAGGGTGGCGATGCCGCATCTCTGCCGCCGGACATCAGGCAAAGCCTTCTGACCACCCTGCTTGAACGCGTGGTCGAGCCTACGTCCGACCTGCGCGGTTTGGACAATAGCGAGATCGCGAAAATCGCGCATCGTGACCTGGAGCCCTCTGTCAAAGCCCTGATCGAGCGCTATCGCGACAATGACGAGGCCCTCTTCGTGTTGGGCCGCCTCGTCTGGCAAGGCGAGCTTGCCGGCTGCGTGTCGCAGATGAGCGCTGTCGCCGCAGATCCGCAAAGGGGGCTTTACGCGCGCCTTGTGGCCATCCGCGCGGTCGCCACCGTGGGTTTGATCGACGATATTCATGAGCTATGGCGATCATTCAACGTTGGAGGCGAGCCCCTCCCCCGCCGTCTGCTCGCCGAGTTTGCGGAATATGCGCCTGCCGACGCCGTGACAGTGCCGTTGCTTCTCGAATCGATCGGCCTGCTGGAACCGCGCAAGGAGTTTGAGGTCTCCGGCCTTACCCAGGCCCTGAACCAATTCATCGAGCGAGCTGCGTTGGCGGAGCCTCCTGGCCGTGCGCTGCTGTTTAGCCTGACAAAGGCGTTGGGAGAGTTTCTGGCGCGCGAACCCCATGTCGAGCGCTTCGAGTGCAGTGTCTCGGAGACATATCAGTGGTTGATGAGCCCGACCCTCTACGGCGTGGAGCAGCTGATCCTCGCCCGCTCTCTGGCTGCGCTCGACGAAGCCTGTCTGGCCATATTGGCAGCGCTGCCCGCTCTGCGCTTCTGGCGGGGCGACGATATCGACGATCGCAAAACAAAGATTCATGAAATCGTGCCGGCCTGGCCCGAGGTCAATGACGCGCTGTTCTGGTATACGGCACAGCAGTACCGGCAGTCCAAACGCGCCGAGGACGGCCGATTGGTCGACGACTGGCCGATCACATTCATTGGGCATTTCTGGTCGTTCGATGCGACGAGCTTTGCGAGGACATTGGGTTGGGTGCGATCGAAGGAAGCGGCCGACGACCGGCAGCTCGCATTGGCGCGCAGCTTCACCACGTTCGTAGAGGCTGGACGGCCCGCAGACTGGCTCGAGGAGCTGCGCGCAGCCGTTGCCGGTGACGCGGCGCTTTCCGAGACACTCGCGCTCAAGCTCGACCCGCCGCCCAGTCAGGAGAGCGAGCGCATCAAGCGCATGGACCAGAAATATAAGCGGGACCGCAAAAAACGTAAGGAAGAGGAAGAGAAAGATCGCGCCCTCTTCGTCGCCGACCTCCGGGCCGACCCCGGTAAGGTGCGTAATCCTCCCGGTGTCGGACGCGGGAAGCTCAGCACAATCCACTATCATCTGCTGAGGATGATCGAGGGCAGCGGGATGCGCCGGAGCCGCGCGCAGGGCGCCAACTGGTCAGCGCTCATCCTCGAGTTCGGCGAGGAGGTCGCGACCGCCTACAGGGATGCCGCCGTAGCCTTCTGGCGCACCTTCAAGCCGGCTTTGCGATCCGAGGGCGCTGACACAAGCGGTATTCCCTATGCCCTCATCTTCGCCATGGCCGGCCTCGACATCGAATTCGCCGGTGACGGCGCGATCGCGGCTCTCACCAAGGCGCAGGTCCGTCGTGCCCTGCGCTATGTGCCCTGGGAACTGAACGGTTTCCCCCGCTGGTTCGAGGCCTTCTACCGTCAGTGGCCTACCGAGAGCCTTGACTTCCTCTGGTCCGAAATTCTCTGGGAGCTTGCGCACACGCCCGCAGAGGGATCCTTCAGCCACATCCTGAGCGACATCATCTATCATGGGCCCTGGCTGCAGGAGGAGGTCGCGACGAAGCTGTTCGCCTGGCTCTCGGTTCAACATGCACCAAGCGTCGGCGCGCTCAGCTACATGCGTACCATCATCCTGAAGGGACAAGGCGCGACTGCGGCTCAGATCGCCGCTTTGGCGCGTAGCAAAATCAACGATGCCACGACGCCTGCGGATCAACGGCCCATCTGGTATGCGCTCTGGGTTGATAGCGAGCCGGCTCCGGCCATTCGGGCACTCGACGCGCTCTTTGCCTCAGGCACGCTGGACGATCGCCGACGCTTCGCGATGACCTTCGTTGTCGCCCTGCTGGGCGGCCGGAGTGATCATAGCCCCACTCATATGCTGGGGCTATTCAGAAAGCCGTCGCATCTCAAGGATCTCTATCTGATGATGCACCGCGAAATACCGGCCGGGGACGATATCGAGCGAGCTGGCAAGGGGGTCTACTCCCCCACGATGCAGGATGACGCCCAGAATGCGCGGGAACGTCTGTTCGCCCTGCTCGACCGGATTCCGGGCGCGCTATCCTATCATGCGATCCGCGACCTTGCGGCAACCCACCCCGTTCCGCGCTACCGCGAATATATGCATGTGGCAGCGCATCGCCATGCCGTGAATGATGGCGATCTTGCCGCCTGGGAAGCGTCTGCGGCTGCGGCCTTCACGAGAAAGCTTGAAGCGCTTCCCGGCGCGGACTGATCGGACGGAGGCAGGACCGATGCAACATATCGAGCGGCCTAGCAGCGTGCCCTCCGTGCTTGTCAGCCCCAGAGTGCGGCAGGCAAGGCAAATTATGCGGGAGTTCTGGCAGCTGGAGCCGCACAGACGCGCTCAGACAGGCGTCCCTCCGCCGGGGCTGGGACCGGATGACAGTGAGGCCGCAGACGCCCTCGCTGCGATGACGGGCGGTCGCTGCGCCTATTGCGAGGCGGAAGACAGGCTATTTGTTCACCGCTTTCGTCCCAGCGGCAATGCGCTGCCGCTTACCGATGTCGGCAACGGCCATCTCTATTATCTCTGGCTGGCCGACGCGTGGCAGAATCTTTTGCCGGTATGCGAGACATGTATTCCGCAAGAGCCGCAATTTCCCGTTCGGGGCGTGCGCGCTGCCTTGCCGCCGCAGGACCAGGTCGACCTCTATATCCGAAACGGCGACGGGCGCTGGCCAGCCTTCCCGCCACGCGAGTCTCCCATTCTCCTCGACCCCACAACCGAGACAGCTTTCGAGCGGCATCTTCTGCCCAAGCTTGATGGCGAACTCATCGGCGAGTCGCAGGCCGGCGAGACCACGATCATCGTGCATGACCTGAACAGAAGCGATCGGCTCCATCAACGCTACCAGGCGTATCAGGCGCGCACCGGACATCTCGCCCATTTGCTGCAATATTGTTCGGCGCTGCCTCGCGACGATGACTGGACCGCATTGTTCGATTTCGGAGCCATGCCCTTTGGCGGGACATGGTATCTGCTTCTGCGCCGTCTCGCACGGTGGCTTAACGGCGCCACCGGGCGGCGGTGGCGCACGACCCGGCCATATATTCAAGCCTACTTCGCAAGGCTTGCCAATCAGCCGGATGCGAAGGCCGAATTCCAGGATGCAATGTCCGCCCTCGCGATGGAGGACGACGGGCTACGGGGCGGCCGCTGGGGGCTGGGCCGGATTTTCTCCCTGCGGACACCGCTTGCCTCTGTCGAGATCAGCAACTTCAAATCCATCGAGCATCTAAACCTTGCTTTCCAGTCGCCACAGCGTTCGCTGGATGATCCCTCCCTGCCCTCCGCGCCCTCGCTCGTGATCCTGGGCGAGAATGCGACGGGCAAAAGTTCAATCTTGGAGGCGATCGCGCTTGCGCTCGCACCGCCACAGGCTCGAAGTCGGCTTGGCCTGCGCTGGTCGGGGCTGGTTCTCGACCCCACGCAGCTGGGCGTGGAGAGAGCCGGTCCGCTTCGCCGCGCGAGCATCGATATCTCGCTCGCGAATGGCCAGCATGTCAGCCTGACAATCGAGAGGGGATCCCCCCAGGTTCAAGGCGATTTCGGCAATGGCCAAGTTCCCGTTTTTGCCTATGGCGCCTTTCGCCGCTATCTGTCGGGCACGCGGAAATCCGCAGCCCATGAGCATATCCGTAACCTGTTCGATGGCAGCACCCTGCCCAATCCCGAGCCATGGCTGAAGCGTCTTCCCGAGGACGCGTTCAATCTAGTCATCCGAACATTGCGAGACCTGTTGTCCATCGAAGGCGAGTTCGATGTCATCCAGCGTGAGCGGGGACGGCTGCGGATGGTGACCTCGCTCACCGAACCCGGCGGAACCGTACGCTACAGCCGCACGCCTCTGCAGGCTGTCTCATCGGGCTTCCGCTCCATGCTCGCCATGGTGTGCGACATCATGAAAGGGCTGCTTGACCCTTCCGTTTATGAGAGCTTCGACAGCTTCCAGACAGCCCAGGGCGTGGTGCTGATCGACGAGATTGAAGCTCATCTCCATCCGCGCTGGAAGGTGCAGGTCATGACCAGCCTGCGAAGAGCCTTGCCCGGCATGACCTTCATCGTGACCACCCATGATCCGCTCTGTCTGCGCGGCATGAGCGACGGTGAGGTCGCTGTCCTGCAGCGCATCGCGGCAAGCGATACGACACAACCCAGCCAGCTGCCCATCCTGGTCGAGCGCATGAAGGACCTGCCGCCCGTCAGCGCCCTGCGGGTGGAGCAATTGCTGACCTCGGATTTCTTTCAGATGCTGTCGAGCGACGACGCCGCCTCGGACCGCAGGCTGGCTCGGATCGGCGACCTCATCGCCGCACAGGCGCGCGGCACGCTCTTGGCAGAGGATGAGCCCGTGCTGCGGGCATTCGAGGCGGATATTGCTGCGGCACTGCCTGTTGGTTCAAGCGAGGTGCATCGGCTCGTGCAGGAGGCCGTGGCGCAGTATCTGGCAAAGCGGCGAGCCGCAAGCAGTGCGGCCCTTCAGGCCATGCGGCAGGAGGCCAAGGATGAAATCCTGCGGGCTCTGGAGCTTCTCTGAGCCATGCGCCGTGTCGATCGCACCAGCATCGCTGCCCCCCAGTCGCTGGAACCCGGCGGTGCTGGGCCGGATGAGCGCAAGAAGGCCGCAGACCACCGCACAGACCCCGATCCGAAAAAGAAGGCTTTCAAATATAAAGCCTATAAGGGCGCCGACGTGCGGCTGGCGCTCGAGACCCTATTCCATGGGAAATGTGCCTATTGCGAGGCGCCCTACGCCGCGATGATGCCGGTCGATATCGAGCATTATCGGCCCAAGGGTGCGGTCGCCGAAGACGACACCCATGAGGGCTATTGGTGGCTCGCCATGGCGTGGGATAATTTGCTGCCCAGCTGCATCGACTGTAACCGCAAGCGCGAACAACGCCTGTTCAGGGTATCGGCCAATCTTGCCGACCTTGCCGCGGCAACAAAGCCCGTCCGGCTGCAAGCGGGCAAGAAGGACAGCTTCCCCCTGGCTGCTACGGGGACTAGAGCAAGGGACGAAACCGGCGATGTCACGGCCGAGCACGCCCTTCTCCTCGATCCTTGCCGGGACGATCCGGCCCGCTTCCTTTGCTATAGCTTCGACCCGGCGCATCCCGCGGGCCTGATCGTCCCGACCGGAGCTCCTGGCGATGCGGAGCGGGGCGCTGTGTCTATCCAGATATTCGGACTGAACCGTCAGCGGTTGGTCGAGGATCGCACACGGCTCCTGCGCCGTTTGGAGTTTCTGGGTGACATGGCGATTGATCTTGCCGCTTCGATAGCTCGCCTTGAAGAGCCTGCCGCCAAGGACGCTATCGCCGGCACGCCCGCGGAGGGCGTGTCCACGCGTCTGCGTCTTCTGCGGGATCGCACGCTGCAAGAGCTCAAGGCAGCCACCGACGAGAGATCGCCCTATGCGTCAATGGCATCGGCATGGCTCGATGCGTTCAAGGCGCGCCTAGCGCCCCCCCCAACAGCAGCCCCGTGACAGGGCGTTGATGGGATCGAAGGGAAGCATGGAGCCTATGACGGGTCAGCCGGTCTCAGATAGCACAGCGATAGACACCATCGCGGCGGCCCTTCTACATGCCAGAAGCTGGGACAGGATGGCAGCGGTGCTCGGCGGTCTGACACGCCCTGCCCCGTCAAAGGTTCTGAACGAGGCGCTTGAGGCATACATCCCGATCCTGCAGCGGCACCTCGAGCGTGGCAGGCCTCATGAGGCCATGTCTTCAGCACTTGCCATGATGTTTGTCGATTCGGATCAGGCAATCGGGCTACTTCGGCGGCACGGCAGATTGCGGGCATCGAAATATGGCTTCAACGCCACGCTGATCGCGAACATCGCGAGGGCAGCTATCAAGCTGCAACCAATCTTCCGCGCCCGCCCGGACAGGCTGGCCTATCTGAATTCCCTGATCGCGATGAGCAAGCTCGCGCCTAATGTGCGCAGCCTTCATCACGAGATGGTCCAGATTCTGCGGACCAGGAAGGATGTGGTGATCAAGACGATTCTTGTGGTGATTAACAGCCGCTATTACCATCGCTGGCTGAACGATCCGACGAAGGGCTCGCTCGACACCGATCACTACTCCTCAGAGGATTTGTCGGATGCGGTGTCGCTGATCATAGCCACCTATAATGGTCTGTTCACGCTCACCGACAACTGCTGCAACCACGTCGATCAGAAGGCCATCGCAGCAGACATGGCCGTCTATGAGCGATTATTTCTTGCCGCCGTGCGGATCGTGAAATTCAAGGAGGCCGAGACGCTGATCGACGGCCTTCCTTATGAGGCCCGCCTGGACGGCGAGACAGTGCGTATCTTTTCCTCAGATCCCGATATCGAGAAATCGATTCGGCTCGGCTATATTCAGAGCATTAACCAGACGATGATGCGAGCCAGACGGCTCGATGATCAAAAGGCGCCTCCCCGCCTGAGCGAGTTGATCGAGGAAGGATTTGCCCAGGACCTGTTCTCGCCGTTCATCGAGAGCGTCGAGACGCCTGTCAGACGGATAAGGCTGAGATTCCCGGAGATGCCCCAACTCTTCGGTCTTTTCGAGCCGGAGACTGTTTACCGCGAGGAGATGGAGAGCCTTCTCATCCTCGATGTCGACCATTTCGCGGAACCGGCCGAGCTGCTTTTCCCGCTGAGCGACGGCGTGACGTCGGGTGATATTTTCCGGTTACAGCGCTACTTCAATTTCATCAGCTGCCTCTTCCAGAAGGAGATCGAGAAGGTCGAAGACGAGGCTGAACGCATGCGTCTGACCTATACCTCGACGGTCGTCATCGTGTCGCACGACAGTTTGATCCGTCACCTGAACCTCGTTTTTCAGGATGAGGCAAAGGCACGCCAAATCATCGCGATGCTCACGATGGACCTCAGCAAGGACCATCTAGACATCCAATATACGCCGTTCATCGATCTCGGCAGCTATTATGCCATCGCCCCCCATGTGGTTGCAGCCTCTAATCTGGTGCGCAACATGATTGTGGCCAACCGGCTCCGGAAGGGCACGCTCGGACGGATCGACAAGATGCACGCGGCAGTATGCGGAGCCCTGGATGCAGCAGGGTTTAAGGTACGCGGCGACTTCAAGATCAGGGCCGGTGGCAAGGACATGGAGCTCGACATCGTCGCTTGGCGCGACGACACGCTTTTTCTGTTCGAATGCAAGAATGCCTATCACCCCTGCTCGACGCACGAGATGCGCAACAGCTTCGATCATGTGAAGGTCGGCAGAGATCAGCTCAACGTGCGTGCGAGCATCTTCGGGCAACCGGCCCATCAAAAGCAATTGTTTGCCAAGCTGGGCTGGAACGTCAAGCCGACAAGCCACATCCACACCGGGATCATCATCGCAAACCGGGTCTTCCACGGGGCCAACCTTGAGGGCCACCCTGTGCGGCAAGCTCATGAATTCATTAATGTCGTCAGCGCCGGTATCCTTGTTGGTGGCGAAGAACCGCTGTCGCTCTGGGCGGGAGCGGCATTCCAGACCAGCGATCTTTGTACTTATCTTGGACAGAACTCTGTGGTGGCGAAGCAGCTGACAGCGCTCGATCCCCATATCAGCGAAACCCGCCTCGGCTATCGTCGCCTGGAGTATGTTACCTGCATCCTCGACCCACAGAAGCTCGCGGACGTGATGCTGGCCAGCTATGGTCCGGTTCAGAAGGACGTCGCAGACAACAAGGCTGCATCGTCTGCCATAGCAGGCCCGAGTTGAGCTGACCGTCCCGCCTTAGCCCTCAGCCACGCTCCCGCCGCATCAGCGTCGTCAAAGATTTCGGCTCGCCCGAAGGAGGCGCCCGCCGTATCTGAGTCCGCTGCAGACTGGTGGAGAAGATATAGGTCCGCATGTCATCGGTCTTGAACAAAGTGGGATGCGGCGCGCTTAACCGGTCCGCCACCAGCCGCTGCGACCAAGGTCCCATGGCTGGAGCAATTTCCCAAACCGGCAGACCTCGCTTGCGCGCACACGCGCCACCCTCCATCCCGCCACCGCCCCGCGGCAGGGATGCGCGCCCGGCCGGGCCGAGACGCGCAGAGCGCGGCTCGGGGCGCCAGCCCGCGAGCCCCGCGCCCGCGCCCCCGCCTCTCCTTACCATTGTTCCGACGCAGCTCTCACCTGCCACCGCCCCACAACCATCATCGCACAACCACGAATACAAAATAGCATTGATATTTTAAAGTGGCATCGCTACTTTACCGCCATGATCCAGATACTGACCGAGCAGCATTTCACCCAGGGCGATGTCCTGGAGATCACAAGGCTGAAGAAGGAGCTGCTCCAGACCTGGATGAACCGGGGCGTTATCGTGTTGGGCGAGCAGAACCCGGGCAGCGGCCGCCGCCGACTCTACGCTGCCCTCGACATTGTGAAGCTTGGCCTGCTGCGCCGCGTCGCGGACCTTGGGGTGGAACTGGGCCTGGGGCGTGAGTTGGCGGACGAAGCCGAGCAGCTGCTGATCAGCGGCCGCGGCGTGGAATGGGAATATCATCTCTCCATCCGCAAGAAGGAGGCGACGCATGAGGACGTCAAGATCACGGTGATCGGATCGTCCAACATGTCTCCCCTCAACCTCAAATATGGCGGGATCATTGGCGACGCCCGGGAGATGCTCGTCGCGCGTTTCACCGAACCCTTTGAAGGAATGGGCTTCTTCAATCGGCGAACAAGCACATGGGGAAGTGAGGAACGGCCTATCGACCCGGAGCGGCGCACCGCGCTGGCAAGGGCCGGCGTCTACGCCGAGCCGGCGCTCATCTTCCCGTTCGGCGAGGTGGTCAACGGGACGCTCCTTCAGATTGCAGCCAAATGCCAGGACACGCTGCCAGCGCTGGACGCGGCGCTCACGAGAATAGCGGCGGGCAAGGCGCAAAGAACAAGAGTGGCCAAAGATGAAAGCTGAGCGGGCCCGCGAGCAACTCCGGCAGGAGCGTGAGGCGTTCGAGCAGATGCGCCGCGAGGTGGCGCGCTGGTCGGTGCTGCGCCTGTGCATGGTCTATGGTGGCCTCGGGCTCATGACCGGCATTGCGGGTGTCGCCGGCATAGTGGTTCTTCAGCCAGAACCTTATGGAGCGCTGCCGGTGGGCGCGGCTGCCACCGCCCTCCTTGTGGACATGGTGACCTGGCTGCCAGCATCGCCCGCCTCGTTCTAACGAGAAGCAGCATGATGGCACTTGAACCAGTGATCCGCGGCCCGGCTTGGAAGCAAGACGCTTGCGAATTGCACTCAGACAAATGATGGTTCTTAAAAGATACAAAAGCAGAGCAAAAAATCGATGCCCTTTGATGCCATAACATTGACACATCTCGAAGACGCGCTCAGCGATGGCTTCAAATACCACAGCAACTTAGACGATTTCATCGTTCGCTCTGGCATTAGCCAGTCCAGTCTTGCTCTGTTGCGGGCGGCGGCTGAACAAAAATCAGCGCAAAGTGGCCGCTTTAGCAAAGCTCCGAAACGATATGTAGTCCGCGAACTGCTGGCATCGCTGTCGGAGCAAGGACCTGATGGGGATCGTCTGGTCGCAAACCTCATCACCAACCTCGTCGGCCTGCCCCTCAAGGACGCCTCCCCCAAGGCCTTAGCAGCAGTGGAAGCTTTGCGCGCAAAGCTCAACAGTGATCGCAGCAGCAAACAGGCCGAGCGTGCGCACCAGAAGGACCAACGCGAGGAGGCTGAACGCGCTGCGCATCGCGAGAAGGAGCGCGTTCGGGTCGCGAAGCAAACCGCACGAGATAGCCTGCGCGACCGTTTCCAGGGCTTGATGGCGGAGGGCAATGCGCAGACCCGGGGCTACCTTCTCGAAACATTCCTGTCGGACTTGTTCGAACATGAAGGCCTGCAGCCACGGGGATCCTTCAAGCTGAAGGGCGAGCAAATCGACGGCTCGTTCGTCTGGCGTGCCGGGACAAGCTTTCTGGAAGCGAAATGGGTCAAGGACCCTGTGGCCGGGGCAGACTTCGGCGCCTTCAACTACAAGATCGAGGGAAAGTCTGCAGATACGCGTGGCCTTTTCGTCTCTGTGAATGGCTACTCCCCGGAAGCGATCCAGGGAATGAATGGAAAGGGCGCGTTGAAGTTTGTCTGCATCGATGGCGCTCACATCATGCGCGCCCTTCTGACCGATGGCGGTTTACCCGCAATCCTCGAACGGGTTTGGCGACATGCAGATGAAACCGGCGAGGCCTATCTGCCTGTGTCGGCATTCTGACAGGGCTTGGGTGGCGCGCTATTGGAAAGCGGGCGATGAGCAGACAGGTAGCAGACGCGACTCTCATGAGAGCCTCCCTCTGGACGATAGATCACCGTCGGACGTGCATGAGGTGAATCCGATGACGATGGTGCGAGTTTTATCGAGCATGAAGCGGGTCGGGCCGCAGTCAGTGGCTATGAACTTCAGGATGCCCATAGCGCGAGCGGCACAAAATGCGGTCGACGAGGAGATTGAGCGGGTCCTCACCTGTGTCGTCCCTATCGTGGGCGCTGATGCACGCGGAAAGGCATACGTGATGGGGAGCGCTGTCGCGAACGTCTAAGCTGACATCTGTTCCCGAGCTAGGTATGTCCGCTATTCCACAATCCATGCTCCAAAGCGGACTGAGCAAAATGTCCCAGGCCTAGTCAGCACGATAAGGCGCTCGTACTTCGGCTCTTGGAAGAAGCGGAAGACTGCTTGAACGGAAAAGTGTGGGCGCCAGGAGAATGTCTGGACAGGGACAAGTAGGATGATGCCGTTTGGACGCCATCGCCTTTCCGTCTCTATTTCCTTTCGAGCGACTCAACTTTTTAGCCCAATCTTGCCAGCGTCACCATGCGGACGAGTTCCGACAGCGTCTTAACCTGCATTTTCATCATCACGTTCGCTCGATAAACCTCCACGGTCCTCGCGCTGATCTCCAAGTCAAAGGCGATCGCCTTGTTGGCGTGTCCCGCAACCAGTCCTTCCATCACCTCCAGCTCGCGCGGGCTGAGGCTGGCGATCCGGTCAATTATCGACTGCTTCTCCGCCTGCGCCTGAACGTCCCCGGCCTGCCGGATAAGCGCCTTGCGGATCGACGACAGCATCACCTCATCATCGAATGGCTTCTCGATGAAGTCAGCCACCCCTGCATGCATTGCCTGTACGGCGAGCGGCACATCGGCATGGCCGGTGATGACGATGACCGGCACGTTTGCACCACGCCGCCTCAGCTCTTCCACCAGTTCAATGCCGCTGCGGCCGGGCATCCGGACATCCGTGACGATGCAGGCGCCCGACAGCGGCGGGGACGAGGCGAGGAAGGTGTCGGCGGAAGCAAAGGAGCGCACCCGTATCCCCGCGCAGTCGAGCAGGAACTCCAGCGAATGACGCGCCCCGTCATCATCGTCGATGACGTAAACGATCGCTTCACTCACTGTCATACAGATCCTCCTCACTCACGCGTGGCAGGGTGACGCAAAACAACGCGCCGCCGCCCTCCCGCGGTTCCACCCAGATCCGCCCGCCATGCGCCTCGACAATGGTGCGCGAGATGGAAAGGCCGACCCCCATGCCGGTTCGCTTAGTCGTTATGAAAGGCTGAAACAGGCGGTCAGCTACATCGGGATCAATCCCGGGGCCTGTGTCCGCCACTGTAACCCGCGCCATATTATCGCCCGCACGCTCAATTTTAATCAGCAGTTCGCGACGGGGCAGCGCGACATCGGTCATTGCGTCGACCGCGTTGCGGATGAGGTTCAGCACCACCTGCTGGATCTGGACCTTGTCCGCCAGAACCAGATCAACCTCGGGACTGAACTCATACTGCACCCGGATGCCATGTTCCTTGGCGCCCACCAGGGCCAGGGCACTGGCTTCCTCGACCATCTTGGGCAGGCTTTCGACCGACCGCTCCGTCTCCCCGCGCGCGACAAAGTCCCGCAGGCGGCGGATAATGTCGCCCGCCCGCAACGCTTCCGTACCTGCCCGTTCCAGCGCTTCACTCACGCGGTCCAGCGGCACCTCTTCGCGCGTCAGCAGCATGCGGCTGCCTTTAAGATAATTGGCAATCGCTGACAGGGGCTGGTTCAATTCATGCGCCAATGCGGACGCCATTTCGCCGAGCGCCGTTAGCCGCGACACATGAACCAGCTCGTTCTGCAATTCCTGAAGCCGGGCCTCAGCCTGCTGCCGTTCGGTAAGATCGCGGATGAAGCCGGTGAAATGCCGTTGGCCGCCAACGCGCATCTCTCCGACGGCCAGTTCCAGCGGAAAGGTCGATCCGTCCTTGCGCTGACCCACCACAACCCGGCCCTTGCCGATGATCCGCTTCTCGCCCGTTTTGTAATAGCGGGTCAGATAGTCATCATGCGCCGATCGATATGGATCGGGCATCAACATGCTGACATTCCGTCCGCGCACGTCCTCCATGCTCCAACCGAACATCCGCTCCGCTGCCGGGCTGAAGTCCCGTATCAATCCCCCCTCGTCGATCACGATGATGGCGTCAGGCACGGTGTCGAGCAACGAGCGCAGATGCGCCTCCCGCCTCGCCAGCGCCGCAGTGCCGCGTTCCGCCTCTGCCCGCGCTCGCTGGAACCATTCGCCGCCAAGCGCAACCGCAAGGCCGATCACCACGAACGCCGCCGCCGCGATGAGGCTTCCGACTTCCAGAGGACCGATCGCCCTATCGCAAAGTAGCCCTGATGCGGCTCCCGCTATGCAAGCGATGATCCCGCCGCGCAGACCTGACAAGGCGCTTGCCACCACTACCGCCGGAACGAAGAAGATATAGGTGGCGCGCTGGCCAAGCTCTGCGGCGAAGGCGATGCGCACCCCCGCGCCAATCGCCACAGCGATGGCGGCGAGTGCCAGCGTCACCAGAAATGGAGGCGCGGGCAGGCTCATGTGCCGGAAAGGAAATGCCGCTTTGTTCACATCCTCCTCATCGGGTCAGCCCCTTCGCTTCCGCCTCCGGTAAAGCCCTTAGGGGACTTGCGGTAGGTACAACATCCAAATTTCTCCCCGATGCTCCGCAGCATAGATGAGCGTCATAGCAAACAGGCTCGCATCTGGAGATAGTTTCATGACCGCACCGTTCATCGATCTTGGCGTCCATCACAAGCCCAAAGGGCTGTCAGACCGGGTCGCCTTTGGCTTCACGAAGATGTTGCGCTGGTGCGCGGACACCTTCTTCGCTGCGCGCTATGGTCATCGCGCCGTCGTTCTGGAAACGGTGGCGGCTGTGCCCGGCATGGTCGGTGCGACCATCACCCATCTCGCCTGCCTGCGGCGCATCTGCGATGACAGGGGCTGGATCAAGACGCTCATGGACGAGGCGGAAAATGAGCGCATGCACCTCATGACCTTCATCGAAATTTCCAAGCCGACCTGGTTCGAGCGCGCGGTGATCATGGGCGTGCAGTGGGTATTTTACCTGTTCTTCTTCGCCCTCTATCTGGTGAGCGCCAAGACGGCTCACCGCGTAGTCGGCTATTTCGAAGAAGAGGCGGTGATCAGCTACACCCATTATCTTGCCGAGATCGACGAAGGCCGCAGCCCCAATGTGCCCGCGCCGGACATCGCCAAGCACTATTGGAATTTGCCCGACGGCGCGACACTCCGCGACGTGGTGCTGGTTGTCCGGGCGGACGAGGCTCATCACCGCGACGTCAACCATGGCTTTGCCAATGAACTTGGCGGCCTGCCCGTGGGCGCAATCGCCCACTGCCCGCCCCACGTGCCGCTGGAGCCCATCTGGAAGAAGGCGGCCTGATCCAGGCTGAATGAGAGAGGAGAGCGAAGATGACCAGCGACAATCCGGTCCTGCTGTTCATCGATGATGCAGCGCTCCTCTCCTCAATCGAATTTGCCCTATCGGTGGCAGGGATCAAGGCGGCGGCGGGGTCGGACCTATCCGATGCGGCCGCTGCCGTTGCGCTTGTCGTCGATCGGGACTGCGCGCAGGGGCTTGAACGACTTGCCGAGCTTCGGAGGAAATGCGCGACCCCGGCGATTCTGCTAGCGACAAATCCCACCCGCGGGCTTCGCGCTTCAGCCGCGGAGCTGAACGCCATTCTCATTGAAAAGCCGCTGCTGGAAGACGAACTCATGCGAACCCTGAACCTGATCCTGCAGAGCCAGAAGGCAGCGTCATGACGACTGAAATCAAGGAAGAAGATATCGCGCGCCTCGTCCCTGCATTTTACGAGCGGGTCCGGCAGGATCGCGTCCTAGGACCGATCTTCAATGGCGCGATAGACGATTGGCACCACCATCTCGGCAAGCTTCAGGACTTCTGGTCCTCGGTCATGCTGACGACGGGGCGATACAAGGGGCAACCGATGGTCGCGCATGTTCGGCACGCCGAGCACATGACCGCTGACAACTTCGCCAGATGGTTGGCGCTGTGGCATGAGGTCAGCGGCGAGCTGCTCTCACCCGCCGCCGCAACGGCTTTCCAGCGGAAGGCGGATCGGATCGCGGAAAGTCTGCAGCTTGGAGTTCAATTCTATCGCGAAAGGAATGAAGCATGATCGATCAGCTTCCTGACGGGGTCAGGCCCTATAAGCGCACGCCGACCTTTACCGAGGAAACTATACCGGCAGCTTTGCTGAACGACCATCAGACAAAGGAAGGCACCTGGGGTCTGATCCGCGTGGAGGAAGGCGAACTGCGTTATATCGTGACCGATCCACGCAGAACGCCGGCAGAAGTTATATTGTCTGAAGCGACACCCCCTGGGGTCGTGGAGCCGACCATCTTGCACCGGGTCGAGCCGCTAGGTGCGGTACGCTTTCATGTTGAATTTAGTCGTTTGGAGCCATGATGGAGCGCTGATAGGTGCGGATGGCGCAATTTGCCAAATAGATGTTCTCACCTAACAGCGAATTCAGATCGGCTCGGCTAGCCAAGCCCGCGCTTCCGCCTCGTCATTGAAACTCTTGACAAGCGGATTATCGGAAATCCGCTGGGCCTGCAGTTTGGAGAGCATGCCCGAAACCAGGATCGCGACCCGTCCGTCAGCATTCATGTCATCTGCGCTGGTCATCTTGGAAAATGCGTTTACCACCTCGGCCGATTGGGGCGGCATGTCTCGGCTGTCGAATAGCATTTTAATGGGTCGCCCATCTGAGCGGATCCGGCTCAGAAGCGCGGCGAACTCTGCGTGATACCGCCTGAATTCTTCCAGGTTCCAAAATCCGCTAGCCCTCTGGAACAGCACGCGCGTTTGTTCGTCGAATTCCAAATTGTACATAGGAGCCTCGCTGATCGGACTTGCTTACATCAAAATACTTAATTAATTCGCGCTCGACGTCCGAGAGGCTGCTGAAATGTAGCGGAGTTTCGCAGATGTTGATCAGCGCGCGCTCTCCATTCTAGGGCAACGAGGCTCGAAACCGCGGATAATTCGATTGTTCCCTTCTGATCATCAAACGGGCCGCTTTCATTCTAAAAGACTCGTAGCTCGTCATATTGAAATCTCGCTCACACATTATCCTATACTATTCACAAACACTTCTTGTAACAGAAGTTCTCTTCCAGGTTGGCAATCTATCTGCGTGTTCGACATTGACTTGCGCTTTCAATATCTCGGACATCGCTAGCATAACGCGGCGAGTTTTCGGAGCGGCAGGTATCCTCGGATCACACCAAAAATCTGAATAGAAGGCCGCTCGAAGTCTTAGCGCGCGGCTATAGTCGCCCCCGCCCGATCTCAGGTCGATCTTGATCGCGTCAACTGCCTCGGTGGCTGCCTTCAGCGACAGCACACTCTTGCTTGAACGGCTTTCGACAAGCTTGCGCTGAGCTTCCACGGCGATGCTCAAAGGAGGTGACCGAAATTGGTCCGCCAGTGCAGCGAATATGGCCGACTTGCGGTCCCCATCGCCCGAGAGGCGAAGCGCAACGGCGAGATATTGATCTTCCGGCAGTGGCGACAACTCCAGCCGTGCTAATTCTGAAAACCCATCATCTCGAATCGCTCTTAAGCGCACCTCCTGACCTGGCCTTACCAATATCGCCTCTGCCTGCTCTGCAGCGCCTCTGATAAGGGTGACAAAGAACGTCCCGCACTCCGCGGAAACATCGATCGACATATCCTTACCTATTCCTTAGCTGATTTGGTGATCATGCCGCAGCCGGCGGTTCCGGTACGGTGGGAGGGGTCGGCTCGGGCGGCGAATTCCGTTTTGGAAAGGGGATCACCCGTGGTTCAGGCGATCCCGTCTCTGCAGGTTGATGCGGCGCTTCTGGTTCATATGCGGCGGTGCTGATCATTAGCTACTCCCGAGCAGCGTACTCCGCTGCCGTTACAAGGTTCAAAATCCACCCCGGGCTCGCTCCCTCGCAACCCGGGGGCCGCTACTCGTTGAGTAATCGCCCAATTTCATGCACTAGATCTCTCCGATGCGCACATTATTGCGTAGCCTAGTCGATGTACTCTTAATTACCCGCTCATCCTTGCTTGCATAAGCGCGAATTCTTCCACTATAAACAATTCTTCAGTGTAGCCAGTACAGGAAAATTACAAAGCTGATGGCGATAAGGATTAGCAATCCACTATTCAGCCATGGGCGCCTAAGAGCTTCCGACTGCTCTCTGATGAATTTGTCCAGCTTTCTATGTGATTTTTCACTTATCGACATGATGGCGATTTCAGCCGCAGGCAGATGGGGAAATGTCTCGATCATCTCAGCGAGCTCACCGGCTCTGACGTCGGGATATCGATCGAGTAGTTCTACGAAGCGGCAAGACCGGCGCCCAAATGGACGCGGTTTCACAAAAACGGCGCACATTGCGGTCTCCTGATCTATTTGCGTTCAAATGTGCCCGCCTGTCGGCTTACATCAGCCTGATCCGACACGGGCGCAAGAGGATGCGGTCGCTTGTCCCACAACATCCACAGTAGGATCGACATAATGACAACAGCCGCGAAAATCGAACTAGTTTTCGCATTCGGATTCGGCATGAGTGCTCGGTTGTCTCGCAGGAATTTGTCAAGCTTTCTTGAATTAACCGGAGTGGATCTTAGCCGCCTTATCTGATCGTCTCGCGCTGAACGGACAAATCCAATGACCTCTTTCAATTCTTCTCGCGAAAGATTGGGATAATATGAAAGAAGCACAGCAATTCGGCCATCAGGATAGGCTGCAGCACTAACCTCGAACTCGTTGACGCAGCATGCATCTGCATGATTAGCTGAAGACGATGCATATTTTTCAGAACGACGGGGCATGGGATCAGAGCCATTTCCTTAATAGAGCCAAGGGCTCAACAATGAACGGAATATATCGCCTTAGTTGATTGGCTAATGCGAAGTTTAACGAAGTTAAAAACTTGTCTGAGGGCCCCTTCCACCTAGCAAATCAAGCATCGCCCGCTCATTAGGCTTTTCAGAAACATTTACTCTTCCATGTCCAAGATGCCGCAGCGGATCGGCGGCAGCTTCGGAGATGCAATAGGCGGTCCCCTGCCACTGCTCTCCGCAATCGGCTATGAGCTGAGCGACAATCCTACCCGCCTTCGCCGAGTGTATCAGAACTCCGTCCATCCAAGGCATGGCGGCCAATGCGGGAGTAATTGTGTTCGAAGGAGAGCGTAGACTTTCATAAACGGTGATCTGGCGAGCGGCATAACCTCTCTCGTTCAACGATAGCGCGAGTTCCACCGCAGGCTCAGCAGCACTATAGTAAATGATTTCAGA
This sequence comes from Sphingobium vermicomposti, assembly GCF_011762025.1. Lineage (GTDB taxonomy): Bacteria > Pseudomonadota > Alphaproteobacteria > Sphingomonadales > Sphingomonadaceae > Sphingobium > Sphingobium vermicomposti. The sequence goes on along the minus strand of NZ_JAASQR010000002.1, from coordinate 324,271 downwards.
GCCTTTAGGCATGCGCTCCTTGATCAGTATCTCCAGATCAAGCGCATTTCCGTCGGCCGATTGCACCCGACGATAACCAGCATCTCGCGCCAGCTTCGCCGTTCGCTCGCCAACTGTAAAAACAGGCAGATCACGAAAGCGGCGGTCCAAGCGGTGGTGCTCGATAGCGTGAATGCTGGTAAACGCGAGCGCATCAGGTTGGGTAGATAGTGCCTCATGAGGCCTTGGCTTGATCGTGAGAAGAGGAATTGTGAGCGCCTTGTGCCCAATCCCCTTCAGCCGATGCGCGGTAAGCATGTTATACGGTGCTGTTCGAGTAACCCATATGAACTTCGGTCCCATGATGGCCTCTCAGACAAATTTAGCTAGCAAATATCCGCCCATGTGCCGCAGTCGCGAAGACTACTGCTCACGCACGCCTGTGAATCTCATCTTGTACACAGACGTTGGCGCCGATGGCGCCCAGTGGAGGCAGAAAGGAGGGAACGGCCCCGACGCGATCGGCGTCAGGGCTTAGGCGCGCGACAGCGCGCTGCTTCCAGACCGGCGCGCCGGTCTCTCGTGTTTCCTGCTAACGAACATCCGTCTAATGTAGAGTGCAGAGCAGGAAAGGCAAGCATGCATTCCCTCGACATCCGCAGCGGCAAGTTTTCGTGCCCGCTTTTCTTCTAAGTAAGACTATCGCCTGAACAGTGCTACAAAGGTCGGCGCAGTGGCCCTATCCGCTCCCCACTGGTGTTCAAACATCTGGCTGCGCGCAAACAACCCGTAATTTGAATGAACAATAGACTATCTTTCGTGCATCACCCTGACGATTTTAAGCTCTCGCTCGCGTCCATCACGATCCGGGCACAATATTGACTGCCCTTCCCTCAGGCCGATGAGACCAGCACCAACCGGCGTCAGGATAGATATTCGGCCGGATGAAATGTCGGCTTCTCGCGGATAAACGAGCCGGTAGCTGTGCGCCTTTTCTCCAGTCTCGTCGGTGAAATCGACCGTGGCGTTCATCGTCACAACGTCTTGGGGGATGCGCGCTGCCGAATGAATGTGAGCCCGCGCAGTTTCCTCTAGGAGAAGCTTGCTCACCTGCGGAATCCGTCTTTCAGCAGCGATTGCGAGATCAGTGATCGCGTCGGCTTCGGAATCGATCATATGGATAGGCGGGCGGCGACGCCCCTTCTTGCTGGTCATACACTTTGCTTTCCGGATGAGCGCTCACGCCCCTGTTGCGAGGCAAAGCTTGTTTTCGATCCGAGCCCCGAGTTCAGGGCACCAAGCACCGGAACCCGGGGCTACATGCCCGCGAGAAGCTGCCCCCCGTGGTGGCGAAAGCGATGATGAGAGTGACCGGCCTTCATTCTTCCATGATGCCGTTGTAGCCCGCTAATGTCAAACCTGACCGACAACATCCCGTAATGGAACACCGCCAATGACGGACCGCGCTTCAGGTGTGGGGCAGCCAGGCACAAATCCGCGGACGAGGCAAAGGCGAGACAAAGGCGGAAATCATCGCTATGTCGGACGGATGCTTTCTTCCTTATCTCTGAGGCGGCCGGAACTCGCAATCGATTTTGGCACTGCAAATTTGCGGGTAATTCATCGGGATGGCGGCATCCTTTTCGACGAACCCTCGCTTTGTTGCTTTGCCAATTTTCGAACTGATCCCCAACTCTTTGCAGCCGGCAGTGCGGCAGAGGCAATGGTCGATCGCACACCTCCAAGCCTGCAGGTGAGAAGACCCTTACGGCGGGGCGTTTTACAAGATATCGGCACTGCGGCCGAGCTGTTGCGATATGCTATCCGCCGCGCTCTGGGGCGCAGACAGATGGGAGGGCTCCGCGCGCTCATCGGCATTCCCGCGGACGCCACGCAAGCTGAACGACGAGCCCTCCTGACCGCGGCTGATGATGCCGGACTGGCTCCCGTACGTTTAGTTCATGAGCCACTTGTCGCCGCAATTGGCGCCGGGATCCAGATCAACAAGCCAGCGGGCGTGTTGCTGCTGGAATGTGGCGCGGGCACCACCGAGGTGGCGGTTCTTTCATTGGGCGGAATTTGCCTGACGCGCTCCGTTCGAATGGGAGGGGCCTCATTGAACAAGGCGATCGCCGATCATCTTCACCTTCGGCACAAGATTCTTGTTGGTGCGCCAACGGCAGAACGCATCAAAAGGAACTTCTCTTCCTTAAAAGGCGACTACCGCGCGAACGAGCTGATCGAAGTCCGCGGCCGGAGCCTTGTGTCCATGGCTCCGACGTCCTTAAACATTACCGCGTCAGAACTGGATCAGGTGATCGACAAGCACGTTAGGCAAATCATAGAAACCGTGCGGGACGTATTGAACCAAACGCCACCGGAACTCAGTGAGGATCTGCATGAACATGGCGCCTTGCTCACAGGTGGCGGTGCCTTGACGCCCCGTCTTGTTGAGACACTTCAGAAGGAGCTCGGTCTGCCAGTGCTTGTCGCTGAGGATCCGGCTCATTGTGTAGCGCGCGGTTTGCAGTCTGCCCTCCAAACTGCGCAAGGATAATCAAAGGAGAGAGGATTAATTGTGGTAGGTCCCAGCCGACGCCAATGAGGCATCATAACTGCAAAGAAATCCGCACATCAGTGCACTTCCAGACTAATACTGAAGACGCAGGCAACTACCCCGCGCTGCAATCCCCCCGTTCCGTTAAGCGCTTCCCAAAATTTCAGCTTACACTCGCAAATAGACCGATGGCTTCAACGTTATAGGCTTACGAGCATTTTTAGTGCTGCAAGCCACGCTTGACTTTCGAGCGCCGCCAGGGCGATAATGCCTTATGCGCAGTCTCTGCTCTCGTCGTTCTCGCGAACTTAACTCCGGCAGCATCGTCGCAGGCATTTAAGCCCCGGCCGGAGGCGTGCTGCCTTCGGACCGGGGTTTTTGGCTCTATGGATCCACTTTCAGCACATGCTGCTGGCCGGATCTTTCCTCTGCCATGACCGAGCGCAAAAGTTTTGGCCCTCAACAAGAATGGTCATAACTCGACCCTCGACACTTCTGCATCACAAAGCTCGCAACTCTGCCTGCTCCGTTGGGCAGGTGAAGAACGAAGCGCGCATGACCGAGTTGTATAAAAGATGATAAATAAGGTAATGACGGTAGACGAAATCATCGCCGAGCTAAGCGATGGCATGAGCATTGGACTGGGAGGCTGGGCTACGCGACGCAAGCCGATGGCCCTGGTGCGTGCAATAGCGCGGTCATCCCTGAAAGATCTTACGGTTATCGCAGGATATGGAGGCCCAGACGTTGGGCTACTCGCCGCTACCGGCAAGATCAGAAAATTGATCTTCTCGTTTGTAACCCTCGACCATATTCCGCTGGATCCGCATTACCGAGCGGCTAGGGAAAAAGGCGCATTCCAGGTTTGGGAAGTCGACGAGGGCATGTTCCACTGGGGTTTGCGTGCTGCGGCGATGAAACTTCCATTTTTGCCGACGCGCGTCGGGATCGGAACGGATGTGATCAATCAGCCTGGCTTCAAAATGATTACAAGCCCTTACCAGGATGAGGAAGAACTGGTGGCAATGCCGCCTATCACGCCTGACGTGGCACTCATCCACGCCCATCGTTCAGACGATCGTGGAAATATACTCAACCTCAGTGTCGATCCCATTTTTGACGAACTGCTCGTACGCGCTTCCGAGCGCAGCTACGTAACGGTCGAGAAAATAGTGTCAACGGCAGCACTGGATATGAAGACTAACAGTCGCTTCAATCTCGTTGAACGGGCTCTCATAACCGGCGTGGCGGAAGTGCCATTCGGCGCCCACCCAACAAGCGGATCTCCTGATTACGAGATCGACCTCGATCATCTCAGGCTGTACTCAAAAAGTGCCAGCTCTGCCGAACAATGGGACGACTACAAATCTAACTTCATCAATGTAGATGAAGCTTCGTATCTATCCGCCGTGGGCGGGCCGTCTAAAGTGTCCAGCCTACCAAAGCCGATTTACTGAAAGATCGTTGAACATGAGCAACTCAAGTCACCCCCTTTCGGAATTGATGATTACTGCCTGCGCTGAAGCTTGGCGGGATGCAGGTGAAATCATGGTGACCGGAATAGGCCCGATCCCGCGGATCGCGGCAGGTCTGGCAAAGCATACGTTTAGTCCCGCCATTCAGATTACGGATGGCGAGGCATGGTACACCTCCGAACCGCTTCCTCTAGGCCAAAGTCATCAACAACCCGTGTACGAAGGACCGGCAAATTACGACCGCGTGTTTTCAACACTTTGGAGCGGAAAGCGCCATGCGATGGTTACGCCGGTACAGATCGATCGCTACGGCCAGGCAAACATCAGCGTTATCGGGGATCATAAGAAACCTCGGACTGCCATGCTTGGCGTGAGAGGCTTTCCCGGCAATTCCATTTGCCACCCGAATAGCTTCTTTTTCCCGAAGCACAACAAACGTGTCTTTGTTGAAGGGGAGGTCGATTTCGTCTGCATGGCCGGATATAATCCTGATCGATACCCACGCGGACAAATGCCCAAAGGGCTTGATCTCAGATTGATTGTCACAGAGCTATGCGTCCTCGACTTCGGCGGAACTCATCATTCAATCCGTATCAGATCACTGCATCCAGGCGTCACGTTTGACGAGGTTCAGGACAATACGGGATTTCCTGTTACTTGCCCTTCTGCGCCAATCCCCACAACTTGCATGCCTACACCCGAGCAGCTGGCGATTATATCTCAACTGGATCCGGAGGAGAAAAGAAAGAGGTCATGAACGAAGTAGCATCTGGTTGAGGTGAGAATAAGGACGAATGAGTATTCTGCCGTGCCCTAAGAAGCGCGGCAGGTTTTCGTCGTCGATGCTTGTCGACCGATGCGCACCCTGCCGTTCGCGAAAGAGCGGCTTTTCGTCACCAAATGGTACAAGAAATATTCCTCGCGAGCAGGGACCTCAACGTTCCTGCGCGATCCCGAGAGCTGCCAGGGCGCTCAAAACTATTCCACGCCGGTGCCTGGAACTAAGCTTTTTGGCCGCGGGATACGCCTCCCGGCGGATGCGCCTGGCTACACGCAGTACCTCTGCAATAGATGGCTCGCGGTCCTCACTGATGCACCCAATGATAACGGGGTAAGGTGCGGGATGAACCGAAAAATCCTAATCCAATTGATCCATCTACCTCTCCTTTTCTCATTTTAAGAACTTTGGTCTCTATGCCACTTTCGACCAACCGGCCATAAAATCAATGCACCTAGGCCTGTATATACGACGACCATTTGCACAAAGGTACTCGCCGTCAGATGATGGCGCAAGCCGATCCAACCTAGGCAAAGCAGAAACGGGACACCAATTTCCGGGTGGTGTACGAGTTTGAAGGCGTTCCAGCTAAGATAACAAAGCAGGAATGCAGCGAGCAGGCTTCCGACAACGTCAACGAACGCGCCACCGAGGATCTCGAGCAGGGTCATGCGCTCCTCCACCGATCTGCCAAACGCCCGCCATTAAACTATATCGTCTTACGATACAGAATGCAAGGGCGTCACAGGCCTGCCTCTCGTCGTCCGCAAGCAGTTTGTCGCTGCTGATGCGCCTTATTCACCCCCATGGCGGTCATACACAACATCGAATTCGCTAAGGATATCGAGCAACAGAGGCTTCAATCTCCCTATTTCGTCACGATGCACTGCCGAAAGGTCGGCGAGGATCTCATACGCTCTGTCGGTGAGGCGCAGCATCGCACGCCGGCGATCATTGCTCGCTGCTTCGCGTGCAACAAGGCCCAAGGCTACCAAGCGATCCACAAGACCAGTCGCACTATGTGGTTTCAACACCAATCTTTCGGCCACATGCCCTACCGTGGCTTCGTCGGGAGAGGCGGCCCGAATTGCTAAGAGCACTTGGTGCTGCTGTGGCGTAAGCCCGACCTCGGCTGCTTGAACCTCGCTGAACGCCTGAAAATGGCGAATCGCGTGCCGAAACTTCGCCAATGCTGCATAGTCGGAATCTTGAAGTGGATCGGCTTTGGCACGCACATCATTCTCCACGGTTGTATATGATCGCACTACGATATAAATGCCCTCTCTCGCTGAGAAGGGCCAGTTATTTTAATGTCACCTACACCTGCACGCGCCATCGAACACCATAAACTGGGCGATCATAGCGTCGATCGACGCATGCTGCTGCTCGCGGCTATGGCCGTTGTGGTTGGCTCTGGCGGGGCCATGGGTGCCTGGATCCTTGTTAAGCTCATTGCCTTTGCTACCAATCTCTTCTGGTTCAGGCGCTTTTCCATCGACGAGGTACACATCACGGATGCTACCGTTGGTTTGTGGGTGGTCGCCGTACCTATTCTGGGAAGCCTCATCGTCGGGCTGATGGCACGTTTTGGTTCCGAAAAGATAAGGGGACATGGCATTCCCGAAGCGATCGAGACGATCCTCTTCGGCGAAAGCCGCCTTTCGGTCAAAGTCGCTCTGCTCAAGCCATTATCATCGGCCATTTCGATCGGCAGCGGAGGACCATTTGGTGCGGAGGGGCCAATTATCATGACCGGCGGCGCTATCGGATCCCTGTTCGCGCAATGCTTCCATCTGAGCGCTGCCGAACGCAAAACCTTACTTGTAGCTGGCGCAGCGGCGGGAATGACGGCAATATTCGGAACGCCGCTTGCCGCTATTCTGCTCGCCATCGAAGTCTTGCTTTTCGAATGGAAGCCGCGCAGCTTCGTGCCTGTGGTCGTCGCTGTGATGGTAGCCTTCGCTTTGCGCCCTCACCTGCTGGGCTCAGGCCCAATGTTCCCCATGGCAGGCCTTATTCCAAAAACGGACTGGGATTTGTTAGCAGCGGCAGCTGTGGGAATTGGAGTCGGTCTGCAGGCCACACTGCTTTCCAGCTCACTATACTATATCGAGGATCTCTTTCATAAGCTGCCCGTGCACTGGATGTGGTGGCCAGCGATCGGAGCGATTGCCGTAGGTGTGGGAGGTTTGATCGACGCCCACGTTCTGGGAGCTGGTTACGGCAACATCGATGCGTTGCTGAACGGCTCACTTACTCTGAGGGTCGCGATGGCGTTGCTTGTCGTCAAAGCTGTGGCCTGGCTGATCGCGCTGGGGTCTGGAACGTCTGGCGGTGTGCTCGCTCCCCTCCTCATCCTGGGCGGTGCAGCAGGCTTTCTCATGGGCCAATTTCTCCCAGGGGATGCGGGCTTCTGGGCTATGATAGGTATGGCGGGCATCATGAGCGGAGCGATGCGCGCCCCACTAACGGGCGCCATGTTTGCCGCTGAGCTCACTGCTCATTTCAGCGCCCTGCCGTTTACGGTGACGTCTGCGGCAGCAGCTTATGGTGTTAGCGTCCTTTTAATGAAGCGGTCTATCCTGACTGAAAAGATTGCCCGCCGCGGTCGCCACATACTTCAGGAATATACGGTCGATGCTCTCGACCTGCTGCAAGCAGGGCAGCTTATGACGGAGAATCCCGATACCTTGCCGGGATCCATGACCAAGTCGGAGGCGCTAAACTTCTTCTCGGGCGACGCCCGCCATCGCAGCTATCCCGTAGTAGATGAGGAGCAACGTCTCATTGGTCTGGTTTCAAGAACCGACGCTCTGCGCTGGCAGGTTGATCCCCGCGAAGCGGAGACTCCGCTCAGCGAAGCAATTTCAGACGCCGCACAACCGGTCGCCTTCGCCGACACTCCTTCGGGCGTCGTGGCGGACCTGATCATTGACAGCGGGATCGGGCGCATACCCATTGTCGAGAGAGACACACATCGCGTGATCGGCATACTCTCACGCCAGGATCTGCTCAAAGCGCGCGGTGCCCACAGGCAGGCGGAAACTGGCCGATCACGTTTCGTTTTCAAATCAGCACAGCAAAGCTCAACCAACCCAATTTCGAACTAAGGTGAAAAAGCGCCAACATTCCGCGAGTGCAACTCCGAACGCCATGATCATGACGCCGGCAGTTCGAAAGACTATGTCAGACCACCTTGTCATCAGATGCAAGAAGTCGGGATCTTGGCCGTTCTGATCGCCCGGTCCACCGGCGTAAAGCTGCGCAGCGAAATGGCGTGGGAAAATCGGGAAGCACCAGAACAAGGGTGAGAGCATTACCTGCAAAAACACAGCCAGGAATCTCGTCTTCCCTCATCTTAGAATAACAGCACAGTGCGCCACGCCTCCCATGTGGGCAACGCAACTTCTAAACCAGTAAACACATCCTGCTGCGCTTTACCCAGCCGCAGGTTCCGGCAATCTGCGCCTACGTGGCAGTAGCGATGATGGACTCTCTTAGTGGGACAAAAACAGGGCGGGACGGCGCTTGCTTGCGAGAAGATATTGGGTCGTACCCCCGAAAATGAACCGATGAAGCCGCGGGTGACCAAACGCACCTGCCACCAACAAGTTTGCGTCCATCTTCGTGACTGCCCCGATTATTGCCGGACCCGTGTCCTCTTCGGTATGCACCATCTGAGTTTCGACACGTATCCCCTGATCCAGAAGATACCGAACTCCTCGCGCTCCGCCGGACTGCGCCCTGTCATCGAGCACGGTAATGAGAACCACGCGGTCAGCATATCTGAGCAACGGGACGGCGCGACGCAAGGCTCGAGAGGCTTCCCTGCCGCCATCCCATGCGATTGCCATAGTGCCGCCCATCACGGGCGGCCTGTCGGCAAGGAAAGCGGGCCGCCGTTCATCAAGCAAAATCTGCTGGAATGCGCCAGCGAATAGGCCATTACCCTCGGCAGCCGCTCGGTCCCATATCACGACGTCGGCTAAGCGCACAGCGGACCTAAGACCGAGCCAGTCATCGGTGATCACTTCCTCGAACAGCGTTTTAGGATAGTCCAGTTCCGTGAGGAGACGGCGGCAAGTAGCCCTGACCTTGTCCGTCTCCTCTTCGATGGCGGTGACAGCCATCTCGGTCACACTTAGTCCGCCTTCCAGCGGCACCCAGTTAAACAGACTGGTCGGCGATGGCGCGGCGAATACCACTGAGATCGTCGCACCAAATCGGGTGGCAAGGGCTTTAGCGAAGGACAGCGTATCTGCATCACTTCTGGCCCCCAGAACGGGCACCAATATGTTGGTCCAGGCCATCATATCCTCCTTCGAACGCTAACCACTCCGACAATATCTCGAGAGAGGCTGCACGCCTCGCTGCGGAACGAGAGCATGATCATCATGGGCTAGATTTCTCTGCGCACAAGCGAATGCTATTGCCGCTTAACGACAAAGATTTTGCTATGTTGGTTTGCCATCCCTCGAGCGGCGTGTCGGCGAGGTTTGTTGAACGGCCAGCAATTCCCAGAATCATTCAGCAAAATGCTTGCTGTGAAGCATGAATAATATTCGTTTGCCTCATGGCTGGGTGATGCGCACACCTGAAGGAGCCTCAACGGCGTGCTGGGCCATCGTCTTGAAGACCCAGTGCCAGGAGAAGAAGCTGTACCTTAAGGAACGAGCGCTTGTCTGCAAATGAACTTTCTGGGAACATCCTCACCCCGGACCAATGGACTCTGGTCGAGAAAATAACCCACTCACTCGATGGAATGCAGGCGCGTTGGCTCAGCGGCTATTTCGCCGGGCTTGAAGCCGGTCTCCGAACCCCGCAGCCGCATTCGACTGCCTCAGCAGCGGCACGCACGCTTACTATTCTTTACGGCACCGAGACCGGCAATGCCGCTGAGGTTGCCAGGACGCTCTTGGCCTCCGCTATCGACAAGGGACTGAGCTGCACCCTGTGCGATATGGCAAACTATAAAGTTCGTCAGCTTGGTCAGGAGCAGGATCTGCTGATCATCGTCAGCACATATGGTGAAGGCGACCCGCCACAGCCAGCAACGGGCTTCTTTGAGTTTGCCGAAGGGCGCAAAGCGCCCAGTCTCGAAGAGGTTAGGTTCGCCGTGCTCGCACTCGGCGATTCAACCTATGAATATTATTGTCAGGCAGGAAAACGGCTTGATCAGCGCTTCGAGGAACTCGGTGCCAAGCGCCTCACCCCCCGTGTCGACTGCGATGTGGATTTTGAAGAACCTGCGAAAGCCTGGATCGCGTCCATACTCAATGCGCTTGTGGCCGAAGCCACGGGAGACCGCCTACCCACCGCCAATCTGTTCAGTACAGTCGCCTGCGCGCCCACAGCGACTTACGACAAACGCAACCCTTTCCCAGCTACGATCATCGAGAAAATCGCGATCGTTGGCCGCGGCTCATCCAAGGAAACCCGGCACCTTGAATTCTCACTGGCAGGCTCTGGCCTCACCTACGAACCCGGCGATGCTTTGGGCGTCGCGGTCCAGAACGATCCCGCCATCGTTGCCGAGTTGCTAGATGCGGTCGGGCTTTCTGCCGAAGCCGATCTTGAGCTGAAAGGTAGCCACTGCACCCTCGGTGAAGCTTTGACCTCGCGACTCGAAATCACGGCAGCAACACCGCGCTTCATTGATTTTTGGGCCCTCGTCAGCGGTGCGCCGCTGCTCAAGCAGTTGCAGGATGAGGACCGCGCCGGTGATCGTTCGGTGTTTCTGCGCACGCACCATCTGATCGATCTGGTCCGCCGTTTCCCCGTGCAAGGCATCAAAGCGCAGAGTTTTATCTCGGCACTTCGGCCGCTTCAGCCACGTCTCTATTCCCTGGCTTCGAGCCTTAGCGCAGCACCCAACGAAGCTCATCTCACGATCGCGCCGGTTCGATACACCCTACACGGTGTCCGGCGCAGCGGGGTTGCCTCCGGCCTGCTTGCGGATCGGGCGCATATCGACAGCGCTTTGCCTGTGTACATCCAGAGCAATCAGCACTTCCGGCTGCCCGCAGATGATGCGCCGATCTTGATGATCGGAGCTGGAACAGGCGTCGCGCCCTATCGAGCTTTCCTGCAAGATCGTGAGGCGAAGGGTGTCTCCGGCAAAAGCTGGCTGTTCTTTGGCGAGCGAAACTTTCGCACCGACTTTCTATACCAACGCGAGTGGCAGAGTTGGCTGAAGGACGGGACGCTAACGCGCATGGACGTCGCCTTCTCACGTGATAGCGCTGACAAAGTCTATGTTCAGCACCGTTTGAAAGAGCAGAGCCACGAAATCTTCGCTTGGCTTGAGGAAGGAGCGCATGTTTACGTCTGCGGCGACGCCGCCAATCTTGCACCTGACGTCCACAATGCTCTGGTCGATATTGTGGCACGTGAAGCTCATACGGGCCGCGAGGCAGCTGAGGATTATGTCCGCTCCCTCCAGGCCGATCACCGCTACCAGCGCGATGTCTATTGAAGAGGCCGGATATGCCCGATGAAACCGTCATTGACCGTACGCGCGACCTGTCGCAGCCACTTAAAAGGCTCAGTTCGGATGAGCGCATGAAGGACCGCAGTGACTATCTGCGCGGTACGATCGCCGAAGGCCTACTCGACCAGATCACCGGGGCAGTCCCCTCCTCTGACGACGTGAAGCTGATGAAGTTCCACGGAATCTACCAGCAGGATGATCGCGACCTGCGCGATGAACGTCGGCGCCAGAAGCTCGAACCTGCCTACCAATTCATGATCCGCGTTCGGTTGCCCGGCGGCGTGTGCACGCCGGCGCAATGGCTGAAACTTGATGCACTTGCCCGCGCGCACGGCGGCGAAACGCTGCGCATCACGACTCGCCAGACCTTTCAGTTCCATTGGGTCTTGAAAGACCGTCTGCGGCCGATCATCCAAGGTTTGCACGAGACGCTGCTCGACACTGTAGCGGCGTGCGGCGACGACAGCCGCGGCGTGATGTGTACGGCAGATCCCCAGAGCTCACGCTATCATGCTGAGGTCGCAGCCCTGGCAAAGCGCGTCAGTGACCACGTCATTCCCAAAACCCGAGCCTATCACGAGATCTGGTATGGCAGCGAGCGTATCGGCACGTCAAAGGCGGAGGAGCCATTTTACGGCCGCACATATCTACCACGTAAGTTCAAGATCGGTTTCGCGCTGCCACCGTCGAACGATATCGATGTTTATGCACAGGATCTCGGGCTGATTGCGATCGCCGATGAAGAGCAGCTGATCGGGTTCAACGTCGCTATCGGCGGTGGCATGGGCCGCACCGACCAGGCCCCCGAAACCTATCCACGGCTTGCCAGCGTAATTGGATTTGTGCCCGTCGACAGTGTTATCACCTGTGTCGACGCGGTCATGGCAGTCCAGCGCGACTACGGTGATCGGCAAAACCGCCAACGCGCTCGCTTCAAATATACGATTGACGACAAGGGCCTAAACTGGGTCAAGGTCGAAATTGAGCGGCGCATGGGCTTCGTGTTCGAAGACGCGCGTGCATTCCAGTTCACCTCGAACGGCGACAGCTATGGCTGGAATGCTACGCCTGATGGTCGCTACCACCGAACGCTTGTCATCGAAAATGGACGTCTTGACCTCAAATTGCTCGACGCGCTCCGCGACGTCGCTCGGGTGCACCAAGGGACATTCAGGCTAACAGCAAACCAAAATCTAATCGTCGCCGGCGTCGAGGCAGACAAACGAGCCGGGATCGACGCCATATTAGCTGAACATCTGCCGAATATCGGTCAAGTTTCGGCAATACGGCGGAGCGCTATCGCCTGCGTCGCTCTGCCAACCTGCGGACTCGCGATGGCCGAAAGTGAGCGCTATTTGCCTTCTCTGCTGAGCAAGATCGAGGCGATCCTTGCCGAGCATGGTCTTTCAGACGATCCGATTACGATCCGGATGAGCGGCTGCCCGAATGGATGCTCGCGCCCCTATATTGCCGAAATTGGGCTGACTGGGCGTGCGCCCGGGAAGTATAATCTTTATTTTGGCGGCGGCTTTCACGGCGAACGCCTGAACCGCATGGTCCGAGAGAATGTCGGGGAAGCAACGATCCTGAAAGTTCTGGCCGACGCCCTCGCACGCTATGCTCGTGAACGACTACCCGAGGAGCGTTTCGGAGATTTCACCATTCGCGCCGGCATCGTGCGCGAAGTCACAGAAGGGCGTTTTTTCAATGACTGATCGCACAGACGACAATCCGCGCCCCCAGACTGTCACGGCTGCCTACGGCGTGGCAAGTGACTCCACATTCGGTGCTGTCGCACCCCCTCTCTACCTCTCGAGCACCTATGAGTTCGCCGGCTACGATGAGCCCCGCGTCTACGATTATGGTCGAGCAGGAAATCCCAATCGGGAGCTGCTGAGCGACGCTCTTTCCAAACTCGAAAGGGGAGCTGGAGCAGTCATCACTTCGAGCGGAATGGCCGCGCTTGATCTCCTTGTCGGCAGACAACGGCCCGACGATCTGATCCTTGCCCCGCATGACTGCTATGGTGGCACCATGCGGCTTCTTAAGGCGCGTGCAGATCTTGGCCACTGCGGTGTCCGGTTTGTCGACCAGTCCAACATGAGCGCATTTGAAGCGGCATTGGAGGAAGTACCCGCGCTCGTCCTTGTTGAGACCCCAAGCAACCCCTTGATGCGAGTCGTCGATATTGCTGCCCTCTCGCGCAAAGCACGGTCAGCGGGCGCAGCGGTCGCGGTCGACAACACCTTCCTGTCACCCGCGATCCAACGCCCTATCGAACTCGGTGCGGATTATGTGATTCACTCCACGACCAAATATCTGAATGGCCATTCAGACGTGATCGGGGGAGCGATTATCGCAGCCGACCCAGCGCAGGTAGAGCAACTGCGGCATTGGGCGAATGTGGTCGGCAGCGCCGGCGCTCCCTTCGATTCATGGCTGACGTTGCGTGGCCTGCGCACGCTCTTTCCCCGGATGGAGCAGCAGCAAATCAACGCGATGGCGGTTGCCCAATTCCTCGAGAACCATCCTGCTGTGGCGAAGGTTCACTACCCGGGCCTGCCAACACATCCAAGCCATGCGATCGCTTCGCGGCAGCAGCGCGGATTCGGCGCGATGCTAAGTTTCGAACTGCACGGCGGCGCTCTCTCCGTGCGCCGGTTCCTCAGTGCCGTGCGGTTCTTCACACTCGCAGAGTCCCTCGGCGGCGTTGAAAGCCTTGTGGCTCATCCGGCTACGATGACGCACGCTGACATGGGCGAGGATGCGCGTGCCACCGCGGGCATCACCGACAGCCTCTTACGGCTTTCCGTTGGTCTGGAGGCGGAACGGGATCTACTCGCCGGCCTTGATGAGGGCCTTGCAGCCTGCAGCGGCTAATAGACTCAAAAGCACGAGAATGAAGGACCAACAACGATGCCCATATACGTATTCATAGTCGATTTCTTCGCTATAATCCTCGCGATTGTGGGCTTTTCAATGGCTTTTCGCCAGCCATTCGTCAGGCGCCTGATCGGCCGGTCCCCCCCTCCTCCCTCTGCGATCGTGGCCGCGAATAGCGACGAGGAGCCGATAACCTACGTCCTGCGTATTGCGGGGGTGATGGTGATGGTCTTCGGCATCGCGATCGGCATGATGGTGACCTTGTTCAATCTGGCTCAGCTCTAACGAATGGTGATAGAAGGTGATCATGATGGAAAGCGCTGCAGCCCCGCTCGCCCCGGATTGGCATGTGGCACAATGGTTCAATAGCTCAAGCCCACTTGATCTTGAGAGCCTGCGTGGCAAGGTCGTCGCTCTTCATGCCTTTCAGATGCTGTGTCCGGGCTGCGTCATGAATAGCCTTCCGCAAGCGCAGCGCATCGCTGAGAACTTCGATCCGGGGGATCTGGCCGTCATCGGCATCCACACCGTGTTTGAGCATAATGAGGTAATGACGACCCAAGCACTGGCTGTCTTCATTCGCGAATTCCGGCTGACCTTTCCTGTGGGCGTCGATCTTCCTGGTGCGGGTCCAATCCCGAAGACCATGGCCGCCTATGGGATGCAGGGGACGCCGACACTTGTCCTGATCGACCACCGCGGCCGCCTGCACAAGCATACATTCGGAACGGAGGACGACATCCGCGTCGGGGCCGACATCGGCTTGCTCCTAGCAGAACGGGAACGGTCCGATGCCCAGTGAAGGTGACGATACCATCGATCCTCGCCAGCTTGCAGACGCGGTCCGTTACATCGCGCTCCGCCACCGTGTCGATGATGGCCCACTGGAAATTTTAGCAGAAGAGGTCGTGCACGACCGCTTTCGGACTCGCGTCACGCTAAACGAAGAAAAGCGCAGAGACTGCATAATCGAGATCTGCCGCCAGGTCCGGCTCCTGCTTGCAAGCGGATCCGTCATCGACGCTATTGATGAAGCGTCGATCGAGTCCTTTCCTGCTAGTGACCCACCCGCCTGGATCGGACGCAAACCATCGGAAGGCAGGCGATGAGCACGCTTCGCATCAAGCGCATATATGACCCCGCGGTTCCTACTGACGGCTTCCGTGTTTTGGTGGATCGACTTTGGCCACGAGGCGTGTCCAAGACAAGGGCAGCTCTCGATCTATGGCTGAAGGAGATTGCACCGTCAGCGGAGCTGCGTGAGTGGTTCGACCATGAGCCAGCCCGTTTCGATGAATTTGCCGAAAAATATCGCGCCGAACTGATGAACAACGTCGAGCCGGTCAAACAGCTTTGTGGCATCGTCAAATCCCGTAACACCACGCTTCTCTACGGTGCGCACGATCGGCATATCAATCAGGCTGTCGTGCTGGGAAAATTCCTTGCCAAACACGGAGTTCGTTTCAAAACGAACGGCTGAAGGACTTTCAACCAAAATGATCTTTTGGCGAACCTCGCCCTCTAACAGTACACAGGCCCGTTCTGCAAAGTAACGATATCGATAAATGTTGTGAAATCTTCAAGATCTGCAGGCGCAACCGCCGGATCTCCTCACGATACACAACCCAGGATGTCACGCGTCCCTGCCGGTGGCTTGTGCAACGAACGCTTGACCCATATCCAACGATGAAGGCTCGGTTCAGACCGCGATCTTGGCGGCGACATGAAGCCCCTCACGAATACGGTCCATCACCCCGGGATCGGCTTTGGTGGAGTGCACAACATAAGCCGAATAGGAAAATTCAGGACTGTTTTGGACCAGCGCAAGACGGTTGTCCTCGAGGTAGGGCCGCACAAAGCCTTTCCGGAAATATCCGCTGCCACCTGCCGCTAGAATGTATTCCAATGCTAAAGGACCATAGCTGATCGAAACGACAGCATTAGGATGATCAGGGAATGCTGCTTGGAAACTCGCCGCAAACTCGTCGCCCCAATCAATCTGCACATGGTCCTGCGGCGAGAGTGGAGCAGCAGTGGGTGGAGTTCTCACCATCACCAGCTTTTCTTCGAACAGCAGCTCAGCGACCACGCCTGGCCGATGCGGCGCGGCGTAGAGAATCGCGACATCAAGTGATCCATCTTGGACCTGCTCCATTAGGTTCTCAGCTGCGTCGATCTGTGTTCGAACCGCAATCTCAGGACACTCGCGCCGCATCCAAAGCAGCCAGTGGCGAAGAAGCGGGTTCCAGAGGCTAAGCTCCACTCCCGCCGTGACTACGGTCTCCCGACCCGGTGGCAGAGCGACTGCGCGTTGGGCGCGGGCCCAGACTTGGACCAGCGTGGTAGCGAACCTAAGGAACTGCTCGCCAGCAGGGGTCAGTTTGGCTCCAGCCTTGTTGCGGATGAATACCGCACAATCGAGCTGCTCCTCTAAAACCCGGATGCGGGCGCTGACTGCGGTTTGGGTGAGATTGAGATTGGAGGCGGCACCTACAAAGCTGCCGGTCTTCACCACCTCGAGAAAAGTCCGCGCAATGGCGATGTCCATGCAATGATTTCCTTACGCTTAATGCGTATTCATATGTGATCTGGAGGGGCCATAGCGATGGATTTGCGCTCGCTCAAGGCCGCTGCAGCAGCGATCTGAGTGCCTGATAATCTCGGGACCTCGAAAGGAATTTGCCCTACGAACCGCAGGTTTGTGGCGCCCGCGTTAGCCCTGCACCTTCTCAAAAATGGCGGGGCATACCGCCTTGGCAGCTTGGCGTTGACATGGAGGAACAACGCGACCGGTGGTTTCAATGGCCGGGATGTTCAGGATCAAGGAGGCCAGCGGCTTTCCGGACATTGTCTTGATGACTTTCCAGCATCTCTTTCAGGGCGCGGTGCAGATGCTCGTCGCGGACGCGCGGCAGCAACTTTTCAAGCTTGCGGATGACCCATGCCTGGCCACGATTGAGGAGCGCCAGCCGATCATAAGGTTCCGAGACCGCCAGCGCCTTTTCCCGAAATGCACCGGTTCTGCGAGATGGTGTCGCTTCAAGCTTACGGATTTGCTCTGCCAGCATAGCGCACCAACGTGCTTCATCGTCACGGACCACGAGCATGAGCTCGGTGTATGCGGGCGGGGCCGATATAAGGCTGCTGGCAAGCGCAACTTTAGCGCCCGCTCGCTCGGCTTCAAGCAACGCATTAAGCTCGTTCAGAAGTTCATCGCGGCCGATGTAGCCCATATATATGTCGTCACCCTCGGCCATATAGCAGACCGGAGACGACGGCTCGTTTGAGATCATGGATCACCTGTCACACTGAAACCAGAGCAGCCTCCCGGAGGCCTGTTCGGATGCGGTCCATCACCTCTTGATCGGCTTTGGTCGAATGAACCACATAGGCGGAGTAGGAGAACTCAGGGCTATTCGGAACGAGCGCAAGTCGTCCCTCGTCAAGATAAGAACGAATGAAGCCCTCGCGAAAGTAGCCGCTCCCGCCAGTAGCAAGGATATAATCGAGGGCTAACGGACCATAACTGATCGACACCACGGCATTGGGTTCGTCGGGAAAGGCCGCCTGGTGACTCGCGGCAAATTCCTCGCCCCAATCCACCTGCACATGATCCTCTCGCGCGAGAGGCAGATCGGTCGGTGTCGTGCGAACTAAAACCAGCTTCTCTTCAAAGAGGAGTTCCGCAATGATTCCTGGTCGGCTCGGGGCCGCATAAAGCACAGCAACATCCAGCGAGCCTTCTTGAACCTGCTCCATGAGGCGTTCAGACCCATCGATATGCGTACGCACAGCAATTCCTGGGCATTCGCGCCGCATCCAAAGAAGCCAGTGTCGCAAGAGGGGACTCCATAAACTAAGCTCGGCTCCCACAGTCACCACCGTTTCCCGTCCCGGCGGCAAAGCCACTGCTTGTTGAGCCCGGGCCCAAACCTGAACCAAAGTGGTTGCAAATCGCAGGAACTGCTCTCCGGCGGGGGTTAGTCTCGCGCCAGCCTTATTGCGGACAAACAGCGGCCCATCTAGTTGCTCCTCCAACACGCGGATGCGAGCACTAATCGCCGTCTGGGTTAAATGGAGATTGGCCGCCGCACCTACGAAGCTGCCGGTTTTCACCACTTCCAAAAAGGTGCGGGCGACGCTGATATCCATCCAGCAAACTCCTTATTCCTATAGCGCAATAATATTCGTTTGCTTCATATATCCTAACTGACCGATATTGCCCGCGCAAGGGACATGCAGCCTAAGGCTGAAATTTCGTAGTTCGAGCAGGATGCAAGATGAGACATCCAAGATCATTCAGGCCCGAGCACCCGCGTAGAAGCTGCCAGCAGTATGCAGCAATATGGACACTACCTATTCTTCTGATCATCATAGGTATCGGTGTGTTGTGTTTCCGGACTCGAATAGTTTCCAGCACCGAAATCGGCATTGTGGCGATTGTGTTCTTCGCTGGCGTTTGCGTTGGCATCGCCGCCGGACTCTTTAATTGGTCAAGGCTGGACAATGCACGTGAAAGATCAAATGAAATCCCACCTCCGTTCGATATAGCCTCAGTTTGGCCGCCAGACTCCCAACTATCAAACCCTTCGATCCGCAAGGATGGCAATCAGGGGCCCGGTCAGCGATGAAGCAGACTGAGGTGACGCGGAGGGATCATGGAACTCGATCAGAATAAGAGAAGAGCGGGATCTCCCCGCCACAGCCTGTTACTGGAGTCACGGTGACAGAAGCTATACGGTCGATCCTATTATTGATGGGGCTGCTCACAAGTGGTCCGACCAGCAGAGGACCACAGTTTAGGCTTGCCTCGGCGGTAGCAGTATTGCGTCGGGCGTGAGCAGGGCGATAATTTATAACAAGGTTGTTGTGGTAAAGTATGAATATCATTCATTTGCTTGATGCTTTTATTCACTCCACAATGGGCTGGCCATCGTGAAGGAGTGTCCATGACCATCCAGCTTGGGCAGATTGCCCCCGATTTCGAAGAGAACAGCACACATGGCGTCCTACGGTTCCACGACTGGCTTGGGTCAAGCTGGGGCGTATTATTCAGCCATCCCAAAAATTTCACTCCAGTGTGCACCACTGAGCTCGGCGAGGTTGCCAAGCTTCGGCCCGAATGGGACAAGCGCAACGTCAAGCCGATCGGACTTTCCGTCGATCCGGTAGAAGCACATCGCCGATGGGAGAGCGACATAGAGGAAACACAGGGCGCGAAGCTCTATTTTCCAATGATCGCAGATCCCGACGCCCGAGTTTCTACGCTGTACGATATGATCCATCCTGAGAGCGATCCGACTGTCACGGTTCGTTCGGTGTTTGTCATAGACCCATCGCGCAAGGTTCGTCTCATCCTGACCTATCCGCCATCGACCGGGCGTAATTTCGCAGAAATCCTGCGTGCAATTGACAGTCTTCAGCTTACAGACGCGCGCAGCATCGCCACACCTGTCAACTGGAAGCCGGGCGAGCCTGTGGTGATCTCGCCCAAACTATCTAATGAAGAGGCCTCACGCCTGTTCCCACAAGGCTACAAGACTTTGAAACCATATTTGAGAGTCGTCGACCTCGAGGAAGCTGCTCAATGACGGATTTTGGGGAAAAGTCGGCAGACGCAATGCACGCGGCCACTAAGCGCGACAACAGTGATGACCTGACTGCCCTATTCACCCGCAACCGAGCATGGGCTCAATCCAAGACCTTGGCTGATCCTAGCTTCTTCAGCCGGCTTGTTGACCAGCAGAGGCCCAGCTACTTTTGGATAGGCTGTTCAGACAGCCGCGTGCCCGCGACTGAAATTGTAAACCTCGATCCCGGCGAGATGTTCGTACATCGCAACGTTGCCAATCTTGCGATCGAGGATGATCCCAATTTCGCATCGGCGTTACAATTCGCAATCGATGTGCTGCGCGTTCGACACGTCATAGTAGTGGGTCACTACGGCTGTGGCGGCGTTCAGGCTGCCATGGCACCTGACACTCACGATGCAATCGGCGATTGGCTCGCCCCCGTAAGGGCGGTGCATCATCAGCATCCCTGCGAAGCCGCGCCCACGCAAGCGGACGCTGACGCCCTCTGCGAACGCAACGTCGTCGCCCAGGTAAAAGCCCTCACAAGCAACCGTATCGTGCGCGCCGCGTGGGAAGCGCAAGCTGACGTGACACTGCACGGATGGATCTACGCAATCAGCGATGGATTGTTGCGCACTGTGTGCGAGCCCGTCTCTCGACACGCCGAAGGTCTGCCACGACACGACAACGTGAAGCCCGCAAGATGAGCATGCCTCGTTCCTCCTCATATTCGGATACCGACACCCGCACCGTAGCATTGGCTGGCGCCATCGCAGCCTGCAGACGAGCCACGGCGCCGAGCCGTGCGCTGGATGCACAGATCGCCTTGGCTGTGTTTCCATCCCTGATTGAACTGCAGGATGCAGACACCGGGATCTGGATTCAAGCCGACGGCACACGCGTGCGTGCCCTACGCTATTCAGAAGCCCGCTCGGCTGCCGCAACACTCGTCCCTCCAGGCTTTTGGATCGAAGAAACTGGCGCGAGTACGGCCGTACTAGGCCCGGACGGCACGTGGGCGGACGGACATAGAGATCATGTAATTGCGCTCTGCATCGCTGCTTTGAGCGCGCGCCTTGCCGGAGCCGCACGTGATCACTAACCGTCGAGTCGCGCTACAATTTTTCGACTGCTGGCCCGCTACGTCCACTTCTCCTAAGTCTGGAGATTAGCTGTGACGAAAAAATACGCGGCACATTACCTATTTCAATCTGCTGGAGATGAAACGAGATGCTGATCGATGTCTTCAATGGCCGCGACCATAAGAATGCCACACCCGCTGGCCGCTTCCATTTTTTGCGCCCCCCCACACCGGGAGAGCGAGTTGAACTCAACGGCAAGATCCTAGTTGTGACACGTGCGTGGCATCAACCGGGGATCTGCTACGCTGGAGCTAAATTCGCCATTCTGATCAGCGATCAAATTCCGGCAACGGCGACATCAGAGCCCGCGTTCCCCGTCCATGACGAGGTACGTGAGGTTATTCAGCCGTAAAGTAGCTGATGCGGATTCCAAAACACATCCACGGGCAAGCGCTGGTAGTGAAGACCTAGCACGCATTTAAAACCATCGATTCATCGCTGAACCCACCGTTATTTTGCGTTCCCTAGCGGAGTTCACCGCTTTTCCTTTTGGGAAAAAGACTGTTTAAATTTCCTTCGCTGGGTAATAGTCTTCTATCATTATCTGCTCAGAGTTTAAGCATCTTGCTAAACGAGGTTATGCCACCGTCTCAGCATTTCGCTCCTGCATCCCTAAATATGTCGAGGGTACTCCAGCACGCAGTTCAAAGCGGCACGACCCGCTTAAGTTGAGCGTCCACAAAGCGAAATACGCCGTGATGTCGATTACCTCTCTCAAGATTTCAAATGGGATGCTTTGTGAGTGAATCGAGTGCAGGCGGCACGCCCATCAGGAGAAGGGCGACGCCTCAGATATATAAATATAGTCCTCTATATAATATTGTAAAATGTTTAGTTTGAACTTCAAATGATAGTAGATCCTCGATTGATATGGACTAAGCTATATTTCTTTGGTGACTATTATTGGTTTCTTACACTGACTAGATACGATCTCGAAACAAGATCGTTTTCGGTGGTAATAAAGCTTGTGAGGCGCGCTTGTTAAAACGACTGCTCGGCAAACTATCATTACCTTCTAAAACTTGTGCTGAAACTCGAGCGATAGAGGAGATCGGCAACCCTTGGGAGCCGATGGATCTTCGACGTCGACGCATGATTTTCACGTCTGTGAAGCTAAATGATAGGACAGTATCTGCTTTGGTGGATAGTGGCACCTCTAGATCGATCATTAACGCTAGCTTGGCGAGAGAATTAGGACTTGTACCTCTTGGGAAAACTTCAACTACATCCTTTACCCGTAGAGTGTCGGGGCTAAGCTATCGTGCGCAAACTATCGAGGCCGCCGGCACGATCGTCCACGATTTGCCCATCGACAGCTATGGAGCGGCAGACTTAGACGCTCTGTCCGGTCAACGCATTCCCTTGATCGTTGGGCGCGACGTGCTTCGAATAATCGATGTCGAGGTAGATTTCATCGGGGACCGCGTCCGTTGGCTCAAAAAGCAACAAGATACGGATTTTAGAGCCGATTTCACACTGCCCCTGCAGGGTGAGCGCGCTGCCTTTCCGTCGATCGATCTTACACTGGAAGGAAGGCAACGAGTAAGAGCGCTACTTGATTTAGGGAGCGACACGCCGATCACCGTCGCGGCGGATTATGCACGGGAGCATGGGCTGCTTTATGAAAGGATTCAGTCTTCGCCCGTATCTATCGGCCTGGAAGGCGTCCTTACCAATATCGCATTTTCACTTCGCACGGTTCAAATCGGCGAGATCGAACTACATGATGTTCCGGTCCATGCAGTGGAGAATTGGAAGCTAGCAGAGCCCATATCGTTGGGCTGGCCCTTGTTTCACTCGTTTCACATGATTTTGAGTTTAGGTAGAAAGTCACTTCAAGCGGCAGTGGACCGACACATACTGGCTTCCGAGATCCAGAGAGACAGACTCGGGATCTCTGGCCGCCGCGAAGAAAAGAAGCTGGTTTTCTCCCATGTCGCACAAGGAAGTCCAGCATGGCAGGCAGGATTGCGCGTCAATGATGCGGTGGTCAGTGTCGACGGGCGCTCAATCAGTCGTAATTATCCGATACCTGGCTAACGATTAGGTTTTCGCCCTCCGGGTAGCAGCATTGTTCTTGAACTTTCTAGTGGACGGATAATACACTTGACACTGGCAAATTATTTTTGAACTTTTTTAGGCGGGAAGTATAAGACATCATGATCCATCAAATTATGATAGGGTCAGCGATGATTTAGTTGGTACGTTACTACAATAACGCATGGTAAGTAAGCCGATCCAATTCACCAGCTTTTCATTTGGACATTAGTGAATTTACCCTGCTTGGGGCGCAAGTAGGAATGTCGCCTCATTCGCTCACTTCGGGCATACGTCGTCACGGCGGCTATGACACTCACCAGCCGTGGCTGGGGCAGTTTTAGCGCTCCCACGCTGCGATAAGCCAGTCTTTCGAATACCAATCTCCCGTCTCCGGCTGAGACAGCCGATTCTGTTGGCAAACCTTTGCGGGCACCGTCTTCCTTTTTGCCGGTTCATCTAGATGCCAAGATGGAATGGTCGGCATCACGAGCCGCGGCGGGAGCGGGAAAGAAGAGATCAAATGTTGTTCCGACACCCAGTGCGGTGTCGACACTTATTGAGCCGCCGACCTGCTTCATAAAAGCATCAACTTGAGGGACCCCCAACCCGGTACCTGCTCCAGCCTTGGTGGTGAAGAATGGGTCAAAAATTCTGCCACTCACGTCCGTATCCATGCCCGTCCCGTTATCTCTCACTCGCACGCGTATATAGCGCTGAGGCTCGTGATCGAGTGACAAAGATCGAGAGATCAAGGCAGTGCTAATATCGATAATCCCACCATTAGGCATCGCATCTCGAGAGTTGACGACAAGATTCATTATTGCTGCATTGAATTGTGAAAGTTCCAAATCGATATCGGGTACTTCGGAACCTAGCTGCATTAAAATTCGAATGTCGGATCCAGCAGCATATTGCAACAGCGATTGCAATCGCCCCAGAGCATCATTGACATTCTGCGCGCGAACGTCGCAATCATGGCCGCTCGCAAAATCTAGCAGACGTGCTGTCATCCGGAATCCGCGTTCTACCCCCTCCTGAGCTCCCGTTAGAAAGCCGCCAAGCGCTGAAGGGTCAGAAGCGTTTCGTTCAGCCAAACGTACAGCTGCGGAAATCACCCCAAGAACGTTCCTAAAGTCGTGCACGAACCCTCGACTCATTTGGCCAAGAATAAGCATTCGCTGGGTATCATCGGGTTTCTGTATGCGATCGGTACTGCCCGACTGCTCACTGTCGTGCGCGGTGTTTAGAGCCCCGCAATCGGTCGGTAGCCTGTTCGCCTCGTCGACCAGCATATAACAGTCCTTTTGCTGCCGTTTGATGTTAGGGACCGTTCACATTCCCTTTGACTGCGAAGTTGCTCCTCCTATTAGGAAAAGTCTAATTAATATTATTGCGCTTCAATACAATGTTCTTGCTTGGATATGCTTTCGCCGTTCACCTTTAGTTTTGCAGAGCTTTTGCAGTCTAAAAATTTGCAGGAAAAGGGTGACGGCTGGCTGGATCCGATGAACATGTTAGAAGCAACACAGTGCTTCATTCTGTTCAGCTGGATGTGAGGTCTTTCGCTTCCTGTGCAATGCCCACGCGGTGCCGGTAAACCATTTCCCACCCCTTCCAGCCGTTGAACAACAGCATGAGCGTGGCGACTATGGAAAGGCCAAGCCCAGCCGGAAGGACGAAGCTTATCCCGTCTTCTATACGCCCCCATAGATTTATAGCCTCGATCAGCACGACTGTGACGTTTCCAATGAGATGGTACCAAGCAGCTCGCAAGCTGCGAATGCGTCGGTCACCAAGAAAATCGGTCAGACCGGCTAGCGCCGCCAGCGCGGCCATGGCCAAGCCAGCCCCGAGAAGATAGGCCGCCGCCTCAGGCCAAAATGGATCCAAACTCTGACGGTAGACGATGTCCACCACAAGGGCACCAACGAAGAAGGCGATTGGAAAGGGGATCAACATAGGATGAAGCGGGTGACCAGCAACGCTGGCGGTACTGTTCGGGTTTGAGTCGTGCATAGCGATCCCTCCCGCGGTGAGAAGCTGCAGATATCCTGGCGCTTTTCCGCCATGCCATTAGATGTCGAGAGCACGCTTAGGTTCCCGATTCCAACAAACCTCCGCTAAGGAACCTGAACACAGGCCCGTGCCTTTATAATCGAAGTGGCATTTGGATGTTTTTCGTTCGTCTCCGCATGACGACTTGGATTGGGGTTGGTGTGGTTGTTTTTGAGGATCTGGTTGCGTCGATAAGAGGTTGTCGTGCCTGCGCCCACCTGCTTCCCGTCGAGCCACGGCCAGTCATTCAAGTGTCGCCTCAGGCGAGGCTGCTCATCGCGAGCCAAGCGCCCGGCTCCAAAGTCCACGCATCAGGTATCCCCTTTTCAGATCCTTCGGGAGATAGGTTGCGCGACTGGATGGGGGTGACATCCAAGACATTTTATGACGCCAGCAGAGTCGCCATCGTACCGGTCGGCTTCTGCTATCCTGGCAGAGCGAGAAGTGGAGATGCGGCTCCGCGCCCCGAATGCGCCAGACTGTGGCGAAAAGGCCTGCTCACCCAAATGCCGCGCATCAAATTGACACTGCTAGTCGGCACCTATGCACAGGAGAATGCCCTCGGCGCGGGACGGATGACTGAGCGCGTGCGTCGATTTCGCGAGTTCCTGCCGAAGTATTTCCCACTACCCCACCCCTCCTGGCGCTCTCGCATGTGGGCCTCTGCCAACCCCTGGTTTGAACTCGAGGTGCTCCCGGAGCTTCGTAGGCGAGTCCAAGACGTTCTGGAGCAGTAAGGATGAGCGCATCACCCGACGGACACCCGATTTACACGATAGGCCATTCCACCCGCACCATTGAAGAATTCATTGACATCCTGCGCGGTGGCGAAGTCCAGTGCGTCGTTGATGTGCGGGCCATTCCGCGATCACGTAGAAATCCTCAATATAATTTTGACAGTCTACCGGAGACACTCAGCCGCTTTCAAATCCGCTATGAACTGATCGAGACGCTTGGCGGCCGCCGTTCTCGTCAGAAGGACATAGCACCCGAACTGAATGCCTTTTGGGAGAATCAGAGCTTTCACAACTATGCCGATTACGCACTCTCGCCGCAATTTCGCGACGGCATGGACCAACTGAAGCATCTCGCCCGAGAAGTGTCGTGCGCTCTTATGTGTTCGGAAGCCGTGTGGTGGCGCTGCCATCGACGTATAATTTCTGATTATCTGCTCGCAGACGGCTGGAGGGTCCTGCACCTCATGGGACAAGGCCGTATTGAGCCTGCAAAGCTATCCTCTGGAGCCGAGCTAGCCAGCGATCGGGTCATCTATCCTCCGGAATAGAGCTTGTCGACAGACGAAATCAGCGGGAACCGATCGAGAAATCCGGCATCAAAGGCTTACCGACCTACTCATGGGAGAAGAACGATGATCGCCAAAACCTTGCTCGCTTCTGCATCCGCCCTCCTCCTGTCCGTTTCACCCACCACTCTAGCCGCAGAGAGTCCCACCGATCCGCAGATCGCGCACATTGCGTACACGGCGGGTCTGCTCGATGTGCACGCGGGAGAGCAGGCGTTACGCCAGGCGGCCGATCCCGCGGTCCGTCAGTTCGCGCAGACCATGATCCGCGATCACAAAGCAGTTAACCAGCAGGCAATCGCGCTATTGAAAAAGCTGGGCTTGAGGCCCGAACCGAATGCGACAAGCGAAAAGCTAACTTCTCAAGCCCGAGATACAGCCGCGCATTTGGGCAGCCTGACTGGCCGATCCTGCGACAAAGCCTATATTCGCAATGAAGTCGCATTTCACCGTCAGGTCAATGAAGCCCTCAGCAACTCGTTGATCCCCAACGCACGAAATGCCCAACTCAAATCGCTTCTGGAAAACGGATTGGCTCTGTTCCAAGCACACCAATCGCATGCCGAACATCTACTGAGCCAGCTGAAGTGAGGAGCGCGCCATGGGACGGTTCCAGTCTCTTGCGACAGCCATTGCTGGCGCTGCCTTGCTAGCACCACCGCCTGCGGGAGCAACTCCGCGTGGGCATGTTGTTGTGATCGCGAATATGAAGTTCGGGCCGGTGCCCCCGCACCTGAAGGCTGGCGATACGATTATCTGGATCAACAAGGACATCATCCGGCATACTGCGACCGCCAAGGACCAGACTTTCCATGTGGACCTTCCCCCCGGCGGCAGTGGAAAAACCGTTGTGCCCGGGCCTGGACGTCATGCATTCTACTGCGTTTATCACCCCACGATGACAGGTTTACTGTCCGCGTCCAAATGAACGATACCGTGTCAGGAGGCAATCCAATGCAAGCGCACGAAACGTTGGATTACAGCCAATCGGACGATCTCTCCCTTGCGAGAGGCTTCTCCGCCGGAGAACCAGCGGCGGTCCGCGTGATTACGCAGCGCCACAATCAACGTCTCTTCCGCGCCGCATGGTCAATCCTCCGTGACCGTACGGAAGCAGAAGACGTCGTCCAATCGTCCTTCATGAAAGCTTTCTCAGCTGCGGCGGAATTTGAAGGCCGATCCTCGCTTTCGACCTGGCTGACGAAAATAGCGATCAACCAAGCGTTAGCCCGAAAGCGATCGCTTCATCGGCAACGAGCAAGACTGGATGAGAAGTCGGTGGTGATCCTCGAAGAATACCGGGACAAGCTGATGCGTGGATCCACAACGTCACTGCTACCCGACGGGTCGCTTGCACAACAGCAGATCCGCCATGTGCTGGGAAGCGCAGTTGCTTGCCTATCGGACGATTTCCGAACGGTTTTCATCCTCCGACACATAGAGGGCATGAGTGTGGAGGAAGTGGCTAACTCATTAGAAATCCTGCCGGCGACGGCCAAGTCGAGAGACTTCCGAGCTAAGCGAATGCTAAAACGACGACTTGCACCAGAGCTGAAGAGCGCCTTGACTGGCAGTTTTCCATTCGCTGGCGCAGACTGCGCAGCGATGACTAACCGGGTGCTTCAGTCGATCTGCAACGCTCGCGCTGGTGCCTGACTTCATCGAAAGCCAGGGATTTTGTTCTGGTTGCAAGTTGGGTCGGCGGTGTCGCTGGCAACGCCATTCTTTTGGGGTGAAGCGTGGCAATGCGTGGCGTATTGCATATCATAGCTTGGAACCGACCGGCCAGCGACTTTCCGCAGGAGGGGGGGGCATAGAGCGTAGGTCACGGAATCAGCGAAAGCGTGCGTGACCTCAGACGAGCGGCGGCTTATTGTAAGAGTTCACCTGAATCTTCATGGACTCGACCGGCGTTACGAAGCGAAGCTGCCTGCTTGGCGACTAGCGCTTCTTTGCGTGCGATGGAGGCTTGCTGTTCGCAGGCGATCGCCTTAGACGCTTCGGGGTGACATTTGCCCACGACGCGCTTGCGCTGGGCGAGCGGTCGATAGGCGAAGATCGTCTTGCCCGGGACCGAGATTTGCTCGTACGTCTCTGCAGGAGATGCCGCGATCGCCCCGACGGGAACAATTGTCGCAACAAGGGCGCTAGATAGGCGAATAGTTCTCAGGCCGTTGGTTCGACCAACAAGGCTGAGCGACCGCTTGCACTGGTCCCAAGCAGTTGAAAGCGAAGATGCGCACCGATCAAAACAGCCGTAGATCGACCACAAATTACATAGGACGTAATTTTCATAGCAAACTAGTATATCCCGGTTCCCATTAATCTTCGAATTAAAAGCCATTGCGTAGCTCCGATCAATAAGTAAGTATTTTGTAAATCAGTGATCATTGAATGACTGCATGCGCCTCATGCGATCGACTGCAGTATTTGACAAATGAATTATTTTTTCGTGGATCACACAAACTTCTGCGCAAATAACAGAGGTATGCATGCGCGTTATCCCAGGCGATCTCGTGTCGGCGCTCAGCATGAGACCGACGCGATCTTCGCTTCCCATCGACCACCCTGCCACCGCCGGCGCCAATAATCTCGAACAGCGCGCCGTGCCGAACTTTGAGCTGCTTCTCGCATTTGGCGGCAATGTTTCACCGCAGCACCCCAGGCGAGACGACCGGCACGGTCAACAATATGATGAGTCAGCACGGCTAGGCCACCAACCCGCAAACGACTGAGCATTCTCAGAGGAGCGGCGGCTCCCTATAGAAATCCGCCTGCATCTTCATGGACCCGAGCGGCGTCACAAGATGCATGTCGCTCTGCCGGAAGATGCCGCACCGACCGTGTTCGAGGGTACATTTGAATGGGGCTCGATCTCCGTCAGCCGAAGGTGCCTTCTAGAACCTGGATGAGCCCCCAGACCCGTCCCGGTATCATGCCGGTTGCGCAGTGCCGCCGGCAAGGACTGCTCATCGTACGACGGGGTGGAGCGACAGGGTACCTGCGCATCGGCGCGTGCCAGAACATCTTTGTTTGTTCACCTCAATTGACGAAGAGAGAAGTCCATCAAAGTTCAACTTTCGCCCTGCTCCCAGCCGCCGCCCAAGGCGAGAAACAGGGAGACCTGATCGTCGGCGATCCGAGCCTTTGACGCCGCCAGCACGGCTTCGGCTTCGGCAGCTGCTCGCTGGGCATCCAGCAGGTCCAGCAGCGGAGTGCGGCCGGCCCTGTAAAGAATCTGCGCATCGTCACGCGCTTTGACGGCCAGGTTTCGCGCCATCTCCAGGCGGGCGTGGCGGTCAAGGTCGCGCCCATAGCTTGTCAGGCTGGTTTCAACCTCACGAAGCGCGTTGAGCACTATTCCGTCAAAGTGCGCCAAGGACGCATCCGCTTTTGCGTTCGCTTGGTGGATCCGCGATCTGACAGCCGGCGTGGGCAACGACCAGGAAATGAGGGGGCCCAGACTCCAATGATTGGCAGGGCTTGTGCCAAGGTCAGATAGAATACCGGTTGAACCTAGGCCCGCACCCAGGCTGATGCGCGGATAGAGCTCCCCGATCGCTACGCCGATCCGCGCCGTGGCAGCGGCCAGATCTCGCTCCGCTTCGCGCACGTCGGGACGCCGCTTCAACAGGCTGGCCCCGTCACCGACGGGCACAGGGCGCGTCAGGTGAGGAGGTTCGGCGCAAGTGGCGACTTCGATTGGGAACTCCGCCGGTGGGCGGCCGGTAAGCACGGCGAGACGATACAGAGCGGTTTTCCGTCGCGCTTCGAACACCGGCAGGGCGGCGCGCCCCTCTTCGGTGCGGGCATCAGCCCGGAAGGCATCGGTCCGCGCGATCCGCCCCGCACGTCCGAGGCGACGCAGGACACCGGCGGTTTTGTCCTGGATGTTGACGACCGAACGGGTGACGGTCAGTTCCTCTCCGGCGGTGCAGGCTTCCACATAGGCCCGCACAACATTGGCCACAACGGTCACGCGCACAGCATCGCGAACAGCGCGGCTGGCTTCCGCATCGGCCTCAGCAGCCTCGACCAGGCGCTTTAACTGGCCAAACAGGTCAAGCTGATAGGCGACACGCATTCCCACGCTGCCGACCGTCAACGGGGGGATAGGTGTTTCGCGCAGATAGGACTGGGTTGAAAACTGCCTGCGCTCTGAGGCGACTTCAGTCTCCACCTCCGGGCCATATGCGTCCTTGGCTTCGTGTATTGCGACTTCGGTACGCTCGAGGTTGGCAGCGGCGACGCGAAGGTCGGTGTTGGCGCCCAGGGCCTCTCCAACAAGCCGGTCGAGAAGCGGATCGTTATACAGCCTCCACCAATCCTGAGGAGGAGCGTCGAAATCGACGGGAAGGCCAGCAGCGCCGACGAATTTGCCTTGGGCGGCAGGGGATTTGAGCAACGCGCTGTTTGGCCCCTTGTAATCCGGTCCAACCCTGGTGCAGCCCGCCAGCAGCCCCACACCGAGGGCGCAGAGCGTCAGGCGCCTCATCGCTTGCCTTACCATGGCAGACTCCTGTGGATCTTGCTGGCGTCGGCGCGTGGATGGATCACGACCGTCGCCGTTTGTCCGGGTATTAGCCGCACATTCGCCGGCTTGCTTTCAATCTCGATCCGGACCGGAATGCGCTGTGGCAGCCGGACCCAGTCGAAGCTCGGTTTCACATCGGCGTACTGGCCGTCGGTCCCGCCCCGCTCGCGGTCCTCGATGCCACCGGCGATGCTGTGGACGCGACCATGGATTTCGTCTGCGACCCCCATGATGTAGATGCTTGCCTGATCACCGACCTGGATCGCCGGCAGCTTAGTCTCCTCGAAATACCCCTCAACCCGGAGGGTCTTTCCATAGACCAGAGCCAGAGCAGGCTTGCCGACAACGACATAGACGCCGGGCTGCAAGGTCGTATTGGTGACGACCCCGTCAACTGGCGCGCGGACGAGCGTGCGTTCGAGGTTGAAGCGCGCGAGGTTTCGGGCGGCAACCGCCTGCGCTACCTCTGCTCTGAGTTCGTAGGTCCGAGTAAGTCCCTGTTCAACGGTCTCTGCGGCAATCACCTCGCGGACCGCGCTGTTGCGGCGATCCTCGCGAACCGACTGCGAGAGCGAAGCGCGCTTGTTCATCAAGGCTGCTTCGGCTTGCTCGAGGGCGAGTTGGTAACGCGGCCGGTCGACGACGAACAGCACGTCGCCCTTGCGTACCGATTGGTTATCTACGACTCGCACTTCGGTGACGAGCCCCGCGACATCGGCAGACACGGGCACCATGTCGGCACGGACCTTGCCGTCACGCGTCACGGGATCGACCTGATAGCGCTGCCACAGCGCGTAGATTCCGCCAAGAATGGCTAGAATGACGAAAAGCGTCGCGATCGAGCGCGCAAGATGGTGTCGGGAAAGCATGGTCATGACATGAACCAGAAGTGAGAGGTGAGATCTGCTCCCGCACTTAATCCCCACCAAAGGAGGATGAAGACGGCGAGGTCAAACAGGGCGGGCTGCCAAAGGAGCCGATAGAATGTCATACGCTGCATGGGCGCGCGGACGACATATACCAGCACGCCCGACAAGACCGCCGTCGCAAGGGCGGCGGGCACGTAGATACCGCCAAAGTGAATTTCCTCGATCATGCGCGACCTCCTTGCACCACACGCAGGGTGGTCTTGCCGGTGGTCAGGACGGGAGCAGCGGCTTCGGGGAACAGGTTGCAACGCATAGCAACAAGCGCACGCAGCGCCTGCCTGCAGTATTCGTCGAGCAGTCGGGTATGCAGACCGTCGATCGACCGGTCGATCGGCACCAGTAGCGCCGCGTCGGCTGGTACGATCTTGGAAAGCAGCGTGCGGTCGCGATAGTGATCGGCGACGCCCGCTAGCACTAGGCCAAGGTCGTGACGCAGATCGTGTGGGACATGGGACAGGGCCTTACGCACCGGAATGACATTCCGCCCAATCCGCAGATCAGCAAGGCTGTCGGCGGCATGAAGGTCATCGCCCGGAGGAGCCGCGACGATGCGCTGCGCGATCTGGCCGAGCCGGTCCACGGAGCGCGCCGTCCAGTCTCCGGGACGGAACGGCCGCCGGATATCCGCCAGCAGCGCCAGCTCGGTCCAGTTGGCGCGCATCACGCGGCGCAGAGTCCAGCGCGCGCTTGCAGTGCGAAACAGACGCGTCACGGCCAGCGTGGTGACGATGCCGCCCAACTGAGCAATGCCGGTGTTCACGAAGGCGGAAAAATCGGCCTGGAACCGGGCGAGGAAACCCATGGCTACGATGAAGCAGGAGAACATTGGCAACGCTTCGGGCGAACGACGCGGATCGGCCTGGATATAGCCCATCCAAAGGAGCGCCGGGGCCAGCGTGATCATCAGCATTTCGTAGCCGTCGACGCGAGGGAGGACCACGAACAGGTAGAAGGCGGCCAGTGGGAAGGTCTTCAACGTCGCCTTCAGATATCGGCCGATCATCGGCGATGGATCATCATGGGCCGCGAAGGAACAGGTGATGAGCGCCGCAAAGGCGGCAGTGGCGGAGCCGCTCGGCCAGGCCAGCAGGATCCACACCGCACAGTAGAGTATGATCGCCGCCGCCGTAGCCGCTCCCGCCAGCACTGCCACACCGTGATCGCGCGCAAGCCGGAACGACTGCTCATGTCCGTCCCTGATTTTCAGCCGACCCGGCAACCCGATGCGATTGGCAAGCCGCTGCGCGGTAGCGAAGGCATTCAGAAACTGAGCAAGGCGAATTGAGGCGCTGGCGGCTAGCAGCGAAGGCCAGTCGCCGCGATCCTCTGCCTGCCTCGCCAGCCGCTCGCACTCGTCAATCAGCGCCCCAACTTGTGCCGTCCGACTTTCTGCCGATCCCAACCAATCCATCGTGCGGACAAGCAATCCGTTGAGTTCGGGCAGGATACCATGCTTGCGCTCTATCACGTCGAGCCGGTTGGCGGCAGCCGACGCGAGCGGGATGGTATTGGCAAGCTGCTGCTGGAGCGCAAAAACGCGGCGCTGCGTGATGGGCGCGGCGCGCTGATCGAATGGCAGGTGGATTGCGATCATCCCCAACTCGGTGACGTCTGATGCCAGCGCACGCCGATATGCGTTTTCCTGCTCGCCATTGTCGCCGCTCAGCACTTCAACCGACCAACGGCGCGCATGTCGTAAGAAGGACTTAGCCCGATCGCGGATCACGGGCGTTGCGCTCCATGGTTGCAGCACCGCGTGAACCATCGAGACGCTCAGGATCGCGACCGTCATTTCCGCGACGCGCCCTGCAGTGGTGTCGAATATATCGGCGGGATTTTCGATGTAGGGAAAGCTGATTACCGCCGAGCTGAAGGCTGCCATTTGGAACAGGAAAGCGCGCGGCGTCCTGTCGAGCACCGCAAGATAGATGCAAAAGCCCGTCCACGCCGCCATGCACAACACCAGCAGTTCCGGTGCATTCTGGAGGTTGGGAACCACCGCGATCGTCACGATGGCACCGGTCGCGATTCCGGCAAGGCGATACAGCATCTTGGGCCGGAATGCGCCCGCCATGGGCTGTGC
The DNA here is from genome assembly GCF_011762025.1 of Sphingobium vermicomposti. Lineage (GTDB taxonomy): Bacteria > Pseudomonadota > Alphaproteobacteria > Sphingomonadales > Sphingomonadaceae > Sphingobium > Sphingobium vermicomposti. Next base: position 290,450 of record NZ_JAASQR010000002.1, on the reverse strand, counting down.
CGTCACATAGACCGTCAACAGCGCCCACCAAGGACGTGGGAGGCTGGCCGAGAACACGATCGCCAGCGTGATCGCCGCCGCAAGGAAACTGCTCAGGGAGAACAGCAGCTTGCGCGCGTCAATGGTCAAGCTGACCGAAGGCCAGGAGAGCGACGACTGTGCAGACGACATTTGCGAGGCAACCGTGACTAGACCGAAGCCGCCGGCAGATCACTCCGCCGCGTGCCTCATTTCGGTCCGCCTCATAAGCGCATCTCTGCGCCTCCGCGTAGATCAAATTACTTATAGTTTAGCGCAAAAGTTTTGATTCTAAGTTGATATCACTCTTTCGTGTCGCGTCGGACAAGTATCGTCATGACCGTCGGCAGCGCCGTGAAGAGCGCGATGGATGCCTGCGCTTCCGTGAGCGCATGCACCTTGAACAGGGTGCAGATCGCAGCGGCAACCGCAGACAGGATGATTGTTTGAGCAATGCCACCGAAGCGCAATGCCGAGCTCTCGATCTCCGGCCCGGTTTTGCGCATTGTCGCATCCTCTCGCAAGCTTCGAACAAGGGTTTTCTTTCTTGCTCGCTATAGCTGGACTAGGCGCGCGGCGTGGTCAAACGAATGATTTTGGAGGATATGGCAACAATTTCGATGCGTTTAACGCCGTGGTCATAAGCAGCCTTCACCGTGCCGCCCTTTACATAAGGCAGCGCATTCTAAGTGACCCGAAACCCGACGGGGAACCTGTAATGAGCAGCACGTGATGCTGCTTCAGATTAAACCGTGGCTCCCACCAACCGCGCCCAGTAATGTTACAAGGGAGAGCGCGAGAAGCGCGCGATGCATCCGCCCCATGACGCGAAAGTGCGCTTCCGAATGAACGGACCTATCCGTATGGCGATGAACGAACATCGGCTCGATCACGAAAAGCATGGCTGCAAAAATGAGCCAGGTGAGCAACATCGCATGCATCCACCAGAAGCGAGGATCAGCGAAACGAACCCACATATGGCCACGATGAACCATCCAGAGGCCGCTCATGCCTGCAAGCAGGACCCACAACCTCGCCTGAAAGGCAAAACGCCCCTCAAGCTGGCGAAAGAAGCTCATCCGACTGTCGCCAGGAGCGGCACGGCCGATGGATGGCATCACCACCAGGGTGACAAACGCCACTCCTCCAATCCACAACAAGATTGCCAGGACATGGATCACCCGCGCTATGCTGATGTCATCCACCACCGAATGACTCACGCCGCCAGCAGTTCGTCAGCCGGGCCGAAAAATTCATAATGGATGCGGTCCGACGGGACACCCGCTAGCGACAGCGTGGAAACAGCGTGACGCAGGAAGGGGCGAGGACCACAGATATAATAGTCCGCATCGCCGACCGGAGTATTCGCGACCAGCCACTCGTCAGTGATGATGCCGGCAGCATCATAATCGCGACCTAGAACCTCGTCGGCAAGAGGGGTCTGATGAAAGTCGATGATTTTGACGAAGTTCCCCAGCGCGGCGACGCTGCGAACATGATCCCGCATGGCATGCGTTTCGCGGTCGTGGGTGCCGTGAATATACTGCACGGGAACAGAGGCACCGTTACCGACCAGTGCCTCAAGCATCGCTACCATCGGGGTTAAGCCTACACCTCCTGAAAGTAGAACGATCGGTCGTTCGATATGCTCAGCGAGGAAGAACTCGCCGGCCGGTGCGGCAACCTTCAGGATCGTACCAGGTTTGGCTTCGTCGTGGAGCCAGCCCGAGGCGAGCCCCTGCGGCTCACGCTTGACGGAGATGCGATAAGTTTCGCCGTTGGGAGCAGCCGAAATCGAGTAATTGCGCTTGACGGGAGGATGGCCGGGAATTTCCAGCCAGAAAGTTAAATATTGGCCGGCCTTATATGTCATGACCGGCTCGCCATCCACGGGACGCAGGAGGAAAGACTTGATGACGCTGCTCTCGCGTACCACATCATCGATTCGAAATTCCCGCCAGCCATTCCAGCCCCCACTCATATCCTTCTGTTCGGTGTAAATGCGTCGTTCGCGAGCGATCAGTATGTTAGCGAGAAACCAATAAGCTTCGCCCCAGGCTGCTAGGATGTCTTCCGTCGCGGCGTCGCCCAGTACAGCTTTGATAGCGCCGAGAAGTGCCTCACCCACGTGCGGATAATGCTCGGGCAGAATTTGCAGCCCGACATGCTTTTGTGCGATCCGTTCTACGGCTGGAGCCAGGGCACCAAGATTTTCTATGTTGCTCGCATATGCGAGGATCGCCCCGGTTAGTGCCTTGGGCTGGGATCCGGTGTCGCCGTGATGCGACTGATTAAACAAGTCCCGTATTTCGAGATTTTGAAACATGCGCGAGTACATTTCCCGCACAATGTCGAGCCCGTGGGCCTCCAGCGCGGGAACAGTAGCTTTAACGAGCGCGATGGTTTGTTCACTCAGAGGTTGCGACATGACAGCTCCTTCGTTGATTGATTGGCCAAGACTTCGTTGGAAACGGTTTCTGATCGTAGGAATCGAGTTGCATCTTCATGTCGCCCAAAGGCGTCAAAATTGCGATTGTTGCGGAATGACGAGCCCGTGGGTAGGCGTGAGAACTGTTTCGGACGGCGGATGCAGATATATGACTCTTCAGGTGTCCTTCGAGCACTCGAGTGAGACCCAAAACGCCAAACTTTGTATCATGCCGGACGTGCAATGCGTTTGCCAACGTGCCCTGAACGAATACTGGCGTAGACCTGTAGGGGAGCGGTTCAGCCACGGCGCCTTCCCGGCGCTTTGCTTCCCCGACCGCCAGTTTGAGAGAGATCGGCCGCTCTGAAGAAGAGAGCAAGTTGCAGATTATCGGCCATTTGCGCAGCCTTGAACTAACGGACTGTCGTTGAATACGGGGCCGAGTAGCTGGTCCGCCCGCGCACGCGCGTAAAAAGCGTGAACAAGGCTTGCAAGCCGCGCTTCGTATATCGCCGGGCCATCTTCCACGACACCCACTCCAATCATGCATTCACGATACATCTATACGATTCGTTTGAAAGATACAAACAAGATACATATATTCGTTTCGTCTTATGCCGTCTGGAATGTCATGAAGCTCACGCTGTTCACTGACTATTCGATGCGAGTGCTGCTTTTCCTTGGCGCGCACCCGGAGCGGCTGTGCTCGATTGCCGAAGTCGCGCGCGCCTATAACATTTCGCAGAACCACCTCATGAAGGTCGTCAATGACTTAGCGAAGGCGGGCTATATCGAGAGCGTGCGGGGCCGAGGTGGCGGCATTCGCCTCGGTAAGTCGGCAGACGCGATAAATGTCGGCGCTCTAATTCGGCACACTGAAGAAGGCTTCGACCTTGTAGACTGCGGGACCTGCGTCATCGCGCCAGCGTGCGGCATGACCGGCGTTCTTAAAGAGGCTGTGAGGGCCTTTTTAGCGGTGCTTGACCAGTATACGATCGCGGATCTTATGGCGAAGCGAGAGGACTTTGCTGCCTGGTTTCCAGAGACGATGCTCCCCGACCGGGCAGACGCTCCGTCGCGAACTAAATAACCTTCTTGTAAAAAACAAAACAATGTTGTGACAAAGGTCATTGCGCAATGTACCTTGCGAGTATCATCAGCGGACGACGATCGTTCCTGTCATTCCCATATTCTCGTGGTAGCGGCAGGTGTAATGATAAATGCCGCGCACTGTGAATAAGTGGGAAAAGGTATCGCCTTTCTCCATCTCTTCTGAATTGAACGGCCCGACTCCCGCGGGCAAGCTCACAGAGCCCGCCTGCTTTGCGCGAGCAGGATCGAAATTCACGATATGGCTAACGATTCCGGGATTGGTCCACCGCACCGTATCTCCGACTTTGATGGTCACCGTGGCCGGCAGGAATGTCATACGGGCGGTGCCCATCGACACCTCTACGATGCGTGGCTTTGCATACACAGGCTGTCGAAAAAACGCGAGCGCAGCGGCCCCAATCGCAACGCTCGCCATAAAGTCGCGTCGATGCAGCTTTGCGATGTCAAACCCTGATCGACGTTTTTGTAATGGCATCTCACTCCACCTTCCAGCCGCCTTCGAGCGCTCATATGGTCAAGTCTGTCGAGGAGCACAGATGATTATTGAATGCCTATCCGGGCCGCAAGATGAATTATGTGCCACGAGAAGCCGCTCCCTCTTCGCCGTTCGTCAAGGTTTGTCAGCTGCCGGATCAGGCGTAAGCGTTCAGCTTCTCAATCTGCTTTTGGCACCTGCCGGGATGTTCATATAGCTCGACAGCCACCGCTATGGTTCGATGTTCGCCCCCAAGACCACGTTAACAAGTACATCGCGCTGAAGAACGCTGCCAGGGTATGGCATGCCATCCTTTATCGGCATCGTTCGCATCTTTGCGGCAAATGTATGCGCCCAAACGTGGGGGCGAGCTGGGTTTAACTCGGCATGGCGTGCCGATGCCCACTGCTCAATCCACGTCAACTCACTTATATAGTATGTGGTATTGACCGCGCAGGATGCACAACTTTGGCAGAAAGCACCACGAAGCTGCCCGCGGTCAGCGCCTCGATAGGAGCGCACTTCAAGTCGTGGATCGGGCGCTCTCGGTGATCCGGCTCGAACATTCCTCCTCTTATCCGCTGATGCTCGCGGTAAGGGTACCGATCGTCGCCTCGCACTGGCGGCTCGCGTTTCTCTCGAATATGGTTTGATTGGCAGGCCGCTGTTCGAAGGTGGCCGGCGACAGAAAATTATCGCGCAAAGGCCTAGACCAGCCACGTCGAAGTGAAGGGCAGCCAGCCGATCTTTCAAGGTTGCGCGCGCCTATCTCCAAGAAGATGGAGGCATTAGCCTGTCGCCAAAGGTCTCCTAGCTCCGCATCCTCAAGCGCAAGGTGGACTGCACAAGCCAAACGATCCAAATAGAGCTGGACCCTTAAGCGAGAAGGAAGCATTCATGTCAGATCACGTTCGCATAACAGGTCGCCTGATCGCAGCCGCGCGGGCCTTGGTCGGCGTGAGCGCGGCAGACTTTGCAAGCGCCGCTGGTATTTCCACCAATACGCTGGGCCGCATCGAATGCGCTGGCAGTGCATGGATCACGGAGAACGCGGATCTATGTGCCGCGCAGCGCGCACTCGATCATTACGGGGTGATCCTCGTCGAAGAAGAAGGAGGAATGGGAGCGGGTGTACGGCTAAAATTCACGCGTTCCGACACCCGTCAGATAGCCAGGCTTGAAGGCGAAGGTGGCGTTGCCGGCTCTGACGACGCACCCTGAGGCAACTCCCGGAGCCGCAAACTACTCAGTCCCAACGCGTTGGGACTGAGTAGCTCCTAGATTTCTCGACACCTTCGATCTTATTTTTTGGATAGGAGGCGGCGAGGGGAAGCCCAATTTCAGCTACGAGTTCAAGCGCAACGTGGTGGTCCAGATCACCGAGCGAGTTCACTCTCTGCGCGTCGAAGCCCCTGGCCGTGCAGGCGATCTTTTACCTGAAGTCGCACTTTCTTGAGCCGCGACAACCGCAGGTTGTCGGGGAAACGTCGCTTAAGTTCGCTGCGGATTTCCTCGTCGAGCTTCGCGTGCAACCGGGTCAATTTGTATAGCAATCTATTCAAAGCCTCTCTCCAATAGATATGGATTAACCGGATCAGCTGGGAGGAAATAAGAAAATTACTGACCTGCACCGAGCCAACCCGATGCGGTCCGACATCACGATCATTTTCGAAACAACCGTCAGAGGGGCCCGGCCCGCAGTCCTTATATGGACAGGCGATCGAAATCTTCAAGTTGTTCTTGTTGCAGAGTTACCAGCGTTTGGCATAGCGATCCGTGGAGCGCTGCATGGTGGCGATAAAATTTGAGTAATCGATGAATTCTGTAGCGATATACGGTGAGCATTTTCATCATGACGCTATAAATACAAAATATGGCGATATCGCCCTTGTTTCTGTATTTGACGTAACTATGTCATCCGTGATGAACTATTCATATTCTTGTGGCGAGGCTCAGAGCCTAATATTCGGCGACTAGCCGGACGCTGTCGTGGAACACGTGGCGTCCGGGAGTGATTACTCGAGGCGGTCTGCACTTCATAAAAGCTGACGGCTTTCCTCCCCTGCATCTTACAGGGAGACCACCTCTCCATCTTGTAAATCTGTCAAGTTCTGAGGGATAGTTCAATGTTGACGTCGTATAATCGGCTGCGGCCGGTCTCAAATTCATTGATCGAGCTTGAAGCTCTACTTGACCGATACCCCCAAGTTCACAAGAATGAAATTGCGGAGATCGGCGGGCTAGTTGCTCGACTATCGTTGATAGAAGAGGCCATTCTGTCGTCCAGGAAGGATCGTGCGGAAAAGCTGTACAATTTCCGCCGGGAACATGGCGACCACCATCGCGTGCCGACGACGGAATTGGTCGCCTTTCTCTCCTTTCCAATACTGATCGCAGCTGCCCTGTTATGGTGGGCATTCGCTTGATTTTTGTGGCGATCTGCTCGGCGACATCGAAGTTTTGAGATGCTATTGATTTATAGCCAAACGGAGGCCGCGAGCCGTGCCAGTCTAGGAGGTGATCCCATGAAACAAATCTTGGTTGCCACAGATTTCTCGACCAGGTCTGATCGGGCACTGCGGAGAGCTGTTTTGACAGCACGGCAGGTCGAAGCGGAGCTGACGCTTGTTCATGTCGTCGATGACGATCAACCTAACTATCTGATCGAAAGACAAAAAACTGCTGCGACCGAAATTTTGCAGCAAACGATCTCCACCTTGGCAGATGTGGATCAAGTGCGGGCCGAATGGCTGATCACAACGGGAGATGCTTTCACTGGCATACTGCAGATGGCCGAAGAAGCCGATCCCGCCCTCATCATCGTGGGCCCGCATCGTCGCCAATTTCTGGATACCTTCATCGGTACCACGGCTGAGCGAACAATCCGCCGTAGTCGACATCCCATCCTCATGGCCAATGGGGTTCCATCGGGCCCCTACCGGCGGAGCCTTGTGGCCGTCGATTTTGACGACGCTTCCCACGCAGCGATAAACGCGACGTCCGAGCTCGCTATCTCTGCGGCAGGCGACATGATCGCACTGCACCTTTTTGATGCGCCGGCGGTCGGGATGATGAAGAGAGCTATGGAGGTACAGGACGCGATTGATCATTATGTGAGTCAGCAGGAGGATCGGGCTCGGTCTGAGTTGACCTCGTTCCTCGCGAAATGCGGATTGGATTGCGCGCAGCTCATGCTTAGTCCGCTCAAAGGCTTAGCCTCAGCTGCAATCAGCGCCTGCGCAAGCGAGCAGGAAGCTGATCTGATCGTGCTTGGGACAAACCAGCGGAAGGGCTTGGAGCGATTTCTGCTTGGAAGCGTCGCCCAGGGGGTGCTGCTGGATGCCACACAGGACGTGCTTATTGTTCCCGTAATAGCGGCGGATGATCTCACCATCAACGGCTGACGAAGTCCCTGAGCCTTAGCCAATTTGAGTTTTGACCGGAGGCAAGGAGGCAGCTAGCAGGGATAGAAGCGCCAACCGTTTGGAGAGCGATAATCACCTCACCAAATACCAGCTTGCTGTGGTTAATCCTGCTCCTCCCGTTTTTGGGCAGCCTCGCCGCCGCCTTTCTGTCCTCAAGGGCGCGTGATACTGCCGGGATCATCGCTGGCATGGTCGCGCTTGTCGGCACGCTGCTGACCGCTTTTCTTTACCCGGCTGCGGCCGACGGAACAGTCCTTCGCAGCGAGATAGAATGGCTTCCCACCCTGGGGCTGAACTTAGTGGTTCGGCTCGACGGCCTATCATGGATCTTTGCACAGCTTGTCTTGGCAATCGGCTTTCTCGTTGTTCTGTATGCACGCTATTATATGTCGCGGGACGATCCTGTTCCCCGCTTCTTTTCATTCCTGCTCGCCTTCATGGGATCGATGCTTGGCTTGGTCATGTCTGGCAACCTGGTTCAGCTTGCCTTTTTTTGGGAGCTGACGAGCCTCTCTTCCTTCCTGCTGATCGGCTATTGGCACCAGAATGAAGCCGCGCGCAGTGCCGCGCGCATGGCGTTGATCGTCACGGCGGCGGGTGGGCTTTGCCTGCTGATCGGCCTGTTGCTGATAGGGCGTATCGTCGGAAGCTACGACCTGGAAGCGGTGCTGGCATCGGGCGACGCCATCAGGTCGAGTGAACTGTACCTGCCTGCGCTGCTGCTGATCCTGATCGGCGCCTTCACCAAGAGCGCGCAATTCCCGTTTCACTTCTGGCTGCCCCATGCGATGGCCGCCCCGACGCCGGTGTCGGCCTATCTCCATTCCGCCACGATGGTGAAGGCTGGCATATTCATACTCATCCGGTTGTGGCCGGTGCTCGCAGGGAGCGAGGCCTGGTACTACATCGTGACAAGCGCGGGACTGTTAACACTGCTGATTGGCGCCTGGGCCGCGATCTTCCAACAGGATCTGAAAGGCCTACTGGCATATTCCACCATCAGTCACCTCGGCATCATCACGTTGCTGCTGGGCATCGGCAGCCCGCTTGCGGCCGTCGCCGCTATCTTCCACACGCTCAACCATGCGACGTTCAAAGCCTCGCTGTTCATGGCGGCCGGGATCATCGACCATGAAGCGGGCACGCGCGACCTGCGACGGCTGAGCGGGCTGTACCGATTTATGCCGATCACTGCGACGCTGGCCATGGTCGCTGCCGCGGCGATGGCAGGGGTGCCGCTGCTGAACGGCTTCCTGTCAAAGGAAATGCTGCTTGCCGAAGCCGTGACAGATTATAACGACACGTGGCTGGACCAAGCCCTACCCTATTTGGCGACGCTGGGCCTGACCTTCAGCGTCCTTTACTCACTGCGCTTCATCCACCAGACCTTCTTCGGCCCGCGACCAACGAGCCTGCCGCGCACGCCGCACGAAGCACCACGCTGGATGCGGGCGCCGATCGAAGTGCTGGTCGTCGCCTGTCTTGTCGTCGGCATATTTCCTGCGGTGACCATGGGTCCTGTGCTTGAGGTCGCGGCCCGGTCGGTGCTGGGGCCGAACATGCCCACATACAGCCTCGCAATCTGGCATGGCTTCACCCGCCCGCTTTTCCTCAGCATCGTCGCGCTGGCGGTTGGGGCGGCCGGATATTTCGTCTTTGCACGACGATTGAATACCGCATCCGCCGTGCCGCTGCTGGGACGGCTTAAGGGCCGGCGGATGTTCGAGACGGTGCTGTCGATCCTGATCGGCGCGGCGCGACGGCTGATGAAAGTGGTGGCGACTGAGCGGCTCCAGTCGCAGCTGCGCGTGCTGGTGCTGGTCGGGTGCCTCGCGGGACTTCTGCCGTTCCTACGAGCTGGCTATGGGGTCGGGGAACTTGGCGTCACGCCGCTGGATCCCGGCTTCGGCGCGGTCTGGCTGGTGGGAGCAGCCTGCGCACTGGCCGGGGCATGGCAAGCGAAATATCACCGGCTGGCAGCCGTCGTGCTGGTATCGGGAACGGGGCTTGTCAGCTGCATCAGCTTCGTATGGCTGTCGGCGCCGGATCTGGCGTTGACGCAGTTGTTGGTCGAGACCGTCACCACGATCCTGCTGCTGCTGAGCCTGCGATGGTTGCCCAAGCGGCTGCCCGACGTCTGGCCGGAAGCGGGCACGCCGATCAGCGTCCGCGCGCGCAGGGCGATCGACCTTGTAATCGCGGGAGGCGCGGGCCTTGGCCTGGGGTTGCTGTCCTATGCCATCATGACCCGATCTCTGCCTGACACGGTCTCGCGCTTCTTCATCGAACGGTCTTATCCGGAAGCGGGCGGCAGGAATGTCGTCAACGTCATCCTCGTCGACTTTCGTGCGTTCGATACCCTGGGCGAAATCACGGTGCTAGCGATTGTCGCGCTGACCGTATTTTCCCTGCTGCGGCGGTTTCGACCGGCGAGCGAAAGCGTGCGCAGCCCGCTGCAGCAGCTTCAGCAGGATGCGTTCGACGAGGAACGAGACGACCGGTCGCGGGGCGATACACTGGCTGACTATCTGCTCGTCCCACGCGTGATTATGGAATGGCTTTTCCCCTTCATAACGGTGCTGGCGCTTTATTTGCTAATACGGGGACACGACCTGCCTGGGGGCGGTTTCGCCGCGGGAGTGACGATGTCGATCGCCCTCATCCTCCAATATATGGCGGCAGGCACGCGCAGCATCGAGGCGCGATTGCGTATCAAGCCGCTGAACTGGATGGGCATCGGACTGCTGACAGCGGTCGCAACCGGGCTGGGCGCTCTGATCTTCGGCTATCCTTTCCTGACCTCCTTCTTCCGCTATTTCGACGTGCCGCTGGTTGGAAAGGTGCCGGTCGCCAGCGCATTGCTGTTCGACCTGGGCGTCTTCCTGCTGGTGGTGGGTACGACCGCCCTCATCCTGATCGCCATCGCGCACCAGTCTATCCGGACCACCGGGCGCCGCCAACCCGAAGCGCGCCCTCAACCGCATGCGGGAGAGCAAGGCTGATGGAACTCGTTCTTGCGCTTGGCATCGGTATATTGGTGGCATCGGGCGTCTGGCTGCTGCTGCGCCCGCGCACGTTCCAGGTCATATTGGGGCTGTCGATGCTGTCGTATGCGGTAAACCTGTTCATCTATGCGATGGGCAGGCTGGCCGTCGACGCGCCGCCGCTGGTTGGATCGGGGCCACCCGATCCCGCGCTGTACGACGACCCGTTACCGCAAGCGCTGGTGCTGACCGCCATCGTCATTTCCTTCGCCATGACGGCGCTGCTGCTCGTCGTGCTGCTGGCGTCGCGCGGCCTCACCGGCACCGATCACGTCGACGGGGAAGATGGCGAATGACTGGCGGATGGACCCAGCATCTGATCGTCCTGCCGATCCTGATGCCGCTGATCGGTGCAGCGCTCATGCTGCTGCTCAACGAGCGCAGGACGATGGCCAAACGGATCATCGCGCTCTTTACCGTGACAGCGCTGCTCGCCACATCGATCACCCTGTTGGCCGGGGTTGCAGCGGCGGGCTTCAACAGCTCGCCCGCTACCCGCGCCTATCTGGTCGGCAATTGGGCGGCGCCTTTCGGTATCGTGCTTGTGTTGGACTGGCTGTCGGCGATGATGCTTGTGCTGACAGCGACGTTGGGCCTCACCTCCCTCATCTACGCGTTGGCGCGATGGGACCGTGCCGGCCCGCGCTTCCACGCGCTCTTCCTGCTTCAACTGATGGGCCTTAACGGGGCATTTCTGACTGGCGACCTGTTCAATTTGTTCGTTTTCTTCGAAGTGCTGCTAGCGGCGTCATTTGGCCTTTTGCTGCACGGATCGAGCAAGGCGCGTGTGAAGGCAGCGCTGCACTATGTGACGCTTAACGTTGCCACATCGCTCCTCTTCCTGATCGGCGCGTCGCTGATCTACGGGGTGACTGGGACACTCAACATGGCTGACTTGGTCGTGCGCATACCGGCCGTTGCGAACAGCGACGTGGCGCTGGTGCAGAGCGGGATGGCAATATTGGGCATCGCCTTCCTAGTGAAGGCGGGCATGTGGCCGCTCGGCTTCTGGTTGCCGCGTACCTATGCGGCGGCGGCGCCCCCCGTCGCCGCGCTCTTCACCATATTGAGCAAGGTAGGCATTTACGCGGTGCTACGCGTCTATCTGCTCCTCTTTGGTGGCGATCTGGGTTGGACCGGCAGCTATGGTGAGGAATGGCTGCTGTTCGGCGGCATGGCAACGATGGCGTTCGGCACAATCGGCGTGCTGGCCGCCCGCACATTGTCGCGCGTTGCGGGCTATTCGCTGATCATCTCGGCGGGCACGCTGATCGCGGCGATCGGCGCGGGCGCAGGCGATGTCCTGGCCGGCGCACTCTTCTACCTGGTCAGTTCGACGCTAGCGATCAGCGCCTTCTACCTGCTGATCGAGCTCGTCGAGCGGCAGGAAGCGTTGCCAGCAGGGGTCAGCGAACCGGTGTTCGACGATGAATATACCGGCGCGCTCAAAGAGGATGGGGAGGAAGAGATCGGCATCATCATCCCTGCCACCATCGCCATATTGGGCATAGGGTTCGCCTTCTGCGTGCTGCTGATCGCCGGCCTCCCGCCGCTCTCCGGCTTCATCGCCAAATTCGCGATGATCGGCGGATTGCTCGGACTGCAGGACAGGATCACAGGGTCGACCTGGGGCCTCATTGCGCTATTGATCGGATCAGGGCTGGCGGTGCTGGTCGCGACGACTCGCGCTGGCATCGATCTGATCTGGGCGCCGTCGAACAATCCGCAGCCGGTGCTTCGCCTTGCCGAAGTAGTACCGGTCGCGATGCTGCTGGCGGTGTGTCTCGGTCTCATGATCTTCGCGGGCCCGACGATGCGCTACATGGAACGGACCGGGCAGTCGCTGGGCGATCGGGAGGGCTATGTCGGCGCGGTCCTGAGCGCGCAGCGCGTGGGGGCTGGACGGTGAGGCGGCTCCTCCCCCATCCTTTGCTTGCGCTGCTGCTGTTCGTCACTTGGCTGTTGCTGACCCAGTCCTTCTCGCCAGGTCAAATGCTGATGGGCGCGATCGTTGCGTTTCTCGCCACCCAAGCGATGGCAGCATTGAAGCCGGAACCGGTGAAGCTGCGACAGCCCGCGGCCATTGCTAAGCTGCTGTCGATCGTCGTTGCTGACATCATCCGGTCGAACTTTGCCGTCGCATCGCTGGTGCTGTTCCGACGCCGCGGCCGGGTTTCCGGGTTCATCCACCTGCCGCTGGAGATTACCAATTCCTATGGGCTCGCGATTCTAGCCGTAATCATAACGGCAACGCCCGGCAGCTTGTGGGTCGAATTTGATCGACACCGCAGCACGGTCCTGGTCCATGTCCTGGATCTCGTTGATGAGGATCAGTGGATCGCCTTGATCAAGCGTAGGTATGAAGCTTTGTTGCTGGAGATATTCGGCCAATGACGTCCCTGCTACTCGCCTTGGCAATCACAGTGGCGCAAGTCATGCTGGGCTTGGCGATGATGTGCGCTGCCTACCGCATGATCCGGGGGCCCCGCGCGCAGGATAGGGTGCTAGGACTGGATACTTTGTACACCAATTCGATGCTGCTGTTGCTGAGCTTCGGCATACAGACCGGGCGAACGCTGTATTTTGAGGCAGCATTGGTCATCGCCCTTCTGGGCTTTGTCGGGACGGTCGGCCTGTCGAAGTTCCTGATGCGGGGGGAGGTAATCGAATGATCCAGGCACCGGACCTTCCGGGCTGGGCGGCGGTGCTAGTGGCGCTGCTGCTGCTCGCGGGTGCGCTAACGACGCTGATCGGGTCGATCGGTCTGTTGCGGATGGAGAGCTTTTACGAACGCGTACATCCGCCGACGCTTGGTAGTACACTGGGCATGGCGTTGATCGTGTTGGCGTCGATCATCTGCTTTTCCGTGCTCCGGTCGCGCCCTTCCGCCCACGAAGTACTTATCGGCCTATTCCTGACGGTCACAACGCCGGTCGCCTTCATGCTGCTAGCGCGGGCGGCACTGTACCGCGAACGGGTCGAAGGCGGCGGGTATTCCCCGCCAGTCGACGAAGGTGAGAAGTAGCTTAAGTTACTGCGCTGTTGACGCCTTCGTCGCGTGCATGGCCACCATCAGCGGCTTCTGCCACCAACCTGTTCGCGATCCACCATTTATCATCACCGATACCAGGCGAGTTTGCCGCCGCACAGCAAAAAGCCAAGCCGTGGAGCATTTGAACTCAGGCCAGCGGCACGGTAACTGTGCGATTTACCGAGGCAACGAGAGCACGTCCGCTCCAAACTGACGAGCCGGGCAAAAGGTGCTAGAGATCACCCGCTCCCTCATTGCTAGATAACCCCCATTGCTGCCATCGCTTCGGCGACGCGGACGAAGCCGGTGATGTTCGCGCCGAGGACGTAATTGCCGGGCGCGCCATATTCTTCGGCGGTCTCGGCGCAGCTGTCATGGATGCGCCGCATGATCGCGGCGAGGCGAGCCTCGGTTTCCTCGAAGGTCCAGCTGTCGCGAGACGCGTTCTGCTGCATTTCCAGCGCGGACGTAGCGACGCCGCCTGCATTGGCCGCCTTTGCAGGGCCGAACAATATGTTCGCATTCTGGAACAGGCGGACAGCTTCGGGAGTGCAGGGCATGTTCGCGCCCTCTCCTACGGCGACGACGCCGTTGCGGATCAGGGTCGCGGCATCATTTCCATTGAGTTCATTCTGCGTCGCGGACGGGAGCGCGACTTCGCACGGAACGTCCCACACGACGCCTTGCTCGACAAAATAGGCGCCTGCCCCCTTCAACCGCGCATATTCGGAAATGCGTTCGCGGCGAACGAGCTTGATTTCCTTGAGCAAGTCGAGGTCGATGCCTTCGTCGTCGACGATGTAGCCGGAGGAGTCCGAACAGGCGACCGCCTTGCCTCCGAATTCCTTGATCTTCTCGATCGCGAAGATGGCGACATTGCCGGAGCCTGACACCACCGCCCGCTTGCCTTCCAGGCTTTCGCCACGGGTCTTTAGCATCTGGTCCACGAAATAGACGGCGCCATAGCCGGTCGCTTCGGTGCGCGCGCGGGAACCGCCATAGATCAGGCCCTTGCCGGTGAGCACGCCCGCTTCATAGCGGTTGGTGAGGCGTTTATATTGGCCGAAGAGATAGCCGATCTCCCGCGCGCCGACGCCGATGTCGCCGGCCGGAACGTCGGTATATTCGCCAAGGTGGCGGTATAGTTCGGTCATGAAGGACTGGCAGAAGCGCATGATTTCGCGATCCGAGCGGTCGCGCGGATTGAAGTCCGATCCACCCTTGCCGCCGCCGATGGGAAGGCCGGTCAGCGCGTTTTTGAAGGTCTGTTCAAAGCCCAGGAACTTGATGATGCCGACATTGACCGATGGGTGGAAGCGCAGGCCGCCCTTATAGGGGCCGAGCGCCGAGTTGAACTGCACGCGGAAACCGCGGTTGATGTGGGTCTGCCCCTTGTCATCGACCCAGGGCACACGGAAGATGATCTGGCGTTCCGGCTCGCAGATGCGCTCGATGAGGGCGTTGTCCATATATTGAGGATGCTTGGCGACGACGAGCCCCAGGCTTTCCAGCACTTCTTCGACAGCCTGGTGGAATTCGGTTTCACCGGCATTCCGCCTCAACACGTCTTCGAATATCGGCAGGAGTTTCTCGTCGATACGGGGCAATGTCTTCTCTCTCTTTGTCGACATGAAATGGAATATTCGGGTTACCCGCGTGAGGGGCCGGGCGCGCTAATACCGCTCCGTCTAGACAGCTGCCTTCAGAGCATTTTCTAGATCGGCCAAAATATCGCTGATATGTTCTAGCCCGATGGAGAGGCGCACATACCCGGGCGAAACGCCTGACGCAAGCTGCTCCGCCTCATTCAACTGGGAATGAGTGGTGGAAGCAGGGTGTATAGCCAAGCTACGCGCATCACCGATGTTGGCGACGTGGTAAAAAAGTTCCAAGGCATTGATAAACTTCCGCCCAGCTTCCACCCCGCCGACAAGCTCAAAGCCCACGAGTCCCCCGTGGCCACCAGTCAGATATCGGTCGGCCCGCTCCTTGATGAGGCCATTCTGCTTAGATGGATAGATGACCCTCGTTATTGCGGGATGCTGCGCAAGATGGTCGGCAACGATAGCGGCGTTGGCACAGTGCCGCTCCATCCTCAGTGACACTGTCTCTATGCCCTGGATCAGCTGAAACGCGTTGAACGGGGACAAGGCTGCCCCCAAATCCCTCAACAAAACCACTCTTGCACGCAGTATGTAGGCGATTGGGCCAAGTGGCTTTGCCGCCTCGGTCCAGATGGCTCCGTGGTATGAGGAATCAGGCGTGTTCAGAAGCGGCTGTCTCTCCGGGGAGGCGGTCCAATCAAAATTGCCGCCATCAACGATCAATCCGCCGATTGAGGTCCCATGACCGCCCAAATATTTGGTGGCTGAATATACGACGATCGCCGCGCCATGCTCGATGGGTCGACACAGCAGCGGCGCGGCTGTGTTGTCCATGATCAAGGGAATTCCAGCCTCCCGGCCTATTGCAGCAACATCCGCAATGGGGAAGACTTCAAGCTTCGGATTGGGCAGCGTTTCCGCATAATAGGCTCGTGTCCGCTCGTCTGTTGCCCGCCGAAAATTTTCCGGATCGGAAGGATCGACAAAACGCACCTCAATGCCTTGATCCTTAAGCGTGTTGGCAAACAAGTTATATGTGCCGCCGTAAAGCGCTGTCGAGCTCACGACGTTGTCGCCACAGCGCGCCAGATTCTGTATCGCGTAGGCAGATGCAGCTTGTCCCGAGGCGACTGCCAGGGCAGCAGCGCCCCCTTCGAGGGCGGCTACGCGCTTCTCAAGCACGTCGGTAGTCGGATTCATGATCCGGGTGTAAATGTTGCCGAGTTCCTGCAATGCGAAAAGCGAGGCCGCATGCTCCGCATCGCGAAATTGGTAGGATGTTGTCTGATGGATCGGAACCGCCACCGACCCTGTCGTTGAATCAGCTCGCCATCCGGCATGAACAGCAAGCGTTTCAACCTTCTGTCGGCGTTCAGTCATGACAAACTCCGTTTAGATCAGCAATGTAGCGAGCCATGGTGGACTGGGCATAATAAAAAAGCAACGCCTTCGTTTCAATTACCAAATTTGACACGCTTGAAAATGAAACTAGTCATGATTGTGATCAACAGTAGTCGTACACAAGACTTAATTGTCAGAAAAGCAGATACATCTACAAAGTGGGCGTCCATTGAAGAGGCAAAGCCTTTTCCCTGACAACAATTAATTTCCCAGCATGCTGCCTTACATTAATTCCAGCACGCATTGAACGGCCTAAGGCTTGACTTTCCATCGGCATCAATCATGTTTGTCGAATATGACGAACGACCTAAGTCTTCTAAAGCCTTTTTCACGCGGCAGCAGCACGCCGCGGCTGCGCCCCTAGGCGCGCCCATCGTGCCTAGGGGTGACAGATCACCGTGCGATCACATCTTAGCGTCGCGTCCACCTGATGAGTTTATCCCGACCAAGCGACGCTTGTTCTCAATGCGCGAGACGCTTCTGAACGAGGGTATCCATGAAGAGCGGCAACGAAGTCTATTTTAGACAGAGAGCAGAGCATCACCTTGCCAAGGCAGCGGCGGCAGAGCGCCACGTTGCATGCGTGCATAGGCGATTTGCCAAAATTTATCTGGAGAGAGCGGCAGAAGCTGAGCTCGCCCAGAACATGCAAGCGGCAGCACCAGAAAAAATTTCCAGGAGGAATGCCGCTAATGCCGTGATTCCATCCTCTGTTTGCCATTGAGGCTGCAACTTCATTTCCCAAGCAGCGTAGTAATCCGTGTTAAAGTTTCGGAGTTGAGATGAAGACCAGGGCAATAATGATAATTTTAGGGCTTGCCGGTTGCGTAGACCTCCCCAGGGACCCGGACGAAACCCTAAAGCGAGTTCGCACCACGAAGGTGCTCCGCACCGGCATTATTTCAGATGCAAGCAGTGTTGCTACCAACGCGGAAAAATCGTTCATCACGAAACTAGCGAATGAAACGGGCAGCACACCCGAGATTGCGACAGGTCCGGCCGAGGAGCTGTTGCCCAAGATCGAGCGGGGCGAACTCGACATCGTGGTTGGACGATTTGGCCCGACCACGCCCTGGAACACGAGGGTTACTATGCTGCCACCGGTGGAGGAACTGAAAGAGCACGAGAGAGCTCCGCGAGCCGTAGTACGTAACGGAGAAAACGCGTGGGCAGCATTCCTGCACAAGCATGCACAGACATTGACAGAGGCTGCTCGATGAACCCGAAACTTCCCGACCCGGTACAAGAGGATCTTCGACAGGCTCACCGACTGGAATGGTGGACCCTCACCTGGATGTCTTCTGTGGTGATCGTCATGTGGTTCGTGATGGGCTCCAGCCAGGCTATGAAGACGGCACTTGTTGAGGACATTTTGAGCCTCGTTCCTGCTGTCGTGTTTCTTGTGGCCCTCCGCTTCGAGCGCCGGCGCCCGAACGCAGCATTTCCTTTCGGCTTCGATCGCGTTCAGAGCCTCTCATCGCTCATCGCAGCCGTGGCGCTTTGCGCTGTAGGCGCGATCCTTATCTTCGATTCGACTTCCTCGCTCCTCTCCCAAGAGCATCCAACTATGTTACCTGTGCGCGTCTTCGGACATGATATCTGGCAGGGCTGGTTGATGATAGCAGGGCTCGTCTACTCAGTCATTCCTCCCATGATCCTGGGGCGGCTCAAACAACCGATAGCGCATAGACTGCAGGATGAAGTCCTCGATACGGACGCAATGATGCAGAAGGCAGACTGGATGACGGGGCTCGCCGGGATCATCGGGAT
Organism: Sphingobium vermicomposti; assembly: GCF_011762025.1. Classification (GTDB taxonomy): domain Bacteria; phylum Pseudomonadota; class Alphaproteobacteria; order Sphingomonadales; family Sphingomonadaceae; genus Sphingobium; species Sphingobium vermicomposti. Next base: position 272,141 of record NZ_JAASQR010000002.1, on the reverse strand, counting down.
AGTCGGGACAGGTTTTGGCATCTGGTGGATGGATGCCGCAGCAGCTGCGTTCATTTCACTTAGCATCCTTAAGGACGGCGTAACCTCCCTGCGGGTGGCGACAGCCGAACTTGTAGATGGCGCCCCCCGCCGCCTTGGCCGGGTAGATTTGGCTAAGGATTCCCTTAAGCTTCATGAGAGGCTTAGCGAACTCTATCCGGGCTCGAAGGTGCGTCTTCGGGCGACCGGCCGCTACATTCATGCAGAAGTCTGCGGTCCGCTTCCGCATAGGGCGCCGACGGTCCAAGAAGTCTGGCGAGGGAACCCGGAACGCGCCTGGCGGCTTGCCCAAATTAGCTTTGTACCTGGGTCGGGAAGCACGTCCTGAACCGCCGGGTGTTTGCGCCTCCAGCGCGCCGCATCTATGGTCAGGCTATCGCAAACAGCATATAATCTGATGCAATTGCGGCTAGACAACTCGACCAGGACTAGAAAGGCATTTCCCAAGGACGTGCCCAAGGGACATGCCATTCCGCCGGCGGCGCTTCGAACCTGAGCAAAGTCATACTGCAGGTATCGTGCGGCGATATTCCAACGATTGGATAAGGCCGATCGGTTGTTATCGGATGCTTGAATACGCTGTCGAGTGTAGCGCCAATAAGTCCGGTGCGTTGATCGTTGTCGAGAGCGTAGGGAAGAAAGAGGTAGCCGCCACCCCCTGCAGTCAGGAGCGCTATCGACCCGACCTGGAACAACATGTGCGCACCATTGCTTCGGATGCGAAGTACGAGCTGATCCATACCAAAGAAGCTATCGTCGGCCGGGCGGCTGGACGAATGAATACAGTTCTTATCGCGTCGACGAGTCCAAGCAGGCCAACCGCGAAGCACCACCTGCGGATCGAGGCCGTGCGGCCAACGCTCTGTCGGCCTCACGCGCCATACAGCTTCGTCCAGTTCCTCAGGACGGCACGCGTCGATCAACAGGGGCGATGCGAGGCGAATGGTGCGGGCAAGATGGGTGCGAAATATCTGCAGGCGACGCGCACGGACCTCTGATTCCAACACCGCGAGCTCCAACCGGGTCGCTTGGTGGATGGCCTCAGGCGGGCGGGAACGGTTCATCGGCGACCCGTCAACCCGTTCGAAGCGATCACGAGTTGCAAAAAGCGCTGTGTGAGCGCACCAGCACCTTCGGAATAGGCGAACTCGCCCCAGTCTTCCCACCGCTCCACACGTTCGGCAAGCCATCCAAAGAAATCGTCGCGGGCTACATTCCCTGCGAAATCCTGCGACCAGAAGACACGCTTAGTCGGCATTCTGCTGTCACGGGCTAGGCCTGTAAGAGTGATGAGGAATCTCGTTCCGACGCGTTCGCGACTGAATATCCAAGGCAACCGGCTTGTTTGCGCCTCAAATTGCTGAATGGATGCCTCGCGAGCTTTCTCCGCGGCGCCCTGCCCTACCATTCTGACGGCATCGACGACGCTGCTCATCGGGAGATCGACCCAGGCTGGATCCCGGGTGGCCTGCAACATCGCCAGCGCTGATCGCCCCTCTTCAGTCAGACTAGCGTCGTGAACAGTGCCGTTAGCCAGCCCGGTTGATCCGAGCCACAACATGTAGAAGCGCCAGAACAAAATACTGTTTTCGAAAAGGTCATGCTTGCTTTCGATCGGATTCAGCTGTCTGCTGCCCATGGACGTCATCACGCGCAGCATCATCTCGAAATGTTCGGGTTCACCTGGACTTTGAAAGCCGAGGCGGCCTCGCCAGAATGCATCGCGCACACTAGACCAGACGTTTTCTTCGTCATCGACAAATCCTCTTGGTTCGGCACGCAGCCACCAACCCCAAGGAAGGTCGCACCTCATCGAGCCATGCGCCGCCATGATCAGGCTCCTCTTTGAGGATCAAGCCCGAGCGGTGGAAGAGGATCACCGCGGCGAGCTGGGATCGCGCACCCATCGGCAATGGCCCTGAGCTGAGCAGCGAGGTTCTGGACCTCCGTGCAAACATAGGTCGCGTCCCGGTACTTCCCTCCCGTTTCGGCGCTCAGGAAATGATTCAGATTTCTGCTCAGGTCGGCAGGAACCAGGTCGTAAAGATGATTGCACTCAAAACCAAACCACCATGCGTGATCATCCACGTGATGATCGCTTCCGTTCCGGATGGGGAATTGCCTGACCGCAACATGACAGATGCGACGTGCTTCGTACATGATGCGGCGCTCGGGCGTCGGCCCCTCTTCGCAGGTGGCGGAGTAACTTAGACCTCCGTGAACCTGGATGCCGAGACCAGCTGGAAGTGCCTTATGATCGTAACCATAGAGCGGATGCCGCATGGGCACGCCGACATAGCCGGAGAGGAAACCTTCGTCTCTGTCGCGCATCATGATGCAGTCGTAACCTGTGACGGGATCACGCCACGCAATCTTGTCGGCTTCGCCGAGCCATGGTCCATTCGAGAGGCCGGCGCGTGCGCCGTCGACGTAATAAACTTCGTCCGTCTGAATTGTAACATTACCCATTTTGTAAGGCTGACCCACAACGAGCGTAGTGTCGCCTTCGCATTTAATTATCTGATCCACATCCAAGCGGGCACTGACTAGATCCAACGCGCGGGCGTGCGCTTTCACTGGTATGAGGGCTGTACCGGTCGACGTGTCTCCCTTTCGGGCTAAGGTCGCGCGGGTCGTCTTTTTCGCCATGTGCTGCACCTTCTTCTGTGTTGAGAAACGCAAGCCTGCTTTGTCCCATGCCCGCCTAGTGTGGGGCGCCGGTGACCGCGCATCTATGGCAAACCACTCAAGACGAGCGGTTCACACTTGGATCAAAATCGGCCAATCTTAGCAGTCGGGAGATCACCTTTCGGGGCTGGGCCGCTTAGATTTATGAGCACCGGATTCCACCTGCTACGGTTTGATACGCAAATCCACTCCGGCCCAAACGCCTGCGGATTGGCGGATGACGTGTAGATGTTCGCCTCCAGCCACTTTTCTTCCTTCAACCGTTCAGCCGTCTCGAGCCACCATGTTTTCAAATCCGCATTCCACCGATAGCCACGCGATTTAAGCGCACCCTTCGTTTCGAATGCAGCACCTTTGGCATGCACGATCCAGCTGTCGCGCGAAGAGCGTTCGATGAGCTCCCGCATCGCGGTTCGCCCTGGCGACACCTCATGGGCAAGCAGCGCAATGGTGCTATTGACATCGCTCGCCGCTCTGTGCGCGCAATTGTAGTAACCGACCTGCGCAAGCAGGTAGCCGAGGCCGCGTCCGTCAAAACCGAAATCGCGCCATGGGACTTCAACGCAGCTGCACGCCCAAGCACCGCCAGCGGCATCGGGAATCTCGTCTTCGATCCGCGGACGGTCAAAACTGGCGTTGTGGGCAACGACGAGATCTGCATGACGGAGAATACGCGCCACCAAGCCTTTATCCATTGACTGACCCTTTAAGATCTCATCGTTGAGGCCTGTGAGTTTCATGATCTCATTTGTCAAAGGACGGCCAGGGTCCTGCAACCAGCAGAACTCACGACCAACATTGGTTATGCGACCTACCTCGTCGTACCTAAACTGGCGCATGGCGAGCTCGATAATAACGTCCTGTTTACGATCCAGGCCCGTGGTCTCGACATCGACAACTACTCCTAGGTAGGGAGAGTTAGGGTCGCCCACGCCTGTTGGCCCATCGACGAGATGCAGTTGGTGCAGTACCCTTGTTCCGCCCCCTGCAAACATCGGAATGCCTTTCGCTGCACAGGCGCTCGAAAGCATGGTCAAGAGGCTAATCCCCTGCGAAACGAACCGGAACGCTTTTTGATACGGCCGAGACGGGAAACATTGGCCCGAGATGGACGAACCCTGCGGGCCCGTGAGCCGCGACTGCTCTTAAGCGGACTAGAAGGGCTTGGATTAGAACTTGCGCTGCCCTCTCTAGCTTTCATACCGCAGACGGGGATCAGTTGATCTAAGGGAGGAACGCTGTCCTCGTCCAAATCATCATCCCCGGTAAGCCCGTCGATGTCATCGGGAGACGCATCCAGTCCGAGGCAAAGGCCATGAAGAATTATCGCCCGCTGAAAGTTGGTACGGTCCAGACAAGCATCCAGCGCCGACATGCCGTCGAAGAGCCGGCGAGGCACCATAATCCACGCCATGGCATCATAGCCGATGCCTCCCCGTTCGAACCGGTAGGCGGTTTCGGCTGCGACGAATGCAACGCGGCAGAGCGCACGACGGGTGGTGATAACAACCTGATCGTCATCGCGATCAGAGCCAAGAGGGTCCTCGATCTGATACCGTGATTGGACAGGGTCAGCGGCGTTGAACGAATGTTCCATGGTTCCGTCTCCGTTACCGACTTGATGCCTCCCGCTGACGGACATTTCAGCCCGTCACTCGTCCCAGATATGGTTAACAGTTCAATGTTTCAATATCTGTTGAAATGTTATTTTTACGGGGTGATTTTTTCGCTTCGTGACGATCACTAAGAGCCCGAAACCCTATTCAAAGGTTCAATGGTTCATTATCTATTGACCATGGAATTGACGTCGCTTCCCATCCTGGCCGCTCTCGGTCAGCCAACCCGCTGGCGGACATTTGAACTGCTTCTAGAGCAGGGCGAAGGGGGAATGATCCAAGGAGAAATCGCCAAAGCGCTTGGCTTAGACAAGAACCTGATGTCCACACATCTAAAAGTTTTGAAGCTAGCCGGCCTTGTCACTTCCGAAAAAAATGGGCGCGAGGTGACCTACCGCGTCACGCCGGCAGGCGCGCGTGAGGCCGCCATGATCATTCTGGAAAGAATTGATAGAGCTAAAGCGATTTAGCTCATCTGCCGGCACATTCCTGAATATTCAAGTCTCGCCCTTGCGCAAGAGGACGTCTGCGCGGGCAGCAATCACCATATTCCGCCAGATTACGTGCTATCGCAACCGGCACCAGCCGAAGGACTATGGGATGATGAAGTGCGATGCCTTGGCGAATATCGACATTGCCGAGCAGCTGCGATGGAACCCGCAATCCGATGCGCGACAGCACCTCTTCTCGTGAGAAGGCATGACAAGCATGGAAAGCCCGGATGCGGTTCTCCCCCACAGACACCTTCAGCGTCGCTGTATAGAGGGTCTTTTGCTGTGAGACAGCCGAAAGAAGGCATGGCGGGACAAAGGCGAGACCCTCGTTGCAATGGCCCCGCGATTGATGGCGGACAATCGATGGGAAGCCAGCTACAACACGCGCCATCAGATGCATGCATGGTCGCTCCTGCTGTTGACAGGCCTCTAAGATGTGTCCGCCATAATATTGTTCAATAATAATTGAACAATTTATTTTTACGCACCCTGGGCTCGCGATGTCTGACAAGCCCAGGCACCTGAACGCCATTCACCGGAGAAAACTACATCCTGTCAATCTCGACAGCAGACTAGTATCCGACTGAATGACTAAGTATAAGAGTGGCCTGGATTATCGATCCTGATTATTCAGTTCAATCACCTTCAAGCGATACCAATCCAAGCAAGTCCTCAAGGGCAATTGTTGCATCAGTGCACTTTTCTCCCTGCACTCCCAAGACAATAGCCGGTAAGGGAACATTGCGCTGTTGGCCAATACGTGCGAAATGCACGTCGGAGTTAAAGATGGAGCCGTCCTCAACCCAGATGTCGTGCTTCCCATCCAGGCTACATGTATCCCAGTCGATCTCCTTAACAAGGATGTCCTGTAGTTCAGCGTCAAGCGGAGCAACTGCTGCCACCATCCGGCCGTCGTTAAATGGAGCCGCCAAAATCTTGTAATATCGCATGAGAGTTCCTGTTCTTCAAAAGCCTTGCCTATCTCCCAGTTCCTAACAGAAGGTTGCGCCAGTCGAGATGTTCTGTGCCGCGATCCGGTTACGGGGCAGACCATGATTACCGGATGTCACCATAACGATGCCCTCCTTGCCAAAATCGAGGTGCCGGCAAGCCTCAGCCGAGCCCATACGATCACCAAAGCGCTTAGGCACGATGGCTAGCGCAGTGAACTCGGCAAATAAACGAGCACGATCCACTGCGCCGCGTAAAACGTCGAGGCGAGCGTTCGCGCCAAGTTTGGCAGCGTCCCATCGGCAGCGTTTGTTGCAAGCGATGGCATCAGCATAGTCAAAGAATGTTGGTCCGCACCCAACGGCCAGAAGGCTGCCGCGCTGCAAATTGAAACCTCTTGCATGTTGATGTCCTAGCGCGTTGCTGCTGTTCCGCTCCAGCATAGAAGCGATACCGCTCGTTGCTTATTAGCATGAGCATTGCCCCACCGAACCATCCTGCCGGTGCGGGGCCTCACGGGCGCAGCGGGCACTCACCGGCTAAACGTCTGCTTGGTGATGGTGATGATGAAATGATCCTCGAGTGAACCTGTTCACCTTCAGCCAACCGGTGCTGCAACCACCACGGGACCGGCAGGTGGTAAGTTTCAGACGAACCCTTGCGCCCCCTGCCGTTAACCCGGCGAAAGAAATCGACACGCAGGCCAGAGTCTCGGGAAGTTCCAAAAGTCTGACCAACCATATTGGTGATCAAACTCAGTATGGAGAAAAGACTTGAACGAACTTAACTTAACTGGGGTGGACCCGCTACGCTGGCTGGAAGTCCAGCGTCGGGTCTCCATCGTACAGGATTATCTTGCAATTCCTTTGCCGACCGAAATGGATCAAAAGAGACACTCTGCCCGCCTCGGCCTCAGCATCAACCAGTTCATGGCGCTAGTTCGCGCCTGGCGTGACTATGGAAGTGCCGCCAGGATGGCTGCATCTGGCGCTCACCGCGGCGCGCCGCGCAAGCCTAGCCGCCTCACTCTCCACCCCAAGGCCAGGGAGGTGGCCGCCAGAGCGATCGAGGAGATGGGACCCACCGCAGCGCTGCCAAAAATTATGCATATGATAAGCGAGCGTTGTGCCGCGCTGGATGTCAAAACACCCTCCCGCGCGACGGTTTGGAACATGGCGATGACTGCTCGCCAGCGCCATGAGAGCGGCGAGACCGGAATCGTAATAGGCACCTGCAAGGTGCGCTTGCCAATGGCTACTGAGAACGGGCTGGCATTGCCGGCGCTTACCATTGCCGTGAGAGCCAACGATGGGGCAATCCTCGCTGCTGCGATGGAAGCAGCCGACTGGCAGTTGGCATCCATGACGATTGCTTCCGCCTCCCCAGGAGATACAGCGGTGCGCGCAGACATGGAGCTGCTTACGCGAACACCCTCTGATAGCATTCGAAATGGCGTCCTGCCGATCCTCGGCGCGCAGGCCAGGTCGGCCATTTCCCGAATCTTGGGCCGAGGGATTGGCCAGATCCGTTTGATCTATCAGCCCACCAAGGCGCTTGCACCGGAGCGTTTGTTGACGACCAAGGAGGACCGACCACTCTCTTGCGCAGATGCCCGCACGCTGATCATGGCGACGGTGTACAGGCACAATGCCGCACGCAGTGCACGCGATGCCTCCTGGATCGATGCCGCTACCACTGCGAAACCCGCTTGAGTAACGCGATCAACTTGGCAGGAGGCTCCTTCTCCTCTCCGGCTTCGGGTCCGGGGAGCAGTTCTGCGTTATAAGCGTCCACTTCAGCACTGAGCCTCACAATGTCATCTGGGCGAGCCTGCGCGAAACAGTGTTCACCGAACGTCTTACCAGGCACGAACTTCACGCGCCCCATTCGCCCACCAATCAGCGGACGAACATAAGCACCGAAGCGGCGCGCCTTTGTCGATGGCTGGAGATGACCCTTCATTCCCGCTACCGTCATCTGGTCTGCATGATCCGCCCAATCATTGGTGTCCAACCCGATGACAATTTCGCTGCGCTCTAGTTTATCGGTCCACGCCAGCCGATCGAACGACCTCAGCTCAATCCGTTCAAGCGCATTCTGCGCAGCGAGAGCATAACCTTTATGGCTTTCACGCGCGTCGCCAAGGGCAGCTCCAAAAACAATCCGCGATCCCCGATCAATCACAAGAAAGGCGGCGAAGATCCCATTAACGTGCGGCAACTCGCACGCACAGCAATCGAAGGCCACGTCGTGGCCGGGCGCCTGCTCCTTCATCCGGCGACGCCGTTCCGCCTCCACGAATTTACGGAGCGTCATGTAGCTTGGCCAATGCTCTTCTGCCAGCCCGGTGTACTTTCCATAGGCCTCACCAAGAGCAATCGCGAGTCGCCGAACGCTGCCGTTCGGATCGGCATCCACGACGGGGACGACGAGCTTCTGAAGATTGTTGTGATGCGCCGTCGTTCTGCTGCGGGGCATATCGGCGGCGACACCGATCGAAGATAGCGACCGCCTCTCACGCCACGCGGCGTACAACTCGTACCAGCGGTTCAAACTCAACTTTGTCTCCGCCGCCGCTTCTTCAGGAGTAATCGGTCGGGGGCTCTCGTACTTAAGCAGAACGCGCAATCTTGATATCGCGACCTCACGCTGCTCGGGCGAAAGCGCATTCCACAGAGTTCGCTCTTGGGCTGGCAACGGGTGTCCGAACGCCGCCGCTAGAATCAATTTGTCACCGCCGGTACGCGTACCGCGCCCCTGGGCGGCATCATTCGCCGCAACCAGTTTCTCAATCTTCTCAACCATCAGCGGCTCTTTATCGCATATCCATCTTGCGGTCGACTCAATCAGCTCAGCATCTCCAAAATACAGCTATCGGCCGATTTAGCCTTAACGAGCTGTGCACCATCAAAATGAATATACAAACATCAATCGATTGACATGCGGCAATATACAACTATCTATCGAGTCACAGAAGCCGACGAGAGGACACTTCGAATGCACGAACCTGACACCGACCGGAATGATTTCCCCGACAATCCCATCCAATTGCGCGAGATGGTCACTGATCGCGCTGATTGCGACGACGCCGCCGAAAGGCGCCGTCGCTCGTGGCGCCGCGCCACGAATGGACGAACCACGTCCTTCCGCCACTCACGCCATCGGCCGCAGGAGCGCACATGAGCGGCCCGCTTGTCGTGCGGTAAATAGGCGCTCGTGCCGTATCCACCGCCCCCTGCTGCTCGCCGCCACACTATGTCGGCACACGCATCGACCTGAATAGTTGACTGCCTCTTTTGCCATCGATCCCGACCACCAACCCACCTGCCCAAGGAACACCCAATGAAAACGCGCCGTATGTCCCGTTCAGCCCACAACCGCAATGCGAGTAGGGTTATGCTCGCCCGAGGCGAATACCGACGGGCTCTCCAACCCACACACCCGTTTAAGCCGGGCCCGATGGATGTACAGATAGAACTGCCACAAGTTGCATACTTCTTCGCCGCCACAACGGGCCGGTTTCTCGACACATCGGTCGGTCAACATCGAAACAACATGGATTTGACTAAGGTTTGAACCGAGCCACCTGAAATCGCCGACTTGACCTCCTGAAAAACAGGTGGCCGGTCCGGCGCAATACTGGGTTCGCTGGCCCGAATTAACCGAGACCGTGCACCGGCGGTCGGCGGAACGCCGACGCACGTCCTGAAGGAATGCCCATACATGACCACGAAAAAGTCCACCCGCTCGTCCAGCCCGCGCTCCAGCCGGAAGGCCACGAGGCCGCCCAGCGCCCGGTGCGCGCCGTTGAATGTCATCCACCTTCACAACTATCTCAAGGCGACGCGCCACCTCTGCGACGCCAAGCGCAGGCGTCACGTCTTCATCTTCGACATCGCGCAGACCATCGGGACGAACGTCCGCAAGGCCGACTTCGACGTGCCCCTCCGCGCCGAACTGAACTTCATGCTCACCTGATTTAACCCGTCATCGTCCCGGGGCGACGCCTCGGGGCGGCACCTTCCGTGCCAGCCCAAGGAGAACTGTGCTCATGTCAAACAATCACCCGAAGTTTGAGTTCAAGCAGACCAGCCGCGATCCCAAGCGTCGGAAAGGCCTCGAGGCGCTTGCGCGGAACCTGCCGGACTTTCGCCCTCGACGGGAAGATACGCTTATCGGGGACCCCACGCAGGTTCCGGCCGAACTGCTCCTCACGGAGCGTGAGTTCGAGCTGCTTCTTGAGCACGCAAATGCCCGATATCATGCCATGCCGCAGCCGGGACTGGGCGATGTGAGCGATCCGCCGAGCCACATTCATGCGAAGGCCGAGGTGGAACGTCTCCACCGCCATATCATGAAATCCCTCTCCTACTTCGGCCGCCCGGGAGACGATGCGTGAGCGCGGTCCTTGACGTTATCGAGCCGTGCAAGGTGCGCATCCCGCATCCGATGGAATGTCGGCCCCGCCGTCCCGAGATCGGCCCCGCCTGGTCGCCCGGTCGCCATCAGCGTCGCGACCCGCGTGACGCCGGCAAGCCGCACGTCGCCGATCCGCCGACCCGCTATGCGGCCAAGCTCGTCGCGGCCGAGAACCTCGGCGCCGTCCGCATCAACTTCGTTTACGCTGCCTTCATGTCGATGACGGCCGCGCACAGCGAGAAGGCCGGCCGCGACCAGTACTTCGAGGGGCCGCACGAGACTTACGGCTTCCGATGGGACGAGGTGAACCCCACGCGCCTCGACCTCCAGTACCAGCCCATCCAGGTCGCGTGGAAGTCCATCGCCGGCAGGGAGCACCACATCACTCTCGACTGGGTCGTCGAGACGGAAACGAACGACATCGTCTTCGGCGAGGACAAGGCCAGCGAAGACTATTTTGACGAGCCGGACCTCAACGAGAAGCTGGAGTTCGCACAGGCGCTCCTGGAAGACTTCGGCGCATCGTTCAAGCGGCGGGTCAAAGGCGGCCTGAGGAACGATATCGAGCGCCGGGTCGTAAAGGACATCTTTGACGCCCGCCGCACCGAACTCGCCGACGGTTTGGCAGTTCGTGTCCGCCAGCACATCCGCGAGGCTGGCGGTACTTTACCGCTCGGCGAGGTGCTACGGGTTATCAACCTGCACGACGCCCTGTCGCTCGACACTGCCCGCGCGCTGATGTTCCACCGCGTCCTTTCGATGCCGATCTCGGCGCCGCCGATGCTCGACACGCCCGTGACGCTCCCGCTGGCAGCTAACAAAGGTGCTCTGCGCGCCTTCCTCGCGGACTTCGTGCCGGCACGAGGAGCGCAGGCGTGATCATTCCATTCTATTGCCCCGAGGGACACGTCCTCAAGCTCAACCAGAACGGCGCGAGTCGGCTGATCCGCTTCGAAGAGGCGGTCGGCGATGGCCTCATACGCTGCCGCTATCTCGATGGCGATGAAGAGGTCGTGCTCGTGGCAAACGGACGGGGCGGACCGCGTGGCCTGCTCACGGTCGAATGGATGATCGCCGCCTTTCACGCCGGCATTTTGGTCGATCCTCAGTATCAGGCGGAGACCAAGCGCCGGCGCGAGGATGTGCTCCATCTCGACCGTCCGGCCTGCGAGGCGATGGATTCGCGCGTCGGCTGGCGCTATGATTGGGCCGACGCGGCCCTGCGCGACGGGATCGTAAAGACCGAAGGCGCGGCCGGTCTGTGGATCGGCCGTAACGACCACGGCGGCGACAAGCCCGGCGCCCGCTCGCTCCTGCGCTGGATGGCCGATCTCAAGAAGTACGGATACCGGATAGGTGCGCTGGTCAGCACGGCCGGTCGCGAGAAGGGGCACAGCCCACTCCCCGACGTCGAGGACCGCCTGGTCCACAAGTGGGCGATGCGATACTGGCGCCCCAGCGCACTGAACGGCCGCCTTGCAAACAAAGAGGAGGCCGCCGCCATGGTCTACAGCGACTGGCGGGAACTGAAGGACCTCGGCGTGCCATTCCTCAGCACGCAGGAACCGTCGGCCGAGACGGTCCGTGAGCGCATCAACAGCCTCGAATGCTACTCGACCTACGCTTCACGCTACGGTCGGCCGGCGGCGGACAAGATGTTCTCGCCGAGCGGCGAGCCCGTCGCCGTCGATCATCCCTTCGAGCGCATCTTCATGGACGGCGTCGAGTGGGAGCACAGCGTCCATTACCTCGAGAAGCTGAAGATCCCCGTCGCCAAGATGAAATCGACCATCGCCATGGACGCCTTCTCGCAGTACGTCTTTCCCCATCCGACGTTTGCCGGGGCCTTTCGCCCGCAGTTTGGAATCGCGGCGCTCCGCTCCGTGATGATGCCGCCTGACCTCACGCCAGAAGAGATCGTCGAGGATCCGGAGGCGGCGATGATATACGCCCTGCCTTCGGACGTCATGTACGATCGGGACCGCACAATGATTCCGCCGCGCGCAGTGCCCGGCGCCATTAAAACATTCTCCACTGCCGAACTCGCCGAAGCGTACCACCACGACGCCAAGTCCAAGCTCGAGAACTATCACAGCTTTGTTAAGGCGAGCCTAGCCGAGATTCCCGGCCGAATCCTCGGTCCGCGCCACAAGCACGACATCGGCTACAACCCGATTAAGAACACGCAGGTCACCCGCGCCCAGTACGTAGCGCTCGTGGAGCAGTGCCGCCGCCAGTGGAACACGACGCCAAAGGCATCGCTGGGCGAACGCTCCCCCATGGACGTCATGAAGGCCTTTATGAGGAGCGGCGCAGCGCGTCTGACCGATCCGAAGGAGGTACGACGCACCTTTGCGAGCACACCCAAAAAGCCCTGCATCATGACGGACAACGGACTGGTCTTCGACAACGTCCACTACCGCTTCAACCGCGAGGGCGTCGGCAAGGCGCTGAGCTCCAATTACCACAGGACCTCTTTCGCCAAGCGCATCAAAGGCGGAGCCAAAATCGAGGTGCTCCCCCGTGTCTGGGACGACGACATCGACATGATCGAGGTCTTCGACGAGGTGAACAAAGAGTTCTTCCCGATGTGGTCCACTGATCCCGGCTACACCGGTGGCCTCAACCGCTGGGAACATCACATCTACATGAAGGAGCTGCGCGTTTCTTGTCCCGGCGGCACGAAGAGCCGCAGCCGCGTACAGAACAAGGCCAGGTACATCTCGGAACGCCAGCGGATCCTGTCCGGCCTCAGCTTCCGCGACCGCGAGAAGCCGATCGAGATCCTCGAAGCCGAGGAGCGCCGCCTGTCCGGCAAACGGGCCCAGAACCCCGGGTGCGCTCAGGTGCCGGAACTCGGCATCCCCACCGTGATCGATGGCGGCAAGCGCGAGGACACTCCGATGCCGCCTCCACAGAAGAAGGAGGAGGAGCAGTCCGAGCGGCCCGAAGGCGCCGACGACGTGCGTTCCGATCCCTCCAAGCAGATCGCCGAGGATCTCGGCGATGCCGAGGCGATAGCCTCCCCGTCGTGGGACTTCAGCGCCGGCATCGATGACAACGACGAAGAGGAGGATGATTGAACATGACGACCTACAAGAAGCCCAAGCGCATCACGGGGCTAGCCAGGCCCGATCCGTATGACTTCGTCGCCCAGGCGCGTGCTGAGCACGCCCAGGAAGTCGTTGAGAACATGTGGGTGGACACCGCGCGTCAGCGGCAGCCTCTCAACGAGATCCGCAAGTACATGCGCATCAGCAAGAAGAAGCGTCGCGGAACGCCGCTGGGTGGGCGCCGCCTGAGCCAGTTCAGCCAGGCCGGCAAGAGCGCGATTGCCGAACGCCTGATCTACGAAGTTGAGCAGGAGGCGATCGAGGCAGGAGCTGAGCCCAACCCGTATCGTGTCATCCACATCACCATCAGTGCGCGGATGACGCTGAAGATGCTCTTCCTGGCGATCCTCAACCGCCTCGCCGACGACTTCGCGGATCAGGACGGCAAGGCGCTTAAGGTCACCCACAAGGCGAAGGGCAGGATCCGCGGCGCGTCGGGCGACAACGTCATGATCCTAGAGCAGCGCATCGAGGAGTGGGTGGCGCGGCTAGGGGTGGAGCTGATCGTGATCGACGAGGTCCAGCTGCTGGCAACCAAGGACGAACGCAGCATGACCGACCCGGACTACGGCCAGACCGTCCTCACCGCCGACGCCTTCGAGGTCACCAAGAAGCTCCAGTCGTTCATCGACCGCGGTGTCGTGCCGATCGTCTTCATCGGCGACGAGACGTCGGAGAGCTTCTTCAAGATCAACAGCCAGTTCGCCGCCCGCCTCGGCACGGCGCTCGAACTCCCGCCGCTTAACGTGAAGAAGGCGTCGGATCGCAAGCAGTTCATGGACTTCTGCAAGGAGTATGACCGCCAGCTCGTCGCCCGGGATGCTTCGCCTGTCCCGACCTGTCTCACCGACCACGCCGTCCTCACCGGATTGATCACCGCGTCTGGCGGTCACATCGGCCGCGCCGCCAGGCTCATCCAAGTCGCGATGCCCGCAGCGCTCGAGCGCGGCGCGGTCACGATGGAGGCCTACGACCTCAGCAACGCGGTTCGCGACTATGCCATCGACCTAGGCTGGATCGGCTACGATCCGTTCTCGGTGGTCGCCCCCGCGGTCACGATCACCGACGAAGACGAGTCGGCGACGATCGAACAGGATCCCGCGGATGCTGCCGATGCGGAGTCCGTCGATGCGGAATGAGCTTCTCGACGGTCGCCGACTGCGCTTCCCGGTGCGGATGGGTGACCGCGAGAGCATCCCTGGGACAATCGTGCGGGGCGTGCGTCAGCACGTCCTCGTCCGCACGGCCCCTGTGTTGGAGGCGGCGGGCGTCAACCTCCGGCACGCCGGGCTGGCGCAGATCGCCAGCGCTGAGGAGTTGGAGCGGCTCGCCTTCGTGACGCGATGCCCTGCCAACGACTTCATCGCCAGATCGGGTGAGCGCCTCGTCTCGCGCAACAATGACAGGTCTTACGAAGCCAGGTTCGGCCGTCTCGTCATCCCGCGGGTCTATCTGGAGTTCAACCGCCGCCGCATCGGCCCGACCACCCTCGAAGGCGATGCCTACCACCGCGTCAGCTGGATGAATGCCCTGCTACCCTATTGTCCCGAGAGCCTCGAGCGGCTTGTGGACCACTGCGAACACTGTGGTGCCAAACTAGGCTGGTTGCACACAAGGGGCGTCGGCCAGTGCGACCATTGCTGCGAGCAGGTGAAGGCCTCGACGGAGCGGCCGCTTCCCGACATCTTGGCTGACGACTACCGCTTCTTCGCCCTGCTCTCGTCCCCCAGCGCTTCAAGTGTAGAGGAGGCCTGCGCACAGTTGCCGCGATCGCTGGCGAAGGTATCGCCCGGATCGCTCGTCCGTCTCGCACTCCTGCTCGGCGGACTTATTCAGCCCGAGCCGGTTGCGACCACCAGCCGCAATACCGTTCCGTCCTTGCCCGCGCCAATGCTGGCTGCAGTCGCGTCGTCGGGAACGGCGCTCCTGCGCTCGTGGCCCACCGGCTTCAGGTCATGGGTTGCTGACAAGCTCGAGGACCTGCGCGCATCGCCGGCAGATCTGACGGCGCTGCGGTCGAGGTTGAAGAGGTTCGCAGACAAGGCGACCGAGCCTGCGGACCTGGTCGATGCAGTAGTCTCGGCATTGCCCGACCTGCACAGGCACGCCGCCCATGCCTTCGCGATTGACCGTCGATACTATCTATACAAAGATGTACAACGCGTGCTCGGCCTGTCCTCCCCCGCAATGGACGCTCTCAAAAGTTGGCCCGGCATCGAGTTCCTGAAGCTCAATGAGGCTGGAAAAGAGCAGGGCCAGTTCAACGTCGAACAGATCGACAAGCTGCTGCCCGTCTTCCGTGAATCCGTCTTCATTAGCGGCTGCGCATCGGGGTTCGGCCTGCCGATCTATGCGATCGAGCAGCTATGCGCTGCCGAGGTTCTGGAATGGGAGGACCACGCCGCCCTCCTCGCCACCACGGCTGCCGCGAAGGTGCGGCGAGAGAGCGTAGGCCGCCTCGTTGAGGAGATATCCGGAAAGGGCCGCCGGGACGAGATGCCCAGAGACTGCGTTTCCCTCGCCATCGCCACCAGGCGGATCGGCGGTCGGCTCAAGCCGTGGGCATCCATCATCGATGCGCTCCGCAAAGGCCGGTTGTCGTTTTGGATGCCTGAAGGCAAACTTTTCATTCCCACCCTGCGGGTCCGGGCAAAGGATCTTACTGGCTTTCAGGCCATCGTAGATGCGGAGGCACCGGACGGAATGCCCGTCTTCACAACGGTCAGCCAGGAAGACGCGGCCGAAATCCTTAACCTCGCACCTAAGCGCGTCACGGCTCTTAGCCGGCAACTGGCCTTCCCGTTCGAGCGACAGGGGCATGGTCTGGCAGCGTCACGCGCGGCGGTGCTTGCCGCAGCGGCCGAGATCGCGTTCAATGCCGAGGTGGCGCTGCACGAGAATGTGCATCACCGTCAGGTGGACAACATCATGGTGGCACGCAGCATTGCGCCGCTCCTCTCCGGCTGGAGGCGGCGCGATCTGGTTCAGGATGGAATCATCCCGCCACCTCCGATCATTGTTCCCAAAAAACAGTCCAGCCGCTGACGTCCTCATATGGATGATAATAGTCGATTTCAGCTAGATATCATCCTCACGTGAACCACTCGCACCGCCCCAGAGATGATTGCCAATTTCGGCGCGAGGATCCGAGTGCGTCGGGTCATGCTCGCAATAACGCAAGCGGACGCACGCTCTTTGGGCGACAAATCTGACACTTGAGATTTCAGGTTTCTTGGCGTGTCACTCGAAAAATCCCCTCGGGCTGGCTATAATCAAGATGCTGTTGAGGCGGTCAGCGGGCCTGAAACTATCAGTCAGAAACCACGGAAAACAGAGCCAATGACAAACTAAAGTTGTGCCAGCGGTCTTGGTAACTGCCAACATTTTGGTTTTCCGCTGAACATAAGTTATCAGCGGTTTTGAACTAAGTGTTCCGGCCCGCGCGCCGCCCCTTTGCCGCCACTTTATCAACAGCCTGTCGCGACAGCGGCGCGCGTCTATAACCGGCGACTGTTACGCTGCTCACGGAGCATCTGCCGGGACCCTAACGGCGATACGTGAAAGGCTCCGTCTCGCGCACCGGATCGGTGGGCATCATGCCAACTATCACATTATCGCCACATAATTTTTGGTGAAACGGTCGCTGTGGACCTCCCACAGGACGGGGGTGTCCTTTTCGACGAACCAGCCGTCGCCCGCGCCGTAGGTCGTGGCTTCCCCAGTACGCTCATCGGTCAGCGTGACGTTCCCTTCGACAACCAGGGCATGTTCCGAAAAGGGATAGGTCATGCGGAACTTGCCCTTGACCGTCGCGAAATAGCCGCACGACACCGGCGTGCTCGGATCGCCATGGATCATCTTGCCGAAGCAAAAGCCGGGACCGTCGAGAATTTCGGAACCCAAGTCGGCCACGGTGCCCCACGCATCGAGTTCGGGGATGTTGTTTGGATGTACGGGAAACATGATTAATCTCCTATATTCCGCCGATTAGCGGCGGCCGTTGAAATAGCCGGTAAGCTGGTGCCAACTCTTCGCGGCGGACATCATGCCCCGCCGGAACCCATCCTTGCCCAGCACCCGCATATGCGGGATCGAACGCATGAGGTCGTAGCGGGCGGAGCCTTCGCTCATACCCTCGGCCAGCACCTTACAGACGATGTGCGACGGGGTGACGCCAAAGCCGGAATAGCCCTGCACATAAAAGGCATTGGGGCGACCGGACAAAGTGCCGATCTGTGGAAAGAGATTGGCGCTGCACGCCATCGGTCCGCCCCAGGCATGGTCGATCTTCACATGTTGGAGGTACGGAAAAGTCTTGAGCATCAGCGGCCGGGCCCAGGCGGCAATGTCGGACGGGAAATATTCAATAAGTTGCGTTGCCGACCCGTACAAAAGCCGATTATCCGCCGTGACCCGATAATAATCTATCACCGGCCTGATATCGCTATACGCACCCCGAATCGGGCTGATGCGCTGGATCAGTGCTTCGGGCAGCGGCTCCGTCGCGATCTGATAGGCATAGGTGTTGATCGTCTTGCCATATATTTCCGGTTCCAGCCCGGCCAGAAAGCTGTCGCAGGCCCACAGCAGCTTGGACGCCCGCACGCTCCCGGCATTCGTCCGCACGGTGATGCGGTCACCATATTCGACGCTGATCACCGGGCTGTTTTCGAATATCCGCGCGCCAAGGCCGACGAGCGCCTTGGCCTCGCCAAGCAGCAGGTTGAGCGAATGGACATGACCGCCGCCCATATGCTTGATCGCGCCGGCGAACACGTCCGATCCAATGACCTGCTGGACGTCCTTGCCGACCAGCAGCTCGACATCCTCATCGGGATCGGCAGCGCGAAATTCGTCGACCCAGCCGCGCAATGTCTTCAACTGCCGCTGATTATAGGCGAGATAGGCGTAGCCGCGCTGAACGTCCGCATCGATATTATATTTTTCCGCACGCCCGCGCAGGATGCCCGCGCCCAGGCTGGCAATCTCGAACAGCGTTTCCAGCCCTTCCTTGCCGATATGGCGCGCCACCTTGTTGATGTCATGGCCGATGCCCGCCATCACCTGTCCGCCGTTACGGCCCGTGCCGCCATAGCCCAGATGGCGCGCCTCCAGCACGGCGATGCTGGTATAGCCCTTCTCGGCCAGTTCCAGCGCGGTGTTGATGCCCGAAAACCCGCCGCCGATCACGACGACATCGACGTCGATATCGTCCACCAGCCGGGGGAACTGGAGATCATATTTTTTGGTGGCCGTATAATAATTGAGGGCGTCCAACCGTCGCATCTCTTCCCCCATCGACCATCTCCTGTTGTTCGACAGGAAATCTGACGTGGAAACGAAGCCGACGATATTGCAGATTACGACAAGAACAGGACGAAATACGCCACGAAGCCGAAGCGCTGAGGAGCGCCCGCTTGTTACCTCTCGTGCGCGGTTTTGCGCCCCCGGATCAGCGGGCGGCCCGTCCAGCCGCGATAGGCCCGCGACAGGACCGAGCGTTCCGAATAGCCCAGCGCCTGGACCAGCCCCGCCACGTCGCGCGCCCCCTCCCCCAGGCGCGCATCGGTCAGCCGCGTGCGGTGATCGCGCAACAATTGCCGTAGCGACGTTCCCTCCTCCGCCAGACGGCGTTGCAGGCTGCGCGGCGGCACCCCCAGCGCTGCGGCCATCCCGTCCAATGTGATCGGTCGCTTGTCGAGATACATGGCAATGAGCCATTCCACACGCCCCGCGAACGTCTCTTCAGACTGGTGCACCTGAAGCAATTCCGTGACGTGCCGTTCCAGAACCTGCAACAAGTCGCGATCTTCGACGCGGTTGACCCGGTCGACGTCCTGCCGGGACAATAGCAGTCCGTTGGTGGGCTGATCGAACAGTACCGGAGCGCGAAACAGGCGTCGCAGCGCCCCCGTATCGGCAGGCGCTGAATGTTCGAAATGAACCTCCATCGGCCACCAGGGGGACGTCAGGCAACTGCGGATCAGTTCGCAGGTCGCCATCACGGCATATTCGGCATCCTGCCGCCGGGGCCAGATGCGCGGGTCGTGGATGCGATAGGCCCACAGCACATCCTCGCCCGCGTTCAGCAGGCCGGACGAAGTCGATGTCTGAAAAGCGGGCAGATAGCGATCCATGCGCGCGAACGCGTCACCCAGCGTGCCTGACAGCGAAAATATCAGTCCTGTCGGGCCGATATCGGCAGGCCGAAAGCAACTTCCCATTTCCGCGCCTAGATGCGGCGCGCCAAGCAGGTCCGCCGCATCCTCCAGCAAGGCGACATAGCGGGCTAGCGGCATGATCGCATAGGGGTCGATCAGTCCAGCAAGCGCGACATCATGCTGTTGCAGCAGCGCGGATACCTTTTCATCGTCTCTATCCAGCCTTTCGATCAGGCGCTGCACGCTGACCGCCCGAATGGTCGGAACCGGCGGTGCGCTCGGCGTTCTTCGACGCGCCATGTCATCCCCTCGCTTTCAGCAATGCGCCCTGCCCGCATCACGCACCATATCTCCAGTTTCGACAAGGCTTGAACAACTTATCATGATAAGTTATATGCGACCAGTATCGAAGAGAGGATGGGCGCGAATGACATATGCGGGCGCAATCATTGCCGGGTCGTTGGAATATGGCGAAACGCTCTCCACCGTGGCCAACCCGGCCACCGGCGGGTCGGCAGGCGAAGTCGCGACGGCTGACGCTGCGGCCTGCGAACGGGCAATCGGGGCGGCGCGCACCGCTTTTGCCGACTGGGCCGCCACGCCCGATGCCGACCGGCAGGCGGCGGTTTCGCGCTGCGCCGACATTATCGAGGAACATGCCGAAACCCTCGCCCAACTGCTCACCGCTGAACAGGGAAAGCCGCTCAACGGCATGGGCGCGCGGTTCGAAGTCGGCGGCGCAGCCGCATGGACCCGGCACACCGCCACCCTGTCACTCCCGGTCGAATATGTTCAGGACGACGACGACACCCATATCGCCATCCATCGTCGCCCGCTGGGCGTGGTCGCGGCGATCACCCCGTGGAACTGGCCGCTGATGATCGCGATCTGGCAGATCATGCCCGCGATCCGCGCAGGCAATACGGTCGTGATCAAGCCGTCGCCCTTCACGCCGCTCACGACGCTCAAGCTGGTGGAACTCTTGCAAGAAGCGCTGCCGCCCGGTGTCCTCAACGCCGTCGCCGGGCCGGACGCGCTTGGTGCCATCCTGACTTCGCATCCCGATGTCGCCAAAGTGTGTTTCACCGGGTCCACCGCGACCGGGCGCAAGGTGATGGCGAGCGCCGCGCCGACCGTGAAACGCCTGACGCTGGAACTGGGCGGCAATGATGCGGGCATCGTCCTCCCCGACGCCGATCCCGCGGCGATTGCCGAAGGGCTGTTCTGGGGCGCGTTCATCAACAATGGGCAGACCTGCGCGGCGTTGAAGCGCCTGTTCGTGCATGACAGCATCTATGACGCGGTGTGCGATGCGCTGGTCGCCTATGCCGCAGCGGTCAAGACCGGCCCCGGCACTGACGAGGACAGCATGCTGGGTCCGCTGCAAAATGAGATGCAGTTCCAGAAGGTCGTCCGGTTGGTGGACGAAGCGCGGGCCAGCGGCGCGCGCATCCTGACCGGCGGCAGCCCTACGCCCGGCAACGGCCTGTTCTATCCCATCACCCTGGTGGCGGACGCAAAGCCGGGCATGGCGCTGGTGGACGACGAACAGTTCGGTCCTGCCTTGCCGATCATCCGCTACACCGATGTCGATGAAGCGATCGCCGCGGCCAATGCGGTCGATGTCGGCCTTGGTGGATCGATCTGGTCGTCCGACATCGCGCGGGCGCGCGACCTGGCGCTGCAACTGGAATGCGGCACCGCATGGGTCAACAAGCACGGTGCCATCCGTCCCGACACGCCTTTCGGCGGGGTCAAGGCTTCGGGCTTTGGCGTCGAGTTCGGGCCGCACGGCCTTGGCGAATTTCTGTCCCTGCGCGTCCTGCACGACTGACGCAGCCCCCGTCATTTTTCGGAGTTTGACCATGACCGACAAGCGCGCCCTGGCGATTGCCACCATCGACCGTTTCACCGCCGCCCCTTTGGGACATTTCATTTCAGGCAAGCCGGTCGCGGGCGAAGGAACGGTCTTCGACATTCTTGAACCGGGCACAGGCGGCGTGCTGGGCCAATGCGCCGACGCGACCGAGGCGCAGTTGGAGGCGGCGGTGGCCGCCGCGCGCGACGCCTTTCCCGGCTGGGCCGCGACACCGGCGGAGGAGCGGCGCAGGATACTCAACCGCATGGCCGACCTGATCGTCGCGCGCGCGGACGAAATCGCGGCGGTGGAGTGTCTGGACGCCGGACAATGCTGGCGCTTCATGTCCAAGGCGGCGCTGCGCGGGGCGGATAATTTCCGCTTCTTCGCTGACCGCGCGCCCGCCGCCGCCGACGGACAGGCGCTGCCCGCGCCCGATCATCTGAACTATACCACGCGCAAGCCGATCGGCCCGGTGGCGGTCATCACGCCGTGGAACACGCCCTTCATGCTGTCGACGTGGAAGATCGCGCCCGCGCTGGCGGCGGGATGCACGGTGGTGCACAAGCCTGCCGAATGGTCGCCCTATTCGGCGCGGCTGCTGGTGGAAATCGGCGCGGAGGCGGGGCTGCCCGCTGGCGTGTTCAACGCCGTCAACGGTCTGGGCGAAACCACCGGCCGCCGCCTGACCGAGCATCCCGATATCAAGGCAATCGCCTTTGTCGGCGAATCCTCGACCGGCAGCGCCATCATGCGGCAGGGCGCGCAGACATTGAAGCGGGTGCATTTCGAACTGGGCGGCAAAAATCCCTGCATCGTGTTCAACGACGCCGATCTGGATGGCGCAGTCGATGCCGCGATGTTCATGATCTACTCGCTCAACGGTCAGCGTTGCACATCCTCGTCGCGGCTATTGGTCCAGCGCGATATCTATGACACGTTCGTTACCAGGATGGCCGAGCGCGTGAAGAGCCTCAAGGTCGGCGACCCGTTCGACCCGGATACGGAGGTCGGCCCCCTGATCCACCCCCGCCATTTCGCCAAGGTGGCAAGCTATGCCGGGATCGCCGCCGAAGAAGGCGCGACCATCGCGGCGGGCGGCGCGCCAGTGGAGGGCACGCAGGGCTTTTTCTTCCAACCCACATTGTTCACCAATGCCGAACAGACGATGCGCATCGCGCGTGAGGAGATCTTCGGCCCGGTGCTGACCGCCATCCCCTTCGATGACGAAGCCGATGCAATCGCGAAGGCCAATGACGTCGACTATGGCCTGGCGGGCTATCTGTGGACCAACGACCTTTCCCGCGCACTGCGCGTGTCCGACGCGCTGGACGTCGGCATGGTCTGGGTGAACAGCGAGAATGTCCGCCATCTGCCCACCCCCTTCGGCGGCGTGAAGGCCAGCGGGATCGGGCGCGACGGCGGTGACTGGAGCTTCGATTTCTATATGGAAACGAAGAATGTCGCCCTGGCACGGGGCACGCACAAGACACAGCGGCTGGGCATAAAGTGAGCGCCATCGACCTTAGGCCCGACGCCTGCCTGATCGACGGGGAATGGCGCGCGGGGGAACGATGGCTCGACGTCCATAATCCCGCCGACAACCGCCTGATCGCGCGTGTGCCCGCCCTGGGCGCGCGGGAAACGCAGGAGGCGATTGCAGCCGCCGCGCGTGCCTTGCCGGGCTGGGCCGCCCTGCCCGCGTCCGCGCGCGCTGATGCGCTGATGCGCTACCACGACCTCATCCTGGCGCATCGTGACGAGCTGGCCTGCATATTGACCGCCGAACAAGGCAAGCCGCTGGCCGAAGCACGCGGCGAGATCGGCTATGCCGCCAGCTTCATCAGCTGGTTCGCCGCCGAAGCGATGCGCGCTTATGGCGAAATCATTCCCGCGACGCAGGCCGACCGCCGCATCATGGTCATCAAGCAGCCCGTCGGCGTGGTCGCCGCGATCACGCCCTGGAATTTCCCGGCGGCGATGATCACGCGCAAGCTCGCCCCCGCGCTCGCCGCCGGGTGCACCATCGTTATCAAGCCCGCCGAACAGACCCCCCTCACCGCCTTCGCGCTGGGCGCACTGGCGCTGGCGGCGGGGATTCCCGCAGGCGTCGTCAATATCGTGACCGGCGATCCGGTGGCGATCGGCGGCGTGCTGACGGCAAGTCCCACGGTGCGCAAGCTCAGCTTCACCGGATCGACCCGCACCGGTGCGCTCCTTTATGCGCAATGCGCGCCGACGGTGAAGAAGCTCAGCCTCGAGTTGGGCGGCAACGCGCCTTTCATCGTGTTCGACGATGCGGATATGGCAGCAGCGGTCGAAGGCGCGATAATCGCCAAATTCCGCAACGGCGGCCAGACCTGTGTCTGCGCCAATCGCTTCTATGTGCAGGACGGAATCCATGACCGCTTTGTCGAAGCGTTCGCAGCAGCGGCGGCGGCGCTGACCATCGGCCCCGGCGACGCGCCCGATACGAAAATCGGGCCGTTGGTCGACGACGCGGCGGTCGCAAAGGTGACAGCGTTGATCGCGGACGCGAAAGCCAAGGGCGCGGTGCCGGTCGGGCCGCAGCGGTCGCCCACGGGCCGGTTCGTGCCGCCGATGATCCTGTCCGGCGCAGCGGCGGGCATGCGGATGCTGGAAGAAGAGATTTTCGGCCCGGTCGCGCCGGTCGTGCGGTTCACTGATGAGGCGGAAGTGATCGGCCTGGCGAATGCCGCGCCCGACGGTCTGGCCGCCTATATCTTCACCCGCGACCTTGGCCGAAGCTGGCGGATGGCAGAGGCGCTGGAGGTCGGCATGGTGGGCGTCAATACCGGGGCCATCTCGACCGAAGTCGCGCCCTTTGGCGGCATAAAAATGTCCGGCCTCGGTCGCGAAGGATCACGCCACGGGCTGGACGACTATCTTGAACTCAAGACGATGACGGTCGCGCTGTGACGAACCGATCCTTAGCGATCCGGCGCGAACCGTTCGAGCGCCTTGGCCAGCGCGCGCGCTTCGGCGATGAAATCGCGCAGCCGCTGCTCGCCAAAGACGTCGGCATAAGCGGACAGCATGGGCAGCGTATGGGTTGCGGTGCCCTGCACCAACCGCTGCCCCTCGTCGGAAATGGAAATGACCGACCGGCGGCCATCATTGGGGTCGATGCGGCGCACGACCCATTGGCGATCGACCAGTTCGCGCAGGATTCGCGTGACGGTGGGGGCGTAGAGCAGCGCTTCCTTGGCGATGCTGCTCGCGTCCAGTTCCTCGACGTCGGCCAGCACGCGCAGCACGCGCCATTGCTGTTCGGTGACGTTTGCTTCCCGCAAGATGGGGCGGATGGGCGCCATCACCGCTTCGCGCGCCGCCAGCAACGTGCCCGCAAGCGATTCGGAATATCGGGTCATCCCGGTCTTGGCCTTTGCCACGCGCATTCCTTTCGAAGACCAGCCCGATTGATTCGGGTACAACCATTTATCGCGTTAAGCAGTGGTCGCAAGAGGATAAGCCGATGATCTGTAATGGCCATATCTATGGCGTCATCCTCAACGACAGCCGGGAACTGGCCCGGTTGGCACCTGCGTTCCAGGAAAAGCCCTATCTCGCCCCGCCCGTCGCGCCCGTCGTTTATATGAAGCCGGCGAGCACAATGTCCCACGGCACGGTGCGACTAAAGCCGGGCGAGCAAGCCGTCGCGGCGGCCACGCTGGCGCTGCTGATCGCGCGGGATGCGACGGGCGTCAGTCCTGATCAGGCGATGGCGTGCATCGGTGCCGCCGCGCTCGCCATCGACATCACCTATCCGCAGGCCGATTATTACCGGCCCGCCGTCGCGCAACGCAATGCCGACACGTTCCTGGTCATGGGGGATTGGGGATCGCCCGCGCTGGCGGACCGGATCACGACCATGATCGACGGGCAGGCGGCGCACAACTGGTCGCTCGACCGGCTGGCCCGATCGCCCGACCGGCTGATCGCCGACATATCAGCCTTTCTGACTTTACGGGCCGGGGACGTGCTGTTGGTGGGTCTGCCCGGCGACGCACCGCAGGTAGGCGCGGGCGTCACGCTCCGCGCGGAGGCGGCAGGCTTTGCGCCCGCGGTAGCGCGGGTTGAGGAGACGACATAATGAAGCGCGCACGTATCTATCATCGCGGGCGAGACATCTGGGTCAGCGTTTCCGCCGACGGGCAGAGCCTGCACCTGCCCGATGGCAGCTTCATCCCCGCCGATGGCGCATCATGGTTGCCCCCGGTGACACCTGGCGCGTCAAGCTATGCTCTGGGCCTGAATTTCGCCGATCATAACAAGGAACTGGGGTTCGCGCCCAAGCTGGCGACGCCGCTGATCTTCATGAAGGGCGGCAATTGCTTCGTCGGCCATGAAGGCGACACGCCACGCCCAGCCGACGGCAACCAGATGCACCCCGAATGCGAGCTGGTGGCGGTCATCGGTCGACCGGCCCGCAACGTGACGAGCGCCGAGGCGCTCGACTATGTCGCTGGCTATACCGTTGCCAACGACTATGCGATCCGGGAATATCTGGAAAATTACTACCGGCCCAACGCGCGAGTGAAGAACCGCGATGCGACCACGCCGATCGGCCCGTGGATCGTCGATGCGGCCGACGTGCCCGACCCGCAGGCGCTTGCGATCACCACCCGCGTCAACGGCGAACTGGTTCAGAACGGCACGACCGCCGACATGATCATGTCCGTCGCCGAACTGGTCGCCTATTTGTCGTGTCATAGTACGCTGATGCCGGGCGACATGATCCTGACCGGCACGCCGCAGGGCGTCCATTTCTGCGCGCCCGGCGACCGGGTAGTGACCGAAGTGGAGGGCATCGGTCGCCTCGTCAATCACCTGGTCGCGGGCTGAAGGGGGCAGATATGGCACACGCTACCGTCGAATATACCGCCAACGTCGAGGATGCATTTGACCTCAATGCGCTGCTAGCGCTCATCGCCCGCCATATGCGGGACGAAGCGGGCGGCGTATTTCCGGTCGGCGGCATCCGCGTGCGCGGCATCAGGCTCGACCATTATGTCATCGCCGATGGCAAGGGG
This sequence comes from Sphingobium vermicomposti, assembly GCF_011762025.1. Classification (GTDB taxonomy): domain Bacteria; phylum Pseudomonadota; class Alphaproteobacteria; order Sphingomonadales; family Sphingomonadaceae; genus Sphingobium; species Sphingobium vermicomposti. The sequence continues at coordinate 245,748 of NZ_JAASQR010000002.1, read as the reverse complement.
CCGGATGACGCCTTTATCAATATCGACGTCAAGATGGGCGTTGGCCGTTCCGCCGAGTTCCGCCAGACCTATTTCGATGCCCTGTTCGCGGCGGTGCGGAGCTTCCTTGAGCCGATGTTCACGCAGCGCCCTCTGGCCCTGTCCATGTATGTAGAGGAAGCCGAAGGCTGGAAGGCGAACAGCATCTACGACCGGTTGAAGAAAGCGCACTGATGCCCCTTGCCCCCGATATCATCGAAACACTGGCCGCCCGCCTCGACGAAGCGGAAAGGACGCGCACGCAGATCGGCCAGTTCTCGCTGGAACATCCCGACATGACACTGGAAGACGGCTATGCCGTCAGCCGGGCATGGGTGGACAGGAAACTGGCCGGGGGGCGCACGGTCATCGGCCATAAGATCGGCCTGACCAGCCGCGCGATGCAGCGTTCGTCCAACGTGACCGAACCGGATTTCGGCACGTTGCTGGACGATATGCTGTTCCTCGACGGCCATGATATTCCTATCGATCGCTTCATCGAACCGCGCGTCGAGGTCGAACTGGCCTTCATCCTGAAACACCCGCTCAAGGGGCCGGGCGTCACCCTGTACGACGTGCTGAACGCCACCGACTATGTCACGCCCGCGATAGAGATCATCGACGCGCGCATCGAACGCATCGACCGGGCGAGCGGCGTCACGCGCAAGGTGTTCGACACCATTTCCGACAATGCCGCCAATGCGGGCATCGTCCTTGGCGGGCGGCCGGTGAAGCCAGACGCGGTCGATCTGCGCTGGGTGTCCGCCCTGCTCTATCGCAACGGCGTCATAGAGGAATCGGGCGTCGCGGCGGCGGTGCTCAATCACCCCGCCAACGGCCCGGCCTGGCTCGCCAACAAGATCGCGCCCCACGGCGAATGGCTGGAACCGGGGCAGATCATCCTGGGGGGCAGCTTCACCGCGCCGGTGTTCGCGCGCGCGGGCGACAGCTTCCATGTCGACTACGGCCCGCTGGGGTGCATTTCGGTGAGGTTCACATGATCCCGTTCAAGCACAGGCTAGCCGAAGGAAAGCCCCTGATCGGACTGTGGCAGGCGCTCGCCAATAATTACACCGCCGACATCTGCGCCCGGCTGGGCTTCGACTGGCTGTTGTTCGACGGCGAACATTCGCCCAACACCGCCCAGACGCTCCTCGGCCAGTTGCAGGCGGTCGAGCGCCATGGCCCAGAACCGATCGCGCGTGTCCCGGCCAATGATCCGGTCATCATCAAGCAATATCTCGACATCGGTTTCCGCACCCTGCTGATCCCCATGGTCGACACCGCAGAGCAAGCCGCCGCCGCCGTCGCCGCCACCCGCTATGCGCCGGAGGGCATAAGGGGCGTGGCGAGCGGGACCAGCCGTGCCGCCGGTTTCGGCATGACGCCGAACTATCTGGCCAATGCGGCGGACGGGCTGACGGTGATCGTCCAGATCGAAAGCCGCATCGCCCTCACCAATGCCGCCGCAATCGCCGCCACGCCCGGTGTCGATGCAGTCTTCATCGGCCCCGGCGATCTCGCCGCCTCGCTCGGCCATCTTGGCGATCCGGGCCATGCAGAGGTCCAGGACGCCGTTGCGCAGGCAATGACGGCCATTCGCGGCGCGGGCAAACCAGCGGGCATATTCGCGCTGTCGCCCCAACATACGCGCCAGTGCTGCGAGCAGGGCTATGCCTTCGTCGCGGCGGGCACGGACATCGGTTTGCTGGTCAAGGGGGGCAAGGCCCTGCTCGACGAGGTCAGGGGATAAGCGCGTTCGACCGGAACGCAGGAAAAAGGAGTTCGCCGCGATGGGCAAGGTTTCACTGGTAGCCAAGATCACCCATGTGCCGTCAATGTATCTGTCGGAACTGGAAGGGCCGCATAAAGGCTGCCGGGAAGCGGCGATCGAAGGGCATCGCATCATCAGCCAACGGTGCCGCGACCTGGGTGTCGATACGCTGGTCGTGTTCGACACGCACTGGCTCGTCAATTCGGGCTATCATGTGAATTGCTCGGCCCGGTGGGAGGGCATCTACACCTCCGGCGAGCTGCCGCATTTCATCAAGGACATGCCCTACGCCTGTGACGGCAACCCCGCACTGGGCGAGCTGCTGGCGGCGGCAGCGACGCGTGCCGGTGTGCACACACGCGCGCATCAGATCGCTTCACTGGAGCCGGAATATGGCACGCTGGTGCCACTTCGCTACATGAATCCCGACCAGCATTTTCGCGCGGTGTCCGTCTCGGCGCTCTGCATGGTGCACGCGCTGGAAGATTCGATGACGCTGGGCCGCGCCATGCGCGAAGCGGTGGAGCGGGACTATGACGGAAACGTCGCCTTCCTCGCCAGCGGCTCGCTATCCCACCGCTTCGCCCAGAATGGCGAGTCGGAGGAATATATGAACAAGATCTGGAGTCCGCTGCTCGAAGCGGTCGACCGGCGCGCGGTGGAGATGTGGGAAACGGGCGACTGGCGCAGCTTTGCCGGGATGCTTCAGGACTATGCCAGCAAATGCCATGGCGAAGGCTTCATGCATGACACCGCGATGATGATGGGGGTGCTGGGCGGCGCGGATTATACGGGCAGGGCCGAAGTGGTGACGCCCTATTTCCCCTCGTCGGGCACGGGCCAGATCAACGCCATCTTCCCGGTTTGACGCGGCGCGGCTCCTGCCTGCGCAGGAGCACATATTCCCAGCCCATCAGTTGGCGTCAGCGAAAGCAGCATGGGGATGAACGGCGGTGATATGCCGCCGCCGAAGCGGCAGCACCAGCAGGACAAAGCTGAGCACGAAGCAGCCGATGCAGACCCATTCGACGCCGGTGAAATCGCCTCCCCCGATCAGGCGGCCCGAAATGATCGGCCCTCCCCCCAGGCCGATCATCTGCACGGCGATGGCCGCGCGCATCATCAGGCCCTTGCCATCCATCTCGTTGACGGCACCCAGGATAAAGGGCTGAACCATGTTCCACAGGAAATTGAATCCGCAGACCGCGATGAGGAAGGTGGTGGCACCGGGCGTGCCGATCAGCATGCCGATGCACAGGACCCCGCCCAATATGCCGACCGTGAATACATGCATCCGCCCGATCCGTTCGGCCAGCACGATGGCGGCGAGCGCGCCACCCACCGCCACGACCTGCGAAATGAACAGGGCGTCGGCGACATTCTGCTCCCGAAGGCCCGCGGCGATGCCGATCAGGAACAGATTGGCCCACGCAATGCCCTGCGCCAGATTATAGACAAGGACGCCGGTCAGCGCCGAGATCATCAGCAGGACCGGCGGGCCCAGGGCGGAATGGCCTTCATGCTGATGCTGATGCCGATCGTCGGACGAACGCGGCAGGAAGGGCGCGCAGGCGATGGAAAGCAGCGTCACGACCGTGAAAATCAGGAATATGCCCTTGAGGCCGATCGTGTCGAACAGCATCGGCGCTTGCCAGATGCCAAGCGCGCCATAGGCTAGCAGGACGACCAGATAATAGGCCAGATTGCGGTCGGTGCGCCGGGTCAGGCCGACGAAGCAGAAACTCAGGCTGATGACGCCGCCCTCGCCCAGCCCAGCCAGGAAGCGGGCCGCGCCAAAGCCGCTGCCACCCGCCGTGAGCGCCGACGCGAAATTACCCGCGCCCGCGACCAGCAGGCATCCGATGGTCAGCATCCGCCAGTCGAAGCGGTTGCCGACGAACGCCAATATGACGGTCATCAGCGCAACGGCCGACATCTCGATCCCCGCAAGGTCGACCGCCTGCGTCTCTGTCAGATGAAGCTGCGTAACGAAACCCTGCACCAGCGCGGGTTGCACGATGAAGGACAGGACACCGATCGTTCCCAGCAGGACGAAACTGGCGATGGCCAGCGGGTGGTCCGGGTGGGATCTGCCGCGCATAGTGGCCTGCCCCGTCATCTCAAAGCCCCCGCGCCGGGCCGACCATCACAGCGACACCCGCACCGTCGCGCCATAGCTGGCAGGCGGCGCATAATAGGAAGTCGTCCCCAATATGCCCAGATTGAGCGTATAGGCGCGATATTGTTCGCCAAAAACATTCTTGCCCCATAGCGACACGTCGAACCTGTTGCTGGGGTCGGTCCAGCTCAGCGACATATTGGTCACATTATAGGCGCGCTGGATCGATGACGCCGCGTTGGTAACTTCCAGAAACTGCTTGTCATACCATGCGCCATCGACCTGCACCGCGCCCGTCCCTGCTCCCACATCGAAATCATAGCGGACGAGGTAGTTCAGGCTGAACCGGGGCGCGTTCGGAAACTGTGCATCCTTGACGGTCGCATCGGGAAAGACGCAGCGGAACGCGCCGCCGATATTCGTGCAATATTGCGCGTCGGGCGCGCCGGGGAACAATTCTGGTCCGATCTGTTCACCCGCCGCACGCACGGTCTTGACCTTCGACGTTTCCCAGCTGCCGCCCAGCATCATGTTGAGGTGATCGACCGGCTGCCAGGTGATTTCAACTTCGGCTCCGGTGGCGAGCGCGTCGCTGTTCGACACCTGCGGCGTGCCGCCGATCATGGCGAATGCCTGATAATCCTCATAGATATAATGGAACAGCGTGGCGTTCACCCGCAGTTTCTGGTCGGGAGTCGACAGTTTCGCCCCCAGTTCGAAACTGTGCAGCGTTTCGGGCTTATGCTGGAACAGATCGGCCGTCACGGTCGGGGCGAGCGTCCAGTTCCCCCCCTTGATGCCGCGATTATAGGAAGCAAAGATCAACGTGTCGCGGTTGGGCTTGTAATTAAGCGACACGCGCGCCGCATAGTCGCCATGACTTATGCGGTTCGCACCGGGCCTCTGGCTTGAAAATGTCTCGTCCGTCGCCAGCGTCTGGTCGGGAAAGCCGATGTCGCTGAGCGTCGAGATATAATCCATGGACTTGCTATCCTTGGAATAGCGCAGCCCCGCGATCAGCGATAGTTCGGGGGTCAGCTGATACTCGCCCTGACCAAAGACGGACCAGTTTTTGGAGATCAACGAATAGCGTTCCAGCACTTGAGGCGCGTTGGCGGCACCGTTCAGATCGATGGCGTTGCCGATCACGGGCGCGCCGATCGTCGTCATCGTCCCCTTGGTCCGCATGTCGAGATAATAGCCGCCGACCTGCCATTTCAGCGGGCCGGAACCGCCGGAAAGGCGCAGTTCCTGCGAAATCTGATCATATTTGGCCGTGGTGCCAAAAACGATCACTTCGATCGGCAAACCGTCGCCATCCTCCAGATAATCTTTCTTGAGCGTGGTGTAATTTGTGATCGACGTCAGTTCGACATCCCCCAGCTTCCAGGTGACATTGGCCTGACCGATATGGACGCGGCGGTTGAGATGGCCCGCCGTGCCGGAGAAATTGTCATAGGGCGACGCCTTCGCCCCGGTGATCCCGTTGATGACGCCGCCGGGTCCATTGGTGAGACCGGCCGAATTGACGCGGCAATAGCCGTTCGCTTCGAACACGCAATTTTCGAACGAGTATGCCCCGGTCGGCACCTCATGATCGCGCGAATATTTGTACCATAGTTCCACCATCAGGTCGGGCGTGACGTCGATCTGCGTCGTCGCGCGCAGGGAAAAGGCGTTCTGGCCGCCCACATCCTGCCCGGAACTGACCAGGCCATTGGCCGCGTCGGTATCCTTCGCCTTGATATAATTGCCGCCCAGCGCGCGGCGCATCGACAGGCGGGCGCGCCATCCCTCGACAATTTGGCCGCCGATCGCACCTTCCAGCGATCGTTGTTCGAAGCGGCCATAGCTGCCCTCGACATAGCCGTTCAAATCACGGTCGGTGGCACCGTGGCTGAGATAATGGACAACGCCGCCGGTAGCATTGCGTCCGAACAATGTGCCCTGCGGACCACGCAGCACCTCCACCCGCTCGATATCGAACAGTTGGCCGCTGATCCCGTTGATCGACCCCATATAGGCATTGTCGGTATAGACGGCGACGGGCGCTTCCAGATAGTCGGTGAAGTTGTTCTGGGAAATGCCGCGCAGGTTAAAGATCGTCACGTTGGGCGACCAGGCATTGATGTGCATCGCCGGAATCTGCTGCGTGATTTCAGTGGTGTTGGTGATGCCCAGCTTCTTGAGCTGGTCGCCGGAATAGGCCGAAATCGACACCGGCACGTCGCGCAGACTCTGCGCGCGCTTCTGCGCGGTGACGATGATCTCGCCGAAGGGATTGTCACTTCCGGCGGGCGCAGCCGGGGACAGACCAGGGTCGGTTAATTCGGAACTATCCTGAGCAAGGACGGGCTGACTACAAAGCAATATTGCGATCAACGATGCCGACCTTAGCCACATTGCAGACGAATTGATCATATCAGCCCCCTATTTTTATACCGATGATTCCCGCGTGCATCCGACCTCTTTCAGCTGTTGAATAACTTATCATGATAAATTACTCAACAGAAATATTAGCTGGAGCGCCAGCCCTTCAGGAACACGGAGCATGTCCATGAAAAGGTTCGATGGGAAAGTTGCGTTGATCACGGGCGGCGGCAGCGGGATCGGCGCTGCGGCGGCCCGACGCATTGCCCGCGAAGGTGGCAAGGTCGTCCTCTTCGGACGTCGGGAAGCGCCACTCATGCACGTCGCCAAGGAATGTAACGGCATCGCGGTGGTTGGCGACACGACCTGCCTGGCCGACATAGAGCGAGCGGTCGACCGCGCGGGCGATACGTTCGGTGGTCTCGACATTCTGGTCGTGAGCGCAGGCATCGAGCAGTTCGGTTCGGTGGAAAGCATCTCGCTCCCGGACTGGCATCGCGTGTTTGATATCAATCTGGATGGCGCGATGATGGCCGCACGGAGCGCCATCCCTTCGATGCGGGCGCGCGGCGGGGGCGCGATCATACTGGTCTCGTCGGTCGCTGGCCTCGTCGGCGCGCCGTCCTACGCCGCCTATTGCGCGTCGAAGGCGGGGATGCTGGGCCTCAATCGGTCGATCGCATTTGACTATGGGCCGGAAAATATCCGCTGCAACGCGATGTGCCCCGGCTGGACCCTCACCGAACTTGCGCTGCGTGAGATCGAGGATATCGCGCGGGAAAAGGGCATCGACGCCCAGCAGCTTCAAGATGAGTTGACCAGCATCTACCCGTTACGACGCATGGCCCGGCCCGACGAAATGGCAGCGGCCATCGCTTTTCTCGCGTCCGATGATGCCTCCTTCGTCACGGGAACCGCGCTTAGCGTCGATGGCGGCGGCGGCATCGTCGATGTCGGCACGCTACCCTTTCTTTGAAGGTCGCGTCTTGTCAGCCGTGGCGCTCAGGTAGCGTTCCGCCAGCGCGCAGGTTCGTTCGATGATCATCGGCCCCTGCGTCTGCGCCGCCTCGGTCTCGTAGCGCGTCTGCATCCAGCCAAGATAAGTGGTTCCGCGCAAAAACAGGAATAGCGGCAACAGCGCCTCATGCTCCGGGGGCAAGGCGCGCTGCTGGCGATAGCCGCGCAGCAGCGCCTGCATCAGCTGCTCATAATCGCTCTGATGGCCCAGGAAAAATAATGCGGTGGCCAGCTCGAACATGTGCCAGCCAAAGCCGCAATCGTCGAAGTCGATCAGATTGACCTGCTCCCCGTCGAACAACATGTTTTCCGGCACGAAATCGGCGTGGATCAGGCCGTATCGGTCGCCATCCTTGCCGAATGCGGCAAGGTCAGCCGCAGCCTGCACCCGCGCCCGTTGCAGCAGTGCGACCTGCGCTTCCGTCAATCCGGGCATTTTCCAGAACTGGCCCCAGAACGGCTCCGATCCGATCAGCCCGTCCTCGTCCCAGGCGTGGCGCACCATTGTCCCTGCGCCTGTCCACGTCCGCGAATGATTGTGCACGCGCGCCGCAAGCGCCCCGACTTTCTCCATCGCCGCAATCGCTTCGGCTCCCGTCAGCGTGAGCCCGTCATCCGCCGATCCGATCGGCGTTCCCGGCAACCAGTCAAGGAAATCGACCTGACGCGGCTCAGGCACAGCGGGATGCGTGACCGTGACCAGCGCCTCGCCCCCATGGCTGAGCGCAGCGGCAGGCGCACCGACACCGGCATCGGCCAGCGCCCGCATCCAGACCAGCTCCGAACGCAGCGCAGCGGCGCTGTGATAGCCATGCCGGTGAATACGCACGGCAAAACGGCGTCCATCGTCGCGATATACGGAAAACACCGCATTTTCGCGATATTTCACCGGGGCCAGCCCGGTGAAGGTGCCGGGCCACTGCGCCAGCGCCGCTTCCGCCATCTGCCGGAGCGCGGCGATCTGTTCGTCGGGGGTCTGGAGATAGAATGTTTCGATAGCCGTGGGCATCAGCGGGCCACTTCTTCCAATGTTTCGTCAAGCGCGGCCAAAAGAATGTCCGCCTGTTCACAGGTGAACACCATGGACGGGCGCATTTTCAGGATATTGTCGAACGGGCCGATGCGGCTGAGCAGCACCCCCTTGTCCTTCATCGCGTTGACGACCTTTCCGGCCAGGGGCGACGGTGCCTTCGTCGCGCGATCCGCGACCAGTTCCAGCCCAAAGAACATGCCACGGCAGCGGACGTTGCCGATGATCTCATGGCGCGCCATCAATCCGTTCATCCGCTCGCCGACATAGGCGCCGACGCGCGCGGCATTGGCGATCAGCCCTTCATTCTCGATGACGTCCAGCACGGCGGCGCCCGCAGCGGTCGCGACAGGATTGCCGCCGAACGTATTGAAATAATTCGCGCTCCTGCCAAACTCGTCGATCACGTCATAGGTCGAAATAACGCTGCCAATCGGAAAGCCGTTACCCATCGGCTTGCCGGTGGTGATGATGTCAGGGACGATGCCATGATACTGGTGCGCCCACATCGCAGCGCCGGTGCGGCCGAAGCCCGACTGCACTTCGTCCGCGATGACGATGCCGCCAGCCGCGCGCACCATGTCCACCAGACCGGCAAGATAGCCGGGCACATATTCAGGCAACCCTTCATTCGCGAAGGACGGATCGATCAGCAGCGCCGCCAGCTTGACGCCGTCCGCCTGCAACGACGCAATCGCGGCCCGCGCTTCGTCCAGATAATGGTTGGCCAGATCGGCGTCGGTGCGGCCCTGCCGATGGCGATAGGGGTCGGGCACCTGCACCAGCCGCGCGAAATCGGGGAAGGCTTCGGGCACCGGAAAGGCGGTGCAGATCGACGCCAGCACCGCTGAATTGCCGTGATAGTTGAAACTGCTGGCGATGATGCCGGTGCCGCCCGTGACGTGCCGGGCAATGCGCAGCGCCAGTTCGTTCGATTCGGTGCCGGTGCAGGTAAAGAACACGCCCGCCTGGGCATAGTCGGTGGTCGCGGTCAGCCTTTCGGCATAATCGACGACATTGTCATGCAGATAGCGCGTATTGATGTTGAGCGCCGCCAGTTGCCGCGATGCGGCCTCCACCACATGCGGGTGGCAATGGCCGACATGCGGCACATTATTATAGACGTCGAGGTAGCGCCGCCCTTGCGCATCGAACACCCACGCCCCCTCGCCCCGGACCAGATGCAGCGGCTGATCGTAAAAAAGCGGCGTGCCAGTCCCCAGCACCTTCTTGCGTCGCTCCAGCAAAGAGCGGTCGTCATCATTCATGCAGGGCATCTCCCAGGCCAATGGGCAAGTTATTTATCATGATAATCTATTGCCGTCCAGAGGGCGGCGCAAGGGGCGCGTCAACCTTCGTCGGCGTCCGCCAGCCTGCGCTGCTGCGCCCGCCAGCGGGCCGGGGACAGCCCGGTTTCGGCGCGAAACGCCCTGCCGAAATGCGCCGGATCGTCAAAGCCCAGCGCGAAGGCGACATCTCCTGAATTAAGCGCGGTATAATGAAGCAGCCGCTTCGCCTCCAGAAAGATGCGGCCACGGATCACCTCGGACGCATTCTGCCCCGCCCCCTCCCGGCACGCGCGGTTGAGCAGATAGGGGGTGGTGCCAAGCAACGCCACATAGGCATCGACCGTGCGACAATCCCGAAAACGCTGGTCGAGCAAGGTCAGGAAACGAGAGAACAAGGCTGCCGCCTTCGGAGGCGCGGCCTGTTCGGGCCGGTCGGCTTCGATCAGGCGAGCGAGCATGACCATGATGAGTTGCACCTGCGCGCTCACGACATGCTTCAGGCCCCAGGAAGGAAACCGATGCTCACGCTCCAGTTCCAGAAACATCTCCCGCACGCGCGCAGCAAGTTCGCCGGGGATTTTCGTGACCAGCGGCATCCTGGCCAGGGCTTCCACCGGCGGAGCATCGACGTGGCTCAGGACATTCGACAGGAAATCATGCGACAGGCTGAGCACGATGGCGTCGGCCGTCGCGTCGGCCCTGAACCCGTGAACGACGCTGGCGGGCAACCATGTGAGCGTGTCGGGAACCAGATCATGCTGCGCCCCGTCGACGGTGAAACGACCTTCGCCCTGCAACCAGTAGGAAAGCTGGTGCAGATGCGGATGGACATGCGGCTCGACATTGCCATGGTGCAACGCCCCTCGATCGCTGACCCTTTCCACATGGATGAAGCGTGGGTCGATATCCCGGATATGCTGCCCGTAGATGAAATAATAAGGAGGCGATGAGGTCGGACGCACAGATTAAAACCTATCCCGTTTTTGAGAAAATGGCCAAATCTTTTCACGTCCCGCTCGCGCGGCGCCGGTCATCCGATGCCATGACAGGGCAACGGACATGGGAGGGACGGGATGTTCATTCGCGACGCTTGGTATGTGGGTGCGTGGAGCCACGAGCTGGATACGACATCCATGATGTCGCGTCGGCTGCTGGGCGACAATGTCCTGTTCTTTCGCACGACCGGCGGCAGCATCGCCGCCATTCGCGACCGATGCAGCCACCGCTTCGCCCCGCTGTCGATGGGACGGCGCGAGGGCGATTGCGTGCGCTGCATGTATCACGGACTGGTGTTCGACGCCGACGGGAAGTGCGTGGAAGAACCGGGCCGCAAGGGCGTCAGTCCCAACACGGATGTCCGCAGCTATCCCACGGTGGAGCGGTACAAGCAGGTCTGGATCTGGATGGGCGACCCGGCAAAGGCCGACGCCAGCCTTATCCCCGACTGCCATTATCAGGATGATCCGGCCTGGGCGTCCATCCCCGCCTACATCCATTACAAGGCCGACTATCGCCTGATCCTCGACAATCTGCTCGACTTTTCGCACCTGACCTATGTGCATGAAAATACGTTGGGCGGATCGGCCACCATCGCCCACATCCGCCCAAAGGTGGAGCGCAACGGCGACACCGTGCGGCTGACCCGCTGGTATCTGGGAGAGCCGGGCATCGCCCCCTACCTCAACGGGTTCGGCACGTTCGAAGGACCGGTCGATCGCTGGCACATTTATGAGCTGCACATTCCGGGCAACGTGTTCCTGATGGATTCGGGCAGCGCGCCCGCTGGCAGCGGCGCGCCCGAAGGACGGCGCGTGGACGAAGCGATGCAATTCCGCGCAACGCAGATCGTGACGCCGGAGGATGAGCAGAACAGCCATTTCTTCTGGAGCTACGCCCATAATTTCAACATCGGCGACGAAGATTTCACGCGCAAACTGGCCGCGCGCATCGCGGAGGGGTTCGAGGAAGACCGGCTGATGATCGAAGCGCAGCAGGATGAGGTGAACCGCAGCCCGAATGACAAGATGGCCTTCATCATCGCCGACAACGGCCTGGCACTGGGCCGACGCATCATCGACGAAAGGCTCGCCGCAGAGCAAGTTGCCGCCGGATAGCGCCGGGATAGCTCAGATCTATCGCGGCAACAGAAATCGCGCCTTGGCCAGGCATTCCATCCATTCCGCGCGCGGGCGGCTGTCCGCGACAATACCAGCGCCCAAGTCGATCCGGCCCGTGCCGCCGCTATGGTCGGCGGTGCGAATGGCGACGTTGAAGGCAGCGCGTTCGGCGCTCATCATGCCAATGGAGCCGGTGTAGACGCCCCGGTCGAAACCCTCCAATTCGGCGATGACGCTGGTCGCCATGATCTTGGGCGCTCCGGTGATCGATCCGCACGGAAACATCGCTTGCAACACTGCCAAGCTGTCGATCCCCTCTCGCAGGCGGCCAGAAATAGTAGAGGTCATCTGCCAGACGCTGGGATAGGCTTCTATGTCGAACAGGCGCGGCACCTTGACGCTACCGGGGACGCAGACACGCGACATGTCATTGCGCAAAAGGTCTACGATCATAAGATTTTCGGCGCGGTCCTTGCTGCTCATCGACAGTTGCCGCGCGCTTTTGCGGTCTGCCCTTGCGTTGCAGCCGCGGCGCGCCGTGCCCTTCATCGGTCGCGCCTCGACTTGTCCATGCTGCATGCGGAAAAACAGCTCGGGCGAGAAAGACAGGATATGGCGGTCGCCTGTCTGGATGAACGCGCCGAACGGAGCGCGCGCGCGCTCCCGCACGCAGCCATAGAAGGCAATCGGATCGTCAATGTCGATTGTCGCCGGAAAGGTCAGGTTGACCTGATACAGGTCGCCGTCCCTGATATGCTGGAGCGCCTGTCTCACCATAAGCTCGTAGCGTGCGCGACCGATCGCGGGGCGCAGCGGCCCCAGCGCAATACTGTCCCCGCCCCGACGCGTCGCAAAAGCGCGCTGCTGCGCAAAAGCCGCGAACCATAGTAGCGGGGCGGAAGTGGCGCCCGGCGGCAGCCGCGACGAATGGGCGGCCATGGCATCGAACGCCTGCCCCGCGCGATAGGACAACAGTCCGACCAGTGTAGCGCCATCCGCCATCGCCCGGCGCATTTCGCTAAGCAGCGCGGGCAATCGCCGGGGGTCGTGGGTCGTGAATATGCGGGAGGGTTCGGTGAACAATATCGCCTCGCCGCGCTGCTGATCATCGATCAGAGCACAAGGCGCGCCTCGTGCCGCCACCGCTCTAAGGGCGATGGCAACATCCTCCGGCTCGTTGACCGCGCAGCTCAGCCCCTCCCCAAACCAGCCATACGGTTGCGCCGCCAGGGGTCTAACGTCGTTCATGGGGCGGGGTTCACCCTGTGTTGCAGATTCCCCCGATGCGCTCGCTGCACAGATGTCGCGGCCAGCGCCATGGGTCAGCGCCGGACCGTGACCTCGACCCCGGCCAAGCCCCTGGTCAGCGCGAAAGGCTTGTCGATATTCACGCACGCCTCAATCACACCGCCCCAGCCGACGCATATGTCTCCCAGTTGATGGGCGAATGTCTCGATAAGGGGGATGTGCACCTGCGCCAGCGCTTCTGCCGCGGCGGCTATCCGCCGATAATCGATCGTTTCGCCGATCATCGACACACTTTGCGCCTCCAGCAGTAATTCTACCGTTATCACCAGTGGCTGCCGCCGACCGATCTCGTCCGGGTTGATGCCGATGTCCGCCAGCAGCGGCAGTTCGCGCACCCTGACGCGCGTTTCGCTATTCTGATGGGGGGGGCTCATGCCTGCCTCTCCGCCGCGATTGCCGTGTTCTTCAGCAGGCACGCGATCGTCATCGGGCCTACGCCGCCGGGCACAGGCGTGACGGCACGCGCATGCCCCAGTTCATGTGTCGCGCAATCACCGACCAGCCTGGTAGTCCCGTCATGCTCCACCACGCGCGTGATGCCCACGTCGATGACGATGGCACCGGGCTTGACCCAATAGCCGCGCACCAAATGCGGCGCGCCTGCCGCCGCGACAATCACGTCGGCACCGCGCGCGATGTCGGGCAGGTTGCGCGTCTCGATATGCGTGACCGTCACCGTCGCTTCCCGCTCCAGCAACAGCATCGCCACCGGCTTGCCCACGATGTTCGATTTCCCGACCACGACGACGTTCAGGCCGCGATAATCGTCGATCACTGTGTCGAGCAGCAGCATGATGCCAAGCGGCGTGCAAGGCACCAGGCCCCCTGTGCCGGTCGACAGTCGCCCCACATTGACCGGGTGGAAGCCATCGACGTCCTTTTCCGGCGAAATACGGTCCAATATCTTCATGCTGTCGATGCCAGCGGGCAAGGGCAACTGAACCAGTATGCCATGCACGCTTCGGTCTTCATTCAGCGCGTCAATCAGGGTAAGAAGGCTTTGTTCGTCGCACTCCGCCGGCAATCGCCTCTCGATCGACCGGATGCCTGCCTTGCCGCATTCGCTGATCTTGCGCCGGACATAGACGTCGCTCGCTGGGTCGTCGCCCACCAGCACGACGGCCAGCGCCGGTGCTATGCCACGCGCCTTGAGTTGCGCCACCATTTCGGCGGTATCCGCCGTCACGGCGCGCGCGATTTCCCGCCCGTCGATCAGTTCGCTCATATATCTATCCCCGAAACACGACGGTGCGCCTGTGGTTGAGGAATACCCGGTCGTCGAGATGAAGCCGAACCGCCTCCGCCAGCACGCGGCGCTCGATGTCACGCCCCTTGCGAACCAGTTCCTCAGGCGCATCGGCATGGCTGATCGGTTCGACGTCCTGATGGATGATCGGCCCTTCATCAAGGTCGGCGGTCACATAATGGGCGGTCGCGCCGATCATCTTCACGCCCCGCTCATGGGCCTGATGATAGGGCTTGGCGCCCTTGAATCCGGGCAGGAAGCTGTGATGAATATTGATGCAGCGACCCGACAGGAATGCCGACAGATCGTCAGAGAGTATCTGCATGTAGCGGGCAAGGACGATCAGTTCCGCCCCGGTTTCGGTCACGACCTGCTTGATCCGCGCTTCCTGCTGCGGCTTGCTATCCTTGGTGATCGGGAAGAAATGATAGGGAATGTCGCCGATCAAGGACGTGTGCAGGCCCTCGCGCGGGTGATTGGAGATGATCGCGACGATATCCATCGGCAATTCGCCGATGCGGCTGCGATAGAGAAGGTCGCCCAGGCAATGGTCGAATTTGGAGACCATCAGCACGACCTTCTTGGGCTGCGCGCGGTCGCGCAAGGTCCATTCCATGTCGCAGGCGCGCGCGATGGGCGCAAATCCCTCCCGCAACATGTCCAGCGTCTGACCGTCGCCGGAACGAAAGGCGACCCGCATGAAGAAAAGGTCATTCAGGGGATCGTCGAACTGCTGGGCGTCAACAATGTTGCATCCCCGTTCGGCCAGATAGCCCGCCACCTTCGCCACCAATCCGGGCCGATCGACGCATTGCAGGCGCAGGGTGCAGATATCGGTCATGGAAGACTCCCTTGCTTGGCCGGGACGATGGACCTGCGTCACGCCCGACCGATTATGTTTCATGGCAAATGCCAGTTCCGGTCGCGGCGTCAGGGCCGCTCGTCATATCCGTTGATCCAGGCGATGGTCTTTTCCAGCCCGCCGAAGGGATAGAAATGCAGCCGCACCCGGCCATGGTCCGGGCCGATCCCACGCGCTAGGCTCGCCACCAGCCTGTCCGGCCCCATCGACCCGAACAGCTGCGCGATGGAGATGCCATATTTGGCGAGGACGGCGGCGGATGCACCCACGCCGCAGCGCGCGGCAAAGCGGATGAGCGTCTTGATGCCCGCAGGCCCCGGCACCCCGATCCGCACGGGCGCGTCAATGCCCCTGCCTCGCAGCGCGCGCAGCCATTCCAGCACGCGTTCGCCGTCAAAGGCAAATTGCGTCACGATCAGCGGAGCCATGCCGCGCCGCTCGATTTCGGCACATTTGGCTTCCAACACGGACCAGCATTGCTCTTCGCTCATGTTCGGATGGCCTTCGGGATGGCCGCCGATGCCGATGGCGGTCACGCCCATCCGCTCGAACGCGCCGCTACCGATCAGGGCGCTGCTGTCAAAAAACGGGCCTTCGGGTTCTGACGGGTCGCCAGCAATGACGAAACAGCGCTTCACCCCCGCCTGAGCCGTCGCGGCAGCCAGATACTCCTCGAACTCCGCAGCCGACGCGATCCGGCGGGCGGAAAAATGGGGCATGGGTTCAAAACCCCGCGCGCGCACCAGCTTGATCGCATCCAGCCGGGCGGACAGCGTTTCGCCGGGCAGGAACGTTACCGCCACGGGCGTTTCGGGCGCCATTGCAGGTGCGGCGGCGCGCAGCGACTCAACATCCTTCGCAGTCATTTCGATCGAGTAGCCGTCGACCATGTTGAGGGCCGGACGATCCCAGTTCGGGTGAATGACGGGCTTGTTCACGGTCCTTCCTCCTGTTGTGCGATTAGCCCTAGCGCATATGAATAACTTCGTATAGATGAAATGTTCATGGACGTGAAGTTGATGCTAGCATGCCTGAACGCTGGCCCCAGCACCTCACGCCCTCGGATTTCACCAGGCAAAACGGAAAGGTGCTTGACCATGAGCGATAAAAATCTTCAGCAACTGCTCGACGAAAAGGAAGATATCGTCGAGTTCCTGCGCAACCAGCAGACCGGCCCCAACGCCTATCCGGGGGTCCCGCCCGAATATAGCAACTGGCGTGACGAACAGCGCGCATGGGCCGAAAGCGCCGTGCTCTTCAACCAGAGCTTTCACATGGCCGACCTGCTCGTCACCGGGCCGGGGGCGTTCGACATGCTGGCTTATCTCGCCCCTAACAGCTTCAAGGGCTTCGTCCCCAACCGCGCCAAGCAGTTCGCGCCCGTCACGCCCGAAGGCTATGTGATCGGCGACGTAATCCTCTTCTATCTGGAAGAAGAAAAGTTCGAGCTGGTCGGCCGCGCGCCCTCCATCGAATGGGTGGAATATTGGGCCTCGACGGGCAAATGGGACGTCAAGGTAGAGCGTGACGAACGCACTGCCGCCCGCCCGCTCGACCAGCAAGGCTATCGTCGCAACTATCGCTTCCAGTTGCAGGGACCGAACGCGATGACCGTGCTGGGCAAGGCGATGGGTCAGACCCCGCCCGACCTCAAATTCTTCCACATGGCGCCGATCACCATCGCTGGCGTCGAAGTCCGCGCGCTGCGCCACGGCATGGCGGGCCAGCCGGGTTACGAACTGTTCGGCCCCTGGAAGGATTATGACACCGTCCGCAACGCCCTGATCGAAGCGGGCAAGGACGACGGACTGACGCTGTGCGGCGGTCGCACCTATCCGTCGAACACACTCGAATCGGGCTGGATTCCCTCCCCGCTGCCAGCCGTCTACACCGGCGAAGGCACAAAGGATTTCCGTGCCTGGCTGGGCGCCCGATCCTATGAAGGCATGTGCTCGCTGGGCGGCAGCTTCGTATCCGACAATATCGAGGATTATTATCTCAACCCGTGGGAGCTGGGCTATGGCATCATGGTCAAGTTCGACCATGATTTCATTGGTCGCGAAGCGCTGGAAAAGGTCAAGGACCAGCCGCATCGGCAAAAGGTCACGCTGGCGCTCGACAATGAAGACGTCGTGCGGGTGTTCAGCTCCATGCTGCAAACCGGCGACAAGGCAAAGTTCATGGAGTTTCCGAGCGCTGTCTATTGCATGCATCCCTATGATGCCGTCCAAAAGGACGGGAAGACGGTCGGCGTATCGACCTGGATCGGCTACACCGTCAATGCGGGCCGTTTCCTTGCGCTGGCGATGGTGGATGCCGAACATGCCGTGCCCGGCACCGAAGTCACGCTGCTATGGGGCGAACCGGATGGCGGCACGTCCAAGCCCACCGTCGAACCCCATGTCCAGACACCGATCAAGGCGACCGTATCACCGGTTCCCTATTCGGAAGTGGCGCGCGACAATTATGCGGACGGCTGGCGCACCAAAATGAGCTGAGATACCCGACTGCCCTGATCGGGTTGGGCCGGGAAACGTGGAAAATCGTTCCCCGGCCCTTTTGTTTCAGCGCATCTTTTCGGAAAAACTACAAAGCAGGCGTTCAAGCCGTCGTAAAAAGCCCGACCGCCTCTTGCAGCTTGGCGACCGCATGAGCCTCCAGGTCACCGTTGAGGCGAGGCGTGGGAATCGCCACGGCAAAGGCACCGACCGCCTGGCCATCCACCACCACCGCCATCCCCAGACCGTGGATGCCTGGCGTATATTCCTCACGCGTGCGGCCTATCCCGGTGCGGCGGATTTCCGCGAGTTCGGCGCGCAGTGCGGTCTCGTCAGTGATGCTGCTGGGGGTAAAGGCTTCGCGGGGACCCTGCTGGAAATAGTGGGCCAGTTGCTCGTCGGATAGCCATGCGAGTATCGCCTTGCCCGCCGCCAGACAATGCATCGGCGTGCGCGTGCCCACGCTGATCGAGTAACGCAGCGACTGTTCCGCCGTTTCCGTGGCGATCGCCTCCAACTCCCAACCATTGCGGACGAAAAAGGACGCCGTCTCATTTGTCTGGAACCGCAGGGACTTGACCAATGGCCGGACCCGGTCGGCCAGCGACAACGATCCCCTTGGAGCCCTCAATCGCTCCAGCGCGGCACCGGGCAGGTAACGCCGTCCATCACGCGCCAGATAGTCGCGCTCCGCCAGCGTCGCCAGCAGATAGGACAGGCTGCTGACCGGGATGGCCAGCCCCGCAGAAATCTCCTGCGCAACGACGCCGGCTGGCCGGGCGACGACATATTCCAATATGTCGATGGTGCGCATCGCCGATTTGACAGTGGACGGCGGGGAACCATTCATGGATCGGCGAACTCCTGGTCAAAATCTCAGGCCGCTCCGCCTTCCGGGGCGGGGCCAGCCCGCGTCCATGGGGACGAAACGGTCATGCAGGGAACCAGCCTTAATCTGCGTATCGCTGGTGAACAACAGCATTGCGCTCCGCCAGCGTCTACGCAGACAACATCGATCAGCCGGTCTCGACAGGTTCCAGCACCAGATGGCCGATTGCAGTATTGCTGCACGGGATATGATAATGGCGGTGCAGGCATCGCGTCTCCTTGCCCAGCGCGCCGCGCATGATGAGCCACATCACCATTTCAATGCCTTCCGATCCCGTTTCGCGCAGATATTCGATGTGCGGAATCCGGCGCGCCGCGTCACTGTCGCCGATCAGCGCGTCCATGAACTGATTGTCCCATTCGCGATTGAGCAGCCCTGCGCGCGGCCCCTGAAGCTGATGGCTCATGCCCCCCGTGCCCCATATCTGCACGTTCAGATCCTCAGGAAAGCTCTCCACCGCGCGGCGGATCGCTTCACCGATCGCCCAGCAGCGATTGCCGGTCGGCACCGGATAGGTGACGACGTTGACGGCGAAGGGGATGACCTTCACCGGCCAGCGGTCCGGCGTCCCGAACATCATCGACATCGGCACGGTCAGGCCATGATCCACGTCCATCTCATTAATGATGGTCATGTCGAATTCGTCCAGGATCAGGCTCTGGGCGATGTGCCAGGCAAGGTCGGCATGCCCCTCGACATCGGGAACGGGGCGCGGCCCCCACCCTTCATCCGCCGGCTTGTACCGCTCGCCACAACCGATGGCGAATGTGGGCACGATCTTCATGTCGAAAGCGGTGGCATGGTCGTTGAATACCAGGATGACGACGTCCGGCTTCTGCTCCTCTTCCCATCGCTTGGTCCATTCATAGCCCTGGAAGATCGGGCCGAAATAATCGTCCTCCGTCTTTCCCTGGTCGACTGCCACGCCCAGCAGGGGCACATGGCTCGATCCCACGCCTGCGGTGATCCTTGCCATCTCAATAGCCTCCCTTGATGGAGCGATTACCCAGTGCCGACCGTCCGCCCCGCAGCATCATGTCGCGATATTCCGGGAAGCTCATGTCTGTCATGGTCGACACGGCCTCCGCAAAACTGATGCCGTCGGTCGAAAACAGTTTGGAGAGGAAATAGATGTTGCCGCCCAGGTCTAGCAGCGCATTATAGTCGCGCCGCAGCAACGCCTGCTTGGCCGCTTCATCGATCGGCCATTCGTCCAGATAGGCCCGTTCGTCCGCACGAAAGCGGGCGCGATTATCCTCCGTCATCAGGCTCATCGCAAACTGGTTGATATGATAGCCGCGACGGGCGCGAGCGGCAGTATAGATCCGCGTACCCGGAATATCTTCCAGTTGGGCAAGATATTCATGAATATCCGGCGTTGGTCCGGCATCGCTCGTCATGCCCGTCTCCTTGTCTTTTCCCTGCTCTTTACGCGGCTTTATCTGCGCGACCCGGCCAAAGCTGAGCTACTATAGCATCACCAATAAATTCGCATAAGCGAATCATTCATATAGGCGAATATCATATCCCGACCTCATTTGCCGGGAGCTTCACCGCCAACTGCCTCATCGGCCCAATAAAGCCGCATCGGATTGTCGATCAGCATCTTCCTCTGCAACATGGCCGTGGGCGCGATGCGGGGGATCATATCCACTAAATGCCCATCGTCAGGAATGGCGTCCTGCATATTGGGATGCGGCCAGTCGGTGCCCCAAAGGACGCGATCCTCATAGTCGGCGACCAGCGGGGCAACCGCACCCGCGAAATCGTCCCACGGGCTTCCATGCGGGTCAAGCCTGTCGGGGCAGGTCGCCTTGAACCAGATGTCATCGCGGCTATCCAGCAACCGACGAAAAGCCACCATGTCCGCGCCGTCCGGCCCCTGCCTGACGTCTGGGCGACCCATATGGTCGATCACCACGGGCACCGGAATCGCGTCGATGAACGGGCGCAATTCGGCCAATATGTCGGCCTCGAAATAGATGACGACATGCCAGCCATCGGCCAGCCGCTTCGCCAGGTCCAGAAACCTGTCCTTGGGCGCATCATCCACCAGTCGCTTGAGAAAATTGAAGCGCACCGCACGCATGCCGCCCTCGTGAAGCGCCACAAGTTCCTCGCGGGAAATCGCCGGGTCGACCACGGCGACACCCCGCGCTCTCCCGTCCGAGCGCCTGATGGCATCGAGCGTCGCGGCATTGTCGGTCCCGTGACAACTGGCCTGGACGATGACATTGCGCGTGAACCCCAGATGATCGCGCAGCGCGAACAAAGCCTCCGGCCCGGCGTCCTGCGGCAGATATTTCGCCTTCGCGCTGAACGGGAAGGCCGCCATCGGCCCGAACACATGGCAATGCGCATCGACCGCGCCGGGCGGCGGCGTGTAACGCGGCCTCGATGGCGCGTGGTGCCAGCTTTTGATGCGTTCGCCCTGCCCCACGGTCATGCGAAAATTTCTCCGTCCATCAGCTTGCGGGCCGTGCGCAGCATCGCGGCGCTGACGACCGCCCCGCCTTCGCCGACGCTGACGACACAGCTCGTCTCGCCGGTCGGATGCTCCACCGACAGCGTCTTGCGCACGCCTCCCGGAATCACGGCAACCTCCGCCGCCGGAGAGCCCTCGATCAAACAGGCGGTGGCAACGCTGACCGCACCCAATACGCCGATGGAGGCATGGGCGCGGTGCGGGATGAAGCTGCGCACCGTCACCGCGCCGCCATGGCGCGGCGGTGCGACCAACATCATCTTGGGCACCGACGCTTTCGTCACATCGCCCAGATTCATGCGTTCGCCGACCGCCAGACGGATCGCCTCGATCCGCGCTTTAAGGGCGCCATTGCCATCCAAGGCCTCGCGATCCTCATAGCCAGTGATTCCCAAATCGCTCGCCTGCATGACGACACAAGGCATGCCATTGTCGATCAACGTCACACGCACCCCATCGACCTCGTCCACCGGGTTGCCGGTGGGCAGCAGCGCGCCGCAGGACGACCCGGCTATATCCTTGAACTCCAGTTGGATGGGCGCGGCGGAACCCGGCACGCCGTCGATGCGCGCATCGCCCTCATAGCATAGAACCCCGCCGGGCGTCTGGACCGTCGCGATGGCGACCTGCCCCGTATTCTCCATATAGATGGCAACGCGCGTTTCACCGCCCTGCGCCGGGACCAACCCTCGCTCGATCGCAAAAGGGCCGACGCCAGCCAGGATATTGCCGCAATTTTGGGCGTCCGACACGATTGCCTGATCGACAAAGACCTGGAGGAATAGATAGTCGACATCGACCCCTTCGCGCACCGACGGTTTAATGATCGCGACCTTGCTGGTCAGCGGGTCGGCCCCGCCCATGCCGTCAATCTGGCGCGGGTCGGGCGACCCCATCACCCGCAGCAGGAAAGCGTCGCGCCCAGCATCGTCGGCGGGAAGATCATGGGCCAGGAAATAGCCGCCTTTGGACGTCCCTCCGCGCATCCACATGACGCGGGCGGATGCCTGCCCAGACGCCTGCTCAGACATATTTCAGGCCCATCTGCTCCAGCCGGGGCCGCATATTATAGATGTCGAGGCCAAGTTCCCCGGCGGCGAGGCGGACGCGCTTGCCCTCTTCCGCCGCCTCCCGCGCTCGCGCCTTTTCCAACACAGCGGCGGCTTCGGCGCGCGGCACGATGCATATGCCATCATCATCAGCGATCACCACATCGCCGGGATTGACGAGCGCATTCGCGCACACGACCGGCACGTTGACCGATCCGAGCGTATTCTTGACCGTACCCTGCGCATGGATCGCCTTCGACCATACCGGAAAATCCATCTGCTGAAGATCCCGCACGTCACGCACCCCCGCGTCGATCACCAGGCCACGGCAACCCCGCGCCTGCGCCGACGTCGCCAGCAGATCGCCGAAATAGCCGTCGGTGCAAGGACTGGTGGGGGCGAGTACAAGGATATCGCCTTCCTGCAACAGTTCGATCGCGACATGGATCATCCAGTTGTCGCCCGGCGGTGCGGAGATGGTGACCGCGCTGCCCGCAATCCGCGCGCCGCCATAGATGGGACGCATGTGGGGCGCGAGCAGGCCAGTGCGGCCCTGAGCCTCGTGCACGGTCGCAACGCCTGCATGGGCAAGGCCGTCGATGACGGACTGGTCGGCCCGCTCGATATTCTGGACGACGATGCCGGACATATGGGCTGCTCCTGCTCCGGGATAACTCTTCCTCTCTGGCATGGACAGTAAAGGCATCGGCCACAAATCCGAACTATGCATTTCGCATAAGTTTTTGCTAATCATGCTATATGCAGGCCGATCAAATCAATATCCGCCACCTTGCCGCCATGGTAGCAGTCGTTGACCATGGCAGCGTCAGCATGGGCGCGCGCGCCGTGAACCTGACTCAGCCTGCCGTGACGCAGGGCATCGCCAAGCTGGAGGCGCTGCTGGGCGTCGCATTGTTCGAACGGGGACCGGGCGGCATGACGCCCACCGCCGCCGCGCTTTGCTTCAAACCCCGCGCGGACGCCGCGCTGGCCCTCATCGGCAGCAAACGGGTGACAGCGACGCAGGTCCGCGCCTTTGTCGCGCTCGCCCAGACAGGCAGCTATGCTACAGCGGCGCCCCATGCGGGCGTTACAGAGCCGTCGCTGCACCGGGCCGTGGGCGACCTGGCGCTGGGCATCGGCGCGCGGCTGGTCGAACGGCGGGGGCGCGGCATCGCGCTGACGGCGGCAGGACTCACGCTCGCGCGCCGGTTGCGCCTGGCTCTGGGCGAATTACGACAGGGGCTAGAGGAAATCGCGGCGTTACAAGGGCGCGAAAGCGGGCGGATCGTCGTCGGCGCAATGCCGCTCAGCCGCGCGCGGCTTTTGCCGTCCGCGATCTCCGCCTTCCGCAGGGCGTCTCCCGGCATCGCCGTTTCCGTGGTTGAAGGGTCGCATGCCGAACTGGTCGGCCCACTGCGCGACGGAGAGATAGACGTGATGGTCGGCGCGCTCCGAACGCCAGCGCTGGGCCATGACCTCGTGCAAACGCCACTGTTCGAAGATCGCCTGACCATATTCTGCCGTGCCGGGCACCGGCTGGCCTCTGGCTGGAACGCCGACGATCTGTCCCGCTGTACATGGATATTGCCAAAGGAAGGGACTCCTCTGCGCGACCTGTGGCGCGCGATGTTCGCGGAATTCGGCAGCACCTTGCCCGATGTCCCCGTCGAATGCGGTTCGGTATTGATGGTGCGCCAGATGCTGGTCGATGGCGACTATCTGACCCTCTTGTCCATGGACCAGCTGCGGGTCGAAGTGGAAAGCGGCATCATCGCCGATATCGGGCCCGTTCCGGGAAGGATCAGCCGGACGATCGGCTTCACGACAAGGGCGCAGTGGCGACCCACGCAAAGCCAGCGCCGGTTTATCACCGCTATCGAACAGGCGGCGGACACTCTTAAACAAGTGAATTCGTAAAATATTATAGCATGGGCCGGGATTCGATTGGCGATACACCGCACCTTCCCCCATTCCCGCGTCATGAAACAGGAAGTGGGTCTGATCGGATTTGGCGAGGCCGGGTTCACGCTGGCAACGACAGGCAATTGGGGCGACTCGGCCTTCGTTTTCGACATCAAGGCGACCGAAGCGGACACACGCGCCGCCATGCTCGCCGCTTACGCCCGCGCGGGTGTGCAGCAGGCGGCATCGCTCCATATTCTGGTCGGTGACGCGGCGCTGCTGCTGTCGCTCGTGACGGCGGACAAGGCGCTGTCCGTGGCGCAGGATGCAGCGGCGTCGATAGTGCCGGGCGCACTGTTCTGCGACTTCAACAGTATCGCGCCCACGACGAAGCAGGCTGCCGCACGGGCGATTGAGGGGGCAGGCGGCCACTATGTCGATGTCGCAATGATGGCCCCGGTCGCCCCTCCAGGCGTGGCCGTGCCGCTGCTGCTGAGCGGCCCGCAGGCGTCACGGGCGCAGGCGCATCTGGCGGCGCTGGGCTTCACCCGCACCCGCATTGTCGGCGCGGACGTAGGGCGCGCCTCGTCGATCAAGATGATCCGGTCGGTGATGGTCAAGGGGATCGAGGCGCTGACCGCCGAGTGCATGATCGCAGCCGATGCGGCTGGCGTGCTGGACGAACTTCTGTCCTCGCTCGACGCGAGCGAGAAGGCGCAGCCATGGGCGGATCGGGCCGACTATAATCTGGACCGGATGATGGTCCACGGCCTGCGCCGCGCGGCGGAGATGGAGGAGGTCGTCAAGACACTCGACGCTCTTGGCACAGGTTCCATGATGACGCGCGGCGTGGTGGAACGGCAGCGCGCAATCGGCTGCCTCGCCGCCACGCCGCCGCCGAAAGGCCTGAAGGAAAAGCTGCAGCATCTTTCCACCGCCTCCATCCAGTCCGACGGACGCTCGCACAAAAATGTCGATGCTTCGAGGGAGAAGATATGAGCCTGATCATCGACTGCCACGGCCATTACACCGTGTTGCCCAAGGCGCATGACGCTTGGCGGGAGGAACAGAAGGCGGCGTTCAAGGCCGGAACCCCCTGCCCCCCCTATCCCGATATCAGCGACGCGGAAATTCGCGAGACGATAGAGGCGAACCAGCTGCGCCTCATCAAGGAACGCGGCGCAGACATCACCATATTTTCCCCGCGCGCGTCTGCAATGGCCCCCCATGTCGGCGATGCGGATGTAGCACGCGAATGGGCGACGCGCTGCAATGACCTGATCGCGCGCGTCGTCAGCCTCTTCCCGGAAAGCTTCGCAGGCGTCTGCATGTTGCCCCAGTCGCCACTGGCCGACATGACGAGCAGCATCGCCGAGCTGGACCGCTGCGTGACGCAGCTGGGCTTCATCGGCTGCAACCTCAATCCCGATCCGGGCGGCGGCCATTTCACGCATCCGCCGCTCACCGACCGTTTCTGGTATCCCTTTTATGAAAAGATGGTCGAGCTTGACGTCCCGGCGATGATTCATGTGTCGGGCAGCTGCAATCCCGCGATGCATGCGACCGGCGGCTATTATATCGCCGCCGACACCATCGCCTTCATGCAGTTGCTGGAGGGCGACCTGTTCGCCGATTTCCCGACGCTGCGCTTCATCATTCCCCATGGCGGCGGCGGCGTCCCCTATCATTGGGGGCGTTACCGGGGGTTGGCGGATATGCTGAAGAAGCCGGGCCTCGACACGCATCTGATGAACAATCTGTTCTTCGACACCTGCGTCTATCATCAGCCGGGGGTCGACCTGCTAGCGGACGTGATCGACAACAAGAATATCCTGTTCGGTTCGGAAATGGTCGGGGCTGTGCGCGGCATCGACCCCACCACCGGCCATTATTTCGACGATACCAAACGCTATGTCGACGCGCTCGACATCAGCCAGGCCGAACGGCACGCCATTTTCGAAGGCAATGCGCGCCGCGTCTTTCCCCGCCTGGACACGATATTGCGGGGCCGGGGTCTATGAGCGCCATGCCCCCTATTCGCCGCCCTTACGCAGGTCGGCTTAACCCTCTATCCTGATCCATATAAGGAGAATTTCATGCGCATCGCCCTTGCGGGAGCCGGCGCCTTTGGCGAGAAACATCTCGACGGGCTGAAGAATATCGACGGCGTCACCGTCACGTCCCTCATCGGTCGCGAACTGGACGCGACGAAGAAGGTGGCGGAAAAATATGGCATCGGCCATGCGACCACCGAACTTGACGAAACGCTCAGCCGTGATGACGTGGACGCGGTGATCCTGTGCACTCCGACCCAGATGCACGCCGCCCAGGCGATCGCCTGCATGAATGCGGGCAAGCATGTGGAGGTCGAAATTCCCCTGGCCGACAGCTGGGCGGACGCGCAGGCCGTGCTGGACAAACAACGGGAAACCGGCCTGGTTTGCATGGTCGGCCACACCCGCCGGTTCAACCCCAGCCATCAATATGTGCACAACCGCATCAAGGCGGGCGAATTCAACGTTCAGCAGATGGACGTGCAGACCTATTTCTTCCGCCGCCGCAACATCAATGCAAAGGGTGAACCGCGCAGCTGGACGGACCATCTGCTCTGGCATCACGCCGCGCATACCGTCGACCTGTTCGCCTATCAGGCTGGCAAGATCGTGGCGGCGCATGCGATGCAGGGGCCGATCCACCCGGAACTGGGCATCGCCATGGACATGTCGATCCAGCTCAAGAGCGAGACCGGCGCGATCTGTACCCTGTCGCTCAGCTTCAACAATGACGGGCCTCTTGGCACCTTCTTTCGCTATATCGGCGACACCGAAACCTATGTCGCGCGATATGACGACCTGATGAATGGCAAGGAAGAACCGATCGACGTCAGCGCGGTGGACGTGTCGATGAACGGCATAGAGCTGCAGGATCGCGCGTTCGTCGCGGCCATCCGGGACGGGACCGAACCCAACAGCTCTGTCGCGCAGGTATTTGATTGTTACCGCGTGCTGGGCGAACTGGAAAAGCAACTGAGCTGAAACATAACCGCGCGGGCGTCAGCCGCCCGCGCGAATTTATGAAAAGCGCGTAAAAAGGCCCGCCGGTGCAGCACCGGCGGGCCTTTTCATATCAGAAGGTAAAGCCAGCCCGAATGCCATATTCACGCGGCGCGCCGTAAAATTCGCGCAGCCCGAACTGGCCGCTGACATAGCGCTTGCCGGTCAGGTTGGTGCCATAGGCTTCGATATGGAACTGCCCTGTGCGCAGCGTCACGATGCCAGACAGCAACCCATATCCCGCGATCCGGTCCGACACCGGAGAATAAGCGAGGTAGGTAAAGCGCGACCCTACATGGGAATAGTTTACGCGCGGCGTCAGTGTGACGTCATCACCCAGCTGGAATTCATAAGCAGCGCTGCCACCATAGGTCCATTTGGGCGAATAGAGGTTGGGTCCACCATCGGTCGTGATGATCGCCGGTGTGTAATCGTAACAGAAGGGCGGCGTCGATGGCGTTCCGACAGGACATTGCGGCCCCAAATTACCCGACGGGATCGCCCGCGTGTTGACGAAGGTAAGCCCGCTGAGCTTTGAGTGAACATAGGCGAAGTTCGCGTCGAAACTGAATCCGCCAAACTTGCTTTGCAACTGCCCCTCAATGCCCTTGATCGTTCCCTGGGAAATATTCTGCACGCCGTTAAAGCCGGTGCTGGGTTCCACCACTTCGAACTGGAACGCCGAATAATCATTGTAGAAAGCGGAAATCTGCGTGCGGACGTGCCGGTCGAACAGGCTCGCCTTCCAGCCGATTTCATAGTTCCACACCGTTTCCGGCCGGAATTCGGAATCGACGGCGTTGAAGCCACCCGGCTTGTATCCCCGCGCAACAAAGGCATAGAGCAGATTGTCGGGGTCAACGGTCCAGTTGATCGCCGCCTTGCCCGTCACGCGTCCATCCTGATGCGCTCCCGACAGGTCCGCCACCGGCAGACCGCCCGGCGGAAAGCCGGGGATGCCCGCACCGATGCGCACCTGCCCCACGCCGCTCGCTTTATAGTGCGAATAACGACCGCCCAGTTGCAGCTGGACGTCGGGCGTGATCCGGTAGCTGCCCTGTGCGAAAGCGCCCAGCGTCGTGCGCACATTGTCCGGGTCGATGTCGGTGGGGAAGCCTACCTGAGTTTGGCGGATGCGAACCTTGATCTCGTTCCGCTGGAAATAGCCGCCGAGAATCCATTCAAACGTCCCGCCCGCAGGCGAAATCAAATTGACCTCCTCGCTATACTGCCGTTCGCGAGCATAATAATCCTCGCGGATACCGCCGGGTGCCTGCGAAGCATCAAGGTCGTTGACGCCCTCGATCTTCTTGCTCTGATACCCGCTCAACGACCGCAGGACGATGCCGTTGGCAAATTCCTGGCGCAGTTCCAGGCTGGCGATGAACGCTTTTTCCCGGATCGCAACCGGCGTGTCATAACTCAGGGTATAGATATCACCGACGCGGAAATCGCCAAATTCAGTTCCCCTGATCGGTCGATAAGCATAACCGCCGATATCGCGGTCATTATACTGGACCTTCAACAGCGCGCGAAAGTCGCCCGGTTCCCACAACACGCCGATCCGACCGCCCTTTTCGTCCAGCTTGCCTGCCTTGTTGTTAAAGGGGCCGACGTCGGTGAAATAGCTGTCATGTCCACGGTAGAAACCCGCGCCGCGCACCGCGAGATTGGAGGACAGCGGCACGTTCAGCGCGCCTTCCAATCCGAAATTACCCCGGTTCCCGGCGCTGCCTTCGGCATAGCCGCTGATGCGGTCGACATCCGGGTTGCGTGAGTTGATGAAGATCGCGCCGCCGGTCGAGTTGCTGCCGACCAACGTTCCCTGCGGCCCGCGCAGCACTTCGACGCTGGCCAGATCGTAAAAGCTGTTGGCCTGAACGATCGGCGGCTGGAACAGGCCATCGACATAGGTCGCGACACCGGCGGTGACATTGGGCGAGTTACTGGCAAGGCCGATGCCGCGAATGTTGATAGCCGACGTGACCCCCGCGTCCGAAATCGACAAGCCCGGCGTGGCATTTTGCAGGTCGTTAAGCCGGACGACGGCGTTCGCCTTCAGGGCGCTTGCATCCAGCGCGCTGGCGGAAACCGGCACCTTCTGCAGATTTTCGGTACGGCGCTGGGCGGTCACGACGATCTCGCCCAACGGGTCAGACGCGGCAGCCTGCGGCGTTGCGTCCTGCGCCCACGCCTGCCCGGTGCACAGGCTGACTATGGCCGTGGAGGTTACGAGCAATATACGCTTCATTTTTTGTCTCCCCATTCTTGCTTCTCTTGTACTTATTTCGGCGACCAGGCGGATACGGCCTGAAGGAATGCTGCGGTTTCCGCAGTGGGCTTTTCGTCACCCGGCGGGAAATAGCTGATCTTGACGACAACGGTGCGGGAACGCGGGTCGACGTAGATATACTGGCCCTGTAGCCCCAGCGCGGAATAGGCGCCCTTGTCGTCCAGGACCCACCACTGCATCGCATAGCCGGTCGGCATGCCCGGCGCGTTCGCGTCGGCGGGGGTCGATGGCGCGGTGGACGTGCGCACCCAGTCGGCGGGGATCACCTGCCGCCCGTTGGCGCGGCCATTATCCAGCATCATCTGGCCGATCCGCGCGAAATCACGCAGCGTCGCGTTAAAGCCCGCGCCGCTGAATTCGCGTCCGACGCCCGGCTGGCCGTCCATGATGTAAAAGCCGTCCTGCTCCGCGCCCATCGGCTCCCACAATTTCTGCGCGGTATAGGCCGCGACGCTCGTGCCGCTGACCCGCTCGATCAGCCAGCCCAGCACTGCGGTATCCAGCGTTTTATACTGGAACACGCTGCCCGGTTTATGGAGCCGTTTGGCCGTCCGGGCGACGTCGGCAAAGCGCGCGACATTCTTGACCAGCGCCGCGATATGATTGCGCGCGGCGACGCCGGGGTTGGCGAAATCATATCGCTCCTCATAATCCACGCCCGAACGCATTTGCAGGATTTGTCGGATCGTGACGCCGTCATAGCCCCCGCCTTTCAGTTCGGGCAGATAGGTCGCGATATTGTCGTCGATCGACTTGATCCGCCCTTCCGTCAGAGCGCACCCCACCAGCAGCGACGTAATCGACTTGGTCATCGACCAGGCAATGAACCGGCTGTTTTCATCACTGTTGTTGCGATAGATTTCGCTGACGATCTTGCCGTCCTTCATCACCAGCAATGCGTTGGTATAGGTGCGGTCGAGAAAATCTTGTGCCGTGTAGTTTTTCCCGCCGAAACCATAGGTGAAATCGAGCGCGGCGTCCGCGCGCGGCAGGCGCCATGGCGCTCCGGCATGGGCGACGGTGCGGGTCGTGAACAGCCGGTCCATGCTGCGGAAAGTCAGGGCATTGATATCCCCGTCCAGCATGCGCCAACGGGCGATCTGAACCGCGACCGGCACGGTGGAGGGCGGCCCCTCCGTCAGCACCGGTGGCAACATCTGCTGAGCGACCGCCGGCTGCGCTGCCGCGCACAATGTCCCCAGAACGAAGCTTGATAAAAATCCTGTCCGCTTGTGCACACACACATCCTATGCCCTTTGGTCGAACGATGCCCGTCGACCTGATTGGCTTGAATGTGAACCTGTCGGAAAATCGGCGCGGCTCCCAAATGGGATATGCCGCGCCATCGGCAATTCAATGCAGGTGGCCGTATATCTGCGCTATGGCAGACCCATAAAGTTTCCCGACCAGGTCGGCCTGACGGCGGCTATCCGTCTTTTCCAATATCCGTTTCATCTGGATGCGCACTGTGCCCACCGATATGCCGCGACGGTCGGCATAGCTGTTCAGTGATATGCCTTGGGACAGGGCGATGGCCAGCTGCGCTTCGGCAGGCGTCAGGCCAAACAGGGACATGACGTGCCCGGCCGAAAGCGGTGGTGCCTGCCCCGGATCGATCAGGATCATCGCCACGTCATCCTGTTCCTCGCCCCACCCCTGTGCCAACCCCGCCTCCAACGCGCTGGAGGGAATGGCGATGGCCTGCACCATGCTCCCGCCCGGTGATCCGAACACGGTCGCGATCATGTCATCGCGGCAGGCTGGCGACAAAAGCCGCTCCAGCCTGTGCCGGCTATCGGCTGACACCCCACGCAACTGCCCATTGCCCAGCGTCAGCGACGCACCGCTCGCCAATATTTCTGATGCCGCGCGATTGCGCCAGCGCACCTCGCCATTCTTGCTGCACACCAATATGCCCGCCCGCAGCCGATCCGTGATCGACCGGATCGCCGCCTCTGCCACATCTGCTGCCTGCAATTTGGCCACCACGCGCGACAAGGACAAAAGATGCGGGCCGATTTCCCGCAGGAAGGTCGCGTCTATCCGATCGCTGTCGACCAGGTCGTCAATCCGCCTGTGAAGGATCAGGCTGAAATAGCGGGATGGTTCGAATTCGAAGAGGATACCCGTCCCCCCCCTCAGCCCGACCTGCGCCAGGCGATGGCGCGTTTCGGCCAGTTGCGGGGAGCGCGCGCCAAAACGCTCATCATCGGTCAGGACGGCGAGCGACTTATTCGGCTCACTCAGCGCAAGCCGGGGGTTTTCGGCATTGTTGATCCATCGGTCATGCTGCGACGCATGGGCATGCGAATAGGAATCCCGCTCCTGCCACCTGCGTGACAGGAAATCCCCCTCCCGACGATATATCTGCACGGCTGCGCTACGAGCGCCAAGACCTTCGCAAATCTGGTCGAGCAGAGAACGCCACTGGCCCGGATGATCGCAACATCCGTAAAGATCAGGCAAAATTCGCGTGCTAAGATCGTTTGCCATTGCATCCCTCCCTCCATCGCCGCGCGCTTATTATTTTCTGCGGAGACGGATTGCCTACGATAACAAATGTTATTCATGATAACAAACTATACCGCGAGGAGCAGACAGTAATTTCTCCACTGCACAGGCACCGCCCCCCGCTACAGAGGCAATCCGACATAATTTTCCGCAATCGCCGTCCGCGCGGCGACGGACGATGCGATATAGTCCAGTTCGGCGATCTGCATCTTGCGATCGAACGCGTCGCTGTCGGGAAAACGATGGAGCAATCGCGTCAATTGCCAGGAAAAACGCTCCGCTTTCCACACCCGCGCCAGCGCGCGACCGGAGTAGGCTGCGACAGCGTCGTTATCATTGCTCCTGAAATAGCGGGAAAGCGCTTCCGACAGATAATGCACGTCCGATGCTGCCAGGTTCAGCCCCTTGGCCCCTGTTGGCGGCACGATATGGGCGCTGTCCCCCGCCAGCATCACCCTGCCATGCCGCATCGGTTCAAAGACGAAGGAACGCAAAGGCGCTATCGACTTTTCCAACGCCGGGCCGCGCACGATATGCGCCGCCGCCTCTGGCCCCAGCCGGATCGCCAGTTCGTCCCACAGCCGTTCGTCGGGCCAATTCTCTATCCGGTCGTCCAGGGGCACTTGCACATAATAGCGGCTTCGCGATCCAGACCGCATCGACGCGAGCGCGAAGCCGCGCTCATGGTTCGCATAGATCAGTTCCTGACTGCATGGCGGCACATCGGCGAGGATGCCGAGCCAGCCAAAGGGATAGTTTTTCTCATAAGCCGTCGCTACCAAAGCCGGAACCGCTTGCCGGGATGGCCCATGATAGCCGTCGCAGCCGCATATGAACTGCGCGTCGATCCTGTGGGCCACGCCGCCCTTATGGTAGCTGATATAGGGCGCGTCGCTTTCGACATCGTGAAGGCACACGTCGGACGCCTCATAGACGATCTGGAGTCCACGGCCAGGCGCGGCATCCATAAGGTCGCGTGTCAGCTCCGTCTGGCCGTAAACCATCACCTGCCTGCCGGTCAGGGCTTCGATGTCGATATGGATCAACCGTTCGCCGTCGGCCAGATGGAAACCCGAATGGACCAGCCCCTCGCGGTGCATCCGCTCGCCCAGGCCGATGCGGTCCATCAGGTCCGTCGTCGTCCTCTCCAGCACGCCTGCGCGGATGCGGCCCAGCACATAATCGGCAGAAGCGCGCTCCACCACGACAACGTCCACACCCTCCGCGCGCAGCAAATGCCCCAGCAACAGACCGGCGGGGCCAGCGCCCACGATGGCGACCTGCGTTCTCATGACGATCCTCCCTAATCGGCCTGCGACCTTCCTGATCGAACATGACGCCACCGGCGCTTGTCCGACAGGGCGGCATCCGTCTATTAGTTGGACAATCCAACAGCCATGGGACCTGCCATGCCCTCACCATCACCCACGCCATCGCCGCCGATCCCCGCCTTCTATCTCTACGGCGAACCGGTACGCAGCGTCGCAGAGGGGTTCGTCCATGTCGAAGCCCTGGACGACCGATCCCGCCCCAGCGAATGGACGATCCGGCCTCATGTCCACCGCGACCTCAACCATATCATCCTGATCGCCGAGGGCGGCGGCTCCATGCGGGCGGAGGGTGACACTGTGGATTTCACCGCGCCCTGCATGCTCCTCATCCCCGCAGGCGTGGTCCACGGCTTCACCTGGCATAGGGACTCGCGCGGCTGGGTGACGACGATTGCGGACCTCTACCTCTCCCACCTGCTCCAGCGCGACCCGGATCTCACCGCCCTGTTCCGCAGGGCCTGCGCAGTTGCCCTCCCGCCACAGGAACGCGCGCCGGTCGAACATCGGATAGAGCGTCTCGCGCAGGAGCTTGGCTGGTCCGGGCGCGGCCGCCGCGCAGCCGTGGAATCGCTGCTGCTGTGGCTCATGGTCCATATATTGCGCGTGACGACGGTGTCGGAAGCCAATGTGAACGTGCCGGGCCGCCAGGCCATGCTCGTTGCACGACTGCGTGATCGGATCGAACAGCGTTTCCGCCTACGTGAACCCGTCGCGGTCCATGCGCGCGCACTCGGCATCAGTGAAAGCGCGCTGCGTCAGGCCTGCGCCAACGTGGCGGCGGCGGCTCCCGCCACGATGCTGGACGAACGCACATTTCTGGAAGCATGCCGCCTGCTGCTCTATTCCAACCTGTCCGTGACCGAAATCGCCTATGCCGTGGGGTTCGACGATCCCGCCTATTTCTCGCGCTTCTTCGTTCGTCGCGCCGGAATGCCGCCGCGCGCATATAGAGCGCACACGGCACAGGCGCACTCACCCGACCCTGTCTAACCGGGCGGCGGCACCCTATGCCGTCGCGCCCGGCTCTTCCCGTTCAAGAATATCCAGCGCATCCTGCAACGCCTGCCTGATTTCAGGCGTCAGCCTCTCTTCATAACGCTGCTCATGCGCGGTCATGATCCTGTTCGCCCGCGCACATGCTTCCTCGCCCAACGGCGTGAGGGACAAGGCGACCGAACGACCATCGACAGGCGACTTTCGCACCAGATCCCTCTGCGTCAACGCGGTGATGAGCGGCACCATATTGGCCCGCTTGATGCCCAGCGTGCGGCCAATATCGCTCTGAATGCAATCTGGATTGGCACCGATCAGCATGATGATCGTCGCTTCGACCGGGCGCAGACCGATCGCTTCCAGCGCCGCGCCCAGATTGGCCATCATCGCGGAGGACGCCCGGCGCAGGCGATAGCCCAAACGCTGCGTCACAGGATTCGTCAATTGGTCGTCGGCGCGCTTCTTTTCCATCCCCTCGACCATAATGTTATTGCCCAGAACAATCAACATTGGTATGTTTCATAACAATAGGAGAGGGCGAGAACATGCCACAATCGGAAATTTCCCTGATTATCGGCGGCGAATCGCGCGATGCGACCTCGACCTTCGACCGCATCAATCCGGTTACAGGAGCCGTCGCCACCCGCGCCGCCGCCGCCAGCACGAATGATGCCATCGCCGCCGTCAATGCCGCGAGCGCCGCCTTCCCCACATGGTCCGCACTTGGCCCCAATGCTCGCCGCGCCGCATTGATGAGGGCCGCCGATGCCCTCAACGCCAGGGTCGCCGATTTCGTCGACGCGATGATGGAAGAAGTCGGCGCAACCGAGGGGTGGGCCCGCTTCAACCTGATGCTCTCCGTCTCTATCGTGCGGGAAGCAGCGGCGCTCACCACGCAAATCGGTGGAGAGGTCATTCCGTCCGACAAGCCCGGCTGCATCGCCATGGCAATCCGCGAAGCCGCCGGCGTGGTGCTGTCGATGGCACCGTGGAACGCACCGATCATCCTCGCCACCCGCGCCATCGCCGTGCCGCTGGCTTGCGGCAATACGGTGGTGCTCAAGGCTTCCGAACAATGCCCGCGTACCCACGGCCTGATCGTGGAAGCGTTCGTGGAAGCGGGCCTTGGCAGCGGCATCGTCAACCTCATCACCAACGCGCCGCAGGACGCTGCCGCAGTCGTCGGTGCGATGATCGATCACCCCGCCGTGCGCCGGGTCAACTTCACCGGGTCGACCGCCGTCGGCAGGATCATCGCGGTACGCTGCGCCCAAAATCTGAAGCCCGTGCTGCTGGAACTGGGTGGCAAGGCACCGCTGATCATACTCGACGATGCCGATCTCGATGAAGCGGTAAAGGCCGCAGCGTTCGGCGCGTTCATGAACCAGGGCCAAATTTGCATGTCGACCGAACGGATCATCGTGGTCGATGCCGTCGCCGATGCCTTTGCCGAAAAGTTCAGGGCCAAGGTCGCCACCATGGCCGTGGGCGACCCGCGTGAAGGCAAGACGCCGCTGGGCGCGGTGGTGGATGCCAAGACCGTCGCCCACGTCCGTTCACTGATCGACGATGCACTGGCATCGGGCGCGACGCAGCTGAATGGCGGTGACGCGAACGGCGTCCTGATGCCCGCCCATGTCATCGACGGCGTGACGCCCAGCATGAAGCTGTTCCGCGACGAAAGTTTCGGCCCGGTCGTCGGCATCATCCGTGCCCGTGACGAAGATCATGCCATCGAACTGGCGAACGACACCGAATATGGCCTGTCCGCCTCTGTCTTCACGCGCGACACCGCGCGCGGGCTGAAGGTCGCGCGGCAGATCCAGTCCGGCATCTGCCATGTGAACGGCCCGACCGTCCATGACGAAGCGCAGATGCCCTTCGGCGGGGTCAAGGCGTCGGGCTATGGCAAATTC
Organism: Sphingobium vermicomposti; assembly: GCF_011762025.1. Taxonomy (GTDB): domain Bacteria; phylum Pseudomonadota; class Alphaproteobacteria; order Sphingomonadales; family Sphingomonadaceae; genus Sphingobium; species Sphingobium vermicomposti. The sequence continues at coordinate 209,675 of NZ_JAASQR010000002.1, read as the reverse complement.
GGCGGCCGCGCCGGGATCGACAGCTTCACCGAACTGCGCTGGATCACCATCGAAACCGAGCCGGGCCACTATCCGATCTGATCCCCTCTTTAATGATTTTGCGGAGACTTTTCCCATGACCAACATCCTGCATGTCGAGGGCGTCGAACAGACCGAACTCGAAACCGTCGCCTTCACCGTCGAAAATGGCGTCGCCTGGGTCAGCCTCAATCGCCCGGACAAGCGCAACTGCATGTCCCCGCGCCTGAACCGGCAGATGATGCGCGTGCTCGACGCGCTGGAGTTTCGCGATGATGTCGGCGTCCTGGTCCTCACCGGCGAAGGCACGGCCTGGACGGCGGGCATGGATCTGAAGGAATATTTCCGCGAAACCGAAGCGCGCGGGCTGCAAGGCACGCGCGAGGCGCAGCGCGAAAGCTATGGCTGGTGGCGGCGGCTGCGCTGGTATCAGAAACCGACGATCGCCATGGTCAACGGCTGGTGCTTTGGCGGCGGTTATGGCCCCCTCTTCGCCTGCGACCTCGCCTTCGCGGCGGACGATGCGCAGTTCGGCCTGTCCGAAATCAACTGGGGCATCCTGCCCGGCGGCGGCGCTGCCAAGGTCGCGACCGAACTCACCAGCTTTCGTAACGCCATGTATCATTCGCTGATGGGTGAAAATGTCGATGGCAAGACGGCGGCGCAATGGGGCTTCGTCAACGAGGCGCTGCCGCTCGCGCAGTTGAAGGACCGCGTCTCCGAAGTCGCACAAAAGCTGCTGACCAAGAACCCCGTCGCTTTGAAGGCCACAAAGGACGCCGTTCGCCGCGTCCGCGAAATGACCTATGACAATGCCGAGGATTATCTGATCCGCGCACAGGAAGCGGCCAACAGCTTCGACAATGAAGGCCGCAAGGAAGGCATCAAGCAGTTTATCGACGATAAAAGCTACAAGCCGGGTCTGGGCGCTTACGACAAGTCCAAACAGAGCGCCTGACAGGGCTGGTTACGACGGGGCCGGACCTTCAACATGGGCGGCCCGGCAGGAATAACTGCCGATTTTACTGGAGAGACTGACCCATGACGGTCGAGGCCCTGAATCCGCCCATGTGTACCGATAGCGGCACATCGCTCGACCGCCTGTTGCGCCCACGTTCGGTCGCAATCGTCGGCGCGTCCGACAAGGTCGGCGCGCTGGGCGCGTCCGTCCTCTCCAACCTCCTCCGCAACGGATTTTCAGGCGACATCCACCTCATCAACCCTAAACGGGCGGAGATCGACGGACGGCCATGCTTGCCATCGGTCGACGCCCTGCCCGATGGCGTGGACGCCGCCGTCCTCGCCATCCCCCGCGTCGCGGTGCTCGAAACTGTCAAGGCGCTGGCCGCACGCAATGTCGGCGCGGTCGTCATCTTTTCCGCCGGGTTTGCCGAAGGCGGTGAGGAAGGCCTTGCCGAACAGCGCGAGATCGGCCGGATCGCCGCCGAAACGGGCATGGTGATCGAAGGGCCAAATTGCCTGGGCATGACCAACTTCATCGACCGCATACCGCTGACCTTTGTCGAAACCAGCGTGCAGCCCCTGGGTGACCGTCGCGGCATCGGCGTCGTATCGCAGAGCGGGGCGATGGCCTGCGTCCTGTGCACGACGCTGGCGAGCCGCGACCTTGGCCTCTCCTTCTCAATCTCGACCGGCAACGAAGCAGCTTCGGGTGTGGAGGACTATGTCGATCACCTGCTCGGCGATGACGCGACGCAGGTCATCGCCATGATCGTTGAGCAGTTCCGCAAGCCGCAACGCTTCCTCGCCGCCGCCCGCCGCGCGCGCGCGCTGGGCAAGACTATCGTCCTCCTCCACCCCGGAAAATCCAGCGCCGCGCGGGAATCCGCAGCCACCCATACGGGAGCGATCGCGGGCGACTATCAGGTCATGCGGGTGAAGGTGGAACGTGCGGGCGTCATCCTGGTCGAAACGCTCGAAGAACTGGGCGACGTCGCGGAAATCGCGCTGCGCTGTCCCACGATCCCGGCGGGCGGGGTCGCGGTGCTGGGGGAAAGCGGCGCGTTCAAGGCGCTGACCCTGGACCTGTGCGAAGCGATCGACCTCGACCTGCCGCAAGTGGATGACGGCAACGCCCCGGCCCTGCGCGCCGCGCTTCCCGCTTTCGTCCCGGTCTCCAACCCGCTGGACCTGACGGCGCAGGGGCTGGTCGAACCCGACCTCTATTATCGCACGCTCGCCGCGCTGTTCTCCGACGACCGTTTCGGCAGCGTCGTCGCCGGGATCATCCAGACCGATCCGATCACCGTCGGCATCAAGCTGCCGCCGATCCTGCGCGCGGTCGATGAACTGAAACCCGAAAAGCCGATCATCCTCGCTGGACTGGACGAAGGGGCGGACATCTTGCCCGACTATATCAACCAGCTTCGGGCCTTTGGCATTCCCTATTTCCCCTCAACCGAACGCGCCTTTCGCGCCCTCAAACGCCTGAACGACCATGCCCGCCGCGATTTCCGCGAAACCGACGCCGCGCCGCTTGCCGCTCCCGGCCTGCCCGAACAAGGCGGCGTCATCCCGGAATATCGGTGCAAGGCGATACTCGCGCCGCTTGGCATCCCCTTCCCTCGCGGCGCTTTCTGCACCACCATCGATGAAGCGCTCAGCGCGGCGCTGAACATCGGCTATCCCGTGGCGCTCAAGGCACAATCCGCCGACCTCAGCCACAAAAGCGACGCGGGCGGTGTCGTGCTGAACCTTCGCGATGCGGATGAACTGCGCGCCGGATGGGACCGCCTGCATGCCAATGTCGCCGCTTATGATACGAGCATCGCCCTCGACGGTGCGTTGCTCGAAGCCATGGGCGAGCGTGGGACAGAACTCATCATCGGCGCGAAAAGCGACCCTGATTGGGGTCCGGTCATCCTCGCCGGTTTCGGGGGCGTCACCGCGGAAATCCTTCAAGATGTGCGCCTGATCACCCCCGACCTATCAGTCGAAGCCATCGCCGCCGAACTGCACAAGCTCAAACAAGCCGCCCTTCTGCGTGGCTTTCGGGGATCCCCTCCGCTGGATGTGGAGGCGGCGGCACAGATCGTCGCCACACTCGGCCGCCTCATGATCGCCGAACCATCCATCCACGAGGTCGATCTCAACCCGGTAGTCCTTTATCCGCGCGGCAAAGGCGCGGTCGCGCTGGATGCCCTCATGCTGACCGGGCCGAAAAATGCCTGACCAATCGGGCGATCACAGTCATCACGTAAGGAAGGGATGAACGATGGCATCTGGCGGAACGGACATCAGGCGCCTGCTGGATGAAAGCTCCATGGGCCGCCTGCAGATCACAGCGATCATCCTGTGCATCCTGCTCAACGCACTGGACGGTTTCGACGTGCTGGCCATCAGCTTCGCCTCCCCCGGCATTGCTGCCGAATGGGGCGTCGACCGGGCCGCGCTCGGCCTCGTCCTTTCGATGGAATTGATCGGCATGGCGGCGGGATCGGTGCTGCTTGGTGGCCTGGCCGACAGAATCGGGCGACGGCCAACGATCTTGCTGTGCCTGACCGTCATGACGACGGGCATGCTGGCAGCGGCGTTTTCCTTCAGCGTTGCCTCCCTGTCGGCGGTCCGATTTGTCACCGGCATCGGCATCGGCGGAATGCTGGCCTGCACGAACGCCATCGTCGCAGAGCTTGCCAACGCCCGCGCCCGCAGCCTGGCCGTCGCGCTCATGGCGGCAGGTTATCCGATGGGCGCGATATTGGGCGGCTCCGTGGCGTCCATGCTGCTGGTGTCGGGGGATTGGCGCGACATCTTCCTGCTGGGGGCCGTCATGACCGGCATCTTCCTCCCCTTCAGCATCGCCCTGCTGCCGGAATCGATCGGCTTCCTGGTGCAGAGGCGGCCCGCAAACGCGCTGGACCGCGTGAACAAGCTACTGACACGAATGGGTCATCAACAACTGAGCGCCCTGCCCAGCCCCGACATGGCAGCGCCCAAGGCATCCATTGCCACGCTGTTCACCCCCCCACTCGCCCGCACGACATTGCTGCTGACCGCATCCTATTTCGCCCATATCATGACCTTTTACTTCATTCTGAAATGGGTTCCCAAAATCGTGGTGGACATGGGCTACGCGCCGTCGGCAGCGGGCGGCGTGCTGGTATGGGCCAATGTCGGCGGCTTGATGGGCGCGCTTTTGCTCAGCGTCTTGAGCTGGCGGATCGACGTTCGCGCGCTGGTCATCACCGCCATGCTGTTCTCGACCGCCATGGTGACAGTCTTCGGCCAGGGTCAGGCAAGTCTGGCGGGATTGGCGCTGGTGGCGGCGGCGGCGGGGTTCTGTACCAATGCAGCTGTCGTCGGCCTTTACGCCATCATAGCCCACGCTTTCCCTACAACGGTCCGGGCCGGCGGCACGGGCATCGTCATCGGGATCGGCCGTGGCGGAGCGGCGCTGGGACCGATCGTTGCCGGCTTCCTCTTCACGCTCGATTTCAAGCTGCCGGTTGTGGCGCTGGTCATGGCGTCGGGATCGCTTGTCGCCGCATGCGCCCTGATCCTTCTCCCAGCCAGACGGCCCTCCCCTCAGGAATGCGTCAGCACGCCTTCGTAGGCGCTATCCTCCAGCGCCCTCCCCGCGCCAGTCGCGACGCAGGTCAGCGGGCTGTCGGCGACCCTCACGGGAAGGCCCGTGACGTCCATCAACGCTTCATCCAGCCGTCGCAGCAGCGCCCCGCCACCGGTCAGGGTGATGCCTTCCTCGATAATGTCAGCCGACAGTTCCGGCGCGGTCTGTTCAAGTGCCGTCATGACCGCCATCTTGATCTGGTTGACCGGTTCGGCCAGCGCTTCGGCGATCTCCGTCTCGCTGATCGTCATTTCGGCCGGACGCCCGTTCACCAGGTCACGGCCCTTCACGATGATGCGCCGTCCTTCACCATCAGGCGCGGTGGCAGCGCCGATTTCGCACTTCACCCGTTCGGACGTGGCTTCGCCGATCATCAGATTGTGGTTCCGGCGGATATGGGAAGCGATCGCTTCGTCCAGCCGGTCGCCGCCGACGCGCGCCGAATTGCTGTAGGCCACCCCCCGCAACGACAGCACGGCGACTTCCGTCGTGCCGCCGCCAATGTCCACGACCATCGCACCGCGAGGCTCGGTGACAGGCAGGTCCGCGCCAATCGCCGCCGCCATCGGCTCCTCAATCAACTGCACGCGGGCCGCGCCAGCGTTGGAAGCGGCATCGCGCAAAGCCCGCCGCTCCACCATGGTGGAGCCTGAAGGCACGCAAACCACGACCTCGTGACGCCGCCCGAACCTGCTGCCGTTCAGCGCCTTGTCGATGAAATGCTTGATCATCTGCTCGGCCACGTCGATGTCGGCGATGACACCGTCGCGCAGCGGCCTGATCGCCTGAATATTCGCCGGCGTCTTGCCCATCATCAGCTTGGCTTCATTGCCCACCACCTTGACCCGGCGAGAACCCTGCCGCGTTTCTATGGCGATGACGGACGGCTCGTTCAGCACGATGCCGCGGTCGCGCACATAGATAACCGTGTTCACGGTGCCAAGATCGATGGCCATGTCGCAGGCCGACGAAGAAAAGAAGCGGGGAAATTTCATGGAAATATGAAGCAATCTACTGGCGCGAAGGCGGGGAGCCGATCCCCTGCAGAAGCGCCAGCCCCAGCAGAAGGGAAGTGCGACGATCCGTCCGTTTAGTGCGCCAGGATGAAACCGCATTCCAACCTCGCAGACACGATAGATATCTGCAAAAGCCCCGCTCCACATGGATTGAGAAGCGGGGCAGTTCGGGTCGCAATGCGGGCAAATGCCTGCAAAGATACTAAGTCATGACCGTCAGATGATGACAAGATGGAAACAAATTGATCCAGGTAAGGATTTGATAATTGCGCTGGAATTGCATGCTCTTGCGCGTCCCATTTTGAAACGCGATTTACCGTTTTTTGAACATGCTGCCGCAGTCGAGGCGGGCTGGTCCATTGCGGAGAGTAAATCCTTTCCAGCCCTTCAAAATCGACGACAGACGCGCTATCTCTGCGCGGGTAAGGCGGTCAACGCCTGGGGCCCTTGCAAATGACAGACCTGCCACCCGAAGCTGATGACAAAAGTCCCACCACCATCGGGCTTCAGGTGACGCCGCGTCACGACAATATTTCGGTCAACACTATCGACCATTCCTCCTCCGCGCGCTGGCGAATCCTGTCGGCGGAGCGGGCGGAAGCGGGCATCGAACTGCTGTCGCGCTGGGCAGGGCCCGCAGCGCTTATAACAGCGGTGGCCGGGATCGCCTGGTGGATCTTCGACTGACCACCCCGCCGCGCCACTCCGGCTGATTCGTCCCACATCGGTTAATTTTTTGAGTGCGTTGCAGCAGACGAAAATTCCGTTGGTCGCACCTTCAGGGCGGAATGTCCTCCCAACCCAACGGATCATCGGAAAAGATCGTCCGAGCGTCCCACCCCCAATTGCCTGCCCCTGGCATTTATGGCCTGCTGCTGCGCAACATAAATAACAAAGCTGCGAATGTCTGATGCAAGCAGGCCGATCCTTTGGGACCGTCCGCGCCACGACGTTACGACATAAAAAGGGTTGCAGATGTCCAAAATTGATCTGGCGATTGAAGGTTCTCCCGGTCGCCAGCCTGCCACATCCGCTGTTCAGCGAACCGTCCGGCTCTGGCTATGCCTGTTGCTGCTCGTCGCCGACATGGCGGCGCTGGCGGCGGGCTTTGCCATTGGGCTGCGCGTGGCGGGCGTGCCGCTGGCCGCAGGCGAATTCTGGCACCCGCTGGCCGGGGGCATGGTCGTCTATGGCGCCATTGCCTTCCATAACCAGGCGTATAATCCGGTCTGCCTCACGCGCATCACGCCATCGCTGCGCAACGCCATCATGGCATTTGCGGGCACGCTGCTGATCTTCCTGCTGGTCGTCTTTTCGCTCAAGGCAACGGGGGACCTGTCGCGACTGGGCATCTCGACAGGGATATTGTGCAGCAGCATCCTTCTCGCGTTCCAGCGCCTGCTGATCGTTCAGTCGGTTCGCCGAAACTTCAGCGACAATCTCTTCGCCCAGCTGCTCATCATCGACGACGGAGTCATCCCTGACGATGTAACCGGCATGATATTGGTCGATGCCGCCGCCGTTGGCATCAGGGCGGACCTTGACGATCCCTATATGCTGCATCGCCTGGGCACCTTGTTGCGCGACTATGATCGTGTCGTCATTTCCTGCCCCGGCGACCGCAAGGCCGACTGGGCGCAGATGCTGAAAGGCGCGAATATCCTGGGCGAAATCATCGTGCCCGAACTTGATCCCATGGCACCGCTCGCCGTCCGAAATTGCCGTGGCGTCCCGACGCTGGTCGTGGCGCGCGGGCCACTCAACCTTGCAAATCGGGCAAAGAAACGATTGCTCGACATCGCAATCACCGTGCCGCTGCTAATCGCGCTGTCCCCTGTCCTGATCGCCGTCGCCATTGCGATCCGGCTGGATTCGGCTGGGCCGGTCTTTTTCAAACAGGAGCGAATCGGTCGGGGAAATCGCCTCTTCCACATCCTGAAATTCCGCAGCATGCGCGTCGAACAATGCGATGCTGCCGGGTCGGCATCCACGCAACGCGACGACGACCGGATCACACGGGTAGGCGCGTTCATCCGCAAGACCAGCCTCGATGAACTGCCGCAGATGATCAACGTGCTGCTGGGGGAAATGAGCCTGGTCGGACCACGTCCCCATGCCCTTGGCTCCACCGCGGAAGAACAACTGTTCTGGCAGGTCGACCGCCAATATTGGCACCGCCACGCGCTCAAGCCCGGCATCACCGGCCTTGCCCAGATTCGCGGCTTTCGCGGCGCGACCGAAACCCGTCGCGACATATTGAACCGGGTCGAAGCTGACCTTGAATATCTGCATGGCTGGAGCCTGATGCGCGACATCGGGATACTGTTCGGCACATTCAACGTGTTGGTGCACCGTAACGCCTACTGACGTCGTCACGCAGTCGGCATTTACGCAACAGCCGCCCATTTTGCGACGGGATGAGCGCGTTTCAATCCTCGCGATAACTGTTTGTTAGCCACAATATCGGATATGTCAGTCCTCACGAACAGGGCGGACATCAGAACGTGGCAGACGATTTCGCAAAGGTTGCAATGGCGCGACCTTCTCAGGGCCGACCCCATGCGGGCGACATTGTCATTCCGGCTGCCCTTCCGACCGCATCCTTTGCCGATCGTGCCGATCGCGGCGTGGAATTGCTGTCCCGATGGGCGGGCATCCTGACATTCGCCGGAACCGTGGCGGGAATCATTTACCTCATCCTCTGACCGGATGCGTGCGATTTAGCTTGCTCCCAGATGAACGAAAGCAAGGCTTTCGATGGCGGCTTCAAAACACCGCTTTTGCGACCAACTGAGCCGTTGGATTGTCGCGACCAACCGCATCTGCGGTGGTTCGTTTTGTCCTGAAATGGGGCTAGCATGACCTGAGTTGCTGCAATGCAATAAAGGGTCTGCGTTTGATTAATCCTGTAATTCCGTGCTTTCGGAAGCGCTTTTTTGCGCCCGCAAAACAATCATTTACCTCGCCGGGTTCCGCAGCTGCGGTCCTCGCGGGGTGCATCGTTGCTGCGGGCATGCCGACCATGCTGCGCGCACAAACCAGTGGCGTGCAGATCAACCGGCTCGATGATGACAGCCGCATCAAGACAATGGGACTGACCGCCACGGCGGGTCTTGACCTGCTATATGACGACAATGTCTACCGCGTCGATGATCGGGTGGAAGATCCGACCGATGACCTGATCGTGACGCCCTGGGTCGAACTTGCTTATGGCAAACCGATCGGTCGGCACGACCTGCTGTTGCGCGGGCGTCTGGGCTATGACCGCTTCATTTCCGAAGGACAGCGCAGCAAGCTGCGGATCGATACGGAGGCCAAGGCGGTCATTCGTTTCGGTGCCACCTGTTCGATCACGCCGCTCGCGTCATATCGGCAGCAGCGCGCCGATTATGGCGACCTGAACCAGCAGACGGAAAATCTGCAACGCTTCACCACCTTCGGCGCGGACCTGAATTGCGAACGACCGGGCCTCTTCCCCGTCGCCAGTTATCGGCGGGACATGGCCCGCAACGATGATGCATTCGACTATGCCGACCAGACCAGCGACAGTTTCCTGGGCGGCATCGGCTATCACAAGCCCAGCCTGGGCACGATCACCGCCTTTTACGAACGGGTGAACAGCGACCGGCGCACATTGGGGATCGAAAACCGGATCAACAGCTGGGGCCTGAAGTTTCAGCGATCCGTATCCCCCATCACTCAGGTCGACGCCGAACTGCGTTGGCTGGACGTCGCCAGCGATTCCGCAGCCGTCGGCAGCTATGACGGCCTGGGCTGGGATGTCAGCCTGTCCAGCAGCATCCTGCCCCGCTTGAAGCTGACCGCCACGACCCAGCGCGACATCGTCAACGACAGCCTGATCGCCAGCGGCTTCGCCATCCGCACCCGCCACCGGCTGGAAGGAGAATTCGCCATTTCGGAACTGACCTCGGCCGGACTCTATGCGGAGTTGGAAAGGCGCAAATTCCGTCAGGATGCCGCCCTGCGCCCCTTCTCCATCATGGCCGACCGCAACCGGCGTTTCGGCGGCACATTGAAGCGCAAATTGTCCGACCGCGCCGACGTGGTGCTGGACGCCCAACATTATGTGCGCCGCACCGACACCAGCGTCGCCAACTTCAGCGGCACGCAGGTGACGCTGGGCGCGGCGCTCCGATTTTGACCTCGAACATGAAGGAGCATGAGCTGTGAAAGCAGAAACCCTCCTCAAGGGCCTTTCGATAGGTCTGGTTTTCTCGGCCCCTATGGGCGCTTCTGCCCAGACCGCGCCGACGGAAACGACTGCGACCACCCCGGCCCAACCGACGGTGGACGCCGGCTATCTGCTGGGTCCCGATGATGAAATAAAGATTGCCGTCTTCGGCCAGCCCGACCTTTCCTCGACCACCCGTATCAAGGCAGACGGCACCGTCACCCTCGCCCTGATCGGCCCGATCTCCGCGCGCAGCAAAACGACGTCCCAACTCGCTCAGGCGATCGCGGCCAGCTATGCAGCGGGCGGCTATCTCACCAGCCCCTCCGTCAATGTCGAAGTGAGCAACTTCGTCAGCCGTTTCGTCACCGTGCTCGGCAATGTGCCGCAGGCGGGCAACTATCCGCTCGACCGCAACTATACGGTCGCGTCCATGCTGGCGAAGGCCGGGGGATCGACCACGGCGGGCGCGAATGCGGTCGTGCTGACCCCCGCCGACGGCAGCGGCCCCATTCGCATCTCGCTCGCCGACATGACCGCGGGTGCCAATCGCATGCTGAAGCCCGGCGACATCCTGTTCGTGCCGCCTGCCGAAAAAATCTACGTCTACGGCCAGGTGCAGGACCCCGGTGCCTTTTCCTACGTGCCGGGCCAAAGCTTCCGCCAGGCGCTCGCCCTCGCTGGCGGCCCGACGCTCGCCGGGTCGACAAAGCGCATCAAGGTCCGTCGCGAGGGCAAGGAAATCCAGGCCGATCTGGACGACCCCGTCCGGCCTGAGGACGTTCTCATCATCCGGGAGAAGCTGTTTTGACCGCAATCGATCAAGGCTTCGCGCAGGATCGGCCCAGCGGCATGCTGGACTGGCTCCTGTCCTTCCGCCGCACCATGGCCCGCGCCGACAATGGCGTCAGCGCGTCCCGGGCAATCCCTGCCCAACCGCCGCTGCTGCTGGACACACCAGTCCAGCCCGGTTTCCGCCCCACCCCGCAGCAGGTGCAGGACAATGATCCACGCCCGCTGTCCATGGGAGCGATGGCCGCGCCGATCAAACCGATCAGCCTACGCCGCGATTCCATCTACAACGCCTTCAACACGGCCATGCCGGTATCTGATCGCCACGGCCTTGCCGGGCGCAACAGCGAACTGGAACGGCTGGTCGAAGCCATCGTGGTTCAGCGCAAGCACGCCGTCATCTTCGGCACGCGCGGGTCCGGCAAGACATCCCTCGCGCGGGTGTTCGGCGACCTGGCCGATGAAGCAGGCTGCATCGCGCTTTATGGATCGGCCAGCGGCGACGCGGACTTCGACTCGCTCTTCCGCCCTTTCCTGACCGAACTGCCGATGAGCGCGGCGGGGCAGGAACGCGCGCGCAAGCTGATGAACGAACCGCTCGACGTGACCCGGCTGGCGGCGCTGCTGGTGGAGGATGTGAAGCAACGGTCCATCCTGATCCTGGACGAATATGACCGGGTAAAGTCGGACGAAGCGAAATCCGACGTCGCCACCTTGCTCAAATTGCTGACCGACATCCATTCGCCGGTTCAGGTCGTGCTGGTCGGCATAGCCGGTGACGTGGACGGGCTGATCGCTGCCCACCCCTCACTGCGCAGGCACATCGCGCCCCAACGGGTAGCGGCCATTCCCAAGCCGGAACTGGAGCGGCTGCTGCTCAGCTGCGCTGCCAACGCCGCGCTTCATCTTGATCCCGACGCGCTCGACGCGCTGGCGGGTGCGGCGATGGGTTCGCCCTATCATGCGCGCCTTTTCGGCATGCAGGCCGCCCTCATCACCGAAGCGGGCGGGCGGGATCGCATGACGCTGTCTGACGTGGATCACGGCCTTGCCTCCGCGCTGGAGGACTGGGCGGAGATGAGCGGCGCGACCCATGCGCTGTTCCGCCGGGTGCTGTGGGACGCCACCACCAGCCGCCGGATGATCGCACTGGCGGGCGTGGCGGCGTCGCAAATGTCGACCATATCCTTCGACCGACTCGTCCGCCTTGGCGATGAAGTGCTGGGCGGCGGATCGGTCAATCAACAACTGGCGGCGGATGCCATGCGACGGCTGGAACCCGCGCTGACGGCGATGCCGGGCGGGGAACTGTTCATGTTCGAAGATACGCTGGCCCCGCAATTCCTGCTGCTGATGGCCAAGCAGCCTGTGGCAGCGGCACCCCCGCCACCGACCCCGGCAGAGGAAATGCGCGCCATGCTCAAGGGAGTGGACGGGCTATGACCATGAACCCCATGGACCTTTTGTCGGCGGTGCAGGCGCGATGGCGGACGGCGGTGTTGCTGGGCGGCGCGCTGTTCCTGGTCATCGCGATCTTCGCTTTCCTTCAGCCGCGCCAATATGTCGCGACATCGTCGTTGCTGATGGACCTGTCGCAAACCGACCCTACCGATTCCAACGCGCAACAGGGCGCGCGCGTCGATGTGGACAGCATCCTTGGCACCCAGACCGACGTCATTCGGTCGGCCAAGGTCATCAACGCCGTGGCCAGGGAAGCAGGCTTCGTCGACGCCCTGCCCAAGGATATTCCCGCCGCCGCGCGGCTCCAGCAGGCGGCGGATCGCGTGCGCGCCAGCCTGACCGTCACCACCGGGCGGCAGAGCAACGTCCTGCAACTGCAATACATGGATGCCGACCCTGAAATCGCGGCAAAGGTCGCGAACCTGACGGCACAAGTCTACATGCGGGAGCAAGTCGAACTGCGCGCCTCCCCCGCTCGCGGATCGGCCAAATGGTTCGACGAGCAGACAAAGGAAGTGCGCGGTCGCTATGAAATGGCGCAAAAACGCCTGTCCGACTTTCAGCGCGCCCATGACATCATCGGCATCAACCGCATGGATCTTGAAGCGGAAAAGCTGAAAAACATGTCCTACCAGCTGACCCAGGCGCAGGCCGAAGCGGCAGCCGCCCGGTCCAAGGCGGGCGCAGGTTCGGTATCGGACATCGAAGGATCGCTGATCGTCCAGAACCTGCAGGAACAGGTGGCGACTCAATCGGCAAAGGTGTCCGAACTTTCCAAGACGCTGGGTCCCAATCACCCGACCATGGCAGCGGCCAGCGCGCAATTGTCCGAACTTCAGGCAAAGCTGGGTTCCGCCAGAGCCAGCCAGGCCGGGGCCGTGAATGCGAACAGCCGTGCTGCAAACCGGCGCGAAGGCGACCTGCGGTCCAACATGGCGGGGCAGGAAGATCGCATGATCCGCATGTCCGACGTGCAGGACCAGTTGATGGTCATGCAGCGTGACGTGGACGCCGCGCGCCAGACCTATGACACGGTGCGCCAGCGCTTCAACGAAGCGGCCCTCAAAAGCCAGATATCGCAACCCAATGCCAGCCTGCTGGACAAGGCTGCGGTGCCGCTGCTCCCGGCCAAGCCCAACCTGATGCTCTGGTTGATCGCGGGGGCCGCATTGGGACTGATCGGCGGCGTCACCACCGTCGTCATGGCCGAAATCCTCCGCCCCCGCGTCCGGTCAGCCGCTGGCGTGACCCGCGCGACCGAAGTGGAAGTCATCACCGAACTAAAGCCGCTTCCTGCGCGGAACGGCTGGTTCTTCAAACAGCAGGAGGCTGCATGAGACTGCGTTCTACGGCAGGCGCCCCAGCCCATATGATGCCCGGCGGCGGCGGCGCGCTGCGTCCCCGCGGCAGGGACCATCAAAGCTTTGCCAAACTGGCGGTCGACAACGGCTTCCTTGCGGAATCCGACGTGAACCGCGTCGATGCGCACGCCCGTTCGCAGGGCCTGCCATTCCACGAAGCAGCGGTCGATCTGGGCCTGCTGGACGATGACGCCGCCGGACTGCTGGCGGCATTGCAGGGCGGTTTTGCCCTGCTGCCGGATGGGGATGAACGGATCGACCCGCTGGTGGTCGCCGCTTTCGATCCGGCCAGCCCCTATGCCGCAAAGGTGCGAACCGTCCGCGCAAAGATGCGCGCGGCGGCAAAGTCCGGCGATCCATCGTCGCTTCGGCTTGCCGTGCTGTCGATCGACGCTGGCGATGAAGCGGCGATCATGGCTGCCAATCTTGCCGTCGTGCTGGCGCAAATGGATGGCCCGACCATGCTGATCGACGTCGACATGGGCACGCCCCGGCTCGACCGGCTGTTCCGGGTCGCGAACAAGGCCGGCTTGGCCGAACAGCTGATGGGCAGTGCCGCCTTGCTGCCTGCGGCCCGCACGGCCATTGACGGCCTGTGGCTGATGACCGCCGGGCGCGCTTCGGGCAGCGCCACCAGCCTGATCACGCGCGGCCCGCTCGCCGAAACAGCCAATGGCTGGGGCCTTCGCGACACATCGATGCTGTTCTACCTGGCCGAACGCAAGGGCGAACAGACCCCCTTTGGCAGCATCCTTGCCGGTTTCGACGCAGCCGTCATCGTTGCGCGGCGGGGCGATACGGCAATCGCCGACATGCGGCGCATCATCGACGATCTCGACCGGCAAGGCGTCCCGATCGCAGGCACGGTCATCGCATGAGCGCCGAACAAGCGCTGGACCAGCCCTTTCCTCCGGTCGAACAGGAAAAGAGCGCGATGGTCGGCGGCGTCGCCGTCTCCACTTTGTCCCTCGACGCGCTCATCAACAAGATGGTGCGCGACGCTCCACTGCGCCGGATGCTGAAACAGCCTGCGTTGCTGGTGTTCGACTGCAATGGACAGGGCCTGTCCATGAACGCCACCGATGCATCGTTCCGGGCTGACCTGGCCCAGGCCGACCTGATCCATGCCGACGGGCAGATCATCGTGACCGCATCCCGCTGGTTCGGCCAGCCACCCATCGCCGACCGGTCCAGCACGACCGACATGTTCATCGACAGCCTGCCGCTCGCCGCTGAACATGGCGTCAGCTACTATCTGCTGGGCGGCGAGGATCAGGTGAATGCCGAATGCGCCCGCCGTATCTGCCAGTCCACGCCGGGCCTCAAGCTGGCGGGCCGCCGCGACGGCTTCTGGACAGCAGACGAAGAGGACGCGCTGATCGATGACATCAACGCAGCCGCTCCCGATGTGCTGTGGGTCGGCACCGGCAAACCGCGTGAGCAGGCCTTTTGCGTGCGCAATCGCGACCGGATCAAGGCCGGGTGGATCGTCACCTGCGGTGGCCTCTACAATTATGTGACCGGCGACTATCCACGCGCGCCCATGTGGATGCAAAAGGCCGGGCTGGAATGGCTGCACCGCATGGTGACCCGTCCTCGCCAACTCGCCTGGCGCTACATCACCACCAACCCGCACGCACTGTGGCTGATCTGGAAACATCGCCGTGCCTGAAACCCGGCTGTCCAACACGCAGCTGGCTGACCCGCATAGGTCCACCGGACGCATCAGGAACCTTGGCAGCCTTTTTGGCCGCTTCGGCCTTGCCAGCCTGTCGTCCGCGATCGTGTCGGTCAGCCACCTGGCCGTGCAGCTATTTTCGATCCATCATCTCGGCACGGCGGCCATCGGCACGCTCGCCTTCCTGCTGGTGATCATCCAGTTCGGATATGGCCTGTCGAACGCGCTCGTCTCGACGCCTTACACCATTGCGGTCAACCAGACCGACGATGCCGATCGCGCCGGTTTCGATTTCTTCTTTCCCGTGAACCTGCTGCTGTCGATCAGCCAGGGCCTCATCTGCGCGGCCATCGCCTGGACGACGGCTTCCCCCATGGCGGCGCTGATGTTCGGGCTGGCAGGCACGCTGTCGCTCGTCCGCTGGTTCGGGCGGTCCAACGCCTACGCCCATCATGCGCCCGCGCGCGCAGCATGGTCCGACCTGGCCTATGCCGGAGCGATCGTCGCGGGCCTGTTGGTCGCCACCCGAACCGGCGCGGACATCACCGGCATTGGCGGGATGCTGGTGGCGGCCAGCCTGGTCGGACTACTGCCCTTCGGCCTTGCCTATCTCCGCCGTCATGCCGCCATGGGGCCGGGCCGGGCGCTGCGCGCTTACCGTCCGGTGTGGCGGGACCAGTCCGCATGGACGCTGGTCGGCGTGCTATCGACCGAAGCCACCTCCAATTCCCACAGCTATATCGTGACGCTGCTGGCCGGACCCGCCGCCTTCGCGCCCGTGGCCGTGGGGATGCTGTTCTTCCGCCCGGTCAATGTCTGCATCACCGCCCTCACGCAGCTGGAACGGCCACGCATGACCCGCGCGGTCGCGAAAGGAGATCATGTTGCAGCGATCAAGGCGGAACGCATTTTCACGGGCGCGCTCCTGTTCCTGTGGCTCGCCACTTGCGTCCTCGCGGCGGTCGTCCTCTACGGCTTCCCCGGCCTGATCCTCAAACCCACGCTCGATCATGGGCTAGTCGCAACCGCTGTCGCCCTGTGCGCGCTGCTCAGCCTCGTCCAGTGCATCCAGACGCCCATGAGCGTCCTGACGCAGGCCCGGCGCGCCTTCCGTCCGCTCGCCACGCAAAGCCTGCGCAGCTGCGGCGTCGGGATCGTTGCCGTCACCCTGCTCACCCTCGCCGTCGCGCCGATCTTCTCCATCGCGGGCGTCGTGTTGTCGCAGCTGGTGATGATGCTGGGCATCTGGCGTCTCGACCGCAAATGGCGGCGCGACCATTTGGCGAAGGGCTGACCCATGGCCTCAACCTGGCATCGCACCGGCCACGCGCTCCCGCCTCCCGCTTCTCCCGCCATCGCGCAGGACAGCCGGATCACGCTGATCGCGCAGATATTCTACTTTGTATTCCTGATGATGGTGTTCATCGGCCAACAACCTTTCGCCTCGCGCACGCAGGATGAACTGGTCGCGATGGCGCAGGATAATGACGGGTCTGACCTGTTCAAACAGGCGCTTTTCATCGGCTTTGCGCTGCTGCTGACCTTTGTGCAGATATTGCGCAAACATCCGCTGAAATACCGTTTTTCCTTCTGGCCGCTCGCGATCATGCTGGTCTGGTTCCTGATCACGTGCAGTTGGGGCGTCGATCCGTTCGTGTCGTTCAAGCGCGTGATGCAGCAGTTGATCGTGATCTACATCACCTTCTGCGCGCTGGCGCTGATGGGGCCTGACCGGCTGTTCACGGCGCTGCGATGGGCGTTGATCCTGTCGCTGATGATCTGCTGGATATCGCTGCCGCTGACATCGGCGGCCTTCCATCCCCCGACCGAAAGCGACAAGGCGCTGATCGGCGCATGGCGTGGCTTTTTCTTCCACAAAAATATTGCGGGCGCGGTCATGGCGCTGACCTTCATCGTGTGCGGCAATGCCTGGATCGACAAGCGCAAATGGTATTACGGGCTGTTCGCGCTGATGGCCTTCGTCTTCGTGATCGGGACAAAGAGCAAGACTTCGCTCGCGCTGTGTTTCGGCATGCTGGCGATCAGCAACATCTATCGCGCGCTCAGTGGGAACACGCAGAAACGGGCGATCCTGCTGCTGTTGCTCGGCTTTGGCATGGTCGGCTTTTTGGCCCTCTACATCGCCTATCAGCCGACGGTGGAAAGGCTGTTCGCCGACCCGACATCCTTCACCGGGCGCGTGTCGATATGGCGGGTGGTGTTCGACTATCTGGGGGACCATCCGTTCCTGGGCGCGGGTTTTGGCGGCTTCTGGCAGGTTGGCGCGCATTCCCCCGCGCATGATTATCTGAACCAGCAATTCCAGATGCTGACCGCGCATTCGCACAATGGCTATCTTGAAATCTGGGTGACGACCGGCCCCTTCGGCCTCATCATGCTGCTATTGTCCTTCATCGCCCTGCCCGCCTGGTGGTTCCTGAGCGGCGCGACCAGGGAGAACCAGCATCTGATGGTCCCCGCCTTCGCCGTGTGGACCTTCGTCCTCTACCAGAATCTGCTCGAAACCTCCTTCTTCGACAAGGACCGGCAGGTCTGGGTAATCTTCCTCGCCGCCATCGCGACCGCCCACGCCACCTTCAAGGCAAAGCCGCGTCCCCAGTGGAGCAGGCAACAGCCGCGTCCTTCGACGGAGCCGACACATGGCTAGGATTATCGTCTGCATACCCACCTGCAACCGCCCGCAGGGGCTGGAACGCACGCTGCAGTCCATCGCCGCGCTCGACACCCGCCACCTGTTGGAGGTGCTGGTCGCCGACAATGACGCGACCCGGTGCGAAGGCATGGCCGTCGTCGAACGCCTCGCCTCGCAGGGCTATCGCTGGCCGATCGAAGCGTTGCTGGTCACCGAACGCGGCATACCGCTCGTGCGCAACAGGTTGGTCGAAGCGGCGCTGGCCCGTCCCGGCGTTACCCATGTCGCCATGCTGGACGACGACGAAGCAGCCTCCGCAGGCTGGATCGACGCCATGGCCCATGCCGCCGACCGCTGGAAAGCCGACGTCGTGGGCGGCGCGGTGTTGCGCGAAATGGACAGCCACGTCGCGCCCTGGGCCGCCAGCCACCCGCTGCTGCAAGCCAAGCGGCGCGGCCAGTCCGGCCCCGTCGCCCTGGTCGACAGCACCGCCAACGTCCTGATCGCCGCGCACGCCCTTCGCGCCATGGGCCCCCGCCCCTTCGATGAGCGCATGGCGCTGACCGGCGGGTCGGACAAGCAGCTCTTCACCCGCATGGCCCGCGCCGGGTTCCGCTTCGCCTGGGCGGAGGACGCCCTGGTGTCAGAGCTGATCCCCGCCAGCCGCGTCACGGCGAAATGGCTGCTGATGCGCGGCTATCGGCTGGGCATGACCGACATGATCGTGGAGCGTTTCCACAAGGGTCGCCTGCGCACCCTGATCAACGAAGCCCCCCGCATCATCGCCGGCGTCCTTGTCGGCACGCTGGGCGCGGCGGCGACCTTCAACCGGGGTCGACGCCTCGTCCGCCTCGGCAAACTCTATCGCGCGGCGGGCAAGATCGCTGGCCTCGCCGGTATCCATTATGAAGAATATCGAAAGGTGCACGGCGCATGACCAATGCAGCCCCCTTCTTTTCCGTGGTCATCCCGCTCTACAACCGGGCGGCCATTGTGGGAGAAACGATCCGGTCGGTGCAGTCGCAGGACTGGCAGGATTATGAAATCCTGATCATCGACGACGGATCGCAAGACGACCCCGCCCCCATCATCGAAGCCTTTGATGACCCCCGCCTGCGCTATATCCGGCAGGACAATGCAGGCGGCGGCGCGGCGCGCAATCGCGGCATAGAGGAAGCGCGCGGGCGCTACATCGCCTTCCTCGATTCCGACGACCTGTTCCTGCCGGGCAAGCTGTCGATCATGGCCCGCGCGCTCGACCGAGACGATGGCAGGACCGTCCTCTATTCGCGAATGAAGGTCGATCGCGGCGTCGATCGCTACTGGATCAGGCCCGAACGAGGCATCCGCGATGGAGAGGATGTCGGCGAATATCTGTTCTGCGCCAACCAGTTCATGCAGACATCCACCATGGTCGTCCCCGCCGATCTCGCCCGGCGGGTCCTGTTCGATCCCGCGCTCAAAAAGGGCCAAGACCTCGACTTTTGCGTCCGCCTGCAGGGCGCGGGCGCGCGCTTTCATATGATCGACCAGCCACTGACCATCTGGCTGGACGCCAGCGAAGCCGGGCGAACATCCTATGTCCGGGGCTATGAAACCTCGCTCGACTGGCTCAATCGCTGCGGCCATATGCTGACCGGTCGCGCCCGGCGGGGATACCGCGCCACCGTACTGGCCTATCACATGGCACCCGTCCGCCCCGCGCTCGCGCTGCGCGACCTAATCATCGGCATGCTGGCAGGCGGCGTCCCACCTCGCGTGGTCGCGCGGCAAGTGCTGCGATCCTACCTGCCCAAGCCGCTTTATCGCTCACTGGTCAACCGGTTCGTGCTGCGCTTTGGCAAGGCGGAAACAGCCCATGGCGGAGGACGACCGTGATGACCGCGTGGCAACCTCCCTCGGCTTTGCAGGCGCGCGTCGCCCAGCCGCTCTTTTCCGTCATCATCCCGACCTATCAAAGGCGCGATGCCGTGGTCGCCGCTGTCATGTCCGCCCTGGAACAAAGCGTCGCCGTGATCGAAGTGATCGTCGTCGTGGACGGGTCGACCGACGGCACCGAAATCGCGCTCGGCGCGATCAAGGACCCCCGGCTGACCGTCCTGGTTCAACCCAATCGCGGCGCAGCCGCCGCCCGCAACACCGGCATCGACCATGCCAGGGGGCGCTATATCGCTTTCCTCGACTGCGACGACCGGTTCCTGCCCCATCACCTCGCCGACCTCATCCCCCTGCTGGAGGATGGCGATCATGTCGTCGCCTATGGCCAGGTGCTCGCCGACCGTGGAGCCGGGCGCAATTTCCTTAAACCCCCCCGCGCCATCGGCCAGGGGGAGCGGCTCGACAAATATCTGATGTGCGACCGGGGCTTCATCCAGACGAGCAGCGTCGCGCTCAGCCGCCCGCTCGCGGAAAAAATACGCTATCGGGAAGATGTGAAGTTCGGCGACGATACCGACTTCGCCCTGCGCCTGTCGCTCGCCGGGGCACAATTCCGCATGACGGATCGGCCCGGCACGATCTGGGCCGACCGGCAGGCAGGCGACCGGCTGTCACAGGTTCGCGGCAATATCGGCAGCCTCCGCTGGCTGGCCGACCTGCGCCCCCATATCTCGGCCCGCGCCTTTTCCGGCTATATGGGCTGGCACGCGGCGAAAAGCATCTGGCCCACCCAGCCCAGCCGCGCATTGCGCTACTATCTGACCGCATTGCTGCGCGGTGCATATGGCCCGCGCCTTGCCGGAGCGGTGCTGATGCAGATCGTGCTGCCCGACGCCGTCTATCGCAAGATTTGCGACCGCTGGATCGATTTCATCCGGCTGCTGGTCGGGCAAAGGCAACCGCTATGAAGCGGCGCGAATTTCTGGGCGCAGCCGCCGCGCTGGCCGCTTGCTCCCCCCTGCCGCCCAGCGTCGCGCGGGTCGCGTCAAGGGATGGCCTTGCGGAACATGCCCGGCGGTCGGGCCGTCATTTCGGGCTGGCCGTCAAATCGCGGCTGCTGCGTGAGGACCGCTCCTACCGGACGACCGCCGCGCGCGAATGCAGCATATTGGTTCAGGAATATGAACTGAAACGCGGCACGACCGAACCAAAGCCCGGCAAATATGATTTCAGTGGCGCGGACCAGATCATCGACTTTGCGCAGGCGCATGACATGCACGCGCGCGGCCACACGCTGGTCTGGTATGCGGCCAATCCGAAATGGCTGGAACCGGCGGTAAAGCAGGCGGGCAAGACCGAACAAAGGCGGCTGATGACCAGCTATATCGACGTCGCCATGCGTCGCTATGCCGGGCGCATTGCCGAATGGGACGTGGTCAACGAAACGCTGGAACCCAATCAGGGCCGCGCCGACGGCATGCGCGCGGAAAATCTGTGGATGCAGGCCATGGGCGAACATTATATCGACCTCGCCTTCCACCGCGCCCGCGCCACCGATCCCGCCGCCGCCCTCTATCTGGGCGACTATGGGCTGGAACATGACTCGCCCCGCTGCGAAAGGCGGCGAACAGCCATGCTGAAACTGCTCGACCGCCTGCTGGGCCGGGGCGTTCCCATCGACGCCATCGGCATCCAGGGGCATTTGAAACCCTATAAGGAACCGTTCAACCAGCGCCAATTTGCCGATTTCCTCCAGAAATTGAGCGGTTACGGCCTGAAAATCGCGGTGACCGAGTTTGACATTGCCGACCGGGGCGGACCACCCAACCCGGAAAAGCGGGACCGCGAAGTCGCCTCCATTGCCAAGGCGTTCCTTGACGTGGCGCTGGACAACCCCGCCACCCAATCGCTGCTCTGCTGGGGCGTGTCGGATCGCGATTCATGGCTGTCCAGATATCCCGACTATAAATGGCCCGACGGCCAATTGTCCCGTGGCCTTCCTTTTGACGGGGACATGGCGCGCAAGCCCTTCTGGGACGCGATCGCCGCCGCCTTCGACGCCGCTCCTCCGGCCAACGGGAATATAGCATGAGGATTTCGTCCCTTACCGGCCTGCGCGGCATCGCGGCGGTAGCAGTCCTGCTTTATCACATCCCCCATAACCCGGCCTTCGCCCAGTTCGCGATCCCGCTATTTTCGCGCGCCTATCTGGCCGTGGACCTGTTCTTCATCCTCAGCGGCTTCGTCATCTCCTTTGGCTATCACGACCGGGTGGTGAAACATCTGGGGGCCAAGAGCTACACCGACTTCCTGTTCAACCGCATGGCGCGCGTCTGGCCGCTTCACCTGATCGTGACGCTCGTCTTTGCGGCGCGCATCATCCTCAATGTGTCGGGCAATCAGTCGATCGAACTCACGCCCGCCAACATCTTCACCAATCTCACCATGGTGCAAAGCTGGGGATGGGGTACGCAGCCCATCGCGGGCAATAGCTGGTCGGTCAGTACCGAACTGGCCGCCTATCTCCTCTACCCGCTGATCGCCCTGATCGCCTTTTCGCGCTGGGCCTTGGCGCAGGCGGCGGCCTGTATCGGCCTGTTGCTGCTGGTGGCCACTTCCGGCTTTGGGTCCAGCGGGCCGATGGACGTCAATAATTCCGACAGCGTCCTCACCCTGCTGCGTTGCCTCGCGGGCTTCTCGCTGGGCGTGCTGACATATCGTTGCGCCGATCAATCATGGTGCAGGCGCATATTGGACCGCACCGGCGGCTTCGCCATCACCTGCGTGCTCATTGCGGCGGCGCTGCTGTTGCCGGGCGCGGACGTGCTGGTCGTCTGCCTCATGCCCGCGCTCGTGCTCAGCTGCTATTATGATGGTTCGGCCGCTCGCGCGGTCATGGCTAACCCCGTCAGCTTTCACCTGGGATTGATCAGCTATTCCATCTACCTCTGGCACCCGCTGGTGCGCGATGTCGCGGCCCGCGCCATGACCATGGCGCACCGTCATGGCGTCACCGGCATGGACTGGCTGTTCATCGCGGGCATGCTGGTCGCCACATGGCTGCTATGCTGGGCCAGCTATCTACTGGTCGAAGTTCGGGGGCATCAGCTCATCAAATGGCTGCAAAGCGGCAGGCCACGACGTCCCTCCGTGGTGGAGGCCACCGCCCCATGACCGTGGGCAAGGCGATATGGATCGCCATACCGACATTCCGGCGGCCCGTTGAACTGCGCCATCTGCTCGACAGCCTGGCAAAGCAGGTTCAGCGCGACGATGTCATGCTGCTGATCGCCGACAATGACGGCACCGCGCAGGAAGGGGCCGCCGTGGTGGAGGCACTGCGCAACGCGGGCTATCCCCTGCCCATGACATTGCTGCCGGTGCCGGAACCGGGGTTGTGCGCCGTGCGGAACGCCATCTGCGCGACGGCGATGGCCGACCCGGCAATGCGTTTCATCGCCATGATCGACGACGATGAATGGCCGCAACCCGGCTGGCTGGATGCGCTGCTATCCTGTCAGCAACGCATGGGCGCTGACGTCGTGGCGGGACCGGTCGATTGTCATTTTCAGGGACAGCCTCCCCGCTGGGCGCGCGAAACCCTGGTCTTCCGGCCTGAACAACGCGCTTGGGGAGCAACCGGCTTGCTCTGGGCCAGCAATAACCTGCTGGTCAGCCGCAAGGCGCTCACCATGATCGAACGGCCTTGGTTCGACCCCCGGTTCAACCGCAGCGGCGGCGAAGATCTGGACTTCCTCATCCGTCTGCGCGCCGCCGGTGCGCGTTTCGGCTGGGCACCCGATGCGCGGGTCAATGAATGGGTGCCGCCGGATCGCGCGCGGCTATCGTGGGTACTGAAACGGATGTGGCGGATCGGCTTTACCGAAACGCTGGCCCGTCAGAAACAAAGGCCGGGCCTTGCAGGCCGCACCCGCCTGCTCGCCCGCACCATCGCCATATTGACGGCGCGGACGGTCGGGCTGGCGGCATTGCTGCTGCCCGGCGCGCACCGTGTCGACATCGCCGGGCAGTGGATCAAATGCTGGGGACGCCTCTATGCCCTGTCAGGCCGCGCCCACAGCCATTATGGCGCGCTATAGATGCGAAAGCTCTTGATGATCATGTCGCCCGATCCATCATCATAGGCGCTGGTGGTTTTCACCGCCACGTTCATGATCGGATACCAGCGGTGGCCCTTGAACGGGTTTACCGACTGATATGTTTCCACGCCGTCGACGAACCAGGTGATATAATCCCGCTGAATATCAACGGCAAAGCGGTGGAAGCCCTTTGAAAAGTCCTTGATGCCATAGGCTTGCTCGGTCTGGATCGTCACCCCGCGCTGGAAACTGCGCACCCCTCCCGAACCGCCATGGATGCCATGGGCTACGTGCCGGTCGAAATCCCAATAGCTCTGATAGCCAAAACCTTCGTAAATATCGATTTCCGGCGGCCAGCCGCTGGTCGACACCAGCCAGAATGCGGGCCATGATCCCCGGCGGCTGGGCATTCTGGCGTCCCACTCATATTGCCCATAGCCAATCTGCGAAGCCAGGAAATTGCGCCCGTCCAGCACCGTCGCACCATAATGCCAGTTGCGCCCTTCATGATAGATGGGCGTCGTCAGCTTCTGGCTATGCAGGACCAGCCCCTGCGTCCCCCAATAGACCGGCCCTTCAACCCCGGGAAATACGCTGGAATCAAGATACAGGCCCGTCTCCTCATTGGCGATCTGGGTCCGGCCATGCGACAGCGACGTTGCCCAGCGGTTCCATCCGCCATCGGGGGATCGCTTGTGCGTGTCCTTCTTCAACTCGAATTGCAACGTCCCGGTCGCCGCGAAACTGCGCGGCTGGCGGAACGTGCCGGACGCCTTGGCCGTTGGTGCTGTGCCGCTTGTGGCCGTGATCGTTGCGACCGATTGCCCCTGCAATCCGCCCCACGGCACTTCCCTCAGCTTGAGCTGGAACTGCTGCCCCTGCGCCATGCCGATGATTGGCACGGCTACGGTCTGCTCCAGCGGGTCGCCCGGACGGAAGATCACGACCCTGTCCACCGTCTCATAATGATAACCGGACAGCGCGCGCAGCGTGCCCGACCCGTTCACGGTGATGACGCGAGCGATCACCGTGTTGGGCGTGGCCCGATCCAGCCGCACCGGAACATAGGCGGTCCCCGCCCCCGGAGCGACAGTGGCATTGCCCAGCCACAGCGTCGCCTTGCCCGGCAGTTTCGTGCCATTGGCAAAATCGAAGTCAGCAAAGTTTGAAGTGGTCAATGTCGAAGTCGTCGGCGATGCTGCGACAGTCGCCGTTACTCCAGTCAGAGTCGTAGTTGTCGCGACCGTAGATAAAGTCGAAGTCGATCCACCACTCAATAGAGTCGCCGCGCCTGCAACAGCCACGAACAATATGGATAATCCCGCTCCGGCCATAGGGCCAGTCAGTTTCATATTCATGGTTGCAACCCCCTTATTATACTCCCCCCGGAGGTTCGTATAGGAAGGTTAACAACAACGCCTGGTCAAGAACGG
Source organism: Sphingobium vermicomposti (assembly GCF_011762025.1). Taxonomy (GTDB): domain Bacteria; phylum Pseudomonadota; class Alphaproteobacteria; order Sphingomonadales; family Sphingomonadaceae; genus Sphingobium; species Sphingobium vermicomposti. Next base: position 184,505 of record NZ_JAASQR010000002.1, on the reverse strand, counting down.
GTCGTCGCAAAACCGCCAATTTTGCGACGACCCGTTAATCTAAATCAATTCGACGCTTCATTCATGCATTCATTCCGCCGCCTGAACCAACAGCTCAGCTTCAGGCACCGCACCTCGTCCGACACTCACATATGAAAACCCCGCCGCCTCCGCGACATCCGGACGATATATGTTCCGCAAATCAACCAGCGCATCACCACTCATCGCCGAACGCAAGCGCGGCAAGTCCAGCGCCCGCAGCGCGTCCCATTCCGTCACGATCACAACTGCCGCAGCCCCCTCGGCCGCAGCATAGGGATTGGTGCAAAACTCCACATCCTGCACCATCGACCGCGCTGCCTCCATGCCTTCCGGGTCATAAGCACGCACCTGCGCCCCGCCATCCTGCAACGCCCGGATGATCGCCAGCGACGGCGCATCGCGCATGTCGTCGGTATTCGGTTTGAAGGTCAGACCCAATATGCCGATCGTCTTGCCGCGCACCGATCCATTGCACACGGCCACAATCTTGCGCGCCATCGCCCGCTTGCGGCTTTCGTTGATGGCAACGGTGGTTTCGATCAAGCGGATGGGCGCGCCTGCGTCTTCCGCCGTCTTCACCAGCGCCAGCGTATCCTTGGGGAAGCATGATCCGCCATAGCCCGGCCCGGCATGCAGAAATTTGGACCCGATGCGGTTGTCCAGACCAATGCCGCGCGCGACCTGCTGTACGTCCGCCCCCACCTGCTCGCAAAGGTCGGCCATCTCGTTGATATAGGTGATCTTCATCGCCAGAAACGCGTTGGCGGCATATTTGATCAACTCGCTCGTCCGGCGACCAGTGAACTGGATCGGAGCTTGGTTGAGGTAGAGCGGCCGATAGACCTCCTCCATGACCGGGCGGGCGCGCTCATCTTCCAGCCCGATGACGATACGGTCGGGGCGCTTGAAATCCTGGATCGCCGCGCCTTCGCGCAGAAACTCCGGGTTGGACGCGACGGCGAACTGGGCCGCAGGGTTGGCTTCGCGGATGATGCGGTCAACTTCATCGCCAGTTCCGACAGGCACCGTCGACTTGGTGACGATCACGGTATAGCCCTTGATAGCCGACGCAATCTCACGCGCCGCGTCATAGACATAGCTCAGGTCAGCATGGCCATCGCCGCGACGCGCCGGGGTTCCCACGGCGATAAACACGACGTCGGCCTGCGCTACCGATACAGGCAAATCGGTGGTAAAGGTCAGTCGCCCAGCCTTGACATTGCGGGCGATCAGATCGGCCAGTCCCGGCTCATAGATCGGCACGCCGCCGTCCTGCAGCAACGCAATCTTGCGCTCGTCCTTGTCCACGCAGATCACGTCGTGCCCGAAATCGGCAAGACACGCCCCGGACACCAGGCCCACATAGCCCGACCCCGTCATAACGATCCGCATCAGAAATTCTCCTTACTCACATGCTCCTGCGCCGAACATCTTTCAGGGGCGCACAAACCCGGCTCCTGAAGGACAGGAGGGAGGAAATAGCGACCGTCATAAAGATCGGATATTCGGCGATGAAGCCCAACGTCGTTGCCGGAACCAACCGGTTGTGACGCACCGCAACATAATGCGGGCTGCCGCACAAAAGCAACGCAGCCCGCCGTGCGCGCAGCACATATGGACGCGATCAGTGACTTGTCGTGGAGATATGTTAAAGCGTTACCTCAGGCAGCGCCAGATTAGCGGAAATCAGATCCCGCCGGGAAACACCGGCCACCCGCCCCGCTCCAGTGCCGCACCAAGGTCTGCGATGCAGCCCTGCAGCGCTTGCGCATCGGTTGAGCGCACGACAAAGTTCGCACCCGTCTTCCCCTCCCTAAAGAAAGGATAGCTGCCGATCTGGCATCCTTCATGCGCCCGTTCGACCGCCGCCAGTAAGTCGGCGATCTCGCTTTCGGCAACCCAGCATCCAATTTGCGCGGAAAGCACCGGATGACCGCCTTCCAGCGTTCCGGTCAGGCTGTCCAGCATGCCCGCCGTGATATGCGGCACACCTGCCATGATAAAGATGTTGCCGTGCCGGATGCCCGGCGCGCCTGACATACGATTTTCGATCAGGCTCGCCCCCGCTGGCACCCGCGCCATCCGCAGCCTTGCCTCAGTCAGACCGCCCCGCGTCTCATAATAGCCCGACAGCATCGCGCGGGCCTGCGGATCAATTTCGACCCCCACGTCCAGCGCGCGGGCGATGGCATCCACCGTGATGTCATCATGCGTCGGCCCGATGCCCCCAGTGGTGAACAGATAATCATGGCGAGCGCGCAATGCGTTCACCGCCTCCACGATCGCATCGCTATCGTCGCCGACGACGCGGACCTCCACCAGGCGAATGCCCTGGACATTAAGCCAGGACGCAAGCTGGGCGACGTTCTTATCCTGCGTACGCCCCGACAATATCTCATCACCGATGACGATCAGCGCAGCTGTCCATATGCGTTCGGGTGTAAGCATGGCCTCGCAATAACTCGCACTGGCTTCCCTGCCTAGCCCGTGTCGAACCGCTACTCGCATTATCATGCTTTCCCGACTATAACCGCCAGCATGACCGATTATATGACGATGACGGCGGACGCGCCGATTTCCCGATCGACGGCGATCAAACTATATGACGAAGCGGGCTTTGACGGCATGCGCAAGGCAGGCCGATTGGCGGCGGAGATACTGGACGCGCTGGTTCCCCACGTCGTGCCGGGGGTCACCACGGGCGAACTGGACGATATGGTCCGGCGCATGACGCTGGACGGCGGCGGAGTGCCCGCGACGCTGGGTTATCGCGGCTATACGCACAGTTGCTGCATATCGCTGAACACGGTCATCTGCCACGGCATTCCGGGCGATCAGAAGATCAAGGAAGGCGACATACTGAACATAGACGTCACGCCTCTGGTCGATGGATGGCATGGCGACAGCAGCCGTATGTATATTGCGGGTGAAGCCTCCATCAAGGCGCGCCGCCTGATCGAAGTCACCTATGAATGCCTGATGCTGGGGATCGAGCAAGCAAAGCCCGGCAACCATTTGGGCGATATCGGCCACGCGATCCAAAGCCATGCAGAAAAGCACCGCTATGGCGTGGTGAGGGACTTTTGCGGCCACGGGCTGGGCCGGGTCTTCCACGACAGCCCCGAAGTTATTCATGTCGGACGGCCTGGCGCTGGGCCGGAATTGCGGCCCGGCATGTTCTTCACCATCGAACCGATGATCAACATCGGAAAACCAGGCGTGAAGATGCTGGACGACGGGTGGACGGCGGTCACGCGCGACCGGACGCTATCAGCTCAGTTTGAACATAGCATCGGCATTACGGATACGGGCTGCGAGATATTCACCAAAAGCCCAACCGGCTTGAATGCGCCTCCCTACGAGCCTTGATCGCTGAACTGCCCAAAAAACAGGCATAGCTGGGTAAAATTGCACGGAATAAGGGCAATATGGACAAAGGTTGCCGCTTCGCCGAAAGCGAGTTCTGGCGATTCGCCATTTGGCACGGTAATTGATTGTTTGGGGACGGCGCGTGTCTCTGGGAGCATGATGATCGTCGCTGGATGAGATAGAAATGGGTGGGGCTACCTGCCTTCGTTCGCGCGTTTTGTTGGGATAGAATGATGAAAAAGATCGAGGCGATCATCAAGCCGTTCAAGCTCGACGAGGTGAAGGAGGCGCTGCATGAGGTCGGCGTGTCCGGCATCACCGTCACCGAAGCCAAGGGGTTCGGTCGGCAAAAAGGGCATACAGAGCTGTATCGCGGCGCTGAATATGTCGTCGACTTCCTGCCCAAGGTTAAGCTGGAAGTGGTGGTGGACGATTCCCTCGCCGACCGCGTGGTGGAAGCCATATCATCAGCTGCACAGACCGGTCGCATCGGCGACGGCAAGATTTTCATCACTGCGATCGAAGGCGCCGTGCGCATCCGCACCGGCGAACGCGACAACGACGCCATCTAACAATTTCTAACAGCTTTTCGCTTCTCCCTGACCGGAGGCAGCGAACCCATGCATCAACTACCCCTACGGGGGGGTATTAAAAGAGAAGGGCAGACTGCACATGGCAAACACGCCAAAAGACATCCTCAAGATGGTCGAAGAAAAGGAGATCGAATGGGTCGATCTGCGCTTTACCGATCCCAAGGGCAAGTGGCAGCACCTGACCATGGTAGCATCCATCCTGGGCGAAGATGAGCTGACCCAGGGCCTGATGTTCGACGGTTCGTCGATCGAGGGCTGGAAGGCGATCAACGAATCGGACATGATCCTGAAGCCGGACCTCGACGCAGTCTATGTCGATCCTTTCAGCGCCACGCCGATGCTGATCCTGTTCTGCGACATCGTTGAGCCTGACACCGGTGAACTCTACGCCCGCGACCCCCGCTCGACCGCCAAGCGGGCCGAATCTTTCGTGAAGTCGGCTGGTTTTGGCGACACCGTCTATGTCGGACCGGAAGCCGAATTCTTCATGTTCGACGATGTCCGCTTCAACTCGGACTATAACGAGTCCTTCTACAAGATCGACGACATCGAACTGCCGACCAACACCGGCCGTGAATATGAAGGCGGCAACCTGGCCCATCGTCCGCGCGCCAAGGGCGGTTATTTCCCGGTTGCTCCGGTCGATCCGGCTACCGACATCCGTGCCGAAATGGTCACCACCATGCTCGAAATGGGCCTGCCCTGCGACAAGCACCACCACGAAGTGGCCGCTGCTCAGCATGAACTCGGCCTGACCTTCGGCACACTGGTCCAGACCGCCGACCGCATGCAGATCTACAAATATGTCGTTCAGATGGTCGCCCAGGCCTATGGCAAGACCGCGACCTTCATGCCCAAGCCCATTGCACAGGACAATGGTTCGGGCATGCACACTCACATGTCGATCTGGGACGGCGGAAAGCCACTGTTCGCGGGCGAAGGCTATGCCGGACTGTCCGACATGTGCCTCTATTTCATCGGTGGCGTCATCAAGCACGCCAAGGCCCTGAACGCCTTCACCAACCCGACCACCAATAGCTACAAGCGCCTGGTGCCCGGTTTCGAAGCGCCGGTTCTGCTCGCCTATTCGGCGCGCAACCGTTCGGCCTCCTGCCGTATTCCGTACGGCGCGGGTGCCAAGGCGAAGCGCGTCGAGTTCCGCTTCCCCGACGCAATGGCCAACCCCTATCTGTGCTACGCCGCGCTGCTGATGGCTGGCCTCGACGGCATCGAGAACAAGATCCATCCGGGTTCCGCGATGGACAAGAACCTCTATGATCTGCCGCCCGAAGAACTGAGCCAGGTCCCAACCGTCTGCGCCTCGCTGCGTGAAGCGCTCGACTCGCTGGCTGGCAACCACGACTTCCTGCTGAAGGGCGACGTGTTCACCAAGGATCAGATCGAAGCCTATCTCGAACTGAAGTGGCCCGAAGTCTACCGCTGGGAAATGGCTCCTTCGCCGGTCGAGTTCGACATGTACTACAGCGCCTGATTTTTCAGGAACTGATGAAAAGGGAGGCCCTGCCGCGCAAGCGCGGTAGGGCTTTTTCTTTAACCGGATGGGCTAATTCAACCCACGCCGAAGGCGTGCGAGGAGGACCGCCCGGAAACGCGCGAGATCAACATAATTCCCGACCCCCATCGGCTACGCCGACAGTTCCCTTCCCCATCTTCCGGTAGGAAGAATATGAATATGTTCGGCAAAGCGCATCCGCTTGAACGCGCGTCTACACCAACAGGAAAGGCGACGGGCAGCTAGCGATGCCTTCTCCCCTCCAGCAGGCGGGAGGGGAATGTCTCAAATCCACCCTGGTCCGCCATGCTTCGATCGATAGTGCCTTACCCCTGATCAGGAATAGACGCACCGAACAGCAGCATCGGCTCTCCGGGCGCGGACAGTACGATGTCACCACCCGCCCCGGTCACGAGGTTGCGCGTCATCCAGGCCGCAGCCGTGCGCGATCCCAGGCTCTCGACCGGGAGCGTCCCTGCAAGCGCGGAGCGCAAATCCGGGTCAAGCACCAGCTTTGGCCCTTCGCCGCGAACGACGATCTCCGTCACCCCCGGCCGCCGTTCGGCACCAATGTCCAGTTGGCCACCACGCACCAGTGCGTCACCCGCGATCAGCGCCAGGTTCAGCAGCACCTTGACCGGCAACTTATCGAGCATTTCCTCGCCCACCAGCCAGCCGATCTTCACTCGGCCCGAACCGGCGAACATGCCTTCGATGGCGACACGCGCTTCATGCGTGGGCACCGCATCACCAAAGCCGCCCGCCGAACCAAAAGCCAGACGAAAGAATTTAAGTTTGTTGGCCGACGTCCGCGCGCTGTCTCCCAGAAGTTCCAGGCAGCGCTGGCGCATTTCAGGATCGGTTTCATCCGCCATCAGCTCAAGCCCGTTGTTGAGCGCGCCCACCGGACTCAATAAATCATGGCAAAGACGGGAGCATAGAAGACTGGCAAATTCGATGTTGTCGGTCGGATGAGTCATGAAGGTCGCTGCCGCCGGGATAGTGAAAACAGGAAGGGAATGAACGGCTAATGCGCTGCCCTGTCCTGCGATGCAACCCCGACCCGCCGTCTTTCGCTCACAGTATATCGAGCTCGACGGCAACAAAACGCACCTCCCCACCCTCTCCCGCGGTCGTCTGCCAAAGGCGCGCCGCGCCATTCGCCACGATCATCCAGTAGCTGCCATCGGCCGCCGCGCTGGCCTCGTCGTTGGCCGAAGGTTCACTATGGCCGCTGGGATGGGAATGATAATGGCCAATGACGGCGCTGCCTCCCATCCGCGCCTGCCGGTGCGCGGCGATCAGGACCACCGGATCGACTTCAAAATGCCGCGCAGGATCGGGCGCGACGTTGGCCGCCGGCGTGATATCTCTTATCCACCCCGCCTCGCCCAGCAAGAGGCCGCAAACCTCATCCTGTTCCGCCTGAGCCATCGCGACGACGCGGCGCAGCAAAAAACTTGAAATGCGCACCCTCATCCCTACATCCCTAGCCAATGGGTTCGGGGGTTTCTATAATCGAAACGACGATTGGTGAGGCGCAACAGGGTTTGCGGCTCGACAAGGCGCTTGCCGATCTGCTGCCGGACGTATCGCGTGAACGACTTAAAGCATTGATTGTCGATGGGCAGGTTACCTCCGGCGGCCGACCGCTGAACCCTTCCATGAAAGTCGCGGTGGGACAATCCTTTGCCATCGCCATGCCGGCCCCAGTTGAATCGGAAGCCGTGGGGCAGGATATTCCGCTGAACATCGTCTATGAAGACGCGGACCTAATCGTGATCGACAAGCCCGCGGGCATGGTGGTCCACCCGGCGGTGGGCAATCTGGACGGCACACTGGTCAACGCGCTGCTCCACCACTGCAAGGACAGCTTGTCCGGCATCGGCGGCGTGGCGCGTCCTGGCATCGTTCATCGCATCGACAAGGATACTTCCGGCCTTCTGGTCGTTGCAAAGTCGGACAAGGCTCACGAGGGTTTGGCGCAACAGTTCAGCGCGCACAGCATCGACCGGCTCTATGCCGCTATCGTCTACGGAATACCGAAGCCGGCGGCGGGCACTGTGGATACATGGATTGGACGATCCGATAGCGACCGCAAGAAAATGGCGGTTCATCGGGAAGGACGCGGCAAGCACGCCGTCACCCATTACCGGGTCATTGATCGGCTGAGGGGCGCGGCATTGGTGGAATGCCGGTTGCAAACAGGCCGGACGCATCAGGTCCGCGTCCACCTGACGCATTTGGGTCACCCCTTGATCGGGGACCCGGTTTACGGTAGAGAAAGAAAAGGTTTCAAATCGATACTGGAAACGCTGAGTTTCAAAAGGCAGGCATTGCACGCAAAAAGGCTGGGGTTCATACATCCGGTGACCGGAGAAAAACTCAGCTTCGACAGCGCACTGCCCACCGATATGCAGGAACTGTTAAGCGAGCTCCACGTATAGTCTTGGACAAGTTTGCGACGGCGCTCTGGATGCCACTATTGGGTCCCGCCGCGCATGAAAGGGAAAGGTGAAGCGACATGGCTGATAAAAGCAATGTCCCCGCGGTTCCGGCGTTGGGCGGTGAAGCCAGCCTCAACCGCTATCTTTCGGAAATCCGCAAATTTCCGATCCTCAAGCCCGAGCAGGAATATATGCTCGCCAAGCGTTACGCCGAGCATCAGGATCCTGAGGCAGCGGCGCAGTTGGTGACGTCGCACCTGCGCCTGGTCGCAAAGATCGCCATGGGCTATCGCGGCTATGGCCTGCCGGTCAGCGAGCTGATCAGCGAGGGCAATATCGGCCTGATGCAGGGCGTGAAGAAATTCGAACCCGATCGTGGTTTCCGCCTGGCGACCTACGCCATGTGGTGGATCCGTGCATCGATTCAGGAATTCATCCTGCGGTCGTGGAGCCTGGTCAAAATGGGCACCACCGCGGCGCAGAAGAAGCTGTTTTTCAACCTTCGCCGGATGAAAAACAGTATCGAAGCGTTCGAGGATGGCGATCTGCACCCTGATGATGTCAGGAAGATCGCCACCGATCTGGGCGTGAGCGAAGAAGATGTGGTGTCCATGAACCGTCGCATGGCGATGGGCGGGGACACATCGCTCAACGTCCCCATGCGGGAAGATGGCGAAGGCCAGTGGCAGGATTGGCTGGCCGACACCGGCCCCCTGCAGGATGAACGCGTCGCGGACGAACAGGAAAAGACCCTGCGGCACGACATGCTGGTCGAAGCGATGGATGATCTTAACGATCGCGAAAAGCACATTCTTGCCGAACGGCGCCTGGCCGAAGAGCCAAAGACGCTGGAAGAACTAAGCCAGGTCTATGGCGTGTCCCGAGAGCGGGTCCGTCAAATCGAGGTGCGGGCCTTTGAAAAGCTGCAGAAAGCGATGATGCGAATTGCAGGCGACCGGCTGGGCAAGATGCGCCTCGTCCTTGCCTGAAGACCGCACCTGTAACAAAGTCAGGCCCCGGAGCGATCCGGGGTCTGACTGTTTATAGGCCAACTATTTATAGGCAATTGCCGCGCTGGCCGGACCACCCAGCGGCAATATCTCGCAACGCGAAAAGCCAGCATCCAAGCACCATCTGCGGAAATCTGCGCCGGTAAAGTCGAACGCTTCACCAAACTCAATCAGCATATTGAGCGACATGAGCAATCCAAAGCTGTTGTGCCGCCGCTCATCGTCGATGATATTCTCAATCGCCACAAATGCACCGCCCACAGGCAAGGCACGATACGCCTTTCCTATCAGCATCTTTTTTGCATCGAGGTTCCAGTCATGCAAAATCATGCCCATCGTGATCACATCCGCAGCTGGAAAATCATCGTCAAAAAAGTCGATAGACCCGGCGCTGACCCGGTCACCAAGGCCTGCGGCGCGAATCCGCCGTTCGGCAATGGGCTGGACCACTGGCAAATCGTAAGAGGCGCAGCGCATGTGCGGGTGACTGGCGGCCACAAAGCATGATAGCTGGCCGGTCGCTCCACCGATGTCGGCAAGGCTATGATAGCTTGAAAAATCAAAACTACGGGCAAACGCTTCGAAATTGCCCATCGACACCCCACTCATGGCATCCATAAACTGTTCGAGCCGGGCCGGATCATCATAGAGTGCGTCGAACATCGACCTGCCGGACTTTTTGATTTCATTCTGCGGCCTACCCGTCTGCAACGCTGTGGTCAGGTCGGCCCAAAAGCGGAAAAGCCGGGCGTTGGCCATTTCCAGGATGCCGCCCAGATAGGTCGGGCTTTGCCGGTCCAAAAATGCGGCGGTTGCAAGCGTATTGCTGTAGCGCCCCTCCGCACCGTCCCCTTCCCGATCAAGCAGGCCGATCGAAACCAGCGCATCAAGAAAATCGTAGGTTGCCCGTGAATGGAGGCCCAGCGCCTGCTCCAATTGAGCAGCGGATCGGCTGCCACCTCCCAGTTCCGTGAACAAGCCAAGTTCGACCGCGCTCAGCAGCGTCTTGGATGGCCAGAAGCCCATGCCGATCTGCAGGATATGGTCGGGCGAAATATCGGACCGCATACTCCACTCCTTCGCAAAGCCAGGTGGCAGGCGAACAAGAAGCGACCCTTTCCCTCAATCATAGCATGAATTTCGGTAGAATGCGCCTTCCACCCTTCCGCTGGCGACCCCCGGTGGCTTGAACCCGCGCAGGATCGCGCTACGAGGAAAGCATGATCGCCCGTTCAGCCGCTCCCCGCCGTCGTTCCCGCTGGCTTGGCATCCTCTTCAAAATTATCGGCGGATTCGTCCTGTTCTCGCTGTTGCTTGTGGCTCTCTATCGCTTCGTGCCGCCGCCGGTGACGCTGACGATGCTGTTCGACCCCAACGGCATAACCAAGGACTGGGTCAGCCTGGACGAAATCGATCCCGACATGCCGCGCGCCGCCATTGCGGCGGAGGACGGTCGCTTTTGCAGCCACCATGGCTTCGATGCCGTGGCCATCGCGCAGGCGCTGCGCCACAATGCCAGCGGCGGACGCATCCGTGGCGGGTCGACCATCAGTCAGCAGACCGCGAAAAATGTGTTCCTGTTCCAGGGCGGCGGCTTCGTCCGCAAAGGATTTGAAGCCTGGTTCACCATGCTGATCGAAGCGATCTGGGGCAAGCGGCGGATCATGGAAGTCTATCTGAACGTCGCGGAAACCGGCATCGGCACCTATGGCGTCCAGGCGGGTGCGATCCGCTATTTCCACCACGGCGCGGGCAAGCTGACCAAGGCCGAAGCCGCCCGGATCGCGGCAGTGCTACCCCTCCCCAAGAAACGCGCGGCCATCGCCCCAAGCGGCTTCACCCGCCGCTATGGCAACAGCATCGCCAGCCGTGTCAGCGTAGTTGCCCGCGATGGATTGGACAGCTGCCTGCGGTGAGGTTGGGTGGGAAGCGGACATCCTTCTCCCCTCCCGCAGGCGGGAGGGGCCGGGAGTGGGCCAGCGCAACATTGGCGATGTTCGTCAAAGGCCAAGGTTGAAGCTCGCTTCGCTCGCGCCCACCCCCTAACCCCTCCCGTCTACGGGAGGGGAATGCCTCGGAGCGGTCGTTTCCAGACGACTGCCTCAGCCTGCCAGCCTTCAGACGTGACCTCGCGGGCCACCCGATCCCATCCCATAACGAAAAGGCCCACTCGGATCACTCCGAGCGGGCCTTTTCAATCTTTCACAGCCAGCGCTATCAAGCGGCGTCTTCGGCTCTCTTGTCCTTTTCGCTGAACACGCGGATCGGCTCCTTCGTGCCCGCAACGACATCCTTGTCCACCACGACTTCGCCGACGCCTTCCATTGATGGCAGGTCGAACATTGTGTCGAGCAGGATCGATTCCAGGATCGAACGCAGACCGCGAGCGCCCGTCTTGCGCTCGATCGCTCGCTTGGCGATCGCCGTCAGTGCATCATCGGTGAAGCTCAGTTCCACATTCTCCATGTCGAACAGCTTGCCATATTGCTTCACCAGCGCATTTTTCGGCTCGACCAGAATCTTGACCAGAGCGTTCACGTCCAGATCTTCGAGCGTCGCGATGACAGGCAGACGGCCGACAAATTCGGGAATCAGTCCGAACTTCAGCAGATCTTCCGGCTCACTTTGACGTAGCAGTTCGCCGGTCTTGCGTTCCTCGGGCGCGGCGACATAGGCACCGAAACCGATCGACTTGGCTTCCAGACGATCACCGATGATCTTTTCAAGGCCCGCAAACGCGCCACCGCAGATGAACAGGATATTCGTCGTGTCCACCTGCAGAAATTCCTGCTGCGGATGCTTTCGGCCACCCTGCGGCGGGACGGAGGCCGTCGTGCCTTCCATCAGCTTCAGCAGCGCCTGCTGCACGCCCTCACCCGACACGTCACGCGTGATGGACGGGTTTTCGGCCTTGCGGCTGATCTTGTCGATTTCATCGATATAGACGATGCCGCGCTGCGCCTTTTCAACATTATAATCGGATGCCTGCAGCAGCTTGAGGATGATGTTTTCCACATCCTCACCCACATAGCCCGCCTCTGTCAGCGTCGTGGCGTCGGCCATGGTAAAGGGAACGTCGAACGTCTTGGCCAGCGTCTGGGCGAGCAGCGTCTTGCCGCAGCCGGTGGGACCGACCAGCAGGATGTTGGACTTGGCCAGCTCTACCTCGCCCGGCTTGCTGCCGTGGTTGAGGCGCTTGTAATGGTTATGCACCGCGACGGACAGGACACGCTTTGCTCGGTTCTGGCCGATCACATAATCGTCCAGCACATCGCAGATTTCCTGCGGGGTGGGCACGCCACCATCCTTCTTGCCCACGAGACCACCCTTGGTCTCCTCACGGATGATGTCGTTACACAATTCCACGCATTCATCGCAGATGAACACGGTCGGCCCCGCGATCAGCTTTCGCACCTCATGCTGCGACTTGCCGCAGAAGGAGCAGTAAAGCGTACTTTTGGAATCGGAGCCCGTAAGCTTAGTCATTCGCCAATCTTTCCTCCCTGCCCTTTGCGGAACGCCGCGCCAGGCCAGGGATATTTCGGTCCTAGGATCATCCTAGACCGCGTCACGCCGGTTTCACAAGGGGGGAAACGGCGCGCGCGATCAAGATCCATGTTAACTTTCCGTCGAATCCGGCATCGCCGGTCGACGATCGAATACCTCATCCACCAGGCCGAAGGTCTTTGCCTCTTCCGCTTCAAGGAATGTGTCGCGGTCCATGGCGCGCTCAATCTCTTCCAGCGGACGGCCCGTGTAAGTCGCGTAGAGGCTGTTCAGCCGCTGACGAATACGCAGGATTTCCTTCGCCTGAATTTCAATGTCGCTCGCCATGCCCTGCGCACCGCCCGAAGGCTGGTGCACCATGATCCGGGCGTTGGACAGAGCGATACGTTTGCCCGGTTCACCCGCCGCCAACAGGAAACTGCCCATCGAGGCCGCCTGGCCGATGCACACCGTGCCAACCTGCGGACGGATATATTTCATCGTGTCGTGGATCGCCATGCCCGACGTCACCACCCCGCCCGGCGAGTTGATGTACATCCAGATGTCCTTCTTCGGATTTTCCGATTCGAGGAACAACAGCTGGGCAACGATCAGCGACGCCATATGATCTTCGACCTGGCCGGTAATGAAGATGATCCGTTCGCGCAGCAGGCGGGAATAAATGTCAAAGCTGCGCTCACCCCGATTCGACTGCTCGATGACGATAGGAACCAGCGCGGCCATGGGATCAGACATGATATCAGTCATTATGCTCTTTCAGCTAAGTGCTTTTGCCCGATCACTACATCGGCACAAAAGCGGGGCGGTTCAAGGGGGCGCGTGAACAGACTGTGGCGTCAGTCGCGGCGGGCGAAGTCGGACGGCGCGCGAAATCCCAGATAGGCGAGGCGGCGCACTTCCCGGCGGCCACGCACGACCGTATCCAGAATGAGGCCGCAGGTGCCAGACAGGGTTGCCAGGATCATGAGGCCGGTTACCAAAATTGCGGTCGGGAAACGCGGCACCAACCCCGTTTCCATATAGGTGAAGATGAGCGGCGCGGCGAGGATCAGGCCTGTTGCTGCAAGCAAAACCGCGAAGAAACCAAAGAATAGAACGGGGCGTTCGATTCGGTAGAGGGTGATAATCATTCGCAGGATGCGCCAGCCGTCGCGATAGGTGCTGAGTTTGCTCACTGACCCTTCCGGGCGGGCACCATAAGCCGTGAGGACTTCGGACACTGGCATGGCTAGCTCCAGCGCGTGGACGCTGATTTCGGTTTCGATTTCAAAGCCGGCGGAAAGCACGGGGAAGCTTTTGACGAAGCGGCGGGAAAAGACGCGATACCCCGACAGAATATCCGTGAAGCTGCGACCGAAGAGCTGTTTCAAAAGACTGGTCAGCGCCCAATTGCCGAAGCGGTGGCCACGGCGATAGGCTTCTTCCGCCTCGCTGATACGCGCGCCCACGACCATGTCGAGATTGTCTTGCAACATGGCCGCCACCATGCGTGGCGCCGCCGCAGCCTCATAGGTCGCGTCGCCATCGGCCATGACATAGATGTCGGCGTCCACGTCCGCGAACATGCGACGGACCACATGCCCTTTTCCCTGCTGCGACACGCGGCGGACAATCGCACCAGCCCCAGCGGCAAGTTCCCGACTGCCGTCGCTGCTGTTATTGTCGAACACATAGATGTCGGCGGCAGGCAAAGCGCGGCGGAAATCCTCAACCGTCTGCACGATCGCGCCTGCTTCATTGTAGCAGGGCAGGATGACCGCGATCCGAGGCGTGGCAATCCCCTCTGCGCCCTCCACTGCCGGAAATTCCTTCATCGACCCCAAACCTTTTAAGCCCCTGTCTTCAGACCCGAGTCAGCCCTGCACCTGCCGTGGCAAGAGCATGATCTGGCCTGAATTCATTATCATGCCCGGGGATGACCGGGGTTGATTAACATTTCATCTGCCATGCCAAGGCAGAAATGAAAAGCGCCCGTCCTTCCCTCGGAAAGACGGGCGCTTTCACATTCCTGGCCTTTCGCCCGCCGGATGGACCATGGCGCAAAGGTCGAACCGCGCAGGCATTCGCCTGCCGCCTTATTCCGCCTTGGCGGCAGCCTTCTTGGCCGGTGCCTTCTTGGCCTTGGGCTTTTCTTCGGCAGCGACTTCATCAGCCACGGCCTCGTCCTTCTTGGCTGCAGCCTTTTTCGCCGGTGCCTTCTTCGCGGGTGCTTCAGCGGCAGGAGCCTCTTCAGCTTCGGCAGCCTTCTTTTTAGGAGCAGCGGCCTTCTTCGCCTTGGGCTTTTCGTCATGATCATGACCACAGCCCGGCCCGTGGACGTGGGGCTTCAGATCGCCGTCTTCGGCCTCGATCGCAGCTTCCAGCTCTTCACGGCTGACGGCGCGTTCGCTGATCTCGGCCTTTTCGAACAGGAAGTCGACGACCTTGTCTTCATAGAGCGGCGCGCGCAGCTGAGCGGCAGCCATCGGGTCCTGGCGGACATATTGCACGAAGCGCTCGCGATCCTGCGGACCATATTGCTGTGCAGCCTGCATGATCAGGCGGTTCATTTCCTGGTCGGAAACGGTCACGCCGTTCGCCTGGCCGATTTCCGAAAGCAACAGACCCAGGCGGACGCGGCGCACGGCGATGGCGCGATAGTCTTCCTTCTCCGCTTCCATTTCCTTGATGGCGGCTTCGGGATCTTCCTCATGGCCAGCTTCATGCTGAAGCTGCGCCCAGATCTGGTCGAACTCGGCCTCCACCATGGTCGGCGGCACATCGAAATCATGAGCAGCGGCCAGCTGGTCGAGCAGCTTACGCTTCATATAGGTGCGCGTCAGGCCGTTATGTTCCTGCTCGATCTGGCCCTTCAGCAGTTCCTTAAGCTTGTCCAGACCTTCAAGGCCCAGCGACTTGGCGAAATCATCGTCCAGCTTGGGCTTGTCCGCGTTCAGGATCGCCTTGACGGTGACGTCAAAGGTCGCCGTCTTGCCGGCGAGGTGCGCTGCGCCATAATCTTCAGGGAAGGGAACCGTGATGGTCTTTTCGTCGCCCTTCTTGACGCCGGTCAGCTGTTCTTCAAAGCCGGGAATGAACTGGCCGGAGCCGATCTTCAGCTTCACATCTTCAGCCGAACCGCCTTCAAAGGCTTCGCCGTCGATCTTGCCGACGAAATCGATGGTCAGCGTATCGCCGTCCTTCGCCTTGTGCGAAGCGGCATGTTCTTCCAGTGCGCCCTGCTGAACGGCGATGCGGCCAGCGGCCTCATCCACCTGAGCGTCGGCGACTTCGACCGTGAGCCGTTCCAGCTTCAAACCATCAATGCTGGGGGCTGCGATTTCCGGCAGCACTTCGAGTGCAACCTTCACCTCGGCGTCCTTGCCGAATTCGAACCCTTCATCCAGTTCAACCGACGGCTGCATCGCGGGACGCAACTTGTTGTCGGAAATCAGTTTCTGAATGCTGTCCTGAATGGAGCCGTTGAGGGCATCCCGCTGCAGCGATTCGCCATGCATCTTCTTGACGAGGTTGGCGGGCACCTTCCCAGGGCGGAAGCCGGGCATGCGGACCTGGGGGGCGATGGCGGCCACTTCCTTTTCCACCCGCGCGTCGATATCCTTCGACGTGATGGTCACGGTGTAGGCGCGCTTCAGGCCTTCGTTCAACGTCTCAACAGTCTGCATCTCTTCTCTCAAACGCTTTCTTCAGCTGAAATTCGATGGCGCCTGCTGTGACACAAGGCCTGGCGCACTGGTGCGGGCGAAGGGACTCGAACCCCCACATCTTGCGATACCAGAACCTAAATCTGGCGCGTCTACCAGTTTCGCCACGCCCGCATCGGTCGCCGGTCGGCGCGGCATAGAGAAAAGCATCCGGGGAGGCAAGCAATAGTGGACAAGGGGCATGGAACCCTATGTCCCGCCTGCGCGTAGCCTTTGTAAAGGAGACACGCATTGGCCACACAGCCCGACCCGGATCCGATCAACGTCCCCCCACCGGACACGATCCAGCCGCAATCGCCCCCGGAAGCGCCGCCGCCGTCGACGCCAAATGAAATGCCAGGCGATCGACCGCCCGGCTTTGCCCCCGCCCGTCCCGACTACGACCAGCCTGATCGATCGATTCCAGAGATTCCGCCGGATTGAAACACGCTTATCGGGGCATTTTGCGGACCAGCGAACAGTTTCATCACCGCCTAGCGAATTTTTCCTTCCGGCGCTGGACAGGTCCTTGCAGGCATGATTGAACCGCGAGAAACATGGAAAGCGGGAGAGGCGCGGCTGGCAACAAGGGAGTCGACGTGCATCAGGTTCGCGCCAAGTTAGATTGGTTCAAGACGGTCATCCTTCCTCAGGAATCGGCTCTTCGGGGACGGCTTCGACGGATATTGCCTGCCACTCAGGAACTGGACGACATGGTCGCCGAGGTCCTTACCCGCGCTTACGCCACTGAAAATTGGCAGAATGTGCTCACCGGTCGCGCTTATCTCTTCACGATCGCGCGCAATCTGGTCATCGACGCCGCCCGCCGCAACAAGGTCGTCAGTTTCGAGACGATCGCTGACCTGGAGCTGCTGCAGGGCGGCCATAATCTGGAGGCGCAGATTCATGCACGTGAAGCACTCCGCCAGGTGGAAGCGATTGTCGACACGCTGCCACCCCAGTGTCGCAAGGTGTTCATCCTCCGCCGCGTCCATGAAAAATCGATGTTGGAGATAGCGGCGGATCTGTCCTTGTCCGTTTCTACAGTTGAAAAACATCTGGCCAAAGCAATCGGGATAGTTATGCGGGCTTGGGCAGAACGTGAGGAAACGGATTTCGAGCGTGCAGGCGTCGGGGCCAAGTTCAAGCTGCGGAGGCAGGAGCGAGATAGAGGCGGAAGCCGCGCGCCTGCTGGCTAGGGTTCAAAGCGAACCCACGCCGCAGGATGAAGCTGAACTTTTGGCATGGATAGAGGCCGACCCACGCCATGCCGTGGCCTTCGCCAAGGCAGAGGCTGCGTGGGACGCGGCGGAACGGCTAAAATGTGTTGCAGCCGATATCCAGTTGTCATCCCCCGCGGCGGTCGTCGACACGAAACCGCGGTCGAGGCCTTCCCGAAATTGGTTGATCGCTTTGGCTCTCCCGCTGACATTGTTCATCATCGCGGCGCTTATTATTTTCTACAGCGTCGGCGCTGCAGACCTCTGAGCGTCTTCAACGGACCAGATTAGCTGAGCGAAGGCGTAGCGATGGTCAGAACCAGAAGCGCACGCCCGCGACAAAGCTGGTCGCCGACGCGTCATCGCCAGCGGCGCGCGTGAACCGGGCCGTATCCCCCAGCTTGCGTTCCCAATTCACCCCGACATAGGGCGCAAATTCGCGCGCCAGTTCGTAACGAAGCCGCAACCCCAGCTCAATGTCCGACAAGCCGGAACCGGTGTTCAGCTCGCGCACATCCTGCGCCGCGATGTTCAGCTCAACGGCAGGCTGCAGGATCAGGCGCTGGGTGATGCGCTGGTCATAGCTGCCCTCCAGCCGCAGGTGCGCGTCGCCCTTGTCCGACAGGAACGCCTGGGCGCTGACTTCAAACCAGTAGGGCGCGAGGCCGTCGATGCCGATCACGGCATAGCTGCGCTGCGGTTCGGGACGGATGTCGTGGCGAACCCCGACCTCCAGGTTGAACCAAGGATCGATCGCGCGGCTGAAAAGCGCCTGCACTTCGGCGCTCTCCAACGAGCCGCCGACCTCGCCTTCCCCTTCGGTCTTGACGGCGAAGCGATTGATGTCGCCGCCGATCCAGCCTTCGCCTTCCCAATGATAGCCGTTCGCGCCGCGCGCAGCCCGATATTCAAGGCGGTCCAGCATCCAGCGGGAAAAGGTCATGCCGCCATTTTCCTTGACCATCAGGCGGCGAGCGCGGGCCATGGCAGCGGGACCATAGACGGCGTCGGCGGCATGTTCGGTTGGCGGCGGCGGGGCGAGGCCGTGGGGAATGGCCGGGTCCGCCTTAGACGGGCCGTGACCAGCGTGGGGGTCGGCTGGCGGGGCTGGCGCTGATGGAGGAGCCTGATGGGCGGAATGATCCTGCTCCATCGCGCCGTGGTTCATATGCTGATGGTCTTGCGCTGCGCCGGACAGCGGTAGGGCAGCGAGCGTCAGCGCGGCGGCGGCCAGCGCTTTCACGCTCCCTCTCCGTCATGGCGGACGGTAACGACCCGCATCATGCCCGCATGCATGTGTAGCAGCATGTGGCAGTGAAAGGCCCAGTCCCCCAGCGCGTCGGCGGTCAGGTCGAAACTGACCTTGCCGCCCGGCAGCACGTTCACACTATGTTTGCGCGGATTATGGTCCCCTGCCCCGGTCACCAGTTCGAAGAAATGACCGTGCAAATGGATGGGGTGCGGCATCATCGTATCGTTGATGAGGTTCACGCGAACCCGCTCCATATGGCGCAAGGCGATGGGCTGCGCCCCATCCGACAGCTTTACCCCGTCGAACGACCACATATAGCGTTCCATGTTGGCAGTGAGGTGGATGTCCAACGTCCGGCTGGGCGGTCGCTTGTCGCTATTGGGGGTGAGCGATTTCAAATCGGCATAGGTCAGCACCCGGTGGGTGACATGCTCAAGGCCGGTGGGCCGTTCAGCGGTGCGATCGACCGGCATGGGGGACAGGGTGGCGACGCCCGGTCCCATCTTCACCTGCGGCGCGACGGCGGGATCGCGCATCTTCATGGAGTGGCCCTCCATGCCGTCATGGCCCATGCCGGACATGTCCATTCCCATGTCCTTCATGCCCAGCAGTGGGCGCGCGCGCAGCGGCGGCACTTGCGCAGCCATGCCGATGCGCGGAGCCAAGGTCGCGCGGACCAGCCCGGAACGGTCGATCGCTTCGGCAATCAGGCCATAGGCCTTCGCCTCGGACGGCTGCACCACCACGTCATAGGTTTCGGCGATGCCGATCTGGAACTCGTCGGTTTCCACCGGCTGAACATTCTGGCCGTCGCATTGGACCACCGTCATCGGCAGGCCCGGCAGCCGCACATTGAAGTTGGTCATGGCCGAAGCATTGATGATGCGCAGCCTGACCCGTTCGCCGGGCGTGAACAGGCCGGTCCAATTTTCCGTCGTGCCATGGCCGTTGACGAGGAAGCTGTATGTCGACCCGGTGACGTCCGAAATATCGGTGGGGTCCATCCGCATCGCGCCCCATCGCAGGCGTTCGTCGATGTCCTGATCCCTGCCCGCCAGCAGCCCTGCCAGCGTTTGCCGCTGCATGTTGAAATAGCCGCCATTCTGTTTGAGGCGCTTCAACAACATATGGGGGTGGATGGGGGTCCAGTCCGATAGCACTATCACATGTTCGCGGGTCGCCTGCACCGGGTCAGGCCCGGCGGGATCGATGACGATTGGGCCATAATGGCCGACCGCTTCCTGCATGCCCGAATGGCTGTGATACCAGTAAGTGCCGGACTGGCGGACGGGGAAGTCGTAGACAAAGGTTTCGCCCGGCGCGATGCCGGGGAAGCTGATGCCGGGGACACCGTCCATCTGGAAAGGCACGATCAGGCCGTGCCAGTGGATGGACGTATCCTCATCCAGCCGATTGGTGACGGCGATGCGGACATTGCGCCCTTCTTTCAGGCGGATGAGCGGCGCTGGCAGCGTGCCGTTGACGGTCACCGCATGACCCGAACGGCCGCCGGTCGAAAAGTGGCTTTTGTCGACCGTGAGCGCGATGGCGTCTCCGCTCAGCACGCCTGGCGAAGGCATGAGGCCGGGCGTTCCGCTGCGCGCCCAAGCGGGGAACGCGCCGCCCAGTCCAGCCAGCCCCGCAAGGCCTGCCGCACCCATGATCAGGTTGCGGCGGTCGACTTTGCCGTCGGGAGTTGGGGTCAAACCCATCCTTCCAGCACCTGATTGGGCGGGCGGTGGCCATCGGCCCAGCTGCGGATATTGGCGATGACGCGCGCGCCGGTAGCGTCGCGGCCTTCAAATGTCGCCGACCCCATATGTGGCAGCAGCACCACGTTCGACAGCGCCAGCAAACGCGCATCGACCGCCGGTTCGTGGGCATAGACATCCAGCCCCGCGCCCGCGATCCGGCCTTCGGAAAGGGCGGCGATCAACGCTGGCTCATCCGTGATTTCGGCGCGCGAGGTGTTGATCAGATAAGCGTCCGGCCGCATCAGCCCGATGCGTCGCGCATCGATCATGCCCCGGCTGTCACTGTTGAGCGGGCAGTTGATCGACACGATATCGCTGTCAGTCAGCAGCGAATCCACATCCGCATGCCATGTCGCCGACAATTCCTGCTCCACCTCGAAAGGCAGGCGATGGCGGTTGTGATAGGCGACGCTCAGGCCAAATGCCGCGGCTCGGCGAGCGACGGCGCGGCCGATCCGCCCCATGCCGATGATGCCCAGCCTCTTGCCACGGATGCGGTGGCCCAGCATGCCTGACGGGCTCCATCCGGGCCAGTTGCCCGACCGCACCAGCTTTTCCCCCTCCGCCAGTCGCCGGGGCACGGAAAGGATCAGCGCCATGGTCATGTCGGCGGTATCTTCGGTCAGGACGCCGGGCGTGTTGGTGACGATAATGCCCCGGCTGCGCGCGGCGCCAAGGTCGATATGATCGACGCCGCTGCCGAAACTGGCGATGAGTTGCAGCCGATCCGGCGCGGCTTCGATCAGGGCGGCGTCGATCTGGTCGGTGACGGACGGCACCAGCACGTCGCATTGCGCCATCGCGCGGGTCAGGGCGGCGCGATCCATCGGGACGTCGCCCACGTTGAAGACCGTATCGAACAGATCCGCCATCCGCGCCTCTACATTGGGAGGCAGGCGGCGCGTGACGATCACGCGCGGCGTGGCGGGACGCGGTTTCTTGGCCATGCAAGGCCGCTATTCCCCGTTGCTGCGATGGTCAAGCGCTTATGCCCGACAGAAAGACAGCGTGGGGAATAGAGTGGTTGTCGGGCAGGGCTGGCAACGGCTATGGTCTCATTCGTGAATTCAAGGGGAATAGATCAGCCATGAAGGGGTATCTGCTCGGCGCGGGAGCGGTCGCAGCGCTTTGCGTCGCGGCGGGAGCATGGGCGTCGCCCACAAAGGCCGTGCCTTACTGGGCCTCCATCAGTCAGGACGAGGCGCGGATGCGCGTGGGGCCCAGCCTGGATTACCCGTCCAACTGGGTCTACCGCCGCCGCGACCTGCCCGTAAAGGTCGTTCAGGTGCTGGGCCTGTGGCGCAAGGTCGAGGACCCAGCCGGAACCCAGGGCTGGATGCATGTCCGGTTGCTCAGCGATACCGCAACCGCCATCGTCACTGCCCCGGCCGCGCCGATGCGCGCCGCCGCCGATGATGGCGCGCGCACGGTCTATCGCGCGGAAAAGGGCGTGGTGGGCCGCCTGGCGTCCTGCAATGATGGCTGGTGCGCTTTTGACGTGGGCGGGCAACGGGGCTTTGTGCGGGCGAGCGACATATGGGGCGCGACGCAGTAGCGGATCATCCGACTGGCCCCTCGCCTTTTGGGTGGCGCGCCAGGCTGTCTTCCTCATTCAGTCGGTCGACATGCATCAGCCGCTTCACCAGCGGCGCGAGCGCCATCACCACGACCCCTATGGCAATCGACCACCAGCCGATCCGGTCATAAACCGCCAGCACCCCGTCGCGCGACGCAAGCCCGTCGTCCCCGCCCGTGGCCGCTGCGATCATGCCTGCCGCATATTCGCCCAGCGCCATGGCCAGAAACCATATCCCCATCATCAGGCCGATCATCCGTGAAGGTGCCAGCTTCGACATGGCTGACAGGCCAACGGGCGACAGGCACAGTTCGCCAAGCGTGTGGCAGAGGTACAGGAGGAAGATGAACAGCAGCGGGGTCAGCGTGCCCGGTGCGCCGCTGCCCGCGACCAGGACAAGGAACCCTGCCCCCACCAGCGCCAGCGCCAGGCCGAATTTGGCCGGGGTCGATGGCTCCCACCCCCGCTTCGCCATCCAGATCCACAAAGCGGCCATCACCGGTCCGAACAACAGGATGTAGGCCGCGTTCACTGACTGAAACATGGAAGCAGGCACATTGAAGCCCAGGATGCTGCGGTCGGTGTAGCGGTCCGTGAACAGGGCGAGCGAAGAGCCGGTCTGCTCATAAAGTCCCCAGAAGATCGGGTTGATGACCAGCAGGAACAGCACCGCCAGCATCCGGTCCCGCCCGATCCGCTCCATCCGGCCAAAGGCTTCCCAGAGGATGTAGACCACCACAAGTGCGCTGGACAGCGCCAGCATCCAGCCGACAATCGCATGCTGCTGGATCAGGAACCAGCATAGCGGGATCGACAACAGGCTGGACAGATAGACCAGCCATTCCCGACTGATGATGCCGCACACCCGCTCGGCCAGGCGCGCTGGGTCGGGCGGCTCACCGCCACCCTGCAACAGCGGCCTGCACCAGACGAAGCCGATGACCCCCGCGATCATGCCCACCGACGCCGCGCCAAAGCCCCAGTGCCAGCCCCAGCGTTGCCCCAGATAGCCGCAGATCAGCGGGCCGATGGTGGCCCCCACATTGATGCCCATGTAAAAGATCGTATAGGCCGGGTCCCTGCGCATGTCGGCGCGCGGGTAAAGCTGCCCCACCAGCGCGGACGCGCTGGATTTGAGAAATCCGGTCCCCGTGATGACGGTTGCAAGGCCAAGCCAGAACAGTCCCAGGCCCATGCCGCCGTCGGATATACCGCCTTCCAGCCCCAGGATGATGTGGCCCATGGCGATAACGACGCCGCCGAACAGCACCGCCTTGCGCTGTCCCAGATATCGGTCGGCCAGATAGCCGCCCATCAGCGGCGAAATGTAGATCAGCGACATATAGGCGCCATAGGCGTAGGAGGCGTCGCGATCGGAAAACAGGAAGTGCTGCGTCAGGTAGAAGATCAGCAGGGCGCGCATGCCGTAGAAGGAAAAGCGTTCCCACATTTCCACGAAGAACAGCAGGAACAGTCCGCGCGGGTGGCCGAGCCAGGTCTTGCCCGTTTCGCCCCCGCCCGTTTCCCTCGCAGTCGAAGTTGAGCCTGTCATCCACTTCCCTGCATGCTGTTCCCCCGTCGCGGGAGCCGTGCGGGCGAGCGTAGAGCGGAAATCATAGCAGTGTCAAAGTACGGGGCGCACTTGCGCGAAAAGGTGCGGCGCGCCATTTGGGGCGGCATGTTCAATGACCTCAGCAGCCCACTTTCCCTTCTTCGCACCCGCCGGTCGGGCAAGCCGCGCGACCTGATCGCGCCCGGTCCCGATGACGGGCAGCTGCGCCAGATATTGGAAGTCGCGCTGCGGACGCCCGACCATGGGAAAATTGCCCCCTGGCGCTTCGTCATCGTGCCGCAGGACAAGCGCGATGCACTGGCGGGTGTACTGGACGCGGCCTATCGCGCGGAAAAGCCGGGCGCTGGCAGGCTGGAGTTGGAGGCCATGCACCAGTTTGCCCATCAGGCCCCGACGCTGGTGGTGGCGCTATCCGCGCCCGTGGCGGGCAGCAAGATTCCAGTTTGGGAGCAAGAGCTGTCCGCTGGAGCCGCCATCATGAACCTGCTTCACGCCGCCCATGCGATGGGCTTTGCCGGGGGATGGCTGACCGGGTGGCCCGCCTATAATGAAGATGTGCGCGCCGCCTTCGCGAAAGATCAGGAGCGCATAGCGGGATTTCTGTTCATCGGCACACCGGGAAGAGCGCAGGAAGAGCGGCCACGCCCTTTATATGATGAAAAAGTGTCCTTTTGGGACAGATAGTTGCCGGGCCGGGTTCGACTTACACTGCGCTTTGCTTGACCTGAATGGCTGTATTATGGCAGTGATGCACCCATGGCCGAAGAGTCCAAGCCCGTATATCTGCGACTAAGGGAGATCATCGCGGCGTCCATATTGGACGGCAATTACAGCGATGGCGACCTGCTTCCTTCGGTGCGGGCGCTGGCAGCGCGGCAGGGCGCTAATCCACTGACCGTCGCGAAAGCCTATCAATGTTTTCAGGATGACGGGCTCATCGTGGTGAAACGTGGCGTCGGCATGTTCGTGGCCGATGGCGCGAGCCGCCGCCTGCGGGAAACGGAACGCCGCCGTTTCCTTGACTCCGTCTGGCCCCCGGTTGCCGACCAAATCAAAAGGCTGGGTATTTCTGCCGAGGATCTTGACCTCCAGCGCGTGTAGCGGGTTCAGCGCGCCGCCAGTTTTCCGCTACTTTCCTTCATCGCGGCATAAGCCTTCGCCAGATGCGCGCGCAACATTGGGTGGCGCGGGGCCAGCGCAACGGCCTTTTCCAGCAGATCAACGGCTGGTTGACGTTCTCCGTTTGCGAGCAGGACCCAACCATAAGCGTCCGCCGTCACCGGGCTGCCCGGCAACAGGCGATAGGCATGAGCGGCATAGGCGCGGGCGGCGCGCACATCGCCTGCTTCAAGCGTTGCGCGGGCAAGATCTGACATCAGCAACGCGTCATTGCTGCCAATGCGCGCCTGGACGCTGCGCAAAAGGCGTGTCGCGCCGCGCCAGTCGCCCTGCTGCATCGCCATTGCTGCCATGAGCCGCGATGCTTCTACATCATTGGGATTTTGGGCGAGATAAGTTTTGACGATCTGCGCCGAACGGGTCGCATCGCCGAGCCGCTGCCATGCCGCCGCCAGCCGCAATACAGCTTCCCGTGAATAGCGGATGTTCGCGCCCGCTTCATAAGCGCGGACGGCTTCGCGCAGCCGCCCAGCGGCATCGAGCGCGTCCCCCAGCACCAGCCATCCCGCCGGAGCGCCTGGATTGGCCTGGTTCAACAGCCGGGCGCGATCGACCGCCTGATCGGCGCGGCCGTTGTTCAGTAGGGCGCGGATATAGGGAATATTCTCGCTCGCGGACGCCGGATCGGCGGGCGCTGGTCCTTGCGCGATCATGGCGTCGCGCGGGCTGGCGAAGGGAGTGGCGGCAGGACGCACGGGCCATGCGGCGCGCGCCAGCATATCCTGCGCCATGTCCATTTGTCCCATCGCTTCCTGCACGCGCGCGGCGAGGGTCAGGACATAGGGATCAGCATCGCTCTGGGCGACCATGGGGGCCAGCGCCTGAGCCGCCCCGCCATGATCCCCGGCATCATGCAAGGCACGCCCCAGCAAGGTACGGGCGACGTCATTGTCGGGCTGTTCAGCGACAAGTGGGGCGAGCGTCTGGGCCGCCAGCACCGCATTGCCATTTTCCACCAGCAGCACGCTGCGCAGCAGGATCGTGGCCGGTTCAGCATCCAGCCTGCCGCCCGTGCGCGCCAGTAGCGACCGGGCGAGTTCCACCCTGCCCGCGCGCGCCGCCATCACCGCCTGCATGAACCAGGCGCGGGCATTGCCCGGATCAATCGCCAGCAATCGCCGCGATACGCTCAACATCCGTGCCGCCGCGCCGCTGTCCGCCAGCGTCGCGCCATATTGTTCCAGCGCAGGGACATTTTCAGGGTCGCGCGCCAGCGCACGCTCAAACCATGGAAGCGCGGCGGTCAGGCCATATTGCTCCCGCACCAGTTCGCCACGCACGGTCAGCGCCTTGAAGTTGCCGGGCGCGAGTTGCAGCGCGCGGTCCGCCGCCAGGATCGCACCCGCCTGATCGCCGACAGCCATCCGAAAGCGGGCCATCGCCACCCATGCCTGCGGATCGGTACCATCCAATTTCAGCGCGCGGTCAAAAGCCGCGGCGGCGGAGTGAAGCTCTCCCTTGGCGAGCCAGGCCTGCCCCTCTACCCGCGTCGCGATGGCGCGGGAATTGGCGGGAACATCGGCCATGCGGGCTTCGCGTAGCGCCGCGTCGGCATCGCCCTGAAGCAGCATCGCTTCGGCCATCAGATGGCGCGTCGCACCTGCGTCGCCGCTCAATTGCCGGGCGCGATCAATCTGGACACGCGCGCCTTCGCCGTCATGAAGGTCCAGCAGCGCCCGCGCCTGGGCGATGCGCGCCGCGATAGATCGCGGATGGGCGCGGATCGCGTTCATCAGTTCGACCCGAGCCGTGCGGGCATCCCCCTTCGCAAGGGCGGCGACGCCGCGCGACAGGGCCGCGTCCGCCCTCCCCCTATGCCATTGCCACAGCCCCGCCGCCGACAGCAGCACAGCCACGATGGCCGCAAACAACAGGAAGCGGGCGCGGCTCACAGCGTGCCTCAGCGCGCGCCTTCGGGCCATAATACGACCCGCAACGTCTGGATCAGGATCAGGAAATCCAGGAAGGGCGTATAGTTTTTCGCATAGTAGAGATCATATTCCAGCTTGTGCCGGGCGTCCTCTATCGATGCGCCATAAGGGTAGTTGATCTGTGCCCAGCCCGTAATGCCGGGCTTTACCATATGCCGTTCCGCATAATAGCGCAGATGCTGTTCCAGATCGTCGACGAACTGACGCCGTTCGGGGCGAGGCCCGACGAAGCTCATTTCCCCTTTCAACACAGTCCAGGTCTGGGGCAGTTCATCGATGCGCAGCTTGCGCAGCCAGTAGCCCAGGCGCGTGATGCGCGGATCGTCCTTTTCAGCCCAGACTGCCTGGCCGCTGACCTCCGCATCCTGCCGCATGGTACGCAGCTTCACGATCCAGAATTCCTCGCCGAACAGGCCGACGCGCTGCTGTCGGTAGAAAGCAGGCCCCTTGCTGTCGAGCTTCACCAATATGGCGGCGAGCAGAATGATGGGGCCGGTCAGCAGCAGCAGCAGCGAACTGGCGAGAATGTCGAACAATCGCTTGGCAATGGTCGACAGGCGGCGGCCCGATGAAAAACCGTCGGAAAAGATCAGCCAGCTGGGGTTCACGCTGTCCAGGTCGACGCGACCGGTCTCACGCTCCAGAAATGTAGATATTTCATTCACATGCACGCCGGTCGTCTTAATCCGTAGCAGGTCCGCCAACGGCAGCGCGTTACGCCGTTCCTCCAACGCCAGCACAACTTCGCTCGCGCTAAGACGGACGACAAAGTCGGCGAGATTGTAGATGGCGCTGCGGTTGATCGCTTCCTGGATCACCTGCGGCCCGTCATTCATCGCGATATAGCCGACGATCAGGAAACCCGACCCCTTGCGCTGTTCCAATTCACGGATGCGGTTGGCACGGTCTCCTGCGCCCAGCACGACCAGCCGCCGCTTGAAGGCTTCCCCGCCCAGCATCGATCCCAGCAACAGCCGCACCGCAAGCAGCAACGCGATCGACAGGCTCATGGCGTAAAGCGAATTGGACCGCCACAGCGTCAGGTCGGGCAACGCGAAATGCATGACCGACAGGAATATCACGCCCAGCGAAATCGCGACGAGCAGCCGCGCGAGGGCGAACCGGATCGATTGCAGTGCCTCCGTCCCATAGACGCCCACTGCGATCATGCCGGTCTGGATGGCCAAGGCAAAGCTCAACAACGGGCCGATGCGTGTAGCGATATGGTCTACGTCCATCCCGATCTGGCGGGCACGGATGATCCAGCCCGCCTCAGCGGCGCAGAGCAGCAGAATGAAGTCAAGCAATCCCAGCAGAAGCACCGCATGCGGCACATAATGTTTGAACAGCCTGATCATCGTTCGCGCTTATTCCCGGTGGCGGCCGCAAGGAAGGGGCCTGTGGCGTCAAACCGGCATGGCGCTGCAAGACGATCCGACGATGATCGGACCCTTGCATGAAATTCGCAAAGATTCTCTGAAGATAGCGCCTGGGGCGGGAAATGTGGGTGAGTGGGTCGCTGGGGAGCAAATAGGATTTAGCGGCGGTTCACCAATTGGCCAGCCGCATTGTCTGCCGCGTCGCCGACCAGCCGAACTGCGTCGTCCGCCGACGCTGCGGCCTCCGTCACGTTGCGGCCCTGCTCATTTTCCCGATCTTTCGTTAGGTAGAAAAAGCCGATGGCGAGGATCAGCGCGATAGCGATCAAAAAGAAGATCAGGCCGCTGCCACGCGCGTCTGCGGGTTCCGAAGCGTCATGCACTTCAGGATCATCGTCTGGCAGGCCTTGTCCATTCCCTACCACGCGTCCTCTCCTATAACCGCCTCTCCCCACCGAGACGGACCTCAGGATCTATTCCGCACTGGAGCCGCTTTCGTCTTCTTTCGTTTCCCGTCCTCGGCTCAGCCGGTCAACATCGTCCATAATCTCGTCCAGCACTGCTGTATCCCTGGTTTGCTGGCTCCGTCGCGACGGCAGGTCACCGCTATCCAGAATCTGCTCGAGTGCCGCGCGACCGCGTGCAACCCGGCTCTTGATCGTGCCGACGGCTACGCCGCAGATTTCCGCTGCTTCTTCATAGGCAAAACCGCCTGCGCCTACCAAAATCAATGCTTCGCGCTGCGGCTGCGGCAGTTGCAAAAGGGCGCGTTGCATATCCGAAAGCTCTACATGCTTATCCTGACCCGCTGGGGCGGCCAGCAACCGATCAGCCGTCAGATCATCCCAATCGCCACGAAAGCGCGAACGCCGCATTTGCGATAGATAATGATTGCGCAAGATGATGAACGTCCAGGCGCGCATATTCGTTCCAGCCTGGAACCGCGCACGCGCCGCCCATGCCTTTAGCAGCGTTTCCTGAACCAGATCGTCGGCCAGGTCGCGATTACCCGAAAGCGACCGGCCAAACGCGCGCAAATGAGGAATGACCGCAGCCAACTCTCGCTTGAAGTCGGAATCCGACAGCGCTTCGCGCGGTGGTTCCTGATGCTCCACCTGATGGCCCGGCCCTTCGCTCACGGGAACAGCCCCCTCATTGGCCGTCGCCCTCGTCACATGAATCGAAGTCGTCAAAGCCACAAAAGCGTCCGCATCCTATACTCATTGTTGCCGGCAACCAATGAACTTCACCCTTTATAATATGCCCAAAGCACAATCAGCATCCCGATCACCACCAAGGGCAAGGATATGCCCAGGATATAGCGGACGATGTGCGGCGTGGATCCTGAACGAGCTTCTTCCGTAACGATATGCTGTTCATCGTCCTGCATTGCGTCGTCTCCCGATCGTTACGCATCAATAACGCGGGGTCAGGGCAGCGGTTCCGCCTGCCTTCCACTCTTTCACCCGAGCGGGGCGGCAAATCAGGCAGGCGCGGTTGCTTCGTCAAAGAACAGGGCCTGCGAAATCGCCGCCTTCACGGTCGAACGCTGGAACGGCTTGGTGATAAGGAAGGTCGGCTCTGGCCGCTCGCCGGTCAGCAGCCTTTCGGGGAAGGCAGTGATAAAGATCACTGGGACCGAAAATTCGGCGAGGATGTCCTTCACCGCATCGATACCGCTGGAATCATCGGCCAGCTGAATATCGGCAAGCACCAGCCCCGGTCGTTCCGCCATCGCTTCGCGCACGGCATCTTCGCGCGTGACGGCGATGGCGGTGACTTCATGCCCCAGGTCGCGAACGATGGTTTCGATATCCATCGCGATGATCGGTTCGTCCTCAATGATCAGAACCTTGGCGCGGGTCTGCGATTCGATCTCGCTCAGAGCCTCTTCGACCAGCGCTTCGACATCGACGGGCTGCAACCCGACAAGGTAGCCCACATCATCGACGGTAAAACCTTCCAGCGCGGTCAGCAGCAGCGCCTGCCGGGGCAGCGGGGTCAGTCGTGCCAGCCGTGCCTGCGCGACGGCTTCGTGCCCGTCAGCGCCGGACAGAACAGGGCCGTCTTCCAGATGAGAGGACGACCAGATGGCATGGAAAATCTTGTAAAGCCCCAGTCGGGGATCGACATCAGCCGGAAACTCTTCCGGTGCGGCCACGATCGCTTCCAGCGTAGCTCGAACATAAGCGTCGCCGTGCGCCTGGCTGCCCGTGAGCGCACGCGCATAGCGGCGCAGAAATGGAAGGTGGGGGTGCAGTTGCTGTCCTAGCGACATCTGTAAATCTTCTCCCAGCCCCAGGGGGCGCATTGTTCCGAACCATTGCCAGAGGAGGAGGATGGATCGCAGATGCCGATGTGGCAAGTCCCCCGCCCCTGTGAAGCCGCCGATTGCCTGACAGCAAAAAATGCTTCGTGGGACGGAACCAACAAAGAAGCGATTTGTTTCACAGCCGTTCGGTTTTTTCATTGACGCCCTGAAATTTTCGTTGCGCGCCTTGCTCTACGATCGATTGACGTCATCCGGGAAAGCCGCGAAGAGATAGGTCGGGTATTCAAAGGGGCATTATTTTGGTGGCTTCAGCGACGGAACGGGATGTGAAGGGAGGGGACAAAACAGATGTCGGTGCCAACACCCCCACTTCGGGCGTGAAAGCTGGCCCCACATCTCGGAAAAGCCCGTCTTCTTCCAAGGAAGGGACCGAGGTTTCCAACGCCCTGCGCACCGTCTATCAGCGCGCCGTTGAAGAGGACATTCCCGCCGAAATGCTCGACCTGCTGCGCAAGCTGGACTAATCAGCAAGCTAGGCGACCTTGACCGCCGTTTGAATGCGGGCATGCAAAGGGGGTGATCTTGCGGTTCGAAGCGAGCCAGTCGAAACCATCAGCCGTCCCACCGGTTCATCGTGATTTAACGGGCGCTTTGTCCGAAAGCACGGAAACTGTTGCGAAATGCCGAATGCCCCTGACGATCACATGATCGCACGCTGCCCCTTTCGGCGAACCTGTTGCTCATGCGCCCTTTGAACAGCATCATCCAGTCCACCGGCGTCAAGATGTTCCTTATCCTGACGCTCGCATTGCTGCCGCTGGGCCTTCTCGCCCTGATCGCATCCCTGCAGGCGATCCGCACCGCCGATCTTGAAAAGGAAGCGTTGTTGCGGGTGGCCGTGACCCAAAGCGCGCGTAAGCTGACAACCGACCTCGCTTCTGACCGCACGGCGATGATGCTGACGGCGAATGCACTTGCGAGCGGAGATGCCGACATCCGCATGTGTCGCAGGCTCGCAGTCTTTCTGACGTCGCATGACCGCGAAGGCGCGCGCTATTATATTTATGATCGCAGCGGACGCCGCCTTTGCGGGTCGTCCCGGCCGGAACCGCGCGGACTGGCTGGGGAAAGCCGCTTTACAGCGCGGGCAGTCGAACTGCTGCCGCAGTCAGGCGTTCTGGTCAGCCGCGCGCGAAGCAGTAATGGCGGCATCGTGGCGCTGGCCTATTATTCGCGTGCCTATCTGGAGACGATCACTAATCCGGCAACCGGGTTGCAGAACCGACAGCTTAGCCTGCAACAGGGAGACCGCACCCTAATCGTCAGTCGCCCGGCCCATGACCTTGGCGGCCACAGCAGCAGCCTGTCGGCACGGCTGGATCCGCCCGACATCCTGTTGACCATGACCCTGCGCGATCCACCAGTCACTCTTGCACGTATGCTGTCGCTATTCCTGCCGCTGGTCATGTGGTTCGCGGCGGCGGCCATTGGCTGGTTCGTCGTGAACCGCCTGTTGATCCGTCCACTGGTCATGTTGCGCCGGACGGTCGCCGCCTATCACCCCGGCGAAGTGCTGGAACCGATGCGCCGCATCCGCACTCCCGCGCAGGAAATCGTCGCGCTGGGCGAAACCTTCCGCGAAATCAGCGAAGATGTCGCCACGCATGAGGCCGAAATGGCCGAAGGGCTGGAAACGCAGCGCAAACTGACGCGCGAAGTGCATCACCGCGTCAAAAATAACCTTCAGATCATCGCCAGCCTCATCAGCCTGCATGCGCGTTCGGCGCATGACCCGGAAGCAGTGGAAGCCTATGCATCGATACAGCGGCGCGTAGATGCCCTGTCAGTCGTCCACCGGAACCATTATGCGGAATTGGAGGAAAATCGCGGCGTGGGCGTTCGATCCCTGATCAGCGAATTGTCCGCCAGCCTGCGTGGAACCGCCCCGGCGGAGGCCCGCCGCTTCGCCATCCAGATCGACAGCGACAACCTGCACATCAGTCAGGATGTGGCCGTCCCGATCGCTTTCCTACTGACCGAGCTGGTGGAGCTTGCCATGGCGTCGGATCCCTACGCCAGCATGCGGATTTCCGCTCATCTCGACAGCGACAACGCCAACAGGGCCATCCTGCATGTCAGTTCACCCGCGCTGCGCGGTTCCGATGACATGAACGCCCGGATCGACGAACGCTATGGCCGGGTGATGACCGGGCTATCTCGGCAGCTCCGGTCGCCGCTGGAACATGACGCCGAAATTGGCGACTATGCCATCGCGATGACGGTTTTGCCTGACAATCAGGCGCGCTGATAATCCCTGCGGAAATCCGCCGCGAATGAAGCGAATTGGCCTTGAGCGATGCTATCGCGGATGGCCTGCATCAACGCCTGGTAAAAATGGATATTATGTTGCGTCATCAACATGGCGCCCAGCATTTCGCCCGCCTTCACCAGATGATGCAAATAGGCCCTGCCCCACGTCGCGCAGACTGGGCAGCCGCAGCGGGGATCGAGCGGTGACGTGTCTTCGGCAAAGCGCGCGTTGCGAATGTTGAGCGGTCCGGCCCAGGTGAAGGCCTGGCCATTGCGGCCGCTGCGTGTGGGCAAGACGCAATCGAACATGTCGATCCCCCGCTCCACCGCGCCGACGATGTCGTCCGGCTTGCCCACGCCCATCAGATAGCGGGGCTTGTCCACGGGCAGCATGCCGGGCGCATAGTCCAGGCAAGCAAACATCGCTTCCTGCCCCTCTCCCACAGCAAGGCCGCCGACCGCATAGCCATCAAAGCCGATCTCGATCAGTTCTTGCGCGGAAGCGCGGCGTAAATCCCCATTCAAAGACCCCTGCTGGATGCCGAAGAGCGCTGCTCGTTCCGCATGATCGCCGCCCTGGTCGAACCCGTCGCGCGACCGCTTGGCCCAGCGCATGGATCGTTCCATGCTTTTCCCGGCTTCGTCATGCGTGCAGCCATTCTTTGTGCATTCGTCGAAGGCCATGACGATGTCGCTGTCCAACAGCCGCTGGATTTCCATCGACCGTTCGGGCGTCAGCATGTGGCGCGAACCATCAATGTGGCTTGCAAAGGCGACGCCTTCCTCGCTCATCTTCGTCAGTGCCGACAGGCTCATCACCTGATAGCCGCCGCTGTCTGTCAGGATCGGTCGGTCCCATCCCATGAAACCATGCAGCCCGCCCAGCCGGGCGACGCGTTCAGCGCCAGGCCGAAGCATCAAGTGATAGGTGTTACCCAGGATGATGTCCGCGCCCGTCGCGCGCACTTCCGCGGGCCGCATGGCCTTCACCGTGGCGGCGGTGCCGACAGGCATGAAGGCAGGTGTGCGAATTTCACCCCTGCGCATCTGGATCGATCCTGTACGGGCCTTGCCGTCGGTGGCGGCGATGGTGAAGGAAAATCGGGTCTGGGTCACCCGCCGCGCTCTAAAGCATCGAACGGCAAAGTGGGACCCGCTTTTTCGCAAAATGCCATTACGAAGCGATCAGGACAGCTCCGACCATTCCGATGGCGCGAGCAGTGAGGTCGTCAGCCTTCGCGGCGGACACCGTCGAACGCGACGATCGCGTCGATATCGAACCCTTCCACGCGACGGTAATTGCCGATGAAACATAGGCAGTCGGCGGCAAGGCTCAGACGCCAGGACGCGCCCTCCTTGTCATGTAGCAAGAGCGTCACGATCTGGCGGTCGGTGCGATGCGGGTCCATGCATCAGGCTTCTAATTAATAATGGTTAACAAAGCCCTGACGCAATATTTTACAGACGTACATCAATCGGCATTGTTGCATTAATGCAACGTTAACTATGCTTATCCGGCTTTTACGGCGACTTAAGCGCAACAGTTGACGATAAAAAAGGTTAACGATGGCCGGTTTGCCACAGTGGCGGTTGCACCAACAGGTCAACACTGGTCTCTTCGGCATGGATCGAAATTTGGGGGCACAGATGATTGATTCCGCGCGATTTAGTCCTGCACAAAATGAGGTGGACGATATGTCTTCGGTGCAGGTGCCGGATGCAGCCGACATTCACCAGTTTGCCGCTACGGAAATCAACCCGGCTGGGCGTGAAGCGGGCCAGTCAATGTTGTTCGATCTGGGGCAGATCGATGTCAGCTGGGACGAGCCGTTGGATACATTGTGGGCGTTCATGACGCCTGCGACTCGGCCGAACTACAGCTTGCCGATGCTGCGCGACATCCGCCTTTGGCAGACCGAAGCCAAAAGGCTGTTCGATGAAGGTGCCCTGCCCGCCCGCTATATGGTGCTTGGCTCGCGTTTTCCGGGGGTGTTCAACCTGGGTGGCGACCTGGAGCTGTTCGCTGGCTGCATTGAACGGGGCGACCTGGCCGGGCTGGTCAAATATGGCCATGCGTGCATCGATGTCGTGCATCGCGCGTGGCGCAACGCCGACATGCCCGTGATCTCCATCGCGCTGGCCCAGGGCGACGCGTTGGGTGGCGGATTTGAAGCGCTGCTCTGCTTTGACGTGGTCGTGGCTGAACGTAGCGCCCGATTTGGCTTGCCCGAAATGTTGTTCGGCCTTTTCCCCGGCATGGGCGCATATTCTATTTTGTCCCGCAAGCTGGGGCGCCGCATGGCGGAACGCATGATCCTGTCCGGCAAGGTCTACACGGCCGAAGAGATGTACGACATGGGCGTCGTCACCATCCTGGCCGAAGATGGCGAGGGTGAGCAGGCGGTGCGTAACTATATCACTGGCAACCGACCCCATCACGCAGGACATGTCGGTGTGTTCGAAGCAGGCCGTCGGGTCGATCCGATCGAATATTCGGAGCTTAAGGACATTGTAGAAAATTGGGCGGCTACCGCGCTGAAGCTGGACCCCAAGGATTTGCGGATGATGCGGCGCCTGGCTTCGGCCCAGACGCGCCTGACGAAATAGCTATCGTTCAGGCGCGGCGTTGGTCCTGCATTAGCGTGACCACGTTGCTCTTGTCCCGAGCCATCACGCGCATCATGTCGAGCAAGTCTTCAGCCGGGATTGGACGGCTGAGCACAAAGCCCTGGACGTTGGTGAAACCCATGTCGCGCGCGGACTGGAGCTGTTCTTCCGTCTCTATCCCTTCGGCCACCGTCTCCACGTCCAGCGAATGCGCCAGATAAGCCACCGATTGCGCGATGGCGCGATCCCGCGATCCTTCCTTCACGCTGCGCATGAAGCTTTGGTCCACCTTCAGCGTGTCGAATGAATAGTCGCGCAAATAGCCGAGCGACGAATAGCCCGTGCCAAAATCATCCAGCGCCAGCCTTAGCCCGATCCGCTGCAGTTCCAGAAGGATCAGGCTGGTGCGGCCACTATCTTCCAGAAAGATCGATTCGGTCACTTCCAGTTCCAGCCTGCGCGCCTTTAGCCCCGACCGCATCAGCGCCGAAATAACGGCGCGGGGCAGTCCGTCGCTCTTGATAAGCGCGGGCGAAATATTGACGGCGACGCGAACATGATCGTCCCATGCCATCGCATCCTGACACGCGCGCTCCAGCGCCCAGGCAGTGATGGGTTCGATCAGGGAACAGCTTTCGGCGATCGGAATGAATTCAGCGGGCGAAATGCGCCCCATTACTGGATGATCCCAGCGCATCAGCGCCTCGCAAATGGCGATTTGGCCCGTCGCAGTGTCGAAGATGGGCTGGTAATGCAGCAGCAGCTCGCCATTGGCGAGCGCCGTGCGTAGCCCGACTTCCAGGTCATAGGTCCTATTCTGCCGTTCCTTCATCTTCCAATCGAAGAAGGCATAGCGATTTCGCCCGGCATTCTTGGCCTTGTAGAGCGCCATGTCGGCATGTTGCAGCAGTTCCTCGCTCCCATGACCGTCCTGCGGCGCGACCGCTATGCCCATCGAAGCTGTTATGGTGAGGTGATAGCCGCTCACATCGAAATCATGGCCGAATTCGACCATCACATCGTCGGCAATCTGTTGAGCGATATCCTGGTTCGCACCGGGGCAGATGAGGATGAATTCGTCTCCGCCAAAACGCGCAATATGCCCGCGATGGTCGAGGGCGCGAGCTAGGCGGTCCGCAACGGCGCACAACAATTGATCACCGATGATATGACCGAGCGAATCGTTGATTTCCTTGAACCTGTCGAGGTCCATCCAGAAAACCGACATCGGATCTTTATCCGAAGTTCGGTTATCGAACATTTCCCGGAGCCGCATCTGCATCGCCATCCGGTTTTCAACGCCCGTCAGGCTGTCGAATCGTGCGAGCCGCTCAAATTTCGTTGCCAGCTGGGACTTTTCATATTTGCCCTGAAGCGCCTCTACGACGATGCGGTGCGTGGTCCGTGTAATCTCTGCCATGGCGAAGATCATCAGGAACAGCATCGCGGACAGGACATAATAGCCCAGCCCCCCGGCCAGAACGAGACCAAGGGACGTCGGCAGAAGGGCAAAGCAGGTCTGGCCGATCGCGACCTCGACACGACCGGCATTGCGGCCGGAAATGCCGCCTGAATATGCTGCGACCAGGCAAACGCTCAATATGTGCAGCGATGCATCGCCGGTGAGCAGAAGCGTCGCAAAGGCAAGCGTGCCGAGAAGAGCGGCATAGCTCCACGCGCCCAGTTCGTAGGCCATGCCCCATATTGCCCGCGTGGGGCCGTGCTGGTGCGCCAGTTGGCGCTGGAAGTAAACTGCGGACACCGACCGGCTGATCGCGACGATGGTGATGAGGCAGGCGATCAGGGTGATCGGGGGCCGTTGCGCATGATAGGCGACGACGAAACTTAATGCGCCACCCGCAATCGCGCCGATCATCAGCGACGCGGGGGAAGCGTAAAGCGATTTGACGAGACTATCCCGCACCTCAGCGCTCTGCTGGGAATCGGGAGCAAGGCGCTCGCGCAAATTTGCGCTCAAGTGGCGGAGGATGCGAAACACGTCTCCGCCAGCTTTGGCGGAACATGATTTCCATTTCGTAAACTTTAGTCGCCCAAGACCGCCGCAATGGACCTTTTCCAGCGATTTCGAGCGGCGGACTTCTGACGTCGCCAATGGAAAAAGGCCGGCGGATCGCTCCGCCGGCCCTTCTCGTTTCGCGTGAGCGAGGACTTAGAAGTCCATGCCGCCCATGCCACCCATGCCGCCGCCGGGCATGCCCATCGGCGCCTTGTCGTCGGCAGGCGTTTCGGCGATGCAGGCTTCGGTGGTGATCAGCAGGCCAGCGACCGAAGCGGCGTCCTGCAGAGCAGCGCGAACGACCTTGGTGGGATCGATGACGCCAGCGGCGACAAGGTTCTCATAAGTGTCGGTCGCGGCATTGAAGCCCTGGGTCTCATCATTTTCGCGCAGCAGGTTGCCAGCGACAACCGCACCGTCGACGCCCGCATTCTGGGCGATCTGGCGCAGCGGCGCTTCGATTGCCTTGCGGATGATGTCGATACCACGGGTCTGGTCGTCGTTCACGCCCTTCAGGCCATCGAGTGCCTTGGTCGCGTACAGCAGAGCCGTGCCGCCACCGGGGACGATGCCTTCTTCAACGGCTGCGCGGGTTGCGTGCAGCGCGTCGTCGACGCGGTCCTTGCGCTCCTTGACTTCGACTTCCGAAGCACCGCCGACCTTGATGACGGCAACGCCGCCAGCCAGCTTGGCCAGACGTTCCTGCAGCTTTTCACGGTCATAGTCGGACGTGGTCGTCTCGATCTGAGCGCGGATCTGCTCGGTACGGCCCTTGATCGCTTCGCCATCACCTGCGCCATCGACGATGGTGGTGTTGTCCTTGTCGATCGTGACGCGCTTGGCGGTGCCGAGCATGCCGAGCGTGACGTTCTCAAGCTTGATGCCGAGGTCTTCGGAAATCACTTCGCCCTTGGTCAGGACGGCGATGTCTTCCAGCATGGCCTTGCGACGGTCGCCGAAGCCAGGTGCCTTGACCGCAGCAACCTTCAGGCCGCCGCGCAGCTTGTTGACGACCAGGGTCGCCAGCGCTTCGCCTTCGATATCCTCAGCGATGATCAGCAGGGGACGACCCGACTGAACGACCGCTTCGAGGATCGGCAGGATCGACTGAAGGTTCGACAGCTTCTTTTCATGGATCAGGATGTACGGATCAGCCAGTTCGACTGCCATCTTTTCCGGATTCGTGACGAAGTAAGGCGACAGATAGCCGCGGTCGAACTGCATGCCTTCGACGACGTCGAGCTCGAATTCGAGACCCTTGGCTTCTTCGACGGTGATCACGCCTTCCTTGCCGACGCGCTCCATCGCTTCAGCGATCTTTTCGCCAACGACGGTGTCGCCATTAGCCGAAATGATGCCGACCTGGGCGATTTCCTTCGTGCCAGCAACGGGTTTGGAACGGCCCTTGAGGTCATCGACAACCTTGGTCACGGCCAGATCGATGCCGCGCTTGAGGTCCATCGGGTTCATGCCAGCAGCAACCGACTTCATGCCTTCGCGAACGATGGCCTGAGCCAAAACGGTCGCGGTGGTGGTGCCGTCACCGGCGATGTCGTTGGTCTTCGAAGCAACTTCGCGGACCATCTGCGCGCCCATATTTTCGAACTTGTCCTTCAGTTCGATTTCCTTGGCGACGCTGACGCCGTCCTTGGTGATGCGGGGGGCGCCGAAGCTCTTGTCGATGACGACGTTACGGCCCTTAGGACCCAGGGTCACCTTGACCGCGTCGGCCAGGATGTCGACGCCGCGCAGAATGCGCTCACGAGCGTCACGCGAAAACTTTACGTCCTTCGCTGCCATGATCTTTTACCTCTCTTTGAGAATTGCAAATCTTGCGAAGTTCACACCGTTCTTGATGGCGGAAAATCGCGGAAAAACTGGAATGACTGCCTGGTTCGCAGCTTTACGCCACGACGCCCAGAATGTCCGATTCCTTCATGATCAGCAGGTCTTCACCGTCGACCTTGACTTCAGTGCCCGACCATTTGCCGAACAGGATGCGGTCGCCAGCCTTGACGTCCAGCGGGGTCACCTTGCCATCTTCGGCCTTGGAGCCGGTGCCGACGGAGACGACTTCGCCTTCCTGCGGCTTTTCCTTCGCGGTGTCGGGGATGATGATGCCACCGGCGGTCTTCTCTTCAGCCTCTACGCGGCGGACGAGAACGCGGTCGTGCAACGGACGAAATGCCATGTTGATTGCCTTTCCCTCTTTACGTTGTCGGGGCGATTTGGACATGAGCGGGCGGCGGAGATTCTCCAAAACCGCGAGCGCTGCAACAATCCTTCTCCCAACGGAACCTGATCCTGCTAGCACTCTTTACCGAAGAGTGCCAGCGCCGCTTCATATGGAAAAATCAAAGTCCGTATCAAGGGAGCGCGCCAAAATTTTTTTAGCCGAACCTGGCCAGCTCGCGACGCCACCATGGCCCGCCCCAATGGTTGCGCGGGCGTTTCCCGCCATTAACCATTCGTGGTCCGCTTGATAAGTTTGTTGTCCGCCGGGTCGGTCCCCGCCCCTATCCCGTTCCCCCTGCTAGGATGTCCCCACGAAGTCAGCAGAAGGAGCAAGGGATGCATTTTTCCACCATATTGGTTGCAGTCGATATCCATGACCCTGTCCACGGCAAGGCAGCCATAGCGCGCGCGGCCAGCCTGGCAGGGAGCGACAGCAAGATCAGCATTCTTTACGTCCGCTACTATCTGCCTTCCCGATATTCCGAATTGTTGGTGGGGGATTTCGACCAGGACGAACAGACTGAGGCTTTGACGGTGTTGAAACAGTGGTCTGCCGAAGCAGGCCTGGCCGAAAACCAGGTGGAGATAGTGACCCGCCGGGGTCCCGTGCGCGACGAAGTGCTGGCCATGGCTGAACGGTTGAAGGCGGACCTGATCGTGATCGGATCGCACCAGCCCACCATTTCGTCGCGTCTGTTGGGATCGAACGCGTCAGCGATCGTGCATCATTCGCAGGTCAGCGTTCTGGTGGTTCGGGCGTCGAGCGACCAGTGATCGCAGCGCGATGGGGTGCGGCGCGGGTTGCGAGATGCCGGGCCGCACCCTAACTGCTGGGTCAACGACGACCCAGCGGAGATGCCCCATCCATGACCGACAGTTATACCCCGCCCCGTGTCTGGACGTGGGACAAGGATAATGGCGGCGCATTCGCCAACATCAACCGGCCCATTGCCGGTGCCACCCACGACCGCGAACTGCCGGTCGGCAAGCATCCCCTTCAGCTCTATTCGCTGGGCACGCCCAATGGGCAGAAGGTCACCATCATGCTGGAGGAGTTGCTGGCGGCAGGGCATCGGGGCGCGGAATATGACGCCTGGATGATCCGCATCGGCGATGGCGACCAGTTTGGCAGCGGCTTTGTGTCGGTCAATCCGAACAGCAAGATCCCGGCGCTGATGGACCACAGCGCGTCCCCACCCCAGCGCGTGTTCGAATCGGGATCGATCCTGGTCTATCTCGCCGAAAAATTCGGCGCGTTCCTGCCGAGCGACTCCGCCCAGCGGACAGAGGCGCTCAGCTGGCTGTTCTGGCAAATGGGCAGCGCGCCGATGCTGGGTGGCGGATTCGGCCATTTTTTCGCCTATGCGCCCGAAAAGTTCGAATATCCGATCAACCGCTACGCCATGGAAGTGAAGCGGCAGATGGATGTGCTCGACCGGCGACTGGGGAGCCATGAATATGTTGCGGGCGACAGCTATACGATTGCCGATATCGCCATCTGGCCCTGGTATGGCGGCGTGGCGCTGGGCCGCGCCTATGAGGGAGCGGACGAGTTTCTGGACGTTCGCAGCTACGATAATCTCCAGCGTTGGGCGAAGCAGATTGACGCCCGCCCGGCAGTGAAGCGCGGTCGCATCGTCAATCGCACTTCCGGGCCGCTGGACGAGCAATTGCATGAGCGCCATGATGCCAGCGATTTCGACCTGAGGACGCAGGACAGGGTGGAAGGCGCCCAATGAAAAGCGGCAGGTGAAAAGACCTCTTCGACAGGCTCAGGGCGAACGGGGATGGTGATCTCGATCTAACGGTGCTGCTCTACCCCGCCGCTTTCACGATATCGGCCCAGGCTGCTTCGTCGATCACTTCGATGTTGAGGGCAGCGGCCTGTTTCAGTTTCGATCCGGCTCCGGGGCC
Source organism: Sphingobium vermicomposti (assembly GCF_011762025.1). Taxonomy (GTDB): domain Bacteria; phylum Pseudomonadota; class Alphaproteobacteria; order Sphingomonadales; family Sphingomonadaceae; genus Sphingobium; species Sphingobium vermicomposti. Next base: position 143,143 of record NZ_JAASQR010000002.1, on the reverse strand, counting down.
TGCGACTACCAGGTCGGTCTTGGCGCTGACGGAGCCTGCGGCCTTCGCGCCCAGCCTTTCGGCCTGCGCCTTGGCCTCGTCACGGCTCATCGTTTCCAGCTTGCCGGTGAAGACGACCGTCTTTCCGGTCACGGCGCTGGCCGTGGTTTCCACGACATAGGGAGGTGGGGAAACTTCCGACAACAGGTCGTCCCATGCGTCGCGATTATGCGGTTCGTGGAAGAAATCCGCGAGGGCGTGGCCGACCGCCGACCCGACATTGTCCACGCCGATCGCTTCCGCAATGGCCTTGTCCAGCCGATTGGCACGCCTGGCGTCATCCTCGCCATCCAGAACGGGGAAGCTGTCACGCAGGGCGATGATCTGTTCCGCCAGCGCGCGGATCGCCGGTAGCGTTTCATAGCGTTTCAACAAATCGCGCGCGGTCACCGCGCCGACGTGGCGGATGCCCAGCCCGAACAGCAAGCGCGCGGCGTCCGGCGTCCGCTTCGCTTCGATGGCGGCGAGCAGATTGTCGACCGACTTTTCTTTCCAGCCTTCCCGCCGGAGCAGGTCGCCACGGTGCGCCTTTAGCCGGAATATGTCCGCCGGTTCGGTGATCCAGCCAAGGTCAAGAAATTCCTGGATCGTTTTTTCGCCCAGCCCTTCAATGTCCAGAGCGCCCCGGCTGACGAAATGGCGCAGCCGTTCGAACCGCTGCGCCCCGCAGATCAGGCCGCCGGTGCAACGGACATCGACTTCGCCTTCTTCGCGGACGGCTTCCGATCCGCAGACGGGGCAATGATCGGGAAAGACGAAGGGCGGGCGCGCCGCGTCGCGGGTCAGATTGTCAACCACCTGCGGGATGACATCGCCCGCGCGCTGAACGACGATGCGGTCACCCGGACGGACGCCCAGCCGGGCAATTTCATCCGCATTGTGCAGCGTCACGTTGGACACGACGACGCCGCCGACCGTGACGGGCGTCAGGCGACCGACCGGCGTCAGCTTGCCAGTGCGGCCGACCTGAATGTCGATGGATTCCAGCGTGGTCTGGGCGCGCTCCGCCGGGAATTTGTGGGCGATGGCCCAGCGCGGGGCCTTGGCAACGAAGCCCAGCCGCTGCTGCCAGTCGAGCCGGTCGACCTTATAGACCACGCCGTCAATGTCGAAGGGCAGGTCGGCGCGCGCTGCTTCGATAGCGCGATAATGGGCGATGAGGGCGTCCAGCGTATCGACGCGGGTCAAGCGATCCGACACCGGCAGGCCCCAGCCCGCAATCGCCTGCATGACGCCAAGTTGCGTGTCGGCGGGCAAGGCGCTGACTTCGCCCCAGCCATGGGCCAGGAAGCGCAGCGGTCTGCTGGCGGTGATAGTCGGGTCTTTTTGCCGCAGCGATCCGGCGGCGGCGTTGCGCGGGTTGGCGAACTGGCGCGCCTTCGCCGGGTCATCCGCTTGGGACAAAAGCCGTTCGTTGAGGGCAACGAAATCGCCCTTGGCCATATAGACCTCTCCCCTCACCTCGAACAGGTCGGGGATGTCGGGTCCGGTCAGCCGTTGCGGGATGTCACCGATGGTGCGGACATTGGCGGTCACATCCTCCCCCGTCATGCCGTCTCCGCGCGTCGCGGCCAGCCGCAATTCGCCCCCTTCGTAGCGGAGCGAACAGGACAGGCCGTCAATCTTCGGTTCGGCGGTCAGCGCTATCGCCGCATCGTCGGGCAAAGCGAGGAAGCGCCGCACCCGTGCCATGAATTCGGCGATATCCTCGTCGGAAAAGCCGTTATCCAGGCTCATCATGCGGACGGCGTGCGGGACTTTCCCAAGGCCCGATGTTGGCACCGCGCCAATCTGGGCATTGGGCGAATCCGCGCGGACAAGTTGCGGGAAAGCCGCCTCCAGCGCATTATTTTCGCGGATCAGCGCGTCATATTCGGCGTCCGTGACCTCCGGCTGGTCCTGGTCATGATAGAGCCGGTTGTGCCGCGCTATCTCTTTGGCGAGGCGCATCAGGCGGTTGGCGGCTTGGGCTTCTGTCATCGGCGCGGGGTCGGTCATGCCCGCTTCTTAACGTCAGGCGAAGGCGGCGGGTAGCGGCAAATCATGCAGCGCGGGAGGTGGCAGGCGGGCCTAGATCTTCTCCAGCAGGCGCTCCGCCTGGGCGCGCGCTTCTAGCGTGATCTCCGCGCCGGACAGCATGCGCGCAATTTCTTCGCGTCGTTCGATCTCGCCCAGTGCATGGACGCCAGTTCGGGTCACGGTGCCGTCGCTCGATTTCGCGATCAGCATATGGCCCGCGCCGCGCGCCGCGACCTGCGGGCTGTGGGTCACGACCAATATCTGGTTGCTCTGCGCCAGCCGCGCCAGACGGTCCCCGATCGCCGACGCGACAGCGCCGCCCACGCCCCGGTCGATTTCGTCGAAGATCAGCGTGTCCGCCCCGCCCCGTTCCGCCAGCGCGACCTTGAGCGCGAGGATGAAGCGCGACAGCTCGCCGCCGCTGGCGATCTTGACCAGAGGCGCGAAGGGCGCGCCGGGGTTGGTCGAAATTTCGAACTCCACCCGGTCCATGCCGTGGGCGGTCCATTGCCCTTCGTCCAGCGGCGCGACGATGGTGCGAAAGCGGGCGGCATCCAGCTTGAGCGGGGCAAGTTCCGCCGCGACCGCTGTATCCAGCCGGATTGCGGCCTCCCGGCGCGCTGCCGATAGAGCCTGCGCCGCCTGGCGATAGGCTGCTGCGCTTTGCGCGACCTGTGCCTCCAGCGCGGCGAGATGCCCCTCCCCGCCTTCAATCGCGGCCAGCTTTGCGGCCATCTCGTCCCGCAATGCGGCCAGATCGTCAGGCTGCACCTGATGTTTTCGGGCCAGCCCGCGCAGGTCGAACAGGCGGGTTTCGATGTCATCCAGCCGAGCCGGGTCGAAACTTAGCGCTTCTGCGGCCCCGGCCAGCCGATCCTCCGCCTCCCCCGCTTCGATCACCGCGCGGTCGAGCGCCGCCAGCACATCGGCCAGCGGATCATATTCATGAACGATCCGGTCCAGCCGCCGCGCCGCCTGCCGCAACTGGGCAAGGCCGCCGTCCGATCCGGTCAGGCAGTCGGTAACTGCGGACAGGTCGTCCGCCAGCCGCGCGCCTTTTTGCATCGTCGCGCGTTCGTCGGCCAATATGGCTTCTTCGCCCGGTTCGGGTGCGAAACGGGACAGTTCATCGACCGCGTGGGCCAGATAGTCGCGATCCCGCGCGGCGATTTCCACCGCTTCCCGGCTTTCCGCCAGCCTGTCGGCCGCAGCCCGCCAGGCGGCATAAGCGCCCGCCACCGCGCCGGTGCCGCAGCGGCCATAGCTGTCGAGCAGGCTGCGGTGTCCGCGTGGGTTGAGCAGGCCCCGGTCGTCATGCTGGCCATGGATTTCGACCAGCGCGCCGCCGACTTCGCGCAGCAGCGCAGCCGAGCAGGCCTGATCATTGATGAAGGCGCGGCTGCCGCCATCCGCCTTTACCATGCGGCGGATGATGAGCGGCTCGCCCGGTTCGACGTCTATGCCATTGTCCGCCAGCAGATTGACGGCGCGATGGCCGGATGCCGGGACTTCGAAGGTGGCGGAGACGCTGGCCTGCGCTTCGCCGTTCCGCACGAGGCCGCTATCAGCCCGCGCCCCCAGCGCCAGCCCCAGCGAATCGAGCAGGATCGATTTGCCCGCGCCGGTTTCGCCGGTCAGCACGCCCAGGCCTGCGCCGAACTCAAGGTCCAGCGCTTCGATCAGCACGACATTGCGGATGGAGAGATGTGTCAGCATCGCGCGAGCCCCCCTCCTTCCGACGCGTCTTCACGCAACCCTAGCCCCGGTGGCAAAAGGGATGGGAATGAAAGGGCGTCAGGCCGTCGCCCCATGTTCCTGCATGAGCTTGTAGGAACGCTGATACCATTTCGTGCCGGGATAGTTGCGCCCCAGCACCGCCGCCGCCTTCTGCGCTTCGTCCCGGATGCCCAGGGCCAGATAGCTTTCGACCAGGCGCTCCAGCGCTTCGGGCGTGTGGGTGGTCGTCTGATATTTGTCGATGACGGTGCGGAAACGCAGCGTCGCCGCCAGCCATTGGCCGCGACGCTGATAGAAACGGCCCACTTCCATTTCCTTGCCAGCCAGATGGTCGTTCACCAGGTCCAGCTTCAACCGTGCATCCGCCGCATAGCGGGTGTCGGGATAGCGGCGGATCAGTTCGCCCAGCGCGTCCAGCGACTGCTGCGTGATCTTCTGGTCGCGGGTAACGTCGGCAATCTGTTCATAATAGCAAAGCGCGATGAGATAATAGGCGTAGGGTGCGTCTTTATTGCCGGTGTGGATCGACAGGAAACGCTGCGAAGCGCCGATCGCTTCGTTGAAATCGCGGTTCATATAATAGCTGAATGCCGACATCAGCTGCGCGCGGCGCGCCCAGGGCGAATAGGGATGCTGGCGCTCCACTTCGTCGAACAACGCGGCGGCGAGCTTATACTGGCCGCGATCCAGCCGGTATTTGCCCGCATTGTAGAGCGTGGACACGTCCCGCGCGACATATTCGGTGTCGGCCTTGTTCTTGGATGTCGAACAGCCCGAAAGCGCAAGGGCGGCAAGCAGGACCGGAGCGGTGGCCGCGCCGATGCGCGTCATGGTTTTCGTCAGCATGGCCGGGTCATAGCCGAGCGAATGGCGCTCGCCAAGCGGCAGAATGCTCGGCAGGCACAGCCAAGCGTCACAACGCTCCCGCAGGCAGGTCGAGCCGCGCGACCACGCCGCCTTGCGGCCCGTGATCCAGTGCAAAATGGCCTTTCAACTGGGCGGCGAGCGCGGTCGCGATTTTAAGGCCGATGGAAGGACCGCTGCCCAGATCGAAGCCGGGCGACAGCCCTGCCCCATCATCACTGATTCTTAGCGACAATGCGCCGCTGCTATCCTGTAGCGTCACGGCGATGGAGCCGCCCCGGTCCGGCAGGCCATGTTCGATTGCATTGCTCACCGATTCCGCAACGATGATGGCGAGCGGGACCGCGACATGCGATTGCAGCGTCAATCCCGGCGGCGCTTCCACGCTGACCCGAATGTCGTCGCGGCCACTGGCGGTCAACACGTCCGCCGTCAGTCGGGTAAGGAAGGCCTGGATATCCTGACCTTCCTCCGCCGGGTCATAGAGCGTGCGGCTGATCCGACCGATCAGGGCCAGACGCCCGGCGGCGTCATCCAGCGCCGCGCGCGCCTGCGGATGGTCCACATGATTCGTTCGCAAGGCCAGCATCGCCGCCACGACCTGAAGATTGTTGGACACGCGATGCTGCAATTCATGGAACAGCAGTTCGCGATTTTCCGCCAGCACACGGCTGCGTTCGCGCTCCAATGCCAGGTTGACGTTCGCCTGTTGCAGGAAATGGATCAGCGCGATGTCCACCGCAGCGACCAGTCCATAGAAGCACAGCGCCAGAAACACGGCGGGATTGAGGGCAAATTCCATGCGGGGCGGAATGAAAACATACCAGGAAATAATGCCGCACAGAACCGTCGCGAAAATACCTGGCCGGACGCCAAAGAGGAAGGATGACAATATGACGACGGGAAAGAAGGCCACGAACGGGTAGCCGACGGGGAGGAAACCTTCCGCGAGCAGGCGACAGCCCAAAGCGATCAGACAGAATAGCCCGGTGAGCAGATAGGCATAAGCAGGATGGGGAAGAACAAGCGGCAGGCGCTCTACGAACCGTTCATTGGCACGCTGCATCAATTTCCCCTCAAAACAGGTGGCACAATATCAGAATTTTGCGCGCCGCCAATTGATGGAAATCAGAAAATGCCGATCTCATGAAAAAGGGGGCACCCTCATCGGACGCCCCCCCTTTGTCTGGTCATTGCAGAAGCAGAACGATCAGTCCTGCGTCAGGAAGTCCGGCAGGCCGGCGTTGGAGCCGTCGTCATTGCCCTTGCCTTCTTCACGCGGGCCACGGTCACGGCGCGGGCCGCGATCACCACCACGACCGCCACGGTCGCCGCCATCACGGCGAGGGCCACGGCCACGATCGCCACGGTCGCCGCGATCGCCACGGGGTTCGCGCGGTTCGCGGGCAGGACGGGTGTCCTCCAGCTCTTCGCCGGTTTCCTGGTCGACGACGCGCATCGACAGGCGAACCTTGCCACGCGGGTCGATCTCCAGGACCTTGACCTTCACTTCCTGACCTTCCGACACGACGTCGGTCGGCTTTTCGACGCGCTCATTCTTCATTTCGGACACATGGACGAGGCCGTCCTTGCCACCCATGAAGTTCACGAACGCACCGAAGTCGACGATGTTGACGACCTTGCCGTTGTAGATCTTGCCGACTTCGGCTTCCTCTACGATGCCGAGAATCCACTTCTTGGCGGCTTCGATCTGGTCGATGTCGGACGAGCTGATCTTGATGATGCCCTCGTCGTCAATGTCGACCTTCGCGCCGGTTTCCGCGACGATTTCGCGGATGACCTTGCCACCGGTGCCGATGATGTCGCGGATCTTCGACTTGTCGATCTGGATCGTTTCGATGCGCGGAGCATGCGCCGACAGCTCGGTGCGGGTCGACGACAGCGCCTTGCTCATTTCACCCAGGATGTGGGCGCGGCCTTCCTTGGCCTGACGCAGAGCGACTTCGAAGATTTCCTGCGTGATGCCGGCAACCTTGATGTCCATCTGCATGGTGGTGATGCCCGCTTCCGTGCCCGCCACCTTGAAGTCCATGTCGCCCAGATGATCTTCGTCGCCCAGAATGTCGCTCAATACAGCGAATTCCTTGCCTTCGAGGATCAGGCCCATGGCGATGCCCGATACCGGACGCTTCAGCGGAACGCCCGCATCCATCATCGACAGCGAACCGCCGCAGACCGTCGCCATCGACGACGAGCCGTTGGATTCGGTGATGTCCGACAGTACGCGGATGGTGTAGGGGAACTCGTCCTTGCTGGGCAGCACGGGGTGCAGCGCACGCCATGCCAGCTTGCCATGACCGACTTCACGACGGCCCGGCGCGCCGAAGCGACCGACTTCACCGACCGAATAGGGCGGGAAGTTATAGTGCAGCATGAAGTTTTCATAATAGACGCCATTGAGGCCGTCGATCATCTGCTCAGCGTCCTTGGTGCCGAGCGTGGTGGTGCAGATCGCCTGCGTTTCACCGCGGGTGAACAGCGCCGAACCATGGGTGCGCGGCAGGAAGCCGACCATCGCTTCGATCGGGCGGATCTGCGTCGTGGTGCGGCCATCGATGCGCTTGCCATCCTTGATGATGGCGCCGCGCACGATTTCCGATTCCAGCTTCTTGGTCAGCTTGATGCCGGCCATGACGGTCTGGGCATCGAGGCCTTCCTCAGCGAAGAACGCCTTCGCCTTGGCGCGGGCTTCGTTGATCGCGTTCGAGCGGGCCGACTTGTCGGTCAGCTTGTAGGCGGCGGTGATGTCCTTGCCGATCAGCTTCTTGAGCTTCTTCTTCAGGTCATCCAGGTCTTCGCCCTTGGCGACGTCCCACGGATCCTTCGCGGCCTTTTCAGCCAGCTGGATGATCGCGTCGACAATCTTCTTCGACGCTTCATGCGCGAACAGGACGGCACCGAGCATGACGTCTTCCGAAAGCTCCTTGGCTTCGGATTCGACCATCATCACGGCATCGCGGGTGGCGGCGACGGTCAGGTCGAGTTCACCGGTCTTCACCTCGTCCATCGACGGGTTCAGCTGATATTCGCCATCCTTGTAACCGACGCGGGCAGCGCCGATCGGGCCCATGAAGGGCACGCCCGACAGGGTCAGCGCAGCCGAAGCGGCGATCATCGCGACGATATCGGGCTCGCTTTCGCCATCGAACGAAAGAACCTGCGCTATGACGTTGATTTCATTGTAGAAACCATCGGGGAAAAGCGGGCGGATCGGGCGGTCGATCAGGCGGCTGGTCAGCGTTTCCTTTTCGGTCGCGCCGCGCTCACGCTTGAAAAAGCCGCCCGGAATGCGTCCGGCGGCGGAATATTTTTCCTGATAGTGGACGGTCAGCGGGAAGAAATCCTGGCCTTCCTTCACCGACTTGGCGGCGGTCACTGCGCACAGCACCACGGTTTCGCCATAGGTCGCCAGCACGGCGGCGTCGGCCTGACGCGCAATACGACCGGTTTCGAGCGTGAGGGTCTTTCCGCCCAGCTCGATTGATACCTTCTTTACATCGAACATAATGTTTTCCTTCGCCCGCCTGGCCCTATTGCCGGGCGGGGCCTTTGTTGGGCCAGTGACCCATGAGCGAGGAGCGTACTCCTCATTCCGTTCGCCCTGAGCGTGTCGAAGGGCTTTCTTTCTCTTTCTTCAAGAGAAGGAGTGGGCTTCGACTTCGCTCAGCCCGAACGGTGTGGGGAAAGTTCCCCGTTTCATGACGCCGTGCCGAATTGCCCGGAGCCATGTTGTCAGAATCAGAAACGGCCCCGACATGGGGGCCGCTCCTTCTTTAGCAGGCTTACTTGCGCAGGCCCAGCTTGCCGATGAGGTCGGTATAACGCGACCCATCTTTTTTCTTCAGATAGTCCAGCAGCGAACGGCGCTTGTTGACCAGCATGAGCAGGCCGCGACGGCTGTGGTTATCCTTGTGGTGACCCTTGAAATGCTCGGTCAGGTTCGAAATGCGCTCCGAGAGGATTGCAACCTGAACTTCCGGCGAACCGGTGTCGCCTTCGGCGCGGGCATGTTCCTTGATCAGCGCTTCCTTGCGCTCTGCAGTAATCGACATCGGCTTCCTTTCATTTTAGAGATTAAAGCCGCGCACCACCCGGATTTCCGGGCCACTGGCTTCGACCAGCGCGATGGGCGTTTCGCCCTCCATCGCCAGCATCAGGCCGGTATGCGGTTTCCCCACAAGCACCTTCCCCTGTCGGAGAGCCAGCGCATCGTCGGGAGAGACTGCGAGAGCCGGGATGTCGTCCAGCCCTGCGGTCAACGGCAGCATAAGCTGCGCGATGCCGCCGCCCCTAGCAGCTTCGTCCAATTTGTCCAGAGAAATTGCCGATTCCAGGGTGAACGGCCCGGCCTTCACGCGGCGCAACATGGTAACATGGCCGACGGTGCCGAGGGCGATGGCGATGTCGCGGGCGAGGCTGCGGATATAGGTGCCCTTGGATACGTGGGCGCGCAGGGTGACCTGGCTGATCCTCTCTCCCGGGAGAGAGGATATGGTGAGCGCGTGGATCGTCACGGCGCGCGTCTTCATCTCAACATCCTGCCCGGCACGCGCGAGATCATAGGCGCGCTGGCCGTCGATCAGGATCGCGGAATAGGCTGGCGGGGCTTGCTCGATCGGGCCGATGAAGCGGGGCAGCAGCACCTCCACCTCGCTGAACGTCGGCAGGTGATCGCTCTGCGCAATCACCTTGCCTTCGAGGTCCAGCGTGTCGGTTTGCGACCCGAACGCGATCGTGAAATCGTAAATCTTATCGCTGTCGAGCATCCGCCCGGCCAGCTTCGTCACTTCGCCCACCGCGATGGGCAACACGCCGGTAGCGAGCGGATCTAGTGTGCCGCCATGGCCGACTTTCCACTTGCCAGCCCCACTTTGGCGAAGGGCGCGCTTGACCGCGCTTACCGCCTGGGTCGAACCCAGGCCGTGCGGTTTGTCGAGGATGATCCAGCCGTGCATCGGATCAACGCAGCGCGTCAGCCCTCATCATCGGGCTGTTCAAGATCCTGCGCGACCTTGGGATTACGCAGTAGCTTGTCGATATGGCTACCCTCATCAAAGCTATCATCCGCCAGGAATTTGAGCTTTGCCGCATATTTGAGGTGTATGCGGTGCGCCACCTCGCGCTGGAGATAGGCAGTGTTGGTGCGCAGCGCCTTCAGCACCGCTTCCTCGTCCTGACCCAGCAGGGATTTCACGAACACGGTGGCGTGGCGCAGGTCCGGGGACATGCGCACTTCGGTGACGCTGACCACATGCTTGGCGAGCACATCGTCATGCACGTCACCGCGCTGCAAAATCTCGGACAGGATATGGCGCACCTGTTCGCCGACGCGGAGCAGGCGGACAGAGGGGCCTTCGGATGGTTGGACCATAAACCAAAACTCCCCCCTCCCTTCCAAGGGAGAGGCCGGGGGTGGGTGCGATTGCGTAAGCAATCGCCTAGGAGCCAGGTCGGAAGCTCGCGTTGCTCGCGCCTACCCCTAACCCCTCCCGCAAGCGGGAGGGGGACTTTATCGCATCATTACAGCGTACGCGCGCGCTCTTCGACTTCGAACAATTCGAGCGTATCGCCCGCCTTGATGTCGTTCGTGTCCTGCAGCACCGCGCCACATTCCATGCCCGCACGGACTTCGGACACATCGTCCTTGAACCGCCGGAGCGAGGCGATGTTGGTGCGCGATACGATGACATCGTCGCGGGTAAGGCGCGCGGCCAGACCCTTGCGAATGATGCCGTCGAGGACGAGCAGACCAGCGGCCTTGTCCTTCTTGCCTGCCGGGAAAACCTGAAGCACTTCGGCGCGACCGACGATCGTTTCGATGCGTTCGGGAGCCAGCTGGCCCGCCATTTCGCCACGAACTTCCTCAAGCAGGTCGTAGATCACGTCATAATAGCGCAGCGAGATTTTCTCGCGCTCCGCCAGTTGACGCGCCTTGGCATTGGGACGGACGTTGAACCCGATCAGCGGCGCGCGGCTGGCGGCGGCCAGGGTGACGTCGCTTTCGGTGATCGCGCCCACGCCCGCATGCAGGACGCGGACCTTGATCTCGTCAGTGGAGATGCGGTTGAGCGACGTCACGATCGCTTCGACCGAACCCTGCACGTCACCCTTCACCACGACCGGATATTCGATGACGGTCGTGTTGAGCGCAGAGAACATATGTTCAAAGCTGGTCGGGGCGGATGTGGTGCGCTTCTTGGTTGCCTGTTCCTGACGATAGGCGGCGACTTCGCGGGCGCGGGCTTCGTTTTCGACGACCGTGAGCTGATCGCCAGCACGCGGGACGCCGGACAGACCGAGCACTTCGACCGGGGTGGAAGGCCCTGCGGTCTTCACATTCTGGCCCTTGTCGTTGACAAGCGCGCGCACCTTGCCGCTTTCCGCGCCGATGACGAAGGTGTCACCGACCTTGAGCACGCCCTTGCGCACCAGCACGGTGGCGACAGCGCCGCGGCCCTTGTCGAGCTGCGCCTCGATCACATTGCCTTCGGCAGCGCGATCGGGGTTGGCGCTCAGTTCCATGACTTCGGCCTGAAGCAGGATCTTTTCGATCAGCTCGTCCAGGCCCGTCTTCTTGAGCGCCGAAACCTGCACGTCCTGAACTTCGCCGCCCATATCCTCGACGACAATCTCATGTTCCAGCAGGCGCTCGCGCACCTTTTGCGGATTGGCTTCGGGCTTGTCGCACTTGTTGATCGCGACGATCATCGGCACGCCGGCCGCCTTGGTATGATTGATCGCCTCAATGGTCTGCGGCATCAGCCCGTCATCGGCAGCCACCACCAGGATGACGATGTCGGTGACGTTCGCGCCGCGTGCACGCATTTCAGAAAAGGCTTCATGGCCCGGCGTGTCGAGGAAGGTGATGACTTCACCGCCCTTGGTCGTCACCTGATAGGCGCCGATATGCTGGGTGATGCCGCCGCTTTCGCCCGCGACCACATCGGTCCCGCGCAGCGCGTCGAGCAGCGAGGTCTTGCCGTGGTCGACATGGCCCATGATGGTCACGACGGGTGCACGCTGCTGGAGCGTTTCGGGCGCGTCAACATCGCCTTCAATGCCGATTTCGACGTCGGCATCGGACACGCGCTGGATGCGGTGGCCGAATTCTTCGACCAGCAATTCCGCCGTATCCTGATCGATCGGCTGGTTGAGCGTGACGGCTGTGCCCATCTTGAACAGGGACTTCACCAGATCCGCGCCCTTTTCGGCCATGCGGTTGGCGAGTTCCTGCACCGTGATGCTTTCAGGCACGATAACATCGCGCACCTGCTTGTCACGCGGCTGCGCGCCGCCCGCATAATGGGCGCGACGTTCCTTTTCGCGGGCGCGCTTGAGGGCGGCGAGCGAACGGGCGCGGGCGCTGTCATCGTCCGCCAGAGCGCGGGTGACGGTCAGCTTGCCCGACTGACGACGATTATCGTCGCCACGCTTGGCGCGATCCGGCTTGGCCGGTTCGGGACGCTTGGCCGGAGTGACCGGCGTAAAGCGGCGCGGCGGCGGAGTCGTGGCGGCTGGAGCGACGCTGGGCGCTGCTTCCGACGCAGAAGCAGCGGCCTTGGGCTCTTCAGCCGGAGCGGCGGCAGGTGCTGGCACCTCTTCCGCTGGCGGCGGTGCTTTGCTTTCTTCGTCGGCCTGGCGCGCGGATTCGGTCTCGGCCATTTCGGCGGCGAGTCGATTTTCCTCGGTCCGGCGCTTTTGATCTTCGCTGGCGGCAAGGCGCTGCGCGCTTTCGCGGCGGCGCGCTTCTTCCAGCGCGTTCATGCGGGCTTCCTCTGCCTCGCGCAGCAGCTTGGCCTGCAATTCCTGACGGGACATCAGGCTTTGCGCCGGAGCCGCACGTGCGGGAGCGACGGGCTGTGGCGCGCGGGCCTGAGGCGGCGGGGCGACCGGAGCAGCCGCTGCCGGTGCAGGCGTGGGATCAGGCTGAGGCGCAGCCGTGGGCGCGCCGGCTTCGCCCGGCTTGCCCAGAACGCGGCGCCGCTTCACCTCAACCACGACCGTATTTTTGCGGCCATGGCTGAACTGCTGCTGCACCTGGCCGGATTCAACGGTCCGCTTGATGCCCAGCGGCTTGCGGCCCAGAACCGGCTTGTCTTCCTTGCTGTCACTCATACGACTGAACTGTACCCTTCACTTACACCCGACCGGCAAGACCCGTCGGCGCCTTCATTCCATGCTCTTCAGGCGTCCAGCGCACCGGCGGAGTCCTGCTCCCCATGCACTGGCGTCCCGGTAGCGCAACCCAGATAGCTTTCCAAGCGGCCGATGGCCGCACGCAGACGCGACGCGGCACGCGAGTCGGTCACTGCGATATGGACGACATTATCTCGCCCCATTGCCATAGATAGGGCATTGCGGTCCACAGGCAAGACGATACCGGACAAATCCGTTCCTTCCGCTTCCCGTCCCACCCGATATGCCTGGTCCAATTTGCGGTTGCCATCGGCAGCGGCGTCAGCCGCGTGGAGCAGCAGCGCAACCATGCCCTTGCGGCAGGCGACGTCGATTTTTTCGGACCCGGTCAGCACCATGGATGCTTTCGCTTCCAGCCCCAGCCGGTCGAGCAGCGCCTTGCGCAGCCCATCCTCAATCAGGGCTGGCAGATTTTCAACAATCTGCAAGTCCCCGGTCTTGAACGCGCGGGCCAGTGCGCCCCTGAGCTTACCCTTGGTGAGCGCCTGTTCCAGTTCAGCGCGGGAAACGCCGATCCACGCGCCACGGCCCGGTGCCTTGGCGCGAATGTCAGGCAGGATTTGGCCATCGGGACCGCAAGCAAGGCGGACGAGCATGTCCGGGTCGGCGCGGTCGCCGGAAAGGATGCATTTGCGTTCGGTCATGTGCGCGCCTCCGCAAATGCAACTCGCATAGCTGCGAAGGGAGGAATGTGGTTCCACCGTTGCGGGCGCACGCACCCTCTGGGCTGGGCTCCTGCCTTCGCAGGAGCACGGCTGTCCTTTAACGCTAGTGGAGCGCTTAGCCTCTCATCGGGAAGTGACCGCAGCATGGGCGTCCTCCCCTGCACTTGACCCAGGCTTGGCAGCAACGGGCCGGTCAGAGATCAGCAAGCCGCCCGATCCGTAATTTTCCGTCGAAACCTCCGAAATCACCACCTGCACGGCAGCAGCCGACTTCCCCAGCCGCTGCACAAGCGACTGGGTAACGTCGGCGACGATGGCCGCTTTCTGTTCATGGGTGGCGTTTCCGGCCAGACGGATGTCGACAAAGGGCATGGAGGCTTAGGCTTCCTCGCCTTCGAACCAGTGGGCGCGCGCGGCCATGATGGTTTCATTGCCCTGTTCTTCGCTGAGGCCATATTCGGCGAGAATCCCGCCCTTGTCCTCAGACGTTTCGCTGCGGCGACGGCGCTGATCGACGCGCTTCTTCGCGATCAGTTCGTCGGTCGCAAGGTCGGCGAGATCGTCCAGCGTCTTGATGCCCGCCTTGCCCAGCGTCACCAGCATGGCTTCGGTCAGATGCGGCATTTCGGCCAGCGCGTCATCGACGCCCAGAGCGCGACGTTCCTCGCGCGCTGCAGCTTCGCGGCGGTCGAGCGCTTCCTGCGCGCGATTCTGCAGTTCGGCGGCGAGATCGTCGTCAAACCCTTCGATCGATGCCAGTTCGTCGATGCTGACATAGGCAACTTCTTCCAGCTCGCCAAAGCCTTCGGCCACCAGCAGCTGCGACAGCGTTTCGTCCACGTCCAGTTCGTTCTGGAACAGTTCGGAACGGCTGACGAATTCCTTCTGACGCTTCTCGCTCGCGTCGGCTTCGGTCATGATGTCGATGGCCTTGCCGGTCAGCTGGCTGGCGAGGCGGACATTCTGGCCGCGACGGCCAATGGCGAGCGACAGCTGATCGTCGGGAACGACGACTTCGATGCGTTCTTCTTCCTCATCAATGACGACGCGGGAGACCTGAGCAGGCTGCAGCGCGTTGACGACGAAGGTTGCCGTGTCTTCGCTCCAGGGGATGATGTCGATCTTTTCGCCCTGCATTTCCTGCACGACGGCCTGCACGCGGCTGCCCTTCATGCCGACGCAGGCGCCGACGGGATCGATGGAGCCGTCACGGCTGATGACGCCGATCTTCGCGCGGCTGCCCGGATCGCGGGCGGCGGCCTTGATCTCGATCACGCCGTCGTAGATTTCGGGCACTTCCTGCGCGAACAGCTTCTTCATGAATTCGGGGTGCGCGCGGGACAGGAAAATCTGCGGCCCGCGATTTTCGCGGCGCACGTTCAGGATGACCGAACGGATGCGATCGCCGACGCGGACGACTTCGCGCGGGATTTGCTGATCGCGGCGGATCACGCCTTCGGCGCGACCCAGATTCACGACGACATGGCCGAATTCGACCGACTTGACGACGCCGGTGATGATTTCACCCACGCGGTCCTTGAATTCTTCATGCTGGCGCTCACGCTCGGCGTCGCGGACCTTCTGGAAGATCACCTGCTTCGCAGACTGCGCGTCGATGCGGCCAAGGTCGATGGGGGGCAGCGGATCGACGATGAAGTCGCCGACCACGGCGTCCTTCTTCAGCTTCTGCGCCTGCTTGAGGTCAACCTGCTTGAAATAGTCGTCAACAGCCTCGACCACCTCAACCACACGCCACAGGCGCAGGTCGCCGCTTTCGGGGTCCAGCTTCGCGCGAATGTCGTTTTCCGCACCATAGCGCGCCCGGGCGGCGCGCTGAATCGCGTCTTCCATCGCTTCGATGACGATCGCTTTGTCGATCATCTTTTCGGTGGCGACGCTGTTCGCGATGGCGAGCAGCTCGGCCTTGTTGGCGGAAATGGCGTTGGCCATGGTCGTGAACCCTTACTCTTCGGTTTCGAACTCGTCCGCCCCATCGGAGGAGAGCGGCATGCTAGCAGAAATCAGTGCGTCGGTCAGTATCAGCTTGGCATCGCCGACCAGCGCGAAGGGGATGGCGACATCCCCGGCCTTATTATCGTGGAACTGGATGTCATCGCCTTCGACGCCTCTCAGCGATCCACGAAAGCTCTTGCGTCCCGCGACGATCTCCGTCGTCGAAACCTTCGCCTCATGCCCGGCCCATTCCATGAAGTCGTGCAGGCGGGTCAGTGGCCGGTCGATGCCAGGCGAGCTGACTTCCAGCCGATAGGCTTCCTCAATCGGATCGACTTCATCCAGAACGTCCGACAAGCGGCGCGAAATGGCGGCGCAATCTTCGATGACGAGCTGCTTCGTATCTGGCCGTTCGGCCATGATCTGCAGCGTATGTTCGTCACCGGACCCGAACAGCTTCACGCGCACGAGGTCGAAGCCGAGGGCCTTCACCTCCGGTTCGATCAGCGCGGTCAGTTCGGCGATGTCCGCCATGCAGTCTCCAACAAAATATGTGACTTCCCGCGCCGCAGGCGTTCCCGCCCGCGACCCTGACATGTTTGACGATGTAAGGAAGCAAGGGCGATATAGGCAGGATGCGATAATGCTGCAACATTATTCGTGCTGGGGAATTTTGATGTGGTGGGCACCCGACCCGTTCGGGCAGAGCTTGGGTGAACGGAGGCCCAGATGAACCGTGCGCTGATCACTACCCTGCCCCTCATTCTCATCGCCTGTTCGTCCGATAATGCGACGGGGCAGAATAGCGCGGAAGCCTCTCTCCCCTTCAAAACGTCCATCGTCGCCGACTTCGATTCGCCCTGGGCCATGACGTTCCTGCCGGACGGTCGCGCGCTGATCACGGAAAAGACGGGTGAGATGATCCTCTTCGATCCGAAGAACGGGACGAAGATTCCGATCGGGGGCATTCCCAAGGTCGATAGCGCCGGTCAGGGCGCGCTCATGGATGTCGTGCTTCATCCGCAGTTCGCGCAGAACAAGACGGTCTATTTCAGCTTTTCCGAACGTGGCGCGGGGGGCAAGGGCGTTGCGCTCGCCACCGGCATCTTCAACCAGGCGAGCGACGGGGCGACCACGCTGGACGACGTCCAGACCATTTTCCGCGCCACGCCCTATGTCGACGGCGACGGCCATTATTCGGGGCGCATCGCCTTTTCACCCGATGGCCGCCACCTGTTCTTCACCAATGGCGAGCGGCAGAAGTTCGACCCGGCGCAGGACCCCAAGGCCACGCTTGGCAAGCTGTTGCGGCTGAACCTGGACGGCACCCCTGCGGCGGGCAATCCGCTGACCGCCAAGGGATTTCATCCTGCGGTCTGGTCCTATGGCCACCGCAACCTGCTGGGCATAGCGTTCGACAAGGACGGGCGACTGTGGGAACAGGAAATGGGGCCGAAGGGCGGCGATGAGGTGAACCTGATCAAGCCGGGCCTCAACTATGGATATCCCAAGGCGTCGAATGGCGACCATTATGACGGCGCGCCGATCCCGGATCACAGCCCGCATGACGGTTTCGAAGCGCCCAAACTGTCGTGGAATCCGGTCATATCGCCCACCGGGCTGCTCTATTATTCAGGCGATCTTTTTCCGCAGTGGAAAAATTCGCTCTTCATCGGCGGCCTGTCGAGCAAGGCGCTGGTGCGGGTCAGACTGGATGGGGAGAATGCGTCGAAGGCCGACCAATGGGATATGGGCGCGCGGATTCGGGAGGTGGAGCAAGGCCCCGATGGCGCGCTCTGGCTGCTGGAGGATGGCGGGCGCGGGTCGCAGGGGCGGTTGTTGAAGCTGACGCCTGCGGGTTGACCTACCCCCCATCGGCGATGGGGGGATGACATATGGCCGTTGCGGTTACACCAACCGGCTCTGCTTGACCGCCGCTTCGATGAAGCTGGCGAACAGTGGGTGCGGGTCGAAGGGTTTGGATTTGAGTTCCGGGTGGAACTGCACGCCGACGAACCACGGATGATCCGGGCGTTCGACGATTTCGGGTAGCGTGCCGTCGGGTGACATGCCCGAAAAGATCAGGCCACCCTTTTCCAGCGGCTCGCGATAACCGGCGTTCACTTCGTAGCGATGGCGGTGCCGTTCGCTGATCTCATCCGTGCCATAAATGCCCGCGACGACGCTGTTGCCGGTGAGCTTCGCCGGATAGGCCCCAAGGCGCATCGTGCCGCCCAGATCGGTTTCAGCCGTCCGCTTCTGCAACCCTTCCTTGCCCATCCATTCGGTGATCAGGCCAACGACAGGTTCTGACGTCTCGCCAAATTCGGTGGTCGAAGCGTCGGGGATGCCCGCCGTGTTCCGCGCGCCTTCGATGCAGGCCATCTGCATGCCGAGGCAGATGCCGAAGAAGGGCACATTGCGTTCGCGCGCGAATTTGACGCTGGCGATCTTGCCTTCCGATCCGCGCACGCCAAAGCCGCCGGGGACCAGAATACCGTGCATCGGTTCAAGGTTGGCGGCGACATCATCGCCCTTCTCGAACAATTCGGCGTCGATCCACTTGATCTTCACCTTCACCCGATTGGCAAAGCCGCCATGGGTCAGCGCCTCGTACAGCGATTTATACGCATCGGGCAGGCCGACATATTTGCCAACGACGCCGATCGTCACTTCGCCTTCGGGGTTCTGCTGCCGGTCCATGATGTCCAGCCAGCGGTCGAGCGATGGCTTGGGCGCATCCCCGATGCCGAAGGCGCGCAAGACTTCTTCGTCCAGCCCCTCCGCATGATATTGCGTCGGGACGGCGTAGATGCTGCTCGCGTCGAGCGCGGGGATGACCGCTTCGGGACGGACGTTGCAGAACAGGGCGATCTTGCGCCTTTCGCTGTCCGGCAGCGGATGTTCGCAGCGGCACAGCAAAATGTCGGGCTGAATGCCGAGTGAGGTCAATTCGCGGACGCTATGCTGGGTCGGCTTGGTCTTCAACTCGCCCGCCGCCGCGATAAACGGCACCAGCGTTACATGGACGAAGATCGACTGGCCGCGATCCAGATCGTTATGCAGCTGGCGGATCGCTTCCATGAAGGGCAGCGATTCGATATCGCCGACCGTCCCGCCGATTTCGCACAGCACGAAGTCCAGGTCTTCCGTGTCGGCGGTGGCGAATGCCTTGATCTCGTCCGTGACGTGCGGAATGACCTGCACCGTCGCGCCCAGATAATCGCCGCGCCGTTCGCGCTGGATGATCGTCTGATAGACGCGGCCCTGCGTCACATTGTCCGACTGGCGGGCCGAAACCCCCGTAAACCGTTCATAATGGCCAAGGTCGAGGTCGGTTTCCGCCCCGTCATCGGTCACATAGACTTCGCCATGCTGATACGGGCTCATCGTGCCCGGATCGACGTTGAGATAAGGGTCGAACTTCCGAATGCGCACACGGAAACCTCGCGCCTGCAGCAGTGCTGCGAGCGATGCGGCCATAAGGCCCTTGCCAAGCGAGGAGACCACGCCGCCGGTGATGAAAATATACCGCGCCATGGGAGAGGAGGCTTAGCCTTTTACAAACAAGTTGGGCAAGCGCGCGAATCCACGCACGAGCAAAAAAGATCGAAATTAAGTGAGAAAGTCAGTTGGCGAGCGGAACCGCACCGTCATTGGCATTGCTGCCTGCCTGACCATTGCTGGCCGCGCCAGCCGCGCCTGCAAGCGGATCGGCGGTGCCTGCAGCGGGCGCGGGCGCGGCGGGAGCCACAGGCGCCTGCTTCACCAGCGACATATCGATATCAGTCTGCGCATGCTGGACCGACGCGATCACGGCCAGCACGATCGACAGCAGCACGAAAATGGTCGCCAGAACAGTGGTCGAGCGCGTGAGGAAATCCGCCGCGCCGCGCGCCGACATGAAGCCAGCCGGGCTGCCGCCGACGCCCAGTCCGCCGCCTTCCGACTTTTGCATCAGGATGACGGTGACGAGCAGGGCGGCCACAATGGCCTGGACAACGAGGATGAAGGTGAACATGCGCCGATATCTGTCCGCAAAAAGAATGTTGCGCAGCCCATAGCGGCGAAGGGTCGCCGGGGCAACCGGGGGCGCGCCCTTCCCCGTCTATTCATGCCATCTAACGGGCCGGAGTGCCGGGTTAAGCGGCTTTCCGGCCCGTTAGATTTTCAACAGCAGCGCGGGTTCAGCCCGCTGCGGCGATCACCGGGCCGAACTTGGCCGCCGTCAGGCTCGCGCCGCCGACCAGCCCGCCATCGACGTCGGGAATCGCCATCAGCTCCGCCGCATTGTCGCCGCTCATCGAACCGCCATAGAGGATTCGCATGGCGTCGGCTTCATGCGCGCCGATGCGGCTGGCAAGCGCCGCGCGCAAGGCGGCGTGCATGGATGCGACCGCCTCCATGGTCGGAATGCGGCCCGTGCCGATGGCCCAGATCGGTTCATAGGCGATGGCGAGCCAATCCGCCGCAGCGCCTTGCGGAAGGGACGCGAGCAGCTGATCGCACACCACGGCTTCAGCATTGCCGGCGTCCCGCACATCCAGGCTTTCGCCCACGCACAATATCACCTTCAGCCCAGCGGCTTTGGCCGCCAACGCCTTGGCCGCGACGTCCGCATCGCTTTCGCCCTGGGCTTCCCGCCGTTCGCTATGGCCGACGATGATATATTCCGCCCCGGCTTCAGCCAGCATATCCGCCGACAGGCAGCCAGTATGCGCGCCACTGGCGTTCATGTGGCAATCCTGCGCGCCGATGAAAGCGCCGCCTTTGCGTTCCGCCGCCGCCATGATCAAGGTGGCGGGCACGCATATCCCCACCTCTACCACCGGCCGTTCGGCGGCGATGCGGCCAATCGCCTCGATCTCCGCCAGATGGCTTTTCATGCCGTTCATCTTCCAATTGCCGGCAACCAGCTTTCGCCTGCCCATCGATCCGATACCTCATTTTATAATATTGCTGCACGTCGCCGGACATGGGCGATGAAACCTCTGGCCAGCTGGGCATGGCGATGAACGGCGCTCCGTCATTTGTCCAGCCTCGCAGCCCACGGCGCACTTGCCGCAACGACGATCCGCCCTTAAAGCGGGCCGCCACCCAGCCGCAGCTTTCTGGACTTTTCCGCCATGCTTTCATCCTTTCGCCGTTTCATCCATTCGAAATTCGGCGCGGTTTTCGCGCTGCTGTTCCTGGGCGTCATCGCGGCGGCGTTCATCCTGGGCGACATTAGCAGCGGCAATTTCGGGTCCTCCGCGAGCGGCGGCGCGACAGTGGCAAAGGCGGGCGGTTCCCGCCTGACGCTGAGTGCGTTTCAGGAACGGGTTCAGCGCGTGTTCGAAAATGCCCGGCGCGCCAATCCTGAACTTCAGATCACCGAATTTCTTGGCCAGGGCGCGGCCCGCGAGATTTACGACCAGCTGGTCGCGGCCATGACGTTGAAGGAATATGCGCAGGATCAGGGCGTGCATATCTCCAAGCGGCTGGTGGACGCGCAGATTGCGCAAATCCCCGCTTTTCAGGATGCGGCAGGCAATTTCAGCCAGGATAATTTCCGCCAGTTGCTGCAACGCGAACGCATCACCGAACAGGCGTTGCGCGACGATATCAGCCGCGAGGTTCTGGAACGTCAGATGCTGGCACCCGCTGGCCTGGGCGTGAAGCTGTCCGACAGCCTGGTGCTGCCCTATGCGTCGCTTCTGCTGGAATCACGGCAGGGTACGATTGCCGCCGTTCCGGCAGTGGCGTTCAACGACATCAAGGACCCTAGCGAAGCCCAGCTGAACGATTTTTACAAGTCGAACGCAGCGCGCTTCACCATCCCCGAACAGCGGCGCATTCGTTACGCCGTCATTGATGGACAACGCTTCGCACAGGCTGCGCAGCCTACGGACCAGGAAATCGCAGCCGCCTATAATCAGGACAAGGCCAATTACGCCGCCAAGGAAAGCCGCAGCTTTGAACAGCTGATCCTGCCCACTGAGGCGGGGGCCAAGGCGATTGCCGCGCAGGTGAAGGCGGGCAAATCGCTTTCCGCCGCCGCGCAGGACACGGGTCTTGCTGTTTCCACATTGCCCGACCAGAGCCGCCAGGCGCTGGCGTCGACATCGTCCGCCGCCGTTGCGGACGCTGGTTTCAGCGCGAAGCAGGGTGATTTGATCGGGCCGATCCGCGCGCCTCTGGGCTGGTTGTTGCTGCGGGTGACGGCGGTTCAGACAGTCCCTGCCCGCCCGCTGGCCGCGGTGAAGCAGGATATTGCGGCGACGCTGCGCGAGCAGAAGGAAAAGCGCCTGCTGACCGAGTTCACCGACAAGATCGAAGATGAGATTGCCGACGGCGGCAGCTTCGAAGAAGTTGTGAAGGACAATGGCCTAAAGCTTGAAACCACGCCGTTTCTGCTGGCGACCGGCAAGCAGGTCGAAGATCAGGCCTATCAGGCCGCAGCCGACGTCCAGCCCCTGCTCGCTCCGCTCTTCCAAATGAGCCAGGATGACGATGCGCAGCTGATCCCGATCACCCCGGACAAGCGTTATGCGCTGGCCGCGCCCGCCGAAATCCGGGCCGCCGCTCCGCCGCCGCTGGCGAAGGTCAAGGAGCTGGTCGTCCTGCAGTATAAGCTGGCAAAGGGCAACGAGAAGGCGAAGGCGCTGGCGGAGCAGATCCGTGACAAGGTGGCCAAGGGCATGAAGCTGGCCGAGGCCGTTTCCGCGGCAGGCGTACGACTGCCCGCGCCCCAGGTCGTGGGCGGTCGCCGCGCCGACATGCTGCGCGATGGACAGCGTCCCCCGGCAGAGGTCATGATCCTCTTTTCAATGGCGGCCAACAGCGTGAAAACACTGCCGATCGGGCAGGATCGCGGCTATTTCGTCGTGCAGCTGAACGGCATCAAGCGCGGCGACGCAGGCGATCAGCCGGAGCTGGTCAATCAGGTGCGCAGCCAGCTGGGCGATGTCGTCGGCCAGGAATATGCGCAGCAATTCGTCCGCGCCGTTGAAAAGGAACTGGACGTGGAACGCAGCCCCACCGCTGTCGCCGACGTGCAGCGCGCGCTCGCCAGCACCAATAGCGGCGCTCAATAATATGGCGGTCGCGCAGGACGTGCCGGGTAGCGGCATTCACAGCGCGCGCGCGGCGCTGGCCGATGGCAGGTCCGCACTGGTATGGCGTCGCCAGATTGCCGACACCGACACGCCCATTTCCGCCGCGCTCAAGCTGTTCGAACCCGACCGGGGCGACTTTCTGCTGGAATCGGTGGAGGGCGGCGCGGTGCGCGGGCGGTACAGCCTGATCGGCCTTGCGCCCGACCTTGTGTTCCGCGCCCAAGGGGAAAAGGCGCAAATCAATCGCCAATGGGCGACCGACCGGGACGCCTTTGTCGCTGAGCCGGAAGGCGCGCTGGACGCCCTGCGCACGCTTGTCGCCGAATGCCGGGCCGATTTGGACGAGGCGCTCCCGCCAGCGCTCGCCTGCCTGGTCGGCTATTTCGGTTATGAGACAGTTGGGCTGGTGGAAAAACTCCCCCGCCCGTCGCCCAACCCGCTGGAACTGCCCGACATGCTGTTCGTGCGGCCCACCGTCATCCTGGTGTTCGACCGGCTGGCGGACGCCCTGTTCCTGGTCGCACCGGTGTGGAAGGGCAGCTATCAGGATGCGGACGCAGCGATTGACGCGGCGCTGGAGCGGATCGACGCAACCGCCGCGCGACTGGCCGCGCCGCTGCCCAGCCTGCCGCCGCCAGTAGAAATCGCCGATGTCGAAGTCACGCCCGTCCTGCAGCCGGGCCGTTATGCCGCGATGGTCGAACGGGCGAAGGACTATATCGTCGCGGGTGATATATTTCAGGTGGTGCTGGCCCAGCGCTTTACCAGCCCGTTCACCCTGCCGCCGATCGCGCTTTACAGGGCGCTGCGGCGGATCAATCCGTCCCCCTTCCTCTATTATCTCGACCTGCCGGGCTTTGCGCTGATCGGGTCAAGCCCGGAAATATTGGTGCGCGCGCGGGATGGCGAAGTCACCATCCGGCCCATCGCGGGCACCCGTCCGCGCGGCAAGACCGCCGTCGAGGACGCGGCTAACCGCGAAAGCCTGCTCGCCGATCCCAAGGAGCGCGCGGAACATCTGATGCTGCTGGACCTGGGCCGCAACGATGTGGGGCGCGTCGCGGCGGCCGGGACTGTGACGGTCACCGACAGCTACACGGTCGAATTCTACAGCCACGTCATGCACATCGTGTCGAACGTGGTCGGTCGCATTGCCCCCGGCAAGGATGCGCTGGACGCCCTTTTCGCGGGCTTCCCCGCCGGAACCGTATCGGGCGCGCCCAAGGTGCGCGCCTGTGAGATCATCGCCGAACTGGAACCGGAAACACGCGGTGCCTATGCGGGTGGGGTCGGATATTTCGGACCGGACGGCAATATGGACAGCTGCATCGTCCTGCGCACCGCCGTCCTGAAGGATGGCGTCATGCATGTGCAGGCTGGGGCTGGCATCGTCGCCGATTCGACGGCGGAATATGAGCAGCGGGAATGCGAGGCGAAAAGCCGTGCGCTGCTGGCCGCCGCGCGGGAGGCGGTCACGCTGGCGCGGGAATCGCGGTTCGGCCAATAAGCGACGGGCCTATCGACAGGCTCGCCAGCCAAAGTCACCGCGATCCGCCTGGTCCAGGTGAAGATGATCGCGGTGCGCGGCATTATAGTCGGGCGACAGGACTGTGGAGAAAAGGCTGCACGCGCCATCGCGGACGCTGCGTAAAAAGGCGGCGGCATCCTTGTCATCGCCGGTCCAGTCGTTCACCACGCTCACGCGCCGTCCATCCTCCAGGACGAAGGCGGCGATGTCGATGGCGTTGGCAGTCGCATGTTCGCTAAAATCGCCTTCCGACCGGCCATAGAGGCGACGGCAGCTGAAGGACCCGAAATGGGATATCGTCCTGACCGGCTGCCCGAAATGGCGCTGCGCGGCGGGTTGCACGATGTGCCATTCCCATAATTTCAACGCGGCGGCCACCGGGCAGGCTGGCGCGACCGAGGCGGGCGATAACAGGATGGCGTCTTCACCGCCCTTCAGCCGCACGGCGTCGCTATAATGGCACTGCCCGCTGCCGGTCGGCGGCATCGCCGTGTAGGCGACCCCGGCCCGGTCCAGAAGCGCGCGGCACTGGTCCGGCGATGGTCCCAATGCCGCCAGTTTGCGCCCGGTGAACAATCCCACCGGCTGCGAAAGGTCGAGCGGGGTCCAGGGAAGATCCTGCGGTCGCTTGCTCAGATAGGCATAGCCGACCAGCAGCAATGACAGGATCGCGCCAATAATGACGATCCAGCGGGCAAGGGCATGAACGCGACGCATAGGCTAACCACGCCGGACCCCGCCCAAGGGTTCCGCAGTCACGGGATATCCGATATTTTCCGGGATGCAGGGGTGGGACTGTCCCGCCCGATCCTCTATCCAGGGCCGCACCATTTCGATTGGCGTGGAGGATGCGTGCGCCGCCATGGCGTCAAAGCTGTCGAAGAGCGCAAGCCGCTCAAGATTGCGCCGCGTCGGAAAGATGATGCGCCCCTGCCCCGCGTCGCAGCGCGCGATGGTGTCACCCGCCGCGCTCCAGAACAGCCTGACATTTTCGGTCGCGTCCACGCTTGGGGTCTGATCGCGGGGCGCGCGCACCAGATAGAAGCGCGTGTCGAAAATGCGCGTCACATGTTCAGCCGCCGCCGGATGCCAGCGGCTGAAGGGCACCAGCTGATCCAGCGCGAACTCCAGCCCATGCGCATCGGCGATAGCGGCCAGACTCTCCCCCGCCGCCAGGGCAGCGCGCATGTCCATCAGTTGCGCCGGAGCCGGGGGCGTCGTGAAACCGATGCCCAGGCCGCTTTCTTCCAGCGTTTCGCGGATAGCCGCAATCCGGGCGGCCATGTCGTCCGCGTCGCCATCTTTCGCAATCCCGGTGGCCAGGGCGCGATCCGCCGCATCGACCGCGCCGCCCGGAAAGACCAGCGCGCCGCCCGCAAAGGCCATGGTCGCCGCCCGCTCCATCATCAGGATGTGCGGCGGCGATCCGGGCATGTCGCGGACGATCACTACCGTTGCCGCAGGGCGGCCTTCACCAACATTTCGAGACATGGATGTCGCCTTAGGTCAGGAAAGCACCTGCGGCAAAATATTTGCCATCTCCCGGTCACTGGACGGGGGAAATGGTGGAGCCGAGGGGGATCGAACCCCTGACCTCGTCATTGCGAACGACGCGCTCTCCCAGCTGAGCTACGGCCCCAAAGGAGCGCTGGCTATAAGCGAGCGCCAAAAGCCTTGCAACGGTCTTTTGCGCCCGGAAAGCCGGTCTGCCTTGCGGCCTTCAGCATCGGCAGACCGGTCATCATCGCGGATATTACCGACGCGTAACGGCCGGAACGATGCGTCCTACCACTCATTGGTGCAGCAATGGCCCCTTCGGCATCGAGGGAGATTCCAGAGCAAAGGAGAAAGATGATGGGCTATCAAGACGGACGGCGCTATGGCGAACAGGATCGCAGCCGCAGTGATTGGGACAGAGGGTCCAATCGTTATCGCGGGCAGCGCGACTGGCAAGATGACCGCCAGTCCCGCTACGGAACGCGGGGACAATTTGGCGGACCGGACTATCGGCGTGGCCGCGAGGATTATGACCCGGACGATCGCGGATTTTTCGACCGGGCGGGCGACGAGGTCCGCAGCTGGTTCGGCGATGAAGAGGCGGAACGCCGCCGCGAATATGACGAATATTACAATCGCCCCTATGGCGATCCACGCGATGAAAGCAGCCGGATGGGATATGCCTCCGCCGCGCGCAGCCGCCAATATCTGCCCAATCGGGGCTATGCGCCCTTTGCGGGCGAACGCAGTGGTTATGGCAGCGAGGATCACGGCAACCGCATCCGCTCCTTTGGTCCTTCGCAGGATTATGGCGAGCATCATGACGCCAATTATCATGCGTGGCGGAAACAGCGCATCGATGAGTTGGACCGCGATTATTCGGAATATCAGCGGGAACATCGCGAACGGTTCAACCAGGAATTTGGCAGCTGGCGGACGAAACGCGGTGAACAGCGGCAGGCGGTCCAGCAGGTGCGCGAACATATGGAAGTCGTGGGCAGCGACGGCGAACATGTCGGCACCGTCGACAAGCTGAGCGGTGATCGCATCATCCTGACGAAGAACGACGAGGACGCCGATGGCATGCATCATTCCATCCCGTCTTCGTGGATTCGGTCCGTGGACGCGCAAAAGGTCACTATCGAGAAAACGGCGGACGAAGCCCATACCGCGTGGCGCACTGAGCGCGATCAAAATGCCATGTTTGGAAGCCAGGACGATCGTGGTGGCTGGGGCGCGCAAGGCTCCGGCTCTGGCAATCCCCAGGGGCAGGCCAGCCGCTATCGCTGAACAGTGATCGGGTAATAGGTGAGATGAAGGGAGGCCCGGCGGCAGCGCCGGGCCTTCCGATTTCTTGGCGGCACCACGCTGAAGCGTTCAGCGATGGAATACCCGCTCGTGAAAAAACCATTGATAAGGATAGCGCTCCAGCACCCGGTAGACGACATGGGTGATCGCCAGAGTGACGGCCATGACTGCGATCATGAAAACGGTCACCGACAACAGCCAATTGTCGCTGAACAGCCCGAATTGCGCGAAACCCTTCCGCATCAGCAGGTAGGAATAGGGGTGCGCAAGGTAGAGGCTGTAACTTACCGTGCCGAGATACAATATCGCAGGCCGGTCAAGCAGGCGTGACGTCAGACTACCGCGCGCAATGGCCATGTAGAAAAAAAGCGCGGTCGCCACATACAGGCCATAAGTCCTCCAGTCGCCAAGGTCCTCCGGCAGAAAGGTGTAATGCCTGACCGACGCGCAGTAGACACATGCGGCAAAGGCAAGCATCTCCAGGACGATCCGCGGACCAGGAGCTGGCCGGATGTTACGATCGTCGAGCAGGCGCGCGGCGATACCCGCGAGGAAGAACGCCATGGCGGGATAGCGGCACAGTAATGCAATGGCGAACAGCGCAAAGGGCAGCGTTTCCAGTAAACTGCGCCGCCGCACCGCGAAATGCACGATCGCGCAGGCCAGGGCATAGAATAGCACCTCATAGCTCAGGCTCCACGCATTGGGAGTGAGTTGCTGGGTCTGAGTCAACAGGTTGATCATCAGCAGGCCAGGCACGACGGTCCATGGCGAATTCAGTTCAGGATAGGCGTTGCTGGCGGCGTTAAGCGCGATGAACAGCAGCGAAAAGGCAAAGAATAGCGGATAGAGCCGAAAGAAGCGGCGCAGCGCGAACTCGCCCGGCAGATAACGCAGCACGCTGGGCAAGATGACATAGCCGCTGATCACGAAGAACAGCCACACACCCCAACGACCAAAATTGCCAGGCCCTTCGACAAGGGCAGAATAGGAAGGGTCCCCTGCATAGATATTTTCGGCCACCCCACTTAGCACATGCGCGAAGAAGACCATCATTGCCGCCACCCCGCGCAGCCCATGCACTGTATGGTTGAACTCCCGAGCCTTGGCCTTTGCAGGGGCGGCTGGCCTGGCCATCGCAGCGTCAACTGTGGTGCGCTGATATGTCTCCCCCGCCAGCGCAGGATTGTTGCTGCCCAGTTCAGCCATGAAAGCCCCTTCGAAACTGCGGGAGGGTAAGGCTACCTCCCGTCGTTCGGAAAGAACCGGTTTGCGGGCGGAACAGAATAACCGCAATTTCTCGTTGGATGGTCAGCCCGAATAGTCATCGATGCTACAAATTGACAGGGTGCGCGCAGAGATACGTCGCGCTGCTTGCGCCGTTACGCTTGGGGCAGCAGCAGCGAGGAATCGCCGTAGGAATAAAAGCGATAGCCCTGCGCGATGGCGTGGGCGTAGGCCGCCTGCATCCGGTCGCGCCCCATCAACGCGCTGACCAGCATGAACAATGTCGATTTGGGCAGGTGAAAGTTCGTCATCAGCCCGTCCACGACGCGGAAGCGATAACCCGGCGTGATGAAGATTCGCGTTTCGTCGGCAAAGGGGTGGATGCGGCCCTGATCATCCGCCGCGCTTTCCAGCAGGCGCAGGCTGGTGGTGCCCACGGCAATCAGGCGACCGCCGCGCGCGCGGGTCGCGTTCAATCGGTCGGCTGTGTCCTTGTCGATCCGACCCCATTCCGCATGCATGCGGTGGTCGTCCGTATCCTCGGCCTTGACCGGCAGGAAGGTGCCCGCGCCGACATGCAGCGTCAGCGTTTCCGACCCGATCCCGGCTTCGCCCAGCGCAGCCATGAGGTCGGGCGTGAAGTGCAACGCCGCCGTCGGCGCGGCGACCGCGCCGTCTTCGCGCGCGAACATGGTCTGATAATCGCTGCGGTCGCGCGCGTCCGTGGGCCGTTTGCTGGCGATGTAGGGCGGCAAGGGCATCCGCCCTGCCCGTTCCAGCAACAGCTCGACCGGATCGTCGCCTTCGAAACTGAGGGTGCAGCCGCCTTCTTCATCGCGAGGTCCGGCGATGGCGGTCACGCCCGCGCCAAAGTCGATCCTGTCCCCGTCGCGCACCCGTTTGGCATTGCGGAGAAAAGCCTGCCACTGGCGAAGCCCCAGCCGCTTGTGCAGCGTCGCCCCGACCTTTGCCTGCCCACGCATCCCTTCCAGCTGCGCCGGAATGACTTTGGTGTCGTTGAACACCAGCATGTCGCCGGGGCGCAGCATCGACGGCAGGTCACGCACGATCCGATCCTGAATCGGCGCATCCCCCGCGACCAGCATCAGCCGGGCGGAATCGCGTGGTGAGGCCGGACGGAGCGCGATCGACTCAGGCGGCAGGTGGAAATCGAACAGATCAACGCGCATGATGAAGCCGCCCGGTGTGGCGGATTAATTCCGCTTTGCCGCCTTCTTGCCCGCCGGGGCGGCAACCGCCGGAGTGGCAACCGAGGGAACAGGCGGCGTCGGCAGCGCCGTCATCGGCGGCTTCCCGTCGCTTTCGATCGACGCCTGCCAAATGACGGACGGGTTGGCGGGCGGCTCGCCCGGCGTGATCGCATCGACATATTGCATACCGTCGATCACGCGACCGAAGACGGTATATTTCTTGTCGAGCTGCATGCGGGGCAGCAGCACGATGAAGAACTGGCTGTTGGCGCTATTTTCTTCCTGCGCGCGGGCCATGGAAACGGTGCCGCGCAGATGGGGCATCGGATTAAATTCCGCCGCGATGTCGGGCAGCGTCGATCCGCCGGTGCCGTCGCCCTTGGGATCGCCGCCCTGCGCCATGAAGCCGGGAATGACGCGGTGGAACTTCAGGCCGTTATAAAAGCCCTGGCGCGTGAGCTGCTTGATTCGCTCCACATGGTTGGGCGCGATGTCGGGACGCAGTTGGATGCGCACGCGCCCGCCGCTGGACAGGTCCAGATCCCAGATATTCTCAGGATCGGCGGGAACGGTTGCTGGCGGCAGTTTGACGGCGACGTCCTGACCCATGGTCTTGGCGTTCTGCTCAGCGCGCGCGGCGGCCTCGGCCTTCTTGGTCGCGTCGGCACCCTGTCCCGCCTGCGCCAAAGCTGCGCCGCTGGAAGCATAGAAAGCGAAACCGATCGCCACGGTCTTGATCGCCGACGTGAACCGCATGGATAAGCATTCCCTGATATGTGCCCGATAAGGCGATGTGGCCCTGATAACGCGCTCTTCGCGATTGGCAACTGAACGAAGCCTGAGCGGCGTCCTTACTTGCCGTCCTTGCGCCCGATATGGGCGACCCGCGCGACGACTTCCTCACCAACACGCGGACTGACGAATTTGTGGATCGGCCCGCCGTAGAGCGCGATTTCCTTGACCAGACGCGACGCGATCGGTTGCAGCGATACGTCCGCCATCAGGAACACGGTTTCGACGCGGGAATTGATCTGCTGATTCATGCCCGCCATCTGATATTCATATTCGAAATCCGCCACGGCGCGCAGGCCACGGATGATGACGTTGGCACCCTGCGATTCGGCAAAGTCCATCAGCAGCGAGTTAAAGCCGGTAACGACGATCTGCGCATCGACGTCGGCACATTCGCGCCGCACCATTTCCAACCGTTCCTCGTCGGAGAACATGGGCGATTTGGCGATGTTCGTGGTGACGCCGATCACCAGCTTATCGACCAGTTTCGCCCCGCGCCGGATGATGTCCATATGGCCCAGCGTGATCGGATCGAACGTGCCGGGGTAGACCCCCACCCTTTGCCTGCTCATCCTAGCGATCCCTTTCCACGATATAGTCGGCGATGGCGCGCAGCAGGTCGGCTTGCGTCCCATGCGCGTGGAGATGCGCCTTTGCCTGCTGGACCAGTATCCGTGCCTGTTCGCGCGCCCGTTCGACGCCCAGCAGGGATACAAAGGTTTCCTTGCCTGCCGCCTGATCCTTGCCCAATGCCTTGCCCGCGACCGCTACGTCGCCTTCGACATCGAGCAGGTCGTCCGCGATCTGGAACGCCAACCCGATATCGCGGGCATAGCCGTGCAGGCTGGTGCGCCCTTCGGACGGGATCCGGGCCATGATCGCGGCGGCATCGACGCAAAAGGCGATGAGCGCGCCGGTTTTGAGCTGTTGCAGCCGGGTGACGGTGGCCAGGTCGAAGCTCGCCCCCTCCGCTTCCAGGTCCATCATCTGCCCGCCCGCCATGCCCGCAGGCCCGCTGGCGGCGGCAAGCGCTTTCACCAGTTCGATGCGGACGAACGGGTCGGGATGGGTTTCCTCGTCAGCGAGCAGCTGAAACGCCAGGTCGTGCAGGCAGTCCCCGGCCAGGATCGCAGTCGCTTCGTCGAATGCCTTGTGGATGGTCGGCTTGCCCCGGCGCAGGTCGTCATCGTCCATCGCCGGCAAATCGTCATGGATCAGCGAATAGACATGGATGCATTCGACCGCCAGGCCGACCCGCAGCGCCGATTCGCGCGATATGTTGAACAGGTCGCTGGCGGCCCGCACCAGCAGGGGGCGCAGCCTTTTGCCGC
The DNA here is from genome assembly GCF_011762025.1 of Sphingobium vermicomposti. Classification (GTDB taxonomy): domain Bacteria; phylum Pseudomonadota; class Alphaproteobacteria; order Sphingomonadales; family Sphingomonadaceae; genus Sphingobium; species Sphingobium vermicomposti. The sequence continues at coordinate 111,658 of NZ_JAASQR010000002.1, read as the reverse complement.
CGCCGATAGCCGCATGCCGCATGGCTTCATACAGGCGCGCGCGCGGATCGTCGGGGACTGTCAGCAGAGCGTCGAATGCCCGATCCACCTCCGCTGCGACGGCGGCGGAGCGGCTGGCGACCAACGCCGTACCCGAAATGACGCCCTCCATGCCCAGCGCGCTCAGTCCGCGCCGAACGGCTGGGCGCCCGTCACGACCCCGTTGGGATCGACGGTCAGCTTCTGGATTCGCGCCTCAGCCGCCTGCAGCCTTTCCAGGCACCGTTTCCGCAATTCTTCACCCTGCGCATAGAGCGAGATGGATTCGTCCAGCGGGACGTCGCCGCTTTCCAACCGGCGGACAATCGATTCAAGGGCGCGCAGAGCATCCTCGAAAGACAATTGAGACGTGTCGCCCGCCTGGGTCATGCTCTCTTCGGCCATAGGTCCTGCATTGGCGACCGTCGCCCGCGCGGTCAAGCCCGCTGCGCCCGCACCCGCCCATTAGTTCGCCTGCGTCACGAAAATGTCATGACTCCTGGCCACGGCGCTGGCGGAATTTTGCCAGTTTTGCGTTGACGCCCGCTGTGGCAGATGCACATAGAAGGACCGCTATGAAATATTATCTCCCCCTGATCACCGTCGCCGCGCTCAGCCTGCTGTCCGCCTGCAACCAGAATGATGAACCCGAAGTCGTGGGCGGCCCCGCCGATCCCATGGCGCAGCAGCTTGCCAATGCCGCACCGGTTGAGCTGCCCCCTTCGGTGAAGGAAAGCCACCAATATCGCTGCAAGGACAACAGCCTGATTTTCGTCGACTTCATGAGCGACGACAAGACCGCGAACCTGCGCCTGAAAAGGGATAGCGCGCCCACGAAGCTGGTCGCTGCCAACCCCGGCGAACCCTTCACCGCAGAAGGCTATTCGGTCGAAGGCGCCGGCAAGCAGATCACCGTCACCGTTCCGGGCAAGGACGCGCTTAGCTGCAAGGCGTAAGTCCGGCCAATCCGGTTTTTCCAGGCCGGGTCTCCCCAGTGGAGGCCCGGCCTTTTTCAATTCAGCTTTTCACTAATTCGGGTTCGCCCACCTCGACCGGGTCCGGCCCGAAGCGATTGGGGCCGCGCGTCCCGCTCATGATGAAGAAAACGAGCAGGACCAGGCTGCCGATAATCGGGAAAAAGAGGATCAGCAGCCAGAAACCGCTCCTGTCGGTGTCGTGCAAGCGCCGCACCGCCACGGCGATCCAGGGAATCAGGACCGCCAGGCCGAACAACCCGGTCAACGGCCCGCCTTTGGTGCGATAGCCGGTATCGAACCACCAATCGCCGCGGCGCGCCCAATGTTCAGTGGTGCCAAGGCCCAGCATCCCTTCGACGATGCCAACCGCGATGAAACACAGAATCAGGAACAGGATGAACATCCAATATTCCTTTGGCCGGGACCGCCCGGAAAATTTCGCGTAGCGGCGTAGTGGCAACAGCATCCATTCCATCCTGCACTCTCCCCGGCCTAATTGAACCTGCATTTCCTACCATGTTTTGTCCGGCACGCGCGCGCAAGGATTGTCTATCTGCCGCGCCCCGGCTAAAGGCGCGCTCATGTCGACAGCAGCCACCCAGATCACCCCGGAAATCGTCGCCGAGCATGGCCTTTCGCCGGAAGAATATGACCGCGTTCTGAACGCCCTCGGTCGCGAGCCGAACCTGACGGAACTGGGCATTTTTTCGGTCATGTGGTCGGAACATTGTTCCTACAAGTCGAGCCGCATTCATTTGAAGAAGCTGCCGACCGAAGGACCGCAGGTCATTTGCGGCCCCGGCGAAAATGCGGGCGTCGTCGATATCGGCGATGGCCAGGCGGCGATTTTCAAGATGGAGAGCCACAACCACCCGTCCTATATCGAACCCTATCAGGGTGCGGCGACGGGCGTGGGCGGCATCCTGCGCGACGTGTTCACCATGGGCGCGCGCCCGGTGGCGAACATGAACGCGCTGCGCTTTGGCCGGCCCGACCATCCCAAGATGAAGCATCTGATCAGCGGCGTGGTGCACGGCATCGGCGGCTACGGCAATTGCGTCGGCGTGCCGACCGTGGGTGGGGAAGTGAACTTCCACCCGGCCTATGACGGCAATATCCTGGTCAATGCGATGACCGTCGGCGTCGCGGACACGGACAAGATTTTCTATTCGGCGGCGTCCGGCATCGGCAATCCGATCGTCTATGTCGGTTCCAAGACCGGCCGCGACGGCATCCATGGCGCGACCATGGCGTCGGCGGACTTTGGCGACGACGCCGACGCCAAGCGCCCGACCGTGCAGGTCGGCGACCCCTTCACCGAAAAGCTGCTGATCGAAGCCTGCCTTGAACTCATGGCATCGGACGCGATCGTCGCGATCCAGGACATGGGCGCGGCTGGCCTCACCTCCTCCTCGGTCGAAATGGCGTCCAAGGGCGGCGTCGGCATCCAGCTCAACATGGACATGGTGCCGCAGCGCGAAACCGGCATGACAGCTTATGAAATGATGCTGTCGGAAAGCCAGGAGCGCATGCTCATGGTCCTCCAGCCAGGCAAGGAAGCCTTTGCCGAAGCCATTTTCCGCAAATGGGAACTGGACTTTGCGGTGATCGGCGAAGTGACCGACACGGGCCGCATGGTGCTGGTGCATAAGGGTGAGGTCGTGTGCGACATCCCGCTCGCGCCGCTGGCCGACGACGCCCCGCTCTATGACCGTCCGTCGATGCCGAAGGACGAATATAAGGTCTGGTCCGGCGTCGAACCGCTGGGCGACATCACCGAAAGCAGCGACATCGGCGCGGATCTGGTGAAGCTGATGGGGTCGCCGGACATCGCCAGCCGCCGCTGGATCTGGGAACAATATGACCATATGGTCGGCGCCGACACGGTGCAGCGACCGGGTGGCGACGCAGCGGTGGTGCGGGTCCATGGTTCGCAAAAGGGTATCGCAATCAGCACCGATTGCACCCCGCGCTATTGCTATGCCGACCCCTATGAAGGCGGGAAGCAGGCCATCGCCGAATGCTATCGCAACATCAGTGCCGTTGGCGCGACGCCGCTGGCCGTTACCAACTGCCTCAACTTCGCCAATCCGCAGCGGCCAGAGATCATGGCGCAGTTCACCGGCTGCCTTGATGGCATGGGCGACGCCTGCCGTGCGCTCGACTTCCCGATCGTGTCGGGCAATGTCAGCCTGTACAATGAATCCAAGGCGACCGGTGGCGGCTCCGCGATCCTGCCGACGCCCGCGATTGGCGGCATCGGCCTGTTGAAGGACGTCGATGTCATGGCGACCGTGGCCTTCAAGAATGAAGGCGACGCCATCTGGCTGATCGGCAGCACCGAGGGATCTTTGGGTTCGCATCTGGGCCAGTCGATCTGGCTGCGGGAAATTGCGGGCCGGGAAGCGGGCGACGCGCCAAAGGTCGACCTGGCCGCCGAGCGCGCCAATGCGGACGTCGTTCGCGGCCTGATCGCGGACGGCAAGGTGAACGCCGTGCATGATATTGCCGACGGCGGCCTGCTGGTCACGATTGCGGAAATGGCGCTGGCGGGCGGGATCGGCGCGGAACTGACCGTTGCACTCACCACCGCCGCCGCTTTTGGCGAGGATCAGGGCCGTTACGTCGTCACCGCTCCACAGGGTGTGGACATAGTAGGCGGGCTTCGGATCGGCACGACCGGCGGCAACACCGTGGATGGCGTGGCGCTCAGCGACCTGCGCAACGCGCATGAAGGCTTTTTCCCGAACCTGATGGACGCTGAACTTTAAGCGTCCATCAGCGAACGAGCCCCAATGCGAGCCCGTCAGTTTTTCGGACGAGTGACCCGACCGAACAGCAGTTGATAGGCGTCATCGCCGCCGTGTTGGTCGAACGCTGCCATCACCCGGCGCAACTGTCCGGGCGGCAGCGGCTTTCTGCCATCGCCCGGCACCACCGCGCCTATGCCTTTCAAATGCGCGATCAGTCCCCGCGCACCGCCACAGGACAGCGCATAATCCTCGTCAAAGGCGAACGCATCGTCATAGGCGCTCAACATCGCGCGCAGGTCATCCAGGCCGGGATAGGCGGGGACGCCGGGGACCAGATCGCACGCCGCATGCGCGGCTCGCCATTGCGCGAAGCTGCCCGCGCCCATCGTCGAAAAGATCAGGCTCCCCCCCGGTCGCAGCAGACCCGTCAGGCGGGCGATGGCGTCTTCCAGCTGCTCGAACCACTGAAAGGCCAGGCTGGACAGGATGAGGTCGAACCATTCCCCCTCAAACGCCGGCGCTTCTCCATCCATGGTCAGGAACGTGCCGGCGACCAGCCCGCCCTTCGCCGCTCTGGCCAGCATATCGGGGGACAGGTCCGTAACCACCAGTTCGGCAGAGGGCCAGCGCCGCTGAATGTCACGGGTCAGCAGGCCGGTCCCGCAACCGATTTCCAGGATGCGTTCCACCGGCCCCGGCATCTGCCGCTGGGCCAGATCGGCGACCAGCGCTGCCGCAGCGCGTTGCGGCCCCGCATGATCGTCATAGCGGGCGGCGGCAGCGCCGAATGCTTCGCTTATCCGTTGCTTGCGACGGCTGTTCATGGCTAGTGGTCCGATCCTGACATTTGGCATATCTATCGGCTAGGTGGTGAGCAAATGTCAGAATCTCTCAGGACCACTAGCAACTATATGAATCTAGTGGATTTTGCGATTTTGACATTTGCGACCTTCCTATCCGGCCAGCGGGATGCAAATGTCAAAATCAATCCACTAGTCGCATGGCAGAGCAAAGCCCGCTTTGCCAGTGTCTTCAAGGAACGCCCGTCGCATGAGCGCCCCATCCTTTCGCATTCCCGCCATGGACGTGCTGCGCGGCTGCGCGGTCATGGGCATATTGTGGATGAATATCACCGCCTTCGCCCTGCCGCAGGCGGTCTATTTCAATCCCCGCGCGGGGGGGGCGCTGTCCGCCGGGGATGCGCTGTTCTGGCTGATCAGCTTTCTATTGTTCGACGGCAAGATGCGGGCGCTTTTCTCCATCCTTTTCGGGGCATCGATGCTGCTGCTGATCGACCGGGAGGAACTGGCCGGGCGCGACGGGCGCAAGGTGCAGGTGATCCGCGCCGCCTGGCTGTTCCTGATCGGCCTCGCCCATTATCTGCTGCTCTGGTGGGGCGACATATTGATGATCTATGCGCTGGTGGGGATTGCCGCCCTCCCCTTCGTCGGGAAAGAGCCGCTTTCGCTCATGAAATGGGCCTTCCTCTTCTTTCTCGCGCATTTCCTTATCTGCACGCTTTCCATCGTCAGCCTTTATGGATGGGCCGACGCGGCGGCGAGTCCGGGCGCGGCCCAATCGGTGCGCGAAGGCTATGCCAGCTTCGCCGCATCATTCACCGACCTGCGCCACCCCGCGATCCAGTCGGACATACAGACCTATCGCAGCGGTTTCGGTGTCATCCTGCGCCATCACCTGGCTCTTTTTGCGGACGAATGGCCCCGTGGCCTGTTGTTCAACGGGCTCGACACATTGGGCTTCATGCTGATGGGCATGGCCATGATGAAAGGCGGATTTTTGACCGGCCGTTGGGATCCTGATCACTATAAGCGGACCGCCATCCACTGTTTCCTCATCGGACTTGTGCCGATGGCTGGCCTTGCCGCATGGCTGATCCTGAGCGGTTTCCCCGTCCTGTCCTCCTACGGCGCGGCCTTGGCATGGTCCTTCCCGTTCCGCATACCGCTGGCCGTTGGCTGGGCGGCGATGATCCTTTGGCTGTTTGCCCGGCACCGGGATCGCCCCCTTGTCCTGAGGATCGCTGCGGTGGGGAGGATGGCGCTCAGCAACTATATTGGCACCAGCCTTGTCATGTGCGCCATATTCTATGGCTGGGGCCTGGGGTTCTTCGCGCATCTGCGCCCCGTGCAGTTTCCATTGCTGCTGCTTTGCGCATGGCTGGTCATGCTATTGTGGTCAGCGCCTTGGCTGTCGCGATTCGCCATGGGGCCAGCGGAATGGCTGTGGCGCAGCCTGGCACGAGGGAAGCCGCAAAAGATTCGCAAGAGCAGTTAAAAGTCTATTGCGAGCTATTATCATCTACGCTATCTCCGAATCAGGAGAAGTCGATGGTTGTCTGTATCTGCAATGCCATTCGGGAAAAGGATTTGAAGGAAGCCGTGCGCGGCGGTGCCGACACGCCGTGCAGCGCCTATGCCCGCCTCGGTCGCCGTCCCAAATGCGGCCAGTGCGTCCCCTTCGCCCGCACGATCATCGCCACGGAACGCGCTTCTGTCTGACAATTGATAATCATCAGCATCAAATTGCTGATGGCAGGCGCGAACATCTCGCAATATCGACCTGTAAATATGGCGGATTTACAAGGCTTTCCAGTTAACAATCAGGCGTAACCAGCCTATAGTCCCGGCCTGTCCAAAACAGCCGGAGCATGAAGCCATGAAGGGCGATCCCAAGGTCATCGACTATTTGAACGAGGTGCTCAAAAATGAGCTGACCGCGATCAACCAATATTTCCTGCACTATCGGATGCTCAATCATTGGGGCATCGAAAAGCTCGCAAAGTTCGAATATGAGGAATCGATCGACGAGATGAAGCACGCCGACAAGGTGGCGGAGCGCATCCTGTTCCTCGACGGCCTCCCCAATTTCCAGCTGCTGGGGCGATTGAAGATCGGCGAGACGGTCGAAGAAATCCTGAAGTCCGACCTTGAGCTGGAATATGAAGCCCTTCCCGTGCTGAAAGACGCCATTGCCTATAGCGAAACGGTGCGCGATTTCGTCAGCCGCGACCTGTTCCAGTCGATCCTCGAAAGCGAGGAAGAACATGTCGATACGCTGGAAACCCAGTTCGAAATGATCGAACGCATGGGCATCCAGAACTATATCCAGCTGCAGAGCAAGGCAGCGGAGGAATGACGCCGCGGGCGGGGTAGCATATCCGGCACGCTTACCCCGCCCTTGCTTTAGAGCAGCGCGTCGAGCAATCCGATCAGCGGCAGGTCCGCTGGCGGCATTTCCAGCGCATACATCTGGTTGGGCCTAACCCATTGCAGCGCCGTCGCATGATGCGGATGGGCAATGCCCTGCCATTTACGGCAGACATAGAGCAGCAGTAACAGGTGCCGATCGCCCAGAGCCTCGCTCGCGAAGGTGGCGGGGGCCAGGCAACTGGCGTGGGTCTGGATTCCCAGCTCCTCGTCCAGCTCGCGGATCAACGCGGCCTCGGGCGTTTCGCCGTCTTCCACCTTCCCCCCTGGAAATTCCCATAGTCCGGCCATCGCCCTGCCCGGCGGACGCTGCTGCAACAGCACGCGTCCATCGGCATCGACCAGCGCGGCGGCCACCACCAGAAGGGGTTTGATTGTCGTCATGTCGGTCCAGCGAAAGGGGTTATTAACTCGCCCCTATTACAAAGCCGTCCGGTGCTGTCTGCAATAATCGGGAAGTGGCATGGGCGGACTGATCGAAATCATATCGAAAATGTCCCTGCTGCGTTGCGAACGCGGCGCGACGGCAATCGAATATGGCCTGATCCTGGCACTCATCACACTGGCGATTATCTCCGCAGTAACGAACGTCGCCGACAAGACCATCAACATGTGGGGCAATGTGGCGACAGAAGTTATCAATAATTAACCATTGCACCGAAACAAACGGTCGATGTCGTTAAATCTTTATCAACCTACAGAAAGTAAACCATCCATAGCTGACCTAATTCATCGGGGCGGCGGGGACAGTTGAACCGGAATTTTGTCAAGGAGATTTGCAATGCAGTTCATCCGTAAAATGCTGAAGAATGAAAAGGGCGCGACCGCCATCGAGTATGGCCTGATCGCCGCTTTGATCGCCGTTGCTGCTATCACTGCCATGTCCAACATCGGCACGAAGCTGACCAACACCTTCAACAAGGTTTCGAACAACCTCAACTAAGTTTGGGCAAGTTCGAAAAGAAAGGGCGACGGAAGAAATTCCGCCGCCCTTTTCTGTTGAGCGCTCAATGAGATGATTGGCGCTATTCGTCGCCGGACCATATCGACAATTGCACTCAGAACTCTGGCATCCAGCCGCCAGCTCCAAAGGCAAAAGATCAGGCCCCGATCGCCAGAAACTTGTCCGCGCGGTCCGTCCGAAGGTCCGGCCCGCTCATGCTGGCCAGTGAATCCAGCTCCTCACCGATCGCCGCGCCCAGCCGAGCGATGGCCTGCATCGGCTCGCGATGCGCGCCCCCAGCCGGTTCCGGCACGATCCGATCGATGACGCCGAGCGCTTTCAGATGCTGCGCGGTAACCTGCATCGCGGTCGCCGCATCGCTCGCTCGGTTCGCCGTGCGCCAAAGGATGGACGCGCACCCTTCGGGCGAGATCACCGAATAGACCGCATGTTCGAACATCAACACGCGGTTGGCAGCCGCCAGAGCGACAGCGCCGCCCGAACCGCCTTCCCCCACCACGGCAGCCACCATCGGGACGCCCAGGGCCAGGCATTGCTCGGTCGAACGGGCAATTGCTTCCGCCTGACCGCGTTCTTCCGCCTGCACGCCCGGAAAAGCGCCCGACGTATCCACCAGCGTCACCACGGGCAATCCGAAGCGGTCAGCCAGTTGCATCAGGCGGATCGCCTTGCGATAGCCTTCCGGTTTGGCCATGCCGAAATTGTGGCGCACACGGCTGGCGGTGTCGTCGCCCTTTTCATGGCCGATGACCATGACGCGCCGGTCGCCCAGCGTTGCAAAGCCGCCCAGGATCGCCTGATCGTCGGAAAAGGCCCGATCCCCGGCCAGCGGCATATAATTGTCGAACATCCCCGCCACATAATCCTTGAAGTGGGGACGGTCCGGGTGGCGGGCGACCTGCGTCTTCTGCCACGGCGTGAGCTTGGCATAGGTGTCGACCAGCAGCCTGGCCGCGCGATGTTCGAGCTTCTCGATCTCGCCGCCAATGTCGATATCACCGGCGCTGGCGGTCGCACGCAATTCAATCACGCGCGCCTCAAGTTCGGCGATAGGCTTTTCAAATTCCAGAAAGCTAACCATGGCCGACGGCGTTAGGGCGCAGAAGTGCCGTCGTCAACGAGGCGATGGCCCATCGTTGCAAGTGGATGGCGGCTATTGACCAATTCGACCAGTCTACGGCTGTCGACATGGGTGTAAATCTGGGTCGTGCCGATGTCCGCATGACCCAGCATCGACTGGAGCGCACGCAGGTCGGCACCGCCTTCCAGCAGATGCGTTGCGAAGGCGTGACGCAGCACATGCGGGCTGACCCGGTCGGGCGCGATGCCAGCGGCAGCGGCCAAGGCCTTGACCATCTGGTAAAGGCGGATGCGGCTGACATGGCTCTTGCCCGATGGGAAAAGCCATGGGCTGTCCTGCGGCACATGGGCGATCCAGGCCGACACCGCTGCTCTTGCGCGGTCGGAAATGGGCACCAGCCTTTCGCGGGCACCCTTGCCCTTCAGGATCAGGAAGGGCCGATCGGCAGCCAGTGCCCGGCGGGGGAGCGAAACCAGCTCGGTCGCCCGTAGACCAGATCCGTAAAGCAGTTCGATCAGGGCCGATAGCCGCAAATCCAGTGGCGCTGGATGCTCTGCGGCCAGCCTTGCGTCGATGACGGCGAACAGGGAATCGACGTCCTGCGCCGATAATATCTTTGGCAGCGGCCTGCGTGTCACCGGGCGCGGCAAGGCAATGGCGGGATTGTCGGCGCGCAGCCCTTCTTCTTCGAGGAATGCGTAGAAGGCGCGCAAGGCAGACGCCTTTCGCGCGACGGAGGACGCCGCTAGTTGCGCCCAGGCCCCGGCCAACTCACCCACGGCGACCTTGGTCGCGTGGGAAAGACCGCCCATAATCTGCGCCGCACCCGTCAGGTCCGTCCTGTAAGCAAGCAGCGTATTGCGCGATGCCCCCCGCTCCGCCGCTATCATCTCCAGAAAGCGATCGATGAGGGCCGCGTCGTCACTCATGCATCAGGCTCGCGTGATCGCCTCCGCCGCGATCATCCGCGCTTCGGGGTCGAGTCCGACACGATGCAGGGCGGCGACGATGTGATAGAGATGGGCAGGCGGCAAGCGGCCCCATTGGGACGATTGCATGCCGACCGCCGCCAGCAAGGCGACGCTTGCCTTCTCACCGCGCGCGGCGGCCTGTGCGATCGCCCTTGCCCAGCGGCTGGCGGGGGCAAGCTGGAAGCCATTGTCCTGCGCCAACGCAGCGGCTTTCCCCGCATCGACACGCGCCAGCCCCGCCAGCGCCGCGATCAACAACCGTCCCTTCACCGCGCCCGCATCTTCAAAGAAGCCCGACACGCGGCTGTCGCTGATCTCGACCGTCACGGTGGGCGCACCGACCGCCATCAATGCCCACAGGCTGCTGGCACCGTCGCCTTCGGCCTGCCTGGCAGCGGAGGTCCAGCGCAATGTGCTGCGGTCATAGCCCGCCGTCAGCATCGCGGCGACCAGATTGGCCGCGTCGCGCGCATCGATCTGCTGTACCGGCAGAGCAGCCGCCGCCCTGGCCGTAGCGATCAGCCCGACATAATCCGGCTGGCCATTGTCCCGCCACAGGCTGCGCATCGCCTGAAGGCGATCTTCAACATTATCGCCGACATGCGCGGTCCGCAGCGCTTCGATACGATCCGCCGCCTCCGTGGGCGCTTCGCCCTCAGCGTCCAACTGGCTATAGAAGCCGACGAGCGCCTTATTGGAAAAGACGCCCAGCCGTGCCGCCACTTCGGCCCCAGGCAGGCGTTTCGCGGCGCTCAATGCCGGAGCCCGCGCCTCCCAGGCGCGCACATGCTGGCCCGCCGTCGCGTAGAGGGCATCGGGTATTTCGACGTTGAGAGCGGTGGCCAGGCCGAATCGCCAGGCGGTCAGGCGATCGACCGCGTCCCATTCGATCTTTACCGAACGGCGGGCGTTGAAGCCTGTCCCCACCACCTTTTCAGCAAGGCGATAATCGATCCCGCGCACCACGCCACGTCGCTGCGCCTGGTTGAGCGCGCCACTCGCCGAACCCTGATCGCCGGACAGCGCAGGGCAGATGGCGCGGGTCATGTCCCAGCCCGGCTTCTTGCTGGTCCGAAGCGCGCCAGCGGACAGCGGGCACAGCCCCGCCGGGTCCGCGGTCGCCAGATAGGTCTGCATCGCGACGGCGTAGAGCCGAGGCGTGAAATGGTCCGAATCGACGCTTTGCACCAGCAGGCGCGCGCTATCCGCCTCGCCCATGCGCAGCAGCAGCCAGGCGCGCTCCGCCACCCAGTCCGCGCCGTTGATGTCGCGTGGCGTATCGGTGGCCGACAACAGCGTGCGGCGAAGCAGGATCGACGCCCAGCGCGACGTGATCGGCGCGCGCGTCTCCGTCATCAGGGTCGCGAGGAATTGCCCGGATTGGCCGCCAAAGTCATCTGACGCGAAGCCAAGCCGTTGCGGGGTCAGCACCCCGACCCGGTCCAACGACCGCTGGGCACCGGGCGGCAAGTCATATTTGGCCTTTTGCGCGGCCAGTTCTTCTTCGGAAAGCGCATCGTCGACCGCGTTGGTCGCCGCGTCATCGCCCGGCAGCGCCGCTGTGGGCGGCAGCGGTTGCACCATGGGCACCGGCGCGGTCGGGCCTGCTGGCCGTCCCGGCTGGGGAACGGCCGGGGCAGGGGCAGCGGGCGGATCGCCGAAACCGGGCGGCAGCAGGGACTCAGGCGCTTCCTGCGCCACCACTGGCAGCGCCAGCGCGATCGCAAGCGTTCCCAGCGTCCATCTGGCATTCCCCCGGCGTTGGCGCATGCCCGTTATTGGCCCAGCTTTTCGGCGGGAATCACCTTTTCCACCTGTCGCTGGGGCTGTTCACCACCGCGCGACCACATGAGCAGGATCAACGCGACCAGCGCGGCAATCAGGACGATGGGGATTATCGGCAGACGCTTGCCGCGACGGCGCGAGCTGCTTTCGAAGTTGCTGAAAGAACGATTGCTTCTCATGGGTCCTTGTGCGGCCAAGCCGGTAGATGAGGAAAGTTGCGATTTGCCTCTGTGACGGGGGGATGTATAGCCCCGGTCGGCATGCAGCGAAACAGCAAATCCGCCTCTACCGGCCTGAAGCGCGGTCCAATCGTCCTGATCGGCATGATGGGCGTTGGCAAGTCGACCGTCGGTCGCCGCCTGGCCGCGCGCCTGGGCGTCGCTTTCGTGGACGCCGATGAAGAGATTGAAAAGGCGGCGGGCATGACCATCACGGAAATGTTCGAACGCTATGGCGAATCCTATTTCCGTGATGGCGAACGGCGGGTCATCGCGCGGTTGATGGACGGTGGACCCAAGGTCATCGCCACGGGCGGCGGCGCTTTCATGCAGGATGAAACGCGCCGATTGATCCTGGAACATGCGACCGCCATCTGGCTGGACGCCGACATCGACATATTGGTCGACCGCGTGTCGCGCCGGGAAGGTCGTCCCCTGCTGAAAGGCAAGGACCCGCGCGCGGTGCTGACCGAACTCGCCGCGACGCGCAATCCGGTCTACGCGCTCGCCCCGATTCATATAAAAAGCATCGCCGCCCCCCACGAAGTCACGGTGGACAGCATATTGGAGCAGTTGGTCGCATGGCATTAGTCCGCGTCGCGCTGGGTGCGCGCAGCTATGACATCATCATAGAAGAAGGCTCGCTCGATCGGGCCGACGCGCATCTGGCAGGATATGCGCGCAAGGGGCGGCTGGTCGTCGTGACCGACGCCAATGTGGCAAAGGCACAGCTGCCACGGCTGACAGCCAGCCTGAACCGGGCCGGGATAGCCGTGGCCCCCATCATCCTGCCCGCCGGGGAGCAGACCAAGAGCTGGCGGCATCTGGAACAGCTGCTGGACCAGTTGCTGGCGCTGGAGATCGAGCGCGGCGACCATGTAGTGGCGCTGGGCGGCGGCGTGATTGGCGATCTGGTCGGATTCGCCGCATCCATCCTGAAACGCGGCTGCCATTTCATCCAGGTTCCCACGACCCTGCTGGCCCAGGTCGATAGCTCCGTCGGCGGCAAGACCGCGATCAACGCGAAGGCGGGCAAGAATCTGATCGGCAGCTTTTATCAGCCGGGCTTGGTGCTGATCGATCCTTCGACTCTGGACAGCCTGCCCCCCCGCGAAACCCGCGCGGGCTATGCAGAGGTCGTCAAATATGGCCTGATCGACGACCCCGACTTTTTCGCCTGGTGCGAAACGGATGGACAGCGGCTGTTGGACGGCGACGGCGATGCGCGCGAATATGCGATCGAACGCAGCGTGCAGGCAAAGGCGGCCATCGTCGCGGATGATGAGCGGGAGACGTCCGGGCGGCGCGCGCTGCTGAACCTGGGCCATACTTTCGGCCATGCGCTGGAGGCTGACACGGGCTTTTCCGATCTGCTCCTGCATGGCGAAGGCGTCGCGGCGGGCATGGCGCTCGCCTTCCGCTATTCGGCGCGGCTGGGGCTATGCCCGGCGGCGGAGGCGGAACGGGTGACGGAGCATCTGAAGAAAGTGGGCCTGCCCCATGACCTTGCCAGCGCCCATGTAAAGGCTGACGGAGCCGCCCTGATCGCGCATATGCTGCATGACAAGAAGATGGCGGCGGGCACTCTCCCCTTCCTGCTGGCGCGCGGCATTGGCCGGACCTTCCTGTCGAAGGATGTCGTACTGGATGATGTCGCGGCGTTTCTGGACGAAGATCGGGCAGCGGCAACTTAAGCCTCAAGCCGCAACGGCCGACGTGGGTGGGGGGCGGACGGGCTTATTTGGATCAACTGGCACCTGTGTGGTCGTGCGGCGCTGCCTGATTTGCGCTATAGGCTCGATCACTCAGCAGCTACAGGAGGTATTTGTGCAAGTCGCGATTTTGACGTTTGATGGATTCAATGAACTGGATTCATTTATTGCGTCAGCGATTCTAAACCGAATGAAAGGCCATGGTTGGGCCGCGCATATCACATCACCAACCGCAGAAGTGACTTCCATGAACGGCGTGATTGTTCAGCGCCAGAAGCCATTGGATTTCACCGCCGAAGCAGATGCAGTGCTAATCGGCAGCGGCGTCAAAACACGCGAGATAGCGGCTGACATCGGCCTTCTTTCACGTATCAATCTGGAACCGTCACGCCAACTAATCGGCGCTCAATGTTCCGGGACTCTTCTTCTGGCGAAGCTAGGCTTAATCAGTGAACTTCCTGCCTGCACTGATCTCACAACCAAGCCATGGGTCATCGAAGCGGGCGTTAGCGTGATCGATGCCCCCTTTGTCGCACACGGAAATGTCGCAACGGCGGGCGGATGCCTGGCATCGCAATATCTCGCCGCATGGATGATTGCGCGTGGCGCTTCAATGCGGGATGCCAAAGAGGCGATGCATTATGTCGCCCCTGTAGGCGAGAAAGATTTATACGTCCGAAGGGCAGTCTCGGTCGTTGAGCCATTCATCCACCAACGGCAAGCCGCCGCTAGTTGAAGGCGGGAATAGCAGGATGCGGGCGCTCTTCAGCGCCCCTGCAATGGCAGCAAGTGATCGTAGACCACCGTCCCGCCAAACAAAAAAGGGCGCCTCGCAGGGCGCCCTTCTCATCTGCTCGACTGACGGAGCGATTATTTCTTCAGCGTGAGGCCGCCGAAACGCTTGTTGAAGCGCGCCACCTGGCCGCCCTGCTCCAGCTGACGCTGGCCGCCGGTCCACGCCGGATGCGACTTGGGATCGATGTCGAGCGCCATCGTGTCGCCTTCCTTACCCCAGGTCGAACGGGTACGAAAAGTCGTGCCGTCGGTCATCTGGATGGTGATGAAGTGGTAGTCGGGATGCGTATCGGCCTTCATGGGTCTGCTCCGTCAATGGGCCGGTTTCCGACCGGCCATGGATGCGATAAATTGCGAAGGCGCGCGGTTACATGGCTTTGCGCGCGAAAGCAAGGGGTGACCAGGGGCCACCCCTTTGCATCAGTCCACAGGCGGGTCAGCGATCATCGCGACGAAATTGGCTTCGGCGCAAAGCTTGCCATCCACCGTCGCTTTTCCGACGAATTTGCATACCCGGCCGCGAATCTGGAGAAGTTCGACATGCAAGTCGAGCAGGCAACCCGGCTCCACCGGACTGCGGAACTTCGCCCCTTCGATGCTCATGAAGTAGACGAGCTTGCCCGAACCGCGCAGTTCCAGCGTTTCCACCGTAAGCACCCCGGCGGCCTGCGCCATCGCTTCGATGATCAGCACGCCCGGCATGATCGGACGACCAGGGAAATGCCCCTGGAAGAAGGATTCGTTGATCGTCACGGCCTTGACCGCATGGATCGCGCCGTGCGGCACGAGCGAAACCACGCGGTCAACGAGCAGCATCGGATATCGGTGCGGCAGTGCCGCCATGATCCCGCGAATATCGATGGGACCCATGGCGGCGGGCGCCGCGTCGGCTTCAACCGTCATCGGCGGATCAGCGCGAGGTCGGCTGCTGCGACGGATTGGCCGGAGCGGCTGCCGCCGGAACCGGAGCCTGGCCACGAGCGCCACCGGGCTGCCAGCCAGCCGGCGGCGTGATGCCGACGCTGGGCACCAGGGCGTTGAGTTCGGTCACGACCTGCTGCGTGACATCGACGCCCGGCTGGTAGGACACGGTAGCGTCGGGTGCCAGGATCAGGTCGACCTTCGCCTTGCTCATGGCGGCCTTGAGCGCGTCGGACAGCTTGGCCGAAATCTGCTCTTCGACATAGGCGTTGGCGAGCGCGATCGGCTGACCCAGACGCTGCAGTTCGGCCTGGCCTGCCTGGCCAGCCTGCTGATAGGCTTCATACTGGGTCTGAATTGCCGGGGTCGGCTTGTTGCCAGCGGCCTTCATCGCGGCTTCCAGGGCAGAACCCTTCGAGCGCAAGTCCGTATCAATCGCATTCTTGCGCGCGTTGAAGCTGTCGATCTGCGCCTTGTAAGTCGTCTGAATCTGTGAGCGGGCGGTCGTATAGGCCGCGCTCTGGGCGACAGCGCGCTGGACATCAACGACGGCAATGCCGGTCTTCGACTGGGCAACGGCAGGCGTGCTGGCCAGCGCGATGGCGGTCATGGGCGCAAAGGCAAAGGCCGCGGCCTTGAGGATCATGTTCATTAGAATTGAGTCCCTACGTTAAAGCTGATGAGCTGAGTGTCGTCCCCTGGTTCCTTGAGCAGGGCCTTGGCGATATCAATGCGGAACGGTCCGAAAGGCGAGTTCCAGTTGACGCCAAAGCCCACCGACACGCGCGGCTTGAGCGTGTCGCCGAGATAAACTTCTTCGAAACCAGTTCCGTCGAGATAGTCGGTCGTATAACCAGGCACCGACACATTCGAACAATCGCCCAAGCCCGCCGCTCGTTCGGGCGATCGGCCAGGGTTATTCGATCCCGTGACCGGCGTCAGCGAACAGAAACCGGGGAAATTGGTTGGAACAGGATCACGCAATCCCGCAACCGCGCCAGCATCTACGAAGATTGACGGACGAAGGCCCATTTCACGAGCGCCCGATCCCAGCGGAATTTCGACCTCAGCACGGGCAAGATAGTAAATCTTGCCACCAAGCGCATCGTCCCGGGTGTTGTTGTCGCCAGATCTACGAGAGAAGCCGGTCGGGCTATCGGGATCTTGGACAAGCGAGAACCGCTTAATGCGGGGACCGATGCCGCGAATGTCGAAGCCGCGCATCTGAGGATTGCCCAGGAAGAAGCGGTCGGTCAGACGCACCTTGTCCACCAGCGCACCGGTAGCATCCCGGCGTTCGCCTTCCAGCGAGTGGATGTAGCCACCTTCAGCCGACAGCGAGAAGATGAAGCCTCCGCCCAGCGACCAATATTTGTTACCGTTAAGCCGCGTGCGGACATATTTGACGCTGCCGCCCAAACCGGCGAAATCCTGGCTCAGCACGACATTATGGCCGCGCGTTGCCCGGATACGGTTGTCGCGATTGTCGTAGATCAACGAATAGCCCAGCGACGAAGTCGTCCGCTTGCCGATGGCGTCGCACAGATAACGGCCAGCCAGAATGGGGTCGCAGACGCCGTTGGTGTAATAAGTGTCTTCGTCCAGGCTCACATCGTCCAGGTTAAGGCTGTAGCGCAGCGCCAGCGACATGAATTCGGTGATCGGCACGCCCGCCCGGAGCTGGAAGCCGGTGGTCGTCTGCTTGTACGTCGTATCGCGATCGTTGGAATTGCCAAGATAACGGAAGCTGTTGAGATCACGGCGATAGATGTCGCCGCCCAGCGCGATATTCTTGTCCATGAAATAAGGCTCGGTAAAGCCCAGTTCGATGGATTTGGAATAGCTGGAATAGTTCACACTGGTGCGCAGTTCCTGGCCCTTGCCCCGGAAGTTGCGCTGGGTGATCGACGCCGCGACGATAAACCGCTCCAGCGAGGAGAAGCCAGCCGACAGCGACAATTCGCCCGTCGATTTTTCCTGCACGTTGGTTTCCAGCACGATGCGGTCGGGCGCGGAGCCGGGCTTTTGTTCGATTTCCAGCTTTTCCTGGAAGAAACCGAGCGAGTTGATGCGATCGCGCGAACGCTTGACCAGGAAGCTGTTGAAAGCATCCCCTTCGGCCAGGCGGAATTCGCGGCGCACCACCTTGTCCTGGGTCAACGTGTTGCCGTTGACATCGACGCGTTCGACATAGACGCGCGGCGCGTTGCCGATGCGGAAATCGATCCCCATCGTCAGGCTGTCCTTGTCGCGGTTGAAGTCCGGCTGGACCTCCGCAAAGGCGTAACCGAACAGGCCGGCGGTCTCGCTCAGCGTGTCGACGGTGTCTTCCACCTGCTTGGCATTGTACCAGTCGCCCTTCTTCATCGGCAGCGTCTTGGTCAGCGTCGCGCCCGACAGGTCGCGGATATCGCTTTCCACCTTCACGTCGCCGAATTTGTAGCGCTGTCCTTCTTCCACCACATAGGTGATGATGAAGTCCTGCTTGTCCGGGGTCAGTTCCGCCACCGCCGAAATGACGCGGAAATCGGCATAGCCCTGCGTCAGATAATATTGCCGCAGCTTTTGCTGGTCATAGGCCAGCCGGTCGGGATCATAGCTGGTGCCCGACGAAAAGAGGCGGAACCAGCGCGACTGCTTCGTCACCATCTGGCTACGCAGTTCGCCATCGTCAAACTTGTCGTTGCCGATGATGTTGATCTGCCGAACCTTGGACTTGGGGCCTTCGGAAATTTCGAAGACGATGTCGACGCGGTTCTGGTCCAACTGAACCATCTTCGGTTCGACCGTAGCGGCAAAGCGGCCCTGACGGCGATAAAGCTCGATGATGCGCGCAACGTCGGCGCGCACCTTGGACCGGGTATAGATCTGGCGTGGCGCAAGTTTGATTTCAGGACGAATCTTGTCATCCTTCAACCGCTTGTTACCTTCCAGCACGATGCGGTTGATAACCGGATTTTCCCGGATTTCGATGGTCAGCGCACCATTGTCATTGCGGATCTGGACGTCGGCGAACAGTTCCGTTTCGTAAAGGTCGCGCAGGGCCTGATCGAGCGATTCCTGGGTATAGGGCTGGCCGACGCGCAGCTTGGTGTAGGACAGCACCGTGCTGGGCTCCAGCCGCTGCTGGCCGGTGACGGCGATGCTGCTGATGGTGCCGGTCGGGGCGACGGCGGCGGGGATGGGCGCAGCAGCGGCGGGTTGCGCGCTATCCTGGGCCAGAGCGGGGCTTACACAGACGCCGCCGATCATCGTCGTCGCCAGAAGGGCCGCGACAATCGGGCGCTGCCTCTTGCTGCTCATTATCGCTGTCACCCGCTTCACCCTTTTACAAATAAGCAATGCTCGTTCACGTCTGGAAAGACGCTGCGAGCCGCGCCTCCCTGCCCGATACGGTTCAACCGATCAAGCCGGACAGGCGCTCCCAGAGACCGAAAGACGTTAGATCGTTGAATGTCACCAGCATCATCATGGCCAGAAGCATCGCCAGGCCCGACCGATAGGCCCATTCCTGCACCTTCGCACTGACCGGTTTGCGCTGAACCGCTTCCAATCCATAAAATAGTAGATGCCCGCCATCCAGCATCGGAATTGGCAAGAGATTGATGAACCCCAAGTTAATCGAGATGAGCGCCATGAAGAAGATGAAGCTCTCCACGCCCAGCGTCGCAGCTTGCCCCGACACTTCCGCAATCTTGAGCGGACCGCCCAGTTCCTTCACCGACCGACCGCCGCCCAATATCTGGCCCAGCGTTTCGACCATCGTGCGGATGATCTGTCCCGTGCGTTCAATCGCCACTACCGGCGCGCGCCACAGGCTGACCGGTTCGATCACCGGATCGCCCGGCGCGATGCCCAGCCGACCGATTTTGAAACTATTGCCGAAGCCGTCGCTTTCCTCGACCGCGCCGATCCGTCCTTGTCGCTCCAGCCGCTCGCCACCGCGTTTCACCTGGATCGACACCGGCTCGCCGGGGCGGATCTGCGCATAGAGGCGGATGTCGTCAAAAGTCGCCATGTCCCGCCCGTTGATCGCGACGATGCGGTCGCCCGCAACGATACCGGCCGCCGCAGCCGCGCTGCCCGCCTGCACCTGTCCCGCGACGGCAGGCGTCCGGCTTTCGCCATGGATGAAGGCGAAGCTGCCCAGGATGACGATGGCGAACAGGAAATTGATGAGCGGACCAGCGGCGACAATTGCCGCACGCTGCCACAAGGGCTTGGCGGGAAAGCTTTCCGCCCGATCCGCCGCGGACATTTCCAGCCAGGCCGGGTCGGTCTGGCTGGCCGCGTTCATGTCGCCCTTGAACCGCACATAACCGCCCAACGGCAGCGCGCCGATGCGCCAGCGCGTACCGCGCCTGTCCACCCATGCGGCGATTTCCGGGCCAAAGCCGATCGAAAAAGCCTCCGCCTTCACCCCGCACCAGCGTCCAACCAGATAGTGGCCCAGCTCATGCACGAAGACGAGCGGGCCGATGACTGCGACAAAGGCAAGGACGGTCAGCAGGAAGCCCGGATTCTGGATCAAGCAGTCAATCTTTCCATCACT
The DNA here is from genome assembly GCF_011762025.1 of Sphingobium vermicomposti. Taxonomy (GTDB): domain Bacteria; phylum Pseudomonadota; class Alphaproteobacteria; order Sphingomonadales; family Sphingomonadaceae; genus Sphingobium; species Sphingobium vermicomposti. The sequence goes on along the minus strand of NZ_JAASQR010000002.1, from coordinate 91,684 downwards.
TGGCCCGCCATGGTTCGTGCGCGCGCATCAACTTCCAGCACGTCTTCGATCCGGCAGGGCGCAGGCGCGCTATAGCGGTTCAGGACATCCTCCACAATCATGGCGATATCAAGGAACCCGATATCGCCTTTCAGGAAGGCGGCGACTGCGACTTCGTTGGCGGCGTTCAATATGGCGGGTGCCGCGCCGCCCTCCCCAGCCACCTGCCGGGCCAGGCGAAGCGCCGGGAATCGCTCTTCGTCCGGTGCCTCGAAATCCAGCCGTCCCGCACGTGCCAGGTCCAGCGGCTTGCATGGCGTCGTCATCCGTTCCGGCCAGGCCAGCGCGCTGGCGATCGGAATGCGCATGTCGGGCGATCCCAGCTGTGCCAAGGTCGAACGGTCGCGATATTCGACCATCGAATGGATGATCGATTGCGGATGCACCAATATCTCGATCCGGTCGAGCCCGATGGGAAACAGGTGGGCCGCCTCGATCAGTTCCAGGCCCTTGTTCATCATCGTGGCGCTATCAACGCTGATCTTCGCGCCCATCGACCAGTTGGGATGCGCCACCGCCTGCGCCGGGGTGATGCCGCGCATCTCTTCCCGCGTGAATGTGCGGAAAGGGCCACCGCTGGCGGTCAGTGTGATCCTTGCGACATCTTCCAAACGACTGCCAGCAAGGCATTGGAATATGGCGTTATGTTCACTGTCCACCGGCAACAGGGTCGCGCCTGACCGAGCCGCCTGATCCATCATCAGCGCACCCGCCGACACCAGCGATTCCTTGTTGGCGAGCGCCACGGTCCCACCCGCCTGCAGCGCCGCCATGGTCGGTCGCAAGCCAGCGCAGCCGACAATCGCCGCCATGCTCCAGTCCGCGCCAGCCTGCGCCGCGTCAACCAGCGCATCTTCGCCGGCGGCAGCGTCGACCCCTGACCCTTGCAACGCATCCTTGAGCGCCGAATAAAGCCGTTCGTCGCCGATCACAGCGATCCGCGCGCCACATTCACGGGCAGCGGCGGCAAGGCCATCCACATCGCTAAATGCGGTCAGCGCTACCACTTCAAAGGATTCAGGTTCGCGCCTGACCAGATCGAGGGTCGATGTGCCTACCGAACCCGTGGCACCGAAGATCGAAATCCTGCGCATCACGGCATCACCAACAGCAGATAGAGGAGCGCGGCCAGCGGAGCCACTGCCACCACGCCATCCAGCCGATCCAGAACCCCGCCATGTCCGGGCAGCAGAGTGCCGCTATCCTTCACCCCTGCCCTGCGCTTCATCGCGCTTTCCAACAGGTCGCCCAATTGCGCGGCGACCGCCAGCAGACCACTCGCCGCAGCAAGCTGGATCGGCAAATTGCCAAAGCGGTGCAGCAGGAACCCAACGACCAGCGCCGCCAGCACGCCGCCGCCCAGCCCCGCCCAGGTCTTGGACGGGCTGATCCGGGGGGCCAGCCTCGGCCCGCCGATTGCCCGCCCGGCGAAATAAGCACCGATGTCGGTCGCCCACACCAGCGCGAGCGCCCAGAATGCCAGCATCAGGCCATAGATGTCAGGCGTCTGTTCACGCAGATACAGCAGCGCCATCACCGGCAGGCAGACATAGATGATACCAAGCGCCAAACGGGCCGATCGCGTCACCAGCATCACGAAGAAGAAGGCCGCGGCCATTGACGTGAAAGCGATCCACGAAACACCCGCCGCAATCGGACATAGCAGCGCCAGCGGCACCGAAACGGCGAACATCGCCAGTTTGCGATGCTCTGCCGAAGCGCCGGTCAACCCGCCCCATTCGCCCTGCATCAGCACGCCCGCCACGACCAGTAACAGCCAGAATGGCAGCCCGCCCAGATAGAGGCCGCCTGACGCCAGCAGAATGAGCAGGATGCCGACGATGGTGCGGAGGCGAAGCTCGTTCGACATGACGTTCACAAGCCGCCGAACCGGCGGTCCCTCATGCGAAACGCGTCGAGCGCCTCCGCCAGCGCGCGCCCGTCGAAATCAGGCCACAGCGTGTCGGTGAAATAAAGTTCGGCATAGGCGGCCTGCCAAAGCATGAAATTGCTCAGCCGCTGCTCACCCGATGTGCGGATGAGCAGGTCAAGCGGTGGCAGCGTTGCCGTGTCGAGATGCGCGTCAATGTCGTCGGCACCGATCTGCGCCGCGCTCATCTCACCCGCGCTCACCCGGCTGGCCAGGCTTTGCACGGCGCGGACCAGTTCATCCTGAGCGCCATAATTCAGCGCAATGGCAACAATCGGGCCGCTATTTCCCGCCGTCCGGGCAACCGCCCCTTCGATCAGGTCGACCAGCGACGGGTCGAGCGCCTTGTAATTGCCGATGATCCGCAACCGGATGCCATTAGCGTCAAATTCGTCCAGGTCGGATTGAATGAAATGCCGCAACAGCCCCATCAGGTCCGCAACTTCTGGGGCGGGCCGTTTCCAGTTTTCCGACGAAAAGGCGTAGAGCGTCAGGCATTCCAGCTTAAGGTCCAGCGCCGCGCGCGCAACCCGGCGCACCGCCTCTACCCCGGCCCGGTGTCCGGCGATCCGGGGCAGGAACCGCTTCTTCGCCCACCGGCCATTGCCGTCCATGATGATGGCAACGTGGCGCGCGCCATGGGTCGGCGCGCTATGTCGAATATCGGGCTTGGCTTGGCTGGCCATCAGGGGTGCGGATGCGCAATGGGCACAGGCGGAAGGACCCCGGCTCAGTGGCCGAGAATTTCCTTTTCCTTGACGGCCACAGTGGAATCGATGTCGGCGATGGCGCTGTCCGTCAGCTTCTGCACCTCGGTTTCCAGGCGCTTGCGCTCGTCCTCGCTGATTTCGCCCTTCTTTTCATCAGTCTTCAGGCCGTCCATCCCGTCGCGGCGGACATTGCGGACGGCGACCCGCGCGCCTTCGGCATATTTGCTGGCAAGCTTGGCCAGTTCCTTGCGGCGTTCCTCGGTCAGGTCGGGGATGGGCAGGCGCAGCGTCTGCCCATCGACGATCGGGTTCAGGCCCAGACCTGCGGAACGGATGGCCTTATCAGCGGGGCCGACATTGCTCTTGTCCCAAACCTGCACCGACAACATGCGCGGCTCAGGCGCGGAAACGGTCGCGATCTGGGTGAGGGGCATGTGCGCACCATATACTTCGACCGTCACCGGGTCGAGCAGCTGGATATTGGCGCGGCCAGTGCGCAGGCCAGCCAGATCGCCCTTCAGCGATTCGAGGGCGCCGTGCATGCGGCGTTCGAGATCGGCTTTGTCATATTGGGCCATGTTTTCAGCGCTCCTGATTTTGCACGATCGTCGCGACCCCGTCACCGGCCAGCACCTTTGCCAGGTTACCGGTTTCGCGGATGTTGAACACGACGATGGGAATATTATTTTCACGGCAGAGCGCAATGGCGCTCGCGTCCATGACCTTCAGATTATCGTTCAGCACCCTGTCAAAGCTGATCTGTTCATAACGCGCCGCGTCCGGCACCTTCTTGGGGTCGGCATTATAGATGCCGTCCACGCTGGTGCCCTTGAACAGGGCGTCGCAATTCATTTCCGCCGCGCGCAACGCCGCGGTCGTGTCCGTCGTGAAGAAGGGGCTGCCCGTGCCAGCCGCGAAGATGACGATGCGGCCCTTTTCCATGTGTCGCGTGGCCTTGCGCCGGATATAGGGTTCGCACACCGACGCCATCGGAATCGCCGACTGGACCCGCGTGTCATAGCCGATCTTTTCCAGCGCATTCTGCACGGCCAGCGCATTCATGACGGTGGCCAGCATGCCCATATAATCGGCGCTCGCCCGGTCGAACCCCTTGGCCGCGCCCGCCAGCCCACGGAAAATATTGCCGCCGCCCACGACCACGCAAATTTCGAATCCCGCATCCTTGGCCGCCGCGATTTCGGACGCGACGCGGTTCACGGTTTCCGGTTCGATGCCGTACTGCCCCTGCCCCATCAGCACTTCGCCCGAGAGTTTCAGCAATATGCGCTTGAAGGGCGGACGAGTCATGCGGCGGAATTATCCATTATATTTGGGCAAGGAAATGGCGCGCACCTTAGGCAGCACGCGCCATGATGTGAAGCGGGGTTTTTGAGGCCCTGCACTTCCTTAGCGTCTGGCCCGGACTTGTCGAGAAGCGCAAGCCTCCCGACATCGTCCGAACCAACCGCCCTGTCAGATAGAGCGTCGGCTGCGGCGGGCGATCAAACGCCCGCTGCGGCAGCGACTTCGGCGGCGAAGTCGCTCGTTTCCTTCTCGATGCCTTCCCCGAGCTGGAAACGGACATAGTTTTTCAGCGTGATCGACGCGCCAGCTTCCTTCGCTGCCTTGGCAACGACGTCGGCAACCGGGGTCTTGTTGTCCATCACGAACAGCTGCGAAAGCAGGGCCTGCTCCTTGGCGAACTTCGCCACGGCGCCGTCAACCATCTTGGCGACGATCTCAGCGGGCTTGCCCGATTCGGCGGCCTTTTCCGCGGCGATGGCGCGCTCACGCTCCAGCAGCGCCGGGTCGATGTCAGCAGCCGAAAGCGCCAGCGGGAACGCAGCGGCGATGTGCATCGCAATCTGCTTGCCCAGCGGTTCCAGCACGTCGGCAGGCGCGTCGCCTTCCAGCGCGACCAGAACGCCGATCTTGCCCAGGCCCGGAGCAGCAGCATTGTGGACGTAGGGAACGACCACGCCCTGGCTCACTTCGACCTGGCCGACGCGACGCAGGGCCTGGTTCTCACCGATGGTGGCGATGTTCGACACCAGCTTTTCGGACACGGTGCCGCCAGCCGGATGTGCCTGCGCCGACAGCGCTTCGGCATCGTTGACGCCGCTGTCCAGCGCCACCTGTGCGACGGTGCGGACGAAATCCTGGAACTGGTCGTTCTTGGCAACGAAGTCGGTTTCGCTGTTCACTTCAACGGCAACGCCCTTGGTGCCGGCGACGGCGACGCCGACCAGGCCTTCAGCCGCGGTGCGGCTCGACTTCTTTTGAGCAGCGGCCAGCCCCTTGGCGCGCAGCCAATCGACTGCTGCTTCCATGTCGCCATTGGCTTCGGCGAGCGCCTTCTTGCAGTCCATCATGCCCGCGCCCGAACGGTCGCGCAGTTCCTTGACGGCGGCAGCGGTAATTTCAGCCATGCTTCGGCTCCTAATGTTCGATGTTTCAAATAAACGGCAGGGCGCGTCTCCGAAGAGCGCGCCCTGGCCTGTCATTCCTGCAGTCGTGCGACGCCCTCAGGCTTCGGCGACGACTTCTTCAGCCAGCGGTTCGTCGAGCGCGCCCAGGTCGACACCTGAAGCCTGCTGCGCACCACGGTTGCCCTTGGTGGCTGCGGCGGCGATGGCGTCGCAATAGAGGCGGATGGCGCGACTGGCGTCATCGTTCGCCGGAACCGGGAAGGCGATGCCATCAGGCGACACGTTCGAATCGAGGATCGCAACGACTGGAATACCCAGCGTGTTGGCTTCCTTGATCGCCAGTTCTTCCTTATTGGCGTCGATCACGAACATGACATCGGGGATGCCGTTCATGTCGCGAATGCCGCCCAGCGAAAGCTCCAGCTTCTCGCGCTCGCGGGTCATCTGAAGGACTTCCTTCTTGGTGAAGCCGTGGGTATCGCCCGACAGCTTTTCCTCAAGGGTCTTCAGACGCTTGATCGAACCCGAAATGGTCTTCCAGTTGGTGAGCATGCCGCCCAGCCAGCGATGGTTGACGAAATGCTGGCCCGACTTGCGAGCGGCTTCAGCGATCGGGTCCTGCGCCTGGCGCTTGGTGCCGACGAACAGCACCTTGCCACCGGCAGCGACGGTTGCCGACACGAAGTCGAGCGCGCGACCGAACAGCGGCACGGTCTGCGAAAGGTCAAGGATGTGGATGCCGTTGCGATCGCCGAAGATATACGGCTTCATGCGCGGGTTCCAGCGGTGGGTCTGGTGGCCGAAATGGGCGCCAGCCTCGATCAATTGGTGCATGGTGACGACAGGAGCCGCCATAATATTTCTCCTTCCGGTTGTGCCTCTGGGAATCAGGAACTGGGGCGTCACGCCGTCAGCACCGGATATGTGCGATTCCCATGTGGAATGGCGCGGCCCATAGCGCGCGGTGTTGGTCGATGCAAGGGGTTGACTTGCGGCAACAACGTGAACATATAGAGAACATTCGGAACCAAGCGCGCTTCAGGCCCGTTTGCACCGGCAATTCGGAACACTCGTTCTGTCGCAAATGGAAAGTGAGCGCATCATGTTCACCGTTATTGCAGCCACCGTTTTCCTCGCAGCTTTCCTGCTGGCCGCAGGCACCATCGTCAGCATGTTCGCACTGTATCGGGACAAGATGGTGGCCGCGCTGCTGTTCGAACCCATCCCTCAGGAAGCGCCAGTCTACCGTTTGCGGATCAGCCGCCGCCGCGCCGCGCCGCGTGATCGGCTGGTCGTTCGGTCTTCCCCAAAATCCATGCTGGCCGCCTGACCGGCAACTCAGCCGGTTGTTTTTGCCGCCGCCTGCTGCTTGCGCACGCGAGCATAGGATATGACGCCGAACGGGATCGTCGCCACATAAACGACCGACAGGCACAGCAATGTCAGCCAGGGATCAGTGATCAGCAGCGCCGCGAGTAGTCCCGCAACGGCAATAGCCTCCAGCCGGATGCGCTTGCGCAGCCGCAACGCCGACCAGCTATAGGTCGCGATGTTGGAGATCATCAGGAAGGCGGTAAACGCCACCCATGGCGCCACCACATACCAGGCCCGGAATATCTCTTCGCCCGTGACCAGCCACAGATAGAGCGGAACAAAGGCAAGCCCCGCCCCTGCCGGTGCCGGAACGCCGGTCAAATATCCTGCCGACTTATGCGGCTGTTCATCCGCGTCGATATTCGCGTTGAATCGGGCCAGACGCAGCGCGCAGGACAGGGCGTGGGCCAGCGCGAAGATCCAACCGAATTTCGGCATGGCATGCAACGCCCACAGATACAGGATCAACGCTGGCGCAACGCCGAACGCGATCGAATCCGACAATGAATCAAGCTCGGCCCCGAACCGGCTTTCGCCCCGCAGCAGACGGGCGATCCTGCCGTCCAGCCCGTCCAGTATCCCCGCGATGATGATAAGCGTCACCGCCAGTTCCCACCGTCCCGCAATGGCGTAGCGCACGCCGGTCAGGCCGCAGCACAGCGCCATGGCGGTCACCGCGTTGGGCGCAACCATCCGCAGGGTGATGCCACGGCGCAGGCCGCGCGGAATGGGGCGACGCTGCCTCATTGCTGGATTCCCGAAATGACGCGCATGTCGCCAATCTGGCCCAGGATCGTTTCGCCAGCCACCGTCCGCTGCCCCAGCACCACGCGCGGCGCGGTTCCTTCGGGCAGGTAGACATCGACCCGGCTGCCAAAGCGGATGAGGCCGATGCGCTGTCCCGCCGCGATCATGTCGCCCGGCTTCACGAACGGTACGATCCGCCGCGCGACCAGCCCCGCAATCTGGGTAAAGCCAACGCGCACGCCATCATGCCGTTCGACCAATATATGCTGCCGTTCATTATCCTCACTCGCCTTGTCGAGATCGGCATTCACGAACTTGCCCGAAATATAGACGACGGATTTGACTGTCCCGCCGATCGGCGTGCGGTTGATGTGCACGTCGAACACACTCATGAAGATGGACACGCGTATCATCGGGCGGTCGCCCAGCCCGTCCGCTCCGGCCATTTCGCGCGGCGGCGGGACGCGCTGGATCAACGTTATCAGCCCATCGGCAGGTGCGATGATGGCGCGTTCATCCTGCGGCACCGCGCGCACCGGGTCGCGAAAAAATGCAAAGACCCAGATCGTCACCATGACCATCAACCAGCCGGGAATTTCCCAGCCGATCAGGAACAGCGCCAACGTGATCGCCGCGGCAATCAGGCCAAACTTCACGCCTTCGGGGTGAACCGACGGGAAGCGCCACTTCACATTGCCGCCCAGAGCGACGGTGATTTCGTCATTTTCCATGGCAACGTCTTTAGGGACAGTCACTTGCACTGACAACGGTCGATGCCTTTATGGACGCGGGTAAATATGCCGCTCCGCTGACCGCCATTGTCCGGTTGAACATTGCCGCCGCTTTCCGTAGGGCGTGTCGCAATTCCACCTGAACGAAGAAGGCGAAAGAGGCGCATGGCGAAGATCAAGGTCAAGAACCCGGTCGTAGAAATTGATGGCGACGAAATGACGCGGATCATCTGGCAGTGGATCCGTGAGCGCCTCATTCTCCCCTATCTCGACATCGACCTCAAATATTACGACCTCAGCGTCGAAAAGCGCGACGAAACCAACGACCAGATCACCATCGATTGCGCCAATGCGGTCAAGCAATATGGGGTCGGCGTGAAGTGCGCCACCATCACCCCCGACGAAGCGCGCGTCGAAGAATTCAGCCTGAAGGAAATGTGGAAGTCGCCCAACGGCACGATCCGCAACATCCTGGGCGGCGTCGTGTTCCGCGAACCCATCGTCATCAAGAATGTGCCCCGCCTGGTTCCCGGCTGGACCGACCCCATCGTCATCGGCCGTCACGCCTATGGCGATCAGTATCGCGCCACCGACTTCCTGGTCCCCGGCCCCGGCAAGCTGCGCATGGTGTGGGACGGCGCAAATGGTGAGAAGATCGAAAAGGACGTCTTCAACTTCCCCAGCGCCGGCGTCGCCATGGGCATGTACAATCTGGACGATTCGATCCGCGACTTCGCCCGCGCCAGCATGAACTATGCACTCAGCCGCGGCTGGCCGCTGTACCTGTCGACCAAGAACACCATCCTCAAGGCCTATGATGGCCGCTTCAAGGACCTGTTCCAGGAAGTGTTCGACAATGAATTTGCAGACCAGTTCAAGGCAGCAGGCACGGTCTACGAACATCGTCTGATCGACGACATGGTCGCATCCGCCCTCAAGTGGAGCGGCAAGTTCGTGTGGGCATGCAAAAATTATGACGGCGACGTTCAGTCCGACACCGTGGCGCAGGGCTTCGGCTCGCTCGGCCTCATGACCTCCGTGCTGCTTTCACCCGACGGCAAGACCGTCGAAGCCGAAGCGGCGCACGGCACCGTCACCCGCCACTATCGCCAGCACCAGCAGGGCAAGCAGACGTCGACCAACCCGATCGCGTCGATCTTTGCCTGGACCCAGGGCCTGTCCTATCGCGGCAAGTTCGACGGCACGCCGGAGGTCACGCGCTTCGCCGAAACGCTGGAACGGGTCTGCATTGAAACCGTCGAAAATGGCGCGATGACGAAGGATCTGGCGCTGCTGATCGGTCCCGATCAGGCCTGGATGACGACGGAGCAGTTCTTCGAAGCGATCCGATCGAACCTGGAAAAGGCCATGGAACAGTGGAACTGATCCGCTTTTCCTAGGTTCAATACGCTGACGGAACGAGGCGGCACCGCATCCCGGTGCCGCCTTTTTCTTGTTTGGGCATTTTCTTCCGCTCGCTCAAAACGAACGGGGGTCATCATGATCCAGAATGACTGTAGCGGGAGAAGACCGGATGACGACGACAGCCCGAAAACGCCTGGAGGTCCGGGCGGCTGTCCCCAGCGATGTCCGCGCGATCGTGCGGCTGATCGCGCGAGTGTATCCCGGCATGCCCAACTATTCCCCGGCGACGGTCCGGGGCCAGATCAACAATTTCCCCGACGGCTGCTTCATCGCACTCTACGATAATAAGGTCGTGGGCTATTGCGCGACCATGCGTGTCAGCAAGGGCATGGCCTTTTCCTTCCATGATTGGGAAGAGATCACGGCCAATGGCTTTGGCACGCGGCACAGCGCCGCGGGCGAATGGCTCTATGGCTATGAAATGGCGGTGGACCCAAAGCTGCGCGGCCTGCGCATCGGCCAGCGCCTTTATGATGAACGCAAGGAACTGGCTGAACAGTTGGACCTGCACGGCATCGTCATCGCCGGGCGCATGCCGGGCTATGCCCGCGCCCGCCGCCGCGTCGATGGTCCCGCTGACTATCTGGAAAAGGTCGTGCAGGGAAAGATGCGTGACCAGGTCATCAGCTTCCAGCTGAAAAACCAGTTCGAACCGCTGGGCGTGCTGGAAAATTATCTGCCCGAAGACAAACAGTCCGACGGGCATGCGGCCCATCTGGTGTGGCGCAATCCCTATGTCGATCCCGACGAAGCACCCGAAATGCGGGTCCCGCGCGGGGTCGAAAGCGTTCGCCTGGCCACCTGCCAGCTTCAGGCGCGCGCCGTTACGGACTTCGATGAATTTATTAGGAATATCGAATATTTCGTTGATGTTGCAGCAGATTATCGGTCAGACTTCATTGTCTTCCCCGAATTGTTCACCCTGCCCCTGCTGTCCTTCGAAACGAAAAAGCTTTCCCCGCTGGAGGCGATCGACAAGCTGACCGACTATACGCCGCGCCTGACGAAGGAGCTGACGCGGATGGCGCTGGAATATAATATCAACATCATCGGCGGGTCCCATCCAACTCGCGCCGAAGATGGCGACATCCAGAATATCGCCTATGTCGCCCTGCGCGACGGTTCGGTGCACACACAGGAAAAGATCCACCCCACGCCCAACGAAGCCTTTTGGTGGAACATCAAGGGCGGCGATTCGCTGGATGTGATCCAGACCGACTGTGGGCCGATTGGCGTCCTCATCTGTTATGACAGCGAGTTCCCCGAACTCGCCCGCCGCCTGGTCGATCAAGGGGCGCGCATCATCTTCGTCCCCTTCTGCACCGACAGCCGCCTTGGCTATATGCGCGTGCGTTACTGCGCGCAGGCGCGGGCGATCGAAAATCAATGCTATGTCGTCATGTCCGGCAATGTCGGCAACCTTCCCAATGTCGACAATATGGACATTCAATATGCCAAAAGCGCAATCCTGACGCCCTGCGACCTGCCCTTCGCGCGCGACGGCATCGCGGCGGAATCGACCGAAAATGTCGAAACCCTGACCATGGCTGACGTGAACCTGGCCGACCTCAGCTGGGCGCGCGCGGAAGGCACGGTGCGCAACCTGCGCGACCGCCGGTTCGACCTATATCATATCGATTGGGACAGCAGCCCCGACCACGCCCACGCGCCCAGCGGAGGCCCAGTCCCCGCCGGTGGTCACAATTCGCCGGGTGGCGGGTGATCGAGGGCCAGTTTGGATGATTATCCGCCATAGACGGGACTACTCCCGCCCTCCTCGACCGCCCTCATCGCCTCTCGGCGTCTGTGTCTGTTGAGGGCGATTGCGGTCCAGATTGACCCTACTAACAAAGAGTAGAACCACCAGATTGAAACGAGGCCTACCAGAGCCATGAAGGCGGGCCCATCGCCGCCGGTTTTTTCAACGGGCACCCCGACAGACAAATTTCCCAGATATTTGATAATAACTCCGCAGAGCCACCAACTCACGGTTGGCGTTGGAAGGAAGGCAATCACAAAGACAGCGGTCCCTCTAAAGTAGTTGAGCCTGGAACTAACCACCTCAGCCGCACAAAAGGATATCCCGCCGACCACTACCGGCAGAAGTAATGCGACAAGAAGTATCCACGCGAACATTCGCCGATCCTACCTGAACATCAGCCTGTCCGCTATTGATGGTTAGCCAAGGTTAGCCGCCGCATCCACGACCGCTATCGCTTCACTCGACCGTGACGGATTTGGCCAGGTTCCGGGGCTGGTCGACATCAGTCCCTTTCGCCACGGCGACATGGTAGGCGAGCAGTTGGACTGGCACGGCATAGACCATCGGCGCGATCAGCGGATGGACTTTGGGCATGGTGATGGTGGCGATGCACCCCTCGCCCGCTGCTTGCACCCCATCATAATCGGAAATCAGCACCACCTTGCCACCGCGCGCCTGCACTTCCTGCATATTGCTCACGGTCTTTTCAAATAGCGGGCCGCTGGGGGCGAGGACGATCACCGGCACCTTGTCGTCGATCAGCGCAATCGGCCCGTGCTTCATCTCTCCCGCGGCATAGCCTTCGGCATGGATATAGCTGATTTCCTTGAGTTTGAGCGCTCCTTCCAGCGCCAGCGGGTAATCCGGCCCGCGGCCAAGGTAGAGCACGTCCCGCGCCACCGCGATCAGATGCGCCATGGCCTCGATAGATTCGTCATAGGCCAGCGCTGCGTTCAGCGCTGCGGGCGCTTCGGCCAAGTGACGCACCAGTTCCTTTTCCGCCTTGGCATCCAGCCGCCCCTTCGCCCGCGCGAGATTGGCAGCGAAAGCGGCGAGGACGGCAAGCTGGCAAGTGAACGCCTTGGTCGATGCGACGCCAATTTCCGGCCCGGCATGGGTGGGAAGCAGCAGGTCGGCCTCCCGCGCCATGGTGCTGGTGGGGACGTTGACGACCGCGGCGATCTTCTGCCCCTCGCTCCGCGCGTGGCGCAGCGCCGCCAATGTGTCGGCGGTTTCGCCGGACTGGCTGATGACGATCATCAACCCGCCATCCTCCATCACCGGCGCGCGATAGCGAAACTCGCTGGCCACATCGACATCGGCTGGCACGCGGGCGAGCTGTTCGAACCAATATTTCGCGACCATCCCGGCATAATAGCTGGTGCCACAGGCTACAATCGTCACCCTGCGGATCGTGCCCAGGTCGAAATCGGGGACCGGCAGCGACACCTGATCCTCCATACGGCGAAGATAGGATCGCAGCGTCTGGGCGACGACCACAGGCTGCTCGTAAATCTCCTTAAGCATATAGTGGCGGTGATTGCCCTTGGAAATCAGCTCGCCCGTCACCCCGGAAATGGTGATCGGCCGTTCGACGGGAGCGTTATCCTTGTCGAATATCTCGGCACCATCCTTCGTGATGACAACCCAGTCGCCTTCTTCCAGATAGGCGATGCGCTGGGTCAGCGGTGCGAGAGCGAGCGCGTCGGAACCGAGATAGGTTTCCCCATCGCCATATCCCACCACCAGCGGCGACCCCAGGCGCGCGCCGATCAGCATGTCGGGGCTGCCGCGGAACAATATGGCGAGCGCGAAGGCACCATGAAGGCGGGGCAGAACCTGCGCCACCGCGTCGCGTGGGGAAGCGCCCTGCTCTACCAGCTCGCTCACCAGATGGGCGACGACTTCGGTGTCGGTTTCGCTGGCGAATACCCGGCCCCGCGCCGTCAGTTCTTCCCGCAGCGCCTTGAAATTCTCGATAATGCCGTTGTGAACGAGCGCGACTTCCTTTGTCGCATGGGGGTGCGCATTGCTGGTCGTCGGAGCGCCGTGCGTCGCCCAACGCGTATGGGCGATACCCGTCGTGCCGGGCAGCGGGTTGCTTTCCAGCTCCTTCACCAGATTGGCGAGCTTGCCCTCCGCCCGGCGGCGTTCGATCGCGCCGTCATGGATGGCCGCCACGCCCGCGCTGTCATAGCCGCGATATTCCAGCCGCCTCAGACCTTCGACAAGCCGTTCCGCCACGCCGTCCTTGCCGACGATACCGATAATTCCGCACATGGATTTTGATGCCCCAAAAAGCTGCAAAACAAGCGATTAGCAGTCGCCGCGTCCATAGCTATGCCATGATCACACGCCAAGCGACAGGGGCCTATGTCATCGGGCGCGAATTGTGACCAGCCAGATGTCTGGCGGCGCGAGCATGCGGATGGGAAGGCCGCTGGTCCCCACGCCTCCCGACACGATCATGATCTTGCCACCCTCCCGATACACGCCGCAGGCGAAGCGCGTACCCAGGCGTGATGGGACATAGATGATACCCACGAAGGGAAACGCCACCTGGCCGCAATGAGTATGCCCGACCAGCGTTAGCGACGGCTGATCAGGCACGGCAGGAAAAATGTCTGGGCCATGCGAAAGGATCAGCGGCGCTCCGCCCAGCGCCTTCATGGCTGTCAGGGTGCGCGGGAGATCCGGCTTTCCGGTGTAAAAGTCCCGCAACCCGCCAATCGCCAACGGCCCCCGCCGGACGGCTTCATTGTCCAGCAGGCGGATGCCGATCGTGGCGAAGAGGCGCCGCCATTCCTTCCGGCTCACCAGCGAATGGCGGCGGGCGTCATGATTTCCCAGCACCGCCGCCACGCCCAGCGGCGCGCGCAGCCCAGCAAAGGGCGCGATGCTTTCCGCTGCGTCATAAGTCGCACCGCCTTTGTCATCACCGATATAGTCGCCGCCCAGCAGGATGAGATCCGGCCTGAGGCCGTTCACCTCGCCACGATGCGCGCCATCCGTTCGGGGCTATTGTCAGGTCCCGACAAATGCGGGTCAGTGATCAGGGCAACGCGCACCGGCTGGCTCGGCGCATCCGCCGGGAAAGGCAGTGCAATCTCCAGCCGCCGCACGACCGGCATCGCGCGCGCATTATCGATCAGCCAAAGGCCCATGCCGATGGCCAGCAACAGCATGGCCAGCAGCACGGCCAGCCAGCGCGGGGTCCGATATTGGCCCTTCACTTGGCGGCTTTGCGCGCCTGCATCCTGGCCCTGAAGCGTTTGGCCCAACCGGGCTTGCCATCCTGCGCGGGTCGAACGAGACACAGGGCGTCGGCTTCGACCTCCCTGGTCACAACGCTGCCCGCCGCGACGATTGCGCCGTCGCCGATCTTCACCGGAGCGACCAGCGCGCTGTTGGAGCCAATGAACGCTCCCGCCCCGATCTCGGTGCGATATTTGAAGAAGCCGTCATAATTGCAGGTAATGGTGCCCGCGCCGATATTGGCACCCGCGCCGATGACGGCGTCACCGATATAGGACAGGTGATTTATCTTCGCGCCCTCGCCCAGTTCCGCCTTCTTCACTTCAACGAAATTGCCCACCTTTGCCTTCGGCCCGATCTTCGCGCCGGGGCGCAGCCTTGCATAAGGTCCGATCTCCGCTCCCGCGTCGATCGCCGCCCCTTCCAGATGTGAAAAGGCGCGGATGGTGACATTGTCCGCCACGGTCACGCCAGGGCCGAACACGACATTGGGCTCCACCAGAACATCGCGCCCTAGCACCGTGTCGTGAGCGAAGAAGACGGTTTCCGGCGCGACCAGCGTGACGCCGTCGCGCATCGCTTCCATACGGCGACGGTCCTGCCAGTCGGCCTCAACGCCTGCCAGTTCCGCCCGGCTGTTGACGCCCGCGACTTCCCACGATTCCGCCTCGATCACCGCGCTTTGCGCGCCGGGCAGCATGACGATGTCGGGCAGATAATATTCACCCGCTGCATTATGGTTGCCAATCTGGTCCAGCAGCACGAACAGGTCGGTCGAACGAACGGCCATCAGCCCTGAATTGCACAGCGTCACCGCCCGTTCGGTGGCATCGGCGTCCTTATATTCCACCATTTTTTCGATGGCACCCTGCCCATCGGTGATGATCCTGCCATAGGCTGCCGCATCCTGGGGCCGGAAGCCCAGCACCACGGCGCGTGGCTCATCCCCCATGTTCAGCCGGTCGATCATCGCGCGCATGGTTTCGGGGCGAACCAATGGCACGTCACCATAAAGGATCAATATGTCCCCGGCGAACCCGGCCAGCGCATCATGCGCCTGGGCAACAGCGTGTCCCGTGCCCAGCTGCTTTTCCTGCACCGCGATAACCGCGCCTGTGCCCGCTACAGCCGCTTCCACTTGTTCGCGGCCAGATCCGACGACCACGACCTGCCGCTGCGGCTTCAGTTCAGCGACGCTGGCAAGCAGGTGGAGCAGCATGGGACGCCCCGCAACCGGGTGCAGAACCTTATGAGTTGCGGATTTCATGCGCGTTCCTTGCCCGGCGGCAAGGATGATGACGGCGATGGGGCGGCTGGCGGTCACGACGGAACGCTTCCTTCCTGCAAGATAAAGAGGTCAAGAATCTGAAGGCTGTCTGCCACGTTTGGCTTGCCTTTGCCACCGCGCTAGCCGCATGAGCCGCATCATGTCACGGATTCCTTTTGACGTCGTCGGTTTCGATCTGGACGGCACATTGCTCGACACCAGCGGCGACCTGGCCGCTGCAGTCAACTACGCCCTTGCGACGCTGGATCGACCGCCTTTCCCTGTGGACTCCATCCACCCGTTCGTCGGCAAGGGCGCGAAAGTGATGCTGGAACGGGCGCTGGCCGCTTCGGGCGGCTGCGATGAAGGTCTTATCGCTACCGCGCTACCTATCCTGCTTGACTATTATGAACAGAATCTCGCCGTTCATTCCGTCCCCTACCCCGGCGCGATCGCGGCGATAGACGAATTGGGGCAGGCGGGCGTGAAGGTCGCCATCTGCACCAACAAATCGGAACGCTTCACCATCCCGCTGATGCACCAGATCGGCCTGTCTGAACGGTTCGCCAGCATTGTCTGTGGCGACACGCTGCACGTTTCCAAACCCGACCCCGCCCCGATCCATGAGATGATAGCGCGCGCAGGCGGCGGCAGGGCAATATTCCTGGGCGATACTATAAACGACATTGCAGGTGCGCGTAACGCCGCCATCCCCAGCGTTGCAGTCAGCTTCGGCTTTCTGGATGGTCCCGTCGAACTATTACAGGCCGACGCGGTGATTCATCATTTCGATGAATTGATCCCACTTCTGGAAAATTGGCCCGGCTGAACCTGCGCGTCTGTCATTACATCCATATCGGATCAACATTTCATCGAATCTGGAAGTATTTGTTAAGGGCAGGACTATAGGTCCCAGCCGTGGCCGCGCGTGGCATATTTCATGCGCAACCTGCAGAAAGTGAAGGATAAAGGCACTCGGCATGGGAGAAAATTTCGCTTTCTTCCTGCCCGTCATGATGGCCAGTTTCAGCATCGCTTTCCTGATCCTTTACAGCCGGGGCATGCCGGTTGCCGGCTGGTGGAGCGCGGGCTATTTCTGCGTCGCGGGCGGCTTTACGATACCCGCCGCCTATGCAGCCGTTCCAACGCCCTTGTGGAGTCTGCTCGCCGACATACTGTTCGCAACGGGATTTCTATTCTTCGGCGAAGCATTGCTCCAACGATGGCGCCCCTTTTGGCTTCTCCCTGCCCGTATTGCCATCTGGGCATTGTCCTGGCTTCTCTGCGCCGCGGCGATGGCCACCGACAACCTGCCCATGGAACTGACCGCGTCTGACTTTGGCTGTTTCCTCTTGATCGCCCTGCCCCTGATCGCGGCCAGGGGTCGGCTGACCAGCGGCGCAGATCGCACCCTGTTCGCGGCGGCGGTGCTGGTCGCGCTCGACAATCTGGTCCGGGGCAGCACTGTCCAGCTTACCTTGGCGCAGGACGTCAATTATCTGGTCAGCGACTACGCCTTTCTGACCCAGGCGCTCGCTTGCATATTCGGGATGTTCATGGCGCTGGCGGCACTGGCGACGCATGTGCTCGATCTGCTCGCCCGTTATGAGCGTGATGCCATGGTCGATCCGCTGTCGGGCTTGCTCAATCGCCGTGGATTTGACGACGCCGTGGCGCAGCTTGGCACGGATGCCAGATCCGGCAGCCTGATCGTCTGCGATATCGATCATTTCAAGGCGGTGAATGATGAATATGGCCATGCCCTGGGCGACCGCGTCATCGTAGCACTGGCAAGGATGCTGGAAGACGGAACTCCCGATATGGCGGTAACGGCCCGTTTCGGAGGAGAGGAATTCGTGCTCTTCCTGCCGTGTACCGATGCCGCCTGCGCCGCGGCCATCGCCAATGACGTGCGGGAAAGCTTCACGCGCGAAATCGGATCGACCCTGCCGCTCACACGCAGCCTGACCGCCAGCTTTGGCCTGTCCACCGTCCAGCGCGCCGATACGTCCATCCATGACACAATCGCCCGCGCGGACGAGGCGCTGTACCAGGCGAAGTCGCGGGGGCGTAATCGGGTTTGCGTGCGGCGCGCCCTATCCTCCCCCCAGTTTACATCGACCGCCAGCACACCTGCGATCATCGGCACCTGATAGCGAAAAGGGCCGCCCATCATGGGCAGCCCTTTCCTGTCGCGCGGCAATCCTGCCTGATCACATGTGGATCGGTTTGCCCATCACTGCCATCGCTGCTTCCTTGATCGCCTCACTATGCGTCGGGTGCGCGTGGCAGGTATAGGCAATATCCTCGCTCGATGCGCCAAACTCCATGGCCTGCGCCGCCTGCGCAATCATGGTGCCCGCAACCGAAGCGATGATCCACACGCCCAGCACCTTGTCGGTCTCTGCATCGGCGATGATCTTCACGAAGCCATCGGGTTCGTGATTGGTCTTGGCGCGGCTATTTGCCATCATCGGGAACTTGCCGACCTTTATCGCGCCCTTTTCCTTGGCCGCTTCCTCGGTCAGGCCCACGCCCGCGATTTCGGGGCTGGTATAGACGACCGACGGAATCACGTCATGGTTCACGATGCCGGTCAGGCCAGCGATATTCTCCGCGACGGCAATGCCTTCATCCTCTGCCTTGTGCGCCAGCATGGGTCCGGGGATCACGTCACCGATAGCCCAGACGCCGGGAACCTTGGTCGCAAAGTCGTGATCGGTATCGATCTGGCCGCGCCCGTTAAGCTCCAGGCCGATCTTGTCCAGGCCCAGCCCGTCCGTATTGGGGCGGCGGCCAATCGACACCAGCACCACATCGGCCTCGATCGTCTCAGTATCGCCACCGGCAGCCGGTTCAATCGTCAGGGTGACGCCCTTCTTATGCGCCTGTGCGCCCGTGACCTTGGTGCCAAGCTTATAGTCGAAGCCCTGCTTCTTGAAGATCTTGTTCGCTTCCTTGCGGACTTCGCCGTCCATGCCGGGGAGGATCTGATCGAGATATTCGACCACCGTCACCTTCGCACCGACGCGGCGCCACACCGAACCCAGTTCCAGCCCGATGACGCCGCCACCGACGACGACCATATGGCCGGGCACCTTGTCCAGTTCCAGCGCGCCGGTGGAATCGACGATCAGGCCCTTGTCATTGTCCACTTCAACGCCGGGCAGCGGCGTGACCGACGATCCGGTGGCGATGACGATATTCTTCGCCGTCACCGTCTTGCCCGCTATTTCCACGCTGTTCGCGCCCGTGAAACTGGCGCGTCCCTTCAGCCAGTCGACCTTGTTCTTCTTGAACAGAAACTCGATGCCGCCCGTCAGGCCCTTTACCGCGTCCTTGCGCTGACCCTGCATCGCGCCCAGGTCCAGGCTCATCTTGTCGATCTTGACGCCCAGCTTGGCGAGCGCGCCGCTTGATGCTTCCTCGAACAGTTCGGACGCGTGCAGCAGCGCCTTCGAAGGAATGCAACCAACGTTCAGGCAGGTGCCGCCCAGCGTCTCGCGGCTTTCGGCGCAGGCGGTCTTGAGGCCCAGTTGCGCAGCACGGATCGCGGCCACATAGCCACCCGGACCCGCACCGATCACCAGAACGTCATAATCGAAGTCTGCCATAAGAATCTCCGTTCGCCCTGAGCCTGTCGAGGGGCTTCACTTCCTATTTCGTCCCTTGCAAAAGAAGGGACAGGGCTTCGACAGGCTCAGCCCGAACGGGGATGACGGCCGACCTTACAGGTCGATCAGCAGGCGGGTCGGATCTTCGATCGCATTCTTCACGGCAACCAGGAAGGTCACTGCCTCACGACCGTCGACCAGGCGATGATCGTAGCTGAGCGCCAGATACATCATCGGTCGAATGACGATCTCCCCATTGCGGACGACCGGACGGTCCTCGATACGGTGGAGGCCCAGCACAGCCGACTGCGGCGGGTTGATGATCGGGCTGGACAGCAGCGAACCGAAGACGCCGCCATTGGAGATGGTGAAGGTGCCGCCCTTCATATCTTCCATGGTCAGCGTGCCGTCCTTGGCCTTCTTGCCGAAATTGCCGATCGTCTTTTCGATGTCGGCCACGCTCAGGCTTTCCGCATTGCGGATGACCGGCACGACCAGGCCATTGGGTGCCGAAACAGCGACCGAAATGTCGGCGAAATCATTATAGACGATCTCGTCGCCATCGATCTGCGCGTTGACGCCCGGAATGTCGCGCAGCGCCATGCAGACGGCCTTGGTGAAGAAGCCCATGAAGCCCAGACGGACGCCATGCTTCTTTTCGAACAAGTCCTTATACTTGGTGCGCGCTTCGATGACGTTGGTCATGTCCACGTCATTATAGGTGGTCAGCAGCGCCGCAGTGTTCTGCGCTTCCTTGAGCCGCTTGGCGACCGTCTGGCGCAGGCGGGTCATCTTGACGCGTTCCTGCGCGCGGCTGGGGCCGGCGGCTGGCGCAGCGGCAGCAGGCGCGGCAGCCGGGGCCGAAGCTGCAGCCTTGGCAGTGCCTGCGGCGACGGCGGCGGTGACGTCGTCCTTGGTCAGGCGGCCATCCTTGCCCGTCCCCTTGATCTTGCTGGGGTCAAGGCCATGTTCCAGAACCAGGCGACGCACGGCAGGCGACAGCGTCAGATTGCCGCCTTCCTCCTCTTCGACCGGGGCCGAAGCCGCCGGGGCGGGCGCGGCAGCCTCCGCCTTGGCAGCAGGGGCCGGTGCCGGTGCAGCAGCGGCAGCTGGCTTGGCGGCAGCGGCTGCACCATCGTTGATCATCGCCAGCAGCGCGCCGACATTCACGGTGTCGCCTTCCTTGGCGATGATGTCGCCGAGCGTTCCAGCGACAGGCGCGGGCACGTCGACGGCAACCTTGTCGGTTTCCAGGCTGACGATCGGCTCATCGGCCTGCACTGCCTCTCCCGGCTTCTTCAGCCATTGGCCGACGGTCGCTTCGGTAACGGATTCGCCCAGGGTGGGGACTTTGACTTCTGTTGCCATGAGCTTTGTCAGCCTTTCTTCTGGCGGCGGATTTCTTCACGGACGCTGTGACCCAGCGCATCGGCGACGAGGGCACCCTGTTCGGCGACATGGCGCTTGGCAAGGCCCGTTGCGGGCGACGCCGATGCCTTGCGACCGGCATAGCGGGCACGCATGGGGGCTCTGCCCGCCTGCGCCAGCGCTTCCTCGATATAAGGTTCGACAAAGAACCAGGCACCGTTGTTACGCGGTTCCTCCTGGCACCAGATCACTTCCTCCAGGTTCGTCATGCGCTTCAGACGCACGGCAAGGGCCTCAGCCGGGAAGGGATAGAGCTGTTCGATGCGGACGATCTGGGTATTTTTGTCACCCGCCGCGTTGCGGGCTTCCATCAGGTCATAGGCAACCTTGCCGGAGCATAGCACCAACCGCTTCGTTTCCGCGTCCGGTGCCGGATTGATGTCCGACAGGATGCGCATGAAATGGTTCTTGCCCTGGAAGTCCTGAGCCGTGCTGACCGCCAGCTTATGCCGCAGCAGCGACTTTGGCGTCATCATGATCAGCGGCTTGCGGAACGGACGCAGCATTTGCCGACGCAGGATGTGGAAATAGTTGGCCGGCGTCGTGCAATTGGCGACCTGGATATTTCCTTCCGCGCAAAGTTGCAGGAAGCGTTCCAGACGCGCCGAACTATGTTCCGGCCCCTGCCCTTCATAGCCGTGAGGCAAGAGGCAGACGAGACCGTTCGAACGGAGCCACTTGGTTTCCGACGAGCAGATATACTGGTCGAATATGATCTGCGCGCCATTGGCAAAATCGCCGA
Source organism: Sphingobium vermicomposti (assembly GCF_011762025.1). Taxonomy (GTDB): domain Bacteria; phylum Pseudomonadota; class Alphaproteobacteria; order Sphingomonadales; family Sphingomonadaceae; genus Sphingobium; species Sphingobium vermicomposti. Next base: position 70,231 of record NZ_JAASQR010000002.1, on the reverse strand, counting down.
ACTGCGCTTCCCAAAGCACCAGGCTTTTAGGGTCCGCGAGCGCAAAGCCATATTCAAAGCCCAGCACGCCATATTCGGACAGTGGGCTGTCGAGCACCTCGAACCGGCCATGCGGGACGGTGGACAGCGGGATATATTTATTCTCGCTATCCTGATCGACCCAAACCGCGTGGCGCTGGCTGAAGGTGCCGCGACCGGAGTCCTGCCCCGATAGACGAACGCCATAGCCTTCCGACAGCAGCGATCCGAAGGCTAGCGCCTCGCCGGTTGCCCAGTCGAAATTCTCGCCTGTCTTGAACATCTCCGCCTTTGCGTCGATCACCCGGCGCAATGTCTTGTGGACATTATGGCCTTCGGGGACCGTCGTCAGCGTCTTGCCCAGGCTGTCGAACAGCTTTTGGCTGATCGCGCTTTCGACATTCTGCCGCGCCGTTTCCGCATCAGCGGGCTTGTGCAAGCCCGACCAGCGACCGGCAAACCAGTCCGCCTTGTTGGACTTGTAGCTCTTGGCGGCCTCGAACTCCTGCTCCAGATGATTGACGAAGTCACCCGTCACCTGGTTGACGAAGTCGTCGTCGACCACGCCTTCCGCCTTCAGTCGTGCCGAATAAACGTCGCTGACCCGCGCGTGCTGGCGGATCTTTGCGTACATCTGCGGCTGGGTGAAGCTCGGTTCATCGCCTTCATTATGGCCAAAGCGGCGATAGCACCACATGTCGATCACAATGTCGCGGTGGAAGGTCTGACGATATTCGATCGCCAGCTTGCATGCAAAAGTCACCGCTTCGGGATCGTCGCCATTGATGTGCAGGATCGGTGCCTGAACGCCCTTCGCCACGTCGCTCGGATAGGGCGAGCCACGGGAAAATTGGGGCGAGGTCGTGAAACCGATCTGGTTGTTGACGATGAAGTGGATGCAGCCGCCAGTATTATAGCCGCTGACGCCCGAAAAACCGAGGCATTCCCAAACGATGCCCTGTCCCGCGAAAGCCGCGTCACCGTGGATCAGCACCGGCAACACCTGCTCATGCTTGGCCAGATCGTCACGGAAAGTCTGCTGCGCGCGCACCTTGCCCAGCACGACCGGATCGACGGTTTCGAGATGCGACGGGTTGGGAACCAGCGACATATGCACCTTGATCCCGTCAAACTCACGGTCAGTCGAGGTGCCAAGATGATATTTGACGTCGCCCGATCCGCCGACATCTTCCGGGTTGGCGGTGCCGCCGGAAAATTCGTGGAAGATGACGCGGAAACCCTTGGCCATCACATTGGCGAGCACGTTGAGCCGACCGCGATGGGCCATGCCATAGACGATTTCCCGAACGCCCAGCGCACCGCCATATTTGATGATGGCTTCCAGCGCCGGGATCATGGATTCGCCGCCGTCCAGGCCAAAGCGCTTGGTGCCGACATATTTGCGGCCCAGGAACTTTTCATATTGTTCGGCCTGGATGACCTTCGACAGGATCGCCTTCTTGCCTTCGGGCGTGAACTGGATTTCCTTGTCCTTGCCCTCCAGCCGTTCCTGCAGGAAGCGGCGCTCCTCCACATCGGCGATGTGCATATATTCTAGGCCGACATTGCCGCAGTAATTGGCGCGCAGAATAGCGACTATCTCACTCACGGTCGCATATTGCAGGCCGAGCGTTCCACCGAGATAGATCTTCTTCTGAAGATCGTTCAGGCCGTGATATTCCGGCGTAAGGTCAGCCGGCAGGTCGCGCTGGGACAGGCTCAAGGGATCGAGATTGGCGGCAAGGTGGCCGCGCACACGATAAGTGCGGATCAGCATTTGCGCCCGGATAGCGTCGTCAGCAGCACTGACGACATCCGTATCCGACACAGGCTTCCCTGAAGCCTTGGCCGCAGCTTTGACAGCGACCTGCATCTGCGTCGGGTCCATCGCCCCGGTCAGGTCGTCCGTATCGCTCAGCGGCCAATTGCTGCGGGCCCAGCTCGGGCCGTGCTCGACTTCGAAATCCTGGCTCTCGTAACCCATTTTCCTGCGTCCCATGCCACCCGCGTGCAGTCGCGGATCGGGTAACAAGCGGCCGGGGTGCAGCCCGGCCGCCAGGCTTCAGATCAGCCCTTCAGCACTTCCACCAGCGTCGAACCAAGCTCCGAAGGGCTGGCCGCAACCTTGATGCCGGCAGCTTCCATTGCCGCGATCTTGCTTTCAGCATCGCCCTTGCCGCCCGACACGATCGCACCGGCATGACCCATGCGACGGCCCGGAGGCGCCGTACGACCTGCGATGAAGCCCGCCATGGGCTTCCGACGGCCACGCTTGGCCTCGTCGATCAGGAACTGGGCAGCCTGCTCTTCCGCGTCGCCGCCGATTTCACCGATCATGATGATCGATTCGGTGGCGTCGTCCGCCAGGAACAGTTCCAGCACGTCGATGAAGTTGGTGCCATTGACCGGATCGCCGCCAATGCCGACGGCAGTGGTCTGGCCCAGGCCCGCATTCGACGTCTGGAACACGGCTTCATAGGTGAGCGTGCCGGAACGCGAGACCACGCCGACGCTGCCTGCCTTGAAGATGCTGCCGGGCATGATGCCGATCTTGCATTCATTGGGCGTCAGCACGCCGGGGCAGTTCGGCCCGATCAGGCGCGACTTGGACCCCGACAGCGCACGCTTCACGCGCACCATATCGAGCACCGGAATGCCTTCAGTGATGCAGACGATCAGCGGGATTTCCGCATCGATCGCCTCCAGGATCGAATCAGCCGCGAATGGCGGCGGAACGTAAACGACCGAAGCGTCCGCGCCGGTCTTCGCCTTTGCTTCGGCGACAGTGTCATACATAGGCAGGCCAATGTGGCTGGTGCCGCCCTTACCAGGCGTGACGCCAGCAACCATCTGCGTACCGTAAGCCAGCGCCTGTTCCGTATGGAAAGTGCCGGTGGCACCGGTCATACCCTGGGTGATGACCTTGGTGTTCTTGTTCACCAGAATGGACATTATAGCCCCTTCATCTCAATGGAGTGGCATTTGAGCTAGGCGACACGCTTCAGGCTGCACACTTACCTGAAGCGCGTCGGTGCAGGTCGTAGACGCGGGCAATCAGGCCAGCGAAGAATCGATACCCTTGCAGGCGTCGAGCAGTTCCTTGACAGCATCGACGGACACCTGAAGGTTAGCCTTGGCTTCGGCGTCGAGTTCGATCTCGACCACCTGCTCAACGCCGTCCTTGCCGATGATCACGGGCGCGCCGACATACAGATTGTCGACGCCATATTGGCCGGTCAGGTTCGCGGCGCAGGGCAGCAGGCGCTTCTGGTCGAACAGATAGGCTTCAGCCATGGCGATGCCGCTGGTCGCGGGCGCATAAAAGGCCGAGCCGGTCTTGAGCAGGCCGACAATCTCGCCGCCGCCCGAACGGGTGCGCTGCACGATGGCGTCGATGCGCTCCTTGGTGGAGCGGCCCTGCTTGATCAGGTCGGGGATAGGGATGCCGGCCACGGTCGAATATTGCACCACCGGGACCATGGTATCGCCATGGCCGCCAAGCACGAAGCTGTTCACTTCCTTGACCGACACCTGGAATTCTTCGGCCAGGAAATGGCTGAAACGGGCGGAGTCCAGCACGCCAGCCATGCCGACGACCTTGTTATGCGGCAGGCCGGAAAATTCACGCAGCGCCCACACCATCGCGTCGAGCGGGTTGGTGATGCAGATGACGAAAGCGTTCGGAGCGTTATTCTTGATGCCCTCACCCACCGCTTTCATGACCTTGAGGTTGATGCCCAGCAGGTCATCGCGGCTCATGCCCGGCTTACGAGCGACACCGGCGGTGACGATGATGACGTCGGCGTCCTTGATGTCGGCATAGTCGTTCGTGCCGGTGATCTTTGCGTCGAAGCCTTCCACCGGGCCGCACTGCGACAGGTCGAGCGCCTTGCCCTGCGGCACGCCTTCCACGACGTCAAAGAGGACGATGTCGCCCAGACCCTTCAACGCGGCGAGATGCGCCAGTGTACCGCCGATATTGCCAGCGCCAATGAGCGCGATCTTCTTACGGGCCATATGCAATCATCCTCCAAGCACGGAAATTTGGAATTGCCCGCCCGCTTAGGCCGATAATGTTAAGGTTTCAACAGCGGATCAGCGGCATATCCAAATTATCTTTGCAATTCATTCGCAGTTGCATTAGTGACGGTTTGCCCTGTCGTCGCACGTCCCTACCCTGGCGTTCGATCGTCCCGCAGCGGCCACCTGCCGGACGCTTCCCTTCCTCGGGGAAGCGTCCGGGCCATTTTCACAGCGTTGAAAAAAGGGAGCACCCCGTCCTTGGAACGAGAGGCGCGGCTACTTGGGTCCGTGGCCCAATGCCAGATAATCGTCCGACTGCATTTCCATCAGACGGGATACGGTGCGCTCAAATTCAAAGGCACCATCGCCTTCGGGGTAGAGCGAGGCTGGCTCTGCATCAGCAGAGGCAAGCAGCTTCACCTTATATTCGTAGAGAGCGTCGATCAGCGTCACGAAGCGAGCGGCCTCGTTGCGGTTTTCGGGGCCAAGCACCGGAATGCCCACCAGGATCACCGTATGAAAGCGGCGGGCAATCGCCAGATAATCGGGTGCGCCCCGCGCTGCCGCGCAGAGCCGCTTGAACGAGAAGACCGCGACCCCCTTCAGGCTTTTGGGCACATGCAGGGTGCGGCCCCCCTGAACCGGAATATCGTCCGAAGGAACCTTCGCGCGATCTTCGACCGGATAATCGGTCAGGCGGAAAAATGCCTCGGACAGCGCCTTCGTCGCTTCCGGTCCGTTGGGGGAATGCCACAACTGCGCATCGCCCAGACGATCGAGCCGATAATCTGTCGGCCCATTGAGCGTCATGACATCCAGCCGATCCTTGATCAGGTCGATAAAGGGCAGGAAAAGCTGGCGATTGAGGCCGTTTTTGTAAAGTTCGTCGGGTTCCCGGTTCGACGTCGTGACGATCGTGACCTGAGAATCGAGCAGACCCGTGAACAGGCGCGACATGATCGCGGCGTCCGCCATGTTGTTGACGACCATCTCGTCAAAACACAGCAGCCGCGCTTCATCCGCCAGCGATTGCACAACCGGCGGGATGGGATCGCCCTTTTCCGCCTTTCGCGCTTCGGCCAGCCGCGCATGCACGTCCAGCATGAATTCGTGGAAATGCGCCCGCTTCTTGCGCTGGACCTTCACGGTGTCGAAAAACAGGTCCATCAACATCGACTTGCCCCGTCCGACACCGCCCCACATGTAAAGGCCACGGGGCGGTTCGGGTGCCTTGCGCAACAATCTCCACAAGGTAGAGCCGCGCGGCGGCGTGGCTTCAAGTTCCTGCTGCAACAGGTCCAGCCGCTGCGCCGCCCGTTCCTGATCCGGGTCGGAGCGCAACTCACCGGCCGCAACCAGCGCGCGGTAACGCTCGATCACGCTGCTCATTTCGGCGTGGGCACCTTGCGCACTGTCGCGGTTGAAGCGGCGACCAGACCATCGCCCTGGTGGATCGTCGTCCGCATGAACATCAGCCGCCCTGTTTCACGCAGCAATTCCACCTCTGCGCGCAGCGGCGGCCCGACATCGCCTGACCCGCAATATTGCATGGTGAGGTCCACTGTCACGGCAGATGCCTGTTCGGGCCGACCCATCGCGGCCAGTCCTGCAAAATAGGCGTGATCGGCAAATCCAGCGAGAAATCCGCCGTGCAGCGCGCCCATGCGATTGGCATGAGAGGGCCGGGTTTCGAGCATGACAGTGGCGCGGCCCGCCCCATCGCTACGCGAATAGCTGGGACCGATTGACGTATCCAGAAACGTACCCTGCACCGGATCGGTCCAGGCGAGCCAGCCAGCCCAAGTGCCGTCCGGCACCCGGCTTACAGGTCCAGCATCGCCGCTCACCGCATCAAAGCTGCCGTTCGACCATCATCTTCTTGGTCTCCGCGATCGCCTTGGCCGGGCTGAGACCCTTGGGGCAGACATTCGCGCAGTTCATGATGGTGTGGCAACGGTAAAGACGGAACGGATCTTCCAGCTCATCCAGGCGCTCGCCGGTATATTCGTCACGGCTGTCAGCCAGCCAGCGATAGGCCTGCAACAGGATGGCGGGACCCAGGAACTTGTCGCTATTCCACCAATAGCTGGGGCAGCTGGTCGAACAGCAGGCGCACAGGATGCACTCATAAAGCCCGTCCAGCTTTTCGCGGTCGGCGGGCGATTGCAGACGTTCCTTGCCGCTGGGCGCGGGGGTGACGGTTTGCAGCCACGGCTTGATCGAACTGTACTGCGCGTAGAAATGGGTGAAGTCAGGCACAAGGTCCTTGATCACGTCCATATGCGGCAACGGCGTGATGCGGACTTCCTTGCCGGCGCACTCATCAATCGCAGTGGTGCAGGCCAGGCCGTTCTTGCCGTTCATGTTCATCGAACAGGAACCGCAAATGCCTTCGCGGCAGGAACGGCGGAAGGTCAGCGTCGGATCATATTCATTCTTGATCTTCAGCAGCGCGTCCAGAACCATCGGCCCGCACGTGTCGAGGTCGATGTCGAACGTGTCATAGCGCGGATTCTGACCCGAGTCGGGATCGTAGCGATAGACCTTGAAGCTCCTGACGTTGCTCGCGCCGTCAGGCGCCTTGTGGGCCACGCCCTTACCGGAAATCTTGCTGTTCTTGGGCAGAGAGAATTCGGCCATGGGTTTACGATGTCCTCCATCCGCGCCGACAATCGTTCGGCTCACGCAGGCGAAGCCCTTAGCGACTGATTACGCCCTTTGCTACCCATCAAAGGGCAAAAGCGAAACAGCCGGTTCCCCAGCCTTCACGACAATGGGATCAGGGATCAGCCGCCTCTTTCGCTCAATATCCGTTCGATCAGGGTGACATCCTCGACCTTGTCAGCGTCGATGCAGCCTTCGGCCCGCGCCATGGCAACCAGCCGTGCGGTCAGCCCAAAGCGGCGGCCCACCCGTGCGATCCCACCGCGCAGGGGAAGGATACGCAACAGCGCCCCCAGCAGCACGAGAGGGCCAAAGGCGGACAATATCTTCCATCCCTTTTTCCGGTCCTGCTCAACCTCCCGCCATAGCGCGACGACGGGCCGCACCTGAGGACCGCCGAACCAGAAGATGTTGGCACCAGACCACCAGCCGTCGCGAAACTTCAGCCAGGTCCGACGGGATGCGGGATAGCGGGCGAGCAAGGTCGCCCGCTCAACCATGGCGACCGCCAGGTCCGCCCCCTTCGCTTCCGCCACGAACTGATCGAGCATATCGCGATCCAGCAGAACATGGTCCGCCGTCGTGACCAGCAGCGGAAACGTCATGCCGGGCCGATCGAGTAACGTCATCAGGGTAGAGGCGATTCCCGCGCCGCTCCTTTCGAACATCACTTTGGGATGCTCGGCGATCCAGGCCGTTGCGGGATTGGCGGTCAGCAGGTCTGGCGTCTGCGTCAGGATCAGCAGCTTGCCGATGGCCGGATGGGACAGCAGCGCCCGCGCAGGATAATTGATCATCGGATCGCCCGCCACGGGCGCGAGCGGCTTGATCGCAACCCCGGCTGCCTTAGCCAACGGGTCGGTGCCGGGACGGGACCCGGCCAGCAGGATGGCGACGATGTCTGTCATGCGCGCCGCCTAGCGAAGCCGTCGCAGGACGGGAAGCGGTTAATTGGCGCGTGCGACCGGCCCCGAAACCGGCCGGTTGTTCTGGGCCAGCTGCGTCGGCAACCCGACACGCAGGCTTTTCAGCTGAGCGAGCCGTCCACGAAACGCCGCCAGTTCGCGGCCCGCCAATTGGGATGTGGTGGTGAACTTGACCGACAGCGGATTGACCGTGCGGCCATTGCGGTAAAGTTCGTAATGCAGATGCGGTCCTGTCGACAGGCCGCTGGAGCCGACATAGCCGATCACCTGCCCCTGCCGCACCCGCTGACCGGATCGCGCGGCGATGCGGCTCATATGCGCATAGCCGGTGGAGAGGCCGTTGCCATGGTCCAGCCGCACATAATTGCCATGCCCGCCATGACGGCCCGAATAGGATACGACGCCGTCGGTAGCGGCATAGATGGGCGATCCATAGCGCGCGGCGAAGTCAATACCGGCATGCATGCGGGTATAGCCCAGAATCGGGTGGCGGCGCATGCCATAGCCCGACGACATGCGTCCAGACACCGGAGCCGACAGCACGCCGCGCCGTTCGCCGACGCCGGACGCTTCGAACCACTGGCTGCGTCCTTCGCTCGTCCAATTGAGCATGTTGATGCCGCGCCCGCTGGATCGGCTCAGGCCCGCGAACAGCAAGTCACCCACTTCAGCCTCGCCCGTTTCCGCGCGGTTATATTCGGTGATGATGTCATATCGGTCGCCAGCGTGGACCGAGCCCAGATCCACTTGCTGCGCGATGACCCGCAGGAAGGATTGAATCGCCTTGGGAGGCGCGCCCGCCGCCCGCGCGGATTGGTAGATGCTGTCGCCGATCACCCCCTGGATGCGCAAAGGCGTACGGTCGACATGGATCGGAGTTCGCTTGACCTGCAAAACGTCGCCAGCCCGATTGACCTCCAGCGCCAGGTCAAGTCTGGCCCGGAAGGCCAGATGATCCAGTGGTCGGGGCATATTGCGGGTGGCGCGGCGACCAAGGATGATGTCGAGCGGGGTGCCCGGTTTGATGCCTGCCGCTATGTCTCCGCCAACCAGGCTCATGACGGCGGCGGCGTCGCTGCCGCTCACACCAGCGCGAGCCAGGGCGCGGCCCAGCGAATCGCTGCCGCCGATCTGGGCACGCAATTCGATCTGCGGGCGCTCTGGCGTATTGCGCAGCGGCTGCACCGCATCCGTTGGCCCCATGCGCCGTCCGCTGTCCGCCCCCAGCGCCAACGGCGTGATCATCTGGCTGCGCACTTCATCAAATTGGGATTGCGCCAGTAAAGGCTGCGGCTCACCGGGCAGCGCGTGGAAGCCGGGAGAAAGATAGAGGGCCGATGCGCACAGGCCGAAACAGGTCGCCAACCCTCTGAACCAGGTAAAGCTGCCCACCCGTTGGCCAAGGTCGGGGACAAGCTCCACATCTTCCGCCCAATCGCGCAGGCGGATGCGCCAGTCACGCTGATCCTGGGCCGCAGCGCCACCCTTTCCGATGGCGTCCAACAGCCACAAGGACGCCGATGCGCCCCCCTGCTGAGGACCTGACTGGCTGCCATAAAACACGTTTGAAAGGCCCCCCGAGGGCTTGCAACCCGCACGACCCCCGTCGTGCGTTCATGGCTATTGTTGTGAAGGCATAGGGTTAAAGTCAAATAAAGATGCGGTTTTCCTCGCCCATCGCGCGACGAAACGTGCCGCTGGTTCGTTCAACGACAGGCGCATGACAAAAGGACGCAGTGCGCCGCCGGTTCCCCCTTGCCCTTGCCTGCCCCCTCCCCGACATAGAGAGAATCATGGCCCAATTCGCGCGATCGCCTGTCACAGCCGTGCTGGGTCCCACCAATACCGGCAAAACGCATCTGGCGGTCGAGCGCATGTGCGGCCATTCCAGCGGCATGATGGGCTTTCCGCTGCGGCTGCTGGCCCGCGAAGTCTATGATCGGGTCGTCGCGATCAAGGGGCCGCATCAAGTCGCGCTGATCACGGGGGAGGAGAAGATCGTGCCGCAGGGCGCGCTCTATTTCCTTTGCACCGCCGAATCCATGCCGGTGGACGGCGACTTCGCCTTTGTGGCGCTGGATGAGGCGCAGTTGGGCGCAGACCCTGAACGCGGCCATGTCTTCACCGACCGGATGCTGCGCGCGCGAGGCCGCGAGGAAACCATGATCCTGGGGTCGGCCAGCATTAGCCGGGTGGTGCGGTCATTGGTGCCAGAAGCCGAGATCATCAGCCGCCCCCGCTTTTCCACCCTGTCCTATGCCGGCGCGAAAAAACTGTCCCGCCTGCCCCGGCGGTCCGCTGTCGTCGCCTTTTCCGCCGAGGAAGTCTACGCGGTCGCCGAAATGCTGCGCAGGTTTCGCGGCGGCGCGGCTGTGGTCATGGGCGCGCTGTCTCCCCGCACCCGCAACGCCCAGGTCCAGATGTTCCTGAACGGAGAGGTCGACTATCTGGTTGCCACCGACGCGATCGGCATGGGGCTGAACCTGGATGTCGCCCATGTCGCCTTCGCTTCGCTGCGCAAGTTCGATGGACGGCGTACGCGGCGGCTGACGGTATCGGAAATGGCGCAGATCGCCGGGCGCGCAGGCCGCCATCATCAGGACGGCAGCTTTGGCAGCCTGGGCCATGAAGATGGCGACTCCGCCTTTACGCCTGAGGAAATCGAGGCAATAGAGGCGCACCGCTTCCCGCCCGTCGACCGGCTTTACTGGCGCGACGGCCAGCCGGGGATGGATAGCGTCGGCCAGCTGATCGCCGATCTGGAGACGCGGCCCGACCGCCCGGAGCTTTCCGCCGCGCCCGAGGCCGTGGACCTTTCAGTGCTCAAGCGGCTGGCGGACGATCCGCTGGTCGTTGAACGCGCGAAGGGCAAGAAACAGGTCGAACGGCTCTGGGCCGCATGCGGCATTCCCGATTTCCAGAAGCTGGGCGCCGACCATCATGCCCGCAGCGTCAACCGCATCTGGCGTTTCCTGTCCGAAGGCCATGGCCATATTCCGCGCGACTGGTTCGCCCAGCAGGTCGCCCGACTCGATTCGGTTCAGGGCGACATCGACACATTGTCGGGCCGGATCGCGGCGGCGCGTACATGGTCCTATATCGCGCATCGCGCCGATTGGCTGGCCCATCCCGCCGAAATGGCCGAGCGTACCCGCGCGCTGGAGGAAAAGCTGTCCGACGCGCTCCACGCCGCGCTGATGCAACGTTTTGTCGACCGCCGCACCGCCGTCCTGCTGCGCGACATCGGACAAAATGCCAGCAATCTGCCGGTCGAAATCGACCCGGATGGGACAGTGTGCGTCGATGGAGAGACAATCGGGCGACTTGACGGATTTCGTTTCTCGGTCGATCCGGCTACGCGGCATCAGGACAGAAAGATGTTGCTGGCGGCGGCTGAGCGTCGCCTTGGAAGGATATTGCGAGTGAAGGCTGACGAATTGCTGGGCGCGCCCGATACCGATTTCGCGCTCATGGACGAAGCGGGACAAGCCCCAGGCATATCCTGGCAAGGCAACATCGTTGCGACGTTGTTGCCAGGCCCTTCCTTGCTGTCGCCCGAAATGCGGCTTGATCGCGCGCTTCTGACACTGGGTCAGGACGTACAGAAGCAGGTGATCTCGCGCCTTTCCACATGGTTTGACGGCCAGAAGGAAAAACATCTGCTTCCGCTCGTGAAGATGGTGGCGAGTTCGTCGGAGCCGGAGGTTCCTGCGGTTGTCCGGGCGGTCTTTGCCCAACTGGCCGATGCGGCCGGCGTGATTGCGCGCACCGATCTCGATTCGGCTCTGGGACATCTGGACAAGGATCAGCGGCATCTGCTCCGCCGTGCGGGCATCGATATCGGGGTGCTCGACATTTATCATCCCGGCCTGCTGAAGCCCGGCGCGGCGCGCTGGCGCTCGGCTCTGCTGGCCGCCAGACTGGCCAAGCCGTGCCTTCCGCTGCCCCAGCCTGGGCTTACCCTGATCAAGGCAGGCGACAAGTCCGAACAGATGGGCGCGCGCATCGCCGGTTTCCGGGGCTTTGGCGAACAGATGCTGCGCATCGACATGGCCGAACGCATGGCCCGCACGGCGCATGAGGTCATTGCGAAAGGCGAAGCATTTACGGCCCAAAGTCCCCAGATCGTCTCTCTTGGGCTGGATGAACCGTCCTTCCTGCAGTTGATGCGCCTTTCCGGGTTCCGGCCAGTGGAAGCCCCAGCGGAAGGCGGCGCGAACTGGGCTTTCCGTGGGCGGCAGAAGGCGCGCTCAGACCAGCAAAAGCCTCGTGGGGATGGTAAACGCACCGCGCCCGCCAAGCGCGGGTCCGATCGTGCCGCTCCTGCGTCATCGCCTGCCCCGGTGGCCAATCACGCTTTTGCCGGGCTTGCCGACCTGCTCGCCCGCAATGGCTGACGCGCCTGCGCCGGGAGGCCATGGCCCCAGCCTGCGCATCGACAAGTTCCTTTGGTTCGCCCGGCTGGCGCAGAGCCGGTCGGTTGCCCAAAAGCTGGCAGAAGATGGTCATATTCGCCTGAACGGTCGCCGCGTCGAGCGCGCCCACGCCCCGGTTCGCATGGGCGACCTGATCACCTTTCCCCACCCCAGCGGCGTGCGCGTTGTCCGCATTATCCAGTTGCCGGGGCGACGCGGCCCCGCCCCCGAAGCTCAATCCTGTTACGAGGAACTGAAGCTGGGCGATTAGGCGGGCAAAAATATCCTCATTGACCTTCGCGCGCGCCGGGCATAGCAGGGCCGCCGCTGTCCAATCCCTATTGAGTGCTGACCCATGACCTATGTCGTGACCGACAATTGCATCCGCTGCAAATATATGGATTGCGTTGAGGTTTGTCCCGTGGACTGTTTCTACGAGGGCGAGAACATGCTGGTCATCAATCCCAACGAATGCATCGATTGCGGCGTTTGTGAACCGGAATGCCCCGCCGAAGCGATTTTGCCGGACACGGAAAACGGCCTTGAAAAATGGCTGGAGCTCAACACGAAATTTTCCGCCGAATGGCCCAACATCACCGTCAAGGGCGAAGCCCCAGCCGACGCCGACGATATGAAGGGCGTGGAAAACAAGCTGGAGCAATTCTTCTCACCGGAACCCGGTTCGGGCGATTGACGGCTGGGGCTGGCGGGCGCTGCCAAGGCGATAAATAGCCTCCTGCGCCCCCGTCGGCTCTGCTTCTAAAAACTAGGCATTGCGCATCATTCTGTCCTCCGCCGCTCGATATTGTGGCGGGGGGTGGAATTTTTGTTACGAATCTGCTAAAAGAACGGTGAAAGACGGATAGGTCGCATCCGCTCTGGAGAATTCGCCCAATGTCCTCACGGTAGCGCCGTGGGCCTTTCGCTGTGCCGCACTTTGCGCAACTGGTCCTCGACGGTCGCCGTCTCCGTTCAATTAGAAAGGTTACAAATGGCTGCCAAAGCGCTGTCCTTTGATGTTGGTGATTATGTCGTTTATCCCAAGCACGGCGTTGGCCGTGTGGTGGAGCTTCAGAAGGAGCAGATTGCGGGCATGGAGCTTGAGCTCTATGTCCTGCGCTTCGAAAAAGAACGCATGACCCTCCGCGTGCCTACCAACAAGGCGGAAGGAGTCGGCATGCGCAAGCTGTCCTCCAACAAAACCCTGGAAGAAGCGATCGAAACGCTCAAGGGTAAGCCCAAGGTAAAGCGCACCATGTGGTCGCGCCGTGCCCAGGAATATGAAGCGAAGATCAATTCGGGCGATCTGGTGTCAATCGCCGAAGTGACGCGCGACTTGTTCAGGGCTGATGATCAGCCGGAACAGAGCTATTCCGAACGGCAGATCTTTGAAGCCGCCTCCAGCCGTCTGGCACGCGAACTCGCCGCCATGGAAGAGACGGATGAGCCGAGCGCGCTCAAGAAAATCCTGCGGATTTTGAACGAAGCCGCACCCAAATATGTAAAGGTTGAAGCCTGAACGATCTTGGCTGAGCCTTTAACGGCTCACTGAACAAGGAAAGAGCGCCTCAACGGGCGCTCTTTTTTTTGTCGGGCGACCTTCCTCATCCGGGGCCTTGCTGAACGACCGAAATGGTTCAGCCCTTCGGCTCAATCGGGACGAATGCGCCCCTTGCCCGATCCTTCACCACCTTGTCAGCCCGGAAAACCGATCCGCTCATGGTGATGTAAACGCCGGGCGCGGCGGTCTGCACCGTGGCGAACGCCATGCCCAGATTGAAGCTGGCGTCGCTCTCACCAAAGCGCGCAGGGGCCAGTGCCCCCACCAGAACGATCGTCTTGCCGCCTATCGCGCTCAGCAGCTTGGCCGTGTCCGTCATCGTGTCGGTGCCATGGGTAATGATGACATGGCTTTCGGGCGCAGCAGCCACCCGGTCGCGAATCTTCGCCCGATCGACGTCATCCAGTTCCAGGCTGTCCTTGCGAACGACTTCCTCGATGCGAAACGGGTGCTTGACCCGCGCAATGTCCAGCAGCTTGGCCATGACGGTTTCGCCGACCTGATAATCCGACAGGGCATCGAAATAGATTTTGTCGATCGTGCCGCCCGTGGTGAGGATCAGGATTGGCGTATCGGAAGGCAGCATAGGACAGCTCCGCACTGAAAAATGGAAAGGCAACCGGCAGCATCGGTCACCGGCGCTGCGGCCATCTTCGCTGATCTAACCACCACGCGCCATGTCTTCGCCCCGGTCGCGCGCAGCGGCCAGCGTGTCGATCATCAGCTTGAGCAGCCTGTCATCGGCATCCAGAACGTTCAGCCCCTGCCGTGTCATGCCGCCCGGACTGGCCACGCGGTCGGCGAGCACGCCGGGACTATCCGCAGCCTGCTTTGCCATGTCAGCCGATCCGCAAACGGTGGCCAGCGCCATCCGGGCTGCTTGCTCCGTCGGCAGCCCAATGGCCTCCCCCGCCCGCGCGAAGGCGTCAATGAAACGGAACAGGAAAGCCGGGCCGCAGCCCGACAGGGCGGTGACCTCGTTGAACTGGCCTTCATCCAATATTCTCTCAGCCAGGCCCAGCGGCGCCATGAGAGCATCGACAGCATCATAGGCCGTCGCCGAGGTCGCCTGGTCGGCGCACAGCGCGATCACGCCTCCGCCAATACCCACCGGCAGATTGGGTATGGCGCGCACGATGTCGCTTACCATCGGAAAATGGCGGCGCAAGTCAGCGATGGGCGTGCCTGCGAGAATGGACACAAGGCGTGTATCAGCAGCGCAGATCGGCGCCAATGATGCCGCGACGTCCGCCAGCTGATAAGGTTTCATGCCCAGCAGGACGGTCGATCCCGCCGGGAGAGAGGCGGGATAGTCCGTCACCACCCGAACGCCGTCTGCCACGGCGCGGCCACTAGGCCGCAAGACCGTCACTCTCGCCGGGTCAAGGCCACAGGCAAGCCAGCGGGCGAGCATCTGCCCGGCCATGTTGCCGCAACCGACAAGGAAAAGATGAGCTGGCCAGTTGATGGGCATCCAGCGTCAGGCCTCGCCACGCGTTTCGATCAGGCTGGCGGAGATCGCCTCCGCCGGGGTCTTGCCGCCCCAAAGGACGAACTGGAACACCGGATAGATGCGTTCGCATTCATCAATCGCCGTTTCAACCAGCAGTTGCGCCTGATCCAAGGTCAGCGTGCCACCCGCACCCAGTAGCGCGCCATGGCGGAATAATATGATCCCGCTCGACGACCATAGTTCAAAATGACCGAGCCAAAGCTGTTCGTTGATCAGCCCCAATGTTTCGTAGATAGCGGCGCGCTTTTCATCGCTCACCCTGATGTCGGGCAGCGCGAGCAGTTGCAGCACCTGATCTTCGTCGCGCCAAATTCCGCGCAACTCATATTGCGCCCAGGAACCCTGGGTGCTCGCGACGATTTCATCCTCGCCAACCTGTTCGAAACTCCATCCATGCGCTTCGAAATAGGCGGCCAGCATGTCGATCGGTGCGGCTTCCTGGCCACCATTTTCATATTCGTCGCTGTCCATCATCGGCTGGCCTTAGAGCATTTCCCGACCGGGAGGAAACCGATCGAATCGGGAAAATGCTTGAAACCTGTGGATCGTTGCAGAAATCGAATGGACAGGTGGAGACGCCCGTTATTGCGCGTCGGCCGATTTTCCCTTCGATGGCCGAACCGTCTTGGTAACCGGTTCAGCAGACCGGCCTTCCAGCGCGTCGATTCGCGCTTTCAGCAATTCCACTTCCTCACGTGCTGCGGCCGCCAGCGCCTTGACCGCGTCAAATTCTTCGCGGCTAACGAAATCCACGCCGCCAATCCATTGCTTGGCTTTTTCCCGCGCGTTGGTTTCAAATTCGCGGCTCATGCCGGCGACCGTCCCGGCGGCGCCGTTCACCAGCTTGGCAAGGTCGTCGAAAAAGCGGTTTTCGCTCTGCATGGTCCTGTATCCTGTTTTGAAAGGCGCGTGGGGAAAGTGCGCCGTTAGCCTATATCTGGGCCTTGAGCGCGGGCGCGACAAGGGTCTCCGCTTCGGGATTGAGCCGCCCGATCTCATAATTAAGCACCGAGGCAAAGGCCAGCCAGGCCAGATAGGGCAGCAGCAGCAGCCCCGCCGCGGGCCTGATCCTCCAGAAAAGGAAAGTCGTGGCGGCCACGGTGGCGATCAGCAGCAGGATCAGGATAAAAGCGTTGTCCACCTGATGCGCGCGAAAGAACAGTGGCGACCAGAGCAGGTTCATCGCCAGTTGGACGAGAAAGAGCAGAATGGCGATCCCCCGCCCCCGCGATCCCCGCGCGTAAATGATCATCGCCAGCGCCAGACCCATGAGGATGTAGAGAACGGTCCAGGCCGCGCCGAACGCCCAGCCCGGTGGCATGAAGGCAGGCTTTTCCAACGCATCGAACCAGCGATTGCCATAGCCGCTATTGGCCGCCCGGCCAGACATAAAGCCCAGGAACAGGATAAGGGGAACGGTGACCAGCGCCCAGCGCAGATAGGCAAGTCGTAGCTGACCGGGGGACGCGATCTCGTTCATCGGCTGGACGCCTCCACTAATCCTCACTCACGGCTTGGGGCGAATCTTTCAGTGCCGAGTCAAGCCGTCTGCCCACGGTTTGCGGTGAAACGGTTCGCCCCGCAACCCGCGAATAAAGGATGGGGATCAGGAACAGCGTGATCAACGTCGCCAGCGACACGCCGGATACGACCACGACGCCGATCGACTGGCGCGCCGCTGCGCCCGCGCCACCCCGGATGACCAGAGGGAGCGCCCCGACGACAGTCGCTATGGAGGTCATCAGGATGGGGCGCAGACGACGTGCAGCCGCTTGCCTGATGGCTTGCGCAACCTCCTGCCCTTCGTCGCGCAACTGGTTGGCGAACTCGACGATCAGAATGCCGTTCTTGGCAGCCAGGCCCACCAGCATGACGATGCCGATCTGACTATAGAGGTTGATAGACCCGCCACTCAGCGCCAACCCCAGCACGCCGCCCGCCACCGCCAGCGGCACCGTGGCGATGATGACGCCGGGGTGGACGAAGCTTTCGAACTGGGCGGCGAGCAACAGGTAGACGATCAGGATCGTCAGGCCGAACACCAGCCAGATCGACCCGCCGGTTTCCTGCAACGACTGGCTTTCGCCGCGATAGCCGATGGCGAGCACTTCAGGCGATTGGCGCGCCTGATCCTCCAGATAGGCGAGCGCTTCGCCCAACGAATAGCCCGGTGCCAGCCCTGCGGTCAGGGTGATCGCCCTCAGCTTGTTATAGCGGTTGAGCTGACGCGGCCCGGCGACTTCGCGCACAGTCACCACCGCCGACAGCGGCACCAGCGCGCCTGTGCGGGTGCGGACCTGAATGCGCTCCAGGTCGGCTAGCGTCTGCCGCCCCTCCCTTTCCGCCTGGACCAGCACGCGATATTCCTCGCCCCGATCGACATAAGTGGTGACCCGGCGCGAACCAAGCAGGGTCTGTAGCGCCTGGCTGATGTCATTCGCCGAAATGCCCAGGTCCCCGGCCCGCTGCTGGTTCACTTCGACCCGCATTTGCGGCTTGGTTTCCTTGAAATCGCTGTCGAGGTTGATCAGCCCCGGATTGCTCGCGGCGGCGGCCATGATCCGGTCGCGGGCGGCGACCAGCCCTTCATAGGTCGATCCGGTCAGCACGACATTCACCGGCAAGCCCCTGCCCCGTCCCAGCCCCGAACGGGGGGATACATTGCCGCGCACGCCCGGTTGATTGGCGATGGCCTTGTTGATGACGTCGGCGACTTGGGCGGTGGTGACCGTCCGTTCCTCCCACGGCCGCAGAAATGCGATGACATTACCACTATTGAAATCGTCGCTCGCGCCGAATCCGCCGGGTGTGCGCGTGATCAGCACCTTCAGGCGACCGTCCTTCAACAAGGGCGACAAATCATCCTCCAGCCCGCGCATATATGCCTGCATCCGATCAAAGCCGGTGCCTTCCGGCGCAGTGATCTGGCCGTCCGCGACGCCTGTGTCCTCGGCTGGTGCCAGTTCATTGGGCAACGTCATGAACAGCGCGCCTGCCGTCCCCAGAAACAACGCGAGAGCGATCAACGCCGCAAATGGCCGCCGCAGCACTTTGTCGAGCAGCCGGGAATAGGCCCGTTCCAGCCATTGAAAACGATCATCAACCCATTTCGCCAGCCGCCCGCGCTCACTGTGCCGCAGCAGCTTTGAACAGAGCATCGGCGCAAGGCTGAGTGAGATAAAACCGGAAAAGGCGATGGCGGCGATCATCGCAATCGCCAGCTCGCGGAACAGCAGGCCGGTCTGCCCGGCCAGGAACATCACCGGCACGAACACCGCGCAGACAACCAAAGTCGTCGAAATGATCGCGAAGCCCACCTGCCGGGTGCCCAGATACGCAGCGAGCAGCGGGTCCTCCCCCTGTTCGATCCGGTGATAGACATTTTCCAGCACCACGATGGCATCATCGACGACAAGGCCGATGGCGAGGACGAACGCCAGCAGGGTCAACAGATTGATCGACAGGCCGGTCAACCACATTACCGCGCAGGTCGCGAGGAGACAGATCGGCACCGTGATCGACGGGATGATGGTCGCCCGCATCGACCCCAGGAACAGGAAGATGACGAGTATCACCAGGATCGCGGCTTCCAGCAGCGTGTCGTAGACATTTTCGATTGCCCGGCTGATGAACAGCGACTCATCCGAACCGATGTTCACCGCCATCCCCTTCGGCAGGTCAGGGCGGATCTGTTCGATCAACGCCTTGGCCCGGTCGGCAACCTCCAGCGTGTTCGCGCCCGACTGGCGGACGATGCCAAGCCCTACGCCCGTCGCCCGATTGGCGCGGAAGGACACATAGGGATTTTCCGGTCCTTCCTCTATCCGCGCCACGTCCCCCAGCTTGACCTGATAGCCATCCGTTCCCCGGCCAACGACCAGCTGCGCGAACTGGTCAGGCGTCGAAAAAGCGCGTTCGACGCGCAAGGTCTGGTTCTGATCTTTCGATTCAAAACGTCCGGCGGGCAGCTCCACATTCTGCGCGCGCAGGGCAGATTCGATGTCGGCGGGCGTCAGGGAAAAAGCGGCCAGCCTTTCCGCGTTCAGCCATATCCGGGTCGCGGGACGCTGGTCGCCGCCGCCGTTCACGCGAGCCACTCCGTTGATCGCGGAAAAGCGGTCGACGATGTTGCGGTCCAGATAGTCGGCTATCTGGACCGGCGACCATCCGGGCCTGCTGAAAGTGATGTACATGATGGGCCGCGCGTCGGCGTCGACCTTGCGAATTTCCGGTGCGATTGCGTCTTCCGGCAAATCCTCGATCACGGCACCGACCCGATCGCGCACGTCGTTGGCAGATGAATCGATGTCGCGCGACGGGTCGAATTCGATGCTGATCGTCGATGTGCCATCGCGCGACGCAGAGGTTATGTTACGGATGCCCTGAACGCCGGCGACCGAATCCTCCAATATCTGGGTGATGCGGGTTTCGACGACGGACGCCGCGGCGCCGGTATAGGTGGTCTCCACCGACACGATGGGCGGATCGGTGTCAGGATATTCACGGACGGACAGGCTGATATAGCCGACAACGCCCACGATACACAGCAGCACCGCGATCACCGCGGCAAAGACCGGGCGGCGAACGGACAGATCGGACAGTTGCACCGGCCTGTCCTTCAGCTACCGGCCGCGGCGCGATCCGCAACCTTGGGGCGTGGCTGCGCATCGTCACCGACCAGTCGCACAGGCGCGCCGTCGCTCAGCTTGACGACGCCCTCGGTCACAATCTTTTGCCCCGCCTCTACGCCGTCCAATATCTCGACAAGGCCATTCTGACGAATGCCGGTCGCTACCTCGACCCGCTTTGCCTTCCCTTCCGCCACGACGAAAAGAAAGCGATCGTCGCCATCCCCCACCACGGCGAGTTCGGGAACCGCGAGCGACTGACGCTGCCGCGCGATCACGCTGACCGTCAGCAACATGCCCGGTTTCAGCATCCGGTCGGGGTTGGGCAGAATCGCCCGGACCCTGACGGCACGGGTCGCCGGATCGATCACCGGGTCGATGGTTCCGATAATGCCGGAAAAGGGCCGGTCGGGATAAGCCGAAGAGATCGCCTTGATCGGCTGACCTTCGCGGATCAGCGGTAGCCGGGTTTCTGGCACGGTGAAGTCCAGCTTGATACGCGAAATGTCGCTGACGGTGGCAATCGGCGTTCCCGCGCTGACGATCGCGCCGGGCGACACTGTGCGCAGGCTGACCCAGCCTGCAAATGGCGCGCGAATGATGCGGTCGCCGATGGAGGCGCGCGCAAGCTGCGCACTGGCTCGCGCAGAATTCGCGGCCGCGACCTGCTGGTCCAGACTGGCGGAGGTGGCAAAGCCGCGATTTTTTAGCGCCTGAACCCGTTCCAGCTGCTGGCCCGCCTGTAACGCCTGCGCTTCGGCGGCAGCCAGCTCGGCGCGTTCCTGTCCTACCGCAAGGGTCGCGATCACCTGTCCCCGGCTGACATGGGCACCGTCAGCGAAATTGATGGAGGTGATCCGCTCCGTCACTGGCGCGGACAGCACGACCTGTTCATTGGCAAGTGCGGTGCCGACTGCTTCCAGATTGTCCGTGAAGGTCGCGCGCTGAATGGGCTGCGCTTCCACAAGCGCGGCGGGACGGGCCTTATTTTCCGTTTCCCCGCCGCAGGATGCAAGGGTCAGCACAAAAAGGCACAAGGACAAAGTGGAGCGCATAGAAAGGGGCTAACGAGCCTTTGCGAACGAGACAACCGGGGCATTTGTCGCGAAATGTAACGTGCCGTCACGCAATATGGTGCCGGGTCTATTCACCAAGCCGCGCATGAATCAGAAATTCGATATTGCCTTGCGGTCCGGTGATCGGGCTGGGGGTGATGCCGGTGACGGTCCATCCTTGTGTCGTCAGCCAGATTCTCACCTGCTCACAGACTCGCTCATGCACTTGCGGGTCGCGCACGACACCGCCCTTGCCCACTTCATCCCGCCCCGCTTCGAACTGCGGTTTGATCAGCGCGGCCAGCTGCGCGCCGGGGCGAGCGAAGGCGAGAGGCCGTTCCAGCACCTTGGCGAGCGAGATGAAGCTGGCGTCGCATACGATGATGTCGATGGCTTCGGGGATATGGTCTGCGGTCAGGATGCGGGCGCTGGTCTGTTCATGCACGATGACGCGCGGGTCGGAACGCAGTTTCCAGGCGAGCTGGTTCGTGCCGCTGTCCACCGCATAGACCCGCGCCGCGCCGTTGCTGAGCAGCACGTCGGTAAAGCCGCCGGTGGAGCTACCCACATCGATCGCCACCATGCCGGTCACATCGATGCCGAAATGATCGATCGCATGGGCAAGCTTTATCCCTCCACGCGAAACCCAGGGATGATCCCGTCCCCGGACATCCAGTTCGGCATCGTCAGCGACTTGCTGCCCAGCCTTCTCCACCTTCCTGTCGCCCAGAAAGACGAGGCCCGCCAGGATCAGCGCCTGCGCCCGCGCGCGGCTTTCGGCGAGGCCCCTGTCCACCAGCAACTGGTCGGCACGCAGCTTGGCCATCAGCGCACCAGCCCGGTCAGCGTGGCGGGCGTCAGCAGTTGCGGCAGGACCAGCGCGTCCTTGCCCGGCGCGTACCAGAGGTAGAGCGGAACACCCGACCGGCCCTTTGCCTCCAGAAAGCGAGTGATCGCAGGATCGGCATTGGTCCAGTCACCGACCATCACCGCCACGCCGCCTTTGGCGAAGGCCGCGCGCGTTTCCGTCCGGTCAATGGCGGCAGCTTCATTGACCTTGCAAGTGAGGCACCAGTCGGCGGTGAAGTAGAGGAAAATCGGTTTGCCCTGCGCGCGGAGACTGGCCAGCCGCGCTTCGTCAAAGGGAATGGCGGTGCCATCGGCAACGGCGGTTGCGGGCGCGCGGCCCGGCAGAAGGACGACGCCCGCACCCAGCAGCAGCGCCGCGCCCAGTGCCACGATCAGGCCGCCCCTTCTCCCCCTTTGCTGGCGGACGCCCAGCCACCAGAGAACGAGGCCCAGCGCCAACGACAGGCCAATACCGACGGTAATCGCCGCAACGCCCCGCTGCTGCCCCAGCAGCCAGGCGAGGCCCAGCGCCGTGATGAACATCGGCACCGACAGTATCTTCTGCAATGTTTCCATCCAGCCACCCGGCTGCGGCAGACGGCGGCGCAGCGAAGGCACCCAGGCAAGCGCCACGAAAGGCGCGGCAAGGCCGATACCCAACCCGGCAAACAGAGCCAGCGCAGCTGGCACCGGCAGTATCAGCGCAGCCCCCATGGCCGCGCCCATGAACGGCCCGGTGCACGGCGTCGCGACAAAGGCGACCAGCGCGCCGGTCCAGAATGCGCCCGTAGCGCCTGCCCTGCCCGCCAGCCGTTCGCCGCCGCCAAAGCCGCCAAGCTGGAACAGCCCGGCCAGATTGAGCGCGATTGCCGTCACCAGCAGCAACAGCAGCAGGATGACGCGTGGGTCCTGCAATTGAAACGCCCAGCCGACGGCGCTGCCCGCCGCGCGGAGCGCCAACAACGTGCCCCCCAGGATCAGGCAGGTCAGGACCACCCCTGCGCCATAGGCGAACGCTTCCCGGCGCACCGCGCCCTCATCGCCACCTGCCCGCGCAAGCTTGAGCGCTTTCAGCGCCAATATCGGAAAGACGCAGGGCATGATGTTAAGCAGCAGCCCGCCCAGCAGAGCGCCCGCCAGAGCGATCAGCGTGGTCCGCAGCAATCCGCTTTTCGCCGCCGCCACATCACCGGGGCGTGCGGTGAGCAGGAAGCCGACATGGTCGCCAGTTCGCAATATCGCGTTGACGGTTCCGCCCTGGAAGCCTTCTCCAGCCTCGGTTTCCAGCAACAGGCGGTCGCCTTCGCGCGTGAGGGATTGCGGGGCGGCATAGCGCACCGCCCCTTCTGTCAGCGCGAACAGATGAACATCGCTCGCCATCGCCTCCGCGGGAAAGGGCACCGACAGGCGAAAGCGACCGTCGCTGATCGCATAATGTGCTTCATTGCCCAGTGGTCGCGGCATGCGGGCGCGCCACTGGTCAAAGCGCGCAGCGGTTGCGGGGCTGACCGCGCCATCCCCTGCCCGCAGGTTCAGCGCCAGCTCAGCGCTTTCGGGGACGCAGACCTTGTCCGTGCAGGCCAGCCATTCCGCCTTTCCCCGGATAGGCAGCAGGGTTCCAGGCCGCACATCCGCCGCGACGGTCATGGGCGCAAGAACGGCATAAGGCCCTTCATAGACATGGTTCATCAGCCCGGAAATCAGCAGCGTTTCTGGCACCGGGTGGCGCAGCGCGCCGATGGTGACGCCCTTGGGCAGCGTCCATTCAACGGTCATGCCGACGCCCGCATCGCCCGGATTTTCCCAATAGCCATGCCAGCCCGCATCCGGCTTCATGGAAAATGCGATGCTGCTGGTGCGGCCCGGCGCGGGCGCGGATGTTTCCGCCACCAACGCCGCGCTGATATGCGGGTCGCGGGCCGCAAAAGCACCCTGCGCGCCCGCCCCCGAAGCGGTAACAAGCGCCAACGTCATCAGAAGGATATGAAAAATCCGCATCGGGCCTCTGGTCGGGTGAATGGCTTTTGGGCTAGGTCCGCCTGCATTCGCCGTCAAGGTCGAGGAGGGGTTCTTTCAATGTTCAAAAAAGTCCTGGCAGCGCTGATCTTCACCACCAGCATGCCCGTGCTGGCCCAGCAGACGGCAAAGCCGGTCGCCGCAGCGCCCGCGCCCCGGCTGATCGTCGCCATCGCAGTCGATCAGTTTTCCGCCGACCTGTTCAGCGAATATCGCCCCTATTATACCGGCGGGCTCAAGCGCCTGATGCAAGGCGCGGTATTTCCGAAAGGCTATCAAAGCCACGCCGCGACCGAAACCTGTCCGGGTCACAGCACCATATTGACGGGCAGCCGCCCGTCGCGCACGGGCATCATCGCCAATAGCTGGTTCGACCTGAAGGCGGATCGTGCCGACAAGGTCATATATTGCGCCGAGGATGAAAAGCAGCCCGGCACCAGCAACAATAATTATGTCGTTTCGCCGATACATCTGCGCGTTCCCACGCTGGGCGACCGGATGAAGGCCGCCAATCCGGCCACCCGCGTCGTTTCAGTCGCGGGCAAGGACCGGGCGGCTGTCATGATGGGCGGGGCAAAGGCCGATCATGTCTGGTGGATGGGGTCCAAAGGCTTTGTGAGCTATGCCGGAGTGCCCGTCCCGCCGCTCGTGGAACAGGTGAACGCAGCCTATATGCAGCGCATCGCGCAGGGAAATCCCGCCTTTGAACTGCCAGAACAGTGCGTGGCAAAGGATTTTCCTGTCAGCATCGGCAAAGACAAGACCGTCGGCACCGGTCGGTTTGAGCGCGCGCCGGGCATGGCCGGAGGGTTCCGCATATCGCCCGAACTGGATGCGATGACCCTGGCCTTCGCCGCCGCCGCCATCAAAAGCATGGCGCTGGGCCAGCAGGGGCAGACCGATGTCATCGCCATCGGCCTGTCCGCCACGGACTATATCGGCCACAGCTACGGCACCGAAGGCACCGAAAGCTGCATCCAGGTGGACCGGCTGGACCGCGAACTGGGCGCTTTTTTCGACAGGCTGGATAGTGACGGGATCGACTATGCGGTCGTGCTGACCGCCGATCATGGCGGCCATGACCTGCCCGAAAGGCATCAGCTCAACGCCATGCCAGAAGAACAGCGGGTCGATCCGGCGCTCGCGCCCAAGGCGCTGAACCGTTCGGTCGCGGCCAGCACCGGCATCAACGGCAAGACCTTGATCCATGGCGACGGTCCGGCGGGCGATCTTTATTTCGACCTCAGCCTGACGCCCGCTGAGCGCGCCAAGGTAGAAACCGCGACGCTGGCCCTGCTGCGCGCCCATCGCCAGGTCGAGGTCGTCTTTACCAAGGCGCAGATTGCCGCCACCCCTTCGCCTTCGGGACCACCCGAAAGCTGGAGCCTGCTTCAGGAAGCGCGCGCCAGTTTCGACCCGGAACGGTCAGGCGACCTGCTGCTGCTGCTGAAACCGCGCGTCATGCCCATCGCCACCGCCTTTTCGGGCTTTGTGGCGACGCACGGGTCGCCATGGGATATGGACCGTCGCGTGCCCATATTGTTCTGGCGCAAGGGCATGCGCCCGTTCGAACAGCCTTTGGGCGTAGAGACGGCGGATATCCTGCCGACCCTGGCCGCCCTTATCGACTTGCCGGTGCCGAAAGATGAGATTGATGGCCGCTGCCTGGACCTGATCGCGGGCGAAGGGGACAGCTGCGCGGGCAAATGATCAGATATTGTCCGCGAACGCGCCGCTCTGCCCTTCGGCCAGGGAGTGGACGCGGTGCGGCGCGGACACTTCGATGCGGCTTGTCACCTCATATTGCGCTTTGGCTTGCCGCACATTGCTGTTGGCCGGGACGCTGTCGGTCAACCAGACATTGCCGCCGATGACCGATTTGCTGCCGATGATGATGCGCCCCAATATCGTCGCGCCAGCATAGATCACGACGTCATCCTCGATGATGGGATGACGCGGCAGCGCCTTTGCCAACGCGCCCTTTTCGTCCGACGGAAAGCTGCGCGCGCCCAGCGTCACGCCTTGATATAAACGCACCCGTTCGCCCACGATGGCCGTTTCGCCGATCACCACGCCCGTGCCATGGTCGATGAAGAAGCTGTGGCCGATCCGCGCGCCGGGATGAATGTCGATGCCCGTCTGGGAATGGGCGATTTCGGAGATGATCCGGGCGACCAGCGGCGCGCCGAGTTCGTAGAGCCGATGCGCCAGGCGGTGGTGGATGATCGCCAGCATCGACGGATAGCAGATCAGCACCTCATCCACGCTGCGGGCGGCTGGATCGCCCAGAAAGGCCGCCTTCACATCGCTGTCGAGCAGAGTGCGGATAGTGGGCAGGCTTTGCGCGAAATCGCTGATGATGCGCCCGGCCTGCACGTTCGCATCTGGCCCCGCGCTGTCCTGCACCGCGTAGAGCAGCTCAAGCCGAACCTGGGCATGGAGCCGATCGAGCGCGGACTGCAGCGTCTGCGCGACAAAGGCGTCTTCATTATGCACGCGAACGAAACTCGGCCCCAGCCGCAGGGGAAATAGCGCGGCGCAGAGCGAGCGCATGACCTTCACCAGATTGGCGCGCGAAGGAAAGCCTTCCGCGCCATATTCGGCATGGTGCTGTTGTTCCTGCCGCCACTGGCTCCGCACCGCGCCCAGTTCCGCCGCCAGTCGGTCAATATCCCAACAGCCGTCGGGGGTGGGACCTTTGCTTTCGCCCTCGTCCGTCATATGCGCCTCAATGTTGAACAGGCACGGCATAGCCCGGCACGGGGCGTTCCGATATGCGCGTTTTACTTGGGGGCTGCGAGATTCTTTTTCTCTTTCCCAAGGGCGCGGGGATCAGCGCGCGCGGACGGCGCGGGCAGCCGAATTTCCACGCGCAGCCCGCCTTCCGACCGGTTGATGAGGAGAAGGCGACCCCCTTCCCTGTCCACAGCGGCGGCGACGATGGCCAGACCCAGCCCCAACCCCCGCGTGTTGCGTTGCCGCGCTTCATCCAACCGGGCAAAGGGTTTGAGAACCTCCTCCAGCTTGTCCGGCGGAATGCCCGGCCCGTCATCATCGACGCGGATCATCACTTCATCGCCCTGCCGTTCAACGCTAACCCTGGCGCGGACGCCATAATGCAGCGCATTTTCAATGAGGTTCATCACCGCCCTGCGCAGGGATATGGGCCGCGCCTCCATCTCCAGATGGTCCGGCCCTTCATAGGTGACATCCTTGTCCTCATCCTGAAAGGCATCGACCACCGTCGCGACCGTCACCGCGACATCGGTGCGCACGACTGTCTCGCCATTTTTTTCTCCGCCCAGGAAAGCCAGCAGAGACTCGATCATCTCGGCCATTTCCCTGACGTCGCCGCTCATCGCGTCGCGCGCTTCGGCGTCGCCCAGATTTTCCAGCCGCAACTGCAGCCGGGCCAGCGGCGTGCGCAGGTCGTGGCCCACGGCGGCCAGCGTTTCCGTCCGTTCGGTGATCAGCAGGTGGATGCGTTTTTGCATCGTGTTAAAGGCCTGGATCAGGTCGCGCACATCGCTGGTCCCGCTTTCGGTGACGACCACCTCGTCCGACAGGCCAATATGCTCGGTCGCTTTCGTCAACTCCTTGAGCGGCGCAAGCGTGCGGCGGATCATCACCCCGCCCGCCACCAGCAGCGCGACCACGGGGATGAGAGCCAGCCCCATTCGCCCGACCGTGAAGGCCAATTTCCCGCCGCTATGGTGCATGCCGAAATAGAGCCAGCTCTTGTCCGGCAATTGCAGCCCGCCATTGATTTCGGACACCCGCCCCGGCGATGCGAGCCGAAGCCACAGGCGGGATCGTTCAAGGCTGGGTTCCCAATCGATGATCTGGCGCCGCATCCGCTGCAATTCCGGGGCAAGCGGCGGGGGCGGCGGCGACGATGCCGACCAGTGAACGTCGTACCGATCGGTGGTCAGCTGGATCGCCAGCGCGTGCCGTTCCGCCACCGGCTGTTCGGCGACCAGCTTGCGCGCGATGACGAGATGTTCGGCCAGACGCCGCGCCTCGTCATCTTGCAGCGAAAGATGCCCGGCCCGCTCATAGATCAGCGTGCCGACCGCAAATTCCAACGTCAGCGCCAGCAGCAGGATCACAAACAGGCGGCCGACCAGCCCCAGCGACCGGCTGACATGCAGTCTCAAGCGCGGCTGACTTCCGCGTTAAACATGTATCCGACGCCGCGAACGGTCGTGATCGGCGCGGCCCTGTCCTCCATCGACAGCTTGCGGCGAAGCCGGCTGACCAGCACGTCGATGCTGCGGTCGGAACTGTCGCCCATGCGGGTGCGCGACAGTTCGATTAATCGCTCGCGCGCGATGACGCGTTGCGGGTGGCTGAGGAAACTGCCCAGCAGGTCGAACTCCGCGCCGGTCAGGTCGACAATTCCGCCGGTAGGAGAGCGCAATTCACGCCGGGGGAAGTTGACGACCCAGCCATCGAACCGCGCTTCATTGTCGCGATGCTCGTCCGGTCCGCGCTCCACCCCGACGCGGCGCAGGATTGCGCGGATGCGCGCGATCAGCTCACGCGTGCCAAAGGGTTTGGGCAGATAATCGTCCGCGCCCAGTTCCAGCCCGACGATGCGATCGGTTTCGCTGCCCTTGGCGCTGATGAAGATGATGGGGACGTCGCTTTTGCGGCGGATCTGGCGGCAAAGGTCGATGCCGTTGGTGCCCGGCAGCATGACGTCCAGCACGACCAGATCGACAGGCCCCGCGTCGAAGGCGACCCACATTTCCGGTCCCGAAGAGGCAGGCCGGACCTGATAGCCATGTTCCTGGAGCGCCCGGGCGGTCAGCGTGCGAAGTGGCGGGTCATCCTCTACCAGGATGATCGTCGGAGCGGTCATGCCGCAGTCGTCGCGCTGAAATCTGCAATCATAGCTGCGAAATACGGGCCGTATCCGGGGCGGTCAACCAAACCGTGCCTCAGCAACGGTTCCTGGCCCGATCAGCAACAATTTGTCATGGAAATGACAAATGCGCCGGGGGCGGTAGAATGTGCCGGGACCGGCGAACCGGTCCCGGCACTGTTCATCAGAAGGCAGCCGACAGGGAGAAGACGACCTGGCTACGTGCGATCGATTCGCCAAAGCCCTTGCCGTCGTTGACCATGAAGTTCGGACGGATGTAGTTTTCTTCAACCCGTGCGATGTCGGTGTCGACATAGGCGACGCCCAGCGTCAGCGGCGTGCCGGGGATGGCGACATCCGCACCCACCAGCCAGTCGAGATACTTGCCGGTCGGCGCGATCGACGTGCCGTTCGGGCCAAGGCCGGAATTGCCGTTCGACCAACCCAGATGCGCCTTCAGCGTTACCGGCGTGTTCGGAACCGAACCGCTGATGTCACCCCAGACGTACAGATTGTCTTCCTTGTCGCCCGGATTGTCCGGGATACCTGCCGCGTTGCTGGCGGCGTTGTTGTAGACCTTGCCCAGCGCCTGCTGCTTGGGAGCATAGGCGACGCCCAGCAGGCCCTTGACCGGACCAACCTGGCTCGACAGCTTCAAATAGACTTCGGCGAAATCGGTTTCATCGGCACCCGACGGATACATGTACCAGGTCAGGCCACCGTCCAGCGTGGCGGAATCGCCCAGCGGAATGGCATAGCCTGCGAACAGGTCGAGTTCCATGTTGGCGCCGCCGAAACGACCCCAACCGCCCAGGTTGGAAGCCCAGGTGCCGGCATAGAGGCCGCTTTCATGGGTTGCGGTGATGCCGCCCTGAATGGCCATGCCCTTGTCGGTCTGGGATACGCCGCGGAAGCGATAGTCGGAAACCAGAGCAACGCTGCCCGAAATGGTAACGGGGCCAGCTGGCTCTTCCTGAGCGAAGGCAGGTACGCTCGACATCAAGGCGAGAGCGGCACAGGCGATCTGATATTTCATGAAACATTCCCCTCATGGTAAGAATGTTCCGTCCTGCGTCCAACCAAGGCCCAAGGATCTATTCGCCCTCGATACCGGTGGATCAGCGCCCTGATAGGCGCGGATTCCCCTCAAGAGAATGGCGATTTCTCGCAACTGCGAAGACAGCAACCACCTGTGCCTCTGAAAGCACAGTTTTTTGCTAAAACACTTCTATATTATTTCTATAATGTTTCCGCCTGTCGTGTCGCCATAGAAAAACCGCCGCACCCTTGGGATGCGGCGGCTTCACTATGCAGTGATGAAAGGGTCAGGCAGCCAGGTTGCGCAAGCGCCCTGCCCCCGACAATTCGACTGGCGTTCCCCCGCCGCGACGGCGATCGATCCATTCACGCAACATTTCCGCGCAGGTATGGTCGATATGACCCAAACGTTCCACGTTCAGGATCACATTGCGCCCAGCAGGAACGGAATCCAGCTTGGCCGACAGCTTGGGCAGCGTCAGGAAAGTCGCCGACCCGTGCAAAGCGAGCTCATGCGCATCGCCGTCAGGGCTTTCATCAAAGCCCAGGCCCAGGCGACGCACATGCGGCACCAGTTCAAGCAGCGACAGGCCGATGCCGACGAGGACACCCGTCAGCAGGTCCACCGCCACGACCATGATCAAGGTCGCGGCCCATACAATCGCAGGAAGCGGGCCGTAGCGATGCAACAAATGCCTTGCATGATCGAGGCTGACCAGCCTGACGCCGGTCACCACCAAAATGCCCGCCAGTGCAGCCATCGGGATTTCGCGCAGCAGCCAGGGAAGGAGGGCGACAAAGCCCAATATCCAGACGCCGTGCAGGATTGCCGAAAGGCGCGTCTTGGCACCTGCCTGCACGTTGGCGGAGCTTCGCACGATCACACCGGTCATCGGCAGCGCGCCCGCAAAGCCGCAAAGCAGGTTGCCGACGCCCTGCGCGCTCAGTTCGCGATTATAATTGGTGCGGACGCCATCATGCATGCGGTCGACCGCAGCCGCCGACAACAGCGTTTCAGCGCTGGCGATAAAGGCGATTGCGATGGCGGTGGTGATGACGGTCGGACTCAGCAGCAGCTGGAGCAGGCCTTCGCCGGGGAGGGACACTGCCGCCGTGATGGATTCCGGCACCACAACGCGCGCAACTGGTAGGCTGAGCAGAAATGCGACGAGCGTCGCCAGAACCACGCCGACCAGCGCGCCCGGTAGCAATTTCAGCGATGCCGGTCGGATCTTTTCCCAACCGACCATGCCGCCAATGGTGACCAGGCCAATCGCAAAGGCGGTGGCTGCATCCTGGTTGCTGAGGCCGAAAATCTGCCCCGGCATCGCGATCAGATTGGCAAGCCCGCTCGACAGCGGCTTATCGTCAAACAGGACATGAAACTGACCCACGACGATCAGCACGCCGATACCGGCGAGCATGCCATGAACGACCGCTGGAGAAATGGCGCGGAACCAGCCGCCCACGCGCAACAGCCCGGCCACCACCTGAATGGCACCCGCCAAAATCAGGATCGGACCCAGAGCGGACAAGCCCTGTTCCCGCACGATTTCAAAGACGATGACCGCAAGACCGGCCGCCGGACCGCTGACCTGCAAGGGCGAACCCGCCAGCAGGCCAACGATCACGCCGCCGATGATGCCGGTGATCAACCCCTTTTCCGGCGGAACGCCCGAGGCGACCGCGATGCCCATGCACAGCGGCATCGCCACCAGGAACACGACGATGGAAGCAGTGAAGTCGCGGCTGAACGTGCCGCCAGATAGGGCTTTCAACATGCGCTTACTCCGCCGCTTGCGCGACAGGAGGCACGCCCGCAGCCAGACGTTGGGCGTGTGGCAGGGCGACCGGCATAGGCTCACCTTCGCGCAGCGGCACGAAGCGGCCCGTCTCTCCATCCAGGCCCAGCACTTGGCCAGCGTGAATATCCACCATCCAACCATGGAGGGCGATTTCACCGCGAGCGATACCGGACGCGACCGACGGGTGGGTGCGCAAATGTGCAAGCTGAACGACGACATTTTCCAGCGTCATGTTGCGCACTTTTTCGGCATCGCTCACATCATCGGGATAGCTGTCCTGACACACTTTCTGCGCGGCGCGAGAGTGACGCAGCCAGGCGGCGACATTGGGCATGGCGGCAAGCGGCGCTTCATTGACCAGCGCCTTCATTGCGCCGCAGTCGCTGTGGCCGCACACGATGATGTCGCGCACGCCCAGCGCCATGACCGCATATTCCACGGTCGACGACACGCCGCCATTTTGCGTCGCATAGGGGGGCACGATGTTCCCGGCGTTGCGGCAGACGAAAAGGTCACCGGGATCGGCCTGCATGATATGTTCGGGCACGATGCGGGAATCGGCGCAGGAAATCATCAGCGCCTTGGGGCTCTGTCCATCGCTGGCGAGCCGGTTATAGAGCACGCTCTGGTTCGGGAAGACATGCTTCTCGAAACTGAAGACGCGACCGATGAGCTCGTTCATGGCTTCTTTCCTTCATATTGCATTTCGCCGGTCAGGGGGCAGACCGGTCTAAGCATGAAGGATAGGATCGCGTTTTTGCTGCGTCGCAGCGCTTTTGTTAAATTATGTGTCTGGCCGATTTTTTGGGATCAGCGCCGGTCGATGGCCGCGCTCAACATATACCCCACCCCACGCACGGTGATAATCGGCGCGGTGCCGCCGCCCCGGCTGAGCTTGCGACGCAGACGGCTGACCAGCACGTCGATGCTGCGATCGGAGGATGGCGCTTCACGCACGCCCGCCAATTCCATGACGCGGTTGCGGGCGATCACCGATTGGGCATGGTCGATCAGCACAGCCAGCAACGAAAATTCCGCAGCCGTCAGGTGTATGGGGCGACCATCAGGACCCAGCACCTCTCGCCGGGCGAAGTTGACGGCCCATCCGTCAAAACATGCCTCGCTCTGGCGGCGAAGGCCCAAAGCCCTTTCGGTCCTCCCCCGCCGCATCACCGCGCGAAGCCGCGCGACCAGTTCCCGCGTGGAATAGGGTTTGGCCATATAATCGTCAGCCCCCAGTTCCAGGCCGACGACGCGATCAACCTCGGTGCAGTTGGCGCTCACCAGGATGACAGGCACTTGGCTGCGTTCCCGCACGTCGCGGCACAAGTCCATCCCGTCCGCTCCGCGCAGGTCGGCGTCGAGCACGAGGGCGCTGACCGGCGTGCTGTCCAACGCATTCCATATGTCCGGCGCAGACCCGGCACCGATAGCGCGAAAGCCGCTGTCTTCCAGGGATGCGCACAGCTGCTGGCGTGTGTCCGGGTGCCGATCGGCCACCAATATCAGGGGCACACTCATCCGCACTCGACTGACGATGTTTGCCAACCGCCAACCGCGCCGCTCCTGACATCAATGGCCCGGCAACGAGTGGTGCCAAGACCCAGGTCCGCAAGATGCCGCAACGGCGCAGGCGGCTGTATGGTGGCCGAGGCGAGGAAGGACAGCATGGCATCTTCTTTGCAGACAGAGATCGGATCGCAAAGGCCTTAGGAAGGATGAATGTCTCTGAAATTTGCCGATCGTTACAAAATATTGCTCATAGCCATGCAGCGACTTTGCATTGGGCCACAACAACGCTCATGATGCCCGCCCCGGCTCACCCCCAGCCGTCCATGGCATCGTGACGAAATCGTAACGGCAAACCGATCCGCTGGCACCATGGCTATATTTATCGTGGAGGAACGTTTCCATGCAACTCAGGGGTAGCGTCGCGCTTTCTACCCACGCCATCGTTTCGCGCCGAAGCGGCTGCGGAGCGACTTTCTTATATTAGGAAACGCGCGCATGAAGATTGCCCAGATTGCACCCTTGGCTGAAAGTGTCCCTCCCCAGTTTTACGGCGGCACAGAGCGCATCGTTTCCTATTTGACCGAAGCCCTGGTCGATCAGGGGCATGAAGTGACCCTGTTTGCCAGTGGCGATTCAGTGACTCGCGCCAAATTGGTGCCGATCACCAAGACGGCGCTGCGCCTGAACCCCCTGGTTCAGGACCCCATCCCCTATCACATGATGCTGTTGGACGCCGTGCGCCAGCGGGCCGATGAGTTCGACGCCCTGCATTTCCACATCGACCTTTTGCACATGCCGATGGTGCAGGACTTTATCGGCCGAACGGTCACCACCCTGCACGGCCGTCTGGACTTGCCCGATCTTCCTGCCTTTTACCGGGCTTTCCCGGACCACAGGCTGGTGTCGATCTCTGACAATCAAAGGCTGCCGATGCCCCCGGTGAACTGGGCCGGAACGGTGCTTCACGGTCTTCCGCCGGATTTGCTTTCGCCCCGCATCGACAGGCAGGACGGCTATCTCGCCTTCCTTGGCCGCATCTCTCCTGAAAAACGACCCGACAGGGCGATCCGCATCGCCGCCCGGTCTGGAAAGCCGCTGAAGATCGCGGCGAAGATCGACAATGTGGACCGGGGATATTGGGAAAGCGAGATCGCGCCCCTGCTCGATCTTTATCGCAATATCGAGTTCATCGGTGAGATCAACGAAGCGCAAAAGGCCGAATTTCTGGGCAATGCGAGCGCCCTGCTCTTCCCCATCGACTGGCCAGAACCATTTGGGCTGGTCATGATCGAAGCGATGGCCTGCGGCACGCCCGTCATTGCCTTTCGCTGTGGGTCGGTGCCGGAAATCATCGATCATGGCGTGTCGGGGTTCATCGTGAATGACGAAGACCAGGCGGTCGACGCGGTCGCGCGACTGGACGAACTGGACCGCGCCAAGGTGCGCGCCGCCTTTGACGCACGTTTCACGGCAGACCGTATGGCGGCGGATTATGTCGCCATCTATCAGGACCTGTCCGGCGCGCGCACTCCGGCCGTCCGCCTCCCCGATCGGCGGGGCAAGGAGGCGGAACTTCACTTTCAGGCCGCTGGCTAAGGAGGGACGCATGACCGCGAGCCAGGTGCAGCCCGACCTGCCAACCCCAGAACCGGGACAGATGCTGTCGCAGGCGCAGATGCAATTCTTCATTCCGGCCACCGCGTCGCTGCATGAACGCAGGCCCCGGACGATGAAGCATGGCGACAGCTTTGCGGTGTTTGACCATAGTGGCGACGCCATCGCCGGACCGGGCAGCCCCGAAGGCCTGTATCACCGCGACACACGGCATCTGTCGCACCTCTATCTGACCATCAACGGGCTGCGCCCCATCCTGCTGAGCTCCGCCTTGCGGGACGATAATGCGATCCTGACCTGCGATCTTACCAATCCCGATTTTTCGGGCGGCGACGGACGGGTCGTGGTCGAACATGACCTTATCCACCTGCGCCGCACCCGCTTCCTGTGGGAAGGTGCCGTTCAGGAACGCATCACCATTCGCAATTTCGATGCCGAACCGCGAACGGTCACGGTCGATATCAGCTTTGCCGCCGATTTTGCCGACCTGTTCGAAATTCGGGGCATGACCCGATTGCGCAAGGGCAACATGAACGACCCGGTGATTGGTGAGGCAGATGTCCTGCTAAGCTATGAAGGGCGGGATTCGCGCACGCGCGAAACGCATCTGTGTTTCGATCCGAAACCGCAGGAGCTGACCGACAACCATGCGCGGTTCACGCTGACTGTCCTGCCCGGTGAACGGGCGACGCTCTACATGCGCATCAGTTGCGGGCGAATGGAGCTGACGGACGAACCGCTTTCGCGGCCTTTCCTGAAATCGCTGCGGGATTCGATGCAGGCGCTCAAACAATCACGCGCCCGTTCCGCTACCGTCCGGTCGTCAAACCAGCTGTTCAATGAAGTCGCGCGGCGTTCGGTCGCCGATATCACGATGCTGTCCACAGACACGGAATATGGCCCCTATCCCTACGCCGGCATCCCTTGGTTCAGCACGGTGTTCGGCAGGGACGCGATCATCACCGCCTTGGAAACATTATGGCTGGACCCCAGCATCAGCCGCGGCGTTCTGGGCTATCTCGCCGCGCATCAGGCGCATGAGTTCGACGCCGCCGCCGACGCGGAACCGGGCAAGATCCTGCATGAGGTGCGCCATGGCGAAATGGCCGAACTGGGCGAAGTCCCGTTCCGCCATTATTATGGCAGCATCGATTCCACGCCGCTGTTCGTCATGCTGGCGGGTGCTTATCTGGAGCGCACTGCCGATAGCGCCTATCTGACTTCGTTATTGCCGAACATTGAAGCAGCGTTGCAGTGGATCGACGAACATGGCGACCGCGACGGCGACGGCTTTGTCGAATATGGCCGCCTGACCGATCAGGGGCTGATCAACCAGGGGTGGAAGGACAGCCACGATTCCGTCTTTCATGCAGACGGCACGATCGCGCGCGGACCGATCGCGCTGGCGGAGGTGCAGGCCTATGTCTACGGCGCGTGGACGGCTGCGGAAGCCATCTACACGGCGATAGGAAAGCTGGAGCGGGCGGCCCATTATCGGGACCGCGCGCAAGACCTGCGCACAAGGTTCGACGCAGCCTTTTTCGACGGACAGCTGGGCACCTATGTGCTGGCGCTGGATGGCGAAAAGCGTCCCTGCCGCGTCCGATCCTCCAATGCCGGGCACGTCCTGTTCACTGGTCTTGCCCTGGAAGAACGCGCGGAACAGGTGGTGGGGGCGCTGATGGCCCCGTCATCCTTTTCCGGCTGGGGCGTGCGGACCATCGCGTCGACCGAGGCGCGCTATAATCCCATGAGCTATCATAACGGGTCGATCTGGCCGCATGACAATGCGCTCATCGCATCGGGTTTCTCGCGCTATGGCTATCGCACGCAGGCTGCCCGGATATTCGAAGGATTGTTCGCGGCGGCGACCTATGTCGACCTGATGCGTCTGCCCGAATTGTTCTGCGGCTTCCCGCGCCGCCGCGCGCAGGGTCCGACATTCTACCCCGTCGCCTGCAGCCCCCAGGCATGGTCAGCCGCCGCCCCGCTTTCGCTGGTCCAGTCGTGCCTTGGCCTTGGCTTCAACGTCGCGGGCGCGGAAATTACGCTTAACGAACCGACATTGCCCCGATTCCTGGATGAATTGCAGCTTTACGGGCTGGTGGTCGGCGAAGCGCAAGTAGATATCGCCTTCGACCGTATGGGCGACAAGGTAGTGGTTAAGCCAATGGACCGGATCGGCCGGGCGAGGGTCGTGGTGATTACCTGACGCGGCCTGTCGCTGCCGTCATTCCTGCCTGGTCGCGAGCCAGATGCTGTGGACTATGTCCTCGCCATCGACGACAGCTGCCACGCTGACTTCTTCAACGTCAAAGCGGGCATTTCCCAGGCGGGTGACAAAGTCACCATCGGTATAAGCGGACCATATGGCGAGTATCCCCTGGGGCCTTAACGCAGAATGCGCGGCACGCAGTCCCCAATTGCAGTAGAGCCGTTCATTGGCCAGGTGGATCAGTCCGTCAGGACCATTGTCGACATCCAGCAGAATAGCGTCAAAGGCCGCGACTTCCCCATCGATCACATCATGAACGTCGCCCATATGGAGCGTCACACGCGGGTCAGCGAGGGAGTCGCCAAAGATGTGGGCCAAGGGGCCATTGGCCCATTCCGCGATTTTGGGGATCAGTTCCGCAACCGTGATCATGGCCGTCGATGGCAGCGATCTACGTGCAGCGCCCAGCGTGAAGCCCATGCCCAGCCCACCGATGAGAATCCGGCTATTGGGATTGACCAGACGCTGGCAAGCCAAGGTGGCAAGTGCTTCTTCCGAATGCCGAACCTGGTTGCCCATCAGTTCATTGTCACCGAAGCGGATCGAATAATCGTCCCCGCGACGCAACAGGCGCAATTGCCCGCCATCTGGCAGTTCCGCCACGTCGACCAATTCGACAGGGACTGCCCCACCGTCTTCGGGAATTGCCAGCATCCGCATGTTCCATACTGATACCGCCCCCGTGCCAAGCATCGCTCGGCACCAAGGCACGGTTTGTTATCCAGGGAAGGATTTTGATGGGTCGAGCCGGTCGATAACGTCGGGACGTTTCGACGGCAGGCCAGATCCCCGCTGACATATCACGACAGAGTAAGAGGTTCAGGACAGATGATCCGACAGCATCGGATCGCAATCTGTCCCCCCCCTCATTTCGTGGCGTATTGACCCGGTTCAGCCTTGAACGTGTCGCGCGCGAAATTGCGCGCCGCCGTCGCGGTCTTGAACGTCTCTTCCTGCAGGTGAGACGTCACCAAGGGATAGCCCTGGGAATTGTAGCGTGTCTCACGAACCGTGAGCCGGAAAACACCCTCCTCATCCTTGGTGATCAAAAACGGGCGGATAATTTCTCGGCTCATGATGGCTCCTGATGACAATGCAAAAAATCGGCGGAACGGCCCGCCGCCAAATAGTGATCAGCCCAGCATGGCAGCGACGATCTGCTTCAGCTCGCCATTGGACAGCGTTGCTGAGCGAACCGGCGTCGCCCGCGAGTCCGACGCTTTGCGAAAAAGCTGGCGAAGGCCCATATGGGTGATGGATTTTGAAAAGTTCATATAAATGTCCTTGCGGCCCATGCCGCATATATTTCTATCAAGTTGTGCGTAGCTGCCATGCGCAGGACAGGTCGCCATTTCATTGGGAAGACCGTCAATCTGCAACATGCGCAGCACGCGCGTTAATCAGCTGGAAGCTCGCTTTTTCCGGGCCAGGTATCGCGCATCACGCGCGGCCTTGCGCTCGGCTTCCGTCAGTTCGGGCTTAACCTTTGCAGCCTTGGCGGCTTCCGCTTCCAGAGCGAGCGCGCGCTTGGCGGCCCTTTGCTCTTTGGCTTCGCGCAAGGCGTTCTGGCGCTTTTCGCGCGCAGCAGCTTCCTTTGCGCGTCGTTGCTCAGCCCGGGCGGCCACGGCGGCCTCATCCACAGGCGCCCTTTCAGGCAGTCGTTCGAGAACCTCTGCCCGGGCACGCGCGGCTGCGGCGATGCGATCCTGGAAGTGAGGCTCTTTATATCTTTTCATGCAGAGAAATTTCCCGTTTCATTCGTCTTCAGTTGCTAAGGCGGGCAGCCGAAGCTGCCCGCTGCGCGTCAGGCTGACTGAAGATTAACAGCCGACGTCTTGCCGCGCTGATCCTTTTCCAGATCATAGGATACGCGCTGATCCTTTTCGAGGGTGCGCATACCGGCACGTTCCACCGCCGAAATATGAACGAAGGCATCGTCGCCGCCGCTTTCCGGCGCGATAAAGCCATAGCCCTTGTCAGCATTGAAAAATTTGACTGTTCCGGTGATCATGTGGGTCTCCAATATCCCAAGTAAGAAAGGGACACGCGATCATTCGCGCGCCCGGCTTTGAGAAGCAAATATGGGACAAAGAAGAGCCTAATCGGCCCAATATCCGTCAAAACGCGACGTTCAGCAAAGTTGCAATAGCATAGGTTGGGCAAAAATCAAAATCGGCCAATATGCGGGGCGCAGGATCAAGCCTCTATACGGCCCTGCCCTGCCCCACATTGCTCCATTCCACATTCCGCGTGGCGTACATCACGCCGGCAAGTGCGATCAGCAGCAGCACCGAGCCGATCAGAAGCGACCATGCCTCCAGATTGAGCAGCACGAACAGCAACGCATAAAGCCCGATCAGCAATGCCCCTATGAAGCGACCGCGTCGCCAGCTGCGCAGCACTGCGGCGCTATAGGCAGACAGCAGGCCGATGATCGCGCCCGCCCCCAATATATAGGCGGCGGTGAAACCGATCACTTCGGCAAAGGCAAGCAACAGCACGAAAAACAGCACCAGCGCCGCCCCGGTCAGCAGATATTCCGCCGCCGCAACCCGCGCCCCGCCGACAATGTCGAACAGCAGAAACGCCAGAAAGGTGAACCCGATAAACAGGAAGCCATATTTTACCGATCTGTCGACCTTGGAATAAAGGTCGATCGGTTCGACAAGGCCCACGGTCACCGCCCGCGAATTGCCGCTGACGCTTTCCAACGCCCGCCCAGTGCCCCTACCGCCCGCAGTCGCGCTGCTGTCGACCACCGGCGTCATTGCATAACCGGCCTCATGATCCAGAAGCGGCGGGCCAAGTTCTTCCATGCCCACGGGCGGCTGCCCAAGTGCCAGTTTATCGACGGCATAGCGCGCCGTGAAACCGCTGTCCGACACATCCCGATTTTCCGGCAGGAATGCCCCGCCAAAGCTGGGGCTGGGCCAGGCGGACGATATGTTCCACAATGTTTTTCCGCCACGGGGCACCAGGCTAAGCGACCGGCTTCCTCGCAGACCGAAATCATATGTCACGGCCAGCTTCCCCTCGCCGGACCATGGCACGAAGGCGAAAAATCCTTGTCCGCCGGTAGCTCCCGGCCCTTTACCCGGTTGCACGGCCAGCGCCTTTCCATCAGCGGACAGCGACCCTCCACTGGTCAGTCCCCGCGCATCCGATGCCCCTACGCGCAATTCTGCGCGATCCCACATCAGCCGGTCGGCGGTGACGCCGAAACGCGGCAGGTCAGGCGGCAGCGCGAAATGAGCGGTTCCCTTGATACGCGCGTCGTAAAGCACGCTGCGATAGATCGACTTGCGACGCTCCTGCGGGTTGACGATGGTCGTCACGACATTTTCAACAGGGGAGATGTAGAGCAGCTTTTCGATTTCGACGGTGCGGGACACGGCCTGGCCGTTGACCTGCTCATCCTGCACCTGGGTGACGCGAAACGGAACGACGATGACTGGACCGGCAATGATCTGCGGCCCGCCCCAGCCCGCGTTGATCGCGTCCTGGGCGGTTTGCGACTGGCTCTGCCGATCCCATACCAAAGCATAGACCAGCATCAACGGCACGATGAGCGCCAACGCGACCAGCGCCGCGAACAACAGCTTGATGCCCGGCGACCTTGCCTTGCGCGTCTCGTTGGATGAGCTGTCGGTCAATTGTCGCTCCTGCATAAACTGCCGTGTCTATAGGCGCTTCGCCGGGCAGGCCCAACAATTTTGAAAATTGCAGCCGAACGGAGCATCTGGATATCATAGTGGGTAAGACTTCAGCGCACCGGACGCAGGCGTCATTCTGGACTAGTTTCCAGACATGGCGACAGAGGCGGCTTGGTGGAATTTCGCAGTGGGGCACTGCATGTCATTGCGCCAACGCTGTATGCGCATTGCGCACCGACCAGCCGTCCGCATCGGCCTGCACCTGGCGATCGGCACCATTTTCCTTTGGCTCTTCCTGCGACAGGTCAATTTGGGCCACGCGATTTCGGCTGCTGCCCATGCCGCAATTCTGCCCCTTGCCATTGCGCTGCTTGTCTATGCGGTCGATTTCCTGCTCCGCGCATTCCGCTTCTGGATGTTGCTGCAACAGGCATCGGCCCAGCGCCTGCCCTGGCGCGCCGTGCCGGGGCCATTCATTGCCAGCTTCGGCATCAGCGACCTGCTGCCATTGCGCGCGGGAGACGTGTTTCGCCTGCTGTGGTTTCAGCGGCAGATGGAACTGCGCCCCAGCATCGTTCTGGGTTCGATGATGATTGAGCGCTTCCTGGATCTCTTCGCCCTGCTGTTGCTCGCCGTCGCCATATTTGGCTGGCATTTGGGCGACGCGTGGCTTCTCTCCTTGGGGCTGCTCGCACTGCTGGGCGCAGGCACGGGCGCTCTGATACTCGTCGGCACCCGGCTTTCCGGGCGAGCCGATGACATGCGCTGGAGGTGGCTGGCCGGGCTGGTGGCGGCTCTGGGCTGTTTTCGTCTGTTGCGTTCACCCCGGCTGTTTTGCAACCTGACCGGCATTTCGCTTGTCTGCTGGCTGCTCGAAGCGGTGGTCCTGCTTGCTGCGTGGATCAGTCTGGGCGGGGTCATCAGCCAATGGATCGCGCCGATGGCGGCGTTTATCGCCAGCACGCTTGGCACATTATTCCCCGGCCTGCCCGGTCATTTCGGCACGTTCGAATTGTTCGGACTGGAAACATTCTCCCGCATGGGCGTGGCGCCGGACTTTGCCGCCGCTGTCCTGCTGCTGGCCCACATGATCCTGTGGGCACCGACGGCCCTGTTCGCGATCCTGTGGTTGATGCTCAGCCGCTCAGGAAAGGCGGCGAAGTAGCCCCAGCGCCTGCTGCCCGATCAACGAGCGGTGAGGAGAAGCGCCCTTGCTGGAGGAGCGGTTCGCACAGAACCAGTCATAGCTTTCGGCGAGCATGTCCGCGTTGGAATGGCGCGGACGCCATCCCAGTGCCTTCAACGGTTCGACATCGAACCAGCAATCACGATGATATGTCCGATACTGCCACGGCACGAGCGGCGAAAGCCGAGCCGCGCGCAGCAATCCCAGAGCCGCCATGGCAGGCGCGACCGGCAAACCCGTAATGCGAGAGCGGCTGCCGGCATAGGCGATCAACCTTTCCAGATCGTCGCGCAACGTGCCGAAGCGGTCCGTACCGACATTGTAGATGCCGCCAC
The DNA here is from genome assembly GCF_011762025.1 of Sphingobium vermicomposti. Classification (GTDB taxonomy): domain Bacteria; phylum Pseudomonadota; class Alphaproteobacteria; order Sphingomonadales; family Sphingomonadaceae; genus Sphingobium; species Sphingobium vermicomposti. Next base: position 28,278 of record NZ_JAASQR010000002.1, on the reverse strand, counting down.
GCCCGCGCGAAAGGGTCAGCAATATGGCGCTGATCAGATCGTCGGCGTGGATGAACTGGATGCGGTTGTGTCCATCGCCAATGATATAGAGGCGACGTCCTTCGGCGATCCACTGGAAAAGTATCTGATATATGCCGAGCCGCCCTTCCCCCAATGTCGCGCGCGGACGGATGATGATGCGTGCTATGCCTGCGCGGTCGCAAATCTCCGTCACCAGATGTTCACCGGCCAGTTTCGATCGGCCATAATGTTCAAAGGGCTGGGGCACGGTATCCGCCGTGATCGGACCGCTGGGCGGCAGGCCGAAAACGGCGGTGCTGCTGACGTGGACGAATGCCGCGACACCGGCGCGCACGGCTTCTTCCGCGACGATCCGCGTTCCCTGCACATTGACCATGTCATAAGCGCGCCCGGCACCGGCCTGCGCAACCAATGCTGCATGGTGGTGGACCACGTCCACGCCCTCCATCGCGCTGGCGACCGCCGCCCGGTCGCAAATGCTGCCCTGACGAAACGCGATCCCTTCAGGAAGATCGGCATCGCGGATCACGTCCAGGATGCGCACTCGTTCGCCCTCCTCAACCAGCCGCCGCGCCAGCCGCGCGCCGATGAAGCCAGAACCGCCGGTGATCAGGTGAGTCCTCAACCAAAGCCCCTTTCCATGGCGTGCAACGCATTGCGATGCGCGATCGCCATGACTGACCCCTGCGGATTGGCGATGGTAGGGCCGCACATCAACGACGCATCCGCGATCCGCAACCCATCGCCGTCATGCACGCGGCCCCAGCTGTCGGTCGCGCTCAGCCGCCGGTCCTCCCCCATCGGGCAGGACGCGAAAACATGGACAGAAGTAAGCATCGCCGACTTGCGGGGGAGATGCGGTGGCAAGGCTGCGATATCCGCCTCCGAACGAAGCAGGGGCAGGCCCGGAATACATGGCTGCACCGCTTCCGCCCCGGCGGCGAACAACGCTCGCAACAGATGTTTGAGGCCGTCATATAGGCTATCCAGGTCCACCGCGTCATGGCGCACCGATATCAGCGGATCGCGCAGGCCCGGCAGACCGCGCACCCGCGCGTGACCGCTGCCATTCTGCACATAATAAATGCCCATGCGCGGTGCGTCATCGGCAATGTGCGCCCGCATTTCAGCATTGCCGGCCAGCGCCAGCGCCAACAGGGCAGGCGAACTAATGGAACAGCCTATGCCAAAGCGCGGTTCGAACATCTTGATCTGGTGCACTGGATCAGGATCGCCGGGGCGATTGACCGGCTTGTCAAACAGGGCCACCGCCTTGAGCATGGGATGAAAGCGCAGGCTATTCCCGATATTGTGCCGGAAGCCGGATCGACGGAGCAGAGCGGGCGTCTGCACTGCGCCACAGGCAATGAACAGCGCATCGGCATCGATCGACAGCGGTCTGCCTTGATGCGATGTGAGTACTTCCCAGCGATTGCCGGTCCGGCGGATACGAACCGCGCGCGTATTGGCCAGCAACCGCCCGCCCGCGCGCAGAAATTGGGGGATGACCGTCGCGCTCATCGACTGCTTTCGCCCCGCCTCATAGTCGAATAATCGGGGTGCCCGGATCGCATCCCAGCCCAAACGCGCGGCTCCATCGCTCAATCGCTGGGACGATGGCGGCGCTTCACCGGCTATGTCCGCCACCCCGACCCGTGCTTCGCAGGCTTCGAAATGCGGCGTCATTGACCTCTCGCTCAAATCGTCCACCTGAAAATCCCTGGCCCATTGCTCCAGCAGATATGATGGCGTGCGATGATACAGGCCACGATTGACCTCACTGCCACCGCCGACGCAGCATCCTTCCATATAGCTGATCGACGGATTGCCGAAGGCGACGCTAAGCCCCCTGTTGCGATATTTGCTCAATATCTCCTCACCCGAATAATGGGCGCAGGAATCAAGCGGCAGGTCGGGGCCTTCTTCAAGCAGCAGCGTGTCGTGGCCTGCTTGGGCACAGAGCATCGCCGTGACGGCACCGCCGGGGCCTGATCCTAGGATGGCGACCTTGGCGCGTTGGCGGTCGGGCCGCTGGCGATCAGCCATGTCGCGCATCGTCGGGCCAAAGGCCGAACAGCGACAGGCTGACATAGAATGTCATCAGCATGCGGGCCGGGCCAAGGAATGAGCGCTCCCACGCTTCCACCGTCCGCCGCCTCTCTTCCGGGGGCAGGTCATGAAAATAGGTCCGCTGCCCGATGACGGGCCAGGCATCGAAAATCAGCGTCGCCGCGCGCAGGGGCGGACGAAGATAGCCAGGCAACCCCGCGAAGCTCGCCAGCACAAAGGCGCTCGCCTGCCCGGCAGTGCCAACCGGTCGCTGCTCGCGCAATGCAACGGTGTCGGCAATGGCGCGAACCGTTGCGTCGAAATCAGGAAGCATGGCGAAAAATCGGATCATCAAAATGCCGGAAATCACGGCCCCGGATCAGTGCCCGCACACCAGCGCGGCGCGCGGCTTCCCCATCCCGTTCATCGCGATCGCCGATCATCAGCGTCCGTTGGGGCGTGGTTTTGGCCTGCTCCATCAACCACAATAGACCGGCGGGGTCGGGCTTCAGCCGCCCCACATCTTCGGCGGTTACGCAATAGCGGGCCGACAGCCCCAGCGCCGCCAGCTTGGCTTGCGCAGCATAGTCGGAAAATATCGCAATGGCATGGTTGCGCGCCAGCCGCGTGAACAGCGTCCCCGCTCCCGGCGTGCGATATTCGCGCAGCATGGCAAGAGGGCGCTGTTCCATCCAGTCGATCACAGTGGCGCGCACCGCGTCCGGGCTGTGACCCGGCAGCCTATATTGCGCGACGGCGAAGTCGTTCGTCACCGCATTGGCCATCGCTTCGCGTTGCCGTCGAAATGCGGCAAGCGTTCGCATCACCGACAAGCTGCGTTGGCGGATCGCCTCCCGCGCTAGCAGTGCCGCCATCCGGCGTCTCAACGGCGGCTGGTCATACAGCGTCCCGTCCATGTCGAACACGATCAGGTCGAAACTGTCCCAGGGGATCGCGATGCTCATAGATTGACACGCAGGAAGCTCGGCGCGGACAACGCATTGAGGAACGGCATGTCGATGAAGGTCAGCGCTGTCAGCGATGCCACAACCACCAATGACGCCAGCATCAGCCGCCGCGATCGGAAGAGACGCTCTGGGCGCGCAGCCACTGAACCCGGCAGCATCGCCAACCAGAAATAGCTGGCGAACAGGATGGCGATGAGGGGAAGCGCGAAAATATATTCCTGCCGATATTTGATAAGGAACACGGCCAGGAAAAAGGCCGACAGGATCGCATAGAGCAGGCAGGATACGGCAAGATTTTCTGCAGTGTAGCGGCCAAAAGACCTGCGATAGCGAGGCAGCAGGTCCGCGCCGCCACCGGCGCTGATGTCGCGATATTCGGCCAGCCGCTTCGCCGCCATCAGGAAAGCGCCACCCATCCAATAGGTCAGCAAAAGGCTGGCCGGGGGGATGGTGTAGGGCGCGATCATGGCCCATCCCAGCATCAGGCGGATGGGGTTATTGACGCTCTCACTCAACACGTCGAGATAGACGCGGTCCTTTGTCCGCACCGGCATCACATTGTAGATGATGCCAGAAAGCACGAAGCCCACGGCTGTCCAGGCGAACACGGTGCCCAATCCCATGGCCAGCGAAAGGCCGACGATCACGAGCAGCATATATTCGGTATAGATGATCGGCGCGGACAGGCTGCGATGGACGGCCGTGCGCGCACATTTCAACGGATGAAAAGCATCGAACTCGCGATCGAGCCACTCGTTGATGACGTAATTGGCCGACGCGATGGCCACCGCGCTCAACAAGCCGAACAGGATCGTCAGCGGTCCGGTTTGTACCGCAGGATGAACCAGCACATAGGCCAGGATTATGCCGGGCAGAATGAAGACATGCTTCGTCATATGGTCCAGGCGGGCGATGGCGACATAGTCGCGAAAGCGGCCTCGTGACGTCGGGATCGGACCAGCAGTCATCGCCTTGTCAATCATTGCTGCCTCTCTTCTTTTATGGAACCCTTATAAATCGTGCCGTCTTCCAGTTTCGCGACCGGAACCAGGCGCAACAGCCTGATCAGTTCCTGTTCCGATGCCATGTAAAAGCGCCAATCGATGCGGTTCAGAAACACCACATAAGTGTTGCCGCGAGCGAGTGCGGCTTGCGCCCCGGCAAGCTGCACCCGATAGGGAAAATTGGGATCGTCCCGACCGGTGCGCAGCATGAAGGGCGCGGGAATATCTCGCGCCGGGCGGCGCAGCACATAGCCGATGGCGTCGGAGCCGTTTGAGTAGATCACGGCGTCGCGCGGCAACCGATCGACGGCTGCAAGCGTCGGGGAACGTGCCCAATCGAGTGACGCGAAGCCCACGCCTTCCTGCCATGCCTGGTGCACGCGAACAGTGCTGCGAATGCCGTGACTGACCAGCATTAGGCATGCCAGGCCGATCAGCGCGCGGTGCAACCACCTGATAACAGGGTCGGCAATATTCACCTGCGCCATCGCGATCGTCACCGCCATGATGCTGGTGCAGTAGATCGGATAGGCATAGCGGCCGTTGAGGTGCAGGTTGGTTTCGATCGCCGTGGCCAGAACCATGAAGCCCAGATAGGTGAAGAAGAAGAAGCCCAGCGGGATGGCGATCAGGGACGCTTCGGCGTTTCCGTTGGCGGCCCGACCCAGAACGCTGCGTCCATGGCGGACAAGGATGAACAGGCTGGCCGACATGGCCATCAGGAACAAGATGCGCCGCATTACAGCGGGCAGTTCATCGGATACGATCCATGCGGCCAATGCGTTGAAGCTCAGCCACCACTCCCTGGCGGTCATATTGCCCAGCCATTCCAGCGGACGCCCTGTCGACCGCCCGCTGACTTCAGCGGCGATAGCCGCCCAGCCAAGGAAAATGACCGCCGAGGGGATGAGGATGCGGGCCACGTCGGCCACCCGACGTTTGGCATCATGGCGCGGATCTATGATCAGGAACAGCGCCATGGCGGCACCCAGCGCCGGTCCTGTGAAGCGGACGAGCGATGCCACCCCGATGCCAACGCCCACGGCAATCAGCCAACGCCTGTCGCCGCTCTGAACATAGCGCAGGAAAGCGAGCAGCGTCGCGAGGATCGCAGTCAGGAATGGCGGTTCCGACATGGCCAGCCCGTAAAGCGCCACTGTCTGCGGCGCGATCACGACCAGCGCAGTACCCATGGCGGCATAGGTCGCCCGTCCGCTCGCCACGCGCAGGATATGCCAGGTCAGGAAAGCGTTCAGCCCGCTGAGAACCAGTCCAATGCCCCAGGCACCGGCGACAATGTCTATGCCGGTCAATGCCACAAGCTGCAGCATGGCGGCATAGACCGGAGCATCCCACGGCGTTGCCGCCATGTTCATGTAGCGCGCGCTGTCGGGCAGGATGCCGATCCCCTGATGGGTGGACATCAGGAAGATCAGAACCGCCAGAAGGGGGAAGCCCACTGCCCAGAATCGATCCGGGTCAGCGTTCGTTTTCGCTTCGTTCAGCGCTTGGGTGGGGGCGTAGCTGTCCATCAGCTTTTCACCCGGCTGGAAATGATCCGCTTCACATTGCCAGCGACGAACCGGACCGCGGATTCTGCAATCCCGCGACCCAGAATGTCGTCCAGTCCGTCGATCAATTGATCGATCTGCGCCTTTGTCACAACGAAGGGCGGCATGAAATGCAGCATGTCGCGCGCGCCCGGCTGAAAGTGCACCATGACATCGTGCCGTTCGAACAATTGCCGCGCCAATGCACCGATCAGGACCGTCTGATAGGTCTGGAACAGCGAGCTGCCCGAAACATCGACCAGCTTCGATACCCGATCCTCACCAAAATTGAGCCGGATGGCACGGAACAGTCCCCGCCCCCGAACCTCCAGCAGCGTGCGCGGATATTTGGCGCGCAACGCCTCCAGCCGCGCTTCAAGATAACCGCCCATTGTCCGGGCATTGTCGATCAGCCCGTCTTCATAAAGGGCGTTAAGCGTTTCGATCGCAACCGCGCAGGTTTCACCAATGCCGCTGAAGGTCGAACTGTGCAGAGTGCAATCGTTGCGATTGCCATAAGCCTTTTCAAACAGGGCCTGAGACGTCACCATCGCACCGATGGCCCGTTTTCCGCCGCCTAGCGTCTTTGCTAGCGTCACAATGTCCGGCACGACATCTTCATGCATGAAGGCGCAAAAGCGCCCGGTGCGCCCACAGCCCACCTTCACCTCGTCAAAGATCGACACTATGTCGTTCGCCCGGCAAAGGTCGGCAAATTGCGTCAGATATCCCGGTGGCGGCACTTCGCAGGCGGTGCCGCGTATGGTTTCGATGATCGCGGCGATGATGCTGTTGCCCTTTGGCCCGCCTTCCTGCGCGATCGCGCTACGCATCGCCTCGATATCGCCATAGGGAATATAGAGAATGTTCTCCTTGGGCACGCCCAGCAGGAAGCCGGTGTGCACGTTGGTGGCGGTGGTGAGTGACAGCGCCCCATGTGTCTTGCCGTGGAAAGCTCCCTGCATGCACAGGAATTTGGTCTTGCCCTTCGGAGTCTGGACCCGTTCGGCCAGCTTCATCGCGGCCTCGTTCGCTTCGGCCCCGGACGTGGCAAAGAAGCTCGTGTCCAGCGGATCGGGCAGGATTTCAGCAAGATTATAGGCCAGCGCAGCTTGCAGCTTGTGCGGGGCCAGCTTGATAATGTCCAGCACCGCCCGATCGTGGCAAAGGCGCTCGGCCGCTATGATGCGCGGATGATTGTGGCCAAGTCCAACGGCCCCCATGCCCGTCGAAAAATCAAGTATCCGCCGACCATCGGCAAGGTGCAGCACTGTCCCCTTCGAGGCGCGCACATCCAGGTCGTCCAGGCCCAGGATCGCATAGATTTCCAGCAAATGGCGGTTGAGGTGACGTGCATAAAGCCGGTTGGATTCTCGCACGTCCAGATTGAGCGCCTGGTCCAATGTCAGGATGTTCGGATTTTCGGTGGAGCTGGACGAAAAATCCGGCCTGAGTTGCGTGGCCATAATGTCTGATTCCCCTCCGCCTGAATGGCGATGGGGACATGTTTATGACCTCGTGAAGAAGGCCGGAATCCATGGATTTATATACTTCCAAAAAGCAGCGGGCCTATCCATTTGAGGCATCCCCCTTTGCCTCGCCCGTCTGCTCAAAATAGAGCGCGGCCATGGCGGTGCGATTTGTGATGCGCAGCTTCTGGAAAATATTGTGCAGGTGGATCTTCACCGTACCTTCGCCGGCACCCAATTCCCTCGCAATCTCCTTGTTGGAAAGACCGCGGCATGCCCGGCTGGCGATCTCTCGTTCGCGCGGCGTAAGGGCGTCGAAGGTGGAGGATGCCATATCCTCATCCCATAGAGGATCGGCATTGCGCACGATTTCAGCGGGCAACCAGCGTCGGCCATCGGCCACGGCGCGCAGGCAATCGACCAGCGTATCTGGAGCCGCTTCCTTCAGGACGATACCCCATATGCCATTGGCGATGGCTTCCGACAATTGCGCCGGCGTGATCAGCGACGTCAGAAAAACGGCGCGAACCGGCAGGTCTGCCGCGCAAAGCCGTCTTAACAGCGCAAGGCCACTGACATCGGGCAAATTGATATCGAGAATGGCGATATCCGGTCTCAGCCGATCAATCATCGCAAAGGCACCGGCGCCTTCGGTCGTGCTGCCGACAACCTGAAAATCCGGCTCCATCGCGACCAGATCGGCCAGCCCGCGAAGTACGACCGGGTGGTCGTCCATCAGAAAGACCGACCGGATCATGGCAACGGCACCTCGATCTTCATGGCAAGTCCCGGCGCATAGCGTGTGATGGCAAGGCGACCCCCCATGTCCCGCACCCGCGCGCGGAGCGACCGGGGCCATGTCGGCTCATCATCGGCTGACGGAACCCTGCCGCATCCATTGTCCACTATGGTCAGGCACAAGCCTTTGTCCTGCTGCTGCAGTTCGACCGCAAGACGAGTGGCACCACCGTGGCGAACGGCGTTAGCAGTAGCTTCATTCAACAACTGTGTCAGTTCCCGATGAAGGCTGCCGGGTGCCTCCATATCAGGCGGTTGCACCGAAAGCGCGATGTCGCAGCCCCACTGATCGGACAATTCGTCGGCTCGTTCCGCGAGCAAGAGGGACAGGTCGCGCAAGGGCAATGACTCCCGCGTGCGGCTGTTTTCAACGAACAGGCGGATGCGGCGCTGCTGTTCCGCCATGATGTGGCTGACACCGTTCAACGGCTCCCGCGCTTCCTCCGGCATGGCAGCGCGCGCGGCCTTCAACTTCAGGGACGCAGCCGTCAGCTCCTGCAGGACGCTATCGTGCAGGTCCCGCGTCAGGCGCACCCGTTCCTGGTCCCGCGCCTTGTCCGCGACGGCACGGATCAGCGCCAGGCGCTCCAGCTCATGTCCGATCCTGAGGGCGGTGATCTGGGTCAGATGTTGCGCATCCTCATGACGATTATTGGCATCCACCACATAGAGCCGCCCGACGGCGGTCGCGCCCGCAAAGTGCGCGGAACGCACCATCGCCGCGTCGATGATCAGGTTGGGCCACTGCAGGGCAGCGCCGATCGCCTGCAGTTGCGCCACTTCCTTTTTTCGGGACAGCGGATTTTGAACAAGACTGGCGGCATGTGTCCGCCAGAAAGACGGGTCTTCGATGGCACTATAGCGAAGTCCTTCCGGTCCCCACAGCGCCACCGAACCGCTTGCCCCCTTCTTGTCTTGCCAAATCAGGACGAGCCGCTCAGCGCGCAACAGGCCAGAAGCATGGCCCAGCAAATCCGTCAGCCAAACCTGCGCGTCCGTCGTGGCCGGTGCGAAGGACCAACTGGCGAGTTGCGCGAAACGTTTGCTGTTGCTGGCCCGGCACGCTCCGAAATAGCCGAGCATGGCTGCCGCTACCAGAAAATAGGCGGACCGCATGATGAACACGTTGAGTTCGGAATCTCCATCCCAAAGATCGCCCCATCCGATCGCGAGCAAAAGGGCTTCCATGGCCAGTGCCCCGATGACCGCCCCTAAAATTCCCCAGCGCAGTGTCGTCGCCAACAGGATGAAGGGAAGGAACGGGAAAAATGGGCTGCTCAGTTCATCAGTCAGATAGACCAGCGCCGCCAGGGCGAGAACATCGACCCCATGGGAAATCAGGTGCAGGCTGCTTCCGAAAGGCCATGATGGCGGCGCAATCACCAGCGACAACGAAAATGCCAGATACACAGCCAGCAGATAATGCGCTTCATTCAGGAAACCGGCGGGCCGTGTAGGGTCAAGAAAAATGGCAAGCGCCGCGAAGAGCACCGCCACCAGCCTGCCAGTAGAAATGAGCCTTTCTGGAGAAGGGCTGACCCGCAGTCGCTCCCGCAAAGACCGCCATATCCCGCCCGGCGGTTGGATCGGTACGAACCCGGATAGTTTGCGCGTTGCCATATCTGCGCGGCAATTTGTCAGTAAGTCCGCCGCTACACAAATGCGATTGTGGATGACTTGTCATGCTCGGGCGGCAAACGGGCCGATCATTCAGTCCGCAAATCATTGCGGTGAAATGGTGCACCCAACATGAAAGCGATGGGCACCCAAATCATTGGGAAATCCTGATCCCGCGGGCAGCTTAACGGTCGCAAGGCGCCATTCTCTGCCGCTTACCGTTCGGGATGCTGCATTTTGAAGCGGACTTTCGCCCAAGCCAGCGGCCGACCACCAAGAAGGACCGGGTCTGGGACATTTCTGCCGCTCGCAAACAACTTGCTGAACTGCAGCTAATTGTCAGAAGCCGACGTCCAATTCGCGGCCGACCGGGTTTGCAGAGCGACAGAACTTGAGCCGGAGGGCGACAGGTATAAGATTTCGCCGTTCGCACCCGGTGAAGCGAACGGGAGATGGTCGCCTGGATCGACGAGGTGAACGATTTGAGGGAAAGATACGGAAGGTACGAGTCCGATGTCGACGACACTATCTGTGCGGCTAGTCAAATCGGAACCCAAAGAGCCCGCCATCTTCGCCGTCATCAGAGAGGCGCGTCGACAATACGAACGCCTGCTTATCGAAGGATCCCGGCAACGGCAATCGGTCGAAAACGTCCGAGTTCATCGTGACGAGATATTGGCCACAGATGCGGTCTGCGGCCGCTTTTCCCAGCTGGAGGGCTTTTGCTACCTGACGCTCGTCGACGCCGTCGAACAGGTGGCTGTCGTGAACGAGGAAACGGGGACCGCGATTCGCGTCAGCTGTCAGGGACAACAAAGCGAGATCGAGACAGAATATCTCGATCTGCGAGATGCCCCCGCCCCGGTCTCCCTGAATCGTAATCTCAAACGCCGGGCCACTGTCCCTGGCGGCAATGACAAACTCCCCCGTTCGATCGCCGTACAGATCGGCGATGGCTCCACCGATGAACAGGATCGCCTTGTCGAGTTGCGCGCGCCGGGCCTGATGATCCTCCTGCAGCCGGCGTTTGAGATTGATGCGATCGCCCTCCAGCTCTGTCTTCTCGCCTTCGAGAATCTCGGCGGCCTTGTAGCGTTCGCGTAAAGCGGCCGCCTCGACGGCTTGCGCTGCCAAGCGCTCCTGCAACGCAGTGAAATCTTCCAGCGCACCACTGCCTTCGAGGAAGCGGAGGATCTCGCTGCGTTCGGCATCCAGCGCTGCCGATCGGGCTTCCCCATCCGCCAGTTCCAGCCGGGTCGCCTCGATCTGTTGTTCCAGCCGCTTGCGCCGGTTCGACACCACCGACTCGTGGAAGATCTTAACCTCTTCGAACCGGCGGATCGCGATGTTCGGCAGCTCGATGCCGACGGCCTTGTACAAGCGATCGAGGTCAGTCGAGGCGGGTGGCTTCTCGTCGTTGTAATTGGCTTCGAGATGCTCGAGAGTCTGTTTCAGCGTGACGAAATGCCGCTCGATCGCAAGCATCTCGCCACGGATCGCCGCGGCCCGGTCGGACATCTCCCGGTAGCTGTCGACGACTTTGAATGCCGTCAAATCCGCCCGGAGTTTCTCGACGTTCGCTTCCGCGACAACCACCCTTGGGCGCAGCTCTGCCACCGTGCCGATAATGTCGCCGACCGCTCCAGCCGTCGCGGCCTTTTTGAGTTCCTTGAGTTGGTTCTCCCGTTGCCGGACCTTCTCGAGTTCGAACGGTATCGTCCAATCAAGCCCCAGCAGGTAGGATAGATTAACCTGACTATCCCATGCCCCCTGCTTCTCGGCGTGTTTTTCCGGCCGCAGAAACCCGCCGCGCCGTCGAACGAAATACGCGACCATCGATCGGAAGCTCGGGGTGTAGGATTGTTCGAACGCGGTTCCCCTGGTGGGGAATGGCAGCGAGAATAGCCGGTTGCCGAGGAACTCCTTCCAGACCTCGTTCGAGATCCAGTGCAGGCCGGTCTTCTTGTCCAGCTTTGGGGTCAACCCGAAGGCGGTAGCTGCAACCTCGTCGACGATGATCTTCGACGGCTCGTCGCCGGACCGGCCGACCCGGAGCCGACCACCCCGAAACGCAAAAGTGCCGTAGAAGGTGTAGGCTTTCAAGGCGTCGTGCGATGGGAGGGCGCCAGCCGACTTGCCGCCGAGCAGGAAGTGGATGAGTTCGACCAGGCTGGATTTGCCCGCACTGTTCCGCGTCTGCTTCTCGCCGGAATTTGGTGATTTGTCGGCGAGCAGGACGTTCAGGCCCGGCCCGAGCCGGACCGGCTTGAAACTCGGCAGGTCGCTCTCGATCGCGATGATCATCGCCGAGCCTCGATGCGCTGGATGAGCCCTTGCGACAGTTCGACGGCAAAGATCGCATGGAGGAAGGTCAGCGCGAGGATGAACCAGTCATAGGGCAACGCAGCGCCGCGCCCAGCCGCTCGACGCGCGGACACGACGCGCTCCCAGATCTCCGAGACCGCACGCGGTTCCTCGAGCTGAGCGAGGATTTCACCGCCGATCGCTGCGAGCGAGCGGCTTTCTGGGATGTGCTTGGAGGGCAGGATCATGCCGTAACCTTGTCGGGATGATCCTCGAAGATGTCGCAGGCATCGAACAGATACGCCAACACGGCCTGGGCTGCGACCTGTCTGACGGCGGTGACCGATCCCATCCCGGTGATCTGCTCGTACAGTGCGTCCATGATGTCGCCGGGCGCGAGCGCCTCCTGCTTCAACGCCGCATATCGTCTGGCGAATTCCCGTGCGATCTCGGCCCCGGTTTCCACTGTGGGATGCTGGTCGAAATATTGCTGCAGGTATGGCCCATTGCTCGACGCCGCGGTCAGCAGCTGGACCCAGTGATTTGGCAGCTTGTTGAAGGCCAATTTGTCGGCCGGTACGGGTTTAACCTCCCCGCTGGCGGGGCTGCCTGTCGCGATCGACGCCATCAACGATTCTGTCAGCAGTTTGACTTCTTCCAGCTTCAGGTTCTGGCTGTCTTCGGCCGTCGCCGTGGGACCAAGCAGACTGAACAGGGCGCTGTCGGGTAGTTCCTCCACGATGGCCCAGAGGCTCGTTGGCCCATATGTGCCGACGACATGCGAGCCAGCGGCCTTGAGTTCTTCGATCTTGAGAACGGCCTCGACCGGCAGGCCGTTAACCAAGTTATGGGCGAAGTGCCATTCCTTCATAATCGTCCCGAGATGGCCGCCGGCAAGCACGTAATCGTCGACAATCTTTTTCGCGATGCCGGTGGCGCTGGGCGCCGCATCTTCCAATTTGCCATAGCATTGGAAAACCTGTCCGGCAGTGCTTCGATAGCCGTCGCAGCCTTTGTCACCGAGCGAGCCAAAGGGGCGGACTCGAATGAAGTCGCTGCCGTAACGCACCTCCAGCACAGTCGAAAAGAAATCCTGGAACGCGACCCCGTAGGCGTTGCGAACCTTTAAATCGAATGCAACCCGATATTGCCAGCGCTGAATCGGCTGCATCGCCATGGCTACAGAAACGCCCCCTCATGAAAATTCGACATCGCGATTTTGCTCGCGAGCGAACCTGCGCCATAGGTAACGAAGGGGAGCGCGTCGCGCTAGTCGAGATGGCTTGCTTCATCCCGACGTGGCGATGACCGCTCGCCCAAGCTGGGAAGCTGCTTGCCATTGCGGATGCCTACGTCCGATGGCAGCATCGGCTGGGGCAAGTATACGGCGGCACCGGATGCTCCGGGCAGCCGAAAACGGGGGGGCAACATATTTACCATCAACTTCTTCGATGCACTCGGCCGATGGCAGCGGGGCTGGAGGCGCGATAAGGCCGCTCGACTGCCAATTGCCCAGGCGCTTGAGCAAGAGGCGGCTACGCTTCCTGCGCAGTTTCGCCAGTTCAACGGGAAGCTTTATCGCAAACGGCACCTCTACAAAACCGATGACCTCTCGGAGCTCGCTCCGCTCTTTCTGACAGGCACCCTGGACGAAGGTAGCGCGACGAGTTGGAGTTCCGACTACAACTACATCGAACGTCTCGGCGACGATCTCTCTTTTGCGCAGCCGAACGTGGCTAGTGGCGCGATCTTCGCGCACGTACCCGGCCCGAACGATATAGTCCTGAATATTTCTGCGCTTTGGGCCGATCCTACCTTTGTAGCGGCGGCAGATGCATACAGGGCGAACGGAGGAGCAGAAGCGGTCGGCCTGCACCACTTTAATCTCACGCAAAGCGAGGTCGTGCTCCGCACGCCGCTCCAGCTCAGTGAGATTTATGCGCTCAGTCTTCCGGGAAACTTTCAGCATCTCGCTGCCTCAATGGGCGTTGGCAGTGAGAACCAGGATATCCTGCATCAGATGCTGCAGACGGCAGGGATCGACCTGTCGCGACCTTTCATCATCAAGCAGACCAAGTCGGCATCGATCATCTCCAAGGTCGTCGCCTCGATCACAGCAAAGATCGCGGCGCGGCAGGCTGTCCGGTCTCCGCACCCGGGAAAGCTCGCGGATGCTTTCGCGCTGGGCGAGGCGATACGCGCGCCCAGCGCGCAGTTCATGGGCTGGCGGCGGCTCCACAGCCGCGACGGAGCCATGGAGGCACGGTGGTCAGACGGCACCGTCGCTTATCAGCGCAGGGGCTACGTTTGGCTGCATTGAACCCCTCTCTAAACTCCTGCCAGTGGCGGGACCGCCGAACACGCTAATCAGCATGCCAAAGCAGCGAATGAGTGCTTTCGAGAACGATGGGTCGCGGTCATGACATCCTGCAGCGGCCGCGCTTCGGGTGTATGACAGAGAATATCGCCGGTAGCGACGCTGTGTACGCCTGCCTGCCGCGCCATGGCATCAAGCCCGTGCAGACGGGCAAGGTCATCCGGGCGACGCCGGAAGGACAGCGCCATATAGGCACGGCGGCCAAAGACATTGTGAAGATCAGTGAGGTTGGCGAGCGTCTCGCTGTCGGGCAGGCCCGGCAATCGCGCTGGCGAACAGCGGATCGGGTTTCGCCGCGTCGAACAGGGTGAGCGATGATCGCAGCTTCATCGCATCGATGCTGCCGAACACGGCAACGGGATCGCTGGTCCCAAGCTGCCACAGTGCTTCCACGCACGCGCGATAACGGGGTCCAAGCAGTTCGTGATTTAGATAGGCACGTGCCTCCTCCATCGAAGCGATGCCATAATAGTGCGCGGTAGGGCTGTGCCCCAAGTCACGCAGCTGAGGAAAAACAAACCACATCCAGTGCGAGCGCTTCGCGCCGGCGCGGATCTCGGCCAGAGCCACTGAATAGCTGTTCGCCTGAGCCTCGACAAAGCGGGCCAGAGTGGCGCCGCTTGTTGTCACAGCAGCGCTCGCTGGGCTGGCGGCGTGCCATAGACCTGGGTGACCGGCAGACTGCCTCGGGGCAGCCAGCGCAGCACGTCAGCAGCGGCTACTTTCGGATCAAGCCAGTCAGCCCATTGATCGCGAGCCAAGGGGATGATCTGCCGGTGATGATAGGGCGCGACATCAGAACCTGCATCCATGGTCAGCATGGTGAATGCTTCCCCCTGCGGACTATCCCGCCAGATGCCCGCGATGCAGAACCAGCGGTGATCGGTCATGGTGAAGAGCCATTTGTCGAGCCGCTTCTGCCTGGGGTCAGCGGGATCAGTAAACTCGTAAAAGCCGTCGGCAAGGATGAGGCAGCGGTTGGAGGCGAACGCGCGTCCTTCAGAGCGGAAATTGTAAACGGGCTTGCCCTTGGGACCTGGCCAGCTCCATCGCCGGTTGACCAGCTCGCCTGATCCGCGCTCATCCTCAATCGACCGGACGATCGGCGCAACATCGGTGATCTTGATGTCCTCCCGCGCGGGCACATTGGGCTTGCCCTCGGGCATCTTGATCTTGATTTTGAGGTCCTCGAAATCCTCGGCGATCGAGGCGATGTCGACCTCCAGCCTATACCAACCTCGCCGAGGCAGGCAGCTTCGCGCGTTAGAGGTCCAGCCTTTCGCAATGCTGCTTGAGTCACGCGCTATTAAAGGAATCCAGCAACGGCGTTGCTTCGCGTCAACCAATAGCCAGGAACGAGTGTCGCGTAACGCTGCTTCTGTTCCTCCGTCGCGCCCAGTGTCACGAGCATGAGGGAAAAGGGCGTGTGCTGGCCTTTACCGGAGGCGTCCAAGAAACGCACTCGTCCCCGCAGCAGAAACATATCGGCATCAATGCTCAGCGTTTCGTGGAACCATGCGGAATCTGTTCGAACTGGAACTAGGCAAACTACAGTCCTGATACGGCCTGAATGCCATTGCTCATGAGCGCGGCGAAGCCACACAAGTAGCCGGGAGAAAGGCGGATTCACAAAGGCTAGATCGCCGGACCATGCATCCGTCAGTCCGTCACCTCCCTCATTGAGTAAGATTTTACGCTTCGCAATGACGGGGCTGTGAATGTTGGCGCATGGGTCGAGATCAACGGGACCAAATGCTGCATAAATGCCCTCCATAAATTCCGGAGGCGTAAAGCGGCTGTCGCGATCGACTTTGTTCGCCTGTCCCCAATATGCACGCTCTGGTGCTCTGCGGCGAGCGCGGGGTGCCACCACGGCGAGCACCTTGATCAAGCTACCGACCGTGGCCTTGCCTTGTTCAAGGCTTGCCACTGTTGCGCGCGACAATCCCGCTTTCGTCGCGACCGTCGTAATTGACAAGCACCGCTTGCGCCGTGCGGATTTCAACTGTTCGGGTAAGGTGCCGCCTTCACCCAGTCCCATCAAATGGAAGTCTAGCGCGGTCATGACGCTCATGACCGTTTCGAGGCTGCCTATACCGCGCTCTAGCCGCTTCACCGCCTGAACGCTGACGCCCGAACGCGCCGCCAGCGTCGCCTGCGACCACCCTCTTTGAAGCCGAGCCTCCTTTAGATGATCGATCAAAATATGATACCAAATGAGATCACATATTGCTCTATTGCTGATCTGATTGAGGGGCACAAGTCGGACATTCCTGCCGATCGCAGACGCCAATGGGAATGTCTGGCTACGCCCAGACCAGTCATTCGTAGATCGCCGTAAGCTCTCGCTACACTGTCCCGGCCTGCGGACGATCCAGTAAGTCTCCTCCGGGACCGGGACTGGCCCGAGCTGCCCTTCATTCACCAGCAGCAAACTCGGCCCCAGAATGCCCATGGCTGGGGACTGTCCGGAATGTGTCCTCCGGATCTAAAAGGCAGAAAGTTGCCGTTCTAGCTGGTCCGCCGCCGCCGCAAACGAATCAAACCGCGGAAGCAAAATTGACTGCCAACTTCAGCCAAATCTCATAAGGTGGCTGGATGAGGGGAATGCTGCAGATGAAAGCAGGATTCGCCTCGCAAGGCGGCACTAAAGAGTTGGCATGTAGGTTGTATGGGCGAAGGCGCATGGGATATCAGGGGAAAAGAACTCTGGCTGCTCGATCCTGACGGCAACGCCCGTGTATCGAAGGTCGATGAAGTCTATCGCGCGCTGATCGAGAAAAAGCCGAGCGAGGAATGGATCCCTGCGCAAGTAGAGGGACTGCGTCCGTCCCGATATCCGCTCGATCCTGTTGTCGTGATCGACGACGCGGAAGGTGATGGCGTTCCGGTCTTTTCGCTTTCGGGGTCGTGCCGCGGGAAGACGATCACGCTGCAGCCGGACGATCTTGAGAGGGGTCATGTGGTCGCGGATGGCGTCTGGTATCCAGTCGAGCCTGACCAGAGTTCCGAAATAATTGCGATGCTGTCTTCCTCGGGCGTGGCGCTTGGCCGTGCTGGTTCGCTCCGATCGTTCCTCGCGATCAGAAAAGCTACCGCCAGTGGCCTGATCGAGGACAATCTCGCCGATCGCAACATTTCGCCCCTAGCTTTCACACCGGCTGGCGAGGACTTGCCAGAGGGCGTGAACGCCACGCTCTACCCCTACCAAGCTTCGGGCTGGCGCTGGCTGAAGTTTCTCTTGTCGGAACAGGTAGGCGGGCTGCTGGCCGACGAGATGGGACTGGGCAAGACGCTGCAGATTATCAGCGCCCTGCGGGACTGCGGGGCGGGGCCGCTGCGGCCGGCGCTGATCGCAGCACCGGGATCGCTGCTCGAAAACTGGCGGCGCGAAATCGAAAAATTCGCCCCTGACCTCAAGGTCCTGAAGCATCACGGGCCCGATCGCACCGGGCGGCCGGCCGACCTGCAGGGCTATGATGTTGTCGTCACGTCCTATGACAGCGTGGTGCGTGACAATAGCCTTCTGAGCATGATCGACTGGCAAGTGATTGTCCTCGACGAGGCGCAATATATCCGCAATCCCGCTGCCCAGCGGACCAAGGCGGTCAAGGCGTTGACGCGGAAGGTAGGTCTTGCCGTGACGGGCACTCCGGTCGAGAACAGGCTGCTTGACCTGTGGTCCATCATGGATTTTGTCCTGCCGGGACACCTTGGCGATGCCGGCACCTTCCAGACCCATTTCCAAGATGATGTCGATGGCGCCGCCGCGCTGGAGCCGCTGGTGTCGCCGCTTATGCTGCGCCGGCGCGTTGCCGAGGTCGCCAAGGACCTGCCGCCGCGCATCGACATTCCGCAGGCGGTCGAACTGGATGAGGAAGAGGCCGCGCGTTACGACGCGCTGCGAGACAGGATCGCGGCACAGTACGGCGCGGCCGCGACGCTGGTGGCCCTCACGGCGATGCGGCGTTTCTGCGCCCATCCGGTCCTCACCGACAACGAGCATGCGACCGGCGACCCGATGGCCTTCTCGAAGTTCCGCCGGCTCGACGAGCTGGTCGAGGAAATTTTCGCCCTCGGCGAGAAGGTCATCATATTCACGTCCTTCACCGGCATGGCCGACCTGATCGCGCAGCATATCGCGCGCCGGCATAACGCCTTCACAGGCATCATCGACGGCCGCCTTGCAATCGACGACCGGCAGCCGCTGATCGACACCTTCGGGGCCGTGAAGGGCGGGGCGGCCCTGATCCTGAACCCCAGAGCGGGCGGGGCAGGACTCAACATCACCGCTGCCAATCACGTCATCCACTACAATCCCGAATGGAACCCGGCCCTAGAGGACCAGGCTTCGGCCCGCGCCCACAGGCGCGGGCAGGATCGCCCGGTCACGATCCACCGACTGCTCGTTGCCAATACGGTCGAGGACGTAATTGACGAGCGCCTAACGCGCAAACGGGCAATCTCCGGCACGGCGGTGATAGGTGTCGAGGGCGGCGACGACGACTATGCTGACATCGTGGCGGCCCTTGGCCGCTCGCCACTTGCAAAGCGGGGAAACTGAATGCCCGAGCGCAGTATCGCCAAGCTCCTGAGCAAAAACGACACGGGCGAGACGGGCGGCCATCAGGCCGGCATCCTCGTCCCCAAGGAAGAGAATATCCTGTCGTTCTTCCCGAAGCTCGACGCATCGCAATACAATCCGCGCTGTCATCTGCGCTTTCTCGACAGTAGCGGAACTTTCTGGGAGTTTGCCTTCATCTATTACAACGGCAAATTCTTTGAGGGGACCCGCAACGAGTACAGGCTAACCCGGATGACCAAATACATCCGACAGGCCGGACTGGTCGTCGGGGATGAAATCGTCCTGTCGCACGACGGCGACCGCTACCAGATTTCGCATCGCCGGCAGCGGCAGGCTGCATTGAATGAAGCAGGCGTTCTAAAGCTCGGGTCGGGCTGGCGCGTATTTCAGATATAGGGGGAATCATGACTGTCGAGCCAATCAACCTGCCGCCAAATCCGGAGCGAATGATTGAGGGACTGCGGGACACGGGCTACGAATTCAATACGGCCGTGGCGGACATCGTCGACAACTCGATCGCGGCGCATGCGACCAAGGTCCAGCTATGGCTCAGCGCCGACATGCAGCGGAAGATCAGGCTGTTGATCGTCGATAATGGCGACGGCATGAACAGGCAGGGCCTGATAAACGCCATGCAGTACGGCTCGGCTGCCCGGCCGAGCGCAGCCAGCCTCGGCAAATATGGCCTCGGCCTGAAAACGGCATCAACCGCGTTCTGCAAGCGGTTGTCGGTGATCTCACGTCCCGATGGTGACACCTCACCCCTTATGGCGACGTGGGACCTGAACCACGTCGCCGTGGCGAAGTCGTGGGAGCTGCTTCTAACGGACGATTGCGATCCCGAAGCGATTGAACAGCTCGACGCCGTAGCTCCTTACCACGCCGGTACAGTTGTTCTCTGGGAACAGGTCGACCGACTCATCAAGGATTTCGAGGACAAGAAGGCCGGATGGGCGAAGAAGGCTCTTCAAACGAAAGAAGACGATCTCCGCCAGCACCTCGGAATGATCTATCAGCGATTCCTCGACACGAAGGACAAGCGCGCGGCGAACGTCGAGATTGAGCTGAACGGCAAACCCGTCGAGGCTTGGGATCCGTTCCAGCGTCACTATTCTGAGCTCGTGGCGCAGCAGACCGTGCCGGCAGAGCTGGCGGACGGGAGCACCGCTGAATTCACGGTCAAGGCTTATATTCTGCCACGCGACGAGGAGTTTCCATCGAAAGAGGCTGCGGCTTTGGCCCGTGTGGGCAATGACACGCAGGGAATTTACATTTACCGGGAGGAGCGCCTGATTCACGCGGCCGACTGGCTCGGAATTTATCGCAGGGAACCGCATTACAACCTGATCCGCGTCGAATTTTCCTTCGACAATAAGCTCGATGATGCTTTTCATCTCGATATCAAGAAGTCGCAGATCATTCTCAACGAAGATTTGGCGCAATGGCTGGAGGATCAGTTCCTGCCCGCGCCGCGCCGCGAGGCGAATCGCCGGCGGCGAGAGGGCGAGCAGAAAAAGATCGCCAAGAAGAGCGAGGGTGCGCACGACAACTCGAACAACAATATCCGCAACCGCGAGGCCGACGCCGGCGGGGCCGAGGTCAACGTCGCCGACCCCAATACGGGCGAGGTTGTCATCAAGAATCAGCACGGCAAGTTCCGGCTAAAGCTGCCGATGGCCGAGGCTCAGCGACCAGGCGAGGTCTTCGTGCAGCCGGTCAATGGGATCACCAACGGCCTGCTGTTCCAGCCAGTCATGATCGAGCAGCATCGCGCTGTGCAGATCAACACGAGCCATCCCTATTACAGCAAGGTATATGTCCCAAACCTCTCGAAAAGCGTCACCATGCAGGGCCTCGATTCCCTGCTGTGGGCGCTCTGCGTCGCCGAGCACTCGACGGTCCGCGACAACACCAACGAACTGTTCCGTGATCTGCGTTATGAGGTCTCGCGCATCCTAGAGAAGCTGGTCGAAACGCTGCCAGACCCAGAGATCGAGAAGGATGTCGCCTGATCCGCACACGCTTGCCGGCCGGGTATCGACCGAGGCCGGGCTGGATTTCGAGGGGAGCGAGGGCCGCGATGGCGAGGGCCGGCGCTGGCTGGAGCTACATCCTGCCGGCCATCCCAAGGCCAGTACCTTTGCGATCCGCGCGACGGTGGGCTGGCGCCGTCTCGATGTCCAACTCCTGCCCGGCACCTTCGCCGGCGGCCTTGTCGAGGCAATGGGCTCGGCCGATGAGACGGGGCGCGCGACCTTCTCGGCCGTTCTGGAGAAATGCCGGGCCGATGGCGCGGAAGTTGATTTCACAGTCAACGGTGGTGCAGTCGCGGCTGACGCGCTCGCGACATGGTCGTCGCCCTGGCGCAGCATGGGCCTTGTCGTCCGGCGAGGCATGCTGGCAATCAACGAGGGCGACGAAGAGGGCGACAGTCGTCTGATCGAGCGGTGGACTGCGCGGATTGCGGCTGCCGTTCTCGCCTTGCTCCCCCTGGAACCGCACGACGAAGACATTCCGGAGGCCGATGTCGAGGGCCTCCCCGAGGGCGCCAAGACTCGGATCGAGGTCAACCGCTACGAACGCGACCGGCGCAATCGCGCCGCAGCCCTTGCCATCCACGGCTATGCCTGCAAGGCCTGCGATCTGCAGCTGGACATCCTTTACGGCGATGCCGCCGCGGGGCTGATCGAGGTCCATCACCTCACGCCGGTTTCTGAGCTGGGACCCGGCTACATCATCAACCCGCGGGACGATCTGGCGCCGCTCTGCCCGAACTGCCACAGCGTCGCCCATCGACGCGCACCGCCCTATTCGATCGAAGAACTGCGGGCGATGCTGTCCCGGTCGTGAAGGATCTCAACCAACATCGAGATGGACAAGAGCGATGACTGCTGGCTCTGCGCGTAAGTGCCGTGCAATCGTGAGGGCAGGACCAGCTGGAGCCGTTGCCGACGCATTTCGTCGGTCTGGGCCAGACTGATCGAGGGCTCGAGCGTCAACAGATGCTTGTCTGGAATGCGGTCTGCCTCGGATAGCACCTGCCTCCAGCGATCCTTGCAGGTGCTCTTCACCCCCAGCATCGTCAGCCGCTGGGTCTCAAAAGCGGGATCACGATATTCTGTAATGCCCGGGAATATGAAGTCCGGCTTTGACTTGCCCTCTGTGACCGGATTGCGGTCTGCCCTGATTCCCAACTTCTGAAACATATGTTCAAGGTGATTCTCTAAAGCCGCGCCCATGCGCTTTTTGCGACGGTTCTGGACCGAGAGGCTGAACCTGACAAAATCGTCGACTTCGTCAAAGCCTTCCTGGAGCTGGTCGCCGATGAGGTGACGCTCGAATGTGCGGAACAATACCTCCTCGCGCTCCACCAGTGCCATCAGCGCTCCGTCAGGGTCACCCTTGACGTCGAGATCGCCGAGCGTTTCGCGCGCATAATTAGAAAATTCTCGAGTGCCGGGAAAGCTGGTGCCAAAGCGCTGGTTCATCTGGTCGAGGTAGTCGTCGTCAGCGGACTCGACATCCACGCCGAGCTCTTCGAGGATGAAACGCGAAGCGAATTCCAAGCTGAGCTGGTTGGTTTCAATCTCCCCCTTCACCGAATAACCCGGATGAGCATGGTCCACGCCGAAGAGCCAAAGGAGCTGGCCAGCGATCGTCGATCCGCCCTCTGCGATGATGGCCATGAGCGAATCGTCCGGCCGAACTCCAATGATGAGGAGGTCGCCCTCGGTTGCATTGTCTGAAACGACCGTGTCCGGAAAATACAGGCGATACTCCGGACCGCGATGGCTCTGCTTTCGGCGCGTATCGTACCAGCTGAGCCACGCCTGCTCTCTCAGCGGCTCTGGATCGTCGTCGGCCAGATAAATGAATGTAGTCGGGATATTTCGGCGATCTTCCTCGCCAAGCATGGTGCGCAGGGCGCCCACACCCCCGAACTCGTGCTGATGAGAACGATGCTGATCCGCGTCAACCGCGGTCAGTCGCTTCCAGGCGATCTGTCGAAAATAGTCTGAAAGGTGGCCGCTCCTCACCCGCGGATCTCTATCATCTGTTCCGGCCCCCTGATCCAGTCATCCAGCTGTCCGGCCACCTCTCTTACGGCTTCGGATCCTCTGGACCGCAAGGCACATTCCCAAACGGTAGCAATTCTCCACCCAGCCTCCCTGAGCGCACCTTCGTTCCGGCGGTCACGCTCCGTATTTCCTTCCAGCTTCGCCTTCCAGAATTCTGGTCGTGTCGCTGGAATGCGACAAAGGCCGCAGTCATGTGCGTGCCAAAAGCACCCATGGACGAAGATGACGGCTTTCCAGCGCGGCAATACTATATCTGGTCGGCCCGGAAGACGGCGGACGTCCGTCCTGTAGCGATACCCCCGGGCAAATAGCGCCTTGCGGATAGCCACCTCGATCTTGGTATCGCGAGCCCGGATGCCGGACATCATCCGGCTTCGGGTGGCCGCGTCGACCGTGTCAGCCATTCGCGACGGCTAGCCGCTCCCCATCAGGCTGAACCAGCTTCATGATCCCCGGCTTCATGCCGCGCGCTACCGCTTCGATCAAAGGCACAACAACGGAATTTCCGAATTGCTTGTATGCCCGCATATCCGAGACGGGAATTTCAAACGTCTCCGGATAGCCCATCAGACGCGCGCATTCCCTTGGGGTCAGCCGGCGCGGATTCTTGCCCTTGCCCCGATAGATCAGGATTTCCGAACCATCCTTATAGTAGCGCGCAGACAGCGTCCTGCTCGTTTCGTCGGGTCCAACGACGCTACAACCGAAGCCGTTGCCTGCCGCACGATGCTTTTCAGCATATCCCTGAAGATATGCCCAAAGCCGGTCCGTCAGCACATATTTTGGCTGAACTTTACCATTTGGAAGAAGAAAGCGGCCCTGATCGCCATCCTTCTCGCTTCCGTTTTCCGCATGGAGGATGGATCTGAGCTTCGGGCCACCCGCGACTTCCGGAAAGGTCGCCAGCAGTTCCTCCCACTCGAACCCGACGTCCTCTCTGAACCCCACGAGCAGAATGCGCTGACGGTGCTGCGGCACGAAGCGCCTCCCGTCGACGACCATTGGCTTGACCGTATATCCCAGCTGCCGCTCCAGCACGTCCATGATCACGCGGAAAGTGTTACCCTTGTCGTGACTGACAAGGTTTTTCACATTCTCAAGTAAAAAGGCCTTTGGCTGTTTCTTGGCGATGATGCGCTGCACATCGAAAAAGAGAGTTCCCTGCGTGGTGCATTCGAAGCCATGGGGTCGACCGAGAGCATTCTTTTTTGAAACGCCGGCCAAGCTGAAGGGCTGACAGGGGAAACCAGCCAAAAGCACATCATGGTCCGGGATGTCAGACTCATCAATTTTGGTTATGTCACCCGCGATGGGATGATCCTCACCGAAGTTGCGGCGATATGTCCTCTGGGCATAATCGTCCCATTCACTCGTAAAAACACAGCGACCGCCGATCGCTTCAAATCCGAGCCGGATCCCTCCGATGCCCGCAAACAGGTCGATAAAAGTAAAATCACTGTCGCCGTGGCTGGCGACGTTATGACCTCCGATAATCCGTTGAAGCGCAGGGACGACTGCCAAGGGAATCTCAAGTTCGCGCTTCTCCCACCGGCTTATCTGCTTTGGGTTGTAGTCCAACCGCTCCGCCAACTCGCGCTGCGTGAAGAGAGTTCGCGCTTCCAAAAGCACTTCAAACCGTGACGCCGACAGGATTTCGTTCATTCTTTGCACTCTCGGCATGGGGAAACTCACCGGACTTTTTGTCCCCTGGGAATCCCCACGTCAACCCCACGCGGAATGCAATGCGAACATTTTCTGCATGAGGATGGCTCGTAATGTCACCTCCCTCACGGAACGAGGCGGCAGGGATCACGCGAGGGGGTCATGATCGTGACGGCTGCCCGGGCGCGGGTTGCCGCGACATGGAGGTTGAACCTCGCTGTTCGCTCTTCATTGGCACCGCCCGGCCGAAGGTAACGCTGGAACAGCCCCTCGAACACGATCACCTCGTCAAACTCCTTCCCCTTCGCCTTGTGGATCGTCATCACCGTCACCCCGCGATGCGGACGGGCCGTGGCGGCAAACTGATCTTCCACGACTGCCGCGCGCAACAGGTCACGGGCATGGCGGTAAGCTCCGTGCTCGCGCCACGCTTCCGCCAGTCGCCCCTCGATCTGAGCTCCGCGACGAAGTAGTCGCATGTGCCGCGCCTCCTTTGCGACCGCCTGCAGCTCCGCTCGTTGGCTGGCTGCGAACAAGGCGCGGATCGCGCGCCAGTCCGTCACGGGATCGCCAGTCAATACCAGCGCCTCGACTGCGACTAGGAGTTGCTGAAGATCCGCGCCAATGCCTCGGGCGCCATAGCCAGCGTCACCGCGCTCGCGAACGGCTCGTGCGGTCTTGCGCAGTCTGCCGGCCTTGGTAATCGCGCCGGCAGAGGCCGCTTCGCTCCGCCCGACCTCGAATGCAGCAAGGGCTTCTAGGGCGAGCGGCCCGAGCGCGATTGCGGGATCTCGCGGTTCGAGCAACAGTGCAATCATTGCGCCTGCCAGCATCGGCCCCTCGGCCGCGACGAGCAGTTCGACCGGATAGCTCGGCAGGCCATGTTCGGCCTTCGCCATATATTCGAAGATGCTGGTCGCGAGCACGTTCGCCGGCACGAGGACGGCCAGCGACCAATCGCCTCCCCGGCGCAGCCGATTGGCCGTCCGGAGGATCGACTCTTTCAGCGGGCGCAGGCTTTGCCCACCATATTGGGAAACGGTGACGCCGGCATAAGGCTGTGGCCGGAAAACGCCCGTCAGCATCGCATCGGCAAAAAGGGTGATGTCTGTCCCTGCGCTGCGGCGGTTCTCGCCCTGAAAATCGAACTCGCTTGGCCGGAATGCGGCGATGAATTCATCGAACCGGCGAGGGTCTGCGCCCTTAAAATCGTAAATACGCTGCTTCGGATCGCCGAGCGCCATCAGTCGGCTCTGTCGGCCGAGAGCGACGATCATCCGCCATTCGTCGGCGTTCGTGTCCTGGAATTCATCGACGATGATGAAAGGGTAAGCACCGCCGTAGGCCCGCGCCAGCAACGGCACCGCCTCAAGGAGCTCCGCGACAAGGCTGGGGAACAGGTCAAAGGCGATCAACCCTTCCTCATCGAAAAGCCTCCGCTGTTCGGTGATGCGCGCTGCGCCGGTCAGGCCAGCGAGCCGATCGCGCGCCTGCGCCGGCAGCAACAGCGAGACGTTCGGCCTGGCGCACAGCAGATAGGCGTGGCTCTTGAGTATCGACCAGGCGAAGCCGTGATAGGTGTTGATCTCGATGCGGGCCATCAGCTCACGCGGGATCGTCGCCGTCGCCTGCTCGGCAACGCGCGCGATCGTCGCCCGCGCGAAACTCAGGAACAGCGCCTTGCCCCCCGCGCCGAGCCGGCCAGTCTCCAGATCCGCGCAGGCCTTCGCCAGCGCGATCGTTGTCTTCCCCGACCCGGCGCCGCCTCGCACCAGAATGTTGCCTGCCGTCGCCAACAAGCGTCGGCGCTGATCGCAAAGGACGAGAGCCAAGGGCTTAGCCGCCCGGCATCGGCGGAATGGGGGCCTGCGGTATTGGCGGCAGCGGGACAGGTGGCGGCGGCGGTGCTTCCACCATCGCCCTTAACTGACCGAGAATCTGCGTCATGGTCTGCGGAAAATGGCCCATCTGACATTGGCTGAAGAAGAGCGTCAGATAGTCATCGCCCTTCTTGTGCTTGAACAGGGCAAGGAACGGTACGGAATAGGCCGCGTCCGGCGACCCATCCGGGGGCACCTGGCCCGCCAGGGCGGCCGGCCATTCGCGCTCATCGACAAGCCACTGGACGAACCAGCGCTGCATGGCGGGCGCGACTTCATCGCGCAGCAGATGCTCGAACCCGGCATAGGGCTGCTCGAATGCGCGATCGCACGCCAGCTGGATCCCGGCGGCCGCGCCGGGATTCTGACGATCAAAGATCGTGGCGACGGTCTTGCCTAGCCCGCGGAAGAATGCGGCGAACGACGCGACCGCGGTCTCGCCGCCGGCATCGAACGGCACCCAGCCAAGGGAATCGAGACGTTTGTGCTGCCCCGGCTGCAATTCCGCCGCGCGCCGCGAGACGGCGCTGTAGGAGACGAACTCCGTTTTGCCTTCCACGACGAGAACGCGGCGGGCGAGAAGCGCCTCGCAGAAGCGGGTTCGGAACCCGTCGCGGAAGATCTTCAGCCGCAGGTTCTGCGGCAGGATTACGGCCGTCGCGGTGAGGAGCGCCGTTTGGTCGCGTCGCATCACCGTCATCTGTTCGGGCTGGAATTGCTCAATCACATAGGGCGAGTGAGAAGTGAACAGAGCCTGCGACGCCAGTCCCCGGACCTTGTCGACCACCCGCTGCTGAACATGCGGCGGCAAGGAGATTTCCGGCTCCTCCATCGCGAAGATGACCCGGCCGTTCCGGCGCTCGGCGATCAGCCCGAGCATCGCTAGGACGAGCGCGTTGATTGTGCCCGAGCCCTGATGTTGAAATGGGGCCGCGTAACCGGGCACGCCGGTCGCTAGGAACGATTTCAGCACCCGGCGCAGATCCTCACGGGTCAGCTCCGATACCCGCAGATGCGGCGCGTCGGCCCATTCACCCGGCACGATCTCGCGCATAGCCTCCTGAATGGCCGTCAGGATGCGACCAAATTCGGGATCGTTCGCACCGACGACGTCGAGGCCGCGCAGATTATCGAGTAGGCCCTCCCACATGCGCGTCCGGACCTCATAGGTCTTGAGGATCACGTCGAGCAGCGAGCCGCGTTCCATCGAGAGCGCGCGGCTCCCGGTGCGCAAAGCGCGAAGATGCAGGAAGCCGAATTCGCGCTTGTCGCTCGATCGGCATTCGCTGGTCGGTGTGCCATCCTCGGCATGGGGCACTGCAAACCATGTCTTCGCGGTGAACTCGTCCCCGTCCGGATCATAGGCGCCCTCGAAACGGATACGGACCGCCGGTTCTACGCCGGCTTGCCCCGCTTGGGCCGCTCTGCCAGGTCCGATCAGGGAGCGGCTGGCGGTGTGCCAGAATTCCAGATTGGCCCGGAAGCGATCGCAATGCTGTTGGTCGAGCCCGGCGACTATTACTTCGACGACAATCTTGGGCGCTGGCTGATCCGGTTGGGCAAGATACCGCCCACCATGGAAATCATGCTCATCTATCGCCTGAGTGCGCGATAGCCGATCCGCGCCCATTGCCAGTTCGATCGCCTCGAATACGGTCGACTTGCCGGTATTGTTGTCACCGAGGAGGACCGTGGTTCCTTCGAAGTGGAGGTCTGCAAGCCGTATTCCACGGAAATTCTCGATGTAGACCCGAACAACGCGCATGCAATCTTTCCCCCTAAGCGTAAAGATGAAGGTTGAGCTGGCAGGCAATTAACCTGTGCGGCTGAATTCGCTGACGTTCAGCACCAGGGCTCCCGCCTGCCGCTCCATGTTCGGGCTAGCCCCTCGCTAACCAACACATCACCGAGTGAC
>NZ_JAASQR010000001.1 GCF_011762025.1 Sphingobium vermicomposti | reverse complement strand
CATGTATTAGGCATGCCGCCAGCGTTCGTTCTGAGCCAGGATCAAACTCTCAAGTTTGATGTCCGATCCATATCCAGGCGGAATAAGCCCAAACATGAACCGCTCATTTTCAGGAGCCATTCCTGCACAAATAAACTTACATGGTTACGTAAGGACATTGTGAGGTCTGGCTAATTTAACCGATCCACCTACGCCTGAAAGCCGTAGATAACCGGAGCCGCCGCCCACATGTCCCTTCATCATACTAACAATGTCAAAGAACCGACAACTCAAGGGGGACAACCATCCTTCCTCGAAACTTCTTCCGAGGGAGGGGCGTCCCGTTTGTGTTGGCGACCGTCTGTTTCGCTGCTCAGTGGCGGCGTCCCGTCCGGTGAGAGGCCATCTAGGGTAGGCTTCCTGAACCGTCAAACACTTTTTGCACTTTTGTTTCAGAAATTTTTGGAGGTTAGCGGGTAGAGGCTAAACGACCGCCACACGGGGCAAAGGATGAAGAACCGGATGAATTTGCAGGATGCCGACGCGAACGACGCTGGTTTCGGCGCGCGTATAAAGAGCGCCCTGCTATGGCGTTCGGGGAGCCAGATCGTGTCGCAAATGATCAGCTGGGTGGTGACGCTGGTGGTCATCCGCCTGCTCGATCCGGCGGATTACGGCCTGTTCGCCATGACCCAGGTTATCCTGAACTTTGCCACCTTCCTTAATGGCTATGGGCTGGTGAGCGCGCTCGTCCAGTCGGACACGCTCGATTCGCATCGGTTGCGCCAGGCATTTGGGATGATGTTGTTGCTGAACGGTGGGCTGGCCGTGGCTCAGTTGCTGATCGCCCCGGTCGCGGCGGACTATTATGACCAGCCGTTGGTCGCCGATTTGCTGCGGGTGCAGGCGCTACTTTACCTTACGACCCCCTTCATCTCGATTCCCGAAGCATTGATGGGCCGGGCCTTGGATTTCCGGCGGCCAGCGGTCGTCAACCTGATCGCCGCCGCCGCTTCCGCCGCCGTCGCGCTGACCGGTGCCTTGCTGGGATGGGGTGTGTGGACGCTGGTGTTCGCGCCGATGGCAGGATTCTGGGTGAAGGCCGTGGGCTATGTGCTGGCGACCGGATTCCGCCCGATCCCCAGTTTCGATTTCCGTGGGACCGGCGCAATGGTCACCTATGGCGCATCGCTTCTGGGCGGGCAGATGTTCTGGATCGTGCAGAGCCAGGCGGATATATTCATAGGCGGGCGGATGCTCGCCCCCCATGAGCTGGGCCTTTATGCCGAGGCGTTGTTCCTGACTCAGATCTTCGTGTCGAAATTCATCCCGCCACTGAACGATGTCGCCTTCCCGGCCTATGCGCGGATGCAGAAGGACCCTGGCCGAATCGCATGGTCATTCTGCAAGGCGGTGCGGCTGCTGCTGCTGATTTCCTGCCCGGTCTATCTAGGCATGGCGGTGACGGCAGAGCCGTTGGTCGATACGCTCTTCGGTGAAAAATGGCTGCCGATGGCACCCTTTGTCGCGATTCTTGCGCTGGCGATGCCATTCATGACGTTGCAGGTGATGTTCGCCCCGGTCAGCAATGCGCTGGGGCGCCCCGGCCTTACCGCCCGAATCGCAGCGGTGGGCGCGGTGCTGATGCCAGCGGCTTTCCTGATCGGCATCCAGTTCGGCGCGATCGGCCTGGCCTGGGCGTGGTTGTGCAGCTTTCCTCTGCTGACTGTCGTCACCGCAAAGCTGGCGGGGGGGCCAATGGGTCTGCGATTGAGTGACCTCATGCGGGCGGCCGCTCCGGGTCTGGGCTGTTCGATATTGATGGCCGGGGCGGTGATGGCGGTCGATTCGATGCTCCCGCCTCTCCCCTCAATCGCGCGTCTGGGCGTGCTGGTTCCTGCGGGGGGAATCGCTTTCCTGGCCGCGCTGACGCTGTGCGCGCGTGGCACATTGATGGAATTGGTGGCGCTGGTGATCAGGCGGAAGCCGCCTGTCACCGTTACGGCCTGAAAGTGTCAGGCCGACTGGATATAATTGCGGAGCGCGTCCGCGTCGGCTTCAATACTGTCGATGCGGAATTTGACGAGGTCGCCGATCGAAACCAGCCCGATCAGCTTGTCGTCGACGACGACGGGCAGGTGCCGCACCCGCCTTTTGGTCATCAGCGACAGGCAATGGATGACGGGCGTCTTTTCATCCGTGGTAATGGCCGGGGCGGTCATGACATCGCCCACCTGACGGTCGAGCGCCGCCGCGCCGTCGCGCGCGACATGATGGAGAAGATCGCGTTCGGAAAAAATGCCCACGACCTTGCCGTCGTCCACCACCGGCACGCAGCCAATCCGCTTTTCCGAAAGCAGCCGCACCGCCGAAAGCACGCTTTCCTGGGAACCGACCTGAATGACTTCGCGTCCCTTGCCGTGCAAAATCGCGCTGATCGTCATGGCCCCATCTCCTCATCTTACGGACATCATGCCCCTGTGACTTGATGATCCCACTTTCAGTCCCCAAAGAAAAGGGATGAGAGAGAAACAGGGCCTCGACGACCCGCAAATCGCGGCGGCGGCATGGACGCGTTTCCGCCGGATCATGGGATGGATGGCCCTGGGCGGCGCGGCCTGTGTCGGGCTGGCCCTGCTCGCACTACGTCTATGGGCGGGGCCGATGCCGCTGCACATGATTCTGGCGACCATCCTTGGCGTGTGGTTGACTTTCATGCTGGGCACCGGACTGATGGCGCTGGTATTTCTGTCCAGCGGAACCGGCCATGACCAACAGGTCATGGACCCGATGAAAGATGAGGTATCCATTGACGACTGACGACAGGGGCGAAGTGGTGCTGCGGGTTGTGCCGCAACTGAGCCAGATCAACACGAACGGCCATATTTTTGGCGGATGGATATTGAGCCAGATGGATATCGCCGGTGGCATTGTCGCGGGCCGAATCGCGGACGGCGCGGTGGCGACGGTCGCCATCGAAAGCATGAAGTTCATATCGCCCATGCTGGTGGGGGACATTGTGTCCGTCTATGCGCGGGAGGAACGGCGCGGGCGCACCTCTGTCGGGGTGCGCGTGGATGTCGTCGCAATCAGGGGCAGCGAACAGCAGCAGGTCGACCTGACCAGCGGGCTGTTCACCTTCGTCGCGTTGGATGAGAATCACCGGCCTCGTCCGCTGCCGTCGGCCTGATCCTGCTATCGTCCCTGACAAAAGGGCGTGATCGGCAGGACGCATGAAAAAGGGGACGGCGCATGGCGTGCCGTCCCCTTTTTCTTTCAGCCTATGTAGGCCGCTGCCTTATTCAGCCGCTTCCGCCGCAGGGCGTGCCCGACGGGTCCGCTTGCGCGGGGCTTCCTCGGCGGCTTCCGCATCATTGTCGGCGCGGGCGATGGACGGGGGCAGCACCGCAACGTCGAGTCCCTCCGCAGCCTCGGACTGAGCGGTTTCCACCTTGCGCGGACGACCGCGCCGGGGACGGGGCGCTTCGGTTTCGGCCTGGGGCGCAGGCGCGCTTTCGATCAGGGGAGCTTCAGGCGCTGCGCTCTCCTGCCCGGATTGATCATCAGCGTCGGCGTGAACCGGCCGTTCGCGACGGCCACGATCCCGGCGGTTTTGGCGATCGCGATCATCCCGCTGCTCGCGCGGTTGTTCACGCGACTGTTCGCGGCGATGATCGCCTTCGAACGAACGCTCCCCCTGGGGCTGTTCGGAGCGGCTTTCATCACCCGCATATTCCGAGCCGTCGAAATCATCGCCTTCATAACCGAAATTTTCATCGGGACGGCGGAAACGCTGCTGCGGCTGCTGTTCTTCCTGCCGAGCGCGATTGTCGGCCAGAACGCGGAAATAGTGATCCGCGAACTGCAGATAATATTCCGCGTTCACCCGATCACCGACCATCTGCGCGTCCCGGGCCATATTCTTGTATTTTTCAAGAAGCTGGGTCGCGTTGCCGCGGGCGCGATTGTCGATACGATTGCCGCTGTCGCCGCCGCCCCGGTTGTTGCCGCCATTAGGACGACCGTTATTGTTCCGGCCGCGATTACGGCGACCGGCCTGCCTGTTATTGATCAAGAGCTGGTCCTTGCGTTCACTTTGCCATCATTCACTGAAAACACTGTCCAGTCGCCATCCTAAAGCACCGCCTGCTCATCAGGCCGGTAGGGCTCCGCAAGACAGGGACCGCAAGACAGTCCTTGTCTTCATGCTGCCAGAGGCGTCTGCGCACAGCGCCATCGTGACTTTGAAGGAGCGGGTAAACGGCCTCTTCCAGTCGCGGCCCCACAGGGCTGATCCTCAGGATAGTGCCGTCCCTGCATTTCATGTAGTGGCTTCGAAGCGAGAAACCAAGCGATTTCACGCGTGGCAGCCGCAATTTCCTTCCTCAGCCAACGCCGCCGCCGCGAGTCGCGATCAGGCAGCGGCTATGTCCCGCCAGATCATGCCGCACCGCGACCTCAAGCCCTTGATCTGAAAGCAGCGTGGATACACTCTTACGCTGGTCATGGCCGATCTCGATTGCCGCGACCGCGCCTTCGGCCAGCAGGCGCGGCAGCATGGGGGCAATCCGCCGATAGTCGTCCAACCCTTCCGGCCCCGCAAACAACGCGCCTTGGGGTTCGCGCAACACGTCCCCGGCCAGGGGTTCGTCCTGGGCGATATAGGGTGGGTTGATCAGGATGAGGTCGAAGGTGCCCGTCAAACCTTCCGCCCAGTCGCCTTCCTGAAACGCCGCCCGGTCGGCCATGCCCAGCCGTTCGGCATTGCCCCGCGCCACCGCCAGCGCGGCGGGAGAGATGTCCACGCCCCAACCCTGTGCCGCTGGCCACTGATCCAGCGCGGCCAGCAGCAGCGCGCCCGACCCGGTGCCCAGGTCAAGGATCCGCTGCGGCGAACGCGCGCCGAAATGGTCAATCGCAGCCTCGATCAATGTCTCGCTATCGGGACGCGGAATCAGGACGTCGGGCGTCACATGAACGCTGATCGTCCAGAAATCCCGCACGCCGGTAATATAGGCGACAGGTTCACCGGCCAAACGACGATCCACCAGCTTTGCAAAGCCAGGCGGCACAGTCAGGCCATGCTGATCGAGCAGCAGCGTGTTGCGCGTAATGCCAAGCGCATGGGCCAGCAGCAATTCCGCGTCCAGACGGGCGGTCTGGCTGATCGGCTGCAGGACAAGCGCCGTTTCCCGAAGCGCCTGCGATACGCTCACCCAATGCCGTCCAGTTGGGCGATACGCGCGGCTTCATCCTGCGCCACCAGCGCGTCGATCACCTCAGCAAGGCCGGGGCCTTCCAATATTTCGGGCAGCCGATGCAGCGTCAGGTTGATGCGATGATCGGTGACGCGGCCTTGGGGGAAATTATAGGTGCGAATCCGCTCGGACCGGTCGCCCGACCCCACCATCGCCTTGCGCGCGCCCGCCTGCTCGCTCTGCGTGCGTTCGCGTTCTGCTTCATATAGCCGCGCGCGAAGCACCTGCATCGCCTTCGCCTTATTCTTGTGCTGCGACCGTTCGTCCTGCTGGGTGACGACGATGCCGCTGGGCAAATGGGTGATCCGCACCGCGCTGTCGGTCGTGTTCACATGCTGCCCACCCGCGCCCGACGCGCGGTAGATGTCGATCTTAAGGTCGCTGTCGGCGATCTGGACATCGACTTCTTCCGGTTCGGGCAGCACCGCCACCGTCGCGGCGGACGTATGGATGCGGCCCCCGCTTTCCGTGACCGGCACGCGCTGGACGCGATGCACGCCGCTTTCGAACTTGAACTTGGCAAAGACGCCTGTGCCCGTGACGCTGGCGACGACTTCCTTGAAGCCGCCGACTTCAGCCGCGTTGGCGGAGATCAACTCGACCTTCCAGCCCTGCGCATCGGCATAGCGTTGATACATGCGAAACAGGTCGCCCGCGAACAGCGCGGCTTCATCGCCGCCCGTTCCTGCCCGGATTTCCAGCATCGCCGGGCGCGCGTCAGCCGAATCCCTGGGCAGCAACTGGAGCGCAAGGGCGCGTTCCGCCTCAGGCAGCTGGCCCTTGATCAGCCGCATTTCCTCCTGCGCCATGTCGCGCATCGCGGCGTCGGCATCGGCATCCTCGCCGCCCGCCATATATTCGAGCGCCTTCAATTCCTGCCGCAATCGCCGCACCTCATGCGCGGCCCGCGCCACCGGCTCAATTTCGGCATATTCCTTCGAAAGCCGCACAAACTCTTCGGGCGCGAGGTCGGCACGCGTCATCGACGCCTGCACCTCATCCCGGCGCGCCTCGATCTGCGCGATGCGTTCGGGGGAGATGTGCATTAGTCGTGGGCTAATGGTTGCAGAACGGCATCGACCGAAAAGCCCAATTTGTCATCGGGTCCTATCTTCTCACGGAGCACCGTAAACCGATCCTCTAATGCGGTTAACACCCTTTCTCGCAGATCGCCATCCACACGGGCGAAGTCGTCGGGTTGATTGACGCGAATCCAAAGCCCTTTTCTCTGAGGCAGCCCGCTATCCGGTGATTTTAGCACAACGACACGTCCTCTCGAACCGCGCTTCATAGCCAATTCGAATCTTCGCTTTGTTGACCCCTTGAAGGCCGTATCTACCTTTATTCCCGCTGCACGAAGGGCACTTGCAACAGAAATAGCGCCTTCTTCGGCTCCTTGATCATCAGGAATAACGGTAAGGAGTGGCCGCTCAGCCTCCGGCGCATCAATCAACATCGCCAGCCGCTCGATCCCCGCCGCCCAGCCAACCGCCGGGGTCGAGGGACCACCCAGATTCTCGATCAACCCATCATAGCGCCCGCCGCCCAGCACCGTGCCCTGCGCGCCCAGCCGGTCGGTGATGAACTCAAAGGCAGTGTGGCGGTAATAATCAAGCCCGCGCACCAGCCGGGCATTGCGTTCCCACGCCACGCCCGCCGCATCCAGGCCCGCCGTCACCTTTTCAAAGAAGCCGCGCGCTTCATCGGTCAGATAAGCATCGATGTCCGGCGCGCTGTCGGCAACCGGGCGGTCGCGCGGGTCCTTGCTGTCGAGGATGCGCAGCGGATTGCGGTGAAGACGGTCGATGCTCTCTTCGGACAACTGATCGCGATGCGCTTCAAAATGCGCGATGAGCGCTGCGCGCCAGGCTTCGCGGCTTTCCCCATCGCCCAGCGTGTTGAGATGCAGCGTGACGCCTTCGGACACGCCCAGTTCACGCAGCAGCTGGTCGGCAAAGACCAGCAATTCGATGTCCGCGCCCGGCTCGCCTGCGCCGATAATCTCCGCATCAAGCTGGTGAAACTGGCGGAAACGCCCCTTTTGCGGGCGCTCATAACGGAAGAGCGGACCGTGCGTCGCGACCTTCAGCGGCGCATATTGCTGCCAGCCTTCGGTGATGTAGGCGCGTGCGATCCCCGCCGTGAATTCCGGGCGCAGGGTGATGCTGTCACCACCGCGATCCTCGAAACTGTACATTTCCTTCGACACGACATCGGTGCTTTCGCCCAGCGACCGCGCGAACACAGCCGTCGATTCGAAGACCGGCACCTCGACCCGGTGAAAGCCATAGAGGCTGCGCACCCGATCAAAGGTCGCCACGACATGCGCAAAGCGTTCCTGGAACGCCTGCGTCGTGCCCCCCAGCATGTCCTGCGTGCCGCGCACCGCATTGGGTGTCTTTGGGCGCGGGTTTTCGTTTTTTGCCATGGGAATGCGCCTTTAGCGGCAAAGAAGGCCTAAGGAAACGCGCTTTTTCAACAGATGATTTCTAAGCTCTTCTTGGGGGTGGACGCGGACAACTTCGCTCGTCATGCTGACTTCATAAGGCGTTCCAGCCGCATCTTTTTTTGGAGACAGCCATGATCCGCAGCCTTGCTGCCGCCCTTCTGCTTTCCGCCGCCGTCGCCAGCCCGCTTGTCGCCCAGGATGCCGTAAGGTCAAAGCCCGTCGCCCTGCCGGTCAACGACGCCAGTCCCGCGCCGCGCGACATTCCCTATCCCGGTGGCACCATCCGGCTGGAAGTCGATGCCAGCGACACGACCCAGCGCATCTTCCGCGTGAGAGAGCATATCCCCGTCGTTTCGAGCGGCCCGATGACGCTGCTGCTGCCCAAATGGCTGCCGGGCAACCATGCCCCGCGCGGGCAGATCGAAAAGATCAGCGGGATCAGCTTCACCGTCGATGGCAAGCCGATTGGCTGGAAACGCGACCCGCTGAATGTCTACGGCTTTGTGATCGACGTGCCGCAGGGCTCTCGCGAAGTCATGGCGTCGTTCCAGTTCCTGTCCGCCACCCAGTCCAATCAGGGCCGCGTCGTGGTGACGCCCAAGATGTTGAACATCCAATGGGAGTCCGTTTCGCTCTACCCGGCCGGCTATTACACCCGGCAGATCCCGATCCAGGCGACCGTGACCTATCCCGAAGGCTGGCAGGCCGCGACCGCCCTGCGCGGCAAAAAAAGCGGATCGGTCGTCGCCTATGACACCATTGATTATGAAGCGTTGCAGGATTCGCCCGTGTTCGCCGGACGCTATTTCAAGCCGGTGGACCTTGGCCATGATGTGACGCTCAACATCGTTGCCGACGACGCGGGCGAACTGGATGCCAAGGCTGAACAGATCGCGAAACACAAGAAACTGGTGGATGAAGCGCGCGCGCTGTTCGGTGCCTTTCATTTCGACCATTATGATTTCCTGTTCGCCATCACCGACGAGATGGGCGGCATCGGCCTGGAGCATCATCGTTCTTCGGAAAATCAGGTCGAACCGGGCTATTTCACAAAATGGGGTGAAAGCGCGGCGCTGCTCGACCGCAATCTTCTGCCGCATGAATTTGTCCACAGCTGGGACGGCAAGTTCCGCCGGCCCGACCTGCTCTGGACGCCCGACTTCAACGTGCCGATGCAGGACAATCTGCTGTGGGTCTATGAAGGGCAGACCCAATTTTGGGGCTATGTGCTGGGCGCGCGGTCGGGTCTTTTCACCAAGCAGGAAACGCTGGACGCCTATGCCCACATCGCCGCCAAGCTGGACACCACGCGTGGCCGGGAATGGCGTCCGATGGAGGACACCACCCATGACCCCATCATCTCCGCCCGTCGGCCCAAGGGCTGGTCCAGCTGGCAGCGGTCAGAGGACTATTATAATGAAGGGCTGATGATCTGGCTGGAAGCCGACGCGATCATCCGCCGCCAGACCAGGGGCGCAAAGGGGCTGGACGATTTCGCCAAGGCGTTTTTCGGCATCAATCCCGGTGACTGGGGCCAGGTCGTCTATAATCGCGCGGACGTTATCAAGACGCTGACTGCGGTCGCGCCATCTTATGACTGGGCGGGATTCCTTGCGCGATATGTGGACGGCACGACGCAGGAAACGCCCAAGCGGGGCTTTGCCATGGGCGGCTACCAGCTTGTCTATGGCGACACGCCCAACGCCTATACCAAGGCGACCGAGGGCAAGAATATCGACCAAAGCTTTGGCATTGGCTTGATCGTAAAGGGCGATGGCGAAATTTCGAACGTCGTCTGGGACAGCGCGGCGTTCAAGGCGGGCCTCGTCACCGGCGCGAAGATCGTCGCGATCAATGGCGATGAATATTCAACCGACGTCTTCAAGGCGGCGCTGAAAGCCGGAAAGCCGATGCAGATCATCGTCAAACAGGACAAATACTATCGCACTTTGACGCTCGCTTATTCCGGCGGGCTGCGCTATCCGCGCCTCGCAAAAATAGGAGAGGGTGAAGGCAGCCTCGACCGGCTGCTCAAACCAAGGACATAATCACCCGCAACGCGAACGAGCATCAAAAGGCTTGAAGTCCATGAATATTGAACTGATTCCGGTCGGCGACGATCCGCCCAACAGCCTGAACGTCATCATCGAAGTGCCGATTGGCGGCGAGCCTGTGAAATATGAATTCGACAAGGCGTCGGGCGCGCTGTTCGTTGATCGCATCCTGCACACGCCGATGCGCTATCCGGCCAATTACGGCTTTGTGCCGCACACACTGTCACCCGATGGCGATCCGCTGGACGCGCTGGTCATCGCTCGCTCGCCCTTCGTCCCCGGCTCGGTCGTGCGCGCTCGTCCGATCGCGGTGCTCAACCTGGAAGACGAAGCGGGCGGCGACGAAAAGCTGGTCTGCGTTCCCGATAACAAGACCTTTCCCTATTATAGCGACGTCGGCGAAAAGGACGATCTGCCTGGTATCGTGATGGAGCAGATCGAACATTTCTTCACCCACTATAAGGATCTGGAAAAGCAGAAGTGGGTGCGTATCGGCACATGGGGCGGCGCAGAGGATGCAAAGCGCATCACGCTGGAAGCCATCGAACGCTACAAGGCCGACAAGAAGGCAGCGTAAGCGAACCGATCGACGTCAGAAAAAGGGCCGCGCCAGGATAACCTGCGCGGCCTTTTTGTTGCCTTCGAATGATCCGCCGCGTCAGCCCGCAACAAGCCTGATCGAAGCACTAGATACCCAGCCGCTCAGACACGGCCCATCATAAGGCTGTTTACGATCGACCGGCCCGGACACGCCGCAATCCACATTATCTGCGGCATTGTCGGCGGCATCGTCAGGCAATGGCGGCGCGACCACGATACCCAGCCATTTCTGGTCAAGACTGCGGGTACAGACATAAGCGCGGGCCCCCTCCGCCAGGCGCGCGACCTCCAGCCCTTCGGCAAAGGGGGCCGCGCGCATGGCAAGGCCGGACGTGCCGACGCGGACGACCCGTCCCATCGCCCCGCAGGCGTCCAGGCGTGGCCCGTCTTCCCCAATGATCACGGGCCGCGTGATCTTCGCTTCCAGCCGGGTTTCGGGCATGGCGTCTCGCGGCGCTCCGGCAATCGAGCTGTTGGGCAATTGCTCCAGAACGTCGCTGCTTTCGGAACAGGCGCAAAGGAGGAGGATCAAAGTCAGGGCGCTGCGCATATCCAGCCTGATAGCCCCTCGCCGGGCGGGGCGAAAGCCGCCATGTTTCGCTTTAGTTTCGTGGCCCAATTCCCTATATGCCCGCCATGAGCGAGGAAAGTCAGAACAGCCCGAACAGCAACAGCTATGGCGCCGACAGCATCAAGGTGCTGAAAGGCCTGGACGCGGTGCGCAAGCGGCCCGGCATGTATATCGGCGACACCGATGATGGATCGGGCCTGCACCACATGGTGTTCGAGGTTTCCGACAATGCCATCGACGA
The DNA here is from genome assembly GCF_011762025.1 of Sphingobium vermicomposti. GTDB lineage: Bacteria > Pseudomonadota > Alphaproteobacteria > Sphingomonadales > Sphingomonadaceae > Sphingobium > Sphingobium vermicomposti. The sequence goes on along the minus strand of NZ_JAASQR010000001.1, from coordinate 1,003,599 downwards.
GGCGTTGGCCGGACATTGCGACCGCATCCTGATCACGCTGAATCCCGATGGGTCCGTCAGCGTCGAAGATAATGGGCGCGGCATCCCTACCGGCATCCACTCCGAAGAAGGCGTTTCTGCGGCCGAGGTCATCATGACCCAGCTGCATGCGGGCGGCAAGTTCGAGAATACGTCGGACGATAATGCCTATAAGGTGTCGGGCGGCCTGCACGGCGTGGGCGTCAGCGTGGTGAACGCGCTGTCCGAATTTCTGGACCTCAACATCTGGCGGGACGGCAAGGAGCATTATATGCGCTTTGCCTATGGCGACGCCGTTGCGCCGCTCAAGGTCATTGGCGACGCCCCCGAAGGCAAGAAGGGCACGCGCGTCACCTTTCTCCCTTCGACCGAAAAAGTGCCCGGCGACGGCGGCACCTTCAAAAATCATACCGAGTTCGACTTTGAAAAGCTGGAGCATCGCTATCGCGAGCTCGCTTTCCTCAATTCGGGCGTGCGGCTGTTCCTCGTTGATGCGCGGCATGAGGAAAAGAAGGAAGTCGAGCTGTTCTATGAGGGCGGCATCGCGGCTTTCGTCAAATATCTCGACCGCAACAAGACGCCGCTCATGCCCGATCCGATCGCGATTTCGGGCAGCCGTGACGATGTGACCATCGACGTCTCGCTGGAGTGGAACGACTCCTATTATGAGAATGTCCTCTGTTTCACGAACAACATTCCCCAGCGCGACGGCGGCACCCACCTCGCCGCCTTCCGCGCGGCGCTGACCCGCACGCTGAACAATTATGCCGACAAATCGGGGATGCTGAAGAAGGAAAAGGTCACCCTGACCGGCGAAGACATGCGCGAAGGCCTGACCGCGATCGTGTCGGTAAAGCTGCCCGATCCCAAATTCTCGTCACAGACCAAGGACAAGCTGGTCTCGTCCGAAGTCCGCCAGCCGCTCGAAAGCCTGATGGCCGACAAGATGGCGGAATGGCTGGAAGAAAATCCGAGCCACGGCAAGATGATCGTGCAGAAGGTGATCGACGCCGCCGCCGCGCGCGAAGCGGCGAAGAAGGCGCGTGAGCTGACCCGGCGCAAGGGCGTGATGGACATTGCCTCGCTGCCCGGCAAACTGGCCGACTGTCAGGAGCGCGACCCCGCCAAATCCGAACTCTTCCTGGTCGAGGGCGATTCGGCAGGCGGGTCGGCGAAACAGGGCCGCAACCGGCATAATCAGGCGATCTTGCCGCTCAAGGGCAAGATCCTGAACGTCGAACGGGCCCGTTTCGACCGGATGCTGTCCTCGAAGGAAGTCGGCACGCTGATCCAGGCGATGGGCACCGGCATCCGCGACGATTTCAACCTGGAAAAGCTGCGCTATCACAAGATCGTCATCATGACCGACGCTGACGTCGACGGCGCGCATATCCGCACGCTGCTGCTGACCTTCTTCTACCGCCAGATGCCCCAGATCATAGAGGCCGGGCATCTCTACATTGCCCAGCCGCCGCTCTACAAGGCGACGCGTGGCCGGTCTGAAGTCTATCTGAAGAACGAAGCTGCGCTGGAGCAATATCTGATCGACAATGGCGTCGAATCGATGGCGCTGGAAACGGCCGAAGGCCGCCGCACGGGTGAAGACCTGCGCCACCTGATCGAACATGGCCGCCGCATCCGCGCGGTCATGCGCTATGTGCCGCGCCGCTATGATCCGGCGATCATCGAAGCGCTGGCCGTCAATGGCGCGCTCGACCCAGAACTTGGCAATGACGCGCAGGCCGAACGCCTGACTGCAACGGTCCAGTGGATGGGCGCACAGGACGAGGAAGGCCGCTGGAGCGGTCGGGTCGCCGAAGAAGGCGGCTTTCATTTCGAACGGCTGTGGCGGGGCGTCACCGATCATCACATGATCGAACATGGCTTCATCGGATCGGCTGAAGCGCGCAAGCTGCACAGCATCGCGGTGGAGGAAACCGGCAGCTACCGCACGCCCAGCCGCCTTGTGACCGCCAAGGCGGCACAGGCCGCCGACGAAGCTGGCGAGGACGAATTGCCGGTCGCGACCAAGGGGTCGACGCTGGTCACCCGGCCCAGCGAATTGCTGGAAGCGGTGCTGGCGGCAGGACGCAAGGGGCTGGCGATCCAGCGCTACAAGGGTCTGGGCGAAATGAATGCGGAACAGCTGTGGGAAACCACGCTGGACCCCAACAACAGGTCCATGCTGCGTGTCGAGGTCGAGCAGGCGGACGTCGCCGACGAAATCTTCACGCGCCTGATGGGCGATGTGGTCGAACCGCGGCGTGAATTCATCCAGGACAACGCCCTGAACGTCGCCAACCTGGACGTATGACCTTGCCGCCCCCCTCACGCCCCGCCGCAGGCGGCGGCATGAGGGGTCTGGCCATCTTCGCTATCCTGCTGTTGTCGGCATGCGGTCCCGAACAAGCCCAGGTCGAAAACGTCCAAGCGGATAATGTCGGCGCGCCGGTGGCAAACGCGCCCATCCTCAACGAAAGCGTCGGCCAGCAGCAGCTACCGCCGTCGCAGGATGAAGCGACGCAGGGCAATGCATCCACCTCTCCCGCCCCGCATCCCCAAACGCCGCAACCGGAACGGTATCGCGCTTTGGGCACGGAGCCTTTCTGGGCGGTGACGGTGAAGGGATCGACCGCGATTCTGGAAAGGCCGGACAAGCCGCCTGCCTCCTTCGCCATTTCGCGCAATGATGATGGCCGCGCCGTCCGCTTTCTGGGCGAAGGCTTCACGATGACGGTGGCCGAAGGACCGTGCAGCGACGGGATGAGCGACGCTATCTGGTCCGATCAGGTTTCCGTCGCATTCGGCGAAGGAACGCTGAAAGGCTGCGGCGGTGACCGGCATGACCCGCAGGACGCACCGCTCTAATCCGGGCGCATCGCCTGGGCGACCAGCGCTTCCGCTTCGATCAGCAACGCATCCTCAGCCGCCGCCTGCGCCACCTGTTCGCGGCCAATGATGATCAGGACCGGCACGGCCAGCGGACTCACCCGATCCAGGGGAACATGCAACATGGTCGCACCGGCCCGGTCGATCAGGTCGCCCAATCGCCCCACATCGGTCATGCGCGCCCGCGCATCGGCCCAGGCTGCCTTCAACAGCATATGTCCGGGCTCATATTTCCGCAGCACATCGTAGATCAGGTCGGTCGAAAAAGTGACCTGCCGCCCCGTCTTGCGCTTGCCGGGATGTTGCCGTTCGATCAGGCCCGATATCACCGCCACGTCGCGGAAGGCCCGCTTCAGCAGGCTCGACTGTTCGACCCAGTCGATAAACTCATGGTCCAATATATCGGCGGAAAACAGGCTTTGCGGGTCGGTGACCGGCTTCATCCCGTAAATGGCGAGCGCATAGTCGTTCGACACGAAGCCCAGCGGCATCAACCCTTGCGCATCCATGCGCCGCGTCAGCAGCATGCCGAGCGACTGGTGCGCGTTCCAACCTTCGAAACTGTAACAGACGAGATAATGCCGCCCTTCATGGGGGAATGTTTCGACCAGCAACTGCCCCGGCTGCGGCAGCGCCGACCGATGTTTCTGCATCTCCAGCCATTCGCGGACATCTTCGGGAAAACGATGCCATTCCTGCGATTCGGCCAGGAAATGCCGCACCCGATCCGCCAGCCGCGTCGACATGGCCATGCGCGTGCCGCCCCAGCTGGGGATACGCGCCTGCTTGGCGGTGGCGCGGACGACCAGATCGGTCAGCTCGATCCGCACCACCTCCAGCGCCATGCCCGAAAAGAAGAAGCTGTCGCCCGGCCGCAGCGTGGCGGCAAAGCCTTCCTCCACCGTGCCCAGCTTGCGACCGTTGGCGAAACGCACGTCCAGCACCGGCTGGTCAACGATGATCCCGGCATTCAGCCTATGCTGCTGGACGAACCGGGGATGGGACACGCGCCAGGCCCCATCCTCTTCCTGGGTCAGCCGCTTGAACCGGTCATAGGCGCGCAGGGCATAGCCGCCGCCCTCAATGAAGTGCAGGACATTGGCAAAGGCGTCGTCCGTCAGCGCGCTATAGGGCGTGGATGACCGGATTTCGCGCAGCAGATCATCCTGGTGAAAGGGCGCGGCGCAGGCCAGGCCCATCACATGCTGGGCCAGCACGTCCAGACTGCCGGGGCGAAAGTCGTCGGCGTCCCTCTCCCCTTCCTCCACAGCATCCAGCGCCGCCCGCGCCTCCAGATATTCGAAGCGGTTGCCTGGAATCAGGATCGCCTCGCTCGACATGTCCAGCCGATGATTGGCGCGACCGATCCGCTGGAGAAGGCGCGAGCTGCCCTTGGGCGCCCCCATCTGGATCACGCAATCGACATTGCCCCAGTCCACGCCCAGGTCGAGCGACGCGGTCGCCACCAGCCCACGCAGCTTGCCCGCTGCCATGGCGCTTTCCACCTTGCGCCGCGCGTCGATGGACAGGCTGCCATGATGGATCGCGATTGGCAGGTTCGCCTCATTCGCCGACCAAAGCTCCTGGAAAATCAGTTCGGCCAGCCCGCGCGTGTTGCAGAACACCAGCGTGGTGGCGCGGCGTTCAATTTCCGCCATCACCTGTTTTGCCGCATATTTGCCGGAATGGCCCGACCAGGGAATCCGCCCTTCCGGGATCAGGATGGCCACATTGGGTTCCGCCCCCGCTTCGCCGATCACCGGCGTGACGGCGTTGATGTCGCCATCGGGCGCCAGCCAGGCGCGATAGGCATCGACATCCGCGACGGTGGCGGACAGCGCCACCCGCCGCAGTCCCGGATTGATCGCTTGCAGGCGGGACAGCGACAGGTTGAGCAGGTCGCCCCGCTTCTGGCTGGCGAAGGCGTGAACTTCATCGATGATGACGGTTTTCAAGCCGGAAAAAAGCAGGAAGCTGTCGGGATAGCTCAGCAGCAGCGACAGCGATTCAGGGGTGGTCAGCAATATCTGCGGCGGTCGCGCGCGTTGGCGCGCTTTCCGGTCGGACGGCGTATCCCCGGTCCGGGTCTCCACCCGAATCGGTAGCCCCATCTCCTCGATCGGGGTCAGCAGGTTACGGCGCACATCGACGGCCAGCGCCTTGAGCGGCGAGACATAGAGGGTGTGAAGCCCCTCCACCGGCGCTTCGATCAGGTCGGTGATGGTCGGCAGGAACCCCGCCAGCGTCTTGCCCGCACCAGTGGGCGCGACCAGCAGCGCATGGTCGCCCGCACGCGCGGCGGCAAGCATGTCGATCTGATGGCGGCGCGGAGTCCAACCGCGGGAGGCGAACCAGCGCTCCAGCGGCAAGGGCAGGCTAGAACTCATGGCCAGGATGTAGGGCGGCAAAGCGCGGCTGTCATCGGCGGGGCCGGTTATCCGTTCGTAATATAAGTTTAGCCCGGCGGAATAAAGTTACCGCCCCTCTGGCCCCTCGCCCGCCACAAGCGTTACACTGGATGCATACAGGTGCAGCAGACGCCCAGAGGACCGCAGGAGAAATGACATGCCCGGCGAAACCGAAGCCGACCTGACCGGCGCAGAACCGACCCACAACCGGCGGCGGCCCAAACAGCCGATCATGGAAATCGACGGTCGCAAGCTGAAGCCCGCGACATTGATGATGGGCCATGGCTATGACCCCAGCCTGTCCGAAGGATCGCTGAAACCGCCAATCTTCCTCACATCCACCTTCGCATTTGAAAGCGCGGCGGCGGGCAAGCGGCATTTCGAAGGCGTGACCGGCATCCGTCCGGGCGGCGCGGAAGGACTGATCTACTCCCGCTTCAACGGCCCGAACCAGGAAATCGCCGAAGACCGGCTGGCCATATGGGAGGAAGCGGAGGACGCGCTGCTCTTTTCCAGCGGCATGTCGGCGATTGCGACCACCCTCCTGGCGCTCGTCCAGCCGGGCGACGTGATCGTCCATTCCGCTCCGCTTTACGCGGCGACCGAATCGCTGATCGGGCGGACGCTGAGCAAATTCGGGGTGCAATGGCTCGACTTCCCGGCGGCCGCGACCGGGGAAGAGATTGGCAAGGTCATCGAACAGGCAAAGGCGCTGGGCCGCGTTGCGCTCATCTATCTGGAAAGCCCCGCCAATCCGACCAATGTGCTGGTCGATCTGGACGCGGTCGTCGCGCTGCGCGACCAGATGTTCAGCGGCGAATCGCATGTGCCGCCCATCGCAATCGACAACACATTCCTGGGACCGCTATGGCACCATCCGATTGCGCATGGCGCGGACCTCGTCATCTACAGCCTGACCAAATATGCGGGCGGGCATAGCGATCTGGTCGCGGGCGGCGTGCTGGGGGGCAACGCCCTCATCAACAGCATCCGCCTGATGCGCAACACGATCGGCACGATCCTCGACCCGCACAGCGCATGGATGCTGCTGCGCAGCCTGGAGACGCTGGAACTGCGGATGAGCCGCGCCGGGGAGAATGCCGCGAAGGTCTGCGCATGGCTCAGGGACCAGCCGCAGGTGGAAAAGGTCGGCTATCTCGGCTTCCCGGAAAATGACCGGCAGGCCCACGTCTACCGGCGTCATTGCACGGGCGCGGGATCAACCTTCTCGCTGTACCTCAAGGGCGGGGAGGCGGAGGCCTTCGCCTTTCTCGACGCGCTAAAGATCGCCAAGCTGGCGGTCAGCCTGGGCGGCACCGAAACGCTGGCGAGCCATCCGGCGGCGATGACCCATTTGTCGGTGCCCGCGGAGCGCAAAAAGGCGCTGGCGATCAGCGACAATATGGTGCGCATTTCCATCGGCTGCGAGGATGCTGACGATCTGATCGCCGACTTTTCCCAGGCGTTACGGGCGATGGGTTGAACCAAAACTCCGCGCCGGATCAGTTCCAGTCGACCCGCGTCCAGCCGCGCTGCGCCGCCAGTTTCGCCAGCGGCTTGTGCGGATTCGACGCGAACGGCACGTCCGCAAATTCCAGCATCGGCGCGTCGGACACATGGTCGGAATAGGCGCGGATATGCGCCGTCGAACGGTCGATGGCTTCCGCCGCCATCCACGCCTTGATCATGCGCAACTTGCCCGTGTCGTAGCAATTTTCGCCTGCAATCCTGGCGCGGACATAGCGCAGGTCCTGGCTCAGATGATCCGTCGCGATCACCGCGTCGAATCCCAGACGCCGGGCAATCGGCTCGACATAGAGGCGATAGGATGCAGTCGCGAGCACCAGTCTGCACCCGTCCGCCTTGTCCCTGGCGATCTGCGCCAATGCCCCGGCACGGACATTCGCGTCCACGACCTTGGCAGCATAGCTTTCCACATGCGGCATCAACCTGGCGCGTTCGACATTATAGCCGATCATCAACGCCTGATTGAGTTCCTTCAGCCGCTGCCGCGAAATCAGCTTGAGCACATAGGCCAGCATCAGCAGGATCACGCCCGGAAACAGGATCAACCGCCATGGAGCCAGCCGACGGGCCACGTGAACCAGGAAGCCGGTGTAGGTGCCGGTGAACGTCACCGTGCGGTCCATGTCATATATCGCAATTCGATGCGTCATGCCGTTTCCGAAACTTTTTGGCCTTGCCTGTCGTTCTGGCTTGCGGATGGGCCGTTTCGGCTTGCCGTGCAACCGATAATGGACCACTAAACCCGCTTGATGAACAAAGTCGCCGATCTTGTGGAAGAACCGCGCGATGGCGGTGCTATCGTCCGGCTTTCAGGCCATTTGTCGATTGCCTGCCTGCATGATCTGCCCGCCCGACTTGACGCGCTGGCCGGTCCGGTCGCGGCAATCGACCTGTCCGAAGTCAGTCATATGGACACGATTGGCGCGTGGACAGTGCATCGCACCGCCAAACGGCTGAACTGCGATATTGTCGGCGGGGACGAGGATTCGCTGCGACTGATCCAGACGGTCGGGACGTTGGACGAACCCGTCAGCGTCCGGCCCGCCTACGTCTCACCCTGGCAGCGCGTTGTCGGCCAGATTGGTGAGGCTACGATCAATGCGGGGGCAACCCTGCTGGGCCTGCTGGGCTTTTTCGGCAGCACCTTGGTCGCAAGCTGGAACGTCATTCGCCACCCCAGCCGCTTTCGCCTGAATGCCGTTGTCCAACGCTTTGAAGTGGTGGGCGTCTCCGCGCTCGGCATCATCGGCCTGATGAGCTTCCTCATTGGCATCGTCATTGCCCAGCAGGGTTCGGTGCAGTTGCGGCAGTTCGGCATGGAAATGCTGACCATCAACCTGGTCGGCCGCCTGACTTTCCGGGAACTTGGCGTGTTGATGACCGCCATCATGGTCGCAGGCCGGTCGGGGTCCGCCTTTGCCGCGCAACTCGGCACTATGAAACTGACCGAAGAAGTCGATGCGATGCGCACCATTGGCGTGTCGCCGATGGAGGCGCTCGTGCTACCGCGCACCCTGGCCGTGGTCGTCATGATGCCGTTGCTGGGCTTCTACGCGTCGATCATGGCGGTCATCGGCGGCGGGTTCCTGTGCGCCGTGTCTCTGGAGATACCGCCGATCACCTTCATCCAGCGGTTGCGAGAGGTCGTCCCGATCACCGACCTGTGGGTGGGCCTGATCAAGGCTCCGGTCTTTGGCGTCATCATCGCGCTGGCGGGCTGTTTTCAGGGCATGCAGGTCAAGGGCAATGCCGAAGAAGTGGGGATGCGCACGACGTCGGCGGTGGTGCAGGCGATCTTCCTCGTCATCGTGATCGACGCCTTTTTCGCGGTCTTCTTCACCTGGCTGGGTTGGAACTGATGGCACCGGAAGAGGAAATCGCCATCGAAGAAGCGCGGGTTGACGAAGCGGTCGAACGGGACAGCATTGCCATTTCGGTGCGCGGTCTCAAGAATAGCTTCGGCGATCAGGTCGTGCACCAGGGGCTGGACCTTGACGTGCGCAAGGGCGAAATATTGGGCGTTGTCGGCGGATCAGGCACGGGCAAGTCCGTGCTGATGCGGTCGATCATCGGCCTGCAAACGCCGGACGAAGGCGAAGTGCATGTCTTCGGCGAATCGATGATCGGTCGGCTGGACGACGAAGCATTGGCGATCCGCAAACGCTGGGGCGTGCTGTTTCAGGGCGGCGCGCTATTCTCGACGCTCACGGTCGCGGAAAATGTCGAAGTGCCGATCCGCGAATATTATCCCAATATCGGCGCGCAGCTGCGTGACGAAATCGCAGCCTACAAAATCCGCATGACCGGCCTCCCAGCCGAAGCTGGCCCGAAATATCCCGCCGAACTGTCGGGCGGGATGAAGAAGCGGGCGGGTCTGGCCCGCGCCCTGGCGCTGGACCCCGACCTGCTGTTTCTGGACGAGCCAACCGCAGGATTGGACCCGATCGGCGCGGCGTCATTCGACGAACAGACGCGAAAGCTGCAACAGACGCTGGGCCTCACCGTCTTTCTCATCACGCACGATCTCGACACGCTCTTTTCAATCTGCGACCGGGTGGCCGTGCTGGCCGACGGCAAGGTGATTGCGGTGGGCACGATCGACGAACTGCTGGCCACTGATCACCCGTGGATCCAGGAATATTTCAACGGCCCGCGCGGCCGCGCGGCGACAGCAGCGGTGGCGCGTGAAAGCGGCAAGCGGGCTGATCCCCCATCGGACGGAAGGCAATAGGATATGGAAACCCGATCCAACCATGTGCTGGTGGGCACGGTCACGCTGCTGCTGCTGGCGGCCATCATGATCGCCGCCTTCTGGTTTTCGCGCCTGTCCGAGGGCGATAACAAGGAATATGACATCTTCTTCAAACAGTCGGTGAACGGCCTCGCCAAGGGGTCGAGCGTCAATTACTCCGGCGTCCCGTCCGGTCAGGTTGAACGGATCGAACTGTGGAAGCGCGATCCCAGCTTCGTCAAAGTCCGCATTTCCGTCAAGGAAGGCACCCCCGTGCTGCAGGGCACGACCGCGACCATCGCGGGCGTCGGCTTTACCGGCGTCAGTGAAATCGTGCTCGACGGCGCGGTAAAGGGCGCCCCTCCCATCATCTGCCCTGAACAGAATCTGCTGACGGCCTGCCCCGATGGCGTGCCGGTTATCCCTACCAAGCCAGGCGCCCTGGGCGAACTGCTCAATAACGCGCCGCAGTTGCTGGAGCGGCTTTCGACCCTGACGGAACGCCTGACCGAACTGTTGAACGACAAGAATCAGCAGTCCATCGCCGGCATTCTCGCCAATGTGGAGCGGCTGTCCGCATCCCTGGCCGACCGCAGCCCCGAAATCGCGGCCACGCTTGCCGAAGCCCGAATCGCGGTGCAGCGCACGGGCATCGCCGCCGAACAGATCGGCCAGCTGGCGGCGACCACCGACAGCCTGCTGACCGATGAAGGCCGCCCGCTGCTGGCCGACCTGCGCAAAAGCGTGCAGTCGGCCACACGCAGCATCGACACGCTGGACAAGACCATCGCCGAAGCTCAGCCGGGCGTGCGCGCGTTCAGCAACCAGACCATGCCGGAAGTGAACCAGTTGGTGCGCGACCTGCGGGAAATGTCGCGCGCCTTCCGTGGCGTCGCTGAAAAGCTCGATCAGCAGGGCGCGGGATCGATCGTCGGATCGCCCAAATTGCCCGACTACAAGCCATGAGAGGGACCCACATGATGTTCCACAAGAAACAGGCCGCCATGTCGGCGGCCCTCGCCCTCCTGCTGACCTTGCCGGGCTGCATCTCCATCGGCGGAAAACCGCCCGCCCAGCTACTCTCGCTCGATGCCGCTCAAAAGGTCGCGCCGGGGACGCTGCGCAGCGCCACGCCGGGGACCAGCATCACTGTCGCCGATCCTGAAGCGCCCAAGCTGCTCGACACCGTGCGTGTGCCGGTGCGAACCACGCCCACGTCTCTCGCCTATGTGACCGACGTGCAGTGGGCCGACACGCCGCGCCACTTGTTCCAGCGGCTTTTGTCGGAGACCATCGCCGCAACCAGCAACCGGATCGTGCTCGACCCCGGCCAATATTCCGCCGATGCGGGCCAAAGGCTGATGGGGGATTTGGTGGACTTTGGCCTGGATGAGGCCAGCAACAGCGCCATCGTCACTTATGACGCAATTCTGGCGGGGCCGGGCGGCACCGCCATCGCCCGTCAGCGCTTCACCGCCACCGTCCCGGTAGGCACGAAAATCACCGCCACCAGCATCGGCGCGCCTCTGAACAGCGCGGCGAACAAGGTGGCCGCCGACGTCGCCGCGTGGCTGGCAGCGTCGGGCCGTTAAGGCAGGCTCCGGCCAGATGGTATAATCTGACGGTTCGGAAAATGCGGAGAACAAAAGACAATTAGAGTAGCGAGCGCTAACTCGAAATCTCTTTCCCCGTTCGCCCTGAGCTTGTCGAAGGGTTTACTTCTTCACACGTCCCACATCAGAATGACAGAGAAGGCCCTTCGACTGCCTGTTACAGCAGGCCTCAGTAGCTGACCGAAACGCCACAAGATCAGCTCGCAGCAAGCCCCGGCGAACCTTCCCGCGCTCAATCCAGGCTTTTGCTGGCTTGCTCCGTCACATCCCGCGAAAGACCGGGCTGAGCCAGAATCCGCTGCAACTCGGCGCGCATCAAACCGGCACGCGCCTCACCGAAACGACGCCAGCGCCCTAACGGAGGCACCAGCCGCGCCGCCGTCTGGGGATTGATCTTGTCCAGGGCGATGATGCAATCCGCGACCAAGCGATACCCCTTGCCGGACCGATGGTGGAAGGCCCACTGGTTACCGGCAAAAGCACCGTAGAGCGACCGGATCCGGTTCGGATTGGACAGGGTGAAATCGGGATGGCGGCCCAATTCCTCCACCAGATCCACCGTATCGGGGTGAAAGGCAAAGGCCTGCGTCTGGAACCATTTGTCCAAAGTCAGCGCATCGTCCCGATAGCGATTGTAGAAAATGTCGAGCGCGGCTTCCCGCTCTGCGCTGCTGCCATTCGCCAATATCGCCAGCGCCGCCTGCCGCTCCGTCATATTGTCCGCAGCGCTGAACTGGGAAAAGGCGACTATGGCCCCCTCCTCTATCCCTGACGCGCAGAGATAAAGCAGCGCCGTGTTGCGCAGCTTGCGCGCGCCCTTGGCGGCGGCGGACAAGGAAAAGCTGTTGGCCTGGGTCCGGGCGTGAATATCGCGCCATAAAGGCTCCAGTTCCGCCCCGATCCGGTGCTGGAGCGACTCACGAGCGGCGTGGATTGCGTCGGGATCGACCTCCGTCAGTTGATCACCAATATAGGCTTCGCTCGGCAGGCGAATGGCTTCGGCTATGAACGCATCGTCCAACGAGGGGTCGGTCGCCGTGTTGCGAATGGCGGCGACCACTGCCGCGTCATCGACGGCCTGTCCGCCAACCCGGCCTACCAGCACATTCACCATCAACTGCTGCATCGCCTCATATCGGGCGAAGGGGTCATCATCATGCGCGGACAGGAAAGCCAGATCGGCTTGGGTGCGGTCCGTTTCGATCACCACCGGCGCGGAAAAGCCGCGATTGATCGACAATAGGGGCGGGGCCGCGAATTTACTGAACAAAAAGCTTTGCCGAGCCTCCGTCAGCATCAACAACTCGTCGCCCCGGCTTGTTCCGCTTTCGCGATCGAACAGGCTGATGCGCAAAGGTATCGCCATCGGCTGCTTGTCGGGCTGGCCGGGCGTTGGGGGTACGGTCTGCTCCAGCACCAGTTCAGCTGTCTGGCTAGCCGCGTCATGGGTAAGCAGCGCCCGCACACGCGGCGTCCCTGCCTGTTCGTACCAGCGGCGGAATTGGGCAAGCTCTATCCCGCCGCCCTCCTCCATCGCCCGGACAAAGTCTTCGCAGGTCGCGGCCTGCCCGTCATGCCGTTCAAAATACAGGTCGGCCCCCGCCCGGAACCGATCCCGTCCCAGCATCAACGCCATCATGCGGATCAACTCCGCACCCTTATTATAGATGGTCGCCGTATAGAAGTTGCTGATTTCCATGTAGGATTCGGGCCGCACGGGATGCGCCAGAGGTCCTGAATCCTCTTGAAACTGTGCCGCCCTCAGGACACGGACATCCTCGATCCGCTTGACGGCGGCGCTGCCCATGTCGGCGGAAAAATCCTGGTCGCGAAAGACGGTGAAGCCTTCCTTCAAGGAAAGCTGAAACCAGTCGCGGCAGGTGACGCGATTGCCTGACCAATTATGGAAATATTCGTGCGCCACCACGCCTTCGACCCCGTCATAGTCGATATCGGTAGCTGTGTCGGGATCAGCCAGAATATAGCGTGAATTGAATATGTTAAGGCCCTTATTCTCCATCGCGCCAAAGTTGAAGTCAGCCACGGCGACGATGTTGAATACGTCCAGGTCATATTCGCGCCCATAGACCCGCTCATCCCAGGCCATACTATTTTTCAGCGCCTGCATGGCGTGAGCGGTTTTGGGCAGGTCAGCTTCCTTGACCCATATGCCCAGCTTCACTGTCCGGCCACTCATGGTAACGAAGCTGTCAGCGTTGCAGGCAAGGTCCCCGGCGACCAGCGCGAACAGATAGCAAGGCTTGGGGAAGGGATCAGTCCATAATGCCCAATGGCGTCCCTCCGGCAAACTCCCCTGTTCAATCGGATCGCCATTGGCCAGCAAAATGGGATAGCGCGCCCTGTCCGCTTCCAGCCTGACGGAATAGCGAGAAAGAACGTCCGGGCGGTCGGGGAAGAATGTGATTCGGCGAAACCCTTCCGCTTCGCACTGGGTACAAAGCAATCCGCCGCTGGCATAAAGCCCCATCAGCTTGCTGTTATTTTCCGGCGCGAGTTCAACCAGCGTTTCGACCTGATGCGCAGCGCCCGACAGCGGGACGATCAGCGCGCCGCCCTCCATGGACCATTGATCTGCCGTCAGGGCTTGGCCATCGACCTTCACCTCCAGCGGCGTGAGGTCATCTCCGTCCAGCTTCAGCGGTCGGTCATGCTCCCCATTGCGCCGCACGGTCAGAATCGAGCGAACCTGCGTGCACACCGGGTCCAGCGAGAAATCGAGGGTGATTTCCGGGACCAACCAATCGGGCGGGCGATAGTCCTGACGACGGACGATCAGGGGCGCGGTTCCGGGGGAAGATTGCGTGTCAGCCATGCCGACAAGCTAGGCACTGGCCACGGAAAACGCCAGTGGGCCGGGCGATAAAAGCTGCGCTAAACGGGCGATTCCGCCCTAAATCCGTTCGCCCGACAGCCTCTGGCACAGCATGTCCAGCTGGTCCAATGTGGAATAGCGCAACGACAAAGTCCCCGCCCCGCCGCCTGCATGGGTGATGTCGATCCGTACGCCCAGAATGTCAGCCAAATGCTGCTCCAGCGCGGCGATATCGGGGTCCTTGTCCGTTGCAGGGCGAACCTGCGCGCGCGGGGATGCGCCGTCGCCATTCTTGGCCCGCCGCACCAGTTGTTCGGTATCACGGACCGACAGACCCTTGGTCGCAACCGTGTGGGCCAGGCTCTCGCAATCGGGCGCGCCGATGAGTGCACGGGCGTGTCCCATCGACAGCTTCTGCTCTACGACCTGTTGCTGGACCGAAGCGGGCAAGTCCAATAAACGCATCAGATTGGCAATGTGGCTGCGGGATTTCCCCACCAATCGCCCCAACGCTTCCTGGCTATGATGAAAGTCAGCGATCAGCTTGCGATAGGCTTCCGCCTCTTCAATCGGATTAAGGTCCTCGCGCTGGATATTTTCGACGAGCGCTATTTCCAGCGTTTCGGCTTCATCGAAGTCGCGCACAATCGCGGGGATGCGATGCAGTTGCGCGCGTTGCGCAGCACGCCACCGCCGCTCACCCGCAACAATCTGAAAACCGCCGCCATGGGGACGCACGATAATCGGCTGGATGACGCCCCGCTTGCTGATGCTGTCCGCCAGTTCCGCCAGCGCGCCTTCATCAAAGTGACGGCGCGGCTGTTCGGGATGCGGCTGAACCAGCGCGACCTCGATATTCTGAATGGCCTTGCTGGACGCGGCAGCCGGGGCCGCAGGGGCAACGGGCGTTTCCCTCGCAACATCTCCCAACAGCGCCGACAGGCCACGCCCAAGTCCGTGCGGGCGCTTTCCCACTTTCAGCTTATCGTCGCCTTCGTTGCTCAAGCCGCCGCCTCCTGTTTGGGCAATCGCGATATCAGTTCACGGGCCAGCCGCATATAAGCCTCCGATCCCGAACAGCGAAAATCGTAGATCAGTGCAGGGACGCCATGGCTGGGCGCTTCGGAAAGGCGCACATTGCGCGGGATCACCGTGTTGAAAACCAAATCGCCCAGACAAGCGCGAACATCATCCGCCACCTGATCGGTCAGGCGATTGCGACGGTCGTACATCGTCAGCGCAACCCCCATGATGGACAGGTTCGGGTTGAATCTGCCCCTGATCCGCTCAACCGTCTGCAATAGTTGGGACAGCCCCTCCAGCGCAAAAAACTCGCATTGCAGCGGCACCAGCAGATACTGTGCCGCGACCATCGCGTTGATCGTCAACAACCCCAGCGAAGGCGGACAATCGATCAGGCAAATGTCCCAACGCCCCGGCTGTGCTTCACTCAACACCCGTTCCAGGCGATGGGTGCGCTGCTCATATTCGATCAGCTCGATCTCCGCACCCGACAGGTCTTGGGTCGCGGGTACGATGTCCAGCTTGGGGACGCGCGTTGCCAGAACGGCGTCATCCAGCGCGCAATTGCCGACCAGAAGGTCATAGCTCGACCGCGCGCGATCGGACTGGTTGACGCCCAGCCCTGTCGACGCATTCCCCTGCGGGTCAAGATCAACGAGCAGGACACGCAAGCCGGTGGCAGCCAGACCGGTAGCCAGATTGATCGCGGTCGTGGTTTTGCCCACCCCCCCCTTCTGATTGGCGATGGCGATACAAATCATCCTCGACCTTTCCTGACCTTGGGTTTGACGGCGTGCCCCACGATGATGGCGCTATCTGCGTCAGTGACGCTGCGTTCCACGTGAAACACACCCTGCCATGATGCGCGCGCCGCCTCCAGTTCATTTTCGGCATTTCGCCCTTTTGGCAGGACCCATATCGTTTCATCTGTGGAAAAGTGCATCGCAGAGCTCAGCAGCTTGGGAAGCGGCGCATAGGCGCGCGCACTGATGACCGCCGCATGGGTAGCGGGCGCCACCTCCACCCGTCCGCCATACACGCGAGCGTGGCTCAGATTCAGGTCAGCAATGACGGCATCAAGAAATTCAACACGCTTACGCCGACTTTCAATCATCAGCATGGGCCGCTCGGACAGGATCGCGACCACAATCCCCGGCAGTCCTGCGCCCGACCCCAGGTCCACCCAAGGCCCCTGCCCGGCAGACCCGGTCAATGGAAGCAGCTGCGCAGAATCGACAATATGTCTCGCCCACACGTGCGCGCGTGTTGATTCAGCGATCAAATTCTGGTTCGCCATTTCCGCCAGCAGCGCCGCGACATATCGCTCCAGCAGATCCCATGTTCCACGTGAAACAGAAAAATGGTCGCTCAGCCAGGCGCGAGCTTCCTCTTCACTCACGCGGCGCGCCGCCGCACATGGACCAGAACCGCCGCGAGCGCAGCAGGCGTAACGCCCCTTATGCGGCTCGCCGCGGCCAAAGTATCTGGCCGCGCCGCATCGAGCCGCTCGATCATCTCCGTCGATAGCCCCCCGATAGCGCCATAATCAAAGTCCGCCGGTATACCGATCCGCTCGTTGCGTCGCAGATCGGCGATCTCAGCTTCCTGCCGTTCGAGATAGGGCGCGTAGTGCGCATCCTCCAACAGCTCATTCCGCAAGTCGCCGTCAATCTCCTTCAGGACCGGCGCGAGTTCAAAGAGCAAGGACCGCGACACCTCAGGAAAGCGGGCCCAGTCAAACAGCGACCGTCGGGCGCCATCCTGCCGAACCGCGGCTCCCGCTCGCACCATTTCCGTCGCGCTCAATATACGCGCAAGTTGAGCCTCCGCTTTAAGCCGCTGCACCCGACGCGAATCATAATAGGTGTCGCGTTCGTCACCGATTATCCCATGCTCACGGCCGGTCGCCTCAAGCCGGGCACCCGCATTATCCGCCCGCAGACGAAGCCGATACTCCGCCCGCGCTGTCAGCATCCGATACGGCTCAGTCACACCCTGCAGGACCAGATCGTCGATCATCACGCCAATATAGCTGCTGGCACGATCCAGCATCATCGGCGGCGCATCGGCAGCACGCGCCGCCGCGTTCACGCCCGCGACCAGTCCCTGCGCCGCCGCTTCTTCATATCCGGTCGTGCCATTGATCTGACCGGCGCAAAACAATCCCGGCACCGCGCGCACTTCCAGCGTGGCATCCAGCGCGCGCGGATCGATATGATCATATTCGACCGCATAGCCCGGAACGACAATCTCGGCCTTCTCCAGCCCCGGCATGGACTGGACCAGCGCCGTCTGGACATCAACCGGCAGCGACGTGCTGATCCCATTGGGATAGACGAGATGATCGCCAAGGCCTTCTGGCTCGAGAAAAATCTGATGGCCATCCCGGTCGCCAAAGCGAACGACCTTGTCCTCAATCGAGGGACAATATCGCGGCCCCCGCCCCTCAATCGCGCCACTGAATAAGGGCGATCGCCCCAGACCTTCACGGATGATCGCATGGGTCCGCTCGTTGGTCCGCGTGACCGCGCAACTGAGCTGCGGCAAAATCCGGGCAGAGGTCAGAGAGGACATGGTCCACCCCCCCTCGTCAGAGGGCTGCTCTTCCAACCGTCCCCAGTCTATCGTTCGCCCATCCAGTCGTGGCGGCGTCCCGGTTTTAAGCCGGCCAATCGGCAGGCCCATCGCCCTCAACTGAATACCCAGCCGCGTGGCCGCCCGTTCGCCTGTGCGTCCACCGACATCCACATCCTCACCCCGAAACAGCTTCCCGCCCAGGAAGGTGCCAGTGGCAAGAACAATCGCGGCTGTCATTAGGCTGCTGCCATCGGCCAGGATCAGTCCGCTCACCTGCCCCTGCTTCAGAAGGATGTCGGAAGCCTCACCTTCAACAATGTCCAGGGTAGGATAGGCCGCGAGCAGCGTATGAATTGCCGCGCGATAGCGCACTCGGTCAGCCTGAACGCGCGGCCCCTGCACAGCCGCGCCCTTGCTGCTGTTCAACATGCGATAGTGAATCGCCGCCGCATCCGCTGCGCGGGCGATCAGGCCGTCCAGCGCATCCACCTCTCGAACGAGATGTCCTTTGCCAAGGCCGCCAATCGCCGGATTGCAGGACATTGATCCCACAGTTGACCGCGAAAAGGTCAACAACGCCACGCGCGCGCCTTTCCGCGCGGCGGCTACCGCGGCTTCGCAGCCCGCATGGCCACCGCCCACCACAATCACGTCATAGCTTGCCTGCATGGACGCGCCTTTATCAGATGTTGGGGGCGCGGGTCAAAACTGTTCCACGTGAAACAGTGGCACTATTTCCCGATGCAAAAACCCGCAAATAGTCGGTCGAGCATATCTTCGGTTCCGGCCTGCCCGGTCAACTGATCGATGGCGTTTCGGGCCTGCCGAAGCTCTTCTGCTGTAATGAGCAAATCTCTGGCACCATGCGCAGCTTTAAGATGGCCCAGCAGTTTCGAAGCCCCATCCCGCTGCCTTTGGTGCAGGGCATAGTCTCCCGGTCCCGGCAAAAGGCATCTCGCCCGGTCGAGCAACATATCCACCAGCTGGTCCATCCCCGCTCCGGTCACTGCAGAGATTGGCAGCCCGGTTCGCGTCGGCAGCCTGTCGGTCTGGGCGGCAATCAGGATAGCGTCGTCTCGCGGCAGTTCTGTGGGCTCGCCCAGCCACAATATGATGTCTGCAGCTGCAAGGGCCAGGCGAGCACGGTCGATGCCGATCATTTCCACCGGGTCGTCCGACTGATCCCTCAGACCCGCCGTGTCCGTGAACAGAAAAGCGACTCCACCCAGCGCCGCAGGGACTTCGATCCGGTCGCGGGTCGTCCCTGCAATGTCGGAAACGATTGCAGCGTCTCGCCCGACCAGCGCGTTGAGCAATGTCGACTTGCCCACATTGGGCGGCCCGGCGAGTACCACGCGGACACCATCGCGCAGCCGCTCTGCCGATGGAGCCTCCAATAGAGTCTCCACCTCTGCGGCCAGATCCTCCAACTGGCGATGGATGCGCGTTTCAATCCCGGCATCGGGAACATCGTCCTCATCGGAAAAGTCGAGCGCAGCCTCCGCCATCGCCGATATGTCCAGCAATGCCGACCGCCAGCCTTTGACCCGCCGGGAAAAATGCCCCTCCGCCATCAGCAACGCCGCACGACGCTGCTGCTGTGTTTCCGCCGCCAGCAGGTCGGAAAGCCCCTCCACGGCGTTGAGGTCGATGCGACCGTTCAGAAATGCCCGCCGCGTAAATTCACCCGGCGCGGCCAGTCGCAGCCCGGACCTCGATGCCAGCGCGTCCTGCACCGCAGCAATGACCGCCCGTCCACCGTGACAGTGAAGCTCGGCCAGATCCTCACCCGTAACCGTTGACGGGCCGGGAAACCACAGGGTCACGGCACGATCCAGCACGTCGCCGCTACGCGGGTCCACCAATTGTGCAAGGCGCGCTTGGCGGGGGGCTGGCAAAGCCCGCCCCGTCAATGCTTTCAACGCTTCACCGGCGTCGGGACCGCTAATGCGGATAATGCCGATCCCCGCCGGCGGCGCGCCGCTCGACAGGGCAAAAATCGTGTCATGCACCTGGTTAGGACTTATCGCCGCCCTTGGAACTCATGCCCGCCAGACCGATGTCCATCATCTGCTTGAACAGCTTCATGCCGACGTCGCCCATCGGGGCAAAGCCCTTCATCATCGTTTCCATCTGTTCGATGTTGGTCACGCCATCGATGCTGTCCAGAACGGTCTTCACATATTTGTCGTGAATAGGCGTCACATCTGGCAAGCCCAGGAACGCCCGGGCTTCGGCGGGGGTGCAATCGACGTCCAGGCTAACCTTCATCTTGCCAATTCCTTGCCATGGGCTTTCCCGCCTCATGCCGCAACATAGCCCATGATGGCAAATTTTTTGCGCTATCGAGCAGTTGGCGCGTTGGGCAAAGGCGATTATTCCTGCATGACAAAGCTGAGAACAGCGGAAAGGATCCTGCCATGACACTATATACGCCCGTCGCGACCCTTGAAGGCGATGCCCGGTTCGACGTCTATGTCGCGCGCCCGGCTAGCACGCCCAAGGCGGCCATCATCGTCATTCAGGAGATTTTCGGCGTCAATGACGGCATTCGGCGGAAATGCGACACCTGGGCGGAACAAGGATATCTGGCCCTCGCCCCCGACCTGTTCTGGCGCGACAAGGCGCATGTAGAATTGGATGCCGACCAGCCCGAAGATTTTCAGGCGGCCCTGGGCCATATGCAGCGGCTCAATCAGGACAGTGCCATCCGCGACATTGAAGCAACGATCAAGGCGGCCCGCGCTGAACTGGGCGACGGGGGGAAGGTCGGCGTCGTCGGCTATTGCCTGGGTGGACGGTTAGCCTTCATGGCCGCGTGCCGGACAGACGGTGATGCCTTCGTCGGCTATTATGGCGTCGGCATCGACAATCTTCTGGATGAACAGCGCGCGATCGGGAAGCCGGTTCTCCTTCACATCCCCACCGCCGATGGCTTCGTTCCGCCAGAAGCGCAGCAAAAAATGCACGAGGGACTACAGGGGAACCGGCATGTCACGCTTCATGACTATGAAGGGCTGGATCACGGCTTCGCTGCCGAAACAGGTGAACGTCGTCAGGAAGCCGCAGCGCAGTTGGCCGATCGGCGAACCGCGGATTTCTTCGCTCAGAACCTGTGAGGCGGGCAGTGGCCCGCATGATCCGATAAACACGTCCGCCTCGATCCCGCGCACCGGGCGCGGGATCGGGCCGCTTCAGACGAACAGCTTCAGAACCCCGACCTGATGGTCCACGATGCCGTCATAGATCATCTTGCCGGCAACATAGACGATCACGACCAGGCCGACATAAGCGATCCAGCGGAAACGCTCGATATATTTGGCAATGATATTCGCGGCGACGCCCATCAGCGCGACGGACAAAACCAGACCGATGATCAGAATACCGGGATGATCTCGCGCAGCGCCTGCCACGGCCAGCACATTGTCCAGGCTCATCGACACGTCGGCGACCGCCACCGCCCACGCAGCAGCGGCAAAGCTCTTGGCCGGGCGCAGGCCCGAAATATCGTCGTCGCTCGTATCATCAGGCGTATCGCCACCCCGCTTGGGGTGTAATTCGCGCCACATCTTCCAGCTGACCCACAGCAGCAACAGCCCGCCCGCCAGGATCAGGCCGACAATCTGCATCAGCTGCGTCACAACCAGTGCAAAACCGATCCGCAACACCAGCGCGGCGATGATGCCGATCATGATGACCCGCTGGCGCTGTTGCGGCGGCAACCCGGCGGCCAGCGCGCCCACGACGATGGCATTGTCGCCCGCCAGCAATATGTCGATCATCAGCACCTGGCCAAAGGCCGCGAGCGCCTCAGGCGATCCTATATTACTGAAATCATTGACGATATGGCCCCAGATATCGGCTGGAGAGCCCAATCCCTGAGCGGCGGCGGCGGCAGTGGCGAAAAGGTCGAACATGGCGGCCTGACGTCCCCTTAATCGAAATCGGTCAATCGAAAATCTTGCGCGATACTGGCGGCGAGCAAGGCAGTTATGCGCCCGCGCCGCCGCGTCATAACGCCTGTGATTACTGGTTCATCGAATCGAAGAAATCTTCGTTCGTCTTGGAATCCTTCATCTTGTCGAGCAGGAATTCCATGGCGTCGATCGTGCCCATCTGCATCAGGATGCGGCGCAACACCCACATCTTGCTGAGCTTGGCCTTGTCGACCAGCAGCTCTTCCTTGCGGGTGCCCGATTTGCCGACGTCCAGCGCCGGGAAGATGCGCTTGTCCGCCACCTTGCGGTCCAGCACGATTTCGGAGTTACCCGTGCCCTTGAACTCTTCGAAGATAACTTCGTCCATGCGGCTGCCGGTATCGATCAGCGCGGTGGCGATGATCGACAGCGATCCGCCTTCCTCGATGTTGCGCGCAGCGCCAAAGAAGCGCTTGGGCCGCTGGAGCGCGTTCGCATCCACGCCGCCGGTCAGCACCTTGCCGGAACTTGGCACGACCGTATTGTAGGCGCGGCCCAGACGCGTGATCGAATCGAGCAGGATCACCACGTCCTTCTTGTGTTCGACAAGGCGCTTGGCCTTTTCCAGCACCATTTCGGCGACCTGGACGTGGCGCGACGCGGGTTCGTCGAAGGTCGAGGACACAACCTCCCCCTTCACGCTGCGCTGCATGTCGGTGACTTCTTCCGGCCGCTCGTCGATCAGCAGCACGATCAGGAAGACTTCGGGATGGTTGTCGGTAATCGCCTTGGCGATATTCTGCAGCAGCACGGTCTTGCCGGTGCGCGGCGGCGCGACGATCAGCGCGCGCTGGCCCTTGCCCTGCGGCGATACGATATCGATGACGCGCGCCGACTTGTCCTTGACGGTCGGGTCCAGCGTATCGAGCACCAGCTTTTCGGTCGGATAGAGCGGCGTCAGATTGTCGAAATTGACGCGATGGCGCACGACGTCGGGATCATCGAAATTGACCGACATCAGCCTGGTGAGGGCAAAATACCGCTCGCCATCCTTGGGCGCGCGGATTTCGCCTTCGACCGTGTCACCGGTGCGCAGCCCGAATTTGCGGACCTGGTTGGGCGACACATAGATGTCGTCAGGCCCGGCCAGGAAATTGGCTTCCGGCGACCGCAGGAAACCGAAGCCATCGGTCAGCACCTCAATCGTGCCCTCACCCATGATCTGCTCGCCATTTTCCGCCTCGGCCTTGAGGATCGCGAACATCAGATCTTGCTTGCGCAGGGTCGATGCGCCTTCGACGCCCAGCTCCTCCGCCATGGTGACAAGGTCGGCGGGCGATTTCTTCTTGAGGTCCTTGAGGTGCATTCGACTTGAGTCCGATGGAAAGAGGAGCTGATATGGGCAGGCAAGGGAGAGATGCCCGGCTGCAAATGCCGGGACGCCCACGCCGGACGGCGGGGAAAGATTTTCCGCGTTTAACGGCCAGCTTCACGAAAAGTCAAGGCGGCTGGCCGACCATCGACCATCGAAAACAGCATGGAGAGCATGGTTCGCGGCAAATGGTGCTGGGGCTGCGGCGATAGACCGGGGCACCGCCACCATGATAGGATGCCGCATATCAGGCGGAGAGGTAAGTCATGGAACGGCTGCGTTCCATCGCGGCGTTGACCTTGCTGACCTTCGCCCTGCCCGCAATGGCCCAGGATGAAGGCCCGTCGCCCCCGGATGATATCCCCGCCATAGTCCGCACATTTCCGTCCGATGATCGCATGACGATTCCCATCCATATCGACGGGAAAGGGCCGTGGAACTTCATCGTCGATACCGGATCGCAGCGCACTGTGATATCCAGGGATCTGGCGGAACGGCTCGCCCTGCCAGCGCGCCAATCGGTCACCATCATCGGCATGGCGGGCAAGGCGCAGACGCGCACGGTCGCGGTCCCGCGCCTGCAATATGGCAATGTCATCGTCGACAACATCGAAGCCCCCGTGCTGGAGGCCGACCATCTGGGCGCGCCCGGCCTGCTTGGCCTCGACAGCCTGCATAGTCGGCGACTGCTCATCAATTTCCGCACTAGCCGGATGGAAATCGGCAATAGCCGCCGTGCATGGCGCGACCCCGACGCAATCATTGTCGAAGCACGCCGCCGCAAGGGCCAGCTCATCCTGCTCCATTCGGATGCCAACGGTACAAAGGTGAACATCATATTGGACACCGGCACGCGCCTTAGCGTCGGCAATCTGGCATTGATGGACAAGCTGATCCGTAAAAAGCGCGCGCCGGGCCTCGCCCCTGTTTCGCTCCTCAGCGTCACTGGCGAAATGCTGGACGGGCTGCTGGGCCGGGTGCGGCAGATCCGCATGGGTCCCATCGTGATGAAGGACCTGCTGGTCATGTTCGCCGACGCGCCGCCATTCGCGGAACTCGGCCTGCAGGACCGCCCCGCCCTGCTTTTGGGCATGGACGCGCTTCAGACCTTTGACCGGATCGCGATCGATTTCGGTCGGGGAAAGGTCGATTTCCTGCTGCCCGACGGCAGCGCCCTCGACCGCCAGCAATTGGCCGCGAAAGGCGACGACGCGATCCCGCGTTAACGGGGTTGCTGTTGCGGCGGCGGGCGCTGCCGGTCGCGGCCCAGCACCTGATCGATCCACTGCTGGTCCAGGCGCGGCGGAGCCGGACGAACAGGCCGCGCCTGCGACATCCCCTCATCCTCCTCGCTCGGCTCGGTTTCTTCCAACGGCGGCGGCTGCTGACCGGCGTCCAGCGGCAAGCCATTTTCATCGACCATCAGGCCGTTGTCGGGCTGGCCATAATAGGCTTCCTCATCCGGCTCCAACTGCCATTCGGGCAATGTCACCTGCGTTTCAAACTGTTCCACCGGGCGGCGCGCCACGGCAACCTTCATGAAATCGGCGAAAGCGCGAGCGGGCGCACGGCCACCCTGCAGCACCCCGACAGCGCGCGCATCGTCGCGCCCCATCCACACGCCGGTGGTGATGCCGCTGGAAAAGCCCAGGAACCATCCATCCTTGTTGCTGCTGGTGGTGCCGGTCTTGCCCGCCACGGGTCGGCCGATCTGCGCCGCCTTGCCGGTGCCGGTGCTGACCGCCGTTTGCATCAGGTCGGTCATCCCCGCCGCTACCCAGGGCGCGACCAGCACGCGGCTGGTGTCGTCCTGATGCTGATACAGCAACCGGCCATCGGCGGTCGTCACCTTGGTAATCCCATAGGGGGTCACGGCCACGCCCTTGCGCGCGATCGACGCAAAGGCGCGCGTCATGTCGATCAGGCGCACATCGGACGTACCCAGCACCATGGAAGGATGGGTATTGATCGGCGTGGTGACGCCAAAACGCCGGGCCATGTCCGCGACGGTAGGAAAGCCCACCTCGACCCCCAGCTTCGCCGCCACCGTGTTGATAGAATAGGCAAAGGCGGTGCGGATATCGATCTCACCCGAATAGCGCCCGCTGCTGTTGCGCGGGCTCCATCCATTGATGGTGACCGGACTGTCGGTCACGCCGGTATCTGGCGTGTAGCCCGATTCCAGCGCGGCCATGTAGACGAATATCTTCCACGCCGAACCGGGCTGGCGCGTCGCGGTGGTCGCGCGATTATAGTTGGACGACACATAGTCTAGCCCGCCCACCATCGCGCGTACGGCCCCATCGCGGTCCACCGACACCAGCGCGCCTTGCGCCCCGGCGGGCGCGTTGGCCTGAATCGCGGCGGTTGCCGCCTTCTGCATGCCAAGGTCGATGGTCGTATAGACCTCCAGCGGCTCATTGGGCTCATCCACCAATATGTCCAGCTGGGGCAACGCCCAGTCGGTGAAGTAACGGACGCTGTTCTGCGGCGGTTCGGGTGCCATCTTGACGTCGTTCAGGTCGATGGCCGCCCGTTCTGCCGGGCTGATCACGCCATTATCCTGCATCAGGTCCAGCACGACGCCCGCGCGGCCAATGGCGGCCTCCGCGTCGGCGGTCGGCGAATAGCTGGACGGTGCCTTGACCAGGCCCGCAATGATGGCTGCCTCCGGCAGGCTCAGCGCCGCTGCGGGATGACCGAAGAATTTCCGGCTGGCCGCATCGATGCCATAGGCTCCACCGCCGAAATAAACCTTGTTCAGGTAGAGTTCCAGGATCTGGCGCTTCGAAAATTTGCGTTCCAGCGCCAATGCCAGGATGACTTCCCTGACCTTGCGACCCCAACTGTAGCTGTTGTTCAGGAAGATGTTGCGCGTCACCTGCTGGGTGATGGTGGACGCGCCCTGCCAACGTCGTCCCTTGCCCCGGTTTTCCAGCGCCACCCAGGCCGCGCGGCCCATGCCGATCGGATCGACGCCGGGGTGGTGATAGAAACGCCGGTCCTCGGTCGACACCATGGCGTCGACCATCACCGCAGGAATCTGGTCATAGGACAACCAGCGGCCAAAGCTTGGCCCCAGCGAAACGATGACGCTGCCGTCCGCTGCATGGACGCGGATCATCTGGCCATTGGGCGACGATTTCAGCGATTCATAGCTGGGCAGGGATTGATAGGCGATGACGACGGCGACAATGATGGCAAAGATCCCGGCCACCGCCGCGACAATTCCAGCCTTCAAGGCGCGCATCAGCCACAGCCTCGCCTTGCCCGGCGTCCCCTTGCTCTTGCCTGATCGTGCCATATGTCTCGCCGAATACCTGCTCAGTCGGAATGCGACCAGCGATCATCACGCGGTCGCACAAAAAGCCCTGGTTGTAGGGAAGACTGACGCTTTACCGGGGATGAACGATTATTCAACCTCGCCGCGCGGCTTGAAGTCCAGCGACGCACTGTTCATGCAATAGCGCAGGCCGTTGACGCCCGGCCCGTCGGGAAAGACATGGCCCAAATGCCCTTCGCACTTTGCGCAGCGCACTTCGGTGCGCATCATGCCCTGGCTGTTGTCCCGAATTTCTTCCACGGCGTCGATGTCCATCGGCGCGGTGAAGCTGGGCCAGCCGGACCCGCTGTCATATTTCTCATCGGCGTCGAACAGCTCCGCTCCGCATCCGCCGCAATAATAGACGCCGTCCGCCTTGTTGCTGTTATATTTGCCGGTAAAGGCCCGTTCCGTGCCTGCTTCCCGCAGGACATGATATTGTTCAGGTGAAAGGCGCTCGCGCCATTCGGCATCGGTCAGGTTGAGCTTATCCATATCGGCAATATGGCGGCGGGGCCACGCCTGATCAAGCGCTTAACATGGACATCCGCGCGCTACCGTTCCCGCGCCGCCTGCCGTGCGATTGCCAGCAATTCATGCCGGACCAACAGGTCGCCCAGCCCCCTGCCTGACCGGCTCGACCGCTCCGCCTGCGCCAGCCGCTGGATGACGCGGGCAATCCCCTGGGCGTCCCAGATGCGGACCTGCCGGGTGACCACCGCCTTGTCCTTCCAGAAAACCTGCTTTCCAGCGCCGTCCACCGCCGCTTCCAACCGTCCACTCTCGTCAAAGGACATGCGTATGTTGGCGATCAGCATCGCACGGGTGATCAATGGCCGCAGCACCGCCGCCATCGCAGTCCCGGTTTCGACCAGGCGGCCCAGTTCGCGATGCATCGCGCCCAAATCGCCCCCCAGCACGGCGTTGACCAGAGGCGCCGCATCGGAATCGGGATTGTCGGCGGACAAGGCATCCAGCGCCTCTGCCGTCGCTTCACGCGGGCTATCGGGCGACGCGTCGAGATACAGGACCAGCTTTTCGATCTCGCCCGCCATCAGCGCGCGATTGCCATTGGCCAGGTCGACAATGCGCTTGGCCAGGTCAGCCCCCAGCCGCAGCCCCCCTTCCCGCGCAATCGCCGCCGCGATCTGCTCCGCCTCGCGCGCATCGGGCTGGTAGGACGCGAACACCATCGCCATCGGGCTGTCGAGCGCCAGCTTGAGCAGTTTCGACGTGGATTTGATCGCACCCGCGACGGCGATTACCGGGTTGCCCGCCGCTGGGGCCTGCAACAGCGCCGTGACGGCGGGCAGGCACTCGTCGCCCATGCCATTTATGCGGACCCAGCGGCGATCCCCGAACATGGAAAAGGACGCAGCTTCGTCCGCCAGCCGTGCCGGATCGTCACGAAGGGCTGATCCATCCAGGTCGACCCGCTCCGCCTGCGCGCCCATCGCCCGTTCCAGCCTTTTGCCCAGCGCCACGCTTCCCGCTTCGTCGGGACCATGGAGCAGGAAGAGGCGAATGTCGGCAGGTGGGGCGTCCAGCGCCTTTTCAATTTGGCCGCGACTGGCCTTCAACGCTGCGTGTCCCGCGCGGCATATAAAGCGAGCCGGGCCACGATCTGATCGGCAATAGTCTGCGACAGGCGCTCAAGCGCCGTATCTTCCGCCGCAATCGTCGCATATTCGCTGGATGTCACATCAATGCCAGCGTCCGATCCCGCCGTGTCATCGATAAGCTGCGCGCCCGTGGCGGCATCGACCAGCTGATATCGCGCGCGCAGCGTCCGCCGTTCCCGCGTGATCGCCGTATCGGCGCGCAATCCAAAGCCGCTGATCTGGTCGTCCAGCTTCACCACCAACCGATAGGCGGGGCCATTGCCGCTCATCGCCGCCAGCCGATCGTTCAGCGCATTGCGGACCAGCCAGCCGCCCTTTCCTTCAATCGGCTGCACCTCGACATTGCCCAGCGCCTGCGCGACCGCGCCATGGCTACCGCCGCTATAGACAGGGCGAAGGCCGCATGCGGAAAGGGACAGGCTGGCGAAGAGGAGCAACGGCAAAATCGGCTTCATAAGCAATCCTATATCCGTTCGCCCTGAGCTTGTCGAAGGGCAAGGCTAAGCGTCAGCGAAGCCGCTTCACTCCGTGAGTGCGCGGCCTCGCCCTCGCGTCACACCACCAGATTCACCAGACGATCGGGCACCACGATCACTTTCTTGGGCGTGGCTCCGTCCAGGATGCGAACCACGTTGGGCGCGGCCAGAGCCAGTTTTTCCAGCTCGTCCTTGCTCGTGCCCTTGGGCACCGTGATGGTATCGCGCAGCTTGCCCATGACCTGGCAGGCGATGGTCACCTCATCCTCCACCAGCAGCGCTGGATCGACCGCAGGCCAGGCGGCATCGGCGATCAGCCCCTGTTCCCCCATGTCAGCCCACGCTTCCTCGGCCAGATGCGGCGTCATCGGCGCGACCAGCAGCGCCAGCGCCCGGATCGCCGCGCTGCGGCTCGCCGATGGCTTGGCCTTCTCGACCGCGTTGGCCAGTTCATAGATCTTCGCCACCGCCTTGTTGAAGGACAGCGCCTCGATATCCCTGGCGATGCCGTCGATGGTCTGGTGCAGCTTGCGGTCCAGCCCCTTGTCCTCACCCTCAGCCGCCTTGTCCGCTTCCCCGAACAGCCTCCACAGACGATTGATGAAGCGCCAGCTGCCCTCGATCCCGCTCTCGGTCCAGGGCAGGTCGCGCTCCGGCGGGCTGTCGGACAGCATGAACCAACGCACCGCATCCGCGCCATATTGGGCGATGATATCATCGGGATCGACGACATTCTTCTTGGACTTGGACATCTTCTCGACGCGGCCCACCGTCACCGGCGCGCCACCTTCGACCATGACCAGCTTGTCGCCCTGCCGCGCCACATCCTGCGGCGCGAGCCAGCCGCCCTGCGGCGATTTATAGGTCTCATGCGTCACCATGCCCTGCGTGAACAGGCCGGTGAACGGCTCGGTGAAGCCGATCTGCCCCATATGCTCCAGCGCGCGAGTCCAGAAGCGCGCGTAAAGCAGATGCAGGATCGCATGTTCCACGCCGCCAATATATTGCCCCACGGGCAGCCACTTCTCGACCGTCTCACGATCGAACGGCTTGTCCTTGGGCTGGCTGGCGAAGCGGATGAAATACCAGCTGGAGTCCGCAAAAGTATCCAGCGTATCGGTCTCGCGCCGCGCCGCCTTGCCGCATTTGGGGCAATCGACATGCTTCCATGTCGGATGGCGGTCCAGCGGATTGCCCGGAATGTCGAAGCTGACATCCTCCGGCAGCACCACGGGCAGCTGATCCTTGGGCACGCCCACGACCCCGCAAGCCTCGCAATGGATGACAGGGATCGGCGTCCCCCAATAGCGCTGGCGCGACACGCCCCAGTCGCGCAGGCGGAACACGGTCGTGCCGGTGCCCCAGCCGCCCTCCTCGGCGCGGCGGATCACTTCCGCCTTCGCCTCGTCAATGCTCATGCCGTTTAGGAAATCGGAGTTCACCAGGCGGCCCGGCCCGGCATAGGCCTCGTCGCCAATGCCCTTGGCCTCATCCCCATCGGCAGCGACCACGCGCTCCACCGGCAACATATATTTGCGCGCAAAGTCGAGGTCGCGCTGGTCATGCCCCGGCACCGCCATCACCGCCCCGGTGCCATAATCCATCAGCACGAAGTTCGCTACGAACAGCGGCAGTTTCCGCCCGGTAAAGGGATGGATCACCGACAGCCCAGTGTCATATCCCTTCTTCTCCTGCGTCTCGATCTCCGCAGCGGCGGTGCCGCTATGACGGCATTCCTCGGCAAAGGCGGCCAGCGCCGCATCCCTGGCCTCCAACGCCAATGCCAGCGGATGATCCGCCGCAATCGCCGCAAAGCTCGCACCGAAAATCGTGTCGGGCCGGGTCGAAAAGACCTCCAGATCGCTGATGCCGTCCACCGGCACGTCCAGTGCAAACCGGAACTGCAAACCGACCGACTTGCCGATCCAATTCTCCTGCATCAACCGCACCTTCTCAGGCCATTGGTCGAGCCCCTTCAGGCCGCTCAGCAGATCGTCGGCGAACTGCGTGATCTTCAAAAACCACTGCGACAGCTTGCGCTTCTCAACCGGCGCGCCAGATCGCCAGCCCTTGCCATCGATCACCTGCTCATTGGCCAGCACGGTCATATCGACCGGGTCCCAGTTCACCGCGCTTTCCTTGCGGTAAACCAGCCCAGCTTCCATCATGTCCAGAAACAGCGCCTGTTCCTGCCCATAATAATCCGGCTCGCACGTCGCCAGTTCGCGGCTCCAATCCAGCGCGAACCCCAGCTTTTTCAGCTGCGCCCGCATCGTCGCGATGTTGGACCGCGTCCAGTCGCCCGGATGCACCTTCTTTTCCATCGCCGCATTCTCGGCGGGCATGCCAAAGGCGTCCCAGCCCATCGGGTGCAGCACTTCATGCCCGGTCATCCGGCGGAACCGCGCCAGCACGTCGCCCATCGAATAGTTGCGCACATGACCGATGTGGATGCGCCCGGACGGATAGGGAAACATCTCCAGCACATAGGATCGCGGCTTGTCGCTGGTGTCGGACGCCTTGAACGTCTGCTTCCCGTCCCATACGGCCTGCCAGCGGGCATCGGCCTCAAGCGGGTTGAAGCGCCTTTGCATCTGTTCACGTCCTCAAAATGCGTGCGGGCTGAGCTCTTCCAAGCCCAGCCCCCGGTTGTTCAATAAATTGTATGAAAGGAAGGGCTTATCCAGCAATCGCCATCCGACGCAGGTCGCGCGCCTTGGTCAGGATGATCTCTTCCAGCTTCTGCACGGTCGCGGCCTGCACCGGCGCATCGACCCACTGCCCGCCCTGACTGACCTGACGGCTGGCGGCAACGCGCAGCGCATCGGCGCGCAAATCCTGGTCCAGGATCGACACGGTCAACTTCATCCGCTCATTGGGGCTGTTGGGATTGGCGTACCAATCAGTGACGATCACCCCGCCGTTCGAATCCGTCTGCACCAGCGGCATGAACGAAATCGTGTCGAGCGTCGCGCGCCACAAATAGCTGTTGACCCCGATCGTCGTGATCTTGGACGCAGCAAGGTCGGCCTTGGGCCGTTCCTTCGATCCACCACCACAAGCGGCGAGCGGCAAAAGCGCGGCCAGCAGCAGACCGGCGGACAGAGAAGCGGGAAGGCGGCGGACCATCAGTTATGTCCCATATCTAAGGAAAAACGCCCAGCTTCTATAGAGGACCGGCGGCAATGGGCAAGGGGGGCCGCTGCCCCCTCCTGTTCCAGGCAAGGGTGGCGCGCCGAACCCCTGTGTGTTCCTTGCAACAGATTGGACAAAAAGGCTCCCCGCACTACCCCTTGTGACGTTTCAGGTGTAGAACATCGGGAAAGGTCGGTGGGGAAGAGATTCGCGTCATGCGTGTAAATAGGGGATATATTGCATTGGCAGGCTCGGCAATCGCCGTGGCCGGCTTCATGCTGTCCCCTGCCATGGGCGCCGCGACCGACCTTGTGCGCATGCGCGCCGACATTCCCGTCTCGCTCGGTGCGCTGGGCAGCATTTCTTCCTTCACGCCCACGACGAAGGATCAGCGACTCGCTGCGGCTTACGCCAAAATCGCCGCTTCGGCCGGTCGGCAAAGCTTCCGCTTCACCCCGACCAGCGGCTCGCTCAGCGGCCAGCGGTCCATCACCGTGATGGTGCGCGCGGGCGATGACGATCGCGTCTCGGTCAACCGCACGCTTGATCCGGTCAACATCGCGCCCGTGGCATTCAGCCTCAACACCGCGCATAACTGGCGTAAATTCGCCTTGCCCGAAACCATGGGCCGCAAGGAACTGGACCCCGTCTCGCTGGACCAGGTTGCCGGTGCGAAGAATTTCTCGCTGGATCAAGAACATAAGACCCGTTTCAGCACCAAGGTTATGATCGAAAACCGCCGCGAACCGGGCGAAGCCGTTCGCAATCCGGGCGCGGAAAAGGATTATTCGCTGGATCTGGCCAGCTCCTATTCGCTGACGCGCAACCTGAACGTCACGGCTGGGCTGCGCTACAACAACAGCGTGATCGGTCGCCTGACCCCCATGACCGATGATCGTCAGGATAACCAGGCCGTCTATCTGGGCACCGTGTTCAAGTTCTGATTTTGAAAGCTGACGCTCGGCTTTTGCAATATTGCATATGGGTCGTGACCATTGATCGTTCGGCCATAGCGCTTTCCACCGATAGCTAATGCCACTCTTCGTCATTCCAGCGAAGGCTGGGATCGCGTGAGGCCAGGTCGAACGCTATCAGGAAAACTCAGCGCTCGCCGGATATCAGCTAACGCCCACTCCGAGGCATTCCCCTCCCGTAGACAGGAGGGGTTAGGGGTGGGCGCGAGCGAAGCGAGCTTCAAGCCTGGCCTTTGAAGAACATCGCCAATGTTGCGCTGGCCCACCCCCGGCCCCTCCCGCCTGCGGGAGGGGAGAAGGATGTCCGCTACCCACTCGTCAGCGCCATTCTTACATTGGATCTTATGCGGACATAAACCGGACTGGCAGCACCGCCGTGACTCGCCGGGCTTTTGATCCGGCCAAATCGCTGGGATGAGTGGGAAGCAGGCTGTCGGCTCACGGACAAATTTTCTTCGAAGCTGCCATGACTGTCGTTGCCAATTCAGGCGCGCTTCAACACTGGCGACAGCTCAACCTCGCTCGCAGCGCCATTTCCGAATGGCTTGAATACCTGCCGCAGTAATCAGTAGCGCCGCAAACATGAGCCAGAGAACACCCCATCCATGGAGCACATCCGTATCGCCTGATGCCTTCCATACAAGGGCAATCCCCGCCAACGCCGCGAACCCGAGTTGACCGTATGTCATTTTGGAAAACATTAATCGTCGGACCTCTTCGCGCGAGCGCGCCACTCCTTCCGTTGGACGACGCTCCAACTCGCGTGAGGGTCTGTTCCAAGCCCAATAATAAGTGGCCAAAAAGGGCGCTAAAATAACGGCAATTCCTGCGTAGGTGGCGACATGCCCAGCGGTGCTGTTGACGTCAGGCACCAGCCAAACAAGGAGGCTGATTATGATCAGCGTGGCTGGAAGCATCGACCACATAGAGTAGCGTAACTGTCTGTTGAACGACCTCACGAACTCATCGCGTTCAATCCCGCTTACGCGGACAGGCGTCCCCTTCATGCTCTTACGATAGAGAAAGCCGTCGCCGTCAGGTTCGAACTGATCGGCAAACATCTGACGGACGCGTTCAAAATGAGGATTGCTGAACATCTGATCTTGTTACCATCACAGCACTAACAATCAACGGGCCTCTCTTTCCAAAATAACCTACCTTGCAACGGCGGGTTTGAGGCGATGGCTAGACGACACGAACGGCATAAAATGGTCGCTTGCAGATGGGCAGAGTAGCTCAAGGATGCTATTTGCGAGACGCGCCCTTCCGCATTCGAAATGTGAGAATGACTGCCGTCCAGAAACTGATTGTGCCCAACGCTGCTGCTGCCACAAGGAACCATTTAAGGCCGCTAGTCTGCCAATGCCAGCCAGACAGGCTCGTCAGCCATAAGCTGGCGCTGAATGCTATTGTCACGGCGATTGCCCAGCGCCTAACCTGTGCCATTCTTCCATATCTCATAGGCGGTCCATTTCCTTCTTGGATGTCCGCTTGTGACATTATGCGGTGCGGTCGTAAATGGCAGCCAATGGTCGACGAGCGACAGGCAGCTATTTCCGCCCACCACCGATCGCCTGCCCCAAAAGAGGACCGGCAGCCATAGCGTTCTCCCCGCCGGAAAGCCGACAGTCTCAAATCCACCCAGACAAGCCACCGTCACCCCGTCCCCCGCCCCACCGTCAGCCCATCAATCGCCGCCCATCCCGAAGCGCCCAACCCCTTCAGCATCCGGCGATGCCCCCCACGAACGCCGCCCAATGCAACAACCGGCATCCCCGCCTTATGCGCCAGCGCCGCAAAACCCATCCGCCCCAGCACCCTTCCCCCCGGATGCGACCGCGTGGCAAATAGCGGCGACAGGAAGATAAGGTCCGCCCCCGCGCGCTCCGCAGTCCGCAACTCACGCGCATCGTGAACGGCCATGCTGTGCAACAAGGGCCGCGCGCTTCCGCCTTCACCCCGACCATGCCAGCCATCGGCGCCCCATGCCGCCGCCTCCCGCGCCGAACCCGCCAGCAGCAACATCAGCCGCCGCCGCCCCGCGACCTCCGCCACCCGGTCGAACAGCGCCCGCCGCTCATCCGGCGCGGTGCGATAATGGCGGAAAACGATGCCACCCTGCCCTCGCGGAAGCCGCGCGGCACTCGCCAACAGCATATCGGACGGAACACGCTCGTCCGTCATCAGCCAGATCGACGGCATATTTTTACGGTGGCGGGCTTTCATCGCACTCGCCTATAGCAGCCTCCATGACGACCGACAGCATCGAAGCCGCGAACCGCCTGAACGCCGTGCGCGATACCATGGGCCGTGCCGCCCGCCTTACTGGCCGCACCGCCGATGACATCACCCTCATCGCTGTTTCCAAAACACAGGATGCCGCAGCCATCCAGCCGCTGATCGCCGCCGGCCAGCGCGTGTTCGGCGAAAATCGGGTTCAGGAAGCGCAGGATAAATGGCCGCAATTGCGCGCCGAAACGCCCGGCATCACCCTGCACCTCGTCGGCCAACTGCAATCCAACAAGGCGGCGGACGCCGTTGCGCTGTTTGACGTCATCCATTCGCTTGATCGCCCCTCGCTGCTCACCGCGCTCGCCAAGGCCATGGATGTAGCGGACAAGCGCCTGCCCTGCTTCATTCAGGTCAATATCGGCGCGGAAGAACAAAAGGGCGGTTGCCCCATTTCGGAAACCCCTGCCCTGATCCGCGCCGCCCGCGACGCCGACATTCCGGTAGCAGGCCTGATGTGCGTCCCCCCCGCCAATGTGGAGCCGGCACCCTATTTTGCGCTCCTCGCCAAGATCGCGCGCGATGAAGGGATCGATCAACTGTCCATGGGCATGTCGGGGGACTTCGAAACAGCGATCATGTTGGGCGCGACTCACATACGCGTCGGCACCGCGCTATTCGGGGAAAGGGCTTCCCCCGCTCGCCCTGTTCCGGCGAGCGGGAGAGGCATGATCAGAAACTCCCGCGAAGGGTGATGCCGTAGGTCCGCGGTTCCGCCAGATAGGCGGAAATCAGCTGGTTCGCCATCGGTGCGCCCTGCGCAAACTGGCCGGTGGTGGACGTTCCAGGGCTGCTCGACTGCAGCGGGCTGCTGAATGCTACCTGGCTATAATCCTGGTTGAAGATATTCTGTCCCCAGAATTCCACCGCCCAACGCTGCTGCGGCCCACGAATGCCCACGCGCGCGTTGAACACCGCATAGCCATCCTGTTCCTTTTCAGGGAACAGGTCAGACCCGGTATTGAAAT
The DNA here is from genome assembly GCF_011762025.1 of Sphingobium vermicomposti. Classification (GTDB taxonomy): domain Bacteria; phylum Pseudomonadota; class Alphaproteobacteria; order Sphingomonadales; family Sphingomonadaceae; genus Sphingobium; species Sphingobium vermicomposti. The sequence continues at coordinate 967,905 of NZ_JAASQR010000001.1, read as the reverse complement.
CGCTGGTCATGCGGCCATCGATGTAGAACAGCGCCGACAGCCCGCTGGACCCCAGCGCGGGCGTCCAGGAAGCGCTGACCGTTGTCACAACTTCGGGCGCTTGCGAATTGATCTGGCCCGGCAGCAGGAACAACGCCGGATCAAGCGGCACCGACCCATCGCCGCTGCCCACCAACCTGTTGGCGAACTTCGCCCGCGCATAGGTGAATCCACCAGTCAGACGGACGTTGCGCACCGGCGATGCTGCCAGTTCCAGTTCGACGCCCTGACTGATCAGCCCCGGCCCCACATCTTCGCTGTCGCAGGTGCGGCCTGCTGAAAGACCGCTGTCACAACCATTGATATTCTGGACGACAAAGCTGGTGCCGTTGAACGTGTTCAGCTGGAAATTCTTGAATTCCTGCCGGAACGCCGCGACGTTCACGCTCCATTTCGGCTGCGTATATTTCAGTCCGATTTCAAAGGCATCCACCTTTTCAGCGGCAAAGCGCAGGCTCGTCACATCGGCGTTGCTGCGGGGCGAAAAGAATGCCGGAACCGGATTGACGCCGGTCGTGCCCAGCTGGAAACGGTCCAGATTATAGCCGCCCGCCTTATAGCCCTTGGAATAGCTGCCATAGACCAGCATTTCATCCAGCGGCTTCCAGGACAGCACCGCCGTCCCCGAAAATTCACCATCGCTGATCCGGTCGTTAAGGTTGAGGGCGTTCAGACTGGTCGAACCATTGCCCAGGCAACCCAACGTCAGGATGCCGCCCGCCAGCGCGGCGGCCGATCCAAGCGCCGGAGTGGTCCCCAATGTCGGCAGGCTCGACGCCTGCAACGCCGCGCAGGTCGCATTATTATTGTTGAGATCCGCCGAAAACCGCTTGCTTTCATGCGTGTAGCGCAGGCCCAGCGTCAGATCGAGCTGCTTGGTGATGTGGATGATATTGTGCGTGAAGAGCGCCCAATTCTCACTCTTCTGACGATAGACCGACCCGACATCGCCGGTCCCTGACGGGATGGCGGCCAGCGCCCGCAGTCCATTGCCCAACCCGGTCGAGATTGCTCCCGCCTGCACCGCGCCGACCGCCGGGGTCAGCGCTGCATTAAGCTGCGCCTGCGTGCCGGTGATCAGCGCCTGCGTGGCTAGCCCGCTGCCGCAAGCGGCCAGTTGGGGCGCCGTCAGATTGCTGTTGGCCCCCGCGCCCGCCATCAGGCGGCAGGCGGCAAAGCGGCCATAATCCGCGCCAAAGACGATATTGTCCTCCAGCGTCAGCCTTTCATTCGCATAATAGCCGCCAACCAGCCAGTCGAGCACGTCGTTGAAGGCCGATCCCTGCGCGCGCAATTCCTGGGTAAAGGTCTTGAACTGGCGATAGGTGTTCGGATCGCGATACAGCAGGTCCGCCCCGCTATAGTCATAATCGCCGTAATCCTGGCTCTTATAATCGCGATAGGCGGTGATGCTGGTCAGCTTCACCCCGTCCAGATCATAGTTGACCTCGCCCGACAGGCCCCAATCCTTGACCTTGCTGACATAGTTGCGCCCTTCGGTGATGGTCAGCTCGCGGTCATAGGGGTCGGATGCAAAGACGCTGCCCTGCCCCGCCAGGATCGCCGAGATGCGATTGAAGGGGGCGGTGCTGTATCCGCCGCCCGCCACGGGCAGCCGTTCGCGCGTTTCGATATAGGCCGCGCCGCAGCAGCTTTCATCGCGATTGGTATAATCCCCGATCAGGCGGATAGAGAGCGCGTCGGTGGGTTCGAACAGCGCCTGCGCGCGCACGAAGTAACGATCGCGGTCGTTGGTTTCGCCCACCTTGTCGCCGCTCGCATCGACCAGGTCGAAAAACCCGTCCCGCTTCGACCACACGCCGTCCAGGCTGAGCGCCAGGCTATCGCTGACCGGGCCGGTGATACGCCCGGCCAGCCGCCAAAAATCATAATTGCCGTAGGTAACCTCGGCCTTGCCGCCCAGCTTGAACTCAGGCGCCTTGCTGATGACGTTGATCAGGCCCGCGGACGCATTGCGCCCGAACAATGTTCCTTGCGGACCACGCAGCACTTCGACCCGCTCAATCTCGCCCAGTTCGTTAAGGCCTGCGCCCGTGCGGGATCGATATACGCCGTCGATAAAGACCGCGACCGAGCTTTCCAGCCCTGGATTGTCGCCCACGGTGCCGATGCCGCGCACGCGGGCCGACGCATTGGCTTCCGATCCGGTGGAGGACACCAGCAGGGAAGGGGCCAGCTGGTTGAGGCTGCGAATATCGCTCGCCCCGCTATTCTGCATGGCCTGCCCGCTCACGGCGGACACGGCGATCGGCACGTCCGACAGCGGGCTTGCCCGGCGGGTGGCGGTGACGATGATAACAGCGCCGTTATCCTCAACCGCGACCGGCTCTGCTGTTTCCTGTGCGTGAGCGATAGACATCGGAGCGGCCACAGCCGCCAATCCAGCCGACAGCAGCCAGAAATTCTTCTTGTTCATGACGGACCCCTTTCTCTCCTGAAGCGCATGGTAATTCCACGTCGTTGCCACCTGTGCGATTATGCCGCCACAGTCGGGTTATGACAAGCAAGCCAAAGCTTTCTGCCCCTTATTGCTCATGGCAGGGCCGAATGCTCCATGACCGTTGTTAAAATAGCACAGGTTTAAATCAGCTTTCCGTAACGATCCGCTAAGCGAGCGGAAAGCGGAGCAACCGGTCGGCAAGGGGCACCAGGGCAGTCGCGCCCGGCCCCACCGCACGGCGAATTTCGCCATGACCAGCATCCAGCCCCCCGGTCAGTGCCCCTAAAGCAGGCAGAATCAGCTTGGACGGCGACCCCACGAAGCAGCGCCGCGACACATGCCGCCCGCGCAGCGACAGCCGCAGCTTTGGATGGAAATGGCCCGAAATTTCCGGTCGCGCATCGGCGGGATCGGCTTCGTGCCGCAACCAGATGCCGTCCATCTCCACTTCCGCCAGCCGCCGCCCGCCGGGCACGTCCGTCATGCCGACGTCATGATTGCCCGTGATCCACAGCCAGTCGACCCGCCCGGTCAGCGCCGCCAGCCGCTCCCGCGCTTTTCGGGGCAAGCGCGCCGGACCATCCGCATCATGAAAACTGTCGCCCAGCGACCAGACCGATTGCGCGCCGGTCCGCTCGACCAGCGTGGCGATCAGGTCCAGCGTCGCCTGGCTGTCATGGGGCGGCAGGAACTGGCCGAAACGCCCGAACCAGCTCGCCTTTTCGAAATGGAGGTCGGCCACCAGCAAAGCCCGCTTCGCTGGCCAGAAGAGCGCGGCTTCAGGCAGCGCCAGAAAGTCATGACCTGCGAACGAAAGGGGAACCATGGTCCGCCTATGCGCGCTTGCGCCGCGTCTTTCAAGAAGAAGGCAGACCGGCTATGGGGCCGACATGCCCGCTCCCTTCACCCCCGCGCCCTTCACCATCGCCGCGCTGTACCGTTTCGCCGCCTTTGCCGATCCTGATCAGTTGGCGCAGCAATTGCGGGTGCTCTGCGGCGAACTGAAGACCTGCGGCACGCTGATCCTGGCAAAGGAAGGGATCAACGGCACCGTGGCAGGCAGCGAAGACGCCATCGCCGCCCTGATCGCGCATATCCGCACGCTTCCCGGCTGCGCCGAACTGGACGTCAAATATGCGACGGGGGCGGAAGCGCCTTTTGCGCGCATGAAGGTGAAGGTGAAGCGCGAAATCGTGACGCTGGACGCAGGGGAACTGGACCCCGCCAGCCAGGCCGGCCACCATCTCGATCCCGAAGCATGGAACGCCTTGATCGCCGACCCCGACACCATCGTCATCGACACGCGCAACGCCTATGAAGTGTCGGTCGGCAGCTTCGACGGGGCCATCGATCCGGGCACCCGTTCCTTTCGCGATTTCCCCGCCTGGTTCGATGGCTTTGCGGAAAAACTGCGGGACGAAGGCCGGACGCCACGGATCGCGATGTTCTGCACGGGGGGAATCCGCTGCGAAAAATCAACCGCCCTGATCCGCGCGCGCGGCTTTGACGATGTCTATCATCTGCGCGGCGGCATCCTGCGTTATCTTGAGGAAATGCCCGAATCCCAAAGCCGGTGGCAGGGCGAATGCTATGTCTTCGATGAACGGGTGGCGGTGGGTCACGGCCTGAAAGCGGGCAGCCATGGCCTCTGCCGTGCCTGCGGCCTTCCCCATCGCCTGGACGAAGACCATGCCTGTCCGAGGCGTAACCCCACGATCAGTCCGTGAAGCGATGCAACGCTGATCCATGCGTCCGCAGCCAGGCGCGCGCGGGTCGCGGGTCCTCACCCAATATGCGCTGATGGGCCGCATGGAAGGCCGGGCTATGGTCCATATGCAGCAGATGCGCCAGTTCATGGGCAACGGTCGCCCGGCGAACGTCGGGCGGGCACAGGATCAGCCGCCAACTGTAGCGAATGCCGCCGCTGGAGGAGCAACTGGCCCATCGACTGCGCGGATCGCCAATCCCCACCGACGTCACGATCAGTCCATGGTCCTGCGCCATCGCCAGCGTATCGACCTCCAGCACCGCCCGCGCCCGCGCCTTGAGCCAACGAACCACCCGCTGCGGCACGGATTCGGCTGCACCGCCCAACATCAGTTGATCGCCCTCCACCCGGATGCTGCGCGACGTTCCCGCCGTCCAGCAGATCGTCAGGTCGCGCCCCTCAAACGGAAATGTCTCGCCGTCGTCCAGCGTCACTGCGGCGGGTTGCGCGGCCAATTGCGTCCGAACCCAGCCTTCATGCCCCTGCGCCCAGCCCAGGGCGCGCTTGATGTCAGCGCGCAGGGGCAGGGACAATCGCAATTCGCCCAGCGTCCGGTCCAGTGAAAGCCGGTAGGCCCTCGCCCTGGCCGACCGGCGGACGCGCACCGGCACCTTGACGCCATCGACCAGGATCGCGCCGTCAGATTTCCCGATCGACAAGATGATTTTCCCAGTCGCCCGCATCCGCTTCGGCCACGGTCCAGCCCCGCACCGACTGGCGGGCGCGATGCACCGCTTCCCGGTCGCCGCTGATCAGATAATGCCATTCCGGTAGTGGCTGGCCCTCTTCCCGCAGCCGATAGGCGCAGGTGCGCGGCAGCCAGCTTAAAGTCTTCACCTTCTGCGGCGTCAGGCGGACGCAGTCGGGAACGAAGCGGCGGCGATCCTTATAGTTGGAACACAGCCCGCTGTGGCGGTCCAGCAGCTTGCAGGCGACATTGGTGGGATAGATGCGGCCGCTATCCTCATCCTCGGCCTTGTGCAGGCAACATTTGCCGCACCCGTCGCACAGCGCTTCCCACTGTGCGCGGTCCAACTGATCAAGAGGCTTTTCCCAGAAATCCAACTGTCACTTGACCCATTTTTCCAGGAAGGCCAGCACCGCGTCCAGCCCGCCTTCATCCTTGTCCGGCGTTGCGGGGTCGTCCACCGGCACCAGCGCCACCGGTTCACCGTCCGGGCCAAACAGATAGGGCGTGCGACTGTGGCTGACCAGATAGTCGCTCGCGCCCTTGGCCTCTTCCTTGCCGTAAACCACGACGAAATCCTTCGCCACCTTGGCAATTTCGTCCGTGCTGCCGGTCAGACCCATCAGCCGCGGATGAAAAGCGGCAACATAGGTTTTCATAACCGCTGGCGTATCACGTTCAGGGTCCAGGCTGATAAAGACCGGCTGCACCTTGGCAGCGCGCGCGGGGTCCATTTTTTCAAACCGGCCAAAGGCCTGCATGATGCGCTGCAAGTCCACAGGGCAGACGTCGGGGCAATAGGTGTAACCGAAATAGACCAGCCGGTATTTGCCCTTGAAATCGTCCCAGCTGACCTTCGCGCCGTCCTGATTGGTCAGGGTAAAGGGCGCGCCGATCCGCGCTCCGGCCAGATCGCCCGGCGCGCTCTGGCTGCCGTTGGCGGCGTCTCCGCCCCCGATATTGCAGGCGCTCACCACGGCGGCAAGGGACAGGGCGAGCGGGATAAGCGCTTTGTTCATGGCGCCGCCAGCCATGCCCTGCTATCCCTTCTTTTGCAAATCCCAACGGGGCTATCAGGACGATGACAGGACGTTTTTCGCATTGGATTGGCATGGGCCGCGCCGCCGCCCTGGCGCTGGCGCTGCTTTCTCCGGTCGCTGCACAGGCGCAGTTTTCCGACAATTACAATTTCCTCAAGGCGGTGAAGGATGCCGACGGCCAAAAGGCGACGGACCTGATCCAGAAACCCGGCTCGACGGTCATCAACAGCCGCGATGTCACCAGCGGTGAAACCGCGCTCCATCTGGTGATCGCGCGGCGGGACGCCACCTGGCTCGGTTTCCTGCTGGGCAAGGGGGCCAATCCCAATATCGCCGACAGGGACGGCAACACGCCCTTGATGGATGCGGTGCAGTCCCGGTTCGAAGATGGCGTCCGCACCCTGCTGGCCCATGGCGCGCAAATCGACAAGACCAATGGCAGTGGTGAAACGCCCCTGATCCGGGCGGTCCAGTTGCGCGATATCGGGCTGACCCGGCTGCTCATTGCTCAGGGTGCCGATCCCGACCGGCGCGACACGCTGGCAGGCATGTCGGCCCGCGACTATGCAAAGCGCGATGGCCGCACCGCCGGGCTTGAGGAAGCGTTGAGCGCCGCCACAAGCAAGCCCGCGCCCAAGGGCCCGGTCCAAGGCCCGATATTCTGATTCTGGCGATAGCGGGGGACGTGTCTCAACGGCTCTCCCGCCCGCTAGAGCAACGAGCGTTAAATCGGACTCATCCCGTTCGGGCTGAGCTTGTCGAAGCCTTCTCTTTCTTCTGATGCGTAGCCTGAAGCGATAAGCAGTTGGCCATCGCCGCGCTTCGGGCCGGCAGGCATACAGTGAACGGAGGAAGTGATTCCGCTTAACCACACTCCCCTCAAAACCTTCCCAACCCCTTGTCCAAGCGCGCACGTCTCACCATCTTATGACCCTGTCCCTTGCGCGAAGAGGAAGGCGATGGAAGGCAAACGCATCCAGATGGAGAAAGCCTGGGAACAGGCGCTCGGCAACATCTTCAAACCCTATACCGCGACTGACCGCGATCCTGTGGCCAAGGCAATCGACACCTTCGGTTCATCGCTGGGATCGAGCAGCTACGAAATTCGCAAACATATGGCGCGCACCGCAGCGCGGCAGGGATCGACTGCGCTGGGGCGATGCCTGGCAGACGAATATTGGGGCAAGCGCCCCTACTGATCCATCAGAACCGCCGTCGATTCAATTATATGGGCGGAGTTACATCCCGTTCGCCCTGAGCCTGTCGAAGGGCCCTTCTTTTTCCTTCTCACGCGCAACACCCGAACACGCAGCGCCGCTGGCTATCGCCATCGACAGGCTCCCGGCAAACCCAAGAAATGATCTCGATCTAGCGCTCGCTGCTCTGGTGATCCGCCTTCACCACCCCAACTCAGCCGCATGGTCCGGGTCGGCAATCGCGGTCAGCCGCCGCGCCGCGCGCCGGGCAAAGCGTAATGTTTCCGCCTTGCGCCGCGCAGCCGCCAGCGGCTCGGCAGGCGCTGGGCGCAGCAGTTCGGCATCATATTGATCGGCCACGATCAGCCCGGTGCGATCCGGCCACAGCGCTTCGCTGTCAAAGGGCGACAGATCGAATCCCGCCGGAACCGCCCAGAAGAACCGGTCGCAAAAATCGAAATATTCGGGCCACTTCATGTCGCCCAGCAGGTCCGCGCGACTGCATTTGATTTCGACGATGGTGATTCGACCGGCGCTGTCGAGCGCCATGATGTCCGCCCGCCTGCCGTTGGGCAGCGGCACTTCCAATATCCCGCTCATGTCGTGCCGAAAAAACAGCCGCAAAGTGCCACGCGCAACCGCGAGCGCAGTGCCGTGCGTCAACGGCGAACAGCCGTCGGATGAGGAAGATGCCAGTGCGGTCATCGCCGTATCTTAGAACAGGAAGGGAACAAAAGAAAAGGCCGATTCGGCATGTCCCGAACCGGCCTTTTTTAAATCGGCTGCCTCGTAAGGATCAGCGATAGAAAATATGGTTGTCGATCGCAGCCAGCTTGGCCTTGCCCCAACCGGGCGACACGCGGCGCGCGTGGAAGAAGAGAGCGCCTTCCGCCTGGCTGTCCCAGGCGTCTTTCATGGCGATCTGGGCAATGGCCACCGCACGGCGCCAGCTCTGGCTCGCCGTCGGGATGGCGGGCATGCCACGGCCACGCACAAAGCTGAACTGACCGGGCTGATAGACGACGCCGCACAGGCTGCTGGCGAAACGGCCCGACTTGGCGCGATTGATAACGACACGCGCCACGGCCAGCTGACCTTCCAGGCTTTCGCCCTTCGATTCGAAATAAACCGCTCCGGCAAGGCACTTCATGTCGCCATCGAGCGTTTCTGCGTCCCCATGGGCGCTGACCAGTGCGGCCAGATTGTCCGCCTGAATATCGGCGCTGTCGGAAAGGGGGGCCAGCGGCTGCGCGACTTCGCGCGGCGCGGCGAAAATAACGTCGGGCTTGGTGGCCGTCGACGGAGCTGCATTCAGCTCTGAAATAGCTGGGAGCATATGGGCCGAAGGAGCTGCTTCACTGGCGCTCGACATATCGGCTGCGGTGACCGCCGCACTGGCGGACAAGGCAAACGCCGCGGCAATCGCGGCCTTCAAACGGTAACTCATTACGTCTCAAAAACGTGCGGTTCTTGGCCAGGGACGTCGCGTAAAACCTTACTCGCATCGACGTCAGGCCGCCCCCCGTCTGCGTGTTTACCATGCCCGCCCCCCACGGGCGAAAACGGCAACCTGCGCGTTCAGCGTGCGGGGCCAGTGCCCTCCCGCGCGAAAAGAGTCAACGATCAGCAGATCGTTTCAGCGGCGAACCGTTCCGCATCCGCGATATCGAGTTCAATGATCCACAGGTCGGGGTCCGACTTGCGGCGACGCTCAATATATTGGGACAGTGCTTCGCCGCCATCTGCCGGGTCGGGTCCACAACGGGTCAGGCGGTAGCCCCCGTCCCAGTCGGAAACCCGCTCGAAAAGTCCAGATTCCTGCCCCTTTTCAACCGCCTGGACCAGGATGACGCCGCTTATCTCGTCCCCCTTCACCAGCACTGTGGCAAAGCCTCCAGCGGCGGCGGCCCGACGCACCAGCACGCCGATCAGCAGCGCGCTGGTCAGCCGGTCAGGCTGCATAGCCCGGCAAGGAGGATAGCGGGAATTGCGACCGCATGAATGTCCCGGTCCCGCGTCCCACTTCCTCCCCTTCCATGTCGATCAGGCTCGCTTCGGCGACAAAGACTCGGCGCTTGCCGCTGATCCATCGCCCTTCGGCGCGAATCCGGCCCGGGCCGATGGGGCGGGTGAACAGCAGGTTGAACGCGGTGGTCAGCAGGAAACGGTCGCTGACCAGGCTGTTGGCGGCATAGAAGGCCGCATCGTCCAGCATCTTGAAGTAGACTGTGCCATGGATCGCGCCAGCGGCGTGAAACTGGCTTTCATCGACGTCGAATTCGATCACCGAATGACCGGCCTGCGTGATGACAAGCTCCGACTTGAACAGCTTGTTGATCGGCGCGGACTGATACAGATGTTCCAATGCGCGGAAATGCGCCGCTTCGCCGCTGGGAATGGCCGCCGCGTCAGGCCGCGTCACGCGCCTCGCCCCCGGCCAGCAGCGCATGCAACGCCTCTGAGGAATTGGCCCCGCGCAACCGGGCCACATGGCCTTCTTCCCGCAGATAACGCGACACGCGGGCCAGCGTCTTGAGATGTTCGGCGCCGCTGTCCACCGGGGACAACAGGGCAAAGACGATATCGACCGGCGCGTCATCGACGGCATCGAACGGCATCACCGGGTCGAGCAGCGCAACCACGCCGCGCATCCGTTCAAGGCCCGGAATCTTAGCATGAGGGATGGCGACTCCCCCACCAAAGCCGGTGGAGCCAAGCCGTTCGCGTTCGAACAGAGCGTCCGCCACCGTCACCGGGTCCAATCCATAGGCGGTCGCAGCCAGCTGCCCCAACTTCTGGAAAAGCGCCCTCTTGCCATTGACCGAAAGGTCGGTGGCAAGTGCGTCAGGCGCGAGGATATCGGCGAAATGGACCATGACCAACCCGGAACAGCCGAGCCGCGCCCGGATTCATCAGATTGCGCGTCACTCGGAAATGTGAAGCCCGGCCCCATAAGCCGCCTGCTGACCAAGGTCAACCGGCGGCCCAGGGACGGGCATGCCAGGTCAGGCGCTTGGTTCAACCCAACCGATCGTGCCATCCTGGCGGCGATAAACCATATTATAGGCCGCCGTTCCTGCGTTTCGGAACAGCAATGCGTTGGTGTTGCGCAGGTCCAGCATCATCACCGCATCGGACACGCTCGCTTCGGGAATGTCCACGCGCGTCTCCGCCACGATCAGGGGCGCGTCGGCAGGTTCTTCCTCTTCCTGCGCTCCTGCGAAAATCGTGTAGCCGGCCCCATCCAGGCCATTAAGCTCAAATCCATTGGCGCGCTGGGCCTCGGCCGCAACGGCCTGCTGATGCCGGTCCTTCAACCGGCGCAAATAGCGGGTTAGCTGCCTTTCAATCCTCTCAGCCGCCTGGTCGAAAGCGGGATGGGCCTCCTGCGCCTCTCCTGAACCCTTCAGGATCAGGCCGGTCATGACATGACAGACGATATCGCAATGAAAGGCTCCATGGGGAGCGGGTCGGAACGTGACATGAGCGGAAATCGTGCGAGCGAAATATTTCTCAGCCATCGTCTCCAGCCGAGTCCAGACATGCTGCTTGAGCGCGTCGCCCGTGTCGACCTGATGCCCGGAAACACGAATATCCATATATCTTCTCCTTATTCTTGCCAGGTCGCTGGACAGCAACCCGGTTGGACGAAACCAGAAGACTGGATTTTCCCAATCCGACCTTCAGGCTTCTTCCAGCCAGAGCGGCTTTGCGAGCGTCGCGATGAACGCCGCATGCCGTTCCAGTTCCGCCGCGCTCGCTTGAAAAACGCGCGCGGGACGAACAGGGCGAACCGCGATCAGGGTCGCAAGTTCCACCTGAATGGCGTCTTTCTCCTCCTGTTGTGCCAGGCCCAGGCCGATCTGACGGCCGCCGGTCAATTCGATGTAGAGCTGCGCCAGCAATTCGGCGTCGAGCAGCGCGCCATGCTTGATGCGATGGCTGCGGTCGATGCCATAACGGCTGCACAGCGCGTCCAGGCTGTGCTTCGCGCCCGGATGAAGCTGGCGCGCGATCGCAACGGTGTCGATCATCCGGTGCAGGCCGACTTCGGGCAGGCCACACCGCTTCAATTCATGATTGAGGAAGCCGAAATCGAACCGGGCATTATGGGCCACCAGCTGGCTGTCCTCCAAAAAGGTCAGCAATTGCTCCGCCCCGGCTGAAAAAAGCGGCTTGTCCTTCAAAAACCCATCGGACAGCCCATGGACGGCTTCCGCCGCCGGGGGCATCGACCTTTGCGGATTATAATAAGCGTGGAATGTGCGTCCTGTGGGGACACGGTTGAACAGTTCGATGCACCCGATTTCAACCAGGCGGTCGCCTGAGGCGGGGTCGAGCCCGGTCGTTTCGGTATCGAAAATAATTTCGCGCATTGGCCTCTTTTAACCGATTCTGGCCGGGTTCCTCTTATCGGCCTGTCTTTGCCTCAAGGCAAGCGACCAAGCGACGCACTTGCGCGCGTGTGGCAGCAAAGGTCGTCCCGGTGTTGATGACATGGTCGGCACGTCGGCGCTTTTCGGCGTCAGGCGTCTGAAGATGCAGGATTCTGCGGAACTTGGCGACCGTCATGCCCGGACGCGCCAACACGCGCTTGCGCTGTTTCCAGGCGGGTGCCGTGACCACGATGACTCCCGCCACCTTCCGGTCATGATGCTTTTCAAAGAGGAGCGGGATGTCCAGCACGACAAAGGCGCGCGCACGATGACGGCGCAGAAACGCCATGCGCCGTTGCGCCACCACGGGATGGACGATCGCCTCAAGTGCTTTCAATTCATGCGGATGGCCGAACACCGCCGCGCCCAGCCTGGCCCGGTCGACGCCCGCCGGGCCGGTGGTGCCGGGAAAGCGCGCCTCGATCGCCGGGATCAATTCGCCGCCGGGTCCCTGCAACCGATGCACCTCGGCATCTGCGTCGAACACCGGCACGCCTTCCCGTCGCAACATGCGCGCGACAGCTGACTTGCCCATGCCGATCGATCCGGTCAGCCCGTAAATCTTCATGGGTCAGGCGGCAAGGAGCAGGGCGCGCAGCTCCTCATCCCGTTCACGCGGTGCCTGCGCGTCAAAGAATATGTCGAACGCCAGCGCTGCCTGCCCGATCAGCATTTCCAGCCCATCCAGCACCTTCAGGCCCCGCGCCCGCGCGCTGCTCAGCAACGCCGTCTCCAGCGGCGCATAGACGATGTCATAAACGGTCGCTCCCTGCGCCAGCGGCGCGAGGTCCAGGTCCAGCGTCGGCTGCCCCACCATGCCCAGCGAACTGCTGTTGACCAGCAGGTCGGCAGCCGGCAGCGCATCGGTTATGCCGATGACCTTGCCCTTGATCCCGGCCCGGTCCAGCAGCGCCTGCCCCTTGGCAGCGTCGCGGGCCATGATGGTGATGTCGGGCACGCCCAGGCTGGTCAGGGCGAACAGGATCGCCCGGGCCGCGCCGCCAGCGCCGATCAGCACGGCGCTTTCGCCCTTCCATTTGTCGCGCAAAAGCGGCTGGAGGAATCCGCCCGCGTCGGTGTTGGTGCCGATCAACGGCCCGCCGGTTTCGCTGGCGATGGTGTTCATCGCGCCAATCCGTTCACGCACACCGCCCGGATCGTCGGTAAAGTCCATGACCGCAATCTTGTGGGGAATGGTGACATTGCACCCCAGCCAGTCCGGGTCGGCCCGTCGCGCCAGAAAATAGGCGGCCAACCCTTCGCTCGTCACATGAGTCTTGCGATATTCCGCTTCGATGCCCAGGCAATCGAGCCAGAAATTGTGGATCAGGGGCGATTTGCTGTGGGCAATCGGGTCGCCGATCACTTCAGCATAAGGGAGCGTGTCAGTCATGACGGCAGAACGCCCCGTATGCGCAGAAAGTCAAGCAGGGGGAGCAGGGGCAGGCCCTGAATGGCGAACTGGCTGCCCTCAATCCGGCTGAACAGCTGCGCGCCGGGGCCTTCGATCCGATAGCAGCCGACGCACCAGCGGCACTGATCCCATTCATTGTCGAGATAGGATGTAATGAAAGCATCCGACAATGGCCGCACGGTCATACGCACCCGTTCGACATGCCGCCAGATCGGCTCACCATTCATCACGATGACGGCGGCGCTGTGCAGATGATGCACTTTCCCCGACAACAGCTTCAATATGCGTTCGGCATCGGCGCGATCTTCCGCCTTGTCGATCATCGTCCCGTCGGAAAGGCTCAGCGTCTGATCGCAGCCCAGCACCAGAGCGCCAGCGACCCGCCGTGAAACGCGCAGAGCCTTCAATTCGGCCAGCGCGTCGGCCAGCGCCCGCGCGTCCAGCCCATCGGCGCGCAACGCTTCCTTCGCCGCCTCTTCATCCACGCCGGGGGACAGCGCCTCGAACGGCACTTGCGCCGCTTGCAACAGCGCCCGGCGGCTCGAACTTTGCGACGCCAGCACGATCATATGTCATTCCCTTCCGCCAGCACGCGGTCATTGAACAGGTTGATGATCGCGGCGGCGGCTTCCTCGATCGACCGGCGGGTCATATCGATCACCGGCCAGCCATTATCGGCGAACATGCGCCGGGCAAAGGCCAGTTCATCCTGCACCTTGTCAATATTCACATAGCTGGTTTCCGGCGCCTGATTGAGCGAGAGCAAACGATTGCGGCGGATCTGCACCAGCCGTTCCGGGCTGACGGTCAGGCCGACGACCATCGGATGCTTCAGCGAATAGAGGCTTTGGGGCGGCGGCGATTGCAGCACCAGCGGGATATTGGCGGTCTTATATCCCCTGTTCGCCAGATAGATGGACGTCGGCGTCTTGGACGCGCGCGACACACCCGCCAGCACAATGTCGGCCTCTTCCCAATTTTCATGGCCCACGCCATCATCATGGGCGATGGTGAACTGGATCGCGTCGATCCGGGCGAAATAGGCTTCGTCCAATATATGCTTGCGGCCGGGGCGGTTGCGCGTTTCCTGGCCCAAAATATTGGACAGCGCGTCGGTGACGCTATCCAGCGCGGCGACATGGGGCAGGCCCAGCGCCCGGCATCGCGTCTCCAACCGCCGCCGCAACTGATGATTGGACAAGGTGAACAGCACAAGGCCGGGATTGGCGGCGATTTCCTCCATGATCCGGTCCAGATGAACCTCGGATCGGACCATCGGCCAGAAATGGCGCACCGCTTCCACATTTTCGAATGCGCCAATCGCTGCCTTGGCGATGTTTTCCAGCGTTTCGCCGGTGGAATCCGACAACAGATGAAGGTGGATGCGCGACATGGGGCATATCTCTGTGTGGAGCCTGTGGATAAAGCAAGGGATAGGTTGCGGACAAAACCGACCTGATTTCCCTCTCTCCGATCCGCCTGTTTTTATCCACAGCCCCTCAACAGGCCCGCTTTTTCATCCACAGGTTGTGGATAATGGGGGTAAAGTCTTTGAATCGACCGGGTCGAACTACCTCTAAAGAGTCAAGCTGTTGGCAAATCGGGGCGCAGCGCATAAACCCCACTGCCAAGCGCCCTACTATCTCCATCATCCTTCTAGAATCTAATTTAAGAGTATATATGTCGGGACCTGATATGGGCCATCCAGCCGGTTTTTCGCCCAAGCCGCTGCTTTCCGTTCTAAAGGGTGATCGCCCAACCGTGCCGCCCATGTGGCTCATGCGGCAAGCGGGTCGCTATCTGCCTGAATATCGCAGCTTGCGCGCTGAAAAGGGCGGGTTTCTGGAACTCGTCTATGACAGTGCGGCGGCGGCGGAAGTGACGTTGCAGCCGCTGCGCCGGTTCGGTTTTGACGGTGCCATCCTCTTTTCCGACATCCTGATCATCCCCTATGGCATGGGCCAGAAACTATGGTTCGAAACGGGGGAGGGGCCGCGGCTCGCGCCAACACTCGATCAGACGGATCTTGCCACGTTGAAGCCCGATTTCACCCGCTTTGACGCAATCTATGAAACGGTGCGGCAGGTGAAGGCGGCGCTGGACCCCGAGGTCACCTTCCTGGGCTTTGCCGGCAGTCCCTGGACCACCGCCACCTATATGGTCGCGGGCCAGGGCAGCAAGGATCAGGGCGCGGCCCGGCGGCTTGCCTATCAGGACCCGGCCCGGTTCGGCGCGATCATCGACGCGATCGTCGATGCGACCGTGACCTATCTCTCCGGGCAGATCGATGCGGGGGTAGAGGCCGTGCAGCTCTTCGACAGCTGGGCAGGCAGCCTTGCGCCGCTACAGTTCGACCGCTGGGTCATCCAACCCAACCGGGCAATCGTGGAACGGCTTAGGCGGCTGCATCCCGACATTGCGATCATCGGTTTTCCCAAGGGCGCGGGCGCGAAACTGGCCGACTATGCGGCGGGCACCGGCGTCGATGCGGTGGGCGTCGATGAAACGGTCGATCCCCATTGGGCCAACCGCATCCTGCCCGCCGGGCTTCCGGTTCAGGGTAATCTCGACCCGCTCGCGCTCATCGCGGGGGGACGCGCGGTAGAGGAAGCGGTCGATAATATCCGGGCCGCCTTTGCCGACCGTCCGCACATCTTCAATCTTGGCCATGGCATCCTGCCCGACACGCCGATCGCGCATGTCGAAGCGTTGATTGCCTATGTCCGGCAGTCAAACCGCTAACGGGGAAAGGATCGCTGATGCCCTATCTCGGTGCTGCCTATCTGTGGGTGAAGGCCGCCCATCTGATCTTCGTCATCTTCCTGATGGCGGGCTTGTTCATGATGCCGCGCTTCTTCGTCTATCATCACCAATGCGCCGTCGGATCGGACGAGGACCGCAAGTGGATCGACCGCGAACGGCGGCTGCTCAAGATCATCCTCAACCCCTCGCTGATACTGGTCTGGGTCTTCGGCCTGATGCTGATGGTCGAGATCGGCGCGTGGAGTTTCGGCTGGTTCCACCTGAAACTGCTCTTCGTCCTGGGTCTGTCGGCCTATCATGGCTGGATCGTCAGCTATTCCAGAAAGCTCGCCCTAGGCCTGCGACCCCTCACCGAAAGACGACTGCGCCTGTTGAACGAGATACCCGGCGTCGCCGCCGCCGTGATCGTCGTCGCGGTGATCGTCAAGCCCTTCTGAGGTCGGTCAGCCCGCCGGATTGACTGCAATATTGTCGATCAGCCGCGTCCGTCCCAGCTTCGCCGCGCCCAACAGCCGCGCAGGCCGGTCGAGCGCCGCCATCGGCTCCAGCGTTTCCGCATCGCACAGGCTCACATAGTCGATCGGGTCAAAACCATGCGCGGCCAGCATGGCAATCGCCTTGGCAATCGCCGCATCGACGGTCGCGCCTTTCTCCATCTGCCGCGCGGCTTCCCCCAGCGCGCGGGGCAGGGCCAGAGCGTTGTGCCGCTCCTCTTCGCTCAGATAGGCGTTGCGCGACGACAGGGCCAAGCCGTCCTCGGCCCGCTGCGTCGCCACGCCCATGATCTCGACCGGCAGGTCCAGGTCGCGCACCATGCGGCGGATGACGGTCAGCTGCTGATAATCCTTCTCACCAAACAGGGCGATGTCGGGCTGGACCTGGTTGAACAATTTGGTGACGACGGTCGCCACCCCGTCGAAATGCCCCGGACGCGCCGCGCCATCCAGCCCTTCGGTAACGCCCGACAGGCTGATATTGGTCGCATATCCTTGCGGGTACATGACCTCGACCGTCGGCGCCCACAATATGTCAACGCCCGCCGCCTGGAGCATCTGCGCATCCTTGGCTTCCCTGCGGGGATAGGAATCCAGATCCTCATTCACGCCGAACTGGCGCGGATTGACGAAGATCGAAACGACGACATGGTCTGCCTGGCGGCGGGCTTCTTCGACCAGGGCGATATGCCCGTCATGAAGCGCCCCCATGGTCGGGACCAGGGCGACGCGCCCGTCGCTTTTCAACGCAGCGACGGCGGATCGCAGGGCGGGAACATCACGGAAGGTTTGCACGGGACGAGGGGCTCCGATAAGGCATCAACCAAGGGGTTATCCTTGCTAGGCATGGCCGGGCAAGACGGTCAAGAATCATGCGACATTTCAAAAACGGGGTTATCTAGGTCCGATGGCGAACGCCCACACGCATCACATCGTTTTCGCCAATGAAAAGGGCGGAACCGGCAAGTCGACGACAGCGGTGCACACGGCCATCGCACTGACCGCGCTGGGCCACCGGGTCGGCATGATCGACCTTGATCCGCGCCAGCGCACCGTCACCCGCTATCTGGAAAACCGCGCCGAAACAGCGCGGCGGCGCGGTATAGACCTGCCCGCGCCCGACTTCGCCGTGCTGAAGGGCGACAGCATCGAAGCGCTGGAGGAAGAATCCGCCGCGATTGCGCAGGGCAAGGATTTCCTGGTGGTGGACACGCCGGGCCGCGACGATCCGTTCGCCCGGCACATGGCGGCGCGCGCCAACACGCTGGTCACGCCGATGAACGACAGCTTCGTCGATTTCGACCTGATCGGCCAGGTGGATGCCGAAACCTTCAAGGTTCGCCGCCTGTCCTTCTATTCCGAACTGATTTTTGAAGCACGCAAGACGCGGGCGAAGGCCGACGGCGTATCGATCGATTGGGTGGTGCTGCGCAACCGCGTGCAGCATCATGACGCCCGCAACAAGAAACGCGTGGGCGACGCATTGATGGAGCTGTCGCGCCGCGTCGGTTTCCGCGTGATCCCCGGCCTGTCCGAACGCGTGATCTTTCGGGAGCTTTTCCCCTCCGGCCTGACCTTGCTGGACAAGGGACATCTGGGCGAACTGGGCGTCAGCCACATCGCCGCACGGCAGGAATTGCGCGAAATGGTGTCGGGCCTGTCCCTGCCCGCGCGGGAGGAAACGGCGTCCGTCGATCTGCTCGGCGCGGCCTGATGGGGCTGTTTGCCTTTTTGTTCGTCGGGTTGGCTGCCTGGCTCATCTGGACGGGACGATTGCAGCGCATGAGCATGAAGGACGGGATGGTGCTGGGCGCGGCGCTGGTCGGCGCGGTCATGGCGGCCAAGGGGAAACCGGTGGTGGGCGCGCCTCTGCTACTGGGCGCGGCGCTGTTCTTCTTTGTCGAAGGGCAAAAGGACAAGGCACAGCGTCGCCGGGTCAAATCCCCGCCAGCCTCCAGTCAGGATGACGCAGCCAAAGCCCGTGCGCTGCTGGGCGTCGCGCCAGATGCCGACGCGGCAGAGATTCGGGCGGCACATCGCAGGCTGATCGCGTCCGTCCACCCGGATCGCGGCGGCACCGAAGCGCTCGCCGCCCAGCTCAACGCAGCGCGCGACCTGCTGCTGGCGCGCCTTGCCGAACGGGATTCCGCTCCACGATCCTGATCGACCGACACAGGAGGATGCATGGCTCATTGCTTCCACCCATCATTGCTGCGTGAATATGACATGCGCGGCATCTTCGGCGATACGCTGGGCGTAGCCGACGGCTATGCCCTGGGTCGCAGCTTTGCGGCCATTGTCGGGGAAGGGGGCGGGTCCAGGGTCGCGCTCGGCCATGATGGCCGGTTAAGCTCACCGCTGCTTGAAGCCGAAGTGGTGCGCGGCCTTGTCGATGGCGGCGTGGATGTCCTGCGCATAGGCCTTGGCCCCACGCCAATGCTCTATTATGCCGAAGCGGTCCTGGATGTGGATGGCGGCATTCAGGTAACCGGCAGCCATAATCCCCCCGATCACAATGGCTTCAAGCTGGTATTGGGCCATCAACCCTTTTTTGGCGCGGACATTGCGCGGCTGGGCGACATTGCGGCGGCGGAAGCCTGGACGACCGGCACCGGGCAGGTCGAAACCGTCGATATCATGGACCGTTATGTCGCGCGGCTGGTCGACGGATTCGATGGTCCCGCCTGCCGCATCGGCTGGGACGCAGGCAGCGGCGTTGCGGGTCCGGTCGTGGAAAAGCTCATCAAACTGCTTCCGGGTGAGCACCATACGCTCTTCACCCAGGTAGACGGTAATTTTCCCCATCATCATCCCGATCCCACCGTTGAGAAGAATCTGGAGCATCTTCGCGCGCTTGTCCTCACCAACAAGCTCGATTTTGGAGTAGCTTTTGACGGCGACGGCGATCGGATCGGCGTAATCGACGGCAGGGGGCGGGCAATCTGGGGCGACCAGCTGCTGGGCCTGTTTGCGCAGGTCGTGCTGCGGCAGATACCCGGATCCACCATCGTCGCGGACGTAAAGGCCAGCCAGGCCCTGTTCGATCAGGTCGCGCAACTGGGTGGCCGACCGCTGATGTGGAAAAGCGGCCACAGCCTGATCAAATCAAAAATGAAACAGGTCGGCAGCCCCTTGGGTGGGGAGATGACGGGCCACATCTTCTTCGCGGATGATTATTATGGCTTTGACGACGGACTT
This sequence comes from Sphingobium vermicomposti, assembly GCF_011762025.1. Classification (GTDB taxonomy): domain Bacteria; phylum Pseudomonadota; class Alphaproteobacteria; order Sphingomonadales; family Sphingomonadaceae; genus Sphingobium; species Sphingobium vermicomposti. Next base: position 948,408 of record NZ_JAASQR010000001.1, on the reverse strand, counting down.
TATGCGGCAGTACGGCTGATCCGCGCGCTGGCCGTGCTGGGGGACAGCGTCACCGTGCTGCACGATGCCATGCCCGTCCTGCTGACCACCCCCGAATTGCGATTCCCGGTTGAAGACGCGCGCAAATTCGCCATCGTCGCCCAGATAGTCGGTCGCCTCCGCATCGCTGGCGCTCAGGTCGATGAAACGGACGGCGCACGGGTCACGACCCCGGACGGATGGTGGCTGCTGCGCGCGTCCAATACCCAGGCCGAACTAGTGGCACGAGTCGAAGCCCGCGATCAGGCAGGGCTGGACCGGCTGATGATGGAACTTGATTCGCAATTGGCAGAATCGGGGATTCTGCCGCTCCATCCACTGGCATGACGTGCCTCAAAGCAGAAAATAATCGCTGCCGTGCATTTTTTGGATTGCCATGACGCTACGGAAAGCAAGGCTCGCGACGACAGTTGCATCGGACGCAATCGGCAGCGCACCTTTCGCATTTGCGAGAATATTCGCTGCAACGCAAAAGGAACGGGCCTTTCAGGCATCCTCTCCTAAAACTTCCAAGCCGTCCTTCGGGGCGGCTTTTTTTTGCTCGTCGCACGGCTGGTCGAATCGTGAACTTGATCTTAACCATGCCACTCTAACTGAGATCAAAATCCCGATCCGGCCAAAAGTCGGCATCAGACCAGACTTAAAGAGGATTCTCATGTTCCTGCGTCATCGTCCCATTGCCAGCCTGCTTCCCATGGTCATCGCGATGGTGCCCGCCCCGGCCTTGGCTGGCGGATTTTACCTGCAGGAACAATCGCCCAAGGAAACAGGCAGGGCGCTGTCCGGCGGCGCGGCGGCGGCGGACGATCCGTCGATCGTCTATTTCAATCCTGCCGCCATGACCGCCTTGCCCGGCGTGCAGATGTCGATGGGCGGGGTGCTGCTTTCGGTCACCGCGCGGCAAAATAATCTCGGCACGACCAGGACAGTACCCGGCAGCCCCGGCGAAGTGGCTGTCAGCGGCGGTTCGGGCGGCAAACCCTTCGCCAGCCTGATTGCTGTCCCCAGCGTCCACGCGACGGCGCAAGTGACAGACCGCCTGTGGCTGGGCGTCGGCGTCACCGCGCCGTTCGGGCTGAAGCTGGACTATGATGAAGATTTCTTCGGGCGCTATGACTCGCTTCACACCGAACTCAAAACCTATAATGTTCAGCCTTCTGCCGCATTCAAGCTGACCGAATCCCTGTCGATCGGCGGCGGCGTGGACGTTCAATATGTGAAGGTCGTGCTGACCAACGCCCTGCCCAATCTGTCGCCAGTCGCCGCCGATGGACATGCCCGGATGGAGGGGGATGACCTGTCGATCGGCTGGAATGCCGGACTATTCTATCGTGCCGGTGATACGCAGGTGGGGCTGCACTATCGGTCGGGCATGAAACACCGGATCGAAGGGCTGGCGACGCTTTCGGATCTGCAAGGACCCCTTGCGGCCTTGAACGGCACGTCGGACCTTGTTGCCCCGCTCCATCTGCCCGACATCGCCACGGTCAGCGTCATGCGTCGGCTGACGCCGCGCGCACGGGCGATGGTGACGGCGCGCTGGTATAATTGGTCGGTGTTCCAGGCTATCACCATCACGTCCGGCACTGGCACATCGGTCAAGCCGGTGCGCTATCGCGACAGCTACAGCGTCAGCGCGGGCGGCGAATATGATGTCAGCCCACGGCTGACCTTGCGCGCGGGCACGATGTTCGACCGCACGCCTACCAACCCGCAATATCTGACCACGCGCGTGCCCGACGGCGACCGGGTGTGGCTTTCGGGCGGAGCGACATGGAATATGTCGTCCTCCCTCGCGCTCAACCTCAGCTATGCGCATAATTTCATTCAATCCGTGACGATCAACCGTCCTGATCATTATTATGCGGGCGGTGCAGCCGTAACGACCACGACGCGGTCACGGGCTGGCGGCAATGTCGACCAGATCGCCGCATCGGTCACGGCGCGGTTTTAACCGGCGGCATATCTCTCTATAGGGGCTTCATCATATTGGAGCCCCATTTTCCATGTCCGACCATAATCCCGGCTTGCGTCCCTGGCGCGACATAGCCCGCAGGCCCAGCCGCCAGATCATGGTCGGCAACGTGCCGGTGGGCGGCGGCGCGCCCGTCACGGTGCAAACCATGACCAACACGCTGACATCCGATGCGCGCGCGACGATCGATCAGATCCGCCGCTGTGAGGACGCGGGCGTCGATATCATCCGCGTGTCCTGCCCGGACGAAGAATCGACCGCAGCCTTGAAACAGATCGTCCGCGCCGCGCGCGTGCCGATCGTCGCCGACATTCATTTCCACTATAAGCGCGCACTGGAAGCGGCGGACGCGGGCGCGGCCTGCCTGCGCATCAATCCCGGCAACATCGGATCGGAAGCGCGCGTCAAGGAAGTGGTCGACGCGGCCAAGGCCAATGGTTGCGCGATCCGAATCGGCGTCAATGCAGGCAGCCTGGAAAAGGACCTGCTCGAAAAATATGGCGAACCCTGCCCCGAAGCTTTGGTCGAAAGCGCCCTCGACCATATCAAGCTGCTGCAGGATCAGGATTTCCACGACTATAAGGTCGCGGTGAAGGCCAGCGACGTGTTCCTTGCCGTCGCCGCCTATATGCAGCTGGCCGAAGCCGTGGATTGCCCCCTGCATCTGGGCATTACCGAAGCGGGCGGCCTGATCGGCGGCACGGTGAAAAGCGCCATCGGCATCGGCAACCTGCTCTGGGCCGGGATCGGCGACACGATCCGCGTGTCCCTCTCCGCCGAACCGGAAGAAGAAGTCCGCGTCGGCTATGAAATCCTCAAATCCCTCGGCATCCGCACGCGCGGGGTCAAGGTCATCTCCTGCCCCAGCTGCGCGCGTCAGGGCTTCGACGTCATCCGCACCGTGCAGGCGTTGGAGGAACGGCTCCAGCATATCCACACGCCCTTGTCGCTCTCGGTCCTGGGCTGTGTCGTCAACGGCCCCGGCGAAGCGCGCGAAACCGACATCGGCCTGACCGGCGGCGGCGCGGGCAAGCATATGGTCTATCTGTCCGGCATCACCGACCACACCATCCAGGACGCGGGGATGGTCGATCATATCGTCCAGCTGGTCGAGGCCAAGGCCGCCGAGATCGAGGCGGCCAAGCTCGAAGCGGAAACAACGGACGCGGGCAAGGCGCAGGCAGCGGAATAGGGCAGGGGGTTCGTCGCTGCTAGCCACCCTCACCCCCGTCCCCTTTATGGGTAAGGCACGGCCCTCCAAGCTACCCCACCCCCGTTCGGGCTGAGCCCGTCGAAGCCCTTTTCTTCTTTTTCGATCTTCTGGCGCCCCCCAATGGCAATAGCCCCCTCACCACTACGCCCGCCGCCATGAACAAGCCTCAATCCCGCTCCTTGGCCATTCCCTTCGCGGTCTGCTGCGCCGCCGTCCTGCTCTTTGCCCTCATGGACGCCGCGATGAAGGGATTGAGTCTTTCCATCGGTCTGTTCAACGCGCTCTTCTGGCGCGCGCTGGCGGGAACGGTGCTTGGCCTTGCGCTCATGCTGCCGGGCGGCCACCGCTGGCCGGACAGGGCGGTCCTGCGCCTGCATTTGCTGCGCGGCGTGGTCGTCACGCTGATGGCCAGCCTCTTTTTCTTCGCGCTCATGCGCATGCCGCTGGCCGAAGCCATCGCCCTTTCCTTCATCGCGCCGCTCATCGCCCTCTATCTCGCCGCGCTGCTGCTGGGGGAACGGATCAGCCGACGGGCAATCGGCGCATCACTGCTGGGGCTTGTCGGCGTCGCCGTGATCCTGTCGGGCAGGATGCAGGGCAGCTATGACGCGCAGGCCTTGCTGGGCAGCGTTGCGGTGCTGCTTTCCGCCATGCTTTTCGCCTGGAACCTCATTATCCAGCGGCAGCAGGCGCAGCTTGCCTCCCCAGTGGAGGTCGCCTTTTTCCAGCATTTGGTCATGTTCATCCTCTTTGGCCTGTGCGCGCTCGCCGCGTGGCTGGTGCCGGATCTGGTGCCGTTGCGGCTTGATTTGCCCCGCCTGGGTTCCTGGCTGCTGGTCGCCGCTTGTGCCGGTCTAGCCTTCACCTCGCTCGCCGCTTTCGCCTGGGCCTATGCGCGGGCGGAGGCGCAAAATCTCATTCCGGTGGAATATACCGCCTTCATCTGGGCGGCGGTCATCGGCTGGCTCGCCTTTGGGGAACGGATGACGCTGCCGACGCTGGCGGGCGCGGGGTTGATCGTTGCGGGCTGCCTGATCGCCCTGCGCAGCACGCCCGTCCCGCAAATGCATGAGTGAATCACATAACTTGGCTTTTCCCCCGGCAACGCATTCCATTCACCATTTCCTTCATGCTTTTCCCACGACCAGTCGAAACGCCGGACTCTTGACGCGAACTCCCCGCTCGGCGCATTGTGCCGAACGGGAACATTTGGGGGACATTTAAGCCATGGCTGTCAGCCGCGGATCAAAGCGCACGCCGGAATGGCGCGAAATGCTGAAACGCAGCCTGATCCGAAGCGGCGCTTTGATCAGCGCAATCACGCTGATGCTGGCAACGCTGTTCCTGGCACTCGCGCTGCTCAGCTTTCGGCTCAGCGACCCGTCCATGATGACCGTGGCCGACAATCACGTCCAGAATATCATGGGCCTGCCCGGTGCATGGGTGTCCGCCCTTCTGCTGACCCTGCTGGGTGTCCCCGTCGCGCTGATCCTGCCGCTGCTGGCGATCACCGCCCGCCGTTTGTGGGGCGATCAGGACATGACCGACTGGAAAGCCCAATTCGGCAAATGCCTGCTCGGTATCGCCCTGGTAAGCATCGGACTGGCCATGTTCCAACCTGATTCCCTGATCGACCTGCCGTCCGGCTGGGGTGGGCTGGTGGGCCTGGCCACCGCCAGCGGCGTGCGCAGCCTTACCGCGCAGGCTCCGGCGGCGCAGGGCTGGATCACCGGCATTCTCATCGTCCTGATGCTGATCAGCGGTCTCTTCATCTGGTATCGCAGCTTGGCGCTGGAAAAGCCCATCATCGCCCTGCGCCGTCCCACATTACCGACGCTCAGCCTGCCCAAGCCCAGTTTCGCCCTGATTGGCGGCGGGTCCATCGCCGCCGACCCCGAGGATGAGGATGACGTCGAAGGCCGCGTCATCGCCCCCCGCCGCGCGGTCAGCAACGAACCCAAGCCCCCCATCAACATCCAGACACCCAAGCCCGCGCCCGCCCAGCGGCAAATGGCACCCGTGTCGCAGGACGATCTGTTCGGCAACAATTCGCTCCCGTCCGCCGACCTGCTCAATCCCATTCCCGTCAGTCAGGGGCAGAAGATCGACAAGGCCGCGTTGGAGCGTAACGCCCGATTGCTCGAAAGCGTGCTCGACGACTTCCATGTGAAGGGAAATATCGTCGAGGTTCGTCCCGGCCCCGTCGTCACCATGTATGAGCTGGAGCCCGCACCCGGCATCAAGGCGAGCCGCGTGATCGCCCTGGCCGACGACATCGCCCGCAACATGTCGGCTCTTTCCGCACGCGTGGCGACCATTCCCGGCCGCACCGTGATCGGCATCGAACTGCCGAACGCCAATCGCGAAGGCGTGTCCTTCCGCGAGTTGGTCACGTCCGAACAGTTTGGGCAGGATGCGACGCTGCCGATCATCCTGGGCAAGAATATTTCGGGCGAACCGATCATCGCCGATCTGGCACCCATGCCCCATTTGCTGATCGCCGGCACGACGGGTTCAGGCAAGTCGGTGGGCCTTAACGCCATGATCCTGTCGCTGCTTTACCGCATGACACCGGATCAGCTGCGCCTGATTATGATCGATCCCAAGATGCTGGAGCTGTCGACCTATGACGACATCCCGCATCTGCTATCGCCCGTTGTCACCGAACCGAGCAAGGCGATCCGCGCGCTCAAATGGGCGGTCGAGCAGATGGAGGATCGCTATCGCATGATGGCGTCCATCTCCGTTCGCAACCTCGCCAATTATAATGAGAAGGTGCGCGCCGCGAAAGCCAAGGGCAAGCCGCTGGGCCGCCGGGTGCAGACCGGCTACGACCCCGAAACCGGCAAGCCGATCTATGAAGAGGAGCAGCTGGATTTCCAGCCGCTGCCGCAGATCGTGGTGGTGGTGGACGAACTGGCCGACCTGATGATGACGGCGGGCAAGGAAGTCGAATTCCTGATCCAGCGGCTGGCGCAGAAGGCACGGGCCGCTGGCATCCACCTGATCCTCGCGACGCAGCGCCCATCGGTCGATGTCATCACCGGCGTGATCAAGGCGAACCTGCCGACCCGCATCAGTTTCTTCGTGACGTCGAAGATCGACAGCCGCACCATTTTGGGCGAACAGGGCGCCGAACAGCTGCTGGGCAAGGGCGACATGCTCTACATGCACGGCGGCAAGGGGCTGATGCGCGTCCACGGTCCCTTCGTTTCGGATGATGAGGTCCGGGTGGTCGCCGATCATTGGCGTGCCCAGGGTCAGCCGGACTATATCGCCGCCGTGACCGAAGAGCCGGAAGAGGGCAGCTTCGCGCTGGATGGCGTTGACCTGGGCGACGACAGCCCTGATGCCCAGCTGTTCCGCAAGGCGTGCCAGCTGGTGTTTGAGAATCAGAAAGCGTCCACCAGCTGGCTGCAGCGCCAGTTGCGCATCGGCTATAACAGCGCGGCCCGCCTGATCGAACGCATGGAAGAAGAAGGACTGGTCGGCCCCCCCAATCATGTCGGACGGCGCGAGGTGCTGCGCGATGAGAATGGCAGCCCACTTTAAGGGGAAATGAACGGGGACGTTCCATTGATTGCAAATAACGCAATCGTGAACGTTCCTTTCGCATTTGCGGCATCAGCCTGGATCGAGGAAAAGGGACCTGCCTTTCAGGCATCCTCTCCTAAAACTTTCCAGGCTGATCTTCGGATCAGCCTTTTTTTTGCCCTTCTGGATTGCCTTGGGGCAGCCCCACTCCGACACAATGGCGGCGGGGCAACAGAGTTGCTCTTCCTGCGAAACCTGTCTCAAAGGGAACGAGACAGTTCAGAGCGGGTTCAAACCCGGCCTTTTATCTAGATCATCTGAACAAGAGCGGAGAAGATTGCATGAAGCGCATCATCGCGCCCCTTCTGGCCCTGGCCGCCGCGCCTGTGTTGATGCCTGCGGCTACTGCCGTTGCGCAGCAGGCTCAGCCGGAACTTAACCGGGTCAATGCCTATATTCGTGGCGTCACCACGATGACGGCTGATTTCACCCAGACCGATCGCAACGGCCAGACGCTCAGCGGCAAGCTGACGATCAAGCAGCCCGGCAAGATCCGCTTTCAATATCAAAAGGGCGTGCCCCTGCTGATCGTCGGCGACGGCAAAGCGCTTACCATGATCGATTATGAAGTGCGGCAGGTCCAGCGCTGGCCCATCGGCAATTCGCCGCTCGGCGCGCTGATCGATCCGAAAAAGGACCTGTCGAAATTCGGCAAGGTCGTTCAGACCGGTGATCCGTCGGTGCTGAGCGTGCAGGCGCGCGATCCGCGCCGTCCCGAATTCGGCACGATCACCATGATCTTCAAACGTGATCCGTCCGGCCCGGCAGGACTTCAGCTTTATGGATGGGTCGCGCTGGATTCGCAGAATAACCGGACGTCCGTGCGACTTTCCAACCATGCCTATGGCGTGCCGGTGTCCGATTCTACCTTCCGCTGGAATGATCCCCGGCCAAAGGGACGCGCTGCGGGAGGGTGAATCGCTCCATCTGCGCGATGGACGGAAAAACCGTCGGCATTGTTCATCTGCCGCTCATATGAGGACCCCTAATAGGAAGTCCACGGCGAGGGACGAAGATCGGGATTTCCCCCCTGTTACCCGGAACTCACTCTCTCCGCGAAGCGCTTCAAGGGCGCGATCGAGACCCCCGTTCCATGCCCCCGGAGCGGGGGTCTTACTTTGTGGATGCACCACGACTTCGCCGATGTGGAAATGAGGACATGCACCCGCCGCAGCTTGCACCGCTCGCCGCAGGGTCCTAGTGGACCTTTATGCCGCAAACACTCAGCATCGCGTCCTGGAATATCAACAGCGTCCGCGCCCGGCTCGACATCGTCGAACATTTCCTGAGGGAAGAAGCGCCGGACATATTATGTCTTCAGGAAACCAAGGTGGTGAACGACATTTTCCCCGCCGCGCATTTCCGCCAGTTGGGCTATCAGCATCAGGTGCTGAACGGCCAGCGGATGCACCATGGCGTCGCGATCCTTTCCAAGGTGCCGATGTGGGAAGATGACCGGCTCGACTGGCAGGCCAATGGCGAAGCACGGCATGTCGGCGTGCGGCTCGACAATGGGGTCAGGATCGAAAATGTCTATGTGCCCGCTGGTGGCGATGTGCCGGATCGCACCGTCAATCCGAAGTTCGGCCAGAAAATCGACTTTCTTGAACGGATGATCGAATGGTCCTCACAGCTGGAGGATAAGCCCACCATCCTGACAGGGGATTTCAACGTCGCCCCGATGGAATGCGACGTGTGGAGCCACAAGCAACTGCTGAATGTCGTCAGCCACACCCCCATCGAATGCGAAATCCTGGCGCGCCTGCAGGATTCGAACGATTGGGTCGACATTGGCCGCCGATTTTACCCCGCGCCTGAACGGCTCTATACTTGGTGGAGCTATCGCGCCCGCGACTGGGCGGAATCTGATCGCGGGCGGCGGCTGGACCATATGTGGATGACGCAGGATGTGGCGGACAAGGCGATCAGCCACCGTGTCGTCGAACCGGCGCGCGGCTGGATCAAGCCGTCGGACCATATCCCGATCATCACGGAATTCGCGTTCTGATGGGCGCGCGCGCCGCTGCTCGCGCCATTGATGCGCTACGACGGGGCTGGGCGGTGACGGTCAGCGCCGCCGATGGTGCAATCCGGGTAATGGCGGTCGAAGGAGCGGACGCGGTAACCCTGTCCGATTTCGACCCGACCGCCAAAGCGGACATATTGATCGCGGCTGCGCGGGGCGAAACCTTGAAGCTGGCGAACCAGCTTGCCGCCGCTGATCCCGACATGCCTGTGTTGATCGCGCGTGCGCCATGGATCGACGGCGATGTTGCGATGACGATCGCGGATCCGGTGATGGATCTCGCGTCACCGCTGAAAGGGCCGTTCTCCGCCAAGCCGCTGGCTGCCCCGCTCGCGGCCAAGGCCAGCCTGAAACTCGCGCGGCTTGCCGGAATATTGCCCGCATTTTTCGTGACCTCCACCGGCGCCAGCGAAGCGGAAGTCGCCGCTGAAGATGTCGATGCCTATGACGATGCCACGCACCTGGCCATCGCAACACGGGCGCGGCTGCCGGTATCCACCAGCGAAACGGCGGAAATCGTCGCATTCCGCAGTCCCGATGAACCGCGCGAACATGTCGCGCTGGTCATCGGCAAGCGCGACGATTCCCTGCCGGTCGTGCGCCTGCATAGCGAATGCCTGACCGGCGATGTGCTGGGCAGCCTGAAATGCGATTGCGGCCCGCAATTGCATCAGGCCCTGCATCAGATCGCCGGATCGCGCTGGGGCGTGCTGTTGTACCTGCGGCAGGAAGGGCGCGGCATCGGGCTGATCAACAAGCTGCGCGCCTATGCGCTACAGGATCAGGGTTTTGACACGGTGGATGCCAATGTCCGGCTGGGCTTCGCCATCGACGCGCGCGATTTTTCAGTGGCCGCGCGAATGCTGGACCTGTTGGGTGTTGCCGAAGTGCGGCTGCTGACCAACAATCCGAACAAGGTGGCGGGTTTGGAAACCGCAGGGATCAAGGTGGCGGAACGTCTGCCGATCATTCTGCCCGCCAACCCGCATAATGAACATTATCTGGCGACCAAGCGCGACCGCACCGGGCATCAGTTGTGATGGCGATCCGCGTCGATGGCGCAGCCGGCAGGCTTCGCTTCGGCGCGATCGACATGCCTTGCACCATCGGTCGGGGCGGCCTTTGCGCGGCGGCGGACAAGCGGGAAGGCGACGGCTGCACGCCTGTGGGACGCTGGCCGGTGCGCGGCATATTGTTGCGACCGGGAAAAGCGGCGCCTGATGGCATCCGGCTACCGTGGCGCTGGGTCAGGGAGGGGGACGGCTGGTCGGACGATCCCGCGGACCCGGCCTATAATCGGCCCGTGCAGCTGCCGCGCGCGTTCTCAGCCGAATCGCTGCTGCGCGACGATGACGCCTATGACGTGATCGTCGTGCTGGGCCATAATGACGCGCCGCCGGTCCCTGGGCAGGGGAGCGCCATCTTCTTTCACCTGTCGGAAGGGAGACCGACCGCCGGTTGCGTAGCTGTGGACCGGGCCGACATGCTGAAGCTGTTGCCGTTGCTCGCGCCGGGTGACGTGATGGAAATTGCGTAGTTTACGCGCGACCGTCGGTCAGGCCCGCTCCAGCGTTTCACTCACGCCGCCATCCGCCGCTTCGAGCAGCCTGCGCTCCAGCGTCTGCAGCCGCCCCTTGCTCTCAATCTTCCCGCCCAGCAGGTCGGTCACATAGAAAGTGTCGACCGCCCGCTCGCCATAGGTGGCGACATGGGCGCTGTGGACTGTCACCTTGGACTGGAACAGCGCATTGGCCAGACTGAACAGCAGGGCAGGGCGGTCACGGGCATTGACTTCGATCACGGTGAAGCGGTTCGACGCCTTGTTGTCGATCAACACATTGGGTTCGATGCGGAACGCTTCCGCGCGGGTGCGGGGAAGGGGGCGCGCTTCCAGCCTGGTGATCATGCGGTGGCGGTTCGACAGGGAATCTTCGATCGCGCCGCGGATGCGCGTCAGTTGGTCAGGGCTGTGGAAAGCGCCGCCCAGCGGGTCCTGCACCAGGAAATTGTCGATGGCCACGCCGTCCCGCGTGGTGTGGATGCGCGCATCAATGATATTACCGCCTGCCAGATGAATGGCACCGGCGATGCGGTAGAACAGGCCCGGATGGTCAGCAGCATAGACGGTGACGAGGGTCGCGCCCCGTTGCGGATAATATTGCGCGGCGATCGACAGCTGGGACCCGGTCGATGCCAGTATGTGCTGGGCATTGTGGATCAAAATGTCCTCAGGCTCTGCAATCCAGTAGGATTCGGGCAGACGTTTGGCCAGCGCCGCGAAGTCGGCTGCCGACAGCCCCAGCGCCTGCCGCAATGCCTCCTGCTTGGCGGCGACCCGCTCGCCCCGGCCCTTCTGCTTATGCCCCAGGCGCAGCACTTCCTCGGCTGCTTCGTAAAGGTCGGCCAGCAACTGTCGCTTCCAGCTGTTCCACACCCCCGGACCAACGGCGCGGATATCGACCACGGTCAGGCAGAGCAGCAGGCGCAGGCGCTCAGGGCTCTGCACCACCTCCACGAAATCAAGGATGGTCTTGTAATCGGCCAGGTCGCGTTTGAAGGCGGTGGCCGACATCAACAGATGATAGCGGACCAGCCAGGCGACCGTTTCCGTTTCGGCGGCGGTCATACCCAGCCGCGGGCACAGCTGTTCGGCGACTTCCGCCCCCAGGACGCTGTGATCGCCGCCGCGCCCCTTGGCGATGTCGTGCAGCAGCACCGCAACATAGAGCGCCCGCCGCGAAATCAGCTTGCCCATGAGGCTGGTCATCAGCGGGTGATCCTGCGCCAGATCGCCTTTTTCAATTTTGGCCAGCAGGCCCACGGCGCGGATCGTGTGTTCGTCCACCGTATAATGATGGTACATGTCGAATTGCATCTGCGCGACAACGCGGCGAAAATCTGGGACGAAACGACCGAAAACGGTGGATTCATTCATCCAGCGCAGCACCGTTTCGGGGTCGCGCGGCGATGTCAGCACATCCATGAAGGCGGCATTGGCGCGCGGGTCGCGCCGAATTTTTGCGGTGATCAGGCCTGCGTCCCGGCTCGCCGTGCGCATGGCGCTGGGGTGAATGGCCAGCCCGTGGCGATCGGCGATGGCGAATATTTCCAGCAGTCGGACAGGATCGGCCTTGAAGAAATCATCGTCGGGCAAGGCCAGGCGTCCACGGTCCAGCACGAACCCGTCCAGCTTCTTAGGTCGGCGGAACATCGCGGGGATATAGCGGCGGCCCTTCGCGCCCAGCTGGTCATCCAGATGCGCCAGGAACACGGCAGTAAGGTCGCCGACGATTTTCGCATTCAGGAAATAATAGCGCATGAAACGCTCCACCCCTGACCGGCCCTGTCGACCGGTGAAGTGCATGCGCGTCGCCGTTTCCAGCTGCAGGTCGAAGGTCAGGCGGTCTTCGGTCCGCCCCGTGATCATGTGCAGATGGCATCGCACGGCCCACAGGAAATCCTCCGCCTTCTGGAACTGGCGCAGTTCAACCTCGGTCAACAGGCCAACATCGACCAGTTCGGCGACGGAACGCACGCGGTTCACATATTTGCCGATCCAGAACAGCGTATGCAGGTCGCGCAGCCCGCCCTTGCCTTCCTTGACATTGGGTTCGACCACATAACGACTGTCGCCCATCCGGCGATGACGTTCGTCGCGCTCCTCCAGCTTTTCCGTGACGAAGGTGCGGGCCGTGCCCTGCATCACTTCGGCGTCGAACCGCTTGGCCGATTCTTCATACAGGGCGCGGTCGCCCCAGATGTAACGCGCCTCCAGCAAAGCGGTGCGCACGGTCAGGTCCGATTTGGCCATGCGCATGGTTTCGTCCATCGACCGGCTGGAATGGCCGACCTTCAGGCCCAGGTCCCACAGCGAATAGAGCATGGATTCGATGACCTGCTCGGTCCAGCCGGTTGGTTTCCATGGGGTGATGAAGGCAATATCGACGTCGCTATGCGGTGCCATTTCGCCCCGGCCATATCCGCCCACGGCCAGCAGGGCCAACCGCTCGCCGGTGCTGCGATTGCTCGCGGGATATAGGTGATGCGTGGTCGCGTCGTACAGCACGCGCAATATCTGATCGATCAGGAAGGCAAAGGCGCTCACCACCTCCCGTCCCTTTGTCGGTTTCGCCTCAAGCCGACGTGCGACTTCCAACCGGCCCTCGTCCAGCGCGCTCTTCAATTCCTTCACGACCAAGCCGCGCAGCTTCATCGTGTCGCCCCTATGGTCCTGCGCCAGGGCGTTGATGCTGTCGGAAATCGCGCGGCGGTCGATGATCGCCCGGCGCGATCCCAATGTGGGGAATTGCATGACCATGAATCTAATCTAGTCCTCGCCCGATGCGGCGGCCAGTTGTTTCAGCTGGTATAATTGATCGAGCGCGTCGCGCGGGGACAGCGCGTCCACATCGATGGCGTCGATCGCGGCGCGCAGTGGATCGGCCTTTTCCTCTGCCTGGGCTGCTGCGGCGGCGAATAGCGGCAGGTCGTCCAGCCCTGCGGCGATCCCGCCGGTTTTTGCCTTCCCCGCTTCCAGCCGCGCAAGAACATCCTTGGCGCGCTTGAGAACGGCGGTCGGCAGCCCCGCCAGCCGGGCGACCGCCAAGCCATAGCTGCGATCCGCCGGCCCTTCGGACACTTCGTGCAGCAGGACCAGGTCACCCTTCCATTCGCGCGCGCGGACATGATGGAGCGACAGCGATGGCAGCGTTTCGGCGAGCCGCGTCAGCTCATGATAATGGGTCGCGAACAGGCAACGGCAGCGGTTGATCTCATGCACCGCCTCCACCACCGCCCAGGCGAGCGCCAGACCATCATAGGTAGAAGTGCCGCGCCCCACTTCGTCCAGGATCACAAAGCTGCGTGCGGTCGCCTGGGACAGGATAGCGGCGGTTTCGACCATCTCGACCATGAAGGTTGAGCGGCCACGCGCCAGATTGTCCGATGCGCCCACCCGGCTGAACAGCCGGTCGACCAGCGTCAGCGTCGCTGATTGTGCCGGGACATAGGCACCTGCCTGCGCCAGTAGGACGATCAGCGCATTCTGCCGCAGAAAGGTCGACTTGCCGCCCATATTGGGGCCGGTGACCAGCCAGAGCCGGTCGGCGTCGCCCAGCCGGCAATCATTGGCGATGAAGGGCTGGCCGTCGCGGCGCAACGAATCTTCCACCACCGGATGGCGACCACCGACAATCTCCAGGCAGGGGCCTTCGCCATCATCGGCCAGGAAATGGGGCCGCGCCCAGCCGCCTTCCGCCGCGCGTTCGGCCAGGGCGGCGGCAACGTCAAGCCGCGCGAGCGCCTCTGCGGCCAGCGCGATGTCCGCCTTGCGGTCAAGGACGGAGGCGACCAGTTCTTCCAGATGCGACGCTTCGGCGATCAGCGCATGCGCGCCCGCCTGTGCGACTCGCCCGGCCTGTTCATGCAGGTCCACCGAATTGAAGCGAACGACCCCGGCCAGCGTCTGGCGGTGGGTAAAGCCGCTATCGGGCTGCATCAATGGGTCGGCTGCTCGCGCAGGAACCTCGACATGATAGCCCAGCACGCCATTGTGGCGGATCTTCAGGCTGGCGATGCCGGTCTGCTCGCGATATTTCGCCTCCAGCGCTGCGATTGCGCGGCGGCCATCGCCAGCCAGCCGACGCAGTTCGTCCAATGCGGGATCGTAACCGTCGGCGATATAGCCGCCGCTGGCCGTTTCCGTCGGCGGGCTGGGCACAAGCGCGCGCGAAAGGCCATCGACCAACGCGCCGTGGCCGTCCATCGCAGGCAGCAGCTGCGCAAGCAGCGGCGGCATGCCGGACAACCGCGCCAGCCTTTCCCGCAGCAGCCGCGCTTCGCCCAGCCCGTCGCGCAATTGGCCCAGATCGCGTGGGCTGCCCCGACCGATGGCGACCCGCCCCAGCGCGCGGCCGATGTCGGGCAGCGCGCGCAGGGCCGCGCGCAGTTGATCACGCAGCAACGGATCGTCGTGGAACAGCTGAACAAGCCCCAGCCTCGCTTCAATCGCCGCCCGGTCCATCAAAGGAGCGGAAAGGTCCTGCGCCAGCAGCCGCGCCCCTGCGCCCGTGACGGTGCGGTCGACCGCGCCCAGCAGGCTGCCCGCGCGCGCGCCGCTCATCGTCGCCGTGATTTCCAGACTTTCGCGCGTAGCCGCATCAATCGCGACATGCGCCCCGCTGGCCTTGCGAACCGGGGGGGCGAGGAAGGGCAGGGTGCCTTTGCCTGCATGGTCGAGATAGCTGAGCAGCCCGCCCATCGCCGATAATTCCGCGCGGCTGAACTGGCCAAAGCCGTCCAGCGTGGCGACGCCGAACAGGCGCTTTAGCGCGGCTTCCGCCCGGCCGCTTGAAAAGGCGGCGCGGTCGAAGGGATGGGCTTCGGGTAGGTCCAGGACCAGCCCCTCCGGCACGACGATTTCGCTGGGGCGCAGCCTGGCCAGCTCAGCGGGCAGATCGCCCGTGCGCAGCATCAGCGTTTCGAAAAGGCCGGTCGAAATGTCGGCGGCGGCAAGGCCATATTCGCCCGCGCCGTCGCCGCCAGTCTGGCAAAGCGCCACCAGCATGTTGTCGCGCCGGGAATCGAGCAAGGTTTCTTCGGTCAGCGTGCCCGCCGTCACATATCGAACGATGGCGCGTCCGACCAATGCCTTGGACCCGCGCGCCTTGGCCTGCGCGGGCGTTTCGGTCTGTTCGGCGATGGCGACGCGATGCCCCGCCTTGATCAGCCGGGCGAGGTAGTTTTCCGCACTATGCACCGGCACCCCGCACATCGGGATGGGCGCGCCGTCATGTTCGCCGCGGCTGGTTAGCGCGATGTCGAGCGTTGCCGCCGCCGCCTTCGCATCGTCGAAGAACAGCTCGAAAAAATCCCCCATCCGGTAAAAGAGCAGGCAATCCTGCGCCTCCCCCTTGAGCGAGAGATATTGCGCCATCATCGGCGTGGGCTGCGAGGGGGCTGGATCCTTCGATGTGGACATCACTTACCAGCCGATAGCCGCATGGCTTCGATGAGGGAAGAGCGCGAAAAATCCCTTCTCGCGCTTGCCCACAGGCACGGCATGACGCTAGGGCCGCTAGAAGCAGAAAAACTGAATGGATGGGACTATGGCCGACAAGTCGAGTGTGGAATTTTCAGAGCGCGAGGCGCTGTTCTTCCACTCGACTGGCCGCCCAGGCAAGATTGAGATCATCGCGTCCAAGCCGATGGCGACGCAGCGTGACCTCAGCCTCGCTTATTCGCCCGGCGTCGCGGTGCCGGTCCGCGCCATCGCAGAGGACCCGGCGACCGCCTATGATTACACCGCCAAGGGCAATCTTGTCGCGGTCATCTCCAACGGCACGGCGATCCTGGGCCTGGGCAATCTGGGCGCGCTCGCGTCCAAGCCAGTGATGGAAGGCAAGGCGGTGCTGTTCAAGCGCTTCGCCGACGTGGACTCGATCGACATCGAGCTCAAGACCGAGGATGTCGACAGGTTCATCGATGCGGTCGAACTGATGGAGCCGACCTTCGGCGGCATCAACCTTGAAGATATCAAGGCACCCGAATGCTTCATTATCGAACAGACGCTGAAGGAACGGATGAACATTCCGGTCTTTCATGATGATCAGCATGGCACGGCGATCATTGCCGCGGCAGGCGTCATCAACGCAGCGATGCTGACTGGCCGTGATCTGAAAGACATGAAGGTGGTGGTGAACGGGGCAGGGGCGGCCTCCATTTCCTGCACCGAACTGATCAAGGCGATTGGCGTCCGGCATGACAATGTCATCATGTGCGACAGCAAGGGCGTTATCTACCAGGGCCGCACCGAAGGCATGAACCAGTGGAAATCGGCCCATGCGGTGAAAACCGATGCGCGTACGCTGGGCGAAGCAATCAAGGGCGCCGATGTGTTTCTGGGCCTGTCGGTCGCGGGTGCGGTGTCGCAGGACATGGTCAAGGCCATGGCCCCCCGCCCGATCATTTTCGCCATGGCCAATCCCGACCCGGAAATCACCCCGCCCGACGTGCTGGAGGTGCGCCCCGATGCGATCGTCGCAACCGGTCGGTCGGACTATCCCAACCAGGTCAACAATGTGCTGGGATTCCCCTTCATCTTCCGCGGTGCGCTCGACGTGCGGGCGACAGGCATCAATGAACCGATGAAGGTCGCTGCGGCGCAGGCGATCGCCGAACTGGCGCGCGAACAGGTGCCCGAAGAAGTTGCGAAAGCCTATGGCCGCTCGCACAGCTTTGGCCCCGATTATATCATCCCCGCGCCCTTCGACCCGCGCCTGATGGAAGTCGTGCCTGCAGCGGTGGCGCAGGCGGCGATGGAATCGGGTGTCGCCCAGAAGCCGATCGTGGACATGGCCGCTTATCGCCAATCGCTCAAAGGCCGGCTTAATCCGACTACGTCGGTGCTCACCACTGCCTATGAAGTGGCAAAGGCGAACCCGAAGCGCGTCGTTTTCGCTGAAGCCGAAGAAGAAGTCGTGTTGCGCGCCGCCATTCAGTTCCGCGACCTGGGCTATGGCGTCCCGGTGCTGGTGGGACGCCAGGATGTCGTAGACAAGCTGAAAGCGTTGGGCGTGCGCGACCCTGAAAGCTTTGAACTGCATAACAGCGTCAATTCGCCGCTGGTGCCCGAAATGGTGGACACACTGTATAAACGGCTGCAACGGCGCGGCTATCTGCGTCGCGACTGCGAGCGCATGGTCAACCGGGATCGTAACATCTTTGGCACGCTGCTGGTGACCATGGGGGTCGCCGATGCGATGATCACCGGCATGACCCGTCCCTTTGCCCAGACGCTGCGCGAAGTGAAGCGCGTCATGGACCCGGCACCAGGCCGGACGCCTTTTGGCATTCATGTCATCATTTCGAAGGACAAGACCGTATTTCTTGCCGATACGACCGTCAATGAACGGCCATCGGCCAGTGAACTGGCGGATATTGCGGAAGGCACCGTCGCCGTCGCCCGCCGCATGGGTCATGACCCGCGCGTTGCTTTCCTGTCCTATTCCAACTTCGGCAATCCGCCCGGCGCGCATCTGGAAAATATGCGGGATGCGATCAAGGTGCTCGATGGGCGCGATGTCGATTTCGAATATGAAGGGGAAATGACGGCGGACGTCGCGCTCAATCCCACCGTCATGAAAAACTATCCGTTCAGCCGCCTGTCCGGCCCGGCAAATGTCCTGGTGATGCCGGGACTGCAATCGGCCAATATTTCTGCCAAGCTGTTGCGCGAAATAGGCGGCTCGACAATGATCGGCCCGATGCTGGTCGGTATGGACAAATCGGTGCAAATCGCGACCATGGCGTCCAACGCTTCGGAACTTCTGACGCTTGCGGTGCTCGCTTCGGCAGGCGTTGCGCTTTAATTCTTCATAGGGACAGGCACGTGGCAATGACGGAAATAACGGTGATCGACAGTGCAACTTTCCGCCGCGTGCTCGGTCACTATCCGACCGGCGTCTGCGTCGTGACTGCCATCGACCAGGGCGCGCCCGTCGCCATGGTGGTTGGTTCCTTCACCTCGGTTTCGCTTGACCCGCCGCTGGTCGCCTTTTTCCCTGCCAAAAGTTCGACCAGTTGGCCCTTGATCGAGCGCGCGGGCAAATTCTGCGTCAATGTGCTGGGCAGCGACCAGAGGCTGCTTTGCCAGCAGCTTTCGGGCAAGGGAGAGGACAGGTTTTCCGGCGTGACGCATCGCGATTCGGCCAATGGCTCCCCGATCCTGGACGGCGTGGTTGCCTGGATCGACTGCACGCTGGACGCGGTTCATGACGCGGGCGACCATTATATCGCCGTCGGGCGCGTGATGGCGCTGGAGGCGGAAACGCCGGGCAAGCCGCTGCTGTTTTTCCAGGGTGGTTATGGCGAATTCAACCCGCTGGTCTGATCTATCGGCCTGACGCCTATGCTTTGCGGCCTTCGGAGCGGAGTTACTGCTCCTTAAGCTGCAGTGGCTAGGGTGGGAGCCATGTTGGATGATAACGCCTCTACCGCCCTGCTGATCACCGTCGATACGGAATTGTCCGCCTTGCTGCATCAGCGGGGGATGAGCCTGGATGATAATGTCCGCAGCTCGATCTGGGGTGATGCGAAAGGCGGCAGCTATGGGATCGGCTGGCAGATGGACCAGCTCGAAGAACATGGCCTGAAAGGCGTATTCTTTCTCGACCCCATGCCTGCTCTGGTTTTTGGCCCTGATTTCCTCAAGCCCATTGTCGCCGCGATCGCGGAGCGCGGGCATGAGGTGCAGTTGCACGTCCATACCGAATGGCTGGCCCATGCGACGCACTCTCCCGTTCAGGGGCTGACGGGACGCAATATTGGCGACTTTTCCCTCGGCGATCAGCTGACCCTCCTGCGCATGGCGCGGACATGGCTCGAAGATGCGGGCGCTCCTGCCATCAACGCCTTTCGGGCGGGCAATTTTGGCGCGAATGACGACACGCTCCGCGCCTTGGCGCAACTGGGCATTGCCTGGGACAGCAGCGTCAACCCGGCCTATCATCAACATGGCTGCCGCATCACCGACGCGCGCGCGCAGACGGGAATCACGCGTCAGCTGGGAATGCTGGAGGTACCGGTGAGCGGGATCATCGACCGCCCTGGCAGCTTCCGTCCAGCCCAGCTGTGCGCCATGTCCGCCACGGAGATGCGCGCTGGCCTCAGACATGCGGTGCAGGAAAGTCACGGCGCTTTCATGGCCCTGACCCACAGTTTTGAAATGCTGTCGCGCGACCGTCAGCGCCCCAATCATGCGGTCATGCGACGCTTCACCGCATTATGCCGGGAGGCTGCATGCCTGCCTGGGATTCGGACCGCCGGATTCCATGATCTGCCGCCCTCCCTGGCGGATGAACATGCCGAACCGACGCTCCTGCCCGCAAATCGCATACGCACGGCCATGCGCCGGGTTCAGCAGGTCTGGGGTACGTGGCGCTATGAACGGCGGCTCGTCCCTGCCTGACTCGCAGCATAGTTCGCGCTGGGCCAAATAGTCAGCGCGTGCCGCCGAGCTTTCTGGTGCCTGGGCAGGACTTGTTGGACAGGTCTTGCATAGGCGAAGCTGGAAATATAAGGAGCCTCGTCCCCTCCGCACCTGACGGGTGCAAGAAGGACAAAGATCGCGTCGGTTCCCCGGAAACGGGGATGAAAAGGGAATGCGGTGCGGGCTGTGTGAGCGGCCCAATTCCGCGGCTGTCCCTGCAACTGTAAGTGGCGAGCGCGATATACATGTGCGGACGGCATTCACGCCCTTCCGCCAGCCACTGGGCCGGACGCTAAATCCTGCGAGGCCTGGGAAGGCCGTATATCAACCGATGACCCATGAGCCAGGAGACCTGCCGGCGTCTGGTCGCTCTTGCCTTGGTCCAGGGGATGGCCGCGGCACGGTGAACTCCGTCTGAGCGACGACTGAGCGGCTGGGGCCGCATCGGAAGCCGTGTTGGTCGCCCCTGGCGTCCGACCGATGTCGGCTGCCGACCGTTCGTGAACGGCACGCCCCGGCTGAATGTCGCGAGACGCCGACGGGGTGAATTTCTAATGATTATGACAGTTTCCTACGCCTCTCGCCTGGTTCTGGCCTTCGCCTTGGCGGCCTCCTGCACAACCAAGCTCGTCCATGCCGAAGAGGCCGATGACGGCGCGTCTTCCATCCTGGTGACCGGCCAGCGCAACACCGCCCTTGATGAGCCGCAATCCACCGGCAGCCGACTCAATCTTACCGCCCTGGAAACGCCAGCTAGCGTCGAAACACTGACCGGCGACCTGATTCGCGCGCGCGGCGATCTGACGATCGTCGATGCCGTCACCCGCGCCACCGGCATCAGTTCGGTCGCCAATCCTGGGAACGGCGGGACCGGCCTCGCCGCACGTGGGTTCAGCGGTCAGGGATCGGTAATGATCCTTTATGACGGCGTTCGTCTCTATCCCGGCGCGGGCACTGTTACCTTCCCCACCGACCCTTGGACGGTCGACCGGATCGAGGTTCTGCGCGGCCCGGCATCTGTGCTCTACGGACAGGGCGCTATCGGCGGCGCGGTGAACGTCATCTCCAGAAAGCCGAACAGCGAACGTACCGTCGTCGATGCGCAAGCTGGCTACGGATCACAGGATAGCTGGCGGATCGGCGCTGGAATCGGTGGACCGGCGAGCGACACGCTTTCCTATCGCGTCGATGTCAGCCGCACCCAGTCTGACGGCTGGGTCGATCGCGGCGGCTCGAAGGGGCTGGCGATATCCGGCTCGCTACGCTTCGCGCCGACTGACAATTTCGCGCTGACGCTGTCGGACGATTACAGTGATCAGAAGCCGACGCGCTATTTCGGCACCCCGCTGATTGACGGAAAGCTGGACGATCGCAACAGGCGCCTGAACTACAACGTATCGGACGCGGTGATCCATTACAGGGACAACCGGACGACGCTGAAAGCGCAATGGGGCATCGCCGAAGGGATCGATTTCACCAGCACCACTTACCGGCTGACCACCGACCGGCGCTGGCGCAATCTGGAAAGCTATTTCTGGAATGGCACGACCGGCCAGATCGATCGCACCGACTATCTGGGTATCGATCACGACCAGACACAGACCGGCAATCAGACGAGCCTTCTCATCAGCCGTCCCGTCGGGAAGATGAAAAATGACCTCGTCATCGGCTTCGATCTCAACCGCATCAGGTTCAAGCACGGCAATGATTTCTATCCCGGCGCTCCGGCGATACCCGATAGTCCGGTCGATCCGTTCGACTTCACGCCCGGTCTGTTTGATACGACCGTGCCGATCCTGCCCGCCTATCGCACGCGCACGCGGCAATATTCGCTCTTTGCCGAGGACCGGCTGGCGCTGACCGACCGGTTCTCGCTGGTCGCCGGGATCAATTTCGAGCATGCCAATGTGAAACGCCTTACGATCGCCACGAACGGCAGCGAAACGCATGCGCTCGACAAAACGCTCAGCAACACCACCTGGCGGGTCGGGGCCGTCTATCAGCCGGTGCCGTCGCTTTCGCTCTACGCGCAATATGCGACGGCGGTGGACCCTCTGGGATCGCTGGTTACTTTCTCGCCCAGCCAGTCGCAGTTCAGGAACACGACCGGCGATCAGGTCGAAGCCGGCGTCAAGGCCAGCTTCCTTAACGGACGCGGCAGCTTCACCTTCGCCGCCTACCGCATCGTCAAGAAGAACCTGCTGGTGCGCGACCCGAACAATCTCACTAGCACGACACCGCTCCAGGTCGGCCAGCGGTCGGCAAAGGGGCTGGAGGCATCGCTAACGCTCGACCTGCCACAGGGATTCGGTATCGAAGCCAACGGCACCGTGCTCGAGGCAAAGTTTGACGAGTTCAACGCGGGCGGCATTTCGTACAACGGCGACACCCCGCCGAACATCCCCGAGACGACGGCCAATCTGTGGCTGCGCTATGACGCTACCAGGCGACTACAGACCCGTGCGGGCCTGCGCTATGTCGGCCATAGCTTCTCCGACAACGCCAACGCCTATCGAGTGCCGGGGTACGCGGTTGTAGATGCGAGCGTCTCCTATGCCTTGACGGATAATGTCGCGCTCAGCGTCCGCGCCTATAATCTGTTCGACAAGGACTATGCGGTCACCACCTACAATGACGAGCAATGGCTGCTCGGTCGGCCCCGCTCGGTAGACGTGGCGCTCCGTGCCAGTTTCTGAAGCACGCCGCAGACCAGCGCCGGGCCGTGTGGCCCGGCGCTGGCTCTACATCTTTCATCGCTGGACAGGCATTGTCCTGTGCCTGTTCTTCGCCATCTGGTTTCTTTCAGGGCTGGTGATGCTCTATGTCTCCTTCCCCTCCTTCCGGGCGGGGGAGCGGGTGGCGACCGCAGCGCCGATCGATTGGGGGCAAGTGCATGTCGGTCCCGGTCAGGCGCTGGCACGCCTGAACGAAACGCAGTTCCCCACGGAAATGCGGCTCGGCATGACAGCCGGGGAGCCGGTCTATCGCTTCGTCACTCAAGCAGGAAGGCGGGCGGTCTCAGCGAAAACCGGCGGGGAAATCCATGGCGTCGATGCATCGCGCGCCCGGCAGATCGCGGGGATGCTTGTCGGCGCGCCTGCCCTTTCCGTCGATCTGGTCGATCATGACCAATGGGTCGTCACCCGATCTTATAAAGCAATGGCCCCCTTTTGGCGTGTGCGGCTGGCCGACGCGGCGGCGACCGACGTCTATGTCAGTCAGAAAACCGGCGAGGTGGTGCAGAACACGACGGCGCATGAGCGCTTCTGGAACTGGCTGGGCGCGGTCCCCCACTGGATCTATTTCGAAGCGCTGCGTGTGTTTCAGGAACCCTGGCGACAGACAGTCTTGTGGACATCGGGCATCGGCATGTTGGGCGCGGTGGCTGGTTTCTGGATCGGCTGGATGCGCGTCCGACTGGCCCGGCGATACAAATCCGGGTCAGTCAGCCCCTATCGCGGCTGGATGAAATGGCATCATGTCATCGGGCTGTTCGGCGGCGTTTTTCTCATCGGCTGGGTGTTCAGCGGCTGGCTGTCCATGAGCCCTTGGGGCGGATTGGGGGACAAGCGGCGCGCCGATGTTGCCAGCCTCTATACCGACGCGCGAAGCGGCTTTCCGGCGACCGACAATGCGACATTGGCCCGCGCGGCACAGGGCGCTCGCGAAGTTCGGTTCGCATATCTGGGGGGCGATCCGATCATCAGCATATGGGGACGTGGACCGACCGCGCTGCTGGATGCGAAAAGCGGCAACGCCATGGTCCCGGATCAGGCGCATATTGTCGCAATCGCTCAACGCGCCATGCCGGGCGCGCGCCTGACGGAGGTCGATCGGCTGGAGCAACCCGATCGCTACTGGTATTCGACAGGCGATCTGCGTGATGACAGCCGTCCCCTGCCGATATTACGGCTGAAATTCGACGACCCTGCGCGCACATGGCTGCATATCGATCCGGCGACCGGTGCCTTGCTTGGACAATTGGGATCGGGAGGACGCTCCCATCGTTGGCTGTTCAACGCGCTGCACAGTCTGGACCTGCCCTGGCTGCTCATCTGGCCACCGGCACGGCACATCTTCATCTGGTTCTTGTCCTGCGCTGGCGTGGTCATTTCCTTAAGCGGCATCGTCATCGGCTGGAGGCGGTTGTTTCCCCACAAGAAAACCACCGCCCGGATGGTGGCCTGATCCGCAGACGAGCATTTGGACTGCCGCACATTTTCGCGGACGGCATTCAACGCCAGCTCAGCCGCCGCCGGTCCCGCCATCGGCTTGCCTCACTTTGACTTTCCCTGTTAAGGGTTCGCCCATGCCCCGCATTTCACACCTTCTCTCCGCCCTTTTCGCCCTTGCGTTCGTCAGCAGCGCCACGCCCTCATTGGCGAAGTCGGAACTTCCCCGGATTCAGACGGACAAGGGCCGCCATGCCTTCTTCGTCGATGGAAAGCCCTTCCTCATGCTGGGAGCGCAAATCCACAATTCGAGCAATTATCCCGCGGTGCTGCCCAAAATCTGGCCGGTGATGCGTGCGCTGAACGCCAACGTGGTCGAAGCACCGGTCGCGTGGGAACAGTTTGAGCCGGTGGAAGGCCGTTTCGATTATGAGTGGGTCGATGCGCTGCTGCGGGATGCCAGGCGGAACGACATGCGCGTGGTCCTGCTGTGGTTCGGCAGCTGGAAAAATGGAGAATCCACCTATGCGCCGGAATGGGTAAAGGCCGATACGAGGCGCTTTCCCCGCCTGCAACGGCAGGGCGGTCGACCGACACTGACATTGTCGCCGTTCGGGGAAGCCACTCTTGCTGCCGATCAAAAGGCCTTCGTCGCGCTGATGCGCTATTTGCGTCAGGCCGATCCGCAGCACACGGTCATCATGGTGCAGGTCGAAAATGAGATCGGCACCCACGGCGTCGCGCGGGATTATTCCACCGCCGCCGAACGCCTGTTCGCGCAGCCTGTGCCAGAGCTGGTCCAGCGTGCAGCCGGCAAGCAGGCGGGGACATGGTCAGAGGCGTTCGGTGCCGAAGCCGACCAGGCCTTTGCCGCGTGGAGCTATGCTCGCTTCGTTGAAAAGGTGGCGTCGGCGGGCAAGGCGGAAAAGGCGCTGCCCCTGTACATCAACGCGGCGGTGTTCGATGCGGACAGCACCGCAATGGCAGCGCAGATCGCAAGCGGCGGACCTAATTGGAATGTCCTGCCAATCTGGAAGGCCGTTGCGCCGTCCGTGGATATGATCGCCCCCGACCTCTATTTGCCCATCGATTCGACCTATACCGGCCTGCTCGACCGATATGCGCGACCTGACAATCCGCTTTTCGTGCCGGAAACCAGCAATGCGACCTGGGCTGCGCGGTTCTTCTGGGCCGCGCTTGGGCGGGGCGCTATCGGCTGGGCGCCCTTTGGCATGGATGCAACCAATTATTCCAACTATCCGCTAGGTGCGCGCACGCTGGATGCCGATACGATCGAGGCATTTGCCCCACTCTATCGCCTGTTCCGGCCCATCGCCAGCGACTGGGCGAGAATCGCGAGCCAGAACCCGACCTGGGGCACTGCGAAGACCAGCTCAGGCACCGATTCCACCGTGTTGGGCGAGTGGAAGATTGACGTCGCTTATGGTCAGAATAATTTCGATGTCCCCGAATGGCCGGACATGAAGCCGCCGCCATGGGCGAAAGAACCGGTCGGCGGGGGCGTCGTCGCCCAACTTGGCCCCAATGAATTCGTTATCGCGGGCCAATATAGCCGCTTTCGCTTCACGCCCGTCAATGCCGCAGCCAATGCCCAGATCATGAGCGCGGAGGAAGGGACGTTCGTGGGAGGCCAATGGCAGATGGAGCGCCGCTGGAACGGCGACCAGACTGCCCATGGCTTCAATTTCAACGAACAGCCGGTGCTCCTGCGCGTCAGGTTCTCCACCTTTTAAGGCAAAATCACGGTTCCCCTTTGGGCTGTTTGAACGAGACAAGTTGCTCGTTCAAACAGCCCAAATGGTGTGAATCCGATCTATCGCACGCCGCAGGCTTCAGCGACCTTTCGCAGCGCTCGTTTCGCGTATCAGGCGTACCGGACCGATCAGGCCCGACGACGGCAGCGGAGTGTCGGCTGTATAAGGGGTAGCCCCAAAAGCCTTGCCCCCGGCACCGATCGTGTCGAACATCGTGACCGGCTGCTCGAGGCCCAGGCTGGGCGCATCTTCGTGGGTAAAGCTGATCCGCTGGGTCACGCCGGGCTGGCGGTCCCCGACGACGCGGTTCACCCACAAATTGCTGGTCCGAACCTCGAACCTGTTCACGCCCGGCTTGAGCAGGGGCGCGACATCAAGCTGATAAGGTGTCGTCCACGCGATCCCCGCCGACCGGCCGTTGACCAGCACTTCCGCGATGACCTCGACCTGGCCGAGGTCCAGCTTGACGGCGGTCGCACCGCTCAGCCACGATTTGGGAACGCGCAGCGTCCTTTTATAGCTGGCAGTGCCGGAAAAATAGCGGACACCGGGGTCGGCATCCTTGCTTAGGTCCCGAAGTTGGTCCAGCGCCAGTTTTGCCGGTGCCCCCCGTCCGGGCTGGAACGCCACCGACCAGTCATTGGACATATCGGCAAGCTGCTGGGACATGGCGACAGGGATCGTTTGGGCGTCCGGTCCCTTCTTCTGGAACACTACGAAGGTGGTGCCGAAAGGATCGAAGGGGATATCGACGATGGTGCGGCCATTATCCGTGCGATAGCTGGCCGGGGTCGACTTGCCGGTGATGGGGTCCCACAATTCTGCCGCCTTGCCGACCGTGCGGAATGATGCCTGGACCGTCTGTGCTCGATCCTTGCGGTTGGCGACGAAATAGACGTCGGAATCGCCCACGCGACGATGCAGGAAGCGGACCTCCGCATCCGCAGGTGCCTGGACCAGTTCGAAATCGGCGGTGATCTTTTCTGCGGCCAGGGCGGCGTCCGGCAATTTGGCCGCATACACCCTGCCCGCGCCGACCTTGGCCACGCCACTCGCCGATGGCCAGAGTTCCGATATGACGGCCCGCACTTTGGCAGGATCGTCGCTCAGGCTGGGCGACCCCAGCGGACGTTCGCCCACCAGCACAGCCCCCGCCCGCACCAGATCCCGCAACCGCTCAAGTGTGGGCAGCGTCACCCACTGGACCTGGCCGCTCATGTAGATAAGCCGCCACGACATGCCGTTTTCCGTCACAAGGCGTCCGTCCTTGACGCTCAGGCGCGTCTTGATGGCGTCGGCATTGACATAATCATATTGCAGACCCTCCGGCACGGCGGGTGGCTTTTCACCGAACAGCGCGGTGATCGATGCGCCTTCGCCATAGAAAACCGCGACATCGTTGACGGCCTGCCCTTGTTGCAAAAGATGGGAGGCGCGACCCAGATAACTGACCCAGGGACCGGCTTGCTCCGCCCATGTGTCGTTACGGTTGAACCAGTGCCCAAACGGACCCAGCACCAGGCCCGGTGCCTTGCCGATCAGCGGCTGGTGAACACTACTGTGCAGGATGAATCGGTTGACCCCGGCCAGCATCATCAGGTCGGCATAGGGTTTGAGCGAACGGGGTGAGAGCGACCATGGCGATCCGGCAGCGGTAAGCGATTCGGCGGCCACCAGATTCTGGCCCCAGACATGAGCCACCGACGCCGATTCCCGAATGTCCGCGAATGATTCCGCCTGGAATGAGCCCGGCTCGCCCCTTACCCACATGGCCGCCATCGGCACGTCGGCTGACGCCTTCATTTCCATGCCATCCCCAATCACATGGGGGGACCCTTCATGGGATTCGCCATAACGGATCATGCCGACCTGGTGCAGTTCCGCGCTCAGCAAATCATAATGCTGGGTTTTGAGCAGCTCCTGCTGCGTCCGGCGAAAATCCCACAGGAATCGGTCGCTGGTTTCCGAACTGTCCACCACATAACCGGCAAGGGCAGGGAGAAATGGGATCGCATCATAGCCGCGCAGTCGTTTGAACTGATCCAGCATGGCGGGTGTCCAGTTGGCCTGCCCTGCTTCCCAGCTGTCGAAAATCATATTGCTGACACCGGACTGACCCAGCCGACCTCCGCTCGCGTCCCGGTACTTGTCGAGATATTGGCTGATATAGCTGGTGACATCCGCACCGCTCAGCTTGTCTACCTCCAGGCCGGAGCCAGACGCCTGAGCAGGTGCGTTGCGTTGCCCCGTAAGCGAATAGCCAAAACGCAGCACGACCCATTGCCCGCGCGGCGGGGTCCAGTTCAGGGAGCCATCGGCACCCAGTTTGCTTGTCAGGTCGATGACATCCGCAGCACGCAAGGCGCTCCGCTCGGCAGGGGTCGCCAACGCATAATAGTCGTGTGAGATCGTGAAACCGGCCTTGCTTTCCCAGGCGTTGATCGCCGGCGCGCCATGAAGCACAAGCTCCGAAATCAACAATTTGCCTGACGGGCCATCGCCAATGTTAAGGATAGCGTCTGCCTTTTTCTCAGTTTTGGCCGCTGCCGGAACGACGACACGAAACAGGCGTGCAGTGGTCGCAGGTACAGCGGTCGTGCGTTGCGGCCCGGCAGTTTCCAGCTCGCTGACCATTTTCCAGGATTGGCCGTCATTGCTGGCTTCAAGCCGGGCCTGCGGACCCAGTCCAGCTCCGCCACTGCCGCCGAAATGGGCAAAGTGTCCGGTTGCAACGGTAATGGCTCTTATCGTTACCGGTCGGCCATAATCATATTGCAGCCAGGCGTCGCTCCCAGGCGCGCGTGCCGTCAATTCGCTGGCGGCAACGACGTCGCCGTCCGTCAGCTTTGCCGTGCCGAAGTCCCCACCGCTGGCCGTTGCGACCGGAAGCGGCAGTAAATATTGAGGGGGGAGGCGGAACGCGACCACTTTTGAATCGCGATAAAGGGAAGGACTGTTTGACGGGTCGGCAGTGCCGTTGTTCTGGAACAGTCCGGCGGATTCTGGCGGTTGGGCGAGTTTTCCAACAAAGGGCTTGCCCCCGTCAATCCGGGTTTCGCTCCAAACATATTTCTTCATGGCTTGTTCGGGTTTGACCCAGGGGCCACCGCTTTCGCTCCAGCCGGGTGAACCGGCCACGCCAATCTCCAGATTACGCGCGATGCTTCCATCGACCGCGTGTTTGAAGGCGTCCTTCCATTCCGGGCTCATATAGGCCAGCGGCGCTTCGATAACGCGGGGCGCGCCTACATCCACGTCGAATGCCTGATATCCACCCAGCCCGATACGCTGCATCCAGGCGAGATCGGCATCGATACCGGCCTTGCTGATCTGGCCGCTGTTCCAGTGCCACCACACTCTGGGCTTGGCCGCCGACGGCGGAGTCTGGAAGGAGTCGAGTGGAACGTCCTCAGCCGACACGCCGCCAGTATTTAGCAATGTGAGCGCGAGCGTGCAGGACACAAGCTTCATTTGCGAAAAACGTGCCAACTGCTGTCCTCCCATGATGTCTTTTGCGCGAAGATATACTCCACGATGCATCAATATTGCAGCTTAGGACGTTAAATACAACGTTTCCGTTCGTTTATGCCGTTGCCGAGGACAGTGTGTCATGCCCGTTCCAAGAATCATTGAGCTTGCCGCTATGCCAAACGCTTCACCCTTTGGTTGATGATGCCGAAAATCGGCTTGCCCTGCTCATCCTCCATCCAGATGCGCACGGTGTCGCCATCTTGTAGAAAGGACGTTTCCGGCGCGCCGCGCTGGATCGTCTGAACCATGCGCTCTTCGGCGATGCAGCTATAGCCCAGGCCGCCATCGTCAACGGGGCGGCCTGGGCCGCCTTCAGCGTCGCGGTTGGAAACCGTGCCTGAGCCGACAATCGTGCCGGCGCCCAGCGACCGCGTCTTTGCCAAGTGCGCGATGAGCGTGCCGAAATCGAACGTCATGTCGACGGCTGCATCCGCGCGGCCAAAAGGCTTGCCATTGAGGTCCACGCTAAGCGTGCCGTGCAGCTTGCCCTCACGCCAGCGCGCGCCCAGCGCGTCCGGTGTAACGAAAACGGGCGACAGCGCGCTGGCGGGCTTGGACTGGTAGAAGCCGAATCCTTTGGCCAGTTCGCCGGGAATGAGGTTGCGTAGCGACACATCGTTCACCAAGCCGACCAGCCGAATGAGCCCGCGAGCGTCTTGCGACGTGACGCCCTGCGGCACATCGTCGGTGACGACGACGATCTCCGCCTCCATGTCGCATCCCCATGCCTCGTCAGCCAGCATGATGGGATCGCGGCATCCCAAAAAGCTGTCCGATCCGCCCTGATATACCAGCGGATCGTGCCAGAAGCTGTCGGGCAGTTCCGCACCGCGCGCCTGCCGCACCAATGCGACATGATTCACATATGCGGACCCGTCCGCCCATTGATAAGCGCGGGGCAGGGGGGCAGCGGCGGCGGCCTGGTCGAACGGCTGGCCGGTGGCGGCCCCACTCGCCAGATCGCGCGCCAGCGCCTCCAGTCGAGGCGCGATATTGGCCCAATCGTCCAGCGCGGCCTGCAGGGTCGGCGCAATCGCGCTCGCATCGACGCAGGTCGACAGATCGTCGGACACGATGACAAGACGGCCGTCGCGGCCTCCTTTTAGACTGGCAAGCTTCATGCGTCGGGTTCCTTGTGCAGCCATTCGGCGTGGCGGGGCGCGCGCTTGGTGCGACTCCATTCTTCGAGCATCAGCGGAGCGACGCGTTTCAGTTCATCATATTGCTGCGGCGTGCCGATGTTACAGGCCAGTTCGATGCGGTGACCGTTAGGGTCGAAGAAATAGATCGATTTGAACACGCCATGCCAGGTGGGGCCAAGGACGTCGATGCCCTGACCCTCGATATGGGCCTTGGCCGCAAGCAAAGCGGTCTCGCCTTCCACCTCAAAGGCGATATGCTGGACCCATTCGGGCGTGTTGGCGTCGCGGCCCATGGCAGGCTGGCTGGGCAACTCGAAAAAAGCGAGGACGTTGCCGCCGCCGCAATCGAGAAAGACATGCATATAGGGGTCGTCCGCGCCGGTCGAAGGCACCTTGTCCTCGGCAAAGGCCGTGGTGAATGTCATGCCCAGCGTGCGGGCATACCATTCCACCGTCTCCTTCGCGTCGATGCAGCGATAGGCGACATGGTGGATGCGCTTGAGGTCTGGAGCGGTCATGCCGGTTCTCCTATATTGAGCGCGCCGCGCCGCACCTGATCGCGCTCGATGCTTTCGAACAGGGCGGTGAAATTGCCTTCGCCGAACCCTTCATCCTTCTTGCGCTGGATGAATTCGAAGAAGACCGGGCCGACCGTCGCCTGACCGAATATCTGGAGCAGCAGGCGTGGGTCGCCTTCCGTGGTCGATCCGTCGAGCAGAATGCCGCGCGACTGCAGTTCCGCCACCGGCTCGCCATGGCCGGGCAGGCGTTCGTCCAGCATTTCATAATAGGTCGCGGGCGGCGCTGTCATCAGCGGTGTGCCCAGTGCCTTCAGCCGGTCCCACGCCGCGATGAGGTCGTCGCACAGCAGCGCGATATGCTGGATACCTTCGCCGTTATAGGCGCGCAGGAACTCGTCGATCTGGCCGCCGCCGGCCTTGCCCTCTTCATTGAGGGGGATGCGGATCTTGCCGTCGGGCGCGGTCATCGCCTTGCTGGTCAGGCCGGTATATTCGCCCTTGATGTCAAAATAGCGGATTTCCCGGAAGCCGAAGACGCGCTCGTAAAAGCCCGCCCAATGAGCCATGCGCCCGCCATAGACATTGTGCGTCAGGTGATCGATGATGCTGAAACCAGCGCCGACCGGATGCCGGTCCACGCCCGGCTCATAAACGAAATCGATGTCGTAGATCGACAGCGCGCCTTCGCCCCCTTCATAACGGTCGATCAGGTAGATGATCGACCCGCCAATGCCGCGCACGGCAGGCAGGCGCAGTTCCATGGGGCCGGTGCGCACCTCGACCGGTTCCGCACCGCGCTCGACGGCAAGGGCGTAGGCCTTCGCCGCGTCCTTCACCCGCCAGCCCATGCCGCAAGCGGACGCGCCATGTTCGGCGGCGAAATAAGCCGCTGGGCTGCCCGGTTCGTAATTGGCGATCAGGTTGATGCCGCCCTGCCGCCACAGTTGCACGTCCTTGGACCTGTGGCGCGCGATCATGGTGAAGCCCATGGCGGCGAAGACGGGTTCCAGCACGCCCTTTTCCGGGGCGCTGAACTCGACGAACTCGAAACCGTCCAGGCCGATGGGGTTGTCGAAAGCGGTCATGTGCAAGGCTCCTTCAGGGAGGAATGGGACAATATGGTAGGGGAAGGGGCGTCGCTGCATTCTTCCAGATGCGGCAGAAGCCCTTCGATAAAGCGTCCGATATTGGCGTCGTTCAGGCCCGCAACGTTGATGCGGCCATCGGCGGGCATGTAGATGCCGTGATGATCGCGCAGCGCCTCGACCGTCTGCGGGTCAATCGGCAGGCGGGAGAAAAGGCCGCGCTGCCGGGCGATCGGGGCGAGCAGGGGATGGGCAGCGGCGAGCGCCGTGCGCATCCGGTTCAATCGTGTGCGCATCCTCTCCAACTCGCTGCGCCAGTCCTTGCGCAGAGCGGGATCGTCCAGGATCATGCGCACCACTGCCGCGCCGTGATCGGGCGGCATCGACCACAGGCTACGCGCCAACGCCAAAGTGTTCGCGCGCGCCATCTCCGCCAGCGGTGCGCTGGGCGCTTGCACGAACAATGCGCCGACCCGGTCGCGGTACAGCGCGAAATTCTTGTCGCAGCTATAGGCGAGAAGCGCGGCGGGCACCGCCTCCATCATCATGCGCGCGCCCGCACCATCGGGTGCCAGGTCGTCGCCCAGCCCATGATAGGCCAGGTCGATGAACGGGATGAGGCCGCGCAAGCTGCACAGCGCGGCCAGCGCCTGCCATTGTTCCACTGAGAACTGCGTGCCGGTCGGGTTGTGGCAGCATCCGTGCAGCAGGACGACGTCGCCCGCCCGCGCTTCATCGAGCGCGGTCAGCATGAGGTCGAACGCGATGCCCCCTGTTTTCGCGTCGAAATAGGGATGGGTCAGCGTCGCCATGCCCGCTTCGGCAAATATCGGGGCATGATTGGGCCAGGTAGGCTGGCTGACCCACACCCGCGCATCGGGCATTGCCCGCGTCAGCAGCGCCGCGCCTACCCGCAGTGCGCCAGTGCCGCCGGGCGTCTGGAGGCCGAAACGGCGGTCGTCGTCCACCGACTGCGCGCTGAATATCAGCTCCCCCAGCAACTGAGTGAAGCGGATATCGCCGTCAGACCCCAGATAGGATTTGCTGGACTGCTGCGCCACCAGCCGCGTTTCGGCCATCTTGACCGCGCGCATCACCGGAGTCAGGCCCGACCGGTCGCGATAGACGCCGACCCCCACGTCGATCTTTTCCCCGCGCTGATCGGCGCGGTGCATCGCGATCAGCGCTAGTAGCGCGTCAGGCTGTTGCGGGCGCAAAGCGGAGAATATGGGCTGGTTGTCGGTCATGCTCTTGCTTTTCCCCTGGCATAGGCCTGTGTCCCGGCATCGATGGTCGGGTCGGACGCTGCATGCGCGGGCGGTGCATCATCATTCGTCATGAACGAATAATAACGGATAGGTACAAATATTGGTTTCAATTATTGCCTCATTGGGGGCAATGAAGATAGGATGCGATCACGTTAAACTCATTTATCGAATGAAACTCATCATTAGGCCAGGGGCGTAAGCGATGCAGCAGGTAAAAAGGCAATATGGTCGTCCGACGCGAGTCGGAACCGAGGTGTCCGCGTCGTGACGCCCGTCCTCCACGGCTATTGGCGATCGTCCGCCGCCTATCGCGTCCGGATCGCACTCAACCTCAAGGGGATCGACCATCGTCAGGTCTCGCACGACCTGCGCACGGGGGCGCAAACGGCACCGGATTATCGCCGCCTCGCGCCGCAGGGGCTGGTGCCCGCGCTGGAGATTGAGGGGGAGACGTTGACGCAGAGCCTCGCCATTCTCGAATGGCTGGAGGAAGCCCATCCCGAACCGCCGCTGCTGCCCGAAGGCGCTATCGCGCGGGCGCAGGTGCGGTCGATGGCGGCGGCCGTCGCGTGCGACATCCACCCGCTCAACAATCTGCGTGTGCTCAAGGCTCTGAAGCATGATCTCGGCGCGCCGCAGAGCAGTATCGATTCATGGGTCGGCAGATGGATCGGGGAGGGATTCGCTGCGCTGGAGGAAACGGTCGCGCGCCACGGCGACGGATTCTGCTTCGGTGATCGACCGACCATTGCCGATTGCTGCCTGATCCCGCAAATCTACAATGCCCGTCGGTTCGACATCGATCTGGGCGCTTTCCCCCGACTGGTGGCGGTGGACGCGCGCTGTGCGACGATTGATGCCTTCGCGCGCGCCGCGCCGGATCGGCAACCCGATGCGGATGGAGCGGCGTCATGAGTTCGGTCCGCCCGCTAGACGCGATTGACCGCAAGCTGTTGCAGGAGCTGCAACGCGACGCGTCGATCAGCCATGCCGAACTTGCCGAACGGGTCGGCGCGTCCACCGCCTCCTGCTGGCGGCGGATGCGCGCGCTGGAGGCGGACGGCGTGCTTGGCCGCCAGGTTCGGCTGGTAGATGCGACCCGGCTGGGGCGCGGTGTCAACGTCCTGTGCCACATCAAGATCAAGAACCACCTCGCGGAAACGACCGAGGCGTTCGAGAATTTCATCGCGTCGCGCGATGAGATCATGGACTGCTATTCGATGTCGGGCGACTGGGACTATCTGTTGCGCATCGTCGTCGCCGGTGTCGAGGATTATAACCGCTTCCTGATGCGCACGGTGCTGCGCCACCCGTCGGTCGCGACTGGATCGTCTCATTTCGCGCTATCGCAGGTCAAATATACGACTGCAGTCCCTATCTGACCGCCGTTCTTGACGCCGAACATATATTCCATTATAGACAATATGTCACAATATAATGGAGCGGGTGATGCTGGCCGGTTGGCAATTCTGGATAGACCGTGGCGGCACCTTTACGGATATCGTCGCACGGCGGCCGGATGGCGCTTTCACATCGGTCAAGATGCTGAGCGAGAACCCGCAACGCTATTCCGATGCGGCGACGGCTGGTATTCGGACGCTGCTCGATCTGCCTTTCGATGCGCGGATACCGGCCGACATCCTTGCCGGGGTCAAGATGGGGACGACGGTCGCTACCAATGCCTTGCTGGAACGGCAGGGGTCGCGGGTCCTGTTGGTTGTGGACGCAGGTTTTGGCGACCTGCTCGTCATCGGTGACCAGACGCGCCCGGACCTGTTCGCGCTCGACATCCGGCGTCACGCGCCCTTTTATGAAGCGGTGGAGGAGGTCGGTGGCCGGGTCGGTGCGGCGGGCGAAACGATCTCCTTGCTCGATGAAGAAGCCGCCGTCGCCATGTTTGCTCGCCATCGCGCCAGCGGTATCACTGCCTGCGCCATCGCCTTGGCCCATGGCTGGAAATATCCCGCGACCGAAAAGCGGCTTGCCGAGCTTGCGGCGCAGGCAGGCTTTACCCAGATTTCGACCAGTCACGGCACCAGTTCGCTTGTCGGGCTGGGGTCTCGCGCCTCGACAACGGTGATCGATGCCTATCTGTCGCCTGTGCTGCGTGACTATGTCGGGCGGGTCGAGGCGCAGCTGGGCGATGTTCCGCTCTATTTCATGCAGTCGAGCGGCGGGCTGACAACGCCTGACAAATTCCACGGCAAGGACGCGATCCTGTCCGGCCCGGCGGGCGGTGTCGTTGGCGCCGCGCGAACGGCGGAGGCGGCCGGGTTCGGGCGGATCATTGGCTTCGACATGGGCGGCACCTCCACTGATGTCGCGCTCTATGCAGGCGCGTTGGAACGGCTGGTCGAAGCGGAAATCGCTGGAGCGCAGGTGCGGGTGCCGATGATCGCGATCAACACGGTCGCGGCGGGGGGCGGGTCGGTTCTGCATTTCGACGGCGCGCGCTATCGCGTCGGCCCGGACAGCGCGGGCGCGAACCCCGGCCCGGCCAGCTATCGCCGGGGTGGGCCGCTCACCGTCACCGACGCGAATGTGATGCTGGGCAAGATCGTCCCGCGTTTCTTCCCCGCCATTTTCGGCGCGGCAGGCGATCAGCCGCTCGACCATGTCGTTGTAGAGCAGGGGTTTGCCGAACTCGCCGCCCAGGTCGAGGCTGCCTATGGCCGCCCCACCGATCCGCGCGACGTGGCGGAAAGCTTCGTCCGCGTCGCCGTCGCCGCCATGGCGCGCGCGATCAAGGAAGTATCCACCGAAAAAGGGTTCGACCTCGTCGACTTCGCGCTCCAGTGCTTTGGCGGCGCGGGTGGGCAGCATGCCTGTCTGGTGGCTGAGGAACTGGGCATAGCCACGGTGTTCGTCCATCCCTTTGCCGGGGTGCTTTCCGCTTATGGCATGGGCTTGGCCGATCAGTCGGACGTGCGCCGCGTCGGGATTGAAGAGGGGATGGACCTGGCATCGGTATCGCGTCTTGGCGCGAAGGCTGATGGAATCGCGTCCGAACTCCGCGCGGCGATGGCAGCCAATGCCGCTGATGCGAGTTTGTTGCGCAGCGAGGCCCGCGCCTATTTGCGTTACGATGGGACCGATACCAGCCTGGCCGTGGACCTGGCCGACGCGACCGCCATGAAGGCCGCGTTCGACAGTGCGCATATCGGCCGCTTCGGCTTTTCCACCCCCGGTCGCGCATTGGTGATCGATAGTTTGGAAGTGGAAGTGGTGCTGCCGGGCGAACCCGTCGCCATGCCGCAACTGGCGAAGCGCGAAGCGGACGCTGCCGTGCCCGTGTTGGACCGCACGTTATTATGGTGCATGGGGGCGCAGGTAGAAGCGCCTGTCCATGATCGCGCAGCGCTGCTGGCGGGCGATCGCATCGTCGGCCCCGCGCTGATCCGCGAAGCCCTGGCCACCACGGTGGTGGAGCCCGGCTGGGCAGCCACAGTCGATGGACTGGGCAATCTCGTCATCGTGCGAACCGCTGTAGCGACAGTTGCGGCGACGGCGGACGACACCGCGGTCGATCCCATGATGCTTGAGCTGTTTAACAAGATGTTCATGGCGGTCGCGGAACAGATGGGGGCGGTGCTGCGCCACACATCGACCAGCGTCAACATCAAGGAAAGGCTGGATTTTTCCTGCGCTCTTTTCGATGCGGATGGCAATCTGATCGCCAACGCGCCGCATGTCCCGGTCCATTTGGGCGCCATGGGCGAAAGCGTGCGCGCGGTGATCGCCGCGCGGGGCAAAAGCCTGAAACCCGGCGACATGGTCGCGCTGAACGATCCCTATCGCGGCGGCACGCATCTGCCCGATATCACGCTGGTCGCGCCGATGTTCGCGGACGATGGCGAGACGATCCGCTTCTTCGTCGCCAATCGCGGCCATCATGCCGATATCGGCGGCATCGCGCCCGGCTCTACACCGGCGGCCTCCACCTCGCTGGACGAGGAAGGGGTGGTGATCGACAATCTGTTGCTGTTGGATGGTGGCTACTTTCGGGAGGGCCAACTGCGCGGGCTGCTCGGATCGGCCCGTTACCCCGCGCGCAGTCCAGATACCAACGTCGCTGACCTGAAAGCGCAGGTTGCCGCGAACGAAGCGGGCATAAAGGAAATGCGTTCCCTGCTGGATCGCTATGGCTGGCGCAAGGTGCATGCCTATGTCGGCCATGTCATGGCGAATGCGGAGGAAAGCCTGCGCCGTGTGATCGATCGCATCGGTGACGGAACGTTCGACTATCGCATGGACGACGGCGCTCTCTTGCGTGTGGCCGTGACCGTGGACCGGGCGCGCCGTTCGGCCCGCATCGATTTCACCGGCACGGATGTACAGCGCCCCGGAAACTTTAACGCGCCGCCCGCCGTCACGCGTGCATCCGTCCTCTATGCCTTCCGCTGCCTGGTTGATGAAGACTTGCCGCTTAACGAAGGTTGCCTGTTGCCGCTCGACATCGTCGTGCCCCCCGGCACTTTCCTGTCGCCGCGACCTGGTGCCGCCGTCGTCGCCGGAAATACCGAGGTGAGCCAGGCGGTCTGCAATGCCCTGCTGGGCG
Source organism: Sphingobium vermicomposti (assembly GCF_011762025.1). Classification (GTDB taxonomy): domain Bacteria; phylum Pseudomonadota; class Alphaproteobacteria; order Sphingomonadales; family Sphingomonadaceae; genus Sphingobium; species Sphingobium vermicomposti. The sequence goes on along the minus strand of NZ_JAASQR010000001.1, from coordinate 910,522 downwards.
CGCTCGGTGCGACCGCAAGTGCGCAGGCGACGATGAACAACTTCCTGTTCGGTAACGATCGGGTGCAATATTATGAGACGATCTGCGGTGGCGCGGGAGCCACGCCGGATGCCGATGGCGCGTCGGCGGTGCACACGCACATGACGAACACGCGCATTACCGATCCCGAAGTGCTGGAGATGCGATATCCGGTGCGGCTCGACCGTTTCGCCGTGCGGCGCGGCTCCGGCGGTGCAGGTGCGCATCGTGGTGGCGACGGCGTCGTCAGGCGGATCGTTGCGCTGGAGCCGCTGACCGCCAGCATCGTGTCGTCCCGCCGTAGCGAAGGGCCATTCGGCCTGAACGGCGGCCGCGCGGGCGCTCCTGGCCGGCAGCGGGTGGAACGCAGCGACGGCACCTCCACCACCCTCGCGGGCACGGCGCAGACGCTGTTGGAAACCGGCGACGCGATCGTCATCGAGACGCCGGGCGGCGGAGGCTATGGCGCGCCGGAATAGGTCACGGCTTGCCTTATCAACAGGACTTCGATCCTATGTTCGTTCTTTTCGCCATATTGGTGCTTCTTGCGGGGCTGATCGCACGGATCAATCCGCTGATCGTCGTGCTGGCGTCCGCGGCCACGGCGGGGTTGGCCGCGGGCCTTTCACCGCATGAGATGATCGCGCGCTTCGGCGGCGCGTTCAATGCGAACAAGTTCGTGACCGCCGTGTTCCTCGTCTTGCCCACCATCGGCCTGCTGGAGCAGCACGGCCTTCAGGAACGGGCGCGCCAGTTGATGGCCGGATTGAAGGGCGTGACCCTGGGACGGCTGCTGCTCATCTATCTGTTCGCGCGGCAGTTGAGTGCGGCAGTCGGCCTGACCCAGCTTGGCGGGCAGGTCACGATGGTGCGCCCCATGCTGGCACCGATGGCCCAGGCCGCTGCCGAGCAGGACGAGGCCGAGCATGACCCGGAACATGTGAAGGCGATGAGCGCGGCGACGGATAATATCGGCCTGTTCTTCGGCGAGGATATCTTCCTAGCCATCGGCTCCATCCTGCTGATGATGGGGGTGATGAAGGGCTATGGCATGGCGGTGGAGCCGTTCCACCTGTCGATCTGGGCTGTGCCCACCGCCATCGCTGCCCTGGTGATCCATGGCGGGCGCGTGCTTATGCTGGACCGGCGGCGCGTTCGGCCCGCCACGGAGGTAGAGCGATGATCGGGCTTGGCCTTGTCTATGCGCTCGCCGGTGCGATGTTCCTGGGCTTTGCGGTCGTCACGCTGTTGTCCCGGCGGGACGCGCGGCGTTGGGCCACGGCGCTGCTGTGGGGGCTGGTGTCGGTGAGCTTCCTGCTGGGCGACGTCATCGGCGACACTGGCAATGGTATCGTCGCCATCGCGATTGTGGTGGTGGCGGCATCCGGCCGTACCCTCGCGAAGCATCAGGCCGCCGATGAGTCCGTCGCCGCCCGAACCGTGATGGCTATGCGCTTTGGCAATCGGCTGTTCCTGCCCGCTTTGCTGATCCCACTCGCGGCTCTGGGCGGAACGCTGCTGTTCAAGGCGGTTCCGGGCATCGTGCAGGCTTCGAACGCCACGCTCATCTCCCTGGCCCTCGGTGCAGTGCTGGCGGCGCTTCTTTGCATGATCTGGTTTCGCCCCGGCCCGGCCGCGCCGCTCAAGGCCGGGGTGCGGTTGATGGACGGCATGGGCTGGGCCGCGCTGATGCCGCAGATGCTCGCAAGCCTTGGCGTCGTCTATGCCGCGTCGGGGATGGGCGAGGCTGTGGGGCACATCCTCGGCTACGTGCCTACAGGTGGCAATCTGTTCGCGCAGGTCGCGATCTATTGCGTGGGCATGGCGTTGCTGACGGCGCTGATGGGGAATGCGCTCGCCGCCTTCCCGGTCATGTTCGCCGCGATCGGCGTGCCCCTGCTCATCAGCGCGCAGGGTGGCAACCCGGCTGCGGTGGCGGCGATCGGCATGCTGGCCGGTTTCTGCGGGACTTTGATGACGCCGATGGCAGCCAATTTCAATCTGGTCCCTGCGGCACTTCTCAACCTGCGCGACCCCTATGGTGTGATTTGGGCGCAGATGCCGACCGCCGTCGTCATGCTGGGGGCCAATATCCTGCTGCTCTACTTTCTGGGATTCCCGTCATGACGAACCGCCTTGATGCTTTTCATGCCACCAGGTTTGCGGGCCTCACGCTGGGCCATCTGGGTCGCGAATATCCTTACAAGCTCGACCATGTGCTGACTGGTCCGCAGGATGCGATGACGCCCGCTGCATTGCATCCGATCTTTCACGGCAGCTTCGACTGGCACAGCTGCGTCCATGGCTGGTGGCAGGTCATGCGCCTGCTGCGGCTATTCCCCGACATTCCCCAGGCTGCGGCAATCAGGGAGCGCGCCGATGTCATGTTGACCCGGCAGAAGGTCGAAGAAGAAGTTGCGTATCTCGCCCGCCCCATGGCTGGCGGTTTCGAGCGGCCCTATGGCTGGGCGTGGTTGCTCGCGCTGCATCAGGAACTTGATCGGCATGCCGGACGGGAATGGGCGACGGCGGTCGAGCCGCTGGCACGGGCCTTCGCCCTCCGCTTTCACGATTATCTACCCAAGCTGACTTACCCTATCCGTCATGGCATTCACACCAATAGCGCGTTTGCGCTCGTGCTGGCGCATGGATGGGCGAAGGGTCGAGATGCGCAACTCGCCGTCCTGATCGAACAACGCGCGCGTGACTGGTATTTGGGCGATCGGACAAGCCAGGCTTGGGAGCCATCGGGCGATGAATTTCTATCGCCCACGCTGATGCAGGCTCTGCTCATGAGCCGCATACTTCCGCGCGAAGATTTCGTGCCTTGGTTCGACGCGTTTCTGCCCGACCTTCGCAGCGGCGCGCCGGAAACCCTGCTGACGCCAGCCTTCGTGTCCGACCGGACGGACGGCAAGATCGCGCACCTCGATGGCCTGAATCTCAGCCGCGCCTGGTGCTGGCGGCGCATCGCTGCCGCCCTTCCAGACGGACATATTGCTCAAGAACTGGGGATCGCCGCGGCCGACCGGCATCTTGCCGTCACCCTCCCGCACGTGGCGGGCGACTATATGGGCGAGCATTGGCTGGCCACTTTTGCGCTCCTCGCTCTGGAGGCCGGGGACGACGCGGCCTGAGCCGCGCGCAGCTTCATCCCACAGATATTTGGAAAAGAGACATCATGACATTGCAAGTCCCCGACGCCCGACCCGAAGAGGTCATCGCACTGGACCACCCGCAAAGCGGCCTGCGGGGCTTCATCGTCGTTCATTCAACCGCCTTGGGCCAGGGTGCAGGCGGCTGCCGATTGTGGACCTACGAGGATGACGAAGCCGCGCTGGCCGATGCGCTTCGCCTGGCCGAAGGGATGACACTTAAGAACGCGCTGGCAGGCCTGCCCTTCGGCGGTGCCAAGGCCGTGATCCGACGTCCTGAAGGCGACTTCGACCGGCAAGCGATGTTCCGCGCCTTCGGGGAAGCGGTGGAGGCGCTTCAGGGTCGCTACGTGACCGCGGAGGATGTCGGCACCAACATCACGGACATGCAAAATATAGCAAGCCAAACTGCCTATGTCGCTGGCCTCGCCAAACAGGGCGGTCGTGCGGGGGGTGATCCCTCCCCATGGACGGCGCTTGGCATTTTCGAGGCGATGAAAGCTGCCGCAGACCATGGGCTGGGTTCCGGGGTGGCGGGCCTGCGCGTAGCGGTGCAGGGCGTCGGCAATGTGGGCGAGGGTCTGTGCGCGCTGCTGGCCGAAGCGGGCGCGCATCTGGTGGTCGCCGATATCGATCCCCGGCGTGCGGAGCGCATGCGTGAAGCGTATCGCGCGGAGGTCGTCGGGATAGACGCGATAGCAGAAACGAATGCCGACATATTCGCACCCTGCGCTTTGGGCGGCGTGCTGACGCCTGATAGCGTGTCCCGCATAGCCGCCCGCGTCATATGCGGCGGGGCCAACAACCAACTGTCCAGCCCAGACGTTGCCGAAATGCTGATGGCGCGGAACATTTCCTACGTTCCCGACTATGTTGCCAACGCTGGCGGCATCATCAACGTGTCCGCCGAATATCTGAATGAAGAAGCGGATCAGGTTCGCGACCGCGTCCTGGCCATCGGGCCGCGCACGCGCCTGATTCTGGACCAGGCATCAGCGCAGGGGGTGTCGCCCGCAATAGTAGCCGATGCCGCCGCGCGCCGGATCGTGGAGGCGGCCCGTGCCGTAAGCGCATGACAGCCATATTCGAGGTTCGGGCAATAGTGGACCCACAGTCGCTTTGCCGGATCCTCGGACATTTTTCACAGGCTTGGGTGACGCCCCGCAATGTGGAGGCGCATATGGAGGATGATATCCTGATCTGCCGGTGCGTCATCGACGCCATTGATCAGGTGACGGCCATACGGATTGCGCACAAGCTGGAAGCATCGCCCCTGATACTGGCTGCTCAGGTGGGGTTTGCCTCATGCGACGGCTGAAGGGCGCTGTGCGAACGGGATCAAGCAGGTTGCGTAACTTGCTGATTTTCCACGATGTGGAGTCAGCCGACCCAGCCCTGACTCTGTTGCGCTATCCACGTCCCAAAGTCGCTCAGCCCCGCATGGCCCTCCCAGCCTGGACGTCTCACGAGATAATAGGCGTCTTCGGTCGAAAGCGTCTGGGCAAAGGGAGTGGCCAGGGTGCCTGCTTCAAGCTCGGGCTCGATCAGAAAGCGTGGGATCAGCGCCGCGCCCGCGCCCGCCGCCGCTGTTTGCGCGAGCATCAGGAAATGTTCGAACGTCGCACCTTTGAGGGGTGGCAGATCGACGATCCCCGCTTCCGCGAACCATCGGTTCCATGCCGACGGACGCGACGATTGGAACAAGAGCGCTTTGGTCAGCAGGTCGGACGGCTGCACGATCTTGTGATCGGCCAGCCATCCCGGCGCGGCCACTACGACGGCCTCTTCCCGAAACAGAAACAGATGGTCGGCATCGGGCCAGTCCGGGCGACCGAAATGGATCGCCGCATCGAAACCTTCTTCGGCAAGGTCGAAGGGGAAAGAGCGGGCGGCAAAGTTCACGGTCATGTCGGGATATTGCGCGGTCAGGTCCGGCAGGCGCGGGGCGAGCCAGCGCATGCCGAAGCTGGGCAGGGTAGCAATGTTCAGCCTGCGCCCCGAATGGAGCATCAAAGCCTGTTCGGTCGCCGCCCTGATCCGATCGAGGGCAGGCCGGATTTGATCCGCGAACGCCTGGCCTGCGGGGTTGAGGACGACGCGGCGGCCCCTGCGTTCGAACAGCGGGGTTTGCAGCCAATCCTCAAGGATCGCGATCTGACGGCTCACCGCGCTTTGCGTCAGGCCGACCTGCTCGCCCGCGCGCGAGAAGCTGCCATGGCGGGCGGCGGCGGCAAAGCTGTTGAGCGCGGCCATGGGCGGCAGCAAGCGGCGACCCTCATTCATTCCAAATACGCATTAACAGATGATCCTATTCCGTTTTGGAAACATCGCTATGCAAGGCATTATACCGATATCGATCAATGCGGCGATGGAAATATGATATGATGTTCGAGAATGAAGGGGTGCGGCGATTGGTTATCGCCATGTTGGGCGAGGAAGGCGGATGCCGCACTCTCGACCTGCTGACCCCCATGATGACGGAGGAGATCGCGGCATCGGGTGACGTCACCCGCGCGCAGATCGCCGCAGCGATGAACATCGTGTTGTTTGCAGGGCTGCTGGACCGGGTGCCGAGCGCGGCGGGCTATGTCGGTGACGCGGTGGCGAGCGGCCGCCGCCTGTGCTTCGATCATGGTGCGATCCGCACTATCGCCTTTGCGCAGGGGGGAACTGGTGCGCTGCCACGCGGCGAACAGGCGTTTCGCCGCTTCCTTGAACCGCTCGGTTATGAGGATGCTGCGACCTATCCGCTGCCCGCGTTGCGGATGACGGGCCGCGCCTATCGCCATCGCGACTTTCCCGAAACCATTCCCCAGTTCTTCGTCAGCGAACTGCATGTCGATCAGTTCGATGAAGAGTTCGGGGCGGTCGCCGATCGCGTGTTCGGCACGTCGCGCGACCCGCTGGATGCCGAGGCGGTGGCGGCGCTCGATCGTCTCGCTGCCGGACAAACTATCCCTTTCGACAGCGCGGTTGCGATGCTGCCGACGCTGGTCGCCGCCTTTGGCTGTCATCATGCGCCCTGCACTCTCGAGGATTATGAGCGGCTGCGCAGCGTCTCTGCCGAAGCCGCCTGGATCGCGACCGAAGGCAATGCCTTCAACCATGCGACCGATCGCGTCGCCGACGTCGTTGCGCTGGCCGAAGAACAGCGCGCGTTGGGCCGCCCGATCAAGGATAAGGTTGAATTTTCCCGCACTGGTCGCGTGCGCCAGACCGCGTTCCGCGCCGATATGGTGGAGCGCTGCTTTGCCACCGCTTCGGGCGAGGAGCTTCGAAGGATGGTGCCCGGCTCCTTCTACGAATTCATCAGCCGCGACGTTGATCCGGCGACGGGGGCGCTCGACCTGTCCTTCGACAGCGGCAATGCGACCGGCATTTTTCACATGACGAAGCAATGAGCGTCGGCTCATCTCTGATCCCCGGCTTGATCGACCGGATGTGCGGCGTGGTAGGCCCGGACCATGTCCTGACCATCCCGGACGACATCGCCCCCTATCGGTTCGACGGTCGGGGCGAGGGCGGCGGGGTGCCCGATGCGGTCGTTCGCCCGGATTGCGCCCAACAGGTGTCCGCGCTGGTCGCGCTCGCGGCGGAAACCGGTATGCGGATCGTGGTGCAGGGCGGTCGCACCGGCCTGATGGGGGCGGGGCTGTCGCGGGAGAATGTGCAGCCGGGGGAAAGTGGTGGCGATATCGTCCTGAACCTGGACCGGCTGAACCGCCATATCGATATCGATCCAGCCAACCGCACCGCAACCGTCGACGCCGGTGTGCGCCTGAGCGCGCTCAACGCGGCGGCGGCGGAACACGGGCTGTTCTTCCCCATCGACCTGGGGGCGGACCCGTCGATCGGCGGCATGATCGCTGCCAATACAGGTGGCGCGCGCCTGCTGCGCTATGGCGACGTGCGCACCAATCTGATGGCGGTTGACATGGTCCGCGCCGACGCGGCGGGTACGATGCTGTCGCTCGGCGCGCCGTTGTGGAAGAATAATAGCGGCCTCGATCTCAAGCAATTGCTGGTGGGCAGCGGTGGATCGATGGGCATTGTGACGCGCGCGACGGTGGCGCTTCAGCCATTGCCATCTGTTCAGATGACGGCGCTGGTCGCGCTGCGCGATGCCGACGCGGCCTTGCCGCTATTGCTGGAGCTGGAGGCGCAATTCGGGACGCTGCTGACCGCGTTTGAGGGAATCAGCGCGCATGCGATGACGGCAGCGCTCACCCATGTGCAGACGCTGCGCGCGCCGTTCGCGGCGGTGCCCGATTATGCGGTGCTGATCGAATTGTCCGCCGGTGCCGCGCTGGACGCGGCGATGCTGGAGGAAAAGCTGGGTACGGTGCTCGAGCCGATGATGATGGCGGTCGACGCTGCCATCGTGGACATCGCCATCGATCATAGGGGACGGCTTTGGGCGATCCGCCACGCGCTGACCGAAGGATTGCGGGCGGCGGGCGCAGTGGTCGCGTGCGACATCGCGTTGCGGCGCGGCGATGTCATGCGTTTTCGCAGCGCGATGGCGGCTCGACTAGGGACGGAAACGCCCGCGCTGGTCCCGCACGACTTCGGCCATATCGGCGATGGCGGCCTCCACTATAATTTGGTCTGGCCCCGTCATGCCGGGCCGCCCGACCAAGCGGTAATGGATCACGCGCGGGCATCGGTCTTCGCCTGCGTGGTCGATGAATTTGGCGGCAGCTTCAGCGCCGAACATGGCGTCGGCCCTCGCAATATCAAACATTACGCCCGGTTCGTGGCGAGCGACGTCCGCCGCCTGTCCGGCGAAGTCCAGCGACTGCTGGCTCCGGTCCCGCTGGGACGGATCGATTTTGGAACGATGGAGTGACGAGCATCATGTCGAGCGACCTCATGGCGGTCTATAACCGCGCGCCGGTGGAAGTGGAGCGGGGCGAAGGCGTGTGGCTGCACACGACCGACGGGCGAACCTTCCTCGATTGCGTGGCGGGGATCGCGACCAACAGCCTGGGCCACGCGCACCCCGCGCTGGTGGAGGCGCTGAACCGCCAAGCGGACAAATTATGGCATGTGTCCAACATCTTCCGCATTCCGGGGCAGGAAGCGCTGGCGACCAGGCTGGTCGACAATAGTTTCGCCGATGTCGTGTTCTTCGGCAATTCGGGTTCCGAAGCGGTTGAATGCGCCCTCAAGACCGCGCGGCGTTACCATGCGGTCAGCGGCGCGCCGGAGCGCATCGACATCTTCGGGTTCGCCGGTTCTTTCCACGGCCGCACCTATGCCGCGATCAACGCGTCGGGAAACCCGGCCTATGTCGAAGGCTTCGGTCCGCGTCTGCCGGGCTATGAGCAGCTGGACGTAGATGACATCGCCGGTATCGAGGCAGCAATCCGCCGTCCCGCTGCCGCCGCCGTTATCGTGGAGCCGGTGCAGGGCGAAGGCGGCGCCCGCGCTCTGGACGAGGCATGGCTGCGCCGGGTGCGCCAGCTGTGCGACGAAACCGGCACGCTCCTGATCTTCGACGAAGTGCAATGCGGCATGGGGCGCACGGGCAAGCTGTTCGCGCATCAATGGTTCGACGGCCTCGCTCCCGACATCATGGCAGTGGCCAAGGCGCTGGGGGGTGGCTTTCCGGTCGGCGCCTGCCTCGCCACCGCCAAAGCTGCCAAAGGAATGACCACTGGCGTCCACGGGTCGACCTTTGGCGGCAATCCGCTCGCCATGGCGGTCGGCACGGCGGCGTTCGACCTGATCGCGCAGGATGCGACGATGGCCAACGTGCTGTCGGTGTCGCAATTGCTCAAGGACAGGCTGGGCGATCTGGTCGCGCGCTATCCCGATATCGCGGTGGACGTGCGGGGCAAGGGACTGCTGATCGGCGTCAAGCTGATCCCCAACAACCGCGAGATGATGGCGACGGCGCGGGATCACGGGTTGCTGGTCGCGGGCGGCGGCGAAAATTGCATCCGCTTGCTCCCCTCACTGCTTATCGCCGCGCAGGAGGCGGAGGATGCCGTCGCGCGGCTGGAGGTGGCGTTTGCGGAGACGCGCGCAAATCTGGCGAAGGCCGCCTGAATGCTGGTGGTGCGACCGGCGGGACCGGCGGACATCGACGCATTGATGGAACTCGCCTTCCTGTCCGGTCGCGGCTTCACCAGCCTGCCGGAGGATAGGGGCACGCTGAGCGAACGGCTGGCGCTGTCGGCGGAGAGCTTTGCCGGCCAAGTCGAGCCGCGCGACGCGTGGTACGTGCTGATGCTGGAAAATGACGAGACGGGCCGGGTCGAAGGCGTGGCCGGGGTAAAAGGCGGCGTCGGGGTCAAGCGACCGCATTTTTCCTTCCGCGTAGTGACGTTGGCGCAATATTCGTCGGCCACGGCGACCCGCTTCGACCATAAGGCGCTGGTGCTGGTCAACGAATGCAGCGACTGTTCGGAAGTGGGGTCACTGTTCCTGCGCCCCGGAAAGCGGCAGAGCGGGGCAGGGGCGCTGCTCGCCCGCTCGCGCTATCTGCTAATTGGAGCGGATCGGGCGCGCTTTTGCGACACCATCATGGCGGAACTGCGCGGCTGGTTCGACGAAGCCGATGTCAGCCCGTTCTGGGAGGGGATAGCCAGCAAATTCTTCCGCCTGCCATTCGAGGAGGCGGATCGCATGATCACCTCCACCGACGGCCAGTTCATACTGGATCTGGCGCCCCGGCACCCCATCTACATGGAGCTGGTCGAGAAGGCGGCGCGCGAGGCGATCGGTTCGGTTCACCGGCATGGCGTCCCTGCGCTGCGGATGCTGGAGCAGGAAGGGTTCCAACAGTCCGGCTTGGTCGACATTTTTGACGGCGGCCCGACGATGACGTGCCGCCGCGATGCCATCCGCACCATTACCGGAACACGGCGGGCGACACTGAACATCGCTGACGATAGCGACGGAGACCAAGACATGCAGGACAGGCTGATCTCTACCGACAGCATTGCGCAGTTCCGCGCGGTGCGCGCGCCTGTGCGGGTGGAGGGGGCGGAGGCGTTCGTCTCGTCCGCTACCGCAGCGCTGCTGCGAGTGGATGCGGGCGCTGTGGTACAGGTGAGCGCGTGAGCATGTTCCGATCGATCGATCCCGCCACCGGGGAAAGTGTGTGGGAAGGGGGCGTGGCGGATGCAGCGGCCTGCGCAAGCGCGGTGGCGCGGGCGCGGGCTGCGTTTCTAGGCTGGGCCGCAACGCCGGTCGAAGGACGTGTCGCGATCGCGCGCCGCTATGCCGACGCGCTGAAGGCGGATGCCGAGGAACTGGCCGTGATCATCTCGCGCGAAAACGGCAAGCTGCTGTGGGAAAGCCGTGCCGAGGTCGGCGCGATGGTGGGGAAGGTCGAAATCTCCATCACTGCGCAGGCGGAGCGCGCCGGAACGCGCGAGCAGGCGATGCCGTTTGGCCGTGCCGTGCTGCGCCATCGCCCGCACGGGGTGATGGTCGTGCTTGGCCCCTATAATTTCCCCGGCCACTTGCCCAACGGCCACATCGTGCCTGCGCTGCTGGCGGGTAACAGCGTGGTGTTCAAGCCGTCGGAGGAAGCGCCTGCAACAGCCGAGCGGATGCGGCAGGCATGGCGGTTGGCCGGGTTGCCCGAAGACGTATTGCAAGTGGTGCAGGGCGACCGGCACACCGGCGCGGCGCTGCTAGAGGCCGATATCGACGGCCTGCTCTTCACCGGGTCGGCGGCGGCGGGTGCGCATTTCCGCCGCGCTTTTGCTGACCGGCCTGCCGTGTTGCTGGCGCTGGAGCTTGGCGGCAACAACCCCCTGATTGCCTGGGACGGCGAGCCTGAAGCGGTCGCGGCGCAAGTCGTCCACTCTGCCTTCATCACCACCGGCCAGCGCTGTTCCTGCGCGCGACGGCTGATCGTGCCGACCGGTGCGACCGGGGACGCGATGGTCGAGGCGGTCGTGGCGCTTGCCGCGCGGTTGCCCGTCGCGGCGTGGAACGATCCGGGTGGGGCGTTCATGGGGCCGCTGGTTTCAGCACGCGCTGCTGATGGCGCCCGCGCTTCGCTCGACGCGCTGCTAGCCGCGGGCGCGCAGCCTTTGCTCGCCGGGCGGGCGCTGGAAGGACGGAGTGCCGCTTTCATGACGCCGGCCATCGTGGAAACGACCGGGGTCGATGTGCCCGATGGTGAGATCTTCGCCCCAGTGCTTCAGGTGCGCCGCGCCGACAATTTCGACGCTGCCATCGCCCAAGCTAATGCCACCACTTATGGCCTGTCCGCCGGGCTGATCTGCGGCGATGAATCCCTGTGGCAGCGTTTCGCCATGCACATCAGGGCTGGGGTCGTGAACTGGAACCGGCCCACCACGGGCGCGGCGTCCGCGATGCCGTTCGGCGGGCTGGGGCAATCGGGCAACCACCGGCCCAGCGCTTATTATGCCGCCGACTATTGCGCCTATCCCGCCGCCAGTTTCGAAGCTAATCAGGTCGAAGCGTTGGCGGTTCCGGGGCTGACATGACAGATGGCGACCTACCCCTGATGGACATCGGCCCGGATCGCGCGGTGGTCGAGGCCGCCTGCGCCGCGCCGATGCTGGATCAAGTGCTGGCATGGTCCGCGATCAACAGCGGATCGCGCAACCTGACGGGCCTTAAGACGGTGGCATCGGGACTGGCTGACGCCTTTTCAGTGCTGCCCGGCGAAATGACTATGTCCGGCGCGGCGGCGGTGACCTCCGTCGATGCGGACGGGCGCGAAAATGCGATGCCGTTGGGTGACAACATATTGCTGACTGTGCGACCCGAAGCGCCGCTGCAACTTTTGTTCACCGGCCACATGGACACGGTCTTTCCAGCTGACAGCGCCTTTCGCCACTGCCGGATGGACGGCGATCTGCTGAACGGGCCGGGCGTTGCCGACATGAAGGGCGGCATCGCGGTGATGTTGGCGGCGTTGCGGGCTTTCGAAGGGTCGCCGCTGCATGATCGTATCGGCTATCAAGTCGTGCTGAACAGCGATGAAGAGATCGGCTCGCCCGGTTCCGCCCCGCTGTTGAGGCAGGCGGCGCAGGGTAAGCAAGCCGCCTTCACTTATGAACCATCAGCCTTGCCGGACGGCACGCTGGCGGGCGCGCGACCCGGCAGCGGCAATTTCTCGATCATCGTGACGGGCCGCAGCGCCCACGCCGGGCGCAATCCGGCGGACGGGCGCAACGCTTTGCTGGCGGCGGCGGACATCGCTCTGCGGCTGGAACAGCTGGTGGGGGAAGGGCTTTCGGTCAATCCGGCGCGGATCGACGGTGGCGGCCCCAACAATGTCGTGCCCGATCATGCGATCCTGCGCGTCAATATTCGCCCCGTATCGGCGGAGCGCCAGCAATTGGCGGAAGCGTCAATGGCGCACATCATCGGCGAGGTCGCCCGGATGCGCGACGTATCGATCCACATTCATGGCGGCTTTGGCCGCCCGCCCAAAACGCTCGATGCCCAGGCGCTCGCCCTGCTCGACCTCGTCAGCGCCTGTGGCCGCAGGCTGGCGCAGCGCATCGGCTGGCGCGACACTGGCGGTGTTTGCGACGGCAATAATATCGCGGCATGCGGCGTGCCGGTGGTGGACACGATGGGCGTGCGCGGTGGAGCAATCCACTCGCCGGACGAATATCTGATCGTGCCTAGCCTGGCCGAGCGGGCCAGCCTGACGGCGCTGTTGCTCTGTACCCTCGCGCGTGAGGGCATGCCGCGCCTCACCTGAAACAAGCGGCGGCTTAGGGTTGCCTGGCGGTTCCCGACGACGCGCGGATAAAGGCGCGCAGGTCGCGCGCGATCAACGCCCGCGACGGTCCCATATAGGGCATATGGCCCGATTCATAATGGTGCAGCGATGTCGCTTCGGCAGGGATTCCCGAATGGGCGAGCACATATTCCGCTGCGCCGGGCGGCGTCGCTAGATCGTAAAGGCCCGCCGCCACGAATAGCCGGAGCGCGGGGTTGCGGCGCATCGCGGTGGCGAGGGCATCGGCATAGTTGCCCGATGGGCCGACCCCGCTTCCCTGTCCCCAATCCCACTTGCTATTGATGTCGAAATCGATGGGAATGTAGCGCTCGGTGTTAGGTGCCTTGAGCTCTGACGACAGATAGTCGTTGAGGGCCGCGACATAGCCCGGCACATATTGCGCCATGGCGGGATCGTCGCTGACCGAATCCCCGCCGTTCGCCGCCAGCGGCAGGACATAGCGGCCATCGTAGAAACCGATCTGTTTCCCCTCGCCGCGCAGCAATTCGCTCATGAACATGAGCGGCGTCACGCGCAGATTATGTTCCAGGATAAAATCGACGCCAAGGCCGGTCAGGTCGCTCAGCCGTGTCGCGATCGCGCGGCGGCGCTCTGGCGACAGGCGGTCGCCCTCGAACAGGGCCTGGACATAGTCGTCGCGCGCGAAGCGGGTCGCGGCGGCATAGGCGTCCTGCACCGAATAAGTGGTGCGCTTGTGATAGGCGGCGGTCGCGGCCATCGTGGACAGGCCTGTAAGCGGCGCGCGATCGTCGCCGCTACCCCCGTTCATGAAGTCGAGCACCTGGCCCAGCAGGATGACGCCGTTCAGCGTTACGGCCTCCATCCGCCCGGCTTCCGTGCCTGCAAGCGCGCGCGCGACGGCGGCGGCACGGATGCTGCCATAGCTTTCGCCCATCAGATATTTGGGCGCGTTCCACCGCTTGTTCCGGCGCAGCCAGTCCTGAATGAAGGCAACGGTCAGGTCGGCGTCGCCCTTCAGGCTGAAATAGCGTTTGCGCTCTGCCCCATCTGCGCGGCTGAATCCCGTTCCCGGGGGATCGAACAGGACGACGTCCGCGACGTCGAGCAGGCTGTCGGGGTTGTCAGCCAGTGCAAAGGGCGCGGCGGTTTCGGGCTGGATGTCATTGGTGAAAGCGGCGCGGCGGGGACCGACCAGGCCCATGTGCAGCCAGACGGACGATGATCCGGGGCCGCCGTTGAAGACGAACAGCACCGGTCGGTCGCGGCCCGCATTGGTGGCCACATAGCTGATCGACACGATCCTGCCAGCGGGCTGCCGCTTATCGTCGAACAGCGGCATCTCACCGATGGTCGCGGTGTAGAATATCTTGCGCCCGCCAAACTTGCTCGCATGGTGCGTGACGACGGGATAAGGCGTCGCTACCCCGCCCTTGTCTGCCGCGCCTTCCGCATGGGCGGGCGCAAGGATCGCGATCATCAGCAGAAGAGCGGCCGCGCCCCGCCATACGTGGGCGCCTATCGTGCCAAAGAGCGTCATGCCACCCTGCCGTTCTTTCTAGCTTTTGGATTTCGTGCGAGTCGTCCGGCTCTTTTTCACCGGTGCTTCCTCCGCCGCCTTTGCCCCATCCTCGCGCAGGGAGCGCAGGATATTGTAGAGATTGGCCCGGCCGATGCCGAGCGCGGTCGCGACCATGGGCACGCCGTTGCGCGCCTGAAAGATGTTGGCGGATTCGAACCGTGCGATGATCTGCCGCCGATCCTCGCGCGTCAGGGATGAAACGGATCGGTTCAGGCTGACCAGCTCGTCCCGCATGATGAGGTTGATTTGTTCACGCACGTCGCCCTTGAACAATACGTCGGGCATCGGCGTGGCGGTCGTGGCGAAGGCGCGCAGCATCTCGATCGCGCCGTCAAACTTCGACATGTCGAGGTTGATACACAAAAAGCCCGTGCGCTCACCGTGATCGTCACGCAGCGCGGCGCTGATCGACTTTAACCGGCGCCCGTCCCGCTCCGCCTTGTCATAGGGGCCGATGACCAGCTCATCGGTGCGCAGGCTGGCATCCTGGCCCAGGTTGGACGGGTCGCCGACCTTCCGACTGGAAAAGGCGTTCCATATCCCGGCGATGCGGTCGTTTATCATATCGTGCACGACGACTTCGGCATGGGGATGGAGCAGGGCGGCAATCGCCTGCGTAGTGGAAAAATACGCCGAAAGGTCGGGTGCGGCTTTGGCGGCGGAAATGGCTTTCGCCGGACTCTTGCTGCTGGGACTATGCATGTCCATCTTGTGGCACCTGTCGGCGGCTTTGCCAATCATCTGCCTGCAACCTCCGCGCCGCCCTTCATCACCCAGGCGACGTTGGACAGGATGCTAATGTCGTGCAGCGGGTCGCCATCGACCGCGATCATGTCGGCATAGCGACCGGGGACAAGGCGACCGATATCGGGGGAGCCGATCAGGTCCGCCGCATTCGCCGTCGCCGCCAGGATGGCGTCCGACGCGCTCATTCCTGCCTTCACCATCAGTGGAAATTCCATCGCATTGCCGCCATGGGGGACAAGTCCGGTCGCATCAGTGCCAAAGGCGATGCGGACATGGGCGCGATAGGCCGCGCCAAGCGCCTTGATCGAATAAGGCGTGACCATACTGATCTTTTCCCGAATTTCGGCGGGATAACGGTCGGGATGTTCGCGAAAGGCGATCATCAACGCTTCGGACGTGGCCAGCGTCGGCACGAGTGCGATGCCCTTGGCCTTCGCCATTGTCCAGCTTCTGGCACTGGCGAAATCGCCATGCTCAATTGAATCGACGCCACCGCGCAACGCCGCATCGATTGCTCCTTCGCCCTCCGCATGGGCCGCAACGCGCATCCCCAGGCTATGGGCGGTTTCGACCACGGCGACGATTTCCGCATCGGTCATCAGTTGCCGGTTCGGGTCATCGCCCGGTGATCCTACGCCGCCGCCGGGCATGATCTTGATCAGGGTCGCGCCGCGCCGCTTGTGATCGCGCACCAGCTGGACAAACGCGTCGACGCCATCGGCCACCGCGTTGCGGCGTTCGGGGCTGTCGAGCGCGGCGTCATTGTGGTTGGCGGGGTCGCTATGTCCGCCGGTGGGGCCGATCGCCTCCAGCGCTACGAACATGCGTGGGCCGGGCAAGTCTCCCGCATCGATCGCCTGTTTCAACAACAGGTCGGTCCCGCCATAGGCACCCACGTTGCGCACGCTGGTGAAACCGGCCTCCAGCGTCGCCTGCGCATTGCGGGGGGCGAGCAGGGCCAGGGCTGCGGTGCTGCGATCGGGTGTCGAGGCTGCGATTTTGTAGCTGTTGTCGCTCATGGTCAGGTGGACATGGCAATCGATCAGTCCGGGCAGCACTGTCCGCTGCCGCTGATCGACGATGCGATAGCCGGGCCGTTCGACAAAGCCATCCTCGACCCGTTCGATCCGCTCGCCCGAAACGAAGATGGTGGTTGGGCCGCGCATGCGCCCGTCGGTTGCGTCGAACAGATGCCCAGCCTGGATCGCGACCTGCTGCGCCGAAGCGGGCGCGGCGAAAAGGGCGACGGCTGCCGCCATGCAGAAGCTGAAGCGGATCATTTTCTGTCTCCCGAAGCGCGTGTCGTGAAGGTGCGAAGCGCTGCCAGAAAGGCGCGGCGGCTCTCGCCATTCAGATAGAACATATGCCCGCCGTCATAGCTTGCCAGATCGACGGCATCGCGAGGCAAGTCGATATGCGAAGCGAGATAGTGATCCGCGCCATAGGACCCCGCCGTATCGAACAGCCCGCCCGCGATCATCAACCGCCCGCCGCTGCGCCGCAGGCTTTGCGCGAGCACGCCCATCATGTCGAGACTGCGATAGGGATCGGCCAGCCCGCCATAGCCCCATTGTTCGCCGAGGCTAAGATCGACCAGTCGATAGGCGGACCCATCGACCGGGGACGCGGAAAGGCCCAGCAGCATCTGGTTGGCGCGCGCCGCCGCATCCTCCATCGCGGGGAGCAATATGTCGAAGGACGGGTCCTGCCCCTTGCGCGCCGGGTCGATCGGGGCGGCATAGCGGCTGTCGTAGACGCCCAGCAACCTGCCGTCCTTCGCCAGCGCTAGTTGACGATAGGCGTCCTTGGTCAGGGGCAGGCCGTTCTTATTGAAATGATCGGCGGGCAGGCCGGTGATGCGCGACATCCGCCGTTCCACCGCAGCGCGGCGCGCGATGGACAAATGGTTACCCGCCGCCAGTGCGGGCAGATAATGACCCAGCGCATATTCCTGCGCGGCGGCGGCGCAATTCTTCGGCGCACCTTTCGCCTTCTTCCAATAACAAGCGGTCGCCGCGATGGTCGGCAGGCCGATTGCGGTGCCTAGATCGTTGCCGTTGCGCTGCAGGCTGTTTTCCACCGTGATGGATTGCGAAACGAGGACGACACCCGTGAGACGGATCGGGCTGTCGCCACGCGTCAATGCGTCGGCGACAGCGACGGCGCGTTCGGTGCCATAGCTTTCCCCGATCAGCAGCACTGGCGCGTCGGCCCGGCCATGGCGCGTCAGCCACTCGCGGATCGCGCCCGCGATATAATCCCCGTCGCCGCGCCAATCCTGGACCAGGGCGTTGGGCACCCCGGCGTCAACCCGGCTGAACCCTGTTCCCAGTGGATCGATGAAAACAATGTCCGCCACGTCCCACAGTCCGTCCTTTGCGCGCTCGAGCGGGGGCGAGGGCGGGATGGCTTTGGCCGGATCGTCCGCCAAGACGATGCGCAGGGGGCCAAGCAGGCCCAGTTGCAGCCATCCTGAAGCGGCCCCCGGCCCGCCGTTGAAGGCGAAGATAACGGGTCGGCCAACGTCGCGCTTCGCCGCGACCAGCGACGGCACAACGAGTGTGCCAAGTTTTTTCCCGTCCGGCGCGCGGGCGACGATCTGCTCGACCGTCATGGGGACGGGTTTGGGTGCATGCACTTCCCCCGTCGTCGGGCGGCACAGCGCCGGGGCGCTGACGGCCAGGGTCCCGATAGTCAGGGCGAAGGCGCTCAATGTCCGCCGGAAATACCTGGCCCCGTTCATGCTGTCTCCAGCGCTTTTACGCGCTCTTCATTCAACGGATAGGCCCGCACCAGCAGCGCCGCGATCGCCAGCAGCGCTGCAGGCACGACCGATATGATCACCACCAAACCATCCTGGACACTGGCGGGCTGAACCGCGACCGCGCCCTTGTAACCGATGAAGCCGAGCGAGATCGACAGCATGAACCCGCCCGCCGCCATCGCGCTTTGCTGACAGAATATCCACGCGCCATAGATCGCGCCCTCGCGCCTGTGGCCGCTGTGATACGCGTCATACTCCACCGTATCCGGCACCATCGCATTGGGCAGCAGCAGCAATCCGGCATTGAACGCCCCTGATACCGCCATCAACGGATACATGACCCAGGCATGCGAAGCCGGAATCGCCAGCAGGGACAGCCATGTCGCCGCCATGCCCGCGATGGCGATCAGCAGCACATTCTTCTTGCCCAGCCGCACCGCGGCGCGGTTCCACGCCGGGATGGTGCAGATCGCCGCGATCGAACTGATCGGATAGACCTTGCCCACAAAGGCTTCGGACTGGCCAAGGACGTTGACGGCGTAAAAGATGAGGCTGGAACTGAACAACTCGTCCGCCGCCATGATGCACACATAAGCGATGACCAGCAGGCAGAAGGGCCGATTGTCCAGCATCGCCTGAAACTGCGCACGGTAGCTGACGGGGACATGCGCACTGTCCTCGCGCGAAGGTGCCTTTGCCGTCGTCTTGAACGCGACCAGCCCGCCAAAAATGATGACGGCACCGAAGACCACCCCCGCGACTCGGTAACCCTGTGCCTCGGATGCGAACCACGCCACCAGGATGGGCGTGGTGGTGGCGGCGATGAGGATACCGATTCGCGACACCGACTCCTTCCACGACGCAAGGCTGATGCGGTCGCGGCTGTTACGGGTCATTTCCGCCAGCATTGCGGAATAGGGGACGTGGTAGAGCGTCTGCCCGATCGTCACCAGCATGAACGCCGCAAACAACAGGACGATGCCGGGACGCGGATCGGCCAGCACCGGCAGGCCGAACAACAGGATGAAGGCGATGCCCCAGACCAGCGATCCGCCCAGCAGATAGGGACGGCGACGTCCAAAGCGCGTTCGCGTCCGATCCGACAGCGAACCCATCACCGGATCGAAGAACATGTTGAAAAGACGCGGGAGCAATAGCGCGACCCCGGCCCAGGCAGGCGGGATATGGTGCACGTCGGTCATGAAATAGAGGAGGTAGAAGGACGCGACGCCGATATGGCTGGCGATCGGCAACTGCCCCAGCGCCCATCCGATCTTGACCGAAAATGGCAGTGACATGGCCGTCGCCGCCGGAACGGGACGGGCCAGGTCTTCGGACATATCGCGGTTCATTTCTCTTCCCATACCCCTCCGGGCATCGACCCGACCGCCGCGCGCCCGGCAGTCTATCAGCCGATGCGGCAATTGCGACACTATGATGAAAATAATTTGACATACAAGCCAAAACAGACATTATGTCTAAACACTTCGCGGTTCGGCTCGCACGGACATGGGGGGCATGTCGGGTGGAGAGTTCATAGAACCCTGCCGAAGGAAGAGGAAGGAAATGGCCATGATCATGAGATCGATGATGTTGGCTGGGGCGGCTATGTCCGTTCTGGCTGCTGGACAGGTTCAGGCGCAATCCGCGCCCGCGCCCGCGCCGGAAATGGGCGCCGTTATTGTGGTGACCGCGCAGAAGCGTCTGGAGCGTGCGATTGACGTGCCGATGTCGCTCACCGCTGTGAATACGCAGGAACTTGCGCAGCAGAACCTTGTTCAGCTCCGTGATTATTTTGCGCGCATTCCGGGCCTCAATCTCAATGGACGCAATTCAGGCGTGACCACGCTTGCGATCCGTGGCTTGACCACCGGCGCGGGCAGCAACCCGACGGTTGGCGTGACCATCGACGATGTTCCCTATGGTTCGGCGTCGTCGGCAGGCTATGGCGATCAGCTGACAGCGGATCTGGATCCGTCCGACCTCGACCGCATCGAAGTGCTGAAAGGCCCGCAGGGCACGCTTTACGGTGCCAGCGCCCTGGGCGGCCTGCTGAAATATGTGACGACCGATCCCAACACGCAGGAATTTTCCGGCCGGGTGCAGGCCGACGCGTCCACGGTCGCCCACGGCGAAGAAGGCTTTGCCCTGCGCGGCGCGGTGAACATTCCGTTGATCGCCGACGAACTGGCGCTGCGGGTCAGTGGTTTCTACCGCAACGATCCGGGCTATATCGACAATGTCCTGACGGGTGAGCGCAACACCAATGACGGCCATGCCGAAGGCGGGCGCGTATCGCTGTTGTGGAAGCCTTCGCCAGCGGTGCAGGTCAAGCTGAACGCCTTGCTTCAGAACACGCGGACCCATGATTCAGGCACGGTCGATACCGATTTCAACCTCAACCCGATCTTCGGCGAATATGAGCACAGCCGGATTGCGGGAGCCGACAGCTTCAGGGGCAAGGTGCGCTTTTATTCGGGGACGGTCACTGCCGACCTCGGCCCGGCAACGCTGACGTCGCTGAGCGGTTACACCGTGAACGACTATTCTGGCTACACCGACGTTACCTACACCTTCAATCGGTTTGCCGCCAATCCCGCTGCCGGGATCAGCTTTGCCAACCGGTTTAAGACCAAGCGTTTTTCGCAGGAAGTGCGCCTTGCGTCCAATGGCAAGCAGTCGATCGACTGGCTGGTCGGTGGCTTTTTCACCAGCGAACGGACGTTGGGCCGCCAGACCTTTAACGAGGTCACGCCTGAAACATCCGAATTCCAGACCCTGCTGGGCAATTACCGCTATCCCTATCGCTATCGGGAATTTGCCGGGTTCGGCGATCTGACCTTCCATTTCGGCGAAAAGCTGAGCTTGCAGGTTGGTGGCCGTTACGCGCAGAACAAGCAGCGGTACAACGAACAGGGCAATGGTCCGCTGGATGGCGATTACACCATCCCGACGCGGCGGATTTCCGGTTCGGCCTTCACATGGCTGGTGTCGCCGAGCTTCAAGATCACCCCCGACGTCATGGTCTATGCCCGCGCGGCATCCGGCTATCGTCCCGGTGGTCCGAACTCGAACGCCGGCGGGGTCGTGCCGCAGAAATATGATCCCGATCGTGCGATCAACTACGAACTGGGCCTGAAGGGCAGCTTCCTGGATGGCGGGCTGGTGCTGGAAGCATCGGGTTACTGGATCGACTGGACCCGCATCCAGTTGCTGCAACGCGACGCGACCGGCAACACCTTCTACGCCAATGGCGGCAAGGCGGTCAGCCGTGGCTTCGAAGTGCAGACAACGGCGCGGCCGGTTACGGGAATGACCGTCGCGACGGCGCTGACTCATACCGACGCGAAGCTGGAGGAGGACGTGCCCAACGCCACCATCTACGGCAGGAAGGGCGACCGGCTTCCCTTCTCCGCGAAGTGGCAGGCGAGCCTGGCGGTCGATCAGGTCATTCCGCTCAGCACGGATGTGCAGGGCAGCCTGGGCTTCACCGTCGCTTATCTGGGCGGGCGGATCGGCGAGTTCAACTCGCGCGTGACGCAGCCGCGCCTGCCGCTGCCCGGCTATACGACGCTAGACCTGCGGGCAGGGCTGGAGTTCAACGGCGGCGTGCGCGTGCAGCTGTTCGCGAAGAACCTGACCGACAAGCGTGGCTATGTCAGCGGCGTGCCGCGTGACACCATCGCGAAGAATGCGCCGTACCAGCTGGGCTTGATCAGCCCACGCACCATCGGTGTGTCGGTCGCCAAAACCTTCTGATCCCGCGAGCGGGTCGCAGGACGATGCCGGGCGGAATATCGCCGCCCGGCATCGTTACTTGGCCTTTCATGAATGATACGAGTATATTTTGAATAAGACGATCGAGCATCCGCAGGTGCGTCCGCCGCTACGCATCACCCGAGCGCAGTTGGAACGCCACCTTGCGCCTGACGGGGTACTGGCCGTGGTCCGGCAAGCGTTGATCGATCATGCGGCGGGCGAATACGCCCTCCCGGCACCCACGCATCTTACTTTTGCGGGCGGCGACTGCCACATTAAATCAGGGTTCCTAAAGGGCGGGGACAATTTCACGATCAAAATGGCCACCGGCTTTTACGGCAATCCGCGCAAAGGCTTGCCGAGCGCCAATGGTCTGCTGCTGCTGTGTAGCCAGGAAACGGGCTTCCCGCTCGCCCTGTTCGAGGATGAGGGCTATCTGACCGCCTGGCGCACGACTGCTGCTGCCATTCTGGGCGTGCAGGTCGCCGCTCCGTCTGGCCCGCTCCGCGTAGGAATTGTGGGCAGCGGGCTTCAGGCAGAGTTGGCGGCGCAATGGCTACCGGATTTCTGCGATGTTGAAGGCATCGGGATTTGGGGCCGAAATGGCGATCGTACGAGCGGTCTTGTGTCCCGATTGAACACCTGTCCCCCCGCTACGGCATATGATGACCTAAGGGCGCTTTGCGACTGGGCCAACGTCCTCATCGCGACCACTCCGTCGCCTGAACCGCTGATACGGTCGGAATGGGTCAAGCCAGGAACTCATATTGTCGCACTGGGTGCCGACAATCCGGGGAAGGCGGAACTCGACCCGCTGCTCGTCGCGCGTTGCGCCTTGATCGCGACCGACGATCATGGCCAGTGCCTGCATCATGGCGATTTCGGCCATGCCGTGCGCGCGGGGCTGGTACGCGAAGATGCCGACCGACCGCTGGGCGAGATGCTGTCCGCGACCTCTCCTGCGCCATTTATCAGAGAAGCGAATATGATCACGATGGTCGACCTGACCGGCCTGGCCGCGCAGGACGACGCTATTGCATCTTTCTTCTATCGTGCGATGACCGCTGCCCACGAGGAGTGATGCGGCATGGCAGACCTACCCCTGTCCGAACTCGCGGCGGCGCAATTTCCCGATTTGGGCCGCGTCGCGCTGAACGGCGCGCGCTGGCATCCGCTGCCGCGCGTCGCGGTTCAGGCGATGGAGGAACATGCGCATTTCCGGGCGGCTGATGGGGGCTGGGGAGAAGATATCGGATCGGCTGCGCAAGGGGGTAGCCGCGCCGCATTTGCAAGGTTGATCGGTGCTGCGGCGGAAGATATCGCCCTCGTCCCCTCCACCACGATGGCGGAACAGATGGTCGTGCGGGCGCTCGCCCTGCCTGCGAGCGGTGCCATCGTCACCGACCTCATGCATTTTGACGGCTCGATCTGCTTCTACGATTCTCTTGCGGCCAAAGGCGCGGACGTGCGCATCGTGGAGCCGCGCGATGGGCGCATTCACCTAGACGATATCGCAAAGGCACTTGAGCGGGGCGAGGTTCGTCTGATTGCCGTGTCGGCCATTTCCAACATGACGGGCTTCTGCCATGACTTGGCGGCATTGACGGAACTAGCGCACAGCCACGGCGCGCTGGTCTATGCCGACATAATCCAGATGGTCGGTGCCGTCCCCTTCGACGTCACATCGACGGGCGTCGATTTCTGTGCAGCCAGCGGCTATAAATGGCTGATGGGCGATATGGGGCTGGGGTTCCTCTATGTCCGACCGTCTGTGGTGCAGCAGTTGGAGCGCCCGCTGCTGGGATTTCGCCAGATCGCGCGCGACATCATGCCCTGGCCGCCCCTGACTGGGACCGAACGTCGGTGGGAAATGGTCCCTGGTCCCATTGGATTGTTCGAAGGGGGAAGTCTGCCGGTCACCGCCGCGATATCGTTACAGGCTTCCATCGGACTGATCGAAAGCATCGGCGTGGATGCCATCGCAAAGCATCGTGCGCTCCTCCTCCAGCAACTGGACGAAGGTTTTGCGGCGATGGGCTATCCGCGGATCACGCCTACCGACAGCGTTGCGCCATTCATCGTCTATGACACCAGACATGACCCACTGCTGGGAAAGCGGTTGAAGGCCGCCAATATCCACGCGGGAGCCATGGACGATATTCTGCGCGTTTCCGTCAGCATTCACAATGATGCTGAAGACATAGAAAAGCTGCTGGCAGCCCTTAAGGCTTAAGGCGCGCCACGCGCGACCGCATTTTGTCAGATTGCGCAGCGGTTCTCCGGCACCTCAGGAACGCGCTCCCATTGATAGGTATCGACCATCTCGTCGCGTGGCAGATAGCTCAGGTCGAATTCGTCACCGTCCCGCTGGGTTAGTTTCTGGTCCATGTTCCCTGGATCAGGTCCTGCTCTGGTGATTCGGAACGAATGTGAAAGGACAGCGTGTTGGCGGAGACGGAGGGATTCGAACCCTCGGTGCCGAATTCTCAGCACGACGGTTTAGCAAACCGTTGGTTTCAGCCACTCACCCACGTCTCCAAACATGGCCTGAACGCCCGCTTGGGGCGGGACAGCGGCTAGGCGGATTGGGCTATAGCGGCGGCTTTTGCCCATGGCAACGGTCCTGTCGCACGAAAATTGTTGAGAGTAGCTGGCGGCGATTCGTTCCGGCGCGGAATCGACTCCGGTCGCCGTTCGTTCATTGTCGTTTCAGCTTGAAACGGGATAATCTGCGGGATGATAGAAGATCGGGCAAAACAGGGAATGGCGGGCATGATCGGAACGATGAAGCGGGCGACGGCACGCGTGACGCGATTGAGCACGCTGATCCTGGCGATTGGCGGCGTTGCACTGGCACCGGTCGCCGCGCAGGCCCAGATACGCACGATCGACCCGAACAGCGCCATTGATGCCGATCTCGCCCCAGTGCCGCCCCAGAACAGCGCGCCCACCGATCCGGGCATCGATCCTGGTGTAACGCCGGGCCAGACGACTCCAGAACAGGCTCCCCCCGTATCGGACAGCACCGCCACCGGGGCACCGGTCACCGCCAACTCACCCCCGGCTGCTCCGTCTTCCAGCGAATCCTATCAGGAAGATGACCTGATCGGTGCTGCCGAAGGCGTGTTCGGCAAGGGCGCAGAGGGCCTGGCTGGTCTGATCGAAAAGATATTGAAGGACCAGGGCCGCCCCAATGCCTATATCGCCGGGCGGGAGGCGTCGGGCGCATTCGTCGTCGGCCTTCGCTACGGATCCGGCACGCTCAATCATAAGGTGGAAGGCACGCGTCAGGTCTATTGGACTGGCCCGTCGATCGGCTTCGATGTGGGTGGCAACGCGGCCAACACCTTTGTCCTCGTCTATAATCTCTATGACACGCAGGATCTTTATCATCGGTTTCCCGCAGCAGAGGGCACGGCCTATCTGGTGGGTGGCTTCACCGCCAGCTATCTGCGCTGGGGCAGTGTCGTGCTCATCCCGATCCGGCTGGGCGTCGGATATCGGCTGGGGATCAATGCGGGCTATATGAAATTCACTGAAAAGCGGAACTGGCTGCCTTTCTGAAGGCGCTACAGAATGAGGCTGAGCTGCGGCCCCGGCTCTTCGCTCTCTTCATGATCCAGATTGTGAACGCCAAGGCCCAGTAGCCTTGCGCCCATCGGCAAGGGCAGTTGCGCCCGCAGCAGCGCGCGGCCCGTTTGCGCGAGCAGATCGGGTGAGCGCACCGGCGCGGTAAAGCTTTTGGATCGCGTAATGATGCGAAAATCGGCGAACTTGATTTTCAGCACGACGGTTCGACCATAGGCGCGGCTTCTTTCGACCCTGGTCCATAGGCTGGCGGCGATCCGCTCCACTTCGGCGACCAGCGCGTCCTCTGCAACGAGGTCGCCGAAAAATGTGTCCTCCACGCTGACGGATTTGCGTTCCTGCCGTTCATGGACTGGCCGGTCATCTTCCCCCCGCGCGGCGCGATAGTAGAAGGGGGCGGCGCTGCCGAAATGCTGTTGCAGGAAGGGCAGGTCGCGCGCTCGCAGGTCAGCGCCCGTCTCTATGCCCAGCGCCTGCATTCGCCGCGCCGTCACGGGACCGACGCCGTGGATGCGGCGGACCGGCATCCTGGCCATGAAGGCTGCACCCTCGCTCGGACGGACGACGCACAGGCCATCGGGCTTGTTCTGGTCCGACGCCAGTTTGGCGATCAGCTTGTTATAGGACACGCCGGCAGAGGCGGTCAGGCCGGTTTCATCGCGGATCATGCTGCGAATCTCTTGGGCAATCACCGTCGCCGACGCGATGCCTGGCTTGTTGGCGGTGACGTCCAGATAGGCTTCGTCGAGCGACAATGGCTGGATGATGTCGGTGAACCGCGCAAAGATCGCCCGTATTTGGGACGATGCGGCGCGATAGGCCTCAAAACGGGGCTTAACGAACAGCAGGTCCGGGCAGAGCCGCCGTGCCCGTGCGCCGGGCATGGCTGATTTTACGCCGAACAGGCGCGCTTCGTAGCTGGCGGTCGCGACCACGCCGCGCGGCCCACCTCCGCCCACGGCGATCGGCTTGCCGCGCAAGGCCGGATCATCACGCTGTTCGACCGATGCGTAAAAGGCATCCATGTCGACATGGATGATCTTGCGCGTGCCGGTCGGCGGGGTTTCCATGGCGCGCGACTATGGCACGGCAGGAACGAAAGGGAAACATGATCAGCGCTCAGCCGTCTCGTTTATTTCTTGTTCTTGAGCGACAGCAGCGCAGCAAACGGGCTGGCCTGCTCCTCCGTTAGCACCCCTGCTTCGCGAAGATGGGCGTCCGCGTCCGGGGAGCGGGGGTAGGGCGTCATGGCCAGCGCGACCGTTTCCGCGACGGCTTCCCCCATGTCGATCACCTGCCCGTCATAGCCGATGACGTCGCAATCGTCCGAATCGATCTCCAGCTCTTCTCCTTCGCCACCGGTCTCGTTTTCCGTGACGAAGCGCAGCACAAAGTCGGTCTCGATGCTTTCGGGGACGGGGAGTCCGGTTGCGACGCAGGGCTGCACCAGTTCCGCGCGCAGACGTCCGCGTGCCGATACACCGCCCGCGTCCTCCGTCAGGCCATATTCCGCCTCCAGCCGGTCGAGGCTCAGCAGATGGAATCGGCGGGCCAGCGCTTCCCGCTCGGCGGATTCGGCGCTGATCGTCACGCCCTGGGCATGCCGGGCCAGCTGATCCATGCGGACGGGGCGGGAAAATTCGGGGGTAGGGGATGTCATCCCAGCTCTCCTGCAATTAGCGCGTCGCGCGCGACCGTGCCAAGGCTGACCCAGCGCGAACGCAGGCGCGATTCGACATGAGCCAGCGCGTCAGCAGCGGGCGGCGACCCGCGATAAAGGTTGCGCGTCAACGCCTCGCTCAGTTCCGCTTCGCCCGCCAGGGCTGCGCGATAGGCGGACAGGCGACCGCCAAGGGCGCTGACCATGCGGCCGATATGCTTGCCGACGACCACGTCGCCAATGCCTTCCTGTCGCAGCTGTCCGTCCATGTCGTCGATAAATAATTCCGTCAACCACACGCTTTCCTGCGCCGCGTCCAGGCTTTCCAGCCGCATCAGCACCTGCGCCAATATGGCGACGATCATGTCGAACCGCCCGTCGACCGTGTCGGGGACCTGCCCTTCCAGATACCAGTGGGGCTGGCGGCCCTCCTGAACAATGGCCTGATAAAGCGGCTGCATCGCACTCTTGGGATCGTGGCTTGCGAACAGGCGCCGGAAAAGCTTTGGCATGACGTGTCTGTTTCCTGGATGAACCGAACGAGGCCCCCTTGCCGGGGTCCGCTCATTTCCATATTGATCGGCGAGCCGCCCGATGCAATGGCGGCGTCAGCTTTAAGGATTCCCGGGTCCCGTCCCGGCAGGAGAAGTTCATGCGCCAGTTCAGCCGACAGTCCCGCAGCGGGCGGATCTTGCTCGCGGGTGGCCTTGTGGCGCTTGCGCTGGGGATGTCGGGTTGCACCCGCATCCGCACGCATCAAGGGTATCAGGTCGACAAGCTGCTGGTCGATTCCATCCAGCCGGGCGTCGACAACCGCGCATCGGTGGAAGGCACGCTGGGGCGTCCGACCTTCGCCGCGCAATTTGGCGATCAGGACTGGTATTATGTGTCGCGCGACATGCGCGCGCTGGCCTTTTCCAACCCGAAGCCCGTTGCGCAGACCATCCTTCGCGTCCGTTTCGATGCAGCGGGCAATGTCGCCGCAGTCGACCGTATGGGACTGGAGCAGGTCGCCAAAATCTCGCCGAGCGGTGACAAGACGCCGACACTTGGCCGTCATCGCAGCTTGTTGGACGAAATTTTTGGCAATATCGGCGCCGTGGGTGCTGGTGGCATGGGCGGAATGGGCGGCGGTGGTGGCAGCAACACCGGCGGCCCGAACGGAAGCTGAGGAAAACGCCTTTCCAGTCCGGTCTCTAGGCGTCGAAAGGCACTTGTCCCCGCGATTCCAGCATCGCGCGTAGCCCCAGGCCGATAGATTTTGGGCGATAGCCCAAGGCTTTCAGGCGATCGATGTTGAGCGCGGGAAAGCCCCATTCCGATTCGCCCTCCGTCATGTCCCGGCGGATCGGCGATCGGGTAAGATCGGACAGTGCCTGCGCAAGTTCGGCGATGCTGGTTCGCGCCCCACTGCCAACGTTGAAGGGACCAGACGAATCCCTCTCCAGCACCAGCAACAACGCGTCGATGACGTCATCGACCAGGACCAGGTCCGAACCGAAGCGGCCTGATCCCACGACCCGGATCGGTTGCCCAGCCTTCGCCGCCCGCACCATATTGCCCAGTGCGCCGCTTTCCTGACCTGGTCCGTAAACCGAACCAAGCCGCAAGGTGGCAAGCGTCAGGCCTGCAGTCCGGCAATATTGCCCGGCATAGATTTCCTGCATGATCTTCGAGCCAAGATAATAGCCCCGGCTTGACGGGAACAGCGCCGAATCCTCGTCCGGGGGCTGGCTGGTGGGGGCGTAGGCGTTGGCGCTGCTCGTCTGGACGACATAGGCGACCCCTGCCCGATCCGCCATCTCCAGCAGGTGAAGCGTTCCCAATGCGTTGACGTTCCAGCAGTGCGCGGCCTCCGCAGGATCTTGATGATCGCGCGGAATATAGGCTGCCAGATGGATCAGCGCGTCGCACCCTTCCAACAAAGGTGCGTGTGGATCGACGGCGCGCAGGTCGAGCGGTCGGAACTCATCCCCCGCTGCCGCAGCCAAGGGCCTTTGTCGGCCGAGATGGCGGATGCGATAGCCCCTAGCTCTGGCGGCATGGGCGAAATGCCCGCCGATAAACCCGGACCCACCCGTCAGCGCGAGGACAGCGCCCGGTTTCACCGGACAGCGTCGATGCGATCCTGCGGGACGAACATTTCGTCCAGATAGCGCAGGATCACCCCGGATCGAATCTTTGGCTGCACGATCGGGGTGTCGAACAGCAGGCGGCGTATGCACATTTCCACTTCGTTGAATCCGGCCATCGCGCGCAGCGGCGTGGTGCCGGAAAAACGGGCGTTGATTTCAAAAACGCGCGGCTTCCCCTGCGCGTCGGTGCGAAACTGGAAGTTGGCGGGGCCATGGGGCCGCAGCGCGCGGCCCAGCAATCGAACCTGTTCGTTCAGTTCGGGATAGTCGCCGGTATAGGCGCGATAGGTATTGCCGTCGCGAAGATCGCGTCGCATCACGATCGATGCCTGCACATCGTCGTCGAAGAAGAGGACGCTGGCGGTATATTCGCTGTCGGGATCGCCGACGCATTCCTGTATGACCAACCCCTCCCGATCAACGCGCGCCTGTTCGAGCGCGTCCCTGTCATGCACCACGGACACGCCCACCGACCGAGCGCCGACGCGCGGCTTGACCACCAGCGGGAAACCTATCGCCGCCACCAGTTCTTCCACGCCTTCATCATCCAGCCCACAGACCGAGCGCGGGGGATTGAGGCCGACGCTTTGGAAAAAGCGCGCGGTTTCCAGCTTGTCGTCGGCAATCGCGACAACGCGCGGATCGCTGACGATCACATGGGTGCCGAACAGCGATTCCAATCGTTGCCGCTGCTCCGCAAAGAAGGAGAGCTCGATGTCCGTTCCCACCAGCACGACATCTGGCCGCTCGCGGTCGAGCAGCTCATCGATGCGCTCGCCAAATGCTGGGTCATGGGCCAGTGGAAGGCGGTAGGCGGCGTCGGCCCAGTAGAGGCCGGATGAAAGAGGGTTGGGATCGGCGGCGATCAGCGTGCAATCCAGCGTCGATTGCCGCAGCGACTTGATAATGCCCTGACCCAGAACGGCTCCGGCGCCCGTGACCAGCGCCTTCATGCAAAAAACCGGCAGAGCCGCTCCCGTGTCGATGCCGTCATGCTGGTGGCGTGGATCGCCTTCATATAGTCCTCCGGATTGAAACTGATGGGGCGGGAGGCGACAGTGACCTGCTGCTGGTCTAGCGTCACCATCGCCCATTGCGGCGTTCGATCCTGGTCGTCCCGCGGCTGGCCCAAGGAGGCGAGGGTGAAGATCGTCGCCGCATCGCAATCATAGCGCCGCATTCGGTGGGAATGACCAAAAATGCCGAAACTGTAGCCGCGCTCTGTCAGTGCCGGGGACGCTGCCTGGGCATCTTCGATGGAGCGGATGTAGCGCCAGTCGCCGAACGAATAGGGATTGGCGTGGGCGGCGAACAGCGGCCCTTGGCTCCAGTCCTTGCGCCAAGCGAAGCGGTCCATCGCTCCTGCTGGCACGCGCTGCGCGGTCCAGTCGACGCTTTCGCGCAGCCAGTCGGGCAAGTCGGCGGCATAAGCCGCTGCATCCGCGTCCGCCATGTAGAGCAGATCGTGATTGCCGCTCACCAGAATCGCGCCGTCCCGATCCACGGCATCCTGAACCAGATCCAGCGTCTCTGCCGGCTGGACGCCGTAGGTCAGCAGGTCCCCCAGGATCAGCATGGCATCAAACCCTTCCGCCCGCGCAGCGGAAAGGGCTGGTTCCAATGTGCCGCTGAGCGCATGGATGTCCGTTAGGACGGCAATTCGCATGGTTTCGCTCATGATCATCCGGTGGCGGCAACCTGCCGGGGAAGAGGCGCGCCGTCCCGCCTGCCGCGCAGGTCGCCATACAGCGTCAGATGAGCGTGGGCGCACCGTTCGATAGAAAAGCGGCGTGCGCTTTCCAACGCTCCGGCGGACAGCGCCGCATAGGCCGCCTCATCCGACAAAGCAGTAGCCATGGCGGCGGCCAGGGCCTGGGCATCCCCTGGCGGCACCAGTTCGCCATTCACGCCCGGAATGATCATTTCCCTGTTGCCCGCCACGCGGGTGGCCACCATCGGCAAGCCACTGGTCGCGGCTTCGATAAGGGAAATGGGAAAGCCTTCCCATAGCGAACTGTTCACAAACAGGTCCGCCTGACGCATCAGCATGTCGACGTCGCCCCGCGCGCCCAGCAATTCCACATGCTCGCTCGCGCCGGTGGCTTCGACCAGCGCCTGCAGTTGCCCCAGCATCGGCCCGCCCCCGGCGATGGCTATGCGCGGCTTGCGCCCCTGAGGGGCCATGGCGGCCGCCAGCAACCGGGCGGCACGCACCAGCGTCGGATAATCCTTTTGCTCCGACACGGTGCCAACGGCCAGGATTCGCGGGTCCCGCGCCAGTACCCGACGGGGTCCTGCCGCCTGAAATCGTGGATTGGCAGCATTCCAGATCAGTTGGATGGGTTTGCGGCTATGCTGCCGCAGGGTCGCCTCGCATTGCTCGCTGATCGCCACATAGCCGTCCACGATCCGGTTGAAGACGTGGAAGGCCATAGGCGGAAAGGACAGGCGGCTGTTGTGGTGGGTCAGGATCACCGGCACCTGCGGGCGCGCAAGCGCCATGACGGGGAGCGCGCGGGCTGTATGGCTGTGGATGACGTCGGGGCGCGTGGTCCGCAGGATCTGGCGCAGCCAGCGCGCGCCTGTGATCCATGCATTGCGGTTGTGAAGACCGAGCGATAGCGCATGTCCGCCCGCCTGCCGGATGTGATCCATCATCGCGGATTCGGTGTCGCAGTCGTTGCCGATCCGGGACGCGTCGCTCAGCGCGATGACCGTCGCGTCATGGCCGGTCGCCGCAAACCGTTCGGCCAGGTCTCGCGCCAGCATCTCTGCACCGCCGGACGTGAAACTGGTGATGATCGAACAGATGCGCATCGGTCACCGGCCTTCACGGAAGGACTGAAAGTCGGGGTGCGTGATCGCAATCAGCGCCCTGGCTTCCGGCGACAGTTCGCGGCGGCAACGCTCCACGATCAGATTGGCCTGATCCTCCCGAAGCCACTGGCCGAAGGTTCCTGCCTTGCCGCTGCGCATCCGCATGCTTTGTGAATCGGTGCGGTCATAGTCGTGGCCTGGGATGCCGCTATCCCGTTCCTTGTCGCGCATCCGGTCGAACTGCGCGGCGGTGACAGCTCTCGCCAATATGTCGGGCCGTGGCTCCTCGCCAAGGAAAGTCAGGATGCCGGTTACCACCTGTTCGGGATTGGCGAGCATCTCTTCATAGCTGATGACGTGATGAGGGTGGCTTTTCAGCCCCTCTGCCCAGCTATTGAGGTAGGCAATCAGGGCGTGCAGGCCATAATGTTGTTCCGACAGGAATGCGTCCATGTCGCCCGAAAAGCTCTTCTTGTGCCGCGTCGCGTGGAAATAGGCCGACACGATCACATCGCGTGGGTCGCGCACCAGGAACAGCACCGGCCTGTCGAGGAAAAGCTGTGGGCGGTAGGGCAAATGGCTCACAGGCACGAGCGGCAGGTCGGCCTTCGCGCCGCGCCCGATAAAGGCATCGACGCCGCGCACCGGATCACGATCGAAATTCGGCAGCACGCCAAAGGTGGTGGTAAGGTCGGGTTCAAACCCCAGCCCGGCGCTTTCCGCGAAATAACAGGATAGAAGATAGCGCAGCCACGTCCGCCCGCTTTTGGGGTAGGATACCAGAAAAGCGTCGGCGCTCGCGGCCACCATGCGCAGATAGGGTTCGTCGCGCCACCGCTGCCTTACCGTCCGCGCCAGGGTCTTCAACATCATAGCGTTCATTGCTCCGCCCCAACGGGATGATCTTTCAACACTTCGAAAATGACCGACCGCCAGCTGGCGAGGATATGGTCCATGTCGAACAGCGTCATGCGCGCCTTCGCTTCGATGCTCAGCGCATCGCGCCGCGCGGGATCGCGGCACAGTGCGGCCATGGCATCGCCCAGCGCCGGAACGTCGCCATTGGGCACTAGCACGCCGCTGCGGCCCTGCTCGATCATTTCCGCTGGCCCCCAGGGACAATCGAACGAAATGACCGGCAGTCCGCCCGCCATCGCTTCACCCACCACAATGCCCCAGCCTTCAAAGCGGGAAGACAGGACGAACATATCCGATTGGGCGATCCATTCGCCTGGCTGGTGGGTAATGCCGGGCAATGTGACTCGGTCGGACAGGCCCAACCTGTCCCTCTGGGCTTCCAGTGCGGCGCGATCTGGCCCTTCGCCCCAGATCACCAGCCGCCAATCGGGAATGTCGGCGGCTACGCGGGCGAAGGCGTCGATCAGCCGGTCGAACCCCTTTTGCGGCACCAGCCTGCCGACCGCCCCGATGGTCCTGCCGTCCGACATGTGCGGCATGGCGGCGGCAGCCGGCGGCGCCGGATTGGGGATGACCCAACCCCGCACGGTCATTGTGCGGTCGAAATGATCCATCGCGCCCTGGGTCATGGTGACCAGCCCCGCCGATCGCGGATAGGCCCATTGGCGCAGTTTGCTCCAAACGGTCCCCAAGGTTTGCAGTTCAGGATTGTTGCGTTCAGACACGATCACCGGGACACCGATCCGACGGGCACTCCACACCGACAGAATGTTGGTTCGCGTAAGGAAGCTCACCACCAGATCGGGTGCGGCTTCCTCAAGCGCGGCTTGCAGCCTCTGCCGCCGCTTGAACATGGTCAACGCTGCGGCGGGGGCGGGCCTGCGGCGGGATCTCATGCCCAGGCGCACGATCCGAACAGCCGGATGGTGGCTGTAATAGGTCGGGGTCGTCTCATCCTCGAACGCGATCAGCCGGACGGTCCAGCCCAGCGCCGCAAAATGATTGCACAACAGGCTGACTATATGTTCCGATCCGCCAGCTCCCAGACCTGGAAGGACGAAAGCGATGTTCGGCGGTCGGCTGGCGCGGACGAGCATCAAGAATCCTTGTTTACAACATCATGTTGCTACCAAGTTTCTGAGCCGGGGACGTTTAAGTCCATTGCGCGTAGGGGGTAGGCGGCGACCCTTCGGATGAAAGGGCCGCCGCACAATGGGTTAGTAGTGGAGCCGAAGTATCAGCCCGGCACGGACCCGTTCGAATTCATCGAACGGGACGGAGCTTACGCGCTTGGAATAGCGTATGTCGGCTGCGATCGCGATACGGCGGTTGAGCGAATATTCCAGCTCTCCGGTGACGCCGTAGATCTTCTGGACGTCGCCTGCGCCAAAGAATTTGCTGCGGCGATAGACCAGGCCCACTTCGCCTCGCAGATTGTGGCGAACCTCCTGTTGAACGCCCAGTCGGAAGCGCATGTCTTCGCGGGATTGCACGCCGGTGCGGTAGGTGGCGACGTTGCCGATGAACCCGTCCAGCGTGATGGCCGTGCGCGTCTGCGGCGAATAGGTCATGCTGACCTGTGCCGAAAGACGGGTGCGCGCTTCGATCGACGAATCCTTGGGATCGAACCGATAAAGGCCGACGGCTGCGTCGCCGCGAATCGTGCCCCCCGGATCAATGGCGACCCCCACGCGACCGCCATAGGTGGATGAATCGCGGTCGGGGCTGCCGAACGGCGTGATCCGGTAATCCCGCTTGGACACGAACCCTTCGACAAAGCCGTTCATCAGCGGCGTTGCGCGCACCAAAACGCGCCCCAGAACGCCGAAATTATCAAGCTCGCGATCATCGTCCAGGGCGCTTAGATAACGGGACCGACTGGCAGTGCCGCGCACCATGACGCCGAACCGCGTCCCTTGGCGGGTGTAGGACAGGTCGCCATTCACGACATTGAGCTTCCGTGGGCCGATCAAGGTGTTGACGCGTGCTTCAGGCTCGCCGCGATCCTCTATGACACGGCTCCAACTGGCCGCAGCCGTAACCTTGTCAGCGGCGGACGGCGTCCAGGTCGCCCCTGCGGCGACCTGTCCCGCTTCGGCATTTTCGCGGTCATACTGAAAATAACGGCGAAAATTGCCGACGGCGCGGGCCGAAAGCTGCAGCGTGCCGCCTGATCGGACCAGCTCCACATAGGGGTTGACCAGCAGCTTGAAGTCATCCTTTTCATCGGACGGCTGGGCATAGATGTTGCTGTCATATTCCAGCCGGGTATCGACCCCGATCGTGGCGGTTGCAGTGCCCAGCCGCAAAGGCGTGGGCACGAACAAGGCGGATGGAACGTCCAGGAAGGTTTCGGCGGATCGAAGATCCTGTGCATGGGCAATGGTGGCTGGCAGTGCGCTGCCGGCGACCACGATGGCGATGGCGACTTGCGCCGATGACCGGTTCTGCATCAGAACCACTTCTCATAGATGCGGATCGTGTCGCCGGGCTGGATCATGTCGCGCTCGCTGGCCCGGCCTTCAACCTGCCTGCCGTCGACCATGCGCGTGACCCCGACATTGCCCTGCTGGGCGCGGAATGTGTAGCCGCCCGCCGCTGAAACAGCCGCAAGGACCGACATGCCGGCGCGATACTGATATTCGCCGGGACTTTTGACCTCTCCCAGTACGTAGAAGGGGCGCAGTTTCACCGGCTGCACGCTGACGGTCGGAGCGTTCAGCAACTGCCGCTGGGTCAGTAGCTCTGCGATGCTGGCTTGCAGTTCCGGCACGGTCTTGCCGTTGGCGGGAACATCGCCCAGCACCGGCAGGGCGATCTGGCCCCGGTCGTTGACGACATAGCTTGCCTCGGTCGCGCCGGTCGGCGTCAGGCCCGGAATGGAAACCCGGACTTCATCGCCAGCGCCCAGACGGTAGGCGACTGTCGGGGCGGGCGGTAGGCTCGCCAGATTTGAAAGACCGCTGGAACAGGCTGCCGTCAGAACGAAAATGCCAAGGCAGACACTATGGGTGAACCGCTTGCTCATCTGTTTCCCCTCTCAACTGACAAGTGGAGTGTAAGCCTTTCCGGCACGTTGCGGCGAGCAATTTCGTATCGGGCGCAGGCGAAAAGGGGATATTTCGCCAGCGCATTTGGAACATTTACTTCTACGCCGCCAGGCGGGACTTTTGTTTCCAATGACTTAGGTCGCGACCGATCAGTGTTTCCAGATCATCAATGTCTCGCGCATAATAGTCCATCATGCGCGTGCGCAATGCGCCTGGCAGCGGTGGATATTGGATCTGACGGGCGAACAGTCCCCGCACCTTTTCGAACATGCTGTTACCGCGCAGCGGTCGGGCTGCATCCTTGAGCGGCGCCAAGGCGGTGCGCACGGGCAGCGGCAGGAACCGCTCGCTGCTGTCGTTGCGCGGACTCGCGCCCACTTGCTTCGAATAATGGCAGGGCGCGCCGACATGGGCGCTGACCGTCGCCACAGTCTGTTCAGGCGCGGCCTTCACATCTTCGAACAGGATGATCTTGATCTGGTCGGCGCTGAAATGGTCAAGCCAGCGGCGGAGGTGACGGGCATAGAGGCCATCTTCCAGGAAGCGCGGTTGATCGCTTGGCCGCCCGTCCAGATAGGCTTCCGGTCCCTGCGTCACGGTGCCACGCCGGAACAGCATCTTATAGTCGGAATAGGCGCGGTCGACGGGGTTGCGCAGCTGCACGACCAGCCGGGCCTGCGGCAAAATCGACGCCATGCGCGCGGCCGCCAGCGGATGGGCGAGATAGTCGGCGGACTTTTCGCCCAGCATCTGGCCCGGCGCTGCACCGTCGAAGAAGCGGCGATAATGATCGAGGCCGCAATCATATTCCTGGCTGAAGAAATGCGGCTCCGGGGCAGGCAGATAGACCGCAGGATTGTCCCTCAACTGGTTGTGAATCCAGGTCGTGGCACCCTTGACCGCGCCGATGATAACGAAATGTGGCAGGCGATGATTGATCGTCATATGTCGTGCGCCTCGCGTTTCCTCATTTATCCAGTTCGGCCAGCGCGATCCGCAGGCAATTGGCCATGCGGCGCATGTCGCTTTCGTCCAGCAGATGGTCGACCGGAAACGCGATGCTGCGCCGCCCTGCCTCACGCGCGGCGGCCAATGCGCCGTCGCGCCGGGGGTGGATTTCGTCGAATGCACCCTCCTGCGACATATCCGCGCAGGACCCGCTGCCCACCGGCATGCCCATGCGGCACATCCGGTCGATGATGGGCGTGGTCGTTCCATCTTCCCCTAGCCGCTTCGGGTCGATCGTGACGTAAAGTCGGTAGAAGGCGTGGCCGACATGATCAGGGATCATCGGCACCTCCACGCCCGGCTCGTCGGCCAGGAAGCGGGCCAGCGCATCCGCGTTGCGCCGTCGCCTGGCGATCCAGCCGGGAAGCTTCGCCAACTGCGCCCGACCGATGGCCGCCTGCATTTCGGTCATGCGCCAATTGGTGCCGAAACTGTCATGCAGGTAGCGAAAGCCGCTCTTGGTCGGGGGGCTAAAGAATTTATCGGGATTCTTGCCATGGTCCTTATAGGCCCAGGCCCGTTTCCAGTGCGCCTCTCTGCGCAGCAGCAGCATGCCGCCTTCGCCGCCTGTCGACATGATCTTGTCGGTGCAAAAGGAAAAGGCCGCAGCGTCGCCCAGCGATCCTGCCATCTGGCCGTGCAGGCTGGCCCCATGCGCCTGGGCGCAATCCTCGATCAGCCACAATTCTTCCTCGTCAGCCAGCGCGCGCAGGGCCGTCATGTCGCAGGGCCAGCCACCTAGATGGACGCACAGGATCGCGGCGGTTCGCGCGGTGACCATCCTGCGCGCCGACGCTGGATCGATGCCGTTGGTGACGGGGTCTATATCGGCGAACACAGGCGTTGCGCCCACCGCGACGACGCAGGCGGCAGTCGCGAAAAAGCTGCGGCAGGGGACGATGACCTCATCGCCCGGTCCCACCCCCAACGCGCGGAGCGCCAGTTCCAGCGCAACGGTGCCGTTCGACACGGCAATGCCATGGGACATGCCACAGAAGGCGGCGAATTCGGCTTCGAACTGGCGCGTCTGTTCGCCATGCATCATCGAATTGACCCGCCCGGTTTCGAGCAGCCGAACCACGGCGGCTATTTCGTCCGGCTCGTGCTGGGGCCAGCGCAGTTCTGCATGGTCAAGCGGACTCAACCGCTCGTCGCCCGGCAGGCTTTGGACGGTGGAAAGGGAAGCGGCGGCGGCTTGGATCATGGGTTGCTCCTGATAAGGTCAGGCGACATCGCGCGGCAGGGCCGTCGGGGCTGCCGGCAATGCGGGTGCGGCTTCAGGACCACGCGGCATCATGAACACCGTGTCCTGGCTTTCCGCAGCGAGCCGCCGCAATATTTCAGCCCAGCGCGAACTGGCCGACGCAGCCACCATCTCATGGGTCAGGCGGATCAACTCCCGTGAATCCCCGGCCGCGATCAGCCGGGCCAGCTGGCCAAAGCCTTCGACCAGCATTTCAAGCGGGATGGGGGAAGGCATCGCCTCGAAAATACCTGGAATGGCGCTTTCGATCTTGTCTTCCGACATGTCGAACAGTTCCTCGAACAGCTTTTCACCCGGACGCAGGCCGATGAACTTGATCGGCACGTCGATGTCGGGGCGAAGGCCCGCCATGCGGATGACCCGCCGGGCGATTTCGACGATCTTCACCGGCTCGCCCATGTCGAGGACAAAGATGGTGCCGCGTTCCGAATCGGTTTCCAGGGCGCGAGCGCTGCTCTGCAGGATCAGCAGCACGGCTTCCTGCACGGTCATGAAAAACCGTTCGATGTCCGGGTGGGTGACGGTCAGCGGCTTGCCTGCCGCGATCTGATGCTGGAACAGCGGGATCAGCGACCCGCTCGACCCCAGCACGTTGCCGAAGCGGACGGTCAGGAAACGGGGGCTGTCCGGGTCGCAACTGCCGATCAGGTCCAGCGCCTGGCAATATAGCTCACCCAGCCGCTTGGTCGCGCCCATCAGGCCGACGGGATTGACCGCCTTGTCGGTTGAGACCTGGATCATGGCGCGCGCTTCGAATTCGCAGACCGCGTCCGCCACGTTGCGCGTTCCCAGCACATTGGTATGCACCCCCGCGCACGGGTTGGCCTCCACCATCGGCACATGTTTGAGCGCGGCAGCGTGAAAGACGATCTCCGGCCGCCGCCGCTCGAACACCTGCCACAGCGCCGCGCGCTGGCGGATGGAGCAAAGTTCGGCGTGGAACCGGACATCGGGGAAAGATTCCCTCGCTTCCAGCTCGATGGCGTAGAGATTATATTCGGCGTGATCGAGCAATATGATCTCGGACGGGCGATAATAGGCCAGCTGGCGCACCAGTTCCCCACCGATAGTTCCGCCCGCGCCCGTCACCATGATGCGCGCGCCGGTGACGACCCGTTCCAGATAGCTGTGCTGGACCGTGATTTCGGGGCGGCCCAGCAATTCGGCGAGCGGCATCTTTTCTATCGACAGGCGGTCGCCCTTATCCGGTTGCGGCCCTGTCCACGGATTGCGGAAGCGGGAAACGATCAGATTTTCCTGCTCGGCGGCCGCCGCGATGCGCAGGATCTGTTGCCGGTCCAGCCGCTCGCTGCTTTCCTGCACCACCAGGCTGACCGGGCGTTTGCCCGCGCGGTCCAGCTCGGCGACGATCTGCGGCAGCATGTCGGGTGATCCCAGAATCGGCAGGCCGCCGACCTGAAGCCGCCGGTCGCGCCCGTCGAAGGAGATCACGCCGACAATCTCAAGGCCAGACTGAGCATCGGTGGGCACCAGGTCGGCCATCACCCGCGCCCAGTCCAGTTCGCCCAGCAACAGGATGCGGCCCCGCGTCTGCGCAGATTGCCGTAGCCGCGCTGCACGAAGATATTGGAAGAAGGCGCGTCGCGCGACCCGCGCGCCCAGCAGCGCCGCCACCGTGATCGGAACATTGACGGTCAGGAACGTCGTCATCATGACGCGATACATTTGCTGGGGAATGACGAACCCGGCGGTGACCATCCAGATGAGCCATGACGTGACGAGCAGACTGCCTGCAACGCGCAGCGCATCCCCGACCGACACGAACCGCCAGCTTTGCCGATAAGTGCCGATGGCGAACAGCGCTATCAGGTTGACGCCCACAAAAGCGAGGGCGAACCGTGGATCATGCATTGTGGGCGACATTTCTAGGCTGGACAATATTATCAGCGACAACTGAAAGGCCGTCATCATTGCGAGCGCGTCGACTATCAGGATCGTGGCGAGCCTGACGGCACGAGCGCGAGACGGGCTCTTTTCAACGAAGGCCCGCGCGGCAGCTTCAAGCCGGATCAGCAATGTCGTGGCGGGAATTTCGCGCTGGACGTCTGGGGTCCGATCTTGCCTCGTGGACGCAACATTCGACATTCCGGGCTCCCGTAGAGATCCTGTGCAAGCGGAAGGAAGAGGCCGGAAGGCAGCTGGAAAGCAGATGCGCGGCTCCGTCCGACATCCGCCGGTCTGCAGCCAAGCTATCGGAAGCATCGCCGCACGGTAATCGGTCGATCAGACACTATCCTTTATCCCACACTGGTCCCGCCTGAAGCAGTCG
Source organism: Sphingobium vermicomposti (assembly GCF_011762025.1). Classification (GTDB taxonomy): domain Bacteria; phylum Pseudomonadota; class Alphaproteobacteria; order Sphingomonadales; family Sphingomonadaceae; genus Sphingobium; species Sphingobium vermicomposti. The sequence continues at coordinate 870,061 of NZ_JAASQR010000001.1, read as the reverse complement.
GTGGCGCTTTTGGCTACTCGCACTTCCCAAGCGCGCAATTTCGGGGCGCAACACAGCGTCGACGCCAAGCGGCACTGCCTCAAAGGAGTAATCTACCGATGCACAGGCCTTGCTGTGCAGGCGCTGTGATACCCCGGTAGGGCAGTGGGCGACCGACGGTCGTGCGTCATCGAAGGATCAGTGCAGAATGAAGGTCGTCATCCTTTCCAGCCTGTCCTGGTCGCTCATCAACTTTCGCGGCGCGCTGATCGCCCGCATGGTGGCTCAGGGGCATGACGTGCTGGCCTGCGCGCCTGATGAAGAGCCTGAGGTTCTTGCCCGGCTGGCGGCCATGGGCGTGCGGTTCCGGTGCACACCGATGGCGCGGGCCGGGACCAATCCGCTGCACGACGCGCGGACCCTGTTCCATTATCTGCGCCTGCTGCGTGCCGAGCGGCCCGATGTCGTGGTCGCCTACACGCAAAAGCCGATCATCTATGGCGGGCTTGCTGCGCGTTTGCTGGGGCGGTCGCGCTATTTCGCGATCATGAGCGGGCTTGGCTATGTCTTCAGCGGCGAAGCGCAGGACCGCCGGTGGCTGCGCGCCGCCGTGTCGCGCCTCTATCGCAGTGGAGTGCGGCGGGCAGAATGCATCTTCGTCTTCAATGGCGATGACCATCGTGAGATGCTCGATAGCGGTATCGTTTCGTCAGGCCAGCGCGTGATGCAGGTTCCGGGGTCGGGCATCGACGTGCGCCATTTTGCCCAGGCACCCTTGCCCGACGGTCCCTTCACCTTCCTGATGGTGGGACGGCTGATGCGCGACAAGGGTGTGGGCGAATATGTTGAAGCCGCGCGCCTGCTACGGCGCAAGCACCCGGACGCGCGTTTCCTGCTGTTGAGCCGCCCCGAAACGGAAAACCCGACCGGCTATAGCGCCGCCGACCTGCGGCAATGGCGGGAAGAAGGGTTGATCGAAATTCTGCCGGAAACCCGCGATGTCCGCAGCTTCGTTGCGTCGGCCCATGTTTTCGTCCTTCCATCCTACTATCGGGAAGGATTGCCCCGCACTATTCTGGAGGCGCTGGCGATCGGGCGGCCGGTAATCACTACCGACATGCCCGGTTGCCGCGATCCCATTCAACCGGGTGTCAATGGCCTGCTGGTTCCGCCCCGCGATGCCCCGGCATTGGCCGCCGCGATGGAACGGCTGGCGTCGGACCCGGCGCTGGTCGGCAATATGGCCCAGGCGGCCCGCCAAAGGGCCGTGGACGTCTATGATGTCGACAAGGTGAACTGCACGCTGATGGATGTCATGCGGCTGCAGGGCAAGGAGCCTGTGACCGTTCCCCCGTCCAGAGGCGTCACCAGGGCCACGCTCACGCCGGAGGGCGCATGAGTCCAATGTTCCGACCGGCGGCGTGGAGTGCGGCTGCTGGCCTGCTGCTCGCGTCGCCGCTTTTGCTGCTTTTGGGGGTGTTGGTTATGTCCAGTGTGGGACGGCCGATACTGTTCCGGCAGATTCGCAGCGGGAAGGGCGGACGAGAGTTTGAGATGCTCAAGTTCCGCAGCATGCGCGACCTGACCGATGACAGCGGTGTTCCCCTGCCTGACGAATTGCGGGTGACGGCCGTGGGTCGCTTCCTGCGCCGCTCCCGGCTGGACGAGTTGCCGGAACTGATCAACATCGCGCGTGGCGACATGGATTTCGTGGGGCCGCGTCCGCTGCTCCCGCATACAATCCATGCGCTGGGCGAAGCGGGCAGGATGCGCGGCCTTGTCCGGCCCGGCCTCACCGGACTGGCGCAGGTCAGCGGCAACACGCTGCTGACGGTCGAGGAAAAGCTCCGATACGATCTTTGGTATGTGCGCAATCGATCTGTGGCGCTGGACGCGCGGATATTGATGCACACGATCGGGGTCATGGTCGCGGGGGAAAAAAGGATCGATTGGCATGCCGATGAAGCGCGCCCTCCTTATTGGGGCGGTTGAAACCACAACGATTGCGTTTGATGCGCTGACCCGGCACCCCGACTGGACGGTGGGCGGGGTTGTCACGCTGCAACCCGAACTTGGTCACCGTCATTCGGACTTCACCGACATCGCCGCCGCAGCGCGCTCCAGGGATTGTCCGGTCATATATGTCGATAACGTCAACCGGGACGAAGCGCTGGATGCCATGGCAGATGTGCGTCCCGATTATGTGTTCGTCATGGGCTGGTCCCAGATTTGCGGGCCGCGCTTCCTGCAGCGCTTCAGCGAGCGGGTGGTTGGCTACCACCCCGCCGCATTGCCGCGGCTGCGCGGTCGGGCCGCCATACCCTGGACGATCCTTCGGCAGGAGCCGATCACCGCAGGATCATTGTTCTGGATAGATGCGGGCACCGATACGGGGGCGATCCTGGATCAGCAGTTTTTTCATGTCGCACCGCTCGAAACCGCATCATCCCTTTATGCGAAACATATGGCGGCCTTGGCCATCATGCTGGACCGTTCGCTCGGCGCGCTCGCGCGGGACGAAGCGGGCCGCGCGACGCAGGATGAGGCGTGCGCGACCTGGGCGGCGCGGCGGACGCCGATGGACGGCCTGATCGACTGGACCTTGCCCGCGTCTGATGTGTCGCGCCTCATCCGAGCGTCGGGCCGCCCCTATCCCGGCGCGTTCACCCGCCTGAAGGGGGCCGATCTTCACATCTGGGCCGCGTCGGTCGACGATGCAGAACGGCATCTCGCCCGGCCTGGGCAGGTGATCGCGCGCACTGACGACAGCTTCACGGTGATGTGCGGTAATCGCACCGGGCTGGTCGCTACGGATTGGAGCGGACCCGAAAAGCCACCCAGATTGCACGTCCTGCTTGGGGAATGAGTGAATGAATCTGCTATCAACTGTTCGCAGGATCGCCGTCGTGGCTCCGCACCCGGATGATGAGATATTGGGTTGTGGCGGCACCATGGCGCGCGCGGCTGCGGCCGGGATAGAGGTGCATGTGATCGTGGTCACGCGCGGCCAGCCGCCCTTGTTCGAACAGAGCCTGGTCGACCGTATTCGCCGGGAAACGCTGCATGCTCACGCCATGATTGGCGTGGCGGACACGCATTTTCTTGATTTTCCTGCCGCCGCGCTGGATCAGGTTCCGCGCAGCGACCTTAACCATTCCCTGTCCACGGCGCTCTCCCGCATCGAACCGGATCTCCTGCTGGTTCCATTTGTTGGCGACATCCATCTGGATCATCAGATCGTCTTTAACGCGGCGATGGTTCACGCCCGCCCTCGCACCAGCAGCGGTCCTGCATGCGTGCTGGCTTATGAAACCTTGTCCGAAACCAATTGGCTGGCCCCCGGCGTGACACCCGCCTTCATCCCCAACGTCTTCATTGATATCAGCACCACTATCGATGCCAAAATCGCGGCGTTTTCAAGCTTTGAAACCCAGGTCAAACCCAGCCCCGATGAACGGTCCATCGATGCCATCCGGGCCTTGGCGACGCTAAGAGGCGCTACGGTCTACCGACATGCGGCGGAGGCTTTTGTCATGATCCGGCAGGTGGGTTGAAGGGGCCGCCGGGCTGCGGCAGCCACTATTTCCTGGTGCCGACTCGCCCATTTTTGTCGTTTCTATCCCCAATTGCACTCGAAATCCGCCTGGCTGGTGCCCTGCAATATGACCATGTAATTCAGATGAGGGGCATCAACGGTGACATATCAATTGCTTAGCATTTTAAATCTGCGCAGCCGCGATTCTCCGCTCACCTTTTTTCTCGTACCAAAGATATGTCGAGCAGCGGCTTCATAGCCCGATTTTTAAAACGTTAGACTTACATCAAAAGGTGTAAATGAGCGTTTTTATTAACGCTATCCTGCTCTCACATTCCAAAAATAACCGATAAAATCAGCATTTTAACGGAATGTTAGCATAACCCTAAATTTCCATCGCGCATTTCAAGACTCTACTGTGGAAAATGTGCTAGTCATAAGTTGTTGAAAGCAAAAGAAAGGGTTGCACTGCAGGCATTTGATAACTGGACTTCCATACTTCTTCGGGGCCTGCGAACGAAGATGGAAGGGATCATGAGGGGAACACCCAATGGCTTACCCAGTCAATGTGCGTCTGTTGTGCGGAAATGCTATCGTAAGAGAGGGGCTTAGCAGGATCCTCATGGATCGCGAGTTCCGAGTGACGCAGTACGCCACTATCGCCTCCGCACTGGAGATGGTGGAAATGCCCGAGGAGGATGCCGCTCCGGCGCTGCTTCTCATCGACAATGGAATGGATGAGCTTGACGAGGACATATTGTCTCTCCTCAAGAAGCGATTTTCCTGTTCCTACCTTGTCCTGTTGTCGGATCGCTTCGATTTCCAGGTCATGCTGAAAGCATTCCAGCTGGGTGCGCTGGGCTATATCGTCAAGGAAATTTCCTGCGACCGGCTGGTTGCTACCCTTCGACTGGTGGCGATGGGCGAACGGGTCCTGCCACCGCAGCTGGCCGATGAATTGCAGTCACGGCCCAGCCTTGCGGACGCACTGGAAGTCGAACGTCCGGTGGATGCAGCCTGCCTGTCGGATCGTGAGCTGGAAATACTCCGCTGGCTCATCATGGGTTGCCCCAACAAGGTCATATCCAAGCGTATGGAAATCAGCGAAGCGACGGTGAAGGTTCATGTGAAGGCGGTGCTGCGCAAGCTTCGCGTCAAGAACCGGACCCAGGCGGCGATCTGGGCGGCCAATCACGGCATGCGTGGCCGTGTGACCGAAGTGGAACCGGATCTGCCCGTCGGCATGCACGTTCCTCCTGCCGCGCAGCTTGCGCCCATGGAATTGGCGGCGCGCTGAAACGATCCTGACAATTTCTGGCCCAAAAAAGGGGTCATCATGACATATCCGACCAATCAGGGCGTTCCGCGCGCCCTGCGGATGCTGCACGACAGGTTTGGCGCGTTCCTCGTCAAGGGGACGCGCGCCCGCCTTGTCGCTGTGGGGCATTTATTGTCAGGAAATTTCCTGAATGCGCTCATCATGCTGGTCAGCGTCGCCATGGCTGCCCGGTCCCTGGGACCGGCGACCTATGGCGTCATGGTGCTTGTCCTGTCCTATAACCGGGTCGTGGAGCGCATCCTGCGCTTTGAATCCTGGCAACCGCTTATCCGGTTTGCCGTTCAGGACGAAAACCGGGCGTCGCCGCGCCGCATGCAGCGTCTCTATTGCTATGGCCTTATGCTGGACATGGGCGCTGCCGCCCTGGCCGCTGTCACCGCTATCGCGCTGGCGCTGCTTTTAGGCCCGCTGTTCGGGCTGAAGCCGCTGCACATACAATTGGTCGCCATCTATTCGATCGCGACGCTTTTCAATGTCGCAGGCGTTCCGGTCGCGGCATTGCGATTGTCGGGCCAGTTCAAAATGCTCGCCTACGCGCAGGTTGCGGGCAATGTCCTGCGCATCTTCTTCGCCTTGTTCTGCATGATCAGCGGCGCGGGCGTCCTGGGATTCATGGTGGCCTGGACCGCCGCGCAGGTGCTGGGATCCCTTATCGTCTTCTGGACCGGTTTCCGCGCTCTTCGGGCGATGGGCATAGCGAACCCGCTCCATGCAAAGTTGAAGGGTTTGACGACCGATTTTCCGGGCTTTTTCGGCTTTGCCTGCTCCACAAATCTGTCGTTGACCTTGCGCGTGATCACGACAGAAGCCGACTCCCTATTTGTAGGTGCACTGGCGGGGACGAGCGCGGCGGCGGTCTATTATCTCGCCAAGCGGATCGCCAAGGTCGCGATGCAGGTCGGGGCGCAGGTGCAGGCAGTGATCTATCCCGATGTCAGCCGCATGTGGGCCAAAGGCAATTTGCGCGGATTCAGGGCGACGACGCTGCAAGTGCAGGCGGCGCTCGCCTTGGTGGGAATCCTCATGCTGGGGGGCGGCTGGCTGATTGGCCCTCTGCTGATCCGTCTGGGACCGGGCGAGGCCTATTCCGATGCCTATGTCCTGCTGCTCACCCAATTGTTCGCGGTGATGCTGTTGCTGCACGCAGCTCCATCACGATCGGCCATGTTGGCGATGAACCAGTCCTGGCACGTTCTGGCCATTTCCGGCCTGGGAACCGCGATCTTCGTTGTGGTCGCCAGCTATGCGGTTCCGCGCTATGGCGCTTTGGGCGGCAATATCGCCCATGTCGTGCTGGGCATAGTCGAGGCCGTGCTCATGGATATATTCTGGTTGCGAAAATCGCGACGCCCCCCGGTCGCCGCCAACGCCGGGTGACAGTCGGATAGGGGACACGCGAATGTGATCGCGCAGCAGCGCCGATGCATCCTTGCCTAATCGCCCAGATGCCCACCCTTGAGCAAATGAGCGACGATCTGTGTGCGGTTGGATGCACCTTTCAGCGCCATGATGGCTCGGACGTGGACTTTGACCGTGCTCTCGCTGATCTGGAGGCGGTTGGCGATATCCTTGTTCGACGCGCCCTGCGCCAGCAGTTCCAGCACGTCTCTCTGCCGTCTTGTCAGAGTAGCAAGCTGATCCATCGCGGTCTTGACCCGATCGCTGGTGTCATCGGGCGGGCTGGCCTGAATTTTGAGCCGGGTCTGGATCGCCTTGCTCACTGCGACGGGATAGATTGAAAGTCCGTCGTTCAGCAAAGCCAAGGCTTCCTGGATGCGCGGCACGCTGATGTTGGACGTCAATACGCCATGCGCGCCCGCAGCGATCGCGGACAGCATCAGTCGCTGATCATTATGATCGGCGATCACCAGAACGGCCACATCCTGCCAGCGGCGTGCGGCTCTGGCTATCTGCTCGGTCAGGGACGCAGCCTCTTCCGCTGTGTCCCCGGCTTGGAACAGAATGACATCAGCCTCGCATTGCGGTGGGCGGTCATCAAGCGTGGCGAGCGACATGACCTTCAGCCCGCTCGATTCCAGCGCCACTGTCATGCACGCGCGGCGCAGGGGGCTGGGATCGATGATAAGCAACTGCAGTGGTCGGGTCTCGCCCTCTGCCATTGGGCTTTCGAGACCGGTGTCCTCCAACGCCCCGCCGCCCTTCAAGCTGCTTCGCGCGTGAAAACTTTGCGCACGCGGTCACTGGCGGTCTTTGTCCATTTCTGCCGGGCAGGGAAGCTGTCCGAATAATAAGCGGCGGAACCCATATAGAATTGCACCGCATCGCCATAGCCACGCCGTGCATGCTCCTCATAGTCCACCTGATTGAAGACCGCGCCAGCGACCTGATTGTTGACCATCTGGAGCGATGCCCGCAACTGTTCCACCGTGGTCGAGCCCCAGCGCACGACCATCACGGTCGAATCGGCCAGGCTGGACAGGGTTCGGGCGTCTCGAACCGCCAAAATCGCCGGGGCGTTGATAACGACCAAGTCGAACTGTTCGCGCAGTTCATCAAGCAGGCGCGCTACCTGCCACCCCTGCACCAACGCCGCCGGATTGCGTATTTGTTCGCGGGTGCTGAGGACCACGGGCAGCAGCGACGCAGGTGCGGCACCATGAGCCGCATCATGTTCGACATGCGATTCGATCTGCGGGATGAGCTTTCGCGTTTCGCCCCTATGACTCAGTACGTCGATAAGATCGGGCAGGTTCGAACTGTCCTGAATGCTGCGCAGCACGCTGGGGCCAGGCCGCCGCAGATCAAGATCGACGACGATCGCACGCCGCCCCATCGACGCGGCGGCCGCCGCCAGCGTCAGCGCCACGCTCGACTTGCCATCGCCTGGCATGGGCGATGTAACGAGTACGCGCTGGCTGCCTTCCATTCGTGGCAGGGCCTCGACCTCGCTCGCCAAATTCCTGGCAACTTCGGTGAACAGCGACTGTGGTTCGGTGACGACTGGATTATCCTCGACAGTCGATCCGATGGCCTGGGGCATCGCGGGCAGCATCGCCAGCGTGCGTAGCCCGAACAGCCGACGCAATTGTTCGCCACTGCGCAGCTTGTTGTCGAACATCTCAATCCCCAGAACGATCAGCAGCGCCAGCATCGTCGATCCGACAAAGGCAGCAACGGCCATCTTCTTGGGTGCGGGAGCGAAAGGATAAAGTGGCACGGGGGCGGCTGACATCATGGTTGAATTGACGCCGGTCGTCTCCAGTTCCGCGCGTACCGTCTGCGCGCGCTGGGCCGTGGTCAGATAGGCTTGGCGCGCAACTTCCGCACGACGCTCCAGGATTGATAGGTCTACCGAATTGGCATTGTTGCGGAACGCCGCGCTGGTGATCGCGTTCAGCCGCGCCTGCAACTGACCGGCCCGGGCAGCCGCCCCGTTGGCCTCTGCGATCGCCAGGGCGCGTTCACGCCCGGCGTCGGCATTGTTGCGTGCCTGCTGGGTAGAGATGACGGACGAGCGTTCCTGGGACATCGCATTTCCGACCTGGCCGATCTGCGCGCTCAGTGCCTGCATCTGTGGATGGTTCGCGCCCATCTGCACGGACAGTTCCGATCGTTGGCGGACCAAATCGTCATATTGCTTCTGCAGATTGTCCAGCGCGGGCGAGGTGGCACCTGCCACGGTGCGCATGCCCGCGGCGCTGCTGACGCCTGCTGCCTGGGCGCGCATGCCCGAACTCAGCGCGGCACTGGACGCCGCTTCGACCGCCAGCCTGTTCATCTGCTGATAATCCTCGGCGCTCCCGGCGCCCACCGGCATCGCATGTTCGCGCCGAAAGTCGGCGACCGCCTGTTCAGCGCGCCAGGCCTCGCTGGAAAGCCTACCTGCTTCGTTGGTCAAGGCGCGCGTGACGTCATTTCGCCACTCCTGCCGCCTTTCCGAACGCAGCTCCTGCAGGCTTTGGACGAAGCGGTTGGCGATGCGAGCGGCCATGTCCGGCTTCCGCGACTGGACGGTGATGTCGATGATATCGGAATCGGCCGAGCTCGATACCTGCGTGTTGCCGATCAGTTGCGCCGCAGCTTGCGGCACCGACATCGGATTATTGTTGGTGAAGTGGGGGTTGCGGTGCAGTTTCAGGTCCTTCACCACCTTTTCCGCCAGCGCCTGTGACCGATACATGCGCGCTTCGTTCGCTACACGCTGCTGATTGCGGACGGCGTCCGCCTGGTTCGATCCAGAAGCGTCGTTAAGCTGGACCTGAACGGTCGCCGTCGCCTGGTACAGATTGGGCAACTGGAGTTGGATGGCGAGGACGATAAGGACGCAGGTGACCACGATCCCTGCCACAAGCTTGATATGCCGCCGCAGCAGGAACCAAATCTGGCGGGCGCTCATTTGCTGCAGTTCGAACGACAGGTCGCGCGGTTTTGCGGAGCCGCTGGACGAACCGGTGCCATCGGTCAATGTCAGCTGAGCGGACGCCATGCTAATCTCCCTCTTCTTGCGGAGCATGCGGTGGTAATCGGCCCGATGGCCGTTTTCCTTGAGACGGGTATGATTGCTGCGGTCCCGCAGTGCAAAAGCGCATCGGGAGCCAGCGGTGCGCATTGTAGCTAACCCTTAGGATGAGGCGCGCACGGTCGACCTTCCTTGCCCGATGGATATTCGTTCCGCGGCCCCCTGTGAGCAGGATGCTATTCAGTGTCGGCGGTCAGCATGTGTTTCTGCTTCATGACTATTATGAGGTTCCCCTTACCGGCAATTGCGCCACGAATTCCGAACCATAAAACAAGCTGGCAATGTCGGGACATATTCAGTGATAACCAGAATCGGGTTGCAGGATGTGAAGGCAGGATCCCTGGCGCGGCTTTTCGCTGCCGGAAATGCCGCCGTGCTGATTCACTGTCCCGAACTTGTGTCGACGCTTTGGCGCGATCTGCTGGAGAATGATGAAGAGCAGCTTCCCTGGCAGGCACCCTTGGTGAATATCGCCCGAAATTATTATGGTTCCGCCGATATAACGGCGAGTCTGGGCGATCTATTTTACTTTCAGCCGGGAAGGCACGGCTACATCGCGCGGAAGATGGCTTTGTCGCGGGAACAGGATACCGGACGCGTGGCCGCCCGGCCTGCTTCCTTCGTCAAGGATGAAAGTCATTATGCGCCGAGTCAGACGGTGCTCGATCAATGCTGGACTCTGGGCCAACGACTGATGGCCGCGATAATCCCGGAAGGCACGTTGCCTGGGCATTTTGAGGTGGCGGTCCAACGTCTCAAATATCAGGAAACCGCCGAGGATTTCGCGAATCTGGGTGCGCTTGCCCGCAACTCCATGGGGCGCTGGGGACGAGCGGGCTGCGCGCTGGATGTGCAAAGATGGGAGGCGGCTGGGGTGTTGAGTCCGCGCGGTTTATCCGACCTCTATGGCTTGCTGGCGCATATACCGGCGATGCGGCGGGTCGTCCGGCGGTTGAATGACATGTTGCTGCGGCGGGACCCGTCTCGGCAGGTCGCGTCAGGGCAGCGCGTGATCGAGGGCGCGCATTATGATTATCGCTACCTCACCGCATTGTGCGGTCGGCGGGAACGCACACTGACCCAGATTTTTGCTGGGGGGCAATGGCATGACTTGCCTATCGATCTGGATACCCTTGCAGTGTTCCCCGGCACGATCGCCAGCCATGTTCTTGGCCTACCCAATGTGCTGCACCGTGTCGTCCATCTGGATGGCAAAGCGATCGCCGGTGGTTCCCGCAATCCCCGGACTGATGACGTGACACTGCTGATCGGCGCTGCCTGATCGCCTGGCGATGAAGCGTGTCAGAAACTGGGCATCTGCTGCGGGCCGGCGGGGGTTGAATAGATGTACTGGCCGCGGGGAGTATCCGCCGCGCGGCGCGGACCGTAAAGCAGCGCCAGCATGATCATCACCGGCATCACCCACATGCGGGAATACATATGGGGGTATGACAGGGTGTAGATCAGGAATACCAGCAGCACTGCAATGGCGGGTGCCCCCCGCTCTCGGTCGCGCAGCCCGCCCACCGCCATCAGGCACAGCAAGGATAGCAGGAGGATCAGTCCGGTGAAGGCGATGATGCCGCCTTCGTTCCAGATCAGCAGATAGAGGTTGTGGACCGGATTATCATGTGCGCTTAGCTCCCGGTAGCGGTCCACGCCCATGCCGATGACGCTATATTGTTCGGTAAAGGTCCATGCTTCCTTGATCAGTTCGGATCGGCCCGTGAAGGTGCCTGCCTGAGTCAGGTCGCCGCTTTCCACGGCGTTGCCGACCCGCTCCTGAAACGCCTTGGGCAGGGGAGCGCCACTGGCGATGAACAGGGCAAAGGCTGCGCCCATGACGACGGCCAGCCCAGCGATGTAGCGAAAGCCGCCGAGCAGCAGCAGGCAGACGAAAACCGTCAGCAGGGTCGCGGTGAACCCGGTAAAGGACGCCGTTAGCAGTAGCCCCCATACCAGCAGCAGCAGGCAGGCGAGCGCGAGATAGAGGGAGATCAGCCGCTGGCGCACTGCATAGAGCAACATGGGTATGGCGAAGGAAATAACCGCTCCGTTGCTGTTGGGCTCACCGGACAGCGACCCCAGCCGCAGGTTGCCGGTGTAAAATCCGGTGCCCAGCCATGGCAGCGTGTCACTGGGCGTGAAGAGGAGCGTCACGGTGATGCCGATGATCTGCGAAAGCACGATCCCCAGCATGAACAGCAGTGGCCCGATCCGCCGCGCCTGATCGTCCTGTTGCATCAGAACCATGGGGATCAGTAGGAAGGAAACGCTGTATTGGAGCGCGATGTTGACCCAGCGGAGCGGATCGCCATTCATGATGGACCCGATAAACAGGCCGCCCAGCATCATGGCAAGTCCCGTCACCCAAAAGGGAGTAAGCGAACCGAAGGGCATGGCCCCCAACCGGCCGCGCGCGGCGGTAATGATAAGGCAGATCAGAAGGGCTGCGTCCGAAAAGGTGAAATTGACCGTTCCCACGCGCAGCAGGAACCATCCACTCATGAAGATTGATGCCAGCAACGAATAGCGGGCGATACTGTCCCACTTGTCCCCCGCCATGGACGTACCGGACAGCGGGCCATGCGGGATGCCGGGCGTAGTCGCGGAAATGGTCATCCTTCCCTCCTCCCAGGGCATTGTGGACCGTGCCTTTGCACGATGGCCGGAGCAATCGGACTTCGGGACAGCCATATGCGCATAATGGCTAGCCCATAGGGCATGTGCTCCAGCTCAAGGCCCTGGAACGGCATCGTCCCTTCGTTGCCGGGCGAATCTACCCAAATTTGCCGCAGCATCAGCCTCCTGCTCCGTTGATCCCATCTGCGCGCGACGAGATAAGGAACACAGCTTGCAAGACGTTGCGCAGGGCAGCGGGCGCGGGCGGATAAGGGCAATTGGTGACGCATCATCCGCACGATGGCGATTCGCCGTCAAATACAGGTGCAATGGGCGGCGGGAGCACTGCGACCGCCCGACCGGGGACTACCGGGCGGGGCCGTGTTGCGCCAAAAGGTTCCTATGGAACCCCCAGGATCGGCGTGCGGCGGGCCGTTCGCGCAGGGGTCGGCCTGATAATTCCGGCTATCATCGTGATCGCAGGTTGTTCCGGGTCCACCAACGCATCCCAGAGCGCATCCCAAGGCGTGAAGGGCGAGCAGGCATTTCCTGGCGCGGTTGGCTATGGCGCCGCCAGCAAGGGCGGCCGCGGAGGACGGGTCATCGCCGTCACCAGTCTGGCCGACAGCGGCCCTGGCTCCTTGCGCGCTTGCATTGACGCTCAGGGACCGCGTGTCTGCGTGTTCCGAGTGGCGGGGTTGATCCGCTTCGCCACGAAGCCGCCCGTCATCCGCAACCCATATCTGACCATCGCGGGCCAGACGGCTCCGGGAGGGGGCATCACCCTGGCGCATGAGGGCGGACCGCTGGGCATCACGCCGCTTCTTATCAAAAACACGCATGATGTCGTGGTCCGTCATATCCGCGTTCGCAACGACCGCATCGGCGGGGATCGGGGATCAGAAGACAATTTCACGATCGAAAACAGCGAACGGGTCATCCTTGATCACGTTAGTGGCAGCTGGGCGCGCGATGAACTGGTCAATGGCTATGGCGACAATGACTGGATCACGGTCAGCAATTCCATCTTCGCCGAAGGCATCCCCAAACATGATAAATGCGCGCTTTTGGCGAGCGATCCCAAGGGCGCGCAGCATTTCAGTTTCATTGGAAACCTCTGCGCTCATAATGGTGATCGCAACCCCGACATCAACTTCCCACCCGGTTCCTGCACAGAAGTCATCAACAATGTCTTCTACAATGCCCAGTCGGAATTCGCGGAAATTTGGGAAAGCTATGGCGGCGGTCCTGTCGCCCTGATCGGCAACAGCTTCATCGCAGGCAAGAATACGCATGCCGCCACCATCGGCATCACCCGCAACGTGCTGGGGACGAAGGGGCTGGCGAAGGTCTACATCGCGGACAATCAGTTCGAAGGGGAGTTTGTCCGTAAATCGCCCCTGATCGAGGAAGCCGAAGTGACGACGCCACCCTGTCCTGTCACTATCGCACCCCTGCCTGCTCGGGAGGCTTATGATCAGGTTTTGCGCGAAGCGGGTGCCTTTCCCCGCGATCCGTTCGACCGCCGGGCGATTGATCAGCTTCGCGACCGCAAGGGCCGCATCGTCCAACAGCCGGGCGTCATCGATGAAATAGAGCCGGGGGCTGCTTATCCAGATGCCGATGGCGACGGCATGGATGACGGCTGGGAATCGCGCAATGGCACCGATCCGCGCCGTGCCGATGCCTGGGAGGACGCGGATGGCGACGGGCTCGCCAACCTCGATCAATTTCTGGACGTGTTGTCGCGGGCGGTGATGCAAAGGAGCGATTTCTAGATGAAAGCCCTGTCACCTTCCCTGGTTCAGTTGAATGAGTGCGATCTGAAAGCTGCGTCCGCCTATGCGCGGGTGCGGCTATGCTTTCCTTTTTCGGGGGACACGGTCGGCGGCAGCCATATTTCAGTGAAGGGCTTGCTCAACCGCCTTGACCCCGCCCGATATGACGTCGTCGTCGTACCGGAATTGCCCGATGGTCGGATCGCGCGCTTCTTCGCCGATCATGAGCAGTTGGACGATCCCGGAAGCTGCGGCCTGTTCGTTCCGGGCGAACCGTTCACGATCCGCAAATTCGTACGTACCATGGGGGGCATCTGGCCGCGCGTTCGTTTCCTGCAACGCCACCGGATCGACATCGTCCATGTGAATGACGGCCAGACCAACGCCAACTGGGCGCTCGCGGCGCGGTTGGCGGGGGCCAAGCTGGTCTGGCATCATCGCGGAGATCCTAGCGCACTGGGGCTGCGCCTGCTTGCCCCGCTGCTCGCCAATCAGGTGTTGACCGTATCGTCTTTCTCACTGCCTGCGCCCGGTCGCTGGTCGGCGCGCAGGAAGGCGGTCGTCGTGCATAGTCCGTTCAACCCGGACATGAACATCGACCGGGCCCATGCACACCAAACACTGGTTCGCGAACTGGGCGTCACACCCGACACGCTGGTCCTTGGCTTTTTCGGGGCGTTCATCACGCGCAAGCGACCGCTGCTGTTCATCGACATGATGGCAGCGCTGCGCCAAAAGCTCGATCGGCCAGTGGTGGGCGTCATGTTCGGCGAGTCGGTCGTGCCATCCATGGACGTCGCGTTGCAGCGGCGCATCGGCAGGAAGGGCGTCGGCGATCAGGTGAAGCTGATGGGCTATCGCACGCCGGGCGCTTTCTGGATCGCTGCGTGTGACCAGCTGGTGGTGCCAGCGGTGCGTGAACCCTTTGGCCGCACGCTGGTCGAAGCGATGCTGGTCGGAACCCCCATCGTCGCCGCGCGATCGGGCGGCAATATCGAAGCGCTGGAAGGAGGGATGGGCGTGCTGGTCGATCCCGACGACGCGGACGCGTTGGCCGACCAATGCGCCCGGCTCAGCCGTGACACAGCCGCCGCAGCCGCCATGGCCAGCCGCGCGCAGGTCGATGCACGTCATCGCTTCAGCGAAGTGGTCCACAGCCAGAAGGTCAGCGACGTTTACGACCAGCTTTGCCGACCCGTTTGACCCGTCAGCCGCTCTTAACGACCTCGAGTTCGTTATAGACCATCCGCGTCAGCGGCGGAACTTTGGGAAGGGTGCGACCAGGATCACGGTGCGCACGGATGGGGTATTCGCCAGTTCCTGCAGAACCAGCCGATGAATTCGCTGCAATGCTGATGCCGCTCACAGACGGCGAGGACGGGGGGAAGCGAAGGGGGTGTCTAAACCGCCTCCACTTCGACCCAGCGGCCCTCGGCGGCGGAGCGCCGTGCCGCATCGAGCACCGCCTGACCGGCTGCGGCGTCATGGAAGGTGCCGCCTTCATCGGGGAGCGGCGGCGCGGTGCCGGTCATTCGCGCCTTCATCTGGCCGAACAGCTTGGCATAGGGCGCGACGTCGAAGCCCTGCGTATGCCAACGGTCCATCTCGGTCTGGATGAGTTCGGTCACGGGAAAGGGTTCGGGCGCGGGGTTGATCAGTTCGGCGGGCATGTCGATCCGTCGCGCGCCCTGCGCGTCCTTCAGCCAGACTTCCTCTGGATCGCCAAAGGCCGCACCCGACTGGATCCAGGCCGCACCCTTTGTGCCAGCGACCTTGGTCGCCATGACGAACGGGCCGGGGAAGTTCATTGCGGCCTCGATCACCCCCTTACAACCGCCCTCGGTGACGAACTGGACGTTATAAAAATCATCCGACGTCATGTCGGGCCGCGTGGTTGCCAGCTTGCGCAGTATCGCGCTTACCGCCTTGATGGGGCCAAGCGTGGACAGCAGTTGATCAATCATGTGAGTGCCGAACGCGCCCAGGAAGCCGCCGCCCTGGCTGGCGTCCGTCCACCAGTCGGCCAGCGGTTCATCCTCGCCCTGGCCCGGCTGCTGGTAGATGCGGCTGAACATCAGCGGATCACCGATCAGCCCGTCCTTGACGACACGGCGCAGCAGCGCCTGCGCGCTGTCGAAACGGAATTCCGCGCCCAACCCATGGACGACGCCCGCCTTTTCCGCCGCAGCCAGCATTTCCCGTGCCTGGTCCAGATCCCTGGCAAAGGGCTTTTCACACATCACCGCACGTCCGGCGGCGATCGCCTGCATGACGGGCGTGTAGTGCGCATGGGGCGGCGTGGCCACGGTCACCAGCCGGATCGCGGGATCGTCAGCCAGCACCTGTTCCAGATTGTCCGACGCCAGCGGAATGCCCAGCGGTGCGGCGCGTTGCGCGGTGCGTTCCCGGTTCCGACCAACGATGGCGCGCACTTCGAAGCCTGCCTCACGCAGGGCGCGGACATGGGTGAACAGGCCAAAGCCCGTGCCCACCACTGCCGCGCCAATCCGCTGACCGTCATCGCTCATCACTGTTCCTCGCCTTTTCGATTGTCGCCCGCGCGCTGGATGCCCAGGCCATTGATATTTGATCCATCGTCGCCCCCGCCTGCGTCTGGGAAAAGACTTCGACGCCGATCGGTGCCCTGCTTCCAATCTGGTCGAGCGTGCGGATGAAGCCGGTTAGATCAAAGTCGCCTTCGCCCGGCAGCAGTCGGCCCGTCATCGTTTCTTCAAACAGGTCCGCGCCCGGACGGGCCGGTGCGTCGTTGATCTGCACGGTGAAGATGCGTTCGCCGGGTATCGCCGCAAGTTGCTGCAGCGTCGAACCGCTGCGGAAAAGGTGCCAGCTGTCGAGTGTCAATCCGCCATTGGGTCGCCCGGCAGCTTCGACGATGGCCCACGCGGCGGCGAGGTCGGCGATGCCGCCAAAGGGCAGGAATTCGATATGCACCGGCAGGTCATGCTCCGCCGCCAGATCGCAGATGCGCGCGAATGCTTCGGCTGCCTCATCCAATGAAGGCGTCACGCCCATCATCTCGACCGCCACGACAGATCGCGCGCCCGCCTGCGCCGCCAGATCGATCACCCGTTCAGGTGTCAGGGTCAGGAGCAACTCGCGAAAGCGCGCATCGGCGGGCGCATGGGCGTGGGACGGCAGCCAGCAGCCGATGCAATCGACCTCCGCCAATTGCAGGCCGTGGTCAGATAGACGAACTGACAGGTCGCGCAGGGAAACGCCTTGTTCGTCCAGCGCCCACAAATCCCCCGGCGTGACCGAAACCGCCGCGAACCCGGCCTTTTGCGCCGGGGCTAGCCGGTCAAGCAACGGAATATGAGCAATCGGCGGGCCGCACAAAACCAGGTCGGACGGACCCAGCATGATCAATCCTCCCGAAAGTTGAGTTCGAGCAGGATGCCGTTGGCTTCGGTCACGAACAGCTGTCGCAGGCCGATGGAGGGGATGTCGCTCTGCGCCGTCGCCAGCCCTGCGTCCTTCAGCCTCGCAGCCATTTCTTCATAGCCATCGCATTCCAGCGCCACGTGGTGAACCGACCCGCCGCCCCGCGCCGGGGTGAAGGGCGCAATGCCGTCGCTGGGATAGGTGGCATCGACCGGCCCGATATGGACAATGGGTCGGTCCTGTCCGTCATAGATCCAGCAGCCCTGATCGATGGAGGATGCGCCGGGCGCGATCCCGGCGCGCAACCCCAGCAGGTCGCGGAAAAAGGCCGTGGTCGCCGGAACGTCGGCCGTGCGGATATTGACATGGTCCAGGGATAATACAGCCATGGTTCAGTCCACGAATTGGCCGGTGTCGACCGCCAACGCCGGATCGAGCGCCTGGTTGCCCCGTGCCTCCAGCGTGGTCAGCGGCACGCGCCACAGCTTTACCGGTGCCGTCTTTTCCGTGCGGATCAGGCGCAAGCCCCACATGCCCTTGTCATGGCCGAACGTGTCGACCCAGTTGCCCCCGATGCCGGGGTCGCGCGCCGCAATGACGATGCGCACGGTCCCGTCCGCTTCCTGCACTCGCTTGAACTTGGTGACGTAACCGCCGCCATCTTCAAACGTGTCGAGATTTTCCTGCCAGATGTTGCACAGTTGGAAGTTCCAATATTCGCATTCGGGCGGCGTGAATTCGAGCACGAGCGCTTCGTCCCCCTCCACCTGCCAGCTGCCGAAAGCGAAGTGCCGGTCGGGGACGCCACCGTTCGACAGATATTGCGCCCGGCTATAGTCCAGCCGATTGGGCTTGGACGCGAAATCGCCCTGCCCGCCCTGCCACCAGTTGCGCACCAGTTCGGCATAGCCCAGCACGCCCTGCGCCGCCCAGGCGAGGTTGTTGGCCATCAGCGCCGGGGTGATGGGCAGGGGCTGTGCTTCATCCATCCGCTCGATCCGCATGACCGGCGCGACTTCCTTGCCCCGCTCATGCCAGACCAGGCGGATGAGGATGCAATTGGTATCGGCGTTCAGCTTCAGCCAGTTCTTGCCTTCGCCCGGATCATCCTGTGACAGGATGACTTCGAATGAGCCGTCATCTTCGACATGAAGCTGCTGACTGCCCAGGAAAGCGGTTGTTTTAAGGTTGGAAGGATCGAATGCCTTCAGCCCATCGACCCCCTCCGGCGCCCAGTCCCGCGCGGCGGCATCGCCGGGCACTGGTGCTGTCAGAACGGCCATGACAAAATAGGGGATCGTGCCGCGCGTCCCTACGATACGGTAGTCGCGCGCCTCGTCAAACTGGCACATCAGATGGTCGTGGTCAGGGCATTGCACGTTGATCGACTGCCGCCAGACCATGTCGCGCAGACGAGGGCGCGTTGGTTCTGCATTTTCGACCAGTCGTTCCAGGCTTGATCGCGCGACGCGGGACAGGAAGCGATAATATTCCGCGCGATCCAGGTCGGACGGCTGGCTGCCATATTCGTCGATCAACCGACCCGCCACTTTCAGCACGTCGCAGAAATCGTCCCACGCCTGCCCGGAAACCAGACGCTCCGCCGCCTTCGCTTCGATTTGCGCCTTGTCCACTACATCCTCCCATTTTGCCGGTTATCATAGGAGGCAAAGCGCTTTCGTAAAGTCGCGATGTCCCGTGGCTGCTAACGCCTCTTCGTTCGCGGCGGGCGCAGCGCGTCTCGCATGGCGATGCTGCTGCTGATGCGGGTCACACCGGGCATGCGTGACAATAGCTCGCTATGGATGGCTTCATAGGATTCCACACTGTCGGTCTGGACGCGCAGCCAATAATCCACGCCGCCGGTCATCAGGAAACATTCGCGTATTTCCGGGCATTGCCGCACCGCATGTTCAAACCGGGCGAGATAGTCCTCTGTCTGCCGTTCCAGCGTCACCTGCACCAGCACATCGACCCCGCGCGCCTCGGCGTCCAGCGCGCTGGTGATTACTGTATAGCCGCGAATGACGTTGGCATCCTCCAGCATGCGGATACGGCGGTGACAGGCCGATGGCGACAGGCCGACTTCCGCCGCGATTTCCGAATTCGCACGGCGAGCGTTGAGCCTTAAGGCCCGGATGATGGCCCGGTCCGTGCCGTCGACTGATTTCAACATTCTGCATATCCTGCGAATGATCCACTAAAATTATCACTATCTTAGACGATTATTCGACATTTTGGGAATATATCCACGGATTATGGCGATAATATTCCTGTGAAGGGAAGCGCCATGCAATGTGCGGATAGTGCCGGAGCCGTGTTGCGCATCGATCTGGATGCGCTGACTGAAAATTATCGCGCGCTTCAACGGCAGGTCGCGCCAGCGTCGGTCGCGGCGGTGGTCAAGGCCGATGGTTATGGCATCGGCGCAGAGCTTGTCGCGCAGACATTGCTGAAGGCGAATTGCCGCCATTTCTTTGTGGCGCAACTGGGTGAGGCCATTGCGCTGAAGCCCGCCTTGCCCGCCGATGTGCCGTTGTTCGTCCTCAACGGATTGCAGCCCGGTGCCGAAGCGCAATGCGCTGCCATCGGGGCGACGCCGGTGCTCAACTCGCTCGACCAGATCGAACGGTGGAGCGCCTTGGCGCACCGGATGGGCCAGCCGCTGCCAGCCGCGCTTCAGGTCGATAGCGGCATGGCGCGCCTTGGTCTGCCACCGGAGGAGGTCGCCGTCCTGGCCGATCAGCCTGAACGGCTCGCGGGGATCGACGTCCGGCTGATCATGAGCCATCTGGCCTGCGGCGATGAGCTGGACTCCGCCTTTAACGCGCAGCAAACCGCTAATTTCGAAGCGCTGACCCGGCATTTCCCCGATGTGCCCCGCTCGCTCGATAATAGCGGTGGCAGTTTCCTGCCGCGCGGACATTTCGACATCGTCAGGACCGGCATCGCGCTTTATGGCGGCGTGGCGCAAACCGGCGCGCGCCCGTTGCGCGCCGTCGTCGCCCTGGAAGCCCGGATCGTGCAGGTGCGGACCATCGCCGCGGGTGCTGGTGTGGGCTATGGCCTGACCCACAAGTGCGAGCGCGAAAGCCGGATCGCGACCATCCCGGTCGGCTATGCCGATGGCTGGCCCCGGCATCTGAGCAATAGCGGGTCGGTCTTTATCGCGGGCATCCGCGTGCCGATCGCCGGGCGGGTGTCGATGGACAGCATCACGCTGGACGTGACCCATGTGCCTGCCGAACTGATTTATCCCGGCGCAGCGGTGGAATTGATCGGTCCTCACCAGACGATCGACGATGTCGCCACGGACGCGGGCACCATTTCCTATGAAATCCTGACCCAATTGGGTCGCCGCTATCGCCGCGAACTTGTCGTGGCGGAGCGGGTCGATCAGAAACGGAGCATAATGGCATGAAGGTCGCTATTCTGGGCAGCGGAGTCGTTGGTGTAACGTCCGCCTGGTATCTTGCGCAGGCGGGGCACGAAGTGACCGTGATCGACCGGCAGGACGGCCCGGCGCTGGAAACCAGCTTTGCCAATGCGGGGGAGATTTCTCCGGGCTATGCCTCGCCCTGGGCCGCGCCGGGGATCCCGATGAAGGCATTGCGCTGGCTATTCATGAAGCATGCCCCGCTGATTTTGCGCCCGCAAATGGATATGGCGATGCTGCGCTGGATGACAGCGATGCTGGGCAACTGCAATGAGCGGTCCTATGCGATCAACAAGAGCCGGATGGTGCGGCTCGCGGAATATAGTCGTGACCGGCTGATCGACCTGCGGACGGAAACCGGCATCGCTTATGATGAGCGTAGCCAGGGAACGTTGCAGTTGTTCCGCGAGCAGAAGCAGCTCGACGGCATCGCCAAGGATATTGCGGTGCTGAAGGCCGATGGCGTGCCGTTCGAAGTACTGGACCCGGCAGGCTGCATCGCGGCCGAACCTGGCCTCGCCAGTAGCGACATTCCGCTGGCGGGGGGGCTGCGGCTTCCCAATGATGAAACCGGCGATTGTTTCAAGTTCACCAATGCCTTGGCCGAGATGGCGAAAGCCAGCGGCGTGACCTTCCTTAACGGTCGGACCATTGCGCGGATCGCGACGAACGACGGCAAGGTCAGCCATGTCGAAACGGATCAGGGGCGGGTTCAGGCCGATACCTATCTGGTGGCGCTTGGCAGCTACTCGCCGCTGCTGTTGGCACCTCTGGGGATCAGGTTGCCGGTCTATCCGGTGAAGGGTTATTCGATCACCGTGCCGATCGTCGATGAACCCCGCGCCCCGGTTTCGACTTTGCTGGATGAAAGCTACAAGGTCGCAATCACGCGACTGGGCGACCGGATCAGGGTTGGCGGCATGGCGGAGCTTTCGGGCTATTCCAAGGGGCTGCCCAAGGCGCGGCGGGATACGCTCGAATATTCGGTGGGCTCGCTCTTTCCGGGCGCGGGCGACCTCGGTGCGGCGACCTTCTGGTCAGGACTGCGGCCGATGACGCCCGACAGCACGCCGGTCATCGGCGGCACGAATATTCCCAATCTCTTCCTCAATACCGGCCATGGCACATTGGGATGGACCATGGCTTGCGGTTCGGGGCAGGTGATCGCGGATATTATCGGCGGTCGGAAGCCAGAAATCGAAACCGCTGACCTTGCCATCAGCCGTTATTCCTAAGGGCTAGTCCGTTACCGGAAGGCAGCGCACGGGCCACGGCCTGTGCCTGCCCTTTGGCTTGTCATCTACTGTTGGCGGTCGAGAGAGGCGCTGCGATGTCGCGCCTTCAACATCGCGGGACCCGCCATAAGCCGCGATAGGTCAGTCGCCCCCGACCGCTTAGCTGTGCATGGCACAGCTGCTTGTCGGGGGCGATGCCGTTACGCGAAGCTCTTTTCGAAAATGTCCATGGTCCGGGCGAAGCGCTCGAACAGATCGTCCAATTCCTCGGACGTGATGATGAGCGGTGGGCACAGGACCATTATATCGCCCAAAGCCCGCACGATGATGCCCTGTTCCAGCCCGATTTCCACGACCCGCGTGCCGGCCTTTGCCGCCGGATCGAAGGCGACGCGGTTCGCGGGGTCCGCGAACAGCTCGATGGCGCCGATGAGCCCCACTCCGCGAACTTCGCCGACGAATTTGCGACCTTCATAGCTGCGCAAACCCTTCTGGAATTGCGGTGTCAGGGATTTGACATGCGCGAGGATGTTATCCTCTTCATAGATATTCAGCGTTTCGAGCGCGATCGCGCAGCTGACCGGATGGCCCGAATAGGTGAAGCCATGACCAAAAGTGCCGATGTTGCCGCTGTTTTCCGCGATGGCCGAAAAAATCTTCTCATTGACCATCACCGCTGAGATGGGTGCGTAGCCCGACGACAGCGCCTTTGCGGTGTTGATGATGTCGGGCTTCATTCCGTAAGTGGTGGATCCGAACATCTCGCCGGTCCGGCCAAAGCCGCACACGACTTCATCGGCGACCAGAAGCACGTCGTACTTCGCCAGTACCTTTTGCACCTTTTCGAAATATGTGGCGGGCGGGACGATGACGCCACCTGCACCCATGACGGGTTCGGCAAAGAATGCAGCGACCGTTTCGGGACCTTCCTGCAAAATGCGCTTTTCAAGATTGTCGGCCAGGCGGGTGGCGAAATCCTCTTCGCTTTCCCCCGGCTGCGCGTAGCGGAAATGGTGCGGACAATCGACGTGCATGATATTGTGGATCGGCAGGTCGAAATCGCGATGATTGACCGGAATCCCGCCAATGCTTGCGGCAGCGACGGTCACGCCATGATAGGCGTTGATGCGTCCGATGATCTTCTTCTTTTCCGGCCGGCCAATCGCATTATTATAATACCAGATCAGCTTTACCGCGGTATCGTTCGCTTCAGAGCCGCTATTGGCGAAGAATACCTTCGACATCGGCACCGGCGCCATCGATATCAGTTTGCTGGCAAGTGCCGCCGCAGCCGGATTCGAGCGCCCGGTGAACGTGTGATAATAAGGCAGCTGGTACAGGGCATCGCTGCCCGCCTTGGCAAGACGTTCATTGCTGAAGCCGAGCGACGCGCACCACAGGCCCGACATCGCCTCAAGATAGCGATTGCCCTTGTCGTCTTCCACGAAGATCCCGTCGCCGCGAGTAATGACCAACGGGCCAGTTTGCGCATGAGCGGTCAGATTCGTGAACGAGTGAAAGTGTGCTGCAATATCATTGGCTGCATTGGCATTAGGATTGTTCATTATCTTCGCTTTTCCGATCTTAAAAAAAGCCCAGTTCCGCCTTCCGTGGAAACTGGGCGCTAGATCCCATGCCACATCGAGCCAACGCCACTCGATGACGTCGCGGTCGATATAAGGCGTCTGCAACCATGTGTAAAAGTATAAGACGGCCATTTTCTGCTAATGAGCGCGATAATCGGACGACCGCGTCAGATCCCTTGAAAAGGCGCTCTCAGCCACGCCGTGATCGCGGGCCGATCGCGTTCGCCCCAATCGCCGTTGATCGTCATCCATGCGCTTGTCGCCGCGATTGCCGCCGTTTCCGCCCTGAGGATTCGGGGGCCGAGCGACACTGGCACCGCCTTTGGCAATGCGCGGATGGCGTCGCGTTCGGCTGGGTCGAACCCGCCCTCGGGACCGATCAGGAACGCCGCCGGGCCGGGATGGGCGGCCAGACTGGTTGCCAGTGGCTGCCCTCCACTTTCATCGGCAAAGAACAGCCAGCGTTCCTGCGGCCAGTCGCGCAGCAGGGCGTCCAGCTTGATGAGCGCGCTCAGTTCCGGCAGCGCCGTCCGCCCGCATTGCTCCGCCGCTTCGACCAGATGCGCGTGCAGCCGGTCAAGGTTGAGCTTGTCCACGACCGCCCGACGCGTCAGCACGGGCTGCAGCCTGGCAACGCCCAGTTCGCAAGCCTTTTCCGCGATCAGATCGATGCGCCCCTTTTTGATGGGCGCGCAACACAGCCAGAAATCGGGCACATCGTCCAGCGGCCTGGTTTGTTGCACGCATTCCAGCACCAGGTCGCGCTTGCGCATGTCCCGCACCCGTGCCGCCCATTCGCCTGACCGTCCGTCGAACAGCAGCACGATGTCATCGGGCTTCATCCGCATGACGCTGATCAGATAATGGGCCGGATTGCCATCGACCGGCACAGCCACGCCTTCGCCCAACTGCGTTTCGACATGCAGGCGCGGGGCGCTTTGCGGCGGCCAGGCGGGGGTTGCGGTCATATCCTTGCACTCCGTTCGGGCTGAGCTTGTCGAACCCTTCCATTTCTCTAAAGAGGAAGAACGGCCCTTCCACAAGCGAGCGTGACGTTGAGTGACAGCATAGTTCCCGACACGCAGGCGCGGGGCCTGCTCGCCCGGCTGCCGGAAACGCCGCGGGCGCTGGCGCTGCTCGCGCGTTTTGACCGTCCGATTGGTTGGTGGCTGCTCTTCTGGCCGGGCGCATGGGCGACGGCGCTGGCGGGCGGCGTGGGCGAACGCTGGCCGCTCATCCTGTGGCTGTTGATCGGCAGCATCGCGATGCGCGGCGCGGGGTGCGTGTTCAACGACATTGTCGACCGCGATCTGGATAGAAAGGTGGCGCGCACGGCAGCGCGCCCGTTGGCAAGCGGGGCGATATCCCTCAACATGGCCTGGGCATGGCTGATCCTGCTGTGCCTGATCGGCCTTGTCGTCCTGCATCAGCTGCGTCTGTCCGCGCAAGTTGTCGCGCTGGGCAGTCTGGCGCTGGTCGCCGCCTATCCTTTCATGAAACGGATCACCGGCTGGCCCCAGCTGTGGCTCGGCCTCGTCTTTTCCTGGGCAGCGCTGGTCGGGTGGAGCGAGGTTATGGGCGTGCTGACGGCACCGGGCCTGCTGCTCTATTGTGGCACGATTTTCTGGGTCGTGGGTTATGACACCATCTATGCGCTGCAGGACCGGGAGGATGACGCGTTGATCGGCATCGGGTCGAGCGCCCTGTCGATGGGCCGACACGTCCGTGCGGGCGTATCGCTCTGCTATATTGTCGCGCTCACGCTTTGGGTCGCCGCGCTCTGGCAGGTAAGGCCGCAGCTTCTGGCGCTTGTGGCGCTCCTGCCCGTGGCCGTTCACCTCGCCTGGCAGGCGGCAACCTTGAAGGAGGACGGCGTCGACCCTCTCCGCAAATTTCGGTCCAATCGCTTTGCCGGGCTGCTGATGTTCCTGGGCTGCCTGGTCGTGGGCAGCGCATGACCGCCCCGCGCGAAAGCGACGATTGCTGGCGCATCGCCCGCGCCGAACGCGCCAGCGTCATCATCGACGCTGAATGCTATTTCCGCCATGCCCGCGCCGCGATGATGAAGGCCAAGCGGCGGATCATGCTGATCGGCTGGGATTTCGACGCCGCGATCAGCCTGATTCGTCAGGATGAGGCAAAGGATGATGCGCCCGTCATCATTGGCGATTTCATCAGCTGGCTGGTCGAACAGACGCCGGAACTGGAGATATTCCTGCTGCGCTGGGACGTGGGCGCGATGAAGTCGATGGTGCAACCCACCAACCTGTTCACCACGGTCAAGTGGATGACGCACAAGCGCATCCGTGTGAAGCTGGACAGCCATCATCCACCCGCCGCATCGCATCACCAGAAGATCGTGGTGATCGACGATTGTTTCGCCTTTTGCGGCGGCATCGACATGACCGCCGATCGATGGGACACGCGCCATCATCGCGACGCCGACCCCAACCGTCGGCATCCCGACGGCGACCCCTATGGCCCCTGGCACGACGCGACCACCGCTCTGCAGGGGGATGTTGCCATGGTGCTGGGTGATCATGCCCGCGCGCGCTGGAGCAAGGCTGGGGGCGGTGAGCTGGCCCGCATAGAGGGCGAGCATGATTGCTGGCCCGAAGCGCTGCCCGTGCAGTTCGAAAAGGTGGATGTCGCCATTTCCCGCTCCGCGCCGGAAATGGATGACCAGCAGCCGGTGCTGGAAATAGAGCGGCTCTACCTCAACCAGATCGCCTCGGCGAAGCGGTCCATCTATGCCGAAAGCCAATATTTCGCCTCCCGCCGCATTGCCGAAGCGCTGGCGGCGCGGCTTGGCGAACCGGATGGTCCCGACATCGTCATCATCAACCCGGAAC
Organism: Sphingobium vermicomposti; assembly: GCF_011762025.1. Lineage (GTDB taxonomy): Bacteria > Pseudomonadota > Alphaproteobacteria > Sphingomonadales > Sphingomonadaceae > Sphingobium > Sphingobium vermicomposti. Next base: position 843,817 of record NZ_JAASQR010000001.1, on the reverse strand, counting down.
AGGCGGACGGCTGGCTGGAACAACAGGCCATGGACACGGCCCGCGCCAGGTTGGTGGAAGCATTGCGCGCCCGCGACATTCACGGTCGGTTGCGCATCTATCATCCCTTCACCGTCCGGGGGGAGCCGATCTATGTCCATGCCAAGATATTGATCGTCGATGATCGCGTGATCCGCGTGGGTTCGTCCAACATGAACAACCGCTCGTTGCGGCTGGATACCGAGTGCGACGTGACCATCGACGCCAGCCTGCCCGCCAATGCCGGGCAGGAAGCAACCATTCTGTCGATCCGAGATGACCTGATTGCCGAACATCTCGATCTGCCGGTCGAGCGCGTGGCTGCCGTCATCGCCGAGCGCGGGCTGGTCGCCGGGATTGAGGAACTGCGGGACAAGCCGGGCCGCACCCTGCGCCCCTATGTCACGCCCGATCTCAACGATGTGCAGACCTGGCTGGCCGACCATGAGGTATTGGACCCGGAAGGTCCTGATGAAATGCTGGAGCCGATGAACCAGCGCGGTCTATTCCGCCGAATGAAGCTGTGGTCCTGAAAATCACAGGAGCAGATCCTACCCGCTCACTCCGCCGCCAGCAGCGCCTCGGCTCCGCCCAGATTGACGGACACCAGCCTGCTGACGCCGCGCTCCACCATGGTCACGCCGAACAGCCGGTGCATCCGCGCCATCGTAACCGCATTATGGCTGACGATCAGGTAGCGCGTGTCCGTTTGGGCCACCATCGCGTCCAGAAGGTCGCAAAAACGCTCGACATTGGCGTCGTCCAGCGGGGCGTCCACTTCGTCCAGCACGCAAATCGGCGCCGGGTTGGTCAGGAACAATCCAAAGATCAGAGCAACCGCTGTCAGCGCCTGTTCGCCGCCGGATAACAGCGTCAGCGCGGCCAGTTTCTTGCCCGGCGGCTGCGCCATGATTTCCAAGCCCGCTTCCAGCGGGTCGTCGCTGTCGATCAGTTCCAGATGCGCCTGGCCGCCGTTGAACAAGGTGGTGAACAGCCGACGGAAATGCCCGTCCACCGCTTCAAAAGCGGCGAGCAGCCGCTGCCGACCTTCGCGGTTGAGGCTGCCGATCGACCCGCGCAGCCGGTTGATCGCCTGCGTCAGTTCCTCGCTTTCGGCGCGGCTCGTGGCCTGCGTCGTCTCCAGCTCTTCCAGCTCCTGCGCTGCCACCAGATTGACCGGCCCGATGCGTTCGCGCTCTGCCGACAGCCGGTCATGGTCCGCCTGCTCCGTCTGCGCTATCCGCACTTCGGCGCTCGCGAAGCCCAGCTTTTCCGGCAGCAGCGGTGGCGGACATTCGAAACGTTCACCTGACAGGCGGGTCGCTTCGATCCGCTTTTCGTCCGCCGCTTCGGCGCGGGCAACGGTCGTGGCACGCCGCTCACGTGCCTCGGCGAGTTTTTCCCCCGCCTGCGCAGCGTGGCTTTCCGCGACGCGCAAGGCGACCTGCGCCTCCGCTTCCGCAAGGCGCGCTGTTTCGGCCGCCTGCGCCAGCCCGCTATCCCGTTCGCTCAGCTGCGCAATCGCGGCGGCGACCCGGTCGGGCTCATCAGCGATGTCGGAGCGTTCCTTTGCCAAGGCTTCGCCACGCTCGACCATCGCGCCGATTCGCTTGGCGGCTTCCCCGGCGCGCGCGCGCCAGCCCTTCGCTTCGGCGTCGGCGGCGGCCATGCGTTCACGGTCGGCGGCCAGCGCACGGTCGGCCAGCGCCTGATCTGCCTGAAGCTGGCCAACCGACGTCCGCGCCCTTTCACTCTGCTGCAATAGCGACGCGACCAGCGCGCGCGTTTCCGCGCCGTCGGACATGGCAGCACGGGCTGCCTGCGCCTGGTCATGTTCAGCCTGTGCAGCGCTCAAATCGGCACGTGCCTGGGTGAGCCGTTCTTCGATGGCTTCGCGGCGTCCCGACAGTCGTTCCAGCGCCGTCGCCGCTTCGTCGCCTGCGCGCAGGGCTGTGCGCAGCCGTTGCTCGGCGTTCGAGAGCGCAGCGCGCCCGTCGGCGAGCGCCTGCGCGGAGTCGCGTTCGCGGGTCGTTGCTGCGTCTTGCGCCGCGCGCGCCGCCTCGACCTCGGCTTGCGCGGCGGGGTGGGCGGCCAGAATCGCTTCCAATCGGTTGAGCCGGATCAGCCGTTCCGCCGCCGCCGCGCCGCCTTCCGCCGCGACATAGCCATCCCATCGGCGCATCTGGCCGTCCTTGGTCACCAGCCGCTGACCTGTGGCCAGCGGCTGTCCCTCATCCCTCTCAACGACTGCGATCTGCGCCAGCCTGCGGCTGAGTTCAGCAGGCGCGGTGACATGATCGGCAAGCGACGAGCAACCGGAGGGCAGAGGCGGATCACTGTCGAGCGGAACGGCCCCCGCCCAGCGCCGCGTGCCATCATCCCCGATCCCCGCTTCCAGATCGTCGCCCAGAGCGGCGGCCAAGGCCCTCTCATAGCCGGGCCTGGCCTTCAGCCGGTCCAGCGCCCGCACATGTCCGTTGCCGCCGCCGTCGACCGTGCGCCGGATCGCCGCTGCCTCGCTATCCAGCGCAGCCAGCGCGGCCCGCGCCGCCGCCAATGTGGATTCGGCGGTGGCCCGGCCTTCGGCGGCGGTCTGGCGCGCGGCGTCGGCCTGTCGAATCGCCGCTTCGGCGCTGTCGCGATCGGCGGACGCGCGTTGCTGTTCGGCCTGCGCGTCTGCGCCCTTTTGCTTGAAAGGCGCGATATCCGGCAGCGCCGCCGCCTCGGCCTCCAGCCGCGCGGCATCCCGCTCCGCCCGCTCCATCTGGCTGCGGGCTGCGGTCAAGGCGGCTTCGGCAACGCGCAGTTCCGCCTGCTCCCCCGCTTGGCGCGCCATTGCCTTCGCCAATTCCAGTTCGGCGTCGCGCGCTGCATCCTCGGCCCTGGCGATGCGGGCGGCAAAGTCGGGGCGTATCGCTTCGGTTTCCGCGATCCGCGCTTTCAGCTTCCTGGCTTCATCGCCAAGGCGCGTGATCGCCTCCGCCGCGTCATTGGCCAGCGCGCCTTCGCGCAGACGGTCTTCTTCCAGCCGGTCCGCCTGCTGCGCCAGGTCATGCAGCCGCCGCACCACGCCGTCGCGCTCCGACCGCAACGCGGCCAGCTTATGTCCTGCCTCACTCGCCTCATCGCGAGCGACCTGCGCCGCCGCGCGCCTGTGGGCCAGTTCCTCCATCGCCGCATTGGCGTGGACGGCGGCGGCGCGCTGCGCTTCCTGCGCCTCGATGACGGCATTCTCCGCCTCCTTCGCCTCCGTCCGCGCAGCCTCGGCGCTGGCCGCTGCCTCGCGCCAGCGGGCGAACAGCACCCGTCCTTCCGCGCTGCGTATTTGTTCCGATAGGCGGATGTAGCGTTCGGCGGCCTTGGCCTGGCGGCGCAGGCTGTTGGCCCGCGCCTCCATATCGGACAGGATTTCGTCCAGCCGGACCAGATTGGCTTCGGCAGCGCGCAGCTTTTGCTCGGCATCCCTGCGGCGGACGTGCAGGCCGGAAATACCCGCCGCCTCTTCCAGCATGGCGCGCCGTTCCTGCGGTCGGGCGGCGATGACGGCGGCGATGCGCCCCTGGCTGACCAGCGCCGGGCTGTGCGGCCCGGTGGCGGCGTCGGCGAAGATCAGCGTGACATCCTTGGCCCGGACATCGCGGCCATTGGCGCGATAGGCGCTGCCCGCGCCGCGCTCGATCCGGCGCGTAACCTCCAGCTCGCCATCAGCGCCGACTTCAACGGCGTTGAACAGCTCACCCTGTTCCTGCACCGTCAGCAGCGACACTTCGGCAAAGTCGCGCTGCGGCCGGGTGGATGTGCCCGCGAAGATCACATCTTCCATGCCCCCGCCGCGCATCGACCGGGCGCTGGATTCGCCCATCACCCATCTTATGGCTTCCAGCAGGTTGGACTTGCCGCAACCATTGGGGCCGACAATGCCTGTCAGCCCCGGTTCGATCCGCAGCTCCGTGGGGTCCACGAAACTCTTGAACCCGGATAGTTTGAGCCGCTTTATCTGCACAAGACGACTTCAGGGCAGGGTTGCGTAACCGCGCCCCCTGCTGAACAGGAACAATGGAATGTCAGCCCCCCGGATGACAATCAAAGACCCGCTTGCTTCAGCTTGGGCTGCAACGTTGCCCAATTTGCGGTGTTTTCCAGCACGGTGCCGTTCAGGATGAAAGTCGGCGTCCCTTCGATCTTATATTCCGAACTCGCGGTTTCGACGCCCTTGGCCAGTTTTTCCGCGGCGGCGGTGTCAGCCAGGCATTGCTTAGCCTGATCTTCGGCGATGCCGCGCTGCTTGGCGAAATCGATGAGGCCGATGGCATCGGCGAGCTGACCGAAGCGCTGAGCCGGTGGCGCGCTCATCAACTGCTGATATTTCGCGTCGCCCAAGCCCTGCGCTTTTTCGAACATCGCATTCTGGTTGGCGAAAAATTGGTCGGACAGCGGGTAGAACAGGTCCTTGCCGCCGCAGCGCGCCAGCAGCGATGTGGAAATGTCGATCGGATCGCGCACGAAATTGCGCAGCTCATAGCTCATTTTGCCGGTGTCAACGATCTTGCGGATTTCGTCCGATGCTTCGGCGGCGAAGTCGCGGCAGTGGCTGCATGTGTAGGACGCGAATTCCAGCAGCTTCACCTTCGCCTGCGGGTTGCCCATGACGAAGTTGCCGTCTGGCGTGGCCGTCACCGTCGATGACCAACTGGTTCCGGCGGGGGCCGCAACGGCGTCCACGGGGCCGGCGGCGGTCGAATTGCCCGCATCCGTCTTGCCGCAGGCGGTCAGGGTCAGGGAAAGGGCGATCAGGGCGAGTCCGGGAAGGGCTTTCACGTAATTCAGCTCCGCTTGTGGGCGTGTCGTTCGGCTTGTTTAGTTTACTGCGCGGTGGTCGGCAATGCGGCGCGCAAGTCCGTCCAGCTCGATCCGCCAGCCAGTGCCCCATTGATGGTGAAGGCGGGCGTGCCGCCGATCTTCACCTTTTTCCAGGCTTCATCGGTCATCGCCACTATCTGCTTCATCGACGCTGCATTGCCGATACATGCGTTGAGTTGCGCAGGCGTGAAGCCGCGCTTCGCCATCAGGGCATAGAGCCCGGTCTTCTGCCCGATGTCGCGCAGCGCCGCCTTCTGATCCTGCGGCTTGGCGGCATCGCGATCATAGACTTGCAGCTTTTCCATCCATGCATTTTGGTTGGCGAACAGGGCCTCGTGATTGCCGAAGAAACGCTTTGGCCCGCCGCACCGCGCAAGCAGGGCAGCGGTCAGATCATATTTGTCGCGCACCGCATTGCGGACCTCCACGCTGACCTTGCCACCGTGCACATAGCCGGTCTTGAGCGGCCCGCTCGCCTCCGCCACGAAATGGGCGCAGTGGCTGCACGTGTAGCTGACATATTCGACCAGCTTGGCGGGCGCTGCCGGGTTGCCCAGCACATGGCCGCCGATCGGCGACAGGCTCACTTGATTGGTCCAATTCGCCGCCGGGGCTGCGGCGAGGGCGGTAGGGACGACCGCTACCGTCAGGGGCAGGAGAAATTTTCTCATATGCCGAACCATATAGTGCGCACCCTGAATGGCAGCCGAAGCATCTGTCACCTGATTTTGGGCAAGCCGTTGGAATTGGCAAGCCCCTGAGCCAGCGATTCCAGCACAGCACGCAGTTCAGGGTCGCCGATGCCGCGCAGCGAGTCGCCCAGTTCCACCGGCACGGGCTTCAGGTTGCGGGGGGGCGGGCGGCGCTCGCAAGGCGTGGGACGCACTTCGCCCTGACGCATCGCGATCTTGGCCACGGCGGCATAGCCAAAAAATCGGTTCACTCGTTCGATGATGTCGGGCAGCACATGCTGGATCATCGGCGCATGGCCGCTCATCACCGTCAGTTGCAGCGTGCCGCCTGCTTTCTTGCCCACTGGGAAGCGGATCGATTCGGGCGCGGAAATGTCGGCATAATGCCCGCCCACGATTTCGGCCCAGCGCGTCACGATGCTGGATTGGACGAACCCGAATTTGCGAAACGCGGCGGCGCCGATCTGCGGCATCAGGTCGGCAATCTGCCGTGGTCCGCCCACGCGGGGACGGTCGTTGCCCTTGGCATCGCGGTTTTTCATTTTCGGCGTTGCGGGGCGTTCCGTCATCGCTCGCTTAATGGCATAGCGCCGCCATGCGCGTCGAGGGGACTCACACAAAAATCGCCGGGGACCTGCTGGCGCATTATGACCTTCACGCGCGCCGCCTGCCCTGGCGCGCGCCGCCGGGAAGCAACGCCGCCGACCCCTATCGCGTGTGGCTTTCCGAAGTCATGCTGCAGCAGACGACGGTGGCCGCGGTCATCCCCTATTTCACGAAATTCACGGAACGCTGGCCGACAGTCGATGCACTTGCCGGGGCGCAGGATGCCGACCTGATGGCGGCATGGGCCGGGCTGGGCTATTATGCGCGGGCTCGCAACCTGCTCGCCTGCGCCCGCGTCGTCGCGGCGGACCATGGCGGCGCTTTCCCATCGACCGAAGAAGGCCTGCGAGCGTTGCCCGGCATAGGCGACTATACCGCCGCCGCCGTCGCCGCGATCGCCTTTGGCCACAGTGCGGTCGTGGTGGACGCCAATGTCGAACGGGTGGTGGCGCGGCTCTTTGCCATCGAAACGCCGTTGCCTGCCGCCCGGCCAGAGATTCGCGCGGCGGCGGGCCGCATCACCCCCGACAGCCGCGCGGGTGACTTTGCGCAGGCGATGATGGATTTGGGCGCGACCATCTGCACGCCGCGCAATCCTGCCTGCGGCATCTGCCCGTTACGAGAAGATTGCGCCGCCTTTCGCACCGCCGATCCCGCCGCCTTTCCGGTCAGGCTGGCCAAGAAGCCACGCCCGCACCGCCTGGGTCATGGTTGGTGGATTGAGCGAGCCGATGGCCACGTCTGGCTAGTCCGTCGTCCCGCCAAGGGTCTGCTGGGCGGGATGCGGGCGCTGCCGTCATCGGACTGGAGCGCCGCGCCTGACGCCGCCCCGCCGCTGGCCGCAGGATGGACGACGCTTGCTGACCCAGTGGCCCATGTCTTCACGCATTTTTCGCTGAACCTGACCGTGCATGTGACGCATCTGCCGCTGGACGTCGCGCCGCCGGGCGACGGCGAATGGTGGCCGCTGGAACAGATTGCAGAGGCAGGGCTTCCCACCCTGTTCCGCCGGGCGGCAGAGGCTGCGATGAAGGAGAGTAGGCAAGATGCATGACCGCAGCGGCCTGCGCCGCGAACAGCTTGGGTTCGTTGGAGGGCAAATCGACCGGGCCGATCATATCCGCACCCGCCCGGAACTGGTTGCGCAGGCGTTTGCATCGCCTGAAGCGCGGCTGGTGGTGCTTGATGGCCTCGATCCCGTCACGGCGGACGGGCATCTGGTTATGACAGCGCCGGAGCCGGGCGCGCAGGCGCAGGACCATGTGCTGCTCGGTCTCGACGAAAGCCAGCGCCCGGTCTTTGTCCGTCTATCGGCTGGGGTGGAGGGCGGTTTTTTCCCGACAGAGCGGAGCCGCGCCGTCGCGAACGAACTGCCCGCGCACGAAGTCGCGCTATATGGCACGGCGCGCAGCCTGGTCCACTGGCATGCCCGCCATCGCTTCTGCGCCGTTTGCGGGTCGCCGACTCATCCTGAAAAGGCGGGCTGGGCGCGGCGGTGCAGCGCCTGCAATGCGGAGCATTTTCCGCGCGTCGACCCCGTGGCGATCATGCTGGCCGAACATGACGGACGGGTGCTGGTCGGGCGGCAGCACGGCTGGCCGGAGCGCTTCTATTCCGCGCTCGCCGGTTTCATCGAGCCGGGCGAAACGATCGAGGAAGCGGTCGCCCGCGAAATCAAGGAGGAAGCAGGCGTCACCGTCCATTCCGTCCGCTATGTCATGAGCCAGCCCTGGCCCTTCCCATCCTCGCTGATGATCGCCTGCATCGGTCAGGCGCAGGATGACGCGTTGACGCTGGATGAAACGGAAATCGAACATGCCTTCTGGTGCGATGCTGCCGGGGTGCGCGCCGCCCTCTCCAATGATCCCGCCGCGCCTTTCATTGCGCCCCCGCCCATGGCCGTCGCCCACCATCTTCTGAAACACTGGCTCGACGGGCAGCTTGTCCCGCCCGGACCAAGCGCGTAAGGCCCTGAGCCTTCACTCAACCCAGCAGGATCGCCGCAAACCCATGCTCAGCCTCGAAGAAGCCCAGTCGCGCACTCAGGATCTGGTGACCGCGGCACGCAGGGCCGGGGCGGACGCAGCCGATGCGGTCTATTCCGGCAATGCGTCTACCACCGTGTCGGTTCGTTTGGGCGCGCTGGAGGATGTGGAACGATCGGAAGGCGAAGAGATCGGCCTTCGCCTCTTCATCGGCCAGCGGTCGGCCAGCATCTCCGCGTCCGACATGAACCCGCAGACGCTGGGGACGTTGGTCGAACGCTGCATCGCCATGGCGCGCGAGGCACCGGAAGATCCCTATGCGGGGCTTGCGCCTGAAGATCGCCTGCTGCGGCAACCGCCTGCCGATCTTGATCTGGCCGACGCGTCGGAACCTGAACCTGCGGCGCTGCGCGAACGGGCGCATATCGTGGAAGAAGCGGCGCGTGCCGTGTCCGGCGTGACCAATAGCGAAGGCGGTGGCGCATCCAACGGCCGCAGCCAGATGGCACTGGTCACCAGCCATGGGTTCGCCGGAGCCTATGCAGGCACCAGCCATTCGACCTGGGCCAGCGTCCTTGCCGGGACGGGCGCGGACATGCAGCGTGATCATGCCAGCCATAGCGCGCGCTATCTGCAGGACCTGGAGGATGCGGTAGCGATCGGCACCAGGGCCGGGGAAAGGGCGGTGGCATCGCTCAATCCGGTCAAGGTCGAAAGCAGCGTCATGCCCGTCGTCTTCGATCCGCGCGTCGGGTCCAGCCTGATCGGCCATCTGGTCGGCGGCATGGTGGGACCGGCCATCGCGCGGCGTTCCAGCTTCCTGCTCGAATCGCTGGGCCAGGCGCTGTTCGACAGCGCCGTCACCATTATCGACGATCCGCTGCGGGTGCGCGGTTTGCGATCGCGGCCATTTGATGGAGAAGGGCTTCCCGTCGCTAGCAGGGCGTTGATCGAACAAGGCGTGCTGACCGGATGGCTGCTCGACAGCGCCTCGGCGCGCCAACTGGGCCTTGAGCCGACCGGTCATGCCAGCCGGGGCGGAGGCTCTGCCGGGGTCAGCAATGTGCATATGGAACCGGGCAGCCTCTCGCCCGCCGCGTTGATGGCGGACATCAGGCGCGGGCTTTATGTTACCAGCCTGATCGGCATGGGCGTCAACGGCGTCACCGGCGACTATAGCCGTGGCGCGGTGGGCTTTTTGATCGAAGATGGCGTGATCGGCCAGGCCGTGTCGGAAATCACCATCGCGGGTAATTTGAAGGACATGTTCCGCGCGATGACGCCCGCCAACGACCTTGCGTTCCGCCACGGCATGAACGTTCCCACGCTTCGCGTCGACGGGATGACCATTGCCGGAGGCTGATATCGACCTGCGCGCCATTGTCGGTGCGGTATCGGATGCGGCGGACCGGGCGCTGACGCTGTGGGCGGGCGGGCAGACGCTCGTGCGCCAATGGGAAAAAGTGCCCGGCCATCCCGTCTGCGAAGCGGACCTGGAAATAGACGAGATGCTGCGGCAAAGCCTGGGCGCGATCGATCCGGGTGCCGGCTGGCTTTCGGAAGAGACTGCGGACACGGTTCACCGGCTTAATCTCTCGCGCGTGTGGGTCGTCGATCCGATCGACGGCACTCGCGACTATCTGCGTGGGCGTACTGGCTGGGCCGTCTCCGTGGCGCTGGTCGAACAGGGCGCGGTGCGCGTCGGCATCCTCGCCGCGCCCGCTCGCAACCAGCTATGGCTGGCGCAGGCGGGGCAGGGGGCGAGCCGAAACGGGCGGTCGCTCACCGCCGGGACGCGCACCCGCCTGCCCGGCTCTCGCGTGCCTGCCGACCAACTGCCCCGCCACGACAGCGACCTTGTCACCGTGGACAAGCCCAACAGCATCGCCCTGCGGATGGCCATGGTGGCGGCGGACGAAGCTGACCTAGTCGCCACCGTGCGTTGGGGCAATGAATGGGATATCGCCGCCGCTGGCTTGATCGCGCAGGAATCCGGCGCAATCGTCACAGATGCCTTAGGCGACCCACTGTCCTTCAACCGTCCCCAGCCTACCGCCTTCGGCCTTCTTTGCGCCGCCCCCGGCATCCACCGCGCCGCGACCGACCGCCTCGCCCCCCGCGCCCGCGAGTTGCTGGCGCGCGGCTGATTTCAGCTTTCGAAACCTCAGCTGGCGGAGCCTGAACGGTCAGAGCTTGCCGTATTTGGCTTCAAAGCCTGCGAAGTCGCCAGCGGCCAGATATTTCGCCTGTTCGACCCACTGGTCGCGCACGGGGCGTCCTTTGAAATTGCCGAGTTTTCCGTCGATCGTCGCGATGTCGGCGTCAGTCCAGTTCGCGATCTGGGCGTAGCGCGTCACGCCCAGGTCGATGAGCTGCTGGTTGAGCTTGGGGCCGACCCCCTTCATTCGCAGCAGGTTATCACTTTCCCCCGCAGGCATGGCGACCGATGGAGAGGCGGGAATCGGAGTCGGCGCTACCACTGGTTCCGCAGCCGCCACTGGCTCGGGAGCCGAGGAAGCAACTGGTTCAGAGATCGGCGCGCGCACCGGGGCGGCGGGGATGGGGGCTATGTCGGCGGCATTCGCTGTCGGGGCTGCAACCTGCGCATCATCCCCGCGAATATCTGCCTTGCGCCGTCCTGCCAGCAGGAACACCAGCGCGATGACGATCAACAGCCCGACCAGCAGCCAAAGGCCGTAGTCCATGAAGAATTCCTGCATTTTCAGTCCTCCCTGTTCTGACGGCTATCTAAGAACGCCCGGCGGTTTGTAGCAAGGGCGGTCTGACCTTTTATCGTGTCTCGCGCGCTACTTCCCGCCAGCCAATGTCACGGCGGCAGAAACCGCTGGGGAAATCGATGGCATCGACGGCACGATAGGCGGCGGCCTGTGCCTGGCTGACTGTGTCGCCGGTAGCCGTGACATTCAGCACCCGTCCGCCATTCGCCACCAGCAAACCGTTGCTTTCCGCCGTCCCCGCATGGAAAACATGTGCGCCACTGGCTTGGGCTGCGTCTATGCCGCGAATCTCGCCTCCCTTTTCGGGCGTGCCGGGATAGCCATTGGCCGCCATGACGATGGTGAGCGCGGCCCGGTCCGCCAACTGCACAGGCCCCTGATCCGCCAGCTTCCCCTGCGCCACGGCGAGCAGAAGCGCGGCAAGGTCGCCGTCAAAGCGCATCATCAGCACCTGGCATTCCGGGTCGCCAAAGCGCGCATTATATTCGATCAGCTTGGGGCCTTCGCTGGTCAGCATCAAACCGGCATAGAGCACCCCGGAATAGGGCGTTCCTTCGGCGGCCAGCGTATCGACGGTCGGTCGGATGATCTTTTCCATGACCTCCGCTTCCAGTTCGGGGGTCAGGACTCGCGCCGGGCTGTAGGCGCCCATGCCGCCGGTGTTGGGGCCGGTGTCGCCGTCGCCCACCCGCTTGTGATCCTGCGCCGAACCAAAGGGCAGGATGGCGCTTCCGTCGGTCAGCGCAAAGAAGCTCGCTTCCTCGCCCGTCATGAATTCTTCCAGCACGACTTCAGCGCCCGCTCCGCCGAACGCGCCGGAAAACATGAAGTCCAGCGCCTCAATGGCCTCTTCGCGCGTCTCGGCGATGATCACGCCCTTGCCCGCCGCCAGGCCATCGGCCTTGATGACCACCGGCAACCCGAAGTCATCGAGCGCGGCGACCGCGCCGCCCTTGCTGTGGACCCGTTCATAGCCTGCCGTCGGTATGCCGGCCCGCTTGCACAGATCCTTGGTAAAGCCCTTGGACCCTTCCAGCTGCGCCGCCTTCTTCCCCGGTCCGAACACCGGATAGCCCTTGACCCGCAGATTGTCGGCCAGCCCATCGACCAGCGGCGCTTCCGGGCCGATCACGACCAGCCCGATCGACTGGCGCAGGCAGAAATCCACCACGGCGCGATGATCGGCGACGTCAAGGTCGACCAGCGTGGCATGCTGGGCTATGCCCGGATTGCCCGGTGCGGCATAAAGGGTCTGTAGCAAGGGCGATTGCGCCAGCTTCCAGGCCAGCGCATGTTCGCGGCCACCACCGCCAAGCAGAAGGATGTTCATTTCGCCGATGTCCCCGGAATTTGAAGCTGGTATCGATGCGTCGGCCCGCCTGTTAGCCGAGGAACGGGCAGGGGACAACGCGCCGCCGCTGTCGGTGAGCGAATTGTCCGCGATATTGAAGCGCACGGTAGAGGATCGTTTCGGTCATGTGCGGTTGCGCGGTGAGATTTCGGGCTTCAAGCGGGCAGCGTCGGGACACATTTATCTTTGCCTCAAGGATGATAATGCCGTCATCGACGGCGTGATGTGGAAGGGCGGCGCGGCCCGGCTCCCGTTCTCGCCGCAGGACGGGGTCGAGGTGATCGCCACCGGCAAGCTCACCACCTATCCCGGCCGGTCCAAATATCAGATCGTCATCGAACGGATGGAACTGGCGGGTGAAGGCGCGCTCATGGCGCTGCTGGAAAAGCTGAAGGCCAGGCTGAGCGCGGAAGGATTGTTCGACGGCAGCCGCAAGCGGCGATTGCCTTTCATGCCCCGCACCATCGGCGTGGTGACATCGCCCACCGGCGCGGTCATCCGCGATATCCTTCATCGGCTGGAGGATCGTTGCCCGACCCATGTGCTTGTGTGGCCCGTGCTGGTGCAGGGGCAGGGGGCCGCCGAGCAGGTCGCGCGGGCGGTGCGCGGCTTTAGTGCGATGCAGGCGGACGGGCCGATCCCGCGCCCCGACCTGGTGATCGTGGCGCGCGGCGGTGGGTCGATAGAGGATCTTTGGAGCTTCAACGAGGAAATCGTCGTCCGCGCCGTGGCTGAATGTTCGATTCCGATCATCTCCGCCGTGGGCCATGAAACCGATACGACGCTGTGCGATCATGCCGCCGACATGCGCGCGCCGACCCCAACGGCAGCAGCCGAAATGGCGGTCCCGGTACGCGCCGACCTAGTGACCATGTTAAGGGAACAGGGGCTCCGCATGGAGCGCGCCGTGCGTCGCAGCGCCGGGCAGGCGCGTGAGCGTCTGGACATGCAAATGCGGTTGATGCCGACGCTCGATACGTTGCTCGCGCCACAGCGGCAAAGGCTGGACCAACTGTCGGACAATCTGGGCAATGGCCTGCGCCACCGCCTGGCCGATGCCCGTGCGCACCTCAATCAGGCAGGCGGCGCTCTCCGCCCTGCGCTGCTCCACCAGCATCTCAGCCGCGCCAGGGAGCGCGTCGACCGCCTTCGCCTGCGCCCCGACTATCTCACCCGTATTTTCCAGGATCAGGCGACGGCATTCGATCGCCTGTCGCGGCTGTTCGTCTCGGTCAATCCCGACCTGCCGCTTCGCCGTGGTTTTGCGCGGGTCATGGCAGCAGGGCAGCTGGTGAAGTCGGTGGCTGGGGCGCAGGCCGCCGGGACGGTGACGCTTCATTTCGCCGATGGCGCGATAGGCGCGGCAATCGATGGCGGCCCGCCGTCCGACCCTCTTGAGAAGCCACAACCGCAGGCTATATCCCCTATAGCCCGTCCGTCGCGCAAGCCGCGTGAGAGCGAAGAACGCCGACAGCAGGACCTGTTTTCCTGATGCGGCATGATCTGAAAAAGGCCGACTGAACTCATGCTGATGTCCAACCGTGATCGTCCGGCCCGGCTGCATTACATGGCCTACAGCTTCCGCGTCCTGCAGGCGGGCGATCATGTCGTCTGCGCGGTGACGGGTCAGAAAATCCCGCTCGACGACCTGCGCTACTGGAGCATCGCGCGGCAGGAGCCTTATGCGAGCGCCGAAGTTTCTGCCCAGGCGGAATTGAGGGCACGGGGCGAATAGACGGGTGGGCATTGATCGGGTGTATGAACGGCTGGCGGTGATGCTGCGGATGATGGTCGTGGCGCTGGCGATTGCCACGGTTGCCGCTCCTTCCCTTGCTTCACCAACGGACATCATTCTGTCGGGACCAGCCGTGCAAGGCGGCATTCTCACCGGCATGGCACCATCTGGCACGGTAGAAATGCGGCTGGATGACCAGCCGGTTCCAATCGGCGCGGATGGCCGCTTCCTCATCGGATTTGACTGCGACGCCTTGCCGCAAGCGCGCCTGACGGCGCGCTTTGCTGATGGACGCACGACAGATCGTTCGATTGCCGTGTCGCCGGGGAGCTGGCGGATAGAGCGGGTGAACGCGCCGTTGCGTGCTGGCCGGAGCAGTGAAGCTTTCCTCGCCCTGCGCCGACCCGAACTCGAACAGATCGCGGCGGCCCGGGCGAAGGTGACCGGCGCGCAGGGGTGGCGACAGGCATTTCTGTGGCCGCGCATCGGACGCATATCAGGTCTGTTCGGATCGCAACGCATCTATCAGGGCGTGCCGGGCTCCTATCATGGCGGCATTGATATAGCCGGAGCAACCGGAGAGCCTGTCGTCGCGCCCGCCGATGGCGTGGTCATATTGGCTGCCGATCGCCCCTTCACGCTGGAAGGGCGGCTGTTGATGATCGACCATGGCCATGGTCTCAGCAGCGCTTTCCTGCATCTTTCCCGCATCGACGTGAAATTGGGGGATGCCGTCGTGCGTGGGCAGCGGATCGGCGCTGTCGGCGCGACTGGCCGCGCAACGGGGCCGCATCTTCATTGGGGTCTCCGCTGGAACGACGCCCGCATCGATCCCCTACGTCTGGCAGGGCCGATGCCCGCTCAGTGACACCCCCTGCTCTCCTGAAGAGCAATTTTATCGCACTGCCGGGCAGGGGGCGGAAATCAAAGTTTCCCAGACCTTCGCAGGCCTATAACAATGTTATTGAACAATCGTTCAGCTCGCCTTGAAACCCGTTGTGGCAAATTTACGACAGTATAATAGCAAAGTGTGCGATGCGTCTGACATTGCTTTACACTCTTAAAACGACTGCGCAGACTAGCATGCAGCGCGCATGACGAAGGGTTTGCTGTCGGGCTTTCCACCCTTTTCCTGCGCCATAAAAATGCCGCAGGACTCCCCTGCGTGCTTCCAGAGCAAGGGACTGGACCGTGAAACAATTTATCAAGTCAGCGCTGCTGACCAACGGGGCCGCTGCGTCTGCGATCGCGATCGCAACCATGGGGCTGTTCACTTCCTTCCAGGCAGTTGCACAGGACACTGTGCAATCTGACGCCGCAGAGGGAGAGACGGCAACCATCATCGTGACCGGGTCACGTATTGCCCGACCGGACCTGACGTCCAATTCGCCCATTTCGATCATTTCAGCCGATACGATCAAATTGTCCGGGGCTACCTCCGTTGAAGACGTGCTCCGTGACATCCCCCAGGCCGTTCCGGGCATCGGCGGTCAAACCAACAATGGTAATGAAGGCGCGGCTACGATCGACCTGCGCAATCTGGAGGAGAAGCGGACGCTGGTCCTCATCGATGGCAAGCGGTTCGTACCCTACAACAATGACGGCATCGTCGACGTCAACATGATCCCTGCGGCGTTGATCAAGCGCGTGGACGTTGTGACTGGCGGTGCTTCGGCTGTTTATGGGTCCGACGCGGTTGCGGGGGTCGTCAACTTCATACTTGATGACGAGTTCAAGGGTTTCAAGGCAGACGCGCAATATGGCATTACGAGCCGTGGAGACGCGCGGACGTTCGACGCCAGCCTGACCTATGGCACCAGCTTCAACGAAGGGCGCGGGCATATCGTCGTGAACGGCGGATATACCACGACTGCCGCCCTCAGCCAGGGTCGGCGCAGCTTTTCCGAATTCGCGTTGGGCCAGGCGGATCTTCAGCCGTCAGGCAGCCTTACCGACACGCCGGGCAATATCTCGGACAGCTTTCCCACCATTTGTTCGCAAGCCGATATCGATGACGGCAACTGCTTCGCCCAGTTCCGGCCGAACGGCGATCTGGGGCCGGTGGTCGGTTCGTTCAACTTCAATCCCTACAACCTCTTCCAGGCCCCGCAGGAACGATATCAGGCGCACGCCCTGCTCAAATATGAATTTTCCGATTCAGCCCGTTTCTTTGGCCGGGTTTCCTACGTCGATACCCAGGTGAAGACGATCCTCGCACCGTCGGGCACCTTCTTCTTCCCCTTCACGGTGAACCTCGACAATCCCTTCCTGTCGGATCAGGCCCGCACCATATTGTCGCCGCTGGATACGGATAATGACGGTAACGTGGACATAGCCTTCGGCCGTCGCACGACCGAACTGGGTACGCGCGATTCCATCTATCGCAACAAGGCCCTGCAATTTGTCGGCGGCTTGCGCGGAGACATTACCGACTCCCTCAATTATGAGGTGTTCGCGCAATATGGCCAGGTGAAGCGCAGGCAGCAGTATCTGAACGATATTGATTTCGCCAAGACGCAGCAGGGCCTGCTGGTCCGCAATGTGGGCGGCGTGCCTACCTGCATCGATCCCAGCAATGGCTGCGTCCCCGTCAACCTGTTCGGTGCCGGTAACCTGACGCCGGAGGCCGGGCAGTTCATCCGTCTCGATCTGGAAGCGGTGGACAAGACGACGCAGTTCGTTGCTGGTGCGTCGCTCGCCGGGGATATGTTCACGCTTCCTACCGCGTCGTCGGCGGCTGGCTTTGCGGTCGGCGCGGAATATCGCCGGGAAAAGACGGTGTCCCGGCCAGATGCTAATCTGGTCGCGGGTAACTCGCCTGGCTTCGGGTCGCAGTCGCCCATTGACGCCAAATATACGGTGAAGGAACTGTTCGCGGAAATCCGCGTGCCGCTGCTGGAGGACATGCCCTTCGCACAAGCCCTGACATTTGAGGGCGGCCTGCGCTATTCCAAATATAGTAGCGACGTCACCAACCTCGTCACTGGCGGCACATTTGCAAACAGCTTTACCAACTGGACCTTCAAGGCCGGCGGCGAGTGGGAGCCGACCCAGGGCCTGCGCGTGCGCGGCCTCTATCAGCGGGCCGTAAGGGCGCCCAATCTGGCGGAGCTGGGCGAACCCCGCACCTCCAGCACCGGGGATCTGGAAAGTGATCCCTGCGCTGGCTCCAACCCCGTGGGTAACGCGGCCTTGACGCAACTATGCCTCGACACGGGGGTTCCTGCCGGGCGGATCGGCACCGTCAACGGTCCAATCGCTGGTCAGATCAACAATTATATCGGCGGCAATCCCGTCCTGACGCCGGAAAAGTCGGACACCTTCAGCATCGGCCTGGTCCTTGCGCCACGCCAGTTGCCTGGCTTCACTGCCTCGATCGACTATTTCGATATCAAGGTGAAGAATGCGATCACCCAGTTTTCCGAACAGGTCATTATCGATGCCTGCTACGAACAGGAGCAGGACCCTAACGGCTTCTTCTGTCAGCTGATCAGTCGCAACCCCCTCAACGGGTCGCTGAGCGGCGGCACGGAAACCGGCGTCGACGCTAGCACGCTCAATGCTGCATCGTTGAAGCGTACCGGCATCGACATTGCCGCCGCCTATCAGTTCAAGATTGGCGAGGATGCCCGTCTGCAATTCGGCATCAACGCGACGCGCGCGATCAAGTCGGTGGATCAGCCCGCCGCCATCTTCCCCTCCTATGACTGCGTCGGTCTGGTGGGCAAGACCTGCTTGCGGCCTCAGCCGAAATGGCAGTTCGTCCAGAACACGCAGCTGGACTATGGCCCCGTCAGCCTGCTGCTTCGCTGGCGCTATATCGGTAAGCTCACCAAGGACGACATTGTCCTGAACGGGGCCGATCCGGCGGACTTCGTCGTCCCGGTAATCGGCGCACGCAGCTATTTCGATCTCAGCGGCACGGTTCGCGTTGCTGAACGCTTCCAGCTGCGCGGCGGCATCAACAATCTGTTCGACAAGAAGCCGCCGGTCGTCGGCAATGATTATGGCGGCACCATCGAAAACAGCGGCAATACCTTCCCCGCCACTTATGATCCGCTTGGCAGGTCATTCTTCATAGGCGCATCGGTTACATTCTGATTGTCCATGGCTCGACCTGAGAAGGGGCGGCAGCGCAACTGCCGCCCCTTTTTCATGCGATGCTCAGCTGCAACGCCCCGTCACCCTCATCGACCTTCACCGTTGCCCCGTCGGGCACCTCGCCGCGCAGGATCAGGTCGGCGAGCGGGTCCTGAAGGTAGCGCTGCACCGCGCGCTTCAATGGCCGTGCGCCATAGACCGGATCATAGCCGACCCGGCCCAGCCACGCCCGCGCGCCGTCCGTCAAGTCCAGCGTCACCTTGCGGTCCTTCAGCAGCTTGCCGATCCGCGCAACCTGAATGTCGACGATCGGGGCCATATGGTCCGCGCCCAGGCGATGGAACAGGATCACCTCGTCCAGCCGGTTCAGGAATTCCGGTCGGAAATGCGCCCGGACGATATCCATCACCTGGTCCTCGACCTTCTCCACCGGCTCGTCGTCGGCAAGGCTGGCGATGAACTGGCTGCCCAGGTTGGATGTCAGCACGATGATCGTGTTGGTGAAATCGACCGTGCGCCCCTGCCCATCGGTCAGGCGGCCATCGTCCAGCACCTGCAGCAACACGTTGAACACGTCGCCATGCGCCTTTTCCACCTCGTCAAACAGGATGACCTGATAGGGCCGCCGCCGCACCGCCTCGGTCAGCACGCCGCCTTCCTCATAACCGACATAGCCCGGAGGCGCGCCGATCAACCGGGCGACCGAATGCTTCTCCATGAACTCGCTCATGTCGATGCGCACCATCGCACTGTCGTCGTCGAACAGGAAACCGGCCAACGCCTTGGTCAGCTCTGTCTTGCCGACGCCGGTCGGGCCTAGGAACAGGAAAGACCCAAGCGGTCGGTTCGGGTCCTGCAAGCCCGCCCGCGAACGACGCACGGCGGTCGACACGGCCTTCACCGCATCGGCCTGGCCAATGACGCGCTTGGCGAGTTCGGCCTCCATGGCCAGCAGCTTTTCGCGTTCGCCTTCCAACATCTTGTCGACCGGGATGCCGGTCCAGCGGCTGACGATCGAAGCGATGTCCTCGCTCGTCACTTCTTCGCGCAGCATCGCGCCCTCGGTGGCGCCTTCGGCCTCGGCGATCCTGCGCTCCAGTTCGGGGATGCGCCCATAAGCCAGCTCGCCCGCTTTCGCGAGGTCGCCCGCCCGCTGCGCCTGTTCCAGTTCCATTCGCGCGGCGTCCAGCTGCTCCTTGAGCTTGCTTTCGCCTGCGATCTTGTCCTTTTCCGCCTGCCAGCGCTGGGTGAGTTCCGCCGACTGCTGTTCAAGGTTCGCCAGATCCTCTTCCAGCGCCGCCAGGCGATCCTTGGACGCCTTGTCGCTTTCCTTTTTCAGCGCCTCCCGCTCGATCTTGAGCTGGATGATCCGCCGGTCGAGCGTCTCGATCTCCTCAGGCTTGCTCTCCACCTCCATGCGCAGGCGGCTGGCGGCCTCGTCCATCAGGTCGATGGCCTTGTCGGGCAGGAAGCGGTCAGTGATGTAACGGTTGGACAGCATTGCCGCCGACACGATCGCGCCATCGGTGATCCGCACGCCATGGTGCAGTTCGTATTTTTCCTTCAGCCCGCGCAGGATGGAGATGGTATCCTCCACCGTCGGCTCGCCCACGAAGACGGGCTGGAAGCGCCGCTGCAGCGCGGGGTCCTTCTCAACATGTTTGCGATATTCGTCGAGCGTCGTCGCGCCGATACAGTGCAACTCGCCGCGTGCGAGCGCAGGCTTCAGCAGATTGCCCGCGTCCATCGCGCCTTCGGACTTGCCCGCGCCGACCAGCGTGTGCATTTCGTCGATGAACAGCACGATCTGGCCTTCCGCGCCCTTCACCTCGTCCAGCACGCCCTTCAGCCGCTCCTCGAACTCGCCGCGATATTTCGCGCCCGCGATCAGCGAACCCATGTCCAGCGCCATCAGCGTCCGGTCCTTCAGCGTGTCGGGCACGTCGCCATTGGCGATGCGCAACGCCAGGCCTTCGGCGATGGCGGTCTTGCCAACGCCAGGGTCGCCGATCAGCACCGGGTTGTTCTTGGTCCGGCGAGCCAGAATCTGGATCGTCCGACGGATTTCCTCGTCGCGACCGATTACGGGGTCCAGCTTGCCCTCGCGCGCCGCTTCGGTCAGGTCGCGGGCGAATTTCTTGAGCGCGTCATAGCGATCCTCCGCGCCCGCCGTGTCGGCTGTCCGCCCGCCGCGCAGATCGTTGATCGCCGCGTTAAGCCCTTCCGCCTTCACGCCCGCCGCGCTCAGCGCCTTGCCCGCTGCGCTGGTCGTGGCAAGGGCCAGCGCCAGCAGCAGCCGTTCGACCGTGACGAAGCTGTCGCCTGCCTTCGCCGCGATCTGTTCGGCGCTATCCAGCACCCGCACCGCATCATTGTCCAAGCCCGGCGTCTGCTGCGCGCCTCCGCCCGAAACGGCGGGCACCTTGGCCAGCGCCGCATCCGTTTCGCGCAGCGCCACGGCGGGGTCGCCGCCTGCGGCCTTGATTAGGCCGGACGCCATGCCTTGCTGGTCCTCCAGCAACGCTTTCAACAGATGTTCCGGGCTGATCCGCTGATGACTCATGCGGATCGCAACGGTCTGCGCCGACTGGAGAAAGCCCTTGGCGCGGTCGGTGAATTTTTCGAGGTTCATAGGAAGCCCTTCGTGAAACTTGCCACGATGTAATGTTGCATAAATGACACACAAGAGGCGCTATGCAAATATCCTTAGCATCGCCGCGCGCCCTGAGCAAAGCTGCCCATATTTGAGGGAGATAAGCCCTGCTTGCGCCGCTCATCATATCCCAATCATATTGCGCCGTCCCCATGCGCCGCTATGCTGCGGTCACCGTAGCTTCCCCGGCCATGGTCTCCAGCTTTTGATGAGGGCGCCTCACACATGACATTTTCCTCCACCGCGCGCCGTCTGGCTTTGTCGCTCGGCCTGTCGTCCTTGAGCCTCTCCCTCATCGCCTTTCCCACCCCTGCCGCGCTCGCTGCCCCCGCTGCCCAGACGGCTCCCGCACCGCTCTCCAGCCTCGTGTCCGCCGTCGACATTCCGTACGAACAGTTCACGCTGAGCAATGGGTTGCGCGTCATCGTCCATACCGACCGCAAGGCTCCCGTGGTCGCGGTGTCGGTCTGGTATCATGTGGGGTCGCGCTTCGAGCCCAAGGGCAAGACCGGCTTTGCCCATCTGTTCGAACATCTGATGTTCTACGGTTCGGAAAATGCCGATGGACCCTTTTTCGGACGGCTGGAGGATATCGGCGCGACCGATTGGAACGGCACGACCTGGTTCGACCGCACCAACTATTTTGAAACGGTGCCGACCGGCGCGCTCGACCGGGCGTTGTTCCTGGAATCAGATCGCATGGGTCATTTGCTGGGCGCGGTTACGCAGGCAAAGCTCGATACGCAGCGCGGCGTTGTGCAGAATGAAAAGCGGATGGGCGAAAATGAGCCCTATGGCCTGGTGGAATATGCGCAGCTGGCCGCCATGCTGCCGGAAGGGCATCCCTATCGCCACTCGACGATCGGGTCGATGGCGGACCTGAACGCCGCCAGCCTTGCCGACGTGCAAAACTGGTTCAGGACGCATTACGGCCCTAACAATGCCGTGCTGGTGCTGGCTGGCGACATCGATGTGCCGACCGCCAAGGCGAAGGTCGAAAAATGGTTTGGCAATATCCCGGCGGGTCCGGCACCCGTGGACGTCGACGCGACGGTCCCCACGCTGGACCAGGATGTCGACAAGCTGATGCACGACAATGTCGCTGCGACCCGGCTTTATCGCAACTGGATCGTGCCGGGCGTCAATTCCGAGGACCTGCCACAGCTTGACCTTGCCATGTCGGTGTTCGGCGGGCTCAGCTCGTCGCGGCTCGATAATATATTGGTGCGCGGCGAAAAGGTCGCGGTGGGTGTGAAGGCCAGCGTCCAGTCGTTCGAAAAGCTGTCGATTGCCGAGATAACCGTCGATGTGAAGCCGGGGCAGGACCCGGTCGCCGTCGGCAAGCGCTTGGACCAGCTGCTCGCCGACTATCTGAAAAATGGCCCCAGCGCCGATGAAGTCCGGCGCGCGGCGACCCGGCAGTTGTCCGGCACGATCGGCGGTCTGGAGAAAGTGGGCGGTTTCAGTGGCAAAGCGGTGACGCTGGCCGAAGGCGCGGTTTATTCCGACGATCCGGGCAAATATAAGAAGGATCTGGCCGCTTACGCCGCCGCGACGCCGCAGTCGGTGAGTGCGGCGGCGCGCAAATGGTTGGGGCGGCCTATATTCCGACTGACCGTGGCACCGGGGCAGCGGTCGGCGCAGGATAATGCGCTGGCGGGCAATGCCACCCACCGCCCGGCCTATTTCCGCGATCCCAACAAGCCATCGCCCGCTGCCGCGACGCCGCCAGCGCCCACGAAAATCGCAGAGCCGGCGATTCAGCCGGTCAAGGATCTGGATTTCCCGAACGTCGAGCGTGCGAAGCTGAAAAACGGCATCCCGGTCATATTCGCTCGGCGCGCGACCGTGCCGGTGGTGCGTGTCTCGGTATCGTTCGACGCCGGCAATGCGGCGGATGACAAGGAAAAGCTGGGCGTCGCAGGGCTGACGACGGCGCTGCTGGATGAAGGAACGGCGACCCGCACCTCCATCCAGATCGCCGAAGAACAGGAAAGGCTGGGCGCGTCGATCAGCGCGGGCAACGGCATGGACAGCACCACTGTCGGCCTATACGCGCTCAAGCCCAATCTGGACGCGTCACTGGGGCTGCTCGCCGATATCATTCGCAACCCCGCCTTCGCCCCGGCGGAGGTGGAGCGGCTGCGGGGCCAGTTGCTGACGCGCATCGCGGCGGAAAAGACCGAACCGATGCCGATCGCCCAGCGACTGCTGCCGCCCCTGCTATATGGAAAGGCGCATCCCTATGGCATTCCGTTCACGGGGTCCGGCACCGAAAGCGGCGTGAAGGCAGCGACGCGCGCGGATATGATCGCGTTCCACGACACATGGATGCGGCCCGACAATGCGACCATCTTCGTAACGGGCGATACCAACCTGGCCGACATCATGCCGCTGCTGGAAAAGCGGTTCGGCGACTGGAAGGCTCCGGCGGTCGCCAAGGGTACGAAGCTGTTCCGCATGGACCGCATGATGCGTCCAGCGCGCATCATCCTGGTGGACAAGCCGCAAAGCCCGCAGTCGATGATCTTGGCGGGCCTGCTAACCAACAAGCGCGGCACTGACAATCCGGTGACGTTGACCACCGCGAACGAGGTGCTGGGCGGCAGTTCGACGTCGCGGCTGATCATGAACCTGCGGGAAACGAAAGGCTGGGCCTATTATGCGGGCAGCGCGCTGCCGGGGGTGAAGGAAACCATTCCGTTGCTGATCTATGCGCCGGTGCAGACCGACAAGACCGGCGAATCCATCATCGCGGCGCGCCAGGATGTGACGGATTTCCTGACGGCAAAGGGTACGACGCTGGCTGAGCGCAACCAGACGATCAACAGCCAGATCTTGTCGCTGCCGGGCAGCTTCGAAACATCGTCCGATCTGTTGGGCGCGATGATGCGCAACCGCCTGCTGGGGCGGCCCGACGACTTTTATGAAAAGCTGCCCGATATCTACCGGGCCATGACCCCGGCCGACCTTGACCAGGCGGCGCGGGAAGCGATCAATCCCGACCGGCTGATCTGGGTCGTGGTCGGCGATGCGAAGCTTGTGCGGCCGCAGCTTGACGCGGTGGGCCTGCCCGTTGAAATGGGTACACTTGCCGATTGATGGCAGCGAAGGAGATTGCATGATGCCGAATGTCGATGGTGCCTATGACTGCGTGGCAAAAACACCCTTGGGCGACCAGAAGGGCGTTTTTACGGTCATCAGCACGGGGGACAGTTTCAACGGCACCTTCGCAGGCATGATGGGCTCCCTCGACGTGGCCGATGGCAAAGTCGACGGCGACAAGCTGACCTGGAAGATGAACATGACGCTCCCCATGCCGATGACGATGGATTGCGAAGCGGTCGTGGACGGTGATGCCATCAACGGCACCATGCAGTTGGGCGCATTCGGTGCGGCTGGCTTTTCCGGCGCGCGGCGCGCGTGAAAGGCTGCGGTGGCGCGGTCGATAATATCGCCGCCCACTAACCCTTATGTCCCGCTCTGACCTGACATATTCGCTGGTTCAGAAAATGCCGCAGGTGGCGCGAAGCTGGCGGCATTTGACGGATGAAGCCTTAGCGCAGTTCGGGGTTTCGGCCAGCGCGGGCTGGTGCCTTGTGCACCTTGCCCGGCTGGGCCCCGACGTGCGGCAGGCGGACCTGGCCGAACAGCTGGGCATCACGCAGCCATCGCTGGTGCGCACGCTGGATCAGCTGGCCACCATGGGGCTGATCGAACGCCTTCCCCACCCCAAGGACAAGAGGTCGAACCACGTTCAATTCACGCCTGCGGGCAGCAACCTGGCCGCGCGGATAGAGGCGCGGCTGGACGGTTTGACACGGGAGTTGTTCGACGATCTGCCCGACACGGCGGTCGAGATTACCGTGAATGTCATGGAACTGATCGGACGCCGCATCGCGGAGCGGCGCAAGCTGCCTTAGCTGCTCCCCGCGAGGGTAGGCGGGAATGAAAAAGCCCGCCGATCTGTTGACCGGCGGGCTTCCTAAAGCCTGGTGCGACCCGACGGCTTTAATATTGGACGGTGACGGTCACCGCGCGGCGGTTCTGCGCCCAGGCGGATTCGTCCGAACCCAGCGCCGCCGGGCGTTCCTTGCCATAGCTTACCGTGTTGATCCGGCCGGGGTCGATGCCCAGCGATGCAAGATAGTTTTTCGCAGCATTGGCGCGGCGTTCCCCCAAGGCGATGTTATAATCGCGCGTGCCGCGTTCGTCGGCATGGCCTTCAATCGTGACGCGGACATTGGGGTTTTGCTGCAACCATGCGGACTGGCTCTGCAAGGTCTGCTGGTCCTGGGCATCGACATCATATTGGTCGGTGTCGAAAAAGATTCGGTCGGACGCGACCGACGCCACGAAATCTTCCTGGCTGCCCTTGACCGGGCCGGTGGGCGTCGTGCCGATGCCGGTCTGCGCGCTGGGGTCACCGGCGGGCGGTGGCGGCAGGTCCTTGGGTGCCTTCTTGCCGCAAGCGGCGAGGGCAAGGACGGAAACGGCGATCAGGAGGGGGCGGGACAGTTTCATCGGGATCTCCTTGAAGAGAGTTGAAATCCGCAGCGTTGATCATGTCGTTACGCTGTCGGGACGATCTGGTTCCATATCAGGGCAGCAATGGACCCCAGGCAGGGTCGGAACCGCTGAGCGGCGTGGGGATACGGCGTTCGTTAACCCCGGTCAGGTCGACCTGCCACACTTGGCTGCTGCCCTGGCGACCGGCGCTGGTGCGGAAATATTGCAGCACCCGTCCATTGGGGGACCAGGTCGGCTGCTCGTCCTGCCAGCCATTGGTCAGGATCCGCTCATTATCGCCGGTCGGCGTCATGACCGCGATCTTGAAATCGCCCGCGATCTTGGTGAAGGCGATGAGGTCGCCGCGCGGGCTCCATTCGGGCGTCGCATAGCGCCCACCGCCATGGCTGATCCGGCGCTGGGCTGAACCATCGGCGTTCATGACATAGATTTGCTGGCTGCCCGACCGATCGCTTTCAAACACGATCTTCGTTCCGTCGGGTGAATAGCTACCGCCCACATCGATGCCCGGCGCGTTGGTGAGCCGCACCGGCGTCCCGCCGCCGGCAGGCACGCGATAAATGTCGGTGTTGCCGGCGACGGCCATGGAAAAGAGGATGGTGCGACCATCCGGGGACCAGCGCGGGGCAAAGGTCGGATTGCTGCTTTCGGTCACCAGCCGCTGCCTGCCAGTGCCGATGTCATAGACATAGATGCGCACCCGGTTGTTCAGATAGCTCACATAAACGATCGACTTATAGTCGGGGGAAAATCGCGGCGTGAGCGCGAGCGACTGGCCATTGGTGATGAAGCGGTGGTTCGCGCCGTCGGAATCCATGATGGCAAGCCGCTTGGTGCGGTTCCCCTTCGGTCCGCTCTCGGCGATATAGGCGATGCGGCTGTCGAAGAAGGGGCTTTCCCCAGACAGCCGGGCATAGATGGCGTCGGCGCATTTGTGCGCAGCGCGCCGCCAGTCGCGCGGGGCGACGACATAGCCCTGACGGGTCAATTCCTGCTTCAGCGCTACATCGTAGAGGTAGCAGCCCACCGTGATGTCGGCTTCCCCGCCCGTGGTGCGGACGAACCCCTGCACCAGCGCCTGATAAGCGCCCCATTTGTCATAGACGGGGTTGGTGACTTCCGGGAAAGCGATAGTAGGGATGCCGCCCGGCCCGGACGGATCGAACAGGCCGGACCCTTTGAGGTCGGTCGCGATGACTTCCGCGATCTTGCGACCGAGTTCGGTCGATGATCCTGCAGGCGTGGAGACTTCGGCCTGCGCCGGAAGCGCCGGGACCACGATCTTGAGATTGCTTTCAATCTCGCCGGTAACGTCCACGGACAGCTGCGCCATGGCAGCGGGGGCTGTGGCCAGGGCGATCAGGGCGGTGGCGGCCACGCTCAGGCGGCGCAACAGGGTCGTCATCATCGGTTCAGCCTCGCATCAAAACGAAGTGGCCGCAGCCATTTCCATTGTTCGTAAAATTCAGGCGGCAAGTTGCGAAAAGGCGAAGCCAGCTTCACCGCCTGGATGGCGCGTTCCGCATGGATCTGCGCCTGCGGGCGGTTGCTGGCCGTCACCCCGCGCTGTTCGATCACTTCAGGCGCGCCGACGACACGGCCATTCTTGTCCAGCCGCACTTCCAGCAGGGTGACGAGCTGATCGGCATCCGCTCCCGACGGCGGACGCCAATGTGGTTTGAGCTGGCGGCGAATTTCGGCGTCCAGCGCCGCCTTCTGCGCCGGACCCAAGGTGGCAGCCGGGGCTGGTGCGGGCTTGCGCGGCGCGTCGGCTTCGGTGTCGATGCCTTTCAGGAAGTCCTTGCCCAGCATCGAGCCGCGCGGTTTCTGCGCTTTTCCCTCGCCTGATGCGCGTGCAGGCGAGTCAGCCTTGGGCTTGGCCTTCGCCTTCTGCTGCGCCGGGGCGGGCGCTGCTGCGGCCTTTGGCTTGGGCGGCGTAGGCTTGGCCTTTACAGCCGGTTTTTCGGGCGCGGGCTTGGGCTTGGGCGCAGCCTTGGGCACATCCTTGCGGGGCGGGGATGGCTTTTTGGGCGGTGGCGCGGGTTCCGGCTCCGGCGCGGGGGCCGGTTCTGGCAAAGCGGCAGGCGCGGCGTCTTCGGTCGGGCCTTCTTCGGGCGCGACGCTGGGCGGTGGCGGCTGCGTGGACAGGCGGGGTGCCATCGATTCCAGCGCAACCTCATCGATCAGGCTCACGTCCATCGGCGGCGAATTGAGCTTGAGCGGATTGGGCGTGGCCAGGAAACCGGCGGACAGGAGTCCGAACAGCAGGACATGTCCCGCCGTCGCTACGCCAAGGCCGATTTTCTCCGCGCTCTCCATCCCCGGTCCCTATGGCTCCTATTCTGAACCGCTGCTGACAGTCGCGGCGGATGCATCGCCGCCCTCACTGCCCGTGCTGACGAGCGCGACTTTGTTCAGGCCTGCGCGGTTCAGTTCCCCCATCACCCGCATCACCCGGCCATAATCAAGGGCGGTGTCGGCGCGCAGGAAAATCTGGGGCGGATCGGGTTGTCCGGCATTGGCCGACATGATCTCCGCCAGCCGGTCGGGCAGGTCGACGTCGCTCACCTGATCGTCGTCGATGAAGATCGCGCCATCGCGATCGACCGACACGACCTTGGGCTGCTGGTCCTGGTCAAGCCCCTTGGCGCGTGTTTCCGGCAGGTTCACGGGCACGCCCGTCACCAGCAACGGGGCCGTCACCATGAAGATGATGAGCAGCACCAGCATGACATCGACCAGCGGAGTGACGTTGATGTCCGCCATCGGCGCGCGGCCACGCCCGCGGCGGCCGGAAGGAGGTCCCGACATGGCCATTATATGTCTGCTCCCGTCACCGCTGCGCCTCCAGCTCGCGGCTCAGCGTGGAATAGAAACCGTCGGCAAAGCGGGTCAGCTTGGCTTCCATCCGGTTGATGCCATGGCTGAAGCGATTATAGGCGATGACTGCTGGAATAGCTGCGAACAGGCCGATGGCGGTGGCGAACAATGCTTCCGCAATGCCGGGCGCGACGACGGCGAGCGAGCTATTCTGTTCAGCCGCAATCGCGGTGAACGCGCGCATGATGCCCCATACCGTGCCGAACAGCCCGACGAAGGGCGCGACCGCCCCAATGGTGGCAAGGATGTTCAGCCGATCGGACAGGCGATCGATTTCCGTCGCGATGGTGCTCGACATGCTGGTCGATAGCCGGTCGCGTGTCCCTTCGCGGTCTATGACCTTTTGCGCGGTGGATCGCCGCCATTCGGTGACGCCTGCGGCCATCACCTTGGCAGCGGGAAAGTCCGCCTTGCCCCGTGCTTCAAAGAAGCGGTCGATATCCTCGGCCTTCCAGAAATCATCCTCGAACGCGCTGCTTTGACGGCTGGCGCGGCGCAGGGTGAAGGTAAAGCCGATAATCATCGCCCAGGTCCAGATGCTGGCGAGCAAAAGCCCCAGCATCACCACCTTTACGACGATGTCCGCCTGCAGGAACAGGACGAGCGGCGAAATGGTGGCGGCTTGCGCGGCGGCGCCGGCTGCTGCGCCCATGCCGGGCATCATTAGGCTCATGGGTTGATGTCTTCCCCTGTCATCAAACGGCTAAAAATATCGATCCAGGGCCTTGGTTGCCGCTGTGGACGGCCCTGTTGCGTCAGGAAGGCGACCGAAACTTCGCCATCCGTCAGTAATTCCTCGCCGCGCCTGACTCTCTGATGAATGGCGCAGGTCGCGGCCCCGAATGCAGTCACGCGGCTTTCCACCATCAGGTCATCGTCCAGCCGCGCCGGGCGGCGATAGCGGATCTTGATGTCCGTGACAGCATAGACGCCATCACCCGCTTCATGCGTCGCGCGCTGGTCGATCCCGGCGACGCGCAGCATGTCGGACCGTGCCCGCTCCATATAGCGCAGGTAATTGGCGTGATAGACCAGACCCGATAGATCCGTATCCTCGAAATAGACGCGCAGGGGAAAATGATGCGCCGCGCCGATGAACCTTCCGGTCGCCGGCGCGGGCATGGGCACAAAAGCGGACATGCGCGGCCTTTTAGCCATCATGCAGCCGCAGCGCAAAGACGGAAATAACCGTCATGAAACCATTCTGCCGGGCAGGTGGGGCCTTCTGTCGTGCTCCATCCCTTCCCTGTCCGGCCCCGCACTGTGCCGGGCTGCAAAACCACTGGTCGCGTCCGCGCCTTGCCGCTAGGGCAACGTCCAAATCAATCGGGCAAATCAATCAGAGCGGAGGTAAGGCTGTGACCGAGATCCGGGTAATAGGTATCATTGGCGCTGGTCAGATGGGTGCGGGCATCGCGCAGGTTTCTGCTCAGGCCGGTTACGACGTCATATTGTGCGACATCGACCTGGCGCGCGCTGAAAAGGGCCGCGATGGCGTCGCCCGGCAGCTTGGCAAGGCGGTGGAGAAGGGAAAGCAGACCCAGGCAGATGTGGACGCCGCAATGGCGCGCATCCGGGTGAGCGGTGAACTGGCCCCGTTGTCCGAAGCGCAACTGGTCATCGAAGCAGCGACCGAGCGTGAGGATATCAAACGCACCATCTTCGCCAATCTCGGCGGGGTCCTGGCACCCGGCGCGATCATGGCGTCGAATACATCGTCCATTCCCATCACGCGCCTTGGACAGGCCGTGCCGGACAAGGAGCGCTTCCTGGGCGTTCACTTCTTCAATCCGGTGCCTGCAATGGCATTGGTGGAAGTCATCAGTGGACTGGCCACGTCGAGCGAGGCGGTTGCCGCGGTCGAAACCTATGTGAAGCGCCTTGGCAAGAAGGTCGTGCATGCGTTCGACGCGCCCGGCTTCGTCGTCAATCGCATCCTGTTGCCGATGCTGAACGAGGCCGTGTTCACCCTGGGCGAAGGCGTGGCCAACATGCAGGATATCGATACCGGCGTGCGCTTGGGGCTGAATCATCCCATGGGTCCGCTCACGCTTGCCGATTATATCGGCCTCGACACCTGCCTGGAAGCGCTCAACGTGCTGCAGACGACGACGCGCGATCCCAAATATCGGCCCGCGCCGTTGTTGGTGAAATATGTCGAAGCCGGTTGGCTGGGTCGGAAAACCGGGAAGGGCTTTTACGATTATTCGGGCGCGGAGCCGGTGCCGACGCGCTGATTGCAGGGGCTTTAGCTGACAGCCAAACGGTGCTTCTTCATGCAGTGCCGCAGCTGGTCGTAGCTGAGGCCTAACCCCTTGGCGGTGGCGCGCTGGTTGTAGCGGTAACGTTCCAGCGCGGCCCTGACGATTGCCGCTTCATGCGCATCGACGGTGGCCCGCAGGTCGCTGACCTGTTCGGGGGGCGGGGTTGCGGGCGGTGACTGCGCTTCGGGCGGATGTGCCGCCATCTGGAGCGCTGCGGGTTTCCAGGGCGATGCGAACGGGTCGAAAATGATGCGCGAAACGGGCCGCGCAGGATCATCCCAGCGATAGATGGCCCGTTCCACCACATTGCGCAATTCCCTGACATTGCCCGGCCACTGGTGCGCGTCCAGTTCGGCTATGCTCGCGGGGGCAAAGCCCGGCCATTGTTCCCAGCCAAGTTCAGCCGCCATCCGCCGCCCGAAATGATCCGCCAGAACGGCGACATCCCCGTCGCGAACACGCAGCGGCGGCAGAGTGATGACCTCAAAGCTCAACCGGTCGAGCAGGTCAGCCCGGAAACGTCCCGTTTGGGCGGCCAAAGGCAGGTCATCATTGGTCGCCGCGATGATGCGCACATCGACCATTTTGGGCCGGGATGCGCCGATGCGGGTCACTTCGCCATATTCGACCACGCGCAAGAGCCGCTCCTGCGCCGCCATGGACAATGTGCCCAGTTCGTCCAGGAACAGCGTGCCGCCGTCCGCTTCCTCGAACCGACCGGCGCGGGCGCGGGCCGCGCCGGTGAACGCGCCTTGTTCATGGCCGAACAGTTCCGCCTCGATCAAAGTTTCGGGCAGCGCTGCGCAATTCATGATGATCAGCGGCTCGCCCCAGCGCGGCGACAGCCGATGCAGCCGCTCAGCGATCAGTTCCTTGCCCGTCCCCCGCTCCCCAACGATCAAAACCGGGCGGTTGAGTTCGGCTGCGCGGCTGGCTTGTTCGACGGCGTCCAGAAACGCTAATGATTGGCCGATGAAATAGGCTGCCTTCTCCATTGCCAACTTATGGTGAAAAATACCATGATTTGGCAAGTGGCAACGCCTATCGTCCGACAACGACCGTTTAAAGCGCCCATTTTCCGGCTGATGTCAGCAATTGGCACGGCCCCTGCAATGATGAAGGCAAAGCCGCCGCAGCGTCATCTTATGCAGCCAGACAGGAGTGAAGTTCAGATGGGTATTTTCTCCCGCACCCGCGACATCATCGCCGCCAATGTCACAGACCTGCTTGATCGGGCGGAAGATCCGGCCAAGATGATCCGCATGATCATCCTTGAGATGGAAGAGACGCTGGTCGAAGTGCGCGCTTCCGCCGCCCGCACGATCGCCGACCAGAAGGAAATGCGCCGTCACATCGGCAAGCTGCAGGCGTTGCAGGACAGCTGGACGGAAAAGGCGCAGCTGGCGTTGAGCAAGGACCGCGAAGATCTGGCCAAGGCGGCGCTTGTGGAAAAGCAGAAGGCGACCGACATGGCCGGACAGCTGTCGCATGAAATCGAAGTGCTGGACGAAGCGTTGGCGGCGTCGGAGGAGGATATCGCCAAGTTGCAGGCCAAGCTGCGCGAAGCCCGCGCCCGGCAGAGCAGCCTGGTCACGCGCATGGAAAGCGCGCAAAATCGTCTGCGCCTTCGGGAAGCTTATGCGGGTGAGAAGGTGAACGAAGCCTTTGCTCGGTTCGACATGCTCGAACGCCGGGTCGACATGGCCGAAGGCCGCGCCGACGCCATGGCGCTGGGACAGCAGCCAAAGACATTGGAGGAAGAGATTGCGGAGCTGCAATCGTCCGACAAGGTCGACGCCGAACTCGCCGCGCTCAAGGCTGGCATGAACAAGGGAGCCTGACATCGTGGAAGACATCGTTGTTCCCATCGCCGTCGTCGGCATGCTGTTCATCGGCATGCCCTGGCTGATCCTGCACTATTCCACCAAGTGGAAACAGGCGCCCAAAATCACCGACGAAGACGAGCGGCTGTTGGACGAACTGCATCTGCTCGCCCGGCGGCTGGAGGACAGGTTGCAGACGGTCGAACGGATCGTCGCGGCTGACAACCCCGATTTCCGCCCCGCCCGTCCAGCGCAGGACAGTGACTATGATTTCGACCGGAGGAACGTAAGATGAGCGCCCGCCGCACCAAATATTATCTCGACAAGCAGAATGGCAAATGGCTCGGCGTCTGTTCCGGCATCGCCGACTATAGCGGGATCGATGTGATATGGGTCCGCGTCGGTGCCGTGCTGGTCACGCTGATGGGGGCGTTCCCCTGGTCGCTGATCGCCTATTTCGCGGTCGCGCATTTCGCCGAAAACAAGCCGCTGGGCCTTTACACCGACCGCGACGATGAGAAATTCTGGCAGGGCGTGCGCTCCAATCCGGCGCGCTCGACGCGGGATGTCCGTTCCAAATTCCGCGACATTGATCGCCGCCTGGCCGACATCGAAACCCATTATACCAGCCGCAACACCCGCCTGGCAGAAGAGATCGACAATCTGCGCTGATCGACCCGGCGCGACGCGGGCGACGCTTCCGACAGGAAGGATATATAGGGAGAAAAGCGGCTTTCGCGGGCCGCTTTTCTCCCTATATGGCGGGTATGACCGACCAACCCGTCCTTGCCGATCTCCAGGAGGAATATGAATTTCTGGATGCTGACGATCGCTATCGGCTGCTGATCGACCTTGGCCGGGCGCTGGAACAGATGCCCGATGCGCTCAAGACCGACGCGACGCTGGTGCGCGGCTGTTCGGCAGCCGTATGGGTCTATCCCACGGTGCTGGATGACGGGCGTCTTCATTTTCTGGCGGACAGCAATGCAGCCATTACCAAGGGGATTATCGCCCTGGTGCTGCTGACCGTGCAGGATCGTTTGCCCGTGGCGATCGGGGCGACCGATATTGAATCCGCGCTTGCTCCCTTTGATCTTAAAAACCAGCTCAGCTCCAATCGGACCCAAGGCATCCCCAACATGATCGCGCTGATCCGCCAGACGGCCGCGCGCTACAGCTGAAACGAGGAAACTCGGCAGCCGCTACGCGTTCTCCTTGCGTAACCGAAACGGAAGCAAGGAGATTGGCGATGCGCGGCATCATGGTGGTGGCGACGATCGGGCTGATGACGGCCTGCTCTCCAGCAGAGCAGGAACCGACCCAGCGCGAACAGATCGGCCAGCAATGGAAATATGAAGGCGACGCAGGAGCAAAGCCCAAGGTCGCCTATATTGGCAGCACCAACAGCGTTTCCACCATGACCGCGCCGGACAGCTTTTCCGTGCTGCTGGTCCAGCCGATGAAGGAAGG
Source organism: Sphingobium vermicomposti (assembly GCF_011762025.1). Taxonomy (GTDB): domain Bacteria; phylum Pseudomonadota; class Alphaproteobacteria; order Sphingomonadales; family Sphingomonadaceae; genus Sphingobium; species Sphingobium vermicomposti. Next base: position 810,111 of record NZ_JAASQR010000001.1, on the reverse strand, counting down.
CGGTGCGGAGGTGACCGTCAAGCTGGTCGGCGCCCCCTTCACCTGCGACTTGTCCAACTGCAGCGTCACGGCGGTGACGGGTGATGGCAAGACGCATGAATGGAAAGGCCGCATGACCGAGAATAAGGACGGCATCGAAGTGCTCCCCGCGTCAAAGGCCTATGAAGCGATCCAGGACAGCGAGACTTTAAAAGTCAATCTGGTGGTCGGGCCAAAAGATGCGACCTTTCCCTTCGCCTTCAACGTCGCCGGGTTGAAGCTCGACTAGCCATGCTATTCCTGCAGGGATACGCCGGGGCTGCGCGGATCGGCAGCGCCGACCCAGCGACCGTCGCTCCGGCGTTCGGCGGCATTGGCCTTCAGGCCGAGCGGCGCGACCGTCACCTTGTGCCCCAGCTGTTCCAGCGGCACCTTCATCGCCTCAAGCGACGTTCCCTTTTCCAGCACCAGCCCGTCGGCGTTGAAGAACTCAAGTCCCAGGGCGATGGAATCCTGCGCGGATAGCCCCCAGTCGAAATGGGCGATCAGCGCCTTGGCGACCTGCATGATGATGGTCCGTCCGCCCGCCGCGCCGATGGTGAAAACAGGCGTGCCGTCTTTGTCATACACGATGGTCGGCGACATGGATGACAGCGGCCTCTTGCCCGGCTCGACCCGGTTGGCGACAGGAGCGCCGTCTCTTTCGGGCGTAAAGCTGAAGTCGGTCAGTTCATTGTTCAGGATGACACCCTGGGCGATCAGCTGGCTGCCGAAAAAGCTTTCGATCGTCGATGTCCAGCTGGCGATGTCGCCATCCCGGTCCACCGCGACGAAATGACTGGTGCCGCTCTCCGGTTGAGGGCCCGCCATGGTGCGGGGGTCGGCTGCGGGCGGCGTTCCGGGGCTGTAGATGCCTAGCGCGCGGTTCATCGAAATCAGCGCGGACCGACGCTTTAGATAAGCGGGGTCGATCAGGCCCGCCACAGGCACCTTCACGAAATCGGGGTCGCCCAGCCATGTGTCACGATCGGCATAGGCCAGCCGCATCGCCTCGCCGATGACATGCCAGGAACGCACATCGTCCTTGCCCCAGCGCGCCAGCGGGAAACGCTCGACCATGCCCAGAATCTGCAGCACGGTGATGCCGCCCGCAGAGGCCGGACCCATGCCGCATATGGTGTAGCCGCGATACGGTCCGCAAATGGGCTTGCGCGACTTGGCCTTGTAGGACGCAAGGTCGTCCTGCGTCATCGGCACCGGATTTTTGGGTGCGGATGTGACGGTATCGGCAATCGCCTTTGCCGTTTCGCCACGATAAAAGGCATCCGGCCCCTCCGTGGCGATCCGGCGGAACAGCGCAGCCAGAGGCGGATTTTTAAGCGTCGTCCCGATAGGTGCAGGCGCGCCGTCCACCCAGAAATATTTCTGGATCTCCGGGAAATCGGCCCAGACCGGCGCGACCGCATTCATCGCGGTCGCCAGCCGCTGCCGCACCTCAAACCCTTCGCTCGCCAGGCGGATCGCTGGGTCGAACAGCGTCGCCCATGGCAGCTTGCCCCATTTCTGGTGCGCCATCCATGCCAGCCGCAAATTGCCCGGCACGCCAACGGAATAGCCGCCGGGCCAGGCATTGCGGAATGTCATTGGCTTGCCATCAGGGTCGATGAAGCGGTCGGGCCGGGCGGCGGCGGGCGCGGCTTCCCGCCCATCGATCGATTCCAGCAGTCCTGTCTCGCCATCATGGTGCATCAGGAAACCGCCGCCGCCGATGCCGCTATTATGCGGTTCGACGACGTTGAGCGCCAACATCATTGCAATGGCGGCGTCGGTCGCACTTCCCCCCTGACGCAATATGTCCTGACCAGCCGCCGCCGCGCGGGGGTCGGCCGCCGAAACAGTTGCGCTGGTGGAAACCGGCTCCCGCGCCTGAACGGGCATGGAGGGAAGGGCGAACAGGGCGAAGGCGGCCAGCGGCCCGGCAAGGCGAAACATCATGGCCGCACCTTATCGTTGCGACGGGTCGGGGCAAGCCACTGATCGTCCGGGTCGAATCAGGCGTCGACCCCGACGGCGTCACTCACATGGGCAAATCCGTCCCGCGCCAGCAGAGCCTTGAGTCCGCTGTTGATCCGCCGGGGCAGGGTGGGGCCTTCATAGACGAGAGCGCTGTAAATCTGGATCAGGCTCGCCCCGGCGCGCAGGCGGGCATAGGCCTGCTCCGCCGTGGCGATGCCGCCCACGCCGATCAACGGCAGACGCTTGCCAAGCACGCGGCGGAAGTCGCGCAGCCGCTGCAGCGACAGGTCCGTCAGCGGCGCGCCGGACAGGCCGCCCGACTCGTCCGCATCGTGAGACCGCAATTCGGGCCGCGAAATGGTCGTGTTGGATATGATCAGCGCATCGACGCCATGGTCCAGGCAGGCAGCGGCTATATCCTCCACATCCGCCTGCTCCAGATCCGGCGCGACCTTCAGGAAAATGGGCGTGCGGTCGGTGCCTCGCGCGGCCATGACGGCACCCAGCAATTGATCAAGCGCGGCGCGGTCCTGCAAGGCCCGCAGTCCCGGCGTATTGGGCGATGAAATGTTGACCGTCAGATAGTCGGCCAGGGGGGCCATGCACATGACCCCCGTTACATAGTCGGCAATCCTGTCCGTCGCGTCCTTGTTCGCGCCGATATTGATGCCAATGACCGGCCCGCCAGCCCTGCGGCGCTTGGCGACTCGTTCGGCCGCCGCCGCCTGGCCGCCATTGTTGAAGCCCATCCGATTGATGACGGCACGATCCTGCGCCAGCCGGAACAGGCGGGGTTGCGGATTGCCGGGCTGGGGCAAGGGGGTCAGCGTCCCCAGTTCGGCAAAGCCAAAGCCAAAGCCGTGCATTTTGTGCGCGACCAGGCCTTCCTTGTCGTAACCGGCGGCAAGGCCCACCGGATTGGGAAAGCGGACGCCAGCGACGGTCTGCGCCAGCATGGGGTCAGCCTTCTTCGCGGCAGGCGTGGGCATCATCCGCAACAACGCGATGGACAGATTATGCGCGCGCTCGGCATCCATGGAAAAGAAGAGCGGGCGGATCAGGTGATAAAACATCGCCGCGCTATGCCAGCGCATCATGGCTACGTCGAGTCGCTGTTGCGGGATTGCAACAGTCGCCCCAGAACGACGATCGTCGGCGAGATTCGACGCCTATCGTCCCGATTCGATCCAGCGAATGTCCGATCCATCCAATCATGATTATCCGATTCGGACGTATGAAAGCCATGCGACCCGAAGGCTCTAAGCCATTTTGGCTGACGAGACCTTTCACTGGCCCGGCAACATTGTTGCCGGGCCATCTTTTTCCTGAGTTCAGAAAAAGTTAGTGGGCGCTAACAACACCTCTTGCACGTTTGGCGCTATGGCCCAATAGTGGGTGCAAGGGGTGAGTATGAGCCGACTTTATGGCGATGCGCCCGGGGGGGCGCAAAGTGTAGCGAAAAAGGAAGGCGGCGCGCCGCTTTCCTTTATGGTGGAAGCTGAAGACGGACCCGTTCGATTACAGTATTTCGCTCCGCCCGAACATTTGCGGCCCTATTTCGGCTCCTTCTATCTGTTCAGCGAAACGCTTGATTCATACTCTGACGTCACGCGAGCCGACGTCCCACAATTGCGCCTCATGCTGCAAGGCGGCGGCACATATCATTTTCACGATGGAACGGCTGCTCCCACGCCTGAAGTCTGCCTGCTGGGTCCGACGCTGGGTGCCACATGCTTCCACCTGGACGGCCCATCACAAGTGGCGGGCATGTCCCTGCTGCCTGCGGGTTGGCTGAGCATCCATGGAGGCGATGCGAGCATGCAGGCTGACCGGCTTGGGGGTGTAAGCGGAGAGAAGGGCCGCGTCTTTGAAGATCTGCTTCATCGATTACGCGGGATGGACGATTCCCAGGCGATGGCGGCTCTATGCTGGTCGGTTCTTGAGGATCTGGTGAACCCGCTTTCCGATTCCACCTGGAGGCTGCTGGAAGCGGTCGATGGCTGGCTGATGGGAGAAGGGTCGCCGCGAATCGAGACGCTGGCGCAACGCACGGGCTTGTCGCCCAGGCAGCTGGCCCGCCTGACCAACCGTCATTATGGCTGCCCGCCCAAATTGCTCGCCCGCAAATACCGCGCCTTGCGTTGCAGCGCGCGGATCGCCCTGGACGGGCATAGCTGGCAGGACCTTTGTGAGGATGGCCGCTTCTATGACCAGTCGCACTTCATTCGGGAGATCAAGCATTTCATCGGCTTGACGCCCCACCAGTTGCAGACAGAACCGACCGCCGTCGCGCAACTGACATTGTTGCGCCGTTCGCTGGGCGGCGATGTCGCGGTATTGAACCGGCTGAGCTGAGCGCCGGGCGAAAAATACCTTGATTCCCCGGCCAGCCGGGACCACATGCGCAATCAGACGGATTCGATCCGATTTGAGAATGGTTCGCAAGGTGGAGCGCTCGCTACCAGCATGAAGCTTTCGAGTTTTGCAGATTATGCCGTGGTGCTGATGTCGGCTGCCGCGCGTCATTGCGGGGCGACCCGCATGAACGCGACGACGCTGGCCGCCGAAACGGGCATCCCGCTTCCGACGGCGCAAAAGCTGGTGAGCCGGCTTTCGGCTGCTGGTCTGCTGGAATCCAGCCGGGGCACCGGCGGCGGCGTGCGCCTATCGCGCCCGCCAGCGACGATCACCCTGGCTGACGTGGTGGAGGCGGTGGAAGGCCCCATCGCGATGACTGCCTGCGCGGATCATGGCGCGCATGATTGCCTGCTGGAACAGGACTGTCGGGTGCGCGCCCATATGAATGTGGCGAATGATGCGATTCGATCGGCGCTGGCCAGCGTCACCATCGCCAGCCTGACACGAGAGATGGCATGACCGAAGAAGCTACATTGAAGGATATTGGCATCCGCAATCTCGAAGCGCATGAGGCCGCAGAGCGCGCCTCTGCCTATGAGCATGGCTGGTCCTCCGCCATCGAGCAGGACTTCGCGCCCAAGGGGCTGAACGAAGATACCGTTCGCTTCATCTCCGCCAAAAAGAATGAGCCGGAATGGCTGCTCGAATGGCGGCTGAAGGCCTTTGCCATGTGGCAGAAGATGGAGTCGCCGGACTGGGCCAAGCTCAACATTCCGCCGATCGATTATCAGGACGCCTATTATTACGCCGAGCCGAAGAAGAAGGCAGAGCTGAATTCGCTGGACGAAGTCGACCCGGAAATCCTGGCCACCTATCAGAAGCTGGGCATCCCGATTGCCGAGCAGGAAATGCTCGCAGGGGTCAAGGGCAGCCGCAAGATCGCGGTAGATGCCGTGTTCGACAGCGTCTCGGTCGCGACCACCTTCCGCAAGGAGTTGGAAGAGGCGGGCGTCATCTTCCGCTCGATCAGTGAAGCGGTGCGCGAATATCCTGATCTGGTGAAGAAGTGGATGGGCAAGGTCGTGCCGATGCACGACAATTATTTCGCCACCCTCAATTGCGCGGTCTTTTCCGACGGCACCTTCGTCTACATCCCCAAGGGCGTGCGCTGCCCGATGGAGCTCAGCACCTATTTCCGCATCAATGCGGAGAATACAGGGCAATTCGAACGCACGCTGATCGTCGCGGACGAGGGCAGCTATGTAAGCTATCTCGAAGGCTGCACCGCGCCGATGCGCGACGAGAATCAGCTTCACGCCGCTGTGGTCGAACTGGTTGCGCTGGACGATGCGGAGATCAAATATTCGACCGTCCAGAACTGGTATCCCGGCGATGAGAATGGCAAGGGCGGCATCTATAATTTCGTGACCAAGCGGGCGCTGTGCCAGGGCCGCAACAGCAAGGTCAGCTGGACGCAGGTGGAAACCGGCTCTGCCGTCACCTGGAAATATCCAAGCTGCGTGTTGAATGGTGAAAATAGCGTCGGCGAATTCTATTCGGTGGCGCTCACCAACAATCTGCAACAGGCCGATACCGGCACCAAGATGATCCACAATGGCAAGGGGTCGCGTTCGACCATCGTGTCCAAGGGGATCAGCGCCGGTCGTTCGAACAACACCTATCGCGGCCTCGTGCGCGTCGCGCCGGGCGCGGAAGGCGTGCGCAACTTCACCCAGTGCGACAGCCTGCTGCTGGGCGACCAGTGCGGCGCGCATACCATTCCCTATATCGAAGTGCGCAATCCTTCCGCGCAGATCGAGCATGAGGCGACCACCAGCAAGATCAGCGATGACCAGCTATTCTACGCGATGCAGCGCGGGCTGGATCAGGAGACGGCGGTCGGCCTGATCGTCAACGGCTTCGCGCGCGAAGTGCTGCAGCAACTGCCGATGGAGTTCGCTGTCGAAGCACAGAAGCTGCTGGGCATTTCGCTGGAGGGTAGCGTCGGGTGATCCGACAAGGGGCAACCCTTGAACTCCCCTGCCCTTCAGGGGAGGGGCTTATCAAATCTCAAGGACAAGTAAGTTGAGCGACGAAGACGATATTCAGGATGCCCTCGCCGATTTTGCGGAGGACGTGAGCAATGGTCAGTCGTGGACCGCCGCCATTCGCATCCTGACCGAGGATTATGAGCTGGAGGAAGGCGAGCTTCAGGCCCGCGCTGCCAAGGATTTCGGCGACCTGGATGCCTATCAGGCCGAATGTCGCGCTGCGTTGGAGAGCGGCGACCAGACGTTCACCGAGCGTCTGCGCACCGACAAGGCATTTCACAAGGCAAAGGCTCCAAACCTAGCTCGCATGGGACCGGTCAGCGAATTCGTCGTCGGCCTGCTGGAAAAAGGCGCGCCCGAACCGGGTGCCGACTGGTGGCCCTATATGCCGATCAAGCGCCATATCGACACGCTGTTCCCCGCGCCGGGCGATGTGCGGGACATGGCTTTCTGGACCGCGCGGACGCTCCAGCGCGCGCACAAGGATTGAATGATGCTGACGATTGACAACCTCTCGAACGAAATCGACGGCAAGGCGATCCTCAAGGGTCTGTCGCTGTCGATCAACGCGGGCGAGATCCACGCGATCATGGGGCCGAACGGCGCGGGCAAGTCGACTCTGGCCTACACGCTGGGCGGCCGTCCGAACTATGAAGTCACCGGTGGCACGGCCTCTCTGGACGGTGTGAACTTGTTCAGCATGGACCCGCATGAGCGCGCTGCGGCGGGGCTGTTCCTGGGCTTCCAGTATCCGGTAGAGATCCCCGGCGTCTCAAACCTGCAATTCCTGCGCGAGAGCCTCAATTCGCAGCGCCGCGCGCGGGGCGAGAAGGAATTGAACGGCGGCGAGTTCATCAAGCTCGCCAAGGAAAAGGCGGCCCTGCTCGGCCTCGATATGGAGATGTTGAAGCGTCCGGTGAATGTCGGCTTTTCGGGTGGCGAGAAGAAGCGCGCCGAAATGGTGCAGATGGGCATTCTTGATCCGAAGCTGGCCATTCTGGACGAAACCGACTCCGGCCTCGACATCGACGCACTCAAGGTCGTGGGCGCGGGGATCAATGCGATCATGCGCAAGCCCGACAAGGCCGTGCTGTTGATCACTCATTATCAGCGCCTGCTCGATTATGTGAGGCCGGACTATGTCCATGTGCTTGCTGGCGGGCGGATCGTGAAGTCGGGCGGACCCGAACTGGCGCTGGAACTGGAACGCGAAGGCTATGCCGAGGTAGTTGGGGCGGAGGTGGTCGCGGCGTGACCACGCTCATCCTTCCCACGCGCAAGGCAGAGGAATGGCGCTATAGCGACCTGGAAGCGCTGGCGACCATCTGGCCGACTCGTGCGCCCACACGCATTGACGTGGCGGCTGGCGAAACGGCCCGCCATCATCTGTTGCAGGATGAAGGCGAAGGCGCGGCGGCGGTGCATGATTATGTGATCAGCATCGCGGATGGCGCGCGTTGCGATTTCCATGTCCTCAATATCGGCGGCAAATTTGGCCGCGTGACCTTCACCGTCACGCTGGGCAAAGGGTCGCATTTCGAACTGAACGGCGCGATTATCGGTGGTGGGGACCAAACTCTGGAGATCATCACCTCCGTGACCCATGCGCAGCCGGACGCGACCAGCGGCCAGACGATCCGCTCGATCCTGGGCCAGCGGGCCACCGGCAGCTATCTGGGCTCCATCAACGTCGCGCGCGATGCACAGCGCACGGACGCCTTCCAGTCGGTAAAAGCGATGCTGCTCGACCGCACCGCCACGGCCAATGCCAAGCCTGAACTGGAAATCTACGCGGATGACGTGAAATGCGCCCATGGCGCGACGGTGGGCGAGCTGGACAAGCAGGCGCTGTTCTACATGGCGTCGCGCGGGATGGACCCGGCGACGGCCAAGACGCTGTTGCTCAAGGCCTTTGTCGCGGGCGTGTTCGACGATGTCGCTGATGAGGCGATCAAGGACCGCCTCGAAGCGGCTGCGATCGCCAAGCTGGAGACGCTGGTATGACGGGTGAACCCAGCTCCGTTCGCCCGAACGGTTTTCTGAGGCTGAGGGATGATTTCCCCGGCGTCGGCAACTGGCACTATCTCGACAGTGCGGCCACAGCGCAAAAACCCCATGCCGTGATCGACGCCATCGCCCGTGCCTATGGCCCCGACTATGCGACGGTCCATCGCGGTGTTTATGAGCGGTCGGCCAACATGACGCTGGCCTATGAGGCTGCGCGGCGCAAGGTCGCCGACTTCATCGGCGCGGCGTCGGACAGCGAAATCGTCTATGTCCGTGGCGCGACCGAGGGGATCAACCTTGTCGCGCACAGCTGGGTCGGAACGCAGCTCAAGGCGGGCGACCGCATCCTGCTGTCCGTGCTGGAGCATCACAGCAATATCGTGCCATGGCAGATCGCCGCTGAAAAGGTTGGGGCGCAGATCGATGTCGTCCCCCTGACGACGGATGGCAAGATCGACCTGGACGCCATGGCCGCGATGATCACCCCGGCGTATAAAATGGTTGCGCTTGCCCATGTGTCGAACGTGCTGGGCAGCGTCCTTGATGTCCGTCGTGCCGCTGACATCGCGCATAATGTTGGCGCGAAAATCCTGATCGACGGCTGTCAGGCGGTGCCGCGCCTTGCCGTCGATGTGCAGGCGCTGGACTGCGATTTCTACGTCTTTTCCGCGCACAAACTTTATGGTCCGACCGGTATCGGCGTCCTCTGGGGCCGCAAGGAACTGCTCGATGCCATGCCGCCCTATCAGGGGGGCGGGTCGATGATCGACAAGGTGACTTTTGAAAAGACCACCTATGCCCCTGCGCCGACCCGGTTCGAAGCCGGGACGCCACATATTACCGGCGTCGTCGGCCTGTCTGCGGCGATTGATTATGTCCAAACGATCGGCCTAGACGCGATCCATGCGCATGAATGCGCGCTGGTGGGCAAGGCCCGCAACGCGCTGGAAAACCTTAACAGCGTGCGCCTGTTCGGGCCGGAGGACAGCGCGGGAATCCTCTCCTTCGAAGTGGAGGGGGTGCATCCGCACGATGTCGGCACCATATTGGACGAAACCGGCGTGGCGATCCGGGCCGGGCATCATTGCGCGCAGCCGCTGATGCGCCACCTGGGTGTAGAGGCGACCGCGCGGGCCAGCTTCGGCATCTATAGCGACGATAGTGACGTCGATGCGCTGGTCAAAGGCATAGAGCGAGTGAGGAAGATTTTCGCCAATGACTGAGGCAAAATCCGGGGAACGCAAGATCATGGTGGAAGAGGTCGAGGCGGTGGACGTGCCGCCCAAGGCGCGGGTGGACGACGCTCCGCGCCAGCGCGATTATCTGGAAGGATTTCTGGCGCAGAAACCGGAACAGGTGCCTGCGGTCGAGCCGGGCGGCAATCTCTACGATGCCGTCATCGACGCGCTGAAGGAAATTTATGACCCTGAAATTCCGGTCAACATCTATGACCTCGGCCTTATCTATGGCGTGGACCTGACGGACGATGGCCATGCCGTCGTCACCATGACGCTGACGACGCCTCATTGTCCGGTGGCCGAATCCATGCCGGGTGAAGTCGAACTGCGCGTCGGGGCGGTGCCGGGCGTGGGAGATGCGGAAGTGAACCTCGTCTGGGACCCGCCATGGGACCCGCAGAAAATGTCGGACGAGGCCAAGCTGGAACTGGGAATGCTGTAATGACCATTGAGACCAAGCCTCGTGCGCGTCCAGCCGCCGTCATCCTGACGCCGGGCGCTGAAGCGCGCATCGCCGACCTGATGAGCCAGGCACCCGAGGGCGCGATCGGCGTCAAGTTGTCGACGCCTCGCCGTGGCTGTTCGGGCCTCGCCTATTCGGTTGATTATGTGACGCAGGAAGCCCGGTTCGACGAGAAGATCGAAACTCCGGGAGGCACCTTCTACATTGACGGGGCGTCGGTGCTCTATCTGGTTGGATCGACGATGGACTGGGTGGAGGATGATTTCACCGCCGGTTTCGTCTTCAACAACCCCAATGCGAAGGGCAGCTGCGGCTGCGGCGAGAGCTTCACGGTCTAAGATCATGCCTCATATGCTCATCATCGGCATGGGCTATACCGGGTCCCGCCTCGCCACCCGGCTGGGTAGCGAGGGCTGGCAAGTCACCGGCGTCCGGCGCGCGGCTGACGGCGAAACAATCGCCTTCGATGACGAAAAGGCGGTGCGCGAGGCCGTGAAACAGGCCACGCATATCCTGTCCTCCGCCCCGCCCGAGGGGGACTTCGACCCCGTCCTCGTCCGTTACGGCGCGGCCATTGCCGCTGCGCCAGCACTGTGGAGCGGCTATCTTTCCTCCACCGGCGTCTATGGCGATGCCGCTGGAGCTTGGGTGGATGAAAATAGCCCAGTCGGCTCCGGCCGACGCGGATCGCGGGTTCAGGCGGACGCGGACTGGGGGGCGCTCCGTCCCGACATGCGCCGCTTTCGCTTGCCGGGCATTTATGGGCCGGGGCGATCGGCGCTGGACCGGGTGCGCGATGGGCGCGCGCATCGGATCGACCTGCCGGGACAGATATTCAGCCGCGCCCATGTCGATGACATTGTCCAGGGGATCATCGCGTCCTTCAATGGCCCGCCCGGCGTATACAATTTGGCGGATGACCTGCCTTGTGCGCAGAACCGCCTGATCGAGGCCGCGTGCGCCATGCTGGGTGAGCCGCTGCCGCCGCTGCTGACGCTGGAAGAGGCGCAGCTTTCGCCCATGGCGCGGTCCTTCTATGCCGAAAACCGGCGGGTCGCGAATGGCCGGGCCAAGCGGCTGCTGGGCTGGGCACCCCGCTATCCGACCTACAGGGAAGGGCTTGCGGCCTGTTTCGATGAAGGGCCTTAGGCTCGGTTCGGCGCAACGCCGCAACATCGCTTACGGCTCGTTAACCAAAAGGCGCGATGGATGGACCTGCCAACTTGCAGGGACAGACCATGGATCGCATCGAGCATGTTTTCGCCGCACTCAGCCATCGGATGACCAGCATGTCCGTGCCTGATCGTCCTGCCTGCGCGCCCGAACCGCTTGCGAGCCTGATTGCCAAGGTGAACGCGGCCAAGCGGATGTATGAACCCGACCTTCGCCAGCGCGGATTGTCGCGACCGCAGTAGGCGTTACGTCGCCTTCGACCGCAGCGCGATCCCCATGCCCACCACTGCCAACAACCCTCCGGCCAGGCTGAGCGTCGTCCAGCGATAGCCCTCCGTCACGGTCGATATCAGCATGGCGATCACCGGGATCAGCACGCTGGTATAGGCCGCCCGGCCCGCGCCCATGCGCTGGATCAGCTGAAAATAGAGCGGGAAGGTAATCACCGACCCGGCGATCCCCAGCCACGCGATGCCGAACAGATAGCCTGCGCGCCACTCCACCACCGGTGGCCCGACCGTGATCCACGCGAAAACAGCATCTATCCCGCTGCCGATCAGCATCGCCCATGTCAGCACGGCGACCATCGGCAAGCGTCGGGCTATATCCATGCCCTGCATCACATTGGCGGCGGACGCGCTGAACAGCCCGGCGGTGCTTAGGGCGATGCCCAGCAGCACGGCGTCGGAGGACACTGGCGCTGCGCGATATTCGCGCAACAGCAGCATGGCGATGCCCACGATCGCCACCATCGATCCCAGGATGAAGGACCGGCTGACCGGCTGGCGAAAGGCGATCCAGGCGAGCAGACTGTTGGGAATCAGCAGCAGGGCGTAGACGGTCGCGACCACGCCCGACGTCAGATAATGTTCGGCGCGGTATACGAAATTGAAGTTCAGCACGAACTGCGCCAGCCCCAACAATGTCGCGAACGCCAAGCCTTGCCAGGGCAGGGTCAGCGGCACGCGCCGCAACCGGGCGAACAGCGCCATGCCGATGCCGCCCAGCAGGAAACGGTAGCAGACCGACCAGCTGGGCGGCACGGCGGCAAGCTGGTCGCGAATCACGATCCAGGTCGAACTCCAGATCAGCACCACCAGCAGAAACGGAAGGATTATGCCGCGATTCGCGCTGGCGTCGGTCATCCCAGCGCCTTCAATGCATCGGCCATTGGTTGCACGCTGTCCTTATCCTGCGACCAGTTGGTGACGAGCCGCGCCGCGCCTTCGCCCCAATCGTAAAAGTCGAAACCGGCGGCGCGCAGCCGCGCAGCCTCATCGTGGGTCAGGCGAATGAAAAGCTCGTTGGTTTCGACAGGGTGGAGCAATCGACCGCTCGCCGCGTCTGCCAACGACCGGGCAGCGGCATTGGCGGCGCGGGCGTTCGACAGCCAAAGGTCGCCTTCGACCATGGCGAGCAGCTGCGCGGCGAGATAGCGCCCCTTGGATAACAAATGCCCGCCCCGCTTGCGCCAGCGTTCGGCCTGCGCAGCACGATCCTTCGCTTGAGCGCCGAAGAAGACGATCGCCTCGCCGATCATGCCCCCGTTTTTCACGCAGCCGAATGACACTATATCCACCCCTGCGCGCCAAGTCAGGTCGGCGGGATGGCAGCCCAAAAACGCTACTGCATTGGCAAAGCGCGCCCCATCCATATGCAACCCCAGCCCATGGTCGCGTGCCACGGCCCCCAGTGCCGCAACTTCGTCGGGCGTGTAGGCCAAGCCATATTCGCTCGCCTGGGTGATGCTGATCGCGCGTGCAGGCACCTGATGCACGTCGGGTCGGGTGGCCCCCAGGCGATCCTTCACCATGTCGGGGGACAGCTTCGCACCGCTGCCCGGCAGTGTCATGAGGGCCGCGCCATGCGTGTAGAATCCGGGCGCGCCGCACTCATCCACCACGATATGGGCTTCTTCGTGGCAGATGACGCCGCCATAGGGTGGGCATAGGCAGGCGAGCGCGATGCTGTTTGCCGCAGTGCCCGTGGTAACCCACAATGCTTTTACGGGCGCGTCGAACAGAGCCGAAAAGGCCTGATCCAACCGTCCGCTCCACGCGTCGCCGTCATAGCCGAAGTCCGCTTGGTCGGCCGCAGCGATGGCCGCCATCACTTCGGGGCAGACGGGCGTCGCATTGTCGGAAAAAAACTGCATGGACGGGGAATAGAGTGGAGCGATCATCGCGCCAAGATGTCATCGCATGCGGATCGGCGTTCAGAAATCAATGGCATTAGGTCAGCAATGATGACACATTGTTTCGCCGGGTCGTTTGTGACATAGGCGGCCGGTCATCCCAGGGAGCAACCAACATGGACGTCCAGCAGAAGCCGCGCTTTATCGTCAACCCGAGCAGCAAGGCTGTATCGGCTGACCAGCGCGCGGTAATGCTGGAAGATCCGGGGTTCGGTCGCCTGTTCACCGATCATATGGTGACGATCCGCTATAGCGAAGGTCAGGGCTGGCACAGCCACAGCGTCGGCCCGCGCGAACCGTTCCAGCTCGATCCTGCCTGCGCCGTCCTGCATTATGCGCAGGAAGTGTTCGAAGGCATGAAGGCCTATCGATTGGCGGACGGCACGGTCGCCATGTTCCGTCCAGAGGAAAATGCCCGCCGATTCGCCGAGTCCGCCCAGCGCATGGCAATGCCCGTCCTGCCGGAGGATATTTTCCTGGAGGCCGTCGAAGAGCTGGTCAAGATCGACGCCGCCTGGATCCCCGGCGGTGAAGGCAGCCTGTATCTGCGGCCTTTCATGTTCGCGAGTGAGACATTTCTGGGCGTCCGGCCATCGGCTGAATATATTTTCTGCGTCATTGCTTCGCCCGCAGGTGCTTATTTCAAGGGCGGCAAGAAAGCGGTCACTCTGTGGGTGTCGGAACATTATACTCGCGCGGCGCGGGGCGGGACGGGCGCGGCCAAGTGCGGCGGCAACTATGCCGCTAGCCTCGTCGCGCAGGCCGAAGCCACCGCGCACGGCTGCGACCAGGTTGTTTTCCTGGACGCCGCCGAACATCAATGGGTCGAAGAATTGGGCGGCATGAACGTCTTCTTCGTGATGGAGGACGGATCGCTGGTGACGCCGCCGCTGGGCGGCACCATCCTGCCCGGCATCACCCGTGACAGCATCATCAAACTTGCCCGCGCCAAGGGGCATGATGTGCGTGAAGAACGATACAGCTTCGCCCAATGGCGCGCAGATGCCATGAGCGGCAAGCTGCGCGAGGCGTTCGCCTGCGGCACTGCGGCGGTGGTCACGGCGATCGGCACGGTCAAGAGCGTCGAAGGCGATTTTACTGTCGGCAATGGCGATGGCGGATTGGTGACCGAGATGCTGCGGGCTGAACTCACGGGCATCCAACGTGGCACGGTTGCCGACCCGGCGACTTGGGTGCGCAAGCTCTAATATCGTATGACGTGCTCCTGCGAAGGCAGGAGCCCAATGTATGACAGCTCCGTACGCTTCCCATTCATCTCTCGACGCCCTACAAGAGCCTTCATGCAACGCTTCGACGTCGTCATTCTGGGCGGAGGCCTGGTCGGCCTTACCCTGGGCATCGCTCTTTCGGGACATGGCGTGCGCTGCGCCGTGGTCGATCCGGCCGATCCGGTGGAAACCAATGCCACCGGCTTCGACGGTCGCGTGTCCGCTATTTCCTCCACCAGCCATGCGATGCTGTCCGCCATCGGCGTCGCCCAGCGGCTGGACGGCAAGGGCTGCCCGATCGATCGCATCTGGGTGAGCGACGGGCTGGAGCCGGGCGCATTGGATTTCGCCCCCGACGCAGATGACGGCGTGATGGGGATCATGTTTCCCAATCGCGACCTGCGCGTTGCCCTGACCCAAACGGCAGAGCAAGCTGACAATCTCGTCCGCTTTCAGCCCGACCGCCCCACCCATGTCGACCGCGATGCGGATGGCGTAACCGTGACGCTTTCCAGCGGAGAGACGATCCAGGGCGCGCTGCTGGTTGGAGCCGAAGGACGCAACAGCCCCACGCGCGAGGCTGCGGGCATTCGGACAACCCGCTGGAATTACAAGCATGTGGCGATGGTGACCGCCATCGACCATGCGATACCGCACGCCAACACGGCCTATGAAATCTTCTATCCCGGTGGCCCGTTCGCCCTGCTGCCAATGCTGCCCGGCACCCGATCAGCGGTTGTATGGACTGTGCCAACAGACCTGGCGCCTGCCATGCTCAAGCTGTCAGAACGTGCATGGCTGGCTGAAGCGCAAAAGCGCATGGGCGGATTTTTGGGCGATATTTCACTGGCGGGGCCGCGTTCCTCCTATCCGCTGGGTTTCCACCATGCTGCCCGCATAACGGACACGCGCTTGGCTCTGGTGGGCGATAGCGCCCATGCCATCCACCCGATCGCCGGACAGGGCCTGAACCTGGGCCTGCGCGACGTGGCGGCCCTGACGGAGGTGCTGGTCGAAGGCATGCGCCTGGGCCTGGACCCTGGCGACGCCCAGCTAATGGCCCGATACCAGCGTTGGCGCGGTATGGATGCGCTGTCGGTCAGCGTTGCGATGGATGGGCTGGTCCGGCTGTTCGACGTGCCTGGCCGGATTCCGTCGGCTGTTCGCCGCTTCGGACTGGCGGCGGTGCAGCGGACGTCGCTGCTCAAAAATCGCTTCATGGCCGAAGCGCGCGGCGAATCCGGCGCGCTGCCCCGCCTGCTGATCGGCGAGATGATTTAGGGCTGGTCCTCCAGCCTGTGCAGGAGCAGCCGATGCTGCCCCTGCGCCCTCATCCTATCAACTCTGCCGGTTCGCCACCAAATCCTCCACCACTGAAGGGTCGGCCAGCGTGCTGGTATCCCCCAGCGCCTGCGCGGACACTTCGCCCTCCGCGATCTTGCGCAGGATGCGGCGCATGATCTTGCCGGACCGCGTCTTGGGCAGGCCCGGAGCGAACTGGATGACGTCGGGCGTGGCGATCGGCCCGATTTCGGAGCGGACCCATGTGACCAAGGTCTTGCGCAGGTCCTCGCCCGGCACCTCGCCGCTGTTCAGCGTCACATAAGCGTAGATGCCCTGGCCCTTGATGTCGTGCGGGAAGCCAACCACGGCGGCTTCGGCCACGGCTTCGTGCAGCACCAGCGCGCTTTCGACCTCTGCCGTTCCCATGCGATGGCCCGATACGTTGATGACGTCATCAACGCGCCCGGTGATCCAGTAATAGCCATCCGCATCGCGTCGCGCGCCGTCGCCGGTCGTGTATTTGCCGGGAAAGGTGGTGAAATAGGTCTGGAAGAAGCGTTCATGGTCGCCCCATACGGTCCGCATCTGCCCCGGCCAGCTCTGGGCGATCACCAGATTGCCTTCCGCTGCGCCCTCCATCACCTTGCCTTCGCCATCGACGATCTGGGGCACGACGCCGGGCATCGGCAATGTGGCGGAACCAGGCTTCAAATCCGTGGCACCCGGCATTGGCGCGATCATCGCCGCACCGGTTTCGGTCTGCCACCAGGTATCGATGATCGGGCAGCGATCTTCCCCGACGACATGGTGATACCAGCGCCACGCTTCAGGGTTGATCGGTTCGCCGACCGTTCCCAGCAGGCGCAGCGATTTGCGGCTGGTCCGGGTCACATATTCGTCCCCCTCCTTCATCAGCGCGCGCAGGGCGGTGGGGGCGGTGAAAATGGTCTGCACCTGGTGGCGATCCACCACTTCCCAGATGCGGCTTGGCGTCGGATAATTGGGCACGCCTTCATACATCAGCGTGGTCGCCCCGTTCGCCAGCGGGCCGTAGACGATATAGCTGTGACCCGTGACCCAGCCGATATCGGCCGCGCACCAGTAAATGTCCCCGGGCCGGTAGTCGAAGCACAATTCATGGGTCAGGCTGGCCCACAATAGGTAGCCGCCCGTCGTGTGCAGCACCCCCTTGGGCTTGCCGGTCGATCCCGATGTGTAGAGGATGAACAGCGGATCTTCCGCGTTCATCGGTTCAGGCGGGCAGTCGGCAGAGACCCTGGTCGCCTCTTCATGCAGCCAGACGTCGCGACCGTCGGCCATGTTGACCGCGCCGCCGGTGGCCTGCACCACGACCACCTTCTTGACGCTGGGACAATCCTTCAGCGCGGCGTCGACATTGGCCTTCAAAGGCACCTTCTTGCCTGCGCGGCAGCCTTCGTCCGCGGTGATCACCAGTGTCGAATCGCAGTCGATGATGCGGCCAGCCAGCGCTTCGGGCGAAAAACCGCCGAACACGACGCTGTGGATCGCGCCGATCCGCGCGCAGGCGAGCAGCGCGAAGGCCGCTTCGGGGATCATCGGCAGGTAGACGGTGATGCGATCACCCTTGCTGGCACCCGCCCCTTTCAGCACGTTGGCGAAGCGGCACACTTCCTCATGGACCTGCTCGTAGGTGTAGCGGCGCGGTTCAGCATCGGGCGAATCGGGTTCCCAGATGATGGCAGTCTGGTCGCCCCGTTCGGCCAGATGCCGGTCGATGCAGTTGGCGCTGACATTCAGGATGCCGTCGGAAAACCATTGCACGCCGAAATCGGCCTCGGCAAAGCTGCTTTCGTTGCTGTTCGCTGGAAAACGCATCCAGTCCAGCCGTTTTGCCCGCTCCAGCCAGTAGCTATCCGCGTCTTCGATCGAACGGCGATAATCCGACGCGCGTCCGTCCCGGTCGAGCAGCGCCGAAGCAGCCCATTCAGAAGGAACCGGGAAAAAATCGTCAGACATCGGGAACCCTTTCCATTGCGAAACCCTCGCTGCGCAGACCTCTAGAACATCAACTACGAAAGTGGGACCCGGTTTGTGCGAAAATAGCGCGAAAACCGAAGCAAAAACAGGAAACGGACGCGTGCTATGCTCTGGGTCCGATACATCGCTGTCCGGTCACGCTCCCATCATTTCATCAATTTGATCCCAACCGCCATTTGCCGCTTTTCGCGCTGCCCCGCTCCGCTTAACAGGGACGCATATGTGGCAACTCTTCCAATTCCCCCTATGTCCCTTTTCGCGCAAGGTGCGCCTATTGCTCGGTGAAAAGGGCGTGGGCTACGACTTGGTGCGCGAATCGCCATGGTTGATGCGGGACGAATTTCTCGACCTCAATCCGGCGGGCACGACGCCGGTAATGGTGGATCAGGAAAAGGGCATCACCCTGATCGACAGCCAGGCCATCTGCGAATATTTTGAAGAAACGGTGGAAAAATTCCCGCTGATTTCGGGCACCGCTGCAGGGCGCGCCGAGGTGCGGCGGCTGACGGCCTTCTTTGACCAGAATTTCTATGGCGATGTGGTTGGTCCGCTGCTGCATGAACGGATGAAGAAGCGGCTGATCGAGCGAGCGCCGCCTGACGCCCGCGTGCTGCGGGAGGCGATGAAGCGCGCCAATGTCCATATGGATTATATGGACTATCTGCTGGACCATCGCAGCTGGATGGCCGGAGGAACCCTCAGCTTGGCCGACATTGCCGCCGCAGCGCATATTTCGGTCGCTGATTATCTGGGCGGCATCGACTGGGCCGGGCATGAGACGGTGAAGCGCTGGTATGCAGGCTTCAAATCCCGTCCCTCCTTCCGCCCGCTCCTGTCCGAACGGATGGAGGTGATCACGCCGCCCGCCCATTATGAAAAGCCGGACTTCTAGGGTGTTCGCCGGGGGATAACGGTGTAGCCCTTGGGCGGCGATGCTTAGTCGGCCTCCGCCGCCAGATACACCCGGTTGCGGCCATGTTCCTTGGCCAGATACAGCGCCCGGTCTGCCGCCTTCAACGCGCTGCGCGGATCATCGTAGAAAAATACGTTGGCGACTCCCGCCGAAAAGCTGACCCGCTCCATGCGTTCGCCATTGCTGCGATTGACCAGGCTGCGCGTGGCCAGGTCTTCGCGCACGCCGTCGACCGCCTCGCAGGCCTCTGCCGCCGTCTTGCCCCGGAACAGCATGACGAATTCTTCGCCGCCGTGCCGCGCCACATGGCAGCGGTCGTTGCTGATCTTCGCGAGCAGGCCGGCCACGAATTTCAGGACGCGGTCCCCCGTGTCATGACCGTGAATGTCGTTGATCTGCTTGAAATGGTCGATGTCGCAAAAGGCCACCGACAGCTGTTCATTCTGCTCCTTGGCCAGCGTCAGTTCCTGTTGCAGCGCCGCTTCGAAGGCGCGGCGATTGGGCAGGCCGGTCAGGTGATCATGCTCCGCGGCGCGGCGAGCGCTTTCCAAGCTCGATTTCAGGGCCAAATTCTGTTTCTGGTTATGGCGCAGCTGGGTTTCGACCTGCCGGGTTTTTTCGACCATTGATCGGGTCAGCGCCACCAGTCGGCTAAGAACCGGTTCATTGTTGCCGCCGGGGGCCAGCCCCTTCACCTCTTCCTGCAGGGCCGCGCCATAATCCTTCGCGGAATTGCGCGATTCTGTCATCAGGCCGGTGAATTCGGACAGATTCTCCTCCACCTTGCACAGCATGGATGCGAGCGCTTCGGGTGTCACCTCGTCGGTGCGTTGTTCCGCGACCACGGTTTCGACCCAGCTGTTGGTGATCTTTCCACGTTCGGTGAGGACTGCCTTCACGGCCTTTTCCACCCCGATATGCGCGCCGGTTATATAGTCATGCGCGACGCCGAAATTGAGCGGTGTCAGGTCCAGGTCATGCGCGAACAGGAAGTCGCCAATATCTTCGTACAGCTTGCGCCGTCGGGTAATTTCCCTGTGCGCGATGCTGCCGATCCGCGCACGATGAGGATCTGCCTCCTCCTCGTGGCTCTCAATCTCGCCTTTGCTCGAAAGCCCCCTTGCCCAACGTGTGAGCCGATTGGTCAGGCCGTGTTGCGGGCTTGCCGCTGATGATGATGCCCCATTCATGGGTCCTATAACGGTCCACGGAAGGCAGGGTTAAGCCGTTGCTAGGTAAAAAGGGACAAGCCGTTGAAGACAGCCGTCTTTAGCTTGTCAGATGTCCGCCCCGACCAGCCAATCGCGGAAAATGCGCACGGCCCGTGTCTGAAGCGCGCGCGGGCGACAGACGAAGAAATAGCGGTAGGGGCTTTCCACCCGAGTCGCGGGAAACAGGCGCATCAGCCGCGAATCGTCGGCTTCGTTGAAATGGCTGGCGTGCATGACCGCGACGCCCAATCCCTGTGCTGCCGCCTCCAGCATCAACTGGCCCGAATCATAATTGTCGATAGCCAGCGGCTGAAGATCGGGCAGGCCGACCGCTTCCTTCCACGCCTCGAACGCCAGCACCATATCGCGGTGAAGCAATATGGTATGTTGGGCAAGGTCTGCGGGCGAAGCCAGCGCTTGCGACGGTTCCATTAGCGCCTTGCGGCCAATCAAATAGACTTCGTCATGATCCAGTTCATGCGCGTAAAGCGCGGGATCGATATCCTTGGCGAGCACGATCGCCGCATCGAGTCCTTCACCCAAGCGCGCGACAGCATGGGGCGTGGTTTCGATGTCGATGTGTAGTTGCGGATGCCTCTCCCGCAGCGCCCCCAGGTGCGGAAACAGCCGCTGCGTCGCGAACAATGGCATGACGGCCAGTCGCAGGCGCAACTGGTTGCCGCCGCTTTGTATATTCTCCAACGCCTGGCTCATCGCATCCAGTGCGGGCGCGATGTCGTCTAGCAGCCGCTGACCGTCGGCGTTGATTTCCAGTGCCTGGTGTTTGCGATCAAAAAGGGGGCGGCCGATAAAGCGCTCCAGCGCCTGGACGCGTCGGCTGAGCGCGGGCGTGGACAGCGCAAGTTCTTCCGCCGCGGCCTTCACCGAACCAAGGCGGGCGACCTGAACAAAAGCCTCGAGGGCTGTAAGGGGCGGCAATCTGCGCATAAAGGGTCAATCTATATCGGCGATGCGCTGCGACGCGTCATCGCTTCCTCTCTAACGAACTGTTCCAGCTTTCTTTCTTATCCGTTCCCCATGAGCAGTAAAACGGGCCGCTTGGCAAGATGCAAAAGTTGCAACTCCTCCTTCCTTTTCGCACTTGCGAAGGGTATTTGCGCCGGGCAGAGGGATCGGGCCTTTCAGGCATCCTCTCCTTAACCTTTTCGGGCTGGCCTTCGGGTCAGCCCTTTTTTTTGTTCGTGCCGCCGTTGGGGTCGGGCCTTCCCATGGCGGGCGGCGTTACCTATCTCGTTACGCGACGACAAGAATGGGGATGGCGATGGCCGAACAAGAAAGTCCGGGACGCAAGATTCAGGTGGCTAATGCACGTCCCGAAGACGCCGGGCGCGGCCTTGCGCGTTTGCCGGTGTCGGCAATGGCTGAACTGCAACTCGCCGAAGGTGATGTGGTCGAAATTGCTGGAAAGCGCTCGACCCCCGCACGCGTCGTGCGTCCTTATAAGGAAGATGAAGGGCTGGACGTGCTTCGGCTCGACGGGCTGCAACGGGCCAATGCGGGGGCGGGGTCAGGTGATTTCGTCCACATTCGCAAGATTGAGCCCAAAGCGGCGCAGCGTGTCGTTTTTGCACCTGCACAAAATAATCTGCGGCTTCAGGGCAACCCCGACGGGCTGAAGCGGGTCTTTTTTCAGCGGCCCTTGGCGGCGGGCGACGTGGTCGCTACGGCGGGACAGCAGCAGGTGCCGCCCAACGACATGCCGCCCCATCTGCGCCAGATGCTCGCGGCCCCGGCCTATGCGCTCCAGGAAATCAGGCTGGTTGTCGTATCGACAACGCCCAAGGGCTTCGTCCAGATCGATGCCGACACCGAGATCGAGCTGCGCGCGGAATATGAGGAGCCGCGCGAATCGCGGCGCGCCGACGTCACTTATGATGACGTCGGTGGCATGGCCGACGCGATCGATCAGCTGCGAGAAATGGTGGAACTGCCGCTGCGCTATCCCGAACTGTTCGAGCGGCTGGGCGTGGACCCGCCCAAGGGGGTGTTGCTGCATGGTCCGCCGGGAACGGGCAAGACGCGGCTCGCCCGCGCGGTCGCCAATGAATCGGAGGCCGAATTTTTCCTGATCAACGGGCCGGAAATCATGGGCTCGGCCTATGGCGAGTCGGAAAAGCAGCTGCGCGAAATTTTCGAGGCCGCTACCAAATCCGCGCCTTCGATCCTGTTCATCGATGAGATCGATTCGATCGCGCCCAAACGCGGCAATGTGACCGGCGAAACCGAAAAGCGGCTGGTTGCGCAATTGCTGACTTTGATGGACGGGTTGGAGCCCCGCACCAATCTGGTCGTCATCGCAGCCACCAACCGGCCTGAAGCGATTGACGAGGCATTGCGTCGGCCCGGACGTTTCGACCGCGAAATCATCGTGGGCGTTCCCGATGAGCGCGGGCGGCGGGAAATATTGGGCATCCATACGCGCGGCATGCCGCTGGGCGAGGGCGTCGATCTGGGCGAACTGGCCAGGATGACCTATGGCTTCGTCGGTGCGGATGTGGCGGCGCTGACCCGCGAGGCGGCGATCGAAACAGTGCGCCGTTTCATGCCGCGTTTGAATCTGGAGGAAGGGACGATTCCCCCCGACGTGTTGGAGGAGCTGTCCGTTTCGCGCGACGACTTCATGTCCGCGATCAAGCGAGTCCAGCCTTCGGCCATGCGCGAAGTGATGGTGCAGGCACCCAATATCGGCTGGGCTGACATTGGCGGGCTGGACGACGCGCAGATGCGCCTCAAGGAAGGGGTGGAACTGCCGCTGAAGGACCCTGACGCCTTTCGCCGGATCGGCATTCGCCCGGCCAAGGGGTTCCTGCTTTATGGCCCGCCCGGCACTGGCAAGACATTGCTGGCGAAGGCGGTCGCCCGCGAGGCGCAGGCGAACTTCATCGCCACAAAATCGTCCGACCTGTTGTCCAAATGGTATGGAGAAAGCGAGCAGCAGATTGCGCGCCTGTTCAACCGCGCCCGTCAGGTAGCGCCGACGGTCATTTTCATCGATGAACTGGACAGCCTGGTCCCGGCACGCGGCGGCGGGCTGGGCGAGCCGGCAGTGACCGAGCGTGTGGTGAACACCATCCTCGCCGAAATGGACGGGTTGGAGGAGTTGCAGTCGGTGGTCGTGATCGGCGCGACCAACCGGCCAACGTTGGTTGACCCTGCGCTTCTCCGTCCGGGGCGCTTCGATGAATTAATCTATGTTCCGGTGCCCGACGAAAGCGGACGGCGGCATATATTAGCAATCCACACTGCCAAGATGCCGCTGGCGGACGATGTCGATCTCGATCTGCTCGCGGGACGCGCGGAACGTTTCACCGGTGCGGACCTGGAAGATCTGGTTCGCCGGGCGGGCCTGTTCGCGCTGCGTCAATCAATGACGGTGGAAAAGGTCACCCAGGCGCATTTCCTGGCCGCGCTCGACGAAACCCGCGCGTCCGTAACGGCCGAGATGGAACATGAATATGAGCAGATCCAGTCTCAGCTGAAGCAAAGCGCGATGCGGGTCGATCCTATCGGCTTCGTGTCGCCGGGGATGGTCCGATCGCGCGAACGGGACGATTGAGCGGGTCGCGCGGCAGGGGATTGAACCGATCCGCCATCCGCGCGTTCGCTTAACCAGTCGAAAACCCGGTCTTTTGTTCGGGTTGCTTGTAAAGCGGCTTGCAAGCCGTGCCGCTATTTGCAAGGCCGTGAAAAGAAGGCAATCAGGCGAGGGTAAATGGCCTCCACTCCCGTGAATAAAAACAGGTTTCTGGCACGCGGCCGGGATGGTTCTGCGACCTTCCTCAGTCAGTGGAGCATGTTTTTCCGCCAGTTCGTGAAGCATCCGGGCATGATCGGATCGATCATTCCGTCTTCATCGATGCTGGTGGACAGCATGCTGTCCGGCGTGGATTGGCAGCGCACGCGCCTGTTCGTGGAATTTGGTCCGGGGGTCGGCACCTTCACCCGGACGATATTGGACCGGATGCACCCCGACGCCACGCTGATCGCGATCGACCTTAATCTCGATTTCGTTGCCTGGCTGGAAGCGCGCATCGCCGATCCGCGCTTGCGGGTCGTGCATGGGTCTGCCGCTGACGTTCGCCGCTTTATTGCGGAGGCAGGGCATCGCCAGGCGGACTACATCCTGTCCGGCATTCCCTTTTCCACTCTGCCCGACGGCGTGGGCGACGCGATCTGTGCTGAAACTCGGGCCGTGTTGCGCCCTGGCGGAGAGTTTCTGGTCTATCAATATTCCGCTTATGTGCGGCGGCTTCTGTCCGCGCAGTTCGATGATGTCGTAGAGAATGTGGAATGGCGCAACATCCCGCCGTGCCGTACATTCAGGGGCCTCGTAACGGAAAGGCTGGCGCAGGCGGCGTGACCGCTGCTGCCATCGTTTTCTGCCGTTCCGTTCCATTTGGTTTTCATGCTAAGGGCGCGGGCGAAAGGCATGAACTATCATGAACGACCTGACCCAGACCCCCGAAATGCTGATCAGCGGCATGGGCGCACGCGCGCGCGCCGCCGCCGCCATCCTTGCGACCGTGACCGATGCGCAAAAGATCGACGCGCTGCGTCGCGGTGCCCAGGCGTTGCGCGACCACGCGCCGCAGATTCTTGCGGCCAATGCACGGGACATGGAAAATGCCGCCGCCAACGGTCTGTCCCCGGCCATGCTCGACCGGCTGCGGCTGGACGAAGACCGGGTCGCCGCGACGGCGGCAGGCGTGGAGCAGGTCGCTATTTTGGTCAATCCGCTGGGCAGCGTCATCGATACGCAGGTCCGGCCCAACGGCATGGAGCTTTCCCGCGTCCGCGTGCCGCTGGGCGTCATTGGCATCATCTATGAGAGCCGCCCCAATGTGACCGCGGACGCCGCTGCGCTTTGCCTGCGTGCGGGGAACGCGGTGATCCTGCGCGGCGGCAGTGAGGCGAAGGAAAGCAACCGCGCCATCCACGCCGCATTGATCGAGGGCGCGACCGCAGCGGGCCTGCCCGCCGATGCCGTGCAACTGGTGCCCACTACCGATCGCGCTGCCGTTGGCGCGCTGTTGAAGGCGTCGGAGTTTATCGATCTCGTCGTACCCAGGGGCGGCAAGAGCCTGGTCGCTCGCGTGCAGGAGGAGGCGCGCGTGCCGGTCCTGGCGCATCTCGACGGCATCAATCATAGCTATGTTGATGGCGCGGCCGATCCCGAAATGGCGGTCAAGCTGGTGGTCAACGCCAAGATGCGTCGAACCGGCATTTGCGGTGCGACCGAAACAGTGCTGATCGACAAGGCTTTCAACGCAGCGCCTGCCATCGTGAAGGCGTTGCTGGACGCCAAATGCGAAGTGCGCGGCGACGAAGCGGTTCAGGCGATGGATGCGCGCGTCACCGCTGCGTCGGACGAAGATTGGGACACCGAATATCTCGATGCCATCGTCTCCGTGCGCATGGTGGACGGCCTGGACGAGGCGCTGGGCCACATTTCTGCCCACGCCAGCCACCACACGGATGCGATCATCACTGAGAATGCCGAGCGGGCCGAACATTTCCTGAATGCCGTCGATAGCGCGATCGTGATGTGGAACGCGTCGACCCAGTTCGCTGATGGTGGGGAATTTGGCCTGGGAGCGGAGATCGGCATTTCGACCGGTCGCCTCCACGCGCGCGGCCCGGTCGCGCTGGAAGGGCTGACGACATATAAATGGCAAGTCCGGGGGACGGGGCAGACCCGGCCATAATCTTCGCTCGCCCTGAGCTTGTCGAAGGGCTCTACTTCTCTACAAATGGGAAGGCTTCGACAAGCTCAGCCCGAACGGGGAAAAGGCGGTTCTTATCCCTTTACCACCGCATCAATCGACTTCAGCTTGTCCAGAAGCAGCCCCATCCATTCCAGCGGCAGCATCACCGGCCCGTCGGACGGCGCTTGGTCAGGGTCGTCATGCGCCTCCGCAAAGATCGCCGCGACCCCTGCGGCAACGGCACTGCGTGCCAGAACCGGCGCAAATTCCCGCTGCCCGCCTGAGGCAGAGCCCAGTCCGCCGGGCTGCTGCACCGAATGGGTGGCGTCGAACACCACCGGATAGCCAGTCTCACCCATCACCGGCAGCGAACGCATGTCGCTCACCAGCGTGTTATAGCCAAAGCTCGCGCCCCGTTCCGTCAACAGGACGCGATCATTGCCTGTCGAAGCGACCTTCTGCGCCACCGCCGCCATGTCCCAGGGCGCGAGGAACTGGCCCTTCTTTACGTTGACGACAGCCCCCGTCCGCCCGGCGGCGATCAGCAGATCGGTCTGGCGGCAAAGAAAGGCCGGAATTTGCAGGATGTCCACGGCCTGCGCCGCTGCCTCGACCTGCCCAGCGTCGTGCACGTCGGTCAACACCGGACAGCCAAGCCGCGCCTTCACCTCCGCCAGGATCGCCAACCCAGCATCGATGCCCACGCCCCGCTGCCCCGACACGGACGTCCGGTTCGCCTTGTCGAAGGAAGATTTGAAGATGAAGGGCACGCCCGCCTTGTCCGCCGCCCCCGCCAGCTTTTCCGCCATCATCATCGCATGATCGCGGCTTTCGATTTGGCACGGGCCGGAAATCAGGACGAAAGGCAGGTCGTTGCCGAAGGTCACTGATCCAACCGAAACATGGCGTTGCTGTGTCATGCCGCTCACTTCGGCGCTTTCGCGAAGCGGCGCAAGAGCTGTCCCCGCCACAGCCCCTTGCCCGGATGATAGTTCCAGCAGAACCAGCCAAAGACCAGGCAGGCGAGCAAAGCGGGCAGCGCCATCGGATCGCCATTGCCCCGCATATGCCGGTAAAAGGCGAAATCGGCCCGCCACCGGTCCCGCTCCCCGCCGCCACCATTGATGCCATAGGCATTGTCATGCCGACGACAGCCGATGTTTCGGTTGTATTTGCGGTGATCTATGAAATAGCAGTAATCGCGTTCGGGTGTCGTCATGGCCCGATGTGGAACAGGGCCGTGCAAAAGTTCAAGCGTAAAGTCTTCTACCTTGGCGGTTTCGATCCGCGCGGGGTGCGTTTTTATCACCAGCTCTATCGGGAGCAGGCGGAGCGTTATGCGCGCCTGTCGGGCGAGCAGGTGGATGTGAGCGCGCGCCGTTCCGGCCCCGCATCGTCCGCGATCTGGACCGTCTCCAACGAAAGCGCCGGGGTCGAGACGGAATATGAGTTTCTCCGCTGGGAGGATCTGGTCGGAAAAGTGTGGATTCGCAATCCGTTGCTGCTCGCCTGGCGCTCCATCGCCACCTATAGCGCGCATGCCCGGCACATGCAGTTTCGGCGTATGCGCAAGCTGCGCCCCGGCCCGGTCATCACCATCCTTTATCCGCCGCTGCTGGCCCTGCTGATCCCGCTGGCGCTGGCGCTTGTCCCGGCGCTGCTCCTGTCGCTGCTGCTGCCATTGTGGGGGGCTGCGCTGATCGGGATCGGTATCAGCGCGCTATTGTCGGGCCGCTTCCTCAACAAGCTGATCGTGCCATGGCTGCTGCGCTTCATGTATTACAACCACACGGTCGCCGCGCAGGGACCGGGTGAAGATATGAACGCCCGTCTCGACCAGTTCGCCGCCCGCATCGCGCAGGAGATGGACGGCCCGTGGGACGAGGTGATCTTCGCATCCCATAGCAATGGCACTATCTACGCGATGAGCGTCCTGCGCCGCATCCTGGAACTGCGCGGTGCCAAGCCGCTGCCCGATCATTTCACCGCCCTGACCTTGGGTCAGGTCGTGCCGGTGATCGCGCTGCGAAAGGACGCCCGTTGGTATCATGGCGATCTGAAGGCGCTGGACGACAAGCATTTCCGCCTTGTCGATCTATCCGCCCCGCCCGATGGCGCGGCCTATCATGACGTGCATCCGATCCGCCTGGTTTCAGACCGCTGCGCCGCGCGCATTGACCTGCTTTCGCCGCGCTTCCACCTTTTTTACGATCCCGAAAATTATCATGGCGGCTGGTCGAATAAATATGAGGCGCATTTCGATTATCTGCGCGTGGGTGACCGCCTGTCGCCGCTCGATTATGTCAGCCTGACCGCAGGCCGCCGCACCATCGACGAGGCCATTACAGCTTTCAGGGCCATTCCGTGACCGATCCTTTCACGCCTCCCTATCCGCAGCCGCCCCGGACCAAGCGCGGCCTGATGAAGCGGTTCCTGCGCGGCTGGCACAGCTGGATTCATGTGCTGTTCGAAAAAAGCTACACGATGAAGCTGGGCGAAATCCGCATGCCCGGCCAGATCATGTATATCGCCAACGAACTGCCGCTGGTGGACAAGGTGCTGCGCGGGGGCACCGCCTTCCCCAAGCATCGCGAGTTGGTCCGCAACCTGTCGCCGCTGATCGGCAACAGCGTCTTTTCCGCCAATGGCGAGGATTGGGAAAGCCAGCGCGCGATGGTCAATCCGGCCTTTGCCCATACCGCGCTGCACCGGTCCATGCCGCTGATGGTCGCCGCCGCCGACGATCTGCTGGCCCGCATCGATGCCGCCGACCGCACAAAGCCGGTGGATATCGACCCGATGATGACCCATGTCGCGGCCGACATCATCTTCCGCACCCTCTTTTCCGAAGCTTTGGACGAGCATCGCTCCAACATCATCCACAACGCGTTCGGCAAGTTCCAGCGCTACGCCCACAGCGCCTCGATGCTGCGCCTCTACGGCGTTCCGGCGCGCTGGTTCGAACAGCGGTCGCTAAAACCCGCCAAGGCGATCCACGACGTCTTCCGCCCGATTGTCGAGACCCGCTATCAGGGCTTCCATGAGCGTGGCGAGGTGCCGCACAAGG
Organism: Sphingobium vermicomposti; assembly: GCF_011762025.1. Taxonomy (GTDB): domain Bacteria; phylum Pseudomonadota; class Alphaproteobacteria; order Sphingomonadales; family Sphingomonadaceae; genus Sphingobium; species Sphingobium vermicomposti. Next base: position 781,183 of record NZ_JAASQR010000001.1, on the reverse strand, counting down.
ACATCCTCCAGTCGCTGATCGAGGCGAAGCATCCCGAAACCGGTGATCCCTTCACCCTGCAACAGGTGATGGACCAGGTCTCGACCGTCTTCCTGGCCGGCCATGAAACGTCTGCCAGCACCATGACCTGGGCGCTCTACATGCTGGCCGAATGCGCCCATATTCAGCACGCCGCCCGCGCTGAAGTGGGCGCGCTGGCAGGCGATGCCCCGCTCACCGCCGCCATGCTCAAGGACATGGGGCACGTCCGCAACATCTTCCGCGAAACGCTGCGCCTCTATCCGCCTGTCGCCTTCTTTCCGCGCGAAGTGCCCTGCCCGATGCCGATGCGCGACAAGCATTTGGAGGAAGGCGCGATGCTGGTGGTCGCGCCCTGGCTGACCCAACGCAACAAGGATAATTGGGCCTGCCCGCACAGTTTCGATCCCGATCGCTTCGACGATCCCGCCAATGCGGAGATGGTGAAGCAGGCCTGGTTCCCCTTTGGCCGCGGCCCGCGCGTCTGCGTCGGCGCAGGCTTCGCCCAGCAGGAGGTGATGACGGTGATTGCCAGCGTCCTGCGCGGCTATCGCCTGTCGGTGCCGCAAGGGTTCGAGCCTGAGCCGGTCAGCCGCCTGACCATCCGGCCCCGGACGGGCATGAAACTGATGTTCGACAGGGTGGAGTAGGCGACCGCGAAGGGGGCGACCCGATCACTTGCCTTCCAGCTCCCGCGCGAAATAGGCCATCTGCATCGCCTGCAACCGTGCGCTCTGTTCAATGTCGGCGTCGCCGGCATGGCCCCCCGCCAAATCTTCGTAGAAAAGATAAGGCAAGCCGTATTCCTTCAACCGGGCCGCGAATTTCCGCGCATGTTGCGGTCCGACGCGGTCGTCCTTGGTCGTGGTCCAGACATAGGGGGTGGGGTAGGCCACCCCCGCCCGAATGTTGCGATAGGGCGATATAGTTTCCAGAAACGCCTTTTCCTCCGGCACCGAAACGCTGCCATATTCATCGACCCACGACGCGCCCGCCGCAATCTGTTCATAACGGACCATGTCGAGCAGCGGCACCTGAATGGCCACCGCCTTCCACAGATCGGGATGCTGGCTGAACTGCACGCCCATCAGCAACCCGCCGTTAGAGCCGCCATAAATGCCGAATTTCGCCGGAGACGACAGGCCGCGCGCGAATATGTCCCGCGCCACGGCGGCGAAATCATCATAGATGATCTGCCGCTTCGTCTTTCTGCCTGCTTCGTGCCAGGCCGGACCAAACTCACCCCCGCCGCGAATGTTGGCGACGGCGAAGCTGTTCCCCCGTTCCAGCCACAGCTTGCCCATGATGGCGGCATAGCTGGGCGTCATCGAAATTTCGAAGCCGCCATAGGCCGTCATGATCGCGGGCGTCGATCCGTCGCGCTTCATGTCCTTTCGGTGGACGATGAAATAGGGGATTTTGGTCCCGTCGCTGGACGCCGCCTCATATTGTTCCACCACCAGTCCCGCCGCGTCGAACCGAGCGGGCATCGCCTTGACCTGAACCGGGGCGGCGCTGGCCGCGTCCATCGCCCACAGCGTCGTGGGGGCCAGAAATCCGGCGACGCTCAAATATACCCGGTCGTTCCGATGCGTCGCCGCCACGGTGCTGATCGTCGCATTGTCCGGTAGTTCCACCGCCTGCGACGTCCACCCGTCCGCGCCCGGAGCAAAGCTCAGCACCCGCCCGCGCACATTGTCGTTGATCGTCACGATCGCCCGGCTTCTGGTCGCGGCGACGCCGTCGATCGACTGCCGTTCGTTGGGCGCGAACAGGATGCGGGGCGACAAGGCTTCACCCGATTCCAGGGCTTTCAGCGGCACGCTCGCCAAGGCCCCAGCAGGCACGGTGACGCCGCCGCTGGTCCAATCCTCGCTGGTCTGGATCAACAACTCGCCCTGCACCAGCCCCTGCAGGCTGCTCTTGGCGGGCAGGGGCAGCTTCTTCGCGCCCGCTGCGGTCAGCAAATAGGTCTCATTGCCAAAGAAGGTCACGCCGCGCACCAGAAATGCCGCGCGGTTGTCGTCCCCATCGGACAGCAGCATCGGATAGACGCCGAGCTGGTCGGTGGGCGCACCGCGATAGACCTCCACCGCCGCGCTAAGCGGAGAGCCTCGCTTCACCGCCTTGACGATGAAGGGATAGCCCGATGCCGTCATCGACCCGTCGCCCCAGTCGCGCGCCAGCAGCAGCGTGTCCTCATCCCCCCAATCGACATTCTGCTTTGACGTCGGCACATCGAATCCGCCTTGCACGAATTGACCGGCTTGCAGGTCGAACTCCCGCAAGGAAACCGCATCTTCGCCGCCGTCGGACAGGTGGATAAGGGCCAGTTTCTCTTCGGGGTCCAGGATGCTCGCGCCCTTCCACACCCATTTGCGGCCTTCCGCTTTGGACAGGGCATCAAGGTCGAGCACGGTTTCCCAACGGGGCTGTTCCGTCGCATAATCGGCTTCGCTGGTGACGCGCCATATGCCCTGCGGATGATCGGCATCGCGCCAGAAATTGAAGATGCGTCCCCCGATCATCATGGGCATGGCGATCCGGTCCTTGGCCGATGCGATGGCCAGCGCCTGATCGTAGAAACCCTTGTAGCGGCGGTCCCCCTGCAACGTTGCGACTGTCGCCTGATTTTCCGCCTCGACCCATTGCATCGCGCGCGGGCCGGTCCAATCCTCCAACCAGACATAGGGATCGTCGGCGGGTGCAGGCGGCGGCGCGCCCGCGGCGGTCAGCAGGGTTGCGGAAATCATCGTTACGATCCTCTTCAAAATCATTCAGCCCCTGATCCGCTCAACCACCGCATGACCAGCCAGGCGCTGTTGCGCATAGCGACGCCGCAGCAGGACGCTGGCAACCAGCAGGGGCGTGCCCGCCAATATGCAGATCGCCCCCAGCATCGGCGGCCACAATCCGAACAGGCTATGCACATCCAGTGCCGATGGCGTCAGCAGCAGCAGAAATCCCGCCGTTAGCAGCCACAGTCCATAGCGGCGGGGGCGAACGGCGATCATGCGCATGTCGTGCCGCCACGCCTTTCGCCCCTGCTTGGTGGTAAGGTCGGGATGTTTCATGTTGCGCATCACTGCGTAAATGCACGGGGACTGTCCAGCGCTCCCTTGTTCGCGCGGGGGCTTTCCCTGACGCGCGCCATCGGCTATTCCGGCTCATCCCCGGGGGACCGCTCACAGGCGGTTGAGAGGCAGCTGATGTGGCTGCGACCCGCTGAACCTGATCCGGATAAGACCGGCGTAGGGAGGGACGGCTTGTCATAGGCATGTCCGCGCCCTTCTTCCGCCCAGCGACGAAGAGGAGGACGGATTGCCGATGGACACAATTTCCGTCCTGACCCTGCGCCTGGCCGAAGCCATCGGCCTTTACATGATCGTTGTCGGCATTGGCGGGCTGGTCGCGCCTGAACGCTGGCGCAAGATGATGGACGATCTGGAACGGTCGCCCGGCCTGGTGATGGCGCTGGGCTTTCCTGTCTTCGCCATCGGCGCGGCGCTCGTCCTGATCCACAGCGTCTGGACCGACCCACTGGCCGTGATCGTCAGCCTCGTCGGCTACGCCGCTCTGATCGAAGGCGCGTTGCTCCTCGCCGTGCCGGGGCCGCTGCTCAGAATCGGCCGTTGGTCCTTGAACTTCACCCGTGCGTGGGCGGTCGTTTCGATCCTGCTCGGCATCCTCCTCTTTTTCGCTGGCCTGACTGGTCGAGCGACCCTCATCGTCTGAAAGGAACCTTCATGGCCGACATTCCAGCCCGCACAGAAATGCCCGAAGCCGGAGGCTTCACCGGCCAGCAGGCCGCAATGAACGTCACCACCGGCCCCATCCGGGGCAGCCGCAAAATCCATGTCGGCCCGCTCAAGGTCGCCATGCGCGAAATCGAACTTGAGCCCGGCAGCGGCGAACAGCCCGTGCGCGTCTATGACACCTCCGGCCCCTACACCGATCCCAACGCCCGCATCGACATCATGGCGGGCCTGCCCACGCTGCGCCGCGACTGGATCATGGCTCGTGGTGATGTGGCGGAATATGATGCCCGCGCCATCCAGCCCGAAGATAATGGCCTGAAAGGTCCCGACCGCAGCGGCGGCGTTCAGCCTTTCCCCAAAACGGTCCAGCGCCCGCTGCGTGCCAAGCCGGGCATGAATGTCTCCCAGATGCACTATGCCCGGCGCGGCATCATCACGCCGGAGATGGAATATGTCGCGATCCGCGAAAATCTGGGCCGCGCCCGGCTCGCCGAATATATCCGCGACGGTCAGGATTGGGGGGCATCGATCCCCGATTATGTGACGCCCGAATTCGTGCGCGACGAAGTGGCGCGCGGTCGCGCCATCATCCCGTCGAACATCAACCACCCCGAATCGGAACCGATGGCGATCGGCCGCAATTTTCTGGTCAAGATCAACGCCAATATCGGCAATTCGGCCGTCGCCTCCGACGTGGCGAGTGAAGTCGATAAGCTGGTCTGGTCGATCCGCTGGGGCGCCGACACGGTGATGGACCTTTCCACCGGCCGCAACATCCATGACACGCGCGAATGGATCATGCGTAACTCGCCGGTCCCGATCGGCACCGTGCCGATCTATCAGGCGCTGGAAAAGGTCGGCGGCATTGCCGAGGAACTGACCTGGGAAATCTTCCGCGACACGCTGATCGAGCAGGCGGAGCAGGGCGTCGACTATTTCACCATCCATGCGGGCGTGCGCCTGCCCTATATCCCGATGACCGCCAAGCGCGTCACCGGCATCGTCTCGCGCGGCGGGTCGATCATGGCGAAATGGTGCCTCAGCCATCATAAGGAAAGCTTCCTCTACGAACATTTCGACGAGATCACCGAAATCTGCAAAGCCTATGACATCGCCTATTCGTTGGGTGACGGCCTGCGTCCCGGATCGATCGCCGACGCCAATGACGAGGCGCAGTTCGCCGAACTCTACACGCTGGGCGAACTCACCAAGCGCGCCTGGGAACAGGATGTGCAGGTGATGATCGAAGGGCCGGGCCATGTACCCATGCACAAGATCAAGCAGAATATGGACAAGCAGCTTGAGGCGTGCGGCGAAGCCCCCTTCTACACGCTTGGGCCGCTAACCACCGACATCGCGCCGGGCTACGACCATATCACCAGTGGCATCGGCGCGGCGATGATCGGCTGGTATGGCACAGCTATGCTTTGCTACGTCACGCCCAAGGAGCATCTGGGCCTGCCCGACCGCGACGATGTGAAGGTGGGGGTCGTCACCTACAAGCTCGCCGCCCACGCCGCCGACCTTGCCAAGGGCCACCCCGCCGCCAAGGTTCGCGACGACGCGCTCAGCCGCGCGCGCTTCGAATTCCGCTGGCGCGATCAGTTCAACCTGTCGCTCGATCCCGACACGGCGGAGAAATATCACGACCAGACGCTGCCTGCCGAAGGCGCCAAGACCGCGCATTTCTGCTCAATGTGCGGCCCGAAGTTCTGCTCGATGAAAATCACTCAAGAGGTTCGCGACTTCGCAGCGAAGCAAAACCAACCCGCCGACGCATTCATCGCAGCTGAAGATGCGGAAAAAGGCATGGCGGAGATGAGCGAGACGTTCAAAAACAAGGGCGGCGAAATCTACCTGCCCGCAGCGGAATGACGAAGGGGGCGGGACGCGGCCGGGCCGGTCGCTTCCCGCCCCGCGAAGCATCCACCGCGCCGACATCATTTCTCCGATGGCTTCAGCCGTCGCGCTGTATGTTTTTCAGCAGATCCAGAAAATCGAGGGGGAAGGGGAATATGATGGTCGAACTGCGCTCCCCAGCGATGACATTCAGCGTCGAAAGGTAGCGCAGCTGCATGGCCTCGGGACGCTGACCAAGGATTTCGGCGGCCTCCAGCAGCTTATGCGCTGCCTGTTGCTCACCTTCAGCGTTGATGACCTTGGCCCGCCGTTCGCGCTCGGCTTCGGCTTGGCGAGCGATTGCCCGCACCATGGATTCGTCTATGTCCACATGCTTGATTTCGACATTGGCGACCTTGATGCCCCAGGCGTCTGTCTGGGCATCCAGAATCTCCTGAATATCGGCGTTGAGCTTGTCGCGCTCGGCCAGCATCTCGTCCAGTTCATGCTTGCCCAGCACCGAACGAAGCGTGGTCTGGGCAAGTTCGCTGGTCGCCTGCATGTAATTTTCGACCTGGATCGTCGCGGCCTCCGGCGTGATCACCCGAAAGTAGATCACCGCGTTCACCTTCACCGAAACATTGTCCCGTGAAATAACGTCCTGGGTCGGCACATCCAGCACGATCGTGCGTAGATCGATCCGCACCATTTGCTGCACGAATGGCACCAGCAGGATCAAGCCCGGCCCCTTGACGCCCGTATATCGGCCCAGCGTGAATATGACGCCGCGCTCATATTCCCGCAGGATCTTGATCGCCGCCATCAGGAAGATCAGCAGCAGGATTATCAGCGGAATATAAAATGCCAGGTTTCCGATCATCTCCATGACGTGTCTCCTTTCCCAAATGTCAGGCAGGCGGTTCGACCATCAGGGTCAGGCCCTGGACATCGATGACCCGCACGGACTGGCCGGATCGAAATTCAACCGTGCTGGCGGCGCGCCAACGTTCCCCATGGATCTGGACATGCCCGCCTTGCCCTTCCCAATCCAGCACGCGCGCAACTGTGCCGACCATCTGCTCGCGCCCCGTGGCGACCCTTTTGTGGCGCGACTGCAGCGCCAGCCGCATGGTCAGCAAGGTCGCGCCCAGGCTGGCGACGGCAACCGCGCCCAGCACGGGGAGGGTTACGCGGAACTGCGGAACGTCGGTGTCGAACATGATCGTCGCGCCGATTGCAAAGGCGATGAGGCCGCCGATGCCCAATATGCCGAAGGATGGGGCAAAGGCCTCGGCGGCCATGAGCGCCATGCCCAGAATGATCAGCGCAATTCCGGCGTAATTCACCGGTAGGGCGGACAGCGCGTAAAGGCCCACCAGCAGGCAGATGACACCAATCGTTCCGGGGTAAAGGGCACCCGGATTCATGAACTCGAACAGCAGGCCATAGGCACCGATCATCATCAGGATCAGTGCGATGTTAGGATTGGTGATCGCGACCAGAAGGCGCGTTCGCCAGTTGGGATCGACATTGGCAAGGGCTACCGCTTGCGTATCGAGGCGGACCTCTCCGCCGCCGATCTTCACGGCGCGTCCGTGCAACTGGGCCAACAGATCGGCGTCGTCACGGGCGATGAGGTCGATCACCTTCTGATCGAGAGCCGCCTGCGCCGAAAGGCTGGCTGCGTCACGAACGGCGGCTTCGGCCCATTCGGCATTGCGGCCGCGCATTTCAGCGAGCGAACGGATGTAGGCGATGGCGTCGTTCAGCGCCTTGGCCTCGCTCGTGCTGGCGGGCTTTTGCGGGGTGGAGGTGCCATCCTTGGGCTTGTCGCCACTGCCATCCTTGGGGTCGGACGCGGGAGGCAGGCCGGGCGCGCCAATCTGGACCGGGCTGGCCGCGCCGACATTGGTGCCCGGCGCCATCGCCGCGACGTGGCTTGCGGTCAGAATGAACGCTCCGGCGCTCGCGGCGCGCGCACCGCTCGGGCTGACATAGGTCACGACCGGAAACGGCGCGTTGACGATGGCCCGGATGATTTCGCGCATGGAGGTGTCGAGGCCGCCAGGCGTGTCCATCTGGATCAGGATCATGGGCGCGCCGTTTTCCGCGGCAGCGGCAACGCCGCGAACGATATAATCGGCGGTCGCCGGGCCAATGGCCCCGTCTATCGTGAGCCGCGGCACTTCGCGCCTGTCAGTCGACCGTTCGGCCTGGACAAGCGTAGATACAGCACTGAGCAACAACAAACCCAGCACGAACAAAAAGCGGAACAGCGCAAGTTGGCATCGGCTTTCCACGGGAATATCCTTTCCCAGTCGCCGCTCATCGAATGAACGAACCTTGCTCGCTATTATGCCTATCCTGTCATAACCCCGGCCAGAACGCGAGCGGAATGCGTCCCGGACATAGGGCTATCCCAACGGTTTCTTACACTGACGACAGCATCATCGCACCGGCTGCAGTGGTAGCATATGATAACCGTCACCATGCCAGGGTAGGTCGCCGTCACCCCTCTCAGCTGGCCGGTCTCGCCGTTTCACACGGGGCGGGGCCAGGATGTGGTCTGATTATCCGGGCTTGGCCGGTTGACCTTGCTGCCCCGATAGCGGAAAGCGGACATAGTCGCTCCGCGTCCACCAGCAAACGCATTCGCGATGCCGTTCCCAGGCGTTGCGCAGGGGGAAATTCTTGCATCTGGTCCTGCTCATGTTGCTGCCCTTCATCGGTGCGCTGCTGACGTCGGTCGCTGGCCGTGCGCATCGCAACATGCTGGCCGGCATTGCCTGTACGCCCGCGCTGGTGGGCCTGCTATTGCTCGCGCTGCTGGCACCTTCAGTGCTGGGGGGGCAAGCCGTCCAGTTTCGCGCCGACTGGGTGCCCGCATTGGGACTGGATATCAGCGTGCGGGTCGACGCGCTGGGGTGGCTTTTTGCGGCGCTCATTCTGGGCATCGGGCTGCTGATCGTCATCTATGCCCGCTTCTATCTGCCCGCGAACGAACCCATGGGCCGCTTCCTTGCCCTGCTGCTGCTGTTCCAGGGGGCGATGCTGGGCATATCGCTGTCGGGCAACCTGCTGCTGCTGCTGATCTTCTGGGAATTGACCAGCCTCTCCTCCTTCCTGCTGATCGGCTTTCGCAACGACAAGGCCGAAGGTCGTCAGGGCGCGCGCATGGCGCTGGCGGTGACGGGCGGCGGCGGCCTAGCGCTGATCGCGGGGCTGCTGCTGATCGGCCAGATAGCCGGATCGTTCGAACTGGCCGACATATTGGCCAGCGGAGACGCGATCCGCACGTCGCCGCTCTATCCGGTGGCGCTGGTGCTGTTCCTGCTCGGCTGCTTTACCAAATCGGCCCAATTTCCCTTTCACTTCTGGCTGCCGCACGCGATGGCTGCCCCCACGCCGGTCAGCGCCTATCTCCATTCTGCTACCATGGTGAAGGCGGGCGTGTTCCTGCTCGCCCGTTTCTGGCCAGTGCTGGCGGGGACGGATCTGTGGTTCTATCTGGTATCAACCACCGGGCTTGTCACCATGGTGATGGGCGCTGCGATCGCGTTGTTCCGCCACGACCTAAAGGCGATCCTGGCTTACTCGACGGTCAGCCATCTTGGCCTGCTGACCATGTTGTTCGGCTTTGGCACCCCTGCGGCGGCGATGGTTGGCGTGTTCCATCTGCTCAACCACGCGCTGTTCAAGGCGGCGCTGTTCATGAATGCAGGGATTGTCGATCATGAAACGGGGACGCGCGACATCCGTCTGCTGGGCGGCGTCGCGGGCCTGATGCCGATCACGGCGACGTTGGGCGTGATCGCTGCGGCGTCCATGGCGGGATTGCCGCCGTTCGGCGGTTTTCTGTCGAAAGAAATGATGCTGGAAGAAACCGCCCATATTGTCTGGGCCGGGCAGAATTGGGCGGTTCCGCTGCTGGCCGTGATCGGGGCGACGCTATCTGTCGCCTATTCGCTGCGCTACATCTTCCACCTCTATCTGGGCCAGCGCCCCGCATCCTACCCGGCCAACCCGCATGATCCCCCCTTGGGGCTATGGGTTCCTTCCGCCGTGCTGGTCGCTCTCACCGTCCTGGTCGGCCTGTTCCCCCGGACGCTGACGTTCGACCTGATCGCTCCGGCCGCCGCAGTTGTCACGGGCGGGACCGCGCCGCCGTTCAAACCTGCGCTCTGGCATGGACTGAGCCCCGCGCTCGGCATGAGCGTGCTGGCCGTGATCATCGGCGCGACATTGCTGCGGCGGCACGGCTTGTTGCAGCGGGGCTGGGACGCGGTACGCCTGCCGGACGCCCGGCGTCTGTTCGAATCCACCGTCGAATGGATGGTCCGCTGCGCCGACACGATCACCCGGACCATCCACAACGGATCGTTGCAACGGCAGCTCGTTTTGTTGTTCATAGTCGCGATCATCCTCGGCGCGGTAGGGGCGTGGACCGGCGGCTATACGCCGGGCACCCGCGCCACCATAGCAGCGCCGCCTGTCGCGGTCGTCGCATGGCTGCTGCTGCTGGCAGCGGTGGCCGCAGTGGTGAAGGTACAGCGGCAGCGTTTCCTGACCCTCATCTACATCAGCGTGATCGGCCTCATCGTTTCCCTGGCCTTTGTCTACCTGTCGGCACCCGATCTGGCGCTGACGCAGATTTCCGTCGAAATTGTGACGATCCTGCTGCTGCTGCTCGCGCTCAACCTGTTGCCCAAGATACCGGCGCGTGTGTCGAGCAATGGCCGGAGGCTGCGCGACGGGATGATCGGGCTGGCGGGCGGCACGGCAACGGGCCTTGCGGCCTGGGCGGTGATGACGCGCGCGCCCAATGATCCGATTTCCGCTTACCATTGGACCAATTCCTATGCCCATGGCGGCGGGACCAATGTCGTCAATGTGACCCTCGTCGATTTCCGCGCCTTCGACACATTTGGGGAAATCATTGTGCTGGGCATTGCCGCGCTGACCATCTTCGCGCTGCTGCAACCGGCGACCCGTGGCGTGTCGGGACGAAGGCTGCGCGAATGGGTCGCGGACCTGCCCCGCTCCCCGGAACGTCACCCGATGATGTTCGCCGTGGCGGCCAGGTTGCTGCTGCCGCTGGCGACAATGATCGGGCTCTACATCTTCCTGCGTGGGCATAATATGCCCGGCGGCGGCTTTATCGCCGGTCTTGTCGTGTCGATTGCGATGCTGATGCAATATATGGCGTCGGGCTTCGAATGGGCCGATCAGCGGCGGCAGATCGACGAACATCTGTTGATCGGCCTGGGTGTCATCATTGCCGCGCTCACCGGCCTCGGCTCGCTCTTCTTCCATGCGCCGCTATTCACCAGCTCTTTCGGCTATTTCACCCTGCCGTTGATCGGCACGTTCGAGTTGGCGACGGCCATGTTCTTCGATGTCGGCGTTGCCATGACGGTAATCGGTGCCGTGATGCTCGCCCTCGCCGAACTCAGCCACGTCGCCCAGCGGGTGCAGAAGGAACCGGATGACGACGAAGGTCCGATGGACATCGATCCCGCGACCCTGCGGGAGGCGGAGGCATGAGCATCGAGTTTCTGGTTGCGTCGGCGATTGGCGTCCTGACCATGGCTGGCATCTATCTCTGCCTGCGCGGCCGCACCTTTCCGGTGGTGCTGGGCCTCGCCATGCTGTCCTATGCGATCAACCTGTTCCTGTTCGCCATCGGCCGTCTGGTCCTGAACCGTCCGCCGCTTTATGAAAAGGGGCTGACCGAATATACCGACCCGCTGCCGCAGGCGCTGGTGCTGACGGCCATCGTCATCTCCTTTGGCATGACCGCCCTCGCTGTGGTGCTGGCACTGCGCAATTTCCTGGAAACGGGGACGGACCAGGTTGACGGCGTGGTGGAGGCTGATCCGCCCCGCCCCGACCCGGAGGCGCGGCCATGATGGACGCGCTGATCGCGGCCCCATTACTGCTGCCCGCCTTTGCCGCCACTGCCAGCCTGCTATTCTGGCTGCGATATCGCTGGGCGGGCGCGATCGTGTCCATCGCATCGGTCATGGGGATGATCGTCGTCGCGATCATATTGATGACACGGGCTGCATCGGGTGAAGCCATCGCCTACGCGCTGGGCGATTGGCCCGCTCCGTTCGGCATCGTGCTGGTGCTGGATCGGCTTTCGGCGCTGATGCTGCTGCTGACGGCGCTGCTGGGGCTTGCTGTCGCGGTTCATGCCACGTTTACCGGGGTCGATCGCAAAGGCTGGCATTTTCATCCGCTGTTCCAGTTTCAGCTGCTAGGCATCAACGGTGCCTTCCTGACCGGGGACCTTTTCAACCTCTTCGTCTTCTTCGAAGTGCTGCTGATCGCGTCCTACGGCCTGATGCTGCATGGGCAGGGCGCGCGAAGGCTGAGCGCGGGGGTCCAATATGTGGTTGTCAACCTGATCGGATCGATCCTGTTCCTGATCGCGCTTGGTCTGCTTTATGGGGTTACCGGCACGCTCAACATGGCCGACATGGCGGTTCGCGCCGCCGCGCTCCCCGCAGGCGATCGTGGACTGTTGCGGGCCGGTGGCCTGCTGCTGGCCGTGGTGTTCGCGCTCAAGGCGGCGCTGGTGCCGGTTCACCTGTGGCTGCCGCGCACCTATTCGGCGACCGCACCCGCCGTTGCCGCGCTGTTCGCGATCATGACCAAGGTGGGCGCTTACGCGATCATGCGCACGATGCCGCTGATCCTGGGCGATGCGGGGGCAGGGTCGTTCCTGCTGCCCGCCGCGCTCGGCACGATGCTGCTCGGATTTATCGGCCTGCTCGCGGCGCGCGGGCTTGGGGACATGGCTGCGTTCGCCCTCATCGGTTCGACCGCGACATTGCTTACCGCCATCGCGCTGTTCGATGGGCCTGCGCTGGCGGCGGCGCTCTATTATCTGCCGCACACCACCTTTTCCGCTGCGCTGCTGTTCCTGACCATCGACCTGATCATCCGTTGGCGCGGTGGGGAAGATGAAGCGATCGTGCCCACGCCACGCTATAAGGGGCAGGGATGGCTGGGCTTCCAGTTCCTGGCCGCCGCCGTCGCGCTGTTGGGGCTGCCGCCGCTGTCCGGCTTCATCGGCAAGCTGTTGATCCTGCAGGCGGCGACCCCCTCGCCTTATATGGGGGTGATCTGGACGGTGGTTCTGGTCACCAGCCTGATCGGATTGGTCGGCCTGTCGCAGGCGGGCAGTGACTTGTTCTGGAAAGATACCTCCACCCCGCCGATCACATCCGATCGTTCAACGGCGCGTTGGGGCGAAGCAGTGCCCGCCATCTTCCTGCTTGCCTTGCTGGCCGCGCTGACCGCAGGCGCTGGCCCCGTCACCGCCTATATGCAGGCGACCAGCGCCCAGATTCTTGATGCCGACGGCTATGTCGGATCGGTTCTCGGCCCCGACGCAGGGAAGGGCAGGTAGGTGAAGCGTCTATTCCCCCATCCCGGACTGACATGGCTGTTGATCGTCATGTGGCTGCTGGTGCTCAACGAACTGAGTGTCGGCGGTCTTCTGCTGGGCGTCATATTTGGCACGCTGGTGCCGCTGTTTACGGCTCCCTTCTGGCCAGAGCGTCCGTCGGTGCGATATGGCTGGCCGCTAATCGCTTATGTGTTGCTGGTGATCGGTGACATCATTATCGCGAATTTCCACGTTGCTCGCCTCATTCTCTTCCGCCGCAACCGCGATCTGCGGTCCTGCTGGTTGAATATCCCGCTGGACCTGCAATCCGCTGAGGCCATCACAGTGCTGGCGGGCACGATCAGCCTGACGCCGGGCACAGTGTCCACGGACATATCGACCGATGGCCGCCATCTCCTCGTCCACGCGCTCGACACTGGCGACGCACAGGCGGAGGTCGCACGGATCAAATCCCGCTATGAGCGGCGGTTGCTGGAGATTTTTCGATGATCGACCTGGCGCTGATGATCGCCCTCGCCTGTATTGCTCTTGCCGTGTTGCTGAACCTCTATCGGCTGTTGCGCGGGCCGACCGCGTCCGACCGCATTCTGGCGCTGGACACGATGGTCATCAACGCCATCGCCCTCATCATCCTGTTCGGCATCATGGAAAAAACCACCGTCTATTTCGAAGCGGCGCTGTTGCTGGCGATGGTCGGGTTCGTGGGGACGGTGGCCTATGCCAAGTTCCTGCTACGCGGCGACATCGTGGAATAGGGATGGGGCAATGACTGCAATTCTTGATTTCATCATCGCCGCGCTAATCATATTGGGTGGCGCGTTCGCGCTGATCGGCAGCTGGGGCCTGGCGCGCCTGCCCTCGCTCATGAGCCGACTGCACGGCCCGACCAAGGCGACCACGCTCGGCGTGGGCAGTTGTCTGATCGCTTCTATGATTTACTTTCCCACGCACGGCCTCTCCTGGTCCGCGCATGAGCTACTCATCACTTTATTCCTGTTCATCACGGCACCGATCGCGGCCAACATGATCGCCAAGGCGTATATCCATGGCCGTCATGTGTCCGGCGGCAGGGCGGAGGTAAACGAGAATCCGCTGCCTCCCCCTCCGCATTCCGGCGCGGAATGGGCCACCTTCGGCGTTCCGCCCAGTCCGAAGCCCGATGAACGGGCGCAGGATTAGAGCATTTTCCAGTCAGATGGCATCATCTGACGACTCGGAAAATGCGGGAAACAAAGGATAATTAGAGCATGATTCGATTCAGTCAGATCGGATCATGCTCTAACCGGCAGGTTCTAGCGGACCACCAGCACCGGAACATGGCCGTGTGAAACGACCTCCCAGGTCTTGCTGCCGATGACAATGCGACCGATCCCGCGACGTCCATGCGATCCCATTACGATCAGGTCGCAACCGCGTGAGTTGGCCGCATCGACAATAGCCTCCGCAGGCTGTGCGTCAGCAATATACACGGTCTCCGCCTCTACGCCCGCGCTCCGGGCAGCTTGACTAGCCGCCGCCAGCAAGGCTTTTGCGGTCTCTTGCTGACCGGCCCCAAAGTCCGAGATTGTTGCCCCACTTGGAGCGAACCCGAAATTTGCGCCGGAATAGATCGGGAATGGTTCGGTTACCGTCAGGATGGTGGCGCGCGCGTTCAAATCCCGCGCGAGCGAAAGCCCATGTTCCATACCCCGCTGACCCAACTCGGATCCATCGGTCGCGATCAGAATATGCTTGTACACGTCTCTCTCCCACTACGACTATCATGCAACATGTGGGCGGAACCGCTGTAAGTCCAGATCATGATCCAGGGAGTGGCATCACCGTTTCCAGCAGGGGCGGCAACCAATTGACAGCAAACAGGGCCCGCCGCAGGCCGCTCGCACCCCGCGACGCTTTGCTTCCGGCGAACGACTAATCTGTTCCGGGCGAAAGCCGGTGATAATTTTTCTGGAAATCTGGAGCGGGCGAAGGGATTCGAACCCTCGACCCCAACCTTGGCAAGGTTGTGCTCTACCCCTGAGCTACGCCCGCTCTGGCGGCCGGAGGATATGTCCCTCTCGGCGGGTGAGGCGGGCAACTAGCAGCGGTTCCTTGAACGGGCAAGGGGAGAATTGGGCTGGTCACAAATTTTTCGAACGCGCGCAACGTGCGGTGAGGTAGAGGGGGCCACAAGGAACGGGCATGGTTGAACCCTGCGCGCTGCCATCGACCTGATATGGTCCTAATGATGGATGTTATTATTTGGGGATGCGGGATCATCCCCGATAGTGCTGCGTAGTGGTCTCAGGCAGGGAGAAGGAAACGGATATGACATCCGATCATTTGAGTCGCCGAGGCCTGCTGCAGGGCAGCGGCGCGGCAGCGGTCATCCTTCCTGTGATGGCTCAAGCGCAGGACGCGCCCGCAAGGGTGCCACAATCGAACAAGGGAGGTGGCATGGACGCCGTCGAACTCACCGTGAACGGTCGGGACGTGCATCTCCAGCTGGACCCACGCACCACGTTGCTGGATGCGCTGCGCGAACATCTGCACCTGACCGGCACCAAGAAGGGATGCGATCATGGCCAGTGCGGCGCCTGCACCGTGATTGTCGAAGGGCGGCGGATCAACAGCTGCCTGACGCTGGCGGTCATGCACGAAGGCGAGAATGTGACCACGATCGAAGGGCTGGGCTCGCCGGACAACCTGCACCCGATGCAGCGCGCCTTCGTCACCCATGACGGCTATCAATGCGGCTATTGCACGCCCGGGCAGATATGTTCGGCGGTGGCCATGTTGGAGGAAATTGCGGCCGACATTCCCAGCCACGCGACGCAGGATCTGGGCGAGGTTGAGTTTTCCGACGCAGAACTGCGCGAACGGATGAGCGGCAATATCTGCCGCTGCGCCGCCTATCCCAACATCATCGCAGCCATTCGGGATGTCGCAGGGGAGGGCGAAGCATGAAGCCCTTTACCTACAGCCGTGCGGCCAGCGTTCAGGAAGCGGCGCAAACCGCCGCCAGCGTCCAGGGCGCGCGCTTCATTGCGGGCGGGACCAATTTGCTGGACCTGATGAAGCTGCAGATTGAAACACCCACGCACCTGATCGATGTCAATCACATCGGCCTCAATCGGATTGAGGCGACGGATGAGGGCGGGCTGCGCATCGGCGCGCTGGTCCGCAATACCGATCTTGCCGCGAATGAGGTCGTGCGGCGCGACTATGCGGTGCTCAGCCGCGCGCTGCTGGCCGGAGCATCAGGGCAATTACGCAATAAGGCCACGACGGCGGGCAATCTGCTCCAGCGCACTCGCTGCCCCTATTTCTACGACACGCGGATGCCGTGCAATAAAAGAAAACCGGGCAGCGGCTGCGCGGCGATGAAGGGTATCAGCCGGGGGCTGGCAATTATCGGCACCAGTGACGCCTGCATTGCGCAGCACCCGTCCGACATGGCGGTGGCTATGCGCTTGCTGGACGCCAATGTGGAGACTGTGACGGCGGACGGAACGCGCAGGTCGATCCCCATCGCGGACTTCCACCTGTTGCCGGGCGACACGCCCCATGTCGAACATAGGCTGACGCCGGGAGAGCTTATTGCGGCGGTGACTTTGCCCCCGCCCATCGGCGGCACGCAGGTCTATCGCAAAGTGCGCGATCGCGCCTCATATGCCTTTGCGCTGGTGTCGGTGGCGGCAGTGTTCGGAGAGGACGGGAGTGCGCGCTTTGCCTTTGGCGGCATCGCTCCCAAGCCTTGGCGTGTGGATGCCGCCGATGCCGCCGTGGGGTCAGGACCAAAGGCTGTGGCCGATGCTGCTCTGGCTGGCGCGCAACCCACCGCGCAAAATGCGTTCAAACAGGGGCTGACGGCCCGAACGCTTGCGTCCCTTTTCCGTCAGAAGGAGGCGCGGGCATGAAGTTCGATAGACCTGCTACCGCCAATCCGATTGATCGTGGTCGGGTTGTCGGCATAGCCCATGACCGCATCGAAGGCGCGGCGAAGGTGACGGGCACCGCCCCCTACGCCTATGAGCGACATGATGCCGCCCCCAACGCCGCCTATGGCTGGATCGTGGGCTCCGCCATCGCCAAAGGGCGGATCGCCGCCATGGACCTGACCGCAGCGGAGGTCGCGCCTGGCGTGCTGGGTGTCGTCACCCATCAGAATGCCGGTCCGCTGGGCAAGGGAAATATGAACACGGCTCATCTGCTGGGTGGGCCTGCGGTCGAACATTATGACCAGGCGGTGGCGCTGGTGATCGCTGACACGCTGGAAAATGCCCGTGACGCCGCCCGC
Organism: Sphingobium vermicomposti; assembly: GCF_011762025.1. GTDB lineage: Bacteria > Pseudomonadota > Alphaproteobacteria > Sphingomonadales > Sphingomonadaceae > Sphingobium > Sphingobium vermicomposti. The sequence goes on along the minus strand of NZ_JAASQR010000001.1, from coordinate 763,872 downwards.
CTTCTGAGGATCGACTACAGGGCTGAGCAGGGAAGATTCGACCTAGCCGCCGACCGTGACAGGGCGGCCAAGCCGGAGGATGGTTTTGGAGGCCCCGCCGACACGAGCGCGGGTGATTTCGACGCCGCCTTCGGGCGCGCGGCGGTGCAGATCGACCAGAGCTACACCACCCCCGACCAAAGCCATGCCATGATGGAGCCCCATGCTACCACGGCGGCCTGGAATGGCGACCGGCTGACGCTGTGGACGAGCAATCAGATGGTGGCCTGGGCCGTGGGAGACATGGCCCGGACCTTGAAAATTCCAAAGGACCGCATTCGCGTTGTTTCTCCCTATGTCGGCGGCGGGTTTGGCGGGAAGTTGTTCCTGCGTGCCGACGCGCTGCTGGCGGCGCTGGGCGCGCGCGCCGTGGGCAGGCCGGTGAAGGTCGCGATTGCGCGGTCGCAAATCCCCAACAATACTACTCATCGCCCCGCGACCATCCAGCGCATCCGCATCGGCGCGGACAAGGATGGGGTGATCGACGCGATCGCGCATGAGGTCTGGTCTGGCGATTTGCCCGGTGGTGAGCCGGAAACGGCGGCAATGCAGACGCGGTTGCTTTATCGGGGCGATCATCGCCGGACGGCGCACCGTTTGGCGACGCTGGACCTGCCGGAAGGCAATGCGATGCGCGCGCCGGGTGAGGCGGTGGGCATGCTGGCGCTGGAAGTCGCCATGGATGAACTGGCGGAGACGTGCGGGGTTGATCCGGTTGAACTGCGCATACGCAATGATGTGCAGTATGACCCGGAAGTGGGACCCAAGCGCCCCTTTTCCAGCCGCAAGTTCGTCGAGTGCCTGCGTCAGGGCGCGGCGCGGTTTGGGTGGGAGCAGCGCGATTCCCGGCCCGGCCAGAAACGCGACGGACGCTGGCTGGTGGGCATGGGCATGGCGGCGGCGTTCCGTAACAACCTGGTCGCTTCGTCGGGCGCGCGGGTTGGCGTGGATGCGCAGGGGCGGGTGACGGTGGAAACCGACATGACCGATATCGGCACCGGCAGCTATACCATCATCGGCCAGACGGCGGCAGAAATGATGGGCGTGCCGCTGGAAGCGGTGACGGTCCGGCTGGGCGACAGCCGCTTTCCGGTATCGTCGGGTTCGGGCGGCCAGTTCGGCGGCAACAGTTCGACCGCTGGCGTCTATGCCGCCTGCGTGGCCCTGCGCACGAAGCTGGCCGAACGGGCGGGCTTCCCCGCTGAACAGGTGATCTTCGAAGATGGTTTGCTGCGGCTGGGCAACCAGTCGCGCCCCTTGGCAGCGGTCGCCGGGCCTGACGGGCTTTGGGCGGAGGACAGGATCGAGTTTGGCGACCTGACCGAACGTTATGCGCAAGCGACATTTGGCGCGCATTTCTGCGAGGTGGGCGTAGACATCGACACGGCTGAAGTCCGCATCCGCCGTATGGGCGGGGCCTTTGCCGCTGGGCGCATCCTTAATCCCAAGTCGGCGCGAAGCCAGGTGATTGGTGCCATGACGATGGGCGCGGGCGCGGCGCTGATGGAGGAATTGCAGGTCGACACGCGCTTCGGCTTCTTCGTCAATCATGACATGGCCGAATATGTGGTGCCGGTGCATGCCGATATCCCCGAACAGGATGTGCTGTTTGTGGAGGAGCTGGATGACAAAAGCTCCCCCATGAAGGCCAAGGGCGTGGGGGAGCTGGGCATTTGCGGGGCGGGCGCGGCGATTGCGAACGCGATCTACAATGCGACCGGCATTCGGCTGAGGGATTATCCGCTGACCATCGACAAGCTGATCGAGCGGGCCGAGGGTTCGGCCCTGGCGTGATCCAGACGCTCCTCCGCGCGATTGCCGGGCAGGCGGGGGAGATGTAGGGCAGGCGGCATGAAATACGCAGCCGCCTTGCCTATCATCCTGTTGGCCTTCCCCTCTGCCGCGCTGGGCCAGCCCGCCCAAATCGATCCGGCAAAGATCATCGTCACAGGCGCGGGCCTGCCCTTGCCGCCCGGCACGCCTGCTTATGGATCGGTGGTCATCGATCGCGACCGGCTGTTGAACAGTGCGTCGGGCAGGATCGAGAATATTCTGGGCGACGTGGCCGGGTTCCAGCAATTCCGCCGGTCCGACAGCCGTTCGGCCAATCCGTCCGCACAGGGCGCGACCCTGCGAGCGCTGGGCGGCAATGCGTCGAGCCGGACCTTGGTGCTGCTGGACGGGGTGCCGATGGCGGACCCGTTTTTCGGCTATATCCCGTTTAGCGCGTTGGTCCCCGACCGGCTTTCGGTCGTGCGGGTGACGCGCGGGGGTGGCGTGGGGCCGTTCGGCGCAGGAGCGGTCGCGGGGACGATCGAACTGGCCAGCGCCACCCGTGACCAGCTTCCCGTTTTCGCCGCGAGCGCCCTTTATGGCAGCCGCGACGCCACCGAATTGTCGGCCAGCTTCAGCCCCGACCTGGGCGGCGGCCTTGTGTCGCTGTCGGGCCGCTGGGATCGCGGCGATGGATTCCATACGGTGCCGGAAGATCAGCGTGGAGCGGCCACGGTGCCAGCCGCCTATGATGGCTGGTCCGCCAATTTGCGGGCGGCGGCCCCATTGTCGGCCACGTCGGAAGTGCAGTTCCGCGCAACGATCTTTCGCGATGAGCGCACGCTGCGGTTCCGGGGGGCGGACAGCGTGAGCGAGGGGCAGGACGCCAGCATTCGCTATGTATCGCGGGGGCGGTGGCAATTGGACGCGCTCGCTTATGTCCAGGCGCGCAATTTTTCGAACATCGTCATTTCGTCCAGCCCACCCTTCCGCAAGTCACTGGACCAGCGGAACACGCCGTCGACGGGGCTTGGCGGCAAGATCGAACTGCGCCCGCCCGTTGGGGGTGGCCATATGTTGCGGGTCGGCGCGGATAGCCGATTGTCCAGCGGCGACATGTTCGAGGACGCCTATAATGCCATGACCGGCCTTGCCAGTGCGCATCGGCATGCGGGGGGCAAGCAGGTCACGGCGGGACTGTTCGCCGAGGATGACTGGACGTTGGGCGACCTTGTGCTGACCGGCGGTGTCCGCGCGGACCGTTGGACGATCCGGGACGGATTTTTCCGCGCGGCGGGCCTGGGCGCTGCCGACAACAGGTTTCCCGACCGATCAGGCTGGGAAGTGTCGGGCCGGGCAGGCGCGCTTTATCGCATCAGCGACGCCGTGGCGCTGCGCGGAGCTGCTTATACCGGCTTTCGCCTGCCGACGCTCAATGAACTCTATCGTCCATTCGTGATCGCGTCAGCCGCGTCGATGGTGACGACGCGCGCCAACCCGGCGCTGGAAAATGAGAAGTTGAAGGGCGTGGAAGCGGGCATCGACCTGGCACCGATGCCCAACGTCAGGCTGGCCGCCACCGCCTTTTACAACCGGCTCGACAATGCGGTCGGCAATGTGACGATCAGTTCGACGGTGACCGGCGGGCGCGCGATCGTCGTGCGGGAACGGCAGAATATCGACCGCATCGTTGCGAAAGGCGTGGAATTGACTGCCAGCGCCGATGCTGGCGCTTTCCGACTGTCGGCATCCTATGCCTATAGCCACAGCAGGGTCCATGCGCCGGGGGAGGATTTCGACGGTCTTTCGCCCGCTCAAAGCCCGCGCCATGCCGCCAGTGCCACGCTGGCGTGGCGGCGCGCGCAGGGGCCGGAACTGTCCGCCACCATGCGCTATGTGTCGAAACAATATGAGGATGACCTGCAATCGGATGTGCTGCCCGATGCCCTGACCGTGGATGCGGTGGCCCGTTTCCCCATCGGCCATGGCGCGACGATCATCGCCAGGGGCGAAAATCTGCTGGATGAGAGGGTGGTGACCCGCAATGCGGGCGGGTCGATCGACCTTGGAACGCCCCGGACATTATGGCTGGGGCTGATGGTGACAGGTTGACGATCAATCTTGGTCGAGGAAGGGGGCGGCGACATCCGGCGGCACCCGCAGGATGCGGCCCGATTGCCGATCCAGTATCGCCCAGGTGGATTTGGCGCTAACCTTCACTTTGCCATCGACGCCGGTGAATAACATGTGCCGGTCAAAACGCGCGCCGCGCGGGGCATCGGGAATCCAGGTGCGGACGGTGACGGCCTCGCCCGCTTTCACATTGCCGCGATAGTCGATCTCATGCCGGGTGACGACCCAGATATAGGCGTCGAGATGTTCCGGCGCTGCGTCGCGGGTCCAATGTTCGGTCGCCACCTGCTCCATCCATTGCACCCAGACCGCATTGTTGACATGGCCAAGGATATCGATGTGTTCCGGCCCGGCGGTGATTTGCGTTGTGTAGGTTGATGGCATCAGGACCTCCGGGCCATTGGGCTTACCCCTGATCAACCCCCAGTTGCCACAGGATGAAGGCAAATTCCTCCGCCGTTTCCTGCAGGCTTTCGAAGCGTCCCGACTTTCCGCCATGGCCCGCGCCCATATTGGTCTTGAGCAGCAGGACATTGTCGTCCGTCTTGGTGGCGCGCAGCCGGGCGACCCATTTGGCGGGCTCCCAATAGGTGACGCGCGGATCGTTCAATCCCGCTGTGACCATCAGCGGCGGATAATTTTGCGCCTTCACATTGCAATAAGGGTCGTAGGACAGGATCGTTTCGAATGCCTTGGGGTCCTCGATCGGGTTGCCCCATTCGGGCCACTCGCCGGGCGTCAGGGGCAGCGTTTCGTCCAGCATGGTGTTGAGGACATCGACAAAGGGCACATGGGCGACCACGGCCCCCCAAAGATCGGGATCGCTGTTGATCACCGCGCCCATCAATTCGCCGCCCGCCGATCCGCCGGAAATGCCGATGCGTCCCTTTGACGTATAGCCCTTTTCAATCAGCCCCTTGGCCACGTCGACAAAGTCGGTGAAGCTGTTGGTGCGCTTGTCCAGCTTGCCATCGAGATACCATTGCTGGCCCAGATCGTCGCCGCCCCGGATATGCGCCAGCGCAAAGGCGAAGCCGCGTTCCAGCAGGGACAGGCGGCTGGTCGAAAAGCCAGGCTCCATCGCGATGCCATAGGCACCGTAGCCGTAAAGGTAGAGCGGCGCGCTGCCGTCGCGGGGCAGGCCCTTGGGATAGACGATCGAAACCGGAATCTGCGTGCCGTCGCGGGCCGGGATCATCAGCCGTTCGGTCGTATAACGGGTCGCGTCATAGCCTGACGGGATTTCCTGGACTTTCAGCACTTCCAGTTCGCCGGTGGCGAGATGATAGTCATAGATGGTGTCGGGCGTGACCATCGATTCATAGCCGATGCGCAGTTTCGTCACGTCATATTCGGGATTGTCGTCCAGCGACGCCGAATAGCTTTGTTCGGGGAAGGGGAGCCGTTTGGCGCTGTGCGTGGCATAATCGCGCAGTTCGATCTGATCGAGCCCGTCCTGCCGACCTTCGGTGACGTAGAAGGTTTTGAACAAAGTGAAGTCGGTCAGATAGAAATGCGGGTCAGGCGCGATCACTTCCTCCCACTCGCCCGGCGCGGCCAGAGACGCTTTCACCAGCCGGAAATTGGGGTGGGTGTCGTTGGTGCGGATGTAGAGCGTGCCGTCATGTTCATCGACTTCATATTCCCAGCCCGGCTGACGCGCCGTCACCAGCAGCGGCGCGGCGGTGGGATTGTCGGCGGGGAGCAGCCAGACTTCGGTCGTCACATGATCGCCCGTGGCGATGACGATCCATTTTTCCGATGATGTGAGGCCGACCGAGACGCGGAAGCCGTCATCATCTTCATGGAACAGTTCCACATCGGATTCGACCGGCTGGCCCAGCCAGTGCAGGCGGGCATTGTCGGTGCGCCAGTTTTCGTTGGCGATGCCGTAGAGCAGCCCCTTGCTATCGCTGGTCCAGACCAGCGACGACAGCGTGTCGGGGATGATTTCCGGCAGCAATTCGCCGGTGAACAGATCCTTGATCCGCGCTTCGAACCGTTCCGATCCATTATTGTCGATGGCGTAGGCGAGGTAACGGCCATCCGGGCTGACCGACATCGCACCCAGGCGGAAATATTCATGACCTTCTGCCAGCGCCGGTTCGTCCAGGATCAGCTGATCCTCGGTTCCGTCGGTTTTGGCCGCTACCGGCCGCCGATACCATTTGCGATATTGCGCCCCGACTTCGAAGGCGCGCCAATAGACATAGTCGCCGTCTTTCTGCGGGACCGACTGGTCGTCTTCCTTGATGCGGCCCTTCATTTCGGCGAACAGCGTGTCGGTCAGCGCCTTGCGCGGAGCCATGGCCTGTTCGAAAAAGGCGTTCTCCGCCCCCAGATAGGCCAGCACATCCTTGTCCTTCACGTCGGGATAGCCGGGGTCGCGCAACCATGCCCAAGGGTCTTCGACGGTGACGCCGTGACGGGTCAGGCTGAACGGGCGGCGGGCGGCGGTGGGCGGAACAAGGGAAGCGGTCATTCACAGTCCTGGGTCATGGGTCGGGCGCGCTGGCATATGCGCGCATGCCTGCTTATGTTGGCGGCGATAGGGCCTGCGCAAGGGGGCCGATGTGATCCAAGGGAATTTCCATGTCTACCCATGAAGACCGGCTGAAGGCTTTGCGCGCGCAATTGGAGCGCGACGGGCTGGATGGCTTCGTCATTCCGCTGACCGACGAACATATGAGCGAATATGTCGGGGCCTATGCGCAGCGGCTGGCGTGGCTGACGGGTTTTCAGGGGTCGGCAGGCAGCGCGGCGGTGCTGGCACAGGACGCCGCGATCTTCGTGGACGGGCGCTATACGCTGCAGGTGCGCGAACAGGTGGACGGGGCGCAGTGGCAGTATGAGGGCGTTCCGCAAAGCTCGGTCGCCGGATGGCTGGGCGCGCATGCGCCGGAGGGGGGGCGGATTGGCTATGACCCCTGGCTGCACACGCGGGCCTGGGTGAAGGCTGCGAGCGAGGCGGTGGCGGCGCGAGGCGCGACGCTGGTCGCTGTGAACAGCAATCCGGTCGATGCGGTCTGGGCGGATCGTCCAGCGCCCAGCAGCGCGAAGATCATGGTGCATGACGAGCGTTATGCCGGCCAAGGCGCGGCGGAAAAGCTGCAGGCGATGGCCGATTGGCTGGCCGCGGCAAGGGCGGATGCGGTGGTGCTGTCGGCGCTGGATTCCATCGCCTGGACCTTCAACATCCGTGGCAAGGACGTTGCGCGGACGCCGGTCGCTTTGGCCTATGCGATTGTCCATGCCGATGCGACAGCCGACCTTTATGTTGCGCCGGAAAAGATGGATGAGGCGATCGTCCAGCATCTGGGCAGTGCCGTAAGGGTGCATGATCGCGCTGATTTCGCGCAGGCGCTTGGCGGTTTTGACGGCAGGACGGTGGTCGCTGATCCCGACCGGGCGGTCGCGGCAATATTTGAGGCTTTGGAGGCGGGTGGCGCGACGGTGCTGGCTCTGCGTGACCCCGCCGTGCTGCCCAAGGCGATCAAGAATGAGGTTGAGATTGCCGGGCATAAGGCGGCGCAGCTGCGTGACGGCGCGGCGCTTTCGCGGTTCCTGCACTGGCTTTCGGTCGAAGCGCCCAAGGGCGGCGTCGATGAACTGGGTGCGGCGGCGCGGCTGGAGGCGTTCCGGCGCGATACGGGCGAACTTCAGGACCTGTCCTTCGACACGATCAGCGGCGCGGGACCCAATGGCGCGGTGGTCCATTACCGGGTCGATGAAACAACCAGCCGTCGCATCGAGCCTGACTCGCTCTACCTCGTCGATTCAGGGGGGCAGTATCGGGACGGGACGACCGACGTCACCCGCACCGTTGCAATCGGGTTTGCCAGCGATGAGATGAAGCGCCGCTTCACGCTGGTTCTCAAAGGCCATATCGCGCTGGCCCGCGCGCAGTTTCCGAAAGGGACGCGCGGCGGGCAGCTGGACAGTCTGGCGCGGCAATATCTGTGGGCGGAAGGGCTGGATTATGCCCATGGCACCGGCCATGGCGTCGGCAGTTTCCTGTCAGTGCATGAAGGGCCGCAGCGGATCGCGACATTTGGCGGCGGTGATGAGCCGTTGCAGCCGGGCATGATCCTGTCCAACGAACCTGGCTATTACAAGACTGGCGAATATGGGATCCGCATCGAAAATCTGGTGCTGGTCGAAAGCCGCGATGTGCCCGGCGGGGAGCGGGCGATGATGGGTTTCGAAACGCTGACCTTTGCGCCGATCGACCGGAACGCCATCGCGGTGGAGTTGCTCACGACCGATGAGCGCGGCTGGGTGGACGACTATCATGCCATGGTGCTGGAGAAGATCGGGCCGCAGTTGGATGGCGATGCGCGCGACTGGCTCAACGGAGTCTGCGCGCCGCTTTGACGTGTGGACTGCTTTTATCGGTCGGGATCGGGCTTTGCTGGCGGTGGTTCGGTGGTGACGGCGCGCGCCTGCGCCTTTCGGCGGCGCAGATTGTCGCGCAGCGCCTGCGCCAGCCGCTCCTTGCGATCATCCGGTCCGCTTGTCATGCACCGCCTAAAGCAAATCGGACCGGTAGCCGCAAGCGCCTTGACAAGGTGGGCGCGCGCAGCCATAGGCCCGGCTCCGTCGCCCGACAGGGCGCGAAAATGGTGAAGTGCTGCCGTAGCTCAGTGGTAGAGCGCATCCTTGGTAAGGCTGAGGTCGTGAGTTCAATCCTCACCGGCAGCACCATTTTTCCCTTTATCGTCATCGCGATCAACGGGGTCTTCCCGGCGCGGCGGAACGACGCGCGGCTGGCTTAACAGCAGGAATGGTCGGCATGCCCCCAGCATCAGGCTGAAGACATGCCAACCCTGTCAGATCATCAGGCTGCCGGGGTTCCGGCGAGCACCTGGGCGGCGGGCTTGTTGATCGCGTCGATGCTGCCATCGGCAATCATCGCCTTCGACATGGTGACGGCTTCGGCCTTGATAGCCGGATCATCGCTCGTCTGGCTTGCGCCGATCAGCGCGGACAGAAGGATGTTCTTGTTGATCGCGTCGGCTTTCTCGGCGACCGCCTTGCGCGCGAGTGGGAGCGCTTCGGCATAATAGGGCGCGGCACCTGCCTTATCTTGCTTGCCCAGTTTGAAATTGCCCAGCTGGATCAATATTCCGGTCAGAACGCCCCGGCTCTGTGCGTCCGCAGGCCGGGCCGCGATGACCTGCCGCCAGTAAGGCAGGCTTTCTTCATATAGCGGAGGGACCGCGTCCAGCTTTTGCAGCCCGGCATTGGCCGCTGCCGCAGCGTAAAGAGCATTGGCCAGGAAGTTCACATTGTCGATATTGTCGGGCTGCGCCTTAACCGCGTCCCGGATGGCGGGCAGCGCGGCGTCATATTTCGCGGATGCCGTGACATTGTCGCCGCTCTGTTGCGCCTGCTGACCGGCGGTAAAGTCGGTCACGGCCTGGTTGAAGGCCTTGATCTGGTCCGGGCTGAGGGCTGGCGCGGGAGCGGCGGCGGCCTCCCCGGCGGGGGTGGCGGCCTGCCCGGCAGGGGCGGCGTCCTGAGCGAAAGCGGGAAGGGATACTGAAACAAACAGGGCTGTCAGCAAAGCACGGTGCATCTTGTCATTTCTCCGGCTGTGCGGACGCGCGCCGGAAGGAAAAAATCAGACACACGACCACGATTTCAATAGGCAAAAAGGCGTTACGCCTCATCGTAAACTAGGGGCGCTTGATCGAAGTTCCACCTTTTTTTCACATTTGCAGAGGTTAACCCGCCCCATGGGAAGGTGTGATGAACCTTCTCGACAGGCCGTGATAAAGCCGTTCCTTGCATATGAGATGGGCAGCAAAATCGGCGGTCAGCGCCGATGCCAGAAGGGGCAGCATCAGGCCCCGGCTGGCGGTCGTTTCCGATATGATGATCACCGCCGTCAAAGGCGCGCGGACCACGCCGGTGAAATAAGCGATCATGCCCAGCAGCACGATGGCACCGGGCGGGTAGGAGGGGAAGATATTGCGCAGCATATCCCCGACGCCTGCGCCGACCGACAGCGACGGCGCGAAAATACCGCCCGGCAGGCCGGATACGGCGGTTGCCAGGCTTGCCAAAAATTTGGCAGCCCCAAACCAGAGGGGGACGTCGGCCCCGGATATCAGGGCATGAGCGGTGCGATAGCCGGTGCCCCAGGTCAGGCCTGTACAGGTTCCAAGCATCGCCACGACCAGGCCGCATATTCCGGCGAACAGGATGGGCCGGGCGCGCATCCAGCGCATCGGCGCGAAACTCGTCACGCCCGCGCCCAACATCAGGCGTGAAAACAGCCCGCCCGCAAGACCGCCAAACACCCCTGCGACCGGCGCGGCGATCAGCGCGTCCCGCGCGCTCAACGTCTGTCGCATCTCGCCGAAATAGACATAGTCGCCGGATATGCCCAGGCTGACCATGCCAGCGATCAGGACGGCGGCCATCACCAGCAAGGTCATGCGCTGTTCATAGGCGGCGGCCAATTCTTCGATGGCAAAGGCGACGCCAGCCAGCGGCGTGTTGAAGGCCGCAGCCACACCTGCCGCGCCGCCAGCGATATAGACGGAGGCGCGCAGCGGGACGGCCATGACCCGGTGCGCATATCCCATGATCGACGCCGCGATCTGGACCGTGGGTCCTTCGCGCCCGACCGACGCGCCCAGAAACAGGCTGCCGATGGTCAGGAAGAATTTGGTGCATACTGTGCGGGCTGACACCAGCCTGTCCATGCCGCGATCGGGATCGCGAGAGGCGGCGATTACCTGAGGAATGCCGGAGCCTGCGGCCAGTGGCGCATATTTGCGCGTGATCCATACCAGCAGCGCAAAGCCGGGCGGCGTCACGGCCAGCGGTGCCCACCACCATCGCCGCGCCCCTTCCAGGAACAATTCCCCCGCCAGGTCCGAAAGATGCGCGAACAGCAACGCCACCAGGCCGACAAGAATTGCGCCGCCTACGATAGCGATACGCCGACGCCAGACCCGCGCCTGGGGACCGTGACGCCGCAGCATGATCCTGGCGCGGCGGAGCATGGGGTTCGCGCTGCGCTGTGTCATTGGCCGTTCTTCCCACGAAGGGAGAGGGTGAAGTTCATTGGCGTCCGCCGTGATCCTGCGGTCATCACTCAGGCGGGCTCTGACCGGTCGATCAGGCCGCTGTCCAGCAGGGGCGCGGCGTCGATATGTTGGGCATCCATCAGCATGGCAAGGCGCTCGACCGCCGCCAGGATCATCGCCTGTTCCCATTGCGGCAGGCGAACGAAGCGCGCGGTAAAGGTCGTCTGCACCGGATCGGGAGCGCCCGCCAATGCCATCTGACCAGCGGATTCGACTGTCAGGATAAACTGTCGCTTGTCCCGGTCGCTGCGCTGCCGATGGACAAAGCCCAATTCCTGTAGCCGGTCGACAATGGTGGTAATCGTCGCCTGGCTGAATTGCAGGGCGTTGGCGATGGCGCTGGGCGTGGCCGCTTCCCTAGCGGCGATTTCCCGGAGCACCAGCAATTGCGATGGGGTGAGGCCCGTGGCGGCGGCAAGCTGGCGGCTGCCGATTTCCGTCGCGCGCAGAACGCGGCGAAGGGCGCGAAGCGTGAGCGGGGCGAACTCTGAATCCATAGTCAATTGATAGAGAAATGCAGAGCGCTGCGCCAGTCCGTTTCCTTCGAATAATAAAGCATCTTTCCCAGATGCTTCGGTAGCCGAAGGATTGGTTTTGGCAGCTCAGGGTTGAAAACTGAGTCAAAATCAGCATATAAAGCGCCGCATCATCGCAGGAGACATCGTCCTGCCTGAAAATATAATTCGGGAGATTAACAATCTTTGATCGAATATCCGGCGCGGCGCGGGGGCTGCCACGGTCTTCTTTTTCGCATCCCCTCCCCGGCCCTAGTGGCGATATGATTTTTCGCAGGCCGACTGCCACCGATGGTCCCGCCATCACCGGGCTGATCGCGGCTTGTCCGCCGCTGGATCCGAATTCGGCCTATTGCAACCTGTTGCAGTGCACGCATTTTGCCGACTTCTGCATCGTTGCCGAACGGCAGGGGGATATTGTCGGATGGGTTTCGGGCTATCGCCCTCCGTCCAGCCCGGAATGCTTCTTTGTCTGGCAGGTCGCGGTGTCCCCGGCTGCACGGGGGGTGGGGCTGGCTGGCCGCATGATCGAAACGCTGCTCGACCGGCCAGAGGCTGGCGGCGTCACGCACCTGATCACCACCGTCACGGACGACAACAAGCCATCATGGGCGTTGTTCGAAGGGCTGGCCGCCCGATGGAATGCATCACTTTCCCGGCGCGCGCTGTTCGAGCGCGACGCCCATTTCGCCGGCGCCCACGCCACCGAGTGGGAAGCATGCATCGGCCCGCTGCGCCGCTGACGGCGCAAATTATCAACAGGAGGAACGACGAGATGATATTCACCCGTCCCAAGCCCACGTCCCACGCACCCGACACGAGCATTTACGAGCGCCGCGAATCCGTCGTGCGCAGCTATACCCGGTCCATGCCCCGCCAGTTCACCAGGGCGGAAAGCGTGTGGATGCACGACAATCAGGGTGGCCGCTATCTGGATTTCCTGTCCGGCTGTTCGACGCTGAACTATGGTCACAATCATCCGGTGCTGAAACAGGCGCTGCTGGACTATATTGCGGGTGACGGTATCACCCACGGCCTTGACCTGCATACCGATGCGAAGGCGGATTTCCTGAACACGCTGGAGCAGGTGATCCTGAAGCCGCGGGGGCTGGATTACCGCGCGATGTTCACCGGGCCGACCGGCACCAACGCGGTGGAAGCAGCGATCAAGCTGGCGCGCAAGGTGACGGGCCGGGAAATGGTGATTGCCTTCACCAATGGTTTTCACGGCATGACGCTGGGCGCGCTGGCCTGCACCGGCAACGCCGCCAAGCGCGGTGGCGCGGGTGTGCCGTTGAACCATGTCGCGCATGAACCCTATGACGGCTATCACGGACCCGACGTGGACACGGCGGACCTGCTGGAACGCCGTCTGGCCGACCCGTCGAGCGGTCTGGATGCGCCCGCCGCGATCCTGGTGGAAACGGTGCAGGGCGAAGGTGGGCTGAATGTCGCGTCGCCTGAATGGCTGCGCAAGATCGCCGATATTGCCAAGCGCCACGGCGCGCTGATGATCGTCGATGATATCCAGGCCGGATGCGGCCGGACGGGTGGCTTTTTCAGCTTCGAAGGCATGGGCTTTACGCCTGACATCGTCACGATGGCGAAGTCATTGTCGGGCATGGGCCTGCCCTTTGCCCTGACGCTGTTTCGTCCCGAGCTCGATCAATGGTCGCCGGGCGAACATAACGGCACATTCCGGGGCAATAACCACGCCTTTGTCACCGCGACGGCGGCGTTCCGTCACTTCTGGAGCGATGGCCGCTTTCAGGAGGATATCGACCGCCGCGCCGCGTTGCTGGAGCGGCGGCTGGACGCGATCGCGGTCGAATTTGGGTTGTCCACCCGTGGTCGGGGCATGATGCGCGGCATCGACCTGGGATCTGGCGAAACCGCCGCCACGGTCACCGCCGCCTGCTTCGATCGCGGTGTCATCATCGAAACCAGCGGCGCGCATGACGAAATCGTCAAGGTGCTCGCCCCGCTCATCATCGACGACGCCCTGCTGTCAGCCGGGCTCGACATAGTGGAACGCAGCATTCGCGAAGCGTTGTCCGCGCCCATCGGCGTGGCCGCCGAGTAAAAAGGAGACAGTCATGATCGTTCGCAAGCTTCAGGCAATCCGCAAGTCGGACCAGAATGTCCGCACCGAACAATGGGAAAGCGCCCGTCTTCTGCTGAAGGATGACGACATGGGTTTTTCCTTCCATGTCACCACCATGTATGCGGGCGAAGAGATCCACATGCACTATCAGAACCATCTGGAAGCAGTGCTGGTCCTGAAAGGAACGGGCACGATCGAGGATCTGGGGACAGGCGTCACCCACCGGCTCGCGTCCGGGGTGATGTATGCGCTCAACGCCCATGACAAGCATGTGGTGCGGCCGGAAACCGACATATTGACCGCGTGCGTGTTCAACCCGCCCGTGACGGGTCGGGAAGTGCATGACGAAAACGGGGCCTATCCGGCGGCTGCCGACATGGCGCGCGAGCCTGCGCCCGTAAGTTGACCCTAAACCAGAAAGGGGGAAGTCCCTTGCAAGACATCTACCCGTCCCGCCAATCCGTTCAGGCGGAAATGTTGCCGCGTCTGGACCCTGTCGTTCACAGCGACTGGACCAATGACGCACCCATCACGCAGGATCAGGCCGCGATGTTCGATCGCGATGGCTATCTGGTTCTGGACGACCTGTTTTCCGAAGAGGAAGTCACTTTCCTGCAAAGGGAGGCAGGCAAGCTACTGGCCGATCCCGATGCGCTGGAGGCCGAAACGGTCATCAGCGAGCCGGATGGCCGGGAAATCCGGTCGATCTTTCGCATCCACGCGCAAAGTCCGGTCATCGCCCGGCTGGCCGCCGACGAGCGGTTGGCCAATGTCGCGCGCTTTCTGTTGGGTGACGATGTGTATATCCACCAGTCGCGGCTCAACTATAAGCCCGGATTCCAGGGCAAGGAATTTTACTGGCACAGCGATTTCGAAACCTGGCATGTCGAAGACGGCATGCCCCGGATGCGGGCGCTGTCCATGTCGGTGCTGCTGGCTGAAAACACGCCGAATAACGGGCCGCTGATGCTGATCCCCGGATCGCACCGCACCTTCCTGACCTGTGTTGGGGAGACGCCGGAAGACCATTATCGCATGTCGCTCAAGCGCCAGGAATATGGCGTGCCGGACGAAGACAGCCTGGCGGAGCTGGCCGACCGGCATGGCATCGTCGCGCCGACCGGGAAACCGGGCGCTGTCGTGATTTTCGACTGCAACGCCATGCACGGGTCGAACGGGAACATCACCCCGTTCCCGCGCGCCAACGCTTTTCTGGTGTATAACGCCGTCAGCAACCGGCTGGTGGCTCCGTTCGGCGTCGACAAGCCAAGGCCCGATTTCATCGCCGCGCGCGCGCAGGCTGAAACGGTCGTGCCGCAGGCCGGGCCGCTGATGGCGGAGGTGCTGGCATGACAGGCACGCACAGCGTCGAGAAGATCGGCGGAACATCCATGGCGGCGACCGCGACATTGTTCGACAATGTCCTGATCGCGGGCCGCAAGGGCGCGGACCTTTATAACCGCATCTTCGTCGTGTCAGCCTATGCCGGGATGACCGACCTGTTGCTGGAGCACAAGAAAAGCGGTGTTTCCGGTGTCTATGCCCGCTTCGTCGCGGATGATGGCGCGGACGGATGGCGGCTGGCGATGGGAGATGTCCGGCGCGCCATGCAGGAACGCAACGCCGCGATATTCGTGCGGCCGCAAAGCGTTCAGGAAGCGGACGCCTTTGTCGACCGGCGCATCGACGCGGTCGCGGCCTGCCTGGAAGATCTGGCGCGGCTGCGCAGCCACGGGCGCTTTTGCGTCAAGGAACAGCTGATGACCGTGCGCGAACTGCTGGCGGGGCTGGGGGAAGCGCATAGCGCCCACAGCACCGCGCTGCTGTTGCGCGACCGTGGGGTCAATGCGCGCTTCGTCGACCTGACGCTTTGGGACCAGCAGGACATGCGCGGCCTGGACGAACGGATCGAACAAGCCTTTGCAGGCGTCGACCTTGCCACCAGCCTGCCCATCGTCACCGGATATGCCGGGTGCAGCGAGGGCATGGTGCGACGCTATGCGCGTGGCTATTCGGAAATGACATTTTCGCGTATCGCTGTGCTGACTGGCGCGCGGGAAGCCATCATCCACAAGGAGTTCCACCTGTCGAGCGCCGACCCGAAACTGGTCGGCACGGACAAGGCGCGCAAGATCGGTCGCACCAATTATGATGTCGCCGATCAGTTGGCCAATCTGGGCATGGAGGCGATCCACCCCGGCGCGGGCCGGGGTCTGCGCCAGACGAACATCCCGCTGCGCGTCCGCAATACGTTCGACCGGGAGGATGGCGGCACACTGATCTGCGGCGACTATGTGTCGGAAAGCCCGCGCGTCGAGATCGTCACCGGCATCCGCCACGCCCAGGCGCTCCAGTTCTTTGAACAGGATATGGTGGGCGTGAAGGGATATGATGCGGCGATATTGGACGCGCTGGCCCGGCATGATGCCTGGATCGTCAGCAAATCGTCCAACGCCAATACCATCACCCATTATCTGGCGACCGACCCGACGACGATGAAAAGGGTGATAGCGGACCTGCAGGCGCGCTATCAGGACGCGGCGATATCGACGCAGCCAGTGGCCATCGTTTCCGTCATCGGCAGCGATATATCCAGGCCGGGATTGGTGCCTGACGCGCTTCAGGCGCTGGCCGCGGCAGATGTCGAAGTGGTCGCGATGCAACATCAGATCCGCAATGTGGACGTCCAGTTCGTGGTCCATGCCGCCCAGTTCGATACCGCCGTGCAGGCGCTGCATCGGGCGCTGGTGGAAGAAGGTGCGCCTGTGCTGGAGGGACGGCGCGCGGCCTGACGCCGACGCTGCCTGCACCCATGTTCCTGGCGATCCAGCCTGTCCGCAGCCTGCTGCTGTCCATATTCATGCTGATGAGTGGAAGCGGATTTCTGGCGACGCTCATCAGTCTTCGGCTGGAGCGCGCGGGCAGCGGCACCATGGCGATCGGCATGGTCGCGACCGCCTATTTCGGCGGTTTGGTGCTGGGGTCGCTGCGGGCTGGCGGCGTGGTGCGGCAGGTCGGGCATATCCGCGCCTTTGCCGCCTTCGTGGCGCTTCTGTCGGCGAGCACCCTGGCCTACGCATTGCTGGCGCACCCTTTATTCTGGTCGATGCTGCGGCTGATCGATGGTGTCTGTGTCGCCGGTGTGTTCGTCTGCCTGGAAAGCTGGCTGAACGACCGTGCAGAGCCGCACATGAGGGGCAGCGTGTTGGCGGCCTATATGGTCGCTCTCTATTCGGGACAGGCCGTGGGCCAACTGCTGCTGGGCGCGGCAGGTGCTTATCCGGCTGTCCCTTTCCAGATTGCATCCATCCTGATTTCGCTCGCGATCATCCCGCTCTGTCTCACTCGCAGTTCAGCGCCCGCCCCGGTCGAAGCGAGCGCCTTTTCGATCCGGTCGCTGCTGGCGGCTTCGCCCCTCGGCACCATTGGCGCTCTCGCCACCGGGCTGATGCTGGGGGCCTTTTATGGTCTGGCCGCGGTGCACGTCCGGCGGCTGGGGCTGGAACTGGCGGAAACCGCGCGGTTCATGATGATCGTCATTCTGGGCGGCGTAGCGCTGCAATGGCCGCTGGGCCGACTGTCCGACCGTTATGACCGGCGGGTCGTCATCATCATCAGTTTCGCTGTCGTCGCGCTGGTCAGCCTCGCTCTGGCGCTGACAGCATCGGGCGGATTCGGCCTGTTGGCGCTGGGCGCATTGTTCGGCGGTCTCAGCTTCGCGCTCTATCCCCTGTGTGTCGCCCATTGCAACGACCGGTTGCTGGAATCGGAACGCGTGACGGCCAGCGGAAGGCTGGTGCTGCTTTACTCCGTTGGCGCGGCATTCGGTCCGGTCTGCGCCGCTGGCTTCATGACCGTCGCGGGCACGGGCGGGCTGTTCCTGTTCATCGCGATCTGCGCTGGCCTCGCGCTGTTGCTGGGCCTGTGGCGTCAGAGGGCCTCCGATCCCGTCCCGTCCGCCGAGCAGCAGGATTTTCAGATCATGCCGCGCACGACGCCCATGGCATCGCTGCTCGACCCCAATGTTTCGGATGACGAACCCATCGCAGGACAAATGAGATGACCGCAACTTCGGCCACCCTTCCACCCTTGCCTGACGCGCAGGCGGCGGACGCCGTCACCATGCGCCGGGCGATTGCCGCGTCGGCCATGGGCAATGCGACCGAATGGTTCGACTATGGCATCTACGCCTATGGCGTCACCTATATTTCAGCTGCGCTCTTTCCCGGAGATACGGACGAAGCGGTGCTGTTCGCGCTGGCGACCTTTGCCATTTCCTTTCTGGTCAGGCCTCTGGGTGGGCTGTTCTGGGGTCCGTTGGGGGACAGGCTGGGCAGGAAGTCGGTGCTGGCGCTGACCATATTGCTGATGGCGGGCGCGACGCTGTGCGTGGGGCTGATCCCCAGTCATGCCAGCATCGGCATGTGGGCACCCGCGCTGCTGATCATCCTGCGCATGGTGCAGGGCTTTTCCACCGGCGGCGAATATGGCGGTGCCGCGACGTTCATGGCGGAATATGCACCCGACGACCGGCGGGGCTTTTTCGGCAGCTTCCTGGAGTTCGGGACGCTGGCGGGCTTTTCGCTGGGTGCATCGCTGATGCTGGGATTTTCCCTGACGCTGGGTGAAGAGGCGATGCACCAGTGGGGATGGCGCGTCCCCTTTCTGATTGCCGGACCGATGGGGCTGGTGGGCATGTATCTGCGGTCCAAGATGGAGGACACGCCGATCTTCCGCGAACATGCAAGCCGCGAAAGCACCGCGCCTACCCCCGGCCTCAGCCTGCTGATGCGGCGCTACAGACGGCCCATGCTGGTCGTCGGTGGGCTGGTCGTGGCGCTCAATGTCGTCAACTATACGCTGCTCAGTTACATGCCGACCTACCTCCAGCGGCGCATCGGCCTTTCGCCGGACGAAGCGCTGATCGTCCCGATCATCGGCATGTTGTTCATGATGGCTTTCCTGCCGTTTGCGGGCAAATTGTCGGACCGGGTGGGGCGGCGGCCGATGTGGCGCGTCTCGCTGATCGGGCTGCTGATCGGGGCGGTGCCGCTCTATCTGCTGATGGGCACGGGGCTGATCGGCGCCATCGTCGGCTTTGCCCTACTGGGACTGCTGTATGTTCCGCAGCTGGCGACCATATCGGCGACCTTTCCCGCCTTGTTCCCGACGCAGGTGCGCTTCGCCGGTTTTGCCATTGCCTATAATGTGTCGACGTCGATTTTTGGCGGCACCGCGCCAGCGGTCAACAGCGGCCTCATCACCCTGACCGGCAATGAATTGATGCCCGCATTCACGATGATGATCGCGTGCATCGTCGGCCTTTTCGCGCTGCGCTTTATGCCGGAAACGGCAGGCAAGTCCCTGCAGGGCGACCCATTCGCGCAGGAGGCGCACGCTTGATCACCCATCTTCCCATCGCCAATGACAGTCTGGACACGCTGGTCCAAGGCTATGTGCGTGAGCCGTGGATGCAGAGCGGGCTGGCGCTGCTGCTGCTGGGCCTGTTTTCCTGGATCGCGAACTGGATCACCAAACGCATCGTGCTGCGCGTGTTGTTGCGGTTGCTGCGCCACCTGCCTTTTCACATAGAGGCGCAGCATATAGGCGCGATCGTCGCGCGGCTGTCGAACATCGTGCCCGCGCTGGTCATTCAGCAGGGCATCGCTGCCGTGCCGCATCTGCCCGCGGGGCTGGTATCGTTCGTCCAGAGCCTGTGCGCGGCCTTCATCATCCTGACGATGGCCATTGCGGTCAGCGGGCTGCTGGCCCTGTTCAATGACCTGTATCAGCGCCGTCCCCATGCCGCGAACCGGCCGATCAAGGGCTATGTGCAGGTGGCGAAACTGATGGTCTATGCCACCGCCACCATCCTGATGATCGCGGCATTGATGGACCAGTCGCCCCTGCTGCTGCTGTCCGGCCTGGGCGCGATGGCTGCGGTTTTGATGCTGGTGTTCAAGGATACGATCCTGTCACTGGTGGCTTCCGTGCAGATCGGGTCGAACGACATGGTGCGCGTGGGCGACTGGATCGAAATGCCGCAGCTTGATGCCAATGGCGACGTCATCGACATCGCGCTGCACACCGTGAAGATCCAGAATTTCGACAAGACGATCACGACCATTCCCACCCATCGCCTGATATCAGAAAGCTTCCGCAACTGGCGCGGCATGTCGGAATCCGGGGGGCGGCGCATCATGCGTTCGTTGATGATCGATCAGAGCAGCGTCCGGTTCCTTGAACAGCAGGACGTCGAGAACCTGACGCGATTTTCGCTGCTGAAGGAATATCTGCAGGCCAAGCAACAGGATATCGGCCGTTGGAACCAGCAACATGGCGCGAGCAACCCCGTCAATGGCAGGCGGCTCACCAATATCGGCACCTTTCGCGCCTATGTGCATGCCTATCTGAAGGCGCGCGGTGATATCGCGCAGGACAAAACCCTGTTGGTGCGACAGCTGGAACCGAGCGAATATGGCCTGCCGCTGCAAATCTATGCTTTCGCCGACAGCACGGTGTGGGACGAATATGAAGGGGTGCAGGGGGATATTTTCGACCACCTGATCGCCATCCTGCCCCAGTTCGGGTTGAGGTTGTTTCAGCGGCCAACGGGCGCGGATGTGGCTGAACTTGCGATGGCGGAAGGCGGGCGGCGCGCGCGGGCCTAGACTATCAGAACGGGAAGAACCAATGGATGGCGGCGACCGCCGCGACCCAGGTCACCAAGTTCAACGGAAGCCCGACCTTCGTGAAGTCGAGATAGCTGTAACCCGCCATCTGATAGACCAGGACATTGGTCTGGTAGCCGAAAGGCGTGGCGAACGCAGCGCTGCCCGCCATCATCACCGCCACCAGGAACGGGCGAGGGCTGACATTCAGGCTTTCGGCCAGCGCGACCGCGATCGGGGTCACCAGAACGGCCACGGTGGCATTGGATAGCAGTTCGGTCAGGAACAAAGTCGCGCCATAGAGCAGGATGAGCGCGCCCAGAGGGCCGAACAGTCCGACCTTGTCGATCAGCGCGTTGGTGGCCGACGATGCAAGGCCCGTCTGTTCCAGCGCGATGCCGATCACGACCATGCCGACGATCAGCATCAGGATTTCGGGCCGCAACCCGCCATAGGCTTCCTCAGGCCGGATGACGCGGAGCAATATCAGCAACACCGCTCCGCCGAACGCCGAAGCAGCGATGGGGGTGATGTTGAGCGCGGCAAGGATGATGACGCCCAGGAAGATCACGGTGGAGGCAATGGCCTTGGCGGGAGCGAGCGGCCTTTGCTCGACGAAACTGCCCGGATCGCCGACCGCGTCCCCGGCTACGTCCACATGGCTGACATGGTGGGGCAGGGCGGCTTCCATCCGTTCAAGCCGTGCGGGCAGGGGCCTGGCGAGCAGCCGACCAGAAAAGAAGAAAAGGTAGAGGCCGCCAGCCGCGGCAACGACCAGACCCACCGGCGTGATTTCGAAAAGGGAGAAAGGCGGCTGACCCGACGACCGCGCCATATCGTCAACCAGCAGGTTGGTGGACGTGCCGATCAACGTGCAACATCCCCCCAGCACCGCGACGTAGGATAGCGGCATGAGGAAACGTTTGGGGTCCAGCTTCAGCGATTGGGACACGTCCCGCACCACGGGCGCAGCCAGCACCACGATGGGCGTGTTGTTCAAAAAGCCCGAAGCGCCGCCGCACAGCAGGATCAGCAACCAGATGCCAAGCGCGCCGATCCGGCGGCAGAGCGCGACCGCCTTGCGGATCAGCAGGTCGAGCAGTCCCGACAATTCCATGGCGTGGGCGATGACGAACAGGGAAGCGAGCGCGATGATCGCCGGGCTGCCAAAGGCACCCTGCACCTCGCTGGGCCGCACCGCACCGGTCAGAAGAAGGATGGCCGCACCCGACAGGGCGACGACATCGGCCCGAACCTTGTCCCAGATCAGGGCGACAACCACGCCCGCCAGCACGAGAAGGGTGACTAGTTGCTCAAGCGTCATGGCCACCCGGTAGCATAAAGGAGGATTTCCGGCAGGGAAAATGGAAGATTGGCGAGGAAAATCTTGAGCCTAGGGGTCAATTTCGCCATCATATCTGCTAGGCTTGGTTCATGGCAGAACAGAATATCCGGTTGCGCATTCTTTCCTATCTGATTGCCGCTGCGGCGGGTTCCGCGTTGACGGTCGCCATCGTTACACGGGAGCAGGCACCCTCGCCCCAGCCCACGCAGGCCGAACCGAAACAGCCACCCAAGGTGGAGGTTCCCAAGATCCCCGTCATTCCGGTGCCACCGCCACCGCTGGACCGCGCAGCCCTGCTGGCGGCTGCGGCAAGCGCGGCGGATGCGACGGCCAGCGGCGGCGCGATGCCGCCATCCAACGCGCAACTGGTCGGGCGATCCTTCATCCTGCGCATGCCTTTTGGTTGCGCGGGCGAAATGACGGACGGAGCGGATGATGCGTGGGCAGGGTGGAGCTTCAATCCCAAGAGCCGCGCGCTCAGGCTTCGCGCCCGCGCCAACAGCCTTGCCGATACGGAATGGGTGAAAACGCTGGCGGCGGACATGAAATTCGATGCGGTCGAGGGGTTCTGGATACGCCGTCCATGGACCCGCGCGGACCAGTGCCCCGCCGAGGGGGGCGTGCTGAAGGACGTCGCCGCCTCCCAGGGCCAGCGCCTGGCGATCGCTCAATTTTATTCACCTGAGGGGCCAAGGACGTTGCGGCGCGGCGACCGCCCCTATTCGTCCACGGTCAAGCTGGAGGAAGGCGAAGCGCCGTCAGCGCGCGGATATCAGCTCCAACTGGAAGGCAAGATTTCCGGGTTTGCGGACGGCCAGCCCATCCATTGTTTCCAGCATGACGTGTCGCTGGCGCCCCGTTGCCTGATCGCGGTTCAGTTTGAACGGGTGGCGTTCGTCGCCCCGGACAAGCCAGAACCCATCGTCGAATGGCATTGATCATACTGGGCGCTGAGTGCCGGATCGGCGTTAGCGTAGGTCGCTCAGGGCCGGTTCGCTGACGGGTTCTTCCCGCTCGCTCGCCTGCCGCGTCCACATCACCGCATAAAGGCCGTCGGCGCGGACCAGGTCAGCATGACGACCCCGCTCGACGACGCGGCCTTGATCCAGCACGATGATCTCATCGGCATCGACGACGGTGGACAGGCGGTGGGCGACAATCAGCGTGGTGCGTTTGCGCGCTATGTTGCGCAGCACGTCCTGAATTTCGGTCTCGGTCCGGCTGTCGAGCGCGCTCGTGGCCTCGTCCAGCACCAGCACCGGCGGGTCCTTGAGCAGCGTGCGCGCTATCGCCACGCGCTGCTTTTCGCCGCCGGACAGCTTGAGGCCACGCTCGCCCACGCGCGTGTCATATCCCTGTGGCAGGCGCATGATGAAGTCGTGGATGGAGGCTGCCCTGGCCGCTGCCTCGATCTCTGCCTGGCTCGCCCCTTCGCGGCCATAGCCGATATTATAGCCGACCGTGTCGTTGAACAGCACCATGTCCTGCGGCACGATGCCGATCGCGGCGCGAAGCGAGGATTGCGTCACCGCCGCGATATCCTGCCCATCGATCATTATCCGGCCCTGCTGAATATCGTAAAAGCGAAACAGCGTGCGGGCGATGGTCGATTTCCCCGCACCTGAAGGGCCGACAATCGCCAGCGTCCGGCCCGCTGGCACGGTGAAGCTGACATCGTGCAGGATTTCGCGATCGGGATCATAGCCAAAGCGCACATGATCGAAACGCACTTCACCGGACTTCACCTTCAGCGCTGGCGCGTCGGGCCTGTCGCCCACTTCGGTCGGCGTATCGATCAGCTTATACATCGCCTCCATGTCGATAACGCCCTGCCGGATCGTGCGATACACCATGCCCAGCAGATCGAGCGGCCTGAATAGTTGGCTAAGTAATGTATTTACCAGCACAACGTCGCCTGTCGAAAACGCGCCCCGGCTCCATCCCCAGACGGTATATCCCATCGCGCCCGCCATCATAAGGTTGGTGATCAGGGATTGCCCGACGTTGAGCCAGGCAAGGCTGTTTTCCGATTTCACCGCCGCTTCGGCATAGCGCCGCATGGCTTTGCCATAGCGGGCGGCTTCCCGTTGTTCCGCGCCGAAATATTTGACCGTCTCAAAATTCAGCAGGCTGTCCACCGCATGGGCGACGGCGTTGGTGTCCATGTCCACCATGTCGCGCCGCAACTGATTGCGCCATTCGGTGATGGTGCGCGTGAACCAGATATAGAGCGCCACCATCACCAGCGTCGCCACCACCAGCCCCGGCCCGAACTTTACGAAGAAGATGACGCAGACCGCCGTCAGTTCCAGCACCGTGGGCGCGATGTTGAACAGCAGGAAATAGAGCATCGTGTCGATGCTCTTGGTGCCGCGTTCGACGATCTTGGTGACCGCGCCGGTGCGCCGGTCGAGATGAAAGCGCAACGACAGCCGGTGCAGATGGACGAACACATCGTCCGAAAGCCGCCGCCCGGCTTCCTGCCCCACCCGCTCGAACACGGCATTGCGCAAATTGTCGAACAAGACACTGGCGAACCGCGCCCCGGCATAGGCGACCACCAGTGCGATCGCCAGCCCGGCAGCAGGCTCCATCCCCGGTGCCATGCGGTCGATCGCCCCTTTGTAGGCGAAGGGCATGGCCAGGCTGATGGCCTTTGCCATCACTACCAGGATCATGGCGATAGCGACGCGCCGCCGCAGCGCAGGCGCATCGGCGGGCCACAGATAGGGCAGAAACCGCCGCAATGTTGCCCAGACGGGTGGAAGGGGTGTGTTGTCAGGCGTGGATGGCGGCATGGGGGCAGATGTAGGAGAGCTGAGCCTTAAATGCCACTTATAAGCCCCTCCCGCCTGCGGGAGGGGGAAGGGGAGGGTGCGATCATGTAATGATCGCCAGCAACCTATCCGCCAGCCCAGCTCGGCCAGCCCAGCTCGGCCAGCCAGCCCAGCGCTCGCTTCGCTCGCCCCCACCCCCAACCCCTCCCCTGAAGGGGGAGGGGCGAGTTCCTGTCAGTCCCGCAGCAGATCGTTGATCGCGGTCTTTGACCGCGTCTGCGCGTCCACGCGCTTCACGATCACCGCGCAATAGAGGCTCGGCCCCGGTGTGCCGTCGGGCAGCGGCTTGCCAGGCAGCGATCCCGGCACGACCACGGAATAGGGCGGCACTTCGCCGATGAAGACTTCCCCGGTGGCGCGGTCGATGATCTTGGTCGACATGCCGATGAACACGCCCATCGACAGGACCGAACCCTTGCCGATGCGCACGCCTTCCACGACTTCCGAACGTGCGCCGATGAAGCAGTCATCCTCGATAATGACCGGACCGGCCTGCAGCGGTTCCAGAACGCCGCCAATGCCGACGCCGCCGGACAGATGGACATTCTTGCCGATCTGGGCGCAGCTGCCCACCGTCACCCAGGTGTCGACCATCGTGCCTTCATCGACGAACGCACCGATGTTGACGAAGCTGGGCATCAGGATGACATTTTTGGCGATATGCGATCCGGCGCGCGCGAAGCTGCCCGGCACCGCGCGGAAACCGGCGGCGCGGAACGCGGCTTCGTCCCATCCGGCGAACTTGCTGGGCACCTTGTCCCACCAATGGCCCGCGCCCGGCCCATTGTCGATCATGACATTGTCGTTGAGGCGGAACGACAGCAGCACCGCCTTTTTCGCCCACTGATTGACCTGCCAGCCTTCCGCGGTCGGCTCGGCGACGCGCAGTTCGCCCTTGTCCAAAAGCGCCAATGCCTTGTCCACCGCTTGGCGTACCGCTCCCTGCGTCGTCAGGCTGATATTGGCCCGATCTTCCCAGGCGGCGTCGATGGTGGCGATCAGATCTTGGCTCATGGCTTTTCCCCAATGATGTCGGCCAAAAATGGCGTCAGATGGTCGGTTTCGAAATCGATGAAGTCGGGATGATGGTCGTGATTGCCTGCTTCGGACCCGTTGTTCACCCAGATGGTGGCCATGCCGATCGCCTTGGCGGGTTTCAGATTGCGGGCCATATCCTCGAAAAAGGCGGCGCGGGCCGGGTTGATCCCGTGCACGCGGCACAGTTCGGTGTAGCCCGACGGGTCGGGCTTTGGAATATATTGGCAGGCGTGGATGTCGTGGATCAGTTCGAACGCGCCGGACAGCCCCAGCTTGTCAATCACGCGTGCCGCATAGTCCGCGTCGCCATTGGTGAAGATCAGGCGGCGGCCGGGCAGGGCGGCGATATGGGCGTTCAGCGCCTCGTCCACCTCCAGCCGGTCCATCGAAATATCATGCACATAGTCGAGGAAAGCGCGCGGTTCGATGCCATGATGATGCATCAGGCCTGACAGCGTCGTGCCATGTTCCATGAAATAACGCTTCTGCGTGGCCTTTGCGACGTCAGGATCGCATCCCAGCAAGCCCTGGATGAACTCGCCCATCTTGACGTCGATCAGCGCGAACAGGTCCGTTTTCGCCGGATACAGCGTGTTGTCCAGATCGAAGATCCAGCAATCGACATGGGCAAGCTCATCACGCATGGCCGCGCCCTAATCCTGTGCGGCAAACAGGGCAAGGGTTGGATAACAGATGACCTGCTCCTGCCTCCGCAGGAGCGCGCCGTTTTCTAACCGCAACCCGGCGCGTCACTATCCTCGTAAAAGCTCTGCACCGCCGCCCAGGCTTCTTCCGCCGTTTCGACCCAGGTCAGCAGATTGAGGTCCGAAGGCGAAATCACGCCTTCATCCGCCAATGCTTCGAAATCCACTACCCGCGTCCAGAACTCGCGTCCGAACAGCAGCACGGGAATGGGCTTCATCTTGCCGGTCTGAATCAGAGTCAACAGCTCGAACATCTCGTCGAATGTACCGAATCCGCCGGGAAATACCGCCAGCGCCCGCGCGCGAAGCAGGAAGTGCATCTTCCTCAGCGCGAAATAGTGGAATTGGAAGGACAGCTCCGGCGTAACGAAGCGGTTGGGGGCCTGCTCATGCGGCAGGACGATGTTCATGCCGAGTGTCTGAGCGCCAACATCCGCCGCGCCGCGATTGGCCGCTTCCATGATCGACGGGCCACCGCCCGAACAGACGACGAAATGACGGCATCCGCTTTGCGTCACGGGATATTGGGCGGCTGTCCGCGCCAGCTTGCGCGCTTCATCATAGTAGCGCGCTTTCTTTCCCAGATTTTCAGCGATCCGCCGCTGCTCCGGCGTTGTTGCAGCATCGATCCGGGCCTGCACTTGCTCCGGTTCGGGAATGCGCGCCGACCCGTAGAAAACGAAGGTCGATTCGATCCCCGCTTCGTCCATCAACAATTGGGGCTTCAGCAGTTCCAGCTGGAAACGGACGGGCCGCAAATCTTCACGCAGCAGAAATTCCGTGTCCTGAAAGGCCAGGCGATAGGCCGCGCTGCTGGTTTGCGGTGTGCCGACCTGCTTTTGCGCATCGGCGGCTTCCTGGCGGGCGGGGCGGAACTTGCGTTCCTCAATCTCTTTTCTTGTCATTGAAACTAACTTAGGCGCGTGGGCGGCAAAACCCAAGAGCGCTCAGCGGCAAAAGCCGCCGCTATTTGATTGTCGCTCAGCGGCAAAAGCCGCCGCGACCGCCCATGTCGAAATGAAAATGATCGCGGTGCGCGACATTATAGTCAGGGCTCAGCACCGTGCGGAACCGCTTGCAGGCGCTGGCTCGGACGATTTCCAGAAACTGGCGGGTCTGGCGGTCGCCATTCCAGCCCTGTTGAACCGTGATTCGCCGCCCATCCGACAGGACAAAGGCCGATACATCGACGGCATTGCTGTGCGCATGTTCGCTCAGTTTGCCGCTCCCCGCGATCGGGCGGCAATTATAGGTGCCGAATGTTTCGATCCGCTCGATCTCCGCGCCCAAGATCAGCCGCGCAGCCGGTTGAACGCCATAGCGTGCCCAGGCCGCGAAATTGGCCGCCAGATTGCACGTCATCGCGCCAAGGTTGGTGGCAGGCACGCCGATGTCGAGCAGCTTCACGCTGCCCATCGCCGAACAGCCGCCACCGAAATTCTGGTCGGGCAGGGGGGTGAAGGCAACGGATTGCGACTGTAGTTTCACCAGGCATTGCCGCAATTCCATTGACGGCGGCGCAGCGGGGCGGGCGCTCTTCACCGGCTTGGACGCGCGCTCAACCCGGCCGCGCGGCACTATGTCGCCGCTACAGGATGCCAGTGTCAGGCCCACTGTCAGGCACAGCCCGATCAAGGCCGCCTGACCCGCGCCGCGCATCTTCGCTTTCCCCCAAGGCCGCTCTGTCATGACCGTCATTTATCACGGCTTGCCCGGCTGTTGGTTAACAACGCGAACGGTTCATCGCATTCCGACATTCGGCTTGACTCTTACGCGTCACTCTTTAGGGCGACCGGCGGGCCACGCGGTCCCAACGCCGCGCGAGCTCTCTGCAAGGAGAAGCGTACATGACTGATGTTACCGCCGCCGACGCCACCATTGCGCCCGCGGCCAAGCCGACGACTAAACCGGCTCGCCCCTATTTCTCTTCCGGTCCCTGCGCCAAGCCTCCGGGCTGGAGCGCCGACAAGCTGAGCGCTGAATCCCTTGGTCGCTCGCACCGCGCGAAGATCGGCAAGACACGCCTTGGCTATTGCATCGACCTGATGCGCGAGCTGCTCAACCTGCCCGACACCCACCGCATCGGCATCGTGCCTGGTTCCGACACTGGCGCCTTCGAAATGGCGATGTGGACGATGCTCGGCGCCCGCCCGGTGACGACGCTCGCTTGGGAAAGCTTTGGCGAAGGCTGGGTGACGGACGCTGCCAAGCAGCTGAAGCTCGACCCCACGATCGTCCGCGCTGACTATGGTCAGCTGCCTGACCTGAACACTGTGAACTTCGCCCACGACGTGCTGTTCACCTGGAACGGCACCACGTCGGGCGTGCGCGTCCCGAACGCAGACTGGATTCCGGCGGATCGTGAAGGCCTGACCTTCGCCGACGCCACCAGCGGCGTGTTCGCGTATGAGATCGACTGGACCAAGATCGACGTCGCTACCTTCTCCTGGCAGAAGGTGCTGGGCGGCGAGGGCGGCCATGGCGTGCTGATCCTCGGCCCCCGCGCGGTCGAGCGTCTGGAAAACCACACGCCGTCCTGGCCGCTGCCCAAGGTCTTCCGCCTGATGGCGAAGGGCAAGCTGGCCGAGGGCATCTTCAAGGGCGAGACGATCAACACCCCCTCCATGCTGGCGGTCGAGGACGCGATCTTCGCGCTGGAATGGGGCAAGTCGCTTGGCGGCCTCAATGGCCTGATGGCCCGCAGCAACGCCAATGCGGCGGCGCTGAACAAGATCGTCGAGGAACGCGATTGGCTCGGCCATCTCGCCGCCGACCCGGCAACTCGCTCGACCACCAGCGTCTGCCTGACGGTCGAGGGTGCCGACGAAGCCTTGATCAAGAGCATGGCTGGCCTGCTCGAAAAGGAGGGCGCGGCCTATGACGTGGCAGGGTATCGCGATGCCCCGGCTGGCCTGCGCATCTGGTGCGGCGCAACGGTAGAGACCGCCGATATCGAGGCGCTCGGCCCGTGGCTCGACTGGGCCTACGCAACGGCCAAGGCCGCTTAAAACATCTCCCCCATATCCCCGTCATCCCAGCGAAAGCTGGGATCTCGGGCCCCTAGGTTGAACCTAGCCGCCTGAGATCCTGACCTTCGCCAGGATGACGAATTGCAAGAAAGGCAATTCGTCATGCCCAAAGTACTTATTTCCGACAAGATGGACCCCCGCGCCGCCGCGATCTTCCGCGAACGTGGCATTGAAGTCGACGAAATCACCGGCAAGACCCCGGAAGAGCTAAAGGCGATCATCGGCCAGTATGACGGCCTCGCCATCCGCAGCGCGACCAAGGTTACCAAGGAAATCCTGGACGCCGCACCCAACCTGAAGGTCATCGGTCGCGCCGGCATCGGCGTAGACAATGTCGATATTCCGGCGGCTTCGGCCAAGGGCGTGATCGTCATGAACACCCCGTTCGGCAATTCGATCACCACCGCCGAACACGCCATCGCGCTGATGTTCGCGCTGGCCCGCCAGCTGCCCGAAGCCAACGCCCAGACCCAGCAGGGCCTGTGGCCGAAGAACGGCTTCATGGGCGTTGAAGTCACCGGCAAGACGCTGGGCCTGATCGGCGCTGGCAATATCGGTTCGATCGTCGCCAGCCGCGCGCTCGGCCTCAAGATGAAGGTCGTTGCCTTCGATCCCTTCCTGACCCCGGAACGCGCCGTCGAAATGGGCGTGGAAAAGGCCGATCTCGACACGTTGCTGGCAAAGGCGGACTTCATCACGCTGCACACGCCGCTGACCGACCAGACCCGCAACATTCTGAGCAAGGAAAACCTCGCCAAGACCAAGAAGGGCGTGCGCATCGTCAACTGCGCGCGCGGCGGCCTGGTCGATGAAGCCGCGCTCAAGGAAGCGATGGACTCGGGCCATGTCGCGGGCGCAGCGCTCGACGTGTTCGTGCAGGAACCGGCGAAGGCATCGCCGCTGTTCGGTACGCCCAACTTCATCTGCACCCCGCATCTGGGCGCATCGACCGACGAAGCGCAGGTCAATGTCGCGCTGCAGGTGGCTGAACAGCTGTCGGACTATCTGCTCGACGGTGGCATCACCAATGCCCTGAACGTCCCCAGCCTGTCTGCGGAGGAAGCGCCTAAGCTGCGCCCCTATATGGCGCTTGCCGAAGAATTGGGCAGCCTGGTCGGCCAGCTTGAAGGCGATCGCATCCAGGGCGTTTCGGTCGAGGTCGAAGGCCATGCCGCCGAACTCAATCAAAAGCCGATCACCGCTGCGGTGCTCGCTGGCCTGATGCGCGTCTATTCGGACACGGTGAACATGGTCAACGCGCCCTTCCTGGCGAAGGAACGCGGCCTGGACGTGCGCGAAGTGCGCCATGACCGCGAGGGCGACTATCAGACTCTCGTCCGCGTCACGGTCAAGACGGAAAGTGGCGACAAGTCGGTTGCGGGGACGCTGTTCGGCCATAGCAGCCCGCGTCTGGTCGAACTGTTCGGCATCAAGGTCGAAGCCGATCTCGAAGGCCACATGCTCTACATCGTCAACCAGGACGCGCCCGGCTTCATCGGTCGCCTTGGCTCGACCCTGGGAGAGGCTGGCGTCAACATCGGCACGTTCCACCTGGGCCGCCGCACCCAGGGCGGCGAAGCCGTGCTGTTGCTGTCGGTCGATGGCGCTGTGAATGACGATGTGCTCAAGGCCATTTGCAACCTGACCGGCGTGAAGACGGTCAAGCTGCTGCGCTTCGCCTGACCTCCTGTCCTCCGTTCGGTTCTGACAAGCTCAACCGAACGGAGGCTGGATAATCTGGCCGATCTTGCTAAAGGGCCAGCCATGACCATCCCATCCGGCCTCCTTCCCGAGGGTCTTTCCGACCGTCTGCCGCCGCAAGCGGAAGCGTCCGCGCGTCTTGTGCGCCGGGTGCTCGATACGGTGGCGTCGCATGGCTATGAACGGGTCATGCCGCCGCTCGCCGAATTTGAAGAGACGCTGGCCGGTCGCCTTAAATCCATGCGTGCGCAGGACCTGGTCCGCGCCGTCGATCCGGTGTCGCAGCGCAGCCTGGCGCTTCGTCCCGACATGACCGCGCAGATCGGCCGCATCGCCACCACCCGCCTGGCCAGCGCGCCGCGCCCGCTGCGCCTGTCCTATGGCGGTCCGGTGATCCGCCTGCGCGCCAACCAGCTTCGCCCGGAACGCGAGCGGTTGCAGGTCGGGGCCGAACTGATCGGTAGCGACAGCCTGGCCGCCGCCGTGGAGATCGTGAATGTCGCGATCGAGGCGTTGCAGGCCGCAGGCGTCACCGGCATCACCATCGACTTCACCCTGCCGGACCTGATCGACAGCCTGGCCGCCGGTCCGCTCCCGCTGGCGTCGGACGAGATCGAGTTGGTTCGCGCCGAGCTGGATGGCAAGGATGCTGGCGCGCTGGCCGCCATCAGCCCGGCGGCGGCGGCCTATCTCCCGCTCATGGAAGCGACTGGTCCCTTCCACCCCGCCATGGAAAAGCTGGAAGCGCTCAACGCACAACTGGGCGGCGCGATCGACAGCCGAATCGCGGGGCTGCGCGCCATCGCCAAGCCGATTGGCTGGGACATCACGCTGACGCTCGACCCTACCGAGCGCCATGGCTTTGAATATCAGAACTGGTTCGGCTTCTCGATCTTTGCAGAGGGCTTTACGGGCGAGATCGGCCGGGGCGGCAGCTATGCCATCATCCGCGCCGATGGATCGGAAGAACCGGCCATGGGCTTTTCGCTCTATCCCGACCCGCTGATCGATGCAGGTTTCGGGGCGGAGCAGCCCAATCGTCTGTTCCTGCCCCTTCACCATGACCAAAGTTGCGCCGCGCAACTTCGCGGAGAGGGGTGGCAGACTGTCGCCGCGCTGACACCGCAGGAAAATGGCGAGGCTCTGCGCTGCACGCATTGGCTGGACGGCGACGAACCGCGTCCTTACTGACTTGACGACCAAGGGGCAGCGCGGCTAACGCGCGCCCCGCACAGGGCGAACAAGCGCCCAATCGATCCTACCGGTATGCCGAGTCCCGTCGAAGGGCATGGCCGGTCCGCGCGGCGGGCGGAGATCTGTATCCATGGCAAATGTTACCGTGATCGGCGCCCAGTGGGGCGACGAAGGCAAGGGCAAGATCGTCGACTGGCTGTCGGAGCGCGCCGATGTCGTCGCCCGCTTCCAGGGCGGTCACAATGCGGGCCACACGCTGGTCGTTGGCGATAAGGTCTACAAGCTGTCGCTGCTGCCTTCGGGCATCGTGCGCGGCACGCTGTCCGTCATCGGCAATGGCGTGGTGCTGGACCCGTGGCACTTTCGCGATGAGGTTGCGAAGCTGAAGGGGCAGGGCGTCGACATCACGCCCGACAACCTCCAGATCGCGGAAACCTGCCCCCTGATCCTGCCCTTTCACCGCGACCTGGACGGTCTGCGCGAGGACGCATCGGGCGCTGGCAAGATCGGG
Source organism: Sphingobium vermicomposti (assembly GCF_011762025.1). Taxonomy (GTDB): domain Bacteria; phylum Pseudomonadota; class Alphaproteobacteria; order Sphingomonadales; family Sphingomonadaceae; genus Sphingobium; species Sphingobium vermicomposti. The sequence goes on along the minus strand of NZ_JAASQR010000001.1, from coordinate 731,178 downwards.
ACGACGCGCCGGGGCATCGGCCCGGCCTATGAGGACAAGGTCGGTCGTCGCGCCATCCGCGTCTGCGACCTGGCGCATCTCGATGACCTGGGGCCTCAGCTCGACCGCCTGACCGCGCACCATGACGCCTTGCGCGCCGGTTTCAACGAAGCGCCGATCGATCGTGATCGCCTGATGGCGGAACTGCGCGAAATCGCCAGCTTCATCCTGCCCTTCGTCAAGCCCGTCTGGCTGACGCTCAACAAGGCGAAGGCCGAAGGCAAGCGCATCCTGTTCGAAGGCGCGCAGGGCACGTTGCTCGACATCGATCACGGCACCTATCCCTTCGTCACATCGTCCAACACGGTCGCGGGCACGGCGGCGAGCGGCACGGGCCTTGGCCCCTCGGCTGCTGGCTTCGTGCTGGGCATCGTCAAGGCATACACCACCCGCGTCGGGTCCGGTCCCTTCCCGACCGAATTGGAAGACGCCACCGGGCAGCGCCTGGGCGAGCGGGGCCATGAATTCGGCACCGTCACCGGGCGCAAGCGCCGCTGCGGCTGGTTCGACGCCGTGCTGGTGCGCCAGTCGGTCGCCGTTTCCGGCGTCACCGGCATCGCGCTCACCAAGCTGGACGTGCTGGACGGGTTCGACACGCTGAAAATTTGCACCGGTTACCGGATTGGCGACCAAACCTACGACTACCTGCCCGCCCATGCGCAGGACCAGGCGAAGGCAGAGCCGATCTATGAGGATATCGAAGGCTGGCAGGATACGACGGCTGGCGCTCGCAGCTGGGCCGAACTGCCCGCGCAAGCGATCAAATATATCCGCCGGATCGAAGAGCTGATCGGTTGCCCCGTCACGCTCGTATCGACCAGCCCTGAGCGTGAGGACACCATCCTCGTGCGCGACCCCTTCGCGGATTAAGGCGATGGCAGGCGATCGCTTTGAACGGCACAAGCAACCCTGGACAGCGGATGAGCTGCAAAAGCTTCACACGCTGGCCAAGAAGGGCATGGCGCTGAAAGCGATCGCCAAGGCGCTGACCCGCAGCGAGGAATCGGTGAAAGTCCGGGCCAAGCAGGACGGGCTTTCCATCGCCAAGCTGCGCTGAACGGGGTGAGGGCGCTGGACCTGTGCGGCACCTGATGCCAAGATGCCGCGCATGTCTCTCAACATCCTCATCCTCTATGGCTCCTACCGCCGCAACCGCATGGGCATCCGCCTCGCCGACTATCTGATCGGCGGTTTCCAGAAGCTCGGTCATAAAGCCGAACTGGTCGATGCGATGGAGGTCGGACTTCCCATGCTGGACCAGCGCTATAGCGACTATGCCCCCGGGCAAGCGCCTGAAGCCATGGGCGTGCTGGCCGACCGTCTCACGGCGGCCGACGCCTTTGTCTTCGTGACGGGTGAATATAATCGGGGCGTCCAGCCCGGCCTCAAAAACCTCGTCGATCATTATCTCAAGGAATTCGACCGCCGCCCCGCAGGCATCGCCAGCTATTCGGCGGGCCGTTACGCCGGGGTCAACAGCCATGCAGCCTGGACGGTGACGCTGTCTGCCATGGGCATGGCCGTGATTCCCGAGCGCCTGAGCGTTGGCCAGATCGGTCAGACGCTTGACGATCAGGGCCAGCCACAGGGCGATGGCGGCGCGGCGCTGGAACGCGGCTTTTCCGGTTTCGCGCGCGACCTCATCTGGTGGGCGGAAGCGGGCAAGGCAGCACGCTGACCCGTCAGGCCGGTGCTTCTTCCTCCTCATCCTCTCCTACCGAGATCACCGCCGCCGCCACCAGGTCGCCGGTGACGTTCAGCGTCGTCCGACACATGTCGAGGAACCTGTCGACGCCCAGCACCAGCCCGATGCCTTCGGGCGGCACGCCGACCATGCCCAGGATCATCGCGACCACCGGCAGCGATCCCGCCGGGACCCCCGCCGTGCCGACCCCGCCCAATATGCAGACCAGCATCACCATCAACTGCTGTGCCCAATCCAGTTCGATGCCAAAAAACTGCGCTAGGAACAGCACGGTTATGCCTTCGAACATCGCGGTGCCATTCTGATTGGCGGTCGCGCCGATGGTCAGCACAAAGCGCGATATGCGGCGCGGCAAGTGCAGCCGTTCCTCGGCCACGCGAATGGCGGTCGGCAGCGTTGCGTTGGATGATGCGGTGGCGAATGCCATCACCATCGCGTCCTGCACGCCTGCGAAAAAGGCCAGCGGCGAACGCCGGGCTACCACGGCCAGCAGCAGCGAATAGACGCCCACCATCTGCAATCCCAGCGCCAGCAGCACCACGCCGACATAGGCCGACAGCCGTTCCAGCAATTCCCATCCGAACTGCGCGGCCAGGTTGAACATGAAACAGGCGATGGCGATGGGCGCGAGGCGAATGACCAGCCCCATCAGCCGCATCGTGACTTCGAACAGCCCTTCCATGGCGGACAGCAGCAGCTTTGTCTGCTCGGTGCGCACCAGCACCAGCCCGATGCCGAAAAATAGGGCAAAGACCATGACGGCCAATATGTCATTATTGGCCATGGCCCTGATGATATTGTCGGGCACCATCGCCAGCAGGGCGTCCACCCCCTTTGGTGCGTCACCGCCCCGCGCCAGTATCGCGCGCGCGCCCTCGCCGGCATTGTCCAGCATCGCCCGCGCCTGGATGGGATCGACGCCGTCGCCCGGACGCAGCAGATTGACGACGATAAGGCTGATTGCGACGGCAATGCTCGACACGACCAGCGTGTAGACCAATGTCTTGAGCCCCACCCGCCTGAGCGAACGAATCTCGCCCATTTCCGCGATGCCAACGATCAGCGCCGATACCAGCAGGGGGATCACCAGCATGAAGAGCAGTCGCAGGAAAACCTGCCCGATTGGCCCAGTTACATAGCGGGTAGCGGCATCGACCCACGCGGCATCGCGCGCGGTTGCATGGACGATCAGTCCCGCGATCAGTCCGACCAGAAACCCCGCCAGCATCTGCCATTGCAGCGACAAGGCGGTCTTGCTCGCTCGGGTCATGATGGGGTTGCCGAACTGCGCATCTTCGATGAACCGTTAAGCGTGCGTAATGTTGCAACCGGGGATATTTTCGATCGCAATGACGGTGTATCGCGCTGCATGTAAATTCTCGCCCGCCTCGCATCCTAAGGGACGGCAGCTTTGTCGATGCCCTCCTGTCCTGAATTTTTCGGAGACTATATGATCGTCAACGCCGCGCCCAGCCTGCGCCAGATTGCGACCGAAGTTTGGAAGCCGCTCGCCCTGTTGTTCGTCTGGGACTGCGCGGTCACAATTACCTATTTTATCCTGCCTTTCCGTGCGCCATCGCTGCCGCTCACCCTCTTTGGTTCGGCGCTGGCGCTCTTCCTCGGCTTTCGCAGCAACTCATCCTATCAGCGCTGGTGGGAAGGACGCATCCTCTGGGGCGCGATGATCAACGCCTCGCGCAGCTTGGCGCGCGCCACGCGCAATTTCCTGCCTGACCCTGCAGCGCGGGGCATCAAGCGAGAGATCATCAAGCGGCAGATCGCCTATGTGAACGCCCTGCGGTGCCAGCTGCGCCGCCAATCCTTCGATGAACGCGTCACCGGCTTTATCGAGGAGCGGGACAAGGGGTTGGCCCTTGCCCGCGCCAATGCCGCTAACGGACTGCTGGACGGCACCGGGCGGCGGGTCGACATCGCCCGGCGGGAAGGATGGATCGACACCATTCAGCAGACGCAGATGGAGCGGATGCTTGTCGATATCTCCAACGCCCAAGGGGGCATGGAGCGGCTCAAGAATACGCCGCTGCCGATCCAGTATCGCTTCCTGCCGACCTTGTTCACCCATCTTTTCTGCGTGTTGCTACCGATCGGGCTGGTCGAAACCCTTGGCCTTGCAACGCCGCTGGGATCGACGGTGGCGGGACTTATGTTCCTCGCGGTGCTGCGGATCGGCGATGACCTGGTCGATCCGTTCGCCAACAGCGTGCATGATGTGCCACTGTCCGCCATGTGCCGCACGATCGAGATCGATCTGCTGCAAGCCATCGGCGATGATGCGCCCGCGCCGGATCAGCCGGTCAGGGGCGTGCTGTGGTAGCGGTCAGCGCCGGTGGTCGTCGTCCACCATGTCCGCCGCCAGCTCCAGTCCCGCACGGCCATGAGCAGGGGTGCGGGATGGTGCCTTGGGATGCGGCACATATTCCGGTTCTTCGACTTCCAGCATGCCTTCCCATTTGGTGATGACCGACGTTGCGATGGCATTGCCCAGCACGTTGGTGGCTGTCCGGCCCATGTCCATGAAATGATCGACCGCCAGGATGAAGGCGATGCCTTCGACCGGCAGGTCGAACTGGCCCAGTGTCGCGGCGACGACGACCAGGGAAGCGCGCGGGACCGCGGCGATGCCCTTGCTGGTCACCATCAGGACCAGCAGGATGGTGATCTGGGTGGCGATCGGCAGGTCGATGCCATAGGCTTGGGCGATGAAGATGGTGGCAAAGGTCGAATACATCATCGACCCGTCCAGATTGAAACTATAGCCCAGCGGCAGTACGAAACTGTAGATGCGCCGGGGCACGCCGAACCGGTCGAGCTGCTCCAGCATCTTGGGATAGGCAGCTTCCGACGAGGCGGTGGAAAAGGCTATCAGCAGCGGTTCGCGCACATATTGGATGAGCTTTACCATGCGCCGCCCCAGGAAGACGGCACCCGCAGCGCACAGCAGCAGCCAGAGCGCCAGAAGCGACAGGTAGAATTCGCCTACCAGTTCGCCAAAGGTCACAAGCACGCCCGGCCCTTCGGTCGTGATCGTCGCCGCCAGCGCGCCGAACACGGCGAAGGGGGCGACCCGCATCACATAGCCGGTCACCTGCAGCATCAGTTCGACCATCGATTCGATCAAGCTGACGATCGGCTTGCCCTTGTCGCCGATGGCGGTCAGCGCGACGCCTACGAACAGGGAGAAGACGACGATCTGCAGGATGGAATTGTCCGCCATCGCCCCGACCATGGAGGTGGGGAAGACGTGCAGGATGAAATCCCTGAAATTGAGTGCGTCGGTATTCACGCCCGACGCCGCGCCTGATCGGACGAGGTTCAGTCCTTCGCCCGGCGCGAAGAAATTGACGAAGATCAGGCCCAGCGTCAGCGAGAAGAGGCTGGCGACGATGAACCAGGCCAGCGCCCGCCCGCCGATCCGCCCCAGCGCCGCGCTGTCGCCCATATGCGCAATGCCCGCGACCAGCGTGGAAAAGACCAGCGGCGCGATGATCATTTTGATGAGGTGCAGGAAGATGTCGGCCAGCAGGTGGAAATATCCCGCCACATCCTTGGCCAGTTGCTTGTCCCCGCCAACCCACAGATTGGCGGCAAAGCCGGTGATCACGCCCAGGATCATGCCCGCAAGGATGAAGGCCGTCAGTCGATTCCGCATGCAACCCCTCTAACCCTCGCCAAGCCTGGCACGTCTAACAGGCGATCACCTGGTCGCCTATCCTCTTGAACGATGGGGCCTGGGCTTTCGCGCGCAAAAGCCTGAGAGGAATGCTTCAAGGATAAAGCAGCCCTTCGGACCAGCCTTTGCCGTCGCGCACGAACAGCCGCCGTTCGTGTAGTCGGTGTTCCCGATCCTGCCAGAACTCGATCCGGGTGGGTGTGACGCGGAAACCGCCCCAATGCGGCGGACGGGGGACAGGTCCGCCATCGAATCGCGCGACCGCATCGTCATATCGCGCCATGAACTCCTCTCGCGACGCGAGCGGCCGCGATTGATCGGAAGCCCATGCGCCCAGCTGACTGTCGCGGCTGCGGCTGGCGAAATAGGCGTCGGCGGTGGCGTCGTCCGTCGTGTCCACCGCGCCTTCGACCCGGATCTGGCGGCGCAGCGACTTCCAGTGAAAGAGGAGGGCGGCGTGGGGATTTTCCAGAAGCTCGGCTGCCTTGCGCCCTTCGAAATTGGTGTAAAAGATGAAACCGTCCGGCCCATGCCCTTTCAGCAGCACCATTCGCACAGAAGGACGCCCGCGCGCATCCGCCGTGGCGAGCGCCATGGCATTACTGTCGTTGATCTCGCTCGAACGCGCCTCGGCATACCATTGGTCGAAAAGGAGGAAAGGATTTGTCATGCTCTCGATTTAGGCGGCGCCAGCGGCTATGTCGATGGCCCCCGCCGCTTGAAGGACCGTGACCTTTTTGCCACATAGGGTTTAATTGGCGTTTCACGAACAGAAGGATGACTAACCGGCCATGGCGGATCCCTACGCAACACTGGGCGTCGCGCGCGGCGCGAGCGAGGCGGAGATCAAGTCGGCCTATCGCAAGCTCGCCAAGGAGCTGCACCCCGACCGGAACAAGGACAATCCCAAGGCGGCGGATAAATTTTCCGCAGTGACGGGTGCCTATGACCTGCTGTCCGATAAGGACAAACGCGCCCGTTTCGACCGTGGCGAGATTGATGGGGAGGGTAATCCGACGTCCCCCTTCGGCTATGGCGGGGCAGGCGGCGGCGGTTTCCGCGGACGGCAGGGCCAGGGCGGCGGCTTCGAATTTAACGAGGGCGCGGACTTTGGCGATATTTTCGACGGGCTGTTCGGTGGCGGGGGCGGCGCTGGCGCGCGCCGGGGCGGCGGCGGATTCGGCGGCTTTGGCCGACAGGCACCACCCCAGCGCGGGGCCAATGTCTCCTATCGGCTCGCCGTCAGCTTCGTGGATGCGGCCACGCTCGCCCCGCAGCGCGTCACGTTGCAGGACGGCAAGAATATCGACCTCAAGCTACCGGCGGGCGTCGAAACCGGCACGCAGATGCGCTTGTCGGGCAAGGGGCAGCAGGGCAGTGGCGGCGCGGGCGACGCGATCGTCACGATCGAGGTGAAGCCGCACCCTTTCTTCACTCGCGAAGGCGACAATGTGCTGCTGGATCTGCCGATCACGCTGGATGAAGCGGTCAAGGGCGGCAAGGTCAAGGTGCCCACGGTTGACGGTCCCGTCATGCTGGGCGTCCCCGCCGGTTCCACGTCCGGCAAGACGCTGCGTCTGCGGAACAAGGGCTTTACGACCAAGAATGGCGAACGCGGCGATCAGCTGGTCCGGCTGCAGATCGACGTGTCCGCCGATGACCCCGCGATCCGCGAACTGGTCGAAAGATGGCAGGACAGCCGGGCTGTCCGGGCCCATCTGGGCGTCTAGGGCGTTTAGGGCGGATGGAGCCTTCGCCTTATTCGCCCGAAATCCGACGGCGCAGGGTCGCTGAACAGGCGCGCGCCCATTGGCAGCGCCAGATCGGGCGCGTTCCACCCGGCTCCTACATGCTGGAGATACTGAAACGGGTGGCGGTGGGCACCTATAATGACGGGTTCATCCACGCGGGCAACCTTGCCTATCTGTCGCTGATGACGCTTTTCCCCTTCTTCATCGTCGCGGCTGCGGTGGCGAGCATCTTCGGGCGGTCCGCGGACGGGCTGGCGGCGGTCGGCACGTTCCTTCAGTCCGTGCCGCAGGGCGTCGCCGATGTCGTGCGCAAGCCTATCTACGATGTGCTGAACGCGCGCACCGGACCGCTGCTTTGGCTGGGCGGCCTTGTGGGTCTGTGGACGGTTGGCAGCCTTATCGAAACGGTCCGCGACATATTGCGCCGGGCCTATGGGACCAAGAGCACGCGTCCATTCTGGCATTATCGCCTGACCGCGATCGGCATCACCCTGATCAGCGTCCTGGCGGTCATGTTCGCCTTTTCCCTGCAGGTGGTCATGGCGGGCGTCGAACAATTTTTGCAGCGGTTGCTGCCCTTTGCCGATGATGCGATCCGCATCGTGTCGGTCACGCGGTTCGTGCCGATCGCCATCCTTTGTGTTGCGCTTTACTATCTCTACGTCTCCCTCACCCCCAGCGCGTACAAGGACAAACGCTTCCCCAAATGGCCCGGCGCGGTGGCCACGGCCCTATGGTGGTATGGCGTCACGACCCTGCTGCCCCCCACCTTGTCCCTGCTGGGCGGCTATGATGCGACCTATGGCAGCCTGGCGGGTGTGATGATCACGCTCATTTTTTTCTTTCTCGTTGGGCTTGGCGTGGTAATTGGCGCGGAACTCAATGCGGCGCTTGCTGAATTTCCCGAAGAGGAATGGCAGGCGGTCGTCGCCGAAAGTAAAGGGAACGGACATCAAAATGACGGGTTTGATGGCGGGAAAACGCGGCCTCATCATGGGGCTGGCGAATGACAAGTCGCTTGCATGGGGCATTTCCAAGGCGCTTCGGGCGCAGGGTGCGGAATTGGCCTTTTCCTATCAGGGCGATGCCCTGGCCAAGCGTGTGCGACCGCTGGCGCAGGAACTTGGCTCGGATTTCCTGATCGATTGCGACGTCGCCGACATGGCCAAGCTGGACGCCGCCTTTGACGAAGTGAAGGCGCGCTGGGGCAAGCTGGACTTCGTCGTCCACGCCATCGGCTTTTCCGACAAGAATGAGCTTCGCGGCAAATATGTCGACACCAGCCTGGAAAACTTCCTGCTGACGATGAATATTTCCGCCTACAGCTTTGTCGCGGTCGCCAAGCGCGCGCGCGCCTTGATGGCGGAGGGCGGCAGCCTGCTGACGCTCAGCTATTATGGCGCGGAAAAGGTCATTCCCCACTATAATGTCATGGGCGTGGCCAAGGCGGCGCTGGAAACCAGCGTCAAATATCTGGCGATGGACCTGGGGCCGGAAAATATCCGCGTAAACGCCATTTCCGCCGGTCCGATCAAGACTTTGGCGGCGAGCGGCATTGGTGATTTCCGCTATATCATGAAGTGGAATGAACTGAATTCGCCGCTTCGCCGCAATGTGACGATTGAGGATGTGGGCGGCGCTGGTCTCTATCTGCTGTCCGACCTGGCGGCTGGCGTCACCGGCGAAATCCACCATGTCGATGCCGGTTACAACGTCGTCGGCATGAAGGCGGAGGACGCCCCGGACATCGCTCTCGACAAGGGCTGATCGGAACGCCAAAGGTCAGGGCATGAGCTTCAACACATTCGGCCGCGTCTTTCGCTTCACAACCTGGGGGGAAAGCCATGGACCCGCCATCGGTGCGGTCGTGGATGGCTGTCCTCCGGGACTGGCGCTGACCGAAGCGGACATTCAGCCCTTTCTCGACAAGCGCAAGCCGGGCACGTCCAAGTTCACGACCCAGCGTCGCGAGCCGGACGAGGTGCGTATCCTGTCGGGCGTGTTCGAAGGAAAGACCACCGGCACGCCGATCAGCCTGATGATCGAAAATACCGATCAGCGGTCCAAGGATTATTCCGAGGTCGCCAAAGCCTATCGCCCTGGCCACGCCGACTATGCCTATGACGCCAAATATGGCTTTCGCGACTATCGGGGCGGCGGACGATCCTCCGCGCGCGAAACGGCGAGCAGGGTCGCGGCGGGGGCGGTCGCCCGCCTCGTCATCCCCGACGTCGATATTTTTGCCTTCGTGAGCGAAATTGGCGGCGATGCGATCGATCCCGCGCGCTTCGACGCGAGCGAGATCGACAATAACCCCTTCTTTTGTCCTGACCCGCAGGCGGCGCTGCGCTGGGAAAAGCTGGTCGATGACGCGCGCCGGGACGGGTCGTCGCTCGGCGCGGTGGTGGAATGCATCGCCAGCGGCGTTCCAGCGGGCTGGGGCGCACCGCTCTATGCCAAGCTCGATAGCGAACTTGCCGCGGCGATGATGAGTATCAACGCGGTCAAGGGGGTGGAGATTGGCGACGGTTTCGCCGCCGCCCGGCTGCGCGGCGAACAAAATGCCGATCCGATGCGTCCGGGGCAGGATGGGCCGGAATTTCTGGCCAATCATGCGGGCGGCATCGCTGGCGGGATTTCCACGGGCCAGCCGATCAAGGTCCGCATCGCCTTCAAGCCGACCAGTTCGATCCTGATCCCGGTCGAAACCGTGACCCGCGAAGGGGAAGCGTCGGACATCATCACCAAGGGACGGCATGACCCCTGCGTCGGCATAAGGGGCGTTCCCGTGGTCGAAGCGATGATGGCGCTGGTCCTTGCCGACCAGAAATTGCTGGATCGTGCGCAATGCGGTGACGACGGCAAGGGCCGCTGACGCGGTGAACTGAGCCGGTCATCCGGCAAATAGGCGTTTCCGGCGAGACGACTCGGCGAATCTACGTTAATATCCCCGTCATCGATCGCCCGCGGGAGGGCGAGCGGCAGCGCGTAAGCCTGGGGAGCGTCATCATGCTGAGCATGGCTTGACGGTCAAAACGTCCCCTTCAGCCGCAACACGGGCCAGCCATGTTTTCATGGCTGGCCCTTTGTTGTTGGCGCGCATACGCAGTTCAGCGAGGGAAAAGCGCGATCAGCTTGGCCAGACCTGACTTCAAGGCCTGGCGCTGTTCCTTCTCCGGCGACAGGCCGATCCGCACGATGGTCAGTCCCTGCGAAGGGGAAACCAGTATATATTGCCCGCCATGGCCAACGCAGCCAAACAGGCTGGCGGGTGCCTGACCGGGCATCAGGGCGCTTTCATCGCTTTCCCGGTTCAGCCACAGATGCGCGCCATATGCGGGATTGCGCGGAGAAGGGGTGCGCATGAAGTCGACCCATTTTTCCGGCACGATCTGATGCCCGCCCGGTCCCCGCCCATGGTTGCGCAGCAATTCGCCGAAGCGTCCATAATCCCGCACCGTCATGTGCAGGAAGCTGCCGCCGATCATGGTGCCCGCCGCATCATATTCCGCCGTCAGACTGTCCAGGCGACCGGGAATCTTCAGCCGCCCGTCGATGAACGTCTGCATCGCCCGCCGCCGTACGTCGGGGTCGGCGCTGCTGGTCAGCATTCGCGTCATCAGATCGGCCAGGATCAGCGTGCTGCCCGTGCTGTAGGAAAAGGTCGATCCGGGCGCATGGGCCAACGGCTGGGCTTCGGCAAAGGCGCTCATATCCTGCGCGCCGTCGGTGAACAGCATGCGCACGGTATCAGCGGTGGCAATCGGCTCGTCATCCTCGACATGATCAAGGCCCGACGACATGGACAGCAATTGTCGCAAGGTGATCCTGCCGCGCGGGTCGCCCGGCTGGCCCCAGGCGGCGACCGGCACCGGCGAATCGAGCGCGAGCCGCCCGTCCGCCACCATCAGGCCCACCAGCACCGCCGTCACGCTCTTGGCCATCGACCAGGACAGCAGCTTCGTTTCGGGGCCATAGCCCGGCGTATAGCGTTCCGCGACGATCTCACCCCGGTGCATGATCAACAGTGCGCGCGTCTCTCCCACGTCATCTTCGCCATCGAACAGCGGGTCGATGGCCGACCGAAGCATCGCTTCGTCAACGGCTCCGTCATTCGCGACATGATAGGCCGGATCGGCGCCGGAAGCCTGCGCCGTCCACACGCCCGCCATCGCCAGCAGCGACAAAAGACCAATGGCCGCGCCAAGACGCTTTACGCTTTTCCCCTCGAGCTTCATAAGCCGCGCCCTAAAGCATTTTTGCGCCGGGTGGAAAGCCAGCGGTCACGAAATGCGTCCACAGTCACCGGAATGCAGAAATGGGGAGCATGGCCGACCGCCCGAAATGGATATTTGTCCTTGCCATCACGGTGCTGGTGTTGACGGCGCTGCTGGCCTGGAAATGGGGTGATTTCCGCGCTCGGGCGGAGGTGGGAGCTGGCTATGGCGCGCGCATCGCCTGTTCATGCCGCTACGTCGAGGGACGGCCAATGGACAGCTGCCGCAGCGACAAGGAGCCGGGCATGGCACTCGTGACCCTCTCCGATCAGCCCGAATCGCGATCCGTCCGCGCCAGCGTGCCGCTGCTGGCGTCGCGCACGGCGCATTACCGGCCCGGCTGGGGATGTTTGCTCGAACCTCTGCCATGAGCCTTTGCGCGGGGGCGCATAGCCGTTAGGGACCGGCGCATGCAGCCCGACATTCTCACCCTTCTCCACGACGTTTTCGGCTTTTCCGGCTTTCGCGGCGTGCAGGATCAGGTCGTCGGGCGCGTCATGGCGGGGCGGCCGACCCTGGCCATCATGCCGACGGGAGCGGGAAAGTCGCTCTGCTACCAGCTTCCCGCCGTCGCGCTGGACGGGTGCTGCGTCGTCATTTCGCCGCTGATTGCGTTGATGCATGACCAGCTTCGCGCTGCACAGGCGGTCGGTATCAAGGCGGCGAGCCTGACCAGTGTCGACGCTGATTGGCGCGAAACGCAGGATCGACTGCGCAACGGCGACCTCGACCTTCTCTATGTCGCGCCCGAACGTGCGAGCGGGGAGGGGTTTCGCAACCTGCTGCGCTCCACCCGCATCGCGCTCTTCGCGATAGACGAGGCGCATTGCGTGTCGGAATGGGGTCATGATTTCAGGCCCGATTACCGGCTCCTTCGACCGCTTCTCGACGAATTCCCCGATGTGCCGCGACTGGCGCTGACCGCGACCGCCGACGCGCACACGCGGGAGGATATTCTCGTCCAGCTCGGCATTCCGCGCGAAGGGCTGGTCATTGCGGGCTTCGACAGGCCGAACATCCGCTATGCCGTGCATCCCCGCGATGGACTTAACCGGCAGCTCGCCGACCTGATCGCGGGCAATCCGGGTCCCGGCATCATCTATGCTCCGACGCGAGCGGCGACGGAAAAGCTGGCGGAGGCATTGGGCCGGGCCGGGCGTCCGACGCGGGCCTATCATGCCGGATTGGACCCGAAGGTGCGCGCCGCCAACCAGACCGCTTTCATCGCCAGCGAAGACATGGTGATGGTCGCCACCGTCGCGTTCGGCATGGGCATCGACAAGCCGGACGTGCGCTTCGTCGCTCATGCGGGCCTGCCCAAGTCGATAGAGGGCTATTATCAGGAATCGGGCCGTGCCGGGCGCGATGGCGAGCCTGCGCAAGCGCATCTTTTCTGGGGCGCTGAAGATTTCGCCCGCGCCCGCATGCGGATCGCCGAACTGGAGTCGGCACGACAGCAGGGCGAACGAACGCGGATCGCTGCGCTGGGGGCGCTGGTCGAAACGGGGACGTGCCGCCGCGCCATATTGCTGCGCCACTTCGGCGAAAATCCCCCGCCGGGCTGCGGCAATTGCGACAATTGCCTGAACCCGCCGCCCAGCATCGACGCGACGCAGACCGCCCGCAAATTCCTGTCCGCCGTCTATCGTACGGGGCAAAGCTTTGGCGTGGGGCATATCGAATCCGTCCTGACGGGCGCGGTGACGGACAAGATCCGCGAACGGGGACATGACAGGATTTCGGTCTATGGCATTGTGGAGGGGGAGGAAATGGCGCTGCTTCGTCCTGTGTCCCGCGCTTTGCTGGTCAGGGACGCGTTGCAGACGAACGAGCATGGCGGGCTGGAACTTGGTCCCAGCGCCCGCCCGATCCTGCGGGGGGAGGAAGATGTCAGCCTGGTGGTGCCTCCACGCAAGGAACGCCGCCGCAAGAACGCCCGCAACGGCAGCGACGCCAATCCCGTCGGCGATCCCCTGTTCGACGCGCTGCGCGCCTGCCGCCGCGAATTGGCGCAGGAGGTGGGGGTGCCGCCCTATGTCATCTTCCACGATTCGACCTTGCGGGAAATGGCGGAGCAGCGCCCGTCCACCCTGGCTGAACTCAGCCATGTGAGCGGCGTCGGCCACCGCAAGCTGGAGGCATATGGCGACGCCTTCCTCGCGGCGATCCGCCTCCATCTTTGAAGGCGGCGGGGCAGGCAGCCTATGCCCTTCCCCCTTGAAAGCCGCGCCGCACAGGCGCATGGCAGGCCGCAATGCAAGGAGTAAACCGATGTTTCGCCAGCTAACCAAAAGCCTTTACGTGTCCCCGCAGATCAGCGTCGATCAAGTGGAAGAGGCCAAGGCGCTGGGCGTCACGATGATCGTGAACAACCGTCCCGATGACGAAGAGCCGGGCCAGGTCAACGGTGCCGCCATCGAAGCGGCGGCGCAGGCTGCGGGCATCGGCTATGCCGCTGTCCCGGTCGCGCATGGCGGTTTTGCCCCCTGGCAGCTGGACGGCATGGCGGCTGCGCTGGATCAGGCGGGGGAGGGAAAAGTCCTCGCCTATTGCCGGTCGGGCACGCGCAGCACCCTGCTATGGGCGCTGACCCGCGCGCGCGCCGGCGATCACCCGGCGGCATTGAGCGAACAGGCGGCGGCGGCAGGATATGATGTCGCCCCCGTGCGCCAGATCATGGACGCGCTCGCCCCCAAATGATGCCTGCCGGACAGGACAGTTTCGACGCCATCGTGCTGGGCGCTGGCGGCGCGGGCCTCATGTGCGCGGCGACCGCCGGGCAGCGGGGCAAGCGCGTCCTGGTCATCGATCATGCGGATCAGGCGGGTAAGAAAATCCTGATTTCCGGCGGTGGCCGGTGCAACTTCACCAACATCCACACCGCGCCCGACCGCTATCTGTCGGCCAATCCGCACTTCGCCAAATCGGCGCTGGGCCGCTACACCGCCGCCGACTTCCTGGCTCTGGTCGAACGCCACGGCATCGCCTGGCATGAAAAGACGCTGGGTCAGCTGTTCTGCGACGGCAGCGCCCGCCAGATCGTGGCCATGCTATTGAACGAATGCGATGCGGGAGGGGTGACGATCCACCTCAATCACGCCATCACGTCCATCAGCCATGCCGATGGACATTATCGCGTCGCTCATGGGGATCGCCTGGCGATCGCCCCGGCGCTCGTCATCGCCACGGGCGGGCCTTCCATTCCCAAGATGGGTGCCACCGGCTTTGCCTATGACCTTGCCCGGCAGTTCGGGCTGAAGGTCGTAGAGCCGCGCCCTGCGCTCGTGCCTTTGACGCTGGGCGGCGAAGACCTGTTGTTCCGCGCCTTGTCGGGCGTTTCAGCCGAAGTGATCGCGCGTCATCGCAAGACCGCCTTTCGGGAAGCGGCGCTGCTGACCCATCGCGGGCTGTCCGGCCCGGCAATCCTGCAAATTTCCTCTTACTGGCGTCATGGCGAATCGATCAGCCTGGATTTCCTGCCGGATCAGCCGGCGGGCTGGCTGACGGAGGCCAAGCGGACAAGGGCGCGGATCACGATCATGACGGCGCTGCGCGGCCTTTTGCCGGATCGACTGGCCGATGTGCTGGCCGACCGGCTGGGGCTGGTGGGCGATCTTGGCAATATTCCCGACCGCAAGCTGCAGGAGGCCGAACAGAGGCTGCGCGGCTGGACCTTTACCCCCAACGGCACCGAAGGGTTCGCCAAGGCCGAAGTCACCATCGGCGGCATAGCGACGGCGGACCTGTCCTCCCAGACCATGGAGGCGCGCCGGGTTCCCGGCCTCCATGCGATTGGCGAAGCGGTGGACGTGACCGGCTGGCTGGGCGGCTATAATTTCCAATGGGCCTGGGCGAGCGGATGGGCGGCAGGGCAAGCGCTCTGATTTTTGCTCCGAAGGTCGGCGTTCAGCCGCATTCCACCGTCACATGCTCCATCCGGGGTAGGGCACCCACGCGGTGGCGCACCGCATCCGCATCGGCACCGGGGGCAAGGCTGATGATTGCGGCGTGGGCATGGGGTCCGATGCGCCACACGTGCAGGTCGCGGATGATGGCGCCCTCCGCCTCCGTCAGCGCCCGGACCCGCGCCATCAGGGCAGGCTCTGCCGTGTCCAGCAGGATGGCGGCGGTATCCTTCATCAGGCCCCACGCCCAGCGCGCGATGACCACCGCGCCCAATATGCCGACCGCCGGGTCCATCCACCACCAGCCCATATAGCGCCCGGCCAGCAGCGCGACGATGGCCAGCACGGACGTCAGCGCGTCGGTCAGCACATGGACATAGGCCGCGCGCAGATTATTGTCGGCGTGACTGTGGCCCGATGCTGCATGATCGTCATGTGTGTGGTCATGGCTGTGATCATGCCCCAGCAGCAGGGCGCTCGCCAGATTGACGACCAGCCCGATGACAGCAACCAAAGTGGCCTCACCAAATTTCACCGCCACCGGATCGAAAAAGCGCAGGATCGATTCCACCGCGATGAACAGGGCGGTCACACCCAGCAGCAGCGCCGATGCGAAGCCTGAAAGGTCGCCCACCTTGCCCGTGCCGAATGTGTACCGCGGATTGCGCGCATGGCGGCGGGCGTAGCTATAGGCCACCGCCGCCACCGCTAATGCGCCTGCATGGGTCGCCATGTGGAAACCGTCGGCCAGCAGCGCCATCGACCCTGTCAGCCAGCCAAAGACGATTTCCACCACCATGGTCACGGCGGTCAATCCAACCACCAGCAGCGTCCGCCGTGCGTTGCGGTCATGACCGGCGGTCAGGTAGATATGGTCGAAATAATGACTTTCCTCGCCATTCTCTTCCGCAAACGGGCTGGAATGCTGGCGGTCGTGATGATCCGGCCCGTCATGCGAATGGTGATGGCCACCATGATCCTTATGCATATTCATTTCCCGTACCGCCGGATCAGCGCCAGCATTTCTTCCGCCGCCGCCTGCCGCTGCGCGTCCGTAAGGCCGGGCCGGGCGACATGATCGCGCATATGCTGCTCGATCAATTCTTCCATCAAACTGCCGACCGCGCCGCGCACCGACGCCACCAGCTGGAGCGTTTCGGAACAGTCGGCCTCCCCCACCAGCTGACGCTCGATAGCGCCGACCTGACCGGCGATGCGGCGAACGCGCGCCAACAACTTGTCTCTGTCCACAACGACATGCATAGGATACCCCCCTACCCTATATTGGGGGCCATCGCAAGTTTCAGCCCTTTCCGTCGGCTGCCCCTCCCTCTAACAGGGCAGGATGACGGATGGGCTGGATTATGATCTCGCGATCGTGGGCGGTGGGCTTGCTGGCAGCCTCGTGGCGCTCGCTTTCGCGCAGTTGCGTCCTGAGGTGCGGTTGCTGCTGATCGAGCGGGACGGCGCGCTGGGTGGCAACCATCTCTGGTCCTTTTTCGACGGTGATGTTCCGGCACGGGATCGCTGGCTGGTCGATCCGCTGATCACGCATCGGTGGGCGCAGGGGCATGAAGTGCGCTTCCCCGCTTATGATCGCCGCCTCGACACCCCCTATAACAGCATCGCATCGACCCAGCTCGACGCGCATGGGCGCCAACTGCTGGGCGACCGCGTGCTGATGAATGCCGATGTGACCAGCATTGCGGCGGATCGCGTGACGCTGGCCGATGGTCGCACCTTTCGCGCGCGCGCGGTGCTCGATGCGCGTGGCGGTGGCGACCTGGAGGGGCTCCAATGCGGGTGGCAGAAATTTGTCGGCCATGCGCTGCGGTTGAGCGCGCCCCATGGGCTGGATCGCCCGGTGATCATGGACGCCACGGTCGAGCAGCTGGACGGCTATCGATTCATCTATCTGCTGCCGTGGGACGAATGCACGCTGTTCGTCGAGGACACCTATTATAGCGATATGCCCCAACTGGATTGTCCGGTCGTGGACGCCCGCATCGCCGCCTATGTCCATGCTGCTGGGTGGCAGGTGGAGGCGGTGGTGCATCGCGAAAGCGGCGTGCTGCCAGTGGTTCAGGGTGGCGACTTTGATCGCTTCTGGCCCCGGCAGGAGCCGGTCGCGCGTGCGGGCGTTCGCGCCGGGCTGTTTCACCCGATGACCGGCTATTCCCTGCCCGACGCGGTGGCTTTCGCCTTATGGGCGGTGGAACAACCGCTGGAAGGGTTGGCAACCGCTACCCGCGCAAGGGCAGCGGCCCATTGGCGCTCTGGCGGATTTTACCGCCTGCTGGCCCGCATGCTCTTTCGCGCCGCCGCGCCGGATCAGCGCTGGCGCATATTTCAACGTTTCTACCGCCTCGATCCGCGCCTCATCGACCGTTTCTACGGCGGTCGCTCCATATGGATGGATCGCATCCGCATCTTGTGCGGAAAGCCTCCGGTGCCCATAAGGAGCGCCATGCGCGCAGTTTTGAATCCCCCCGCCTGATGAATCGGAAAGCTATTGTCATTGGGGCGGGCTTTGGCGGGCTGGCGCTTGCCATCCGGCTGCAGTCGGCCGGTGTCGACACCACTTTGGTGGAAGCGCGGGACCGGCCGGGCGGTCGGGCCTATATGTGGGAAAAGGACGGGTTCGTGTTCGATGCCGGGCCGACCGTCATCACCGACCCCGATTGCCTTGCCGAACTGTGGCGGCTGTCCGGCCACGACATGGCGGAGGATGTGACGCTCGTCCCGGTTTCACCTTTTTACCGGCTGAACTGGCCCGACGGCACCAATTTTGACTATTCCAACGACGAAAACGCATTGCGCGCACAGATCGCCAAGCTGAACCCGGAGGATGTGGCGGGTTATCAACGCTTCCTCGACTATGCGGGCGAAGTATATGAAGAGGGCTATCGCAAGCTCGGTTCGGTCGCCTTTCTCGACTTCGTGTCCATGATCCGCGCCGCCCCCGCACTGGCGAAAAATCAGGCCTGGCGGTCGGTTTATTCGATTGTTTCTTCCTATGTGAAGAATGAAAAGCTGCGCGAGGCGCTGTCCTTCCACACGCTGTTGGTCGGGGGCAACCCGATGAATACCAGCGCCATCTACGCCCTTATTCACAAGCTGGAAAAGGATGGCGGGGTGTGGTTCGCCAAGGGCGGGACCAATAAGCTGGTGCAGGCGATGGCGACCCATTTCGAACGGCTGGGCGGCACCATGCGCCTTGCCGATCCGGTCGTCCGCGTCGAAACTCATGGCGACCGGGCAGTGGGCGTCACCACGGCATCGGGATGGCGGGGGGAGGCGGATGCCGTCGCATCCAATGCCGACCTGATGCACAGCTATCGCGACCTGATCGGCCATCATCCGCGCGGACAGAAAGAGGCGGACAAGCTCAGCCGCAAGCGCTGGTCACCCAGCCTGTTCGTGCTGCATTTCGGTATCAAGGGCAGCTGGCCGGGCATTCCCCATCACATGATCCTGTTCGGGCCGCGCTATGAAGGGCTGTTGACCGACATTTATCAGCATGGCGTGCTGCCGCAGGACTTTTCGCTCTATCTGCACCATCCCACCGTCACCGACCCGTCAATGGCGCCGGACGGGCATTCGACCTTCTATGCGCTCGCGCCCGTGCCGCACATGGGCAAGCTGCCGATCGATTGGGAACAGTTTGGGCCCGTCTTTGCCGAACGGATTCTGGACGAGATCGAGCATCGCTTGATACCGGACATCCGGTCGCGCATCGTCACCCAGTTCCATTATGCGCCGCCCGATTTCCGCACCGACCTGGCGGCGCATCTGGGCAGCGCGTTCAGCCTGGAGCCGCTGTTGACGCAGAGCGCCTGGTTCCGCGCCCATAATCGGGACGACGTAATTCCCAACCTCTATCTGGTGGGAGCGGGCACGCATCCAGGTGCCGGGATTCCCGGCGTCGTCGGCAGTGCCAAGGCGACTGCCGCCCTGATGCTGGAAGACCTCGCCTGAAAGGGGCGCGATGAAAAGACTGGCTGTATATTGCGGTTCGGCTTCACCCGCTGACCCCGTTTATGCTGATGCCGCGCGGCATGTCGGGCGCACATTGGCGGAACGCGGCATCGGTATTGTCTATGGTGGCGGACGGCTGGGCCTGATGGGCGCGGTCGCGGACGCGGCTCTCGCCGCCGGGGGCGAAGTGATCGGCGTCATCCCCGAAGCACTGGTCGGGGCGGAGGTCGCGCATCGCGGCTGCACGCAATTGCATGTCGTCCAGACGATGCACCAGCGCAAACAGCTTTTCACCGACCTGTCCGACGGGTTCCTGACCCTGCCCGGCGGCGTCGGCACGATGGATGAATTGTGGGAAGCGATCAGCTGGGCGCAGCTTGGCTATCATGCCAAACCCGTGGGATTGCTGAACGTTGCGGGCTTTTACGACCAGTTGATCGCGTTCGATCGGCAGATGATCGATGCGGGCTTTATCCGGCCCCAGCATGCGGGCATCCTGCTTCACGCCGACAGCCTTGAACTGCTGCTCGACCGCTTGGCGGCCTATCGCCCGCATCAACCGATCCTGGCGATGAAAGCGGACAGCCTTTAGCCTTTCCTTCGACATCCGGCCCGCTTGCGGACAGGCGCTGGTGCGGGCATGGCTCTGCGGGTGACTGATAGCCATTCGCCCTATGCGCTTGACCGCGCCGCGCTCGTCGCCTTTGCGCGGGACAGCATTGCCCGTGGATCAAAATCCTTCGCCCTGGCCTCGAAGCTGTTCGACCGGCAGACCCGTGAGCGGGCCTGGCTCCTCTATGGCTGGTGCCGCAAGTGCGACGACATCGCCGATGGACAGGATCATGGCGGCCTGATGCAGGGCGTGACCGACGGACAGGCACGGCTTTCGTCCATGCGGGTCCTGACCGATGCTGCCCTGCGCGGCGATCCGACCGGCGATCCCGCATTTGACGGCTTTGGCCTGGTAATGCGCGAATGCGCCATCCCCGCCCGTTACGCACATGACCTGATCGAAGGGTTCGCGCTGGACGCCCAGGATTGGCGCCCGCGCAGCGAAGCGGACATGCTGCGCTATTGCTACCATGTCGCCGGAGCGGTCGGATGCATGATGGCGGTCCTGATGGGGGTCGACCCCCAGGACGACGCCACGCTGGACCGCGCCTGCGACCTTGGCCTTGCTTTTCAGCTCGCCAATATCGCCCGCGACATCAGCGAGGATGAAGCCGCTGGCCGCTGCTATCTGCCAGTTGAGTGGCTGGTGGAAATGGATATTCCGCCGGGTGAACATATGAAGCCATGGGCGCGGCCCCAACTGACCATCTTGGCGCGCCGCCTCGCGCGCATGGCGGCGGATTATGAAGCGAGCGCGCGGCACGGCACCGGCGCGTTGCCGCCGCGCGCAGCTTGGGCGGTACTGGCCGCTGCGGGCATTTACGGGGGCATAGCGCGGGAAGTGGCGCGCCGTGGCGAGCACGCCTGGGATCATCGCGTCATCACGGCGAAGAGCGCAAAGGTCGGCTGGGTGTTGCGCGCGGCGTCGCAGGTCGCGGGTAGATCCCTGCGCTGGCCCGCGACATCGCCCCGCCCGGCGCATCTCTGGACCCGGCCCAGAGAATAGGGCGGTTTCGAAGCAGGTAGCCGTCTGTTCGCCACTTTCCCGTTCGCCCTGAGCTTGTCGAAGGGGCCTTCTACCTCGTCCGGCACCACGCGTCAGAGGAAGTAGAGAAGGGTCACACGCCACTCTGAATAATGAAGGCCGGAACAAAAAAAGGACCGATACTTTCGTACCGGTCCAAGGCGTGTTCGCAGGAGGAACATCGTGTGGCGGGCGGGCCGTGCCCCGTTTGTGATGGGGCGGCCCGCCCTGCCGAATATGATCAGACGTTGTAGGCGCGCTCGCCATGTTCGCCGAGGTCGAGACCTTCTTGTTCGACTTCGCGGCTAACACGCAGGCCGGTGATGGCCTTGGCGATGAAGATCGCGATTGCCGTGCCGATTGCCGCCCAGACGATGGTGGTGCCTGTGGCCAGCAACTGCGTCACGATCTGGCTGCCCATGTCGAAGTCAGCGCCGCCGGGCCCGCCCAGCGAGGGCGAGTAGACGATGCCGGTGCCGATCGCGCCGATCATGCCGCCGACGCCGTGGATGCCGAAGGCGTCGAGCGAGTCGTCATAGCCCAGCTTGGGCTTGAGGACGGTGACGGCGTAGAAGCAGATGATCGAAGCCACTGCGCCCAGCACGATCGCGCCGAACGGACCCGCATTGCCTGCTGCCGGAGTAACGGCGACCAGACCGGCGATGATGCCCGAACAGAAGCCCAGAGCCGAACCCTTGTGACCGCTGACACGCTCTGCGATCATCCAGAACAGGCCACCGGCTGCCGTGGCGACGAAGGTGTTCATCATGGCCAGTGCTGCCGAACCATTGGCCTCCAGCGCCGAACCGGCGTTGAACCCGAACCAGCCGACCCACAGAAGGCCGGTGCCGACGCCGGTCAGCGTCAGCGAGTGCGGAGGCATGGGTTCCTTGGGGAAGCCCACGCGCTTGCCCAGGATGAGGCAAGCCACCAGTGCGGACACACCGGCGTTGATGTGCACGACCGTGCCGCCAGCGAAGTCCAGCGCGCCCATTTCGAAGAACAGACCGCCAGCCGCCCAAACCATGTGCGCGATCGGGAAGTAAACGATGGTCAGCCACACGGCGGCAAACACCATGACAGCCGAAAATTTGATGCGTTCGACCACCGAACCCAGCACCAGCGCGACCGTGATGGCGGCGAAAGTCATCTGGAAGCTGACGAACACATATTCGGGAATGACGACGCCGTCGGTGAAGGTTGCCGCCGTTGAATCCGGCGTGATGCCCTTCAGGAAAACCTTCGACAGGTCGGAAATGAAGCCGTTGCTGGGACCAGCGAAGGCCAGGCTGTAGCCGTAGCTCACCCAGATCAGCATCGCCAGGCAGGCGACCGCGCCAATCTGCGTCATGACGGACAGCATGTTCTTGGTGCGAACCAGGCCGCCGTAGAACAGGGCCAGGCCCGGAAGGATCATGGCCAGGACCAGGACGGTCGATACCATCATCCAGGCGGTGTCGCCCTTGTCGGGCGTCGGCACGGCGGCTGCCGCGTCCTGCGCCCAGGCGGGCAGCGCGGCGAACAGGGACAGGCCAGCCGCCCCCATCGCGCCGCAAAACTTCTTGGAAAAGGTCATTATTCCCCCCTTCTTACAGCGCGGTTTCGCCGGTTTCGCCGGTGCGGATACGCACGGCCTGACCGACATCCAGGACGAAGATCTTGCCGTCGCCGATCGCGCCGGAATTGGCCGCGGCCTGCGTGGCTTCCACGACGCGCGGTGCGAGATCGTCGTCGCAAACGACCTCGATCTTGATTTTCGGAACCATGTTCGTTGAATATTCGGCGCCCCGGTAGATTTCGGTTTGCCCCTTTTGGCGGCCGAAGCCCTTTACCTCGGACACCGTCATGCCGGCGATGCCTAGCGAGGAGAGTGCCTCGCGGACATCGTCAAGCTTGAACGGCTTGATGATTGCCATGACAAGTTTCATGTCGCCCCCTGTTAATGGTGTGCGGGGACATTCTAGCAAGAGCCGTGCCAATTTCTTAGAAACGGTTTAACGCGGGCTTTTCCCAAGCCCGCCGGAGTAGAGCCGCTGAAAAAATGGGCAGATGCTACGCGCTGCCTAAAAATTGGGCAGGTTGGCTACCAGTCGCTGCCTTCGCGCACCGCTTCCTCTTCCTCGGGCAAAGTCTGGCGGCCCAGTGCCGCATTACGATGCGGAAAACGTCCGAAACGTTCGATCAGCGCATGATGCTGCCGGGCGAAGTCGAGGGATTTAGGATCGCCCGCAGCCTCGAACAGGCTGAGCGAGAGTATCTGGTCATCCAAATCCTCGCTATGCTGGAAAGGCATGTAAAAGAATGTGCGTCCCGCCCCGCCGATCTGAATGTCATAACCATGCGCGATTGCCCCGCGCGCTACTTCTCTGGCCAGCGGATCGGTAGCAAACGCCCTTGCGGTGCCACGAAACATATTGCGTGGGAGCTGGTCGAACAGAATGACCGCGGCCAGGGCGTCATCGGCGCGATCCAGAAATTCCTCCGGCGGCAGATGCTGTTTTTCTTCCCACAACGACCCGTACCGTTCTGCGCAGGTCCGGTCCAAGGCAGGATCATGCTGCCACCACCGCTGTTCACCGACGCGGTTGAACCAGAAATCCAGCAGCGACGCCGCCCAATCGGCGGTCACGGCATCATGGCTATCGGTCAGCATGTTCATCATGAAAGAAAGACGAACAAGCCTATCGGTTCCACCATCCGTGGCGTTGCGGCCTCAGGTCGCCGTGCCGCCGATCGTCAGCCCCTCGATCAGCAGGGTCGGCTGGCCCACGCCTGCCGGAACGCTCTGCCCGCCCTTGCCGCACATGCCGACGCCATGGTCGAGCGCCCAGTCATTGCCGATGCCGACAACCTTGGTCAGCGCAGTGGGACCGTCGCCGATCAGCGTCGCGCCCTTGATGGGATCGCCGATCTTGCCATTTTCGACCTTATAAGCCTCGGTGCAGGAAAAGACGAACTTGCCCGACACGATGTCGACCTGCCCCCCGCCAAAGCTTCGGGCGAAGATGCCCGACTTCATGCGCGACAGCAGCTCTTCCGGGTCGTCCTTTCCACCCTTGATGAACGTATTGGTCATGCGCGGCATGGGGGCGTGAGCATAGCTTTCGCGGCGACCGTTGCCGGTGGCTTCGACCCCCATCAGCCGGGCGTTCAGCCGGTCCTGCATATAGCCTTTGAGGATACCGTCCTCGATCAGGACATTTTCCCTGGTCGGCGTGCCTTCGTCATCAATCGACAGCGACCCGCGCCGGTCCATGATCGATCCGTCATCGACAACGGTCACGCCCGGCGCGGCGACGCGTTCGCCGATCCGTCCTGAAAAGGCACTGGTGCCCTTGCGGTTGAAGTCGCCCTCCAGCCCGTGTCCGATCGCTTCATGGACCATCACGCCGGGCCACCCCGGGCCCAGCAGAACCGTCATTTCGCCCGCAGGCGCGGCAACGGAGCCAAGATTGACCCGCGCCTGCGCCAGCGCTTCGTCAATGGCGCGATCCCAGACAGCCGGGTCCATGACCTGATCGTAGAGATAGCGCCCGCCAATGCCGAAGGTGCCGGTTTCCCGGCGGCCATTGTCTTCCAATATGACCGACACGTTGAGCCGCACCAGCGGGCGGATGTCGGTTGCCGTGAACCCGTCCGCGCGCACGATTTCGACCACGGACCAGCTGCCCGACAGGCTGACCGACACCTGGGCGACGCGCGGATCGCGCGCCCGCGCGGCGGCGTCGATGGCGGCGCACAACGTCACCTTTTCAGCGAAGGGCACGATTTCGAGCGGATTGACGTCGGTATAGAGGTGGCGGTTCGTCCCCTGCGGCGGCGGGGCGGGCTGGCCCTTTGCCGGATCGAGCAGGGTCAACGTTTCGGCAGCACGGCGTATCGCCGCTTCACTAATGTCGTTCGCGTGCGCAAAGCCGGTCATTTCGCCCGACACGCCGCGCAGGCCAAAACCGGCATCGGTGGAATAATCTGCGGTCTTCAACCTACCGTCGTCAAAGCCAAAGCTCTCACTGGCTCTATACTGCAAATAGAGTTCGCCATCGTCGCACTGGCGCAGCGCGTCGGCAGTCAGGCGGCGCGCGCCATCGGGATCAAGCAGCCCCGGTCGATAGAGCAGGCCGCGCGCATCGGTGAATTGAGAGGCAATGTCGTTCATGCCGCCCGATATAGGGGCGGCGGCGCGCAAGCCCAATCAAAATTACAGGCGTCGCCCGATCAGATGCTGGCCCCGGATGCGATGTCGGGCAACCCGGCAACCTCCGGCGTGTCGGCTGGCCCGCCGATCAGGACGAAGCGCCGATCGCAATAGCCGCAATCGACATAGCCATGTTCGTCAATTTCCAGGAACACGCGCGGATGGCCAAGGGCGGCGGGAATGTCCCCCGAACCGTCGCAGGAAACGCGGGGCTTGGTGACTCGAAGGATTTCAGGCGGCTGGATCATGGATCAGGCGATTAGCAGCGGTGGCCGCACGCCGCAATATGCGACGCGAACGCACGGCCCGATGAGAGACAAGGGAAATGGTGGGCGATGACGGGCTCGAACCGCCGACATTCTCGGTGTAAACGAGACGCTCTACCAACTGAGCTAATCGCCCGGAGCCACAGCCTGGAACGGCGCGGCCCGAGGGCGCCTATCTAGGGCAATCGACGCGCCGGTCAAGCCTCGTTACGCCAACCTGCTCAGGCGCACAGGAAACGCCGGCTGGCCGTGAACCAGCGGCTGAGCGCTTCGAACGTATCGTCGGCCAAAGCGATGAAGACGCGTCGGCCATCATGCGGGTCCGCCTGGCGCTGCACGAACCCCTGTTCGGTAAGGGTGCGAATCCAGCGCAGCGCCGTGGTGGGCGGCACCGCCGACGCGATGCACAGGCTGGATACCGACACCCGTTCCTGCTCCAGCCGGGCGGCCAGCAGGTCGAGCAGCATGTCCCATGCAGGATCGGCGAACAGGTCACTGGGCAGGAAATCTTCCCGCAGACGGCGAGCGCGCAGCAGGTCGCGCACCTGGGTGGCGCTGAGCACTGGCTGGTCCGCCGGTTCCTGATGCCCCCCCATCGGCGTCAGCGCAGGCATGCCGATATAATCGCTGTCCCGGTCGGAAATGCGAGATCCAAGCGCGAAGGAAGGGGCGGCGTGGCGTGGACGAGAGGTCAACGCCTCCAGCGTGCGGGCCAGGCGGCTGACCTCCTCGCTCAACTGCTGAAGCCGCACGCCTTCGCTTTCCTGATTGACCTCATGCACGGTTCGCTGGGGCGTGGCTCTGCCCGCCGTCAGGAGCGCGGCGGCAAGGTCGGCATGATCGGGCGAGCAGAGCAATTGTGTCCGGTCGCTGCGCATGCAGGCATAGGCCAGGTCCAGGCTGTCCATGCCGCTGACAAGGATGACGGAAAGGTCGTTCTGCACCGCCAGCGTTTCCGTCTGCACCAGCAGGCGTTCGAGGCCGGGCGTAGGTTGCGGGCAGAATAGCAGGATGACATCGCACCCGACCTGCATGTCCAGCCGGGCGGACGCCTGGTCTATCGGCACGATATCGAGCAGCCGGAAATCGGCTGCTTCCGCCAGCCCCTTCACATCGTCAAGGAAGATGTCGTTCGCCAGGATCAGCAGGCCCGACCTCCGATCCTTCATTCCGTAAAGTTCGCCTGCCGGAATGTTGAAGTCCGTCCGGGTTCGATCCATTTCCACCATAAAAACCCCCTGTTTGTTCCGACCTTACCGGAACGCGATGATTTCACCGCAGCTCTTTTCTCCGTTTCGGACCCTCGCCCGCTCCGCTCCCCCGCCTCATTCCCGCGCGTGCCGGACCCGGCCTTTGATGCTGATCTGTGCTGTCGTCAAAATGGCGGCGTTTCCTGCCGAAACGGTGAGATAATCTGCCGCCGCCATTCTATCCGAAATGGAGATGTTTCTTTGCCGGACGCAGCTCAAACAGCCGTGCGGCGCGCGAAATCGACGTAAATCTCGCGCAGACGGGTCGCCACGGGGCCGGGCGTGCCATCGCCGATGGGTTGGCCGTCGATACGGACCACCGATTGGCACAGCGTCGATGCGCTGGTGATAAAGGCTTCATTCGCGGCCAACGCCTCTGCCACGGTGAAGGGGCGATTGACCACCGTCATGCCTGCTTCCTGGGCCAGCGCGGTCAGCGCCGCGCCGGTGCATCCGGCCAGTACCGCCTGCGAATAGGGGCGGGTGACGATGGCGTCGTCCGTAACGATGAAGGCGGTGGAGGATGCGCCTTCGGTGACATGGCCGTCCTCGACCATCCACGCTTCCTGCGCGCCCGCATCGGTCGCGATCCGTTTTGCCATCGCTTGGGCGAGCAGGCCCGTGCTCTTGATGTCGCGACGCGCCCAGCGAAGGTCCGGGGTGGTGACCACCGCTATGCCCGTCTTCGCCGCTGCCACGTTCAGGAACAGCTTGGGCTGAACGAACATGACCAACGTCGGCTGCAGGTCAGGCGCGGGCAGGAAGTCGCGGCCTTCGTCGGCCCCGCGCGTGAACTGCAGGTAGATCAGCCCTTCGTTCATGCTGTTGAGCGCCACCAGTTGCCGCTGTGCCGCCTCTATCTCTTCGGGGGGAAGGGGGACGGCTATGCCGATCGCGCCAGCCGACCGCGTCAGGCGGTCGAGGTGCGATGCGCTGTCGATCAGCCGTCCCTCAATCACGGCTGTCACTTCATAGATACCCTCAGCGAACAGGAAGCCCCTGTCGAGGACGGATATGCGTGCATCGGCCAGCGGCAGGAACCGACCATTGAGATAAGCGATGGACATAAGCGAGCGGCTTTCCCCCGAAGGCGCGATAACAAGGTGGGGGATTTCGCCGGGCGGACGCGCCGGGTCAAGCAGGATCGCTACATCCTTGCCTTTGCGATGGTCAGCTGATCGCCTTCACCCTTGTGCCGATCTCGCGTAGTTCCTCGACAAATCGCGCGCGTTCCTGCGCTTTGCGCGCTTCGTCGGGGACGCGCAGCAGGAAACTGGGGTGGATGGTCACCCAGCCTTCCGCTCCGCTTTCCAGGGCTATCGGCGCGCCGCGCGTACGGCTGATCGTCACCGCCTTTCCCAACAGGGCGCGCGCGGCTGTCACGCCCAGGGCGACGATGATCCGGGGGCGCAGAATGTCCAGCTCCTGATCCAGCCACCAACGGCAGGCCTGGATTTCCGACGTTTCAGGCGTCTGGTGAATACGGCGCTTGCCCCGGCGCTCATGCTTGAAATGCTTGACGGCATTGGTGACATAAAGCCGCGCGCGGTCGATCCCTGCTTCGTCCAGCGCGCGGTCCAGCAACTGTCCGGCTGGCCCCACGAACGGACGTCCGGCCAAATCCTCCTGATCGCCCGGTTGCTCACCGATCAGCACCAAGGGCGCATCCAGTGGACCTTCGCCAAATATGGTTTGGGTAGCGTCGTGATAAAGCGGGCACCGGGTGCATGCCATCGCCTGATCCCGCAGCGCCGACCATGAAATTGCAATATTGCTGGGACGGCTGGCAACCGCAGGCGGCGCGCCGCTCGGGCGGGCGGGGGCTTTGGGCGATGTCGCGATCATAGCTGCCTCTCTTGCCTGCGCCCCGGCCACCAGTTCGGGGATTAGTGCGGCTTCGGGCAGGTTGCGCCAATATTTGCGTGGCATTTCCGACAGCATGGCGCGCTGTTTCAGCCGCGCAGGGTTGAAGATGGCGGCATAATAGCGTTTCCACGCATCCTCCATCGGGTCGCCCTCCGGCGCGTCTGACCGGGTCGCGCCGGGGCCTTCTGTCAGGACTTCGCCATCCCAATGGATGCACAGATCGGGCGTCAGGATCGACCAGCGCATCGATGCGAACCGGCGGACGAAGAATCCGGCATTGGCCCGGATGATATGATGATCCGGTTCGAACCAGGCAACGAAGCGCGAAGTCCCATCATCCTCCACCTCGCGGAAACGGACGAAGGCGCGCATCTTGTGCATGTCGCGCCTGACCGCCTTGGCCAGCATTTCGACCCGGCGCAAAAGGGGATCGGCGCGATCCTCCATCATCGCCGGATTGTCGCGGACGCGCACCAGCAAGGCGTAAAGCAGCGCGAACCGTTCCCGGTCGCGATGCAATATCGCGCTTTCCGCCAGATCAATGAAAGATCGCGGCACGGAAAAGGCGTCGCCCTTCCGCGGCGGCGGTAGGGCGTCGAAGGACAGGAGGGACGCATCCTCCCCTTCAACCTGCCAATCGATCTGGGACGCAGGGACGCCGCCCATGACAAAGCGCCGCGCCGCTTCCCGCCACCCGTCGAAATCGTCGGGGCCAGTCAGCAGCGCGCGATACATGGGCATTTAGTCTGCGGCTTCTGCCCGCTTCAGTTCGGCGGGTTTGCGCCTGGCGAAAGTCTCCGCGAGCCTTGTTTCCTCTTCCGCCGTCAATTCTTCGGCGGCACCGGGAAACATCTCCTCCTCCTCTTCCTCGATATGGTGGAGGTAGCGCTTTTTCAGCTGGTCGAAGGTCTGCCGCCACTCTTCGCCGTTAAACTCCAGATCATCCAGCTCTTCGAGATAATCGTCTATTTCCTTATGTTCCGAAACGCTGTGCTGCGCATCTTCCCGCAGGTCGGGCCGCGCCAGCATGGTGGCGTACAGCGTCTCCTCCTCGGCGGCGGCATGGGCTGTCACTTCGACCTTGAACTGGTCGAACAGTTTTTGCAGGCGATCATGATCGTCCTTCGCATCGGCCATCTTGTCGAACAGCTGGCGGTGGGCGTCGTGATCTTCCTTCAACCGGTCGAAAATATTGGCATTCGCCATGGCATGCTCCTCTGTCTTGCAGAGGGCATAACGATGCGGCGCGGGCTTTGTGTCCGCTCGATCAGCCGAACAGGAACCGGTAGATCACGGCTATGGGTATCCACAGAAAGCCGCTGGCGATGCTGACCACCCAGATTTGCGCCACGTCACGGCGAAACCGCACGTCAAGGCCGCGTGGGGACAATCCGCTGACATCCAGCATCTCCCACCGTCGTTCCAGCCCGCGAGCCGCGATGGCGAAAGCTCCAATGGCGACAATGATGCCCAGGTGCAGGACGAGGGATCCGCCCATTTTGGCAACGATGAAAATCTGAAGCAGGCAGAATGAGACCAGTGCAGCCGCCAGATGCGTACTCATCCGCTTTGCATATCCTGCCGTCCCCGCTTCCGCCGAATGTCCTTTAAACACTGTTGCCACTAATATCGCCTTTCCCCTGCTCCACGATCAGGAAACCATGGAATTCCGCTCCGATCAACGGCAAAATCGGGCTTTCAGGCGAAAAGCTCCAATTGCGCCGGCATGGGGCCAAGACTGGATTTGAGATCGGCGCTGTCGGCCAGGTGCACGGGCTGCCAGTCGCAGGCGACAAGGAAGGGGCGCAGTTTCACGATCGAACTGGTGAGCCGGGCGACATCGTCAAGCCGCAAGCGCCGGTGCCGTCGGCTCATCAGGATCCGGTCCACAGCCTTCACCCCCAGCCCCGGAACGCGCAGCAGCATTTCGCGCGGGGCCTGGTTCACGTCCACCGGGAATATGCCTCTATGCCGCAGCGCCCAGGCCAGCTTGGGATCGATGTCGAGCGGAAGGCATCCGCTCTCCGGGTCGGTCGCCGCGTCCAGATCATCCGCCGAATAGCCATAGAAACGCATCATCCAGTCCGACTGATAAAGCCGATGTTCGCGCAACAGCGGCGGACGCTTGAGCGGCAAGACGCTGCTGGGCGAGGGGATGGGGGAGAAGGCGCTGTAATAGACCCGGCGCAAGGCGTGCCGATCATAGAGGGATCGCGCCCGCCGGATGATTGCCCGATCATCGGCGCCATCCGCCCCGACGATCATCTGCGTCGACTGTCCCGCAGGCGCGAAGCGTGGCGCGTGTCGGTATTTCCGCCGTGCCTCGCCCATATCCTCCATGGCGCTCCGCATCCCCGCCATGGCGCCTTCGATTCGGCGGGCGTCCTTTTCCGGGGCGAGTTGTTGCAGGCCCTGGGTGGTCGGCAGCTCGACATTGATCGACAGGCGATCCGCATAGAGCCCCGCCTGGTGGGTCAGTTCCGGGTCCGCGTCGGGAATGGTCTTGAGGTGGATATAGCCCCGAAAATCATGATCATCACGCAGGCTTCGGGCGACGCCGACCATCTGTTCCATCGTATAGTCGGACGACCGGATGATCCCGGACGACAGGAACAGCCCCTCAATATAATTGCGACGGTAGAAACTGATGGTCAGGTCCACGACCTCCTTCACGGTAAAGCGCGCCCGCCGCACGTCGCTGGACCGCCGGTTGATGCAATAATGGCAGTCGAAAATGCAGCTGTTGGTCAGCAGAATCTTCAGCAGCGAAATGCAGCGGCCATCTGGCGCATAGGCATGGCAGATGCCCATTCCCTCGGTCGACCCCAGCCCGCCCTTGCGGCCCGTCGCACTATCGCGCTTCTTCGTGCCCGACGATGCGCAGGACGCATCATATTTGGCTGCGTCGGCTAGTATTTCGAGCTTTTCGGTGACGGACAGGGCGGACATTAGTTCATGATATGTTCCTTACCCATCCCTGTCTATGATCTGGATCGACTTTTGCGCTAAAATGGCCGATATTGTCCCGCGGCGCGGACGGCCCCGATCACTTGCTGCCAGTTCACGGCCCGACGGCAAAGGCTTTGGGGTTGAACTGGGGCGACTCTGCTGATAGGGCGCGCCCCACAACGGCGTAGGGTGACCTGCGGCGACTCACGGCTTTTACATTCGGTGGGCCCGTCGGGAAGGGTTTTCTGTCCTGGCGAACCGCCCGCTTTCGACTGGAGTTTGACTGGCTTATGCAAATCATCGTTCGCGACAATAATGTCGACCAGGCCCTGCGCGCGCTCAAGAAGAAGCTGCAGCGTGAGGGCGTGTATCGCGAGATGAAGCTGCGCCGTCACTACGAGAAGCCGTCGGAAAAGCGCGCCCGTGAAAAGGCTGCAGCGGTCCGCCGCGCGCGCAAGATGGATCGCAAGCGCGCCGAGCGCGACGGCGTTCGTTAAGTTGCCTGTCCGGGCATGACGCCCGGATGGTTTCTTCTGCTGATTACCCGCACCAACTGCGAGGCGTTCGCTCATGTCCACGACGGCTGTTCCCCTTCGTCCCATCGCCAAGGGGTCGTTGACGCGGCTTTGGATCGGTGTCGCGGCCGTAGCGGTCGCCGCCGGCGGGCTGGCATGGGCGGGGCAGCGCGGGCTTGAGCCTTCGCCTGCCAGCTATCTTGCCCGCAATGCAGACAGCGATGGCGTGGTCACCACCGAATCGGGTCTCCAGTTCAAGGTGGTGGAAGAAGGCACGGGGCCAAGCCCGGCGACGACCGATGTCGCGCTGGTCGGCTACAAGGGCACGCTGCTCGACGGCACCGTCTTCGATGAAAATCCCCAGACCGCGATGCCGGTCGATGGCGTCGTGCCGGGCTTTTCCGAAGGCCTGCAAAAGATGAAGAAGGGCGGTAAATATCGCCTCTGGATCCCGCCGCAGCTGGGCTATGGCGAGCAGGCAGCAGGCCCCATCCCGGCCAATTCGGTGCTGGTGTTCGATGTTCAGCTGCACGATTTCAAGTCGAAGGCGGAAATCATGCAGATGCAGCAGATGATGCAGCAGGGCGCGACTCCACCGCCCATGCCGGGCCGCTGATGCCGCAACGATGAAGATCAAAGGGCCCGTTCTCCGGGCCCTTTTTTATTGGGGAAGCGGCACGTCCATGCTGGGAGCATCATCCTTCTCCAGCGACTTGGACCGTTCTTCCAGATAGACCTTGATCATGGCCAGGATCGGATCGGCCAGGAAAAGGCCCAATATGCCGAACAAGGTGCCGAACAGGATTTGCATTGCCAGCACCAGGGCCGGGGCAAGGTCGGTCGCGCGCTTCGCCACCATCGGCACGATCAGATAGCCGTCGATCAGCTGCACCACCGCATAGACAAAAAATGCGTAGAGGCCGACATCCGTGCCCGCAGAAAAGCCGACGATGATGATCAGCACGCCCGATATGATCGCGCCGATATTGGGCAGGAACGCAAAAAGTCCGGTCAGAATGCCAAGCAGTCCCGCCATGGGAACGCCGCCCGCCCACAATAGGAGCCAGGTCCCTACGCCTTCCACCGTCATACCGATCAGGCGCCCGAACATGAGTCGGCGCAATGTCCATCCCATCTTGTCCGCGACCGAATAAAAGCTTGCCCGCTTGTCCATTGGCAGCATCCATGCAACGCCGCGTTCATATAGCTTTGGCTCGATCGCGATGAAGATTGCCAGCACCAGCATCATGACGGCGCTGGTCACCGCCCCGAACACCGTTCCTACCGCCGCCGTGACCCGGCCCAGTGAACTCAGCGCCTGGCTGGCCAACCCCTTGAGGTCGTTCGGCGTGGTCGAGACGCCGAGCTGTTGCAGCCATCCGCCGACGCGGCTGACCTGCGCTTCGACGATCTGTCGCATGGCCTGCGCCTGCGCGGTCAGGCTCGCTCCGGTCAGGTAGAATGTGTAAACCAGGAAGGCGACGGCGGCGATCAGGACGATGGCAAGCCGCCATCCCCGCTTGATCGGCAGGATGCGGCCCAGCAGTCGCGCGCCTCCATCCATCATGGTCGCCAGGACCAGCGCGCCCAGAATCAGCATGATCGGCTGGGCCAGCAATGCGACCAGCGCCACCGCGACTGCCAGGGCGATCCAGGTGCCCGCGCGGATGAATTCATGTTGGACGAGCGGACTGCGCAGCTCGCTGGGGCCGGGTTGTTCCAGATGGACCTTTTGTTTGCCGCTCAACCCGCGCTCCCTATCGTGCATTTATTTCGGGGCTGTAACGCTCCTTGGGCGCAGGCTGTTCCCCGCGCGGTCGCTGCGCAGAGCATGAAGCCAGGTCCGTGGGTTCCAGCTTGAATCGCCGTCCAGCGAAAAAGTGATGAACTCGGCCCGTCCGCCGATCGCTTCCCAGGGTACGGGGCCGCCCAGGCCATTTTCCTCCAGCGGCGCGCGGCTGTCGGCGCTGTTGTCGCGATTGTCGCCCATCAAAAAGACATGGTGGGGCGGAATGCGGATCGGGCCATACCAGTCGAGCGAACTTGGCCCCATGTCGATGGTGACATAAGTGCGGCCATTGGGCAGGGTCTCCTGCCGCACGGGAAGCTGGCAATAGCCTTTGCCGTCACGCCCTTCCACGGCAGCGCCGGGAAATTGCATCGGCGGGCAGGGCGCGTTGCCGTCAATCGGAATACGGATCGGCTTCAGCGCCTTTCGCGGCACCGGCACGCCGTTCAGGATGACCTGGCCGCCGCGCACTTCCAGGACATCGCCCGGCAGGCCAATCACGCGCTTGATATAATCCTCGCGCCGGTGACGCGGCGAAACGATGACGATGTCGCCCCGTTCGGGCAGGCGTCCAAAGATGCGCCCGCTGATAAAGGGAAGCGGATGGAAGCTGGGCGATACATAGGACCAGCCATAGGGGAATTTGCTCACCACCAGCCGGTCGCCTTTCAGCAGCACGGGCATCATGGATTCGCTGGGGATATAGAATGGCTTGGCGACGAAGCTGTGAAATGCCAGCACCGCCAGGATCAGGAGCGCGATGCTCTTCACCTCCTGCCACCAATTGACGGCCTGTTTATCCGCTCTGGACGAACTGGCCGCCTGATGTTCGGCGGCCTGTTCTTCGGCGGAAACCGGGGTGTTTTCGTTCATGTCTGTTGCCGTCATGGATGGCTTCTCAGATGCGGGGGGCGGCATTATCGGGGCAGCGCTTCGATGATGACAAAGGCTTGAGCCCAGGGATGGTCATCGGTCAGCGTCAGGTGGATCATGGGGTCGTGGCCTGCCGGGACCATGGCGTGAAGCCGCGTCAGCGCGCCACCGGTCAGTTCCAGCGTGGGCGCGCCTCCCGGACGATTGACGACCCCGATATCCTTCATGAACACACCATGGTTGAAGCCGGTGCCTACTGCCTTGGAAAAGGCTTCCTTGGCGGCGAAGCGCTTGGCCAGCGTTCCCGCCTTGGTGAAGGGGCGCCGATCCGCCTTGGCCCGCTCGACATCGGTGAAGACACGGCGTTCGAACCGTTCGCCATAACGGTCGAGCGAATTCTGTATCCGCTCGATATTGCAAAGGTCGGAGCCCAGGCCGATGATCAACGCGCCAGGTCCATCTGGCGGCGCATTTCCCCGATACTGTCTTTCAGCCCGCCAAAGATCGCTTCGCCAATCAGGAAATGGCCGATGTTCAACTCGGTCACCTGCGGGATAGCTGCAATCGCGCCGACATTGTCGAAGGTGAGGCCATGCCCGGCATGTGGTTCGATCCCGTTCTTCGCGGCGAGGGCGGCAGCGTCGCTGATCCGGCGCAGTTCCTCGGCGCGGGCTGCGCCTGACAGATGCGCGTAACGGCCGGTATGGAATTCCACCACGGGAGCGCCCAGGCGGATGGCCGCATCCACCTGCGCCGCGTCAGGTTCGATGAACAGGCTTACACGGATGCCCGCTTCGCCCAGCGCCGCGACGATTGGCCGGAGCGGCTCCATCTGCCCGGCAGCGTCCAATCCTCCCTCGGTCGTGCGCTCTTCCCGTTTTTCCGGGACGATGCATGCGGCATGGGGCCGATGCCTGACCGCGATCCGCAGCATTTCTTCGGTTGCCGCCATTTCCAGGTTCAGCGGAACCGTCAGGGCGGTCATCAGCGCGACAATATCTTCGTCGCGAATATGTCGGCGATCTTCGCGCAGATGGGCGGTAATGCCATCGGCGCCCGCATCGACCGCCAACAGGGCCGCCTTGACCGGATCAGGGTGCATGCCGCCGCGCGCGTTGCGGATGGTCGCCACATGATCGATGTTGACCCCTAGGCGCAGGGGAGCGGCGGGCTGCGGCATCGGGATTACTGCTTCCGGCTTCCAGGCTTGATCGCGGGAATGGCTGCGAGTTCGGGCGGCACTTCATTCTCCTCATACACCGGGAAATTGATGCTGACGAGGGGATAGAAAGGGACGCCCAGGTCGACTTCACCGGCGGTCCGGTCGACCAGCGCGGCTTCCGCCACGACGATTCCGCCGGCCTGCGCCACCGCGTCGATCGCCTGGCGCGACGACAGTCCGGTCGTCACGACATCTTCGACCATCAGCACCTTCTGCCCCGGCGTGATGCTGAAGCCACGGCGCAGTTCGAACGTGCCTTCGGGCCGTTCCAGGAACACGGCATCCTTGTCCAGCGCGCGCCCGACTTCATGGCCGATGATCAGGCCGCCCATTGCCGGGGAGACGACGAGGTCGATCTCCTGCCGCAATTCGCGGGACAGTTTTTGCACCATGGCGCGGGCCAGCTTGCCCGCCCGTTCGGCGTTCATCAGCACGCGCGCGCATTGCA
Source organism: Sphingobium vermicomposti (assembly GCF_011762025.1). Taxonomy (GTDB): domain Bacteria; phylum Pseudomonadota; class Alphaproteobacteria; order Sphingomonadales; family Sphingomonadaceae; genus Sphingobium; species Sphingobium vermicomposti. The sequence continues at coordinate 694,823 of NZ_JAASQR010000001.1, read as the reverse complement.
GATAATTCGCGCTGCGGCGGCCAGAGGACAGGATGAAATGTCCTTCCAACAGCGCCCCGGCTGCCCTGAACTCCGCTAAAACTTCCTCGTCAGTCATTTGAATCTTGGATCCATTCGCGGATGCCGCTCCACCTTGAACAGGCGATCGACACGTCCGTAATCACCCATGGGACAGCCCCATGATCGCGCCCCTGCGCGCGAGGTGCGAGATAGGCGGACGAGGGGGGCGTTGCAACAGCGAAGAAAATCTGTGCGTCCCCGCTTGAGGCATGAAAAAACCATGCCTATAAGCCGCGGCAGACCGACCGGGCGGGGGATACGTGTATGCGCGCGCCTTCGTTGCAGCGGCTCCAAGGGGTTACGGGGTAAGAAGACGCTTATGAAAAAGGTGAAATCGCTCGTTCTCGCCGGGTTGCTGGCCTTTGCGCCGGCTACGGCGATGAACAGTCAGGCGTTCGCGCAGGACAATGCAGCCGTTGCGGCTGCGCCTGCAGACGGCGCTGCCGCTCCGGCCGAATCGGCCGTGAACGCGGCGGCTCCGGCAGCCGACGCCGCGCCAGCGGTCACTGTGGCCGCGCCGCCCCGGATGAAACCGACCCCTGGTGTCGGCATGCCAAGCCCCGGTGAAATTTCGCTGCAGGAACAGTTCAGCCCGACCGGCCACACTGCCCGCTGGCTGCATGACGTGCTGCTGCTGCCCCTGATCACGATCATCTCGGTCCTCGTCCTGGCGCTGATGCTCTATGTCATGGTGCGGTTCCGCCGCAGCGCCAATCCGATCCCGTCGAAAACCTCGCACAACACCTTGATCGAAGTGATCTGGACCGTGGTTCCGGTCGTGATCCTGCTGGTGATCGCCGTGCCGTCGATCGGCCTGCTGGCGGACCAGTACAAGCCCGCGCCCAAGGATGCGGTGACCGTCAAGGTCACGGGCTATCAGTGGTATTGGGGCTATGAATATCCTGACAATGGCATTGGGGAATATGTCTCCAACATGCTCACCAAGGAACAGGCAGAGGCGAATGGCGAGCCTTATCTTCTCGCCCCCGACAACCGCATGATCCTGCCCGCGGGCCGTCCGATCAAGCTGATCATCACCGGCGCCGACGTGATCCACGCCTTTGCGATCCCCTCGCTCTGGGTGAAGATGGATGCGGTGCCCGGTCGCCTTAACGAAAAGACCTTCACCATTGAAAAGCCGGGCGTCTACTACGGACAGTGCTCTGAACTTTGCGGCGCGCGCCATGCTTTCATGCCGATTGCGATCGAGGCTCTGCCTCCCGCTCAGTTCGACCAGTGGGTTCTCTCGCAGGGTGGCAAGCTGCGTGGCGCTGACGCGGCGGTCACCGCCGCTGCCGCAGCGCCTGCCGCCGCTCCCGCTGAAAAGCTTTGATGTAAGGGCATAGACGCCATGACCACCATTACCGCAGATCATCACGGCGATCATGCTCATGATCATCATGATGCCGATCACAAGCCCGCCTTCTTCCAGCGCTGGTTCATGTCCACGAACCACAAGGATATCGGCACCCTCTACCTGATCTTCGCGATCATCGCCGGCATCATCGGCGGCGCGATTTCCGGCCTGATGCGCGCCGAACTCGCGCAGCCGGGGATTCAGTATCTCCAGATCTGGGCGCAGTATAGCGACGGCCCGTCGGCCACGCTGGACCAGGCCTATCACCTCTGGAACGTGCTAATCACCGCCCACGGCCTAATCATGGTTTTCTTCATGGTTATGCCCGCGATGATCGGCGGCTTCGGCAACTGGTTCGTGCCCATCATGATCGGCGCGCCGGACATGGCGTTTCCGCGCATGAACAATATCAGCTTCTGGCTGCTGATTCCCGCTTTTGCGCTGTTGCTCGGCTCGACCTTCGTTCCCGGCGGCACCGGTAATGGCGCGGGCACCGGATGGACGGTCTATGCGCCGCTGTCGACCAGCGGTTCGGCAGGGCCAGCCGTCGATATGGCGATCCTGTCGCTCCACATCGCGGGCGCTTCGTCGATCCTGGGCGCGATCAACTTCATCACGACCATCCTCAACATGCGCGCGCCTGGCATGACCCTGCACAAGATGCCGCTGTTCGTCTGGTCGGTGCTGGTTACTGCCTTCCTGCTGCTGCTCGCTCTCCCGGTCCTGGCCGCCGCGATCACGATGCTGCTGACCGACCGCAATTTCGGCACCACCTTCTATGATGCCGCAGGCGGTGGCGACCCCGAGCTTTACCAGCATTTGTTCTGGTTCTTCGGCCATCCCGAAGTCTACATCATGATCCTGCCGGGCTTCGGCATCGTCAGCCAGATCATCTCGACCTTCAGCCGCAAGCCGGTGTTCGGTTATCTGGGCATGGCCTATGCCATGGTCGCGATCGGTGTCGTCGGCTTCGTTGTATGGGCGCACCACATGTTCACCACCGGCATGTCGGTGAATGTGAAGATGTATTTCACCGCTGCAACGATGGTCATCGCCGTTCCGACGGGTATCAAGATCTTCTCATGGATCGCGACCATCTGGGGCGGTTCGATCAGCTTCAAGACCCCCATGGTATGGGCGCTCGGCTTCATCTTCCTTTTCACCGTTGGCGGCGTGACCGGCGTCGTGCTGGCCAATGGCGGCGTGGACGACGTGCTGCACGATACTTATTATGTCGTGGCGCATTTCCATTATGTGCTTTCGCTGGGTGCGGTGTTCGGCCTATTTGCGGGGTTCTATTATTGGTTCCCGAAAATGTCGGGCCGGATGTATAACGAGTTTCTCGGCCAGCTGCACTTCTGGGTGTTCTTCATCGGCGTGAATCTGCTGTTCTTCCCGATGCACTTCCTGGGTCTGTCGGGCATGCCGCGCCGTTATCCCGACTATCCAGAAGCCTTTGCCTATTGGAACAAGATCGCCAGCCACGGCTATGAAATCATGGCTGCTGGCATGCTGATCTTCTTCGTCAATCTGATCTGGTCGCTCGCTGCCGGACGGAAGGCGGAGGGGAATCCCTGGGGTGAAGGCGCAACGACGCTGGAATGGACACTGTCCAGTCCGCCGCCGTTCCACCAGTTCGAAACGTTGCCGGTCGTCGACTGACCGTCAGGACCAGAGCCATCCTTCGGGAGGGCGTGGGGAGGCTTGGTCGCCTACCCTAATGGGCAGACCCGGCGCATCGTATCGCGCCGGGCTGCCGCATGAGGAGCATATGGCAAGTTCGCCGTTCATGGACAGGAGCAGCACTCCCGCGATTCCCGCACATTGGCGGGATTTCGTCGCATTGACGAAGCCGCGAGTGATGACGCTCGTGGTCTTCACCGGCCTGTGCGGTCTGTTGGCGGCGCCGGGACATCTGCATCCGGTCCTGGCCTTCACCGCGATCCTGTGCATCGCGATCGGGGCAGGCGCTGCTGCCGCGCTCAACCAATGGTATGAGGCGGATATCGATGCGAAGATGAAGCGGACGGCTGGCAGGCCGCTCCCTGCCGGGCGCATGGACAGGCAATCTGCGCTCCATTTTGGTGTAGGTCTCTCCTTCTTTTCCGTGCTGCTGATGGGCGTGGCAACCAACTGGCTGGCCGCTGCCGTGCTGGCGGTGTCGATCCTTTTCTACGTTTTTGTCTACACGATCTGGCTGAAACCACGTACGACGCAGAATATTGTTATTGGTGGTGCGGCTGGGGCGTTTCCGCCGGTCATTGGCTGGGCTGCCGTTACGGGCGACATCACGGCGCTGCCGATTGCGCTTTTCATGCTGATCTTCTTTTGGACGCCACCGCATTTCTGGGCGCTGGCGCTGTTCGTGAAGACAGACTATGCGGCGGCGAATATTCCGATGCTGCCTGTCGTAGCGGGAGAGGTTGCGACCCGGCGGCAGATCTGGTTCTACACCGCGATCATGGCGGCGGCGGCCATGGCGCCTGTGCTGATGCAGCTTACCGGCCTGATCTATGGCGTGACGGCGTTGGTGGGCACGGCGCTGTTCGTCTTGTTCGCCTTTCAGGTGCTGCGCCACCGTGAAACCGATCCCAGCCGGATGAAGCCCGAACGGCGGCTGTTCAAATATTCGATCATTTATCTGTTTGTCCTGTTCGGAGCGGTCGTTGCCGATCGCTGGGTGCTGGCATGACGCCGGAGGAGGACGAACAGGTGCGTAGCCGCCAGAAATCCCGTGCCATCCTGACCGGTCTGCTGCTGGGGGCGCTGGTGATATTGTTCTATGCGATCACCATCGCCAAGATTGGCGGGGCGGAGTGATGGCTGTCGCACTGCCACCCTCACCATTTGATCGCGATCGCCGCAATCGGCGCACGTTGATCACGATGGCGGCGGTGGGCGCGGCCATGCTGGGACTGGGCTTCGCATCGGTGCCGCTTTACCGCATATTCTGCCAGCAGACCGGCTTTGGCGGCACGACCCAACGGGCGTCGGGCGACGTCAATGTCCGCGCGGCGGTCGGCCATAATATGTCGATTCGTTTCGATTCCAACGTCCAGCCCGGCATGCCGTGGCAATTCTACCCGGAGCATCGCACCGACACCGTCACCGTGGGCGCGCGCGACATGGCCATTTTTGTCGCGAAGAACATGTCGGACAAGCCGGTGACCGGTACGGCGAGCTTCAACGTGACGCCGACGCAGGCCGGTGCCTATTTCACGAAAATTCAGTGTTTCTGCTTCACCCAGCAGACGTTGAAGCCGGGTGAAGAGGTGAGGATGCCCGTCCTCTATTATGTCGATCCAAAGATTCTGGCGGACCCGGACAATCGGGACACCCAGGAAATTACGCTGAGCTACACCTTCTATCCTGTTGAGCAGGACAAGAAGCCAAGCTAAGGCAACCACGATAACGCGAACTGCGAACAGGGAAGAGCACGTCATGGCAGGCGCCAAGAACCACGATTATCACATTCTCCCGCCCAGCATCTGGCCGTTTTTCGGGTCCATGTCGGCGCTGGTAATGGCCCTTGGCGCGATCATGTGGATGCATCCCGATGCCATGCCCGCTGGTGGTGGCTGGGTGTTTTTCATCGGCGTCGCAGGCGTGCTGTTCACCATGTATAGCTGGTGGGCGAATGTGATCGCCGAAGCGCATGCGGGCGACCATACGCCTGTGGTCCAGCTGCACCTGCGTTATGGCATGATCCTGTTCATCGCTTCGGAAGTCATGTTCTTCGTCGGCTGGTTCTGGTCCTTCTTCGACTTCGCGCTTTTCCCGAGCCAGCTTGCACCGATCGAAGGCATGTTCCCGTCAAAGGGCATCGAGGTCATGAACGCGTTCGAGCTGCCGCTGCTCAACACGCTGATCCTGCTGTGTTCGGGCACGACCGTGACCTGGGCGCACCACGCGCTGATCCATGGCGACCGCGAAGGGCTGAAGAAGGGCTTGTGGCTGACCGTCATCCTGGGTCTGCTTTTCTCCTCGATCCAGGCCTATGAATATGCGCATGCGCCGTTCCCGTTCGGCGGCAGCCCGTATAGCTCGGCCTTCTACATGGCGACCGGCTTCCACGGTTTCCACGTGCTGGTGGGCACCATCTTCCTGATCGTCAACCTGATCCGCGTCTATCAGGGCGACTTCACGCCGCGCCAGCATTTCGGGTTCGAAGCTGCCGCCTGGTACTGGCACTTCGTTGATGTGGTCTGGTTGTTCCTGTTCGTCGCCATCTATGTGTGGGGCGGCTGGGGCGCGCCCCTTCACGGCGGTTGATCCCGGCGGAAATTGATAGAGCGAACGGCCGGGTCATACCGGCCGTTTTCTTTTAAGGCGCGCAAGGCTATGGCTGCGCCATGACATCGTCAGAACCGGTCGCGCATCCTCCAATCCCGTTGATCGTCGCGGCAGCGCGGGGAAGCTGCCCCCGATGCGGAGCGGCGACGATGTTCGCCGGGCCGATAGGATTTTCGCCCCATTGTCGCCAATGCGACCTGGACTATGGCCAGTTTAACGTGGGCGATGGACCGGCGGCCTTCCTGACCCTGATCGTCGGGGCGGTGATGGTGGGGCTGGCGCTGTCGGTGGAACTGAAATTTCATCCGCCGCTCTGGGTCCATATGCTGCTTTGGACGCCGCTGACGGTGGCGGCGGTGGTTGGAAGCCTTCGGGTGGCGAAGGGCGCGCTCCTCACTCTGGAATATCGTAACAAGGCGCGTGAAGGGCGGATCGTGAAGGAAAAGCGCTCATGACGCGGATGCGGCTTCCCCTCATTCCGACCCTGATCGTGGTGGTAGCCATCGCGGTGATGATTGCCCTGGGCGTATGGCAGTTGGAGCGGCGCGGCGAAAAGGAAGCGATGCTCGCCCTGGCAGCCGCGAATCCAGCGAAACCGTCCATCAGCTATCCGGTCATGGCGCCGGTTCCGCCCGATCTGTTGTTTCGCCGGTCTTCGGTGCAATGTATTCGCGTGACCGGGTGGCGCACGGAGGCAGGCCGGGCCGCTGACGGATCGACGGGCTACCGCTATCTGGCAGAGTGCGCGACCGGAGCCGAAGGTCCCGGCGCATTGGTGGCGATCGGCGTCGGGCAGAAGCCGGACCTGAAGCCGGATTGGACCGGCGGCCAGGTACGCGGCTGGATTTCGCAGGAGCCAGACCATCGATCGCTGCTGTCACGGACGGCAGGAAATGCCTTACCGCTGAGGCCGATGCTGATCGCAGAGCAGCCGCCCGTTGGCCTGAAGGCGGTCGCGCCGCCCAGCGCGGCGGACGTTCCGAACAATCATCTGGCCTATGCGGTGCAATGGTTCTTCTTCGCCGCCGTGGCCGCCATCATCTACCTGCTGGCGGTGCGTAAGCGCGTCCCGCCGCCCCGCCCGTCGTAAATACTTGCTCCATGGCCGCTGCGCCGCTACCGCGCTTTCCCATCATGCAATATGTGAGCACCAGGGGAAGCGCGCCTGCGCGGGGTTTCGAAGATGTGACGCTGGCTGGGCTGGCGCCCGACGGCGGGCTGTACGTCCCTGAAAGCTGGCCGAGCTTTTCAGCCGACGATATCCGCGCGCTCGCGGGCCTGTCCTATGTCGAAACCGCCGTGCGCGTCATGGCCCCCTATGTCGCCGGATCGCTGAGCGAGGACGAGCTGCGGGAACTGTGCACCGCCGCTTACGGACGGTTCAGCCATCAGGCCGTGACGCCTCTGGTCCAACTCGACCACCGCAACTGGCTGCTCGAACTGTTTCACGGCCCGACGCTGGCGTTCAAGGATGTCGCGCTGCAGCTGCTGGGCCAGCTGTTCGAACGTTTCCTGTCCCGCCGCGATGATCACTTGACGATCGTCGGCGCAACCTCTGGCGACACGGGGTCCGCCGCAATCGACGCCGTCGCCGGGCGCGAGAAGATCGACATATTCATGTTGCATCCTGAAGGTCGGGTATCCGACGTTCAGCGCCGACAGATGACGACGGTGCGCGCGCCCAATGTGCACAATATCGCCATCGAAGGCAGTTTCGACGATGCGCAGTCGCTGGTGAAGGCGATGTTCAACGACGCCGCCTTTTCCAAGCGATTCAACCTGTCGGCGGTGAACAGCATCAACTGGGCGCGGTTGATGGCGCAGGTCGTTTATTATTTCTACGCGGCTGTCCGTCTGGGCGCGCCAGAGCGGCCCGTGGCCTTTTCCGTGCCGACCGGTAATTTCGGCGACGTGTTCGCTGGCTATGTCGCGGCGCGCATGGGCCTGCCTGTCGCCAAGCTGATGGTGGCCACCAACGTCAACGACATCCTACATCGCGCTCTGACAGAGGGCGACTATAGCCAGGGTCAGGTCGTGCAGACCGCGACGCCCAGCATGGATATCCAGATCAGCTCCAATTTCGAACGCCTTTTGTTCACAGCGGGGGGGCGCGACGGCGTTGCGCTGGCGGAGCAGATGAAGGGGTTTGAAACCAGTCGCGCGATGCGCCTGACCAATGCCCAGCGCGCCGGGGCTGGTGAGTTGTTCGCATCGGCGCGCGTCGATGGCGATGGCATGAACATGGCCATCCGCTGGGCGTTCGACGCCGCGGGCCAGGTGATCGATCCGCATACGGCGATCGGCCTGGCCGCCGCGCGCACGATGGAGCTGGACCCCAGCATTCCGGTGGTGACGCTGGCGACGGCGCACCCGGCCAAGTTCCGGGATGCGGTCGAGCGGGCGATGGGCATCCGCCCGCCGCTGCCGCCGCGCATGGGCGACCTGTTTTCGCGTGAGGAGGCCTGCGCCAAGCTGCCCGGAACATTTGAGGCCGTGACCGCCTATGTCGCGGAGCGCGCCACGCCGCGGGCATGAACCTGCAGACACTCATTGGCGAGCCATGGCCAGACTATGGGCTGATCGATTCGGGGCATGGCCGCAAGCTGGAGCGCTATGGCCGCTTTCGCTTCATCCGGCCTGAGCCGCAGGCGATGTGGGCTCCGGCGGGGTCGGACTGGCGCGCGGATGGCGAGTTTGTTCCGGGGGCCGATGAGGATGGCGGTGGCCGCTGGGTGCATAACCAGCCGGTGCCGCCGCGTGGTTGGCCGCTGCGCTGGAACGAAGTGAGCTTTCAGGCCAGTTGCACGCCGTTTCGCCACCTCGGCTTCTTTCCCGACATGGCGCCGGTCTGGAACTGGATGCGCGATCAGGTTTCGGACAAGCCCGATCCGCAGGTCATGAACCTGTTTGGCTATACGGGCGTCGGCACGCTGGCGATGGCTGCGGCGGGCGCGCAGATGGTGCATGTTGATGCGTCCAAGAAATCGGTGGCGCAGGCGCGGGACAATGCGGCTGCATCAGGGCTGGAGGACAAGCCGGTCCGCTGGATCGTCGATGATGCGGCGAAATTTGTGAGCCGCGAAGTGCGGCGCGGGCGGCGTTATGACGGCATTTTGCTCGACCCGCCAAAATATGGCCGTGGCCCCGATGGGGAGGTCTGGCGGCTGGAAGAGGATTTGCCGGGGCTTATTTCCAATTGCCGCCAGCTTCTGGACGCCGACAGCCGTTTTCTGTTCCTGACGGTCTATGCCGTGCGCATGTCCGCGCTCGCGATCGGGGAGCTTGTGCGGCAGGCCTTTGCCGACCTGCCAGGCACGGTCGAGGCGGGTGAACTGGCTGTGCGGGAAGAGGCGCGGGGGCTGTTGCTGCCCACGGCGATTTGGGCGCGCTGGAAGCGTTAGGCTTCGGTTTTTTCGTAATCAGGGGCTTTTCGGATCGCGGCTCCGCTGCGGGCGAGTTCGCGTTTCAGCTGTTCCGGGCGCGGCGCGACGAGGAAGCCGAAGCTGACACATCCCAGCCGGGTGCCGACCGCGTGATGCAGCCGATGGGCCTGCACGATCCGCTTCATATAGCGGGAGCGGGGGACATAGCGGTGCGTCATGCGGCGATGGACAATGATGTCGTGGAAGCCAAGATAGATCATGCCATAGGCTGCGATCCCTGCGCCACAGGCGGTTGCCCATGAACCCCAGTCCCATTGCACCCCACCCAGCAACAGCAGGATGGAGGGCAGGGCAAAGATCACGAAATAAAGGTCGTTCGCCTCCCACATTCCGGGACGTGGCCGATGATGGCTGGCATGCAGGAACCAGCCGGGGCCGTGCATCACCCATCGGTGCATGACGTAGGCGAAGCCTTCCATCGCGGCGAGCGTGGCGAGAAAGATGAGCAGCAAAAGCATGGGCGACATGGGCTATATATAGAGCGGCAAGCCGGGTTCGGCGACCCGTAAAGCGGCGGAGAAAAGAGGCGCGGGTCGATAGGGTCTTGGTCAGGCCCGCTCAGCAGAGGGTACCGTGCCATCGGCCTGGTGCAGGACGCGCTGTGGATAGGGGATGGTGATGTCATTTTCCTTGAACAGCAGCCACAGCCGGTTGAGGACGTCCGACCTGACGTTGCCGACGCCGCTTTCAGGGTCGCTGATCCACACCAATATGTCATGTTCGACGCGGTTTTCGCCAAAGGCGGTCAGCCAGACATTGGGCTTGGGATTGCGCAGCACGCGGGGGCTTTCCTGTGCCGCGCGCAACATGAGTTGCTGGGCAAGCTGAAGATCGCTGTCAAAACCGACGCCCACGGGAATCCGCACGCGGACGTTGCGGTCCGAATAGGACCAGTTCTCAACCTCCTGCGTCATCAGATTTTCGTTTGGGATCAGATGTTCCTTGCCGTCGCGCGTGATCACTGACACGGCGCGCACGCCGATCTTGTTCACCCAGCCAAAGCTTTCGCCGACGACGATGATGTCCCCCGGTTTGATGGAGCGGTCCATCAGCAGGATGATGCCTGCGATCAGGTTGCCGAAAGTCTTTTGCAGGCCGAAGCCGACCGCTAGGCCCAGCGCGCCTGAAAAAACGGTGAAGGCGGTCAGATCGATGCCCAGAAGGTCGATGCCCACGAAAAAGGCGACGACTATGGCACCGATGGCGCCCAGCTTTTGCGCGAGCAGCTTTTGCGTGGGGTCCAGCCCCTGGGTATGGGCGATGCTGCGCGCCACCAGCCGGTTGGCCAGGCGCACCGCCGCGAACAGGGCGACGCAGATCGCCGCCATGCTGAAAATGCCGAGCAGGGTGATGCGGCGCTTGCCAAGGTCGATGCCGATTTCGTCCAGCATGTCCGCAACGGGGGCGAAGCCGCCGCTGCTGCCCGACAGGACCATGACGAACAGCAGCAGGACGAGCGGGACGGCCGCCGGTTGCGGAATGGCGAGGCTGCGCAGGATGTGCCAGGCCAGCAGCGCCATGGCCAGCGCCAGCGCTCCACCCAGGATCAGATGGGCCAGCCCGTCCGCAGGCCATAGGGCCACGCAGATCGCGAGCAGTCCGCCAGCCAAAGCATGGCGCAATATGGGGCGAAGATGCCCGTCCAGCGCTTCGCCCAGCGAGGTGAAGCGGCGGCGGAGGCGTGCGGCGGCGATATGGGCCAGGCCATCGGCGGCCAGATAGACGAGGGTCGCGAGCGCCAGCGCCACCAGCGGATGCACGATCGCCCGGTCACCGGGCAACAGCGCCAGCAGGTCGGGCAGCCCCGTCATCATCCACGCACCGCGCGAAACCGGGCCAGGCCCTGATCCAGGTCGGCGATGAGGTCGGCTGGGTCTTCCAGCCCGATATTGAGGCGAACGACGGGGCCTTCTGCTGCCCATTGGGTCGCTGTGCGGTGGCGCGCGGGATCGACTGGCAGGGCAAGGCTTTCGAAGCCGCCCCAGCTATAGCCGATGCCGAAATGGGTAAGGCCATCGATCAGCGCCGCACGGGCCTGTTCGTCGCCGCCCTTCAGAACGAAGCTGAAAAGGCCGCTGGAGCCGGTAAAATCGCGCCGCCACAGATCGTGGCCGGGGCAGGATGGCAAAGCGGGGTGGAGCACACGCGCCACGTCGGCCTGGTCCGCCAGCCAGTTGGCGACCGTCAGCGCGCTGTCCTGATGTTGCAGGAGGCGGACGCCCAATGTCCGCAATCCGCGTGAGGCCAGCCATGCGTCGTCGGGGCTGGTCATCTGTCCGAACAGATAGGCCGACCGGCGGATGGCCGGCAGGAGCGCGGGCGTCGCGGTGATGGACCCCATCATCACGTCGCTATGGCCGACAATATATTTGGTGCAGGCCAGGATCGACACATCGACGCCGTGCGAAAGGGCCGGGAAGAAGAGCGGCGTCGCCCATGTATTGTCCAGCAGGGTGACGATGCCCCTTTCCCTGGCGAGGGCGGTGATGGCGGGAATGTCCTGCACTTCGAAGGTGAGGCTGCCGGGGCTTTCCAGAAAGATGGCGCGGGTATCGCTGGTGACAAGGTCGGCGATGTCAGCACCGATTGTCGGGTCGTAATAGACGGTTTCTATGCCGAGTGGCCGCAGCATCTGTTCGCAGAAATTGCGCGTGGGATCATAGGCGCTGTCGACCATCAGCAGCTGGTCGCCCGGTTTCAGCACGGCCATCAGCGCGCAGGCAATCGCCGCCACGCCCGACGGGAAAAGCATGGTGCCCTCCGCGCCCGGCTCCATCTCCGTCAGGGCATCGGCCAGGCTCCATGCCGTGGGCGTGCCCTTCCGCCCGTAAAAGAGCCGCTCATGCGTGCTTGCCCCCGCTGCCTTGCGCAGATGGGCGACGTCTTCGTAAAGGATTGTCGATGCGCGCCAGATCGGCGGGTTGACGATGCCGCCGGGCTGGTCGGGCATGCTGGTCCATTCGGGTTTCCGCCCGGCTTGCGCCAGCTTGGTGAGCGGTCGCCGCCCGTCCTTGCCGCTACCCCTGCTGGTCATGCCAGTCCCACCGCCTTGGGCGTGGCCGGGTCCAGACCCCATTCAGACCAGCTGCCGTCATAAAGGGTGACGTCGGTCTTACCCAGAATCTCCAGTCCCGCGAGCAGGATAGCGGCTGTTACCCCGCTGCCGCAGCTGGTGATCACGGGCCGGTCGAAATCGACGCCCGCATCCGCAAACAGGCGGCGCAATTCATCCCCTGTCTTCATGCTGTTGTCGGATTTGAACAGAGTGGATGACGGAATGTTGCGCGAGCCGGGAATATGGCCCGACGCCATGCCCGGACGTGGTTCCTTATCCTCCCCGGAAAAGCGGGCGGCGCTGCGGGCATCGACGATTTGCGCCGGTCCGCCCTGCAGGTTGGCGAGCAGATCTTCCTTGGTTCGCACCTGCCCTTCGGCGCGGCGCGCGACGGCGTTTCCGCGCGGGACGACGGGCCAGCCGCTCTCCACCGGTCTTCCTTCGGCCAGCCATTTGGGCATGCCGCCGTCCAGAATGGAGGCTGACGCGCCCACGCCATAAAGGCGCATCATCCACCAGCCACGCGCCGCGCTGTGCGTCGGGCTATTGTCATAGACGACGATGCGGCTGTTGTTGTCGATGCCAAGCGCGCGGCAGCGTTCGGTCATATATTCGTCACTGGGCAGCATGCCGGGCCGGGGGTCATCTGCATCGCAAAGGCTGGGCAGGTCCAGAAAGCCCGATCCGGGGATATGGGCTTGTTCAAATTCGGCGCGGGGATCGCGCGGATCGCCCGGCAGGAACAGGCTGGCGTCGACGATGCGCAAATCGCTTTCGCCAAGCTGTCCCGCCAACCAACTGGTGGAAACCAATATGTCCATGCCGCCCCTCTTTGAGTGCCGTTCTGATCGTTCTAGGAGCGGGCGGGGTCAGTGGGAAGGGGATTATCCCGCCCGCCCCGTTCAGCTGGAGAGAGTGAGAGCGGTCGCGCGGCTTCCCGGCGTCGGGAACTGGCGCGGGCCAAGGTCGGCCCTGAACGGCGCCAACCGGTCGGCGGGCGGCGATTTTTCCTGGCCGATGATGAATGCCCGGCCCGTTCGACCCGAACCCGGAGCACCCTGTTCCCCTGTCCAGCGATATTGCACGTCGAACGCCGCCAACGGGATCAGCAAAGTGCGGCCTTCCATCCGCAGGGGGGCGATCTGGTCCGGCAGTAGCCGCAGCTCGCCTTTCACGCTGTGGCTTTCGCCCGCCATCACGGAAACGACGGAATGAGTCGGCAGGCCGGTAGAACCGGCAAAAAATTGCTGGAGCGACGCCTGCTGATCATTGTCGGCATTGGCGATGAGGCTGCGGATCAGAATGTCTTCGGCCGGGCGGTCGCCGCGATTGTGCAGGGTCAGCACATAATCGATGGTCGCCCCCATCAAGGACAGGCGGGCGCCGCGCACCTCCATCGTCAGGTCGATCCACGGACGCGGACCCGTGGGTGGTGCAGGCGCTGGCGGTTGCGGTGGAGCCTTTGGCGGAGGCGCGGGCTGGGGTTCAGCTATGGGCAGTGCGCTTGTCTCTTCTTCCGCATTTGCATCCAGCGTGCCAGCGTCGTCAGAACCTTTCCGGCGAAGCAGCCGGGCTGCACCGATCGCCCCGGCCAGCAGCGCGAGCGCCCCTACGGCCCAAATCCATGGAAAGCCGTCGTTCGGCTGCTGGGGCGAAGCATCGACCGGCGGCGCGGGCGCTGCCGGTTCCGCTTGCGGGGTGGGAAGCGGCGGTTGAACGATGGGCGGCGGTTCGTTCGGCGCGGTGTCCTGTTCCGGTGTAGGCTGGCTGGGCGCGGTAGCTGGGGGCGCGGGACGCGCGGCGGGGCGCTGCCGTTCACCGGCGGGGGGAGTGTCGGTCGAAGGTTGGGGCGGTTGGGGCGGTTGGACCACTGGCGGCGGCGGCGTGATCGTGGGTACGGTCACGGGCGGCGGCGGAAGCTGAACCGGCGCGCCGCGATAGACGTCGAGTTCCGGCCCCTGCCGATTGGGGTCCGCCTGCGGTTGGCCGGTGCGGGGGAGGGTGAACACCGGATCGGCGGCGTCCTGCTGCTGCGCCAGCGCGGGCGTGGCCAGCAGCAGCGGCAGGATGACTATCAAGGCGGGATGCGACATCATGAGCCGCAGCCAAGGCGGCAGCCCGCTGAACGGGATGTGAACAATCGGGCAATGTGGCGAGACGATGACATTATGCGTGCAATGACGTAGATGGCCGGACATGACCGACAAGCCCAGCCTATCGAAACCGATCCATCTTGGCCAGAGCAGCGCGCTGCCCGCGCATCCGCAGGACGCGGTGCTGGACTATGTGCCAAACCCCCGCCCCGGGAAACCTTATCTGGTGCGCTTCACCGCGCCGGAGTTCACGTCGCTTTGCCCCGTCACCGGACAACCCGACTTTGCCCATATCGTCATCGACTATGCGCCGGGTGAAACGATCGTCGAATCGAAATCGCTAAAGCTGTTCCTGGGTTCATTCCGCAACCATGCCGCCTTCCATGAAGATTGCACGGTCGGCATTGGCGAGCGGCTGTTCGCCGAAATGCGGCCCATCTGGCTGCGCATCGGCGGTTACTGGTATCCGCGCGGCGGCATTCCCATCGACGTTTTCTGGCAATCCGACGAACCGCCCGCCGGGCTGTGGCTGCCACCGCAGGACGTGCCGGGTTATCGTGGGCGCGGCTGACATTCTACCGCACTGTTTGACAAATGAATAATTACGTTCGACCAACGAGATTGCGGGCGGACGACCGCGCTTGACCGGCGCGGCGAAAGGTTCGATCCCGCAACTATCATGGCGCTGTGCCGTTGTGGCTGCGCCGTTCCAACGTGTCGGAGTTGCGAACCTGATGTCTTTTGCGAAAATTCTCCCGCTGATGCTGGCCGCTGCGCCGATGGCTTTTGTGCAGCCTGCACTTGCGCAGGCCTCCGCAGGCCCCGCGCCCAATATCACGACCCAACTGCCGCGCGGTGCCGCGCCCAGCCATTATGCGATCACCGTCACCCCTGATGTGTCGAACCTGAAGTTCAGCGGCAAGGTGACGATTGACCTGGCCGTCACTCAGCCGCTGCCCGCGCTGGTGCTGAATGCAGCGGACCTGACCATCAGCGACGTCCAGCTGACCCCCGCAAAGGGCAAGGCGGTCAAGGGAAGCGTCCGGCTGAACGCGGATGCGCAGACAGCGACCTTCGATTTTGGCAAGCCATTGCAGCCCGGCAGCTACAAGCTCGACATCGTGTATGCGGGCGTGATCAACACGCAGGCGAACGGGCTGTTCGCGCTTGATTATACCGACAATGCTGGCAAGGCGAAGCGCGCCCTTTTCACCCAGTTCGAAGCGCCTGATGCGCGCCGTTTCGTCCCCAGCTTTGACGAGCCGAGCTACAAGGCGACATTCGACCTGACGGCGATCATTCCCACCGGGGAGTTGGCGGTCAGCAACATGCCGGTGCGGGCGTCGAAGGATCTGGGCAGCGGCAAGACGCAGGTGACGTTTGGCACCAGCCCTAAAATGTCGTCCTATCTGCTGTTCTTTGGCCTGGGCGAATTGGAACGCGCGACCAAGATGGCTGGCGCGACCGAAGTCGGCGTGATCACCGGCAAGGGTAATAGCGGCAAGGCGCAACTGGCGCTCGACGCTTCGGCGGCGATCCTGCCGTGGTTTAACGATTATTTCGGCGTGCCCTTCCCGCTGCCCAAGCTCGACAATGTCGCCGGGCCGGGACAGAGCCAGTTTTTCTCCGCGATGGAAAATTGGGGCGCGATCTTTACTTTCGAGCGGGCGTTGCTGGTCGATCCGCGTTTCACCTCCGAAGAAACGAAGCGGACTATCTATGAGATCGTCGCGCATGAAATGGCGCATCAATGGTTCGGCGACCTTGTCACCATGGCCTGGTGGGACGATCTGTGGTTGAATGAAGGGTTCGCCAGCTGGATGGCGACCAAGGTCACGGACAAGCTGAACCCCGACTGGGAAATGCTGTTGACGCGGGTTGAGGGACGGGAGCGAGCCATGGGTCTGGACGCGCTGGCGACCACTCACCCCGTCGTGCAGAAAATCGCCACGGTAGAGGAAGTGAATCAGGCGTTCGACGCGATCACCTATCAAAAGGGTGAGGCGGTGATCACCATGCTGGAAGGCTATGCGGGCGAAGATGTGTGGCGCAGCGGCATCCGCAGCTACATGAAGGCCCATGCCTATGGGAACACGGTGACGGATGACCTGTGGAAAGCGGTCGAGGGTGCCGGAGCGACCGGACTGGTTGCCATCGCCCACGACTTCACATCCAAGCCCGGCATTCCGCTGGTGAAGGTGGATAGCGCCCAGTGCAGCGGTGGCAACACGTTGCTGCGGTTGAGCCAAAGCGAGTTCAGCCGCGATCGCAAGGACAAGGTGCCGCTCAGTTGGAACGTGCCGATCAAGGCGCAGGTGCTGGGCGGGCAGGAACAGCGGCTGATCCTGAAAGGGCAGGGGCAGATGACGCTGCCCGGATGCGGCGCTTATGTGATCAATGCGGGGCAGACGGGCTATTATCGCTCGCTCTATCCGCAGGCGAATGTGAAGGCGCTGGCCAAGGATTTCACCCGGCTTGCCAGCATCGACCAGACCGGTCTTCTCGCCGACAATTTTCAGCTTGGGCTGGGCGGCTATCAGCCCATCGGCCTGGCGCTGGACCTGATCGATGCCGTTCCTGCGGTGGCGAGTCCCGCGGTGCTGGCGGAGGTGCCGGGCTATCTCAGCAGTGCCTACACCATGTTGGAAGGCGACAAGCCAGCGCAGGCGAAGGTCGCGTCCTATGCGTCAAAGAAGCTGACGCCGATGCTTTCCAACATTGGCTATGATGCCAAGGGGGGTGAAGGGCCGCAGGTTCCCGTGCTTCGATCCGCGCTGGTCGGGGCGCTTGGCAGCATGGGTGACACGGCGGTGGTGGGTGAGGCGAACCGGCGCTTCGCGGCGCTTGCCAGCGATCCCACCGCGCTGGACGGGCCGCTGCGCAACATATGGCTGCGGATCATCGCGGAAAACGGTGATGGGGCGACCTGGGACCGGCTGCGGACCATGGCTAATGGCGCGAAGTCGGATCTGGAAAAGAGCACGCTGTTCGCATTGCTGGGCGCGGCCAAGGATGAGGCGCTGTCGCGCAAGGCGCTAGACCTGGCGCTGACCGATGAGCCGGGCAAGACGACCAGCGCGGCGATCATCTCTCAGGTGGGTGGCGCGCACCCGATGCTGGCGGTCGATTATGTGTTGGCGCACCGCCAGCAATATGAAGCGTTGATCGACGTGTCGGCCCGGTCGCAGGCGATTGCGCGACTGGGCGGCGGATCGGCTGACCCGGCGATGGCGACGAAGCTGGACGCTTATGCCAGCCAGCATCTGACGCCGGAATCGCGCAAGGTGGTGGATCGCTCCATCTCTGCGATCAAAACGCGGATCGAAACGCGGGCGCGGCTGAAGCCTGCTTTGATCGGCTGGTTCGCTCGTAAATGAGCGAACAACTTTAGAAGGGACGTGACGCCTGACGCCTGAGGCGCGTGTAAAGCGCGCCGACGGCGGCGGCAAAGATCAGCAGCGACAGCGGCACTGCCCAGCGGTTTTCCGTGAGCAGAGCCAACGGCGCGTCGCTGTCGGTCGCGGCGACCATGCCCGCAAAGGCGATCCCGAACAGGCTTTCCCCGACGATGAAGCCGGTGGCCATCAGCACGCCCATCCGCTCGGCAAAGTCAGGGTCGGACTGGCGCCGTGCCCATCGATTGTAGAAATGGCCGATCGTCGCGCCAATGGGGATCAGCAGGGTCAGCGCCATCGGCAGATAAATGCCCATGCCTACCGCGAGCGGCGGAAGGCGCAGCTTGCCCGCGCGGCCCAGAAGCTCATCCACCACCACAACGACAACCCCGATCAGAGCGCCCGCGCCGATCAGATACCAATCCAGATCACCGCCCAAGACGCCCTTCGCCAGTGCGGAGATCAGCGCCGCCTGGGGCGCGGGCAGGGCGGTGGCTTTCGCCCCTGGAGCACCGGCAAAGCCGAATGCGCTGTTGAGCAGGTCGAGCACGGGCGGGATCACCAGCGCGCCGAAAATCACGCCCAGCACCAGCGCCACCTGCTGCTTCCACGGGGTCGCGCCCACAAGCTGACCCGTCTTCAGATCCTGAAGATTGTCGTTGGAAATGGTGGCGATGCCAAAAATGATGGCCGTGACGAACAGCGCATAAGCGATCAGCGCTTGCGTTTCCGCAGGGTCTCCGCCCGACCCGTAAATGGCGGCGAGGATCAGCGACGCACCCAGCACGGCAAGGATGCCGACGCCAGAGATCGGGCTGTTCGACGCGCCGATCAGGCCCGCCATGTAGCCGCAGACCGCCGCGATGACGATGCCAGCGACCATGATATATGCCAGCGTCAGTATGACGATCGGGATGGGATTGAGGGCGATCGGCCCCCCTTGCGCAAAATACCAGAGCAGCACCGCGATCGGTGCGAGCGACGCGATGATCGTGCCGCCGACGATGCCGATGGGCAGGTCACGTTCCGTCAGGTCGAGCAGGCCGTTGCCGCCCGCCTTGCGCGCTTTTGCAGCGGCGATGGCGGACCGGATGCCGCTGACGATTGGCCCCAAAATTTTGAGCAAGGTCCAGATGGCGGCCACGCCGATTGTACCCGCGCCGATGAAGCGCGCTTTCGTGCGAAAGGTGGTCCCGACCACGTCGGCAAGATCCGCACCGGCTGGCAGGGGCGCGGTCAGCCAGGGCACCAGCCCCAGCCAGCTGATCAATAGCCCCACGAACATCGCGACCCCGACCGACAGGCCCACAAGATGACCGACGCCGATCAGCGCCATGGAAAAACTGGTGGAGACGGATGTCGCTCCGGCCCCCAGCTTGAAAAAAGTGGCCGCTTCTTCCGCGATCAGCTTCGTCTTGGCGGCAATTGAAAAGGCGGCGGCAGCCAGCGCGCTCATGACAATGGCGGCCAGACCGCGCCGGTTTTCCTCCAGCCCCTCACGCGATCCCGCGCCGACCTTGAGCACTTCGGCGGCGGCTACGCCTTCGGGATAAGGAAGGTCCGACCCTGTCACCAGCGCGCGGCGCAGCGGCACCGAATACATGACGCCCAATATGCCGCCCAGCGCGATGGTGAAGGCTGACAGCCAATAGGGAAAGCCCTGCCACCAGCCGATGATGACCAACCCTGGCAGGACGAAGATGATGGCGGATAATGTGCCCGCGGCCGATGCTATCGTCTGGACGATGTTATTTTCCAGGATATTGCCGGTGGCGAACAGGCGGAGCACCGCCATGGAAATGACGGCGGCTGGAATCGACGTGGCGAAGGTCAGGCCGATCTTGAGGCCGAGATAAACGTTCGCGGCGGTGAAGAGCACGGTAATGATCGCGCCCAGCACCACGCCGCGTAGCGTCAATTCCGCCATCGGCGCGGCTTTGGTCTCATCGGTCGTCACGGCTCTTCCCCTCGTCCACGCCTTATCAACGACATGGTAATAATGTTACTTGGCCGTGGATCAATTGGAAAGTGAAGAAATCCGGTCCAGATGCCCGCGCAGGGCATTGTCGGGGGCAGGTGGCGGGGCGGGGGCCGGGGCCTCTCGCAGCCAGCCTTGCACCACTTGGGTCCAGCGCTGATAGCCCCGCATGTTCATGTGCAGGCCGTCGCGCCGGAACAGCGACGCATCGGGCAGGCCGTCACTGGCCAGCAGGGATCCGGCGACATCCAGATAGTCGAAACCGGCAACCCGGCTGCGCGCGGCGACGGTCATGTTGACTGCCGCCATCTTGGGCCAGAGTGTCCACCTTATGGGGCTGGGTTTGAGCGACAGATAGGCGATCCGCGCTGTCGGATAGCTGGCCCGCAGCTGTTTGACTAAGGTCAGTACATCGCGCGCGACCGCGTCCGTGCTGGCACCCGCCGCCAAGTCATTTTCCCCGACATAGATCAGCACGGAACGGGGCTTCGTGCGGGGGAGTAGCCGGGGATAATGATGCAGCACATCGTCGGTCGTGGCCCCGCCAAAGCCGCGATTAACGACGTTCCAGTCTGGGAAGCTCGCGCGCGTGTCCCAGAGGCGAATGCTGGAGCTGCCCAGGAACAGCACGGCGTTGGAGAGGGCGGGTTCCGCCGCATCGGCCCTGGCGAAGGCGGCGATTTCGTTGGAAAAGGGGAACGTCGGATCAGCGTTGACGCGGGCCGGACTGGCCGCTTCAGCCGCTTTGCCCATAACGCCGACCGGACAAGCCAGCACCAGCAGCGCCACCAGTGCCGCCAAACTGCGCCTATGCGCCGGACGGGCTTTAGTGGCGATGCAGCGGGCGCAGTTGATATTTGCCATTGGCGTAGGTGCCGAACATCCCGCCTATCGCCGGGTGGTCGACCGGTTCGTCGCTGTCATCGACGACCAGATTCTGCTGGCTGACATAAGCGACATAGCTGGCTTCACCATTTTCGGCGAGCAGGTGATAAAATGGCTGATGCTTGTCAGGCCGCGATTCTTCCGGGATCGCCTGATACCATTCCTCGCTGTTGGCGAACACGGGGTCGATGTCGAATATGACGCCGCGAAAACCGAAATGCCGGTGCTTCACGATGTCGCCAATGCTGAAACGCGCGTGGACAACAGGCGGCGCGGTAACATCGGCTCCGATAATGCGGGTGAGGTCGGTCATGCCTATCAATTTAAGACGCTCTTGCGGCGTTACAAGAAAAATACGGTCCAGGCCGCTTGGCAATCCGGTATTCATTCGCTAATGGCCGCCGCTCGACCGGGATGGCATTCGCCAGACCTTCTGCGGAGAGGTGGCAGAGTGGTCGAATGCACCGCACTCGAAATGCGGCGTGCCGGAAACGGTACCGAGGGTTCGAATCCCTCCCTCTCCGCCATAAATTTCCGATTCGCCGTTTTCTCGTAACAATCTGATCCACCGTCTCTTTTTAGCTGTCCTGCTACAATGCGGGTTACAACAATGTGGTTTGGTCGCTTCTGCTTGCTTGTTCCCGGAGAACGAACGATCTGTTGCGAATCCAGTCAGCGGCCCTGGATCGGATCAAGGCATGCCGGATGGATATTGGCACGCCGGTGCAAGTGACGAGAGGGACCTGACGTTCATCAGGTCAAGTAAGCTTGGGAATATATTCGTAATTTGGCCATCGGATAGTAAACATCCGATAGTGGCTGCTTTGCGATTGAGGTGCAGGTGCGCGAATTAGCGGCAGCGCAAGGACCGTGGTTGCGCTGTGGCTAGAGCATGATCCGACTCAATCAGGTCGAACCATGCTCTGGGCGGCACACGGGCAGCCGGTCTCTGCCTGTCGCGACGTCCTAGAATTCGCGCAAAATTTCGCGCAGCGTCTTGCCGGTATACTCGGTGCGGACGGCTCCAGCCTGTTGCAGTGCCGGTACTAGTTCATCGACCAGTTGGGGAAGCTGACGATTATAGCCCGACCCTTCGATCAGGAAGCCATCGCCGCCCACCTCGTCCATGACTGCCATCATCTTGTCGGCGACTTGCTGCGCGGTGCCGCTGAAGTCCATACCGCTCGCGCCCTTGCCGACGGAAAACAGGTCCCTGATGGATTTGCCTTCCTCTCGCCCGGCCTTCTTCATGTAATCGAGCGCGCTGGTATGTCCGCCCGCCACGATGTCCTGCGGAACCGGCACGTCGAGGTCGTACTGCGAGAAATCCACGTCCAGCGACGACGACGCCATCACGATATTATGTTCGAACGAAACCTGCTTTTCGGCCTCGGTCATCTCCGGCTTTTCTACGCCTTCGGGAAGGATGTTGACTGGTGTCAGGAATATGACCTTGATATCGTCGGGATTACGGCCCTGCGCCTCGGCGCGGTCGCGGATATCCTGGCGATAGGCCTTCATTCCCGGAACGCCGCCGGTCATCATGCCCAGAACGACTTCCGCATTTTTGGACGAGAATTCACGGCCCCGTTCCGATGCGCCCGCCTGTGCAAGCACGGGATAGCCCTGCGGCGAGCGGACGGTGTTGAGCGGCCCCCGCGAGCGGAAATGCTCACCCACGAAGTCGACAGTGTGGACCTTGGTGTGGTCGACATACACGCCAGTCTCAGGGTCGGCGACCAGCGCGCCCTCTTCCCAGGAATCCCATAGCTGCTTGACCAGATCGACATATTCGTCCGCGATGTCATAACGGACGGTCGGCGGCAGCAGCTTGTCCATGCCGAAATTCAGTGCGGCATTCTTCTCGCTGGACGTGACCATGTTCCAACCCGCACGTCCCCCCGTCAGGGAGTCCACGGTCGAGAGCAGCCGGGCCAGCAGATAGGGCGGATAGAAAGTCGTCGAAGCGGTCGCGATCAGGCCGATATGCGACGTATCCTGTGCCATCACCGGCAGCAGCGGGATCGGATCAAGCTTAGGGGCCAGCGTCGCGTTCTTCAGATCGAGCTCCATGGAGCCGCCATATCTGTCACCAACGATCAATGTATCTTCAAAAAAGACGAAGTCGAACTTGGCTGCCTCCAGCATCTTGGCCAGTTCCTTGTGGTAGGAACCGTCGATCCAGTTCGAGCCGAATTCCTTGCCGTCGCCCGGCCATGACGTCGCACCGAACTTCGTGAAATATCCAAGGTGAAACTTTACGTGCCCCATAATTAATCTCCTGATTGTTCCGATAATTTCACTTTGAAGGGATAGGGATAAAATATACGATCGCCGATGGTCCCGGCATTGTGGTTCAGTGTTTCAGCACCATGTGCCTTTTCTGATCTTGACTGATCACAAGACCGCCGTGGTTAAAGCAGGGACAGCGCATCATCGACGCTGATCTTTCGGAAGGTCTGGCGTATTACGCCATCCTGCCAGCTGTCCTCATGATGTGCTTTTGCGGTCGCTTTGTCGTCTTCGCTGATTTCGTTTATCCGACTGCGCACGCGCTGGGCCAGTTTTCTTGAGAAGAGCTGAATGTCTTCGTCGCCTTGGTCGATGTAGCGCTCGATATTGTCGACAAGCGCCATCGGGTTGAGTGCAAGGTCGACATCGTGACGCACGGAGGGTTCTGACGACATGATAGCGACATCGGCATCGCGGACGCGCCCATCGGCGGCGTAGGCGAAGCAGTGCCGAATGCGATCGCGCGCTGTTTCCGGTTCACTCCAGGGGAAAGTCGAATTGGTGGGTGCACCGTCTGGGACGGCCAAATGGGTGATCGCGCGATCATTGATGGCTTCGATCAGCGCTGCCGGGTCTGCAGGGAGAAAGAGTTCGCGGTGAGGCGTCACATCGAAGCTTGAGAAGTCGCCATAGCTTTCACCAGCGTGGAATAGATATATCTCTGCGTAATGCGGTGCCTTCCTCCGGCTGGGGCGTACGTCATAATAAGCGGTAGTTACCAACTGCATCAGCATGCTGGCGCCCAAGGCGCTCAGGGGCGAGCGAAGAACAACACCCAGCCGATCGTCGGGTCGCCAGTCGAGCAGTCCCTCACTGTTCGCCGGCTGGCCATTCAACTCGATCTGGAACATCGAGCCCTTTAATGAAAAAGCGGTATGCATATGCTGCCTTCCTCATTTGCGCGGAACCGGGCTCTATCGCTCATGTCACTCCCCCTAACGGGACTTCGCCAGACGATTATTTCAATAGTGCCCTCTTACCGGCATTGCTTAGCTTTCAATATTCTATGGTGGGTGTCGTCGTCAGGGAACGAAGCACTCCCGGTGCCGAGTTCCCAGGCGAGTCAAATCCATTCACTACAGACCCATATCCAAGCAGTTGGCGCAGGGTGCGCGACGCGCCTTCGAACGTGCGCGGAACATAGAATGTTGCGATAAGCGACCTCATAAGGCGCTTTCGACAAGATAGTTTTTAAGAACATCACCGAGGGAAATCGGACGACGACCCGACAGTCTCTCGACATCACCCGTCACGAGGTCATAAACACCTTCGGACGTCTTTCGTTTGATCTCCAAAGCAAGGGCAAGATATTCCTCAGGAATTTGCGCAAGCTCCAGTTCCTGCCGAAGTTCCTCCATAGACGTCTGGATGACATTAATGGGCTTGCCTGCGACCTGTTCTATAAGGTGCGCCCGGTCGGCGATGGACAGCGCTTCGGTCCCCGTGGCATTGTAGATCGCTCCAGAGTGCCCGGTTCCGACGAGGATAGCTGCCGCTGCTGCCGCCACGTCATCTCTGCTTACAAATGCGACGCGCCCGTCACCAAGTTCGGCCATCCGCCCCGTTACGGTCGACAGCGCGACCTCCCGAGCAAATGATTCCATGAAATAATTGGCGCGAAGTATCGTCCATCGAGGCGCAGATTTGATGAGACGCTGCTCACCTACCCAACTGGCCGCCCCGATATGGGGTTCAGGCTCTTCACGCGTGCCGATGTCGGAAATGAGAATGATATGCCCCACGCCAGCGCTCAGCGCCGCGTCTACAGCATGAACCAGTTGCCGGGCCCGAGCGCCATATCTAAGATCCAGCGTCGGTATGATCAGCAACCTGTCCAAGCCGAGATAGGCTTCCCGCAGACTGCCCTGAGCGTCATAGTCGCCAAATCGCGCTTCATCCGCATATTGCACGCTTTGCGGCGAGCGAGAAATTCCGACCACCTCATGTTCGCCGGACAATTCGCGCAACCGCTTCAAAACGGCCGTACCTAAATGCCCACCGGCTCCACTAATCCCGATTTTCATCTTCAAAGCCTATTCTACTAGAGTGTAATCGGATCATGCCAAATTCTTCTTTTATTTTTTCAGCATCTTCCGCGTTATCATATGAATCCGTCTGCTTCGAAAATGCTCTAGCCAAGTCGCATGTCGATTGAATTCGTGGTGGTGCTGCTTGCCGACGCCAAAATGGGGGTTGCACAGACGAGCTTGGAGCGCACTGAGTTCTTAGTCTGGCAGCTCATTATCATCCCCTCAGATGGCTTGCTCGATCGGCGCTGTCCATCCAGCTTTAGCTCTCTATAGTTGATTCCTATCAACATTTACATATGTTGAATTCTATCAACTTTCTGTCAAGCGATTTCGATAGCTTTTCCGCTAAAGAGGCGATCGCCGCTATGATCAAGGCATTCCCTGCTGGAGTGGAGCGACAGGGCCGCCAGTTCATTCCATTCCGCTTCACATCGGAAACGCATTTGCATCCTGCTGACCGGATAGGGCGGCCGCATATTTCAAAATTGGACTACTAGTGGATCGACTTCGGCATTTCCGATCCCGGAATGTCGAGCCGATCCACCAGCCATATCCTTGCCACGGTTCAACCTGGCGGAACGAAGACCCGGCTGAAGCCGAACTCTTCCGTTCCGGTTGAACCACTAGTTTGCAAAGCTACTCAGAGGTGATCGTCAGCTGGGCTGCGGCTTCCAAGAAACGCATGCTTATATCGACTCTCACAACGACAGCTGAAAAGCCGACAATGTCAGAACCTGGGTAATTTAGCCCTGTCGAAGCGCCTCAAGCGGGTCCGCTTGCGCACCGGCGTGTCCATAGCCAAAGCCAATCTGATACCCCATCAGCTTCAGAAGATCGTCTGGAAGGGTTCGTGCAATATCCTGGGGACAGGCGAGGAACTGATTTTCCTCCTGCCGGACCCAACCCACGCAATAGTTGATCGCCTGGGCGCGCCGAACCTTGTCCGATTGATTGCTGCCCCCGGCGTGAAAAAGCTTGCTCGTGAAAATCATCACGGATCCACGAGCCATTTCTGCCGGCAATGTGTCTTCCATCGTATATTCGGCACGGGGGCGAGCGTGGCTACCCGGAACGACGCGCGTGGCACCATTTTCTTCCGTGAATTCCGTCAATGCCCACAAGGTATTGCAGGAAACGACGTAGTCATCCGGGAAGGGGAAGCTGTCGAAAGTCAATTCATCCTGGTGAATATATTGAGCTGGGCAACCCGGCTTCAATGAGATCATTTCAGTTGCGCCGAGCTGGACGAGGGGCGCATGGCTAAGAATTTCTTTCACCGCCCCGACTACCAGCGGATTCATGACGAGATCGCGGCCAGTCTCCGACCGAGCGATCAAATTTCCGATACGCTGGGAGCCGTTACCAAACCATTCATTCTCGCTATATGGGGTGGATTCCATATAGGGCTGCATGTCCGCCAGGACTTGATCTATAACGGAGCCCGGAACCAGTTCATCTATAATGACATGACCATGCTCGCGGATTACCGCCGCAGCTTCTTCAACCGTGGCTGTATTAGGTAAATGTTGTAGCTTCATCACAAATTCTCCTCGGTTCATGTCATTTTTGCATTCTGAAATTGAAGAAATCATCTGCGCCGGTCGCAAAGTGGATGGCACCGCAGCGATGTTGGCGCGCTTTCATGGCCAGTTGATGCTGACCGAAAAGACCACATGTTCGCTTCACGCGCGGTGAATGGTTTTTGGCGCTTGACGAAAAGCTGATATCGACAACCTCGTGCCTGGGGTCGGCGTGCGCTGAGTTTTCACACTCTTGGTCCCTTGGTTGCCTTGGACGGCTGCTCAGACAAGAATGAGCCAGCGCTTCCTGATTGCCTGCAATGTCAAAACGACTCAACGAATGTGAGATGTTGAACAAGATCAACTTTATGTCAAGCCTGTGCAAGGCTGAGTCCCGAAGGACAGGCAACATGGCTTAATGCTAGCGTGAGCTGTGGCTGGGAGCGGTCGCCCGACGGCAACGACGCTGCATAGAGCATGTCCGGTTCGGTATGATCGGATTATGCTCTAACTTAATTACTCCGGCATGAGTTGGGCATCGGAACCAATGTCGGATTCTGCAGGGTGCAAAGAGGGCTTAATAAGCCGCTGTATATCGTCGGAGGTGATGGTTTTCACCATTGTGATCAGCGAATGTGCGGCGATAGCTTTCATGAGAGGCATCTTCGGTTCCCAGGGCTTATGATATCCCGCAAGCACCGTAGCACCTTCCATGGTGGTATTGATGAACAGCGCCACAGCTTCCACTTCATCTGCGTTAAGGGAAGGATTCAGCTGCTTTACGAATGAGCCAATCAAGGTATGAACATGGCGGTATAATGATTCTATGCGCTCTGCCACGAATTCATTATGATTACTCATCGCCCAAAGTTCAGTCATTAAATGGGTCGTGCCCTTTGTTTTGGCACCTTCCATGGTTCCTGTAATGATAAGAGTCAGCGCCTCTTCTGCTGACATTGCAGACTGGTACACATGCTTTTTCAGCAGATCATCGGCTGAGGTTAGAATCTCATGTAAAAGCAGTTGGACGAGCATCTCTTTCCGAGGAAAATGACGACTAACGTTGCCGATCTGCATGTTGCATTCCGCTGCGACCCTTTTCAGGGTAAAGGCAGCGGATCCTTCTTCAATCAGAACATTGACGGCAGCTTGGAGTATTCTGTCAACGGTCTTTGAGCCATGAGATGACTTTCCCGGGCGCACAATGCCCAGGTCCATCGAAAGGTCGCTGTCACGGGATTTAATCATGGCACTGCCTTAAACCCCATAGGTTCAATCGATCAAGGCTTGCCTATGGCTTGCCGCTGAGGGTGACGTGGATGTGCAACGAGATGCGGCCCGACTTGCAAGCTAACTGACGCCATCCAAAAGGCCGCGGCTAACTTTCACCCAGGGCTGACCCGTTGATCCATTCAGGACGTCAGGCGCGTCGCAATGAACCTGCTCAGCGACGTATCAAGCCCATCGCTGGGTCATGTTCGCGGTGCACGCGTCAAGCCGCTGCATGGCGAGACCATATTAGAATAAAATCGCTACTGTAATATAGGCCCCCGACGCGGCTCATCGCCGCGTCGGGGGTTCATACACAGTTGATTCTTACCTGGTTCAATAGGCCATCTTCGCCGGCACGCAGAGCGAGCGGATCGATTCCGGCGCACTTTCCCAAGGATAGTCGCCACCGTTCATCACCGAACTGTACCCAAGCAACTGGCGCAGCGTTTGCGAAGTGTTCTTCATCACTTCCGGATCGAGGACGAGCGGGAAGTTGATCGAAGGACGGCACCAGGGCGTGGTGATGCCGAAGTTGATCGACGCGCGCTCGCGGTTTTCGGAGATGTTCGCGCCCGTGCCATGCAACAGCATGTCCGTGTAGATGATGAGGGAGCCAGCGGGTGCTTCGGCCGGAACAGACTCGTAAGTCGTGGCGCCCGTGGGGTCGATTTCGGGGTTCCACAGGTGGCTGCCTGGCACGACGCGCGTTGCGCCATTTTCTTCTGCGAACTCGTCCAGGCACCAGATGAACCGCGACTGGTTCGGGGTTGCATGACCCACGCCATTGCTGGCGTCGAGATGGATGAATTGCGCGCCGCTTCCCGGCCGCGTGACGTTGGCATCGACGCTGTGCACCAGATAGCTTTCGTCAAGGACCGTCGGGCCCAGGATATGCTTCGTCAGTTCCAGAACTACGGGATGTTCCAGGACCTGCCGGAAGACTTCGTGGCGATCGGGCAAGCGATTCAGCCGGCGGTTCTTGGCGTCAGGATCGACGAAGAACTTGGCTACGCGGCTTTCGTCGATCGCCTCTTCGCGCTTGATCTCGTCGGCGAGAACCTGACGCGCCGTGCGCACCAGTTCCTCCGGGAACACATCGGTAAGGATCGCGTAACCAGCTCTCTTCAGGTCGGCCTTAGCGGTTTCAATGTCGGGCGTGGGCTTCGGCAGGACCAGATTCGGATCAAGCGGCACGACCTTCGCCGGAGACGCCAGAGTCAGTTTATATTCGTCCATAGACAGGGAGTCGCCAACTGCCATATCAATATCTCCGTTTCGTGTCTGCCGATGCCGGCGCTGCGATATTGAGCCTTCCGCCGACCAAATCTTCCCTGCGGCGGGGCTCTCTGATTGCCGTAGGATCGGCACTTCCCGATAGTTGATTATTTTCAACTATTGTCAAGTGTAATCTCGAGGGAGGGAGCTGCGAACCCTTTTCCGACGGGCGATATGCTGAGTGTTCAGCCATGTAAGCATGAATCCCATATTATCCGGATCGCCATCAAACCGGGCTTGACAAAGGTTGAGGAATGTCAACATTGCGCTTCTGCAGTGATCCAGAATGGCCAAGTGAGCAGTAGACGTCGTCTGGCCGGAAATGGCGGGCCTGAAACGCATGCCACGAGTCTATCGGGAGATGCTCGCCGATACGGAGGGCGCTCCTGAGCTGGCTTAATCTCAAACGATTGGCCGGGTTCAATCAGGGCAAAGCGGAATGGCATCGATCAACGGGCGCGCTGGGGCGCGAGGATCGAGTGCTTCGGTAACAGGAAGGGTAGATTTATGGCGCACGTCAAGTTTCATCTCGGCTATTTTACCAAGTTCGGCGCAACAGCATGGCCCGGTGATGGCAAGGAATTCGGTTCGGAATGGGCTGACGGCACCTATCATATCGAGTTGGCGAAGATGCTGGAGCGGGCGAAGTTCGACTTCGTCCTGTTCGAGGACACGCTGATCGTTGGGGATCGCTATGGCGGCTCGATGGAACTGGACCTCAAAAATGCCACGCTGGCTCCCAAGAACGATCCGATTCCACTACTGCCGCTGATGGCGCATGGGACGTCGCATATCGGGCTGATCGCCACCGCCTCGACCACTTTCTACCCACCCTATCTCCTCGCGCGCTTGTTCTCGACGGTGGACTCGCTGACTCGCGGCCGGGCCGGGTGGAACATGGTGACTTCGAGTGAACAGAATGCCGCCGCCAATTTCGGCCTGGAGAAATTGCTGTCGCCTGCGGAGCGTTATGATGTGGCCGAAGAATATGTCGAATTGACCAACCAGCTTTGGGACTCGTGGGAGGAGGGCGCACTCGTCGCCAATACCGAGACTGGGGTCTATGTCGATCATACGAAGGTTCACAAGATCGACTTCGTTGGCGAACATTTCCGCTCGCGTGGGCCGCTGAACAGCCTGCGTTCGCCGCAGGGGCGTCCGGTCATGTGTCAGGCGGGTGCGTCCGAGCGCGGGCGTGACTTCTCGGCGAAGAACGCCGAAGTGGTGTTGGGGCTGATGACGGGCGGCGTCGCCGGGATGAAGGCGTATCGCGAAGATATTCGCCGCCGCGCAGAAGGCTTTGGCCGCAATCCCGATGATGTGAAGGTCATGTTCCTCACGCCTGTGACCATCCTGCCCGAAGGCGGCAAGAAGCCGGAGATGACGGAAGCGCAGAAGCAGGCGGCATTTGAGCATAACATCGTGATGGCATCGTCATCGCTCGACGTCGATTTCTCGCTTTACGATCTCGATTCGCCGGTGCCGCAGGATATCACCGCCGGCGGGCATACCAGCGCGCTCGAGCATATGAAGAAAGCGGGCCGCGAGCATGGAACGACGCTGCGGCAAATGTTCTCCGCTGGTAAGGGCAGCAGCGGCATGGACATCAGCGGCACTGCCGAAGAGGTTGCCGACAAGCTGATGGAAATGATGGATGAGATTGGCGGTGACGGCTTCCTGCTGGAGGGTGTCGGCTTCAACCACCAGTTGCCCGATCTCGTCGATGGTTTGGTTCCTGCGCTCCAGCGTGCAGGTGCGGTGCGTACCGATTATGAAGGCACCACGTTCCGCGAGGTGCTTCGGGAGTTCTAAGCCGTAGAGCAGATCAAACTTAAAAGGGGGCGGGCCAGCGGGCGCGCCCCCTTTTTTGTGGGTCGGAAGCGCGCCATGTCCCTGGCTTTTGGAGCCGCGTTTATGGAAGGGCGGGCAGCAATCGACGGGGCTGGGATGTGCGCGTCGGGCAGGATGACGAACCTGGATCATTCATTGCCAACTGGAAAGGCCTTGACAATGATTGAAGAACGTCAACTATTAGGGTCAGAAGCTCTAATACGGGAACGGCGAGGGCCGATCGGTTTGCGATAATCCTCGCTGCGCTAATGTAATGTGGTGCGATAATGCTGCTGCACATCCGTATAATTGCCAAGAAGTCGGTCGCAACATGATCAAGATCAGGGTGTCCGTAGAAGGACACGCATTCCTGTAACCTAGAGGGGAAAACTATGGTGCATTTGCAGGCTACGGCCGTTCGAACAGGGCTTTTCTGTGCAACAGCATCGTCAGCTTTGATGTTGGCAAGCGGGGCGATTGCGCAAACGTCAGCAGAACCCAGCGTGCCACCCGCAGCGGCTGCCAATAGTTCCTCCGACATCGTGGTCACCGCGCAGCGCCGGGAGGAGCGCGCCCAGGACGTTCCGATTTCGATCACCGCCTTTTCCTCCGACCGTCTGCAGCAGCAGGGGATTACACAGTCCCAGGATCTCCAAGGTGCCGTGCCCTCGCTCACCGTCGGGACGAGCGGCCAGGGTTCGCGCGAGGCGCAGTCCTTCACGATCCGCGGCCAGGGCGCTACCTTGCAGGCGTCGCCGGGTGTCGTGGTCTATCTGAACGAAGTTCCGCTTCCGTCTCCGATCTCGGTGAACCAGCAGGGCGGCCCCGGCAATTTCGTCGATCTTCAGAGCATGCAGATTCTGAACGGCCCGCAGGGAACGCTGTTTGGTCGTAACACCACGGGCGGTGCGGTGCTGCTCGTACCGCAAAAGCCGACGGCGGATTTTGGCGGCTATGTCCAGGCCAAGATCGGTGCCTATGACAATCGCGAGTTCGAGGGGGCGGTGAACGTGCCCATCGTAGATGATAAAGTTCTGCTGCGCGTCACCGGTGCGTATCAGGATCGGGACGGCTTTACCCACGATGTCGTCTGGAACAAGGACCGGGATGACCTTCACTGGTATTCCGGGCGTGTCGGCTTGACGCTTCGGCCCACCGAGACGTTCGAAAACTATACGATGGCCTATGGCGCCTATTCCAGCAACAACGGCACTGGTCAGGTCAATCGCGGTTTCAATATCGAGGGGTTGAAGGCGGTCGTAGATGCCAGTGGGAACCCATTTCCTTTCTGCCAAGAAGGGCCGACCATTCCGGGCGCGATCGTGTCCTGCGACGTCTACCGTGCCGCCGCAGCAGAGGCGGACGCACGCGGCCCCCGCAAGACGGCCTACAGCACCGACACCTACCAGAAGACGAAGACGTGGGGCATCACCAACACGTCCGCGCTGGATCTGAACGACAGCCTGACGCTGCGCAACATCATCAGCTATCAGCGTTTCCAGACGCGCTTCGCGGTGGACAATGATGCGTCGATCTTCCAGCAGGACGAGTATGACGCGCGCCGGTTCCCGGCTTCGGGACAGGTGACGCTGCCGGGCGACGGAACGCCGGTCGAATATCTCCCGCCCGCGCCGACGATCCCGCGCGATCGTTTCCGCACGATAACCGAGGAACTGCAGCTTCAGGGCAAACTGCTTGACGACAAGCTGAACTTTACGGTTGGCGGTTTCCTGTTTGATCAGCGACCCACCGGTTCGCAGGGGGCATCGGTCTATGGCTTCTGCCCCGCCGCGTTCACCGGCTTTTGTGACTCGCAGCGTTTGACCTATGCGATCACGACCAAGTCGAAGGCGCTCTATGGTCAGGCCACATTGGATTTCGGCGCGTTCGCACCCAGCCTCGATGGCCTGAAGATCACCGGCGGATATCGCTATACGTGGGACACTATCAGCGGAAACGCCGCCTACTTTACACCTCTCACCGCAACGCCCGGCAGTTTCGCCTGTTCGGATGGCACGGTGGTGACCGACGCCACCCAGTGTCAGTTCAACGCCCGACTCAAGACCGGCGCGCCGACCTGGACCGCGGGTATCGATTACCGGGTGTCTCCCGACCTTCTGCTCTACGGCAAGATCAGCCGTGGCTATAAGGCAGGTGGCATCAATACCAACGCAGTCTTTGAAAACACGCGGACGTTCCAGCCGGAAAAGGTCACTTCTTATGAAGGTGGCTTCAAGTCCGACTTCAACCTTGCCGGAATGGGCAGCCTCCTGAACGTCAGCTACTATTATCTCGACTATAAGAACATCCAGCGCGCCGCACCCGACGTAAACGGTGCGTTGCTGGGCGCTCAAATTCTGGGAGCCGTGGCGCGCGTTCAGGGTGTCGAGGTCGAGGCGTCGATACGACCGTTCCGCGGCGTCGAGATTGGCGGCAACTTCAGCTACACCGACGCCAAATATAAGAGCTATGAATATACGACCAATCTGCCGGCGGCGGATTGCAGTGGCGGCCTCGTTGCGCCGGGTGGGACGGTCGATCTGGGTTGCGTGCCCTTCACCGGCGTCGCACCCTACACATACAGCTTCCATGTATCGGCTGAACAGCCGCTCGCCAATGATCTGGGGACGCTCGCGATGTTCGTGAGCTATTCCCACACATCTTCGCAGCATACGGCGGCGACGGCGCTACCTGGAACAGAGCCGGGCGAGAAGCTGGAAGCTTTCGGCACGCTTAGCCTGTCGATTGATTGGCGCAAGGTCGCGAACAGCAACCTGGATCTGGGTCTTTACGCGACAAACCTGACCAATAATCTTTACCGGATCGGCAATCCGAACTTGTACAACACCTATCTCTATCATTCGACCATCTATGGTGAGCCGAGGATGTACGGCGTTCGCGCCCGCTACACCTTCTAAAGGCGGATATGGTTCGAACATAGCTTGATCGAACAGGGGGCTCAGCCATGGCTGGGTCCCCTTTTTTTTCGAGGAACGGGTCCGGCGAGACCAACGCCGAGTGCAAGCAGCAGATACCCGCAAAGCAAATGTGACTGCTGATTCGCTGAACCGCGCCGGTGTACCAGATGCTAATCGGTTTAAGTGAGGCAGACGTTCTAGAAAAAGCGCTTGTCCGCGACGTCTAAGCCGCCGACGTTGCGCGATGCCAGGGGGAATGAGGGCGGCGCGGAGAGCGCCGCCCCTCATCGTTTATCGTGTCACGGATTGGGGATCAGCCCCGGAAATTACCGGGATAGGCGATCTCGTCCAAAGATTTGCGTCCGCTTGGCACTTCGCGTTCCTGCAACTTTTCAGGCAAGGCGGCGGGGTCGCCCATGCGGCCGATCGCGATCGCCGCTTCGATGCGGAACCCGTCGGGAACGCCAAGTTCGGTCCGGGTCTTGTCCATCTCAATCCCAGCCATACCGTGAGTGTGATAGCCGAGCAGGTGCGCCTGAAGCGCCATGCCTGCCCAGGCGGCTCCTGTGTCGAAACTGTGCGAGTGGCTCGGCTTGTCCGGCGCGCCCATTGTCGTTTCGCTCACGATAAAGACAAGGACGGATGCTTCCTTGGCCCAAAGGGCGTTGAAAGGCATCAGAAGGTCGACGAAGCGGGACCAGTTCGCAGCATCGTCGCGGGTCGCGTACAAAAAGCGCCACGGCTGATAATTGAAGGATGATGGCGCCCAACGTGCTGCGTCGAATATGGTGCGCAGATCCTCAGCCGACATGACGGACCCATCAAATGCGCGCGGCGACCAACGATGGAGAAAAAGGGGATTGAGAGCGGTGTCGGTCTGCCTGTTGGTCGTCACTGATCGGTCCTTCCATGAAAAAAATTGACGATAGGGGCTGCTTTGGCCCCGCTGAGATGAGGGGCTTGACTAAAGGTTGTCTGCTGTCAACAGTTGTCGTCGACTTCGGGGGAAGCGGCGTGCTCACAAAGGTAACGCGCTTTCCGTTTTCCTGGACGCAATTGGACGGGGTGGGGTATATACTCCGCCGGTCGAAAAGACGGTGAGTGCATGACAGAAGATGTGAGCATGGAAACACGTGGCATTGGTTTGGGAGGCCGCGGTGGTGGCATGCTTCTTCGGGCGACGCTAGCGCAGAATGTCGGGACGGGATGTGCGTTCGGCGGGTTGGGTGTCAGTGTCCTGGCTCTGCAGGATCGTTATGATGCGTCTTTGGGATCGGCCGCGATGGCATTGTCCCTTATCGTCTTGACCATGACGGCGCTTGGCCCGTTGATCGCCGGCCTGATTGCGCGGTGGGGACTTCGGCGCGTGATGTCCACCGGCGTCCTGACCTCCCTGATTGGATATGCCGCGCTGGCCTTTGCGCCTAACATGCCCATCGCGCTGGCGGTATGCGGCCTTTTGATCGGGCCGGGCGCCGCCTTGTTCGCAGCCTTGCCGCCCGCGGTTCTGGCAGGTGCCTGGTATCCCCACGCGCGCGGGCGGGTGATGGGGATCGCCTATCTTCCCATATTGGTCACCGTTATCCCGCTGGTGGGGGTAAGCGTTATCCAGAATTATGGTTTGACGGTCTTTTTCCTGCTGCTCGCTGCCCTGCATCTCCTGTTGCTACCGCTGATGCTGGGTGTGATGGAGCCCCCCCCGGAAGCCGTGGATGAGCAAGGCCCGGTCGATGGCGTGGCCTTGGGCGGCCCGCACATCGTCATCATGGGCGGAGCGCTTTTCTGGCTGATTGTCCTGGGCGACGGCATTCTAAACGGAACGGCTATTACCGGTTCGGCCCATATGCTGCCTGTGGTAGAAGGATATGGCGTTTCGTTGGAGACAGGCGCGGTGCTGCTTTCCGTTTCAGGCGTGTCCAGCATATTGGGTTCTTTGCTGGCGGGCTATGCCTGCGACCGCGTGGGCTCAGCGAAGACGCTTGGACTTGCGGGCGTGGGATTCGCGGCTGCCTGGATAATCATGGCGTTTACAGGATGGTTACCCGCCTTGACGGTTTCAGCCTTCCTCATCGGGCTTTGCGGCGCGTCCGTTTTTCCGCCGATCAGCGCGTTGGTCGTCCAGGTATATGGCGTAGATGCACTGCCCAAGGTCCTGGGCCTGTTGGGGGTCATGACATTGCCGTTTTCATTTTCCATGTCCCCTGCTGCAGGATGGCTTCATGATGCCTTTGGTAGCTTTGAACCCGTATTTGCTGGACTCGTATCAGCCTGTCTGATCGCCGCCGTAACGTTTTTCGGCATCAGTTGGCATCTGGCGCGAAAGGGAGAGCCCGATCTGGAGATGTCCGACGCCCTTTTGTCATCGGCAAGGTCCGCCTGAGGCATCGACCGTGTGCGACGGATGATTTTGGGTCTGGCCTGCCATCCCGCACTTGACAATTTTTGATGATTGTCAAGTATTGGTGTGGGGCGGGAAGAGCCGCCGGGGGCATGTTGGCGAGGTGTAGGGATCAGGCTGTTTCCTCGCCATTCAGGCAGCGATTTGGTTCCAACGACGAAAATTGACTATTTCAGTAAGAGAGGTTCATGACATGGCGCGCACGAAATTCCACCTCGGCTATTTCACGAAGTTCGGGGCCACGTCATGGCCGGGTGACGGCAAGGAATTCGGGTCGGACTGGATCGACGGTTCCTACCACAAGGAACTTGCCAAGATGCTGGAAGCGGCAAAGTTCGATTTCGTCTTTTTCGAAGACACGTTGATCGTCGGTGACAGATATGCCGGCTCCATGGAGCTCGATCTGAAGAACGCGACGCTGGCCCCCAAGCTGGACCCCATTCCGTTGCTGCCAGTCATGGCGCAGGAGACGTCGCACATCGGATTGGTCGCCACCGCCTCCACCACATTCTACCCGCCCTATCTGCTGGCCCGTTTGCTTTCTACGGTCGATTCCCTGACCGGCGGGCGCGTTGGCTGGAACATGGTCACGTCCAGTGAGAAGAACGCGGCTCTGAATTTCGGCATGGACAAGCTGCTGCCTCCCACGGTCCGCTATGACATAGCGGATGAATATGTCGAACTGGCCAAGAGGCTGTGGGATTCATGGGAAGAAGGCGCGCTGGTCGCTAACCCTGAAACTGGTGTGTATGTCGACCATACCAAGGTTCACACCATCAATTTTGAAGGTAAGCATTTCCGCTCGCGCGGCCCGTTGAACACCGTGCGGTCGCCGCAGGGCTACCCTGTTCTGTGTCAGGCTGGTGCGTCCGAACGCGGTCGCGAATTCTCGTCCAAAAATGCGGAAGTCGTTCTGGGCATGATGACCGGCGGCGTACCCGGGATGAAAGCCTATCGCGAGGATATCCGGCGGCGCGCCGAAGCGCAGGGCCGCAACCCAGACGATATCAAGGTCTTCTTTCTGACGCCGGTCAACATCCTTCCCGAAGGAGTTGAGAAGCAGGAAATGACCGAAGCTGAAAAGCAGGCGTCTTTCGAACATAATATCGTCATGGCTTCATCTTCGCTGGACGTGGACTTTTCGCTCTATGATCTCGACGCCCCGGTGCCGCAGGACATCGTCGCAGGGGGTCATACCAGCGCTCTCGATCACATGAAAAAGGCGGGTCGGGAAGAAGGCAAATCCATCCGTGACCTGTTTTCCATGGGCCAGGGCGCCAGCGGAATGGACTTCAGCGGCACGGTCGAGCAGGTCGCTGAAAAGATGATGGCGGTCATGGATGAAGTCGGCGGCGACGGCTTCCTGATTGAAGGATCGGGCTATAATCGCCAGCTGCCCGAGCTGGTCAACGGCGTTATTCCCGCTTTGCAAAAGGCCGGCGCGGTTCGGACAGAATATACCGGCACCACATTCCGCGAAATCCTGCGCGAGTTTTAACGGCGTCATGGCCCCGACGACGTCATAGTCGTCGGGGCCTGGCCATGGTCGACCGGGGTCAGGTCAGCGCCTGTCCGGTCTATGGCGGTCGTGGTCGCGGAACAGTCCCGAAAAACTCTGTTCCTGCAACCATCACGCTGTTGCCTGCAATTACTTCATCGGCAGTTTGGAAATTTGAACCGTGAATGATCATGTCTGATGCCGACGCGGACGGCGTGCAGAACTATTCAACGGTTCAAATCACCGCTACGGAGAATTATGATCAATCAACAGGCGCATAAGGCGAAGCTCGCCGCTCCGTCCCGACCCGGCATATATTCTCGCGGCTCCGACACGGTCGATGCCATCCTGCGGGCTGCGTTGCACGTTCTTATAGAAGAAGGCGCATCGGCCTTCACCCTTCGCCGGATCGCTTCGGAATGTGGATTGAAGGTCGGTAATGTCAGCCGTCATTTCCCACGTAAGGAAATGCTGGTCCAGGTTCTTCTGGATGAACTACTGAGCCCAAGTGAGGGAGAGGTCAGAAATTATCTCCGCGACACGGGGATGGCGGCCGATGAATCGCTCGCGATTGTCATCGGGGGCAGCCTTGATGAAATCCAGACAAAGAAAATGACCCATCTGTTCACAGAATTGTGGGCCATGGCCAATCACAATGAATTTGTCGCGGAGCGGGTCGAGATGGTGTACCATTTTACACACCGTCTGATCGCTTCCTATGTCGCGGAAATCAATCCAGCCCTGTCGCCTACCGACGTGGAGATGGTCTCCGTCTACATCAGCGCGACAATTGAGGGATCAACAGTGATAGCGGGATATGGCAGGCCCTGGGCCGGTATGATGCCGCAGGTCAAGGCCATGGCAATCAAGCAACTGGTCAACCTGGCCAAAACCATCACGCCCGAAGAGATCAAGGCGCTCTCATCATAGGGCGGGGCGTGACAGCGGCATCATGGCGATGGACGCTTTTCTCTGACGCCGATCATCGTTGCCAGCCAGGAATGAATGACAGGAAGGCGCGGATATGGCGGGACGGATAAGAGTCGGCATCGGCGGATGGACGTTCGAACCATGGCGCGGCGTCTTTTATCCCGATGGGCTGCGACAGAAGGATGAACTTGCCTATGTTGGCCAGCATCTGACAGCGACAGAAGTCAATGCGACCTATTACGGCACGCAAAAGCCCGCCACTTTCGCCAATTGGGCAAAGGCGGTGCCGGACGGATTTCAGTTCGCGATCAAGGCGTCGCGGTTCTGCACCAATCGCCGGGTGCTGGGTGAGGCGGGCGAATCGATCGCCAAATTCGTCAACCAGGGCATTGTTGAATTGGGTGATCGATTGGGTCCGATCCTCTGGCAATTCATGCCCACGAAGCAATTCGACGTGGACGATTTTGCCGCATTTCTGAAGCTGCTTCCCACGCATGTGGGGGGCGTAGCGCTGCGACATGCGCTGGAAGTGCGGCATGAAAGCTTCGACGATCCGGCTTTCCTAGCGCTAGCGCAGAATGTAGGCGCGGCGGTCGTGTTTGCCGATCATGATGATTATCCGGCGATCAAGGGGCATGATGTCGGGTTTAGCTACCATCGGTTGATGCGCACGCGCGACGACGAGCCGACCGGCTATACAGCCGAAGAGATCGCGGCCTGGGCCAGCATGGCGCGCGAACAGTCGGCCAAGGGAGATGTGTTCGCCTTCTTCATTAGCGGCGCGAAGGTGC
Source organism: Sphingobium vermicomposti (assembly GCF_011762025.1). Taxonomy (GTDB): domain Bacteria; phylum Pseudomonadota; class Alphaproteobacteria; order Sphingomonadales; family Sphingomonadaceae; genus Sphingobium; species Sphingobium vermicomposti. Next base: position 655,510 of record NZ_JAASQR010000001.1, on the reverse strand, counting down.
GCGCGCCCGCCGCTGCCGAGGCGCTGATCGTTGCATTGAGGTAACAGGGGCTGTTGCATTTGCTGCAACTGCGAACGCGGTCTTTGCGATTGTTACGAATCGACGTCTGGCGCATAGGCCCGCTCGCCGAGAGGCAAAAAAACAAAATGGAATGCAGGAAACAAACACATGCGACATACTGTTCAGGGCGTTGCGCTGATGGTTGCAGTCGGCGCGCAGATGCTGACCTTCTACTCGGTTCTCTTTGCCTAAGCGATTATCGCTCAATCTCTCTCCCTTGTCATAAGGGAGCTAAAAAAGGCCGCCCGGGATCATGCCAGGGCGGCTTTTTTATTGCCTGCTGATCTTGATCAATGGGAAAATCCATGTCCCATCAACTGCTTTTCGTCTACGGAACCTTGCGTGCGGGCTTTGACGGTCCGATGGCGAAATGGCTGGCATCTGTGGCGTCCCATGTGGGCCCCGCGACGGCCCAGGGCAGGCTCTACCATGTTGAGGATTACCCCGGATTCGTGCACTGCCCGTCGGGGCTTGTCGTGGGTGACCTGTTTCTGTTGCCCGACGACCCGGCTGTTCTGGACCGGCTGGACGAGCATGAAGAATGCGCGGCCCATTTTCCCGCGCCCCACGAATATTGCCGTGAACGGCTGACAGTGCTCTCCGAAAGCGGCCCTGTCGATGCGTGGATTTATGTCTATAGCTGGGATGTCAGCGGGCTGGAGTTGATCGAGAGCGGCGATTTCCTGCGCTGACGCGGCTTGCGCTTGCGATTTGAATGGGTAGGCTGCGGGCAGGGGCATGTCTTTGGAGGCAGCGCGATGACGATCGAGACCAAGGATCAGCCCATTCCCGAACGCCTACCCGACGACCGCAACTGGATCGGGTCCACCGGCCTTGATCGCCGCAAGCTGCTCGCCTCCGGTGCTTTTGCAGCAGGTTTCGCCGCCGCCTGCCGTCCCGTGTCGAGCAGCGCGGTGCAGACATCGGGCGAAGGGCTGAAGGAAGAGCAGGTGTCGATCCCGACCCGTGACGGCTTTGCGATGCCCGCCTTCTGCGCGCGCCCCGCAGCGGCGAAAAACGCGCCGGTGATCTGCGTCGTGCATGAAATTTTCGGCGTGCACGAATGGATTCGCGACATATGCCGCCGCTTTGCGACGCAGGGCTATCATGCGGTCGCCCCGGACTTGTTCGCCCGTCACGGCGACGCGACGAAGATTGCTGATTTCAAGCAGTTGATCGACATGATCGTTGCCAAGGCACCCGACGAACAGGTGCTGTCCGACATCGACGCCACCTATGATTGGGCGGGATTGCATGGCGGCGACGCGAGCCGCCGGGGCATTACGGGCTTCTGCTGGGGCGGGCGGATCGTGTGGCTCTATGCGGCGCATAGCGTCGCACTGGACGCGGGGGTCGCCTTTTACGGGCGGCTGGTCAGTGATCAGACGGCGCTGCAGCCGCTGCGCGTGATCGACCAGGCGGCTGCGCTCAAAGCGCCGGTGCTTGGCCAATATGGCGCACTCGACAAGGGTATTCCGGTGGCCGATGTCGAAGCGATGAGGGCGGCGCTTCAGGCTGCCGGCAAATCGCCGCCAGATGAAATCACCCTTTACCCGCAAGCCGATCATGGCTTCATGGCGGATTACCGGCCCAGTTATAATGAGGCGGCGGCCAAAGCTGCGTGGAGCGCGACCCTCGACTGGTTTGGGCGTTATGTGAAGCGTGGCCAACCGGCCTGAGGCCGCTGACCCGCGGCCCACACGGCCAGCCTATTTTGCCTGCATCGCCTGCACGGCAGCCAGCATGGCTTTTACATGGCCGCTATAGTTCATTTCGCTGTGAACGAAGGCGATGCGACCGGTGGGCGCAATGACGTAGGAGGTGCGGTCGGTGATGCTGGGCCGCATCTTCAGCGCCACGTCATAGCCCGACACGATGGCTGGTCCGGCGGATGCGACTGCGAACTTGCCCGCGCATTCCTTGGTAGAAAAGGCGACAAGGTCATCAACCGTGTCGGTTGACATGCCGATCACCGTTGCGCCAGCCTTTTTGAAATCGTCGATATGCTGGGCGAATTCCCGCGCTTCGGCCGAACATCCGGGGGTGAATGCCTTGGGAAAGAAATAGAGCACGACCGGCCCACGCTTCAGCTGATGCGACAGTGTCAGCGTAAAGGGTTTGCCCGCCAGCGCGCCGCGCGTGGTGAAATCGGGTGCCTTGGCCCCCACGGCGAGCGCTGCCATGGCTCCACTCGACCCGATTGTCGCTACGGCCAGCCCCAGGGCCATCATCATCCATTTGCTCATCGGCTTTCTCCAGCTATGCCACAGGCCGTGGAACCATCTTATCGCACCGTTGATGACCGCAAGCGGCATCCCATGCAAGCGCCCAACGGGCGAGGGGCGCATAGGGTCCGCCCCGCCGCCGGAACCGTCCGCCCCATCGCAGGTTCATTACGGATGCGCCTGTTCATTGCCCTGCCGCTGCTGCTGCTCGCTGCCTGCGATCAAGAGGACGACGGCAAGCCCCGCATGTCGACCAATATCGTGGAAGAGCAATCGACCTATGATGTCCGCAACCTGTCGCCTGTCGATGATGAAAGCCTGGAGCCGGACGATGCCGCCGACCCGGCACGCAATGCAAGCGCCAGTGCGCAGACGGGCCCGCCAAATGGCGCTTCGGTCGCGGGCACGATCCCGGTGGCTTTGCAGGGGCGTTGGACGGGGCTTAATGATGTCTGCGGCGACCGATCGTCCGATATGGAGCTGACGGTGACGCCCAAGAGCCTGATCTTTCACGAAAGTGTCGGCGCGGTCACGGGGGTGACAACCGGGCCGGGCGGTCGCATCCGGGTCGATGCCGCCTTCACGGGCGAAGGCGACAGTTGGACCAAAAGGGTCGAACTGCGGCCCTCCGCCAGCGGTCGCGAGCTCACTGTCATCAATGATGGAGCAGCGGTGACGCGCAAGCGTTGCTGAACCGCTTTCCGTTTCGTCCCGCGACGGCTAGAGCGGGCCGATGATCGGCCGTTTGACCTTGAGCGATTTCCGCAACCATGCGGATGCGCTGATCGTGCCCGATCACGCCTTCATCGTCCTCACCGGCGAAAATGGCGCGGGCAAGACCAATATATTGGAAGCCGTTTCCATGCTGGCCCCCGGACGTGGCCTGCGCGGCGCGGCGTTGCGGGACATGACGCGGCAGGGTGGCCCCGGCAGCTTCGGCATCGCCGCTGAAGTCGACGGCGTGATGTTGGGAACCGGCGTTGCGCCCGGCGCGCCGGACCGGCGACAGGTGCGGATCGGGGGGGTGGCATCATCCGCCAACGCCTTGGCCGATCACCTTGCCATAGTATGGCTGACCCCGGCGATGGACCGGCTGTTCATGGATAGTCCGGGCGGGCGACGGCGCTTTCTGGACCGGCTGACGCTAGCGTTGCATCCGGGCCATGCCGTCCACAGCGCCCGGTATGAAGCCGCGATGCGCGCGCGCAATCGGTTGCTGACCAATCTCCCGGCGGCGGACCCCGCCTGGCTGGCGGCGTTGGAAGCGCAGATGGACGAACATGGCGCGGCGCTGGGCGGCGCGCGGGCGGACCTGGTCGATCGGCTAAGCGCCGAACTGGCGGCCCAACCGGATCAACCCTTTGCCCGCCCGGTGCTGGAGATCGCGCAAGAGGATCGCGCAGAAGAGCCGCTCGCATCCCGACTAGCGCGGGAGCGGCGGCGCGACGCCGCTGCCGGGCGAACATTGTCAGGCCCGCACCGGAACGACCTGGCCGTGGTTCACGCGGCAAAGGGGCAGGCGGCGGCTCTATGTTCGACTGGCGAGCAGAAGGCTCTGCTCCTGTCGATCCTGCTTGCCCATGCTGCCCTGGTTGCTGCGCGGCGGGGACAGCCGCCAGTGCTGTTGCTCGACGAAGTGGCGGCCCATCTCGACCCGATGAGACGAACTGCATTGTTCGACCGGCTGGCGATGACCGGAGGGCAGGTCTGGATGACTGGAACAGAAGACAGCCTTTTCAGTGACTTGTCTTCTGCGACGCGGTTCAGCGTATGTGCAGGTCGCGTCGGGGTTCCGCAGGTTAACCCGCGCTCGTAACCGTTCGTCGCGCGGCACTTCTCAACTCGCCGTTCATCTGCACAAAGAAGCCGGGGTCGATAAGATCAAGAATTCGGGGGCATTTCTTCCATGGTCAGCGGTTTTCGGGCGCTCGTTGCAGCGTGGACGCTTGTTCTGGGCGCGCTGATCGCCACCCCCGCTGCCGCCGGTGTGCTGCAGTGCGTGCCGTATGCCCGTCAGATTTCCGGCATCGAACTTTACGGCAATGCGCAGACCTGGTGGGGCCAGGCCGCAGGGCGCTATGATCGCGGCAATGAGCCCCGTGTCGGTGCCGTGCTGGCCTTTTCAGCAAGCCGGGCCATGCCGGTCGGTCATGTTGCCATGGTCAGCCAGGTGGTCAGCGACCGCGAAGTGCTGCTGACCCACGCCAATTGGTCCTATCGCGGCGGTATTGAACGCGATGTTCGCGCCGTCGACGTTTCGCCGAACAATGACTGGACCGACGTGCGCGTCTGGTATGGTCCCATCGGTGGCCTGGGCACACGCTCCAATCCGGCCAAGGGTTTCATCTACCCGCATCAGGCCCCTGCATCGGACAAGGTGCAGATTGCCATGGCCTCCGCCTCTGACGGGGCCGCCGCTGGGCGTGCTTTCTGACCCATTAATCATTTTCTAAGGACCGCCGGATAGTTTCATTCGCGGTGGGGCGATTCTTCGATTTATCGAGGTCGCATTTATGTTTCGAATTGCTCGCGGGGCAGCCATGCTGCTGGCTGGCTGGATCACCACGCCTGCGCTTGGTGCATCTGCTCTGCAATGCGTGCCTTACGCCCGTATCGTGTCGGGGGTGAATATTCGCGGCGATGCCCTGACCTGGTGGGATCAGGCAGCCAGTCGTTACCAGCGCGGTCATGCGCCGCGACGCGGGGCGGTGCTGACATTCCGTCCGATGGGACCGATGACGCTGGGTCATGTCGCGGTAGTCAGCAAGGTGCTGGACGATCGCCGCCTGCTCATCCGTCATGCCAACTGGTCTGTCCCCGGCGCGATCGAGGAAGATGTTCCCGTGATCGATGTGTCGGAAGAAGGCGACTGGAGCCAGGTGCGGGTCTGGCACAGTCCGACGCAGACGATGGGCGCGCGTACGAACCCGACCTTCGGCTTCATCTACTCGGCAACATCCCGGCTGCGGCCCTTTGAGCCGGACCCGGCGCTGGGAACCAGTGTGCGCCTGGCCACCGCTGATGCCGACATGATGGAAAAGACGACCGACGCAGCGACGCAGCAAGTCGCGACATTGCAAAGGGCCGCCAGGCCCGCGCCCCGGCTAAACCTAGATATGCGCGCAATGCGTTTTGCCGAAGCTACGCCTTCGGCCAGGTCGCTGGCGGATATTATTGCTGACGTGAAGCGGGACGCCCGGCTGCGCTGACGCAGATCCGGCCCGGCATGCTCCTGGACGGGAGCATGCCCTTTTTCCACAGGCAGCGCCGCCGCTTATTCCGCGGGCTTGTCCTCGCCGTCATCTGCAGGCTGTTCGAACCAGGCTTCAACAGGTCCCGACAGCTTGATCGTCAGCGGTTGGCCATGGCGGTCACGGGTTTTTCCGGCGGCGACACGGACCCAGCCTTCGGAAATGCAATATTCCTCCACATCGGTGCGCACCCGGTCTTTGAAACGGATGCCAACGCCGCGCTGCAGCTGTTCCATGTCGAAATGGGGGCTGCGCGGGTTGGTGGAGAGGCGGTCGGGAGGCGTGTCGCTCATGATCGTGTCAATCCTGTGTTTCGCGCGGCCTAGCCGTTCGGCACGGCTGTCGTCAACCGTCGAGCCCCTTCATCGACATCGCAGAAGATGCGACGGATCACGCCCTGTTCCAGCCAGGCGGCAAAGCGCGCCTCCGCATCGGCGAGGCCAGCGAAGGGATAAGCGACCGGTCGATCGTCGACAGCTTGGCTAGCCACGACCAGCCTGATCATCGCGTCGGGGGCCGTCGTCAATATCCGACCGCGTCGGCCGGTGGCCGCGCTGTTGACGCCCACGACATGACCGTCCTCCGCAAATACTGGTCCGCCGCTGATGCCTGACAGCATATGATCGCCCGCCGGAAAGCGCCCCACTTCTGCCCATGCCAATACCGGCTCCGTCTCTTCACTCCGCCCGCGCCGCGCGGAGGCCGCGCCTATCAGTTCCGATACGACCAGCGTCGGTCGTCCGGCAGGAAAGCCCATGTGGAAGCCGGCTGATCCAGCGGCGGGCACCCGATCCGACAAAGGCAGCGCATCGTCGCTGGGAAGACCGTCCCGCACCAGAGCGGCGTCGGCCTCCCGGCTTTGGACAATACGGGACACGGGGCGGGCGACCTCGCCTTCCTGCAGGCCGATGCGCGAACAATCGCGGGTGACATGTTCGGCGGTCAGCCAGGTGCCGTCCCGGTCGATTGCGAACGCCGTGCCCATGCTGTCGCCCGGCGCGTCGGGCGAATCTTCGATGACGAACGCCTCGTCGCTCCATTGCGGCATTGGGCGTCGGGGCGACCGGGGATCGAATGTTTCCACCTGAAGCGGCGGGGCATGCGTGACTTCGCCTATCCAGGCGAGCGCCAAAATGCCCCCCAGAATGAGCGGTAGGCAGCCAATGCCACGCCCCGCCACGATTCAGCCCGCAACCGCCGCAGCGGTCAGGCAGGCGATGGCGATCTTCATCATCGCCAGAAAGATGGCGGCGGACCGTTCATCGGCTTCGATCCGGGCGGACAGCGACCCCAACAGGAAATCGACGAAGCGAAAGGAGATCAGTTGAAGAATGAGCGTCACGCTGCCCCAGATCAATATGTCCCAGACGTTGATCGACCCCGCCAGGCACAGAGCGAGCGGAAGAGCCAGGCCGATTGCCGCCCCTCCAAGAGAGATCGCGGCTGCCTGGTTGCCCGCGCGGATCAGGGCGAACTCATCGTGCGGCGTAATCCACATATAGAGTGCCAGGGCGGCGAGCCATGCGACGGTGGCGGATGCCAGGTGCAGCAGGAAGATGGGGAGCCCGGAGAGCAGGCTTTGAACAACGGGCATCGGATCTGTCATGCAAGGCAAAATGCCGCAACCCGCCATCAGGTTCAATCACCGCGGGATCGTCTCGTCCCAAATGGGCACTGATGAGGGAGGCGCGCATCGTGAGACTTGCCACGATGCGCGCTCCAACGGGTCCTCAAAAGGAATGCCAATTACCGGCAGATCCGCACGCGCACGTTGCGGTCGCGATAGGGATTGTAACGCCATTCCGTCCAGCAACGCTGGCGATAATGCCGGTAATAGCCGCGCCGGTCGTCACGCCAGTGGCGCCGATTATCCCGCCAGTCGCGGCGATTGTCCCACCGACGGTCGCCATAGCGGTCACCGCGCCAGTCCCGGTAATCCCGGTGATCATAGCCACCGCGGTAATGTTGCGCCTGCACGGGGGCCGCCGTAGCGCCCAGGGTCGTGATCGCCAGCCCTACCGCCACCGCGCCTTTCCAGAACAGTTTCATCATTTCTCTCCTCGCATCTATCCGCCGCTCGCGAGCGGGGCCACGGGATTGAAGATGCATCCGCCCGACTGAACCGTCCGGGAACGATCCTGTCAGCGGCTGTTCAGGGAAATCAGGTCGCCCGAAGCGTGCTTTCCGCGTCGTTCATATAGTCGCGGGTGATCGGCAAGGTGCGGCGGTCGCGGACATATTGAACCTGATAATTCACCATGCTGCCATGCTCAAATACCGTCGCCGCCCCGGCCAGATAGAAGGTCCAGAGGCGGAAGAAGCGTTCATCATAGAGGGCGATAATGTCATCCCGGTGCGCCATGGTGCGCTGATACCATTCACGGATGGTGAGGCCATAGTGCAGGCGTAGCACCTCGACATCGGTGACCATCAACCGCGTGCCCTCGCTACCCCGGATCATCTCCGACAAAGCGGGGATATAGCCGCCAGGGAATATATATTTCTGGGTGAAGGCGTCGGTGATGCCGGGACCATCGACCCGACCGATCGTATGGATCAGCATCACGCCATCCGGGGTCAAAAGCTGTCGGCACTTGTTGAAGAAGGCACGGTAATGCGCCGTGCCGACATGTTCGAACATGCCGACCGACACGATGCGGTCGAACGGGCCAGTCATGTCGCGATAGTCGATCAGCTCGAAACGCACATGGTCCGCCACCCCAGCTTCCTCGGCGCGCTGGCGGGCGACCTTCAGCTGTTCTTCAGACAGGGTGATGCCGGTGACATCCACGCCGCAGGTGCGGTGAAGATACAGCGCCATGCCGCCCCAGCCGCATCCTATGTCCAGCACCTTCATGCCTGGCTTCAGCAGCAGCTTGGCGGCGATATGCGCCTTCTTGTCCTCCTGCGCCTGTTCCAGGCTGATGCCTGCATCATTGTCGGCGTCGGGCCAGTAGGCGCAACTATATTGGCGGTCGCGATCCAGAAACAAGGCATAGAGCGCGCCGGACAGGTCGTAATGATGCGCGACATTGCTTTTCGAGCGCGCCCGATGATTGGCGCGCCAAAGCGATTGGCGCACCGCCCGGAAGGCGCGCTTCATTGGACCTTTGTCACTGATCGACCGACCGCTTTCCCAGGCATTGTTGGCGCGAATGAGGGAGATGAGTTCCATGATGCCGCCGCCCTCTATGGCGACCCGTCCGTCAATATAGGCCTCCGCCATGCCTAGGCGTGGATCGCGCACAATGTCGAAGGGCACCCGCGCGTCCCGGAACTTCAACGCAAGCGAAGGAAAGGCCGGGTCTGGCGTGCCGACCGTCACCTTGCGACCGTTATGATAGATGATGGTCAACTGGCCGCGTGTGACCAACCGATTGATGACGCGATCAAATATTTTCATGCGGGCCAGACTGTCAGGTCATTCCGGTCGCGTCAAATGCCTGCATACCAATCATATCCGGCGCGGTCTTCCCAATAGCCGCCCTTGCCGCTGCCTATGCCTGCGAGATTGTCCACCGCCTCGATCTTCATCAGATATTTGGCATGTTTATAGCCCAACTGCCGTTCGACGCGCAGCCGCAGGGGTGCGCCATTGGCGACGCGCAACGGCTGATCGTTCAGCGCGAAGGCCAGGATCGACTGCGGGTGAAAGGCATCCACCAAGTCGATGCTTTCATAATAGGGGTGCCCGTCGCCCATGGTGTCGGCACAATGAAAGACGATGTAGCGGGCCCGGTCCTTCATGCGAGCGGCATCCAGCAGCAGTTTGAGCGGCACTCCACGCCATTTGCCGATCGCGCTCCATCCCTCCACGCAATCGTGACGGGTGATCTGTTCGCGATGCGGCAGGCCGCGCAGTTGAGCCAGCGAAAGCGACAGCGGGCGGTCGACCAGCCCGGTCACTTCCAGCCGCCAATCGACAAAGCCCGATCGCCACAGCGCCTTATATTCCGCTGTGTTCGGATTGTTCGTACCGTTGGAACGGAAGATCGGCGAAATATGGTCGGGACTAAACTCCCGCGCCAGGGCATCCCGCGCCATCAGGGTGCGTTGCGCCCATTTGTGAAAATTCTCGGCGTTGAACAGCGCATCGCGGACCATGTCATTGCGCGCGATCCGGTCGCAGCCGGTCAGCATGGCTCCAGCGCCCAGCATGATCGCGCGCCGGGTGAAGATCAGGCTCATGGCCTATCCTCCGGCACCCGGTAGCGCCCGGTGATCATTGACCGCAGTTCGTTTATCGGCCCTGCCAGCACGACCATCAGTATGTGGATAAGGAAGAAGGCGACCAAGGCGAAGGCGGCGATGAAATGAATGGAGCGCGCTGACTGGCGTCCGCCGAACAGGTCCAGCAGCCAGGGCCATGCCGCGTTCATGCCGGGGGACATCGTCAATCCGGTGAGGATGATGACCGGCAGGACGATGAAGATGATCGCGATGTAGCTGGCCTTCTGCAGAACATTGTAGCGCAGCGCCGCCGTTCCGGTCGGGAAGCGCAGCCGCGCATGGTTGCGAATGTCCTGCCAGACATGACGTGCCTCAAGCTCTCCGCGCCGGAAGGCGAGATCCCGGCTGATATGGCCGCTGACTAAGCTCCACAGCATGTAGGCGAGCAGGCCGAAAGCGAACAGCGGTGCGGCGGTCAGATGCCAATGGCGCGACATCGCAAGGTCATACCGAGCGGGCAGGGTCAGCAACGGTCCAAAGCGTTCGAGTTCCAACCATGCGCTGTCGAAATTGGCCCCATATTGGCCCCAGTAAAGCCGGGGATGAGCGTTGAATATGCCCAGCCCGCTAGTGAGCAGAATGTAGAGCAGCACGGCGTTGAACCAGTGCCAGGCACGGACTGGCCATGTGTGGCGGATGACCACGGATGGAACCGTAGGCGTTTGTCCGGGGGGCACCGCGCTCTCCATGGCGCACTGTTACCCTTTTGCACCGGCGGGGTCAAAAACGTCGCTTGCTTGGACCACCCCTAAGCCGTTCATCTCCCGTCCATCGTGATCGGCCTAGCTGGCCGGGTCGCCTTGGTTTTTCGAGGGTTGTGTAATGACTGTTGCTAAAAAGCATCAACCTTTGTTTATATTCATGTCGATATTGCAACGTCGTAGGAAAATTAGCATATGCGCTGCGCCGACGATGATAATCGCGGCAAGCAGGATGGAAGGGGGAAGGCCGTTATATGCGGCATTCTTGAAGTGATCTTATACCTTCAAGAGAAGACCCCGGATATATGACAAGGTGTACGTCTTTTCCTTGACGATCACACTTTTATTAAAAGAGGTTATTATGAAGACTGTGATTTTCGCAGCCGTTGTTGCTGCCGCTGCCGTCTCGGCTCCCGCCTTCGCGCAGGACGCTGCTCCCTTCACCGGCCCCCGCGCTGGCGTGACCGCTGGCTATGACAGCCTGGGCGATGAAGAAGGCGTGAGCTACGGCGTCACCGCTGGTTACGACCTGGCGGTTACCCCCAACATCACGTTCGGCCCGGAAGTGTCGTTCGGCGATGCGACCACCGACGGTGCCGGCATTGACGCCAGCCGCGATCTGGCCGCTTCGGTTCGTCTGGGCTACATCGTAAACCCGCAGTTCCTCGCGTTTGCCAAGGTCGGATACGCGACCACGCGCTTCGAAGACACCGTGCTGGGCGGTTCTAACAATCTGGAAGGCGTCCGCTTCGGTGGCGGCCTGGAATTCGCCGTGACCGGTAACACCTACATCTCGGCTGAATATCAGCGCACCGAATATGAGAACAATGCCGGTGGCCGTGACGCTGGCGTCGTCGGCGTTGGCTTCCGTTTCTGATCTCTGTCGATCGAAACTGACAGGAAGGGCGGTCCCATTCGGGGCCGCCTTTTTTGCATGAGTAGCTTCGTTCAGACGAGAAAGCGGGCGCAAGCCGAGTAGCGTCAGCCCAGCGCGGCCTGCTTTTCCGCCGCCAGCCGATCAAGCTCTGCCCGGCTCTTCTTTTCCGACGCGGACTTCAGCTGCCCACAGGCCGCCATGATATCGCGGCCTCGCGGCGTGCGCACGGGGGCGGAGATGCCGCCCTGGAACACAATCTCGGAAAAGCGCCTGATCCTGTCAGGTGCAGAACATTCATAATCCGTGCCGGGCCAGGGATTGAATGGGATCAAATTGACCTTCGCCGACAGTTTGAACTGGCGGATTAGGCGGACCAGCTCACGCGCATCATCGTCGCTGTCATTCTTGTCCTTGATCATCACATATTCAAAGGTGATGCGCCGCGCATTGGTGGCGCCGGGATAATCGGCGCACGCCTGCAACAGCTCTTCGATCCCATATTTTTTGTTGAGCGGCACCAATTCGTCGCGCACATCCTTGGTTACCGCGTGAAGTGACACGGCCAGGTTGACGCCGATCTCTTCGCCCGCGCGCGCCATCATCGGCACGACGCCGGAAGTCGACAGGGTGATGCGCCGTCTGGACAGAGCGAGGCCGTCGCCGTCCATCACGATTTTCAACGCATCGCGAACATGATCGAAATTATAGAGCGGCTCGCCCATGCCCATCATGACGATGTTCGTCAGCATGCGCCCGTCGGTGGTATATTGGGGCGTGTCATCGGCTTCGTCGTCATTGGCCGATGCCATGCTGCCCCTGGGCCATTCCCCCAACGCGTCGCGCGCCAGCATGACCTGCCCCACAATCTCGCCCGGTGTCAGGTTGCGCACCAGCCGCATAGTGCCGGTGTGGCAGAAACGGCAGTTCAGGGTGCAGCCGACTTGGCTGGATACGCACAGCGTTCCCCGATCGGCATCGGGGATGAAGACCATTTCATAGTCCTGGCCGTCGTCCGACCGCAGCAGCCATTTGCGGGTGCCGTCGCTAGACACCTGCGCTTCCACCACCTGCGGACGGCCCACGATCAACCGCTCCGCCATCCATCCCCGCATCGGTTTGGCGAGGTCGGTCATGGCGTCAAAGTCGGTTTCGCCGCGATGATAAAGCCAGTGGAACAGCTGCTTCGACCGCAGCTTCGCCTGCTTCGTGTCGAGGCCCGCTTCCTCCAGCACAGCCTTTATCTGCGGCCGCGAAAGCCCCATCAGATCGACGCGCCCATCCTCGCGAGGCGTCACCGCGCGCGGCACGGGCACAGGGTCGATAGCGCCGGGAATCGGCATCAATGGAGTGGCGGCTGTTTGCATGGGTCGGCCCCATAGCCGATTTTGGCCATCTTTTAAAGCGAAGCCGTGCCCCCGCGCAAACAGCGACCTTTGGCGTTATCGCAGTCGCGCGCAGCCCAATGCTGCGGCATCGATGGCTGTGGCGGCCCCGCGCAACCTGTAGGTGTCGGCAAAGCCCCGCCCGTTCGCACCGCGCGTCTGGACGCTCATACTGCTGGCCGATCGCATCGCGGCGATGATGGCCGCATCGGCACGCGGGTCTTGTGCCCAGGCGTCGCCCTGGCCCGCCACCAATGTGAAGCGACGCTCGCCCACGTTGAGGGTCACGGGCGCCCCCTCTGCGCGGGTGCGGCTCAGGCGAAAATGCACCTGCCCGCGCATTCGCTGCCGCGGCCAAGTGCCCACTGCAGCGAATGCTTCCCCCCGCCGCCCCACCGGCAAAGCAATGGCGTAGCAGCGAGGCGCAGCCGGATCGCGAAAGGCGCCCCAATATTCGAATATGCCAAGTGAGTCCTTGGCAAAGGCCGGTGCGGCGATGGCCAACATGGCCGGGAAGAGGAGGGAAATGCGCACCATCAGCCTGGCAAAGCCGATGCTGTGCCCTTTTGCAACCCTTCCTCACCCGAAATGACCAGCGAGCGCTTGCCGCCGCCGTCATAGCAGCTATGAAGGACCATCCATCATTGTCGCCCGGATTCGACCGTCTCCGGGCTTTGCGCAGAAAAAGAAACGGACAAACAGGGACATGAAGGCCACTATCGAACGCGCAACGCTGCTCAAGAGCCTCAGCCACGTCCAGTCGGTGGTCGAGCGGCGCAATACGATTCCGATCCTGTCCAACGTGCTGATAGAGGCGTTGGCGGACGGCGCGATCAAGCTGATGGCGACCGACCTCGACCTCCAGATCGTGGAAAGCGTGTCCGCGCAGGTGGAACAGCCCGGCGCGACGACCATATCGGCGCACACGCTGTTCGATATCGCCCGCAAGCTGCCTGAAGGATCGCAGGTGTCGCTCCATGCGGCCGAGGGCAAGATGCTGATCCAGGCGGGCCGCGCGCGTTTCAACCTGTCGACCCTGCCGCGCGACGATTTTCCGGTGATCGCGGAAGGCGACCTGCCGACCTGCTTTGAACTGCCAGCCGAAACGCTCAAGCAGATCATCGACAAGACGCGCTTCGCGATTTCGACTGAAGAGACGCGCTATTATCTGAACGGCATCTATTTCCATGTTTCCGATGACGGCCAGCCTGTGTTGAAGGCTGCGGCGACCGACGGCCACCGCTTGGCGCGCGTTACCGTGCCTCGTCCCGACGGCGCGGACGGCATGCCCGGCATCATCATACCCCGCAAGTGCATCGCCGAACTGCGCAAGCTGCTGGATGAGGTTGACGGGTCGGTGGCAATTTCGCTTTCCGCCAGCAAGATCCGCTTCGGTCTGGGCAGCGCTATCCTGACCAGCAAGCTGATCGACGGCACTTTCCCCGATTACAGCCGCGTCATCCCGACCGGGAATGACAAGCTGCTCAAGATCGATCCACGCAGCTTCGAGGAAGGCGTGGATCGTGTCGCGACCATCGCCACTGAAAAGACTCGTGCCGTCAAGATGACGCTGGATCGCGACAAGATCACCCTGTCGGTCACCAGCCCGGAAAATGGCACGGCAGCCGAAGAAGTGCCGGGCGCTTTCCAGGGTGAAGGGTTCGAAATCGGGTTCAATGCCCGCTATCTTCTGGACATTCTTGGCCAGATTGACAGCGATCTTGTCGAACTGCATCTTGCCGATGCTGCCGCGCCCACGCTGATCCGCGAAAATGACCGCAGCCCGGCGCTCTATGTCCTGATGCCGATGCGGGTTTGATCTCGATCATATAGATGATCGCCAGACGGTAATTCTCTTTCAACTTGTGCGCGTTACGCGGAAGACATGGCTCCTTCGCGCACAAAGCTGGCAGATGTTCAATCGTGGCCGATCGACCTTGCGGCCGCGCTCGGACTCGCGGAAGGCGGGACCGAAGTTTCGCCCTTCTGGGTGTCGGGTGCCTTCAGCCATATTGCGCGTCTATGGCCGCTCATCCTGCTGGCCAAGCTTTGTACGTTCGGCCTGCTTCATATCCCCTTCTACCGGTCGGACGATGTAGCCCACGCCGCGATCCTGGCGGCCATGCTGCTGATCGACGGCGTGACGATGGTCGCACCCAGAGGCGCTCGGTTCCAGCAGCAGCGTCCGCACGTGCAGAAATGGATGATGCTGGCGCTGGTATTTCTGTCCAGCCTGACATTCAGCCTTCTCCTGGGTCCCCCCATGTTCACGGGTGCGCTGTCAACCAGTCTGGCGGGGGAAATAGCCATTGCCCTTCTGGCCGTATGCATGTTCGGCGACCGCCGCCTGCTGAGTGTCAGCTATTTCGTCGGAACGCTGGTCGTATCGTTGATCCAACAGGCCCCCTTTGCCCAGGTCGGCTTGCTGATCAGTTGCATCGCGATCATGCTGATCGCGGCGCTTCGCCAGGCGAAAGCGGACCGCGACCGTGCTATCGCCCTGCATCAGCAGGACCTGCGGGCGCAGCGTTCGGATCGGCTGCTTCAGGAATATGAACAATCCGGCCAGGGTTGGTTCTGGGAAACGGACCGGCAGGGTTGCCTCAGCTATATCTCCGAAACGCTGGTGAGGACGTTGGATGGCGTGCCGCAGGGCGGGATGATCGGACGGCGGTTGACTGACCTGATCGGCAACGGCGATCACCAACATGATACGGGTGAACGAACGGTAGGATTTCACCTGTCGGCAAGGACCGGCTTTTCAGAAATCACGGTCCGGGCGGCGATGACGCAGGATGATCGCTGGTGGTCCATTTCGGGCCAGCCCGTGTTCAACGAATTTGGTCAGTTTCATGGCTTTCGCGGCAGCGGTGCCGACCTTACCGCGATGCGTCGCAGCCAGGCAGAGGTGCAACAGCTCGCCCAGTTTGACTCGCTGACCGGCCTTGCCAATCGCGTGCAGATGCTGCGATCGCTGGAGGAGGCGGCTGCTGGATCACGGGGTGAACGCGCTAGTGAATGCACGTTGATGATGCTGGACCTTGACCGGTTCAAATCGGTCAATGACACTTTGGGCCATCCTGCTGGCGATGCATTGCTGCGACAGGTCAGCCAGCGGCTGCTGGATGTGGTGGGTAGTCGCGGACTTGTCGGGCGACAGGGTGGCGACGAGTTCAAGATATTGTTGCCCGGCCATCACGACCGACAGGCAATCGAACAGATGGCGCGGACCATCATTGTGTCACTGTCGCGACCCTATTCCATCGAAGGCACCGTGGTCGTGATCGGCGCGTCGATCGGCATTTCGGCCTGCCCGCAAGATGGCGTGACCGCCGACGCGCTTATCCGCAACGCCGACCTGGCGCTGTACGCGGCAAAAGGGGACGGGCGCGGCATCCATCGTTTCTATTCCAGCGAAATGCATGCCAACGCGGAAGACCGACGCCAGCTGGAAGAAGATTTGCGCCACGCACTCGCATCGGATGCCTTGTACCTCGTCTATCAGCCGGTCGTGTCGTCCACGACCGAAAGGATCACCGGATATGAGGCGCTGCTGCGCTGGAATCATCCGGTTCGCGGCGCGATTTCCCCGGCAGTGTTCATACCCATCGCGGAAGAAAGCGGCCTGATCGGGCCGTTGGGCGAATGGGTGCTGCGTACCGCCTGCCGCGACGCCGCGCAGTGGATCGAAGATATTCGGGTGGCGGTGAATGTTTCGCCGATTCAGTTCGCCAGCCCCGGTCTGCCGTCACTGGTCATGAGCGCGCTGGCCGCGTCGCAGCTCGCGCCCGAACGGCTGGAACTGGAAATCACCGAAAGCGTGTTCCTGAACGACGATGACGGGACGGATGCCACCTTTGCCCGGCTGAAGTCACTGGGCGTGCGGCTGGCGCTCGACGACTTCGGCACTGGCTATTCCTCGCTCGGTTATCTGAAGAAGTCGCCATTCGACAAGATCAAGATCGACCAGAGCTTTGTGCGCGGCGCGGTGGTCGAAAGCAGCCGCAACGGCGCGATCATTAAAGCAATCGTCAACCTGGCCGAAGCATTGGGCATGGATACTACGGCAGAAGGCGCGGAAACGCAGGATGAACTGGCGCTGATTCGGAATTTGGGTTGCAGTCATATCCAGGGCTATGTCTATGGCCGCCCGCTTGAGATGCAGGAAGTGCTGGAACGACAACGCATTCATGGCACAGTGGCGCTGACTGAAGGATTTCAGTCCAGCCGCCCGGAACGCAAAACGATGTTGCGCACCGTGAATGTGCATCATGACGGTCATGTCTATACGGGCCGAATCCGCAACATTTCTGCGACGGGGGCGTTGTTGGAAGGGCTGTGGAATGTGCCTGAAGGCACCCTGTTTGCGATTGAATTCAGCGACACATTGACCGTGAACGCCATCGCGCAATGGGCGCAGGATGATCGAACGGGTGTGGAATTCACCGGCACGCTCGACCTGTCAGCGCTGCGCGCACAACCGCGTGCGCTCGCATCCTGAGCTGACCCCGCACCGGGGACCGGCTCAACCCCCTAAATGGACAGCAGGAACACCAACCTGTTCAAAAGAACAGTTTGCGGAAGGATATGCTGACGCTCCGTCCCAGCGGATCGAGATAGCCTGGCTGATAGCGCAGAGGTGTGCCGCCGGTGGCGTTTGTCACTTCACGGCGCGTGTTGAATATATTGTCGATGCCGATCGAAACCCGCGCGCCGCGCAGGAAGGGATGCTTGCGCACCAGGCTGGGCATCTGCCCCAGATTGGCGAACAGGCGCAGGTTTGCGGTCGCCAGACTGCCGAAGTCCAACCGCGAAGCGCCCCCCAGCGCGCCGTCGACATGCGTGCCGCTTTCCCAGTCGATACCCAGCCGCGCGCCAAGGCCATTATTGGTGTAGCCCACGCGCGCCTCGATCTCATGCCGGGGCTGGCCACCCGATGATCCGGTCGCGTCGCCGTTCAACAGGTCGAGTTCCGGCACGCCGGGCGCGATCAGGACGCTCTCGGTAAAATGCCAGGTATGATAGAGGTTGAAGCTGAGGCGCCCACCGCCGCCACGACCGCCGCCGCCGCTAAAACGTCTGCCGCCGCCGGGCCTGCCCCCGCCGCCAGGTCCGCGCGAACTATCAAAGCCGCCTTCACCATGGGGCCGCTCGCCACCCTCCTGTCCGGGAGGCGGGCCGCCCTCCGATCTACTGGCCTGCTCACCCCGTCCGCCGCCCTGTCCGCGGTTGCCGAACAGCGCGCGCATGTCCTGAAGCTCCTTGGGTCGGTCCTCCGGCTTTGCACCTGCCGCTCGCCAGGCTTCAGCCAGTTTCTGGATGCGCGACTTCAAGGGGATCGACAGGTTGAAACCCCAGCGCAGTTGCTCGCTCTGCGACCGCAGGAAATTGATGGGGCGGGCGTTGATCTGGGTCAGCCGGTCGTCTGCATCGCGCATGAAGCGATCCGGGAAGGCATCCTCGATCGCAGGCGTGGGTTCGGGGAAGGCGGCAATCGGGTTGGCCGTCCGGCTGTTGAGATAGGTCGCGGTCAGCGTCAGGTCGGGCTTTTCGAACGGCTTGATGGTGGCGCTCAGGCGGAACTGGTCGCGCACGCTTTCCTTCAGCGCGGCATTGCCCCCCGTGATCCGGGTCACGAACACGGTTTCGCCCGTTTGATAGTCAAAGATTGAGATATTGGGGGTCGAGACTTCGGGATCGTTGATCTGGTTCCCGGTCGGTGCGGCGCGGTCCTGATTGGCCGATACTAGCAACTGCACCGCCGCGATGGGCCGCCAGCGCATGCCATATCCCAGGGTGGAAAGCGTGCCGAAGTCGGAAAGCTGCTGAACGCCCGCATTCAGATTGACGCCGATGTCGCCCGCCGCGCCCAGCACAGCGCGCGCCTTGCTGGTCAGCGGTACGTCCAGGCTGATCTGCCCACTGCCGATCTGTCGGTCATAGCTGGTTTGCCGTTCGGTGCCGTTGCGGATCGACCATCCGTCAAAGCCGTTGGCTGACGCGCCCAGCCGAACCGTGCTGGTCACGGTGCCTGCGGGCAGTTCCGCCAGCGGGCCTGACAGCAGCAGGTCGCCCGTCACCGCCTGCGACTTCGCGCTGGCCCGGTCGGTGCTTGACGACCGCTCCGTCCGCGTCCGCGTATCGGAAATGTCGCCATTGCCGGTCAGCGACCATTGCCATCCGCCGCCCAGCAACCCGTTCAGGGTCAGGCCCAGATGGCCGGTCGTACCACGTATCTGCTGGTCCAGCCTGCCCGCCTCTATGACGTCGCGGTACAGGCCATCGTCGACAAAGGGCCACATCGGCATGCCCGCAAGTTGCGCCAGCGCGGTGGAGGAAATGCCTTGAAGGGAGTCGCTCTCCGACAATTCTACCCGCCCGTTCACCGTCATCGACACCCCGCCCAGCGCGCGGGCCAGCGTTGCGTTGGCCGAAACACTTTCCGTCGCCGGGCTGAGCGTCCGAAAGCGGGTGGGGTCGACAAAAGCTGGGCTGACCGGGACAGGATCGATCCCGCGCTGACTTTCCAGCAGTGAAGCGGCAGTGTTGTATTTCACATTGAGCGTGAGCCGGTTGTCGCCGCTGATACGCAGTAGCCCGCCTTCGACAATCCCGTTTTCACGCCCGCCATCCGTCGTGGTTCCGGCGCGCAGGTCGGCGGTCTCCGCGCGAAAACGCTGACGCAGAACGATGTTCACCACTTTCTGGGTCGGCGCATAGCCGTAGGACAGGGCCACCTGTTCGGGTAGGATATCGACCCGCGCCACGGCTTCCGACGGTATGTCCTGAATTTCAGAAAAGCTGGATATGCGTTTGCCGTTCAGCAGGACCACCGGATCGCCGTTGGTCTGTGGCGATAATTCGGTGATCATCTCCGCGATGGATGTCACGCCCAGCGCGCGCACATCTGCGGATGAAAGCTGTTGTTCGGGTTTGATATTGCCGATCACCGCGCCACGCTGCGGTTGCCCGGTGACGATTATCTCTTCGCTCTCGTCCATCTCCACGGGTGGACCCTTGCCATCCTCGGTCTGCGCGAGCAGCGCCGTGGGGGCACAGCTTATCATCAACGATAGCAGCAGAATCGACGTGGGACGGCTCACAAATTACCCCTTTGACCAATCAACCTTGATGGATTGACCGTTAGGGGCGAGTTGTCGCAAAAATCTGGCAAGTCCAAGACAGTTTTGTCGCAAAATGTAATGCGCCCGCGCCCGATCGATAGGAGGGAACCGCCTAAGCCAGCCTAGCGCCCGAACTTGCGCTGGGTTTTACCATATCGCAGCTTGCGGGTTCCGGGCTTGCCTTCCGTTGCCCGGCCCCTCGGCGCGGCGACCTGCTGGTCGGCAGGCAGGCCAAGCTCTTCTGCTTCCAGCTTGCGGATTTCGTCGCGGATGCGCCCGGCTTCCTCGAACTCCAGGTCTGCCGCGGCGGCGCGCATCTTCTTTTCCAGATCTTCGATATAGGCGCGCAGATTGTGGCCGACCAGATGCGGGCGATCATCGATGCCGGTGTCGACTGTGACCTGATCCTTGCTCGCCACATGGGCGATAATGTCGCCGATATTGCGCTTGATCGTTGTAGGCGTGATGCCATGTTCCAGATTATAGGCCTGCTGTTTTTCACGGCGGCGGCCGGTTTCATTCAGCGCCCGTTCCATGCTGCCGGTGATACGGTCGGCATAGAGGATCACCCGCCCATCCACATTGCGCGCTGCGCGCCCGATGGTCTGGATCAGTGACGTTTCCGATCGCAGAAAACCTTCCTTGTCCGCATCCAATATCGCGACCAGCCCGCATTCGGGAATATCCAAGCCTTCGCGCAGCAGGTTGATGCCGATCAGCACGTCATAGACGCCCAGCCGCAGGTCGCGGATCAGCTCGATCCGCTCCAGAGTCTCGACGTCGCTATGCATGTAGCGGACCTTGATTCCCGCCTCATGCATGAATTCGGTCAGATCCTCCGCCATGCGTTTGGTGAGCGTCGTCACTAATGTGCGATAGCCCTGCGCGGCGACCTTGCGGCATTCGTTGATCAGGTCGTCCACCTGATCCTCGACCGGCTTGATTTCGACAGGCGGGTCGATCAGCCCAGTGGGGCGAATGACCTGTTCGGAAAAGGCGCCGCCGGTCTGATCCATTTCCCATGGTCCGGGCGTCGCCGATACGCTGACCGTCTGCGGCCGCATCGCGTCCCATTCGTTGAAGCGCAAGGGCCGGTTGTCGATACAGCTGGGCAGGCGAAAGCCATATTCGGCCAGCGTGATCTTGCGCCGATGGTCGCCACGCGCCATCGCGCCGATCTGCGGGACGGTCTGATGGCTTTCGTCCACGAACAGCAGGGCGTTTTCGGGCAGATATTCGAACAGCGTTGGCGGCGGCTCACCCGGCAGGCGGCCCGTCAGGAAACGGCTGTAATTTTCGATGCCCGCGCAGGACCCGGTGGCGGCGATCATCTCCAGGTCGAAATTCGTCCGCTGCTCCAGCCGCTGCGCTTCCAGCAGCTTGCCCTCGGCGACCAGTTCCTTGAGTCGTTCCGTCAGTTCAAAGCGGATCGCCTCCATCGCCTGCTTCAGCGTCGGGCCGGGCGTGACATGGTGGCTGTTGGGAAACACCTTCACATAGTCGAGACTGGCGATCTTCTTGCCGGTCAGCGGATCGAATTCGACAATTTCCTCAATCTCATTGCCAAAGAAGCTGACGCGCCAGGCCGTGTCCTCATAATGGGACGGGAATATCTCCAGATTGTCGCCCTTCACCCGGAAATTGCCGCGGGCAAAGCCGGCGTCGTTGCGCTTATACTGGAGCGCCACGAGCTTGCGGATGATTTCGCGCTGATCCTCGACCTGGCCCTTCTTCATGGAAAAGGTCATGGCCGAATAGGTTTCGACCGACCCGATGCCATAAAGGCAGGACACGGACGCGACGATGATGACGTCGTCCCGTTCCAGCAGCGCGCGGGTGGCCGAATGGCGCATCCGGTCGATGCTCTCGTTTACCGAACTTTCCTTTTCAATATAGGTGTCGGATCGCGCCACATAGGCTTCGGGTTGGTAATAGTCGTAATAGCTGACGAAATATTCGACGGCATTTTCGGGAAAGAAGCTTTTGAATTCACCGTAAAGCTGCGCCGCAAGGATCTTGTTCGGCGCGAGTACCAGGGCAGGGCGCTGCAGCGCCTCGATCACCTTGGCCATGGTGAAGGTCTTGCCGGAGCCGGTGACACCCAGCAGCACCTGATCCTTTTCGCCCGCCAGCGCCTGGTCCACCAGTTCGGCAATCGCGGTGGGCTGGTCGCCCGATGGCTCATATTCGGAAACCAGCGTGAACGGCTTGCCGCCCTCGCTCTTTTCAGGGCGCGCGGGACGATGCGGGACGAAGCCTTCGCCGGTCTCCGGCTCGTCCAAAGTGGTGCGGATTTGAATTGTCATCGCCGCTTGATATGGTCCGCCCGATCAAGGGGTGCAACAGGGAGGATGTGCGATGCGCAAAACGGTTCTGGCGATGGCGGGCGCGACGGCGCTGCTGGCGGGATGCGGTGACAAGCCGACAGGCACGCCGATGAGCAAGGACGAGGTCAAGGCGGAAGTGGAGAAGGTTCAGCTCAAGCCCGGCCAGTGGGAAAGCAGCTTTACGCTGGAAGACATCGACATGCCCAACATGCCCGGCGGCGGCGCGCAGATGGAAGAGCAGATGAAGAAAATGATGACGCGCTCCGCCATCCGATACTGCGTCACGCCTGAGGAAGCGACCAATCCCGGCGGCAAGATGTTTTCGGGCCAGGAGAATAAGGACTGCGTTTATAAAGGTTTCAATGTCGGCGGCGGATCGGTGAAGGGCGAAATATCGTGCAAGTCCCAAGGCGGCGCGATGACCGCAGTCATGTCGGGCAAATACGCGCCAGAAAGTTATGAAATGCACATGGACATGAAGACCAGTGGAGCCGCCAATGGTGCGGACATGCATATGAAGGCGAAGACGACGGGCAAATGGGTCGCAGCTGACTGCGCCGCCACTTAAAGGGTAGCCAGCCGAAGCGCCTGATTTTCCATGCGTCCTTGGCTGAAATGCCGGTGCGGGCCGGATTTCCCCTTGCGCTTTGCTCAAGGGCGGGCGAGCCTTCGCCGGTTCCGTCAAGAGAACAGGGGAGAGGGACATGAACAGGATCGAATTGGCGGCATTGCCGCTCATGCTGGCGCTCGCCCTGGGGGCTTGCGGCGAAAAGGAAGTACCCGCGCCGGAGGCGGAGGAAGCGCCTGTCATGATGAAGCCGGGCAACTGGGTCCTGACTCGCAAGACCACGGGTTATAATACGCCAACCGTCACGCCCGCCGAATATCAGGCTGCGCTGAAGCAGACGCGGGATGACAAGTCGTGCCTGACCGTTGATGCCGCCGGCGTGCCTGACGCCGACGTGCTGGCGGGCACGGAAGGCCAGGATTGCATCTACAAGGACAAGCTGGTCCGCAAAGGCCGTCTGATCGCGACCCTGTCCTGCAAAGCGGGCGAAGGCACGTCGGAAATCGTTCTGGAAGGCAATTTCACTGAGGACTCGCTGACGCTGGGTAGCACCATGACAAAGACGGTCGGCGGCAGCCCCATATTGCGCACCACCCATGACGTAACCGGCAAGCGGACAGGGGATTGCCCCATGACATGATCAGAAAGCCGTCCGCCGCGCGAGGGCCTGTGGTCCGTCATGCGGCGTGGATTTTCGGCATGTCGGGAACCAGCCAGCCCCTATCGCAGCGCGGCGATTGCGCGATGATTGCAACGCCCCTTGCCCCGCGCTACCGGGGAATAGCGCGGCACCTGGATAGACTGGCCGACTCGCAGCGGTCCGAAACGCTTCCGCTCTATCCCTGCGCAGCGCAGGTAAAGTTCCAACATGCGCGGCGGTGTGCTCCATTCTTCATAGGACAGGCGGAACGTGCCCCAATGGATGGGGATGGCGGTGGAGGCTTGGAGCTTTTCGAACACGCTGACGGCGCGCCGGGGTCCGATATGGCTATCCGATTCCATCTGGCCGGGCCAGAAACGGAACGCGCCGATCGGAATCATCGCCAGCCGGATCGGGCCGAGCCGTGCGGCTTCTTCCGGCCAGGCCATGTCGCCAGCGCCGGTATCGCCCGCGAAAAAGATATTGCCGGCGCGGGTTGCTATTACAAAGCTGGACCAGAGCGCCCGGTTGCGATCCGTGCCCCATCGGCTGCCCCAATGATGGTTGCGCAGCACATGGACGCGATAATCGGGGCAATGTTCGTAATTTTCGCACTGGATGACGGTGTCCGAACCCAGGCCGTTCAGCGCCGCGCCGCTGACTGACTGCCCCCAGTCCAGCGCGACGGACGGGATGCCGTGACTTTTGAGAATGGTGTCGTTGCCAAGGCTGGTGATGATCTTTGGCCGGTCACGCGCCCACAGCTTTTTCAGCGTGGGGATGTCCATATGATCGTAATGATTGTGGCTGATGACCACCAAGTCGATCTTGGGCAGGTCCTCGAAACGCACACCGGGCTGCGCGACGCGCTGGGGACCAAGCGGGGGCAAGGGGCTGGCATAATCCGACCAGATCGGATCGGTCAGGATGTTGATGCCCGCCGCTTGCACCAGCACCGTCGCATGGCCGACCCAGGTTGCCATCATGCCCCTTGGCGCGGCGAAGGCTGCGGGGCGGGAAGGCTTGACGGCTACCGCATCCGGCCAGTCAGGGCGATCGTCCGCCCCCAGCAACCAGCGGGCGAAAAAGCCACGGCGGTTACTGCCCGGCGGCGGCGAAAATTCAATCTCTCCGTCAGGATTGAAGAAGTGCGCGCCGTCGAAATGACGGGTCACCGGTCCTTCATAATAGATACGGTCAAGGAAGGGTGGGACGATGGTAATCGCCAGACACAGGGCGATGACCAGAAAAAGCAACGTGACAGCCGCGCCCTTTATGATTGTCCCGATGATGCGGCTCATCCCATCTCCCGCGTTGATCCTGAAGAAGGGACATAGCGTCCCTCACGCGCGGAGCAAGGGCGCGGCGGGTCAATGTCGCATATGCCTTAACCAGGGAAGTAGCCGCTTTTCCAATTGCAATCGGCCCTGTGTGGGCCGACGCGCGCCGGTCTGCGATGTTCCGGCACAATCGAAAAAGGGAATGTCATAGGCCTTCAAATCGTCCTTCAGCAGGCTGGCATCATCGGCTGCGCGGTGAAGATCGAGCACTGCACCATCGGGAAAGCGGGCCGCGAGGGCGGCTATGCCGTCGCTCGCATCGGCGTAGGGGCCATCAACTTCATAATCCGCGGCGTGCAGCATTTCTACTACCAGGCGGGCCGTGGCCGGATCATCTTCAACCAGCAGGATGCGCGGATGATGGCTGACCATGCCTAAGCCTCCAGTCCCAAATGCGCGCGGTAACGGTTGAAACACCTTTCCCCGCAGCTCAGGCGGATAAGCGCGCCCTCCGCAATCGCGGTCGCCCGTCGCGGGTCTTCCGCTACGACCGGCTTGATCGCCAGTTCGTTCCAGTCGCGGCTATGCTTGACGTCCAGAACGGCGTGCAGGTCGAAATAGCGTCGTTCCGACTGGCTAAGGCCAATGCGTTTCAGGGCAGCGGCCGTATGGGCGGACCGCCATGGCGCGGTGAGTTCGATGACCCCCAGCGCGCCAACGCTGTGCCAGGCGTAAACGCGCTGCGTGGCCATGGCCGTCATCGCATTCGCCAGCGACAGGCTTTCCCAGACGGTCGTTTCGATCGTCGGTGACAGATCCAATATTTCCACCAACTGGGATAGCATCGGCCCGTGCATGCCGCGTTCGTTGCCGCGACCCATTTCGTCCCAATAGTTGCGAGCCAGTTCCAGCTTGGCGGATGTCGGCAATTTGACCTGCGTCAGGGCGACGAGGTCATCAAACCCGGCTTCCCCTGCCGCTTCTTGCGTCAGGAACCATCGAACCTCATCCCGCGATGCCTGTTCGGCGAGCCATGGGAAAAGCGCGTCGTTCTGGCCCGGACCGTTTTCCTTCAATGCTTCGAACCATGCGATAAAGTCATCCGGGTCCGTCGGCGCTTGCGCGGCGCGGTCACGCACCTGAGCGCGAAGTTCTTCCATGAAAGCATGTTCCAGGCGTGCCATTGCCTGATCATCCCGGAACTGCATGTCCCAGTCGTCGGGAAAGCCGGGTGCCAGCTTTTGCCTGTTCCAATGACTCAGCTTTTGCTGAAAATCCTGGCGTAGAAATTGGGATTCGCCCGATTGAGCGATAAAGCGGGTAGCCACGAACTTGGTCTCCTAAATATACTGTCGTTCAATTCAGAGCGACCCCCGGACGTTCCCGAAAAACTTCCTAACCACGATCAAGCAATGACATCATTGCGGGCAGTCGAGGCGTGAAGCACAGGCCGACGGTCGGAACAAAGCGGCACAGTCCCGGTTGAACATCATAGCCGCGGCGGGCGCATCAGGGGCCATTGTTGGTCCTCGGGAGAATGTCATCGTGACGCTTAGTCCGCTTGAAATCGGTCTTGGACTGCTGGTCCTCGTCTTATTGGCCGGCATCGTCATGCTGGTGGTGCAGGGCCGCCACCGCGCCAACCTTCGCTCCAAATTCGGGCCGGAATATTCACGGACCGTGGAAGCCGTCGGCAGCCCCCGCCGTGCGGAAGCGGAATTGCAGGAGCGGGAAAAGCGGGTGGCCAGCTTTTCCATCCGCCCGCTTTCTCCGCAGCAGGTGGACATGTTCACCGACGGATGGATGCGGGTACAGACGCAGTTCGTAGATGACCCACAGGGCGCGGTTTCCCGCGCCGATGTGCTGCTGACCGAAGTCATGGAAGTAAGGGGTTATCCCATCGCCGACTTTGAACGCCGGTCTGCGGACCTGTCGGTCGATCATCCCCAGGTGGTTCAGAATTACCGTTCAGCCCACGACATCAGCATCCGCCATGCGCGGGAGAGGCGGACACGGAGGATTTGCGGCAGGCGATGATCCATTATCGCGCCTTGTTCGAAGAACTGGTCCACGAAACTGGCGACGCCAACGGCGCGGCGCACATGCCTCGCCCCGGCCATGTCAGCGAGGCGGAGTATCGCAGGCGCGACCTGCACTAAGGCCGCACCGGCCTGACAATCACCGCCACGAAGCCCGGCTGGACTTCGTGGCGGTGTCTTGCCTTTACGCCGTGGTGGTCAGGCCGGAACGGCGCAGATCAAAACGGTCGGCGTCCATCACCTTCACCCATGCGTGGATGAAATCATCCACGAATTTCCGCTTGGCGTCGGTCGCGGCATAGACTTCCGACAGGGCGCGCAGCTGGGAGTTCGATCCGAACACCAGGTCGACGCGGGTGGCTGTCCATTTCTGCTCGTCAGTCTTGCGGCAGGTGCCGATGAACAGGTCGCCCTTCTCGCTCTGCGCCTTCCACGCCGTCCCCATGTCGAGCAGGTTGACGAAGAAGTCGTTGGTCAGCTGTCCAGGGCGGTCCGTGAAGACACCATGCGGCGACCCGCCATGGTTGGCTCCCAGAACGCGTAAGCCGCCCACCAGCACCGTCATCTGCGGCGCGCTCAGGCGCAGCAGGCTGGCGCGGTCGATCAGCAGTTCCTCGACCGGCACGCGAAAGCTGACCGGTAGGTAGTTCCGAAACCCATCGACCTTCGGCTCCAGCACGGCAAACCCTTCGGCGTCGGTCTGTTCCTGCGAGGCATCGGTACGGCCCGGCGTGAAGGGCACGACCACGTCATGCCCCGCATCCTGCGCCGCTTTCTCAACCGCGGCCGACCCGCCCAGTACGATTAGGTCGGCGATGCTGATCTTCTTGCCATTGGCAGCGCTACGATCGAAATCCGCCTTGATGCCTTCCAGTACGCTTAGAACACGGGCGAGCTGGTCCGGCTGGTTCACGTCCCAATCCTTTTGCGGGGCCAGGCGAATGCGCGCGCCATTGGCCCCGCCGCGCTTGTCCGATCCCCGGAAGGTCGAAGCCGAAGCCCAGGCGGTCTGCACCAATTCAGCAACGGTGAGGCCCGACGCCAGAATCTTTTGCTTCAACGACTGGATGTCGCTTTCCTCGATCAGCGGATGATTGGCCGCCGGGATCGGGTCCTGCCAGATCAGGTCTTCGGCAGGGACGTCCGGGCCGAGGTAACGGACCTTGGGCCCCATGTCGCGATGGGTCAGCTTGAACCAGGCCCGGGCGAACGCATCGGCGAAGGCGTCAGGGTCGGCGCGGAACCGCTCGGCGATCTTGCGATATTCCGGGTCGGCCTTGAAAGCCATGTCGGCGGTGGTCATCATCGTGGGCAGCCGCTTTTCGGGACTGCGCGCACCGGGTGCCATGTCTTCCGGCTTCTGGTTGACCGGCTGCCATTGCTTCGCGCCCGCCGGGCTTTTCACCAGCTCATATTCATAGTCGAGCAGCATGTGGAAGAAGCTCATGTCCCATTGGATCGGGGTGGGGGTCCACGCGCCTTCGATGCCGCTGGTGATGGTGTGGTCGCCTATGCCGCTTTCATGACCGCTCTGCCAGCCAAGGCCCTGCTGCGCGATGTCAGCGCCCTCAGGCTCGGCACCAATTTTGGAAGCGTCGCCCGCGCCATGCGCTTTGCCGAATGTATGGCCGCCAGCGGTCAGTGCCAGCGTCTCTTCGTCGTTCATGCCCATGCGGGCGAAGGTTTCGCGGATGTCGCGGGCCGACTGCAACGGATCAGGATTGCCGCCGGGGCCTTCCGGGTTGACGTAGATAAGGCCCATCTGGATCGCGGCCAGCGGATCTTCCAGCGCCATGTCCTTGTCCGGCTGGATGCGGGTTTGATTTTCGGGATGGCCGACCCATTGTTCTTCCGTGCCCCAGTAAATGTCCTTTTCCGGTTCCCAGACATCCTCGCGTCCGCCGCCGAAGCCGAAAATCGGCCCGCCCATGGATTCGATGGCGACGTTTCCGGTCAGGATCATCAGGTCCGCCCAGGATAGCTTGCGGCCATATTTCTGCTTGATCGGCCACAGGAGGCGGCGGGCCTTGTCCAGATTGGCATTGTCGGGCCAGCTATTGAGCGGGGCGAAACGCTGCCCACCCGAAGATGATCCGCCACGGCCATCGCCCGTGCGGTAAGTGCCGGCGCTGTGCCACGCCATGCGAATGAAGAATGGACCATAATGCCCGTAGTCAGCGGGCCACCAGGGTTGGCTGTCCGTCATCAGCGCGCGCAGGTCGCGCTTCACCGCCTCATAGTCGAGCGACTGAAACTCCGCAGCATAGTCGAATGACTCGCCCATCGGGTTGGCGTGCGCTCCGTTCTGATGAAGTATTTCCAGCGACAGTTGATTGGGCCACCAATCGCGACTCGTACGCCCCAGCAGCGAGCGCAGCGCCCCCGGCTCCTTCATCGGGCAGGAAAGCGGGCTTCCGCCTGATTTTGCGTCCATGGCACGGTTCTCCTCTTGCATGATGAGCAAGAGGCTAGACCCTGCCATCCCATGTCGGAAACGGTTAGATTAGGTCATATTGATCGAAAAAAGCGATCAGGCCGTTAGCTGATAAATAACGTGATCCATCTGCGCGGCAGTTGGTCGCGTCAGATCCAATCGGAACCTGTTTTGGGGCCGGTGCGCCGCCGATCAAAGCCGGGTCTTTTTGTGCTGACCGTGGGGCGAAAGGGCTTGGGAACCTCATGCGCGACGACGGGTGCGTCCTGCTGGGGAGGACTCTTGACAATGGCTGGGTCGATTGCGCCATCCAGCTGAACGCCAAAAGCTTGCCCGTTCCGCCAGACTATTGTGCCGACTGCAGGGGGGCAGTCGGCCAGATAGATCACAACCTGGTCGCCTGTCCCGATATCAGAGGTGCATTTCCCTCCAATCCCTTGTTCAGACACATCGCGCACCAGGATTTCGACCATGCCCAGGCGGGGATGACGCATCTTCGCCTTGAGCAGCCGCCGCTGACGATCATGTAAACGTTGCGAAGAACTTCCGCTCATGGGACTTATCCGCCATTTCGACCTCATTATATCTTGGCCGCTGTTGTAGGGATTTTTGGCCCACTGTGAAAGGGTTAATGCCCTACAGCTGGCCGTTGGGCGGTTTGCGCCGACACGTGCCGGATGAAATGCTTGCTGCCAGAGGTGGACATTGTTTCACTCAGCTAACTAAGCGCATCTATCCAGGGTGGTGTCTGGCATATTATGATGTCTGACTGACGCGGGGTCGCGGATATGCGCAATCGGCTCAGTGAAATGCTACGCATGGTCGGTGCGGCGACAGCGGCCATCGGACAGTAATGGGAGAGGTAAGCAGGAATGAAACGTTTTGAGGGCAAAAGCGCACTGGTGACTGGGGCTGCTTCCGGCATTGGCAAGGCAACGGCTGAACGGCTGGCGTCTGAAGGCGCGGACATTGTGGTGGCGGACATCAACCTGGACGGGGCTACCGCCGTCTCGAAGGCGATCGCCGCAGCGCACGGGGTGCGGGCTTATCCGGTTCGGTTCGATGCCGCCGATCCGACGGATTGCGAAAGCCTCGTCGCCCAGGCCGTCGAAAAGCTCGGCAAGCTTGATATATTGGTTAACAACGCGGGCGTGATGGAATGGTCACGCGCGGATGAATATCCTGTCGATCGATGGGAACGCGTCATTAAAATCAACCTCAACGCGGTCTTCTTCGTCAGCAAATATGCAATACCCCATCTGCTGACGACCAAGGGTAATATCGTCAATATGTCTTCGGCTTCCTCCTTGGCGGGTGTGCCATTTGCGGCTGCCTATTGCGCTGCCAAAGCCGGAGTGAATGGGCTGACCCGTTCCATGGCGGTCGAATATGCCGACCAGGGATTG
Source organism: Sphingobium vermicomposti (assembly GCF_011762025.1). Taxonomy (GTDB): domain Bacteria; phylum Pseudomonadota; class Alphaproteobacteria; order Sphingomonadales; family Sphingomonadaceae; genus Sphingobium; species Sphingobium vermicomposti. The sequence continues at coordinate 624,966 of NZ_JAASQR010000001.1, read as the reverse complement.
CGGGTAAACGCTATCTGCCCCGGGGGCGTGGACACGCCGCTCACTACATCCGTCACACCGATGCCTGAATGGCTGGATTTCAACAAGATTGCGCGCCTTGCCCCCAAGACGGGCAAGGTTTCCGCCCCGGAGGAGATTGCGGGCGCTGTCGCCTATCTCGCATCGACCGACGCCTGCAACGTGACGGGCATCACTTTGTCGGTGGACGGCGGACAGGTCGCGGGTTGAACCGCCACGCTGAGTGGCGCGCCCCACGCTCCATGAAGGCGTGAGGCGCGCCGGTCAGGTTCAGGGCTTCCGCGTGGTCCGCGACAGGCGCGCCGTGCCCGTCAGCACCGGATCTTTGGCGGAGGTTCCGACCTCGACCTTCACCGTGCCTGCAGGCACGACCCAGCGTTGTGCCTTGGCATCGAAATCGGCCAGCACGCGCGGGTCAGCCGTAACGGTCACTTCGCGGCTTTCGCCGGGCTTGAGGTCGGGCTTGCCCCAACCGATCAGCCGCTTGGCCTTGCCGGGGCGGGTGACATAGACCTGCGGGACATCGGCCCCCTGTCGGTCGCCCGTGTTGGTCACAGTGAAACGCACAGTCAGCGTCTTGCCGCCCGTGACCTTCAGCCCATCATAGCGGAAAGCGGTGTAGCTAATCCCATGACCGAATGGGTAGAGCGGCTTCAGGCCCTTTTTATCGAACCAGCGATAGCCCACGTCCGACCCTTCCGGGAACGACACGTCATAGGGCTGCAACCCCGCCATCAGACCGTAAACCGCGCGCGTTTCCTTGTCAGCGGGGGGAATGTCCGACCCCGGTAGCTTCGGATTGGGTAGCTGGTCTACCGAAGCCGGGAATGTCACGGGCAAATGGCCTGACGGATTGACCTTGCCCGAAAGGACGCGCGCGATTGCGTTGCCGCCCCGCTGCCCGCCATACCATGCCGACAGGATGGCGGGCACCTTTGCCTGCCAGGGCATCAGCACCGCATTACCGGTCTGAAGGACCACGACGGTTTTCGCATTGGCGTCGGCCACGGCATCGATCAACGCGTCTTGCCCTTCGCCCAGCGACAGGTCGGCATGGTCGACGGCTTCGGTCGAATATTTCTCGGTGAAGACTATGGCCATGTCCGCTGCCTTCGCTGCAGCGGCTGCCGCGACAGGGTCCTTGCCGTCGATGAAGCTGATCTGGGCGTTGGGGAACTCGGCACGCAGCGCGTCCAGGGGAGCGGTGCCGCCATAGCCGCGACGGGCAAAGCCGGCTGCCGGACCACGCGGTGCGCCGGGGCTTGTGCGTTTCAGCCCGCCCACCGGCGTGACCTGGCTCGATCCGCCGCCACTGGGGACACCTGCGTCGGCATTGCCGCCCACCACCACTATGGTGCGCACGCTGGACCCGAGTGGCAGGATGCCGCCTTCGTTACGCAGCAGCACGATCCCGGCTTCAGCGGCCCTTTGCGCGACGTCGGCATTGGCGTCATAGTCAATTGGCTGACCCGGTTGCAGCGGGTTGTCGGCAACGCCATAGGCATAGACGGAATAGAGAATGCGGCGCACGGCAGTATCTACTGCCGATACCGGGATGCGCTTTTCGTCTAGCGCCTTGGTCAGCTCCGTCGAAAAATAGCGCTTCTTGTCCAGTTGTTCGCCAGACTGCTGGTCGAGACCCTTGATCAAGGCTTCGGTCGAATGGACCGCGCCCCAGTCGGACATGACATAGCCCTTATAGCCCCAGTCGCGGCGCAGCACGTCAGTGAGCAGGAAGGCGTTTTCGCACGCATACTCCCCCTCGACGCGGTTGTAGCCGCACATGATCGACCCTGGAGCGCCCTTTTCAATGCCGATTTGGAATGCGAGCAGGTCGCTTTCGCGCATCGCACCCTCGTCCATGTTGACGGAATGGATGTTGCGCCCGGTTTCCAGCGGATTTAAAGCGAAATGCTTGATCGTGCCGATGATGTTGTTCGACTGCACGCCCGCAATCTGTGCACCCACCAACTCACCGCCCAGTAGCGGGTCTTCGCCCAGATATTCAAAATTGCGACCGCCGCGCGGATCGCGGGCCAGGTTGACGCCGCCCACCAGCATCACGTTGAAGCCCTTGGCGCGCGCTTCCGATCCGATCATTGTGCCACCTGCGCGTGCGATGTCGGGATCCCAACTCGACGCGAGCGACAGGCCGGACGGCAAAGCCGTCGCGACATCGCCTTTTCGCAAGTCCATCAGGTTCGAAACGCCCAGGCTCGCGTCCGTCTCGACCAGCCGGGGAATGCCAAGGCGCGGCACGCCTTCAATATAGCCCGCGCCCACAGCCATGCCCGCCGGTCGCTTGGCAGCGGGAAGGAGGCCCGGCATCGGCCCGTGGAGCAGCTGGATTTTTTCCTCCAGTGTCATTTTTGAAAGCGTTTCGGCGGCGCGGCGTTCCGCCTTGGAAGCAGGCTCGCGTGCCAAAGTGACTGCGGGGGTAACCGCGGTGCCGATGACCGCCGTCAACAGGATGCTGCGAAGCCTTTTCATCAAACGATCTTCCTCTCATGACCCCAGCCCGCATGCCGGCGATATTTCTCCGCTGTACGCTGGCCATCTTACAAGGTCAATATTCGACCGATGCCGTTCGATTGCAAGAAGTGGAACCTTCCGGGCCCGGAGACACGCCGTCAATCACCTCCCGTCAGTGCAGCGACATGCGCCGCCAGATCGACCTGACGGAACGGCTTGACCAACCGTGCCAGATCGGGAGCGACGCCATCGCTTTCAGCATAGCCCGATACAAGGAGCACCGGCACATGCGGCCACCGGCCCCGAACCTCCATGGCCAGGTCGCTACCCGACCGGCCCGGCATCAGATGATCCGTCACGATCAGGTCGGGAGACAGTCCCGCCGAAAGGCGATCGAGCGCATCCTCCGCCGAACTCGCCTCCACCACGCCAAACCCCAGTTCGGTAAGCATGTCGGCCGTGCTCGCCCGGACTAGGGCTTCGTCCTCGACCAGGAGGACGGTGCCTTTGCGCCGCTGGCCTGGCGCCGATCCTCCATTATCCTGCTGAATAGTATCAGGCGTGCCGCCAGCGGGCAGCCACAATTCTATATTGGTGCCGATCCCAGGCTCGCTCGCGATCGTCAGCCCTCCGCCAAGTTGGGCAGCCAGCCCGTGGGCCATGCTCAATCCCAGCCCGGTCCCCTTGCCTACACCCTTCGTTGAATAAAATGGTTCAATCGCGCGTTTGAGCGTTTCCGCGTCCATGCCAATCCCCGTGTCGGCCACTGATAGCCGCACATAGGACCCCGGCGACAGGTTCGCGGCGTGGCCTGGTTCGACCTCCGCGTGGATCGCAGAAATGCGTAGCGTTCCGCCTTCCGGCATCGCGTCGCGCGCATTCACTGCAAGATTGAGCAGCGCCATTTCCAGCTGATTGGGATCGGCGACCGCGCCGGGAAGCTCCTTTGCGACATCGACCACCACCTTGATCTGTGGCCCGGCGGTTGATGCGATCAGGTCTGCCATCCCGTGCACAAGTTCTCTTACATCAACGGATATAGTCTGCAGCGGCTGTCGTCTGGCGAAAGCGAGCAGGCGCTGCACAAGCAGGCGGGCGCGTTCGGCCGATTGCAGCGCGCCGTCGATCAGGCGCTGTTCTCGTTCGCCACCCACGCCCCGGCGCTGAAGCAGGTCGAGCGCGCCGATGATCGGGGCGAGCAGATTGTTGAAATCATGGCTCACCCCACCTGTCAGACTGCCCATCGCCTCCAGCTTCTGGCTCTGCCGCAACTGTTCTTCCGCCTGGACGCGCGCCGTCACATCGCGGGAACTGCCGATGATCCTGCCGACCCGACCATTCGCGCCTGTGACTGGCATCAATACCGTGTCCCAATGTCGCCTGCCTCCGGGCAAGTCCACGATCTCGCGATAGCTGATGGACTCCGCCGAAGAGGCTGCCCGCCGATAATTCACCGCGACCTGCGCAGCGACATCGGGAGGAAGCTGTTGGTCAAGCGGCTTGCCGCGCAGATCCGCTGTGCAAAGACCTGTCAGCGCCTCATGCGCGGGATTGAGCTCTTCGATCGAGAAGCTGCCATCTTCTCCTACGCCAATCACAAACAGAGCTTCGGCCGTATTTTCAAAATAGGCGCGGTACAGGGCGTCTGCTTCCCGGCGGGCGGTTTCGGCGTTGGCCAGTTGCTGCTGTTCATGGATCCGCGTGGTGACGTCATACCCGAACAGACTTGCGCCAATAATCTCCCCATCCGGTGACCGCACGGGCGCGAACTTCATGTCGTACCAGTGCCGCTCGCCTTGCTGATCGGTGAACTCCGACACTTGGCTAAAAGCCTCCCCAGCCAATACCCGTGACCAGAGTGCCTTGATTCCGCCGTGATAAGGCGTGTTTTTAAGCAGCCTCAGCAGCTTGTCGCCAGCGGCAGGCCTGAAACCGAAGATCCGTTGATATTCGTCGGCGGAGGCGGCGTTGATGGCCAGGAAATTATAGTCGCGATCCAGTATCTGGACGAGGGCGCTGGTGGTCTCGAACAGGTCGGCGAAGACCTTGCGTTCGGCAAGCACCGCTGCGATGCGTTGTTCCAGTGTTTCATTAAGGTCGCGCAGCCTGCTTTCGCTTCTGCGAAGGCCTTCTTCTGCTTGGACCCGTTCGGTAACGTCAGATCCTTCGACGAAAAGGCCAGTAACTTGCCCTTGCGCGTCGATGACCGGTTGGTAGACCATGTCGACAAAACGGCGTTCCGGGGGAGCGCTGCCCTGGCGCTGTAGCTCGACCGGGACCGCGATGCCCACATAAGGCTCCCCGGTTTTATATACTTTGTCCAGCAGTTCGAAATAGCCTTGCCCCTCCACCTCGGGTAGTGCTTCGCACACCGTCTTGCCCAGTATGTCGGAGCGTCCGATCAACTTGATGTAGGCGGCGTTTGCGAGCTCGAACACATGCTGGTCGCCTTGCAGCATGGCCATGAAACCGGGAGCCTGGTCGAACATCTGCCGCAGCCGCTCGCGCTCAGCAAGCACTTGCCGCTCGCTCATGATGCGCGCGGTGGTCTCATGCCCCTGGTTGAGTACACCGGCGACGGTGCCATCCTCGCCGCGGATCGGCGTGAAGCTGTAATTCCAGTATGTTTCCTGTGCCGTGCCTGCCCGCACCATCGGCAACATCTGGTCATATGTGGCGTAGCCCTCGCCCGTCCGGCGCACTTGATCGAACTGATGGCCGATAACGTCCCATATGTCGGACCACACGTCCCTGGCAGGTCGACCCAGAGCAGCCGGATGGCGCTCCGCAGGAATGGGCGCCCAGGCGTCATTATAGAGAATATGCAGATCCGACCCCCAGTAAATGGCCGTCGGAAAGCTGGAATGGAGGCAGATGGACAGGGCGGAGCGGAGCGATTGCGGCCATGTTTCCGGCGGACCGAGCGGCGTGTTCGCCCAGTCATACGCCCGGATGCGAGCGCCCATCTCTCCACCGCCGCTCAAAAAGTCCAGATCGTCTCCAGAGCGATCTTCGTGGGTTGGAGTAACGGTTTCAGGCATTGTGGCACCAAAGGATCGGAAGGATTTGCTTTCATACACGTGAGTGGCGCATCTTGCATAACGGCTTCTTGATCGATGAAATTGCACCCGTCATGCGAAGTTCTATGTCCTCACGAGTTTTGCCTTTTCAACATCCGTCGCCACTGACTCGTTCCTGGCCTTCCGCTCCGAATAGCGATCGACCAACGTCCCGGCGTGGGGACGCAGCAGGACGGTGAAACGGACCAGTTCCTCCACGACATCGACAATACGATCATAATAGCTGGACGGTTTCATGCGCCCCGCTTCGTCAAATTCCTCATAGGCCTTCGCCACCGAGGACTGGTTGGGGATGGTGAACATGCGCATCCAGCGCCCCAGGATGCGCAGCGTATTGACGCTGTTGAAGGATTGCGATCCGGCGGATACCTGCATCACCGCCAGCGTCCGCCCTTGCGTCGGTCGAAGCCCCTTATAGGCAAGCGGCAGATGATCGACCTGAGCCTTCATGATGCCGGTGATCTGACCATGGCGTTCCGGGCTGCACCAGATTTGTCCTTCCGACCAAAGCGAATGCGCGCGCAACTCATGCACGGCGGGATGGTCGTCGCCTTCGATCTGGTCGGGCAGGGGCAATTGCGAAGGATCGAAAATGCGCGTCTCGCATCCGAAAAACTGCAACAGGCGCGCGGCTTCCTCTACGACGAGCCGGGAATAGGAACGCTCCCTCAAGGAACCGTAGAGCAGCAATATGCGTGGCGGAGGATCGAGTGCGCCTAGCCCCAGCGTCGGTCGGAGCTGCGCATATTCCCGCGTCAGGGCGGGCAAATGGTCGGCTGCGGACAAGGTGCGCAGATAGCGGAACTCGGTCATGTCCAGGAGAACTCCGTCAGGCGGATCGCGGCTATCAAGTTCATATCTGTTTCCCCGCCGGGGTCGTATCCGGGAACCAGCGCCGCCCGAACCAGAAGGCGACGTTTACCAGCAGGATCAGCACTGGCACCTCGACCAGCGGGCCGATGACAGCGGCGAAGGCGACCGGCGATGCCAGCCCGAACGCGGCGATGGCCACGGCGATGGCCAGTTCGAAATTATTGCCTGCCGCAGTGAACGCGACCGCCGCGGTTCGCGGATAGTCGCTGGCAATCAACTTGCCCATGGCAAAACTGATCGTGAACTGGACCACGAAATAGATACTGAGGGGGATGGCGATGCGAATGGCGTCGCCCGGCAACGTCACGATTTCGTTGCCCTTGAGGCTGAACATGGCGACGATGGTGAACAGCAGGGCGATGAGCGTAACTGGGCCGATCCTGGGCAGGAACACGCCTTCATACCATTCGCGTCCCTTGGCGGCGGCGAGCCATTTGCGGGTCAGATAGCCGGCGAGAAACGGAATGCCCAAATAGATGCCAACCGCTTCGGCGATGGTCCAGAAGCTCACGTCGATGACGCTGCCTTCCAGGCCGAAAAGCGGGGGAAGGACGGACAGGAAAAACCAGGCGTAAACGCTGAAAAACAGGATTTGAAAGATGGAGTTGAACGCGACCAACGCCGCCACATATTGATTGTCGCCCTTGGCCAGTTGGTTCCAGACGATGACCATGGCGATGCAGCGGGCCAGGCCGATGAGGATGAGGCCGGTCATATACTCCGGCTCGTCGCGAAGGAAGATAATGGCTAGGGCGAACATCAACACCGGACCGATGATCCAGTTCTGGATCAGCGATATGGCCAGCACACGCTTATCCTCGAACACGCGCGGTAATTCCTCGTAACGCACCCTGGCCAGCGGTGGGTACATCATCAGGATCAGGCCGATGGCGATCGGGATATTGGTGGTGCCCCATGACAAGCCGTTGATGGCGTCGGGCAGCCCGTCGATCATCGTGCCCAGCACGACGCCAAGCGCCATGGCGAGGAAAATCCACAAGGTGAGAAATCTGTCCAGGAAGGACAGTCGCGGACGGCTGATGTCGGTCATTAGCGGTTCTTCAACGGCGGGGCGGTGTTACCGTCGCCCAGGCGTTGGCCGGCGTCGTCGATCACCAATTCCCCATCCTCTTTCGCAAATGCGCCGCGCTGGGCTGCGGGGATCAGGTCCAGCACTTCTTCCGATGGGCGGCACAGCTTCACGCCCAGGGGCGACACAACCAGCGGGCGGTTGATGAGGATAGGGTGGGCCATCATTGCGTCGATCAGCGCGTCTTCCGAAAGGCTTTCATCGTTCAAGCCCAGTTCGGCATAAGGGGTGCCCTTTTCGCGCAGCAGGGCGCGAGGGCTTATCCCGGCGCGGGCGATCAGGCTTTCCAGCATGGCGCGCGACGGCGGGGTTTTGAGATATTCGACGACATGCGGCTCGATACCCGCATTGCGGATCATGGCCAGCGCGTTGCGCGACGTGCCGCATTCGGGGTTGTGGTAGATGATGATGTCCGGGGTCATGATCAGGCTCCTTCGGCAATGGGTGCGCAGGCGATGGCCGACAAAAGATCCGAACAGGCGCGGGGATCGCCCTGACAGCAATCGGCCATCAGAAAGGTGAGCAGGGCCTGCATTCCGGCATAGTCCGCCGCATAATGGATGAGCCGACTGGTCCGCCATGACGTGACAAGTCCCGCCTGCTCCAGCTTTGCCAGATGGTGCGACATGGTCGATGGAGGAACGTCCATCGCCTCTGCCACCGATCCTGCGATCATGCCATCGGGACCAGCCTTGACCAGCAGTCGGAATACCGACAGCCGCGTGTCCTGGGCGAGTGCGGCGAGGGCCGCTACAGCTTTGTCCTGATCCATCGTCCGCCTTTGATTTCGATGAATGTCGAAATATGGGTGGAGGCGATGACCGTCAATGATATTTCGACAAATTGCGAAACATCGAATTTATGCAGCGATGTGGATGCGCATGCGCATTTTCGCACTTGTTAGCAATGCGCCGGCGGGGTAGGGACCGCCATCCATTGGACCCGACACCGTCGGGTGGCTCGGCCCGGCGCCTATCCCCGGGATAACCATTAGCGAAATAGGGCTTCGCTTCTCCGAGTTTTGAGCGTTCCCGCGCCATCAGCGCGATGCCCCGCTAGCCAATCTGTAGGTTCTTGAATGACATCCATCGCTTCGCTGAAACGCGAATGGTTCGTAAATCCGCGCGCGGACATCCTTGCCGGGATCGTCGTCGCCCTGGCGCTGATTCCCGAAGCCATCGGCTTTTCGATCATCGCCGGGGTCGATCCGCGCGTCGGCCTTTACGCTTCTTTCTCCATCGCGGTCATCACGGCCCTCGTCGGTGGTCGCCCCGGGATGATCTCAGCCGCTACAGCTGCCGTCGCCGTCCTTGTCGTGCCGCTTGTCCGCGACCATGGCCTTGAATATCTGTTCGCCGCGACGGTCCTGATGGGGGTGATCCAGGTAGCAGCCGGTTTCCTGCGGCTTGACCTGTTGATGCAATATGTGTCGCGGTCGGTCATTACCGGGTTCGTCAACGCGCTCGCGATCCTGATCTTTGTCGCCCAGCTTCCCCAGCTGACAGGCGTGACCTGGGTCACCTATGTGATGGTCGCCGGTGGCCTTGCCATCATCTACTTGTTTCCCCGGCTGACCAAGGCGGTGCCTTCGCCACTGGTGGCAATCGTCGTCCTGACGATCATCTCCATCTATGGCGGGCTTAACGTCAACACGGTCGGCGACATGGGCGAACTGCCCTCATCCCTGCCGGTCTTCCTCATCCCCAACGTACCCCTCACTCTGGAAACGTTGCAGATCGTCCTTCCCTTTTCGCTGACAATGGCGGCTGTGGGCCTGCTGGAATCCATGCTGACGGCGCAGATCGTTGACGACCTGACCGACACCGGGTCGAACAAGCGGCGGGAAATGAAAGGGCAGGGCATTGCCAATTTCGTGACCGGCTTCCTGGGGGGCATGGGCGGTTGCGCGATGATTGGCCAGTCGGTCATCAACGTGAAGTCGGGCGGATCGACCCGCCTGTCAACTTTTGTCGCCGGTGCGTTTCTGCTCTTCCTGATCGTAGTTCTCGGCCAGCTGGTTGCCCAGATTCCCATGCCCGCTCTCGTCGCTGTCATGGTCATGGTGTCCATCGGCACGTTCAGCTGGCGTTCGGTCCGCGACATTCGCCATCACCCCTGGCAGTCTTCGGTGGTGATGATCGCGACGGTCGTGATCGTCGTATGGACCCACGACCTTGCCCAGGGCGTCCTTGCGGGTGTCATCCTGTCGGGCCTGTTCTTCGCCAGTAAGGTGAAGCGGCTTTTCACGGTCAGTTCGGAAATGTCCGCCGATGGCAAGGTGCGGACTTACCGCATCGCCGGTCAGGTATTCTTTGCCTCGGCGGATAGCTTCACGTCGTCCTTCGATTACAAGGAAGTGCTCGATCGCGTCATCCTCGACGTCAGCGCCGCGCATTTCTGGGATATTTCAGCAGTGGGCACGCTCGACAAGGCCATCCTGAAATTCCGGCGAGAGGGCACGGCGGTCGACGTCGTGGGGCTGAATGACGCCAGCGCGTCTATGGTCGAACGCTTCGCCACTCACGACAAGCCGGGCGCGGAAGCGCAACTGGGCGCACATTGAGGAGAGACAGCATGACCAAGATACTCGCCTGTGTCGACGCCTCTGCCTATGCGGCCAGCGTCTGTGACCTCGCTGCCTGGGCGTCGAAGCGCCTCAATCTGCCGGTGGAAATGCTCCATGTGGTCCAGCGCAAGGATGCCGTGGCCCAGCGCCACGATTTGAGCGGTGCCATCGGCCTGGGGGCCAAGACCGACCTTCTGGAAGAACTCACCCGGCTGGAAGAAGCGGACGCTCGGCTGCAGGTTGAACGGGGCCGTATCCTCCTGGCGACGATGGGTGAAAGGCTTCAGGCAGGCGGCGCGAAAGCGGTCGCGCCACTGCATCGCCATGGTGGAATCGTCGAAACCATCATCGAACGCGAAGCGGACGCGCGGGTGGTGGTAATCGGCAAGCGCGGCGCTAGCCATGAATTCGCGTCGGATCATATCGGATCGAAGATTGAACGGGTCGTGCGGGCGAGTGCCAAACCGGTGCTGATCGCACCCCATGCGGTTGAAGAGCCGGAGTCGGTCGTGCTGGCTTATGATGGCAGCAAAGCGTCTGATCGTGCCCTGGAGCGCGTGGCCAGCTCGCCGCTGTTCGCTGCTTTGCCGGTCCATGTCGTCACGGTTGGCCCTGATGACGAGCGGCATCGCAAGCTGTTGGAAACCGCACGCGACGCCCTGGTTGGGGATAGGGCCGTCGAACTGACGATCACGCAGGGTAAAGCGGAGGAGGCAATCGCTGCCGTGGTCGAACGAGCGCCCCGTTCCCTCCTCGTGATGGGTGCCTATGGTCATTCGCCCCTTCGCACGCTGATCGTGGGCAGCACGACCACGGCCCTGATCCGCACCCTTCATGTTCCGGTGCTGCTGGTGCGCTGACGCGGCGCGTCACGGTGTAAGTGGGTCGTCTATTCAACAGGGGACAGGACCTGCCGCATCCATGCCGCTAGGCCAGGACCGATAGTGGACACGCTTCAGATGCTCGCGATCCTTTTCGCTGGTCAATCCCGCGCAGGCTCGTTCCGTGCATCGCGCAGGCCTGCTCTGGCGCTCGCCTGCACCTTATGCTCTATTGAAAGCTAAGCGAAATTTGGAGGCGAAATCTTGAACAGCAGGGTAATCGGCGGTTTGCTCGCCGCCACGGCGATGTTGGCTACCGCGGTGACGACAGGCTGGGCACAGAATCTTGAAGACGGATTCAAGGCTCCGGCCGTCGAGGCGCGACCTCGCCTGCGCTGGTGGTGGCCGGGCGACGCGGTTACGGATGAGGAACTGACGCGTGAGGTCCGGTTGATGGCGGACCATGGCTTTGGCGGCGCAGAGGTGGCCTCTTTCACCCCCAATTTCCTGACCCTGACCCCGGAGGAAAGGGTCGCCGTGAATAATTATGGCGAACCAACCTTCTTCGCCCATTTGCGGACGGCGGGCGAGGCAGCAAAGGCAGCCGGGCTTACCCTCGACTATACGCTGGGGTCTTCTTGGCCATCGGGCGGCGGCTTTGCCATTCCCCCCGAAAAGGCCTTCACCGAACTCAGCATGGCGCGCACCGAGGTAAAGGGCGGGCAACCCGGTCCTGTCAAGGTGACGGTGCCCAAGCGTACGAGGCGGCTGGGTGCGCTCAACTTCCTCGATTCCCGCGTCAAGGACCCAAAGGTCGCCGACTGGCGCAAGCGGCTTGACGCCCGTGCGCGGACAGTCGCGGTCGTCGCGATGAAGGGCAGCGCGCCCGACCTTGTAAAGCGGGCCGGGACCATGGGCCTCACCATTTCTCCGTGGAGCGACGTAGTGACGTCCGGAACGCTCGATCCGGCCAGCCGCATTGTCCTGACCGATCGGCTGCGGGAAGACGGCACGCTCGACTGGACTCCGCCGACGGGCGACTGGCAGGTCTTCGTTTTCCGCCAATATGCGTCTGATGTCGGCGTGCTGGGCGGGGCGGGGCGTGGGCCGCAGCTGATCCTGGACCATATGGATCCGACCGCCTTCGCCGCGCACGCCGCGCGCGTCGGCAACCCGCTGGGCAAGAAGCCGACAGGCCTGCGCTCGACCTTCGTCGACAGCCTGGAACTGATGCAGGACATTCAATGGGGTCCGCAACTTCTGGAAGAATTTCGCAAGCGCCGGGGATATGACCTTACGCCCTACCTCCCCTTCGTCGTACAGCCCGGCTGGATGCAGGCGTGGGACGAACATTATTCGCCACCCTATTTCGATACATCCGGCAGCGATCTGGCGGAGCGGGTGCGGGCCGATTACCGCCGCACCGTGTCCGACATGATGTTCGCGGGGTTCATCGAACCATTCGTGGCGTGGAATCACGCGCACGGATTGAAGGCGAAGTTCCAGGCGCATGGCGGCGCGTTCGACATCATCCGCGGCTATGGCCTGGCAGACATTCCAGAAACGGAGGATTTGCCTCATGGCGGCGATCCCCTGTTCATGCGCTTCGCCCGTTCTGCCGCTCATCTTTATGGTCGGCCCATTATATCGGCGGAGAGCTTTGCCTGGAAAGACCGTCCCTATGATGTGACGCCCGAGGAAATGCGCCGCCGCGCCGACACCATCCTGTCGGGCGGCGTCAACAGCATCATCATGCACGGTATGAATTATCGTTTTCATGCCGACGACTGGCCCGGCTGGCATGCTTTTCAGCCTAGCCCATTCGCGCTGGGTTTCAGCGGGCCGATTAATGAGACCAATCCCGTCTGGCCCGGGATGAAGACGCTGGCTGGCTATATCGGACGTCTCCAGTCGGTGTTGCAGGCGGGCGAGGCGGTGGTGCCTGTTGCCTATTTCTACGGCCGCTACGGCTATTATGTCGGCATCGAAGATGACGGTGCGGGCAAGCAGGCAGCCGAAAAGGCGTTCCTTGCCAACGGCTATGACTTCGACCGCATCAATCCCGACTCCATCGCGCAGGCCAAGGTGGAGGGACGACAACTCGTGTCCAAGGGCGGCCAGCGCTACAGCGTCCTTGTCTTGCCACCCATAGACGGCATTCGCGCGAATACGGCGGAGGCGATTGCCGTCTTTGCAAAATCCGGCCTGCCCGTCATCTTCACCGACCGCGCGCCCAGCCGGGATGAAGGACTTGCAGGCGCGAAGGCCCGGGATGCCCGCGTCCGCAAGGCCGTTGCCGCAGCCATCAAGGCGGGGGCAAAGGTCGTGCCAGCCATCGATGTGCCGAAAGCGATCCGCGCGGCGTCTGTCCCCGCGAACATCGCCTTTGAAGGCGACGCGAGCGACCTTGTCTTCGTGCAGCGTCTGGTAGGCGGACGTACCGCCACATTCCTCCATAACCGCGCAGACGCAGCCCGGAACGTCAGCATCTCGCTGCCGGGTGTCGGCGGTGTCACTCGCTGGAATGCGATGGACGGCAGCATTTCGGCTCAATCCGCCGACGCTGTCGGGGGTGAGACGCGGGTGCCGCTGACGCTGACAGCGGGAGAAAGCGCGCTCCTTATCCTTGATCCCAAGACACAGCCTCAAACGGTTGCCGCGCCCGTTGTCGTGGGTTCGGTGGACCTACCGACGTCGGGATGGTCGCTATCGGTGAAGGGGCATGTCATGCGCAAACCCTTTGCCCGCGACTTCGGGTCGGTATCGCTGAAGGATTGGCGCGAGGTGCCGGAACTGGCCCGCTTTGCAGGTGAGGCGAGCTATAGCCGCTCCTTCGCCATCGACCCGGCCTGGCTGGCGGCGGGGACCAAGGTCACGCTTGACCTGGGGCAAGTGCACGACATGGCGACGGTGACGGTCAACGGACGCACTCTGCAACCGGTGATAGCCGCGCCCTTCCGGGTCGATCTGACCCAAGCCCTCAAGCCCGGTGCCAATGCCCTGACCGTGGTGATCGCCAATGTGCTGCAAAATGGGATGATCAATCCCAGCGACATGGTGTACAAGAAGCTGACTCCTGTCCCCGCCGGTTGGGTGGGACCGGCCCGGCTGGAGGCGCATAAGTGAGCAGCGGTGCGGTCTTATAAGACCGCGCCGCTCCAACCTGCCTTTGCTTCAGTCACAAACGCGCGAATTCGCGCCCCGAATTAGTTCGGCGGCGCAATTCCCCGTTCTGAAAAGAAGTCCGGCGCATTGATCATTTCCGGCGCGGCATGGTTCGGAGCGTCCACATGGCTCGCCAGCCAGACGACGGTCCGTGCGGTTTCCTCTGGGTCGCGCGCAGCTTCGCCCTGTCCGATCGATTCTGCAGCATCGCCCATCGCCGCGCGCAACGTGTCCGTCATGGTAAAGCGTGGTTCGATCAAAAAAGCACTGATCCCGTCCTTGCCATGCTCCAGGTTGATGTGGTCTGGAATGCGATTAAACGCCGCTTTGGGTGCAAGGTAGAATAACCCTACCCCAGCGGCGTTGGCTGCGGGCTCCGCCGATGACAAGGTGGTCATGAAGATCATTCGCCCCGATCCCTGCGCCACCATCGTCTTCAGCACAATGCGGCTCAAGTGAAACTGGTTGATGAAATTGCCAGTGATCGCGCGCTCGGCATCCTCCAGCGCGACGTCCATCACCGGTTGCAGGATGACCGGCCCCTGATAAATGCCGTTGTTGACCAGCACGTCGATCCGACCCCAGCGGTCGAGAACTGCTGCGACGCCCGCATCGATGGATGCACGGTCGAGCAGGTCGATCCGCGCGCCCATCGCCTGACCCCCTGCCGCCTCTATCTCTGCGACGGTCGATGCGACGCTGCCCGGAACAGGGGCTCCGCCCATACTGTCCATGCGGCCTGCGCCTTCCGTCATGGTGCGTCCGGTCACGGCGACGGCGAAGCCCGCGCGGGCCAGGGCGACAGCTATTGTCCGACCGATGCCGCGCGTCGCCCCCGTGACCAGCGCCACTGGCCGTTGAACTTCACTCTCACTTATCATCGGGTAACGATCCTTCCGCCTCTTCCAGCCATGTTCGTCACTCGTTTGTGACTGTCACGGGATAGGCAATACAAACACATCCCTAAATTGTTGACAACCGTCATCGTTCCCTTAACCTTTCGCTCGAAACGACACCAGAGGTGCAGGAGTAGGACGTATGAGCGTGGAGAAAAGACTTGCTGGGCGTGCGGCGCTGATCACTGGGGCGGCGGATGGCATTGGCCGCGGCATCGCATTGCGATTTGCCGAGGAAGGCGGGTCTATCCTGGTCGCGGACTTCAACGCGGACAAGGGCGTGGAGGTTGTGGAGGAATTGCGCGGCCTTGGCGTGGAGGCTGATTTCCGCAAATGTGATGTCACGGTGCGTGACGATGTGGTCGGTGCCGTTCAGGCCTGCGTGGATCGCTTCGGCTCCATTGATGTCCTGGTCAACAATGCTTTTAGCGGCGGCGGCGTGCAGCGCATCGAAACATTGTCCGATGCGCAATTCGACTCCTGCATGAACATGTGCCTCTATGCCGCGAAATGGTCGATGGAAGCAGCGTTTCCGCACATGCGCAGCCGACATTGGGGCCGCATCATCAACATCGGTTCGCTCAACGGCGTCAATGCGCATATGGGGACGGCCGAATATAATGTCGGCAAGGAAGCACTGCGCGCCTACACCCGCAGCGCCGCGCGGGAATGGGCAGGCTACGGCATCTGCGCCAACATTATCTGCCCTGCGGCCGTGTCCGCTGGCTACCGCGAGTTTGAGAAAACGGAGCCGGAGGTTGCCGCCGCCACCACCGCAGCCAATCCGATGGGCCGCATGGGCGATCCGGAGGCCGATATTGGCGGCGTTGCCCTGTTCCTGGCCAGCGAGGATGCGCGTTACCTGACGGGCAATACGCTGTTCGCCGATGGGGGCGCGCATATCAACGGCGCGGGATGGGTGCCTGACCTCGGTCCTGCCAGCTAGGGGCGAATTGCCACAAGGCGTAGCTTTGGCAGGGCAGGAGCGTCAGCCTTGTGGGGCAACCGCTGCTTTTGCCAGTCGGTGCATCATCGCGCGGAATTCGGTAAGTTGGGCGGGAGCTGCCGGATCATAGGAGCGCGTTGGGCCAAGCTGATGCGCGTTGCAGACATAATGTAGCGCGCCGCCTGCCACGGTGTTGAGCAGAACCATTGCGGAGACCGGCTGGAACTGACCGCTGGCGACACCGGTTGTCACGACATCCTCCAGGTCCTGAAGCGCGGATTCGGAGAAGCGCACTGGATTGTTGCCGTAGGCGGCTGAGTCCGCGATGAGGCGTTGGATGATCCGTGCGGCGGTTGGGCGGCTGACGAGGAAATCCAGCCAGGCGTCGAGCAGAGCCAGCAACCGTGCCATCGGATCGGTGACGCCGTCCGTCCGGTTGAGGACGAAGCTGTGCATCGAGGCGAAAATATCTGCTTCGACCTCATCATAAAGCTGCTGCTTTCCCGGAAAATAATAGAGGATCGATGGGCGGCGAATGCCCACCGTCTCTGCAACATGATCGAGCCGTGCTGCGGCATAGCCGATGTCGGCGAAGATGCGTTCGGCAACGTCGAGTATCTGGCTGCGGGTGGCGTCGCCGCGGGGCTGGCGGACGGTTGGTCTGGTTGCGATCATGATCATGTTCTTATGCGTTGTGATTGGGGTGTGGCAACGGATTGCATGAATGATCCAGTGGATAGAAAAAGGGTTGCACCAATATCTACAGACTAGTAGGTAGATTTGCAATTGCTTGGAGAGGAGCGGGTGAAACCGGCCCCCAAGCACCTGTTTTTCCGGGGAGGATATATGCCGAATCGCCTGATTTCTCGTTCGCTGGTCATGGTGCTGATGAGTTCGACCGCTGCGCCTGTGGTGGCGCAGGACCAAGCGGGAGGCGCGATCGAGGAGATTGTCGTCACCGCGCAGAAGCGTGAGGAATCGCTGCAGGATACGCCGATTTCGATTGCGGCGTTCAACGCCCGCGACCTGGAGAATAAGGGGATAAGCGGGCTTACCGACCTGCGCGCGCAGGTGCCCAACCTTCAGCTCACCCCCTTTCCCAATAATGCCGCGACGACGCAGATATTCATGCGCGGCGTGGGGCTGGCCGACGACCAGATCACGCAGGATGGCGGCGTCGCGGTCTATATGGACGGCGTCTATGTCGCGCGCAGCCAGGGTCTGGCGATGGAAGTCGCCGACCTGGAGCGGATCGAAGTGCTGCGCGGCCCGCAGGGCACGCTATATGGCCGCAACGCGACCGGCGGCGCGATCAACTTCATCACCCGCAAGCCCGACCTTGGCGAATTCGGCTTCAAGGGGCAGGTGACGATCGGCAATTATGATAACCGGCGCTTCAAGGCGGCGGTCAACCTGCCGCTGGGCCAGACGATTGCGGCCCGGCTGTCTTATGTGAAGCAGCGGCAGGACGGCTTTATCCGCAACCCCGGCACCGGCATCGACCGCTGGGGCGACAAGGACCGGGAAGCGATGCGCGCCGACGTGCTTTGGCAGCCTTCCGACCGGTTCAGCCTGCGTTACAGCTATGACCGCACGGAAATCGGCGACACGCCCACCTATGTCGCGGTTTCGCCGTTGCACCCGTTGGTGCTGGACCGGCCAGAAGCGGGCAGCCCGCTGGTGCGCGATGTCGTGCCCAACGACATCACGGCGGAGGGGCATAGCCTGACCGCCGAGTGGGAGGCGAGCGACGCGCTGACGGTGCGGTCGATCACCGGCTATCGCAAATTGGATAATTTCCAGAACCAGGATTATCTGACCGGCGCGCTCGGCCCCGACCCGCTCCAGAAGAATAGCAGCCGCGCGAAGCAGGACCAGTGGAGCCAGGAAGTGCAGCTGATCGGCGACGCGCTGGACGGCGGGCTGCAATATGTCGCGGGCTTCTATTATTTCTCCGAAAGCGGCAGCAATTTCAGCAACAGCTATAGCCCGCCAACGTTGACGCGCAGCTTCACCACGGCGACCATCGACAATCGGTCCTATGCGCTGTTCGGCCAGGCGACCTATACGCCGCAATGGCTGGACCGGCGGTTGCACCTGACGGTCGGCGTCCGGCAAAGCTGGGACAAGCGAGAGGCGACGCTGGCGCGGCAGATGCAGGTCAATGGCGGCCCGATCACCACCGTGCCGGGTTTTGGCGATGGCAACCAGACGTTCAAGGATTTCAGCCCGAGCGTCGTCGTCGCCTTTGACGCGTCGCAGGACGTCAACATCTATGCCAAGGCGGTGAAGGGCTATAAGAGCGGCGGGTTCAATATCCGCGCCAGTTCTATCGGACGGTTCAACCAAGGTTTCGGGCCGGAAACGCTATGGTCCTATGAAGCGGGCATCAAGAGCCAGTGGCTCGACAACCGGCTGCGCTTCAACGCGGCGGGCTTTATCTCAAAATATTCGGACATTCAGGTCAATGTCCAATCCGACCCGACCAACATCCGCCTGACCGATGTGCTGAATGCGGGGAAGGCCACGGTGAAGGGGGTCGAGGTCGACCTGACGATGGCACCCGTGCGCAACCTGCGCATGTCGGTCAACTATGGCTATCTGGTCGCGCGCTATGACGAAATTATCGGCGTAACCGGCACCAATATCGCCGCCAACTACCGTTTTACCAACGCGCCGAAACATGCGATTGCGGTGGACCTGACCTATGACCTGCCGCGACTGCCGGTCGGCCAGCTGAGCGCCAACGTCAATTATACGGCGCAGAGCGACAAGTTCACCAACAGCACGATCAGCAGCGGCAAATATATCATCGGCGATTATGGCCTGGTGAACGCCCGGCTGACACTGGCCGACATTCCCGGCGTCAAGGGCGTGCGCGCGAGCCTGTGGGGCCGCAACCTGACCGACAAGAATTATTATATCATGCAGTTCAATGTCGGTCGGCCCGGCGCTTTGTTCGGTGAGCCGCGCACCTATGGCATCGACCTGAACGTCGAATTTTGAAGGGCGAAACGGTGAAGCCGATCCGCCTTGATGGTTTTTTCGATAAGCAAGGCCCGTTGGCCAGGTGAAGGAATATTTCCGCATGTCGCTCGCCCCCGCTCTTGCCTCCCCTTCGTCGCCCGTCATCATTACGGGAGGCGCGTCGGGCATCGGCCTTGCGTCCGCGCACGCGCTGGCCGCCATTGGACGTCCGGTCGCCCTGTGGGACATTGATGGGGAAAAGGCCGCCGCAGCATCCCGCGCCATTGCGGAGGCGCATGGCGCGGCGGTGACGAGCGTCGCCATCGACCTGCGCGAAATTGGCGGCATCGAAGCCGCGCTGGCGACGACGCGGGAAGCCATTGGCGCGCCCGGCGGCCTGGTTCATGCGGCAGGGATCGTCGATACCGGATCGCTGGACGGCATGACGCCGGAAAGCTGGGACAGCGGCATTGCGATCCACCTGCGATCGCTTGCCTTCATCGTTCAGGCGATCCGGGCCGATCTGGCCGCCCGGCCCGGTTCCGCGATCGTGGCGATTGCATCGATCAACGCCACGCTCGGCAATGCCGTCAATCCGATCTACAGCGCCGCCAAGGGCGGGATATTGTCGCTGGTCCGGTCACTGGCCGACCGGCTGGCGATGGACGGCATTCGCATCAATTCGGTGTCGCCCGGCCAGATCATGACCCCCCTGTTGCGTCCGACGGTAGAGGCGCTGCCGCAAGGCTATTTCGAAAAGCGTATCCTGCTCAATCGCCTGGGCGACCCGGACGAAGTGGGGCGGGTTGTGCGCTTCCTTTTGTCGGACGAGGCAAGCTATATCACCGCGTCCGAGATTGTCGTCGATGGCGGCAATATCTCGTCTCAACGAGGGTAGGCCGACATATGACTGCCATTCTGTTCGATCGCCGCGCATTCGTCGCGGCTGCTCTGGTCGCCTCCCTTTCAGGTCTGGCCGGTTGCACCACGCCTGTTGCAAGAGGTGGAGGCGCGGCCAGTCCGTTCCTGGCGGCGAGCGTCACGAAGGTCGGGGGCGTCGACGACTATCAAGTCGCATGGCAGGCCATGGGGGCGGAGCATGTCGCCGTCCATGTTGGAGGATCGCCGTCCCCGGTCCTGAGCGGCACGCCGATGGCCAAGGGCGGCGGGACGGGCAGCGTCACAATTCGCAACCCCGCGCCCGGCAGTCGTCCCTATTTCACGCTGGTTCCCGACCGTGGCGCGCCGCTGGTCATTGCCGACCGGGCGCTGCATTTGCCCAGCATCGCCAATCTGCGCGACATTGGCGGCTATCGTACCGTCGATGGCCGATGGGTGAAGATGGGCCTGCTGTTTCGCTCGGATCAACTCGACCGGGTGAGCGATGCCGACCTGAAGGCGATGGAGCAGCTGAGGCTGCGGCTGGTGGCCGATTTGCGGACGGAGAGTGAAAGGGCGCTGGAGCCGGATCGGCTGCCCAGCGGAAGCCAGCCCCTGATCCTGGATGTCGCGGCAGACAGCGACGGGTCGCTGGGCGGGGACATGCGCAAGGCGACGGCGGCCATCGAGGCGGGCAAGGGCGTGGAGTTGTTGACGGCGGCGAACCGGGATTTCGTATCGCTGGGAAGCGCGCGGCGGGCCTATGCCACGCTGCTGGATCAAATGAATGGGTCGCCTATCCTTTATCACTGCACCGCGGGCAAGGACCGGACGGGATGGGCGAGCGCGGTGATCCTGACGCTGCTGGGCGTGCCGCGCGACACGGTGATGGCGGATTATATGGCGAGCAATGCTTTCCTGCGGGCCAAGAATGCGTTGGTGCAGGAGATGCTGGCGAAATCGAATAGTCCGATGAACCCGTCCTATCTGGAGGATGTCCTGACGGTTCGGGCAAGCTATCTGGAGGCGGCGTTTGACGAGGTGGAGAAGCGCTATGGCAGTTTTGACGCCTATGTGCGCCACGGGTTGGGCCTGAGCGACGAGGACATAAGGTCGCTGCGTTCAACCTATCTTCAATGAGGATTTGAGGGTCCGGCCTGTCCCGGCGGGTTGAAGTCTGGCCTTTCTATTCTGTTCGGCCCTGATAGGCGGCGTTGTTCAGCCTGGAGTTGTTCTATGACCTATCATCCCACATCCGCCATTCCCTGGGATCAGCCCGCCACTTTGATCGACCTTGAGGGAAGGGCGCCGCTGATCGGCACGATAGGCGATTGCGCCCGGCACTTCGCGATCTTCAAGCCGCATGCGCGTGATCAGGCACGCGTCCTCCTGACCCAGCCGATACATCGGGCAGGCCGGAAGACGCGCACCTGGATTCTTGAACCTTTCGAGATCGAGCAGTTGGTGGCCCGACTGCGCGCAGAAACTCACTAGTGGTCCGATTCTGACATTTGCGACCTTCCTGTCCGGCCAGCGGGAAGCAAATGTCAAAATCAGGCGTGGCGGCGAGACAGTGTGTGCCAAATGTCGAGCCGGGCGCGTTCCCAGCTTATGGGCTGATCAGAACCGATAGCTGACCGTGCCCATGACATTGCGCGGGGCACCCATGAAGCAGTCACCACGCGCAAGGCAGGACGCGAAGAATTTGTTGTTGAGCAGGTTCGTCGCGTTGAGCGCAAAGCGCCAGTTCTGCCAGTTGATCTCTGCCAGGGCGTCGACAGTGGTCCGCGACGGGGTGACGACCGTATAGAGGGTGCCCGCCGGAATGGCAGGATTGAGGCCATAGGGATCGATGGCGCCGGTCGACTTGCTCTTGCCGCTGTAGACGACGCCAGCGCCAAGGCGCAACTGCGCGCCGTCCGTGACGCCGAAGCTCTTGGTCGACCAGATCGACGCGATGTGGCGCGGCATATATTCGAGGCTGCTGTTCACCTCTGACTTGAGCTTGTTATAGCCGTAATTGACCAGCAGTTCGAAGTCGCCGGGCAGGCGGTGGCTCGCTTCGACCTCAATGCCCTTGGTTGTCAGTTCGCCGGACTGGGCCGTGACACTGTTCGGCAGATAAAGGACCCGGTTCTTTTCCTTGATGTGGAAGGCCGTGACCGTGACGAGCGTCGCGGGCGTCGGTTGCCACTTCACGCCTGCTTCATATTGCGTGCCGGTCTGGGGCTTGTACGGGTCGCCGGGAATGCCGCCGGGGCCAGTCAGGACTCCGGCAATCGGCAGGAAGCTTTCGGTATAGCTGAAGAAGGGCGAGAAGCCCGCGCCGATTTCCCCAATGATGCCCGCGCGGAAGGTCGTGGCGTTGTCCTTCTGCCCGGACGAGTTGGTGACATGGTCGCGGCGGGCGCCCAGAACGACGGAGACACGGTCGAAGAAGCGGATCTGGTCCTGGACATAGACGCCCAGCTGCTTTTGCGAGTCATAGGCGAAGGGGCCGGTCGGCTCGTAGGTCAGCAACGCGTCATAGTCGATGTCGTAGAGGTCGATCTTTTCTATGTCGTCCAGCGTACTGGATATGGCGGCGTAGCGCTTGCCGACCTTGTTCCAGCTGTAATCCAGACCCACCAGCAGCTTATGTTCGATATTCGCGCCGGTGTTGAAATTGAACTGGAGGTTGTTGTCGGTCGAGAAGACATTCATTCGCGCGTCGCTGGCTTCTGCATAGAGGCCGATGGTGCGCCCGTAGGTGCCGTAGGGCGCATAGGGCAGGAACGGATCGCTCGGATAGGTGTAGCTGTCAGGATAGTGGGTTTTATATTCAAGGTCGCTGTCGATGTAGCGGGCCTTCAGGCTGAGGCGGATATTGTCCGAGAATTTATGGGTGACAGAGCCGCCGCCCTGGAGCGAACGGCCCGCATAACGGTCCCACCCCGGCTTGCCGACGAAGGTGTAGGGATCCAGCCGGCCGGCGGGATTGGCCGGGTTCGGTCGGAAATTGCCGACGATCGGCAGGAACTGAGCCGTCGAACCGGTATCATCCTCCTGATAAAGGCCGGTCAGCACGATATCGGTATCGGGCGTGGGCTGCCAGCGGATCGAAGGAGCGAACATGACGCGGTCGTCGGGAACATGGTCGACATAGGTGTTCGCATCGCGCACCCGGCCCACGGCGCGGATCGCCAGATTGTCGGCCAGCGCAAGGTTGACGTCGCCCATCACTTCCTTGCGGTCATAGCTGCCATAGACGATGTTCAGTTCGCCACCCGTCTTGAACGCCGGCGTTTTGGAGACGAGGTTGACGAGGCCGCCGATCGAACCCTGGCCGAACAGCACCGATGCCGGGCCGCGCACGATTTCCACGCGGGAGAAGTTGTAGGGGTCGGCCGTGATGCTGGCATAATAGCTGAAGATGTCCCGCATGCCGTCGCGGAACTGGAGCGCGTCGATGCCGCGCACGCTGAAACCGTCGACGCGGGTATCGCGGCCATAAGGGCTGGCAAGCACGCCAGCGGCATATTTGACCGTGTCGCTGATGCTGATCGCGCCCTGCGAGAGATATTGTTCCGACGTGATGAGGGTGACCGGCTGGGGCAATTCGACCAGCGGCGTTTCCGTCTTTGCGCCTGCATTGGCGGTGACGATGATCTGCTCGCCAAAGTCGCCCGCCTTGTCCGCGGACATAGCCTCTTCATTCGCCAAGGCCGATTGGATCGACAGCAGACCGGCGACACCGGCGATGGCAAATTTTCTCATCATCTCATCCCTTTTCCTGATGAGGCGGCCCTTAGACATATTGAAAGAGACTCTCAATAGCATTCTTCTTGCCTGCGCCATGAGTGGTTGCTAACGATCCATGGCCCCCTATTGGAGGGCGTGTTGAACAGGCCGTCGGAGAATTCAGTGCCGCAAATCTGGCGAAAGTGGACCCGCATATTGTTGGCCGGGCCGGGGGCGGTGCTGGTTGCGCTGGTGGTCATGGCGGGAATGCCGCTGTGGCTGCCGGGAGGGGCGGCGGGCGTCGACAATCTGGTTTTGCCGCTGGTTCTCGCGCCGCTGATATGGGCTGCGCTGTTCTTCCATGCCTGCCTTGATCGCAGGCTTTCGCGAGTAGCCGCCATCGCTGGCGCGCTTTTCATTCTGCATGCAGGCCTGGTCTCGTACAAATTCCTGGCCCAAAGCCCAGCCGCCGGGGAGCACCGCTCATGATCCACCTCAAAAAGGATGAGACGAAGCTGATGGTCGCCGTCCATGGCTGGTCGGGGATCGCGCTGGGGCTGCTGCTATATGCGGTGATCTTTACCGGCATGGCGGCGGTTTTCGCCGAGGAAATCGGGATATGGTCGGCCGGGCATGTGGAAACCAGGTCGGCTTTCGAGCGACCGATGGACAGCAGCGTCCGCCGCCTGGCCGCGCAAACGCCGGCCAAATATCATGAAGGCGTCGATATTTTCGAGATTGGCGACCACAATCTGGGCGCCTTTTTTCACCGGCACGAAATCGATCCCGACGGGACTTTGGTCAGTCGCGGCATCTATTATCAGCTGGATAAGAAGGGCAATGTTGCCAAGGCGCAGCACGGGACCGGCGAGGAAGTGTTCGGGCCGCGTAACGATGATGCATTGAGCAGCTTTCTGGTCGACACCCATGTCCGGCTGCACGTGCCCAATCCGTGGGGCCTGTTGCTGACCGGCATAGTGGGGCTGGCGATGCTGGTCGCGGCCATTTCCGGCCTGCTGATCCACAGGCATTTGTTCAAGGACATCTTCACCCTGCGGCGACGCGCCAATCCGGTGCTGGTCGATCGGGACCGGCACAGCGTCGCGGGCACATGGAGCCTGCCTTTCGCCTTCATCCTGGCGTTTACGGGCAGCTTCTTCTCCTTTTTCGGGACGATTGGCGTGCCGATCGTGGCAATGGCGGCCTTTGGCGGCGATGTGCAGGCGCTTAACGACGCCGTCTTTGGGAATCCGGGCCGGCCCGATCCCCGTCCTGCCGCCATGGGCAATATCGACCGGATCGCTGCCGATGCCATTGGCCGGACGGGCGAGGTCCCAACCTTTATCGCCATCGAAAATTTCGGTCGGGCCGATGCGAAGGTGACGAGCTTCCACCCCCCAGCAGCTGGTGACATCGAGCCTGTCACGCTGTTGTACGACGGGGCGCAGGCGACGTTCCTGCGCACCAAGCCGTCGATCGGCACGCAGCCGTCGGCGGGCGGCACGCTGGCCGCCATCATGGCACCGATGCATTTCGGTAATTTCGCGGGCATCCTGTCCAAGGCGGTCTGGTTCGCGCTGGGCTTTGCCATGTGCTATGTCACGTTCACGGGGCTGCGGCTCTGGCTCGCGCGGCGGCGGGAGGATATGCGGTCGCTTGAATGGCTGGATCGCACCGTCATGGTGGTGGGTTTTGGCCTGCCCTTCGCCCTGGTGGTTGCTGCCGCGACCTTTCTCATCGCCATGCCGATGGGGTCGGCGGTATATTGGACCCCTGCCGCTTTCCTGATCGCGTCCGCCGTGGCCATTTTGGGTGGCGGGTTCGCGCGCTCTGTGGACACGCTGGGACGGGGCCTGCAAATTGCCACGGGCTTGGTCATGGCTGGCTTGCCCCCGCTTCGCTTGATGACGGGAGGCCCTGGCTGGAGCAGCGCCATTGACGCAGGGCAGCCGGTCATCGCCGCCCTGGACCTGGCGTTCCTGTTGGCAGGGGTATGGATGATCTGGCGGGCGGCGGATTTGAGGAAAGGGCGGCTGCCGCTTGCGGCTCGCCCGGTTGCAGCCGCATGACAATATTGCTGGCCTTGATCGCGACTGGCCTATCAACATTGGCCCTGTGCGCCCTGTGCATCGGCGATCCCAAGCGCAACCGCGCGACCGGGAGCCGGGCAGGGGGCCAGACAAGGCGAAAGCGGCAGCTGCTGGCCTTCGCCACCGGCCTTCCCGGCCTGATATGCGCGCTGACCGGGGACGCGGCAGCCTTCCTCATCTGGCTGGGCGGCTGCGGTGTCATGGGCTGGTCATTGGCAATATGGTTCAACCGTCGAGCGCAAGAGGCAGATTGAGCGAGCCGCTGCGCTGGGACGATCTGATCGAAGGTGGAGGCTGGCGTCGGGGCAAAGGCTAGAGCGACGAGCGTTACACCGAAATCACTGTCTCCCGTTCGCCCAGCGCTCTTCGGGTCGACAGGCTCAGCCCGAACGGGCGATTCCAAATCCACACGCCGCTCTGGACATTTAACTGGTTTTTCAACCTTCGACGGCAATGCTGGCGTAATCGTCCCGCCGTGCTGAAGAAGCTTTTCCATGTCCTTCCTCTCTCCGTCCAGTCTCGGCTCCTTCGCCAGCGCCTATCCCTTGTCGCCGACCATGCTGCGGCACAGCCTGATGGACCAGCCATTATTGTCGTTCGAGGCGCTGGCGAAAGCCGCCCTCGAACTGCCGCCGGAATATGTGGAGCGTCGGATATCCAACGCTGTCAACGGCGGCGAATTCGCGATGGATCGGTCGGACGATGCCGATCCAGCAAGCGTCATTCGCGCCATCAATAGCAGCGGCAACTGGGTCATGCTCCGCTTTGTCGAGCAACTGCCCGCCTATCGCGACCTGCTGGACAGGGTGATGGATGAGATCGGACCGGCCATCACTCCATCGACCGGGCCGGGCCTGACGGTCAGGGGGTTCATCTTCATTTCCTCACCCGGCACATTGACGCCGTTTCATTTCGACTGCGAATATAACATCCTGTTCCAGATCGCGGGCGACAAGCATTTCGCGACCTATCAACCCACAGCGCCCTGGCTGCCGTTGGACCGGCACGAAGCCTATTATGGCGCGGGCGACAATATGCTGCCCTGGAACGACAGTTATGAGGCGGAGGCGAATGTTCACCAGATGCGCCCCGGCGATGCGCTCTTCATCCCCTATGCGTCGCCGCACTGGGTAAAAGCAGGCGCGCAGCCGTCCATTTCGCTGTCGATCACCTGGCAGAGTGAATGGAGCCAGTCGGTGGGCGCGGCGATGCAGATCAACCCGGTGCTGCGCCGATGCCGATTGCCCGCTGGCGACCTGCCGACATGGCCCAAGTCCCCGAAATGGCGGGCGCTCGGTTGCCGGGTCGCTCGCAAGGTGGGTCTGTTATGAGCATGTTGCCCGCCGCCAGCGCATTCCAGCCCAGCCATGAATGGCCCATGGTCGATGCCGAACGGCCCATTGTGCGCATGCTGCGCCACGCCGATTTGACAGCCGACGACCGGGCATGTTGGGCGGGGTTGTCGGCCCAGGCCGGGGCCGCCAACGTCTTTGCGCAAGACTGGTTCATGGACGCCGCGCTTAGCCATGCCACCGATGGCCGCGACACGCTGTTGGCTGTCGTCAGCCTTGGGCATGGGCCGTGGTTGGGCGTGATGCCGTTGGTTGCCGAATTGCGTTTTGGACGCTGGCCCGCGCGCATCTGGCGCAATTGGTCGGCGACCAACCAGTTTCTGGGCACGCCATTGGTGGCGGCGCAAACCGCCGATATTTTCTGGGACGCTTTGCTCGCTTTCCTCGATAGGCGCGCAGGCACCGAGATATTGCTGCATTTCCAGGGATTTGATGCAGATGATCCGGTCAGCACAGCCTTGTTCGACCGCTGCGGGCAGGAAGGGCGTGGGTTGCACATCATCCAGTGCCTTGACCGCCCGGCATATCGCGCGGGCGACGATGCCGCGGGCCGCTGCGATTCCAAAATGCGGGGGCGATTGCGCAGCCTGTCGAGGCGGCTGGAGCGCGATCATGGCTCTGTCGTGGTCACACTGCTCGATCCAGATCAGCCCTGCGCGCCCTGGATCGACGCCTTTTTAAAGATGGAGGCGTCCGGCTGGAAGGGCCGCATCGGCAGCGCGCTGGGCAGCCAGTCGGCCACCGAGACCCTGTTTCGCACCGTCATTGAGCGCGGCCACGCGAATGGCAGCGCGCGGCTGGCCACCTTGTCCGTCGGTGGCCGTGCGATCGCCATGTCGAGCTGGTTTGAATCCACAAGTTGGGGCCATGGCTTCAAAATGGCCTTTGACGAAGACTATCGCGCCTATGCGCCCGGCCAGCTGTTGATGCACGACATCAGCGAGAGGATCGGACGCAGGCCCGATATGTCTTTCGACACCTGCGTCCCGCGAGACGCGAATAGCAGTCATCGGTTGTGGCGAAGCAGCCGAAGGATCATCGACGGGGCCGTCGCGATCGGTTCCCCATGGCACCGTTTCCGCTTCGACGCCCTGATCAAGGCGCGGGCAGCCTATGCGGCGGTCAGGAACCATTTTTCCACGCGATGAGCGCGGTAGGGCGCTTTACGACCGCATCTATGGTCCCACGCACGATTGAATGCCCCGTGCGTGATCCGCCCATTTTCCGCGCGCAAGCTCGACCGTGAACGGCAGGTGGTGATGAACGACGCTGAGGTCGATCGGACGGATGCCCGCCAAAACAATTGGGCTTTACAATGTCTTATGTTGCATGCCCCCGCCTGAACACCTAGCCTTTGTTCTGCTGTCACATCGCCGGACGCGTTGGAGTTGACCCGAGAAGCCATAAGGAAGCCCGTGGAATTCTATTTCAACCGCTTTGAGGATCGACGACCGCCAGGGCCACTGCCTCATTCGCGCTTGATCGAGCTGATTTGGCAGGCACTGGCGCTGTTGATGCTGTTGCTGGGCGCGCGCTATCTGTCCTGGCGCTGGACATCCTCGCTGAACTGGGACGCTCTGTGGTTCGCCATTCCCCTGTTGATTGCGGAGACGTGCGCATTTTTCGGGCTTATTCTGTTCACCTTGAATTTGTGGAAGGTGAAGGATTATCCGCTGCGCGCGCCGCCCGCACGGATGCGCGAATGCATAGGTTTGGCGGCCAGCGATGATGATCGGGCCATTTCGGTGGATATCTTCATCGCGACCTATAATGAGGATGAGGAATTGGTACGGCTGAGCATCCGCGACGCCAAGGCCGTGCGCTATCCTCATCCCATCGACTTGAAGGTGCACATACTCGACGATGGCCGCCGCGACACGATGCGCAAGGTAGCGGACGAGGAAGGCGTCAACTACATCAGCCGCGACAATAATGCCGGTTTCAAGGCGGGCAATCTGCGCAACGCCATGGAGCAGACGAGCGGCGACTTCATCGTGATCTGCGACGCTGACACGCGCCCCTTCCCCACGATGCTGGAACGCACGCTTGGCTATTTTCGCGACCCGGACGTGGCTTTCGTCCAGACGCCGCACTGGTTTTATGACGTGCCGGAAGGGGAGCGGCTGAGCGATTGGATGGTGCGCAGATTTGGCTGGCTGGGCGGCGCGATCGGCGGTGCGGTGGAACGGATATTTGGTGAGATACGCGTTGGCGAGGACCCGTTCGTCAACGACCCGCAGCTTTTCTTCGACGTCATCCAGCGCCGCCGCAACGTTTATAACGCGGCCTTTTGCTGTGGGGCGGGGTCGATCCACCGGCGTGAAGCCGTGATGTTCGTCGCGCTGCGCGCCTATGCCGATGCCATTGCCCATGCGTCGGGTGACGCGAAATCGCGCATCGCCAACCTGGTCCGCCGCCGCCCCGATCCAGCGGCGCAAGCGCTTGCCCGATGGCAAGCCGCGCAGGCGGAGGAACTGACGCCTTACAAATTCCATGTCTCCGAAGACATCTATACCACGATCGTGCTGCATCAGGACCGTGAGCGGCGGTGGAAATCGGTGCTCCACCCGCATGTGGAATCGAAGATGCTATCGCCGCAGGATCTGCTGAGCTGGAGCATCCAGCGGTTCAAATATGCGGGAGGAAGCCTCGACATCTTCTTCCACGACAATCCGGTGACAGCCAAGGGCTTGTCGGTCGGCCAGCGCCTCATGTACCTCGCGACCTTCTGGTCCTATATGGGCGCGCTCTGGAACCTTGTCTTCCTGTTGGCGCCGATCGTCTACCTGATGACCTCCATCGCGCCGGTTTCCGCCTACACCGGCGATTTTTTCGCCCGGGCGCTGCCTTTCCTGATTGTTACCGAGCTGGCCATCATGTTCGGCACCTGGGGGATTTCAGGCTATAAGGGCAAGGTCAGCTATATGGCGTCCTTCCCCATATCGCTCCAGGCGCTCTGGGCGGTGGTCCGAAAGCAGAAGATCAAATTCCCCGTCACGCCCAAGGATCGGCAGGATGGCCATTATCTGCACCTCGTCTGGCCGCAGCTGGCGTTGATGATCGGAACGTTGGCCGCCTTCTGCTGGGCGTCGGTGGCGCTGTGGCTGGGGGTGGGAAGCTATACAGTGGGTGGCTTGATCGCCAACGGCCTGTGGGGTCTCAACAACATAGTGGGGATGTCGATCATGGTTCGTGCGGCCTTATGGCGACCCACTGAAGGAGCGTCGGGATGAACTGGAAAGAGGGGCTGAGGAAAGGCCGGAGCCATTTGCTGATGGTCGCCATTCTCGTCATCGCCGGGAGCATCATTGTGGGGATGGAGGATGATGCGCTTCAGCGGGAGACGGGGAAAGTGTCGCCTCAGTCCGTGGGAGAGAAATTGCCTGCCAGGTTGAGGTGATTGCCCGCAAGCAGCGCCAGCCCAACCCGCCCCCATCAGTGGTTCAGGCGCTTTGTGAGAAGCAGCCGGTTCCTGCCACCCTCGCTCCTATAATCGATCCGGTCGATGCAAGACTGGATGATGCCGATGCCACGACCGCTCTCTGCATCAGCGGAGATGGCACGGCATTTGGAAAACAGGCCTTCGGGAACCGCTTTGCCTTCGTCCTGAAGTTCCAGCGATACAGAGTCAGCCGCAATCCGCACGCCCACGGCGATCATGCCGTCGGTCCGACCGTGATAGCCATGGATGATGATATTGTTGGCGGCCTCCGCCAGCGCCAGTTCGATATCCATCATCGCTTCGGGTGGAACTGCGGCTGCTTCGCAGAGCGCGCGGACATGCGCACTCAATCGGCTCACTTCTTCCAGCCGGGCGGGGTACAGGTGGATTGGCACGATGTCAGCCACGCACCAGTGCTCTTGCATCGGGCACCGTCTCCGCCAGCCGGAAAACCGCGTCGAGGCGCGTCAGTTCGAACAAGCGGCGAACCGCAGGCTGCGCGCCTGCGATCGCGAGCGAGCCGTCCTTGCCCAGCATCTTGAGGAGCGACACCAACGCCCCGAGCGCGGTGCTGTCCATGAAGGCGACGCGTGTCAGGTCCAGCACGACCTTGCGCGGGCCGCCTGCAATACCTTTGGCGAGATCCGCCTTGAATGCTGGTGCTTCGGCGGCGTCGAACCGGGTCGCCTGCACTTCCACCAGGGCAACATCCCCGTCCATACTGATGATCGCCGTCATGTCTGCACCCTTGTTTCACTATGCCATTTCGATCGCGAGAAGCGAGATATCATCATCGAAGCCGCGCGTGCCCCGGCGCATCGCAACGGCTGCCTTGACCCGTTCGACCATAAGTTCCAGCGGCTCGTCAGCCCCCTTGCGCAGCAACTCGCTGAGACCTGTGACCTCCAACTGCGCGCCTTCGCGATCGGCGCATTCGGTGACGCCATCCGAAAAGAGCACCAGCCGCGTCCCGGCCTCCAGGATGACCTCCTCCGGCATGAATTCAGCGTCGCCGAACCAGCCGAGAGGAAAGCTGCCGTGCAGATGCAAGCTGGATACCCCTGCCGCTGCAACGATCAGCGGATCTGGATGACCCGCGCGGATGATCCAGGCACGCCTTTCCGTGGGCGACAGCAGGCCGCAAATCAGGGTCGCATAATTTTCATTGGGCTGCGATTCTATCTCATGATTGAGCTGTTCGATCGCGGATGCCAAAGCGGCGGGGTCACCCGGTGCCAGTTGCACCAGCCGGTGATGCAGGTGGAACGAGGCGAGCGCCGCAGGAACGCCATGCCCCTGAACATCCGCGAGGAAGAAAAGAATCTTATCCTCCTGCTGGGACACGCCCAGCGTGTCGCCGCTCATGTTCATCGCTGGCCGGTGGGCCCAGGCGATGCGCACGCCATTCATTTCCTTGTCATTGGGCAGCAGCTTGTGATGCAGAGCCGCCGCCGCGTCCAGGTCGGCGCGCACATGGCGATATGCCGCGCGGATACGATCATGCGCCTTCGCCAGGTGACGGTTCCGCCGTTCCAGGCTGCGATGCAGCCTTACATTGCGACGGGCCGATGCAACCGTCAGTTCCAGCTGCAGCGGGTCGAGCGGTTTGAACAGGAAGTCGTCGATGCCCGCAGAGGTGGCCGCCCTGATCGTGTCATTGTCGCCACGCGCAGTCATCATGACGATATGCAGGAAGCGGTTCTGTAATGCCGCAGCCCTCACCTGCCGCACCAGTTCAAGGCCGTCCATGCCCGGCATCTGCCAATCGGTGATGAGGACATCGACCGGCGCCAATTGCACTTGCTCAAGAGCGGCCGCGCCGTCGACCGCGACTTGAACCGAACAGCCGAGCGCCTCCATTTCCAGCGCCAGCATCTCAAGAAACAGGTCATCGTCATCGACGATGAGTATGTTGAGGCTGGTGATAGGGAGCGGCTCCGCCGTCATGAGATTCCCTTGTCTCTCCAAAACAAGCCTGGCTTGCCCTCAATATCTAGCGGCCAAGTTGCCCGACCGGAAGGCATTGAATGCGAAAGATTTTCCAGAAATGCGGTAAACCGTGCCTTAGCATTATTTTTTGTCTGTCCCTGCCACCCCATCGCACGTTATGCAGCTGCAACAATCCGTCATCGGGAAACAATCCAATGATTTCGCTTCGCTTTCTGGCTCTACTCGCCGTTTTAGCGTTTTCGGGACAGGGGGCGTTGGCGCAGGATCGGGGCGTGATCTACGCTGGCGGTTCAGTCGGCGACGGAGCGGGAGGGTATGGTGGTGGTTTGATCTCGCTCCCCGGCAACTCTCTGGGCCATGGCCTTGCGCTGCGCGCAGGGGTAAATGGCGGCACATATCGCTACCGCACCACGGAGCGGATCGACGCCACCTATATCGGCGCGGAAGCCGCGCTGGTCTATCAGACATCAGGGTCCTGGGGCTGGGCGAATATTGGCGCGGGGCCGCGCTTCACGAAGACAGATCTGGACCCGAACGATCCGGGCAACAAGCTTCAGGGTTCCCGATGGGATGTCGGCGTCCAGACAGACGGCGTTTTAGGCGACCGGTGGCGCCTGGGCTGGTTCGGAAGCTGGGGGGTGCGCAATGAAAGCTACATGGCGCAACTTCGGTTCACCCACGCTGTCCGTCGACAGAGCGATACACGGCTGGGCGTGGAAGCGACGTTGCAAGGCGATCCCACCTATAAGCGTGGCGGCCTGGGGGCCTATGTGTCGACGGCGCTTGGCGGTGGCTGGACCGGCCAGCTTTCAGCATGCCCGATCTCAGCGCGTCGGCGCGCGCGATGCCACGCAGTTCACCGGCGTGGGCGATGAAAGGATCAGCCTTTCGGGATCCGTCTATGCGGAAATCACGGACGGGCAGGTGTCGATCGATGACCTGCGCTCGATGGCGGACCAGGGCGAGGCCTTGCCGCTGGTCGATGGACGCGGCACGGTCTACGGCACCTTCGTCGTCACCGCGATCGATGAGCGCCGTGCTTTCCTCATGGCGGATGGCCGCCCGCGCCGCATCGACTTCGGAATTGACCTGCTGCGCGTGGATGATCCGGCACCAGCGAGCAATGCAGGCGCGACACAGTGACGGACAAGGTCAACAATATCGCAGACTGGCGTGTGACGCTCGACGGCAAGGATCTGTCCGACCGGCTGCGCCCGCGCCTGGTCTCGCTCAGCCTGTCGGAAAAGCGCGGCGACGAAGCCGACCAGTTGGATATCGTTCTCAGCGATACGGACGGGATGCTGGCTATCCCTAAGGAAGGCGCGGTGTTGAAGGTGCATCTGGGCTGGAAACAGGGGCGCGACGTTACAGTCGGCCTGGTCGACAAAGGCAGCTTCAAGGTGGACGATGTGTCGCACATCGGCCCACCCGACCAGATCACGATCAAAGCCCGCGCTGCCGACTTCACCAGCAAGATCCGCAACCGGCGCGAACAGAGCTGGAAGAATACGACGCTGGGCGCAGTGCTGAAGGACGTGGCGGGCCGCAATGGCCTGGCGCTGAAGATCGCCCCTGCCCTGTCCTCGATCGCGCTCAATTCGATCAGCCAGAGCCGGGAAAGCGACATCGCCTTCCTGAAACGTCTCGGTCGGGAGCATGACGCTGTCGCGACCATCAAGGACAAGCATCTGATCTTCGCCAAGAAGGGCGCAGGCACCACCACCAGCGGCAAGGCGCTGCCGACGCTCACCATCCGCCGCAGCGACGGAGGAAGCCACTCATGGCAGCGGCAGAAGCGAGACGGTCAGGAAGGAGTCACGGCCAGCTGGCACGATAAAAAGGGGGCGAAGCGCGAGACGTTTACCGTGGGCAAGGCGGATGGGGCGAAGAAGCTGCGCAAGGTCTATCCCGATGAGGCGTCGGCGAAGCGCGCGGCCATTGCGGAGCGGGACCGGCTCAAGCGGGCACCGGCGACCTTTGACATGAAGCTGGCGCTGGGCCGCGCCGACGCCATCCCCGAAGCCCGCGTGAAGGTCAGCGGCTATAAGGATGAGATCGACGCGGCCACATGGCTGATTTCTGAAGTGACGCACCGGCTCGACAAGGCGGGCGGCTTCACAACCGATGTGAAGATGGAGACTGCGCCTTGATGCGCCTGTGATATAATTGTGACACCGAAACGATATTTCTCGACACGGACGATTAGATAGTTGCGTACCAAGTTCGCAATTGGGTAACCGCGCCCCGCGCACAAGAACAGATAGCGCGGTCGCATCTAATATTTGCGATGTTCAATGAGGAATTGACAAAATGAAGAAGATTTTCGTTGCAGCTATCATGGCTGCCACTGCGGTTTCGACGCCTGCTTTCGCTGACGTCTTTTCTGGCCCATATGTCGGCGCGCAGATCAGCCGCGACGCATATGAAATCAAGGCCGAAGACGTCGATCTGGGCGGCGGCGCAACCCTTTCCTTCGATGGCCTTAGCGCAAATGGCGTCGGTGGCGGGCTCTATGTCGGTTATGATTACGCGCTGTCGAACGCTGTGTTCTTCGGTGTGGAAGCGAACGCCAATCTGTCCAGCGCCAGCCTGTCGGCTGACCTCGGCGGCCTTGCAGACGCCAAGATTCGCGCGCGTGAATCGTTCGGCCTGAGCGCTCGCCTGGGTTATATGCTGGCGGACAATACCGGCGTTTATGCTCGCGGTGGCTGGCAGTCGACCAAGTTCAAGTCGAGCCTGTCCGACGGCGTCGATACCTTCACCACCAAGACCACGCAGGATGCGCTGGTTTACGGTGCTGGCCTCGAAACCCGCGTTGGCGCGCAGACGTCTATCCGCGTCGAATATCTGATCGAAGATTTCGGCAGCGCCGGTTTGAACCGTGATCTGGGCCTGAACGGCATCCGCGTCGATAACAACAAGCTGTCGCTCGGCATTTCTTACCGCTTCTGAGCAACTGATCTGCACTGAAGTTTCACAGTCTTCACAGTGCAGCGTGGCCGCCCTCTAACTGAGGGCGGCCATTTTCACGCCTGGTCTCAATGATTGGTGTCGAAACGACGTGGATTTCATGCCTCCGCCTTGCGCAGCACCTAATTGATGCGCGATTGCCACCCCGGCCCGGCAGCGCGGAACCGCTCCAGCACATCCTTGTCCAGGCGCAGCGACACCTTCTCTTTGTTCGACCCGCGCGGACGCCCTCCCTTTAATTTGGGAAAGGCGGCGCGGATATGGGCCGGAATGTCGTCGCCCCGCTTGGCACGGGCGAAATCGGCATCGGTCCATTCGGGATTGTCATCATCGAAAATGACAGGGCGTTCGTCAGACGTGGCGCTTTATCTCCTTTCATGGGTGCGGGGCAGGCTGATGACGCGGACCTTGCCGCCGGTCCCAGCAGCTTCGCATATTCAATCTAACGTTGCGGATGCTACACAACATTGATAATCGCCTGCTGGAGGAAAAGCAATCAATCGGCACTACCCGCTTGTGTGTGCTTTGGGGGTAGGAATGGCGTTCCCATCAAAGAAGATTCTAGACACCGACGAGTTGATTTTTGAGACGGACAATCTGTCGGTGGTTTTTACACGTGCAGCCAAGAAAGTGGCTTCGCGTGAAGGAACGGTGGTCTGCACCTTCTGCGCGCTGCTGGACGAAAGCGCTCCTCGTTTTCCGACTGCGCAAGCCAGTTTGAGCATGAATGGTCTCGACGCAGTCCACTTCCTCCCGCGCGGGAATCAATGGTATCAATATGCCGAGATCGATGGTGCGGCTGAAAAGGCCCGCTCCATTCTGTCTGGCTATGACAATGTAGTATCTACTGGCGCGTCGATGGGTGGATACGCTGCCGTTCACACATCTGCTGCCCTGAACGCGGATAGGGTGGTTGCCCTCGCTCCGCAGTTCACTGTTGATCCAAAGAAGGTTAACTACAACCCGGGCTGGGGCAATACTGCTGCCAAAATTGACTTTGTTCGCGATGACTTCGAACGGAACGTCAAGAAGGGCGCTACGTACATCGCGGTTTACGACCCCCGACTGCCCGTAGACCGCAATCACGCAGCCGAACTGGAGAAGCGACTTCCAATCAACAAGCTCATTCTTCCCTTTGGCCGACACCATGTCGGAATTCGTCTCCGTGAAGCGCAGCTTATGCCCAAGGCGTTGATCGACATGCTGACAGGCGAAGGCGATCTTGCCTCTATCCGCCGCGACTTCCGTAAAGTGCGTTCCACGCTCCTACATTATTGGTTGGGAATCGCGGAACGTCACGCCTCGCTGCGCGCGCTTGCGCTAGAAAAGGCCAGGGCGTTCGACCCGCAGAATCCAAATGAGGTCAAGCTGATTGCTGATTTAGCAAAAAAATCAAGTGCTCATCCGATCAGCACCCCTTCGAAGAAGGTTCTTAGCTCCACGACGATCGTGTAATGGTCCAATCCGTCTGTGACCGGATGTGGACATAAGGTTCCGATGCCTTGTTCTCAATCATCAAGCCAGATCTCATCAGGATAGAAATCCGGTTCTGACGGACTACCGCGATCGACATTTTCGTCATGATCTTCAAGCATTGCGTCGGTCAGCACCGGATCCTCGCCATCGAATGCCACCCGTACCCAGGCACCGAACTGCGCGGGTCGTTGGAAAACGGCGCGAACCTCTGTGCTTGATAGAAGCGCGCGGATTCTTGGGGATCTGTCTGCCTTCACATACCCGATCTGCACCTTGCGGCAGGAATAGACCGCGACCGCGTGAACGTCGAATTCGTTCTCAGGCTCCGGCACCAAATCCACCGGCTCGCCCGGCATGCACTCATCAATTTCTAAGCGCCGGTCGGTTCCATCGGAATTCTTATGCGCGACGCCGACGACAGCTAGCGACATGGACGGTAGCGCCACGCCTACATTCTCCTGCCAATCCAAATCACACGCCCGATGACGCGCAGTTCGTCTTCATAGGCTTCGATCGGCGTCACATTTGGATTGTCGCTCAGCAAATGAAACATTCCATTAGCGAGGCGGCGAACGCGCTTGATGGCCACCAAATCTCCATAGCCTAGCGCCCAGATCCGATCCTGCTTGGTGATGATGCGATCGGACCGGTTCACGATCACATCGTCATCGTCCAAGATGGTCGGCACCATGGAATCACCGTCGCCCCGTGTCAGGATCACATCCGCCTGGGCCCCTCTGGTTATGCGCTTCAGCCAGTCAGTGCGATAAGGAACCAATGTCGTCGATACAGGCCCATCGACATAGTTTCCGCCCCCAAGTGCGAAGTGCAGATCAACCTCAGGGATCAGCGTCATCCCCAGCTGCTCGGCAATCATTTGCGGCGTTGGCACCGGCGCTGCGCCGAGGGAAGGATCGTCGGTCTCTCCGGTCAGAAAGTCCGACGTGGTCTGAAGCGCGCGGGCGATCTTGTGCATCTGTGAGGATCCCGAGCTAATCCCGGATTCCAGCTTACCGATCGTTGCTTGCGATATTCCCGCCTGCCGCGCGAGTTCGGATTGAGATAGCCCCAATTCCGCCCGCCTTGCCGCGATACGTTCACCTGTGCGCATGCCGCTTAGATATTCCATCAGGAATATTCCGATACCTTCGATTTGCTATTGACGATGTTATTCCATTTGGAATAGGCAGGGGCATGGCAAACGCACTAACCCCTTACGAAGCGCTGCAAATGGCGCTCGAAAACGCCGGGTCACAGACCAAGTTCGCGCTGATTTGCGGAGTTCGGCAACCTGCCGTCTCTAAGTGGCTTCAATCAGGTAAAAGGCTCCCTGCCGACTATGTTCTCGCAGTCGAGGCCGCCACCCATGTGTCTCGCCATCTTCTTCGCCCCGACCTCTACCCTGTCCACGATGGTGCCGGTGCCCCAGAGCCCGGCGAGGAATGTGGGCCTATTCTATCGGGAATAAAGAAGGGTGTCGCTTGCGATCGGATGGCCAAAACGCAACGGAAGGACGTCGCCTGATGTCCTTCGCCAACGATGTGCAGGCCCGCCTGCTGAACGCCCTCTTCGACGCGGCTCACCCGATGAGCGTCACCGAACTGGAAACACAGCTGCGCGTCACGCGCCGCGATCTTTGGTCCGCAGTCCGCGCCCAGGCAGTGCTTGGCAATGTGCGGAAGGGCCAGCCTCTTCAACTCACCGCAGCAGCCCGCGCCGCCATAGCGGCAGGCCGGGCCGCGCATCCGGCGGCAGTCGCCGCCTGACCTGAAATTGGTTGGGCGGGGATCGCACCCCCCGCCCAACCGATCCGCTTGAAAGGACCAAACGGAATGCTTTCCTTCGAGACACAGGCGATCGAGCGCAATGCGCCATCGCCGTCTGATCACGCAGACCGCCCCGAAAATGCGATAGCCGACGCAGCCTGCGCCGAACATTCGGCAAAAGGATCATCATCCATATTCCCCGGCAGGGTCGCGGTGACCTATAGATTGCGGGGCCGCTTTGCCGCGCGGCACACTTTCGCGGTGCCGGAGGAACTGACCTTCCGCGACGAACCGGCCCCCATGCCGCAGCTGCCGCGATGGTACAGTCTCGTCACCTTCGTCATCATCAGCAGCGCTTCGATCTTTGCCCTGTGCGCCATTGGGAGGCCGGGAGCATGAACCGGGATCGCCGCAAAGAAATTCAGCGCGTGATCGCCCAGCTTCAGGATCTGGCGATGCAAATTTCGGCGGTCAGCGAGCGGATCGACATGATCAAGAGCGACGAGGAAGAATATCGGGACGGTATTCCCGAAAACATGCAGAGCAGCGACCGCTATTACAAAGCGGAAGCCGCTGCCGACGCATTAACCAGCGCCTATGATGATCTGGAATCCTTCGACGTCGAAAGCGTGATCTCCAGCCTACAGGGGGCAATGGAGTGACGAAGGTCCGCGCCCCTCTCACCTTCTCCCTCGCCATCACGACGGCGGTCGGCCTCATTGGCTGGGATGCTGCTGCCAAGATCACGCGCCGGTCCAAGCGCGCTGTCCGCTACTGGAGCGAGAGCGATAAAGCCAGCATGCCGACGCTGGGTCAGGCCATGGCCCTTGACCGTGCGTTCATGGAGGCAGGCGGGGGCTATCCGCCGATCCTCGAAAGCTATGCCCGCCAGCTGGACGTTCAACTATCGAACACAATGGCATGTCGGGCCGCGCTGGCCGACGACATCGCCCAGGCATCGCTGGAATCAGCGGGCGCGATCAGCAGCAGCATTCATGCGATGCAGCACGGTTCGTCCCCGACAGAGATCTATCACGCCATCAAAGAGACAGAGGAAGCCAGCGGTGCTTACAGCCGCCTGCTGACCCGTCTCAAATCCTTTCTGCCCGGCAATGGTGCTGGGGCTGGAAAAACGGGGGAAAGCTGAATGTCGGGTCTGCCACATGTCACTTGTCCGGCCTGCGGGGGCCGTGCCCATTCTCGGGCTGTTGGCAAGAATAGTACGCTGTATCGCGAGCTATATTATCGCTGCCGGAATCCAGACACCTGCGGGCACGAATTTGTTGTCGAGATGGCAGCTGTGCGCAGCACGAAGGCGAGCCGCTTTCCCAGCCCGCTGCACGTCCTGCCCATGACCACATGGCACGCCGCCGCCAATGACCGCGCCGACAACGACAACGGTCCGCCCAGCGAGCCTGCCGATGCCTTAGCGACCCAGACCTAGCCGCTCGGCTCAGCCGAGATCCTCCCGACGAACAAAGACCAGCCCGGCGCACCCCGCCGCCGGGATAGGCCCCTTATTGCCTGAGAAGCTTGCCCCATGCGTGAAGATATCCTGCGTGAAGTCACAGCCCGCCTGACAAAAGACTATAATCTGCGCGAGCGTGGCGGCTTCCTGCGCGAGGGGAAATGCCCCCAATGCAATGACAAAAAGGCACTGTGGACGCCCGCCGGCCATCCATGGGTGTTGCGCTGTGGCCGCGTCGAAAAATGCGGATGGGAAGGCGAAACCAAGTCGCTCTACCCGGAAATCTTCGACGACTGGTCGAAGCGCTACAAGGCCACCAAGCAGAACCCGAACGCCGCCGCCGACGCCTATCTGATCGCTGCGCGCGGCCTCGACATCGCGCCGCTCAAGGGCGCTTACACCCAAGAATGGTATCAGGATCCCGAATTGAACATCGGGTCCGCGACCGTGCGATTCCCGATGCCCGGCGGCGGCTATTGGCAGCGGCTGATAGATCAGGCCCACCGCTTCGGCGACAAGAAGGCCACCTTTTCCTATGGCGGCGGCTATCGCGGGAAGGTCTGGACCTACCCCGGCGATACGATCGAGACGCTGGCCCGCGCGAAGGAAATCTGGATCGCAGAGGGCGTATTCGACGCCATCGCCCTCCGCCAGAACGACATCGTCGCCGTGTCGGCCATGTCCTGCAACAATTACCCCAAGCAGTTCCTGGCCGATCTGCGCAAGGCCATCGGCGATGATCCCGAAGCCGGGGCCGGTCCGCGCCTGATCTTCGCCTATGACCAGGGTGCCGCCGGTGTCGATTATACGATCTCGCATGTCGCCGAGGCTCGCAAGGCAGGCTGGAGCGCGGGCGCGGCGCAGGTCCAGATGGACGGCGAGGGCGAAAAGCGGGACTGGAACGATCTGCACCAGGCCGATCGCCTGCAGCCGCAGAATATCGAGCAATATCTGTGGGCGGGCGACGTCACGATCGCGGGCAGCGCGGATGAAAAGGCGTTCCTGATCTACAAGCGGTTCAAGACCGCGTCTTTCCCCCTGGTCTTCAACCAGCGCCAGCTGTGGGCGTCCTTCTCGCTGGAGCGGATCGAAAGCATCCTTGAAGGGCTGCGCGAAACCGATCCGACCATCGCGGCGCTGCCCTATCAGGATCAGTGGGAACAGGCGGCGCGACAGGCCGCCGACATCACCGAACTGGCGAACTGCACCTTCCGCACCCTCTATTTCCAGAAGGATGCCCACATTGAGGAGGGCGCATATTTCCTCCGCGTGGACTTCCCCCGGATCAAGGGACAAC
Organism: Sphingobium vermicomposti; assembly: GCF_011762025.1. Taxonomy (GTDB): domain Bacteria; phylum Pseudomonadota; class Alphaproteobacteria; order Sphingomonadales; family Sphingomonadaceae; genus Sphingobium; species Sphingobium vermicomposti. The sequence goes on along the minus strand of NZ_JAASQR010000001.1, from coordinate 583,662 downwards.
CGCGCCGCGATGCCGTGAAGGCGACCTTTTCCGGCGCTAACCTGTCCGCCGGTGCAGAGTTCAAGAAACGGCTGTCATCGGTCGCCCCCGGCGCGCAGTGGACCGGCACCACCGGCCATCTGGACAAGCTGATGCAGCGCCAGTGGGCCAGCATCCGCATGGTCGAGGCGATCCAGTTCACCGGCTATTCGATCGACCATGAAGCCTATCTGCTCGGCGACGTCGGCGTTAGTCAGGGCAAGGTCGAGAAGGTCAACAAGGACGACTATTTCGTCTTCTCGCGCAAAGCGGTGAAGCTGCGCACGGCAGACCGCCTGCTCAAGATCAACTATGACGCGGACCGCCTGGATCTCGACTGGTTGCAGCCGGTCTATGAGGCCTGGGGTCCGAAGGGCTATGTCGTCCTGACCTTCTGGGTGCTGTCGCTCTTTGCCGAACAGGTCCGCGCGGCGCAGGATTCCCTTGGCTTTCTGGAAGTGACCGGCCCTCCCGGCACCGGCAAGTCCACGCTGATCGCGTTCCTGTGGAAGCTGATGGGCCGCGTCGGCAACTATGAAGGCTTTGACCCGACCAAGGCCACCAATGCCGGTATCTCCCGCACCTTGGGACAGGTCGGCAACCTGCCGGTGGTGCTGATCGAGGGTGACCGCAATCAGGACACGCCACACAGCCGCCGCTTTGAGTGGGACGAACTTAAAACCGCCTATAACGGGCGCGCCGTCCGCACCCGCGCCATCGCCAACGGCGGCATGGAGACATTCGAACCGCCGTTCCGGGGCGCTATCGCCATCGTGCAGAACGACCCGGTCGAGGCTTCCCCGGCGATGCGCGAGCGCATCATGGGCCTGACCATCGATAAGGCAGGCTGGGGCGAACATACCCGCGAGGCGGCGGAAAAGGTTGCCCGCATCGACCGCGACGACGTGTCGGGCTTCATCGTGCACATCGTCTGCAAAGAGGCGGAAATCCTGAAATGCTATCGGGAACGCTTCGCTCAGCACCGCGACGCGATGTTGAAACAGCGCGGGATCCGCAACAACCGTTTGGCGCTCAACCATGCCCAGCTGGCCGCGATGTTCGACGCCATGCAGATCGTCGTCAACAAGATCCCCAAAGCCGCGGCTGATGCCACGCATGATTTCATCCGGGACATGCTGACCGACAGGCAGCGCCTGGTCGAACATGATCACCCCCATGTTGAGCTATTCTGGGAGCGGTTCGACTGGATCGAGGCCAACGAGCCGGAATTTACCGACAAGCCGATCAACCATGCACGCGGCAGCGATCTGATCGCGGTCAACCTTGTCCAGTTCGAGCAGAAATGCGGCGACCTACGCCTATCGCTCCCACCGATGAACGAACTCAAACGCCTGCTCAAAAACAGCAAGGCCCGGAAGTTCGTCGCTCACAAGCCGGTCAATTCGAAGCTCGACAAGACCGTCAACTGCTGGGTTTTCCAACGCCCCGGCACTCCCCCCACCGCATGAACAGGAAGGCAACCATGCAGGCTCAATCTGTAACAGATCCCGCGCGTCCGATGCGTATGGCCGCCGTGCCAGATGGCAAGGGCGGCACCGTCCACAAACTTGTTCCGGCGACCGTCGAGCCGGTCCGCAAGGGCAAGAGGAAGCGGATCGTCCCCGATCCAATCAAGGCCAATCCCGACGCTGCCGCCCAGCAGCTGCGCCTGCTGATCGAGCGGATCGAGGGCATCGACGGCGAGATCCTTGGCCTGCTGGATGACCGGAACGACGTTTATCAGGAGGCGAAGGCCACCGGCTACAGCAAGAAGGCGATGCGCGACATCATCGCCCGCCGGAAAAAAGACCCGAACGCGCTTCAGGAAGAACAGGCGATCCTCGACACCTACCTGACCGCGCTGGGGATGGAATGACCATGCGCCGTCGGTCTCACCCATCCATCCATCCCATAGGCTGCAGATGCGATTCCTGCGCCGCAGGTGGACCCAGCAACCGCCGCACCGGACTGGCGATCAAGGGCGCAATCCGCGCGCTTTTCCTGATCGCGGCCCTGTTCACCATCCCCTTCATCATCGCCCACGCACTGGCCAGCGCCAAGGGAGAAAACCGTTGAGCATCATCGTCATCCATGGACCGCCGGGAACCGGCAAAACGATCAACGCGCGGGCTTTCGCCGAGTTCTTCGGCATCGACACCATCGTTGATGATGGCGTGTGCAGCCATCAACCCTTCCCGCAGCGGAAAGCGATCGTCCTGACCACCCGGTCGCCCGACGAGGTGCGCCGCTGGCGCGCGAACTCGCTTCGCGGGCCTCGCGCTGCCGAAGCCGTCGCGTTCGTGCCCATCGCCACCGCCCTGCGCCGCATCGGCGCGCCGATGCCTAGCCCCGCCCTGTCACTAGCTGAACACACCACGCTGGCCTTCCTGTCCGAAGGCGGGCCGGTGGCCACCCATCACATTGCCGGGCTGTGCCGCCAACACCATACCGCCACCGCGCGCGACATGATGAAGCGCCTTGAGAAGCGCGGATTTGCGTGCGGCGTTTCTGCTCCAGGCAAGAGCCGCGTCTGTTGGTGGCAAATCACGGATCTGGGCCGAATGGCGGTGCAGCCATGACCGCCGCACCATGGGCCATCACCACCGATGACCACTGGTCGGCGATCGTTGCGGTGTGCGAACAGCGCGACGCTGCCTGGACAGAAGAGATCCGCAAGGCAGGCAATGGCGACAAGCGCTGGCGGCTGACAGAGGCGCGCAACGCCGACATGGCGCAGTGGCACATCATGGCCGTGCTTATCGCCCACAAGCTGGATATCCCGACGCTGATCCGTGAGGATCTGACCGGCGTCGGCCGACCGCCGTTCCCCACCGACCGGGAGGGCTGGCTCGCAATCGTCGCCACCGCGCGCCGTGCGCTCGATAAGGCCGCCGATCGCGATCACCTGCCTCTCTACCGCAACCTCTACACCGTTTGGCGCTGGGCGCACCTTTATGTCCATGTGTGGGCGCTCCCCGGCCTTGATCTCCGCGCCACAGTCACCGAGCAAAGGAATGCCGCATGAGATACATCGACATTTGTTCCGGGATTAGTGCCCCGACAGCGGCATGGAAGCCGCTGGGGTGGCAGGCGCTTTGTTATGCCGAGATCGAAGCGGCACCGCGCGCCGTGCTGGCTCACCATTATCCGAACGTCCCGCTGGTTGGGGACTTCACGCAAATCAAAGGGACCGAATATGGACCAGTTGACCTTCTTGTCGGAGGAACCCCCTGCCAATCGTTCAGCATCGCCGGGCTTAGAGGGGGACTGGCAGACGATCGTGGCAACCTGGCCCTCGAATATCTTCGCCTTGCTGATCGATCACGGTCCCGATGGTTGGTATGGGAGAACGTCACCGGCGTTCTGTCATCAAATGAAGGACGGGATTTTGGTGCCATCCTCGGGGGCATGGCAGAACTCGGGTATGGGACCGCCTACCGAGTTCTTGACGCTAAATACTTCGGCGTTCCCCAGCAGCGCCACCGTGTCATTGTTGTCGGCTATCTTGGAGACTGGCGACCTGCCGCAGCGGTTTTATTTGAGCGCCAGAGCTTGCAAGGGCATCCTCCGCCGCGCCCGGAAACGCCGCCGCCGGTTGCCGCGCGCGCTGCATGTGGCGCTGATCCGCGTCGCTCGCACGGGGATCTAGCGAGAGACAGCCGTATAGTCCATGTCAGCGATTTTAGCCGTGCCCTCACGGCCTGCAGCACAGCGACGGACAGGCTTGATCCCAACGAGATGGAATTCGTCGCTGATGTCGCGCCATGCTTGGACGCCAGTTTCGGGCGTCTTTACGGACAGGACAACCAGCATATCGACGGCGGCGCAGGATTGTTCGTGGCAAGCCGGACACGCGTTCGACGGCTGACGGTGAACGAATGCGAACGGCTCCAAGGCTTCGCTGACGACTTCACCCTAGTGCCCTTCCGGGGCAGGATGCTGGCCGATGGTCCCCGATACAAAATGCTTGGGAACAGCATGCCCGTGCCCATGATGCATTGGATCGGACGACGAATTTCCGGCGTAGAAGCATTTCAGCACGAAAGGCTGGCAGCATGAGCGGCGAACTGACTTCGCGCCCGAAGGGCAGCACCCGCCATCCTTGGGATTGGTATGTCGAGGAAAGGTGGGTGACGCACCGCCTGATCGACATGGTCGCCCTGGAATCGGACGTTACCTATCTGGATCCCTGCTGCGGCCAGCTGCATATCCCGGAGGCGCTGACGGAACGGGGCTTCAATGCCTATGGCACGGATCTGTTCGACCGCACTATCGAGCATCGGCTATTCATGGGCGAACATGACCTGCTCGGCGACCAGCGCCATCTGCTGGAGGCATCGGGCGGTCTGTCGATCATCTTCAACCCGCCATTCTCTTTCCAGAATGGCCGCCTGGTGCGCGGGCTGGCGGAAAAGTGCATCCGCCGCGCCTTGTCGATCGCGACGCACAAGGTCTGCGCCCTCTTGCCCCTTAAATGGCTCGCCAGTGCTGGACGTTACCGACTCTTCACGGACGAGACGCCGATCGGCGTATGGATCCTGTGCGAACGGCCATCCATGCCCCCCGGCAACATCATCCAGCAGCTGGGGGATGACGCGTACGATCACGGCAAGATCGACTATATGTGGGTGGTATGGGACAAGCGCCACGCCCCCATGACTGACTTCCAAGGTCGGCCATTCGCTCCGACCTTCTGGATACCACCCCGCGAGAAGATCACGGGCACAGCGGAAAGGAAACTGGCGGCATGATCCCGCATCAACCCGAACGTCTATTGAGGATCGATGAGGTCATGCGCCGCACGTCCCTATCGCGGACGCACCTATATGCCCTCATCAAGCGCGGCGAATTCCCGGCCCAGCGGAAGATGGGATACAAGTGTTCCCGATGGGTCGAAAGTGAAATTGACGCATGGGTCGGCAAACTTGCTGCCTGACGGTCAGCGACCGGGCTTTCCCGGCCCGGTCGCGGCCCATCTGATCGGCGCGCCGATGTGCATTTCCGGCGGCCACATATCCGCGATCAGCAGATCTGCCCATTCGACGGCGAGTTCGCGGCGACGCTCCATATAGGCCGCCCTGTTATATGCGCCCTCGACCTTATCCTTGGGGACATGGGCCAACATCAGATCTATGATCGCCCGATCCGGCGATGCCCCGGTGTGCCCAGTTGCTCGCCACGATCTTTCGCATCGCTCATTCATGATGGTTGAGAAAGCCGATCGGAACCCATGCGGCACGTGCCGCTGATAATATCCGGCTCTGATCAGCAGCGCGCGCAACGTGTTTTCGCTCATCTGCCGATGCACATGCCGATCGCTGGGAAAGATGATAGCCAGATCCCCTGTCAATGAATGCATCACTTTCAAGATCGCCACCGCTTGCGGTGCCAGCGGCACAAGATGACAGCCCTCGATCTCGCTCTTGCGGTCCGCATCGCCCTTCATCCGGTGCGCCGGGATACGCCACAGCGGATCCGGCCCATCCAGATCTTCGAACTCAGCCCAGCGCGCGCCGTGCAATTCGTTCGGGCGCACCGCCGTCAGCGCGAGCAGCCGCAGCGCCAATTTAGTGGGCGCACGGCACCGCTCGGCCTCGCAATCGATAATCAGCTGCCTGAGTTCGCCGATCGTCGTCACCGCCGCCTGCGGCTTCGCCTTCGGCTTCTTCGGCAGTGCGATGGCGAGGCTGGCGGCAGGATCCCGCGTCGCCTGTTCCGTGGCGATACCATAGACGAATATGGCACTGATGCGCTGGCGCGTCCGGTGCGCGGTCTCTACAGCCCCGCGATCCACGATGCCCTGCAACAGCGTGAACACCGCCGGGGCTTGAATGTCGTCTATCGGCAAATGCCCCAGCAGCGGGAAGACGTCGCTTTCCAAATTTTCCATGACGTCCTTGGCGTGGATCTTCGACCAGCGACGCTGCTGCAGCGCGTGCCAAGCTAGTCCGACCGTCTTGAAGGTGGGCCGCGTGTCGATGGGGACGGGGGCACGCTCGAACAGATCCACCGGCTTGGGCTCGACACCTTTAGCCAGGAGGGCCTTCGCCGCGTCGCGTGCGTCGCGCGCATCCTTCAACGAGATCGCCGGATAGGTGCCGATCGTCAGCGTTTTCTGGATCGGCTTGCCCTTGTCATTGCGCCCGAACTGGTAGTTCATGCGCCATACGCGGCCACCGGCTTTCGAGACATGCAGATATAGCTGTTCGCCATCGGACAGCTTGTAGGCTTTCTCGCTCGCCTTGGCGGCCCGCAGCTTCGCGTCGGTCAGCGCGCCCATACCATATTCCCCGAATCGGATACCATAGATCTTGCCATATGCCAGACCGGCTGCATGAGAACAAACGGGGACAATTGCGAACAAATGGCGCGCGCAGAAATGGCCGAAATCCTTGGGTTTCAGGCCAAATACGAATAAATGAGATGGAAAAGGTGGCGGAGCGGGAGGGATTCGAACCCTCGATACGCTTTTGACGTATACTCACTTTCCAGGCGAGCGCCTTCGACCACTCGGCCACCGCTCCGCATTCGCTGGAAGGCGGCTCCCTATCCTGTGCCGGGACGGTAGGCAAGGGGATGCTTGTGTTTCTTTGATTGCGGTTTTGTCACGAAAGCCGACGGGTCATCATCGCTGGTTGACGACGGGGGGCGGGCGAGGCGATCTTGCCTGCAAATATGGAGAGGATCGCCATGATCGTAGGGACCGTCAAAGAGATCAAAAATCACGAATATCGCGTGGGCCTGACGCCTGAGAGCGTTTTTGAGCTGACGGCCCACGGCCATCGCGTGTTGGTGGAAAGCGGTGCTGGCGAAGGGATTGACGCGCGTGACGCCCTTTATGCCGACGCCGGGGGTGAGATCGTTCCGACGGCGCGGGACGTGTTCGCTACAGCGGAGATGATCGTCAAGGTGAAGGAACCCCAGGCCGAGGAGCGCGCGATGCTGCGGCCTGGGCAAATCCTCTATACCTATTTGCATCTGGCACCCGACCCGGACCAGACACGCGACCTGATTGCATCAGGCGCGGTCTGCATTGCCTATGAAACGGTGACCGACGGCAATGGCGGCCTGCCGCTGTTGAAGCCGATGAGCCAGGTCGCGGGGCGCATGGCGATCCAGGCGGGCGCAACCGCGCTGGAAAAGGCGAATGGCGGTCGCGGCGTTCTGTTGGGCGGCGTGCCGGGCGTATTGCCGGCGAAAGTGTGTGTGATTGGTGGCGGCGTGGTTGGTTTCAATGCGGCTCAGATGGCGGCGGGGCTGGGGGCGGACGTCACCATATTGGATCGCAGCCCGGAAGTGCTGGAACGGCTGGGCATTTATTTCGAGGCACGGGCCAAGACCCGCTTTTCCAATCGTGCGAACCTGGCGGAATGCGTTGCCGACGCGGATCTGGTTATCGGCGCGGTACTGATCCCCGGAGCCGCCGCGCCCCAGCTGGTTACCGCCGAAATGCTAAAGACGATGAAGAAGGGGGCGGTATTGGTCGATGTGGCGATTGATCAGGGCGGCTGTTTCGAAACCAGCCATCCTACAACCCACGCCGATCCCACTTATGTCGTGGATGGCATCGTCCATTATTGCGTCGCCAACATGCCCGGCGCGGTGGCACGCACCAGCACCTACGCGCTCAATAACGTGACCTTGCCCCATGCTTTGCGCATCGCTGACCTTGGATGGAAGGAGGCGCTGCGTTTGGACCCGCATCTGCTCAACGGGCTGAATGTGTGGAACGGGCAGATCACCTATCGCGCCGTGGCCGAAGCGCTGGGTCTGGCCTACACGCCGGCGGAAGAGTCGATCGCGTGAGGCGGCCAGCCCGCTGACCGTCAATCCGCGTCGGGATCGCGAAAATTCAGGCGGCGCGTTACGGTATAGTCGAGGACGCCGACCAGAAAATAGCTGATCCACTGCTTGATCAGGGTAAGCGGGCCGCGTTGGGCCTTGTGGCTTTCCAGCGTGACCTGCCGACTTTCCGCAGCGCGGCAGTCGATGAAGGCCCGCATCGCCGTTGCAAACGCCTTGTCTTCGATCCGCAGCATGATCTCCAGATTCAGGAACAGGCTGCGCATGTCGAAATTGGCTGACCCAATATAGACGGCGTCGTCGATGACGATCAGCTTCATATGCAGCTTGCACGATTGATATTCCCAAATATCGACCCCGCGCCTTAGCAGGGGGCCATATAGCAGTCGGGAGGCCGCGACCGTCGCGCCATTGTCGGATCGGGAGGGGAGGATGAGCCTGGCACCTTCGCGCCGTGCCGCCCTGGCGATGCGTTTCAACATGCCCCGGCCCGGCGAGAAATAGGCCTCCACCATGTCCAGCCGCCGGGCATGTTCAAGGTCATGCTTCACCACTTGCGCCCAAGGGCTGAGCCGTCGCGTGGGTCCGCCCACCAGCCAGCGGATCGGGTCGCCCGGATCATGATGTGGCGATGGGTGCCAGTGCCGGACCATCCGCCGCAGGGTGCGGAATCGCTGCCTTTTGGTCGATACCCAGCGCCACAGCTGTCCGTACCAGCGCACCATCGCTTCAACCTGCGGCCCGTCGATCAGGAGGCCAAGGTCGGCCCAGGCATCATCGGCGGGTAGGCCGAAATATGCGTCCTCGACATTGAAGCCGCCCAGCATCAGCCGCCGGTCGTCGGCAATCGCCATCTTCTGATGGTTGCGGATCAGGTAGCGGGTGGAGCGGCGCGCGCCGAAGCGACCGAAATGGCCACCCGCCGCGAGCAGGGGGTCGAAGAAGGACAGGGGCGTGTCGGCTGATCCGAAGGCGTCGATCATCAGCGTCACGGCGACCCCGCGCTGCCGTGCCGCGACCAGCCGATCAAGCACCATCCGCCCGCTTTCGTCACTGGCGAAGATATAATAGTAAAGTTTCAGGTTGTGCGCGGCCCCGTCGATCAGGTCGATCAACGCCTGGCGAAGGGCGGGGCCGGTTTCGATGATGGTCAGCCGATTGCCGTGGACCGACAGGCTGATGGCGGCTTCCCCACGCCCGTTTTCGATCCGTCTGTTCGTCGACATGCCCTATTCATGCCCTCATTCGGCGCGGCATGCCAAAGCTTTATGGCCTTTTCGTTGACTCAGGGGATCGCCCCTGTTAGGCGCAGTTTTCACAATTTCCATGTTTCAGGAGGGCACTTTTGGCCCGCGTTACCGTCGAAGATTGCGTCGATAAGGTTACCAACCGCTTTGATCTCGTCCTACTCGCCGCCCAGCGCGCGCGGGAGATTTCTGGCGGTGCCGAGCTGACACTGGACCGCGACCGCGACAAGAATCCGGTCGTCGCCCTGCGAGAGATTGCTGAAGAAACCATCCTGCCGGTGGATCTGAATGATTCGCTCGTCGCGTCGCTGCAAAAGGTGCAGATTGATGACGATGATACACCGGACGAAATCGGATCGATCGCCCAGTCGGCGGAGGCATTGCGCCTGACCGCCGCTGCGCCGCCGCGTAACCAGAATATCGGTGGCGACTACGACGGCTGATCGCCTGACGGTTTGGAGAGGGAAAGAGGCCCGGCCTGCGCAAGCAGGACCGGGCCTCGACCTTTTTAGGGGCTGTTGAGGGCAGGCGTGGTCCGACCGAAGTTGGACCTGGCCGTCCCGTTTGGCCTTTATTGACGCATTTTGCGCGCCAGCTGATGGTGCCCTCTTTTTCGAAAATGCACTAAGGGGGCGGGCATGATGAAAATGACCTGCCATTGCGGCCAAGTTGAAGTGCGAATCTTCAGGCAGCCGGACCATATCAATGAGTGCAACTGCACGCTTTGCAGCAAGACTGGCGCTCGCTGGTCTTATTTCCATCCCTCGGACGTAGGCATTGATGGCGCGACGACTGGATATTGTCGGCAGGACAAGGATGATCCGGGCGCGGAAATTCACTTTTGTCCCAGTTGCGGTTCGACCACCCACTTCAGCTTGACCGCCAGCGCCATATCGAGGTTTGGCAACAGCCTGATGGGCGTCAACATGTGGCTGGCGGATGAAGCCGACCTTGCGGGCATGGAACTGCGCTATCCTGATGGACGGGCCTGGTCGGGCGAAGGCGAGTTCGGCCATGTCCGGCAAGCGCGAACCCTCGGACCGAATGAGACTTTCGGCTAGTGGTCCGATTCTGACATTTGCATCCCTATCGGCTAGGTGGTGCGCAAATGTCAGAATCTTTTCGGACCACTAGCAATTATATGAATCTAGTGGATTTTACGATTTTGGCATTTGCGACCTTCCTATCCGGCCAGCGGGATGCAAATGTCAAAATCAATCCACTAGAGCGTCGTGCTGCTCGCCCTCGCGCGGTTACCACGCCTTAATTGTTCAGGCAGAAATCCCGCAGCGCCCGCGCGTCATGCAGGGCGTTGTGCGGTATCCGGCTGTTGGCTGCCGCGCTGAAACCTGCCGCGTTGACGAGTTGCAACTTCAATCCGTTCAGGTCGACCATCTGCCCCGGCCCGGTCACCAACAGGGCGCAGAAATGCGCCAGATCTTCCGGCCAGTCGGCGACGATCACCGGTTCGGCGTCGCCCGCCAGATAGTCGGCCAGATGATGCGCCGCCTCTACTCGGTCCAGTTCCATGTCGATGCCGGGCGGGACATGGCGCAGATAAGGAATGACGTTGCGTTCGACCCAGCCATGGGCCTGTTCCTGCAGCGGGAGCGAAACGTAGAATTCATCGTCGCCAAATTCCGGGACGAGCGCGACGCTGATCAGCGCGCCCGCAAATCCGTTGAATTCGGTGTCGAGGAAATAACGCATCGGGACAATCTGCCTGCAGGGAGTAGGATGGCGGGTGTGGTCCGGCAGATAGGGGGCGATTGCCGCGAGCGCCAGTGCCGCGAAAATTTGCACCGCGCGGGCCAAGCTGTCATGCGCGCCCTGACAGGAAGGAAATTCATGCAGCCTCGCGAATTGATCGACACGGCGCCCATCCCCGGCGGCCAGGAATTGAAGCTCTACCGGCGCGGTGGCGACTATATGATCGTGCTGGACCGCAATGAGTTGATGAGCAGCCGCATGAGCGGTTCGGAAAAGGCGCTGGCGGTTTTCACGCTGGACAGACTGAAACAGGTCAGCGATCCCCATCTGCTGATTGGTGGTTATGGCATGGGCTTCACCCTGCGCGCGGCGCTCGCGCAGATGGGGCCGGGCGGGCGGGTTACGCTGGCCGAACTGGTGCCGCAGATCATCGCCTGGGCGCGCGGCCCGATGGTGGATCTGGCGGCGGGATGCCTGGACGATCCCCGCGTGCGACTGGTGGAAGGCGATGTCGCCGCAGCCATTGCGTCGGCGTCCGGCAGCTATGACGCGATCCTGCTGGATGTCGACAACGGCCCCGACGGGCTTACCACGCCCAGCAACGACCGGCTTTATTCTGCGGCGGGGCTGGCCGCCGCCAAGGCTGCGCTGAAATCGGGCGGAATCCTGGCGATATGGTCAGCCGCGCCGGACGTCGCCTTTACCCGCCGCTTGCGCGATGCGGGCTTCCTGGTCGAAGAGGTCGCGGTCAAGGCGCGCGACAATGGCAAGGGACCGCGCCACGTCATCTGGTTCGCGACGAAGCGTTAGGCCGGGCTTTCGGGCAGCGCCCAATCGACCGCGCCGCGCCCCTTGGCCTCCAGAAACGCATTGGCCTGGGAAAAATGACGGCAGCCCAGAAAGCCGTTATGCGCGGAGAGCGGGGACGGGTGCGCGGCCTTTAGCACCAGATGCCGAGACGGATCGACAAACGCCGCCTTGCGCTGGGCATGTGCGCCCCAGAGCAGGAACACGACCGGCTCTTCCTTCTGGTTGACCAGCCGCACGATGGCGTCGGTAAATTGCTCCCACCCCTGTTTCTGGTGTGACGCGGCGCGGCCCATCTCTACCGTCAGCACGCTGTTGAGCAGCAGCACTCCCTGTCGCGCCCAATGTTCCAGAAAGCCGTGGCGCGAAGGCGCGATCCCCAGGTCGCTCTTCAATTCCTTGTAGATGTTGCCCAGCGAAGGCGGCGTCCGCACGCCCGGCTGCACGCTGAAGCAAAGCCCATGCGCCTGACCTTCGCCATGATAGGGGTCCTGCCCCAGAATGACGACCTTTACCGCGTCGAGCGGCGTCAGATCGAGCGCCCGGAAATAGGCGGCATCATCGGGAAAGATGCGCTTGCCCTGCGCCTTTTCGCCTTCAAGAAAGCGCTGGAGCGCCGCCATATAGGGTTGCTGAAACTCCTGGCTCAGCGGCGCGCGCCAGCTTTCGTCGAGCATGTTCAAGGTGGTCATGGCGGTGCTGATGAACCGCGCGGCAAAGCCCTGTCAACAGCGGTTGGGCCTTGCCCCGGCTCCGCGAATCGGAGAAGGATATTTCCATGCGACGCCTTTCTTCCTTCACTGCCCTGCTGGCAGGCTTGGGCCTGTTTCTTGCGCCCTTGCCGACTGCCGACGCCTTTGGGCCGACGTCCAATGTCGTCCAGCGCACGGCCGAATCGCGCCTGTTGGCGGAATTTGCGCGTTTCGCGACATTGACCGACGGTACGGTCGGCATTGCGGTGCGCGATCTGCACAGCGGCCAGTCGATCGGCATCAACAACGACACGCTTTTCCCCATGGCCAGCACCTACAAGGTTGCGGTGGCGGGCAAGATTTTTGCGCTCGCCGACGCGGGCGCACTCAGCCTTGACGAGCGGCTGCCGCGCCTGGGCACTCCGCTGTCGGTGACGACGCTGCTGGAACTCATGCTCACCCGTAGCGACAATGAAGCGACCGACGTGCTGGTGGCGCGGGCGGGCGGGCCGCAGGCGGTGAACAGCTGGCTGCAGTCTATCGGCATTCGTGGCCAGCGGGTCGATAGCAATACCGCCCAATTGCTGGCACGGGCCAAGGTCGTTGCGGCGAATGGGGGCGATGAAGCTGCCATGGAAGCGGCGCTTTCCGCCCGTCAGCGCGACGCTCGCGACCTGCCCAACCTGGCCTTTGCCGCGGACCCGCGCGACACTTCCACGCCGCGCGCGATGAATGACCTGCTGTCCGCGATCCACCATGGCAGGGCGCTCAAGGCCAGCAGCAGCGCGGCGCTGATCGCCATCATGGCCCGGTGCAAGACGGGCAAGGCGCGGCTGGCCGGGATGCTGCCCCCCGGCACGATGATCGCGCACAAGACGGGCACGCTTAACGGTCTGGGCAATGATACGGGCATCATATCCCTGCCCGACGGGCGGATATTCGCCATTTCGGTTTTCGTGATGAAAGATCGGCGGGGGCATGTGTTGCGCGACCGGATCATGGCGGAGGTGGCGCGCGCGGCCTATGACTATTTCCTTTTCGCTCCCGAAAGCCGCACGGCCTGACGCATCTGGCCTATACGCCTGCGGGATTGCCACTAACCTGACCTTCGCACCGGAGGTGAGGAAAGATGCACGCGGAGGATTTCAGCGACTTCTGGCCCTATTATCTGCAGGAACATGCCCAGCCCGGCACCAGGGCGCTGCATTATGTGGGGACCAGCATCGCCGTCGGTCTGGCGGGCGCGCTTCCGCTGGCCGGTCGCTGGTGGATGATCCCCGCCGTGCCGTTGGCGGGATATGGCTTCGCCTGGTTGAGTCACAGCCTGATCGAGCGTAACCGGCCCGCGACCTTCCGTCATCCGATCTGGTCGCTGCGCGCGGATTTCCGCATGTGGTATCGGTTCGTCACCTGTCGCATGGGGCGGGAACTTGCCAGCGCGGGCGTGCGCCCCGACGGGTCGGTCGACCCTGCCAAGCGGCGGCGGTTGTAGATCGGGGCTGCGAGCTTTCGGGCGTTCCGCAGTAATTCCATACCGATCATCGGCTTGACCGCCTGCGCGGCTCTGCCCACAAGAGCGCGATGGCCCTGACTGCCCGATTTTCATCCTTGCCGGACATGCCCGACCTCGCGAACCGCTGGCGCGCGCTGGCGGCGTCGTCGGGCGCATCCTTCTTCCTGGGCTGGACATGGACCGGCAGTTGGCTGGAAAGCTATGGCATCCGCCCGGAGCTGCTGACGGTGACGGACCCGCAGGGCCAGGACGTCGCCCTTGGGCTGGTGGGCCATGCCATGCTGCCCCGCCTGCTGGGCCGATGCGCGACGCTGTCGCTCAACCAGTCGGGCGATGCTGTCGCGGACCGGCCCTTTGTGGAATATAATGGCTTGCTGGCCGCTGCTGGGTGCGAGGAGGCGGCGGCAAAGGCTTTCCATGCGGCGATTGCCAGGCGGACCGACTGGCGGGCGTTGCGGCTCAGTGGCGTCGCCCCTGCTTCGCCTCTGATCGATGTCAAAGCGCGCCGCTCTGTCCGGCTGGATCGTTCGCCGGTCTATCAGGTCGATCTGGAGGCGGTGCGCGATGCGTCGGGCGACTATCTGTCGCTGTTGAGCGCCAATACGCGCAGCCAGATCCGCCGCGCGATCAAGGATCATGGCGGTTCGTTGCCGTCGGTTATGATCGCATCGACCGCTGACGAAGCCGCTGCCTGGATTGAGGAGATGCGTGCCCTTAATGAAGGGCGACATGCAGACAATGCCTGGGCCGACCCAGGCTTTCGCCGATTCGTTGCATTGCTCGCGGACCGGGGCCGGGACAGCGGCGAGGTTGAATTGCTGCGTTTCGCCGATGGGAATGGGGTAGTCGGGCTGCTGGTCAATTTCGTCTATCGCGGACAGGCGATGAACTACCAATCCGCCTTCGCCGCGCCGCGATCGTCCAAGGACAAGCCGGGCCTGCTGTGTCACGCTGCGGCGGTCGCGCTTTATGCCGGGCGCGGCCTGTCGCTCTATTCCCTGTTGGCGGGCAAGGATCGTTACAAACAAAGCCTCGCCACGCGCGAAGAGGCTCTGGAATGGTGGGTGGTCGAACGTTTTTCGCCCCGGCTGGAAGCGGAAGCGGTGTTACGCCGCCTGCTCAGGCGCCCAGCTTCCTCATGAGCCGGTAGGCGATCCGCCCGGCTCTCTGTTTCTCTGGCCGCGCGCCGACCCGCGTTGTGGGCAGACCCCGCCGCCGCAGCAGCGCGTTAAGGCCATGCAGCTCACCCTCCGCCACGCTCCGTTCGGAACGCCAGGTCACGGACAGGCTGATGGAGACCGCCGGGCCATTTTCGACAAAGTGCGGCGCTTTCACCGGAACATGAATGGCGTCGCCCGGCAGCAGGCGGAACGGTGTTCCCCGGTCCCGGAAATGGTCGCGCCAGTCCAGATTGCGATGTCCGCCGTCGTGGAAGGATTCGCTTTTCATCGCGGGCACCAGTTCCTGGTCCCCGGCGGGGAAAACGGTCATGACCTTTTCACCCATGATCTGAAGCAGGATATTATGCTCCGGGTCCATGTGAAATGGAGTGATGCTGCCCGGCGACGACAGGAAGAGGAAAGCCTCCCGGTTCAACATCGGCCCGGTTTCCCGCGCGACCAGTGGGGCCAGCTCCGCCAGCGCTCCGTCCAGCAGCGCGCCATAGGCCGGGTCGCGCTCGACATTTTTCAGCACGGCCCAGCTGCCGTTGGTTTCAATCGAGCGGATCGTTTCGCCCAGCGTCAGGCCATTGGCGGGCGTGTCTTCGGGACGAACGCCCAGCGGCAGCTTGCCCAGATTATATTCGACGCTGGAAGCGGGCATCCGTTCCGCCAGATGAGCGAGCGCGTCTATCGTCAGCAACTCGTGTCCGGTCAGTTCGTGGCGAAGCTTTACCGGCTGGTTCGGGTAGGCACGGGCAAAAGCGTCTCGCGCAGGGTCGGGGAATATCTGGGCGGCGGTGACGGGTTTGTAGGCGGTCATGATTGTCCCTTCAGGCGCGCAGCCAGGGCTTCGGCGCTATTGGCCAGCGCGAAGGCGACGGTGCGACCGACGCGCGCAAGGCCGCGTCCATGCAGCGCTATGCGATATTGAACGATCGTCCGCCGTTCGGCCCACAGGCTGTCGATCATCGGATGGTCGGCGGCGGCGCAGCTGTCCATCCAGCCGATAGCCGGGTCCTTCTGCACCGCGTGCAGATTGGCCAGTTCTATGAGGACCCCCGGCGAGAAGCGCCCCATCGCCTCATCAAAGGCGATCTTGAAGGAAAAGGCACCGCTGGCATGGCGGAAATTGGCGAGCATGGCGATGGCGCGCCCGTCCAGGTCGATGCGCAGCATATGGAGTCGCCCTCCGTCGAAGGCGGCGGCGCAGGCCGACCGGAAGAAGGCGGCGTCGCCGACCCGGCAAACGAGTGCGGTTCCTTCGCGCCCCTTCCACCCCGATGCTTCCAGCGCCAGGAAATCGGCGCACCAATGGGGCAGGTCGGCACGGCTGGTCAGCAGGCGCTGTTCCACCATGCCCATTTCCGCCAACCGCTTTTGCAGGCGGCGGATTTCCTTGCGCTTTTTTGCGCGGACGTGGGTTTCCCAATATTGGTCGGCGTCCAGCCCCGATCGCAGCATGGCGCGTTCGTAGCGATGCACTTCGCGCCGACCGCGCCGTTGCTCGACGCACAGCGCTTCCAAGGCAGCGGCATTGGCCCCGGCGGCGTCCAGCCCTTGCAAATGCAGGAAGCCCGGTGCCCAGTGCGCGGCATCCAGCTGAGCCAGAAAGCCCCGCCAGGCTGATATTTCCTGACCTTTACGGATCAGCGGCGCGCCGAAAAAACAATGTTCGTGCATCCAGTTGCCAACGCAGGGGATTGGCAGGCGACCATGCCGGGGCGTCACCACCACCGGGAGCAGGCCGATCAGTTCGCCGCTATCAAAGGATTCGATCAGGCGTATGTCCGGCTGGCCAGTCAGATGGTCCAGCGCCGCGCACAGCATGTCGGGCGCGTAGAAGGCGTTTGCCTCCACCGCGTCCTGCGCCAGCGCCGCCCAGCGCGCGCGTTGCGCCGGTCCATGGGCGCGGCTGTTGATTGAGGCCGGGTGCGAAGCCATATCCATGGCTCCTGTCCTTAGGCAACAATGCTTAGGGAAAGACTAAATAGTCTAAATCGGTCAGTTGGACGGCGCTTTTGGGGAAAGCCCTTTACATCGGGCGCGGGATTGTCTGTGAACGGCCATAACACCTGATGAAAAAGGGGATTTTGACGGTGAAGAGTTCCGATCTGGCCCGCATGTTGCCTGCCGCATGACCATCCTTGTTACCGGGGCTGCCGGGTTCATCGGCATGGCCGTCGCAGATCGGCTGCTTGCGTCGGGGCGGGCGGTGATCGGCATCGACAATATGAATGATTATTATCCGGTTTCGCTCAAACGCGACCGGATCACCGCGTTGCAGGATCGCCATGGCAAGCTGTTCACCTTCGCCGAGGTCGATTTTGCCGACATGGACGCGCTGCACGCGGTGCTTGCCGGGCATACGGTGGAGGCCATCATCCACCTGGGCGCGCAGGCGGGCGTGCGCTATTCGTTGATCAATCCCCATGCCTATGTCCGTTCCAACCTGGCGGGCCATGTCAACATGCTGGAATTGGCGCGGGAACGGCGGGTGCGCCATCTGGTCTACGCCTCATCTTCGTCGGTTTATGGTGGCAATGACAGCCTGCCTTTCCGGGTGGAGGATCGTGCCGACCATCCGGTGTCGCTCTATGCAGCGACCAAGCGGGCCGATGAACTGATGAGCGAGACCTATGCTCATCTTTTCCGCATTCCCATGACCGGCCTGCGCTTCTTTACCGTCTATGGACCATGGGGACGCCCGGACATGGCGATGTGGATCTTCACGAAAAAGATTCTCGCGGGTCAGCCCATTCCGGTGTTCAACCATGGCCGGATGCAGCGCGACTTCACCTATATCGACGACATTGTCAGCGGCGTGATCGGCTGCCTTGACCATGCGCCGGCCGATGACGGCGCGGCCAAGGCGGGCGGCAGCCGTTCACCCCATCGACTCTATAATATCGGCAACAATCGTCCCGAAGAGTTGATGCACCTCATTTCGGTGCTGGAGGTTGCCTGTGGCCGCAAGGCGAAGGTCGATTTCCAGCCGATGCAGCCGGGCGACGTGCCTGCTACCTTTGCCGACATCAGCGCCATTGTCCGTGATATCGGCTTCTCGCCACAGACGGCGATTGAGGTCGGGGTGCCGCAGTTCGTGTCCTGGTATCGATCCTATCATGGCGAATAGCCGATAAAAATCGCCCATGACGCGCTTGTGGCGGAAAAGTTCCGGCGACTTTCCTTGCGCTGCTGATTTATCCTTAGTGTGACAGTGGAGTCGCGCAATTTTCGCACGCCGTTAACAAATTGAATTGCCATCCCTGTCCGAACGGTCCTATTCCCGCATCGGGTGCCGGCTTAATGCCGGGACGGTTGCGGCAAATCAGATGATGGCGGTGCGCTTCCATGCGACCGCCGCCACGCTCGCCAGCCAGGGGATAACCGGCGGCGAAGCCGGGGGAAAAGGGCCTTTACGTGTCTACAGTATCAAAGATCGTGCCTTTCGGCTCCGGCAGTCGGATCGTTGAAACCGCCCGCCGGACCCTATCGACCGCGTCACAGGGGATCGACGCGCTGGAGGTGCAGTTTTCCGATCGCGACTTTGCGGCGATATTCCTTCGTCTGGTCGGCGTGATCATGGATGTCCGAGGCCGCCTGATCGTGACGGGCATGGGCAAGAGCGGCATCGTCGCCCGCAAGTTGACGGCCACCCTGACGTCGACTGGCACGCCCGCCATTTTCATGCACCCTGCCGATGCCGGTCATGGTGACCTGGGCATGGTGACGCCTGACGACGTCGTGTTGATGCTGTCCTATTCGGGCGAATCGAACGAACTTGGTCCGATCATTCATTATTGCAAGCGGTTCGGCATACCCTTGCTGGGCCTGACGGCTCGCTCCGAAAGCACGGTGGCGGCGGCTTCCGATGTCTGCGTGTTGCTTCCCGCCGTGCGCGAAGCCTGCCCCAATGAGCTGGCGCCGACCACATCGACCACGGTGCAGATGGCCTTTGGCGACGCATTAGCCATCGCGCTTATGGAAATGAGGGGCTTTTCGGCTGACGATTTCCACAAATTTCATCCCAATGGCAGCCTTGGCGCGCAGCTGCTCAAGATTCGCGAACTGATGGCGAAGGGCGACGGCGTCCCCCGCGTGCGCGAAGATGCATCATTGCTGGACGCGACCATGGAAATGACGCGGGGGCGGCTTGGCGGCACCGCTGTGCTCAATCAGGACGGGGAACTGGTGGGTGCCTTTACAGATGGCGATTTGCGCCGCACTGTCACCGACACACAGCATCTGACAGAGCCGGTCGGCCGGTATATGACGCCGACGCCGCTGACGGTGGGATCGGATGACCTTGCGTCCGAAGCATTGCGGCTGATGCATCTGCATAATGTCACCCTGCTGTTTGTGTGCGACGGTGGTCAGCTGGTTGGCGCGGTCCACATGCATGACCTGCTGAACGCCGGGGTCGCCTGAGCATCATCGTCGTCATCCCGGCACGCGCGGGATCGTCCCGCCTGCCGCGCAAGCCCCTGCACCTGATCGCGGGGCGGACGTTGCTGCATCGTACAATCGCCATGGCCCGCGCCGCGATTGGTGACCTGGCCGACGCGGAACTGGTCGTTGCGACCGACGACCGCGAGATTGCCGACCACGCATTGGCCGCAGGATGCGATGCGGCGATGACCGACAGCGGCATTGCCACCGGATCGGGCCGAGCGCTGGTCGCGGCGCTGCAGAGGCCCGTGCCGCCGCGTTTCGTCGTCAATCTTCAGGGCGATTCTCCCTTTCAGCCGAAAGGCGCGCTGCGATCCGTCATCGGGGCGCTGCAATCCGGCGCGCAAGTCGTCACTCCGGTGATAGCGCTGGATTGGGCGGCGCTGGATGCGTTGCGCGACCATAAGATCCGATCACCCTTTAGCGGGACCACGTGCGCCCGCGCTGCCGATGGCCGAGCGCTCTGGTTCTCCAAGACTATCATTCCAGCTATTCGGGGAGAGGAGGCTCTGCGCGCGAGTGAGCCGACATCGCCGGTTTGGCGGCATGTCGGGCTTTATGGCTACACGCTTGAAGCACTCACGCGCTTTGAAAATGCCCCGCCAACGGCGTTGGAGACGATCGAGGGGCTGGAGCAGTTACGCCTGTTGGAGCTGGGCATCCCCGTCATGACCGTGCCCGTCGAACCGCCGCTGTTCGACAGTTCCGGCATCGATACGCTCGCCGACATCGATCGGGTGGAGGCTCTCATCGCCATCCATGGTGACCCGACGCCCGCTCTGCCATGACCCGGCGCATCTTCATCATTCGTCATGGTAACACGTTCGACAGCAGTGCCGACGCCCGTCGCATCGGCGCGGCGACCGACATTCCGCTGGTCGAAAGCGGTCGCGTCCAGGCCGATCGTCTGGGCAGCTGGTTCGCCGAGCGCAGCTTGCCAATCCGTTGCATTCACAGCAGCCCGCTACAGCGCGCGAGGGAGACGGCGATGCGGATCGCCGCCGCGACCGGTCATGCGTTCACCGGCCCGTTGCCCTGGCTCAGTGAAATCGATCATGGCCCCGACGAAGGTCGTCCCGAAACCGAAGTGTTGGACCGGATCGGAGCGCGGGCATTGGCGGACTGGGACGAACAAGGCATCGCGCCCGACGGCTGGATCGTGGACGCCCCGGCACGCCTTGCCGCCTGGAGAAAATGGTTCGCGAGAGAAGTTGAGGGGGAGGGGGCGGAGCTGCTGGTGACCAGCAATGGCGCGGCCCGATTCGCGCTGCTCGCATCAGGGCTGCCCTCCACGTCGCTCAAGCTGCGCACCGGCGCATTGGGCGAACTCGCCGTGGAGAGCGATGGCGAGGTGCGACTGATCCGCTGGGACGAGCGCCCCTAGCGCATCCCTGCCAGAAGGCACGGGCTTTGGTCATGCGGAGGGACGAGATATCCCCCCGTCGCTGCACCTCTCGTTCCCGATAGCGCGGCGATCATCATCCCGCAGGTGTGATGATTGTCGCCGAAGCGGGTTGGGCCGTCGGAAGTGCTGTTGGAACATCCGCTGAAGGCGTGGCCGTCGGAGCCGCCGGTTGCGCCTTCAGGCTGGCCGCAGCGGTCTGGAGCGCCACCGCCGCCGCTTCCAGCGCGGCCACGGCCGACGTGGATGAGGCTGGTGGGTCAGCTATGGCCACCGACGCGGGGACAGGCGAGGCGGGCGGTGTTGCCGTCGGTGCCGGGGCAGGCGCAGACGCCGCTGTTGCTGCAATTGTGACCGGGGCCGCCACTGCCGCGCAGACCGTTTCTATGCCCATCCGGCTTTCGGAAAAATTCTGCGCCAGCTTGGGCAATTCCGTATCCCGTGCGTCTGTTGCCACGGTCAGCAGCGTGTCCATCATCTGGCAGTAGCTGGCCGTCTGGGGATTGCCGGAATGCGTATTGCCCAATTTCGTATTGAACTCTTCATAGGCGCGCAGGCCATCGCTGATACCGCTTGTGCGCATGAAGCGGGCCTTGAGTACATTATTATAGCTGGAAAGCAGCCCGATGTGACGGTCGGTGAAGGCGCTATATTTGTCGGCCAGCCCCACATTGAGTGACTTGCACTTTAGGGAACCAAGCATCAGCATGACGTGCAGATCGCGGACTTTGGCGGCCTCTACTTCATAGGGTTGCCAACAACTGGCTTCTTCTGCGGCCATGGCCTGGCCAGAAAAAAGCGCAAAAAAGCAACAGGCGGCACTAGCCGCTATTCGCAAGCGTGACATGGTGGACCTCGCAGAATCGAAGGTGACCCCGCAGATTTTCATGATAGCATTTTGCCCAAAAAATGCCATTATTATTAACTTGACAGTGACATTTCGGGCGCAGCGATTTCGTCGCTGTGCTGCCGGCGAGGCAGTGCTGGAAAAGGGTCAGTTATTCCGCTGCGGAACCGAAAACGTCCCCGACACGCGTCCACCTGATCCACCCGATACGCCCGGAGCGCCGCCGGATGAGCGCCCGTCCACGGTCGACCGGCCACTGGTCAGGTCGATAACCAGTCGCCCGCCCGTCAGTCGGCTTGCGCCCTGGGTCAGGCTGACATTGCCGATCATGGTGATCAGCCGTTTGTTGAGGTCGTAGATGGCTACATTGCCGCGTGCGGTTTCGCTGCCCTTGGTGACGACGACGTTGCCGGTCGCGTCGATCCGGTCGACTTCCACCCCGCCGCCGTTCGATCCGCCATTGCGGTAGGCGACCGTCATGCGCGCCGCGTTGAGCCGCATGCCCGCCTGGGTCACCTCTACATTGCCGGATACCACGACGCGATCGGCGCGATCCTGCACTTCGATGCGGTCGGCGTTGAAGTTGACGGGCGCGTTGCTGTCATGATTTTTCAGCACCTGCGCCTGGACGCTGGGATGGAATGCAGCCGCGCCGAGTGCGCCAGCCGACAGCAGGATCAGCGATATCTTCATCACTACCGCCCTTTGAGGCCATTTTGTTCGATGCGCAAGCTTGCCCTGCCCTGCAGCGTCACGGTGCGGGCATTGAGGTCGGCTTCCAGATGATCGCCGCTGAATGTCCCGATGGGGATGCGGCCATCCACGCGCCCGTTGCTGCGCATCGTTCGCGTCTTGAGGTCGATGCCCACGTCCCGCGTCGTCAGCCGGTATCCGCCTGCGGCCTGGAACTGCACGGGGCCGTCCACCGCCACCCGTTCGCTGTCCATGTCGTACCGACCCTTGCGGGCGTTCAGCAAAGCAGGGCCTTCGGACAGCAGGACGCGCGCGGACATGTCATTAAGGTCGACCACAGGTTCGCGCGAGCTTTTCTGCACCGCCGACCCCGCGCGCAGCGAAAAGGGCTGCCCCTTGCTGTCTTCACCGCGATAGAGCGCTTCGGTGACGCGCATACGTTCCTGCGCCACTTCCACCTTGTTCTTGTCGAGCACGAAGCTCACCTTGTCACCGCCCACAAAGGGGGCGGTCGCCAACAGTGCGGCCAACACGCCCGCCGCAACTGGAAGCCAGTTTCGGAGCATCCCGACCACCCGGTCATGACTTCCCCTCGGCCGTGCCCATTGCCGTCGTGCGCTGCGTTGCTGTTCCGCCTGGATTGACATGGAGCGCCTGCCTCCCGCCCTTTACATATGGGCGAAGATGTCGATCTCCGGCCAGCCTGCCAGGTCCAGGTCGGCCCGGTGGGGGAGGAAATCGAAACAGGCCTGCGCCAGTTCCATCCGGCCTTCGCGTATCAACCGCTTGTCCATTTCCAGCTTCAAGGCGTGCAGATAGCGCACGTCTGACGCTGCATATTCCTTCTGCGCGTCGGACAGGGTGGGTGCACCCCAGTCGCTCGACTGCTGCTGCTTGCTGATCTCTTGTCCCAGCATTTCGCGCACCAGTTCTTTCAAACCATGGCGGTCGGTATAGGTGCGGATCAGGCGGGACGCGATCTTGGTGCAATAGACGGGCGCTGCCACCACGCCCAGATAATGTTTGATCGCCGCAAGGTCGAAGCGCCCGAAATGATAGAGTTTCAGCCGTGCCGGGTCGGCAAGAACCGCGCGCAGGTTGGGCGCGGCATAGTCGCTGCCGGGCATGAATCGTACCAGATGTTCGTCACCCTGGCCGTCGCTGATCTGCACGACGCACAGGCGGTCGCGCGGCGTGATGAGGCCCATGGTTTCGGTGTCGACGGCAACGGGGCCGGGGGCGAGGACGCCTGCGGGCAGGTCCTCTTCATGAAAATATACGCTCATCCGACCCCTCTATGGCGAAAGCCGTCGCAACTCAATCGGCGCTTTTGCGGGGTGCCTAGAAAGGCTGGCCAGCAGGCCTTGGCGTCAATGCGGGAGCAATCGGGCTAAAATCATTCGCGCTGCCCTGAAAAATTGATATAGTGATTCCCTAAAGCCGCATCCTTGCGGTGGATTCTGCATGTCATTTCGCCCGGCATGTTTGTCCGATTTAGTCTTGGGCGAAGCGAAAGTGACCAACAGGGCATGAGTTTTGATAGAGGTCGCCGCGGCGGGCGCGGCAAGGATAAGCGCGACGGGTTCGGCGACGACAATTTCTACGGCGGCGGTGATCGTGGCGGCTTCGGCGGTGATCGCGGCGGCTTTGGCGGCGGCGATCGCTTCGGCGGTGGCGGCGGTGACCGCTTCGGCGGCGGTGGCGGCGGTTTCCGCAGCGGCGGCGGCGGTTTTGGCGGCGGCGGTGGTGGCGGCTTCGGCGGCGGTCGTGGCGGCGGTGGCGGTATGCCTGCCCAGGTCGTCGGCGAAGGCACCGGCGTAGTCAAATTCTTCAACGGACAAAAAGGCTTCGGCTTCGTCGTTCGTGATGATGGCGCGGAAGACGTGTTCGTTCACATCAGCGCTGTGGAGCAGGCTGGCCTGACCGGCCTTGCCGAAGGTCAGCCGCTCGGCTTCACCCTGGTGGATCGCGGCGGCAAGATTTCTGCGACCGACCTCAAGATCGAGGGTGAGCCCCTTCCGGTCGTCGATCGTCCGCGTGAACCCCGTGAACCCCGCGCAGGCGGCTTCGGTGGTGACCGTGGCGGCTTCGGCGGCGGCGATCGCGGTGGCCCGCAGCGCCAGCTGACGGGTGAGCGCGCCAGCGGCACGGTCAAGTTCTTCAATGCAATGAAGGGCTTTGGCTTCATCCAGCGCGACGACGGTCAGCCTGACGCATTCGTCCACATCAGCGCCGTAGAGCGTGCAGGCATGTCTGCCCTCAATGAAGGCGACCGTCTGGACTTCGAACTGGAAGTCGATCGTCGCGGTAAGCACGCGGCCGTCAATCTTCAGCCGAAGAACGACTAAAACGCGCCTGCCCGCTTTCGCGGAGAGGATAGAAGGGGTCGCCTGCCCGGCGGCCCCTTTTTTATTGCATGGCTCCAGGGTGGCGCGCGTGACCGTGTGGGGTGTCAAGGCTGCCTATTGAGTTGGCATGTCCTTCTGCGCCACGACAGGGGCGGGCGGTATGATCTTCACCGTTTCGAACCGATCCTTACGCCGCACGCCGCCGAGCGTCGGCACGACGACCTTTGTCGCCGGCTCACGGGTCTGCGCGGGGGCGGGATTGCGTTGACGCATGCATTCCCCCGCATTGGCGCGTGGCGATTGGGTGCAGTTCCAGAGGGATCGCTGCAGGCCCGTAGCGGCATTGTGGATATAGGCGAAAGTCATGCTTTCCATCTGATCCCCGGTCAGGGGCAGCCCCGACGGAGCGTTGCCCGTCCGCCATGCCATGATTCGGCATTCGGGCCGCCCGGCGCAGAATGTCTGCGCCATCGCTGGCCACATGTCAGGCTGGCTGTCGCGGCTTAGTTCCACCAGGAAACTTTTCGCGCCCGGCGCAATCGTGATCAATCGCGCGCCTGCCATCGTCCGTCCGACAGACTCCGCGCCGATGGCTTGTTGAGGCTGGGCCGCCAGTGTCGCCACGCCGCCGCCCGGCAACAGCACCGGCGGCAGGCCAGCGATCAGGATGCCGTCGCCCTGATGCGCTGCCGACAGATGCGCGATGCGGGGGATGACTGGCTCTGTCGACGCTCGGCTCAAGCGGAAGGCGGGGGGCGTGCCCCACCATCCCCGCCACCGGAAGAAGAGATGCGTGTCGACCGCCGCGACCTTGTCCAGGCTGCTGCTCCAATAGGGCACCACCCAGTCGGTATGATAATGGGTGGCATAGCCGACCGGCTTGAACACCTGGCCAGCGAGCGCTGCCCGCGCAATGTCCCGCGCCCGGTTCCATGCGGCCTGCGTCGGTGACCGGGCCAGTGCGCCGTCGCAGGTGAAGGTGAACTGGCATCCGGTCGATCTTTCCTGCCCCTGGAACACCACGCCGCAGACGGTCTTGGGGAAAGCGGGGTGACGCACCCGGTTCAACACGACTTGGGCGACCGCGCGCTCTCCCACCGCATCGTCGCCCGCTTCGTATAGTTGCGCTGCCGCCAGACAGTCGATCGCGCGCGCCTGATCAATCGGCGTGCCCGAAAAGACGAAGGGCCGCGCCGCTGGACTGGGCAGGCGCGAAAAGGGGATGGCGGAATTGAAGGCCCGCGCCTGATCGCGGTCCAGTTCATAAAGCTCCACGGGTTGCACCGCAGGCGGGGGCGTCGCCGCCCGTGGGGCGCGGGCAGTCTGGACCAGCGTCGTGTGAAAGGCGCGGATGGTGGGGCCGGTTGCTTCCCAATGAGCGACCGTGGCGGGCACGCCGACGAACAGCATGAACCAGAACAGCCACATCAGGGGATGCGGCCGGGCCATGGGTGCAGCGTCGATCATGCCCGCTTTGGCGCGGTGCTATTCGGGCAGGAAGTCGGGCACCGACAAATAGCGTTCGCCGGTATCATAGTTGAAGCCCAGAACGCGGCTACCGGCGGGCAGTTCCTTCAGCTTCTGGGCGATCGCGGCGAGTGTTCCGCCCGACGATATGCCGACCAGCACGCCTTCCTCCCGCGCGGCGCGGCGCGCATATTCCTTGGCATCCGCCGGATCGACCTGGATAACGCCGTCCAGAAGCTGGGTATGCAGATTGGCGGGGATGAAGCCCGCGCCGATTCCCTGAATGGGGTGCGGCCCAGGCTGCCCACCGCTGATCACCGGCGAAAGCGTCGGCTCCACCGCATAGACTTTGAGGTCTGGCCACAGCTTCTTCAGCACTTCCGCGACGCCGGTGATGTGGCCACCCGTGCCGACGCCGGTAATCAGCACGTCGATTGGGCTGTCGGCAAAGTCGGCCGCGATTTCTTGCGCGGTCGTGCGGACATGCACATCGATGTTGGCCGCATTTTCAAACTGTTGCGGCATCCATGAGCCGGGCGTCTGTTCGACCAGTTCCAGCGCGCGTTCGATAGCGCCCTTCATCCCCTTTTCCCGCGGCGTCAGGTCGAAGGTCGCGCCATAGGCCAGCATCAGTCGGCGGCGTTCCACCGACATGCTTTCAGGCATCACAAGGATCAGCTTGTAGCCTTTGACCGCAGCAACCATGGCCAGCCCGACTCCGGTGTTGCCGGACGTCGGTTCGATGATGGTGCCGCCGGGCGTCAGGTCGCCCGATTCTTCGGCTGCTTCGATCATCGATAGCGCGATGCGATCCTTGATCGACCCGCCCGGATTGGATCGTTCCGATTTGATCCAGACTTCCGTGCCTTCCGGCGCATCGCCGAACAGGCGGTTCACGCGGATATGCGGCGTGTTGCCGATGGTTTCGAGAATATTGGCAGCTTTCATGTGGCCTTCTCCTGGCTGATATCGGCCTCCCTTATGTCGGGTGGGTCGAAGGTACGTGCAAGGCGCAGCTCAGGGAAGAGGCGCGCCCAGAAAAGCGTGATTATGATTGCACCGATCCCGCCGCCGATGACGGCCACGACGGGACCGACCAGCGCGGCGAGGAAGCCTGATTCGGCTTCCCCCAATTCATTCGATGCGGATATGGTGAGTTGCGACAGGCTGGACACGCGGCCCCGCATCGCGTCGGGCGTGTGAAGCTGGATCAGCGACTGGCGCACATAGACAGACACCATGTCGGCCGCGCCCAGCGTCACCAGCGCGCCGATCCCCACTTCCATCGCGATGGACGTCGGCAGGAAAGCGGTGCAGCCGAACAATATGGTCGCCAGGCCGAATATGATGACCGCCGCCAGCATCTTCACGCCCACATCCCTTTGCATCGGGCGGATGGAAAAGAAGAGCGCGACCAAGCCTGCGCCGATTGCGGGCGACGCGGCAAGATGACCCAACCCCCTGGACCCCACATGCAATATGTCGCGCGCATAGACCGGCAGCAGCGCCGTCGCCCCCGCCAGCAGGACCGCGAACAGGTCAAGCGTCATGCTGGCAAGCACCAGCCGGTTGGACCGCACATAGGTGAAGCCGTCCACCATCTGCCGAATGGGGTGGCGGGTCGTGTCACGGGGCGGTTGGGGGACAGGGCTGATCATCATCATGCCGACCCAAGCCAGGGCAAAAAGGCCCGACGCAACGGCATAAGCGCCCCATGGCTCAATCGCATAGGCATAGCCACCCAGCGCCGGACCTGCGATCATGCCCGTCTGCCATGCCACGCTGGAAATTGCGATGGCGTTGGGCAGCACGTCGCGCGGGATCAGATTGGGCGCGAGAGCCGAATAGGCCGGTCCGTTGAAAGCCCGCGTGACACCGACCACTGCGGCGATGCCAAAGATCAACGGCAGGCTGATCCACCCTTCATATGTCGCCAGCGCCAATACACCCGAAGCGGCGATCAGAATGAACAGGGTGATGCGCGAAATGTAGCGCCGGTCGAAATGATCCGCGACCCATCCGGTCAGGGGGGTCAGGAAGAAGAGAGGAAGGAATTGGATAAGGCCGATAAGGCCCAGCTGCGCGGCGGCCCCCGACGTGCTCATCGTGCCACGAGCGATGTTGTAGGCCTGCCACCCCAATATCGTCATCATGGCATATTGCGCGAGGACGGCCGCGAACCGGCTCCACAGATAGGCCCGGAAATTGCCGAAGCGAAGCGGATGGCGCGAATGGGCGAGGGCCGTCATCCGTTTTCCTTAGAGCATCGCGCGGAAAAGTGGGAACCGGTTTTCCGCAAAAAGCGATGCGGCAACAAAGGCATAGAGCAAGCTGCGTGATTCATATTTCACGCAGATCGCTCTACCCCTTGCTCAGCGCGATAAGCAATGACGGCGGTAGGGAAAGCGAACAGGCTTTCTTTTCAAGGGACAGGCCCTGCTTGCGGCCAAGTTCCGCTTATCTTTCCGGGTCGATCAGGACACCGCTGACCGACCCGTTGCGCACCGAACAGACGAATGGCACGGACTGAAGGTCGCCATAGGGACCGACATCGCCCTCGACTTCCCACCCGGTCGACATGGAACTGGTTCTGGACCTGCCAATGATGGCTGCGCCCGGCCCGGCTTCCTCGCGCGCCTTGGCTGCACAGGCCGCGCTCGCTGCCCTTGCCGAGCTGATATTGCCATAGCCCGGAGAGCTATAGGGCTGTCGCTTCGCGTCGCGTTCCGCCTGACGGTCCTTCGCGATATCGCTGACGATCGCGGCGTTCGCGGCGCGGCGCAGTTCGCGGTTCGACTGGGCCGCCGCAGGAATTGCTAGGCCCAGCACCACTATAGAGCCGGCCACCATTGCCATGCGCATCGATCTTCTCCCGTTGTGACTGACAATATCCCTATTTGAACAGGCCGCCCAATATTCCGCGCACCAGCTTGCCAGCCAGGCCGCCCGATGATCGCCGGGTGGACCCGCCGAACACGGCACGCCCCAGTTCATTGGCCACCTGCCGTCCCACCGCAGAGGCGGCGGAGCGGGTGGCGGACTGAACGGCACGGTCCATCGATGAGGGCCGGGCCGCTTCGCGCGCGGCGGTGGCGTCGCGCCGCGCCTGTTCTTTCAGTTCCGCCTCGCGCTGCTTCGCCTCCATTTTGGCCTGAGCAGCGGCGGCCTTTTCGCTTTCCGCCTGCGCCTTGGCGGCTTGGACGGCGGCGGCTGCCGCTTCGCCGCGCGCCGCCAATATCTCCTCGGCCGATTCGCGGTCGACCGCCGTGTCATATTTGTCGGCGCAGGGGGAGATGGATTGGATGATGGCGCGTTCCTTGGCGTCCACCGGCCCCAGGCGTGATCGTGGCGGAGCGATCAGCGTGCGCTGCACGATGCTGGGCGAACCATCATCCTGAAGCAACGAAACCAGCGCTTCGCCGACCCGGAGTTCCGTGATGGCCGTTTCGACGTCGAGATCGGGATTGATTCGGAATGTTTCCGCTGCCGCCTTGATCGCCCTCTGGTCGCGCGGGGTGAAGGCGCGCAGGGCGTGTTGAACGCGGTTGCCCAGCTGTCCGGCCACTTCTTCGGGAATATCGATCGGGTTCTGCGTCACGAAATAGACACCGACACCCTTCGACCGGATCAGGCGCACGACCTGCTCGATCTTGTCGGTCAGTGCCTTGGGCGCGTCGTCGAACAGCAGATGCGCTTCATCGAAAAAGAAGACGAGCACCGGCTTGTCCGGGTCGCCGACTTCAGGCAACGTTTCGAACAATTCCGACAGCAGCCAGAGCAGGAATGTGGCGTAGAGCCGGGGGCTCTGCATCAGCTTGTCGGCGGCAAGTACATTGACATAGCCCCGGCCCTGATCGTCCACCTTCAGGAAATCATGGATGTCGAGTGCCGGTTCGCCAAAGAAATGGTCGCCGCCCTGACTGTCCAGCTGCAGCAGTTGGCGTTGGATGGCACCGACGCTCGCCTTTGTCACATTGCCATAGCGGGCCGACAGCGTGTCGGCATTTTCCGCGCAATGGACGAGCATTGCCTGAAGATCGCCCAGGTCGAGCAGGAGCAGACCCTGATCGTCGGCATATTTGAAGGCGATCGACAACACGCCTTCCTGAGTTTCGTTAAGGCCCATCAACCGAGACAGCAGCAGCGGCCCCATTTCACTGACAGTGGTGCGGATCGGATGACCCTGCTCCCCATATAAATCCCAGAATATGGCGGGATTGTCGGCATAGCTGTAATTATCGACGCCGATTTCCTGTGCGCGGGCCACCAGCTTGTCAGCGTTTTTCGCGGTCGGCGATCCTGCCATGGCGATGCCGGACAGGTCGCCCTTCACATCGGCCAGGAATACGGGAACGCCGCGGGCTGAAAAGCTTTCTGCGATGCCCTGCAAGGTTACGGTTTTTCCCGTGCCCGTCGCGCCGGTGATCAACCCGTGCCGATTAGCGCGCCGCAGGTTCAGTATCTGCGGGATGCCGCCATCCTTTTCTGGTGCGCCAAGGCCGATGAAAATGCCGTCGCTCATGTGCCCCTTGCTCCCTCAAACGGTTCGAGCCGCGCCTGCCGGTGACGGCTTCCACACTATAGGGAAGCCAATCATCCGGGCAAGCGCGGCTCGTAACGATCCGCTTTGTGTTGAGCCGCTTTATTTGTCGCGCAGGCGCACCGGCAGGAACACGGCGGGCTGGCCGCGCCGCAACACCTGCAGCAGGATGGCGGTACGGCCCTGCGCCGCGACCTGCTTCACCTGGGCATCCAGATCGGCCTGGCTGGCGACCGGGCGGTTGTTGGCGGTGATGACCACGTCACCCCGGCGCAGGCCCTTGGCACCCGCATCGGTTGAACTGTCCACCGCCGTGATCACGATGCCGCGCGTTTCGGCGGCGATGCCAAGCTGGCGCGTGATGCTGGGCGTCAGCGGGATCGCCGAAATGCCGAGCGACTGCTGGCTTGCCTGCGGGCCGGACGAAGGCGGTTGCTGCTGGCTGAAATCATCGCCCTGCTGCTGGGCGAAGCTGTTCAGTTCATCTTCCGATGGTCGTTCACCGACGATGGCGGTGACCGTCTGGCGCTGACCATTGCGGATCAGCACGATCGGCACCCGTGTCCCAATCGGCTGGTTGGCGACGATGGACGACAGATTCTGGTCCGGCGTCACTTCCTGGCCCGATACGCTGACGATCACGTCGCCCGGCTTGATCCCGGCACGGTCCGCGCCCTTGCCGGGCTCCACGCCCTGGACGAATTCGCCACGGTTCTTCGCAAGGCCGAGCGAATCGGCCATGTCTTCACCCAAGGGGCTGATCTGGATGCCCAGATAGCCGCGCTTGACGCTCTGTCCCTTGCGCAGGGTCGCCACGATGGGAGCCGCCTGTTCGGCAGGAATGGCGAATCCGATGCCGACATTGCCGCCCGATGGCGACAGGATCTGGCTGTTGATGCCGATCACATTGCCGCGCATGTCGAACATCGGGCCGCCGCTATTGCCCTGGTTGATCGATGCGTCGGTCTGGATGAACTTGTCGTAGGTGCCGCCCGTGCCGCGATGGACAGCGGAAATGATCCCGGCTGTCACCGTGCCAGACAGGGCAAAGGGATTGCCGATGGCAATGACCCAGTCACCCACGCGCGCCTTGGTGCTGTCGCCGAATTTGACGAAGGGCATGGGCTTCTTTGCGTCGATCTTCAGCACGGCGATGTCGGTCGCGGGGTCGCGGCCGACCAGGCGGGCGCTATATTCCTCACGATTGGTGAGCGTCACCGTGATGGAATCGACCGAAGCGCTTTCTGCTCCAGCAGAAACGACGTGATTGTTGGTCACGATGTAGCCGTCGGCGGAAATGAGGAAGCCCGACCCCAGCGATTGCGCCTGACGGGTCTGCGGCTGTCCGCCGGGCGCGCCAAACAATTCGCCAAAGGGCGTGCCTGCGAACGGATTTTGCACCTGCACACGCTGCTTGGTCGAAATGTTGACGACGGCAGGTTGCAGTTTTTCCACCATGTCGGCCAGGCTGGCGGGCGCACCCGCAGGGGCCGCGGCCTGCATGCCTTCATTCTGGGCAGTCTGGGCGCCGACATTGGGGCTGGAGGTTACGGCGACGGCGGTGCCGCCAAGCAGCAGGGCACCGGTGATGGCATAAGCGTAACGCACTCGTGACAGTCCTCTCATGAACTTGCGGAAAGGAAGGCGGGACTCCGCGAGAGTGGGAATGCGCCGCCCTGCCTTAACCCTCATTGAATGACGCTGGTTCCGTAATGATCCTAACGGCCCTGAAACTGTTTCAGGAACTCATTGTCGCGCGACAGGACCATATTGGTCGATCCCGACCGATCCGTCGCGAACGTGTAGCGATAGGCCTGCATGGCCCGATAGAAATCGTAGAATTGCGGGTCCTTGCCAAAGCTGTCGGAATAGATGCGGGCCGCGTTGGCGTCCGCTTCCGCCCGGATGATCTGCGCCTGCTTGGCCCCTTGCGCACGGATGGTCAGCGCTTCCTGCTCACGCGCCGTGCGCATCCGGGTAAAGGCGCTTTCCAGCGGCGCACCATCGGGCAGGTCGGCCCGCTTGATCCGCACGTCGACGATCTGCGCGCCATATTGCCGTGCGACGCGGTTCAGACCCGCCTCTATATTGTCCATCACCTGCCCGCGCTCAGGCGACAGCAGCGCGGCGAAGGGGCGCTTGCCCAATTCGTTACGCAGCGCCGACCCAAGGATCGGGCGCAATGCTTCGGATACGCGTTCTTCGTTGCCCGCCGCGATATACATGCGCAGCGGATCGACGATGCGATAACGGGCGAAGGCGTCGACCTGCAATCGCAACTGGTCGGTCGACAGCACCTGCTGCCGTTCCATTTCCACCGACAGCACACGCTTGTCGATCCAGACGATCTGGTCGATGAACGGCCAGCGCAGGATGATCCCGGCACCCGTTTTGCCGAAATCCTCGTTCGGGCGGTAGCGGTTGATGATCTTCTTGGGATCGCCGAAGCGGACGACCACGCCCTGTTTCGTTTCAGGAACGATGGCAATCGTGCTGCCGATCAGCAGCAGCAGGGCGATAACCGACAGCGCGAGCGCGACGGGATGGCGCAGCAAGTTCGGCATCACCGGTTCCCCTCGGCAGGAGCAGCAGGGGCTGACGCCGCAGCCTGCGCCCGGCGCTTGAGTTCGGGCAGCGGCAGGAACGGCGTGACATTGCCGCTTTCGACGATCGTCTTGTCGACGTTGGACAGGACGCCCTCCATGGTTTCGTAATACATGCGGCGGCGCGTGACGTCCGGCGACAACCGATATTGTTCGTAGACCTTGTCAAAGGCAGCGGCTTCGCCCTGCGCCTTTGCCGTCACCTGCTGCGCGGCGGCGCGCGCTTCGTTCAGATAGGTCTGGGCGGTCTGCTGAGCAGCGGACACGGCCTTGAACGCGTCGTTGACGGCGGTCGGCGGGTCGGCCTGCTTGATGGCGACGCCCTGCACGCGAATGCCCGACCGGTAGCCGTCGAGTATATCCTGCATACGTTGTTCGACCTGTTGTTCGATCTCGGTCCGGCCCGCGCCCAGAGCATCGTCCAGGCTGACGCTGGCGACGACGGAGCGCATGGCGCTTTCCGCCACTTCGCGGACAGTGTCATCGGGGTCGGACAGCTGGAACAGATAAAGTTCCGGGCTGCGGATATTCCAGCGCACCGAATAGGCAAGATCGATGATGTTCTGATCACCGGTCAGCACCAGATTCTCGCTCTCGGCGCTGGCCGATCCGATATCGATGGCGCGAATTTCCTCGACATCGACGGTGGTCACATTTTCCAGCGGCGACGGCAGCGTCAGGCTGATGCCCGGCGAAATCGTCCGGCTATATTTGCCCAGCAGCGTCACTACGCCGCGTTCCTGCGGGCCAACGCGATGGACGCAGGTCAACACCAGCCACAGCAGGACGAAGATGCCGACTGCTGCGGGCCAAAGAGCCTTGCCGTTGGGGCGTGGGGGAAGATTGCCAAATCCGCCGCCGCCCTGGCCAAAGCTTTCACGACCCCGGCGCAGCAGTTCGTCGATCGCGGAAGGCCCCTTCGATCCCGAAGGTCGACCCGGCTGCGTCCAGGGATTGCGAGGGCCGTCATTTCCCTTGCCTGGGCCGTCGCCCCCGTCGGGACCGTCGCCCTTATTGCCCCAGGGGCCTTGGACCATGGCGCTTTTGATGCCGGGCATCCACCCGAAAATTCTCTTCATACCGTCTCTATAGGAAGGCTGGCGCTTGAAAAACAGTGCCATTCGCAACGATAATTGCCTAGAGGCCGCTGTCATGACCGATCTTGAGAGTTTCGCCGCCCGCCTGAAGACGCTGACCGAGGGGCGCGCCAGCACCCCGCGCGTCAAGGATGGGGTCATGAGCCTGGCGCTCGACGTGGGCGGCCTGTCCGCCGCGCGCCGGGATGCCGTGGCCGACGCGATCCGCGAAGGCGCGCTGCTGGTTCCAGGCGTGCAGGATGTGCGCATAGCGATGACGACCGAACGCAAGAGCATCAGGATCATCGCCGTCGCATCGGGCAAGGGGGGCGTGGGCAAGTCAACTTTATCGGCGAACCTTGCCGTCGCCCTGAAGCGGCTGGGTTTTTCCGTCGGCATCGTGGATGCGGATATATACGGCCCCTCGCAGGCCAGGCTGATGAACAGCGAGGACAAGAAGCCGCAGGCGCAGGACAAGCGCCTTATCCCGGTGGACAGCCCGGCTGGCATTCCCATGCTGTCCATGGCGCATCTGGTGGAGCCGGGGAAGGCGCTCGCGTGGCGCGGGCCGATGGCGGGCAATGCCCTGTCGCAATTGATCGACGCCGACTGGGGTGAGACGGAAATATTGATTGTCGACATGCCGCCCGGCACCGGCGACGTTCAATTGTCGATGGTGCAAAAGCACAAGCCTGCGGGGGCTGTCATCGTATCGACGCCGCAGGACCTGGCGTTGATCGACGCCCGCCGCGCCATCAGCCTGTTTGAACAGACGCAGGTGCCGATCATCGGCCTTGTGGAAAATATGGCGGGTTATAGTTGCCCGCATTGCGGCGAAATATCCGACCCGTTCGGCACGGGAGGCGCGGAAGCCGCCGCCGCGCAGTTGGGGATGGCCTTTCTGGGCCGTATTCCCCTGGCGATCGACATTCGGCTGAAATCCGACGCGGGCGACCCACCTGCCGCAGGCGAAGATGCGTCGGGTCAGGCTTTTCACGCCGTCGCGGATCAGGTTGCGCGCTGGCTGCGTAGCTGACGGGCGGAGGGTTGAGGGAACAGATCGGCACCGTGCCGCGTCTTTCCGGCAACGGTTAAAAGGAAAGAATGCATGCCGCTGAACGAGCCTCAGCAGATCATCGACCTTCTGAATGAAACGCGCACCATTGCGATGGTCGGCCTGTCGGACCGGCCCGATCGCCCCAGCTATGGCGTGATGAAGGTGCTTCAGGACCATGGCTATCGCGTGCTGCCGGTCAATCCGCAGATTGCAGGCGAGCATGTGCATGGCGAATTTGTCTGGGCGCGGCTGGCCGATATCGGCGTGCCCATCGACATGGTCGATATCTTCCGGCGTAGCGAGGCCGCTGGAGACGCGGTGGATGAAGCCATCGCAGCGGGTGCGAAAGCGGTGTGGATGCAATTGGGCGTGATCAATGAAGCCGCCGCCGCCCGCGCGGAAGCCGCCGGTTTGAAGGTCGTGATGGACCATTGCCCGGCAATCGAGATTGCCCG
This sequence comes from Sphingobium vermicomposti, assembly GCF_011762025.1. GTDB lineage: Bacteria > Pseudomonadota > Alphaproteobacteria > Sphingomonadales > Sphingomonadaceae > Sphingobium > Sphingobium vermicomposti. The sequence goes on along the minus strand of NZ_JAASQR010000001.1, from coordinate 547,772 downwards.
TCTGAATATCGCTCCGATTAGCACAGATTAATGCTTTTCAGCCGTTCGAACCCTGTCTATCACCATAGTCATGGGGCGCGCACCGCTGAAGCATGCACAGCGTAAAGATCAGGCCAGGGGCATCAATCGACGCGCGCTGCTGGCAGGTGCGGGTGCATCGGCGGGGCTGGTGCTGGCATGGGCGATATGGCCCCGCAACTACCGCCCGAACCTGAATGCCGCAGCGGGCGAAACGATATTCAACGCTTTCCTGAAGATCGACCGGGCAGGGCAGATCGTCGTCATCGTTCCCCAGACGGAAATGGGGCAGGGCATCACGACATTGCTGCCGCAGATATTGGCCGATGAACTGGGCGCTGACTGGCGAACGGTCGGGGTGCAAAGCGCGCCCGTCAGTCCGCTGTACGCCAACGATTTGCTGGCGCGGCAATGGCTGGCCAGCGACTGGACGCGGCTGGCGGGCGAAGCGGGCGAATGGGCGATCGATCAATATGCGACGCGCCGGGCATTGATGCTGACCGGCGCTGGCACGTCGGTGCCGATGTTTCACCAAAGCTATCGTGAGGCGGGCGCTGCTGCCCGCGTGCTGCTGTGCCAGGCGGCGGCGGCGCGCTGGGATGTTCCCTGGGAAAGCTGCGACATCCAGAATGGCATCATTTCCGATGGCGGGCAGAAGCGGCTGAAGATCGGCGATGTGGTGGAGGATGCCGCCGCATTGGACGTGCCGGAAATCCTGCCCTTCCGACAGAGACAGACGGATCGGCTGGCCGGGCAGGACCTGCCGCGCCTGGACACGCCGTCCAAGATTGACGGCAGCCACAATTTCGCAGCGGACATCCGCTTGCCCGACATGGTTTTCGCTTCGATCCGGCAAGGACCGATCGGCGATGCGCTGCTGAAAAGCGTCAATGAGGATGCGGCGCGCAGTGTCACTGGATTTCTGAAGCTGGTCCGCACGGATCGTTGGGTGGCGGCGGTCGCGACCAACTGGTGGGCGGCGAACAAGGCGCTGGACCTTGCCGACCCCGTGTTCGAACTTATGGGCAATCCGGTCAGCAGCGAAGGCATCGAGGCGGCGCTGGAGCAGGCGTTCGCCGGTTCGTCGGGGCAGCGTCTTTATTCGCGCGGCGATCTGGCACCCTTGTTCGACAATGCCACCATCATGGCCAGTGAGTTCAGCGTCGATCCTGGCCTGCATCTCGCGCTGGAGCCGATGTGTGCGACGGCGCGTGTGACTGATGACGCGGCGGAGGTGTGGACGGCGACGCAAGCGCCCGGCCTGGCCCGCGCGGCGGTTGCCGACGCACTCGGCATCGCGGACGGGTCCGTGACGCTCTATTCCCTGCATGCGGGCGGCTCATTCGGACGGCGGATGGATGTGGACGTGGGCGTCCAGGCGGCGCTCATTGCGAAGGATATCGGCCGACCGGTGCAACTGCTCTGGTCCCGGCTCGAAGATGTCATTCAGGATCGCCCAAGCGCTCCAGCCCATGCCCGTATGGCTGCGAAGCTGGGCCGCAACGGCGTGATCGAAGGCTGGCTGGCCAAGGTTGCCGCCCCGTGCGCCATGACCCAGACCTGGGACAGGGTGGCGCATCGCAAACTGCCTTTCGAGGCTGCGCGTGACGCTGCTGGCATATCCACCCGTCTGGCCGTTTCGGGCATGGAATTGCCCTATGCACTGCCCAACTGGGCGGTCGATCATTTCCCCGCCGACCCCGGCCTTCCCGTCGGCTTTGCGCCGGGCAACGCCCGTCTGCATGGCGCTTTCTTCACTGAAAGCTTTGTCGATGAACTGGCCCATCAGGCGGGGATTGAGCCGATATCCTTCCGCATTCAGATGCTGGGCGGTAACCCCCGCCTTGCGCACTGCCTGACCACCGTTGGCGCGATGGGCGGGTGGCAAGGTGGAATCGAAGGGAGCGGGCAGGGACTCGCCGCGCACCAGATGGACGGTGTTTATGCTGCCGTGATGGTGGAAGCGGCGATCAATGGGGGCAAGCTTAGCGTCGGGCGGATCATCGCAGCGGTAGATGGTGGGGATCAGGTCAATCCCGACATCGCTCGCCAGCAGGTTGAAAGTGGACTGATTTATGGGCTGGCTATCGCCATGGGCGCATCGGTTCCTTACGCGAGGGGCATGCCCCGGCGCGCGATCATGGGCCGAATGGACTTGCCACGCCTTGCCGACATCGGCGAGGTTTCCGTGGAACTGGTCCGCAGCAGCGCGCCGCCGGCTGAACTTACCGATATCGGCGCGCCGCTGATCGCGCCTGCGGTCGCCAACGCCCTCTTCACAGTCACCGGGCAGCGTTTTCGCAAGCTCCCGCTCTTGCCAAGGACTTGACGTCGTTCGTGGATAAAATCGGCCTTCTCCTCATCAATCTTGGCACGCCCGACGCGCCCGACGCTGCATCGGTGCGGCGCTATCTGGGCGAATTCCTGTCCGACCGGCGCGTCGTGGAGATTCCCAAGCTGTTGTGGCAGCCGATATTGCGCGGTCCCGTCCTGTTGACCCGACCGCGCAAATCAGCGCGCGCCTATCAGGAAGTATGGATGGAGGGAGGGGCTCCGCTTGCCGTTCATACCCGTGATACCGCCCGCCAATTGCAAGAGCTGATGGGCGCGGATGTGACGGTCGATTGGGCGATGCGCTATGGCAATCCTTCGGTCGCGACGCGGCTGAAAGCGATGATTGACGCGGGCTGCGGTCGTATCTTGCTCGCGCCGCTCTATCCCCAATATTGCGCCGCGACGACCGCGACGGCTCTCGACGCCGCCTACGCCACGTTGGCGGGGCTGCGATCGCAGCCCGCGATCCGCACATTGCCGCCTTATTATGCCGATCCTTCTTATATCGAGGCGCTGCGCGCTTCTGCCGAACGGCAACTGGCGCAACTGGATTTTGTGCCCGACCTCCTGCTCGCCAGCTTTCACGGCATGCCGATGCGGACCCGGCAGCTAGGCGACCCCTATCATGGTCAATGCCTGGCGACGGCTGGTCTGCTCGCTCAGGCCATGGGACGCGAGGTGCGGGTCACTTTCCAGTCCCGTTTCGGCCCTGCCAAATGGCTCGGCCCGGCGACCGATGACGTCCTGCGCAGCCTGCCGGGCGAAGGCGTGCGGAACGTGGCGGTGCTGACGCCCGGATTTTCCGCCGATTGCCTGGAAACGCTCGAAGAAATCGCGATGCGGGGGAAAGAGGATTTCCTGTCATCGGGCGGTAGCCAATTCGCCCATCTAAGTTGTTTGAACGCTTCGCCCGAAGCCATGGTCCTGTATCGCCATCTCATCGATCGCGAACTCGCCGGCTGGTTGGAGAGGTAGATTCCGTCCGTGTTTATCAAGGAGAGGCTGTTATGACCAAAGTTGCCATAGTCACAGGCGGAACACGCGGCATTGGTGAAGCGATCAGTTTGGCCTTGAAAAAGATGGGCTATGTCGTGGCCGCCAACTATGCCGGCAATGATGAAAAAGCGCGCGCGTTCAGCGAACGGACGGGCATCGACTCATTTCGATGGGATGTTGGCGATCATCAAGCCTGCCTGGACGGCTGCGCGGCGGTGGCCGACCGGCTGGGGTCGGTGGATATAGTGGTGAATAATGCGGGCATCACCCGCGACGGCGTGCTCGCGAAGATGAGCTTTGACGACTGGAACGAGGTGATGCGCATCAACCTTGGCGGCTGTTTCAACATGGCCAAGGCGACATTCGATGGCATGCGGCAGCGCGGCTGGGGCCGCTTCGTCAATATCGGGTCGGTCAATGGCCAGGCGGGCCAATATGGTCAGGTGAACTATGCTGCGGCCAAGTCCGGCATCCATGGCTTTACCAAGGCGTTGGCGCAGGAAGGCGCGAAATACGGGATCACCGTCAACGCCATCGCGCCCGGTTATGTCGACACCGACATGGTGGCCGCTGTCCCGGCGCAGGTTCTGGAAAAGATCGTCGCCAAGATTCCAGTGGGTCGCCTGGGCCATGCGGGAGAGATTGCGAGGGGCGTCGCATTCCTGTGCAGCGAGGAGGCAGGGTTCGTGACGGGTAGCACCATGTCAATCAATGGCGGCCAGCATATGTATTGACCCCATGACCGCGAATGGAGACTCAGATGGGGCTGTGCCGCCTGCGTCACCCTTCGCGGCGCCGGTCAAGCGCAGCATCACCATTGCGGGGCATCAGACCGCCATCAGTCTGGAGCCTGTTTTCTGGGACGCCCTCCGCGCCCGCGCGGCGCTGGAGGGCTTGCCTATCAACGCGTTGATCGCCCGGATCGACGTCGCTCGGCTTGCGGCAGTCGACCCACCCAACCTGGCAAGCGCGGTGCGTTGCTGGCTGTTCGATTTAAAAGAAGATAAGAATAGTTCGCAATAGCGTTGACTCTGCGATCCACTATCAATAGCAGGCCCCTCAAGCCACATCAGAAAGGGGTTTCTGTTTCATGTCCATTTCCAAGTCCGCGCCATCATTTCTGGCGCTCAGTTGCGTCGGCGCTCTGGCCTTTGCTTCGACCGCCCATGGCCAGGAAGCGGCACAAAGCCCCAAGCTGGGCGGCATGACGGTGACGGATACGGCGATCGACGAATCGGCGGTAAAGGTGGAACGGGCCGAATCGCCGAAATATGTTCGCCCGCTGCTCGACACGCCGCAGACCATCACGGTGATCAACAAGGAAACGATCCAGCAGCAGAATCTGCTGACGCTGCGTGACGTGCTATCCACGGTTCCGGGCATCACCTTTGGCGCGGGCGAGGGCGGCTTTGGCTATGGCGACCGCATCATCCTGCGCGGCCAGGACGCGAAGAATGACGTCACGGTCGATGGCGTGCGTTCCGGCGCGTTCCTGAACCGCAACGAAGTTTACAATATCGAACAGGTGGAAGTCACCAACGGGGCCAACTCCGTAATGAACGGCGGCGGCTCTGTCGCTGGCACGATCAACCTGGTGACCAAGCGTCCGCTGGCGGATGATCAGACCATATTGAACGCTGGCATCGGCACCGACAATTATTATCGCGCGACCGTGGACGCGAACAAGCGGATCAACGACCTGGTCGCCGTGCGCATCAACGCCGTCTATCATGAAAATGACGTGCCGGGTCGCGACGTGGAAAATTTCAAGCGCTGGGGCATCGCGCCCGCCGTCACCATCGGCATTGACGGCCCGACCAGCCTGACCCTGCAGGGCGAATATCTGGATGATGACGCGATGCCGCAATATGGCATGCGTTACTACCCGGCGCAGGGCGGTATCCTCGATGAATTCGACCGTTCAGGCTATTATGGCTTTGCTAATGTCGACAAGCAGGACAGCAAGACCAAGTCATTGCAGGCGATTTTCAGCCATGCCTTCAGCGACAGTCTGAAGATCCGTAACCTGACGCGCTATGAAAATATCCGTCAGAACACGATCACCAGCCAGCCGTCGGGCGACTTCTGTCTGTCATCCGGGGTGCAGCCTGACGGCACCGCATGCGCAGCCACTGTTCCGCCCGGCTTCTTCATGCCCAACCGTGGCAATGGACGGGGCAATACGCGCTTCATCAAGAATGAAACTGCTTACAACCAGATCGATCTGAGCGCCGATTTCGCGACCGGTGGCATCGAACATACGCTGGTTCTGGGTGCGTCGGCCCTGTGGGAAAAATATAATCAGCTTGGTGGCAACAGCTTGCGCGAAGCCGATGGCACCAACCCGTTTGAAACCACCTATCCGCTGGTCAGCATCTCCAATCCTGGTGAAGTCGTGCAGGGTCCGGCTGGCTTTGTTTATGGCAGCAACAATTATGTCGGCCCCATCAACTTCATCCGGTCAGCGCGGAACCTGGGCGAGCAGACGAGCTATGCTGCCTATCTGTTCGACGCGATGAAGTTCACCGATTGGCTGGAGCTGAACGGTGGCATCCGCTACGAAAAGGTGAAGGGCAACAACAAGACTGTCAGCTATGACACGACTGCCGGGTCCGCCACTCTGGGCGATCCCACGGAGGTCAGCACGCCGACCAGGATAGACGACAACCTCTTCTCATACCGGGTCGGACTGGTTGTGAAGCCCACGCCCAACACCAGCCTGTATGTTGCCTATGGCAACTCCAAGCTGCCTTCCAAGGCATCAGTCGATGGTTCCTGCACACCAAATAACGAATTTGGTGGCAGCGGCACCTGCAATGTGAAGCCCGAAACGACGAAGAACTATGAAATCGGCGTCAAGGCTGATCTGTTCGACGCGAAACTGCTGCTTACTGCGGCGATGTTCCGCAATGATCGTAACCAGATCAAGGTTTTGTCCGGCGATCCCTCGCTTCCTGATCGGGCTGCCGATGGCCGCCAGCGTGTCGAAGGCATATCGCTCGGTGCGTCGGGCAATATCACCAGCAACTGGACGATTTCGGCCAACTACATGTACCTGAAGAGCAAGATCAAACAGGGCGTGTCGGATTATTGCCTTGAAAATCCTGGATCGACCGACCCGGCAGCGGGCGATTGCGCCAACAGCACCGCCTTCCCTGACCCGACGCGTGGTTATGCGCTCACCAACACGCCCAAACATTCGGGCAGCCTGTTCACCACCTATCGCTTCGGCTTTGGGTTGGAACTGGGATATGGCATCACTTACCAGGGCAAGTTCCTGCTGAACCAGCCCAATGCGGCCCAACTCGAAGCTGGAACCTATGAGGGCTATAATGTGCCCAGCTATACGATCCATCGGTTCATGGCGAACTACCCCATTACCGAGAATCTGAAGGCACAGCTCAACGTCCAGAATTTCACCAATGAAAAATATGTGACGACGGTGCGCAACAATGTGAACAACAGCTGGGCGCAGCCCGCACCGACCCGTTCGGCGGTGCTGAGCCTGAACTACATCTTCTAAAAAGACCTGATCCCCGGCATTCGTCCCATGCCGGGGTGACGGGCGAGCGGCAGTTTCCCTCCTCCTCGGGCTGCCGCTCGCCCAACCTTTTTCTGGCTGGAACGTGGCTGGATCAAAAATGCAATTGTATCGCATTATGACTTGCGCCATGAGTCCGGCGATGGCTGTGGCCAGAAAGGGGATCGGTACATGTTACGTGTAGCGGACAGGCTGGTGGAACAGGAAGAAGAGGATGTCCTCCTTTCTGCACCCGTGTCGCCCATGTCCCGACCGACGTCGATCCAGACGGCAAGCGCCCCCCCGCCATCGCGCTATGGACAGTCGAAATCCCCCAACTGGGTCGTTATTGCCCTGATTCTAGCCGTTCACGCAGTCCTGATCACGGCGATCATGCATGTGCGCCATCAGGTCCAGAGGCGTGAAGAGCTGCGCTTGTCGGTCGTCAACCTGACGCCGCCTGCGCCGCCGCCGCCTCAGGAAGCGCCTCCGCCGCCGCCTTCAAAGCCACAGGTCGTGGCGCCCGCCCCGGTCGTTCGACTCGTCGCGCCGTCGCCGCAAATCGCCACCACGCCCCTTCCTCAGCCGGTCGCTATCAGCGCGCCGTCGGTGATGGCGCCAGCGCCAACGGTTGCGCTCGCTGCCCCGTCGCCCCCCAGCACGGTGCAGGGCGGCGATCTCAGCACCCAGATGGTTTCCGGTAAGCCACCCCGATACCCCATTGAAAGCCGCCGCAAGCATGAACAGGGAACCGTGGTCCTGGCGCTGACGCTGGGAACCGACGGCGCGGTAGAGGCGGTATCGATTGCGCGCAGCAGCGGCTTTCCCCGTCTGGATGATGCTGCGCGAGACGCTGTTCGCAAATGGCGCTGGCGTCCGATGATCCAGCAGGGTCGGGCCGTCAAGGTGAAGGGTGTCGTCGAGATCCCGTTCGTTCTTCAATCCGCATCTGCGTAAACCGGGTAGGGCGCTTGCCGTCTCCTACGCCTATTCAGTCCAGCATAGCCGCCAAGGCAGGCGTCATATATTCCCGACCTCCGTCATTTTCCCTGCGGATCAGTCGCGCGGCAATGCCATTCCGGGTCGCGAGTGCCATGCCGTTTTCATGGCCCAGCACCGTGATAGCGGTCGCCCAGGCGTCGGCCATCATCGCGCTTTCGTGCAGGACCGACACGGATGCGACCTGGTTCGCGATCGGCCTGCCGGTGGCGGGATCGATGCTGTGGGACAGCAGCCTGCCATCTTCGACCCGGAACCGTCGATAATCGCCCGACGTGGCGACAGACAGGCCGCAAAGCGCGATCCTGAGCGTAGGCAGGCCAAGGCCGGTCGGCGATTCCACATCGACCCACCAGGGTTGGCCATCGGGCCGGACGCCGTCCCCGCGCAGTTCGCCGCCTATCTCGACAAGGAAATGGCGCGCGCCCAGATCGCGCAGGCGCTGCGCAACGGCATCTACAGAGAAACCTTTCGCGATGCCGGAAAAGTCCAGCGTAACGTCCGCCGTGCGGCGCGCCTGCTGCTCTCCAACCTCTATGGCCGTCCAGGGCGATGCAGGTTTGGGCCGTGCCGCAGGAGCATGGGCACCTGACGGCCCAAAGCCCCAACTATCGACCAGCCTGCCCACAGCGGGATCGAACGCGCCGCCGGACAGCCTCGCCATGTCGAGGCCTGCACGAAGGACTGTCATCATGTCTGCGGGCAGAGGGGTCCACTGGCCGATGGGGGACAGGTTGAACCGGCAGATGTCGGACCCGGCTTCCCAATTGCTCATCTGGGCGATGATGCGGGCAAGCACGTCCACAATCGCGGCTTCGCAACCCGCAGGTGCATCGGCGATGCGGGCCGACCAGCTTGTGCCCATGGTCGGCCCGGACAGGTCGGTGACAGCTGCCTGCCGCTGCCGCCCGGTAAAGTCATCGGGCGACAGATCGGTGGGTATGGCGACGCGGACGCCGGTCAGGGCGCAAGGACTTCCAGCGTCGTGACATAGGACGCCCGGCGCTGCGGCGGACCGGCAGGGCGCTGGGGCTTCTGGGCCGTCGAACCAGGCGCGCCCATGGCTTCACCGCCTTCACGGCCGCCTCCGGTGCTGGCATTGAGCCAATACATGCCCGGCTGTGGCCAGGTGATTGTCAGCTTGCCGTCCTTGTCGGTGATGAGGTCCATCTGACCCAGCGAGTCACGATAACGGATCCCGCCCGGAATCGCCGTGACCTTCAAACCAGCGGCAGGCTTGCCGTCCAGCAGGAACTGGAAAGTGGCGGCCTCGCCCGACACCAGGTCATTGGGATGGGTCACGGGCACCAATTCGATGCCTGCGCCCGTGGGCTTGAAGATGGTGGCCGTCGGCGCGCCCAGCGTCACGAAGATTTCGTTCCGGTTGGAGGCTTCCGTCGTCTGCACATTGGTCGCGCCTGCGGGGATGGCCCCGGCCAGATTGTCCTTCGTGGTGCCGCGCGGCAGGCGCTTCTGTTCGCCATTCACCATGTAGCTGCCCATGATGCCGGTCGAAACGCTGGCGATCCGGTAGGTGCCGGGCTGCGTCAGGTGGACGTCAAAGGTCGACCGGTACTTGCCGGTGGCGCTGTTTTCGATCTTGCCTTCTGACCCGTCGGGCTGCGTCACCCTGATATTGTCAGTGCGCATCGGATTATGTTCGAAATAGAACAGGTCGTTGGAAACAGCCGCATCCACCGTCACCCAGCTTTCATTGCCCGACAGGGTGGTGGACGACGGCAGCATCCACTGGCGATGCGCCTGCGCCGCGCCGGAAAGAAGGAGCGCGCCGACCGCGCCTGCGATAACATGTCTGGCCTTCATGACATTTCCCCTTATTTGCCGAAGGAGACGCTGACCGCGCCCAATTCGCTTTTGCCTTTGACTCGCACCGTCGCGCCCGGCTTGGGCGGCCAGTTGAACGGCAGGCGCAGCAATTCGCGCCCGCCCACTTCACGGGCTGCTTCCACGACCAGCGTGTAGTTGCCCGCGCCAAGCCGTCCCAGAGGACCCTTGCCGTTGGTAAAGCCGATCTTCTGTTCGCCCGGTGCGCGGGTCGCACCCGTTACGCCATCCGCCGGAAAGCTCATCGTCCGGCCCGACACGCGCCACCACTGGCGCATGTCGCGCAGCCACTTCGTGCCTTCGCCCTTTGCCTTGTCCACATCATACCAGACGGACAGGGTGCGCGGGGCCGCGCCTTCCTTTTCCAGCCAGATGGCGACATAGGGCCGATGATATTCGGCGACCGACAGGCGGGGGATGGTGACGGTGACGTTCATCGTTTCGGCCTGCGCCGCGCCCGCGCCCGTCGCTGCGCCAATCACGACGCTGCTCCCCAGGATGAGTTTATAGCCCCTCTGCATGACGTCGTTCCCTTAATGGATGAAGATGATGGCGAGCACCGCCGGAATAGCCAGCCCCGCAGCCACCAAAGGCCAGGTGCTGCGCCGCTTGGCCGCATGGAGTTGGAGCAGCAACAGTCCGGTTAGTGCGAACAGGAAGCAGGCGACGGCGAAAATGTCGATGAACCATTTCCACGCCGTGCCGGTGTTGCGCCCCTTGTGAAGGTCGTTGAGGTAACTGATCCATCCCCGGCTTGTCGCCTCGCTGGATACCGCGCCGCTGTGCCGGTCGATGGATACCCAGCCGTCACCGCCGGGGCGGGGAAGCGGCAGGTAGATTTCATCGCCCGACCATTCCGCGTCGCCCTGACCGCTCAGCCCGATCTCCTTTTCGACCCATGCGGCGACCTCTGCCGGCAGCGGCTTCTTGCTGTCCGGCGCATCGTCTGCGGCGATTCGGTTCAACAATGCGGGCGGCAGGGTTGCCGTCCTTTCGACCGTCTGGGGAGAGCCTTCGACATCGGCGGCGTGGTTGAGCGTAATGCCGGTGAAGGCAAAGAGCAGCAGCCCGATCAGGCTGACCGCCGAACTGATCCAGTGCCAACTGTGCAATTGTTTGAGCCAAAAGGTCTTGTGGCTCTTCTTTTTCTTTGGCTGGGCGCGGACGGGAGCGTGCATGGAGATGGATGCGGTCCTGATGAGAAGTGCGGCCTAATAACGCGAACGACTCGCAATTGCAAACACACCAACGCCGAAATTTGTATCAAAATGTAGGCCGTAGGGCCGGAAGGGGCGCCCCGCGTCAGCGCCCTAACAGACCGCGTGCCTGACCGGCAACTTCCGCCAGCATCGCGACATTGGCGAGCGGAGCGGACCGGGCGCGCTGAACAAGCCCGCGAAACTGTGCAACGCGCGCCGCCTTTTTGGTCAGCCAGCGTTCCACATGGGCTGCAATGTCCTTCGTGCTTGCCTGTGCCAGGAAATCCAGCCGCACCTGCTGCATATCGCGCGCGACGCCCGAAATCAGCAGCCGTTCCCATGGGTCGGAAGGCGCCATCCGGGCCGCGGTCGATTGCACCCAGTCGATGCCGAGCGCTTCGCCCAGATGGGTGAAGGCGCGGGTAAGGTCGACTTCATCGACTTCCATGCGGCGCGCCAATGCTGCAATGCCGACTGCGCCATCCAGTTTGAAGAGGCCGACGGTCCGCCGCACCAGCGCATCGGGCGCGCCACGGCTCAGCAGATGATCGGCCACCGCGCTGGCGCGGCGCACGGCTTCGCTGGTCAGCAGTTCATCGACCTTGCTGGCCAGCTTGCCCACGCCATCGGCCAGGACCGCGTGACCTTCGCTGGGCAGGGTGCCTGACGGCAGGCTGCGCAATATGTCGGCAATCTGTGCGCGCATGCCGTTGGCGACGTCGCCGAACAGCCCAAGGCGCGCGCCTTCGGCCATGTCTGCCGCGTCTATGTCCGCCCACAGGCTGCCGATGTCGTACAGCCGCTCAGCGATCAGAAATGCGTTACCCAGGTCCGCCAGCGAACAGCCTTCTTCCTCCGCCAGTTCGAACGGGTGGATCAGGCCCAGCCGGTTGATGACGCGATTGGCGACCTTTGTCGCGATGATTTCCTTGCGCAAGGCATGGACGGCGATCGCATCGGCTTCCTTCTTTTGCATCGCGGTCGGAAAGGCAGCCGCCAGTTCACCTGCCATGCCGGGGTCAGCGGCCAGCCCGCCCTGTTCAATCGCGTCCTGCAGGGTCAGCTTGGCCGTGGACAGCAGCACCGCGAGTTCGGGCCTGGTCATCCCCAGCCCGTCCTGTCCGCGCCGTAACAACTGGTCGTTGGCGGCCAGCCCCTCCACCCGTCGGTCGAGCCGCCCGTCTTCCTCGAACGTTTCGATCAGGCGCACATAGCTTGCCAGTTCGGCAGCGCCGCCCACCTCGGCGATGGACAGGCCCAGCGCCTGCAGGCGGTTATCTTCCAGAACGATGTCCGCCACGGCATCGGTCATGCTTTCCAGCAACTTGTTGCGGGCGTCGAAGGAAAGGCGGCCCTCGGCCATTTCCTTGTTCAGTGCGATCTTGATATTGACCTCATTATCCGAACAATCGACGCCTGCGCTATTGTCGATGAAGTCGGTGTTGATCCGACCGCCACGCAGCGAAAAGGCGATGCGGGCTGCCTGGGTGATGCCCAGGTTTGCGCCTTCGCCGATCACCTTGATCCGTAGTTCCTCCGCATCGATGCGCAGCCGGTCATTGGCCGGATCGCCCACATCGACATGGCTTTGCGAGGCCGATTTTACATAGGTGCCGATGCCGCCGAACCACAGCAGGTCATTGGGACTTTTCAGGATGGCGGCGATCAGTGCCGTCGGCTCCATCTCCGCCTCTGTCACGCCCAGCATCGCTTGCGCCTGCGCGCTCAGAGCTATGCGCTTGAGCGTACGGGGATAAACGCCACCGCCTTTGGAGATGAGCGATTTGTCATAGTCGTCCCAGCTTGACCGGGGCAATTTGAACAGACGTGCGCGCTCTTCCCACGACTGTGCCGGGTCAGGATCGGGGTCCAGGAAGATGTGACGGTGGTCGAAGGCGGCGACTAGCTTGATCGCCTTTGACAGCAACATGCCGTTGCCAAACACGTCGCCCGACATGTCGCCGCATCCGACAACGGTCACCGGCTCGCTCTGCACGTCCACGCCCAGTTCGGCGAAATGCCGCCGGACGCTGATCCACGCACCGCGCGCCGTGATGCCCATCGCCTTATGGTCATAGCCATGGGAACCGCCGCTGGCGAAGGCGTCGCCCAGCCAGAAATTGCGTTCCAGCGCGATACTGTTCGCGACATCGCTGAACGTCGCCGTCCCCTTGTCGGCTGCGACGACGAAATAGGGATCATTGCCATCGTGGATGCGGACATGGGGTGGGGGGGTGACTTTTTGAGCGACGATATTGTCGGTTACCGACAGCAATGCGCGGATGAAGATGCGGTAGCTTTCCGTGCCTTCCGCCATCCATCCTTCGCGGTCGCGCTGTGGATCGGGTAGTTGCTTGGGATAAAATCCGCCCTTAGCCCCCGTTGGCACGATGACGGCATTTTTGACCCGCTGCGCCTTCATGAGGCCCAATATTTCGGTGCGGAAATCGTCGCGTCGGTCGGACCAGCGCAGCCCCCCGCGCGCAACCGGGCCAGCGCGCAGGTGGATGCCTTCGACACGCGGAGAATAGACCCAGATTTCGCGCCAGGGCAGCGGAGCGGGCAGTCCCGGCACCTGTGCGCTGTCCAGCTTGAACGCCAATGCTTCCTGGGCGGCGTCGCTGAAGAAATTGGTGCGCAACGTCGCCGTGATGGCCGCGCGGAGCAGGCGGAGCACGCGATCCTCGTCAATGGCCTTCACCTTCTCCAGGCCCGCGTCGATCGCGGCCTGCGCCTTGACTGCCCGGTCGGCTCCGTCCTTGACGGCAGGGTCGTGTAGCGCATCGAACAACGTCACCAGATCATGCGCAACCGCTTGTTCCCGACGCAATGTTTCGGCGAAGGTCGCCATGCTGTAGGCCATGCCGGTTTGGCGCAGATACCGAAATAGCGCGCGGAACAGCACGACCGCGCGCGGTGCCAGCCCGGCGGTTACGATCAGCTCGTTGAACCGGTCGTTTTCCGCCCGCCCTTCCAGTACCTGGGCGATGGCTTCGGTGACGACCGATGCGCGCGCGATCACCAGTTCCGCATCGCTGCCCGCAGGCAGTTCCAGGACGAAACGCTGGACATGGCCCAGTGCCCCGCCATCCACGGCGGTCGTCATCTCGTCGATCACGCGGAACCCGAAATTTTCAAAGGCGGGTACGACTTCGGACAGGGCAATGACATCATGGCTGTAGAGTTTGAGGCGGAGCCTTTCCGCTTCATCCTCACCATTGCGATAGATGCGGATCGATTTGTCGCCCGGACCTGACAGGCCGTGCAGCAGGCGGATGTCGATCGCTGCTTCGGCGGGGCCTGCGCCGTTGCGATAGGCCAGCGGGAATCCCGGCGCGAAACGCTGCGCCAGGGCGGCGGCGCGGCCGGGGTCCTCGATCTCGGCGAGCGCCTCTTCCACAGCGGGCAGCCAGCCGCGCACCATTTGTTTTAGCTGCCGGTCCAGCGGCTGTTCGTCCGGCACCACCCCGCCGTTGCGCAGGTCAAGTGTGATGCGCAACAGCGCGAGGCCGCTTTCTTCCAGCGCGATCGACCAGCTGAGCACCGGCCCTTTTGCAGCCTGCGACAGCATGTCCTGCACCGCCAGCCGCCGCGCCGTCGTCAATTCTTCGCGCGGGAGCCAGGCGAAGGCGTAGAGATGCCGGGCCAACGCACTCGTCCCCAGCGCCAGCTTGGGGCGCGGGCGGTCGGTCAGCGACATGAAGGTCAGCGCCAGCCGCTCCAGCGTGTCATGGTCAAAGCCGATCAATATATCGTGGGGCAGGGCGGTCAGCGCATGGGCCAGCACCTTGCCCGCATGTCCCGCAGGATCGAAACCGAATTTGTCCATCAGTTCCGACAGGGCGGATCGCAACAGCGGCACCTTGTCGGGCGTCGCGGCCAGTGCGGCGCTGGTCCACATGCCCGCGTGGATGGATAGCGCCACCACCTGCTTGCCTTCCCGCACAGGGACGATGACCAGGTCCAGCAGGACGGGTCGGTGAACCCGCGACACATGGTTGGACTTTATGACGAGCGGGCTGCGCTTGCCCTCTTCGAACCAGGTGAAGGCGGCGTCGCGCGAAGCCGCCGCCAACAAAGGCATGTCCTGCCGCGCGCATATGCCCAAAGGCGCCTGGGCGGTGCCGTCGCGCAGCCGCAGCTCATGCCCGATTTGAGTGAAGTGACGCGCAAGGAACCAGCGCAGCAGGGCCGCGCCTTCGCTATCGGCGACGGTGTCGGCGTCATGCGCCATCGCCTCACGCATCCGTGGCCAGTCGGTAACCGCTGCGCGGACATCGGTCAAAGTCTCACGCAACTGCTTTTCCAGCTTGCGGCGGCCTTTCGCATCGACGCGGTCGGCTTCGATATAGATCATCGACTCCCGGCGCGCGCCCGGCTCATCATCGTCAAGGACGGCGTTCAGCTGGCCCTTGTCGTCCCGGTCGACCGACAGGACGGGGTGCAGCAGCCGGTAAATGGTGACGTCCAGCGCCGCGAGTGCGTTGGCGATGGAATCCACCAGGAACGGCATATCATCGTTGATGATGGCGATGCGCATATAGCGCCCGGTCGCGCCTTCTCCCAGGGTTTCGACCGCCAAGCCCAGCTGACCGGGCTTGCGAAGCTGTGCCGCGCGCGCCAGGAAATCCGCTGCGGCTGCTGCGACCTGGGGGCTGAAATCCTCTCCCTCGCCGGGGATTGTCCCCTTCGCCAGAGCAATCTCCAGCGCCTCAAGGATCGACCGGTTAACCTGCCCGGACCTGGATTCGTTCAATGCCGTCATTCGCAACCTCTTCCCAACGAGACTGGCCCGCTTGCGCTGGCACGGGGAAGGTTGCGGTTTGGCCGCACTCCCTCCTCCGGCGGAGGGCAATATGCGTCACCCAAGCCGGAGTCTCAACCCAGCATGGTAATAAAATTACTTACGGCTAGAATAAAGATGCGAGCTTGCCCGGCCTGTTCAGGCCGCCGCCGCCATGATCACCCGCTGGCCAAGGTCGGAACCGTCTGGCAGAACTGCCACGATGGCGAGCGTGCCGTCCGCCTCGCGGCGAGTGACGACGACTGCCAGCCCATCATCGTCCGTGGCGATGGCGACTGGGTCAATCGCCGCCGCGGCCTTCATCGCGGCACGAGCCGTTGTTTTGCGGTCGGGGCGAGCGGGAGCATTGCTGCGGCGCTGGTTGCGTTCGTCGCGGATGAGGGCTTTCAGGCCGCCATCATAGCTTGCCAGATAGTCGGCGAAGGTGCCGACAGCCAGTCCCGCAGCTTTCGCATGGTCCAGCGCAGCCGCATATTCCGTAAGCCGGGTCTTGTCATAGGTCGCGCCAAAGACGAGCTTTACCACCGCCGTCAGTGGCGTGCGCGCCTGGACCTTGATCCCGGCGTCACTCAACATTTCGGCATAATCGTCCGGCGCTGCCTCAGCCGCCAGCGCGAAATCATAGGCGAACCCGATGGCGCGATAGAGCGCGGTGTGACTGCGAGTTTCACTGGTACGGGCCTGCTCCACGCCGTCGCGAGCCAGCGCCAGCCAGTCGGCCAGAGGCGCGTCGATGGCGGGGCTTTCCATGCCCGTAAGGTCCAGCGTGCTAATGTCATCCTCATCGGCGGCTGGTCCATCCGCCCAGATCGGCGTCACCGTGCCGGGAGCAGCGGAACAGCGCAGGGCAGCGTCCACTTCACGTCCGATCTCGTCGGCGACTTCGTCGCTGGCCAATTCCTTCCAACTGATCACGCCGAAGACGAAATCGATCGTTTCGTCGTCCGATGAAAAGGGCATCAATATGCCCCGATATAATATGTCCGCTCCGCGCTGGTTGACGAATCCGGCTTCAAATCCGATCGGCGCGGCGTTCGCGATGATCTGGAGATAATGGTCGGTCAGGCGGGAGACGAGAGAACGGGGCGGCACGTCCTTGATGTACTGAATTGACCCCGTAATCGCGCATTCCCGACGCAACGCCGTACCCAGATATACGATGGCGGGATTTTCAATCCCTGCGCTGAAATCCAGCAACACGCTGTTCGGACCGAAATCCTCCAGGTCGGCGGGCGACAAATCCTCGATCGAGGGCAGTGCCCTGTCCCCCAGCAGCGATGCCCAATAATTATAGGCACGCACCTGCATCCGCCGCTCATCCGATCCGATGGCCGCAGGGGTTTCGATGGCTGCGTCGCCGACATGATCGAAATCGTCCGCCTCGCTGACGATGTCATGCCCTCGCAGAGTGTCCATTGGGTCGATCCTTAGCCCAGAATAAGCTTTTCCTGAGACTCGACACTGCCATGGGATGGTAAACATGCCGTGAAGACGGCGCGCCGCCCCTATCAGCGGCCAGTCGGTCGGGCGGAAAGATGGTCCAGGCGAATGCATTGCCCGCTTGTCCTACGCATCATCCGCTGTTATCTGCCCGACCAACGCCGCTTTAGCTCAGTTGGTAGAGCATCGCATTCGTAATGCGGGGGTCACAGGTTCGAGTCCTGTAAGCGGCACCATTACCCCCTCCGCCAGCATCCACTTCAGGTTGAAAAAACGGCGGAAATCTCCTAAAAATTCACTCTTTCTGCTAGGTGCGTTTGTCGCCGTCCACGCCTGTCCGTTCCAGCCCAATGGCAGCCGGCTATGGAGATTGAAATTTCGGATTGACGGACTTGATGCCCAAGGACGGTTCAAGAAGAGACGCTGGTTTATCAGCTCGTCTTTCCTGTGCTGGGGAAGCGGCCCATTTCTGAAATCCAGCCGATGGAGGTACCGCTGGCCCTGCGGCCGATCGAGAAGAAGGGGCGGCATGTGTTGCGTCCGGCGTTTGGTCAATGAGGGAAAAAAGGGAAGAGATGCCAAACGTTTAGGATGCGTGGTGGGTCGTAAGAAATGTGAAATCGACCCTACGCAGATGCTTAGCGTCAATCATGCGGCCCCAACTTTAGACTGCCCGGTTCTTCATAATCGTCCGCTTCCAGGTCGAACCTGATAGAATGGAATGACCCGGGCAGGTTGATCCTGCCCGGATCGTATGTCTGGCTTTTAGAAGCCGTAACTTAAAGTCGCGCGGACATTGCGCGGTTCACCATAGATGTAGCCGCCGAACCAGCTGTTGGTGTTATAGTAGCGCTTGTCGAAGACGTTGTTGACATTGATCTGAAGCGACAGCCGATCATCAATGTCGTAAGCCCCCATCAAATTGGCCAGCCAATAGGCCTTCTGCCCTACTTTTTCCGTCTCGCCGGTAGCGGGATTCGCCGCCGTCTGGGGCGGACGGCTTTCCCAACGCGCAGAACCGCCGAAGCTGAATCCGTCCAGCGTTCCGCCAAATTCATATTTCGTGGCCATGCGGAAGACCTTGCGTGGCTGATGCGCCTGCACGTCGATGCCATCAGCATCCGTCGCCTTGAAGTGGCTCCAGCCCGCGCTGATATCCCACCCGGGCAACACTTCGCCCTGCATCTCGAATTCATACCCTTTAGACACCGTTCCCATAGCAGGCTTTGACGCCACGTCTGTGGTGCCGGGCACGAAATAGCCAATGTCGGGGACGGCAAAATTATCCTGTTCGATGCGGAAGACCGCGCCCGACAGGCGCAAACGGCCGTCCAAAAGATCCGCTTTCAGGCCTGCCTCATAATTGGCGCCCTCCAACGGGTCGAGATAGCGCCCCTCGCGATCGCGGACCGTCTGAGGGTTGAAGATGCTGGTATAGCTTGCATAGGCGGACAGAAACTTGTTCAGATCGACCACCAGTCCCGCATAGGGCGTGAAGACGTTCTTCTTCAGGCGATACGGTTCCGCCGTATACAGCGCCTCTTCCTCATCCCGCACCCAACTGCTGAGCCTGCCGCCAAGGATCAGCTTCACCGGATCAAGCAACCGGAACCGGGTCACGCCGTAAAAAGCGGTCTGCTTCGTCGTGCCGAAGCCACTCATGCGGTAGCGTAGTCCCCATGTGGGCTCTGGATAGCTGCCGTCCCATGCGTTGAAGTCACCGACCGGCGCGACCGTAGCGGCATCGGGGTCACGGTTGGTCCAGCCCGTCTTCAGATGATTGTACATCGCGCCCACAACCAGTTCGTGGCTCCGGCCGAACAGCTGATAGTTGCCCTTCAACTGGAGGTTCAGGTTCCACTGTTTGGGCTTGGCCAGATACCAATAGGGCCAGACGTCCATGCCAATCCCGCTTGCCTTGTCCGGGCTACCCCACAGCCAGATGAGCTTGGAATCTTCAGTCTGCTGGAAATAGGAGACATCGCCCTTCAGCATCCAGCCTAAGGCAACATCCTGTTCGATGGTCAGAAACGCTGATGTTTCGGCCGTATCCCAGGCGTTCCAGTCGGCACCCGTGGTTTTGGATCGGGACCAGTCTGCAACGGTGCCGTCAGCATACCAATAGGGCAACTGCGCCCACATCACGCCGTTACGCTCATCCTTCTGATAACTGCCACCTACGCGCAGCCGCGTGCTGGGTCCTACGTCCGCGCTGATCGTGCCGTACAGGGTAAAACCCTTGCTGCTTTCCAGATCGACGAAGGCATCCTGTCGATAGACTTCCGCCGCGAAACGGGCGCGCACCGACCCGTCGCTGGTCAGAGGCGTGCTGACGTCTACGGTGGCCGAGACATGGTCCCACGATGCCGCTTCCAGCGTCACCGTGCCGGTGAATTCGCGCGCATCTGCCTGTCGACGCACCATGTTGATGGATGCTGAGGGTTCGCCCGCGCCCTGCAACAAACCGACCGACCCACGGACGACCTCAACGCGGTCGTAAATGACCGTGCTGCTTTCTTCCAGACCGACATTGCCGGTAGCGAATGGCAAACCGTCGATCTGGAAATTGGTGATATCGAAACCGCGTGCCGACAGAAGATTCCGGCCACGATCCACGCGCTTTACGGACAGGCCGGTCGTGTACTCCAGCACGTCAGCGATGGTCGATGCGGCCTGGTCATCAATCTGCTCGCGGGTTATTATAGTGAGTGATTGTGGTGTTTCGCGCGGAGTCAGGTCGAGTCCGGTGGCAGCCGCATTGCTGCCGATACCACTACCATACACAACGATGGTCTCATTGCCTGATGCATTTTCTTCAGCATCCTGGGCGATCGCTGGAGCAGAAAGAAAACTAGCCGCCAGCAGAGCCAGCCGGAAGGCCGGATGAAAAGAACCGATCATTATACCCCCATTTCCTGCCTCAAACCCGACAGGCGATCGGGGCATACAATGAATTGCGAATGAGTTGCAATATTATAAACAAATGCCCAGCGAACGTGATTTTTGAACTGGGGCATGCCAGACCGCTTGGAGCGCCCTATCTTACTTCGTCACTCCGGTTAATGACGGCGCGCCCTTACTGGATTTTGCCGCGCCCAATTACAAGGAGACCTTCACCTGTAGAACTGCTCAACTCTGTATCTGACAGCGATCAAGGTCCTGACAAATTGTTGTAGATTTCCACTTTTACATCTTCAATAAAACTCGCCAAGCTGAGCCGGCGGCCTCTTGGAAGTCGCGTACTGTCTGGAGGTAATGTCAATGCATATAACCATGTCGCTGCCCACTTGCTCGCCACGCAGCCGCGATGTGGAGATTGCCTGGTACCGCAACATTGATGAAGGTCCATGGGATGGCCTGGCAACCTTCGATCGCGCAGTCTATCCATCGAGCTGGGCGCTCACCGTGCAACTTGCAGCGGCAGCGGCCATGACTGAGCGTGTCCGGCTGTGGTCGGGCATCGCCATTCTTCCCGTCCGGAATGCCGCGCTTTTCGCCAAAGAGGTGGCGACGATCGATGTCCTAAGTGGTGGTCGGCTCACGCTTGGCGTGGGCATCGGCGCTCACGACGTGGAATATACAGCCACGGGAGGAGTGCTTGAACAACGGCGCCAGCGCATGGACGCACAGGTCGAAACGATGCAGAAGATATGGGCGCAAGTGCCACCTGTCGAAGGGCATTACCCTATCGGCCCAGCGCCGGTGCAAACCGGTGGCATACCGATCATTGCCGGTGTCGAAGGGCCGAAGGCGATCGCCCGCGCCGCTAAATGGGCGACGGGAGTGATGGAGGGCAGCCATGCGATGCATTTCGATCCTGAACGCGTCGGCGAGCAGCGGCAGCGGGTCGTCCAGGGATGGAAGGACGCCGGCAGAACGGACACGCCGCATTTTTCATCCAGCGTTTTCTTCGCGCTGGGCGATGATCCACAGTCGCAGCTCACCGAATTTCTCGCTGACTTTCTCAAGCCCTACGGAGTTGACTCGGCGTTCCTCGAAACATCGACAAGCCATGGCGTCGATAATCTACGCGCAGCCGTAGCCGGTGCCCGCGCCGCAGGTGTCGATGATCTTATGCTTCTTCCGACCACGGCGGACCCCAATGAGATTGCACGGGCGCGCGAAGCCCTGGGAATTTGAGCGCGTTCACAATCTCGCGAAGGGGTTGAGTTGGCGTCGTTGTGCGGCGCCGGCCATCCTCATCAAGTCGGCGGCTATTCCTGCGCTTTAGAAGCATCCGCAGGGGTATATCCTCTGGAACTCACTCCAGCTACAGAGCAGGCATGATCGCAATTTATCCCTTGTCTGATCTGCCGGAGATAGGCCCGGGGGACGAACTTTCCGTCCTTCTCCACGACGCTTTGGAGCGCGCCGGACTTTGGCCCCCCGCGAGCGGGGATGTCCTGGTCGTCACTCAGAAGATTGTGTCGAAGGCAGAAGGCCGCTTGGTGGACCTTGAAACGGTGGAAGCAAGTCCCGAAGCGATACGGCTTTCACAAGATGTGCGTAAGGATGCCCGCCTTGTAGAGTTGGTCCTCCGCGAGAGCGCCAGCGTGGTCCGTGCCGCGCCCAATGTGCTGATCACGCGCCATCGCCTTGGCCATGTCATGGCGAACAGCGGCATCGATCGGTCGAATACCGGTTCAGGCGAGGAGCATGTGCTGCTGCTCCCTGAAGATTCCGACGCTTCGGCGCAAGCGCTCCGCTCCGCGTTGGGCGGCGCGCTCGCGGTGGTGATCTCCGACAGCTTTGGACGGCCCTGGCGCCATGGGGTCGTGGGTGTAGCTCTTGGCGCATCGGGCCTGCCTTCGCTCGTAGATCGCAGGGGGGAGCTAGATCGGGACGGTCGCCGCCTGGAAGTCACCCAGATCGCGCTCGCCGACCAAATCGCCACTGCAGCCACGCTGGCCATGGGCGAAGGAGCCGAAGGGGTCCCCGCCGTCCTCATCCGAGGCCTGTCCTTACCGCTCGGCGACGTCGGCGCTTCAGCCCTCGTCCGTCCACTGGAAGAGGACCTCTTCCGGTGAGCGAGGGTATTACGGTCCTGACTGGCGGGGTTGGCGGGGCCAAGCTTGTGCTGGGCCTGATGCAAGTGGCCGCGCCTGATGATATCAGTGCGATCGTCAATACGGGCGATGATTTTCGCCATCTGGGCCTTGCCATCTCCCCGGACATCGACACGCTGCTCTACACCTTGTCGGGTAAGGCGAACGCCGCGCAGGGTTGGGGGCGCGAAGGCGAAAGCTGGAGCTTCATGGATGCGCTGAAGTCGTTGGGAGGAGAGGATTGGTTCCTGCTCGGCGATGGCGACATGGCGCTTCATGTCCTGCGCACCCACCTGCTGGCGAGGGGAGAGACCTTAAGTGCCGTCACCGGCCGTTTCGCTGCCGCATGGGGACTGGGTCTTTCCGTCCTGCCGATGAGTGACGATCCGGTTGGAACGCATGTGATTACCGACAGCGGTGAACTCGCCTTCCAAAGCTACTTCGTTGAGCAGCGTTGTGCCCCTGCGGTGCGGGCGATCCGGTTCGATGGCGCGGAGCAGGCGAAACCGGCTCCGGGCGTGATCGAGGCGATCGCCAGTCCCAGCGCCCGGGCTATCGTGATAGCGCCATCCAATCCCTGGTTGAGCGTCGATCCTATTTTGGCTGTGCCAGGCGTCAGGGAAGCGCTGGCCGCCGCGAGCGCGCCAGTCGTGGCCGTCTCCCCAATCGTAGGCGGTAAGGCGGTCAAGGGACCCACGGCGAAATTGATGAATGAGCTTGGCCTCCAGATAAATAATCGCACGATAGCCGCTCACTATGCTGGCATCATCGATGGTCTGATTGTGGATGGGCGAGATGGGGGCGAGGGGATCGACATCCCGCATGAGTTGACGGACACGCTTATGGTGTCGCTTGACGATCGGGCTCGGGTGGCGCGTGCGGCGCTCGCTTTGGCGGACCGGATCGCTGCCGGACGATGAGCTGCTGGATCGTCATCCCGATCAAGGCGCCCGCGGATTGCAAGACAAGGCTGGCTTCTGCGCTCGATGAAGCCGGACGACGCGCGCTGGTAGCGAGCATGCTGCAGCGCACTTTCACAGCGGCGAGCGCGGTTGGAGGCAAGGTGCTGATCCTTGGCCCGTCGCGCCATGGGCTCCCGGAAAATGTTCCTCTGCTCCCCGACGCAGGGCATGGCCTTAATGCTGCGCTTGCCAGTGCAAAATGTGCAGCGGCGAGGGCTGGGGTCGACCGGCTGATCCCCTTGTCGGCGGATCTGCCACTGATAACGGCGGATGATGTTGCGGCGCTGATCAATGTCCAATCAGATGCGCTGGCTGCTGCGCCCGATCGGGCCGGTCGGGGTACGAATGCTTTATCCCTACCGCTCCCGGCGGCAGCAGCGTTCCGCTTCCATTATGGCGAAGGCAGCCTTGCGGCACATCGGGATGAAGCAGCCCGTCACAGGCTGCCCTTTGTCGAGGTCGTTCGTCCAGGTCTCCAGTTCGACATCGATGAGGTAGAGGATCTGACAGCAGACTTCCTCGTCGGCTAACGAATGCACTCCATTTGGCGAAGAACTTCCCCTCTTTCTACGCAAATATGCCTGAAACGGCTGGTGTGACCGTGGAAATGCGGATAGAGTGTGCCTCCAACAGCACGAAGCTGCTGCCAGGCGGTGGTTTCATAAAGCGATAGATAACGGGAGAGCGGAATGCGGTTTCACTATGCCGAGAGCATGACCCCCATATCCAACTACATTCCATTGGCACAGGCAGCCGAGGCCAATGGCTATGCCGGTTTCACGATCCCCGACAGCCTCATCTATCCGCAGGGATCCGATACCGAATATAGCT
This sequence comes from Sphingobium vermicomposti, assembly GCF_011762025.1. GTDB lineage: Bacteria > Pseudomonadota > Alphaproteobacteria > Sphingomonadales > Sphingomonadaceae > Sphingobium > Sphingobium vermicomposti. The sequence continues at coordinate 523,779 of NZ_JAASQR010000001.1, read as the reverse complement.
ATACCGAAGATGGCGGGCGCGAGTTTCTGGAGAATAAGCCGTTTATCGAAAGCTTCATCCTGGCGACCGCGATCGGCGTGGCCACGAAGACGCTGGAGTTGACCACCAATGTCGTGAAGTTGCCGGTCCGGCCGCCGCTATATTCGGCCAAGCTTGCCTCGTCGATCGCAGCGCTTACCGGCGATCGCTTCAACCTCGGCGTGGGCTTGTCGGTATGGCCCGAAGACTATGCCGCCATGGGGGTGCCCTTTGCGAAGCGCGGCAAGCGTTTCGATGAGTGCATTGCGATCGTCAGGGGTCTTTGCGCAGGCGGTTATTTCGAGTTTCACGGCGAGTTTTACGATCTGCCGTCCGTCAAGCTCAACCCGGTTCCGGGCAAGCCGCTGCCTATTCTGATCGGGGGTTTTTCCGACGCAGCGCTCAAGCGCGCGGCTCATAATGACGGCTTCATGTATGCTGGCGGCAATGGCGGGACCGACCAGCTTTCAGCCATGATCGATAAGATCGACGGTTATCGTGCTGAAGCGGGAACGCAAAACAAGCCATTCCGCCTGTTCGCGACGGCCATGGGCGAGATCGACGTCGATGCGGTCAAGCGACATGAGGATTTGGGCGTCACCGATATGCCGATCGCATTCAGGAACCTCTATGCCGTAGAAGAGGACAGGCAACCATTGGCGGACAAGATGGACGATCTCAAGCGCTTCGCTGACGACGTCATTGCCAAGATCTAGGATATCAGGCTGCGATGGAAACGGTGCCGATCTTTGACCTGTGCGCGTCCAATAGGGTGGCAGGTGCTGCGTCCATGCGAACCCGACGTTCAGCCGCATGTTTCGCATGGCGTTAAGCGACCTTGTGGGCACGGGCTGTAGGATGAAGAGCCAGCTTGGTCCCAGCGAAGCGGAACTGCGACAGATGGCCGCCAGTGAGCCGCTCGACGCGCTGATGGCGCGAGCGGCTGCGCTGCGCGACGAAGGGTTCGGCGCGCTCGTCACCTATTCTCGCAAAGTGTTCATCCCCCTCACGCGCCTGTGCCGCGATGTCTGCTCCTACTGCACGTTCGCGCATCCGCCTCGTCAGGGGGAAAATTGCTACCTGACCCCGGACGAGGTCATCGCGATCGCCCGCGCGGGTGAGGCGGCGGGGTGCAAAGAGGCGCTTTTCACCCTTGGTGACAAGCCGGAGCTTCGCTACCGGGCCGCGCGCGACGAACTGGCGCGCCTGGGCTATGGCAGCACTCTGGACTATCTTGTGGCGATGTGCCGGCTCGTGCTGGAGGAAACGGCGCTTTTTCCCCACGCGAACCCCGGTGTGATGGGTGCGGCCGACATAGCCGCGCTGCGGGAAGTCACCATTTCGCAAGGTTTGATGCTGGAAGGCACGTCAGAGAGCCTCAGCGCCAAAGGGGGACCGCATTTCGGTTCTCCCGACAAGGCCCCAGCGGTGCGGCTGGAGACGATCCGGCTGGCGGGCGAGGCACGCGTGCCCTTCACCAGTGGCATATTGATTGGCTTGGGGGAAACCCGCGCCGAGCGGATCGACGCTCTGCTGGCGCTGCGCGACCTGCACCAGCAGTTCGGGCACATCCAGGAAATCATCGTCCAGAATTTTCGTGCGAAGGCGGACACGCGCATGGCCTTTGTTCAGGAGCCGGATCGCGAAGAGCTGCTCTGGACGATCGCGATGGCAAGGATTGTATTTGGTGCAGAGATGGCAATCCAGGCGCCGCCCAACCTCGCGGGCAGTGGGTTCGGCGCGCTGATCGAGGCAGGGATCAATGATTGGGGCGGCGTGTCACCGGTGACGCCCGATCATGTCAATCCCGAGGCTCCCTGGCCGGCGCTCGCCCGCCTGCATGACGAGACGCAGGCGCATGGCGGCATTCTTGCCGAACGGCTCGCGGCGCATCCGCCCTATGTGCTCGACTGCGATCGATGGCAGGCGCCGGGCCTCCATGGCCGCCTGCGTCGGGCGATCGACACGCACGGCCTGCCGCGAACGGACGAGTGGCGCGTGGGCGCTGCGATGCCAACTCCAGCCTTGCATCTGGGTCATGCCGGTCCCGCTCGCGATCCAAGCGTCGGCGAAGCGTTGACGGCACTCAGCCGTGGTGAGCCGCCGCAGGAACCCATGGTGACCGCGCTGCTGGGCGCGCGGGGTGAGGATGTGGGCGCCGTCTGCGCCGCCGCCAATGCATTGCGCGCGCAAACGGTGGGCGAGATCGTCAGTTTCGCCGTCAATCGCAACATCAACTATACCAACATCTGCTTTCACAAATGCGCCTTCTGCGCTTTTTCCAAGGGGAAGACAGCGGCTGAACTGCGCGGTCCCGCCTATGATCTGGACCTTGCCGAGGTAACGCGCCGCACTGCTGAGGCCTGGGCGCGCGGCGCGACGGAGGTCTGCATGCAAGGGGGCATCCATCCGCGCTATACCGGGCAGACCTATCTTGACCTGCTCGCGGCAGCGAAGGCGGGCGCGCCTGACATCCATGTCCATGCCTTCTCTCCGCTCGAAGTGCGTCATGGCGCGGCCTCCCTGGGGATCGATGTGCCCGACTTCCTATCGTTGCTGCGCGAGGCGGGTCTAGGCAGTCTGCCAGGCACCGCCGCTGAGATTTTGTGTGACGATGTGCGCGACACATTGTGCCCCGAAAAGCTATCGACCGGGGAGTGGTTGGAGACGATCGAGGCGGCGCATGAAGCAGGCCTGCGTTCGACGGCGACGATCATGTATGGCCATATCGAACATGTGGAGCATCAAGCCCGCCACCTGCTGGCGATCCGCGCCCTACAAGCGCGCACCGGCGGTTTCACCGAGTTCGTGCCGCTGCCCTTCGTCGCGATGGAAGCGCCGATTTACCTCAAAGGACGCGCGCGTCCCGGTCCGACCTTCCGGGAAGCTGTCCTGATGCACGCCGTGGCGCGGCTGGTGCTCCATCCTCTCATCCCCAACATCCAGGTGTCCTGGGTGAAGATGGGCGAAGCAGGTGTGCGCGCCGTCCTTGACGCAGGGGTCAACGATCTGGGCGGGACGCTGATGAATGAGAGCATTTCGCGCGCTGCGGGTGCTGCGCATGGCCAGGAATGGTCGCCGCAGATGATGGAGCGTGTGATTGCCGCCGCCGGGCGCATACCGCTTCAGCGCGACACGCTGTACCGGCCAGCCCCGGCCGAACGCACGGAAGCAGCACGCGGCGCGGCGCCGGTCGCAGTCGCAGAACAAACGGTGCCGCGCCGGCGGCCCCGACCAGCTTTGGAGGTAATCGGACAAGCATGACGCAAATAAGGCCAAGCATCGCGGTTCTGGGCGGCACCGGGCATGAAGGCGCGGGTCTCGCAGCGCGGTGGGCGCGCGCGGGATACAAGGTCGCGATCGGTTCGCGCGACGTGGCCCGCGCAGTCGACGCCGCGAACGAGCTTTCGCGCGCAGCGGGCGGCGAGGTGGTCGGTGCCGGCAATGTGGAGGCGGCGGCTATGGGGGAGATCGTCGTGCTCGCGGTGCCCTATGCGGCTCAACGCACCCTCGCGCGCGAGGTCCGCGCTGAACTTGAAGGCAAGATCCTGATCGACGTCACCGTGCCCCTGATCCCGCCGAAGGTTGCACGTGTGCAGCTGCCCGGAGGCGGATCGGCAGTCGAAGCGCTTCAGCAAGAGCTGGGCGAGGGAGTGCGCGTCGTTTCCGCTTTTCAGAACGTAGCGGCACATCAGCTCTCCGCGCTCGACAGCCCCGTCAACTGCGATGTGCTGGTCACGGGGGACGATATCGAAGCGCGCGAGACCGTGTGTCAACTGGCAAAGGCGATCGGCATCACCGCTTGGCACGCCGGACCGCTCGCAAATTCAGCGGCAGCGGAGGCGCTGACCTCGGTCCTTATCGCCATCAACAAACGCTATAAGGTAGCGGAAGGCGCAGGGATCCGCATTACAGGCATTCCCGAGCAGCCATGATGCGTCGGCTTGTCCTTGTGTAGGCAGCCTGGTGTGTGCGGCCGGGGACGCGTAATGATCAAGAATTTACCACGGATCCAGAATCGACCCATCCCGACCGTTCAGACCTGAATCTTTGGTTCCCAGGTCCGTCGGTCCGCTTTCTCCTCTGTACATGCAACGCTGTTTCGTAAAATCCGACCGTCGCTTTGCGATTGAGCGGCGGCACGATTTTCATGAAGCATTCATGGCCGGGTTGCGCGTTCTTGCGTGACCGATTGCCTGAGCCTTTTCAGTCCGCGCTCGACCTTTGGCTGCTCCTCGGAGCTTGCGGAACTGAGGATGAAAATGCCCATAGTGGTCCATCCGTCGGCCTTCGCCCGCGCCAGCTTGTCGATGATTTCCTTGTAGCTTCGGTGGATCGTCGGCGCGGGTTTCTTCAGCTTCATTTCGGCGTTGCGGGCGTTGGAATACCGATCGATCACGCCAGACATTCCTGACACCATCAGACGATGGAAAGCTGTTGGGCGGATATTCATCTGCGGCACTGAGTGGGCTGACCGGTTTGCGCCAGAAGGGCTCAACGAAGGGCGCATGAACCTCGGCGCGGCTGCGGTCGGCATCGACGAATGCGCCATCAAATGCGTTTGACAGCGATATTGCTGCGCCCTGCAGCGGACATTCAGGTCAGGACTGGGTTTGGGACAATTCTGCCGTTCGCGAGCATGAGCGGCAATGGCCGGTTTTCGGCGACGCCAGGAGCAAGACAGGTGAATTCCGCGATAATGGCTATTCCTGTTTGTCGTACAGTGCGTGATAGGGTTCGCATCGCCTTGCAGGCACTCATGGCGGGAAGTGGAATGGGCGTTCTGCCCGCCGCCATGAAGCTATGCCCGCTGGGTTAGAAGACGTGCCGCATGCCGAATGCAACGCTGCGGCCACGCAGGGGCGACTGATCTTTCACAAACGAGGTATGCGCAAAAGCCAGTTCGTTGAGCAGGTTCGTGCCGCGAACATAGAACTCGACAGCCCTGTCCTGACCGACGTTGAGTCGGTAGCTGAGTGTGGCATTGAGCATGTCATAACCACCAGTGCGTGTTTCGTATGACGCGACCTTGCTTTGTCCAAAGGTATGAAAATATTCCAGATCGCCGGTAAGCGGACCAGCACTGTGCTCATAGCGGGCGCCAAGCCGACCCGGCGGGATGCGGGGCAGATTATCGTGTTCCTTTTTGAGCTTGGCGTCGACATAATCGCCGAACACTGTCACCTGCGATTGTGGCGTGAACCGGTAGCTGACTTGTCCGTCAATCCCCATGAAGCGGGCTTCAGCCGCTGTATAAATCAGGAAGTTATGCGGGATGCCGGTCTCGGTCTCCGTCTCGATCAGGCGAGCAAACAGATAGTCGTCAACATTCTGGTAGAAGAGCCCGACCTCGAACTCGAGCGGTCCGCCGACCCGGCGCAGCGTCAGATTGACCGCGTCGGTCGTTTCCATCACGTCTTCAGCGGCTCGGCCCGCTTCGTTGAGGATTGGATTGCCAACGGCTAACCCCAGTTCGTAGCTGTTGGTCGCGAGGTTGTTTCCGCGCGCGTAGAGTTCCCGAACCCCTGGGCCCCGCTCAGTGTGTCCGTAGGACAGCGCCAGCGCATAGCCTTGCCCGACATTCCAGGTGCCGCCGATAGACGCAGAGAACGGATTGTGGCGCACGGTAGGATTGCGGGTACGGAAACGAGCCACGTCCTGGCTTTCGAGAACCTGTTTCCAATCTGCACCGTACCACTCGCCGAGAAGGCCTTCCAGTTCGGGGCCAACGGTGGAGCGCCACGGCGGAGCGCCCACATCAATCCGGCGCCAGTCCTTGCGTACAGCCGCCTCTATATCGACGGCACCGAACGAACGCCGCTCGGTAAGGAACACACCGATATTATCGGTCCGATAATCAGGACTTCCATCAAAACCATAGGCCCCGTTAGGAAAGGGCTTATGCCGGTTGTTGACGTTGATACCGCCGAATGCGCCGTTGGTGTATTGCAGGCCCAGCGTCCCGCTAAAACCCAGGACAGGCTTATGCGTCAGTTCCAGGCGCCCATCCCAAACTTCGTTGGTGAAGCGGGAAAACAGCAGCTCTCCATCAACCTCGTCATGCGCATAATCGGTATAGGACCCGCGAAGCCGAACATGGCTGAAACCTGGCAGCAGATCGTCATAGTCGGCTCGGACATCAGTCCGGTCGCTCTTCAGCTTGATATAAGCCGTATGACTGTCAGGTCCGCCAAATGGATCATCGAAGCCACCCTGGGTCGCGCAATGCAAGTCCAGGCCATGCGCGTGGCAGACGCCGTTGATATGGCTGTGACCGGGCAGGCCATATTTGCTTTCCACCCGCGAGTAGGCAGCGCCGATATATCCCTTGGATGTGATCCAGGACGCGCCAACCGAATAGCTCGTGCTTCGGGCAAAGGAGTCACGCAGCTTGTCCGAGCCATAGCTGCCCGGAATGTCATAGTCCTCTGCTGCGCGGCGTGCAGCCTCGGCATGGACGGCGAACTGGCCAACGCCAGCAGTCACCCGGCCCACCACCGTCTTTTCTTCGTCGCCGGTGCCGAACCGCACTTCGGTAGCGCCGGTGACACCGTTGGCGGGCACTGCCTTTGGCACTTTGCTGTCGATCAGGTTGATCGCACCGTTTGTGGCATTCCCGCCATTACGGATCGCAGCAGGGCCTCGCTGGATCTCGATTGCATCGAGCAGCAGCGGATCAGTGGTGATAGCGTGATCGGGTGAAATCGATGATACGTCGAACAGGTTAGCACCGTCGGTCAGAACCTCGATGCGCGGCAGCGTTTGGCCACGGATTACAGGACGCGACGCCCCGCCGCCGAAATTGTCGAGATGGACGCCTGGAAGCCCAGCCAACGTCTCCCCTAACCCGCCTTGCCGGCGATGGGCCAGCTGATCACCGGCCAGTACCCTCACCGGAAGAGGCGATGCAATTTCGTCGGTGGCGAGCGAACGGCCCGTAACGACGATGTCACCTTGTCGCCGGTCGCGCTGCTCACCTTTCGCCTCGGCCGATCGCTCGTCTGCCCAAACCTCGGTTGTGACTGATGCTGCGGCAAGTAGCATCACCGCTTTCCCAAATTGATTGATCCTCATGTCATTACCCCGCGATTGAAGGGGGGCAATTGATTTTGATATGTTATATCGTCAAGTTACTTTTTGTGTCTTTTGTTTTCTGACGTTGGGCACACGACACGTTCGTCAGCACACGGAAGATTGAACATTCATTCCTGGGTCACGAATGGTTGAGCCGGTTTGGGAGAGAAATTGGGGCTGCTGAGGTCACAACGGTCACACCAAAGTTCGTATTCCGGGAAGGCGACAGGGGGGGGGCTGGCTTTCAGGTTTAGCGTTGAACTTACACGCTTCACCTTGCCGCGCTGGCTGAGCGGCATTTCTCGCTGCGGGGATGGCAGCGATGAAAGTGCAATGATGCCTAGATCGTCGGGGCCGCTGGACCGAGGTCGAGACAAGACCGTCTCGACCTTAAATGATGGGGTTTCGAAACCTCAAGAGATTTTCTGCTAAACGGCTGACGGCGGGCATATTTCCGGCAAGCCGTATGCCACCGCCATTAGAGGGGCCGGATAAGGAAGGGGTACGGCGCTAGGGCGCGAGCGCCCATGGTAGGCATCCGCCGCAAACGTGGCCGCCTCGCGGCTCTGTGGCTCACCTCCGGCAAAGAGGGGACTGCCTTTGTGGCACCAGATGCCGAACTAGGTTGCGGCATCCTGACACTGAAGCGGACATTCCCCTATCGGCCAATCCCGGGTGCCCAAGATCGAAACGCGGCCCTTCCGCAACTGGCAATCAAATATGTAGGTGCCAAGCACTAGCAGGCGACCGGATACGGGAGATCGGGCGGCATCCGACAGTCGATTGCGAGCGCTTCCAAACCGTGCAGTGCCGCCTCCCGGACTGCTCCGACCCGGCAGAACGCGCGCCACGCCGAAGACCATTCCGCCGCTATGAAGGTTCGGATAAAGCCAGCGTTCGCCCGGAGAAGAGCCCTGCGGATTGCATCGTCGCCATGCCCGGCCCCCTTCCGCCGCATCCTCAGGCGAGCGCCAGTCCTCCATCCACCCGCAGATGCTGGCCGGTCACGAAATCAGCGCCCGGCTCGGCCAGGAACAGCACGGCGCGGGCAATATCCTCCGTGCGGCCTAGGCGCGGGACGAGCGCCGGCCAGATCGCGGCGGCCGCATTTCGCTCGATCTCCGGCCAATCCGTGCCCCAGCCGTTCTTCGCCGCCTCGCCCTCGATCCATTGCCGCAGCCCCTCCGTCACCGTGAATCCCGGGCTGACCGCATTGGACGTTACCCCCGTTCCGCGTAAGGCAATGGCGAGGCTGACGGTGAAGGACACGACAGCCGATTTCGCCGCCTTATAGTCGGGGATGGTCGAGATGTTGTTGTCCGCTATGGCGCTCGCTGTCTGGATCACCCGACCCCAGCCGCGCTCGATCATGCCCGGCGTGATCGCCTGCGTCATCGTCACCATGGACACGACATTGGCGCGATAACCGCTCTCCCACTCTTCCGGCGTCGCCTCGAACCATTGTGCCGATCCGTTGCCGGACGCCGCGCCGCCCGCATTGTTGACCAATATGTCGATAGGACCGATCTCCATCGCCGCCGCCGCGACGGCGCGCGCATCGTCCGGCCGGTCGAGCGCGCCGCATACGCTTGCCACGTCGATTCCGGCTGAACGCAATTCCGCCTCAATGCCCGCGATCTTGGCGGGGTCGCGGCCGTGGACGATGATCGATGCGCCAGCCCTCGCCAACCACCGCGCGCTTTCCGCGCCGATGCCAGAACTGGAGCCGGTGACGAGGGCGCGCTTGCCAGCGAGCGACCCAGTCATGCGGACACCCCCGAAGCGCCGGAATAGCCCTCATGATATTGCCCAGTCATCATGCCGCCATCTACCGCGACCTTCGCCTCCTCGATGACGGCAGTCAGGTTGTTGCAGCGAAAATCCTCGTTTTCATCAGCACGCCACCGCGCTGATCGCTTCCCGCCTGAATGCTCAGTATCCCTCATCAACATTACTCCGTTGCCGAACGCTGACTACCGCATCCTTGTGCATGCAGCTAGTTACGTGTGCATTGTCTGGGCGCGGCAACTATCGAATGGCCGATATTGGTCGAATAGGCGACGCGCGCGAACGGCAGTTATCACCAAATGCCATATCCCAAAACGGACAGCCGCCTACCGGCGAGCCAAGGACATTTGAGCACCCCCTCGACAGCTTCAAGGCCCGGCAGGAAGATTACCGACTTACGTATTGTCGAAGCGCGGCATCCACCCCGCCGTGCTGGAAGGTTTGCGTGGATGCCTAGCGCATGTATGCAAGCGCACCAGCATTTCTTGATTGATTTCGCTTCGACCGCATCGAGCGGTCTTTCTTGCGCTATTCAAACCAGAAGCAGGTTGCGCCGGGCTTCGTCATTGCTCAATCTTTCGTCAACGAACTCTTCACGCATTCTTTGACAAATTGCGAAAACGGCGCTGCGATTAGCATTCACAATAATAGACCAGGCTTCCGGGGAGCGTATCCCCCTCACATTGTTCATGTTCTGGCTTGACACCCATCGAACCCTCAAATCTATGAGCAATAGAATGGGGGAAAATATTGATGATCCAATATCGGGGCAGCGCCGCCGTAGCGGCGGCTATTTTAATGCTGTCGGTGACGTCACAAGCGAAGGAGCCAGAAGCACAACTAAGCGTCTGGACTGGTTGCGGCGATAATCCGGTTTCCGGCACCACGAAGTTCATGGTGGGGCCGACTGCCGCCCGATATCTTACTTCCAAGGCCAAGCCCGCGGAGGGTGTAGAGCGGTGCACGGCGGCACTTGACGCTCTGGGGCCGGAAGCAGGATGGGAGCGGAGCGCTGCCCTGTTGCGATCAAGGGCAAAATTTTACCTGACCGCCAAGCAGCATAAAGAAGCTCTGGCCGACCTTGAGGCGATTGCCGCCATCGAGCGGCCCGACCTGCCATATTCTCGCAGCTTTGGTGTTTCCTTGAATATGCTTCGAGCGATTGGACGTCTGGAGGCCGGGCGACGAGATGAGGCCGCCAGCGAGGCATTTTTGGCCATGCAGGCTCGGCCCTGGAGCCTCCGAGTGGCCGAATTCGCGTTCGGCTTATCCTCTCTGCGAACAAAAATTGCATCAGGCGAAGGGTCACGCTGGAACAATCTGGTGAGGCTGGACCCCACTTACGTTGAGAAGCGTGCAGTCAGCCTTGCTCGTGCTGGGGATTGGCAGGAGGCGTTGGTTGATTGGCAGAACGCGACCCCCGCTCCGGGAGAGATCGGCCAAACCTTTGTCAATGTTCCGAATGTTCGGGTGACCGGTGCTCCGGGCATTCCGATTAAGGGTGTAAATATCGCTCGGACCGCGCAAGCGGTAATAGCCGCGCAGGTCGCGGGACGGCCAGACCTTGCTGAAATGTGGCTGACGAAGGCGCGGGAAGGCATCAACACGCCTCACGAAGCCACGCGGTTCGAGCGGGACTTCAATATCGCGACGCAGCCGAGCGAACAGATTGCCGAACTTGATAAGTGGACAGGCCTGATTGAGGCGGCCGCGTTCGTCGGCAAAGGCGACGCCGAAGGCGCAGCGCAAAAGCTGGAAACGATGACCAGGATGCCATTCAGCCAAACAACCCTGGCGCTCTTTTGGACTGTTATCAGTAAGCTGCCCCCTGAAAGCCATCCCAATCTGAAATCGCTCTTGGCGCAGGTGGAAGAGCAGTTCCAACTCGACAGCAATGAGCAATATGTTTCGCAGTTCGACCCGGCCAAGCTCTTGGATGAGGTGCCTGACCATGAAGATGTAATGCTCGCCAACCCCTACCAGACCGCTGTTAAATTTCTTCGTGCAAACGGGTTTTCAGTCAAAGTCGCCAAAGACGGAAAGACTGCGGATGTTGGATTTTTCGGTAACAAATCCCATCCTTTCGCGATTGGCGAAATGGCACTCTTGAGAGCCGCTGATCTTGCTGCATCCCAAGGTAAGACCGCCTTCAGGATCGTCAGCAATAATGACTTCGTCCAGACTTCGACGATGACAATGTATGGGGTCGAGGTGGGGCCAACAACAGTTGCAGGGCATAGCACCCGACTAAAGATCGAATTTGTTGATCCCGGGACCTCTCAGAAAGCGGCAGGCATTATTGAAACAGTAGACATACAGATGGCGCTGACGCCGATCTATGTAAAAGCGGAAAAGAAGTAGGCACAGGAAGGAAGTTATGCGCCCGTTCCTCATTCCGCTGGAAGCACCCTATTCCTGAACCTCACCAATACAACAAAAAGCGGGATAAAAACCCGCAGCACGGCTGCTGATCAACGAGGACGCGGCAAGTTCCGCGACGAGACGAAGACGCGCTAGCCATCGAGACCGGTTCACTGACGTCACCGCTTCGGTCATGCCCGCCGCGACGGTGGCGAGCAGTTGGAGCATGGCGAAGGGCTATGCCAACGGTGACAGGGTGGAGGCCTATTCGTCGGCAACTGGGGCAAGCCCGGCAAATAGGGTTTTGCCATCTATCGTGTTCCGACAGGCGGAATTGTCGATGTTCCGTAAGTTGGAAATTGCAGCTTCCATTGCCGCTTTGTAAGCCCATGTGAGTGGTGGGCAAGGAGCATGCGTTGAAAGACAGCGAGGGGCTGAAAGAGGCGCGGATCGCGCTGGCGCGAGAGATGTTCGATGTTGCCCTGTCAGCGGTATCGGCAGCGCGGTGCTTACCCTCGCATCTACCGCCGCCGCCAGAAGGACGTCGGCTGGTTCTGGCAGTGGGCAAAGCGGGCGCGGCGATGGCGGAGGTCGCGTTGCGCCATTCGCCGCCGGGCACGCAGGCGATCATCCTTACTCCCTATGGCCATGGCCTGCCGCACGGGACTTTTTCCGCCGACGCGTTGTTGATCGAGGCGGGGCACCCCTTGCCCGATCAACACGGCCTGAGCGCTGCGCAGACGATCCGGGAAGCGGTGTGTGACCTTGGCGACAGGGATCAACTGCTGGCTTTGATTTCCGGCGGGGGATCTGCTCTGCTGGCGCTGCCGGTCGAGGGTGTGTCGTTGGACGACAAGCGCCGTTTGACGCGCGAGCTATTGTTTTGCGGCGCGACCATTTCGCAAATCAATTGCGTGCGGACGCACTTGTCGCAGGTCAAGGGCGGACGCCTCGCCGCGCTGGCGCATCCTGCGGAGGTCGTCACATTGGCCTTTTCCGATGTGCCAGGGGACGACCCGGCACTGATTGCTTCGGGCCCTACTGTTGCTGATCGTACGACTTTGGCCGACGCCCGCCGGGTGATCGAACGCTATCGCATCACCGTTCCTGACAATGTGTTGGCGGTGCTGAACGATGACCGGCACGCAACGCCGCGCCCGGGGGCCCCCGAACTTGCGCGGGCAGATACGCGCATCGTCGCCCGCAACCGCATGGCGCTGGAAGCCGCTGGAGAAGCAGCGGCGGCTGCGGGATACAAGCCGGTCTATCTAGGCGATGATTTGGAGGGTGATGCGACGGAACTCGGCATCGTCCATGCAGCGCTCGCCCTGCATCATCAGGGCAAAGGTGGACGCTGGGCGCTTTTGTCAGGCGGCGAAACCACGGTGCTGGTCGGTAATCCGTCCGGCAGTGGCGGTCGAAACAGCGAATATATGTTGAGCCTTGCCATGTCGCTTGATGCGGCACCGGGCATATCGGCACTTGCGTGCGACACAGATGGGATCGACGGTGTGGGCGGCCATGCAGGAGCGATCGTCGATGAAAGCACGCTCGCGCGCGCCCGCGCCGCGGGCATGTCGGCAAGTGGAATGTTGCGGGAAAATAACAGCTTTAGCTTCTTCAATGCGCTCGGTGACTTGGTATTTACCGGGCCGACGCGGACCAATGTCAATGACTTCCGCGCGATCCTTATAGACGGTTAGAGCGTCATGCGTTTCAATTGTGAATAGTTAAAACCCGTTCGCTCTGAGCGAAGCCGTGGCTCGTCCCTAGCGTTGGCTGCAACCTGCCAGCGGACTTCACGTGGCGGCGCTCGAATGTGCTCCAGCGTCTGTTCCGGGTTAGGATAGTCGTCTTCGGTTGCTCGGGCGGACGCCAGTCGCAGCTTCTGCAGCCGGGGGAGGAGGAGTGCAGACCTCATCCTCCGGTGCGGCGATCAGCCGAGTGTTAGCTGCACCGCTTCAAACGTGTCGACTGGCGGCAGGTCGAACCACAGATGGTCGCCATCGCCATTCCGCCGTTTTCCGCTGACCGGCTTGCCCGCCACCAGCATCTGCGCTGTGCTGCCCACTGATCCGCGCACGCCCAACTTCAGGCCGTGGGCGATGACCGGGTCGCCATAATGGGTGTTGCGCTGGCCCGAATAGTTGATGACGTGCACCAGTATCTTGCCTGTATCGGCCTGCCGCATCGCCATCATCTCCATCGGTCCCGGCCCTTCCAGCACCAATGGCGGTGGCGGCGCATAACGGGCGATGAGGCTTTCGAAAAGCACCCGATGCGCATTCAGACCGTCGCGATAATAGAGATAGTCGGGCAGCCAGGGGATGTGCACATGGTGCCCCTTGCCATAGGCTATCACCAGCGCGCCAGCGTCGGCGCGCGCCGCTTCACCCGGCCGCGCATAGGAAAATTCGGGGGGGCCGAAACGCTGGTCGGGCGCGAAAGGGATCAGGCTCGCCGCACCGCTGCGAGGCGTGACTGGGAAGAAGTCCGCGTCGATCGGCATGCGGCCGGGTCCCATGGGAATGGCGGCCTTGCTCATGTCGAGCGACCAGCCATGACCATCGCGCGGCTGACCGAAGTTGGCCACCGGGCTGGACTTCATCGCCGGGCCGGATCGGGGCTTGCCGCCTTGCCCCTGTGCGCCGGTATAGCCGGTTGCGATGAGCAGGCCTCCGGCCTCGACAAAGGCGTCAAGCGCCTCCGCATCGCCATCATCCAGAGTCATGATGTGGGGCATTATGATGACGTCGTAAACCCTGTCGCGCGTTGCCTGACGGACTTGCATGCCGTTTGTCATCCAGAAGGGAAGGCGCGCATCGACCAACGCCTGATAGGCACCCCGCTGTGCATTGCCGCTATATCTCGCCAGTCCCGCGCCGGGCGACTGGAAAATCGATCCGGTGTTGTAAATTGCGACGCGGGCCGCTGGTGTCAGCCCGGCATAATGCTGCTCATTGGCGGCATGCCAATGGTAGAGGCGCGAGATGGGCGGCAGGAAGCGCGGATCGTCCTGATCTGCAAGCGTCCCCATGAGATAGAGGTCGAGCTTTGCGCCGGTGCCAAGCGCCTGGGCAAAGCGCAGCATATGATTTTCGGTGCTTTCCGTCACTTGCCGCCAAGGATAGTCGATATGCGCAGCGGAGGTTGCGGAAAACGCTTTGCCTGGGGCAAGCGCCATCAGCGCCCGTGTCTGCTCGCCCATGGCATGGGGCCATTCGGGCGCCTTGCGTGAGACCCGGCGCTGCACCTCTCCGCGGGCAACGACACCGCCGAAAAAATCCATCAACGGCACATGCGGGCGAGCTGCCTCAATGACGTTGCGCGCTTTTGCCGAAAGCTCGGTCATGATGCGCGTCTGGAATTGTTGATAAGCATCCCAATTGGGGTCGGTGCCGTCTTCGGTCTTGGGCAGGTCCAGCTTGTAGAGTTCCCAGAAACGCCGCCTGCAATTGTCGCAGACGCAGATGCCATGATCGACGTCGGAATAGTCGGTGCGGACGAAGCCGGTCATGTTGAAGAACAAGCCGTCAATGTCGTGGCGCTCGACGCCTTCCTTCAGTATCTGAAGGCTGTAATCCTGCGCCCAGCCGCCATTGGGGCAGGCCTGGTAGGTCCCGGCATATTCGCGCGGACTGCCGTCGCGATTGCGCATGAACCATTCGGGATGTGCGTCATAGGCGGGCCTCATCGCCTTGGAGAGATCAAAGCGGCCGATGTAGGCCAGGCCCTCGGCATGGGCGGCGGCGACCATCTCGCCCGCGAAATCATTCTTCAGGAAAGGGTTGCGATAGTGGAGTGACAATTGGGTGGGGTAGAAGGCGACGATCCCGCCAATATTCGACACGATGACATTCGCCCCAAAAGCGCGCGTTTCGCGTGCGATCGTCCGGGGATCTTCCTGCGCGTCGATTTCGCGCAGGTTGGTTTGGAGGATGCGATATTCATGCTTCCACCATTCGCGCCGGTCAAAGCCGCCGCTGTTGAGGGTGGCGGACCAGGCCGGGCTGGGAATTGCGCCGATCATAGCCGTTGCTGGCAGGGCGCGCACGAGGTCGCGGCGCGTGATCCCGCCGTTCGCTTTCAAGTCCATCCTCCTCATACTCCCGAATTTCTAGATTGGGACGTTCAATCTGCACCGGCGCGTTTGGATGGGCAATGATGCCGCCGACGCCGTTCCGCGATATGGAACGGCACGCCGCCCGCCGCAGTGTCTGTTCCGCATCGCGGAAAGGCGGGTATCTCTCGCCTACTATCCTCCGTAGCGACGGTCGAACGGCGAACAGCAGGCATGGGTGGTGTGCCACGTGATCTTAAAATTGGGCCGCTGACAGGAAAGGGCAGGGATGGCGCCATGATTTGGGCACAAAATTACGACCCTTTCGGCAATGGTTTGCTCTCGGCTCTGGTCGCAGCCGTCCCCGTCCTAGTGCTGCTGGGGGCGATCGGCCTTTTCCATGTGCGGGCACATATCGCCGCGCTGATGGGCCTGGGTGCGGGCCTGGCGGTCGCTGTGCTAGCGTTCGGCATGCCTCCGGGCCTGGCGGTGCGCGCAGCTGGTTTCGGGGCGGCCTACGGGCTACTGCCGATCGGCTGGATCGTGCTCAACATCATCTTTCTTTACCAGCTGACGGAAACGACCGGACAGTTCCACATCCTGCGCGGCGCGATAACATCGATCACCGCGGACAGCCGGTTACAGCTGCTGCTGATCGCCTTCTGCTTCGGTGCCTTCTTTGAAGGAGCGGCAGGGTTCGGGACGCCGGTTGCAGTCACAGGCGCGATGCTGATCGGTCTTGGCTTTACGCGGTTGCAGGCGTCCGGCCTGTCGCTGATCGCCAATACCGCACCCGTCGCCTTCGGCGCGCTTGGCACGCCGCTCGTCACGCTTTCGGGGGTGACCGGCCTGCCGCTGCTCGAACTGTCGGCGATGGTGGGGCGGCAGATGACGCCGTTCGCCATCATCGTGCCCTTTTGGCTGCTGGTCGCCTATTGCGGATGGCGGCGGACGATGGAGGTGCTGCCAGCAGTGCTGGTCGCCGGTGTCAGCTTCGCGCTGGTGCAGCTCCTCATCTCCAACCTTCATGGCCCATGGCTCACCTCCATTGGCGCGGCGCTTGCGTCGATCACGGCGCTCATCGCTTTCCTGCGGATATGGCAGCCCGCGCGCATCATGCATGTCAACGAAGCGAGGCTTGTGCCCGGTGACGAGCGGGACGCGGCGGCGACCGCGGACGCCGCCCATGCAAAGCCCTTGCACGATCCCGCTGCCGTCCGGCGCGCCTGGATGCCGTGGATCATCCTGACGGCGTGCGTCTTCCTGTGGGGCCTTCCCTTCATGAAGCAGGGGCTGGACGCCATCTTCGCGCTGCGACTGCCCTTTGCGGGATTGGACGGGGCGATCCAGCGCCTTCCTCCTGTCGTCACGGCGCCGGAGTTTGAAAAGGCGGTCTACAATCTCAACCTGCTGTCGGCGACGGGCACGGCGATATTGGTGGCGGCCCTTGCCTCCGCGCTGCTGTTGCGGGTCCCTTTGCGCACGGTCGGTCTCGTCTATCTGCGCACGTGGAAGCTGGTGCTGCCATCGCTGCTCACCATCGCGGCGATGTTGGGGCTTGGTTACCTCACCCGTTTCGGCGGCATTGACGCGTCCATGGGCCTCGCTTTCGCGGCGACCGGGGTGCTCTATCCTTTCTTCGGCACCATGCTGGGGTGGCTGGGCGTTGCCGTCACCGGATCGGATACGGCCTCCAATGTCCTGTTCGGCGGATTGCAGAAGATCACCGCCGAACAGTTGAACCTGTCGCCTGTGTTGATGGCGGGCGCAAACAGCGCGGGCGGAGTCATGGGCAAGATGATCGACGCACAGAGCATCGTTGTCGCCTCCACCGCGACGCAGTGGTTCGGTCAGGAAGGCCGCATATTGCGCCATGTCTTCGTGCATAGTCTGGTGCTGGGGTCGATGATTGGCCTGTTCGTGATGCTGCAAGCTTATGTCTATCCCTTCACTCTGCTGGTTCCCTGAGGTGACGCCTGCCATGCAGACGGCCGCCGCCGCTCGCGCTCTGCTGAAACGCATCTATCTGGAGGCACTGGAGTCGGTGCGCGGGGAACGGCTGGTCGCATCGCTGGGTGTGCCGCATGGCGACCACTGGTCTATCCGCCATCGGGGGGAAGCCATCGATTGGCCGCTCGCTCCCGCTGGCCGCGTCGTCGTGATCGGCGCGGGCAAGGCCGTGGGGTCGCTCGCGAAGGGGCTGGAAACGCTGTTGGGGAACCGGATTTCCGATGGCTGCATCATCGTCAAGCATGGCCATGATGAGCGACTGACGCGCATCCGGCAGCTTCAGGCTGGCCATCCCATACCCGACTCTCAGGGGGTTCAGGCGACTGCCGAAATGCTGCGCACGGTCGAAGCGCTGACTGAACGTGACAGCGTGATCGTGCTGCTGACCGGCGGCGCGTCCGCGTTGATGGTTGCTCCGGTTGATGGCGTGACGCTGGAGGAGAAGGCGGCGGTAACCGGCATGCTGCTGCGGTCCGGCGCGTCGATCGAAGAGATCAACGCCGTGCGCAAGCGCCTGTCGCGGGTGAAGGGCGGCGGGCTGCTGGACCAGATCGGTCCTGCATCGGTGCTGACCCTGATGATATCCGACATACCTAGCGGCGATATCGGCATGATCGGGTCCGGGCCGACGATTCCGGCCGGGGAAGGGCAGGAGGACACACTCGCCATTCTCACGCGACATGGGCTGGAACAATGTGTGCCCGCGTCGATCCGGCGTGCGCTCGCCAAGGACGTGCATCCTGCTCCGCAAGCGGCAGGGCGGAGGGAGGTGCTCATGCTGGCGGACAGCGCCACGCTGGTGGAGGCGGTGCAGGGCATTGCCGCGCGGGAAGGGCTGGCCGTGCGGGAGGTCGACACGGCTATGGCGGGCAATACCCATGACGCGGCGTTGGCGATGGCGGCGGCTCTGCGCGGGGTGCCGCCGGGGGACCGCCCGATGCTGTTGGTCGCGGCGGGGGAAACTACGCTTCAGGTGAAGGGTGATGGGCTTGGCGGACGCAATCAGGAATATGCCCTGATCGCCGCCTTGGCGTTGGCCGGAGAGGGCAATGCCGCACTGCTCTCCGCTGGCACCGATGGTACCGACGGGCCGACCGATGCGGCGGGAGCTTTCGCCGATGGCGCGCTTCACGAACGGGCGCGGACGGCGGGGCTCGACCCGGCGGAGATGCTGGCGCGCAATGACAGTTACCGCTTGTTTGAGGCAACGGGCGACCTGTTCCGCACCGGGCCCACGGGCACTAATGTCATGGATCTGGTGCTGGGCCTCGCTGTCTGACTGCGAAATTGAAAAGAGAGGAAGAGACTTGATCAAGCTGGCCGCCAATCTGTCGATGATGTTCCAGGACCTGCCTTTCCTCGACCGCTTCGATGCGGCGGCGGAGGCTGGCTTTTCCGGCGTCGAGTTCATGTTTCCCTATGACCATGGCGCGGGAGAGGTAGCTGAACGGGGGCGGCGATGCGGGTTGGAGATCGCGCTGTTCAACCTGCCCGCTGGAGATTGGGCTGGCGGAGAGCGTGGCATCGCGGCGCTGCCCGGTCGCGTGGAGGAGTTCCGCGCGGGTGTAGCCAAAGGGCTGGACTATGCCAATGCGCTAGGATGCCCGCGTCTGCACCTGATGGCGGGGAAAGCGTCTGCGAGTACGGAATGCCGGGCAGTGCTCTTGGACAATATCGCTTACGCAGCCGATCTGGCGGCGGCCGATAATGTCGAGATATTGATCGAGCCGATCAACACACGCGTTGATATTCCGGGCTATTTTTATGGGACCACTGCGGAAGCATTGTCAGTGATTGACGGGGCGGGCCGCGCCAATGTCCGCCTGCAATATGACATCTATCATATGCAGATCATGGAAGGGGACCTTGCCCGCATGATCGAGCGGTTGCTTCCCCGCATCGGCCATATGCAGTTGGCCGACAATCCGGGCCGCGCCGAACCCGGTACTGGCGAGATCAATTATCCCTGGTTGCTCAGTCATATCGACGCGCTGGGCTATGCTGGATGGATCGGATGCGAATACCGGCCTGCGGGCGACACGAAGGCTGGTCTTGGGTGGGCGCGCGATTATCTGAACTCCGGGAGGGGATGATATGAAGATCGGTTTTATCGGCCTTGGCGTCATGGGCCGTCCCATGGCCGGGCACCTGCAGGCGGCGGGCCATGCTATCTATAGCTGCGCCAACCGTACACCGATGCCCGACGAACTGCGCAAAGGCGGTGCGGTTGCCTGCGCTACCCCTGGGGATGTGGCGGCAGAGGCCGAATGCCTGTTCCTGATGCTGCCCGATACGCCGGACGTCGAACGCGTGCTGTTCGGTGCGGACGGCGCGGCGCAGCGGTTGAAGCGCGGCACGATCGTCATCGACATGAGCTCCATCGACCCGATTGCGACGCGCGACTTTGCGGAGCGGATCGAGACGCTAGACTGCGCCTATGTCGATGCACCGGTTTCCGGCGGTGAGGTGGGGGCCAAAAACGCGGCGCTTACCATAATGTGCGGTGGCAAGGCAGATGTGTTCGACACGGTTCGACCGCTGCTGGAACTGATGGGCAAGAATGTCACGCTGGTGGGTGACGCTGGCGCGGGACAGGTGACCAAGGTCGCCAACCAGATCATCGTCGCGCTGAATATCGAAGCCGTTTCCGAGGCGCTGGTCTTCGCTTCGAAGGCGGGTGCGGACCCGGCGCGGGTTCGGGAGGCGTTGATGGGCGGCTTTGCGGCATCGCGCGTGCTGGAGGTGCATGGCCAGCGGATGATCGAGCGTACCTTCGACCCCGGCTTTCGCATCCGGCTCCACCAGAAGGACCTGAATCTGGCCCTTTCTGGTGCGCGTTCGCTGGGAGTTTCCCTACCCGCGACGGCCAACGCTCAACAACTCTTGAGCAGCTGCGTTGCCCACGGCGATGCGGAAAAGGATCACAGCGCGATGGTGACGGCGCTCGAACGAGCTGCTAATCATTTTGTGAGTGTTTACTCATCTTAAAATACTTCTAACATCAACGGCTTTTCTGGAGGATGCTCTTGACCAATAATCGTCTCAAAGGCCGCCGTATCATCGTGTTCGGCAGCGCGACCGGCATTGGCGCTGCCACGGTCAAGCGACTGGCCGCAGAAGGCGCGCGCGTTTGCGCGGCCGACATCAACATTGATGGCGCGACGCAAGTGGCGCAGGAAGCGGGGGGCGAGACTTTCGCCGTCCATGTCGATATTTCCGACGAAGCATCGGTGCAGAAGGCGACCGAAGAAGCGGTGAGCTGCTTTGGTGGCCTTGACGGCGCCCATATCAACGCGGCGGACCTGCGCGTCATCATGGAAGATAGCGACGCGCTAGCCATCGACCTGGCTGTGTTTGACCGGACCATCGCGGTGAATCTGCGCGGCCACCTGCTGTGCACTCGCGCCGTGGTGCCGCACCTGACCAAGAGCGGCAAGGGCGCGATCGTCTACACCAGCTCCGGTTCGGCGCATGGCGGCGAGCCGACGCGACCCTGTTACGCCATGGCCAAGGCGGGCGTAAACGCGCTAGCGCGCCACGTCGGGGCTCGCTGGGGCAAGGAAGGCATCACCGCCAACGTGCTGGCGCCCGGCTTCACCGTTACCGGCGAGATGAAGAAGGCGATGGAAGCGAACGCCGAGGAAGCCAAGCACTGGGCGGACTATTTCATGGCGCGCACCCCACACACGCGGTTGGGTGAATCCGAAGACCATGCGGGCGTCGTTGCAATGCTGTTGTCCGAGGATGGACGCTGGATCAACGGCGCGATCTACGACGTCAATGGCGGATCGCTGATGCGCGCTTGACGCCACTGGCTGCGGCGCTCGTCCCTGCACGGACGGGTGCCGCAGCGCTTGTTCAAAAGAGCGCGATCACGCGCGCGGGCATGCCGGTGGCGTTTTCCAGCGGCGCGACGCCTGCGAATAGCAGCCCACCCGCAGCAGGCGCCCGGTCGAGATTGGTGAGCCCCTCCAGCGCCCATCGCCCGCTGCGCAGCCATGCCTGGTGAACGGGGAAGGCGGGCATCGCCTCGCCCGCGTCGATCGACATGGTATCGACGCCGATGCCACGCACATCCCGCTTCATCAGAATGTCCATGACGGCGGTATCGAAACCGGGACTCTTGCGCCGTTCGGCGGGGGTGAGGCTTCCATAGCTTGAAAAGGCTTTTAGCGGATTCCAGCCCGACAGCATGACGACGCAGGAGCCGGCCGGGATGCGACCGTGGCGGCGTTCCCATGCAACGATATGTCGCGGTTCTACCCGAGCGTCGCGATCGGCTTTCACCTTGTTCCTAATGTCGATCACGACGAGCGGAACGATCAACTGGCTGACGGGTATGTCGCCGGCCGATGCTCCATCAGGCGCGAAATGGCGGGGGGCGTCGAGATGCGTGCCGGTATGTTCGACGATCGAGATGCGGTTGAGCGCCATGCCTGCCTTCGCTCCCGATCCTTCCACCGCTTCCATCGTCAGGCGGCCAGGGGTGAAGGCGAAGGCCCGCGTCAGCCTGTGCGTGAGGTCGAGGATGTGCAGTTTCCGCCCGTGCAGGGAAAGGCTGGCCTGATCCGGCGTCACTGGAGCAGCATCAGCGTTTGAGGCTGTGCCCAGGGCAACAGCCCCCAGCGCGCTCAGGGCTAGCATGTCGCGGCGGTCGATCATGGCGGCTTGTTCCTTTTTTTGGTTGAAAGCGACCTGAGTTACATGGGACCATCTCAACTCCGCTCGGGCTGAGCTTGTCGAAGCCTCCTCCTTTTTCTTTCAGGAAGTAGAGCCCTTCGACAAGCTCAGGGCGAACGGAACATGAGTTCGCAGGAAGGCTCAGCCCTAGGCAAAATCAATCGCGACAACTTCGTGGAAGTCTATGTAAGGCACATCGACTTCGACCCAGCCGTCCGCCGCGCCGTGTGGCACAGCCATCCCTGCGGTGAGGAGCCGGGCCTGCGCAGCGCGTTTGTCCTGTGGTAGTTTCATGCGGACCCGGTAAGGGCCGGTCCTGATCGCCTCGCGATAGCTACCCCGCATCGTCATGGGGTTGTTAAGATTGACCAGATGCGAGGTCATCGATTTTGGCTGGCACCAGCAGGCGATGTCCAGCAGGCCCGGCCCTTCAATCTGTAGTGGATGCGCTTCCTGGTGGGTCCAATCGAGCATTGCGCGCAGCAATGTCAGATGGTCGCCATGACCAAGCTCTGCAAAAGTGCGATCGATGTCCATGGGCAGATAGGCGACGCGCCCACGGCCGACTTGACGGCAGATCGCCATCGGCAGATTGGTTTCCGCCTTGTCAGTGAAGACGCGCTCCATCGGCAGGTCGGGATAGCTAGGCACCAACGTCAATGCGACGTCGCTCTGGTCGTGGGCGGTGACAGGCTGGCGGAAGAGCGGGCCGATGGTACGGCTGATGTCGCTCAGGCCGGCCATGGCGGGATGCGCATGGCGCAGGGTGAGATAAGCGTTCTTGAGTGGTCCCTCAGCCTTTCTGGTGACGGAGCAGCCGAACAGGTCTGCCAGTCCAAAGTCCACCCGCAGCCGTCCGTCACCATCGTAGAGAGAGGTCTGGTGCGTGGCGATGAGGTTGCCGCCGCGCTGCACGAAGGCGCGAATCTGGTCGCATTGCGCGTCCGACAGCACGGCCGCATTGGCGAGAATGATGGTACGGAAGCGCGACAGGCTGGCTTCGTCTAGAAAATCCTCGTCGATCAGGTCGAAGGGCACGCGCGATTCAAGCGCAGCCTGGTAAAAGCCGCGCAAATGACCCTCCAACTGCCCGCGCCGATTCCAGCCGCCCAGATAGGCAGTCGTCCTGGGCGAATGAACGATCGCGACCCGCGACAGATTGCCGCTATTGCGCAGATAGGCTTCGTTGGCGTGGTGCCAGCTGTAGATTTGCCGGACGACTTCCATCCAGCGGCGGTCAAGCGGCTTGGCATTGAACTTGGTGATCCACGGACGCGCGCCCTGGGCTATCGCGCCTGCCGCCCAGATGCAGATTTCGGCTGGGCTCTGCACCGAATCCTTCCAGCGATAGGCTTCTTCCACCCCCACGGAGATGATGTGGCCGACCGGCTTGTCCTTCATGAAGGCGCGCAGTTCGCGGGTGTAGCGGCCCGCGCCCCAGACCTCAGGGCCCGTGGCCCAGGGCGAATCGACGGCTGAGCGTGCCTGGCGATCGCAAAAGGCGAGCGGAAGTCGCTTTGACAGGGCAGGGCCGTTTAGATCGACCAATCCTCGGCGGTCACCGCCGGGGATGAAGAAGGCCTGGGGCCGGTGCTTGCGCATGGCTGCGTTCCAAAGGTCCATGAGGGTGAAGAGCCGTTCTTCAACCCAGGCCGCATATCGCCGACCTTCTGGTTTGGAAGGGTCGGGATCGACCGGGACCTCCTGCCCTGACGCGGCGCGGTAGAGCGTCCGGCAGCTTTGGCAATAGCAGGTGCCGCTGCCGTTCCAGCGATTGCCGAAGAAGCCGTCCACCGGATAGCGCCGGGCGATTTCCTCGATCACCTTGGGCATCAGCTCGAAATTATAGGGTCCATAGGCGCAGGTGAGTGTCAGATCGGGCGCGCTGCCATGCCGTTTGATCTTGCCGTCCGGGCCGGTCAGCGCCCATTCGGGATGGGCGGCGGCTGCGGCTGCATTCATTGCATGCGGATCAATGCGGGCGAGGACGCGCATGCCCAGCTTCTTGCACGCCGCGACCATGTCGCCAAATGGGTCCACGCCCTTGCCGATGCCCTGCGCCATGCCGTGATAGGGAATGGCCGTCGGGTAGAAGGCGATACCTCCCCCTGCACTCAGGCAGACCCCATCGGCGTGAATCTGCTGGAAATAGTCGATCCAGACGACCGGATCGTAACGGCCCGGATCATCTTCGGTAAAGGCAAGCTGGAACCAACGCATGGGTTCGCTCGCCCAGTCCGGCGCGCCGCTTTGTCCGATTTCGCGGGCAAAGGCGGGCTCGATACCGGACAGCAGCGCGCCGGCCCCCAACGTCAGTGCCGTGCGGCGATCGAGCGGCAAGATGTCAGGCATGATCCTCTCCTCAGCTTGGCCCGATTCTTAGCCCAAGGCCGTCGATCCACAATCGATCATCCCATGATGTGGGACGGCAATGCGAACCGGATGTTTTCCTGGATTCGAATGAGATCGAAGGCCGACGCAAAACGTATCGACAAAAGCTGATAAACAGGTCATACCAGTTGGTCTAAGGCTGGCGTTCGCGCGACGACAGTTCAGCAGGCGAGGAGCAGGGTGTGACCGATAGTCAGCAAGAGCCGGAGGACGGCCTGCTTGGGCGAGTCCAGTCGCTGGTGCGGGCATTCGGCATTCTCGATCAATTGGCCAAGAGCGACCATATGACGCTCAGCGACCTGTCCCGTGCCGTAGGCCTGCCGCGATCCACTACCCACCGTTTGCTGACGACCATGGAAGCGTTGCGCTATGTCGCTTTCGACCGGCGGAAAAATGGCTGGTCGGTCGGTGTTCAGGCCTTCACTGTGGGCGCGGTGTTCGCCCAGATGCGGGACCTCGGTCAGTTGGGCCGCACCATTATGCGGTCACTGATGTCGGAAGTGCAGCATTGTGTGAACATCGCCGTACCCGAAGGAGCGGGTGTCTGTTATGTCGGGCAGGCCGCGACCAACGGGTTCCGCCAGACCGCGGCGCGCCCCGGTGCGGTGCTGCCCTTGCATAGCACGGCGTCGGGCAAGGTGTTGATGGCGCAATGGTCCCGACCGGAGTTCGACCGCTATTTGGACAGCACGCCGCTCAAGGCCCGCACCGCGCGCAGCATCATCGACGGCGACCGTCTGCGTGACGAACTAGCGCAGATCAGGGCACGCGGATATGCGCTGGACGACGAAGAGCATAGCAACGGGCTGCGCTGCGTCGCGGCGGTGGTCAAGGATCGCTATGGATTGCCCAAGGGGTCGCTGTCGATTTCGGATCGGTCATCCCATCTGACCCGCGCCCGGCTGGACGAACTGGGGCCTGCGCTGATCAGCGCAGCGCAGCGGATGAGCGCGGAAGTCGCGACACAGAGTTTCTGATCAGCCTGACCTGCCACCCTACCAGACATGTCGGATCACTTCTGCCGCTTCCGTGAACAGTAACGCCGTGGCGCACGCCTGCGCGGCTGCGTGATAACGGACGAAGAAATACCGGCGTAACAGCGCGGACGGCAGGAGAGGGCGATGAAAGATATGATATCCCATGGGCTCGACAGGCGGGTCGCGGCGGGATTGCTGGCGGTGGGCGGCATGATGGCAGTTGGCGCATCCGCGCCGCAGCCCCAGAGCTTTTCCTTTGCGCTGACCAATATATATGTCGCAGCTTATGAAGATGAAAAGGCATGCCGCGCGCTGTCGCTCAGCTCGTCCGACCTATTCCTGAAAAGTCTGCCGCCCGCCGAGCGCGAGAAATATGGGGCGCCTGACAAGGTGCAGGACCTGCACAAGTTGATGGGCCAGCGGCTGGGCTTCAAGATGGTGCCTACGGGTAAGGTGTCCGGCCCCAATGGCAGCATGGCTCAACTGAGCGATGCGGAGCAGGATGCTTTGCGGCAGAAATATAGCATCCCCAAGGGCAAGGGCATTGTCGCGTTCCTGGGCACCCGTTTTGCTTATGACAGCTGCACCAATCCAGACGACTTCCCCTTTATGCAAAAGGGGAATGAGGAGTATCGCGGCCCAATTGCCTACGGCATCGATCTGGATAGGCTCGCGAACAAGGACGATTATGTCAGCCTCGATCAGAAACCGGGCGTCGATAACCAGCTGATCCGGGCGGTAGGATGCACTTTTTCCACGCGCGATTTCGGCACGCCCAAGGTGGCAGACGAGGTGATCACATCGATGTCGTCGCCCACGCTGGTCGAGTTGAGCGGCGTCGATCATCCGGCCAACGATGACGATGTTACGGTGCGCCTTTACGCCAGCGCCAGTCCATTGGAACTATCAGGGGCGGGGAAGCCGCTGGCATGGGCGAGCCTGGATGTCGATCCGGATCGCCGCTTCATGGCTCAGGTCAAGGGCAAAATCCGCAACGGCGAACTGCTAACTGAACCGTTCGACTTACGGTTGCGGCTGCGTGAGCAGATCATCGACAGCTATCGCGAGGTCCGGCAAGCGCGCATCCAGGCGAAGATCAAGCCGGGCGAAGCCATAGAGGGTGGCATTTACGGCTATCACACTTTGGCGAGCATCGAGGACAATTATCATCAGTCCACCCAGGTGGGCGCCAATCTGACGCGCATGTCCTGCCCCGCGCTGATCAAGGCGGTGCGGCGCTATGCCGATGCCTTCCCTGACCCGAAGACGGGGCGCAACACGGCCATTTCATCGGCATTGCGGTTCAAGGGCGTGCCCGTCTTCCTGATCAAGCCGCAGCAAGTGGCGCAAGGAGTGCAGCAGTGAGCGGGCCGGTGATCTCATCCCGCGTCCTTCGCGCGCTGTCCGCCGTGACGGCGCTCTGTTCCATCGGCGCAATCCTGATGGCGGCCAGCGCCGGGCAGGCGGATGCGCCGACGCAGCAGCAGGCGCAGCAGCCACAGGTGCCCAAGTTCCGGCGGCTGACCGAGGCGCAATATCGCGCGACCATCGCCGATATATTCGGGCCTGACATCAAGGTGAGCGGCCGGTTCGAACCGGACATGCGGGTCGGCGGTTTGCTGGCGGCGGGCACCAGCGCAGTGTCGCTGACCCCGGCGGGTGCGGAGCAATATGAGCAGATTGCGCGCGGCATCGCCGAACAGGTAGTCGATGCGAAACATCGCGACCGGCTGGTCGGCTGCGCGCCGTCGGCATCCGACCCTCAAGGCGCTGCCTGCGCGGCGGATTTCTTCAAACGGGTGGGCCTAAGGATCTACCGTCGGCCGCTGACTGACGGGGAGGTGAAGCTCGCTGTCGCGCAGACGTTGGCGGCCGCCGCGACGGTGAAGGATTTCCACGGCGGGCTGGTGATCATGCTGACGGCGATGCTGTCGGACCTGCCTTTCCTGTTCCAGACCGACCGGGAGGTGGCCGACCCCAGTGCGCCGGGCGGCCGGACGATCGACGCATGGTCGCGCGCCAGCAAGCTCAGCTATTTCCTGTGGAACAGCACGCCCGACGAACAACTACTGCAGGCGGCGGCCGACGGTAGCCTGATGACGCAGGCGGGGCTTATCCGGCAGGTTGATCGGCTGATGGCGTTGCCACGGTTTGAAACCGGCGTGCGGTCTTTCTTCGACGATTTCCTCCAGTTGGAAGGGATGATGTCGCTGTCGAAGGACGGGATCATCTATCCGGCGTTCCGATCTTCCGCCGCACCTGCCGCACGGGAACAGACGCTGCGTACTATCACGACGCTGCTGGTGGAGGAAAATGGCGATTATCGTGACCTGTTCACCACCCGCCGGGTGGCGATGAACCGGCAGTTGAGCCCGCTTTATCGCATACCCTATGGTCCGCGCGACTGGTCGATGATCACCTTGCCGGATCAGGACCCGCGCGTCGGGCTGCTGACGCAGATCAGCTTTCTGGCGTTGCATTCGCATGAGGGGCGGTCCTCGCCCACGTTGCGCGGCAAGGCGCTGCGCGAAGTCCTAATGTGCGAACATGTACCGACGCCGCCCGCCAATGTGAACTTCACTATCGTCCAAGATACCAGCAATCCCGCCTTCCGCACTACGCGCGAACGGTTGAAGGCGCATCTTGACGATGAGGAATGCGCGAGTTGCCATAAGCTGACTGACCCCATGGGGCTGACGCTCGACAGTTTCGACGGCGCTGGACAGTTTCGGCCAACGGAAAATGGCGTGCCGATCGACACGACCGGCATGCTGGACAAGGTGCCGTTCACCGACAGCGCGGGTTTGGGCAAGGCGCTGCACGATAATCCAAAGGTGACGCAGTGCGTGGCGCAATCGGCGTGGCGCTACGCGGCCGGGCGAGCGCTGCTGCCTTCCGAAGAGCCATTGATGGCAAGCCTGCATGAAGATTTCGCTCACGCCGGGTTCCGCATCCGGCCATTGTTCCGGCGGATTGTCATCGATCCCCAATTCTTCGCCGTGCGGGCGCCAGCAGCGTCACGGATCGCGGGCAAACCATCGTCAGGAAGGAAAGGTTGATGACGCAGTTCGACAGGCGCGGCTTTTTGCTGCGAGGCATGCTTGGCGGCGGGGCGGTGGCCGTGGGCCTGCCGTTCCTCGACTATTTCCTGGATGATAACGGCACTGCGCTGGCCGCGACCCTTGGCGGAGGCCGCTTGCCGGTGCGCTTTGGCACATGGTTCTGGGGCTGCGGGATGATCCCCGACCGCTGGAATCCCACGACGGCTGGCGCCAATTACGACCTGCCGCCTGAACTCGCGCCGATCAGGCCGGTTCAGGACAAGGTTTCTGTTCTGTCAGGCTTCGGTGTCACCTTGGGCGGCAAGAGTAACCAGCCGCATATCTCGGGCAATATAGGCCTTCGAACCGGAACGCCCAGCGACACATGGCAGCAGATCGCCGGACCGACATTCGACGTCAGCATCGCGGGCGCGATCGGCGCAGGCACGTTATTTCGCAGTCTGGAACTGAGCGTCGACGGCAATGCGCGCACCAGCTTTTCCTATCGCAGCGGGACGGAGATGAACCCCAGCGTTGCATCACCCATGGAGCTGTATCGCCGCATCTTCGGCGCGGATTTTCGCGATCCAAATGCGGCGGGATTCACCCCCGACCCCAAGGTGATGGCACGCCGCAGCGTCTTGTCCGCCGTGACCGACGAGCGCCGCAGGATGCTGGGCAAGCTGGGCGCGGAGGATAAGGCGCGGGTCGATAGCTATTTCACCTCGATCCGTGAGGTTGAAAATAAGCTGGCGCTGCAACTGGAAAGGCCGCCGAGGGCGGAGGCTTGCGTCGTGCCAACGCAGCCTGCCGACCTGCCCGCCAGTACGGACGTCACCGCCCGCCAGCAGTCCCACAAGCTGATGGCGGAGCTGCTGGCGATGGCCGTCGCCTGTAACCAGACCAAGGTGTTCAACATGGTCTTTTCTACCGCCACTGCCGACCTGCGGCAGGCCGGATCGCCCACCGCCTATCATCAGGCTACGCATGAGGAACAGGTGGATCGCACGAAGGGCTACCAGCCAACGGTCGACGCGTTTTCGACGCAGAGCATGCAGGGATGGGCCGACTTCGTAACGGCAATGTCAGCGGTGAAGGAAGGGGACGGCACCTTGCTCGACAACATGTTGGTCGTCGCCCATTCCGAGGTCAGCTACGCCAAGAACCATGATGTGAATGGCATTCCCGTGATGCTGGCTGGGCGGGCAGGCGGCAAGGTGAAGAGCGGCATCCATATCGCAGGGCAGGGCGACCCGATTTCGCGCGTCGGCCTCACCATGCAGCAGTTGATGGGCGTTCCGGTCGATGCATGGGGCACGGACGAGATGAAGACTTCGCGCAGCCTGTCGGAGATCATGGTGTGAGCCGCGCTGGATTGATCGCCTGTCTGCGCTGCTGGCGGCGGTGCCAGTCCATGCTAAAGCAATCTGCGACGAAATTCGGTCGGAGCCATGCCGGTCCATCCGCGAAAGGCGCGTCGCAGAGCGTTGGAATCGCACAGGTCTAGGCGTTCAGCGATATCCTCTATCGACATGCGGCTGTTGGTCAGCATGTCGATGGCCAGATCATGGCACAGGTTATCCCGGATCACCCGGAATGAGCTGCCAGCGCTATGCAGCCTACGCCGGAGCGTCATTGGCCCGATGGCAAGATGCCGTGCCAGTTCTTCGAACGAAGGAAGCTTGCGCCTTTCCCGCAGCGCCATCGCCATGAAGTGACGCGAACGGCGGACGATTTCCAGTGGATACTCGCCCGTCTGCAGTCCGAACAGGAAATTGAGCGTCGGCAGTGCTTCGCAATCGGACATGGTGCGGATCACCGGCTGCTCGAGGTGGGACGCTGCAAAGCGCATTTCCAGTTGGTCCGCGCCTAGCAGGGGGTCGAACGGCAGCAGTTGGCCGTCCAGATGACGCCTGGCGGGTTCGGGGAAATCGAGCGCCAGAACACCTTCCAAAGGCTTGCCGATCAGCCAGCTGAAAATGGAGTGAAACATAAGCTGGCCGTGCAGGATGACGATGAAGTCGATCTCTTCATCACCGCTGCGCGCGCCGGTGTAGGACAGGCGGGCTAGGCCGCCTGTCCGCTTCAGCGTCATGTTGCCCATGCGCGCGTCGATTGCCAGCAGCAGTTCCTCCGTTCGCATGATAGCTTCGCGCAGGGTGCGGCTGCCGACAAGGCAATAGAAAAGCAGGCGCCAGTCGCCGCCGCGAAAAGGAAGCCGTCCGGTGGCATAGGCCTGCATGTCCGACAATTCCACGCTGGCGCGGGACGATAGCCTTTGCAGGTTGGCGATGTCGAGGGACGGCAGGGTGTCGGCTAGGAACTGGTCCAACGGCTCGTCAAACCCGTTTACTTTCAATATGCCGTCCGCATTTCCCCCGCGCCGCGCGATAAGCTGCAGAAGGCGCGACACGATGTGATGGCCCGGTTGACCGATGCCGCCGGCTGGCGAGCCACGGCCTTCATTGCTTCCTCTAGGTTGGGTTGGGGATTCTTGCGTGCCGATCTTGTCCATCATCCTCTCTTCTCGTCGCCAAGGAAAATCGAACGATGGTAGTGAGGCGCTCTGCCATGGCCGGATTGGGCAATCCTCAAAGCTAGTATTGGCTGGGGGATCGCCCAAGCAACCCCCCAGCCAGTCGATCACCAGTTGAAGCGTAGTGTCGCGCCGAATTCGCGCGGCGCTGTAATGCTGGCTACGCGGTAACCGGAGTCGAACGGTATGGTGCCTAATAGCTCAAAGCCGGGCAATGCGCCGGTTGCGATCTGGGCATTTCCTTGCGACACGCGCTGGGCACGGGTCTGATCAAGCAGGTTCTTCACGAACAGGTTCAGCTCCCATCGATCTTCGCCCCTTAAACCGACGAACAAGTCGACCTTGGTGAAGTCCCGGTAGGTGTAGTTGCTGTTCTGCGACTTATAGCCCGGACGATAGGACAGCAGACCACGGACGAAGGGAGTCAGAGAACCCATGCCGAAGCGCACTTCGCCATTGCTCGACAGGCTGAACTTCGGAACGTCCGCGATGCGGTCATTGCGGGTGCAGAGCGCAACCTGCTGAGTCCCGGGAACGCTGGGCGTACCATTCGAATCCGGCACGCCATCGCCATTATAGTCATTACAATAAAGCTGGGCATTATCGTAATGCGCGTCGGCGTAGGTGGCGTTCAGGTTGAAGTCCACCCATTCGGACGGCTGGAAGCCGAGCTGTACTTCGACCCCTTTGCTGATCGCGTCGCCAAAGGTCGGCAGCGGTGCGGTCGCCGTATCGACATTGCCGGGCACACCCGATGAATTGGTCGTGAGCCCCGGCGCGAAGTCCACATAATTTTTGAACGTCTGGTAGAAGGCTGCGATGTTCAGCGTCACCCTGCGGTCGAACAGGCTGGACTTCAGGCCCACTTCAAATCCATCCGAAGTTTCGTCTGGCGTTTGGAGATATTGCGGATCGAGCGGTGTCGAAACACCCGTAGCTGCAACGCCGGGACGGAATGACCGACCGTAATTGGCATAAACATTAAGGTCTGGATTAATCTTCCAGCTTATCGATGCGCCGCCAGTCAGGGCACTGGGCTTGATCACGCTTACATCGGTAGTGTCGAGGCCGATAGCGGGGATGATCAGCCGATTGGAGCGGGTGGTCTTCCCCCACGTCTGGCGCAGACCGCCGGTGATGGTGAGGCCATCGACGACCTCATAGCCCAGCAAGCCTGAAACCGCATAGGATTTGCTGAGGATCGGCAAGATAACCGACACGTCCACCGGGAATACGAAAATCTGCGGCGGCACCGGGCCGGGGCCAGTCATACCGGGGAAGTTGGTGCCGTCCGGATCGGTGAAGAAGGCGTCGTTGCTCTGGTTTACTCGGACATCATTGAATTTGCCATAATCATAGTTCGCGGCGACCGCCCAGTTCAGGCGTGAATCATTTGGCGATTGAAGACGAACTTCCGCCGTCCACAGATCATAGGGCGTGTGAACATGCTGATTCAGCTGGTAGCTGGGAACGGCATTGCCATCGTCCTGGTCCCGTTGCTGTTCCAAACGCGTCTTCTGGTAGCCGCCGTTGAATACCAGCTCGCCCCAGCCAAAATTATAATTGGTGTTGAGCGTGACGAGGTGCGTTTCATTGGTAAACCGCAGCGCGCCTTCGCTCACCGCCAGGCGATCTTTAAGGCTGATCGCCGGACCGCTGCGCAGCGGGAAGAAGCTGTTCGGGCTGGGCTGGTTGCCCGGGCCGAATACTGCGCGAAACGGCCTTACGTCGGTCCAGAGATACTGATAGACTAGGTCCGCGCGGAAGTCGGACGAGGGTTGCCAGGCCAGCGAAATACGACCGCTCATCGTTTCATTGTACGACTTGCGCCCGTCTACATTCTTCACCTGCCCGCCACGGTTGCGATCATAAAGCAGGGCACCCCGAACCGCGAGACTGTCCTGAATGATCGGCACGGACGCCGCGCCCTGGAAGTTGCGGGCGTCCAGATCGCTGACCGCGACCTGTGCGTACCCGGTCGGCTTGCTCAAGTCGGGACGGGCGGACCCGATGACGATCGAGCCTGCCGGTGATACCTTGCCGCGGAACAGGCCTTGGGGACCACGAAGAACCTGGATCTGGCCGATGTCGTAGATCGCGCTGAAGAAGGTGTTGGGATCTACGTCGATTTCATTGAAATAGACCTGAACCGCATCGCTCGACCCGCTATCCGGGTTGAAGGAAATACCGCGCAGCGTCGCGACATTGCTGCGGCCGTCGCCATTTTCCAGCGTTAGGCCTGGAACAACGTTCTGGATTTCCTTGACGTCGAACAGGTTGAGCTTGGCGACTTCCTGCCCTGACACGACATCGACCGCCAGCGGCGTTTCCTGGAGAGATTCGGCGCGACGTGTAGCTGTGACGACAATCTCCGCAGTAGTCGGTTCACTAGCAGCCTGCTCAGCTTGCTGGGCAGCCGCACTGCTGGCGATGGCCAGTCCGCAGACGCAACTCAACAGCTGTGTGAGATGACGGCCCCTTGACCTTTTCATAATCCCCTCCATGTGACCACCTAAGCATTTTTGTTAGTGGGTGCTTACTCCTTACAGGAATGTGCTCGACGCCATAAGCGCTCATTCCACCATGTGGAACATGAACGAAAACCTCTGACGGAGGGCGCGCATGCCAATTTTCGCCTCACTAAGGCCAGGTTAGATCGACGCTTTGCTCAGCAACATTTCTTGCATTTCTGATCTACACGGCCAGGGTCGGCCTCATCATTTTCCGAACGTTCCGATATAGAGTCCTGTTGGATGGCCGGATTTGCCGGTGGGGTCCTTTATCGCGAAGGCAATGCGGTGGCCGTCCGGCGAGACTGTCGATTGATGAGCCTGCGCCCCCGATGGGCTGACATGCGTCAGCGCCCGGCGCGACTTGCCATCCATGGTGATAACAAAGATGTCGAAGCCCTTGCCGGAGTTGGCGGCGGCGATCTCTGCTGCCTCGCTTTTGCCCGCGAAGCGTAAAATCTGTTCGACGCCAGGTTTGATGTGCGCGCTGATGCCACGATAGGGACCGTCCGGATCGGAATGGATATTCGCTTCTTCCAGCCCATAACGTTCGTCTGGAAAGACATGGGTCTCGTTGTGGGAAGGCGTGGCGTAGACCTTGCTGACGGCCTTGGTCGCGATATCGACCTTGTACATTTCGCTGTCGAGCGCTGCCATTTCGGTGGTCCAGAACATGACGCTCCGTCCCCCGTCGATGAAGTCATAGGCTTCGGGGAAGCTGGCGGGGCCGGGCTGGCCCGGACGATAATCATACAGGCTCTGCTGGTCGGCGAGATGCGCGGTGCGCCCGTCGGTGACCAGCCGTGCCTTGGCGAGTTCCAGGCCTGTGGTGGTCGGACGTGACCAGGAGATATCGACCGATCCGTCGGTATTGGCGCTGCGAGCGATTGCAATATCGCCCATCGCGCCGCTGTTGAGCGACACCGGGTGCGCGAGCGCCTTCGACATCCAGAAAAGCTGGGTCCGCGCCACGTCCGCTGCTCCGCCACTGCCCCCCTTCATGCCGGGTGCGGCTTCGATCAGGAAGTTGCCGTCGGGCAGATAGAAGATGC
The DNA here is from genome assembly GCF_011762025.1 of Sphingobium vermicomposti. Lineage (GTDB taxonomy): Bacteria > Pseudomonadota > Alphaproteobacteria > Sphingomonadales > Sphingomonadaceae > Sphingobium > Sphingobium vermicomposti. Next base: position 489,281 of record NZ_JAASQR010000001.1, on the reverse strand, counting down.
GGGTGACGAACCGCGTATCGCCGAACTTGCAGGTGAGGCAGCGCACCTTCTTCGTGCGCAGGTCTATTTCATAGGCTGCGCTATCGACTAGATCGTCCTTCGTGAAGGCGATGCGGCGGCCATCGGGCGACCAGTTGGGCCGGTTGCCCCAGTCCAGAATGCGTTCCTGACGGAAAGGGGCGGTCAGATAGTCGATCTTTGCATCGCCGACCGATGCAGCAGGCGCGGCGAGGACTGGCGCTGCGGCAAAGGGCACTGCGGCGGACAACAGGGCGGCGCTCAGAAGGCGGGCAGCGAGGCTGGGCTTGCCGCCGGAATTTGGGTTGATCACGTCTCAGGCTCCTTGGTTCGATTTTTTAGATGGTTGGTTCGCGGATCGCGGCAAGGATTTGCAGCACGGCGGCGCGAGCGGGGATGGATGCGGCTGCGCCCAGTGACTGGACGGCGATCGACGCCGCTGCATTGGCTTCCCGCGCGGCCCGCTCCATGTCGTCGCCACGGGCAAGTCCCGCGGCAAGATAGCCGCAGAAACAGTCTCCAGCGCCAGTCGTGTCGGTTACCGCCACAGGGTGCCCGGAGATCCAGATAACGCCGCGTTCTTCCACGATAGCCAGACCGTCGGCACCCAATGTCACCAGCAGCGTCTGGCCGTGCGTGAGGCGGAGCAAGTTACGGCCCCGCGTCAATCCTAAAGCGTCCAGCCTGAGCCCGCCTTCAGCGCCCGTGAGCAGGGCCAGTTCGCTTTCATTGACGATGATGAGATCGCAGAGTGGTAGAAGCTGGCGCGCATCGAGCGATGCCGGCGCGGCGTTCAGGATCGTGCAGGCTCCGGCGGCGCGGGCCCGCCGAAACAGCGCGGCAGTGGCTGAGGCGGGCGTTTCCATCTGAGCAAGGCAGACGTCGTCCGGACCAACATCAACCCCGGCTGTAAGCATGGCACCGACATCGCTATTCGCCCCGGCAATATGGATGATCTGATTATCTTGCGGCGACGTGGCGACCAGCGCGCAGCCGGTGGCGGAAGGGGTGACATGCACCCGGCCCGTGTCGACGCCATGACTCGCCAGAGCGGCCATCATGCTCGCACCGTCATCATCGGCCCCGACTGCGGCCAGCAAGATGCAATGCGCTCCCGCGCGCGCGGCGCCAACCGCCTGGTTTGCCCCCTTGCCACCCAACTGGCGCGTCAAGCCGGTCCCGGATACGGTTTCGCCCGCGCAAGGCAGGCGGGGGGTGCTGACCAGCAGGTCGACATTGACGCTCCCCAGCACAATGACCTTGCCTGCACCGACCATTTTCAGCCGCCTTGCTCAAGCAAGGCGAGCTTTGCGACGCGGCGGCGGAAATGTTCTTCTTCGCTGAACCGCGCCGCCAGGAAATGCCGTACGATATCGAGCGCGATCTGCGGCCCGGTGATCCATGCGCCGATGCAGAGCACATTGACGTCGTCATGCACGACCGCCTGCCGCGCGACATAGGTGTCATGAGCGACGGCGGCGCGGATGCCCCGAACCTTGTTGGCGGCGATGCATGCCCCCGCGCCGGTTCCGCACAGCAGGACGACGCGATCCGTCTGCCCGTCCAGAATGGCCTGGACGGCTCGCCGGGTAACGTCCGGGAAGTCCACCGGCTCTTCCGATCGCGCGCCGACATCGATGATACGCCCGCTATGGCGGCCGAGAAGGTCGAGCACCGGCGGTCGCATGGGAAAGCCTGCATGATCGTTGGCGAAGCCTATCACTTCCCGAAACGGGATGTCCTGTTCGTTCCCCGGCAATGTTTCTGGCGTTCCCATTGATCCCCACGTCCGTCCTAATCATCCCCACTGGGCAGTTGTCGACAGAATCGGACATACCCACTGGCGATTTGATGAATCTGTGGTATTACCAGTTGAGAATCCGATCAAGGGGGACGGTTGAATGGCGGAGGGCAGGGACGATGCGCTGGGACGTGGGAGACTGGCGTCTTTCTGCGTGACGGCGCTGGCGATCCAGGCCTACGCCACGCTGGTCACGGTGTTCCTGCCTGAATTTTACGCCAATGCGCTCGCTTTGCCGGTAGCGGCGGTCGGAACCGCCTTCATGACGGTGCGCGTGTTGGACCTGATGATCGATCCGCTGCTGGGCGGGATGATGGATGCGACGCGAACCCGGTGGGGCCGCTACCGTCCGTGGCTGGCGGCGAGCGCGCCCATCCTGATGCTGTCCACCTACGCCCTGTTTCAGGCGGAGCGTGGCGTCGGCATGGTCTATTTGTGGGTGTGGCTGTTCATCGCCTTTCTGGGCTTTTCGATGATCGTGCTGTCGCATCTGGCCTGGACCGCAACCCTGTCGACCAGCGCGACGGAGCGGACCCGCATTTTCGCCTGGTGGCAGATGTTCGCGACGGCAGGGCAGTTTTCGATCCTTGCCATCCTGCCGCTGGTGGCCAGCGCCTATCCGGGCGATCCGGCGGCGGGCATGCATGCTGCCGGTTGGGTAATGATGCTGCTTATCCCTGGCGCAATCCTGCTGGCGCTGCGGACAACGCCTGAAAAGCTGCCATCGCAAGTCACGCAGGCGGCATTGGCGGTGCGCGATTATGTGGCGCTATTCTCGCAGGGACCAGTCGTACGGCTGGTGTTCGCCGACCTGCTGATCGCGCTGTCCACCGGTGTCGCCAATGCGGTGGCGCTGTTCTTCTACATGGGACAGCTGGGCTTTGACCGGGCGGTGGCGAGCACGCTGATCCTGATCGCCTATGCGGCGGCCTTCGCTGGCACCCCGCTGTTCGCCAAGCTGGCCGGGCGGATCGGCAAGGCGCGGGCGCTGCAGGCCGGCGCGCTGCTTCAGGCGGTGTTGCAATTGGGCATGGCAGCCCAGCCGCCGGGCACCTTCTGGCTGACAGCCGCCAATGTCGCGGCGCTGGGTCTGTGCATACCGATCGCCTGGTTCCTGCCGCGTGCCTTGATGGCGGACGTCGCCGATGCGACCCGCGCCCGATTTGGCGTCGACCGCACCGGGCTGCTCTACGCCACGCTTAACGGATCGATGAAGCTGGCGCTTGGGCTGGCAGTGGGCCTTGCCTTTCTGCTGCTTGGCTGGCTCGGCTTTGATCCGGCCCATGCGGGTGATCCGCGCAATGCCTTGCCGCTGCGAATATTGATCGGCATCGTGCCCGCATTCTTTTCCTTGGGCGTGGTTCTGTGCATGATGCGCTATCCCGAAGCCTCCATGCGTGAGGCGAGCCGCAAGGCCGTCTTCGCCTGATGATCCTCACAGTGAAAGATCAACTGATGCACCGTCGCGATCTGCTCAAATCCTCCGCTCTCCTGATGCTAGCCGCCGGGATGCCAGCGGCGGCGCGCCGCAAACCTGCACCGCTGCTGGGGGAGGATGGCGCGGGCGTGCAGCTATATATGTTCGAACCAGACCTTTACCGCGACTTCGACGGCACGCTGGCCAAGATTGCCGCGGCAGGCGTGCGGTCTGTCGAGCTTGCCTCGCTGCACCGCCGCTCCCCGACCGAGTTCCGTGCGGCGCTGGACAGGGCGGGCCTCAAATGCCGCAGCGCCCATGTTGCAGCATCTTCCGCCGTGCCGGGCGCATCTGGCCTTTCTTTCGACGATCTTGGTAAGTTGACGGACGACCTGAAGGTGCTGGGCGCACGTAACGCCGTGCTGCCATTGTTCCAGTTCCCCAAGGACCCGATCTGGGGCGCGCCTATATCCTTCATGTCGCTGATGCGTCCCGACAGCCCACCGCTTCCCGCCGGACGCTACGAACGGATGGCCGATTTCCTCAACCAGACCGGCACTGTCCTCAAAAAGCAGGGGATAAAGATCGGCTATCACAATCATAATGGCGAACTCGCGCCGATTGGCGACAAGACCGGCCTGCAGATCCTGCTGGAACGGACCGACCCGCGCATCGTCGATTTCGAAATGGATGCTGGCTGGCTGGCAGCGGGCGGGCAGGACCCGGTCGTCTGGCTCCAGCGCTATCGTGGCCGCTTCACCCAGATGCATGTGAAAGACATCAGGGCGGATACGGTGGTCAATTATCATCTGCAGCAAAAGCCGACCGAGGTGGGATCTGGCAAGATGGACTGGCCCGCCATCCTGAAAGCGGCGCGAGCGGGGGGCGTGCGCAACTTCTTTGTGGAGCAGGAGCCGCCCTTTCCGGGCGCGCGCATCGATTCACTGATTAAGAGCCTTGCCTATCTTCGCACGTTGGAGACCGCATGATGAATCGCGGCCATTTCCTGCGCAAGGCGCTGTCGACGTTGCTGCTGACTGCCGCCGCCATGCCCGCCGGGGCGCAGGATGACGCTGCGCCCGCGCCGTTCTTCGACGACGTGACAGAAACCCATGTGCCTGTTTCCAAATATCTTCACGCGCTGGATGTTGCGTTGGTGGATGTGGATGGCGACGGGGATTTGGACGCGGCGATCGCGGTCGAAATGGGCGCGAACCGGCTTTACATCAACGATGGGCAGGGGCGTTTCACCTGGAAGCAAGGGGCGATTGGCACCAAGGCGCATGACAGCGAGCATGTTCTGTCCGCCGACTTCAATCGCGATGGTCATCCCGACCTGATCTTCGTCGCGGAGGAGGATCATGCGCACCAGCTGTTCCTGGGCGGGCCGGGCGGCGTGTTCACCGAAGCGTCCGACCGCCTGCCTAAGATGAGCGAGGGCAACGGCCTGGCGGTGGGCGACGTCAATGGCGACGGCCTGCCGGACATCGCAATTGGCAATTCCGCCGAGGACCGACCCGGCAAGCCGCGCGCGTCGGGGCAGAATTTCCTGTGGTTGAACGACCCCAAGCAGCCCGGCACTTTCATCGATGCGACGGCAACGCATCTGCCCGCTTATGAAGACGACACGCAGGATATTGCGCTCGCCGACATGGATGGCGACGGCGACCTCGACATGGTGGTTGCCAACGAAAGCCCACCCAATCGCCTGCTGCTGAACGACGGCAAGGGCCGGTTCCGCGAGTCTGCCAAAAGCCTTCAACTGCTCACCCCGCTGGAAACGCGCGAAGTGCATGTGTTCGACGCCAATGGCGACCGCCGCCCGGACCTATTGTTCCTGAACCTGACTAGCAACAACAAGGCATGGGTCAAGGACCCGCAGGTCCGGTTGCTGATCAACAAGGGGCGAGGCAAGTTCCGCGACGAAACCAAAGCCCGCCTGCCCGCCAACCGCTTTTCCAGCTGGGGCGGGATGGTGATGGACTTTAACCATGATGGCGCGCCGGACCTGATCGTCGGTGCGATCGACGTGCCTGGGTTCAAGCCTTTGCAGCTGCGCGCCTATGCCAATGACGGCAGGGGGCGCTTCAATGACGTCACCGCTTCTGCCATCCCCGCCGCGATGGTCGCGCGCGGTTGGAGCATGGCGAAGGGTGATGTGAACGGCGACGGCGTGGACGACCTGTTCGTCGGCAGCTGGGGCACGCAGGCGCGCCTGCTACTGGGCAAGCCGACGCGATAGCGCGGCGACCTTTTTCCACTGGGGAAACCATCGATCCTTGGTTCAGGCCGTGCCTGGAGCCTGACTTGTCCACGCCGCGCCAATCGCGAAATGAGTGAGGATGAGGTCGTCTGCCATCACGGTGTTACCCGCCCGAACGGCTTCGTAAACCTTGCGATGATGGTCGATCAGGAACTCCCGCGCCTTTGGGCTGTCCGCGATGCGTCGTCGGCGCTCGACGTGAGACCGTTCCAGCAGGTGGGTGATGGTGCCATAGACCGTCGACAAAGCGGGCGAATGGGCGGCGGCGACAAGCCGGGTGTGGAAATGCATGTCGGCATGACCGCCCTTGGCCACGTCGCCAATCGTTGCCTCGATCTCTTCCAGCGCCTGTTCGAGCTGCCGGTGATCCTGATCGGTGGCGCGGGCGCAGGCCAGTCGCAACGCCTGCCGTTCCAGCGCGATCCGCACCTCGACGATGTCGTCGATAATCGCGGGCTGCTGTGCCAGGGCGAGCGAAAAAAATTCGCCCAGCACGGCTGCGTCGGGAATGCGGACCGTGCTGGCGCGGCCATGGCGCGTTTCCAGCACACCAATCATCTCCATCGCCCGCACGGCTTCGCGCACGGCAGGACGACTGACCCCCAGGCTAAGCGCCAATTCCCGTTCGCTGGGCAGGCGCTGGCCGGTTTGGACGCCGCCGTTGACCAGCAGGTCGCGCAGGTGAGCAAGCACCCGGCGATAGCCGGACATTTCCGGCTCTGCCGCAACGGATACGCACTCAGTCGTCATCTCAATGGCTTTATCGCCCGTGGGCGCGGCTGACCAGTGATTTGGTGGCGCGTCCATATGATGGAACAGCGGCGCGTATGAGTTGACTTGCCGTCGCGTCCAAGGTGCACCGTTATGAGAAAAGGAGAGACATTCATGAAAGCCAACCATGTTCTGATGGCCGTGGCGATGGCCGCTTTGCCGCCCTTTGCACTTTCGGCGCAGACTTTCACGCGCGGGGAGCCAGTGCCGACAACGATGCCGCTCGGCAACAAGCCCGGCAATCCGATCCTGGACATGCCGCCGGGACAAAAGCTGATTTCGGCATTTGGCGAGCGTCCGGTCTTTTCGCCCGAGGGCGACAGGTTGGCCTTCATCGGCAAATCCTATGACGATGCTTTTGAATATGACATGGCGAGCGGGCGTGTCCGCAACCTGACCGACCATGCGCCCAGCGAAGGCTATTTGCGGGTGAGCTATCTGGCCGACGGCAGCTATATGCTGCTCGGGCCGCGCATATTGGGCAAGACGCGGGAAGAAACGCGCATGAGCCGGGTGGAGTTGTTCTGGATGGACGCCCAGGCGATGCGCGCGCCCGTGCCTTTGGGCATCACCGTGTTTGAAGGCCTGGCGGTCAGCCCGCGCAGCAACATGATCGCATGGAGCCAGCTTGCGCTGGAGGCGGACGGAAAGAAGCCATCGACCACCATCTATACCGGGCGCGTCGTGGTGAATGGCGCATCCGCCAAGTTGGAGGACGTGCGCGAAGTCGTGACGACCACCGAATGTTTTGTCGAAGCGCAGGACTTCCTGCCCGGCGACAAGGGGCTGACCATGCCTTGCTATGCCTATGGCGCGGGCCCTACCGGGGTGCAGACAAAGGTGCTGTCGGTTGATTTCGCGACGAAAGAGATCACCGAATATCCGACGCCTTCCACCCTGTACAACGAAGTCGAGGGGATATTCCCGGACGGGAAGCGCACAATGGTCGAATGTGCGCAGGATCGCGCCAAGGGCATGGATCTGTGCGTGCTGGATCTGGACCCCGTTAAGCCGCGCTACACGCGCATGACCAACATAGTGCAGTATGGCGGCTGGAAATATGGCAACCCGGTCCTGCGTCCCGATGGCCGGATGATGGCCGCGCAGGTCGGGTCGGCGAACGTCATAGATGCGGGCGTGGGGCAGGGGATCGTGCTGATGGACCTGGCACCCGACTTCTGAAAACTGCTTCATGGGCAGGGTCGGTGACCACCGCCTGCCCGCCATTTTTCAAACGATCGTCAGAGTTGTAACGCCTCGAAGGTGGATCGAACCACAGATGATCGGGGATGCCATGCCGCCACTTGCCGCTGACATTGGCGTCGGCCTTGTGACGACCGTTCTGTTTAGGTCGTGCTGAGATTTCCACACAGGCTGGGCTGCTATGTCACGTGGAAAATTGGATGCCCGACGAGGATTCGAACCTCGATTGACGGAGTCAGAGTCCGTAGTCTTACCATTAGACGATCGGGCACCAAGGCGAGGGTTGCTCGCATCGGAAGCGCGCAAATAGGCCCGCTTGGTAAATAGGTCAAGGGGGCTTGAGGCTGACTTATGGCCGAAAATCCTTCATCGCCAATCGCAAAAAGCCCGCCGGACCGCTTGAGGTGTCCGGCGGGCTTTTTCACCTTCCCTAATAGGGTCGGTGGGCTGGGAGCCGCTTTCCAAGATAGGAAGCGACCCCCTTCATTTCAAAGCGTCAGTCGAGATCCTGGGTGGTGAAATCTTCACCCTGGACGGACGCCAGCGGATCGTCGCCGATCGCGGCTTCAGGACCCTGCGCCAGTTCGGCGGCATGTTCCTGAGCAGCGGTCTTGGGCGCGATCAGGTCGATCTGGCTCGATGCCCGCAGCGCGGCGCGCATTGCCGCGTCGCGCGACGAAGCGGCAACCCGCATGCGGTTCATGCCTGCGCCCGTACCCGCCGGGATCAGGCGGCCGACGATGACGTTTTCCTTCAGGCCGACCAGCGTGTCCTTCTTGCCCTGAACCGCGGCTTCCGTAAGGACGCGGGTCGTTTCCTGGAAGGACGCTGCCGAGATGAAGCTGCGGGTCTGCAGCGACGCCTTGGTAATGCCCAGCAGCACCGGCTTGCCAGCAGCAGGCAGGAAGCCTGGTGCCAACTTGCTGTTGATCTCGTCCATTTCTTCGCGGTCGATCTGTTCGCCTACCAACAGCGTGGTGTCGCCGGACTCGATGATCTCGACCTTTTGCAGCATCTGGCGAACGATCGTTTCGATGTGCTTGTCGTTGATCTTCACGCCCTGCAAGCGATAGACTTCCTGGATTTCGGCGACCAGATATTCCGCCAGCGGCTCGATACCCAGCACTTCCAGAATGTCGTGCGGATCAGGCGAACCGCCGATCAGGTTGTCGCCGCGCTTCACGAAGTCGCCTTCCTGAACGTCGATCACCTTGCTCTTGGGGATCAGATATTCCACCGAATCGGTGCCATCCTCAGGGACGATGGCGATCTTGCGCTTCGCCTTATAGTCCTTGAGGAACTGAACGCGGCCCGACACCTTGGCAATGATCGCATTGTCCTTGGGCTTGCGGGCTTCGAACAGTTCGGCAACGCGCGGCAGACCGCCGGTGATGTCGCGGGTCTTCGCGGCTTCACGGCTGACACGCGCCAGCACGTCACCGGCCTGCACCTGCGCACCATCATCGACCGACAGGGTCGCGCCGATGGCCAGCATGTAACGGGCTGCTTCACCTGAATCATCATCCAGCAGGGTCAGGCGCGGACGCAGATCCTCCTTGGTGCGCGCGGCACCGCGATGTTCGGTGACGACACGCTGGGCGATGCCGGTCGCTTCGTCGGTCTGTTCGGTCAGCGTCTTGCCATCGATCAGGTCGACATATTTCACGATACCCGGCTTTTCCGTGATCACCGGCATGGTGAACGGATCCCATTCGGCGAAGCGTTCGCCCTTCTTCACGGCATCGCCATCCGCAAACAGGATGGTCGCGCCGTAAGGCAGGCGGTGGGTTTCGCGTTCGCGGCCCTCGGAGTCGATGATCGCGATCTCACCATTACGGGCGAGCGACAGGCGGCGATTATTCTTGTCGGTGATGGTCGGCATGTCGCGCAGCTCGATCGTGCCGTCCGACATGGCTTCCAGGTTCGACGTTTCGTTGAAGTTCGCCGCGCCGCCGATGTGGAAGGTACGCATGGTCAGCTGCGTACCCGGTTCACCGATGGACTGTGCCGCGATGACGCCGACGGCCTCACCGATATTGACCGGCGTACCCCGAGCGAGGTCACGACCGTAGCACTTGCCGCACACGCCCATCTTGCTTTCGCAGATCAGCGGGCTGCGGATTTTCACGGCCTGCGTGCCGATGGCTTCGATCTGTGCCACCAGCGCTTCGTCCAGCAGGGTGCCGATCGGAACGATGACGGTGCCGTCCTTGCTGTCGACGATGTCCTGCGCCGTGGTGCGACCCAGGATACGCTCGCCCAGCGAGGCAATGACAGAACCGCCCTGAACGATAGCCTTCATCTCCAGCGCCTTTTCGGTGCCGCAATCTTCCTCGACGATCGTGCAGTCCTGCGACACATCGACCAGACGGCGGGTCAGGTAACCCGAATTCGCCGTCTTGAGCGCGGTGTCGGCCAGACCCTTACGGGCGCCGTGGGTGGAGTTGAAATATTCAAGGACGGTCAGGCCTTCCTTGAAGTTCGAGATGATCGGCGTTTCGATGATCTCGCCCGAAGGCTTGGCCATCAGGCCGCGCATACCGGCCAGCTGCTTCATCTGGGCTTGCGAACCACGGGCACCGGAGTGCGCCATCATGTAGATGGAGTTGATCGGGGCCAAGCGACCGGTCTGCGGATCCTTGGGCTGGGCCTTGATCTCGTCCATCATGGCGTTCGCGACCTGGTCGCCGCAACGGCTCCAGGCGTCGATCACCTTGTTGTACTTTTCCTGCTGGGTGATCAGGCCGTCCTGATATTGCTGTTCATAGTCAGCCACCAGTGCCTTGGTTTCGGCGACGGTGCCTTCCTTCGAATCCGGGATCACCATGTCGTCCTTGCCGAACGAAATGCCGGCCTGGAACGCGTGGCGGAAGCCCAGCGCCATGATGGCGTCAGCGAACAGCACCGTGTCCTTCTGGCCGGTGTGACGATAGACCTCGTCGATCACGTCGCCCACGTCCTTCTTGGTGAGCAGGCGGTTGACGACGTCGAAGGGCACCTTGTGGTTCTGCGGCAGGCATTCGCCCAGCAGCATGCGACCCGGCGTCGTTTCGAAGCGCTTCATATATTGCTGACCGCTTTCGTCGGTCTGCGGCACGCGGCTGATGATCTTCGAATGCAGCGTCACGGCCTTGGCAAAGAGGGCCTGATGGACCTCCTGCATGTCGGCCAGCAGCATGCCTTCGCCCGGTTCGCCTTCGCGTTCCATGGACAGATAATAGATGCCCAATACCATGTCCTGCGACGGCACGATGATCGGCTTGCCGTTCGCGGGGGACAGGATGTTGTTGGTCGACATCATGAGCACGCGCGCTTCCAGCTGGGCCTCAAGGCTCAGCGGAACGTGAACGGCCATCTGGTCACCGTCGAAGTCGGCGTTGAAGGCCGAGCAGACGAGCGGGTGAAGCTGGATCGCCTTGCCTTCGATCAGCACGGGTTCGAACGCCTGGATGCCCAGACGGTGAAGCGTCGGCGCGCGGTTCAGCATGACCGGATGTTCGCGGATCACCTCGTCCAGGATGTCCCAGACTTCTTTGCGTTCCTTCTCGACCCACTTCTTCGCCTGCTTCAGGGTCATGGACAGACCCTTGGCGTCGAGGCGAGCGTAGATGAAGGGCTTGAACAGTTCGAGCGCCATCTTCTTGGGCAGGCCGCACTGGTGCAGCTTGAGTTCGGGGCCGGTCACGATGACCGAACGACCCGAATAGTCGACGCGCTTACCGAGCAGGTTCTGGCGGAAGCGGCCCTGCTTGCCCTTTAGCATATCGGACAGCGACTTAAGCGGACGCTTGTTAGCGCCGGTGATGACGCGGCCACGACGGCCATTGTCGAACAGGGCGTCGACGGCTTCCTGCAACATGCGCTTTTCGTTGCGGACGATGATGTCCGGCGCACGCAGTTCCATCAGGCGCTTCAGGCGGTTGTTACGGTTGATGACGCGACGATAGAGATCGTTGAGATCGGACGTCGCGAAACGACCGCCGTCCAGCGGCACCAGCGGGCGCAGTTCGGGCGGGATGACCGGCACGACGTCCAGGATCATCCATTCGGGACGGTTGCCCGATTCCAGGAAGCTCTCCACGACCTTGAGGCGCTTGATGATCTTCTTGGGCTTCAGTTCCGACTTGGTGACAGCCAGCTCGTCCAGCAACGCCTGCTTCTCGCCCTCAAGGTCGAGATCCATCAGCATCTGCTTGACCGCTTCCGCGCCGATCCCGGCGGAGAAGGCGTCCTCGCCATATTCGTCCTGCGCGTCGAGCAGCTCGTCTTCGTTGAGAAGCTGGAACTTTTCGAGCGGGGTCAGGCCCGGCTCGGTGACGATGTAGGATTCGAAATAGAGGACGCGCTCAAGCTGCTTGAGCTGCATGTCGAGCAGCAGGCCGATGCGCGAAGGCAGTGACTTCAGGAACCAGATATGCGCGACAGGGGCGGCCAGTTCGATATGGCCCATCCGCTCGCGGCGGACCTTCGACACCGTGACTTCGACACCGCACTTTTCGCAGACGATGCCCTTGTATTTCATGCGCTTGTACTTGCCGCACAGGCATTCATAATCCTTGATCGGACCAAAGATGCGCGCGCAGAACAGGCCATCACGTTCTGGCTTGAACGTGCGATAGTTGATGGTTTCCGGCTTCTTGATCTCACCAAAGGACCAGGACCGGATGCGCTCCGGCGATGCGAGGCCGATCTGGATCTGATCGAAGGTTTCGGCTTTTTGGACCGGGTTGGCGAAGTTGGTCAGTTCATTCATCTTTTTCATTCCCTCATGAGGGCAAATCTTTGGAGCGGAAGGGAGGGCGCCACCGTCAGGTCGCGCCCCGCAAACCCTTTATTCCGCCGCCTGCGCGAAGCCGCCGTCTTCCTCGGGAATTTCATCCAGCGAGGTGAGTTCGACGTTAAGGCCCAGCGAGCGCATTTCCTTGACCAGCACGTTGAAGCTTTCGGGGATGCCAGCTTCGAACGTGTCGTCGCCCTTGACGATCGCCTCGTAGACCTTGGTACGGCCGACTACATCGTCCGACTTCACCGTCAGCATTTCCTGCAGCGTGTAGGCGGCACCATAGGCCTGGAGCGCCCACACCTCCATTTCACCGAAGCGCTGCCCACCGAACTGCGCCTTACCGCCCAGCGGCTGCTGGGTGACGAGGCTGTAGGGGCCGATGGAGCGTGCGTGGATCTTGTCATCGACCAAGTGATGCAGCTTCAGCATGTAGATGATGCCGACAGTCACCTTGCGGTCGAAACGGTCGCCGGTGCGGCCGTCATACAGATCCGACTGGCCCGAACTGTTCAGCCCGGCCAGTTCCAGCATCGCCGACACGTCGGCTTCGCGGGCACCGTCGAACACCGGGGTCGCCATCGGGACACCGCGTGCCAGATGCTCGGCGAGATCGATGATCTGTTCCGCAGTGCGGCCTTCGATCTGATCGGCGTAATGCTCGCCATAGGTTTCCAGCAGACGCGTCTTCACCGCGTCCGGCATTTCGCCAGCCTGCGCGTTCGGATTGGCTTCCCGCCAGTCCTCCAGCGCGTGCTTGAGCTGTTCGCCAAGACCACGGGCGGCCCAGCCCAGATGCGTTTCGAAGATCTGACCGACGTTCATGCGCGATGGCACGCCCAACGGGTTGAGCACGATGTCGACATGGGTGCCGTCTTCCAGGAACGGCATGTCCTCGATCGGCAGGATGCGCGAAATGACACCCTTGTTACCGTGACGGCCAGCCATCTTGTCGCCCGGCTGCAGCTTGCGCTTCACCGCGACGAAGACCTTGACCATCTTCAGCACGCCCGGGGGCAGCTCGTCGCCGCGCTGCAGCTTATCTACGCGATCCTCGAACTTCTCGACGATCAGCTTCACCGCTTCGTCATACTGCGCCTTGACGGCTTCGATGCCGGCCTGACGGGCGTCGTCCGCGACCGCGAACTTCCACCATTCATGACGTTCGACCTCAGCCAGAAGGGCCTCGTCGATCTCGACGCCCTTCTTGACGCCCTTTGGCGCTGCCGTGACGGTCTGGCCGATCAGCATTTCCTGGAGGCGGTTGAAGGTCGCGCGGTTGAGGATGGCGCGTTCGTCCTCGCGATCCTTGGCGAGACGGTCGATTTCCTCCCGCTCGATCGCCATGGCGCGCTCGTCCTTGTCGATGCCGTGGCGGTTGAAGACGCGGACTTCCACGACCGTACCGGCAACGCCCGGCGGCAGGCGCAGGGACGTGTCGCGCACGTCGCTCGCCTTTTCACCGAAGATCGCGCGGAGCAGCTTTTCTTCCGGGGTCATCGGCGATTCGCCCTTGGGGGTGATCTTGCCGACCAGAATGTCGCCCGGCTCCACTTCGGCGCCGATGTAGACGATGCCCGCCTCGTCGAGGTTGCGCAGCGCTTCTTCACCGACGTTCGGAATGTCGCGGGTGATGTCTTCCGGCCCAAGCTTGGTGTCGCGGGCCATGACCTCGAACTCCTCGATGTGGATCGAGGTGAAGACGTCATCCTTCACGATCCGCTCAGAGATCAGGATGGAGTCTTCGTAATTGTAGCCATTCCACGGCATGAACGCGACGAGGGTATTGCGGCCCAGCGCCAGTTCGCCAAACTCGGTCGACGGGCCGTCGGCGATCACGTCGCCTGCTTCGATCAGGTCGCCCACCTTCACCAGCGGACGCTGGTTGATGCAGGTGTCCTGGTTCGAACGCTGGAACTTCTGCAGCGTGTAGATGTCCACGCCCGACTGGCCGGGTTCGATGTCGCCGGTGGCGCGAATGACGATACGGGTGGCGTCCACCTGATCGACGATGCCAGCACGCTTGGATGCGACGGCAGCGCCCGAATCGCGCGCAACCGTGCCTTCCATGCCGGTGCCGACGAACGGTGCCTCGGCGCTGACCAGCGGCACAGCCTGACGCTGCATGTTCGATCCCATCAGCGCGCGGTTTGCGTCATCGTTTTCCAGGAACGGAATGAGCGAGGCTGCGACCGACACCAGCTGCTTGGGGCTGACGTCCATCAGGGTGATATGGTCCTTGGGCGCCATCAGGAACTCGCCCGCTTCACGGGCCGAGATCAGGTCTTCGGCGAGCGTGCCGTCGGCATTCAGCTCGGCGTTGGCCTGCGCGATCGTGTGCTTGGCTTCTTCCATCGCCGACAGATAGACGACCTCATCGGTCACCTTCGTGTCGATCACCTTGCGGTATGGCGTTTCGATGAAGCCATATTTGTTGACGCGGCTGAAGGTCGCGAGACTGTTGATCAGGCCGATGTTCGGGCCTTCGGGCGTTTCAATCGGGCAGATACGGCCATAATGGGTCGGGTGAACGTCGCGGACTTCAAAGCCTGCGCGCTCGCGGGTCAGACCGCCCGGCCCAAGCGCCGACACGCGACGCTTGTGGGTGACTTCCGACAGCGGATTGGTCTGATCCATGAACTGCGAGAGCTGCGAGGAGCCGAAGAATTCACGCACGGCGGCCACGGCAGGCTTCGCATTGATGAGGTCGTTCGGCATGACCGTCGACACGTCGACCGACGACATACGCTCCTTGACCGCACGCTCCATGCGAAGGAGGCCGACGCGATACTGGTTTTCCAGCAGTTCGCCCACCGAACGAACGCGGCGGTTGCCCAGATTGTCGATATCGTCAATCTCGCCCTTGCCGTCCTTCAGGTTCACCAGTTCCTTGACGACGGCGAGGATGTCCTCGACGCGCAGGGTGGTGACCGTGTCCTCGGCATCGAGGTCAAGGCGCATGTTGAGCTTCACGCGGCCCACGGCCGAAAGGTCATAGCGCTCCGGATCGAAGAACAGGCCGGCGAACAGCGATTCGGCGGTTTCCTTCGTCGGCGGTTCGCCGGGGCGCATGACGCGATAGATGTCGGACAGCGCCTGATCGCGCTCTTCGGCCTTGTCGGCCTTCAGCGTGTTGCGGATCCAAGGGCCCGTGGTGACATGGTCAATGTCGAGCAATTCAAGACGGTCAATGCCCGCCTTGTCCAGCTTTTCGAGATTCTCCGGCGACACTTCGTCACCGGCCTCGATGTAGATTTCGCCGGTGCTCTCGTTGATGAGGTCATAGGCGCTGTAGCGACCATAAACTTCCTCGGTCGGGATCAGCAGCGTTTCAAGGCCGTCCTTCTCCGCCTTGTTGGCGGCGCGGGGGCTGATCTTCTGGCCAGCGGCGAATACGACTTCGCCCGACTTGGCATCGACGATGTCGAAAGCGGGCTTCTGGCCGCGCCATGCTTCGGCAAGATAGGGGATCTGCCAGCCGCCTTCGCCGCGGACGAACACGACCTTGTTGTAGAAGTGGCCCAGCATGTCTTCGGCAGTCAGGCCAAGCGCATAGAGCAGGGCCGTCACCGGCAGCTTGCGCTTACGGTCGATACGGACGTTGACGATGTCCTTGGCGTCGAATTCGAAGTCGAGCCAGGAACCACGGTAGGGGATGACGCGGGCGGCGAACAGATATTTGCCCGACGAGTGGGTCTTGCCACGGTCATGGTCGAACAATACGCCCGGCGAACGGTGCATCTGCGACACGATAACGCGTTCCGTGCCATTGACGATGAAGGTGCCGTTGCCCGTCATCAGGGGCATGTCGCCCATGTAGACGTCCTGCTCCTTGATATCGAGGACCGAACGGGTTTCGGTGTCCTGATCGACTTCGAACACGATCAGGCGCAGGGTGACGCGCATCGGCGCTGCATAGGTGATGCCGCGCTGACGGCATTCCTCGACGTCGTATTTCGGATCTTCCAGCTCATAATGGACAAAGTCCATTTCGGCGGTGCCAGCGAAATCGCGGATTGGGAAGACCGAGCGCAGGGTCTTTTCCAGGCCCGACACATAGCCGCGCGACGGGTCCGAACGCAGGAACTGCTCATAGCTCTCCCGCTGAACCTCGATCAGGTTCGGCATCTGCACCACTTCGTGGATGTCGCCGAATACCTTCCTTATGCGCTTCTTCGCGCCAGTATTGCTGATCGGGGGGAGAGCCTTGGTCGCCATTGCGTATCCTGCCTGTTAATTCGTCGCATTTTTTCGCATCGCAGCGAAATTCAGCCTGACGTGGACGGTTTCGGGGGTGATTCGTCCCTCTGTCGCCACGCAAAAAAGTGCGGGCCGGGACTGTCCGAACCGCACTGTCAGCGTCTTGTGACCCGCCGATTTTCGCCCAATCCCGCCAGCTTCGCGCGCTACTTGAAGCTGGTCCCCGGGCGATCCACGGGACGACCGTCGCATTGCCCGAAGGCGACATGACGGCCGGATTTCGAAACCGCATATAGAGCGCCGACCTGCCTTTGTGAAGGGCGCTCGCGTTAAAATCGATCGGATTCAACTCGCCGGAAGCCCGGCTATCAGAACAGCCGCGTCAGTTCGTAGAACCCCGCGCCGATCAACGCAGCCGCCGGCAGGGTCACGACCCAGGCGATGACGATGCTGGACGCCACGTTCCAGCGCACGGCGGACAGGCGGCGCGACGCACCCACGCCCACGATCGCCCCTGTGATCGTATGGGTGGTGGACACCGGTATGCCCAGATGGGTAGCCATGAACAGGGTGATTGCGCCGCCGGTTTCTGCGCAAAATCCCTGCGCGGGGGTCAGGCGGGTGATCTTCGATCCCATTGTGTGGACGATCTTCCATCCGCCCAGCAACGTGCCCAGGCCCATGGCAGCCTGACATGAAATCACCACCCAGAAGGGAACGTGGAAGCCGCCTTCCAGCATGCCCTGCGAATAAAGCAGCACAGCGATGATCCCCATCGTTTTTTGCGCATCATTACCGCCATGGCCCAGCGAGTAGAGCGAAGCCGATACAAGCTGGAGCTTGCGGAACCAGCGGTCCGCACCTTGCGGCGTGAAGCGGCGGAATACCCAACTGATGACCAGCACCAGCAACAGCGCCAGCAGCAGGCCGACGGCGGGCGACATCACGATGGCGGCGCTCGTCTTGAACACCCCGCTCCACACGACGGCGTTCATTCCCGCCTTCGCGGTGCCCGCACCCAGCAGGCCGCCGATCAGCGCATGGCTGCTGGAGGACGGAATGCCCAGCGCCCAGGTGATGAGGTTCCAGGCGATGGCACCCATGAGTGCACCAAAAATCACCTGTGGATCGATGATGCTCGCGTCCACGATCCCCTTGCCCACCGTTTCCGCGACGTGAAGGCCAAAGAAGAGAAAGGCGATGAAGTTGAAAAAGGCCGCCCAGGCCACCGCATATTGCGGCTTCAACACGCGCGTCGACACGATCGTGGCGATGGAATTGGCCGCGTCGTGCAGTCCGTTCAGAAAGTCGAAGGCAAGGGCGACGCCGATCAGGGCGATCAGCAGCGGAAAGGCGATATGGGGTTCCATCGGGTCTGGGCTCGGTCGAAGCGGCGATCAGGCGTGGTCGATGACCAGGCCGGAAATCTCGTTGGCGACATCCTCGAACCTGTCCGTCACCTTTTCCAGATGCGCATAGATTTCGTGCCCAACGACGAAGTCCATCGGATTGCCCTGCCGCGCCTTGTTATAAAGCGCCTTCAGGCCTGCCTCATGCAAAATGTCCGCATGGCCTTCCAGCTTCACCAGCCGTTCGGTCAGATCGTGCAGCCGGACGGAATTGAGGTTGAGCGAGCGCAGCAGCGGCATCGCTTCGGCCGTGATCCGCGCGCATTCGACGATCAGCGCGCTCATGTCCTGCATCTGCGATGCGAATTCCTTGACCTCGAACAGGGCAATCGCTTTGGCGGTCTGGTTCATCTGGTCGATTGCGTCGTCCATGACGCCGATCAGGCCGGTGATGGCGCTGCGATCAAACGGCGTCACGAAGATGCGGCGCACATCCTGCAGCACTTCGCGGATGATGTCGTCGGCTTCATGCTCGCGCTCGGAAATCTCCTGAATATGCGCATCCATGTCCGGCCCGCCCTTCAGCAGCTTGGCGAGCGCGTCCGCCCCCGCGACCAGCATGGCGGCATGATCTTCGAATTGTTCGAAAAATCGGCCCTGTTTGGGCATCAACGCGTGAAACCAGCGCAGCATTCCAGTCCTTTCGGTTTGCCATTCCCTGATCCGCAGCAGCATGCGGAAGAACCAGCCCGGATTACGGGGTGGTTCGCGAAAGGCTGCGATAATGGATTGTAGATCGGGTTCGTCGACGGCCTTTGCGGCTTCTGCGACCGGAAACCAACGAAGTTCCCGCTGCCCTTGTTCGGGCCATTGGGGCAGCTGGCCGGTGACCGCAAGGGGGAAAACATCCACCGTCGCCTCGCGGGTGCCGCTCTTGCGCCGCTTGTCATATCGGTAACGGCCAAGGGGCGCGGGACAGGCGATACCGTGAATGCCCGCTTCCTCATAGGCTTCCACTTCGGCGGCGCGGTGCCCGGCCATGCCCTTGATGCGGTTACCCTTGGGGATGACCCATCGCCGCGTTTCGCGCGACGTGATCAGCAGGATGCGCATCGACCCGTCAGCGTCCGTGGCATAGGGTAGCGCGGCGATCTGGCGCATCACCATAGTTCCAGCGCGGCGCGGCTGGCCGCGCCAATGTCTGGTCGCCCCTGATCCATGGAAGCGCTATGTAACGAAAACGTCACATAGCGCAATCAGCTAGATTATCAGATCGACAGCCGTGCCGTGACGCGGATGTCGCGTCCGGCGAGCGGCGCATAATCCTTCAGCACGCTGGCGTGACGCCGGGCCTCCACATCAAAGATATTATTGGCGCTGACGGTGATGCTGGTACGGTCGTTGCCGCTGAACGGCTTGAAGGACAGTGACGCATTGACCAGCGTAAAGCCATCAGTGCGTGTTTCCGTTGCCGCGATCCGGTCTTGCGCGAAGCTATGTTCCACCTCGCCGCGCAACGTCAGCCGTTCGTCCTGCAACTCCAGCCCGCCCAGCAGGCGCAGCGGCGGAATGCGGGGTGCCGGGCCGGACCCGGTGATGGTTGCGCGGACATAATCGGCCACGCCATCCAGGTTGACGGCATAGCGGTCGACCTGCCCCAGCTTGACCGAAGCTTCCGCTTCAAACCCCCAGTAACGTGCATCCGCCTGCGCATATTGGAAGCAGGGAAATTCCAGCTCTGCGCCACCATTGGCGGCCATGCACACGCTATCGTCCACGATGGCGTCATAGATATAGCCGTCAAACCAGTTGTGATAAGCCGACAGCGACAGGCTATAACCTTCACCCTGGCCGCGAAGCGTGCCTTCCAGGCCCCAACTCTTTTCCAGGCTAAAGTTCGGATCACCCAGTTCGAACGCCTGCGTGCCGGCGTGATTGCCGCGCGCGAACAATTCTTCGGCGGACGGCGCGCGTTCCGTGCGGGCAAGGTTCAACCCCAACCGCCAGCCAGGAACAATCTGCTGGCTTGCCCCGACCGACGCTGAAAATGCGTCAAAGCTGCGCCGCTGGCCCGTGATGAACAGGTCCGAATCGGGGACCGAACGCAGCTTGGTCATTTCATAGCGTGCACCCGCTTCCAGCCGCATATCGCCCAGATCGACCGATTGCAGGGTGAAGAAGCCCAGTTGCTCCGTGTCATTTTTGGGCAGGAACTTCTCCTCGCCATCGGCGGAAAAGCGGCGGGTGAAATATTGCACGCCGGACGCGCCATCCCAGTTGCCCCGGCGCGACTGGATCAGTTCCAACCGGCTCTCCATCGACTGGTTGCGGAAGGTGGTGCCAATTTCGCCGCTAGGCTCGATTTCATCATGCCGGTAAGTCGCCCACCCGGCGCGCAGCCTGATGCTGTCCAGGAAAGCGCCATTCACCGCCACTTCGCCGCGCAGGTCCGCGCGCGTCTGCTGCATGGCCAGGGTGACGTCTTCATGGGAGTGACCATGTTCTTCCTCATGATCATGATCATGATCGTCGTCATGGTCATGTGCCTCCGTCACATCAATGCGCGACGGCACGCCGTAACGATTTTCGCTGTGCGACACTGAAAAGCCCAGATTCCCGCGATCGCCGACATAGGCCAGGCCGCCCGCCACTTCCCATGTCTCCGCCGCTGTATTGGGCAGCTTGCCGCGTAGACGTCCGTCTTCGCGAATCTCTTCTTCGTCCGAATCGGTCGCAATCGCGCGAAGCGGCGCTGCCAGTATATAGCCGCCGGTCCGCAGGTCGCCGGTCTTGGTGTAGCTGCCGTCCGCATGAGCGACCAGACCGCCGCCGATGGGCACCTCAATCTCGCCCGCGACGGTGCGTTCGTCCGCCGCGCTGCCATAGGTGGCTATGCCGTCCACGTGGATTGGTTCGTCCGGCACGCGTCGCGGTATCCGGCTGTCGATGACATTGACCACACCGCCAATCGCCGATGACCCGTAGAGAAGCGCCGCCGGGCCGCGCAATATTTCAATGCGGTCAGCTGTCAGGGGATTGATCGCAACCGCGTGGTCCACCGACGTGTTCGACACGTCGAAACTGCCTACGCCGTCGGTCAGGATGCGCACGCGTTCGCCCTGGAAGCCGCGCAGCACTGGACGCGACGCATTGGGACCAAAGGATGTGGCTGATACGCCGGGCTGGCGCGCCAGCGTTTCGCCGATCGTGGGGCGCAGCGCGCGGACGAGTTCCGCGCCCGCCACCACGGACGTGCCCGACAATATATCGCCCTGCCGCCGGGGAATGATGGCGGTCACGATGATGTCGGCCCTGTCGTCATGATAGGCCTGCGGAGTGGGCGGTGTGCTGGTCTGTGCCAAGGCGGGGAGGGCAGTGGTAAACGCCGCGATGGCGCAGCTGGCGCGCAGCAGGGGAAGCCGGAGCATCAGATATTCGTCCTTCAATATGCCGAAAGCTGCGCCCCTCTATCGCCGATGTTATAACATATCAATATCAAAATCGGTGGCTGACCTGGGATGCTTCCGCGCCTCGACATGAAAAGACGTCAGAGGAACAGATAGTCGGCCAGCGCAGTGGCCGCCGATCCGTCCGCTGCTCGCGATCCGATCGCCTGCCTCACTTCAACGGCGGGCAGGGAACGTTCCAGCGCAAGGCGGCGAATCCCGCCAAGTCGGCCCAGATCGCGCGCCAGCGGCCCAAAGGCAGCAAAACATCCCGCGCCTTCCCGCAATATGGTCATGACGTCGAACATATTGTCGGTTTCCAGCACCGGGTCGCCGGTGCGGATGCCCTCCCGCGCCAAAGCGGCATCTATGATCCGACGCAGCGGATTGGGCCGCTCCATCATCAGCATGGGCAGGGTCGCCAGATCCTGCGCACTCACACTGTCCTTTAGCGCGAGCGGATGATCGTTGCCGGCGTAAAGGTTGATCTGTTCCGACCAGCCATAGCGGGACGGCAGGTCCGCAGCCTCGCCCAGGGCATAGAAATAGGCGATGTCGACGCGCCCCTCGCGCAACGCCGCCGCCGCTTCCTCGGCAAGGTGGATGGTCAGGTCCAGCGTGATCGCAACATCCTCATTGGCGGCTTCGAACGCGGCGAGCGCTTCCTGAAAGCGACCGAATACCGGGGCGGGCGCCGCCAGGACGATGGATTGCCTTTCGTCCTGGGAAGCAGGCTGCGCTTCCGGTTCATCTGCTTTGCTGGCGCTCCAGTTTTCAGGATCGCCCTGAGACAGCAGAGTCATCGCTTCGGCGGTCTTACGTCCCGCCGCCGTCAGCCGCAGGTCGCCAGAAATTTCGTCGAACAGGCGATAGCCCAGACGCATTTCCAGCGATGCGAGGTCCTGCGCCACCTTTTCGACCGAAATGCCGAGGTCGCGCGCGCAAAGCGCAGCATTGCCGGACGCTACTATCTGCGCGAATATGTCCAGTTGGCGCAGTGAAGATGTGGCCATGGCCCGGTGATAATGGAAATGTCGCACCGGGGTAAGCGTGATAATGGGCTTTCGCGGTGATATCCGCGTGGCGGCAGCTGGCGGCGCAGCAATATCTCTTCTGGAGGCGGAATGGGCGACATCATCAACCTGCGGCAGGCGCGCAAGGGCAGGGCGCGCGCGGAAAAGGAAAAAATTGCACAGTCCAACCGCGCAAAGTTCGGTCGCACCAAGGCTGAACGCGAACGGCAGCTGCAGGACGCGCAGCGCCAATCGGATGGACTGGAGAATAGTCGTCGCGAATGCAGAGACGACGGAGACAAAATCTGAACCGCTAGGCTATATCTTTCCTCGATAAAGGTGAATATCTGTTCATATTTGCCTGTCATCGAACGTTTCATCGCTCCATGGGATCGAGATGTCGTAAAAATAGACTATCTCATGCGCTGAATTGAACATCTTGATGGTTCGACTTGAGCTATGAGAGGATATATTTCAAAAATCCATCCCGCTGGGTCCGCGATTGCCGCGGTTCTGGCTCTGACTTCAACCTATGGCTATGCGCAGGAAAGCCCTGTTTCAGACGTCGCGCCGGTGGTGGCCGTACCGCCGCCCGCTTCGGTCCCAGCGAATTCGGCGCCTGTGCCCTTCTCCCCCGTGTCGAGTGACGCCGCCGCATCTCAGGCGATGGTGCAGCCGACCCCGCCGGTGGAGGCACGGATTGCCGAGGCCCGTGCCGCGGCTGAACGCGAAGCAGCAGAGCAAAATGCGAAACCCGTTCCCGTTGCGCGTCCTGCACCCGCCCGCACTGAGCGGTCGACGCGTGCAGCAGCACCGACCGTCGCGCCGCCCGCGATTGAGCGGAATGCTGAACCAGCGCCTCTGCCCACCGCTTCGGTCGCTCCTGCGGTAACGGCCACAGACCCCGTTCAGGCAACCGTGGCCCCTGCACCGGTTGATGACAGCGCTGCAACGACTAGCTGGGTTCTGCCCGCGGCTTTGGGGGGCGGCGCGCTGCTGCTGCTGGGCCTTGGTGCTGCGGCAGTGAACAGCCGTCGGCGTCGGGTCGGCACCCGTGCTGCGCTCGACCATCCCGCCTACGACGATCAGCCGACCACCGCGCCGTTCGCGCCCGCCGTGCTGACCACTCCCGCGCCAGCCGAGATGCATATCCCCATTGGCGCGCATGGTAGCCTGGCCGCCATGGTCGCCGCGCCGCCCAGCGCGGAAAACCCTTTCCTCACGCCCCGCAAGCGGATGGCGCGAGCCCGGTTCCTGCTCGCCCAGCAGGAAAAGCGTGTGGAGGGACATAGTCCGTCGTTCCATGAAGTGGCACCACCGCAGACCATCCATGCCGAACCGCAGCAGATGCAGACGGTCTACCGCATGGGTGCTGACCGTAAACGAGGAATGACATTCAAACCGCAAACGCACTGAGGTTGTCATGATGCAAAGGGAAAGGCGATGGCGCTGCCGTCGCCTTTTCGCTTATGCGTCATCTTCTCGATTCGGTTGCACTTCAGGCCCACCCCTGATACCGGCGCGCCGGTAATTTCGCGCCAGGTTCAAGGCCAAGTTTGAAGGAAGGTCGCTCCACCCATGTCCGATAAGATCAACCGCATTGTCCTTGCCTTCTCGGGAGGGCTCGACACCAGCGTGATCCTGAAATGGTTGCAGCAGACTTACCAGTGCGAGGTCGTGACCTTTACCGCCGATCTGGGGCAGGGCGAGGAGCTGGAGCCTGCGCGGCAGAAGGCCAAGCTGATGGGCGTCAAGGATGAGCATATCTTCATCGACGACCTGCGCGAAGAGTTCGTGAAGGACTATGTCTTCCCGATGATGCGCGGTAACGCGATGTATGAGGGGCTGTATCTGCTGGGCACATCGATTGCGCGTCCGTTGATCGCCAAGCGGCAGATCGAGATCGCGAAGATGGTCGGCGCGGACGCAGTCAGCCACGGCGCAACCGGCAAGGGCAATGATCAGGTTCGTTTTGAACTGGGCTATTATGCGCTGTCGCCTGATATCAAGGTGATCGCACCGTGGCGCGAGTGGGATCTCGCCAGCCGCACCAAGCTCATCGAGTTCGCCGAGCAGCATCAGATCCCGATTCCCCGCGACAAGCGCGGCGAAAGCCCGTTTTCGACCGACGCGAACATGCTGCACACCTCGTCAGAGGGCAAGGTGCTGGAAGATCCGTGGGAAGAAGTGCCCGACTATGTCTTTTCGCGCACGGTGAACCCGGAGGATGCGCCCGACGCGCCGGAATATATCACGGTCGATTTCGAGCGTGGTGATGGCGTAGCGATTAATGGCGTGGGCATGAGTCCCGCGACGCTGCTGGAAACGCTGAACGAATATGGCCGCAAACATGGCATCGGGCGGCTCGATCTGGTGGAAAACCGCTTCGTCGGCATGAAGTCGCGCGGCATGTATGAAACGCCGGGCGGCACCATCTATCACCTCGCCCATCGCGGTATCGAGCAGCTGACGCTGGATCGCGGCGCGGCGCATCTGAAGGATGAACTCGCGCCCAAATATGCCGAGCTGATCTATAACGGCTTCTGGTTCTCGCCGGAACGTGAGATGCTGCAGGCGGCGATCGACTACAGCCAGGACAAGGTCACCGGCACCGTCCGCCTGAAGCTGTACAAGGGCAACGTCCAGGTCGTCGGTCGCAAATCGCCTCACTCGCTCTACAGTGAAAAGGTCGTGACGTTCGAAGATGACGCGGGCGCCTATGACCAACGGGACGCGGCGGGCTTCATCAAGCTGAACGCGCTGCGCCTGCGCCTGCTCGGCCGCCGCGACGGATAATCGTCACACTCATGTCGCCCGTTACAAATTACGACAATTTGGCGGGTGACATGACAAGGTTGCGGGACAAATCTTCCTCATAAGGGTTTCACAGGGACGGCGATGGCCGTTCATCGAACCCTTTGGAAGGAAGATGACAAGATGATCCGCAAATTATTGGGAACCGTTGCGGTTGGCTCGCTCTTTGTCGGCGGGCTGGCCGCTTCGCACCTCGCATCGGCGCAACCCGGTCATGATGGTCAGGATGGTCGGCATCGTGGCATGATGATGGCCGACGCCAATAAGGACGGCGCGATCAGCAAGGCGGAACTCACCGCCGCCCTCGACGCCCGTTTCGCCCGGCTGGACCATGATCGCGATGGTCAGCTGACCAAGCAGGATCGCGAACTTGGCCGCAAGGCGCGCCTCGACCAGCGCTTCGCCGCGCTGGACAGTGACAAGAACGGTCAGATCAGCCGGGCTGAATTCGACGCAGGCCACCAGCCGCGCGGAGACCGGAAGGATGGCGATCGCCAAGGCGGCCGCAAGGGCCATGGGTTCGGTCATCGCGATCATCACGGCATGGGCAAGGGCATGATGTTCCGTGGCATGGGCGATGGTCATGGCGCTGCCGCCAAGGATGGCGTCCTGACCCGCGCCGAGTTCATGGCAGGTCCGCTCGCCATGTTCGACAAGGCAGACGCCAACAAGGATGGGTCCGTCTCCACCGATGAGATGAAGGCGGCGCGCAAGACGATGCGGGACGCATGGCAGGCCCGCCGGGATGCGGCGAAGAACTGATCGCAAGAAGCTGATCGACGTCAAACAGCCGGTGGGAAGGGTGGGGCGCTGCCTTCGCCCTTCCCACCGGCCAGCAGCCATGACAAGAACCCCCTATGACTGAACGCCCCCATCTGCTGCTCGTCGATGACGAGCGTTCGATCCGCGAGCCGCTGGCGCAATATCTGTCGCGCAACGGTTTTCGGGTGACCGCCGTGGAAAGTGCGGCGGAGGCCCGGATCAGGCTTAACGCCAACGCCATCGACCTGGTGGTGCTCGACATCATGATGCCGGGGGAGGATGGATTGTCGCTTTGCCGCCACATCCGCGAAACCAGCGAAACCCCAGTCATCCTGCTCACCGCGAAGTCGGAGGAGACCGACCGCATCGTCGGGCTGGAGATGGGCGCGGACGATTATGTGCTGAAACCCTTTTCCCCGCGTGAGCTTGTCGCCCGGATCAAGGTGATCTTTCGCCGTGTCGCGACTGGAGGCCAGCGGGTCACTGCTCCCGACGGCGCGACCTACGCCTTTGCGGACTGGCTGCTCAAGACGCAGGAGAGGGTGCTGGTGGACCGGGAAGGGGTGGCGTTGCCCCTGTCGACAGCCGAATATAATCTGATGCTCGCCTTCGCCACGCGCCCCAATCAGGTGCTGAGCCGCGACCAGCTGCTCGACATCACCCAGGGGCGGGAAGCCAACGCCTTCGACCGCGCCATCGACAATCAGATCAGCCGCCTGCGCAAGAAGATTGAGCCTGATCCCAAAAACCCGACGCTGATCAAGACCGTGTGGGGCGGCGGCTATACGCTGTCCGCTGATGTGAGAAAGCTGTGACGCGTTTTCGTCTGTGGCCGCAAAGCCTGGTCGGCCAGATCATCCTGCTGGTCGCCATCGCGCTGTTCGTCGCGCAGGCGATCAATTTCAGCCTTCTCTTGCGCGAACGGAACAGCCTGACGCTGACGGCGCAGACCGCGCCTGCCGTGTATCGCATCGTCGATGCGCTGGACAATCGTGGCGACCGTCCCATGCGGGACAGGCCACGCGCACGTTTTTCCGACACCGCCCCGCAACTGACAGGAGACGCCCGTCCCGAAGTGGAGCGGCGCGCGCTCGCCATGTTCGCGGATGCCGGGCTCCGCATCTATTCGATTCGCGTCGTCGAAGCGAACGAACCGGCACCGCTGCGCCGTTGGGAACGGCTGCGTATGCGCGCGGGCGGCGACTTTGCGGGCGACAACCGGCCCCGCCGTCTGGTGATGGCGGTGCAATATGAACCGGGCAAATGGGTGGTGACGCAAAGCCGTAGCGGCGGTCGCCCACCGCGTTTTGGCGGCTGGCTGATCGGTCAGACCTTGATCCTATACGTCATCGTGCTTGTCCCGCTGCTGTGGGTCGGGCGGCGGTTGGCGCGACCGCTGGGGCAACTCACCCGGTCGGCGCAGCAATTCGCGCATACCGGCTCGGCTGACCCGGTGGAAGAACGCGGTCCCGGCGATGTTCGCGACCTGACCATGGCGTTCAACGCCATGCGCAGCCGCATCTTTGCGATGCTGGATGAAAAGGACCGGATGCTCGGCGCGATCGGTCATGATCTGCGCACGCCGCTGGCATCGCTGCGCGTCCGCACCGAATCGGTCGAGGATGAGGGCGAACGCGCCCGCATGTCGCAGACGATCGATGAGATGAACCGGATGCTGGAGGATATATTGTCGCTGGCGCGCGCCGGTCGCAGTACGGAAACGGCGCAGAAAGTCGACCTGTCGGCGCTGGCCGATGCGGTGGTCGAGGATTTTGTCGAGCTTGGCTCTCCCGCCACCATGGCCGATAGCGAGCGCGCTGTGGCATCGGTCCGGCCACAGCAGATCCGCAGGGCGCTGCGCAACCTCATCGAAAACGCCATCGTCTATGGCGAGCGCGCCCATGTGTCCGTCGTGCGGGAGGATGGGGCGATCCGCCTGGCCGTTGCGGACGACGGGCCGGGTATCGCCGAAGATCGCATGGAAGAAATGATGGAGCCGTTCACCCGGCTGGAAGGCTCACGCAACCGCGAAACCGGCGGCGCGGGTCTGGGCCTTGCGCTGGTGCGCGCGATCATGGCCGAACATGGCGGCGCGCTAAAACTGACGAACCGCGCGGGCGGAGGGCTTGAAGCGAGCCTGGTGCTCCCGGTCTGAACACATCTTCCATGTTCTGCATGGGGAGGATTTTTCAGTGCTTCCCCGGCTTGCCCGACGTCCCCGCTGCTGTCGGGTTAACCAGCTGCGCGCCCTGGGGAAGGGTGGTTCCGCCCATGTCGATCCTGACCGCTTCCGTGCGCGCCACTGTCGCCGGATTATCACGTTCGCGGATTGCTGCCCTTGTTTCCTCGTCCATCGCCTCATTCTCGTCGCCTGCACCGCTGCCGCGCGTCCAGCCAAGGATGATCGACATGCGCCGGTTGCGCGGGTCATATACGTCGCCCTTGGCGAAGGGTTCGCGGTCGGCCACGCCCTCAATCCGGGCAAAGCGATCGTTGCCGATGCCGCTCGCCGCCAGCGTCTTGCGCGTGGCTTCGGCGCGGGCGGACGAAAGCATCCAGTTGTTCATGCTCTGCCCCGAACTGTAGGGCAGGCTGTCGGTATGGCCCCGCACGATCAGCGGATTGGGCATGCCCCGCACGACGCCCGCCACTTCGCTGACCAGTTCGCGGGCCTGCGGGAGCAGCCGGTCGGTTCCCATGGCGAACATCGCGAAATTGGATTCGTCGATCAGGTCGATGCGCAGCCCCTCGCGCGTTTCGGTGAAACGCACGTTGCGGCGCAGCTTGGCCATGCCCTTGTTGCGGGCCATGCGTGCTTCCAGTTCCTTCTTCACCGCTTCGAACTTGGCGCGGTCGGCGGCGCGGGTGGCTTTGCCGCCCTGATCCTTGGTGCCGCTGGCGTCGCGGGGAATGGTGATGGCCAGATTGCCCTGACCGCCCGTCGTCGGGTAATTCTCTTTGCTGACCATGGAGTCGCCGCCGAACAGGCCGTTGGAGCCGGCGGACCCCATCTTCATTTCGACCAGCGTCGGCGTGAAATAGTCGGCCAGGCCCTTGCGCTGCTTCTCCGTGGTCGCGCCCAGCAACCACATCAGCAGGAAAAAGGCCATCATCGCCGTCACGAAGTCCGCATAGGCGACTTTCCACGCGCCGCCATGGTGGCCGCCATGCCCCTCGACGATGATCTTCTTGACGATGATCGGCCTTGGTTCGGGCTCGTTTCCGCCACGTTTCTTTTCGGCCATGGCTTATTTACCCCGCATGCCGTCGAACACTTCGGCAAAGCCCGGTTGGTTGGCGTGCGTCAGGCCGGACCGCGCGGCTTCGATGACCAGCGGCTGCGGATGGCCGTGCAGCGATGCGATGATGATCTGCTTGACCACATGATACATTGATCCGTCCGCCTCGATCACCGCGCGGCAACGATTGGCGAAGGGGTTGACCATGCCATAGGCGAGCAAAACGCCCAGGAATGTGCCGACCAGCGCCGACCCGATCATGCCGCCCAGAATGGCCGGGGGCTGATCGATCGAACCCATGGTTTTCACGACGCCCAGAACCGCCGCGACGATGCCCAGTGCGGGCAGCGCGTCGGCCAGCCCCTGCAGGTTGTCGGCGGGCTTCAGCGCTTCGTGATGATGGGTCTTGAGCGCATTATCCATGACCTCTTCCACCGCATGCGGGTCGAGCGTGCCCGAAGACACGACGACCAGCCGCAGCGTGTCGCTGATCAGGTGGATCAGCGTCTTGTCGGTCATCAATCGCGGATATTCGGAAAATATGGTGGAGCTGGCCGGTTCCTCGATATGGGGTTCCAGCGCGACCGGCCCTTCGACCCGCAGCGTCTTCATCAGGCGCGAAACGAGGAAGATGCAGTCGAGGAAGTCCTGTTTCTTGTATTTCGGACCCTTGAACACCTTGGCCAGGCCGCCACCCAGTGCTTTCAGGTCCGCAGCGGAATTGCCGATGATCAGCGCGCCTACAGCTGCGCCGCCAATGATGAGCATTTCGTGGGGCAGGGCATGCAGAACGGGGCCGATGTCGCCACCCGTGAAGATGAAGCCGCCAAACACCATGGCGAGCAGCACGACCAGGCCAATGATTGCGAACATGTCTACCCCTGAAAATTCTGCCCTTAGGCGCTGACTTCCGCCCGACCGAAAGGGCGCTTCACCAGATGGTTAATGCCGAATGGTTAGCATGAGGTTTAGGACGTCGGCTTTTTGGGTCGGTTCTGGTGCAGCGGCACCGGCCTTAATTACCGGATCAGGTCGAATAATGTCTGCTGGTTGATGCGCGCAAAGGCGGACTGGGCGGCCTCCAGCTGAAGCAGCTTGGCTTTGACCGATGAAATGACTTCGGCCAGGTCGGTGGCTTCCAGCCCCTGGCGCCGTTCGCTCAGGTCCAGGTCAATATTTGTCAGCCGCTCGCCGATAACGTCCAGTCGATCGCCACGCACACCCTGCTTCGCCTGTTCAACGACGATATGGGTCTGCCCCGCCCTGATGGCGTCGAGCGATGCGATGAGGTCGGCATCGGTTCCGCTTTCCAGCGCGGTGATATTCTGGGCCATGATGTCATCAAGCGACATGGGCGTGCCGTCGACATCGATGCCTTCGGACACGTCCTGTCGTGTGCCGACGACCGCCAGGTTCAGGCCACGACTGACCGGCACCAACACGCTTTGCGTGTCGTCGAACACCGGCACGCCCTGATAATCCTTCTGCGTCAGCATGGTGTCGATCGTGGTGCGGATCGTCTTCATTTCCTCGACAATCGCAGCGCGTCCTGATGCGCTGAGACTGCCGTTACGGGCGGACGTGACCAGTTCCTGCGCGCGCACGAGCAAAGTCGTGATCTGTTCCAGATTGGCTTCCGCGTTGGCCGCGCGGGTTGTTCCGTAGCTGATATTGGCTTTCCAGGCGGACTGCTGGGCCTGCGCCTTGCCGATTTCCGACACCTGCACCCATGCCAGCGCGTTATCGGACGGCTTGGTCAGGCTGATGCCGGTCGAAATGGCGGTCTGGCCTTCGACTATGCCTTGCGAAAGCTGTTGCTGCCGACGGATTTCGGCGATCAGCGTCTTGTTGGTGATGCCTACCATGGGTCAGCCCTCTCAGATCAGTTGCAGGATGGCGTCGACAGTTTCCTTGGCCACCTGAAGGATTTTCGCGGAACCCGAATAGGCCTGCTGCAACCGCAGCAGTTCGGCGGCTTCCATGTCGAGATCGACGCCGCTCACGGCTTCCCGCGCGGCAATCGCCTGGTCGCTGCGGCTCTGTGCGGTCGTATATTCGGCCTTGACCGAGCCAAGCAGATTGGCCTGCGTCGCGATGATTGCCGTCCATCCCTGCTCGGCGCTGCCATTGCCGCGCAAAACCGTGGAAACGGTCAGCAGGTTGCCGTTGAGCGTGCCGTCCGCCGACTTGGTAGCGACGGCTGCGGGGTCGGTGATGAGCGCGGCGACGCTGGCCGCGCTGCCGCCGTAGGAAAGGAGGGGGCCGCCCGCCACATTGGCATTGGTCAGGCCCTGGGCGTGCCAGGCGTTCATGTCCGTCACGAACTGCTGCGCCAGCGTGTCCAGGCTGGTGCGGCGCTGCACGGTCGTGTCAGCGGCGGAAAACAGGCCGCCCAGCGTGCCGTTCGACGGCGCGGCAAGGGCGGTACCGCCGCTGGTCGCGATCGCCATCGAGCCGTTGGCATTGACGGTCAGCGCCAGCGTCGTGGCAGCGTCGCCCTGTACGATCGTCGTGCCGTTGTAGCTGATCGTCGCCATGTCGTGCGCGCCAAAGCTGATATCGACATTCAGATTGGCCGACAGCGTGTTCAGCGCGGCGTCGCGACCGTCCAGTAGTTGTGCATGGGCCGACGTGCCCGGCTGGGCCCGCAACAGGCTGTTGTTGATATCGGCCAGCTGGGACAGGGATCGATTGATAGCTTCGACCGATGCCCCTGCTTCGGTGGCGATGCCGCTGGAAACCTGCGAAAGATCGGCGGCGGTGCGCTGAAATGCTTCCGCGACCCGGCTGATACTGTCCAGCGATGTGACACGCAGCGATGTGTCGTTGGGGCTGGCGGCCAGCTTGTCGATATTCTGGAACATCGATGTCATCAGCTTGCCGATGCCGGTGTCCGTATCGTTCAGCGCGCCTTCCAGGTCGGTCATCCACCGCAGCCGCGCCGTCGAATTGCTGAGCGCCGTGCCGGTATAGCGAACCGCCGCGTCCAGATAGGGATCGGCGGCGCGATTGACGCCCTTCACTTCGGTCCCACCGAAATTCGCGCGCGGTATGTAGGTCGTCATCGTCGCGGTGGACGAACCGGATTCGACCGTCGTGACTGACCGGCGCGAATAGCCTTCGGTGCTGGCGTTTGCGATATTTTCCGCAATCGCGGCCATTGCCTGACGATAGGCCTTAGTGCCCGAAGCGCCGATGATGAAGAGGTCGCTCATTCGCCTTTATCCGGTGCCGGCGTCGATGTCGCGGGCGCGGCAGGCGTGCGGCTTGTATATTGGCGCAACAGCATTTCGGCGATGCCGAGGCTGCCCTTTTCGGCCATGCTGTCGGCGGTGCGCGCGTCGGCCATGTCGCGAAACTGGTCGCTGGCGCTGGAATCGAGCATCCCTTCGCCCAGGCCCGACTGGCGCATGGTGCCGATCATCTGGCGCAGGAATATCGCTTCGAACTGCTTGGCTGCCTTTTCAAGCTGCGCCTTTTGAGCTGATGCGGCGGGCTGCGCCCCTGCTGAAACACCTGAAATCTGCATCACAATACCACCAGTTCAGCCTTCATCGCGCCTGCCTGCTTCAAGGCTTCCAGGATCGCGACCATGTCGGCAGGGGACGCCCCAATGGCATTCACCGCCTTCACTATATCGGTCAGCGACGCCCCACCTTTAAAATTGACCATTGGTTTCTTTTCCTGGTCGATCGAAATCGAGCTGGATGGCTCCATGGCGGTGCGGCCTTGAGAGAAGGGCGCGGGCTGCACGATACGGGGGCTTTCGTTGACACTGACGGTCAATTTCCCGTGCGCGACGGCAGCCGGATGGATCTTCACCGCGCCGTTGATGACGACGGTGCCGGTGCGTGCGTTGACGATGACCTTGGCGGGTGCGTCGGCGGGCTTGATCTCAATATTCTCGATCATGCCCATCATCATGATGCGATCGGTCGCGCCGGGCGCGGCGTCGATGTTCACCGAAACGGCGTCAGTTGCACGGGCGCGATTGTCGCCAAAGGTGCGGTTGATGCCGTCCGCCACGCGCAAAGCGGTGGTAAGATCGGCTTCAGCCAGATTGAAGGTGAGGGTCGGTGCCGTGTCAAAGCCGGTCGCGACAGCGCGCTCGACCGTCGCGCCGCCGGGAATACGGCCCGCCGAAGGAATGTTGACGGAAACTTGGCTGCCGTCCGCGCCTGACACGCCCAGGCCGCCCACGGCCAGGTTGCCCTGCGACATCGCATAGATTTCGTTATCCGCACCGCGCAGGGGCGTCATGATCAGTGTGCCGCCGCGCAAGGACTTTGCCTTGCCCAGTGCGGATACGGTGACGTCCAGCCGCTGGCCAGGCTTGGCGAAGGCGGGAAGGTCGGCCGTCACCAGCACGGCGGCGGCGTTCTTGAGCGCTGGGTTGATGCCCTGCGGCAATGTCAGGCCAAAGCGGGAGACCATGCCCTTCACGCCCTGCGTCGCATAGTCCAGGCTGTCGTCCCCAGTGCCTGCGAGGCCGACGACGATGCCGTAGCCGGTCAGCTGGTTGGGACGCACGCCCTGAAATGTGCCCAGGTCCTTGATCCGTTCGGCATGTGCGGGGGTGGTCAAGGAGAGGGTTGCGACGAAAGCAACGCCAACTACCTTGCGAAACGTTTCCCCAAGTCCGTTCGGGCTGAGCTTGTCGAAGCCCCTTACTTTCTTAAAGAAGGAAGAAAAGCCCTTCGACAGGCTCAGGGTGAACGGTGGTTTTATATCCGAGGCTGAAGAGATGCGATTGAGGATGGTCATTGCACGCTCCATCAGAAGGGGCTGATCATCGAGAAGAAGCGTTGCAGCCAGCCCTGGCGGCTCGCGCGGGCGATTTCGCCCTTGCCGGTGTAGATGATCTTGGCATCGGCGACGCGCGTCGATGCGATGCGGTTGTCCGGGCTGATGTCCGCCTGGCGGACGAGGCCGCTGATCTGGATATATTCGTCGCCGCGATTGAGCGTCAGCGCCTTCTCACCCTTCACCAGCATCGTGCCGTTGGGATAGACCGCCGCGATCGTCACGGTGATTTCGCCCATCAGGGCATTGGATTGGGTCGCATTGCCCTTGCCGGTGAAGCCCTGATCGCCGCTGGCACCGATGTCGCTGGGCGAGAAGAGCTTCGACAAGAGGCCCGTGGTGGGCGGCGTCAGGCCGATGCTGCCGCTGCGGCTGGTATCGGCCGAATTGGTTTTGGTTGCCTGCGTGCGTTCGACCAGCACGATGGTGATGATGTCACCGACGCTCTGCGCCCGCGCGCCACTGGTGAGCGGCGTGTAGCCCATCGACGCCTGAAAGATGGAGCCGTTCGCTACCGGGGCGGCAGGGGCGGCAATGACGGTGGGGGCATAAAATTGCCGCTCGGCATCGCGCTTTTTGCCGGCCATTGCCGGTGAGGCGGCGAGGGCTGCGATTGAAAGAGCAAAAACAACCGTTCGGGCTGAGCCTGTCGAAGCCCTTCCCTTTCTTTTTGAAGAAGTAAGACCCTTCGACGAGCTCAGGGCGAACGGTGTGTGGGGAGAGGTCATGCGTCCGCTCACAGCTGCTGATTGACGTACTGGAGCATTTCGTCCGTCGCCTTGATCATCTTGCTGTTCACCTCATAGGCGCGCTGCGTTTCGATCATGTCGACCAGTTCCTCGACCACATTGACGTTCGAGGTTTCCAGATTGCCGGAACGGATGACCCCGCGCCCGTCCAATCCTGCCACGCCCACTTGCGGCGCGCCGCTGGCTGCGCTTTCGGTAAGCAGGTTGCCGCCGATCGGCTGCAGCCCGGCCGCATTCATGAAGCTGGCCAGTTCCACCTGACCCAGCTGGGTCGGTTCGGTCTGGCCCTGCAGCGTCGCGGTGACGGTGCCGTCATTGCCGATGGTGATGCCGGTCGCGCCCTGCGGCACGGTGATTTGCGGGATCAGCGGCAGGCCGTCGCTGGTGACGACCGTGCCTTCCGCCGTGGTGCTGAAATTGCCCGCGCGGGTATAGGCGATGGTGCCGTCGGGGCGCTGGACCTGGAAAAAGCCGGAGCCTTCGATCGCCATGTCCAGCGCGTTGCCGGTCTGCTGCAGCGTGCCCTGCGTGTTGATCTTGCTGGTGCCCTGCATCGCGACACCCGAACCCAGGTTCAGGCCGGTGGCAAATTTGTTTTCGGCGTCCGAATTGGCGCCGGCCGCTACCATCTGCTGATAGGCGAGCGTTTCAAAGTCGGCGCGGTCGCGCTTGAAGGCGGTCGTGTTGACGTTCGCCAGGTTGTTGGCGATCACGCGCATCTTCGTATTCTGCGCGTCAAGGCCGGTGCGGGCGACGTGAAGGGCTGCGTTGGTCATCGTCTGAAGTTCCTTGCGAAGTCAGTCTTGCTGGATGAAAAGCAAGGTTCGTGCCAAATTAACCATCAAGCCGCATGAGCGATGCGCCGCCGTCATCCATCTGCTTGGCGGTGTCTATCAGCTTCACTTGTGTTTCCCACGCCCGGCTGGCTTCGATCATGTCGACAAGGGCCGAAGTGGCATTGACGTTGGAGCCTTCGACCGATCCGCTGGTGACGGTCGCGAGTGGGTCCTGCGGCAGCACGCCGCCATTGGTTTCGCGAAACAGGCCGTCGGTGCCCTTGGCGATGCTGGAGCCAACCGCGCGGACGAGCCTCAACCCATCGACGCGCTGCGGGTTCGCCGGGTCGCCGCCCTGGGGCACGCCCCAGATGCTGCCATCCTGCGAAATCGTGACGCTGTCCATCTGCGGCAGGGTGATAGGGCCGCCTTCGCCCAGCACGGGAAGCCCGTCGCCGGTGGTCAGCAGGCCGCTGTCGGTGACTTTAAGGTCGCCCCGGCGCGTATAGGCTTCGCTGCCGTCCGCGGCCTGAACGGCGAGCAGTGCATCGCCGTTCATGGCCACGTCCAGCGGATTGCCGGTTTCGGTGACCGCGCCTTGCGCCATGTCGGCGGCGATCACCTGTTCGGACGCTTGCGCCCGCGTGTCGAAACCATCGCCCTTGATCCAGCGCGTCTCTGCATTGGCGATCTCCGCCCGGAAGCCAACTGTGTTGACGTTCGCGAGGTTGTTGGAAATCGACGCCTGCCGCGCCATCGCGCCGCGCATTGCGGTGAGTGCCGTGTTGACGAGCCGGTCCATGGGAAGGGTTCCTGTGCTTGGAGGTGAAGAGCTGGCGTGCTCCTGCGAAGGCAGGAGTCCAGACCCACCGGTTGAACTGGGCTCCTGCCGTCGCAGGAGCACGGTTCATTTTAGGTGCGCATGTTGACGATGGTGGTCGACAGCGTATTGGCCGCTTCGATCGCCTTCGAATTCGCCTGGAAGTTGCGCTGGGCGGAAATCAGCGCGACCAGTTCTTCCGTGATATCGACGTTCGAACGTTCCAGTGCGCCTGAGCGAACCGCGCCGTAAAGGCCGCTATTGCCCATGCCCAGCATCGGCGTGCCGCTGGCGGAGGTCGACGTCCAATGGGCGTCGCCGCGCTGACGCAAACCGTCCTGCGCGTTGAAAGCTGCGATGGCTGTGCCGCCGAAATAAACGGTGGTGCCGTCCGCATAAACCCCGGTGATCTTGCCTTCTTCGGAAACGCCCACGCTGGACAACTGATTGCCAGCGCCGCCCGCCGGCCAGTTGGTCGGAACCTGAAGGTCGGTCAGGCCCGCCGTGTCCAGCGTCCCCGCTGCCATCGCTGCGGCAGCTGCTACCGTCGGCTCTCCGGTGACCGGGTCGAGAGGGATCACCTGCAGGCGGGACCCGGTGGTATCGACCACATAGCGGTCCTCCTGCACCGAAAAGGCGCCGTTACGGGTATAGCTTACCTGATCGTCGGCACTCCGCTTGACCGTGAAGAAGCCTTCGCCGGTGATGGCCAGGTCCAGCGTCTTGTCGGTCGTTTCGATCGTGCCCTGGGTATATTGCTGCGTAATGCCCATCGTGCGGACGCCTTGACCTGCGACCTGGGTCGTCGTCTGCATCGGCGCGGCGGCGAAGATGTCGCCGAACACGGCTTTGCTCTTCTTGAACGCGGTCGAGTTCACGTTGGAAACATTGTTGGCGATGGTCGAAAGGTCCGACTGGGCGGCCTTGAGGCCGGAAAGCGAGATGTAGAAGGACATGGCGTTGCTCCTTGGGTGAAAAGGATATGGTTGATCAGTAACTTAGGCGAGTGAAAGGGCGTCCGACGGGCTGTAGGTGCCCAATGCCGTGATGAGTTTGGATGCACTGCCGTCGGCGGGTGACTGGACGGCGGCGATGGTGGCCCAGCTGGCCACACGGGTGGGCGAAGCGCCGTTGACGCGGATCTTCAGGGCGTCGGTGGCGACGGTGTTGCCGCTTTCATCCTTGCCGTCCCAATAGAAGTTGACGTCGCCTGCGGCCTGGTCGCCCAGCTCGATGGTCTTGAGGACGTTGCCGTTGCCGTCCATCAGGTCGACGGTCGCGCCGCTGGTTGCGTCCTTGAACGACACCTGGCCGATATATTGGCCGGCGGCGTCGGGCGCTACAATGTTGCTTTGGATCAGCATCGACTTGCCGATCCAGCTGGCCGCATCGCCCAGTCGTGATCCGTTAAGCTGCGACGCCATGCCCTTGAGCGTGGCGTTCATTTCCGCGATGCCGCTGCTATTGGTGATGGTCGCCATTTGCGAAACCATCTGCGCATTATCCATCGGTTCGAACGGGTCCTGCGTCTGCATCTGGGCGGTGAGGAGGCGCAGGAAATCCGCCTGGCCCATTTCCGACTTGCCGGTGCCGACATTCTTGTAAGGGTTATAGACCGCCAGCCCTGCGCTGTCGGTAACGGTGGAGGTCGTGCTCATTTGCCGATCCTTATGGTTTCGAGCATCAGCGACTTGGCGGTGTTCAGCACCTGCACGTTATTCTGGTACATGCGGGCGGTTTCGATCATGTCGACCAGCTCGGCGCTGCTATCGACCGCCGCTTCCCACACGTCGCCATTGGCGTCGGCCAGCGGATGGTTGGGGTCGTGGCGCTTGGTCGGCTTGGCGTCGGTGGTGACGACATTGGCGACCTTCACCGTGGACACGCCGGGGCTGTCGGTGACGGACTGGAATACGGGCTTGATGGCGCGATAGGCTTCCGCCTCGCTGCCTGTGACGTTGCCCGCATTGGCCATATTGGAAGCGGTGGCGTTCAACCGCACCAGTTGCGCGCTCATGGCGCGGCCTGCGATATCAAAGACGTTCATGGGACTGGAGCCGCTCATGCTCATTCTCCCTTCAGTGCGCGAGTGACGGTGTTGATGCGGCCCTCAAGAAAAGACAGGGTCGTGCGGTATTTGACGGCGTTTTCAGCGAACAGCGTCTGTTCGGTGCTCAGTTCGACGGTGTTGCCGTCGAGGCTCGGCTGCAGCGGCACGCGATAGCCCATGCTGTCATCGACGGCCTTGGACACGTCGGCGATGGAATTGCCCTGCTGGCGCGTCGTCGCTTCCTTCAGCGCGGCGTCGAAATCGATGTCGCGCGCCTTGTAACCGGGGGTCGAGGCATTCGCGATGTTGGACGCGAGCAGGGACAGGCGCTGCGAACGAAGCGCCAGCGCCTTTCCATGTATCCCGAACAGTCCGTTTTCCGCCGACATTGTGTCTCTTCCGTTTTTTCGAGCCCTCGGCCCTAAAACTTGGTTCTCATCCGCCGTTCTGAAGCCTGATGGCGTGAACCGTGGGTGATCCGGAGGAGTATTAGCAAGAGCCGTGCCAATTTGCGTGGGTGACGCATCGGTTGGTACGGAAATGGCGGAAATCCGTGGGTTAAAGCGGGGGAGGCGGCAAAGACGGCAAGTTTTTGCCGCTCCTTGGCAATGCTTTGCCGCCAGGGATCGGGCGTTGAGTGGGGACAATTTGATGATCGGGACATTGGCGCATCTGATTGATCCCCTGACGCTGGCGGTCATGATTTCCGGCGTGGGCGCGGTGGCGCTTTTCCAGAATGGCGGCCCGGCAATCGCCAGGGCGCTTGCGGCACTGCTGCCCCTGTTCCGCGCCGATCCCGGCAAGGACCAGATGGCCGCACGTTCGGCATTGCTAAAGATTGATGAGGTTGCGCAGCTGCGCGGCCTGGCGTGCACCGACCGGGTGAAGACGGCCAATCCTTTCCTCGCTGAAGCGGCACGCCGCCTCGCCAACAGCGACCGCACCGAACAGTTTGAAATCTGGGCAGCGCAATCCCTGTCGGATCGCGCGCGGCGTCATGCGAGCGCGCGCAATGTCTGGCTGTCGATTGCCGACGCCGCGCCCGCGCTGGGCATGGCTGGCACGATCCTGGGTCTGATCGGCATGTTCGCCGCGATGGATGATCCCGCCGCGCTTGGCCCGTCCATGGCGCTGGCGCTGTTGACGACGCTTTACGGCGTGGTGATCGCCAATCTGATCGCCGCTCCGGTGGCCAGCAGGCTCGCCGACCTGTCTGAACGCGAACTGGCCTGGCAGAAAGAGGCTGCGGATCGCATGCTGACCATCGCCCGGCGCGAAAATGTGCCGCTGCGCCGCGCGTCGATGCGAGAAGTCGCATGACCGCCATGGCATCGCAGGCCCGGCGCAACCGCTGGGCCGTCAGCTTCGCCGACCTGCTGCTGCTGCTGCTCGGCTTTTTCATCCTGTTGCAGGCGAGCGGGCAAAAGCGCGACGGCATGCTCGCCCAGGTGCGCCAGCAATTTGGCGGACGCACGGCCAGTTCGGTCATCGAATGGCGGGCGGCGACATTGTTCCTGCCGGATGAAGCGCTGCTGTCCAACCAGGGCAGGGCGGCCATCGCACGGGCAACGGCTGGCCTGCGGTCCA
Organism: Sphingobium vermicomposti; assembly: GCF_011762025.1. Classification (GTDB taxonomy): domain Bacteria; phylum Pseudomonadota; class Alphaproteobacteria; order Sphingomonadales; family Sphingomonadaceae; genus Sphingobium; species Sphingobium vermicomposti. The sequence continues at coordinate 449,420 of NZ_JAASQR010000001.1, read as the reverse complement.
GCGGCGGCAGGATCGACATCAGCAGCCAGGGCACCGACCCTGCGCGGCGGCGGTTCGATCCATGGGATCTGGCTGCGGCAAGGCTGGGCGCGGTCGCGCGTGAACTGAAGGCGCAGGGGCTGGCCGATGACCGGCTGCGCATCCGGGGTCTTGACCAAATGGATGGCGACACGGGCAAGGGGCAGGTCATTCGTGTCGGGCAGCGCGCGCCGTCGCGTTAACGAATTATTAGCCATGGTCACTGCTTAATGCGTGGCATGAATCTGCCCGCATTCGGAGAAGTCCTGTGACCAAGCTGCCCCTGATCGCCATCTTTGCGCTGTCAGCAGCCTGTGCCCAGCCTGCGCTGGCACAGCAGAAGTTTGAAAATCTGGACCGTCTCGATGGCCTGGTCGCGATGACCGTCGGGGCCGGGATCGGCGAACCGGGCGGACCCATGGCTCCGGTCGACCGGCGGCTGCGGCTGGCGGCCTGTCCATCCCTTCCCAGCGTCGAAGGGCCGGTATTCGGCGCGGCGATCGTGAAATGCGACACGCTTGGCTGGCGCGTTCGCGTGCCGCTTGGCGGCGGCGCTGCTGCGGCGACCCCAGCGGCGCGCTATGGCGCGACCGCTCGCCCGGTCCAGCGCGAAATGGTGGTAAAGCGGGGCGACCCGGTTCAACTGATCGCGGGCAACAGCAGTTTCAGCGTGTCGCGCGTCATGGTCGCGGATGAAGACGGCGCGGTCGGCGATACCATCCGCGTGCGTGAAGACAGAAAGTCAGCGCCCGTTCTGGCGCAGGTGGTCGAAATGGGCACCGTGCGAATTCCGGGATTTAATGATTTTTGAACCTGGCCGTTATAGACTGGGCGGGACGAATGAAGGATTGCAAGCCATGATCAAATCTGTCGGCCAGAATGTGAGCGCCGCGATAGAAGCTTCCCGCCTGCGGGACAGCGGCAAAACGCGGAGCTTTTCCGACAAGGGGTCGTCAATCGTGTCGTCATTTTCAGCATCGGCCAGTCCGGCTGCTCGCATGGCCGCCGAAGGCGCGCCGGTTGATATGGACCGCGTCGCCGCGATCAAGGCCGCCATCGCTGCGGGCAATTATCCGGTCGATCCGGCTGTGATCGCGGACAAGATGCTCGCGCTCGACCTGCCGATCAACGGGTAATCCTGGCCATGCCGCTCGGTGTTGCAGCGTTGGATGATCTCTTCTCAGCCTTCGAGGAGCTGCGCGTGGCGCTCGACGGCACCGACGTGACGACGATCGACGCAGCCGCGAGCCGGGTGAGCCGTTGCGCTGCCGCCGTGCGCGCGATCGGTGCGTGGCGCGCCGATGACGCCATACGCGCGCGGGTGACGGCACTGCTTCCCCTGATCGAAGCCGCAAGAGTGCGAATCAATGTGCTGACGGATCATGCCGGTCAGCGACTGTCGCTGCTGGCAGCACATGGATCGACACAGGCGCCGCTGGTTTACGGGCGGTAAGGCCCTCAATCCTATCTCCCCTCCGTTCGCCCTGAGCTCGTCGAAGGGCTCTTCTTCCTGAAGAAGGACATGGCTTCGACACGCTCAGCCCGAACGGTTTTTGGTATGAACAAGGCGCCCCAGAGGCGCCTTTTTCTTTTCATGCTGAACGCGCCATCAATATTTATGGAGCGCGCGTTAACCAAATCTTGGCATAAGCCTTGCTCTAATGATCCCCGGTACCAAAGGGGATTTTTCATTGTCGGCTTTTGCAGACATATCAGCGACAGGCGCTTCGACCGGCAACCGCGTGACCAACGCGATCGCCATGGCCAGCCGCAGAACGGGCGTGGACTTCGCCTATCTGCTGGGCCAGGCCAAGGTCGAAAGCAGCCTCAATCCCACTGCGCGCGCCAGCACGTCGTCGGCGCGGGGCCTTTATCAATTCATCGATCAAAGCTGGCTCGCCGTCGTCGACAAGCATGGCAGCGAATATGGCCTGGGCTGGGCGTCTGACATGATCAGCCGCACCCCGAACGGCCGCTATCATGTCGCCGATCCTGAAATGCGCCAGCAGATACTCGATCTGCGCAACCATCCCGAAACCGCGTCGGTCATGGCCGCCCAGCATGCGGCGGACAACAAGGCCTATCTGGAACAGCGCCTCGGTCGAGAGGCTGAGCCGGTCGATCTCTACCTCGCCCATTTCCTGGGCGTGGGCGGGGCGAGCAAGTTTCTGTCGGCCCATGATCGCGCGCCCGGTGCACCCGCAGCGTCGATGTTTCCGGCAGCCGCACGGGCAAACCGATCCATCTTCTACGATCGTTCGGGCAATGCCCGCAACTTCGCCGAAATTCGCGACCGCTTCGCCGCCAAGCTGCAGAAGGGCGTCGATTCGATCGACACCGGACCCATCCGTTATGCCGCCAACGGTTCGGACGCTGCGCTGCCCGAAGGCGCGAAGACCGTGCAGCCCGCCGACTATGTGCGGATCGAAACCCAGCGCCTTGCGAATGCCGCCGACGTCAGCGTCCGGCCCAATCCGCAAACGGCGCGTCTCGCCTATCTCATGCTTGCCACCCTCGGAAGGTAACGGCCCATTATGACTCCCGCCCAAGTCAAAGCGAAGATCTGGACGAGCGCCGCCAAGGGAGCGGTGCTGCCTGTCGCCACGCTGATGGTCGTCCTGTTCATGATGGTGCCGGTGCCCGCATTCATGCTGGACCTGGGGTTCATCACCAACATCATGATCAGCCTTGCGGTCCTGATGGTGGCGCTCAATGCCGCCAAGCCGCTTGATTTTTCCAGTTTTCCGACGGTGCTGCTGTTCGCGACCTTGCTGCGGTTGGCGCTGAACGTCGCCTCGACCCGCGTCGTGCTCGTCAGCGGGCACGAGGGTTCCGACGCGGCGGGGCATGTCATCGAAGCCTTCGGTCACTTCCTGATCGGCGGCGACTATGTCGTGGGCATCTTTGTCTTCGCGATCCTGATGATCATCAACCTGGTCGTCATCACCAAGGGCGCGGGCCGCGTGTCGGAAGTCAGCGCGCGCTTCACCCTGGACGCTTTGCCCGGCAAGCAGATGGCGATCGACGCCGACCTCAACGCGGGCCTGATGACGCCCGAAGAAGCCAAAATCCGCCGCCGCGAAGTTTCGACCGAAGCGGATTTCTACGGCTCCATGGACGGTGCGTCGAAATTCGTGAAGGGCGACGCCGTTGCGGGCATCCTGATCCTGGTCATCAATATCGTCGGCGGCATCATCCTGGGCGTGGTCAGCCATGGCCTCAGCATGGGCGAAGCGGCGCAAACCTACATCATCCTGGCCATCGGCGACGCGCTGGTGGCACAGGTTCCCGCGCTGCTGCTTTCCATCGCCGCCGCCGCCATCGTGACCCGCGTCGGCAGCGAGCAGGAGCTGTCGGACCAGATCACCAGCCAGTTCGGATCGGGCAAGTCCTGGGTGCCGGTGGCCGCGATCTTGACCTTCCTGGGCATCCTGCCCGGCATGCCGCACATGATCATCCTGCCCGCCGCAGCGGTTGCGGGCTATATCGCCTGGCACCTGCGCAAAAGTGCAAAGGCCAAGGCAGCCGAACCCGCGCCGATGCCGGAACCCGCCAATCCCGCGCTCATCGAATGGAATGACGTTTCGGACGGCGCGATCCTGGGGCTGGAAATCGGCTACGGCCTCATCAGCCTGGTTGACGAGCGCAAGGGCGCGCCCCTGATGGCCCGCATCACCGGCATTCGCCGCCAGTTGTCGAAGGAGCTGGGCTTTGTCGTGCCGATGGTCCGCGTGAAGGACAATCTGGCGCTGGAGCCCAATCAGTATCGCATCACCATCGCAGGCGTCGTCGTCGGCGAGGATGAGATTTATCCCGACGACCTGCTCGCGCTCGACAGTGGCGCGCTGGAAGGCGTGGTGTCGGGCCGCGAAGCCAAGGACCCGACCTTCGGCCTTGACGCCGTATGGATTTCTGCCGCCCAGCGTAGCGAAGCTGTAGTCGCGGGCTATACCGTGGTCGATCCCCCGACGGTCGTCGCCACTCACCTCAACCAGCTGATCGCGATGAACGCCAGCGAGATGTTCGGCCTGGACGAAGCGCGCAAGCTCCTCGACAACCTCAAGGACGCCGCGCCCCAGCTGGTCGAAGGCCTGACGCCCGGAACGCTCAGCCTCACGCAGATTTCCGCGCTGTGCCGTGCGCTGCTGTCCGAAGGCATCGCGCTCAAGGATTTCCGCCGCGTCTGTGAAGCGATGGTCGATGCCGCCCGGCCCGACATGAACCACGAACAGCTTGTCGAAGCCGTCCGCCAGCGTATCGGTGCGCTGATCATCCAGGGCCTTGTGCCGGTGAAGATGCCGTTGCCGGTCATCACGCTGGACGGCGACCTGGAAGCACTGCTCGCCCAGGCGATGCGCGTCGCTGGCGATGCCCGGCATCCGATCGAACCCGCGCTCGCGAACCGCATTATCGAAGCGGTGGTGCAGGCCGCTCGCCCGATCATGGGGCAGGCGCGCAACTTCGCCATTGTCACCTCGCCAGTTGCCCGTCGCGCGCTCGCCCGCCTGTTCAAACCGCACCTGCCTGAAACGCCGGTGCTGTCCTTCCTGGAAATTCCCGATGGCAAGGGCGTGGAAGTCGTCGCCGTCGTCGGCGGCGATCAGCGGCCCGCGCCGCGCCACGATCCGCTGCCCCGCGAAACCGTTTCTGGCCGCGAACGCGTCGCATAAGGCCGTGAAGATGAAGAACGGCCTTATGTGCTTATTTGTTGCCGCGATTTCCAAGCCGGAAAATACCCATTTTCCTCGAAATCGCTTTGTGGAGCCTGACCCATGTTCATGAAGAAGGTCGTTGCTGGTTCCGATGCCAATACCTATGGCCGGTCGAATAATAGTCCTGAACAGCTCGCCCGGCGCTACATGCCGCTGGTGCGCAAGATCGCCTGGCATGTCCATGGCCGCGTATCGACCGCAATTGAGATCGAGGATCTTTTGCAGATCGGCATGGTCGCGCTGGTAGAGTCCGCCAACAGTTTTGAAGATCGCGGCCTAGGCTTTGCTTCCTACGCGCAGCTGCGGGTGCGCGGTGCGATGATCGACCATTTGCGGCGACAGGCGACGATTGCGCGGTCAGCGATGGCGAACCGCAAGCAGCTTTCGTCTGCCCGCGCCAGACTGGAACAGCGGCTGGGCCGTGCGCCGCTGGAGGCCGAAATGGCCGCCGAAATGGGGATGGAAGCTGCAGCTTATCGCGAACTCGCCGACGGCGCGGAAATGGTCCAGCATACCAGCATGGACGAAGTCTATTCCGACCAGTCCATGTGGTTCGCCGATGTCGAGGACAGGGCGGACGATGTGATGGAGCGCGAATCGCTAAAGGCGGCTCTCGCCACCTGCATCGGCGAACTACCGCAGCGGGAAGCCCTGGTGCTCCAGCTCTATTTTGTCGAAGAACTGAACCTGGAAGAAATCGGCCAGGCGCTCGACATCGGCGCGGCCCGCGTGTGCCAGATCAAGAAAGCGGCGCTTGAAAAGCTGCGGGAAAAGCTGCGCGACTGGGACTGACGCGATTGTGCTCCTGCGCAGGCAGGAGCCCAGTTCAACGCCCCGACAAGATGGGGACTATCCCTTCAACTCTTCGTCGGTGGCATCATGCCCGACGCCTTGACCGGCGCATCGTCAATCGACAGCGGGCGACGACGGGTCGGCTGATAATTTTGCGTGCGCCACCATGGCTCGGCCACCTGAAACAGCCCGCTTTGCGCGGCCCTTTGCCCCAGATCCTTGCGCGCGGTCAGCGCCGCGAGGAAAGGCGCGAGCAGCAGCCCGGCGACCACCGGCAGCATCCACCCGACCGATGTGCCTGCCTTCACGGCCAGGACGGTCAAGCCACCGCCCAGCATGATATGATATTTGAACAACCAGATCGCGCTCGTCATCGCCATGCCGTCGCGGTCGCGGGTCTGGCCGTTCCACGCACTCTTGCGGCCCATCAATATGCCAAACAGGTTGATGGTCTGCGTCAGCATCGTCACCGGTGCCATCAGGATGGACAATATGATGTCGGTAATCAGCCCCCGGCTCATCCGCGCCGCGCCACCAAAACCGATGCGCCTGGCAGGGTCTGCCATCGCCCATAGCATCGCCAGCAGCTTTGGCCCGAACAGCAGAACCGCCGTCAGCGCCAGCAGCCCGCCCGACGGCAGGATGGCGCTGGGCGGCCACACCCCGGCCAGCGCGCCGCCCAGCACCACCAGCATCAGCGCCAGCCACAAGGGCGACGTGCAATAGGCCGAAGCGCCCACCAGCAGTTGAAAACGGCTGACCGGATGCAGCGCCTTGATTTTGGAAATCAGCGGCACATGCTGGATATTACCCTGGCACCAGCGCCGGTCGCGGGTCGCCAGGTCGGGAAGTGACGGGGGAAACTCCTCAAAACTGTCGTCGGCCATCACCATGTGGACGTCCCAGCCACGGCGGCGCAGCAGTGCGGCCTCGATCATGTCATGGCTCATGATATGACCGCCAAATGGCGCGCGGCCCGGCAGTTCGGGCAGGCCGCAACTTTGTGCAAAGGCCTTGGTCCGCAGGATCGCATTATGACCCCAGAACATGCCTTCCGATCCCGCCCACCAGATCATGCCCGCGGCGGAGATCGGGCCGAACAGGCGGCTGGCGAATTGCTGCCAGCGCGCGAAAAAGGTCGATGCGCCCACGACGGTGGGCACGGTCTGGATCAGGCCGACATGCGGATGCCGTTCCATGTCGGCTGCCAGCCGGGCCATGGTCTGCCCGCTCATCACGCTGTCCGCGTCCAGCACGATCATATAGTCATAACCGCCGCCGAACCGCTCCACCCATTCAGCGATGTTGCCGGGCTTGCGTCCGACATTCAGCGCGCGGCGGCGGTAGTGGACCGGGCGCGAAAAGCCTTCACGGATGTCCAGATAAGCGCGCTTCTCAATCTCGCCATTGGCCGGGTTGGAATCGCTCAGGATGAAAAATTCGAACCGTTCGCCGCCCATCACCTGCGTCAGCGACCCTTCCATGAACGACAGCCGGTCCAGCACCTCCTGAAAATCTTCGTTGCACACCGGCAACAGCACCGCCGTCCGCCCTTTCAGCGGCGTCGCGAACTGCACATGATGGCGGCGCACGCCCGCGCCTTTGCCCATGGTCAGGATCAGAAAGCCGATCAGGCTGGTGGCAAAGCCAAAGGCGATCCAGGTAAACAGTGGAATGAACAGGGCCAGGTAGACGCCTTCCCACGCGGAAATGCCGTCGAGGCCGATCGATCGTCGCATCTCATGAGCCGCCATGGACGCGGGTAGCAGCGCCAGCAGCACGACCAGAATGCGGCGCGCCACCTGGTCGATGTTCAACGGTCGTCGCGGGAAATCGCGCGGGGTCGCGCCGAAATCCTGAACCGGCATGGCCAGCGGCATTTCGGCGGGCACCAGCTCAAACCCTTGGCTTTCGCCCTTCTCGCCGGGTCCATCCCCTATGTGCGTGTCACCGCTTGCCGTCATTTCACATCCATTTGCCGGGGATACAGGCGCTTCTAATTCCATATTAACGGGACCCATCAAGCGCCGACGGGATAATGCACATACTCACTGAACGCGCGACCGCCGTTACGAAGTTGCACCCGAATATCCATCGGCTTGCCGCTATTGCGCCGTGCATCCAGCGCGACACGGAACAAGCCGGGTTGGTGAAGTACCGGATATACCCCTTTCTTCACCAGCGTGCCATCGGCGACATCGACCCAGATATCGGGACGGACATCCTGCGGGACCCCGGAAAAATCCAGGATCAGCCGGTCAACCCCCGCTTCGCCCGCTTGGCCCGACCAGATATTTTCCAGCAGGGGAAGTCCGCCCGTCGCTGGTGATCGCGCCGACGACCAGTCCAGCCGATAGCTGGCATCGATCCGCCGACCCGCGCGGACAGGGGCAGACGGTGTCCAATAAGCGCAGATATTGTCCACATATTCGCTGGTCGTCGGAAACTCGTAGAGGCGCATTTGCCCGGCTCCGAATGGCTTGCGCGGCGCTGCCCATAATGACGGACGGCGCTCGTAAAAAACCCCGTCATCCTGATAATGATCGAAATTCCGGTCGCGCTGTATCAGGCCGAATCCCTTCGGATTGCGCTCTGCAAAGACGCTGACGCGCGGGGCGGTCGGGTTTATGAGCGGGCGGCCATGGGCGGTTCCATCCGCGCTCAAGAACGAAAACAGGTCGGAATCATGAATTTCCGGTCGCCAGTCGGTGCGCGCCGCTCGACTCGCCTGATCATACCAGAACATGCTGGTCATCGGCATCAGGCCCAGTTCGGCGATGGGCCGGCGTGGGAACAGCGCTGTATCGACATCCTGCCGTACCCCCTGCGGCGTCAATTCGCTGGCAAAGCGATAAGCACCCGTGATCGATGCGCCATCGAGCAGCGCGTAGATGACCAGGCTGCTTCGCCCGGTGCGCTCCAGCCAGAAATGGGTGAAGCGGGGAAATTCCTCCGTGCCCGCTATGCTGGTGTTGATCGCGATGGCGCGGGCGGACAGGCCGAATTGCTTGGTCGCGCCGGGCGACCGGAAATAGCTGGCCCCCAGAAAGGACAGCCAGTCGCCGTCGCGGGCGGCGTTCATGACGCGAAAACCGGCATAGCCAGCATCGGGGCCAAGCTGGCGGACGGCATTGTCCGCAGGCGCGTCGAACATGGCGGGGTCGTAACGCAGCGGGATAGCGCGGCCCTTTTCCACCAGGGCGATTTCCACCGGCTGTTCCGCCGAAGCGCTCAAGGGAAACAGCTGAACGCCGGTATCGCCGGGCAGATCGCCCCAGATGGTGCGGTCCTCGCGAAAGCGCGCCTGATAGAGTGCGTCATAATCGACCCGCCGCGCACCGGGATGATGTGGCGTTTCCCGATAAGGCGCGCGGGCCAGCCGACCGGCCCTTGCCACCAGCGCTTCCCAGGAAAAGCGTTCGGCTCCGGCTTGAGCCAGCAGGGGGCGGGGGAGGAGCAGCGCAGCCCCGGATGCGGCGATCATGGCGCGACGGTTGATTTTCGTCATGCGGCCCATGATGGGCGCGCGTCGCCACATTGCAAGCCTTGGCCTGCCCGAAACGCGATGAAGCCTCCGCCCGGGGGAACGGAGGCTTCTTGCCTGGTCGTTCGATCGAAGGTGCTTGCCCGGCGCGGTGGGGACTGTGAAGCGCCGGGTTTGCATGACTGGCTGGCGGTGACCAATACCTCAGCCGGTCAATTCAGGTCGTGATCCGGTGATTACTGGATCAGCTTCAGAACGTTCTGCTGGCTCTGGTTCGCCTGGGCGAGCATCGCGGTCGAAGCCTGGCTCAGGATCTGCGACTTGGCGAGAGCGGTCGTTTCCGACGAGAAATCGGCGTCTTCGATGCGGCTGCGGGCGTCAGACAGGTTGGTGACGTTCGCGGTCAGGTTGTTGACCACTGATTCCAGCTGGTTCTGAACCGAACCCAGCGTGGCGCGGGCCGTGGCGATGCCCTGGATCGCGGTGCCGAAGTCATCGAGGTCGGTCGAGGTCGCGGTCGTCACGTCGAGACCCAAAACCGTAGCAAGGTCTGTGGCCAGATCGTCGAATTGGATGTCGACAGTGTCGCTGCTGTTGGCACCAGCCTGGATAGTTACCGTACCGGCACCATCGCCAGCCGTACCATCGAACAGCTTCTGACCATTGAATTCAGTGTTGGTCAGAGTGCTAGTGATCTGAGCGGACAAAGCATCCACTTCGGTTTTAATGTTGGCTTTCGCATCGTCGTCGTTGGTGCCGTTGACAGCCTGAACCGTCAGTTCACGCATACGCTGCAGCATGTTGGTGACTTCCTGCAGCGCGCCTTCCGCCGTCTGCGCCATCGAAATGCCGTCGTTGGCGTTGCGGATGCCCTGGGTCATGCCCTTGATCTGCGAAGTCATGGTTGCGGCGATGGCGAGGCCGGCGGCGTCGTCCTTGGCGCTGTTGATGCGCTTGCCGGTCGACAGGCGTTCCATCGCAACGCCGAGCGCTTTGCTGGACGAAGCCGAAGCGTTCATGGCGCGCAGAGCAGAAGAGTTGGTTCCAATAACAGTCATGATATTCCCTTTCTGTGTCCTATCAGGTCGCTGCCATCAGGCTGCTTGCGGCCTCGAAAGGGGATAACGGCGGGGCGAAAGAAGCTTTTAGGGCTCGCCGCGTTTTTTTTGAGAAAAGTTGGAAAAGTCCTGTAAATCCGGGGCCTTCACGCGCGCGCATCATACAGAAGCCGCTTTAGGACCGCGGCAAAGCGGAATAAAATTGCCGTCAGGCGGCAAGGTTATTGCCGCATTAACCAGATGATAACCATGCGAAGGGCACTTGTCGGACATCGAAGGGGGCTGGAGCGTGCGGGGGCACAAACCGGCCAAAATGGATTGGGGACTTTCATGGCATCGCTAGACGTCAGCCGAGGAGTCTGCGCGCTCGTTCCGGGCTTGCAGCACTGGCTGGAAAATGCCTTTTACATGGTGCGCATTGTCGATGCGCAGAGCCCGCGTGAGCGGGACGAGCGCCGCGTCCTTCTGGCGACCGAGATCGGCCATGCCACCCATCGCGACATATTGATTAACCTGATCGACGGCATGCCTTCGCTGGTGCCTGCTGCCAACGGCCTGCCTGCCCGCGTGGCCTTCGGGCTTGAAGATATGGGCTTTGCTTTCGCGCTGATCGCGGAGCTGGCGCGTCCGGCAAGTGTCCCGGCGGTTGGGGACGCGGCCAGCGCCCGCCTGATGACGCTGGCGGGCCGGGTCGCTCGCAGCGACGCCACCGTCCTGATCCAGGGCGACACCGGCACCGGCAAGGAAGGCATGGCGCGCTTCCTCCACGCCCAGTCCGGGCGCATTTCCCACGACTTCATCGCCGTCAACTGCGCCGCACTTCCTGAGACCATGATGGAAGCGATGCTGTTCGGTCATAAGAAGGGCAGCTTCACCGGCGCGGCCAACGCGTCGGACGGCCTGTTCCTTGCCGCTGATGGCGGCACGCTGTTCCTCGACGAAATCGCTGAACTGCCGCTGCCGCTTCAGGCCAAGCTGCTCCGCGCGTTGCAGGAAGGCGAAGTCCTGCCCGTCGGCGCGACCCATCCGGTGCCGGTCAACGTCCGCATCATCGCCGCCTGCAACCGCGACCTTGCCGCCGAAGTCGCCGCCGGGCGTTTCCGCGAAGACCTTTACTGGCGCCTCAACGTCATGCCGCTGGAACTGCGCCCGCTGGTCGAGCGCGCGGGCGACGTGACCGCGATCGCCGCCGCCATGCTGCTGCGCCATCAGGATTTCGTGTGGCCGACCGTGGCCGCGCTCGACAAGCTCGCCGCCCATGTCTGGCCCGGCAACGCCCGTGAACTGGGCAACGTCCTTCAGCGTGCCATCGTGCTGCGCGACGGGGATCGGATCGATGCGGATGACCTGCATATCGTCGGTGCGCCGCAGCTGCGCGTCGTTGGTGCCGCGCCCGCTCCGACCGAGCCGGTCCGCCTGCGCGATGTTGCCCACCAGTCGAAACTGGAAGCGGTTCGCGCCGCCCTGCGCGAGACGGACGGCCACCGCGCCGCCGCCGCGCGCAAGCTGGGCATTTCAGAACGCACTCTTCGCTACCGGCTCGCCGAAATGCGCGAACTTGCAGCGGCTTGAGGGAGGTAGGGCATGACCGGCATTTCCCCGACTGACAGCGTGATGGCGATCCGCAACGCCATCCTCCAAAAGAACGCCGCCCTGCGCGACGTTGCCCAGACCGGCACGGTCGGCGGCGGCGCGGGCATCGGCGGAGCCGAAGGCACCAAGCCCGGCGGCTTTACCGAAGCGCTCAACTCCGCGCTCCAGCAGGTCAACGGCCTGCAAAGCCAGGCTGGCGAAGCGGCCTCCGCCTTCGAACGCGGTGAAACGACCGACATCGCCGCCGTCATGCTGGCCAAGCAGCAGGCATCGGTCAGCTTCGAAGCGACCCTCCAGGTCCGCAACAAACTCCTGTCCGCCTATAAGGACATTATGAGCATGCCGGTATAAACGATGAGCCAGAACGCACTCACCCTCGATAGCGGCGCTGCCGCTCTTCCCGCCCCCAGCCCCGCCTTTGGCGGCGCGAAGGGTGCCGATGCGCTGAAAGCGCGCTTCACCGGCTTCATGCGTCAGCCTGCGGTGGCCAAAAGCCTGCCGCTGCTGGGCCTGCTGGGCGTCGTCGCCATCGCAGGGGCCGCCTGGCTCGCCCTGCGCGAACCGCCGCAGCGTGACCTGTTCCGCGGCCTGCCCGATGCCGACAAGTCGGCTGTCGCGCAGGTGCTGGACCAAAATGGCCTCGCCTATGACTTCACCAGCTCCGGCGCAATGACCGTTGCCGAGGATGATTATTTCAAGGCGAAGATGATGCTCGCCGCGCAGGGCCTGCCCAAGAGCGCGCCCGACGGCAACAGCATGATCGACAGCATGCCGATGGGTGCATCGCGTGCCGTAGAAGGCGAAAAGCTCCGCTCGGCCCGCGAAATGGACCTCGCCCGCACGATTGAGGCGATCGACAGCGTCGAAAGCGCCAAGGTGCACCTTGCCGTTGAACCGCGCAGCGTTTTTCTGCGGGAACGGGCAAAGCCGTCGGCGTCGATCATGCTCCGCCTTGCGTCAGGGCGCACGCTGACCGATGCGCAGGTCAGCGCGATCGTTCACCTTGTCGCTTCGTCGGTGCCGGAACTCAGCCCGGACCAGATTTCGCTGGTCGATCAGAATGGCCGCCTGCTCAGCAATAATGACGGCAATGCCGCCGATGACCGCCAGCTCGCTGTCCAGGGCAAGATCGAGGACCGTTACCGTCAGTCCGTGATCGCTCTCCTGACCCCGATCCTGGGCGCGGAGAATTTCTCGACTGAAGTCCGCGCCGAACTGAACTTCGCCGAACGTCAGGCGACCCGTGAAACCTATCCGCAGGACGAAGCGCGCCTGCGTGCTGAAACCGGCAGCTGGGCGTCCGACCCGCGCGGTCAGGGCGCTGGCGGCGAGGCAGGCGGCATCCCCGGCGCGCTCACAAATCAGGCCCCGGTCAATCCCACTGTGACCCAGACCAATCCCAATGGTCAGGCCGTCAGCCAGGGCACGGAAACCAATCAGCCCGCAACCCCGGAAAGCGCGCCGCTGAAGACCGAAGAAACCTTCAACCGCAGCTTTGAACTTGGCCGCGAAGTGTCGGTCACCCGCGAAGCCGTCGGCACGGTGAAGCGCCTGTCGGTCGCCGTCGCGCTCGACAATGGCGCGGATGGCAAGCCGCGCAGCGCACAGGAAATCGCCGCTCTGGAAGCTCTGGTGAAGGGCGCGGTCGGCTTCGATCAGGCACGCGGCGACGTGGTCGCCTTGTCCTCGCGCAGCTTCATCAAGGCGGAGGAAGTGAAGGCACCCTGGTACGAAGCCGACTGGGTTTCTCCGCTGGTGCGCAACCTGTCGGCCCTGGCCGTCGCGCTGCTGGTCGTATTCGGCATCGGCCGCCCGCTGCTAAAGCGTCGCGCCGCCGCTCAGGACGCCGCCGCCAGCAACATGGCCGCCAATGGGCAGAAGATCGGTCGCGAAATCTCGACGGAAATCGGTCGTCAGTCGCCGACGGTCGCTGATCCCGCCGGGACGGTGACGCTCGACATGATATCGTCCACCTATGACTATGCGCAGCGCGCCGACCTCATTCGCAACTTCGTGAAGCAGGACCCTGATCGCGCCGCGCTTGTCGTCCGCGACCTTCTGAAGGAAGGGAAGAAGGACAATGGCTGAAGCCGCCCAAGCCGCCGCCATCAAGGGCAGCGCCGCCGCCGCCGTCCTGCTGATGCTCTTCGATGAGGATGAGGCCGCGCAGATCCTCTCGCGCCTGGAACCCGACGAAGTCCGCCAGCTTGGCTATGCCATGTACGACGTCGCCGACGTCGCGGTCGAGGAAGTCAACGAAGCACTCGACCATTTCGTCACCAAGGCGAAGAAGCGCACCACGATCGGCTATGGCGCGACCCGCCACATTCGCGGCGCGATGACCAAGGCTTTGGGTGAAGAGCGCGCCGAAACCATATTGGCGCGCATTACGCCGCCGACCCGTTCGACCCAGCTGGAAATGCTGAAATGGATGGACGCCAAGGAAGTCGCGTCCCTGATAGAGGCGGAACATCCGCAGATCATGGCCATCGTGCTCGCCCATCTGGAAGCGCCGATCGCGGCGGATGTCCTGCAACTGCTTCCCGCTGAATATCAGGAAGAAATCGTCTATCGCATCGCCACGCTCGGCCCTGTGTCGAACGAAGCGCTTGATGACCTGGAGCAACTGCTGCTGCGCGGTTCCACGTCCAAGAAGCAGGGCGCGGCCTCGCAACGTGGCGGCACGCTTGAAGCGGCTGCGATCATGAACAACGTCCGCAAGGACAATGAACAGCGGATCATGAAGGCCGTCGCAAAGCGCGACAAGATGGTCGCCCAGACGATCGAGGAGGAGATGTTCGTCTTCGATAACCTCATCGACATGGACGACAAGAATATGGGCACGCTGATGCGCACCATCGACGCCTCCATACTGGTCGTCGCGCTGAAGGGCGCGAATGAGATGCTCAAGGGCAAGATCTTCGGCTCCATGTCCGCTCGCGCGGCAGAGTCCATCGCGGACGAGATCGAGGAACGCGGGCCGATCCGCCTTGCCGAAGTGATCGAGGCGCAAAAGCTGATCATCGCCACCGCGCGCCGCATGGCCGACGCTGGCACCATCATGCTGGGCGGCAAGGGGAACGACTTTGTTTAAGGTTTGGGACGCCAGCAGCAATCTTGACGCCGCCAGCATTCCGCTGGGCGGCATGGGGCAGGTAAGGAGCGGGGGTTTCCGCAGCCTTTATTCGCAAGCGCCAGCTTCGCGCGGCACGGGCATGCACGACGGCAAGCCCGTAATGACGGATGAGGACCTGATCGAACAGGCGCGGATGGAAGCTTTCGCGCAGGGCTTCGACGAAGGATGCCGGGTGGTCGGCGACGCCGCCGCCGCCGATGCGGAGTCCCGCGCACGCCTGGCCGACGCGCTGGAACTGCTCACCCCCGCGCCCAGCGGCATGTTGTCCACCATGTTGTCCGCAACCGTTGTCCGGCTGGTCGAACAGATTGTCGGTGAGGTAGAGATCGACCTGGAACGTCTGTTCCAGCGCTGCGACACGGTCGCCGCCTTTATCGAGGATAATGACGATAAAGGCGCGCTCCATCTGCATCCCGAAGACGTGGCGATGCTGGAAGGCGAAGCAATCGGCCTGAAGCTGATCGCCGACCCCGCCATGCATCGCGGCTGCGTGCGGCTGGAAACCGCCGATGGCTGGGTAGAGGACGGCCCCGATGTGCGCCTGTCGCGCCTGCGCGCGCTGATGGACGACATGGAAGGCCGTTCATGAAGGGGATTTGGGCATGATCAAGGCCGCGCTCAAGCAGGCGGAAAGCCTGTTCGACCATCTCCAGGTGCAGAACCGCCAGCCCCGCCATGTGGGACGCCTGGTCAGCCACGACGCGGGCATGCTGGAGGTCACCGGCTTCCGCAAACCCATTGGTGCAGGCGCGCGCGTGATCGCGTCGGATGACACCGTCTGCCGCGCTGAAGTCGTCGGCTTTCGCGGCGACAAGACGTTACTGGTGCCGCTCGACAATGACGCACCACTCGAAAATGGCGCGCGCGTCGAACCGGATAGCCAGGCGAACATGGTGCAGGTGGGCGAAGGGCTGATCGGCCGCGTCATCGACGCCATGGGCCAGCCGCTCGACCGCAAGGGACCGATCATCGCAGGCGGCAGCTGGCCGCTCAACGGCGTAAAGGGCAATGTCCTCGACCGAGGCCGGGTCACTGAACCCTTCGACCTTGGCGTGCGCGCGGTCAACGCGCTGCTCACCGCCGGGCGCGGTCAGCGCATCGCCATTATCGCAGGGTCGGGCGTCGGCAAGTCGGTGCTGATGGGCCAGATGATCGCGGGGGCGGAAGCCGACATCGTCGTCGTCGGCCTGATCGGCGAACGAGGCCGCGAAGTCAGCGACTTCCTTGAAACCAAGCTCAAAAATTCGATGCACAAGAGCATCGTCGTCGCCGTTCCGGCTGACCATCCCCCGGTGCTGCGCCTGCGCGCCGCCGCCCGCGCCACCGCCATTGCCGAATATTTCCGGGCGCGGGGCAAGAAGGTGCTGCTGCTGATCGACAGCCTGACCCGCTGCGCCCATGCCCAGCGCGAAATCGGCCTGGCCCTTGGCGAACCCCCCGCAATGAAGGGCTATCCGCCCTCCGCGCTGGCACTCATCCCCCGCCTGGTCGAGCGCGCAGGCGTCGATAGCCGCACCGGCGGATCGATCACCGCGCTCTACACTGTGCTGGCCGATGGCGACGACACCGACGACCCGATCGTCGATGCCGCCCGCGCCATCGTGGACGGCCATTTCGTCCTCTCGCGCCATTTGTCGGAACAGGCGATCTTCCCGGCCATCGACATCGGCAAATCGCTCTCGCGCGTCATGGCCGATGTCGTGTCCGACGAACATCGCATGGCCGCCGCCTCCTATCGCCGCCTCTGGGCTGCTTATGAAGAAAATCGCGACCTCATCCTGATGGGCGCCTATCGCCCCGGCAACGATCCGGTGATCGACGAAGCCGTGCAGCGCCGCCAGGAAATACTGGAATTCATCCGCCAGGATCAGAAGAGCCGCATCGACCTTTCCACCAGCGCCGACGCGTTGGTCGCCGAGTTTGGCGCATGAAGGGAACGGTCGCCCGCCGCCAGCGCGTCCTGCGCGTCCGCCATGTGCAACATGCCCTGGCTGCCGCTGAAACCGCGCGCGCTCGTGACGAAGCCGAAGGCATCGCCCGCAACGCCGACCGGCTGCGCAAGGTGCGCGGAGACCTCTTCACGGGACAAGGCGTCGAAAATGGCGCGACTTTTGCATCCATGCAGGAACTTGCTGGTCGGCTGGAGCAGGCTGGCCGTCAGCTGGATGGTGCGCTTTACGATGCGCGCCGCAAGGTAGAGGTCAAGGAAGGCCTCAGCCTCGTGGCCAATCGTGATCGCGAAATCGCCGAAAAGCTCAAGGATCGCGCCCGCGCAAACCTTGAGGAATGGCGAGAGAACAAGCTGGCGGCCTTGCCGCGCTATCGCCGGATGCAGCGGACGGGAGATGTCTGACATGAACATGCTTGCCAGCCTCAAGACACTGCTTTTTTCCTCCACCTCTCGCGGCACGGGGGCCACCCCGCCTGCTGCGTCAGGGGAAACGCCGGATTTCGCGGCGATGCTGAACGGATCGATGGGGGAGGGCGCTCCTGCAGAGCCAATCGCTTTGCCCGCCGCCCCGTCCCTGCCACAGGCCGAAGGGCAGGCGATCCCTGTCATCACCCCAGACCTTTCACTGGATGTCGGCCAGCCCGCCGCCAAGCCCCCGCACGACCATGTCCCGCCCGGCCTGGCCATCGCAGTCGCTGCGGGCAAAGACGCGCCCGACACAATGCCGCCCGGACATGCCATCGGCCTCGTCAAGCAAGCCGATCTACAGGTCGAGGCAGCAGCACCGGGTGATGCACCCACGTCCCCGCCTCAAACAACGGAGCAAGCTGCAGACGCTGCCCTCCCGATCAAGGCGGATGCCCCTCCTCACAGGGCAAAGGCATCGCCCGAAGCACCGGCAGCGACAGACGCGGAAGCCGCGCCCGTTGAACCCAAGCCCGCGCGCAAGGAAAAGGCAAAGGCTGACCAGCCGAAGGACAGCGCGCCAGCAAGTGCGCCCGCCGCGCAGCCCATCGCTACGCCTGCGATCCCGGTGGAGCCTGCCCCCGTTCTTTCGACGAACGGGACCGCACCAGCGGAGGCCGCCTCCATCACGCCCACGCCCACGCCCACTGCCCCGGCCATTGCTACGCCCCAAATCGCGGTGGAGCCAACTCCCGGCCCGACGCCGAAGGAGCCGACACCAGTCCAGGCCGCAGAGCAGTCCGCCCCCGCCACCGACACCGCGCCGGTCGCCCAGACGGTCGCGCCGCTCGCGCCCATGGCCGAACCAACGCCAGTGGCTCGTGGCGGCAAGTCCGCACCGGCAGGCGATACAGCCAAGCCTGGGGCCAGAAACGACGCGAAGATACCGGAATCCAACCCCGATCAAACGCCGCGGCCCGCAGCCGATCAGAGCGCCTCAGTCGCCAGCGACACGGCACCAGCCGCCCCCATCCTGAACGGCAAGCCCGTAAAGGCGGAGGCACTGGCCTTGCTGCAACTGGTCCGCGAACAGGTTGCCGCCCGCCAATCTGGCACATCGTCCGCGCCTGTCGGAGAGCAGGTTTCCGCCGCCGCGCGCATCAAGAATAGCCCGCCCGCGCCCGTCGCGGACGCCGCGCCCAATCCCTCCCTTACCGCGACGCCCGCCGATATCACGCCGCTGGCCACCGCCGCCGCACCCCCGCTCGCAACCAGTCCGGTTGCCACGCCTGCCGTTCCCGCCGTGGACCTTTCCGCCAGCCTTGGCGCGCAGGTCGTCGACATGGGCGTATCGGGCCAGTGGATCGACGGGCTTGCCCGCGACATCGCCGGACTGTCCGCCAATGGTGCGCAGGGCCGGTTCCAGGTCAACACCGGCCATCTGGGCGCGGTGCAGGTGGATATTCGCCATGGCGCTGACGGCGCAGCGGTCAGCCTGACGGTCGCCAGCGAAGCAGCGGAGTGGGCACTGCGGCAGGATAGCGACCGGCTCAAACTGGACTCGGCCCTTTCCGCTGTCCGCATCTCCGAAGTCAGGATCGAACGAGCACCCGTGGGGGAATCCGCCCGTTCCGACATGGGCGGCGACACCTCGCAACGTCAGTCATCGCAGCAGCAAGGGTCCCAGACCGCATCGGCTTGGCAACAGAATAACAGTCAGAATATGGGTCAGTCGCAAGGACAGCAGGGCCGCTGGCAATCGCGTGAAAATAGCGGTTTCGCCCCTAAATCCTCCGGCGACCCTGCCGTTCTTAACCATGCAGAAGCGCGCCAGGACGCCAGTAGTGCTGGGCGCGCGCGCTACGCTTGATCAACAGGATTTTCGGGGGACCGGCACATGAGCGACGAGGCGAAGGCGAAGAAAAAGAAGGGGGGAGGCATGAAAATGATCCTCCTGATCGTCATCGCCATGGTGCTGGGCGGCGTGGGCGCTGCGGGCGGTCTCTATGCCGCCGGTTTCTTTGGCGCGAAGGAAGAAGGACCCAAGACGGACCCGAACAAGCCCGTGCTCGTCCTGGCCGGTGAAAATGCCGAAGAGATTGCAAAGGCGCACGGCATGGGCGGCGAGGGTCATGACGGCGCTGCTGTTGCAGGCCACGGGTCCGCGCAAAAGCCGGGCAAGGGCATCGATTTGCCGACGCCGGTCAACCCGTCCGCCTATCAGGCGACCTATTTCCAGCTGCAGGCACCCTTCACGTCCAACATGTCGGACACCGACGCCTTCGCCCAGATTTCGATCGCCGTTTCGACCTATTACGACATGCGCGTGATCGAAGCGATCAAGACCCATGAGATGGCGATTCGCAGCCAGGTGCTGATGATGCTCGCCCAGCAGCCTGAAATGATGCTGGGAACGCCGGAAGGCAAGCGACAGCTTCAGGGCAAGATAAAGATCATAATAAACGATATTTTGAAGCAAAAAACGGGCTATGGCGGCATCGATAACGTTTATTTTACCAATTTCGTTATTCAATAGGGGTGTCTGAAAGGTCGGGAAGTCCCCTGATCCGCCGGGCAGGGGACTAAGATGAACGACGTTCAGACCTACGCCTTCGGGCGGGGGGAATCGCAGACACCACAGATGCTGTCCGGGCTCGACCGGCTGGGCGAAAAGCTCGGCCGGCGTTTGCGTACCCTGGTCGAACCGATTTCCGGCGTGCGGCCCCATGTCGGGGTGCAGGATGCGCAACTGATCGACTTTGCCGCCTGGTCCGCTCAGGTGCCCAGCTTTTCCAGCATCGGCGTCTACCGCGTCGCTCCGCTCAAGGGGCAGATGCTGCTGCGCATGGACGCCACCATGATCTCGACGCTGGTGGATTGTTTCTACGGCGGCATCGGCAATCGCCCGCTGCCCGCGCGGGGCGAATTCACGCCCACCGAAGATCGTCTGATCAGCCGCATTTCCGAAGCGTTGATCGCGCGGATGGTGGAAAGCTGGACCGACATCCTGCCGCTCGACGTCAGCCTTATCGTCCGGGAAACCGGCGTCGGCTTTGCTTCGGCGGCACCATCCGATGAACAGATGGTGCTGCAACGCTTCAACCTCAGCATCACGCGCGACCAGGAATGGCCGATCGACCTGTTGTTCCCGCTGTCGTCGCTACGCGCGGTGGAGCCGCTGATGGGCGCGAAGGCCACGGTGGACGAAGATCGCACCGATCCCATATGGCAGGCCCGCATCGCCAACCGCATGCGCGACATCCGCCTGCCTGCCCGCACGGTGCTGGCGCGCCCCAACCTTTCCCTCGCCGACCTCATGCAATTGAAGGCCGGCGATATCATTCCCGTCACGATCAGCCGCAGCTTGCCGCTGATCGTGGGAGACCGCATCGTCGCCCATGGCTCGATCGGCGAACAGGATGGCCGCGCCGCCTTCCAGATTGAAAAGCTTGCACAGGGATCAGCCAAATGAGTGACATGAGCGAAGCGCCGCGGATCGACGGCATGGGTGACACGGGGTTGAGCCGCATGGTCAGCAACCCGCAATTCCGCCTGCTGGCCGACATTCCCGTCCGCATGTCGGTAGAGGTCGGCTCTACCTCGCTGCGCCTGGCGGAGGTCATGGACCTGGCCGAAGGCAGCATCGTGGAACTGGATCGCCAGGCCGACGACCTGCTCGACATCATGGTCAACGGCGCACTGATCGCCAAGGGTGAGGTGGTGACGGTGAACGGTCGCTATGGCATCCGCATCGTCGATATCGCTAACGCCGAAAACCGCCTTGCGGGGGTCGAACGGCGCGGCTGATCGCGCCGCACACGCTTTTCCCTTGCTGCGCGCCGATCTTTCTGATTCGGAAGGGCGAGTTAACCATAATCGCGGATCCGCCCCATGTTCTGGTATTTCGTCAAACTGCTGATCCTATTGCCGCTGGTCGGTGGCATGGCCTTCGGGGCGCTGTGGCTGTGGCGCAAATATCAGCCCGGCCTGATGGTCGGGCAGGATGGCCGGTCGCTGAAAATGCTCGAAGCGCTGCCGCTCGGCACCTTCGGCAAGCTCGCCGTCGTCGAATTTGAAGGTAAGAAGATTCTGCTGTCCGTGACCCGTGGCCGGATAGAGAAGATCGCGGAAGGCGACCCATATCGTGCGCGCTAAGGCGCTGCTGATCGGCGGGCTTGCGCTGGCCGCCGGTCTGTTGCTGGCGGAACCTGCGCTTGCACAAGCCGCCGCGCAGGCCGTCCCCGCAGCGCCGGTCGACAATGGCGGCGCGCTGACCCGCGCGATGGGCGCGATTTCGGGCGATGGCCGCCCGCTGTCGCTATCGCTGCAAATCCTCATCCTCATGAGCCTGCTGACGGTGCTGCCGTCGCTCGTGCTCATGATGACCAGCTTCACCCGCATCATCATCGTCCTGTCGCTGCTGCGCCAGGCGCTCGGTCTTCAACAGACCCCGCCCAATCAGGTGCTGGTCGGCCTGTCGCTCTTTCTCTCGCTCTTCGTGATGCGCCCGGCGATCGACACGATCAACGCCCAGGCGTTCGACCCCTATGGCAAGGGTCAGATCAGCATAGAGGAAGCCGTGGGCCGTTCTGCCAAGGTGCTGCACGGCTTCATGTCGAAACAGACGCGCGAAACCGACCTCAAGCTATTCGCCAACCTCGCCGAAGCACCCGCTTTCCGGTCGCCTGCCGACATTCCCTTTTCCATCCTGCTGCCGGCCTTCGTGACCTCGGAACTCAAGACCGCGTTCCAGATCGGCTTCATGATCTTCCTGCCCTTCCTCATCATCGACCTTGTGGTCGCCTCCACGCTGATGGCGCTCGGCATGATGATGTTGTCGCCGACCATCATCTCCATGCCCTTCAAGCTGTTGCTGTTCGTGCTGGTGGATGGATGGGCGCTGACCATGGGCAGCCTGGCGGGGTCGTTCGCGACATGATTGAAGCCAAACTCTCCTCACCGTTCGGGCTGAGCTTGTCGAAGCCCTTTCCTTTCCTTGCAAAAAGAATGGCCCTTCGACAGGCTCAGGGCGAACGGAGGTAGGCGTGGAAAACGCCGATTTCTTCATGGGCCTTGCCCAGCAGGCGCTCTGGATCACCGCGCTGGCCGCCGCGCCGGTGCTGATCCCCGCGCTGATCGCGGGCGTGCTCATCGGCATGGTGCAGGCCGCGACCTCGGTCAACGAACAGACGCTCAGCTTCATTCCCAAGATCATCGTGGTCGGCGGCATGCTCGCACTGTTCGGCGGGTCGATCATGGTGCTGATCGCCGATTTTACCCGCGAAATCTTCGAACGGATCCCGGACCTCCTCCAATGATCGCGCCGGGCTTCGCGAACGTTGAAACGCAGCTGTGGGTCTGGCTCATCGCCATGATCCGGCCCGGCGCGGCGTTCATCGCGGCCCCGGTCTTCGGCGCGCCCGCCGTGCCGCTGCCGCTGCGCTTCATCCTTTCGCTCGCGCTTGGAATGGCTGCGCTCAACAGCGTCACGATCCAGCTGCCCACCGATGGCGTGGCCAGTTTTCAGGGTGTGATGCTCGTCGCGGGCGAAGTGCTCGCGGGCCTTGCCATGGGGTTCGCGGTCCAGATCGGCTATGCCGCCGCCTTCGTCGCTGGCGAAACGATCGGCAATGCCATGGGGCTGAACTTCGCCGCCATGGTCGACCCATCCTCAGGCCAGACGACGCAGGCGGTCGGAACCTTCCTGTCGATCCTCGCCACCTTCCTGCTGCTCGGCATGGACGGCCACCTGATGCTCGCCAGCTTCGTGGTGCAAAGCTATCAGGCGCTGCCCCCTGGCGGCGCGATGCTCAGCAATGATGCGGTGTGGAGTCTCGTCCAGTTCGGCGGAGCGCTTTTGGGTGCCGGGGTCACGGTCGCACTGCCGGTCGGCTTTGCGCTGGTGCTGGTTCAGATCGTCATGGGCATGCTGGCGCGCAGCGCGCCGTCGCTCAACCTCTTCGCGGTCGGCATGCCCGTCGCGCTGATGGCGGGCCTCATCCTTCTCGCCGTCGCCGCGCCCGTCATGGGCGAAGGGCTGACAGCGTCGCTCAAGGCCGGGCTGGATCAGGCCCAGTCCATCGCGGAGGGCCGCTGACATGTCGGGGAACAGCAACGGCGGCGGCGAAAAGACCGAGAAGCCAACCCCGAAGAAATTGCAGGACGCCGCCAAGAAGGGCGACATCCTCCAGTCCAAGGAACTGGCGACCGCTCTGGTGGTGATGGCGGGCATCGGCTGGATCGCAATCACCGGACCCTCGGTTGTCGATTCGCTGTCGCAGATGCTGGTTGAGGCGCTGCGCTTCCGGCGGGAGGATATCACCGACTTCGCGCCCGCCGCGCGCGGCATGAGCCTGCTGACCGGCATCGCCCTGCCGGTGGGCGGCATATTGCTGGCGACCACCCTTGCCGCAATCGCCGGTCCTGCGATCCTGGGTTCGCTGGGTTTCCGTCCGGGGGCTTTCGCGCCCAAGGCGTCGAAACTCAACCCCGCCGCTGGCCTCAAACGCATGTTCGGCATGCAGGGGCTGATCGAACTGCTCAAATCGATTGCGAAGGTCGGCTTGCTGGGATCGATCGGCGTCTGGGTAATCTGGGACCGGCTGACCGCCATCATCGGCCTGGGCAAGGCGGGGATCGCCCCTGCCATGTCGGACCTAGGCAACATGTTCATCATGACCTGCCTCATCATGGCGGGCGGCCTGTTCGTGATCGCGGGCATCGACGTGCCGAGCCAGATCATGCAGCGGTCCAAACGGCTGGGCATGAGCAAGCAGGATATCAAGGACGAACATAAGGAAAGTGAAGGCTCGCCAGAGCTGAAAGGCCAGATCCGCCGCCGCCAGTTTGAAGTGCTCAGCGGATCGGCGCGCCAGGCCGTGGCCGAATCCAGCGTCATCATCACCAATCCCACCCATTTCGCCGTGGCGCTGCGCTACAAACCGGGGCAGGACGCCGCGCCCGTCGTCGTTGCCAAGGGGTGCGACGCAATCGCCGCTGCCATTCGTGAACTGGCCGACCAGAATGGCGTGACGGTGCTGCAATATCCCGATCTCGCCCGCGCCATCTACTTCACCTCGCGCGCTGGTCATGTCGTCAATGAAGGGCTCTATATGGCGGTCGCCACGGTGCTTGCCTTCGTCTTCCGCGTGGAAAACCGGATGGCGAGCGAGATGGACCGGCCCTTCATCAATGTGCCCGACGACCTGCGTTTCGACGCGGATGGCCGCAAGCTCTGAAAATATTCTCAGGGTGAACTAAATCTTAGGCATTGATTGCCGTACTCTGTTCATGGGGACGCATTAGGATGGTGCGTCATGAACGAATATATGTCGCGGAACGAATTGTCTGCCGATCGGGTCTCCCCCCGTGCGACCTCACCTGTGTCCGCAATACAGCCTGTATCTGCCAACCAGCGACCCGTCATGTCGGATGGCCAGGGTAGCGGCAGACAGCACCCATCCGGCAAACCGGCGACTTCAGGCTCCGATGACGATCTCGCCAGCGCGGCGGAATATGCAAAGATGCACGCGCGCGTCGCCGATATTCTTGCCGACCTCAGGGCTGAAGGAGGCGAAACCTCGGTCGAGGCGGCGGACGCGGCCATTCAAACCATGTTGCCCGCGCCGATCATCCTCGTGCCACTGCCCCCCGCATCGAAGGAAGCCGTCGAAAGCGCCGTCATGCTGGGCAAGCGTATCGCGCAGCAGGCAGGCTATGCCCATGCGGCACAGGCGCATCTGAAGCGCGGCGCGGTCGATCAGATCCTGTCGTCGGGATATTGAGAAGGCGGCATACTGAAAAGATGCCTCTGCGGACGAACTTTCGCACGCCGTGAAAATCATTCCTAAAGGTCTTCCTCCTATCGCCGTTCTCACTTCTGAAAGGACGGTGGATGACCTCGGTAAGCGGCAGCATTTCGACGGCTCTGGGCATTGGCTCAGGTATCGACACATCGGCGCTGGTTTCCAGCCTGGTGAGCGCAGCGCGCGATCCCAAGCAGAAGGTGATCACCGACCGCCAGAGCCTGAACAATGCGCGCATTTCCGCGCTGGCTTCGGCCTCCAGTTCGCTGAACAGCTTTGCTGACGCGCTGAACAGCTTGCTCGCGGGCACTGGCTATGCCGGAACGCCTGCCTCCAATGATCCCAGCATTGCCGCCGTCAGCCTGCTGCCCGGCGGCACGCCCCGGCTGCCCGCCCAGCTGGAGGTGCGCCAGCTCGCCGCCGCGCAGACCATCGCGTCCGCCCCGGCCGTGGGCGCGACCGCCGCAACGGTGATCGGCGATGGCAGCTTTTCGCTCCAGGTCGGCAGCGCCGCCGCCGTGCCCATCACGCTCGCGGCCAATGCCACCTATGCCGACCTCGCCACCGCGATCAACGCGGCGGGGACCGGCGTAACCGCCAGCGTCATCACCGACAATCAGGGCACGCGCCTGGTCATGAAGGGTGCGACGGGGGCGGCGAACAGCTTCACCTTCACCAATACATCGGCCAACACGGCGCTTGATGCCTTCACCTGGGACGGGGCCAGCGGTGGCATGACGCGCCAGGTGCAGGCGCAGGATTCGATCATCAGCCTGGATGGGGTCGAACAATATTATAGCAGCAACACGATCGACACCGCGATCGCCCATCTGCGCATTGACCTGAACAAGGCCGCGCCGGGGACCAGCGTTACGCTGGCCACGACCGAACCGACCACGACCATGCGCGACCTGATGGTCGAATTTGTGGACGCCTACAACACGCTGATGAAGGCGCTGAACACTGCGACTTCCACCGGCGCGGATTCGTCCAGCGCGGGCGTGCTCAACGGCGAAACGTCGATTCGCGACATGAAGCGCCAGCTTTCGCAGATGACGTCGGCGGTGCTGTCGCCCACGGGCACCTACGGCACGCTGTCGTCCATCGGCGTCAGCACGAACCGGGATGGCACGCTCAAGCTGGATACGGCTGTGCTCGACAAGGCGCTGTCTACCGACGCGGCGGCGATCACCCAGATGCTCAATCCGACGGTCAAGTCGGCTACGATGCCGGGTCTTGCCGGATTGATGGACGGTGTGCGCGATGCGATCCTGCAAAAGGACGGTCCGCTGGCCTCGGCCAGCAGCAAATATGAAAAGCTGGGCAAGTCGCTGGCCGATCAGCTGGAAAAGCTGAACGACCAGATGGCCGATTACCAGGAACAGCTTTCCAAGGTTTACAGCGCGATGGACAAGCGCCTCGCTTCGCTCAAGGCCACGCAGAGCTATCTCGAACAACAGGTCGCCATGTGGAACAAGAGCGACAATTGATAACAGGGGTCTTCAATCATGTTCTATAGTCAGGGCTATGCAGGCAATCGCGCGGCGCGCGGCTATGCGGCCGTTCATTCGGGCAGCCGTATCGAAGGCGCGACCCCCCATGCACTGGTCAAGGTGCTGTTCGACGAACTGCTGATCGCTCTGGAAGCGACCGCCCTCGCCGAACGCAACAATGATCGGCTCAAAGTGTCCGACAAGCAGGCGCGCGCCATGTCGATCCTGATCGCGCTCGAATCCAGCCTGGATTTCGATCGCGGGGGAGACGTCGCCATGGGCCTTGCCCAGATCTACCGGGAAGCGCGCCGCCTGCTGCTGCTCAGCGCAAAGGAACGCGACCCACAGCCCGCCGAACAGGCGCGCGACATGATTGCGGAGATCGCCGACGCCTGGGGCCAGATCGGCTGAGGGCGCTTTAGCGACACTTGCACCGCTCCGGCGGCTTGGGTATAGGCATCGCTCGCATAGGGCGGCCCGGCGGGGCCGCCTTTTTGCGTTTTGGACTTTTTTTAAATCAGCCCAGCCAAGGGAGGGCCTCATGTCGATCACGCCGCTCATGCCCGTTTACCCCCGGTGCGACGTCCGCCCGGTGCGAGGCGAAGGCTGCTATCTGATCGGCGAACGTGGCGAGCGTTATCTCGACTTCGCCAGCGGCATCGCGGTCAACATCCTTGGCCATGGCCATCCGCGGCTGGTCAAGGCGATTGCCGATCAGGCCGCGACGCTGATGCACACGTCGAACCTCTATGGCATGCCACTGGGCGAAAAGTTCGCGCAGCGGCTGGTCGACACGACCTTCGCCGACACGGTTTTCTTCACCAATTCGGGTGCGGAAGCAGTGGAGTGCGCGATCAAGACCGCGCGCCGCTATCATTACGCCAATGGGCAGGCACATCGGCACCGGATCATCACGTTCGACAACGCCTTCCATGGTCGGACGCTGGGCACGATCTCCGCGACCAGCCAGCCCAAGATGCGCGATGGCTTCGAACCCTTGCTGCCCGGCTTCACCGTGGTGCCGTTCAACGATCTGGAAGCGGCCACGGCTGCGGTCGATGGCGATACCGCCGGTTTCCTGCTGGAACCGGTGCAGGGCGAAGGCGGCGTCACTCCAGCGACGCAGGCGTTTCTGTCGGGCCTGCGCAAGCTGTGCGATGAACAGGGGCTGCTGCTGATCCTGGACGAAGTTCAATGCGGCTATGCCCGCACCGGCACTTTTTCCGCGCATGAACAATATGGCCTGACGCCCGACATCATGGCGGTGGCCAAGGGGATCGGCGCGGGCTTCCCGCTGGGTGCCTGCCTCGCGACAGAGGAAGCGGCGAAGGGCATGGTCTTTGGCACCCACGGCTCCACCTATGGCGGCAATCCGCTCGCCATGGCGGTTGGCATGGCGGTGCTGGACGAAGTGCTGGGCGACGGTTTCCTCGACCATGTGAAGGCGATGGGCGCGCGCCTGCGCTCGGCGCTTGAACAGCTGATCCCCAACCACGACATGTTCGAAGACGTGCGCGGCATGGGCCTGATGCTGGGCGTCAAGCTGAAGGACAGCTTCGACGCTCGCAATTTCGTGGCGCACCTGCGCGATCATCATGGTCTGCTGACCGTTTCGGCTGGGCAGAATGTCGTGCGCATCCTACCGCCGCTGGTGATCGGGGAAAGCCATATCGCCGAGTGCATCGAAAAACTGTCAGCCGGAGCGCGCGACTTTGCTCAGGTAGAGGCGGCTTAAGTCCAAAACCGTTCGCCCTGAGCGATGCCGAAGGGTTCAGCCAAGCGTAGCGAGGCTCCTTCGCTTTCGCTCAGTCCGAACGGACCAGGGGAAATTCCATGACCAGACATTTCCTGAATCTCACCGACGCAGGCGGCGAAGCCATCGCCGCGATGCTGGCCGACGCCATCGACCGCAAGGCCGCGCGCCGGGGCCAGCCCAAGGGGCGGGTCGATGCCGACGCGCCCCTCGCCGGGCACACGCTCGCGATGATTTTCGAGAAAAACTCCACCCGCACCCGCGTCAGCTTCGACATGGCCATTCGCCAGCTGGGCGGGTCGTCGCTGATCCTGGACGGCGCGACCAGCCAGCTGGGCCGGGGCGAAACCGTTGCCGATACCGCCCGCGTGCTCAGCCGCATGTGCGACATGATCATGATCCGCACCGACGACCATGCCAAGATTGAAGAGATGGCGCACCACGCGACTGTCCCGGTGATCAACGGCCTGACCGACCTGTCCCATCCCTGTCAGATCGTGGCGGACCTGCTGACGGTGGTGGAACATGGCCTCGCGCTGCCCGGCAGCCAATGGGCATGGCTGGGCGATGGCAATAATGTCCTCCATTCCATCATAGAGGCCGCCGGGCTGCTGAAGTTCGACGTCCGCGTTGCCGTGCCCGAAGGCTATGAGCCGGACGCTGCCTTTGCCGATGAAGCGAAGGCGGCGGGTGCGCGCGTCACGCTGACGCGCGATCCGGTGGCCGCTGTTGCGGGCGCGGATGTCGTCGTCACCGATACCTGGATTTCCATGGGGCAGGCGCATGCCGAAGAAAAGCTGAAGGCGATGATGCCCTATCAGGTCACGCCCGCCCTGATGGCGCATGCCCGCCCCGATGCCCGCTTCCTGCACTGCCTGCCCGCCCATCGCGGCGAAGAAGTGGTCCCCGAAGTGATCGACGGCCCGCAGTCGCTCATCTGGGACGAGGCGGAAAATCGCATCCATGGGCAAAAGTCGGTGCTGCTTTGGGCTGCTGGCCGCCTCGGTTGAGTTCGCGGGACATGTTCCTATCTAGTGGTCCGATTCTGACATTTGCATCCCTATCGGCTAGGCGGTGCGCAAATGTCAGAATCTTTTCGGACCACTAGCAACTATATGAATCTAGTGGATTTTACGATTTTGACATTTGCGACCTTCCTATCCGGCTAGCGGGATGCAAATGTCAAAATCAATCCACTAGCAGCGAACCTGCCCGGCGCTAAAGCGGCGGACGCTGCATATTCCCCGCTCATCATGCGGGACAAACGGAGCTTGCCTTGACCTCATCCGCCCATATCGACCACGCCCTGGGCTTCACCATCCCGTCCCGCAATGCGCGCGGGCGCATATTGCGGCTGGGGCCGGTGCTGGACGATGTGCTGGCCGCGCACGCCTATCCACCGGCGATCGAACGGCTGCTCGCTTCCGCGCTGGTGCTGGCGGCGCTGCTGGGCAGCACGCTCAAGCATGCGGGGGGGCAACTTACCTTGCAAGCGCAGACGGAAAGCGGCGTCGTCAGCTTGCTGGTCGCCGATTATAAGAATGGCGAAGTGCGCGGCTATGCCAAGTTCGACGCGGATCGCCTGGCGGAACTCGGTCCCGATCCGACGCTGTTCGGCTTGTTCGGCAAAGGCTATCTCGCCATCACCTTCGACCAGGCAGTGACCGGTGAGCGCTATCAGGGCATCGTCCCGCTCGATGGGGATTCGCTGGCCAGCGCAGCCGAACATTATTTCTTCCAGTCCGAACAGATCCCCAGCGTCGTCCATATCGCCACCCGGCATGAAGCGGGCGAGGGGTGCCTGGCCGCTGGCATGCTGCTCCAGCATTTGCCGGAGGGCGAGGTGGGGCGGGACCGTCTGCACACCCGCCACGACCACCCCGAATGGGAACATGTGCAGGCCCTCGCGGTAACGCTTCAGGACGATGAACTGACGAATCCGGCGCTGCCTTTGACAGACATCGTCTGGCGATTGTTCCATGAAGAGGAAGTGGTGCGCGTGACCGACCCGGTGGAATTGACCAAGGGATGCCGGTGCGACATCGACCATATCCGCAGCGTGATAGGCCGCTTCCCCGCCAGTGAGCGTCTGGAAATGGCGGATGATCAGGGCGTGATCGGGGTCGATTGTGCTTTCTGCTCGCGGATTTTCCCGGTTCTGCTGGACAGTTTTGCAGAAGGTTGACGCCAAATTCCGGCGATTTTGCAACGGGTGCGGCAGCGGGGTTGAGGGTCAGGCAAGGGCTGGGCATCAAATGGCCGCATTTTAGGTGCATCATGGCGCAACGCCGGATGATGTTCCGGCAAACCCAATGCGCTTTGCTGACGATAAGGGCTAAAGGAATGACGATTGGACTGCGCGCCATGACATGCGCGTTTGCGATGCTGGTCCCGGCGTCGCCCTCAGCCGTGTTGGCCCTGCCCGCCCCGGCCACTGCCAATGTGGAGCCGGGCGAATGGGAATTGCGGGAAAGGGGCAGCGAACGCGAAAGCAACCGCCCGCGCAGGCTCTGCCTGTCCCATCTGCGCCAGCTGGTCCAGCTTCGCCACCCGCGCGCCAGCTGCAAACAGCTGACGCTTGAACACAGCGCGACGCGCCTTTCCGTCAGCTATGATTGCGGTGGCGCGGGCGGCGGTCGGACCGACCTTCGCGTCGAAACACCCCGGCTGGCGCAGGTCCGTTCCCAGGGCATTGCCGACGGCGCGCCCTTTGCCGTCGATATGGAAGCACGGCGGATGGGCGTCTGCCGCTGATCGCTTGCACATAGCCGCCCGGATTGTTAGCGCGTGGCCATGGTCGCCAATAAGGGAAAATTCGCTGTCGTCCTGCTTTCGGGCGGGCTGGACTCCATGGTCGCGGGCGGGCTCGCGCGGGAGGCTGGCTATCATGTGCTGGCGCTCACCATCGATTATAATCAACGCCATCGTGTCGAACTGCAGGCAGCGGCCAGGGTCGCGACGGCGCTCAACGCCATGTCCCATATCGTCCTGCCGCTTGACCTTACCGCCTTTGGTGGTTCCGCGCTGACCGCCGACCTCGCCGTTCCAAAAAGCGGCGTGGGGTCCAGCATTCCGATCACCTATGTCCCGGCGCGCAACACCATTTTCCTGTCGCTGACGCTGGGCCTTGCAGAGGTTTCGGGTGCCAGCGACATCTTCATCGGCGTCAACGCGCTCGATTATTCGGGCTATCCCGACTGCCGCCCCGAATTTATCGACGCTTTTCAGAAGATGGCGGCGCTCGCGACCAAGGCGGGCGTGGAAGGACATCCGCTCCGCATCAACGCACCGCTCCAGCATATGAGCAAGGCCGACATCGTGCGAGAGGCGCAGCGGCTGGGCCTGGACGCCGGGCTGACCTGGTCCTGCTATGATCCTGGGCCCGGCAACCGGCATTGCGGTCTGTGCGACAGCTGCCGCCTGCGGTCCAAGGGTTTTGAGGAAGCGGGCCTGCCTGATCCCACCGATTACGCCGCAAAGCCGTGACGCGATGACCTATGCCGTCAAGGAAATGTTTCTGACGCTGCAGGGCGAAGGCGTGCATAGCGGTCGCCGCGCCGTCTTCCTCCGTTTCGCCGGGTGCAACCTGTGGACTGGTCGGGAAGAGGATCGGCGCAAGGCGGTTTGCCAGTTTTGCGACACGGACTTTGTCGGCACCGATGGCGATGGCGGCGGCAAGTTCGCTGACGCCGCCGCGCTCGCCGACGCTGCCCTGGCCTTTTGGGGCGAAGATGGGGAGGGGCGCTATATCGTCATCACCGGCGGCGAACCCATGCTCCAGATCGACGACGCCCTCATCGACGCGCTGCATGCGCGGGGCTTCACCATCGCGATCGAAAGCAACGGCACGATTCCGGCGCATCCCGCGATCGACTGGATCTGCATCAGCCCGAAGGCAGGCAGCGATGTCGTGCAGCGCAGCGGAAATGAACTGAAGCTGGTCTGGCCGCAACCCGGCGCGGGCCACAGCCTGGCCGATGTCGAAGCGATGGAAGGCTGGGCGTTCGACCATCTGCTGGTCCAGCCGCTCGATGACCCCAACGCCGCCGCCAATATGCAGGCCGCCATCGACCTGGTCATGGCGCGCCCCCGCTGGCGGCTCAGCCTGCAGACCCACAAATATCTGGGTCTGCGCTAAAAGCTGGCGGCCAGCGCGGCTGCGATTGCGCTGTTACTGCGCCCCGATCTGCTGATTATAGGCAACCTGGCAGTTGGGACGCAGCTGGTTCTTCCTCCAGCATTTCTTGTCCTGCGACGGCAGCTTCAATGAATAGCTGCGGCCAGGGTCGCCATAATATTGCTCGCCCGCCAGGATCAGCGATTTTTTGATCGAACCCAGCCCGGTGCGCGCGACCTCGTGCAGTGATCCGCGATCGGCGAAGATCGCCTGCCGCCCCACCAGCGCCGCCGCCTGACAGAAACCGCGCTGCGCCTGCACGGTGGAATAGCCCGAATAGATGCGGGTCCCATATTGGTCGGACGCGACCTGTCCCGGCTTGCCCTTGCCCACGGTACGCTGGAAATAACCGAGCAGGCCCGTCTGCGCCGAATCCATTTCCCGGTCGTGATGCGCGATCATCGCGTTATAGTTGCTGATCGACAGCAGCGTCGGTTCGAACTGGCACTGGAGCGCCGCGACATTGAGCGCCGCCCGCAGGTTCCACACCAGCCCCGCGCGGATCTCATCCGCCGTCGCGCCCGGCAGGCCCAGCGCCGTGGCGGCTGCGGCGTCGGTCAGCGGCGGCGCGGAAAAGTCAGGCGGCGACCAGAAAAATTGCGCTGCCGCCGGTTGCGCGATCATCGTCGCGGCGGACAGGGCCAGGGCCGAACCGATATAACGCAATGTGGAACAGCTTGTCATGACTTCCCCTTTTGGCAGGAACGACCGGCCCGCACGGCCCGTGTCCCATATTCTGATTTCTGCAGACGCGCGCCTATATCGCGCCTGAACGCCGCTGCGATATTATTGATCCGACAGAAGTTCGGTGTCAGCCTGCGTCGCGTTGGCCGCTGGCTCATCCTTCGCGGCGGGCGCTGTGGCATTGGCGCCTGGCGCGGTGGAGGATATGGGCGATGGCGCCTCGCTCTGCACCCCGTCCAGGTCGGTCATCGCGTCCGTCGTGGTGCCGTCCACCACTTCCAGATCCTTCATCTGCACCGTGTTGCTGCTCTTTTCATCCCGGCCGCATGCCGCCAGCATCGTGCATCCGCCCAGCAGCAAAGCAGTCAAGATCGTCCGTGCGTCCCCGCGCATCCAGGTCTCCTAAAGCATATGGCGCCTGGCGGCCCCCCACCCGGCGAAGGCGCAGACCCTAGCCGCCGTCACCACATTGCTCAACCCCCGCCCCGCAGCGCCGCAATCTGCCGATAAAGGCAGGGAAATGCGCCTTTAATGCCGCATCCAGCGCGGCCATGGAGGCGGGCTTTCCCAGCGCCGCAATGCTGGTCACCGGATATTCGGCCAGCCCGCACGGCACGATGCCTCCGAAATGCGACAGGTCGGGGTCGACGTTGATCGAAAAGCCGTGCAGCGTCACCCAGCGCCGCACCCGGATGCCCAGCGCCCCGATCTTGGCTTCGCGGCCCTGCGCGTCGTCCGTCCATATGCCGATGCGCCCTTCGGCCCGCCGCGCTGCAATGTTAAGCTCGGCCAGCGCGTCGATCATCCATCCTTCCAGATGATGGACGAAGTTGCGCACATCCCTGCCGCGATCGCGCAGGTCGATGTTGAGATATCCGATGCGCTGTCCCGGCCCGTGATAGGTATAACGCCCGCCGCGCCCCGCATCATGCACCGGAAAGCGCGGATCGATCAGTTCCGCCGGGTCGGCGCTCGTCCCCGCCGTGTAAAGCGGCGGATGCTCCAGCAGCCAGACGCGCTCGCCCGCTTCACCCGCGAAGATCGCCGCCGCCCGCTCTTCCATGTCGTGCAACGCCACGGGATAGTCGACCGGGTCGCGATCCACCCGCCATTCGATGTCTGTCGCGCCCGATGCGGCGGTGGGGGGAGGGGGCAATGCCATGGCGTTTCCTTGACTTGGGCGAAGCGAGCGATCAAGTCTCCTCCCCGATTTTCCGGTAAAGAACAGGGCATGAAGATATGGCAGTGATGTCGATTGGCAAGGCATGGGAAGAAACCGTCGCCTTTGTCGCCCGCGAACGCAGTCTGCTGTTCCCGGTCGCGCTGCTCTTCGTCGCGCTGCCGGGCCTTATCGTCCAGGAAATGACGCCGCCTGAACTTGCCGGCTGGACCATGAAGGAAGCCTTTCCCGATGTCCCGTTCAGCTTCTGGGTGGCGATGCTGCTGGGCGTCATCCTCATCTGGTTCGGGTCGCTGACCCTGTTCGCGCTCGCGTTGCGCCCCGGCATCAGCGTGCGGGAAGCCCTGCGGCTCAGCCTGGCGCGCCTGCCGGTGCTGCTCGGCACCGCGTTGACGGTCGTCGGCCTGCTGGGCGCGGCGATCGTCGCTGCGGCCATCGTCATTGTCCTGTTGACGCTGGTGGCAAAGCCCCTGGCCGCCGCGCTGGCGATGCTGCTGGGTGTCGCCGTGGGCGGCATGATGCTGTTTGCCAGCGTGCGGCTGCTGCTGCTCAATCCAGTCGTGATCGACGGCAATGCAGGGGTAATGGATTCGCTCCGCCACAGCTGGGCCTTGACCCGTGGCCATTTCTGGCGGCTGCTGGGCTTCATCCTCATCCTCGCCCTGCTGTCGGCGATTGTGGGGTCCGCCGCGCAGGCGATCTTCGGCGTCATCGGCGGGCTGGTCGGGGGACCGGATAGCGCGCGCCTGACGGGCGGCATTGCCGGTGCCGCCGTATCGACCCTGTTGCAGGTCTATATGCTGGTAATGCTCGCCCGCCTCTACCGTCAGGCCGAAGGGGCCTGACCCAGCACAGGGACCTGCGGCGCGGCGTCGGGCCGCAACAATCCCGCCAGTCGCGGATCGGCGAAGGTTTCGATCTCCCGCGCGAACGGCACAAAGCCCGACTTGATGTAGAAGGGCAGGGCCGCCGGGCTGTCCAACGTGCAACTATGCACCCAGAAGCGCTCGACCCCCTTGCGCCAGGCGAGCGACTTGGCCTGCGCCATCAGCCATTTGCCCAGCCCCTTGCCGGTCAGTTCGGGAATCAGGCCCAGATACGCCAGTTCGCAGTCGGGCATCGACCGAAAGTCCAGCTCCAGCAAACCCACCTCCACCCCGCGCGGGTCGGTGACGGCATAGACCTCCACTGCTGGATCGTGGATGATTGCGGTCAGTTCCGCGTCGCTCATCGCCAGCCGCGAAAACCATAGCCACCGCTCACCCACCCGGCGAAACAGGGTGCGATAGGCATCGGGCGGCGGTATCTTCCAAGGCTTCAATCGCAATGGCGCGGGCGGAATCGGGGCGGGCATCGGCCTTGCCCGCATCTCCAGATGAGTCACGATCGTCGCGATCTGGTCATTGGCGACGGGCGTCAGCGGCATGGATGTCAGCTCCAACTCGCCATTGGCGGCAGGCTCATCAGGATCGCATCGACATTGCCGCCGGTCTTCAGCCCGAACAATGTGCCCCGGTCATGCACCAGGTTGAATTCGGCATAGCGTCCGCGCCACTCCAGCATTTGGCGATAATCCGCCTCTGACCAGCTGTCGTGCATCCTGCGGCGAACAATCGGCGGGAATGCCGCCAAAAATGCGTCGCCCACGGCGCGAGT
This sequence comes from Sphingobium vermicomposti, assembly GCF_011762025.1. GTDB lineage: Bacteria > Pseudomonadota > Alphaproteobacteria > Sphingomonadales > Sphingomonadaceae > Sphingobium > Sphingobium vermicomposti. Next base: position 413,523 of record NZ_JAASQR010000001.1, on the reverse strand, counting down.
GAAGGCAAAGTCCGCATCGAACTCTCCTTCCAGATGGTCGTAGAATATGCCGCCGACGCCGCGATGGACCTGCCGGTGGGGGATGTAGAAATAATCGTCCGCCCACGCTTTGAACCGGGGGTAATAGTCGGGATCGTGTGCGTCGCAGGCACCCTTCAGCACCGCATGGAACTCCGCCGTATCGTCGTCGCGCGGCAGCGGCGGGTTAAGGTCCGCACCGCCCCCGAACCAGCTTTTGGAGGTGCGCAGGTAGCGCGTATTCATATGCACCGCCGGGACATGCGGATTGGCCATATGGGCGACCAGGCTGATTCCCGTGGCGAAAAAGGCGGGATTCTCGTCGGCCCCATGGATGGTCCTGGCGAAGTCGGGCGCGAATTCGCCCGACACCGTCGATACGTTGACGCCGACCTTCTCGAATATCTTGCCCTTCATGACGCCGCGCACGCCGCCGCCGCCTTCGCCCGGCGTCAGGCCCGGCGCTTCCCGATCCCATGGGGTGAATGTGAAGGACGCATCGCTTCCCGCCTCCCGCTCGATCGCCTCGAACTCAGCGCAGATGCGCGTGCGAAGCGATTCGAACCAGTCGCGGGCGGCCTGCTGCTGGGGATCAAGGGTGATGGTCATTGCGGAAACTGTCCAGTCTGGCGAAGGGCTTCGGCAACCGCGATGCCCGTGGAAACGGCGATGTTCAAGGATCGAAAGCCCGGTGCCATCGGAATGCGCACGCGCACATCGGCCATGTCGCGCACCGCATCCGGCACGCCCGCGCCTTCTGATCCCATCAACAGCACGTCGTCGGGTTGGAACCGCATGCTGGGCAGCGGCTCGGACGCATGGCTGCTCATCAGCACCAATCGGCGTCCCTTGGCCCGGCGCTCCTCGTCAAATGCCTCGAAATTGGCGTGGCGAGTCACCTCGGCTGCCGCGCCATAGTCCATGGCGGCCCGCTTGAGCCGCGCGTCGGAAAAGGCGAATCCCATCGGCATGATGATGTCCACAGGCACGGTAAAGCAGGCCGCCAGGCGCAATATCGCGCCGACATTTCCGGCAATTTCGGGTTGATAAAGGGCAATACGCATGCCCCGCCCATAATGCAGCAGGGCAAATTGTCATAGGCTTGGCCAAATTGATGTTGGCAAAGACGGCATCCTGCGGCTATCAGGCCCGCGAACCACGCCAAGGGGGAAGGCGGGGCCCGTTACCATGGGTGCCACTTCCCGATAATCATGGTCGGCAACGACAATGGGTGGGTGACAGGGACGTCTTTGCAAGGGTTGATATGCATGGCGAGCGTTGAACATACGGATAGCCAAGGTTTAGCTGGCGAAGATGGGGTGCGCCGCCGCGACTTCATCAACATTGCCGCGGTCAGTTTTGCAGGTGTGGGGGCGGTCGCCGTCGTCATCCCGCTGGTCGATCAGATGAACCCCAGCGCGGACGTGCTGGCGCTCGCTTCGACGGAAGTCGACCTGACGGCGATCCAGCCGGGGCAGGCGATCAAGACCACCTTCCGCGCGCAGCCGCTGTTCGTGCGTCACCTGACCGAAAAGGAAATCGCCGAAGCCGACAAGGTCGACGCAGGTGGCCTGCGTGATCCTCAGACGCTGGCGGAACGCACCGTCGACGGCAAGAAGCAGTGGCTCGTCACCATGGGCGTTTGCACCCATCTGGGTTGCGTGCCGCTCGGCGCTGGCGAAGGTGAGAACAAGGGTGAGTTCGGCGGCTATTTCTGCCCCTGCCATGGTTCGCACTATGACACGGCGGCCCGTATCCGTAAGGGCCCCGCGCCCAAGAATCTGGAAGTTCCGAAGTTCGCCTTCACTTCCGACACTGCCATTCTTGTAGGCTGAGGTAAGAAACCATGAGCTTTCCCTGGGCTGAACATTACACGCCGAAGCACCCGCTGACGCAGTGGATTGACGAAAAGCTGCCGCTTCCGCGCCTCGTCTATAATGCGGTCGGCGCTGGTTATCCGGTGCCGCGCAATCTCAATTATTTCTGGAACTTCGGTGTCCTCGCCGGTCTTGCGCTGATGATTCAGATCGTCACCGGCGTGATCATGGCGATGCACTATGGTGCCAACACCCTGGTCGCTTTCAGCAGCATCGAACAGACGATGCGCGACGTGAATTCGGGCTGGTTGATGCGTTATGCGCACGCCAACGGTGCCAGCTTCTTCTTCATCGTCGTGTATCTCCACATCTTCCGCGGCCTTTTCTACGGTTCCTACAAGGCACCGCGCGAAATGGTCTGGCTGCTCGGCCTCGTCATCTTCCTCCTCATGATGGCGACCGCCTTCATGGGCTATGTGCTTCCCTGGGGGCAGATGTCCTATTGGGGCGCGAAGGTGATCACCGGCCTGTTCGGCGCGATCCCGGTCGTGGGCGAACCGATCCAGACCTGGCTGCTGGGCGGCTTTGCCCCCGGCAATGCGTCGCTGAACCGTTTCTTCTCGCTGCACTTCCTGCTGCCCTTCGTGATTGCGGGTGTCATCATCCTGCACATCTGGGCGCTGCACATCCCCGGTTCGTCAAACCCGACCGGCGTGGAAGTGAAGGGACCGCAGGACACTGTGCCGTTCCATCCCTATTATACGGCGAAGGACGGTTTCGGGGCGGGCGTGTTCCTGATCCTCTTCTCGATCCTGCTGTTCTTCGCGCCCAACTATCTGGGCCACGCGGACAATTATATCGAAGCGAACCCGCTTTCGACGCCTGCGCATATCGTTCCGGAATGGTATTTCTGGCCCTTCTACGCGATCCTGCGCGCCTTCACCGTCGACTTCTTCTTCATTCCGGCGAAGCTGCTGGGCGTGCTGGCGATGTTCGCATCGATCCTGCTGCTCTTCTTCCTTCCCTGGCTTGACACCTCGCCAGTGCGTTCGGGCAATTATCGCCCGACTTTCAAGAAGTTCTGGTGGATACTGATCGCGGACGTTGTTGTCCTGGGCTATTGCGGCGGTGCTCCGGCGGAAGAACCCTATGTGATGATTTCGCAGATCGCTTCGGCTTATTATTTCGCGCACTTCCTGATCATCCTGCCGCTGATCTCGCGCTTTGAAAAGCCGTTGCCGCTGCCGGGCTCGATCACTGAATCCGTGCTCAACCGCCATAACATCAAGGGCGAACAGGACGCGCTTCCCGGCATGGGCGCAGATCCGCAGCCTTCGAACGCCGGTTAAGAGGGGGATAAGAGTAACATGGTTCGCATCGGCGCATTCCTCGTCGGCCTCTTCTTTGCTGGCTGGCTGCTGATCTCCTTCCTGGTAGGCGCGGTGGCCTATGTCTCCGAACCGCCTGCCAAGACGGTCGAGCATGAATTCCACAAACATCCCAAGGATGTGGAATTCTCGTTCGATGGTCCGTTGGGCAAGTTCGACCGGGCGCAGTTGCAGCGCGGCTTCCAGGTGTTCAAGGAAGTCTGCTCGGCCTGTCACAGCCTGAAGTTCGTGGCGTTCCGCGACCTCGCCGGCATTGGTTATAATGAGGCTGAGATTAAGGCGATCGCCAAGCAGTGGGCCATCAAGACCCCCGATGTCGATCCCAAGACGGGCGAGATGTCGACGCGTGAGCCGGTTCCGGCGGATTATTTCCCCAAGCCCTTCGCGAACAATGTCGCGGCGGCTGCGGCGAACAACAATGCGATCCCGCCAGATCTGTCGCTGATGACCAAGGCGCGCCACGACGGCACGGCCTATGTCTATTCGCTGCTGACGGGTTACCAGAACCAGCCGGCTGACCTGATCAAGCATTTCCCCGACGCCAAGACGCCGGAAGGTCTGCACTATAACCCCTATTTCCCCAACCTGAACCTCGCCATGGCACCGCCGCTGACGGCTGATGGTCAGGTGACCTATGGCGACGGGACCAAGTCGTCCGTTGACCAGATGTCGAAGGATGTGTCCGCGTTCCTGACCTGGACCGCCGAGCCGAAGCTGGAAAACCGTCGCCGGGCGGGTCTGGCGACCATCGTCTTCCTGCTGATCGCGACGGCTCTGGCCTATATGTCCTACCAGAATATTTGGGCGGACAAGAAAAAGGCCGCCTGACCGGCAGGCGCAGGCAGTGCAAGACAAGAGGGGGCAGGGTTCTTCGCGGAATCCGGCCCCTTTTTCTTTGCATCGTGGGGGGATCATGAAAATTGATGAACTCGCGGCTCTGGTCCGCACCATCCCCGATTTCCCCAAGCCCGGCATCCAGTTCCGGGACGTCACCACATTGCTCGCTGACCCGCATGGCTTTGCCGACCTTGTCGGGCGCATGGCGCAGCTTGCCCAGCCGCTCGATCCGCAATTCATCGTCGGTATCGAAGCGCGCGGCTTCATCCTCGGCGCGGCGCTGGCCCACGCCATGGGGGCAGGCTTCGTCCCGGTGCGCAAGGCTGGCAAACTTCCCGGCAGGACGGTCGGCATCGATTATGTGCTGGAATATGGCACCGACCGGCTTGAACTGCATGAAGGACAGATTCCGGCTGGTGCGCGTGTCGTGCTGGTGGATGACCTGATCGCGACCGGAGGGACCGCCTTGGCCGCCGCGCAGCTTCTGCGGGAACAGGGGGCCATTGTCCTGATGGCTCTCTTCGCCGTTGACCTGCCCGACCTTGGCGGCATGGCGGCGCTGGAGGCCGACGGCGTCGCCGCCTCTGCCATCATCGCGTTTGAAGGGCACTGACCCGCCACATGCCTGCTCCGTCGCCCACAGCCAGCTGCGCCACATTCGCGGGAAAGCGCATCCTCTTCCTCATGGCGGTGGAGGACGAATATGGCCCCCATCTGCGGCAACGCTTCACCCCCGCGCTGATCGGCGTCGGCCCGGTGGAAGCGGCGATCGCCACCAGCCTCGTCCTGCACCGCATGGATCAGGATCATGACCTGCCCGACCTGGTCGTCTCGCTCGGATCGGCAGGGTCGCGCCGATGTGAACTGGGGCAGGTCTATCAGGTCTCGACCGTATCGTGGCGGGACATGGACGCCTCGCGACTTGGCTTCACCAGGGGCGTAACTCCTTTCACAGACCACCCCGTCGACATTCCGCTCCACGCGCCCCTTACGCTCCCGACGGCGCGGCTATCGACCGGCGCGAACATCGTCGGCGGCGATGACTATGCGATGATCGACGCCGACATGGTCGATATGGAAACCTTCGCTATCGCCCGCGCCTGCCAGCGGTTCGGCGTACCGCTGATGGGCCTTCGCGGCATATCCGACGGCCCCGGCGATCTGGTCGACATGCTGGGGTGGACCGGCCTGCTCGCCCATCTCGACGAACGATTGGCCGAAGCGGTGGACCTGCTGGCCCGACCCACGGCGCTGTCGGCCCAAAACAAATAAGGCCTCAGAAATCCGAAGATCTCCAAGGCCTTATCATGGTGGGCGTGGCAAGGATTGAACTTGCGACCCCTGCGACGTCAAGGCGGCGAGATGATTTAATTTTGTTGTTGTATATAATCTTATGAAGTCCATCCGAGCTGATCGCCCAACATTTGCGAAAATGCAGCATCAGCTTCAATTCTCATAGGGTCCGTACGTGCGGCAACAAAATGTGTCAGCTAGGAAGATAGTAGATGTGGGCCACTAATTCCACTTCGCCGCGATCTGATGCGTAAGGCGGTGGATGACATCTCTGCCGCATCAAACCTGATGGAGCCGCGATGCGTTGCTCTCTGTCGTCTCTGATAAGCAAAGGCGAGTTGGGTGGGAGACGGCACTTCTTCTATAGTCACTGCGCGAGAGCTACGGCACAGCTACTTCGCGTCAGACGGCAAGAGCGCGATAAACTGATGCGGCGGTTCCCTGCCCTCAAGCCGCATCCGCCGCGTCGGTTCATGAAAAAATATCAGTAGACAGCGTATGAGCGCAGCTTTACGTGAAGCGGCGTGCCACCAAAGATGCAAAGCAAGTAGAAATTATGCGTAATGTGCTCCGCAAGAAAAATTCTTTGTTTCTTGCAGTAGTGGTTCTCCCTACGATAATATCAATTCTTTATTTCGGCATATTCGCGTCTGATGTTTATATATCGGAATCGCGTTTTGTGGTGAAGGCTACTAAACAGAGTGTAAGCGATGGTGTAGGACTGCTGCTTCAGTCGGCAGGTTTCAACAATGCCAATGAAGAAGTCTACGCCACTAACGATTATATAATTTCGCGATCGGCGCTGCAGCAGCTGAACAGGGATGGGGCGGTTACGTCGGCCTATACGGCGCCGGGCATTTCTATTTTCGATCGGTTTAATCCGCTGGGCGGGAATGGGTCGTTCGAAAGATTATTCAAATATTATTCTGGTCGAATCGCAATTACCTCGGATTCTCGCTCTGCGATCAGCACTTTGGTGGTCCGTGCCTATAGCAGCCAAGACGCTGTGAAGCTCAACAGTCGATTGCTTGAACTCGCGGAGGACATGGTGAACCGTTTGAATGCGCGCGGACGGGAGGACCTGATCAAATATGCGCGTGCCGAAGTGGAGCACGCCAAGCAGCAAGCGCGCGTGGCATCGCAGGCGCTTGCGGCCTATCGCAACAGGTGGGGGGTGGTTGATCCACAGCAGCAGGCCGCAATCCAGCTGCAGATGGTTTCAAAGTTGCAGGACGAACTGATCACCGTGAAAAGCCAGCTGATCCAACTGCGCGCCTTTACACCGGAAAACCCGCAAATCCCGGTTCTGGAAAAGCGGGTGCGTATTCTGAGTCAGGAAATAGACGAGCAGACCGGACTGGTCGCGGGTGACGCGAACAAGTCGTTAGCCGCGGCGACGGTTGAATTTCAGCGGCTGCAGCTGGAGAATGGCTTTGCCGAACGGCAGCTCGCCGGGGCGATGGCATCCTTGCAGGAAGCGCAGAACGAGGCGCGTCGCAAGCAGGTGTATGTCGAGCGGATTGTCAATCCCAATCGGCCTGATACCGCACTGGAGCCACGGCGGCTACGCGGCATCTTCGCAACCTTCGTAGTTGGGCTAATCGCTTGGGGCATCCTCTCGTTGCTGCTTGCCGGCGTCAGGGAACATCAGAGCTGATGGCTGTCCCTGCTCCACCGGGTCTGGGTCACACCTTCTTCGAGCAGTTGCTCGTTCAGCGGCGCGTGATCGGCGCGCTGCTGATGCGCGAGATGTTGACGCGCTATGGTCGGCGCAACATCGGTTTCCTTTGGTTGTTCGCTGAGCCTATGATGGTGACGCTGATTGTTACGGCGTTGTGGACAACGCGCGGGCTTCACCAATATTCCGATATCCCGATCGCGGCTTTCGCGATCACTGGTTATTCCGGGATCCAGCTGTGGCGCAACATGTCACGGCGATGCATTGACGCTATCGAACCGAACAGAGCGCTGCTGCGTCATCGCCCGGTCAAGATGCTTGATATCTATCTGGCCCGCATGTTGCTGGAGGTCGCGGGTACGACCACTTCCTTTGCCCTGCTGTGCGTCATGTTCCTTATGTTTTCCGACCAGATCACACCGCCTGAGGACATATTGGAGGTGGCTTATGCCTGGGGGCTGTTCGCATGGTTCTCGATGGGCATGTCAATATCATTGGGCGCCCTTTCGGAACTGACGCCGTTGGTGAACAAATTCTGGCCGCCCTTCATTTATATCTTTTATCCGTTGTCGGGCGCGATGTTTCTGGTCGATATATTGCCGCACGGGATGCGCGAGTTCGTCGCGTACATCCCCATGGTCCATGCTAATGAGATGTTGCGTCACGGCTTTTTCGGATCTCATTTCACGGCTCATTACGACATATCCTATCTTATCGGCTGGTGCTTGGGTCTTTGCGTGTTTGGCCTGGGCCTTAGTCGTATGACCGTGGAGCACAGGCTGAGCTGATGATCGTCCTAGACCAGGTGACGAAAAGATATCCCACGTTAAGGGGGCCAGTGCAGGTCCTCAAGGGTGTCGATATGACTGTCGAAATGGGGGAGAAGGTTGGCGTCATCGGCCGCAACGGTGCAGGTAAATCGACTTTGATCCGCCTGATCGGAGGGGGGGAGAAGCCTACCACGGGCGACATCAGCCGGACTATGAGTATCTCTTGGCCAATCGCCTTTTCGGGAGGGTTCCAGTCAGGATTGACTGGACGTGATAATCTGCGATTCATCTGCCGTATCTATGGACAGGATCCGGCTGAGAAACTGTCTTTTGTTCAGGAATTTTCTGAACTGGGCGAATTTTTGGATCAGCCCATCCGCATTTACTCGTCGGGAATGAAGGCGCGTTTGGCATTTGCTATTTCAATGGCGATCGACTTTGATTGTCTTTTGATCGATGAGGTCATGGCCGTCGGAGATGCGAAGTTCAATGCCAAGAGTCGTGAGGAACTGTTCGTCAAGCGCGCTCATAAGGCGATGATTATCGTGTCGCACAATATGAAATATATACAACAAAATTGCAGCCGTGCCTATTTAATGAACGATGGTAAGCTCCAGCGTTTTGACGACGTGGAGGAAGCGATCGCCACCCACAAGGCAATGATGGCGTAAAGGACCGGAGAACAGCTTTGTCTAGATTATGCATAGTAGGTGCGGGCTTTACCGGCGCCGTGATCGGTCGCGAACTGGCTGAGGCCGGCATTCCTTCGCTGATTATCGACGAACGGCCCCATGTCGCGGGCAATTGCCATACGGAACGGGATGCCGAGTCAGGGGTGATGATCCACCGCTATGGCCCTCATATCTTCCATACCGACAGCGAGCGTGTATGGAATTATATCCGCTGCTTCGGGGAATTCGAGCCGTATGTGAACCGAGTCAAGGCGACTGTTAAAGGCAAAATTTATTCTTTGCCCGTCAACCTGCATACCATTAATCAGTTTTTTGGCACTTCCATGTCGCCGGCCGAAGCCCGCGCATTCATAGCTTCAAAAGCGCGGAATGACATACAGGATCCCCAGACCTTCGAGGAACAGGGGATGAAATTCGTCGGCGAAGAGTTATATGAGGCTTTTTTCGCAGGCTATACCCGTAAACAATGGGGCATAGAGCCGTCCGAACTGCCGGCCTCAATCCTCAAGCGCTTGCCCTTGCGCTTCAACTACGACGATAATTATTTCAACCATCGGTTCCAAGGCATGCCTCGGGAAGGATACAGCAAGATCGTAGAAACCATTCTCGATCACCCGCTGATCGAGTTGCGCAGACAAGTCCGTTTCGAGGATTTGGATGAATCTTTCCAGCATCTTTTCTATTCTGGGCCGATTGACCGCTACTTCAACTTCGACCTCGGCCGCCTTGCCTATCGCACGCTGGATTTTCAGATGATTCGTGCTGAAGGGGATTTTCAAGGCACGGCCGTGATGAACTATCCTGACAGCGACGTGCCTTTCACTCGCATCGCCGAGCACAAGCATTTTGCACCGTGGGAAGCTGGCCACCTCGAAGAAACTGTCGCCTTCCGGGAATATAGCCGTGCTTGCGGCCCAGATGACATTCCCTATTATCCTGTAAATCTGGTAGGAGGCGTCGATTTGCTGAAAACCTATCAGGACCGAGCATCGGAGTTGAAGGATGTGACTTTCGTCGGACGACTCGGAACATTTCAGTATCTCGACATGGACGTGACCATTGATCGTGCGCTGGATGTTGCCCAAGCTTATCTGAAACAACGTGCCGCACACTGACAGGCAGCAAAAGAGTCGGAATGAACGCGCCGCTGCTCACGACTGGCCGCTTCGCCTTTACCCTCTTTACTTTGCTGGAGGGGTTAGAAAAGCTCCCTGCCGGACCCACGGGTGATGCCAAGGTCGACCGCGGACAGGTGGTCGCACATGGCGCGTCCACCGTACGACTGGACCGTCTGTTCGATATCTTCTTCGAAAGCTACTGGACTCGGCATGCGGGACTTACTGAAGTCGCGCTGACCGGTAGGCTAATGGGCAGGGCGCAAATCGAAATATGGCGCCGAGATTCTCTGAGTGGGTTGGAGGAAGCTGTAGTCTCTATCCAAATGGAAGGAAACGGGCAGGCTTTTGCGGCGTCTGTTACCTTGCACCTGGCTTGCGATGAGGAGCATGCAAGCTGCTTGTTCGCGAAGCTGCATCTGGCCGAGGGCAGTGTGTTGAGCGAACTGCGCTGGTGTGCCGCAGTTCCGCCAGTGCGGGACGTGCGTTTAACGGGCATCATATGCACCTTCAATCGTGAGGAAATGCTAGCCGGCAATCTGGCGCAATTTGCGGCAGAAGTAGCTTTTTTACATCGGTTGATCGTCGTTAATCAGGGCGACCCGGGTATAGCTGACCGCATGACGGTATTGGACAAGTCGTCAACGCCGATCATGTTTGTCGACCAACCCAATCTGGGTGGTGCCGGCGGATTTACCCGAGGGATAGTTGAAGGGCTGGATGACCCGGAGGCGACGCACTTCCTGTTGATGGACGATGACATCGACGCTCAGCCGGCACTGTTGGCCCGGATCGTCGCCGTCCTCGCGTATGCAGCAGAACGACATTGTGTTGGCGGCGCGATGTTGGACATCCAAGAGCCCGGCAGGCTGTTCACTTGTGGCGACCAAATGCATCCGACCCGCCCTACCATCATCAATATCGCGCCGGACAAAGATGATGATGATATAGCGACCAATGCGGGGCGCGATTTCGTGGCGCGGCAGCATAGAGTTGACTTCAACGGGTGGTGGTGCTTCGCCTTTCCCGTGGCGGCAGTCCGGCGATGCGGCCTGCCTTTGCCGCTCTTTATCCGGGGCGACGACGTCGAATTCGGACTACGTTTGACCCACGCCGGATTCTCGACCCTGCCTTGGCCGGGTATCGCGGTGTGGCATGCCCCGTTTTACCTAAAGGCCCGGGCTTGGCAGGCCTTTTACGACCGCCGAAACATGCTGTTTCTGAATGCGTTGCATCGGCTTTATCCCCGCCGTCGTGAAGTTCGGTCCGCTTGGGGTAGCTTTCGCAACGCACTCAAGGTCCGCGACTATGCCCGCGCGGATGCTGTCATTGCCGGCGTGCAGGCCTTCAACGGTGGGGTGGTGCAACTCGAACATTGGTCGGGAGCTAACCACGACGCACTGGTGAAGCGTGCAGCACAGCACCATGTACGGTTCGGCTGGGTCCGCGTCGCGTCGTTGTGGTTGCGCGCAGTTTCATCCCTCATTCGGCTGCGTTTACAGCCGCGCCCTGACCCTCGGACCGTGTTACGCCTAACAACAACGGATTTCTGGCGGGTATATTTGCCCGCTAAAACAGCTAATGCCTCATCGTCATGCAACAAGGGCTTTGCAAATTGCCCCGATGACGGCATTGCTCCTTCTTTATCGGTCAAAACCAAGAGTGTGAATTCATGCGATCCCAATATTCCAAAGTCCTGACAGCCACCGCATCGATAGCGGTGCTGTCGGGCTGCGGGGGTTTCGACACCTCGGTTGGCCCCAGCAAGGGGCATATTTCTAGAATCGAACGTGCCGGCACTGTCCAGGGGGTGCGCGTAATCGACGTCACCGATCAGGTGGCGCGACAGATCCAAGCTCAGGAGATGCACGCGAGTTTCGCAAAAGATCTGCCTCAGGCGCAGCCCACCGGCCAGAGGATCGGGAAAGGCGATGTGCTGTCCGTGCTGATTTGGGAAGCGCCGCCAGCTGCGCTGTTCGGCGGCTCTAGTCTGGGAAGTACCACGGTTATGGGAGCGGCGAATACTACCGCACTTCCCGAGATGCAGGTTGGGCCTGCCGGGGACATTACAGTGCCCTATGCGGGACGCATCCTCGTTCAAGGGCGTAGTCTACCCGAGATTGAGCGTGAGATCGTTCGCCGTTTGTCTGGCAAGGCGCATTTGCCGCAGGTTGCCGTGCGCCTCATACACAACGCATCCTCCCAGGTTACGGTTGTCGGAGAAGTGGCTTCGAATGCGCTGGTGCCTTTGACACCCAAGGGTGAAAGGCTTCTGGACGCTATTGCTCGTGCTGGCGGCACCCGACAGCCGGTAGATAAGATGATGATCCAGCTCACCCGCGGAGATCGCGTGGAAAGCATGCCGCTGTCGGATATCATTGCCAATCCTCAAGAAAATATTGTCATGCAAGCGGGCGATATCGTGACCGCCTTGTTCCAGCCGTTCAGCTTCACCGCGCTAGGGGCGATCGGCCGCAATCAGGAAGTCAATTTCGAGGCGCGAGGCATCACCCTATCGCAAGCGTTGGGCCGCGTTGTAGGACTAGAAGACCGGCGCGCCGATCCAAAGGGCGTGTTCCTGTTCCGCTGGGCCGACCCACGCGCGATTCCAGGCGGCGCGATGAACGCCGGACAAGACGGGCAGGGCCGCGTCCCCGTCATCTACCGCATCGACATGAAGGATCCAGCGACCTATTTCGCCATGCAGAGCTTTACAATGCAGGACAAGGACGTGCTCTACGTCTCCAACTCTCCTGTGGCCGAATTCCAGCGCTTTTTTGGTATAATCGCATCGACCGTGCTTCCGGTTTTGGCAGTTAACCGAGCGCTATAACATGGTGGGTAAAATTAATTCCGAATGCCCCGCTGTTTTGGCTCAGCACAGCCCGATCGTCCAGCGGTTGATAGCTCCAAACCAAGAAGTCAATTGCGAGCAGGCGCTATTTTTTCACAGCATTGGTTTGGCGGGCTACGATTTGAGTTCCGCCACATTCTACGCTTTTAAGGGAGCGAGGCTTAAATTCGATAGCTATTTCAACTCGTTCCCAGCCTACGCCTTCGACTTCGCATCAGCCAACCGATTGGAAGTGCATGTCACGGCAAAGGGGCGATTTATTTTCGAACTGGTTTTGGTTCGCCCAGACAAGAGTCATCAAAATCTCTATCACACCGTTATTGACGGTGATGGCGTGACCAGGGTCATCGAGATCCCGCAAATTTCGCTCAATGGGATGATATTCGCACGGTTCGTGGCGATAGACGATCTAACGATTCACGCAGTTGATTACGTGGTCGCGGGGGCAGTGCGGAACCATGTGCGGCTGACAGGGGTCATCACGACGTTTAGGCGCGATGCTGCCGTGCAGAAGACAATGGAACGGTTACAGGATTATTTCACGGCTAATCCCGATATAAGCGGCGATTTCGAGTTGTTGGTGATCGACAATGGGGGGGAGACCGACAGAAGCGCTTTCGCCAGGGGTCGGGTGATCAAGAGCAGCAATTATGGTGGCGCGGGTGGTTTTACGCGCGGATTACTGGAAACGGTGAGAGATGGGACATCCTCCCACGTGTTGTTCATGGATGATGACGCAGTCTTCTTTCCTGAAACCTTAAGACGAACCATGGCGATACTGCGCTATTCCGCTGACCCGGCGCTGGCGATCAGCGGTTCGATGATCACGGAGTCGCGCAAATGGCGTCTGTGGGAAGCTAGCGCAACCTTCAATGAGCGTTGTCGGCCGCTGCACAACGGGCGTGACCTGCGCAAATTCGACGAGGTGGTCGCAACTATCCAAATCGATTCGAGTTGGAATCGCTACGGTGGATGGTGGTATTTCTGTTTCCCTATTGCGGCGGTGAAGACTTGGCCTTTCCCTTTCTTCGTACGGGGTGATGACATCTGTTTTTCGTTGGCGAACGCATTCAACATTCTGAATGTCCCAGGCATTGCGAGCCATCAGGACGATTTCTTCGCTAAGCAGTCGCCCATGACGGTCTATCTCGATATGCGTTATCATCTGGCTGCTCATCTTATGTTTGAGCGACTGGAACTGGATCGGCCCGGCATCAAGGCGATGATGCGAAGCTATTTCGATCGGTTCAACGATTCCTATCATTATGAATCGGCTGAAGCTCTGCTGATGGCGATGGATGATGTGATGGAAGGAGAGCGCTTTTGGGAAGGCAACTTGGACATGGCGCAGCGCCGGTCTGACTTGAGCCGACTGACCGTGAATGAAAAGCTGATAACGCCCCTGCAGTTCGCCAGTGGCGAGACTGCCGCTCATTCGTCCAAACGGCACCGTGGAAAGTGGCGTGCCTTGTGGCGCAAGCTCAGCTTCAACGGGCATTTGCTGCCGGACCGCTTCTTCTATTCGAAGGGCGTGCTGTTCCCGCTCGATGTGCGGGCGAACGCACGGGACACCTTCCGTCGGCGTTGGACGGTGACATTCGATGCGAGTACGCGCACCGGCTATATTTGCCGCATCGACAAGGACCGCTACTTTGTCAATCGTCGGCGGTTCAGGGTGGCGATGCGTCGGCTGCTGGACAACTATGATGCGCTCAAGACGGCCTATCGCCATCACGGGGAGACGATGACGACGCGCGACGCTTGGGAAAGGCGGTTGGGCCTCGTTCACCGTCGCAGATAACGGATGGATCAGTGCTTTCGAGAAAGACGGCGGCTGGGGTTACACTTTTTGATCTAGGCCTAATAAAAATATCCGGACAAGGATGAGGGGCAGGGCCTAAGCCCCGCCCGCCCGATTTCACTTACGACTCAGTACCGCATCTTGCCCGTAAATCTCGGGCGCCTTCATCGCCTCTCGCAGCTCCTTTGCATTTCGAGCAGAAAGCGGCACCAGCTTCTTTTGCGCCTTGTTGTATCCGCGCAAGGCGAAATGCTGAATGAGGAAATCTAGATCACCATCAGGCAGGTGCACCACCTCGATCAAGCATTCAAAATCAGCGAGCGATGGCAGGACCGGAATCAGCCCCTTCAAGACGGGCACCTCATGTCCTTCTACGTCAATCTTAAGCAGCAGGGAAATGTCCTGCGGCCGATCGGCGATGCGCGAAAGTACCGTGCCAAGCGTGGTTGTGTTGACCTCCACAGGTTTGTAGTTTTTTGGCGTGTCGCCATCGCGCGAGAACCGGGTTGTCCCAGACCATTTAGGATCGACATATAATGTCTGAACCCCTTCATGGTCTGACATTGCCGAACCGATGATGTTGATATTTGCCAAGCCTGACTCACGAATGGTTCGGCGCAGGCGGCGCAGGATGGTGGGGTTGGGCTCGAAGGCAAACACCTTGGCTCCGATCGGGAGAGGGGTGTGAACCAGCATCTCACCATAGTTGGCGCCGACATCGAGAAGGTGGGTCCAGCGCTTCTCCAGTATCAAGAGCTTCCATGCCCGCATTGTTTCCGGGTTGAGGTGTCCGCCCGCCGCCACCAGCTTTTGCCCGCGCGTGTCGTTCTCATCGACATAGACGCGGATGCCCTGAGGATTAACGACATTATCCAGCGATTTCCCCTTGGGCTTTGCTGCCGCCCCGGTGCCTGCGGGAGAAAGCACCACATCTCCATGGTTGGCCCCCCACAAGGGCGCAATCACTTTGTCGTTCGTCTCATCGATCGCAGAAGAGATGATGCGGGAGAAGACCGGCGTCTTCTTGCAGTAATCCCACCATTTTTCATAATGCGCGAAATAGTGAGAATCTAGCCGGTGGAAGTTGCCCATCATGATCGGCCCTTTGCCCGCCTTGGCGATATGTTCGATCAGATCCTTGGTCTGCTTCGGCGTAAAGAACAGATGAAATGGCTTCTTTGCGAACCCGGCAAAGTGAATCACACTCGGGTTACTCACCTCGCTTTTCGGGCCATAGCTAAAGAAGCGATAGTTGTAGCGATCGTCCATCAACTTGAAATTGCTGCCATGGGTCAGAGACCAAAGCCCCTGATCGCCAAATCCCGCGCCCACGGTATCCTTCGCCCATTGAGCAACCTCGCAATAATGGGTCAGGCTCAGCGATTCCGCCCTGAATTTATTCAGGTTGATTACGATCGAACCGCTATTGAAGATGCCCTGCGAAATACGGACAACGGTTTCCTTATCCTGTGTCCGATCGAAAAACTCCCGCGCAGGTTCCACGTAGAGTTGCGGCTCATTCGTCCATTTGTTTAACTCGCGACAGACGAGCAGATATTTGCCATCAAAGTCCGCCTGGTAGAACGCGGTCAGATCATCCACAACGGCGGTATCGAGTGCGTCGAGGTATACAACCCGGTCAAGGTCTTGCGGCAGATATTCGTGGGCCACAAACCAGAGGAACCGCTCGCTATCCGGCTTTCCACCAATCCGCTTCATCTCCTCGAAATGTGGCAGGTGCTTGTCGCCAACCCGCACCTCGAAGAAATCCACGTTAGGTAAAGACCGGCAATATCGGTCGAACTCAGACAGCTTTTCGTCATTTATTGAGGTATGAAACAACCAGAAATTGATGCGCTGATTTCGATGTGTTTCCGAAAGCGAGCAAATCAGCACCTGAATGACTTCCGCGCGCTCATTGGAGCAGGAGGTCATGACGTTGATGGTTTCGTACTGGGCGCCTGTCAGATAATCCCTTGGTGTTCGCGCTGGAGAATCAGCCTCTTCGTCGCGTGCGAAAAATCTTCTTACGGTGTCTATTGGTCTCATATTTTGTTTAGCCTTTCGCTTGCGGGTCAATCCGCATGTCTAGCGACGGCCAGCTAATCTAGAGATGGCGATATCGTCAATCTGATCCGGAAGGGCTAGAGGCTGACAGAGCATCTTTTAAAGTGTTAATCCTACCTCGAATATGGGTGCGGCGGCAGCACGGTCCTCGCGGCGAAGGCCGGGGTGAAGCGTATCGTCGCTCGTCGCTTCCAACGGTCGATAAGAGTGAACGAAATAGATATGCGAATATAGCTGGGGCTGATGCGTGAGCCGTTTCTGAATCCGGCCATCCCGTTCAGCATGATGAAGATATCGCTTCTGTCAAAGGCGTCGCACCTACTCAAGCGCGCTGGCCTTCGCTGCGGGCGAGGTCAGTTGATTCAGCGTCGGAGGCAAACCCGGATGCCCACCGAGAGACCGGGACCGCCTGCTTGTCTCTGAGATATCCGCAAACTCCTGGAATAGCTCGCCATCGGTCGCTTCAACCTTTCGAACAAGCACCTTAATGCCGCTTGGCTGGTCCTGTATCCATATGCAATGTCGGACCGTCATTGCCTTTTACGATGTTTCCCTGGCTGCCAGAACCCAATGTTATTCTGCTGCCTGAGCAGCGGTTGTTTAAGATCTGGGACTTAGACGTTGGTCCGCCACGCCCGGTCTTCAAATCGATACAGCCCGCCGGATTGGCATCTGCCACATTGCCCTCAATCCGCAAATTGCGCGAAGGCCCTTCGTTGTTCTGGGTGCGAATGGCAGGAACGGCTTTCACATTTGGACCGATCCTATTCCCCGTCACTGTTACGCCGTCGACATAGTCAATGCCGATTGCACCGACGCCACCCCGCGTGACGTTGCCCGAAAGGATGTTACCGCTGATGGTCGCATGATCAGACTTGTGATCTGCCGTTATTCCCTCCGCCCCGTTGCCGGTGGAGCGATTGTTGAGAATGCGGTTATAAGTACACGTATGCTGGGAAATGCCGATCAATCTATTGTTCGAGAAACGACTGCTGCGCAGTACGTTGTGTGAACATCGCGATCGCTGGCCATCGAACATAATGCCATGGCCCTGATTGTTGATGGCTGCGACATTATCGAATTGATTGCCACTACCCAGAACGGCGATCCCTGAACCTTTGCATGCTTTCTCCGGAATATTGCATGCTTTCGCCCCGTCGATAGTGAAACCAGAAAAGCTGTTATTGTTGCCGGTCACCATTAGCCCCGATGACTCACCTAAACGCAAGAATGTCGTGCTGGCCCCGCGCAATTTGATTCCAGATCTCTTCACATTCACTCGTGATCGCAGAGCACAAACCTTACCGCGAGGAAGCAAGACCGATCCGCCGCTCGGTAGGCTATTGATCGCCTGATTCAGTTGGGGAGAAATGTCAGTCGCGCCATCACACTGGAATGCTGGAGCAGCGTTGGCCTGCACCGGGATCAAAACGACGGCTACAGCATAAAGGCAAAATTTTTTCATCGGCGACCTCCACCAGACTGAAATGAAAATCATTCATTAGCATCATGGCTTTTGCGCCTGAAGCGGCGCCGGCTTTTTGACAAGACGTCAAGCTAGTCTCGACCTGGGATTGGTAAGGAAGAAGATGGCAGATAGCACTATTCCTACGCTCGAGGATGCGATCACCTCGTTGCTGTCAGTCAGTGTGCGTCAATTTGCTCCTTCAGATCGAGATGACGGATCGCCTCAGGCACGCCTTGCCGCACTTGCGAACCATTCTCTCCTTCGTTAGGGGCAGGTGCAACTTAAGTTACGGTAAACAGGTGGTCTTGGTGGAAAGCATTATATTGCAGCTGTCACAATCCTTGGCGAATTGGGGGAAGAATGCCACGCCGGTAAAAAAAGGCGAATGGGTCGTTCTTTCCGGGTTAGATAGCAATGCTGATGACAGCTCTATCACTGACCTCTTCTTTGCAGATCTGCCAGGGCACGCACATCGGTTCGATGGCGGGTTTTCCAATCTGGACTGCTACAGTCAGGTGAACAGCGGAACGCTGAGAAATTCCCTTTATCCGGAACTATTTCTGCAGCACAGCGCGATCAACAAGCTGGCGCTGAGGATGTCGGTGAAGGGGCCGTTGGCTTTGCAGGTCGGCGTCGGACGCCAAGGCGAGCCCGTCAAATTGCTGGTGGAAAAGGAACTTTTATCGGAGGCCGACCAAGCTGACCAAGTCCGCGAGGTAGAAATTCCGGTCAACTTCCGTAGCGTGGTGGGGGAATCTTCGCGGCTATTCTGGGTTGCTCGCGCCCTTTCGGACGGCGTCGACCTGAACAACGCGGCCTGGGGCACATATGCGCCCAAAAAGGTCGATGCCAAAATGATGGTGGCGCTTCGCACGTTCGGCCGAACGCAGGATATATTGACGCTGATCGAACAGTTTCAGGACAGCGCGTCAAAATCCGGCCAGTCCCATTATGCGCGGATGTTGAAAAACACTTTCTTCCTCATCCTCGACACCAGTGCCGGGCTGGAAGATGACGATTACGACCTATTGAAGCGGTTTCCCGACATTCAGTTCCACGTCATCAGGGGCGCAAATCTGGGCGGCGGCGGCAATATGAGCCAGATCATGCGGCTATTGGAGGCGGCGTCCCAAGATTCGGGCGTGGAGCCGGACGAGTTGTTGCTGCTGGACGATGACCTTCATCTGTCGATGGAGTCGCTTTACCGTCACTGGGCATCGACGCTTTTCCGCACCGACAGGACTATTTTCACGCTGCCGGTCTTCACAAAGAGCGACCCCCGCAAGATGTGGGAAGATGGTGCCTTTTGGGGCCGTTTTCTGGATGCGGAAAAGCGGTCGCGCCGAACAAACCTTGCGCCGCGTCTCCTTCGCCATAATCTGAATTTCAAGCTGTTCGATCATCTGGATATGCTGGCGACCCCCAATTATCCGGAATATTGCACGTTCATTTTCTTCAGCCTGCCGTGGTCGCTGTTCGGGCAACTGGGCTATCCGCTTGCGATCTTCCTGCGGGGGGATGACATTGAATACAGCCTGCGCAGCAAGGCGAAGGCTGGCGTCCGTATCCTTTCCAACCCGAATTTGGCGGCGTGGCATGAACCGGCGCACTCCTATGGGCAGGAATATATGTCGATCGCCCATGGGATCATCATCAATATGATCTATGGTCATTCCAAACCAGAGGCATTGGTCCGATATTTTCAGCAGCAGGCCCTACGCCACGTCAGCCTGAACGATTATCGCGGTCTGCAACTTTATATCGATGTGCTCAACGACCTGTTTTCGAAGATCATATTCCTCGAAAATGGTTTCGCCGCGCATTATATCGAAAAACTGAAATATTTCAAAAACTTCGATGCCGAATTTGAACATGTGCCCCATGAAATCCTTGCGGACAAGCGCCATGCCCTGGCAGGCAGCAGCAAGCACATGGCGGAACATCCATTCCTGTATATGCCGGTGGAGAACCGCAACGCCATCGGAACGGTGATGCTTCACAACCATCATAGCAAGACGATCAAGCTGTATAATTTCGAAGATTCGCAGGTACAGGAACAGGCATCACGAGCGGCGGCCGAACTATTTGGGCTGATCGCGCGGATTCCGGCAGAATATAAGGCACTTCGCGAGCATTATTCCAGCCGCATGAAAGAATCGAGCAGCGTCGAATATTGGGATCGGGAGTTGGCACTGCATGACGCGCCCACAACCATAGCGCAATCCCTGCAGCGGGAGGCGGTGAATGCGTAAAAAGCGCGGGTCCGCTAGCGGTATAGAGCTTGTTTCAAGTCAGAATCCGCACGGTTTTTTGACGGGTGAAGCTGGCTGCAGCATCATGTCTCATCCTTCGATTGGCGGTTTTGCCCTTGACGGCATTGTGCGGGACGGAAAAGTCGAGGCTGCGGATGTCGGATCAGGCATTCCGGCATGGATGACAGGGGCGGGGTGGCATCTGAAACCCGTGTCCAACGGAGCATGGGCATTGCTCAATCAAGGGCTTATGCAAGCGGCGCTGGTTTCCGACGGCGACAGCGTACGACTGGGCGCATTTGATCCGAACTGGACGTCATCAAGCCTGTCCTGGCTGATCTACCGGGATGAGGCGAGCGGCTATTTCCTCATCAATAATGGGGCTGGAGGCTGGCTTGCATTTGATGGCAACGCGTTGGGCCTGATCAGGCACGATGGCGCGCTTCGCGCAGAAATGTGCTGGCAATTGGGCGCTCCTGTATTCGCGGCGGATATACGTGAGGACAAGCAGGAGAGCCAACATCGCAGCAAGCGTTCCCGCAGATTGGGGAAAATGAGCCTGTTTGCGCGCTGACCGGCATCACTGCCGAGGAGTAGGCTAGTCCTGCATCAGGGGGAATAGATGAGTTCGTTGGAATATAATATCCATATCTTTCCTGAGACGTGTAATGCCCATTTGCTGTATCCCGTCGAGATGATGACCCAGAATCTTCGGGAGCGGCGTTATAGCGATGCTGACGAAATCGGTTACCATGCCCTGATACGGAGTAGTCCGCACCCAAGGTTGCGGGAGCATCTGTACACGCTTCAGGTACATGCCAGCCTAATTGGCATGAGGGCGTGCAGTTCCCATCTGGTGAAATCGTCGAGGCTGTTAAACCCTATTGTGAAATCGGATCTGGCGCGCGCCCTTGCGTCCAGAGAGACTCGCGTTGAAAATATCGATCCAGATATGCTGGTGGGAAAGCGATTTACCTATATGAAAATTTTCGGCGCGGTCATGAGCGAAGGCATAATGGCCCGTGATGGCGCGATCGAAGATATTCCTAGCGACAATGAACGATATTGGAACATAGCAGGGGATTCTCTTCAGTTTTTTCGCTCTGATCGAAGTCTAACCAGCGAATATAGTGTCATGATAAGAAAATCTGATGCAGACTATATTATAGGTTATTTCAAGAAGACGATGGTCTCGCATATTCTAAGGTTCTCCCATGGAATTGCGTGACCTAATCTTGTTCGGTTCATCGAACTCTGAAATTTTTGATTATATCTTTGGTGACAATCCTCGCTATCATCCTTTTTGGGCATCCGGATGGACCGCGAGAGGATTGCGAGCAGAGAAGACCTATGATTATGTCCGCACACTTGCCGGTGGGCTTTCGCGAGAAAGCAATGTCATCCTGAATTTCGGCGTATCAGACATAGATATTTCCACCGGCTACAAAGCCCGCAAGGAGGGGTTTTATGACCTAGCCGCTTTCCTGCATGAGGTAGCGGACGGCATCCTTTCACTCAATGTCTTTCTTCGCGGTCTTGGCTTCAACCGAATAACCGCGTCATTTTTGTTCCCTCCCGTTGCCATTGGGGATGATTTTTTCTTTCCTCGATTTAATTTTTACCCTCTGCCCGTGACGATGCGAGGACGGATGATCTTTGATCTCGCAGATATGGTGTCTCGGGAGATGGAGACGGTTAACACACTTGCATCCCTAGCGGTATCTTCGGAATTTCCTGTTCTGCATCCGAAATATATGCGGAGAAATGTGGAAAATCATCCCGATTATATAGCCTGTCAGGATGTCATATGGAGTCAGCTTGCCGAAATTGACGGTATGATCTCACGCCGGAATCCCGCTCATCAGAAACTTTATCCGCATGTGGGCGAGAACATCAATTCGGCGATGGCCGAAGGGAAAGCCCGCCCGCGAACGGTCAGGTGATGAACAGCACCGGTTTCGTGGAAACCGCTTATCTATTTTTTCCCCTACAGGCGCGCCGGATGTCGCAGCCGCTTATCTTCAACAGCGCTCTGCCGCCTGAAGGGGTCGGATAGTATGAGGCCCGTGCGCGGGTCAGGCGGGCACAACTCCCAGGACAGACCGGATCGTACACTGGCACAATCGTGTTATCGAGCCCGATAAGGCGACGCTGGTATTCAACAGCACAATTCTTCAAACCGTCCAACTCGTCGACTAGCGTAAGCATCCGGCGAAGGCCGCGGCGACGTCCGTTTAGTTTGGGTGGAGGATTCCGTCTGTCTCGATCAGCTTCAAGGCTTGAGCGAGGGTCTTGCCGCGGTGGATGCAGAACCAGGCGCCGGTATGGCGATGCCATTGGATGTTAAAGCGATCCGGAGCGATCCAGTCCAGGCGGACGAACGGCGCGTCGAACTCTTCCCCGCGGTTATCGGCGAAGCCAGAGCGGTACCGCTGAAGAAAGCGGTAGCGGGTTCCGTGCCACTTGCCTTGGATATCGACCGGGTAGTTGAATTCGGTGGGGCGCAGGACCGGCAAGAACCGCGGCTTCAGCACGTTGGTGATGAACCGTTCACAGGTGGTGGTGATGTGCGCCTTCTCAGGCGCTTCGAGCCCGCTCATTGAGCCGCGACCGGCACCGTCGGGCGGCAGCCGCGCCAGTTCCACGGCAGCAACTCGTCGAGACGACTGGCTGGGTGATCGGCGATGCGGGCGAGGACGTCCGCGAGCCACGCCTGTGGATCGACGTCGTTGAGCTTGGCGGTGCCGATCAGGCTGTACATGACAGCTGCGCGCTGGCCGCCGCGATCCGAGCCGCAGAACAGCCATGACTTGCGGCCGAGGGCGATGCCGCGCAGCGCGCGCTCGGCGGCGTTGTTGGTGATACAGATCCTGCCATCACCGAGGAAGCGGGTGAACGCGTCCCAGCGGCGCAGCATGTAGTTGATGGCCTTGGCGAGGTCGTGGTTGCGCGAGAGCTTTCTGAGCTGCTCGGTCAGCCAGGCATGGAGCTCGCTCATCAGCGGCGCGCTGCGTTCCTTCCGGCACACGAGGCGCTCCTCGGCAGGCAGTCCGTTGATCCCGCGCTCGATGTCGAAAAGCTTGTCGAGCCGCTGCACCGCTTCGAGCGCGATCGGATAGATCAGCCCGGTGCGTTCACCCCGGCTCTTCTTGCGCGCGGCGCCCTCGACGTTGGCGAGCTCGAAGAACTTGCGCCGGGCGTGAGCGAAGCAGCCGGCTTCCAGAACCGGCCCCGGCTTGCGGCTCGCAGCATAGAGCTCGCCATAGCCGCCATAGGCATCGGCTTGGAGAATGCCGAACCAGGAAGCGAGATGCGCCCGCGGATGCTCGCCGCGCCGGTCGCGCGAGTAGTGGAACAGGGCGGCCGGCGGCGCGGGTCCGGCAAAGGGCCGGTCGTCACGAGCATAGACCCACAATCGGCCGGTATCGGTCTTGCCCTTGGCGAGCACCGGCACGGTGGTGTCGTCGCCATGCAATCGCTCGGCCGCCAGCACATGGGTCTCGAGGCGCCGATAGAGCGGCATCAGCGCGAATGCCGCCGCGCCGACCTGGTCGGCGAGTGTCGAGGTGCTCAGCGGCACGCCTTCGCGGGCGTAGCGCTCGGCCTGGCGGTTCAGCGGTTGATGCTGGCCGAACTTCTCGAACAGCAGCATGGCGAGGAAGCTCGGCCCCGCCCAGCCGCGCGGGACGACATGGAACGGCGCCGGCGGCTGGGTGATAGCCTCGCAGTCCCGGCAGGAGAACTTCTCGCGTACGGTCTGAATGACCTTCCAGGCCCGGGGGATCACCTCGAGCGTCTCGGTCACATCCTCGCCGAGCTTCGACAGGCGGCTGCCGCCACAGGCGGGGCATGAACATGGCGCGGGCACGACGACGCGTGTCCGCGGCAGGTGCTCGGGAAACGGCTTCCTCGCCGGCCGCTTGCGCTCGAACGCAGTGACGGTCGCTATCTTCGTCGTGGCGGCTTCGGCAAGCAGGTCGTCTTCGGCTGCATCACCTTCGAGGTCTTCCAGCTGAAGCTCCATCTGCTCGAGGAGCCGCCGGGTGCGTTCGGCGCTGGCGCCGTACTGCTCGCGCTTGAGCTTGGCGATCTGCAGCTTGAGGTGCGCGATCACCGCCTCGGTTGCGCTCTCCCGGGCGCGGGCGTTGGCGAGCTGGGCCTCGGCCTCATCGGCCTTGTGGAGCGCGCAAGCCAGCAGCGCCTTGAGCGCTTCAACGTCGTCCGGGAAGGGCGAAACGGCGGCTTCCATGGATCGAGTGAATCAGCATCCACCTGGCGCCGCAAGATCAAAATGGACTCCGACTGCGATTATCCGGCGCTGGCCGGACGCCAGGAATACTGCGGGTTACGCCAGTCGATCCCGTCGAGCAGGCAGGCCAGTTGGGAGCTCGTCAGAGAGACCGCCCCTTCCTTGGCAGAGGGCCACACGAACCGGCCCTTCTCGAGCCGCTTAGCATAAAGCGACATGCCGATCCCGTCGTGCCAGATGATCTTCACCAGTGAGCCAGCGCGGCCTCGGAACACGAACAGGTCACCGCCGTGCGGATCGCGCTTCAGCCCCTGCTGGACCATCAGCGCCAGGCCCTGCATGCCCTTCCTCATATCGGTATGACCCATCGCGATCCACACCCGCGCGCCCGCAGGGATCACCGCAGTGCCTTCAATGCCGCGGCCACCTGCAACGGCAATGCCGACGCGAAGATGCTCACCCGCTTGCCGCGCGCCAGATCGATGATCATCGCAGGACAGGTGCCAGAACCGCCCGACCTCGCGTCCTCGGCAACCACGGCCTCGGCAAACCGCGGCTCTGACAGACCCTGCGGCGCCGGTTCGACGGGTGCTTGGCGGAACTTGCGCCGCCAGGTGTAGATCAGCGCCGTCGAGATATCGTGCCGCCGGCAGACCTCCGCCACGCAGGCACCCGGTGAAAACGCCTCCGTCAGAATCCGCAGCCGTTCTTCATCGCTCCACCGTCGGCGCCGTTCTGGCCCCGCGAACACCGTGATCTGCCCCATCGACCGCTCCTAAGCGCACTCTCAAGTGCACGCTTAAGACCGCTCGCTCACCGACCGGACAAGGCGGGACCCGCCGGAGGGATACAAATGAAACGACGTCGAAATTCCATCAACAGTGTCCAACGCCGCTTGCAGATAGAGGCTATACTACGGGGCCTTCATCCTGGCTGTCGTCTGGGCGCTGGTTCGGGGGGCGGCGCGCAGCGGGACGGAACTGCTATGGGCAGCCGCCGCAATGACCGCACTGATACCGCTGAGCAGCTTCACGGCGGTCGCAGGCCTGGGCTGGAGCCACGGCGGGGCCGATCATCTGATCGATGCGGTCGCCATTGTAGGCGCGATCGGCTTTGCTTTCATGGCGCAAGCCGCCAGACGACGCGCGATCGCTGGACCGCGCGACAGCGTGTGGTCGAGCATGTCCAAGGAACGATTGGTCGAAGCATGACGCCCGGCGCGGGCGGCCCTTTTCGACTCGCAGATGCGAGGTCTTTCGGCCGCGGCGCCTTATCGCGTCAGGCTCAGCACCGACCGCCTGCCTTCGACCGCAAAGCCGCTTGTCGGCCAAGGCTGGCCGCTTCACGCCGAAGCCAGGCGTTTGCCGCTGCCCGGCCATCCGAGCCGAGCCGCCGCTCATATTCCGGCCGGAGCCTTTCGCGATCTTGCGCGATCGAGCAGGCACCACTCGCAGCGCCGCCTTTGCGCTTGCGAACATTGGTGTGCTCGTTG
The DNA here is from genome assembly GCF_011762025.1 of Sphingobium vermicomposti. Lineage (GTDB taxonomy): Bacteria > Pseudomonadota > Alphaproteobacteria > Sphingomonadales > Sphingomonadaceae > Sphingobium > Sphingobium vermicomposti. The sequence goes on along the minus strand of NZ_JAASQR010000001.1, from coordinate 387,732 downwards.
TTGGGCGCGGTGTGCTGCTGGAGCAGATTGCCCTGATGCATGATCATGGCCTGATTACCGGCATCGATCAGAGCTTGCGCCTGCGCGCCCGTTGTCCCCATCAATGCTGCAATGAGAATTACAGCTACCGTCGGACGTGGTCTGCGCATGGGGCGGCTCCAGAAGGATTTCGCGGGTGATCCTGCGCCGGCGATGCGACCTGGCAATGCAAAGGCGATGACTGATTGCCTATGCACGGTGAACGTCGTGGTGAGGCGAGGTCCGTGCAGAATGGCCGCGAACGGCGCGTTTTAACGATCCAGCCACGATCCCAAGGCCCGCCGAGCAGCAGCCTTACAAAATCTCTCGCGCGACGGCGAGGAGGCTGAGCGCCAAAGCGACCAGGCTGGGAATGATGACCGCCGCACCGCAGATGAAGGCGAGTACGCCGACCCAGTTCCACTGCAATGTCCGTGTCATCGACATTTCCTCTATTCCATCGGACTCGGTGGTGTTCATATTACGAACTCTTCGCGTGGGGCACGGTTTCAGCTCGATCGCTCTCTTCCGCCTCGGCCAAGGGCCTGTCGGAGTGGGCGTCTATGAAGATACGCTCCGCGGCGCCATCGAGATCCTCATACTGCCCATCGCGCATCGACCAGAGAAAAGCGCCCAAGCCAGCCAAGCCCATCAGCAGGGCGATCGGCACGAGCCAGAGGAAGGCGCTCACGCCGCCGCTCCGGCAGGTATCGGCGCGCGTCCTCGGTCGCTCGGATCGAAGCGTGGCTTGGCCGGCCGCGGAATGCGCAGCGAATTGGCCACAACCGAGATCGATGACAGCGACATGGCCACGGCCGCGAGCAGCGGACTGACATGGCCCGCCAAGGCGATCGGAATGACCAGCAGGTTGTAGCCGACCGAAAGCGCCAGATTCTGGCGAACGAGACTGCGTGTTTTGCGCGCAACGCGTATCGCTTGCGGGATCGTCGTCAGATCCTGCCCGAAAAACACGACATCGGCGGCGGCACGGCCGATATCGGCGGCGTTCGAAGGGGCCATGGACACATGAGCGGCAGCGAGAGCCGGTCCATCGTTCAGCCCATCGCCGACCATCATGGCCTTGCCCTGCCGGGCGGCCAGCACCTCGAGCCGTTGCACCTTCTGCTGGGGCAGGAGACCAGCGCGAAACTGGGAAATACCGATCGAGGCCGCAAGCGCCGAGACAGCCTCCGGGCGGTCGCCCGAGAGCAGCTCGAGGGGCAGACCGAGGTCGTTGATCTGACGCACCGTTTCGCGCGCGCTCGTCTTCTCGAGATCGGAGAAGGCAAAATGGCCCGCCAGTTCGCCATCCACCGACAGCACCGTGGAAAAGCGATTCTTTGCGGCGTCACGCGCAGCCAGCGCCCAGTCGGCGCGCCCGAGCCTGAATTTTCTGCCCTCGCTGGACGCTTCCAAGCCCTTCCCCGGAAGTTCCGAAAAGCCTTCCAGCACGATGTTTGATGGATGCTCGCCGCTGGCCGCGATCGCCCGCGCGACCGGGTGCTCGGATCGTGAGGCCATCTCCAGCGCGACCTTCTGATAGCGCCTGTCGATTTCGCTTTCGGTCACCCGCAGATCGCCGATCGTCAGGGTCCCCGTCTTGTCGAATACGACGATGTCGATGTCGGCCAAACGCTCGAGCGCGCTGCCGTCCTTCAGGGCAATTCCGCGCTCGAACAACCGCTTTGCGGCCACCATCTGCACCATGGGAATGGCAAGGCCGAGGGCACAGGGGCATGTGATGATGAGCACGGAAATGGCGATGGTCAGCGACCGATGCCAGTCGCCGCTCGCCAGGAACCAACCAGCAAAAGCCGCGAAAGCGAGCGAGTGGATGATCGGCGAATAATAAGCCGCGGCGCGATCCGCCAAACGTCTGTAGCGCGCGCGCCCCTGCTCGGCGGCTTCCATCATCCGGACCATTTCGGAGAGAAAGGACCGCGCGCTAATATTGGTGACGCGAATTTCCAGCGAGCCGTCGAGGTTGAGCATGCCGGACAGGAGCCTGCTTCCGCTCGTCACGGGCACGGGCATCGCCTCGCCGGTTACCGCGGCGGTGTCGACATCGCCCTCGCCGGCAAGGACAATGCCGTCGAGGGGCACGCGTTCCCCCGGAGCCAGCAGGATGACGTCCCCCACCGCGATTTGGTCGAGCGGCAGGAATGCGCGTGATCCATCAGGCACGAGCACTTTGGCGCCTGCGGGCATCATTCTCGTAAGGCCCAGCACGGCGGACCGCGCCTTGTCGCGCATGAGGTGATCGAGCGTCCGGCCGATCAGCAAAAAGAAGATCAAGGTGACGACCGCATCGAAATAGGCATGGGGGCCGGAATGCAAGGTGTCGAAAAGGCTCAGGGCTAGCGCAAGAACGATGCCAATCGAGATGGGCACGTCCATGTTGGTGTGACCGGCACGCAGGGCAGACCAGGCCGACTGGAAAAAGATGCGCCCCGAATAGACGACGGTCGGCAGGGCGAGCAGCGCCGATATCAGGTGGAACAACTGGCGCGTGCCGGCGTCGGCCCCCGACCATACCGACACCGAAAGCAGCATGATGTTCATGGCCGCGAAACCCGAAACCGCGGTCGCGAGAATCAATCGGCGCTTTTCATTATCCGGCCGATCTTCGAGCATGCTCAGGAGATTGGCTTCGAAGCCGGCGCCGGACAGCGTCTCCAGCAAGGGCGGAACGCCGCCCGCCCGCCGCCATGTGACCGTCACGCGCCGCGTCGAGAGATTGACGCGCGCCGATGCAACGCCCTCAAGCCCGGTCAGAACCCGCTCGATTTTCGCCATGCATCCGCCGCAGTGGGCGGTCGGAACCGACAATTGTGTCTGGAGAAGGTCATCCTCCAGGACGCGGCTGGCGAGGACAAGTTCGTCGACCGATTGTCGGGCCAGTGTGGGCTGCGCAATATCATCCATGGCGGCACACGAGGCCATGGCTAGCTGCCCGCGTCTGCGACCGCGCGATAGGCGTGCCAGGTGGCATGACCGATCCAGGGAAAGATGACGATGAGCCCCAGCAGCCCGGTCGCCACGCACAGGACGAAGAGCGCGAGAACGATCCCGCCCCAGACGATCATCGGCGCAAGGTTGTTCCAGACCAGGGCCATGCTGGTCCCCATGGCGGTGAGCGCATCGACTTTCCGGTCGAGCAACATGGGAATGGCGAAGACGCTGATCGCGAAGGCGAAGGCGGCGAACAATCCTCCGATCATCGTGCCGACGCCGAGGATGATCCAGCCCACGGGATCGGTCACGAGGAAGGCGGTGATATGGCTGAGGCCGGGGAACGAGCGGACGCCGAAGAACAGCGCATAGATGAGCACCGCCGAGCGCATCCACAACAGCATGAGAAGGCTGAGAAGCACCCCGGTGAAGAACACCTGCGGTCCCGCCGCGGGTTTCACCACGAGCATCTGGCGCAGGCCGATCTCCCCTCCCTGCTCGCGAAGCCGACTCTTCTCATAGAGTCCGATGGCGAGCAGGGGGGCGACGATCATGAAGCCGGCGAGCGCGGGAAACAGAATATAGTCGCGTCCGTAGAGGAGAAGGGTCGCGATCGCGGCGATCGACAACAGGAAAACGACGAGTCCGTAAGCGAGGCTGGGGATCGGCCGGTGCGTCAGATCGCGCCAGCCAGCGCCAAGCCATCGGATGCCGACGAATGGGGGAAGGTGGCGTTGCAGCCGGACGTTTCGCGTTTCCTCGATAGTCGAGGTCTCGCTCAGCAAGCCATAGGAAGCGTTCTTCTCGCTCATATCCCGCTACCTTTCAGCACGCCGATTTCGCCGCGCGATATTGGCCGCCTTCACCCGCCCGCTCCTTCAAATGTCCTACGCAATCGGGCTGGGACTGGAATGCGACGTAAAGCAGATGCGCGTTGGCCAGCACGAACACCAGCAGCGCTGCCGCCACGAGCGCCAGGACCAGCCAGCGCGACTTGTACCGCGCCGCCCTCATCGCCCGGGCAAGCTCAACGAATGGACGTAGAGCGCCAATATCTTGATATCGGTCTCGCTCAACCGCTCGTCCCAGGTCGGCATATGGCCCTGCCGCCCACCGTGAACGGTCTCGACGATCTGATCGAGCTCGCCTCCATAGATCCACCGCGCGTCCGTCAGATTGGGGGCGCCGACCTCGCGTTTGCCGCGCGCATCCTCGCCATGGCAGATCGCGCAGTTCGCCGCGAACACATCGCGGCCGGACATCACCGAAGCGCGATTGGCCGGCGTCACGAATTTGGGATGTGACAGCGAATAGACGTAGTTGGCCGCAAGGCTGACCTGATCGGCGTCGAGAATCCCATCGCGTCCGAACGAGGGCATCTGCGAGGTGCGGCCTTGCGGATGCTCGACATTGACCCCGACGCGCATCGTCTGGGCAATCGTTTCAAGATCACCCCCCCAGATCCAGTCGTCGTCGGTGAGGTCGGGATAGCCATAGCCGCCCTTCGCGTCGATGCCGTGGCAAGCCGCGCAATTGTCGCCGAACAGCCGGTGGCCCGTGCTGCGCACGATCGACATCAGGCGAGGATCCGCCGCGATCTGCGGGAGGCTTTCGCTTTCGATGCGTTTCATCCAGGCGGCGCGTCCCGCCTGCGCCTCGACCAGATGTTTCTCCACCGAAGTGCGTTGGTCCGTATTGAGGATGCCCTTGGTGTAGGTGTGCCCCACCGGCCAGGTCGGCATGAGAATCCACCAGGCGAAGGCAAAAAGATGCGTGACGATAAGGAAAATCAGCACGCCTTTGGGAACCGGCGTATCGAGTTCCTGGATGCCGTTCCAGATATGCCCGGTCGTCTCGCGACCGCTGACGGGATCGCGTTCTACGTCCACGGCTTGTCGTCCTGATCGAGCACGCTCTGCTTGGCCCGGTTGAACTTGCCGCGGTTGGACGGCCGGAAGGTATAGATGAGCACGCCGATCATCAGTCCGATGAGGTAGAACAGCCCCCAGCTTTTCGAGAATGCGACGAGTGCGTCGTGGCTTATGTCCATGTGCCTCTCCTCACGTCATTTCACCGGTTCGGGGGGCTTTTGCGGCGCGGCCGTGTTCTTGTACGCCGCGTCGGTCAATCGCCCGAGGACCTGCAGATAGGCGACCAGCGCGTCCATCTCGGTGACTTGCGTCGCGACATCGTCGAAAACTCGCACCTGCGTTTTTTCGCCATATCGCTCGGTCACGCCGGACGAGGTCGAACTTTCGGGCGTCGCCTGATCGTAGGCGTCGACCGCGGCGTTCTCGACCATGGCGTCGGTGTACGGGACGCCGGCGGCGCGCAGCGCTTTCAGATGCAAAGGAAGATCATTGAGCCGCAGTTCGGTGCGCGCCAGCCAGGGATAGGCGGGCATATTGGAGTCGGGCACGACATCGCGCGGATTGGTCAGGTGGGCGACGTGCCAGAAATCGGAATATTTGCCGCCGACGCGGGCGAGATCGGGGCCGGTCCGCTTCGATCCCCAGAGCATCGGATGGTCATGTTTGGATTCGACCGCGAGCGAATAGGGTCCATAGCGCTCGACCTCGTCCTGCAAGGTGCGGATCATCTGGCTGTGGCAGGCGTAGCAGCCCTCGCGAACATAGATGTTTCGTCCCGCCAGCTCCAGGGGGGTGTAGAGCCGCATGTCCGGCGCTTCCTCCACGGTTTCGTCGATGGTGAAGAGCGGGGCGATCTCGACAAGGCCGCCTACGCTGGCTGCCGCGATGATGGCGAGCACGAAGCCGATGGCGGTGCGCTCGAGCTTGCGGTGAAACAGCTCCGCCATCGCTCAGCCCCTTCCCGCCGCGGCGACAGCGGCATTCAAAGGAACGTCGCTTTCAAGCGGGGCTTTGGCGGGCGCGGCGCGCACGGTCATCCACATGTTATAGGCGCCGATCACCGCTCCGATCAGGAACAGCAGCCCGCCGAACGCGCGCGCGATGTAATAGGGATACATGGCTCGCAGCGAGTCGAGGAACGAATAGGCGAGCGTTCCTTCTTCGGTATAGGTTCGCCACATCAGGCCCTGGATGATGCCCGAGTTCCACATCGCGAAGATGTAGACGAGCGTTCCGGCCAGCGAGAGCCAGAAGTGCCATTCGACCAGCGCGGGAGAATACATGCCTTCGCGTTTCCAGAGCGAAGGAACCAGCGTGTACAGCGAGCCGAAGGTGATCAGCGCGACCCAGCCCAGCGCGCCGGCGTGAACATGGCCCACGGTCCAGTCGGTGTAATGCGACAGCGAGTTGACCGGGCGAATGGCCAGGAACGACCCTTCGAAGGTCGAGATGCCGTAAAACACCGCCGCGACCATCATAAAGCGCAGCGTGGCATCGTCGCGGACACGGTGCCAGGCCCCGTTGAGCGTGAGCAACGCATTCCCGGCCGAGGCCCAGGAGGGCACGAGCAGCATGACGGAGAACGTCATGCCCAGGGTCTGAACCCAATGCGGCAGCGCTGTGTAGTGGAGATGGTGCGAGCCGGCCCACATATAGAAGAAGGTGATGCCCCAGAAGCTCAGGATCGACAGGCGGTAGGAGAAGATCGGCCGCTGCGCGCGGATGGGCAGATAGTAATAGAGCATTCCCAGGAAGCCGGCCGTCAGGAAGAAAGCAACGGCGTTATGGCCATACCACCATTGCACCATCGCGTCCTGGACGCCGGACCAGATCGTGTAGCTCTTGGCGTGCCCCAACGAGACCGGGACCGCCAGATTGTTGATGCTGTGGAGGATCGCGACCACAAGGATGAAGGCCATGAAATACCAGTTCGCCACATAGATGTGCGGCTCTTTGCGGCGGGCCAGCGTCCGGATGTAGAGAATGAAATAGGTGACCCAGACGATCACCAGCCAGATGTCCGCATACCATTCGGCCTCGGCATATTCCTTCGACTGGGTGACGCCGAGCAGGTATCCGCTGGCCGCGAGGATGCAGAACAGATTGTAGCCGACCAGCACGAACCAGGCCGAAAGCTGATCGGGAAGCCGGGCGCGTGAGGTGCGCTGCACGACATGGAGCGAGGTCGCGATCAGCGCATTGCCGCCAAAGCCGAAGATGACGCCGCTGGTGTGAACCGGCCGCAAGCGTCCGAAACTCGCCCAGGCGCCGTCGAATGTCAGATCGGGAAAGGCGAGCAAGGCGGCAACCCATACGCCGACAAACATGGCCACCACCGCCCATGCCATACTGGCGGCGATGCCGAACTTGATCGGTTCGTCATAGTAGCTCTCGAGGCGCGATTTCGGCGGCTCCGGCCCCCAAATCTCCCGGATCACGACTAGCGCGCAAATGCCGCCGAAGGCCAGGATCAACCATCCGTGGATTTCCATGGTGTCCTGGTTGCCTGCTGCGGCGAGAGCGAGGCCACACAGAGCCACGGCAACGGAAATAGCGAGCGCGACCTGGCGCTCGGTCTCGGTCAAGGTCAGTATCATGGCCGATCTATTTCCCCCCTCATCGGTCGTCGCCACGGGCTGACAGCGTATCGGCCGGTGCTCCCGACAAGCACATAGCTAGCGCTCAACCAGCAACACGCGGGCCGGCCGGAAGTTCCCAACCATTGCCCCGCCCTCTCCCGCCACAAGCATCAAAAAATCAGTAATCAGCGTCGCTCGCTCTGCGGGCGGGGACGAACTGGAACCGGTGTTCGGCGATGGCGCAATGAATTTTTGCCGAAGGAACTCTTGGCCGGTTGCGCGTCTATTTGGGCTCAACTCCCGCCTCCGATCGATCACGACTGCGCGGCAGCCGCTTTTTCAGCAAACTGCATCCCGCGTTCAATTCAGCGTATCGCTGCGAGATATCGTCCGTCCTCGGCTCGCAAGAGCACCGACCCATTGCCGTTGACGGACCATGAGGTCACATCCTGGAGAATGGCAAGGAACCTGGTTTCCTGGTTGCCGAGTGCCGTTACGCAAGCCCGCCGCGTCACAGCGAGCGGTCCGATCCGAAGCGATTGTCCATCGAGCGAGTAGTCGCCGGTGAACCTGTTGCAGCCTGCCGATCCGCTCACTCGGCCGCCTTGCGAAAACTGCACCGTCACGTTGGAGCTATCGATCAGACCCGTCCTGTTGATGTCCTCGACCTTGAATTGCGCGCCGATCAAGCCTGAAGCCGCCGAGCGGTTACCAACGCGAACCATATTGAGCGTCCCCAGATCCTGCTCAAACCGCGCGGGATCGACCGAATGAACCGTATCTGTGGTCCATAGCAGCTTGCCCGCCGGATCGGTGATCGTCGCGCGGACAGCGTAACGCATGTTGGTCTTCAAGACCTGTTCCTTCACCCTGATCGAAAAAGGCAAAGGAACCTGCTGCCCTTCGACCTGGCGCGTTTCCTCGGCGATGATTGCTGACCCCGCATCGGCGCGCGAAACGTCCAGCAGCCGTACATTGAAGGTCGCGCGGGCCGGCAGAGCAATGCGCTCACGATAGGACGCGTTGCCGGTTATGACCTTGTCTCTCAGCTGGGCGACAGGGACCTGGGGATCGGCATGTTGCACGTCTGTCGCGCAGCCGCCGAGCGTGAGCATGGTCGCCGCCATAACGGCTGTGAAGGGCTTGTCGAACATGGCGTTTTCGCTTCGTTGTGCGTTGGGATCGGAACAGAGCAGGACAGGCGCGCCCCATCTGGTCTGCATAATTCGGCGAGCCTCGAGCGGCCGTCATCTCAGAGAATCGCATTCGGACCGGATGGTTCCGAACCACAAAATGCGGTGACGGTCGCAGGAGGGCTGGATTGATGGGCGCGGACAGCCCTGGCGGAAATCTGATCGCGACCTTGGGAGGACCAGCATCGCATTCTGGAACCCAATGAAAAACGCAGCCTAGAATCCGTGGCTTCCCGCCACTGCGCCGAGAACCGTGACAAGCGCGATACCCAGCAATATGCGGTGAAGGATCTCCATTCGGGCGAAGTCTGCGGCGGGCTTGACCGATGTCATCATTCGGCGGTGGAGAAACAGCGGCTCGACCACAAAAAGCATCGCAGCGAAGAAGGCCCATAGCCCTACCATCGCATGCATCCACCAGAAGCGAAGATCGAAAAAGCGATCCCACATCTGCGCGCGATGGACCATCCAGAAGCCGCTGAGCCCTGCCAGTAGCACCCAGATGCGCGCCTGCGCCGCAAAGCGCCCCTCCAGCCGATGAAAGGCCGCCAATCGCTCCGCGGGAGGATTGGCGGCGCGGACGGACGGCATCACCACAATCGTCACGAACGCCACGCCGCCGATCCAGAGAAGGACCGCCAGGACATGAATGGCCCGTGCCAGGATGATGTCGTCCATGCCTCCGCTCCTTCAGGCCGCGAGCAGCTCGTCAGCCGGGCCGAAGAACTCATAGTGGATCCTGTCCGACGCCACACCCGCCAGCGACAGGGTCGAGACCGCATGGCGCAGGAACGGACGCGGCCCGCAGATGTAATAATCCGCTTGCGCGACCGGTGTGTTGGCCACCAGCCATTCATCGGTAATGATGCCGGCCACGTCGTAGTCGCAGCCCTCTGCCTCGTCCTCGAGCGGGCTCTGGTGAAAATCGGTGATCGCGATGGATTTGCCCTGGCTCGCCACAGCGCGAACATGGCCGCGCATCGCATGGGTGTCACGGTCATGCGTGCCGTGGATGTAGTGAACCGGCACCTCGGCGCCGCCTTGTACGAGCGCTTCGAGCATCGCCACCATCGGCGTCAGGCCGACGCCCCCCGACAGCAGCACGACGGGCCGCTCGACATGATCGGCGAGGAAGAATTCGCCCGCCGGCGCGGCCACCTTCAGGATGGTCCCGGGTTTCGCCTCGTCGTGCAACCAGCCCGAGGCCAGCCCCTGCGGCTCGCGCTTGACCGAAATGCGATAGGTCTCGCCGTTGGGAGCCGCCGAGATCGAATAGTTGCGCTTGACCGGCGGATGGCCCGGAATCTCGAGCCAGAAGGTCAGATACTGCCCCGGCTTGTGCCGCATGACGGGACCGCCATCGACCGGACGCAGGATGAAGGAATTGATGACGCTGCTTTCGCGCACGACCTCCTCGACGCGGAAATCGCGCCAACCGTTCCAGCCGCCGCTCGCGTCCTTCTGTTCGGTATAGACGCGCTGCTCACGCGCGATCAGGATGTTGGCGAGGAACCAGTAAGCCTCGCCCCAGGCCGCGAGAATTTCGTCGGTCGCCGCATCGCCGAGCACCGCCTTGATCGCACCCAGAAGTGCCTCCGCGACATGCGGATAGTGCTCGGGCAGGATCTGCAAGCCGACATGCTTCTGCGCGATCCGCTCCACAGCCGGCGCCAGCGCGCCGAGGTTTTCGATATTGCTGGCATAGGCGAGAATGGCGCCGGTGAGCGCGCGCGGCTGCGAACCGGCGTCACCATGATGCGATTGATTGAAAAGATCGCGAATCTCCGGGTTCTGGAACATCCGCGAATACATTTCATGCACGATGTCCAGGCCATGCGCTTCGAGCGCCGGCACGGTCGCCTTGACGAGCGCGATGGTCTGATCGCTGAGAGGCTGCGACATAAATTTCTCCTTGTTTGAAGGGGTTCGAGTTTCCCGGCGATCAGTCCCCGGGCGGCCGATCATAGAAATCGACCTGCATTTTCATGGCGCCGATGGGCGTCACGAAATGCGGCTGTTGCGGCAGGATCAATCCGGGCCGCTCGGGCGTCAGCACAATCTGTGACGGTGGATCGAGATATGTCAGCCGAAGCTCACCCTCGAGAACGCGGATCAGGCCCCAGACACCGGCCTTGGTATCATGGCGTACCCGCAGGGCGGCCGGGAGCGTGTCCTGATCGAACACCGGCGTCGAACGATAGGGCGAAATTTCAGGCATGGGTGGGTACTCGCCGTTCAAAAGGATGGGACCTGGCCTCGCCGTCGACGGCGTCTGGCCGATCGAGGCGGAAAAACATGGCGAGCTGCAGGCTCTCCGCAATCCGCTTCGCTTTCGCTTGAAGAGCCGCGGCTGCGTCGGGGGCCATCATCTCGTTTGTCGTACAGTCCCACAACGCGAGCCACCGATCGAAAAGCGCTAGCGTTATCCGCGAGCTGTGCTTCAGATGCGCCGGCACGGGCTGGCCCTTGTACCGGCCGCTGGCGAGCATGACGGATGACCAGAACGCCGCCAGCTTCTCGAGATGTTCCGGCCAGTCATCGATCGCGTCGTTGAAAATCGGCCCCAGGTCGGCATCTGCGCGAACGCGCGCGTAGAACGCATCGACAAGCTGCTTGAGCGCCTCATCCTTCAGTTCCAGCTCGGTCATTCTCCCGACTCCTTTCATGTATCACGGATGCATCTATACATTTCTCACAAAACATGCAATACCAATGCATCTTAATGCGGCGAGTTGAGGAAGAGAGTGGCAACGGCCCATGAAACTGACCCTGTTCACCGACTATTCGATGCGCGTGCTGCTCTATCTGGGCTCGCATCCTGACCGCCTGTGCTCGATCGGTGAGGTCGCGCAGGCCTATGGAATCTCGCAGAATCACTTGATGAAGGTGGTGAACCAACTGGCACGCAGCGGTGATGTGGAAAGCGTGCGGGGCCGGTCGGGCGGCATCCGCCTGGGGCGACGGCCCGAAGAGATCAACGTCGGCGCACTCATACGCCAGACCGAGGACGGGTTTGACCTGGTTGACTGCGGCGGATGCGTGGTCGCGCCCGCATGTGGCCTGACGGGCGTGCTGAAGGAGGCGCTCGGCGCGTTCCTGGCGGTGCTTGACCGCTATACGCTTGCCGACCTCCTGACGAAGCGGCCTGATCTTGCCTCGCTCTTCGAGCGTAACGCGGCCGATCCTGTCGAAACCGTTGCAATGCCAGATGGATGATTGCCGCTTTGCCGCGTTGAAGCCGAACAGGAGGAATCCGACATGTTTTGTCCAGAATGTGGTGAACCGGTCGACCCCGCTCCCTTTGACGGTCGCCGCCGCGCGTCGCGGTCATGGATTGCAGCAGGACTCCAGATCGGCGAGCGATTAGGTAAGCTCTTGCGCGCACGTGCCAACCCTGACGGCGCGCGGCAGTCCGCTTGCTCGTCCTGCTCCAATCCTCAACCGACGATCACGAAAAGGAACTGAACGATATGGCTCTTCACCACGCAGCGCCCGGAGAAGTCGTCGATCTCTTGCCCGGGGACGTGACGACCCATGAGGAACATTCGACAGCGATCGTGAAGGCGGACCATTTCGAAACCATCCGTCTGGTGATCCCGAGCGGCACCGAAATGCCCCAGCATCAGGTCCCTGGCAGCATCATGTTGCATTGCCTTGAAGGTCATGTGAAAATCGGGCTCAGCGAGACCTCAATCGAACTGCGGCGTAACCAGTGGGTCTATCTCGAAGGCGGTGCGCCGCACTCGGTGAAGGGCGCGGAAAACTCTGTGCTGCTTCTGACGATCCTCTTTCCGCCTGAAGGGTCACAAGCAATAGCCGGCGCCGAGACCGTGGCGGACGGTACTTATAACGATTGCGACTGTGTCGACCGCTGGGAAGCGGAAGGCGGTCCGGTCGTCCAAGCGGATCAGCCGCCCCCAGGAAGGACTGACCGCCGGGGCGCGGCACCATGGCACCCGCGTGCAATGCGTTAGTTGCTGCGCTGCACCGCCTTGTCGAGAAGGGGAGAACCATGAGCCGAACGCGTCAGCTCTGGATTTGGCTGCTATCGTTGCTGGCAATCTCATTTGCCGTCCTGCTTCTGGTCGGGCGCGACATCAGCATCCAGGCACCGCCGCTTCCCGCGAAAGTAGTGACCGCGAGCGGCGACACCGTCTTCACCCGTGCCGAGATGCAGCGTGGCCGCCAAGTCTGGCAATCCATGGGCGGCATGCAACTGGGCTCGATCTGGGGACACGGCGGCTATGTAGCGCCCGATTGGTCAGCCGACTGGTTGCATCGGGAATCACTGGCGCTTCTCGATATCTGGGCACACCGGCAGATGGGCGGCCCCTTTGCGAGTTTGAACGAGGAACAGAAGGCGCTCCTGCAGCGGCGGCTGCAAACGGAAATGCGCCGAAACACTTATCAATCGAGTACGGATACCATCACGATCAGCGACGATCGCGCCGCAGCAATAAAGCTTGTGGCAAGTCACTACATCAATCTGTTCGGCAACGACCCCGCCACCGCCGAGCTGCGCGAAAACTATGCGATGAAGAACGATACGGTCCCCGACGCCGGGCACCGCGCCGCCATGACATCCTTCTTCTGGTGGACGGCCTGGGCGACCACAACGGAGCGGCAAGGCCGGACCACAACTTATACGAACAACTGGCCGAGCGAGCCGCTGGTTGGCAACCGCCCGCCGTCAAGTACCTTCATCTGGTCGGCCTTCAGCGTGACGTTCCTGCTTGCCGGCATCGCACTGCTAGGCTGGCACCATGCGGTGACGCACGGACGCAGGGAGAAGGAACACGACCTCCCCGCGACAGACCCGCTACGCGAGATCGCGGTGACGCCTTCGATGCGGGCGACAGCCAAATATTTCTGGGTCGTCCTCGCACTATTTCTCGCACAGATCATGCTGGGTGCGATGACAGCCCACTATCAGGTCGAGGGACAGCTGGTTTACGGCTATGAAGCGGCCGAGATCCTACCCTATTCGATCACCCGAACCTGGCACACGCAGCTTGCCGTACTGTGGATCGCGACAGCCTGGCTGGGAACGGGACTCTACATAGCTCCGGCTATCTCGGGCCATGAACCGAGGTTCCAGGCTCTGGGTGTCAACATCCTCTGGGCCTGCCTCCTGATTATCGTCGTGGGCTCCTTTGCCGGCCAATGGCTCGCGGTGATGCAGAGACTGGGACTGGAGAGAAACTTCTGGTTCGGGCACCAAGGCTGGGAATATGTCGATATGGGCCGCTTCTGGCAGTGGTTTCTCTTCATCGGCCTGATGATCTGGCTGGTGCTGGTCGGCCGAGCGCTCTGGCCTGCGCTCAAAGCGAAGTCCGAATCCCGCCACATCACGATGCTGTTTTTCCTGTCCGCCGTAGCCATCGGACTCTTCTATGGCGCGGGGCTGTTCTGGAATGAGCATACAGCGCTCTCCATGATTGAATATTGGCGTTGGTGGGTGGTCCATCTGTGGGTCGAAGGCTTCTTCGAGGTTTTCGCCACCGCGGTCATCGCCTTCCTCTTCACGCGCCTCGGCCTCATTCCGATACCGACCGCCACGGTCGCCGTCTTGTTTGCCACGATCATCTTCATGGCCGGCGGGGTGCTGGGAACGTTGCACCATCTCTACTTCGCGGGAACGTCGATCGCGGTGCTGGCGCTCGGCGCAAGCTTCTCGGCGCTCGAGGTCGTGCCGCTCGCCTATATTGGCTTCGAAGCTTATGAACATTGGAAGCTGAGCAGCGCGACGCCCTGGATGCAGCGCTACAAATGGCCCGTCATGTTCTTCCTCGCTGTATCCTTCTGGAATCTCGTCGGGGCAGGCTTGTTCGGCTTCCTCATCAATCCGCCGCTGTCGCTCTACTACATGCAGGGGCTCAACCTAACGCCGCTCCACGGACACACCGCATTGTTCGGCGTATACGGCATGTTGGGCGTCGGGCTCGTCCTGTTCTGCCTGCGTGGCATGTTGCCGAACCTGATCTGGAACGAAGGCGTGCTGAAGACGAGCTTTTGGTGCTTCAACATCGGCCTTGCGTTGATGGCGCTCCTGACCTTGCTACCGCTTGGGACGCTGCAGCTGATCGCAGCGATTGATAAGGGCTACTGGTACGCTCGCTCGGCCGAGTTCATGCAACAACCAGTGGTCGATTTGCTCGTCTGGCTGAGGGTTCCTGGAGATATCGTCTTTTCTGCCGGGGCGGTAGCGCTCGCCTGGTTTGTCGCCAGCCTTTGGCTCAGGCCCCGGCCTGACGCCGGGGAGATTCAGATTGGTCGGTAATCCATCGAGGAGCATGTTGTCACGCGGCCCAGACTTCTATCCGCAGATCTGGCATGCTCCGTCACCAGCTTGGACGGATCCATGACGGTTGGCATCGGCCGAAAATGCGGCTGAAGCGATCGATGCCGCACAAAACGATCATAGCCGTAGCGGAGGCGAATGCGGGGTGCCCCCGACTTGATCCTTCATTTGGCAGTTCTATATACCCGGCGTGAGGCCACGTCCTCCCCTGTGCGCAGGCAGAAGCCCGGGACGGCCCGGCGGCTATGCTAAGGGTGTTCTTGTGGCCTGGGTCTATCTTGTAATAGCTGGCGTTCTCGAAGTCGTTTGGGCTTACGCGATGAAGCTGTCCGACGGCTTCAGCAAGCCTGTTCCCTCCGCAGTGACCATACTGACGATGATCGCCAGTTTCGCATTGCTTTCTTACTCCATGCGCTTTCTGCCGCTTGGTACCGCCTACATGATCTGGACCGGCATCGGCGCGGTCGGCGCGTTTGTGCTGGGCATCATCGTTCTGGGCGAGCAAATGAGCATGCTCAGGGTGGGTGCGGCCATATTGATCGTCAGCGGGCTCGTACTCATGAAGTTGGCCTCAACAGATTAGCGTTCCTCGCGCTCGAAGGCGTCAGGACCAATGTCGAACGTTGTCCGCCCCCTTGCCCGCGCGGCCAATGCGGCAAAGAGTATTTCCACGACCTTGGACCGGGGGCCGGTCCGCCCTGGCGTGACTTTCTTGTCGTGCGACAAACGACCTCTCCCGCAACCTTCACGGAGAATGCCGCGCGACGGTCCCACCCGCTAGGACCCGAATATCTATAAGAGGTCATAGATGAAATTGATGACCCCACGGGGCTGCGAACTGGGCCTACCCGTCATCGCCGATCATTGCAGATAGCACGTGGCCGAGCGAACGCCTTTCGCCGGCCGCGTAGTTCTCCCGCGAGGCCGCCTCCCTGTGCCTCGCTCGAGATGGTCCACCGGAAGAAGCAATATTCGCTATTCATCTGGCGTTCATTGAAATATGGTCGCGTAGCGACCCGAAGGAATCTCGGCCAGTCCGCGAGACCTTTCCCTGACCCCTCCGTCAGATGATGGAGGGGTCATTTTGTGTCTGTTCGCCGTCAGCGCCCGTAAAGGACATCCGGCGGCATTTCTCGGCCGGGGACAAGATCGGCTTGGAGGGTTGCGCGGAGACGACAGCATTGCCGAGCTGAAGTGCTTTCGGGATGGGTTCGCTCCACCTGCAATGCATCCAAAACGTACCGCCGGTCTCTCGATCGGGATCGCCCCCGACCGCGGCGCGTTTAAAAAAGAGCATTCCCTATCAGGGCTATCGCGTCGACCACCAGAACCGCGGCGGGCAACGCCACGCCGTTTATACACTGTGCGGCGATGCACGGCAGCTAGTTCGATCACATTCCCACATCTCGGCCGTAGCCAGCGGGCAGCGCCAGCTACCCTTCCGATAAGAGTAACAGGCCGTGGCCGGTTTGCGCAGGCACAGTTGTCGAATATCGTCGTACCGAAAACTACAGAACGGCATCACCATAACGACTGTGAGGGTATTTCGCTGCTCGGGATCTTCAACAAGCTGTAAATGCCCCATGCAACAGGGCTTCCGCGGGTATCCACGGCGCAGATCGAGCGACCTGCTGAACGTTTCATGAGGGTATTCTATGAGCTGCGTGCGGTGCGGCCTGGTCTTAGTGCCTGATTCAAAATTATCCGACGTAGTTTCATGATCTTGCGATGCGGCGGGTGAAGAGCTGGATCGAAGCGATGAAGAGCCATGCGGTTGCGGACGCGATGGTCTGTTCGAAGTCCTTGGCGAGCCGACGGTTTCGGCTGATCCATGCGAGGGTCCGTTCGACGACCCATCGTCGGGGCAGCACCTCGAAGCCCTTGGCGGTGTCGGACCGCTTGACGATCACGATAGTCCACTTGCCGATGCGGCGCAGTGCATCCTTGAGCTTGGTTCCGGCATAGCCTCCGTCAGCGAAGACATGGCGCAGCCAGGGGAAGCGGCCGACGATTTCGGAGAGCACCAGCGGCGCCCCGTCGCGATCCTGGATGTCGGCGGTGTGGATCACGGCATGGACGAGATTGCCTTCGGTGTCGGTCAGGATGTGCCGCTTGCGCCCCTTGACCTTCTTGCCGGCGTCATAGCCCCGTGGCCCGCCGCTTTCCGTCGTTTTGACGCTCTGGCTATCGATCACGCCAGCGCTGGGCGAAGGCTCGCGGCCATGCGCCTCGCGCGCCACCATCAGCAAGGTGTGGTTGATCGTCAGCCACAGGCCGTTGTCGCGCCAGAGGTAGAACCAGTGCCGCACGGTCGAAACCGGGGGAAAGCACGGCGGCAACATCCGCCAGGGCAGCCCGCCACGCAACAAATACAGGACAGCCTCCACAATACGCCGCAGCGGCCATTTGCGAGGCCGCCCAACATGCGACGCTGGAGGTAGCAGCGGCTCCAGAACCGTCCACTCGGCGTCGGTCATATCGCTTGGCAAAGCCAGCCCGCTTCGCGCATGAAGGGCGCGAGTGGTATCGGTCCACATCGTTGAATCCACGGTAGTTTTTGGCGAAACCCCTGAATCAACGACAGGCCAAGCCGTCAAGCTAACCTACTGATACCACTCAACTTAGTTTCCGATCGGGCACTTAGGCTCTGATGCGAGCGTGAGGTCAGGTTTGTCGATGTCATGGGACCAAACGCTTCCATGCATACAGTCCGGCACGCATTCCTTGCCGCTCACTCCTGCGGAACGCACCGACGCCGACATGATCGGGTAATGTCAAAAGTTGCACCCGGCCGTTGAGCCGCGGTCAGGATGTCCGGCAGCCAGACTGATCGTGGCGGTATAGTAACTTTGCATGTGCCCCAAGGGAGCTGTCTGCTGGTCGACTATCAGGGCGAACGGTACCTGCCCCGGCGATATCCCGGCATACGTACGCGTGCCTGCGCCTGCCCCGACCTTTTCGCAGGATACTTCCATGATAGACACGCCGCGTGCACTCAATGCCTCTGGAATGTCATAGGGGATCTCGGCACCCACCATTGTCCAGTTGGCTGAGACGGTGTCTGGCGTACCGCGTCCCTGGATTGCGATGTCCAGTTTGCCCAGTTTTCCTGTGGCCAACGCAGGTGGGGTAGACTGGGCTCCCCATCGGACTCCCGCTGCCCGTTGTTTCGTCTCGGAAAGTGACGGCTTGCCGCCGCCGGCAGGCAGAACAGCCAGAAACATGTCGGCGGCCGGGCCGCTCGCAACGACCTTCTGCCAGTTGGTCCGGCATTCTTGGTCGGCCCAACGCGCCGCACTAGCATCGCGACTGATCAGGTTTGCGCGGCAATTGGCAAGGAAGCCGGCCTCCGAGATCGCCCGGGGTGACGGTTGAGGAAGCGCCACAGAGGCGGCGGCACCACTGCCGCCCGGGCGAGTAACGGACGCTGCTTCGCCAAAGGAAGTGCCGTTCCAGGCAAGTTGCGCGGCGCATTGGCCTTGGGGCGGTGTCCCCGCGCCGCACAGCACACCCTTGCGCGCAATTTGCACTCTCGTCGGACGCCCGGTCAGCACCCGGTAGCCGATCAGCGTGTCGGAATAAACCCGGCGGGCCGCATTGGTTCGGTCGGTAACGAAGATGTCGACGCGAGCCTGGCCGTTCTCGCGGAACAGTCCCTGGCGACCGGTACAGTCGTAGTCGCCTTCAGACAGGAGGTAATCGAGCAGGCCATCTCCCGTGAAATCCTGCGCAATGATATAGCGGCCGCTGCCGGGTTTGCCGCCGGCGGCATTGCAACGGGCATCGAGGTCGCTCATCTGATCGAGCACTACGCTGGGAAGGGGCGGCCGAACCTGCGATCTTGCTGACGCAGGCAGCGCAAGTGAAGCGATCGAAAGCAGCACTGTCACGGTGAAATCGACGGGTCGAGGCATGAGGGGATGCTGCGTGACCGCAGAGAAGTGTGCAAGCCTATTCTCTATCTACCGCCTTGGGTTCTCAACACCTCTATGACGAATGAGCTAGCTGCGGTGATAAGATCTGTCCGCCCGGTTGGATGCGCAGCCTTGCCCGTAGCAGGAACAATGACAGCCTGAAATCCCTATCGCACATTGCGCGCCGGCAGACTTATCGTGGCCATCCAGCCCCGAATGCCATCGTGCTGATCGGGGCTAGTATACCCGCACAGCCTCGCGCACCCTGCATATTTCCGTTGTCCTTCCCCTTTGCTGCCGCCTTCGTAAGAGAATAGCACGATCTCCGTTTCCAGCAGCTTGCTGATTTCTTCGGGCCCGCGCTTTCGCGCCATCACATTCCTCATTTCTGGCCATCATATTTGCAATCACCTGCTGCAAGTCAGCCTCGGTCTAACAGCGCTTATGTTCTATTGTGGCGCTTGCTCATCCCGGGAGGAAGGCTCTTTGACAAGCTAGACGCACGGGCATCAGCTAACTTTGCCCTCCGTGGAATTACGGATCGGTTCACTTCGATGATCCTGTCATAGGCTGCTTAACCAGCGGAGATATATATGCCTGTGCGCGACATCATTCTGCAAATGAACAGCTATCTCGAGCCGACACCGAGCTGGGCGTTGGAGGCGGCCATCTCGCTTGCGCAGGGTTGCGGCGCCAAGCTCTCGGCCGGAGTTTGTGAGGTCTACATTCCTCCGGTTTCCAACTGGCTCGCCAACAAGCTGGTCAATGCGGATGGCATGATCGCGGCTGAGAACCACAAGAGTTCCGAAAATGCGAAGACGCTGCTCTCGCAATTCTCGTCGGCCGTTGGGGATGACCTTGTTGGGGAGGCGCTGCTCGTCCGGTGCCCAGGTATGGTCACGCACTGGCAGCTCGCCGCGAAAGCGTGCGCCTATGATCTGATCATCGTGCCGGTCTATGGCCACCAGAATACCGTCGCGATGGCGGAGGGCCTGGTTTTCGAGGCCGGTCGGCCTGTGCTACTACTTCCCGAACCCGGCGCTGCGTCGCTCCGCTTGGATCACGTTGTGATCGGGTGGGATGGTAGCCGTGCCGCGGCGCGAGCCTTAGCGGATTCCCTGAGCTTCTGCCGCGCGGCAAGTAAGGTCACCGTCGCTAGTGTGACAAAGGACAAGGACCTGTCGAAGGCCGCGCCGATCTCCGACGTCGTTCGTCATCTCGGTCGGCACAATATCGCGGCCGAAGCAATCGAGATCCCCGCTGACGGTTCCGATGCCGGTCTTGTCCTCCAGTCCATTTGCGAGCGGTTGAGAGCTGACCTACTCGTCATGGGCGCATATGGTCATTCGCGCGTTCGCGAGTTCATACTCGGTGGTGCGACACGCTCGGTGCTCGAATCCCCGAAGTTGCCGATTCTCTTGTCGCACTAAAGCCGGAATGGAGGCCAATTCGCCGATTACGTCCCCCTCAGCTTCTAAGTTGAGGCGATGTTCACTTCGCGAGCGATATCGCCGAGAAATCCTAAGCCCTCAGTGCGCGTAGCAAGTAAAACCGCCTAAGCGGGGGGGCAGGATCGAGGCTTGTTCCAGAGCCAGCAAACTTTCGACCTGCATTCCGCGTTTTACGCGCCAGTCACCACAAGCAAGTTACAGGGAAGGTCGCGAACAAGCTTTGCGCCGGTCGATCCCTCGAACCAGCGTGCCAGGAAGCCTTTCCCGCCGTGGCCAATAATGGCAAGATCGGCACCTATCTCGTGAGCGTATGCGGAAATCTCATCCGCCGGATCTCCTTCCCGAATGCTCGCGTGTACGGAGATGTGTTCGCCGAGCTCATCGGTGGCGCGGCTCAGCGCGGCCTCGATAGCCTTGCGCTCCTGTCCGAAGAAGTCGTTCGCGCCATAGGCCGATCCGTAGGCTTCGGCCACAACCGCGTTGCCCGTGGTGACGACGATGCCGAGAAGATGCAGCTCTGCGTTGCACAGCCGGGCGAGATCGGCCGATTGGCGCAAGGCCGCAGCTGTATGGTCGGAGCCATCGTAGGCAAGCAGGATCGTCTTGAACATCTTCGCTCCTTCCAAATGTCGATCTGCAATTGCGTTCTCACGACGACTACTCCGCGCTCGCGCACCGGATACACAGAGCTGCCTCGGGTCTGGCTTCCAGGCGGGCCGGGGCAATATCGGATCCGCAACGGACGCATTCGCCGTATGTGCCTTTGGCAATGCGTTCGAGCGCGCGGCTGACCGATCCGATCTCCTGATCGATCAGGGCGGCCTGGCCTTCCAGCGAGGGGTCGTCCTCGAGTTCCACCGCCTGCTCCGACGAATCCGGATTGAGCGGCTCAGCGAGATCGCCTTCGATGCGCGCGCGCCTTGCCTTGAGTTCGGCGAGCTGCTCCTCGAGACGCGACTGTTGGGTGGGGAGATCGGGCATCGGGACGTCCTTGTTGAGGTTCCGGCGCATGGGCGCCGTCGGCGAGATCCTACAGCGCGTTTTTCAGCCGCTGATAGGCCAACCGCAGCTCGTCGCCGAGCGAACGTAGCGCCGACTTGATGTCCTCGCCGCTCTTGTGGAGGCCCGCTTGCGAGACGAAGTGGTTCCATTTGGCCTCGATTTCCTCCCACTCCTGCCGAGCTTCCATGGTTCCGAGATGCACCCGTACCTTGGCCTCGTCCCTCAGCTTGGCGAGTTCCGCTTTCAGGTCATCGAGCGCGCTCATGTTCCATCTCCTCAATCGGCAGGCGCCGAATTCTCATTGCTCTACCGAAACGGGAGCGGCGGCGCGTTACGTAATGCACCGGATGCCACCACAGTTGTGTGGGCGGAACTGGTTCCTTCCTCAACCTTCCACTGTCTCGCCGGTCGTTCTCAGTCTTTGTCCTTGGCCAGTACCCGTAGCTGTACGTCACCTTCCGCGACTGTTTGTTCGGTGGCGATCGCGCAGAGCCTTCAAGCACCAGCGGCGCCGATGAGCGCCTGCGAGGCTATGTAGACGCCGACAGCCACGACGGCCACGCCGAAGACCCGCTCGAGGAGCTGCTTGCGCATGGCCAAGCGACGGCCGAGCGCAAGGCCTAGCGCTGCACCGCCGATCCCACCGACGATCATCAGCGCGACAAGGCGCCAGTCGACGAAGCCCGAGAACGAGTAGGATGTCGCCGTCGTGATGCCGAGAGCCATGACCACGACGAGGGAGGTGCCCACCGCGTTGCGCAACGGCATCGCGGTCGCCGCTATCAAACCCGGCACGATCAGGAAGCCGCCGCCGATTCCGAAAAACCCGGCTGCCAAGCCCACCGCGAAGCCGATGGGCAGGAGCTTGGGCAGCAGTGTCGATGCTGTGGACCGCGAGAGGTGGACATCGGGTGCTTCGGCCGCCCGGCGCGGCCGAAGCATGGAAAGCCCCACGCCGATCATCAGAATGCCGAACAATGTCAGCAGTCTTCCACCATCCATCGCCATTCCGAACTCCGCGCCCGCTGCGGCGCCGATCACGCCGGCCAGCGCGAAGACGATGGCGCAGGGCCACTTGACGGTCCCTTCGCGAGCGTGCCCGATCAGCCCCGTTGCGGCATTGGCGGCAACGGCCACGGCAGCCGTTCCGATCGCTGCGTGGGTCGATTGGACGCCGACGCCGTAAACCAGCAGCGGAACGGCGAGGATCGAACCGCCGCCACCCACTAGACCTAGGACGAGGCCAATGACAGCGCCTGCGCCGAGGGCGGTCAAGACCTGGCTCGTGCCCATGGTCGTCAAACCACCGGCGAGCGACGGTTCCAGGGCATGAGGCGAAGCAGGCGAGCCATGCCGCACCATCCGGTTGCGCCCGCGACCATGAGACCGGCGCCAACGAACCCTGAAAGCACCACGAACTCAGGCGACACGGTCGCGGCGAGGATGGCGCCGAGGAGGACGAGACCACCAGCGATCAACTGGACCTGGCGTATCACTTCTATTGGCTGCCTGCGATCGATGCTGGTTTGGTGCCCGGCAGCGCGCCACGCGTCGAGACCGCCTTCGAGGATTTGGCAGGGCCTGCCCTTCGCGGCGGTTGCGAGAGTCGAGGCGCTCGCCTCGGTCCTCATCCCTGACCGGCAATGGTAGATGATCGGCCCGGTCGTTGCCGAAACGTCTTCGATCCTTGCGAGCGGTATATTGATCGCGCCGGGTATTCGCTCGCGGGCGTGCTCATCGGCATCGCGGATATCCACCAGCGTCGCACCGGCGGCAACGGCGCGTTGGGCGGCGTCCGGCGTGAGTGTCGTTATCGTCATTGGTTCAATCCTTGCAATAGAGCTCGTAGAGGGCGACGAGGAGCTGGCCGGTCTTTGCGTCCGCGATCCGGTACCAGATGGTCTGGCTCTCACGACGATTGGCGACCAAGCCTTCATCGCGCATCTTGGCCAGGTGTTGGGAGAGCGCGGACTGGGACAGCGCGATCTCGCGAGCGAGATCGGTGACCGTCATTTCACCATGCTCCGCGAGCTTGCAGAGGACCATCAGGCGCTTGGTGTTGGCCATCGCCTTGAGCAAGTTCGCGACCTGCCCGGCCTTCGTCTCGAAAGTGGCGAGATCCATGGGTGGCTTCAGCATGCTCGATCCTTAACATTAGTTATTGCTAAATTAGGGGATACTAATATATTCGTCAAGAACCAAGGAGGCGTGAGATGGCCAACAAGCCTGTCATCGAGGCATTCTTCAACGAGCCGACCAACACGGTAAGTTATTTGCTGGCGGACCCCGAAAGTGGAGAGGCGGTCGTCATTGATCCTGTACTCGACTTCGACCTATCGAGCGGTGAGGCCGGCTCGGAATCGGCGGAACGCATCCTGCAGTTCGCGACCGAGAAGGGCTGGCGGATCACGATGGTTCTGGAGACGCATGCGCATGCCGACCACCTTTCGGCAGCACCTTACTTCAAGGCGAAGGTCGGCGCACGGATCGGGATTGGAGAGCATATCCGCGATGTCCAGAAGATCTTCCGCCCCGTCTTCGCGCTGGATGACCTGCGCACGGACGGCTCCGATTTCGATTGCCTGTTTCGCGACGGTGAACGCTTCAGCGTCGGTGGGCTCGAAGTGGAGGTGCTCCTTGTCCCGGGACACACGCCCGCCGATGTGGCCTATCGGGTTGGCGATGCGGTCTTTGTCGGCGATACGCTCTTCATGCCCGACTACGGGACGGCGCGCGCCGATTTCCCGGGCGGGGATGCGCGAACGCTCTACCGTTCGATCCGCCGTGTTCTTGCGCTTCCGGACGAGACCCGCCTCTTCATGTGTCACGACTATAAGGCGCCGGGCCGCGAGGAGTATCGCTGGGAGACGACGGTAGGCGCGGAGCGTCGGGCCAGCGTCCATGTTCACGATAGAGTGAGCGAGGCGGACTTTGTCGCCATGCGCGAAGCGCGGGACGCGACCTTGGCCGTGCCGAAGCTGCTGCTGCCCTCGATCCAGGTAAACGTTCGGGCAGGCCGGTTTCCTGAGGCCGAAGCGAATGGCGTGCATTATTTGAAGATTCCGGTGAAGCTGCGGATGTCCGCGTGACAGCTCCCGGCGGCGGACAGGGTTCGGCGATCTTCGGCCGAAAGCGATCAGCTGATCTAGGGTCGATGCAGCCAGCTCGAGATGGCGCCGCAGAGGCCGCAGAGCAGAGGCAATGCGCTGAGGGCGACGAGGATCGCGAACTTGACCTTGAGCAGGTTCGGGCGCCGCACGCAGTCCCCCTCTAGTCGGGGTCTTCGCCGGTGAGCACCGTCAGCGGCGCGCCGGTGCTTCCGCTCTGCAAGGTGTCGGGCGTGACGACCAGCGTGCTGCCTGGTTTGAGCACCGTTAGCAGGTTGCGCCTGAAGACTTCCGGCAGGCCCAATCGATCACGATCCTCCTTCGAGACCTCCCCAGTTCTGGTGTTGCCGAGCATCGGCAGGAACATCCAATGGGTTCCGCGTTGATCGATCGAACTGAGGGTGAAGGCCTGCAGGGAGGAAACGGTGCCACGGATCGACACTGGCGCGATGCCGATCTCGATACCGTTGCGTAGCACCACCGCGCGTTGATCGGACACACTGACGATGATGGAGACGGGACCGGTTGGCGCTCGATCCGGCTGCCAGATGGGGGCGAAGGCGGCATCGAAGGAGCTTCGGGATCTGTCTTGCAGGATTTGGGGTGTCGGGGCAAACCGGGGGACGTCGGGGGACTCGGTGATGATGACCGTCAGACCGATCTGCGTAACAGCGTACAGCCGTTGCGCGAAAGCCAGCGGGAGCCGGATGCACCCGTGAGACGCGGGGTAGCCTGGAAGATTACCCGCGTGCATGGCGATGCCGCTCCAGGTGAGGCGCTGCATGAAAGGCATCGGCGCATCGTTGTAGAGGTTCGATTTGTGATCGACCTTCTTTTGCAGGATCGTGAATACCCCGGTCGGCGTCTCGTGGCCGGCCGTGCCCGTCGATGCGGTCGAGATGCCGATCAGCACCCCGTTTCGGTATACGTAGACCCGCTGTTTGACGAGGCTGACAACAACAATGACAGGACCCTCAGGAGCGGCCTCGGGAGCCCACAGGAACTGGCCGGGAAGCAGATTTTCGGCTGCTTCTGCGATAGACTGTGCCTGAGCGAAAGCCGGCAGGATCGACAAGCCAAGCATACTCGATGCTGCAGCTACGAGCAAGGAGCGGCGAGTGGAGCACAAGCGGACCTCATTCAATGTCGCACAGATGCGGAAGGCTAAATTCACGATCCCCGGCCTATAATGGCATGGCAACAGCTCCCCTCCCCCTTCACGAGATCCACCTTCCGCGTTGCTCCTATCCTGGACGAAATCAGGGCGATCCACTTGCTAACGATGAGGCATCTCTTCGCGGATGCCACGTAATGTTCGTCGATCCGAATTGTCGTCGTCGGCATAGCCCAAGATCACGTCTTTGTCCGGGAGAGCGGTAAGGGGATCGCCCGGAAGCTCGGCGTGAGACACGGCATCAACCGTGCGTACAAAGCTGTCCGGATTCAGCGATATAGAGTCGATATTTTCGGTGACGAGAAAAGCAGCGAAATCAGGGTAATTACTCGGTGCCTGACCACAAATGCCAATCTTGATGCCCGCCGCATGGGCCTTGCGAATGGCCTCGGCGATCATCCGCGTGACGGCTTCGTCGCGCTCATCGAACAAGCTGGCAAGAATGCCTGAATCGCGATCAACCCCCAGCACCAACTGGGTGAGGTCGTTTGACCCGATTGAAAAGCCGTCAAAGCGCGTGGCGAACTGCTCGGCGAGGATAACGTTCGAGGGTACCTCGCACATCATATAGATTTGGAGGCCATTCTCGCCGCGGCGCAGCCCGTTTTCGGCCATGGTTCCGAGCACACGATCAGCTTCGGCCGGGGTGCGGCAGAACGGGACCATCACTATTACGTTGCGGAAGCCCATGGTTTCACGCACGCGTCTGAGGGCGCGGCATTCGAGCGCAAAGCCTTCGCGGTAGCGCTCGTCATAGTAGCGTGAGGCGCCGCGGAAGCCGAGCATCGGATTCTCTTCCTCAGGTTCGAAGACGTCGCCGCCCACGAGGTGGGCGTACTCGTTGGTCTTGAAGTCGCTGAGACGAACAATGGCAGGATGCGGGTGATAGGGACTTGCGAGCTTGGCGATGCCGCGAGCGAGAACGTCGACGAAATAGTCAGACGGGTGCGCGTATCCGCGTGTGAGCTCTCTGATCTGGCGCTGGGCTTCCGGACTCGTGCGCTCGGGATAGACGAGCGCCATGGGATGAACCTTGATGTGGGCGTTGATGATGAATTCCATGCGTGCAAGGCCGACGCCCTTTGCGGGCAGTCTCCACCACTGGAAGGCTGCCGCTGGGTTGGCGATATTGACCATCATGTCGGTCTTGGTAGCCGGCAAGGAGCCGATATCCACCTCGGCCATCGAGAAATCGAGGATACCGTCGTAGATGGTGCCGATATCGCCATCGGCGCAACTAATGGTGATCTCCTGATCTTCAGCGATGACCTCGGTGGCATTGCCTGTACCGACGATCGCGGGCACGCCGAGTTCACGGCTGACAATGGCTGCATGGCTGGTAGTACCGCCATGGTTAGTCACGATGCCCGCAGCTCGCTTCATGACGGGAACCCAGTCGGGATCCGTCGTCTCGGTCACGAGGATTGATCCATCGCGGAATTGTGCGATGTCGGCGACGGTGCGGATCACGCAGGCTTTACCCGCGGCAATGGCAGTGCCGATGGCAGCGCCGGTCGTGACCGCGGCGCCTTTCGATTTCAGGCGGTAATGCCGGAATGAGGTCGCACTGGATTGCGCCTGGACTGTTTCGGGCCGGGCCTGGACGATGTACAGTTCGCCTGTTTCCCCATCCTTTGCCCATTCCATGTCCATTGGTCGCTGATAGTGATCCTCAATGACGACGCCCCAGCGGGCGAGCTTCAGGATGTCGGTATTGTCGAGCACGAAGGTCTCACGCTCCTGCGCGGTCGTCTCGACAATCCGGGTGCGGTGGCTTCCGCCCTCGCCATAGACCATGCGGAAGGCCTTACCGCCGAGCTCCTTGTCGATGATCGGCTCGGTTGCCGGTTGTGCGAGCAGAGGCTTGAAAACAAGATACCTGTCCGGGTTGACGGTCCCCTGGACTACGGTTTCCCCGAGGCCCCAAGCGGCACTGATGACGATTGCGTTGGGGAAGCCAGTTTCGGTATCGATCGAGAACATGACGCCAGAACCCGACAAATCCGATCGCACCATCTGCTGGATGCCGATGGAGAGGGCCACGTCGAGATGATCGAAGCCCTTGGCTTCGCGGTAACTGATCGCCCGGTCCGTGAACAGCGAGGCGAAGCAGCGCCGGCAGGCATCCTGCAGCGCGAGCTGCCCTCTCACATTGAGGAAGGTCTCCTGTTGCCCGGCAAAACTGGCATCGGGGAGATCCTCAGCGGTGGCGCTGCTGCGGACGGCGACGGAGGGACGATCAATTCCAGCACGCCGGCCGAGCTCAGCGTAGGCGGTTATTATATCGTTCGCAATGTAAGAAGGCATTTCACCTTCCAGAAACAGGCTGCGAATAGCCTGTCCAGCGTCCTGCAAGGTGCATTTACCAGAATGGAAGGCGGCAAGTTGCTTGGCTATCCGCGGCGCAAGATCGTTGTGACGGATGAACGCGCGGTAGGCATCGGCGGTGGTAGCGAAACCCGATGGCACCTTGACGCCTCTCTGAGAAAGAGCCGCCGTCATCTCGCCCAAGGATGCATTCTTGCCACCAACGGCCGGCACGTCTGTGATGGTGATTTCTTCGAACCACAGGATCAATGGCTTGGGCATCGCTCTCCTCCCGCTTGGATATATCGTTAGGCAAACTGCCGCTCGGATCGCCTCGTTTCCGGTCGACCATCGCCAAGGACGAGGTGCCAGTCATTACGTAAGGGTCCTATGCACGACCGAGCGCCGGAGGGCTGCGTTCAGGGGGCGGTATGCTGACAAGTAGTACTCTCGCCCATACCGGCCCAAGGCATTCGACTGGACCAATTGGCCAGGGCGGCACTGGTGACCATGGCGGGTTCTGCCATCGAAAGCTTGGCCAGCTCCGGCCGCTACCACTAATCCCCTAGCAATGTTCGCGACACGGCGGTCACATTTCAATCGCCGAAGAACTGGGGATTACGGGCGATAAAACGTCGGACCCAATCGCCCAGGTAGGAAGATCGGGCGCGACTGAGATAGCGCCAGCCAGCCACGCTGATTACGAGCGCACCGATGGCGTTGACGATGAGATCCCACATTGTGTCGGTAAGTCCGGACGGATCGCCGAGCATCGGTTTTTGCATCGTCAATCCGAACACCTGATCCATCGTGAACTCGAATATCTCCCAAATGGCGCCGATCGCCTGGGAGAAACAGAATGCAAAAATTGCGAGAAAGGCCGGCCTCATATGAAGGTCCACATGGCAATCTTCATTGAGGATATAGACCGTCATAAACCCCTGAAGGCCCAGCAATAGTCCCGCCGTCGCATGGAGGGTCAGATCCCACCACCAGAAGCGCTCATAATAGTCGCGAACCTCACCGAGAAAGAGAGTGGCAAAACCAAACACGATGGCAAGTATCTGTATCTCGGATGGTATCTGAACGGGAAAGCGGCCCTTCAGCACGACAGGGAACGCCATTGTCAGCATGATTCCGGTCACCAGGAAGACGTGGATCCATTGCTGCTTGGCGACCAGGAAAACGAGCTCGGTTGCCATCACGGATTGTACGACGGCAAGGATGGCGAGATGAACGAGTCTGGCTCGTTGTTCGTCATTTCCCTCGTTACCCAGCATCGTCAGACGCGTTTCCTGGACAATATGTTGCCCAGTCCGCGCGTCCGGATATTTTGTGGGACGAGCAGGACATCGCATTCCAGGCAACCGACAAGAGCACGCGCCGTGCTACCGATCACCGCTGTTGCCAGCGCCGAGCGTCCATGCGTTCCAACGACCGCTAGATCGACACCGTTCGCCTGCACGTGATCGCGCGCGACCTGGCAGACGTCACCATAATCCACGCTGACATCGAGGAGTGCCTGCGTTTCACGAGACAGGGCGGCTCCGCTCAGGAACGCGTCCAACTCGTATGCGATATCCGCCTGTTGCACCGCGGCAGGACCTTCGCGACCGCGTAATATCTCGAGCCGAACATGATACGCATGCAGAAGCGTGATTGCGGCCTTCGGGAACAGGTCAACCGCGGTTGTAAGCGCGGTTCGCGAGCATTCCGAAAAATCCGTGGCTGCCATGAGCTGCCGATATTCTGCCTCCGCGCCGCCCTTGACGATTAGGAGCGGCAAAGCTGCCCGACGCGCCAGGCGTTCGATCGTGGTTCCCATGAGGAAATCGTCGAACTCGTCCCGACGCGAAATGCCCGTGATGATGAGGTCGGCAGAAACTTCGGCCGCAATATCGAGAATGGTGGAAGTCACATCCCCAAATTCAGCCCTCGTGCATACGACGAGATCAGCGTCCCGCACTTCAGCTCGAAGCTTTGCCTGCGCCCGAGCCAAGCTCTCCTGCCACTCGCCAAGGACTGTCGCATCGTTCGGCAGAACGTGGAGCAGCACCAATTTTGCGCTCCAAGTGCGTGCCAAAAATACCGCCCGGTCCCGGGAGCGGTCGCACCGGCCGGTAAAGTCTGTCGGCAACAAGATCACTCGTGATGTGGTCATAAGCTCAACTGCAATCTGACTTGGCGCAACGAGGGGAAGGTATCAGCAAAGGATATTATCTAAAAAAGCGCTCGCCTGGAAACATTCCGGCTCCAGTGGGCTCACGTAACGGCGCGAACTTCCCCCCATCTCATTCAAAAAATTCGACTGAGGAGATATCTAATACGCCGAGCTCCGCTTGGATCAGGAGATGCCGGAAACCTGCTGGTATAGACGTTGGATATCGTTTGGCCGGGCGAGGTCGTGGCCGGGGCTCATGACGGCGGCGGCACCACCAGCAATGCCGAAACGGAATGCTTCGCCCATGTCCCAGCCAATCGAGATGGCAAAGAGCATGGCCGAGAGGAAACTGTCGCCTGCACCCACGGCGCTCTTCGCCTCGATCGGCGCTGCCGGCAGGAAAAGCTGACCGGCGGCATTGGCGAGGATCGCGCCATCATTGCCCATGGTTACGGCGACATGCTCAGCTTGACCTGAGTGCACCACGCCCATTGCCGCATTGGCGATTTCATCGGGAGTGATGAGTTCCAGCCCGGTGAGTTGCCGCAACTCGCCGATGCTGGGCTTCACCAGAAGGACGCCGCCTTCCTCGAGCCCGCCCTTGAGGCCGGGGCCAGAGCTGTCGAGGATGACGGGGATATTGCGCCGGCGCATCAATGCCACGACCCGACCGTAGAAATCATCGGGTATACCGGGTGGCAGCGAACCGCTCAGGACCATGAACTTGCAGTGCGCGTTCTCAAGCTCATCGAGGCAGGCCTGCCACTCGGCAGGCCGGATGCTCGGCCCAGGCGGTACGAAACGGTATTCCTTGCCGGTTTTGGTCTCAAGTACGGCTGATGCCACGCGGGTATGGCCGGCTATGGGAATGCGATTGTGAACAAGCTGGTGAAGGTCTAACAAGCCGTCGAGGGCATCACCTGTCGCCCCGCCCGCCATATAGTAGCTGCGCGCAATGCCCCCGAGCCGAACGAAAACCCGGGCCACGTTAATGCCGCCCCCGCCTGGACTGTAAAATTCGGATTTGGTGCGCATCTTGCGCGTATGGAACATACGATCGACTTCATAGGCGACGTCGATTGTGGGATTCAGGGTCAATGTAGCAATGTTCGTCATTGCGCTATTTGAGCCAGCGAGCTGCAATTGGGTCTATCCGCAATATCCCCAATGCGTCCGCACCGATGCGAACAGGGCGCAACGATTGCCACGATCAGCGAGATGGCCGCTCCGGATGTCGATCCGGGGATGGCTCTACTACGGGATTTCTCGCATAGCCCGTGCCTAAGAGGGTACTAAGAGTGCATCGAAAGCCGATCAAGCTGGAGCGGGATGCGCCGATGAGCAAAGAACCCAAGATCACCTTCCACGGCGCTGCCGGGACCGTCACCGGCTCCTGCATGGAGTTGCAATATGGCGGACAGACGGTCCTCATCGATTGCGGCTTGTTCCAGGGCTCGCGCACGTTGGAAACTCTCAATCGCGAGTCCTTTTCGTTCGATGTTCGCCGGCTGGATGCGGTGATCCTGACACATGCGCATATCGACCATAGCGGCTTGCTGCCGAAGCTCGTCGCGGAGGGATATCGTGGACCGATCTACGCGACTGCGCATACGCGCGACCTCCTCTACCATATGCTGCCCGACGCCGGCCGTATCCAGGAGAGCGAGGCCGAGCGGCGCAATCGCCGCCAGGACCGGCGCGACGAGGCGCCCATCGAGCCGATCTACACCGAGGCCGACTCGAAGGCAGCCTATGAACAGGTCGAGACGGTCGGACTGAACCGGTGGTTCGATGCGACATTGGCGTTCAAGGCCAGGCTGTGGAATGCCGGGCACATCCTGGGATCCGCATCAGTCGAACTCGAAGTGGGCGGCACCCGTCTGTTTTTTTCTGGCGATCTCGGCCCCGATCACAAGGCGTTTCACGCCGATCCCGAAGGACCCAACGGACTAGACCATATATTCTGCGAGAGTACCTACGGCGACCGCGTTCGCGAGGATGTGACGATCGAGCAGCGGCGGACATTGCTCGAGGCCGAAATCAAGGCGGCGCTCACGCGTGGCGGCAATCTCGTCATTCCCGTCTTCGCGCTCGAACGGACCCAGGAACTGTTGCTCGACATCGCGACACTCATCAACACGGGTCGCTTAGCTCATCCGTCGGTTTTCATCGACTCGCCGCTGGCGACGCGAGCAACGGAAGTGTTCGCAAAGCATGCCGGAGAACTGGAGGACATGGGGTCGGGCGAAGTTTTCCGACATCCCTCGTTCCATTACACGGGCAGCGCAATGGAATCGATGCGCCTGAACGACATGTCGGGCGCGATCATCATGGCTGCGTCCGGCATGTGCGAAGCAGGACGTATCCGTCACCACCTTCGGCATAATCTCGCAAGGCGGGAGTCGACAATCTTGTTCGTCGGATTCCAGGCGGCCGGTTCATTGGGGAGAACGATCCTCGATGGTGCCAATCGTGTCCGTATATGGGGGCAGGATGTGGCGGTTCGAGCCCAGATCCGGCGGATTGACAGCTATTCGGCGCATGGCGACCAGAACGACCTGCTGCGGTGGATCAAAAGGCGACAGCCGATCGACGGCAGTCTCTTCCTCAGCCACGGTGAAGCCGGTTCTATCGAGACGTTTCGACGGCTACTCGAAGCGGACAATGCGGCGATGTCGATCATCACCCCTCGGATCGGCGAGACCTATTCCCTGCCTTCCCGCGGAGCGGCCAAGAGGCTGAAGACCGGAGATCCGGAACTGCAAAGCGCAGTCGGGAGGGATTGGCAGAACGACTATGCCGATTTCTCGGTCCATCTGAAGAAAGAACTGCAGAGCATCGAGAGCGCGTCAGCACGCCGGGAGGCGCTTGCGAGGATGGGCGAGATCTTGCGTTCCTATCAATCCCATCGTGAGAAGCGAAAGAGCCGAAATAGTTGACCGCAGGATCCACTCTGATTGGGGAACATACTTATGGGCACGCCTCAGACGGCGTTTTATCATGATCGAATGAAAGCCAACGGAGTAAGTTATGTCGAATACCCCCCACACCTTGGGTGAAGAGTTCCCGGGCCAGATGGACAAAATCCATGCGTTAAAGATCTCGGATTCGAACTTTGCGCAGTTGCTCGCCGACTATGATGGGGTGAACGACGAAATCCATTTGGCCGAGACGAACGTCCAGCCGATCTCGCAGGATCATGAGACGGCGCTTCGCAAACGGCGCCTGGCGATCAAAGACCAGATCGCACAAGCGCTGACACCAATCGCGTAGTCGGACGCGGCTCGTGCGGCCCATCTCGGCGGCTTACAACCATCAGCGCGACCTGATTGATGCCTTATGATCGGCGTTTCCAAAGGGTCGGGAAGCTGGCAACCGCGACATGCCCCTAAAGCTACTGGGGGCCCCTTGCCTATTCAGCGCGACAGAAGAACCGGAAGCGACGCGTCGTCGATCAGGTCGCGGGTGACGCCGCCGAGCAGGATATCGCGTATCCGCGAATGAGCAAAAGCACCAATCGCGAGAAGATCGGCCTCATTCTCGTCCGCGAAGCGCTGTAAAACCGTGGAGATGCGCCGACCGGCCGAGCTGAGCACATGAACGTCAACCCTGAAGCCGTGGCGGGCAAGATGGCGAGCGATATCCGAGCCGGGTACGGGACCGTGGCCTTCGGCGGTGGGTTCCGGATCAACACAGACAATATCGATAACCGCACCCGGATTTACGACATCGATCAAGTCACGGACAGCCCGGCGCGCCTCTTTGGAGGCATCCCATCCCAGGACGGCACGGTCCACGCGCTCAAGCTTTGCATTGTCAGGCAAGCAGAGGACAGGTCCGCCCGATCCCGTGACGGCGGCCTGCAAGCTCCGTCGCCGCAGCTTCTGGTTTTCGAAAGCCGAGGCGCCGCCGATCAGCAGTAAATCGGCATAGCGCCCTTCGACACGAGACGCTCCCCCGAGATAGGCAAGGGCATCGGCAACCGGACGCACCTCGACGGGATTGGCCTCGTCCCTCACTGCCACCTTCACCGCTTCGGTACGGCGCTTCTCTTCTTCATCGATACGGTCGAGGATAACGGGATAGTAGTCGAAGGGCGGCAGCACAGCTGCATTGTCGAAGATATCCATCATCAACGATATTGCGAGATGCGCTTCCTGCGCCGCGGCGAACGCCGCGGCGCGCTTGATAAATCTGCGCGCGGCTTCGCCATTGTCCACGATTGCGACCAAATCTTTCAGCATCGTCTTTTCCTCTCCTGGTCGACCAAAATCCTAGCCCGTCGGGTCGCATTACGTCCGTTCGACGATCAGATAGCTGAGGTAGGCCACGTAAGCGCTCACGAAGAGGCCCCCCTCAATCCGAGAAATCTGACGTCCGCTGACGAAGACCGGGATGCAGAGCAACGCCACGCCCAGCATGATCGGGATATCGATGCGGACCAAATGGCTGCCGACTTCGACCCCCGCGGCCGGTATGAGGCAGGTCACACCCAAGATTACGAAGATGTTGTAGACGCTGCTGCCAATCAGGTTACCGATCGCTATGTCGCGCTCACCACGAATGGTGGACATGATCGTGGTGACGAGTTCTGGCGCTGACGTGCCAATCGCCACAATGGTCAGGCCAATAAAGGCATCCGACACGTTCCAGATCCGTGCCAACTCGACAGCACTATCGACAAGCCAGTCAGCCCCAACGACAATAATGATTAGACCCAACGCAAGCAACAGCATCTCGGTTGCCGCTTGGCGGCTGGCGAGGCGTCCAGGCCCGAACTCGCGCGCAAATTCCAACTTGACCTGAAGGCTCTCCTGCCGCGCCAGTCGGATGACCGCCAATGTGAATGCCGCGCCCATGGCAACTAGCAAAAGACCCTCAAGTCGCGAGAGCCGGCCGTCCCACGCGAAGGCGAGAAGCATAGCCGCTGCAATGACAATCGCAGGAAGTTCCAGGCGCAGGGTCTGCATCTGGAGCGCCAGCGGTTGCAGCGCCGCGCTCAGCCCGAGGATCAGCAGAATATTCACCGTATTGGTGCCGGCGATGTTGCCGATTGCAAGCGAGCCGTTGCCCTGAATGGCGGCCTCGATGCCGACGGCAAGTTCCGGGCTGCTTGTACCGAGCGCGACCACGGTCAGACCGATCAACAGGGGAGAAATGCCAAGACGAGCGGCCAGCGCCACGCCGCCTCTTACGAGCAATTCGGCACCGGCGATCAAGGCCGCAAACCCAACGGCAATCCAGACGATCGCATGGATCACACGGCTAGTCCGGCTTGCGCCTGGCGGGATCGGGCACAAGAAGGACGTCGCCGGGGACGGAATCGATGATCTTGCGCGCCATGCTTCCGATCAGGGTCTCATAGACCATGCCGCCGCCATGCGTGCCCACCACGGTGAGATGGCGCCGCGAATTCTCGGCGTAGTCCCGCAACAGCCCTTCGGGCACACCATGCTCGATCATGCGACTGACCTTGCGCGCGGCATCAGGCCCTAGCCCGGCTTCAGCGAGGAACTTGTCAGCCGCATCCTTGCCATATCCGTCGAACTGCTTCTCGATCTCGGCGCGGCCAAGATAGCCGGCAAAGGGCACGTCATAGGCATGGAAAAGCGAGATGCCAGCATCGGGGAAAAACCGGATGGCCGTCTCCAACGCGACGCGGGAGGACGCTGAAAAATCGGTCGCGACGAGCATATTGTGATAGGGCTCGAAGGCACGGTCACGAACAATCAGGACCGGAATCGTCGACCTGCGGATCAGACGGTCGACCGTATCGCCAATAAACATGCGCGCTAGTAGTTCGTCACGGGCGACACCGGTGACGATCAACTCCGCCCGGGCCGCCCGGGCGGCTCCCAGGACCACGTCGGCCGGCGAGCCCATTTCGACGTGAACCGCGATGTCGATGCCGGGATCCTCGTGCACCAGATCCCGGTAGATGCGGTTGCGGGCTTTTCGAACGGGATCTGGCGGGCGGCGCCAGGACGGCAATTCGCCTAATCTCCCGAACAGAGGGGTATCTTCGGGCGAAGCAAGTGCGTGAATGACGGTAAGTTCAGCCTGCCATGCCTTAGCGACGAGCAGAGCGCGGTCGAGCGCGCGGTCGCAGCGATGACTGAGGTCGGTTGCCAACGCCATGCGTCTAGGGAAGATGCCCTGAGTCACGTTTCGTTCTCCTAGTCGTTGAGTTCCTTGAACCAGCCCAGCCGCCGCATGACGTGCTTTTCGACCTCGAGCAGGACCATGAGAGCGGCGCCGGCAAAAACGAGCAGCGCGAGGTCGGCGAAGGCGAGCGGCCGCGAGTTGAAGAGCGCGTTCATGAACGGAGCGTAGGTGAAGAGTGCCTGACCGACGATAAGGATGGCGATCGCGATCAGGACTGCCGGCGTGCCGACGGCACCCCGCCAAGTCAGCGAGGTCGTATGCAAATAGCGGACGTTGAAGAGGTAGAAGATCTCGGCGACGATGAACATATTGACCACCATCGTGCGCGCCACTTCGAGGCTGCGTCCCTGGTTAAGTGTGTGAAAGAAGATACCAAGAGTGACAGCGGCGAAGAGCACTGACACCAGCACCACGCGCCAGAGGAGGAACGGCGAAAGCAGCGGGGCACCGCGCTGGCGCGGATGACGTTGCATCGCGCCGGGCTCGGTTGGCTCGAACGCAAGCACCAGGCCGAGGGTCGCGGCGAGGATGAGGTTGACCCACAAGATCTGGGTTGCCGACATCGGCAGGGAGAAGCCTAGCAGGATCGCCAGGACGACGGCGAGCGTCTCACCGCCGTTGGTAGGGATTTCCCAGGAAATGACCTTGCGGATATTGTCATAGACGGTCCGGCCCTCGCGCACGGCGCTGACGATAGACGCAAAGTTGTCATCGAGGAGCACCATGGACGCGGCTTCCTTCGAGGCTTCGGTGCCCTTGATACCCATGGCCACGCCGACATCGGCCTGCTTGAGCGACGGGGCATCGTTCACCCCGTCCCCGGTCATCGCGACAATCTTGCCCTGCGCCTGCAAGGCGCGAACGATGCGCAGCTTGTGCTCCGGGCTGGTCCGGGCGAAGACAGAAACGCGGTTGACGACCTGTTCAAGGTCCTCATCCGAAAGCCTTTCGATATCCACGCCGGTCATCACCTGTGGATCGTCGGCCAGAGCGAGCTGGCGCGCGATCGCCAGCGCCGTTGCGGAATGGTCGCCGGTGATCATCTTGACAGCGATACCGGCCGAAAGGCATTCAGCGATCGCTTCCCTCGCTTCGAGACGCGGCGGATCAATGAAGCCGACAAGGCCGAGCAGCGCGACGCCCGCCATGTCGTCGAATGAGATGCGCTCCGCATCCGATGGCATCTGCTTCGCTCCAAACGCAAGGACACGTTCGCCTTCACTTCCCGCTTCGGTTATGGCTTGGTCCCAGTAGCTGATTTCGTCGGGCGCAGTCATCGCGAAGACGGCCTCGGGCGCACCCTTGACGAAGAGCATCATCGCGCCGTCAGGTCCGCGGCAAAGCGTTGCCATAAAGCGGTGCGCGGCATCGAATGGAATCTCGTCGAGGCGCTGCCATTCGGAACGCTCCATCTCGGGATCGACGGCCGCCTTCATGGCCAGCGCAAACAGCGCTCCCTCCATGGGATCGCCTTCGACACGCCAGTCGTTTCCGTCGTTGCGCAGCGATGCATCATTGCACAGAAGCCCGCAGCGGATCAGCGGCATCGAAGCGGAGAGAGCTTCGGTCTGATCGCCGGGTCCGGCAATCCTGATATGACCTTCCGGGACATAGCCCGAGCCTTCGGCAAGCATGGTGTAACGCGCGGTGACGATTCGGCGTGCGGTCATCTCGTTGCGCGTCAACGTGCCGGTCTTGTCCGAGCAGATTACCGACGTGGCACCGAGCGTCTCGACGGCGGGAAGCTTGCGGATCACGGCGTTGCGTGCCGCCATGCGGCGCACGCCGATGGCAAGCGTGATGGTAATTACCGCAGGCAGGCCTTCCGGCACGATACCCACGGCAAGCGCGACTACAGCGATGAGGGCGTCGACCCAGTCGTAGCTCCGAACCAAGACAGCGAATGCAAACAGCGCCAGGCCGCCAGCCAGCACAAACCAGGTGAAGCGGCGCGCGAACTGGTCGATCTGCTGTAGAAGCGGCGTCGCCATTGTTTCGACGGACTGGATCAGCGAACTGATCCGTCCGATCTGCGTATGCCTGCCGGTCGCCACGACAATTCCGTTCGCCTGCCCCGCGGCGACGAGGGTTCCGGAAAACGCCATGTTCTGCCGATCCGCCAGAACCGTCTCCTCGGGCAGCACGGCCTCATGCTTCTCGGCCGCGACCGATTCTCCGGTCAGCAGCGCCTCATCGATCAGGAGGCGGCGGGCGTGGAGCAGCCTAAGATCGGCCGGAACACGATCGCCCGCTTCGATAAGGACAAGGTCACCCGGGACGATCCCAGAGACCGGAATGGTTTGCCGCACGCCTCCCCGGATGACACTCGCCTTGGGAGCGATCATCTGCTGGATTGCTTCCAGCGCCTGTTCGGCCTTCCCTTCCTGGATATAGCCGATGATCGCATTCACGATGACAACCGCGACAATCACCACTGCATCGATCAAATGGTCGAGCAACGCTGCCGCCAGCGCGCCGGCGAGCAGGACATAGATCAGCGTATTGTTGAATTGAGCCAGAAAGCGCAGCAGCGGGTTGCGACGAGACGCTCGAGGCAGGACATTGCGACCAAAACGCGCCGCTTGGCGGTTTACCTCCTCTGGCGAGAGGCCTGCAAGCTCGACATCGAAGATTCGGGCGATCTCGCTACCCGGTAAAGCATGCCAGCGCACTTCTTCAAAATCAATCGGCGCCGACATCAAGCCTCCATGAGATGGATGGGAGAATAGGGTGGGGCACAGCAACTCGCAAAGCCGGGCGTGCAACGGCGCCAGCGTCAGGGTGGGACCCGGATTGATCGCGCCCCAACTACTCGGCGAGTTCCGGGTAAGCGGGCAACTCGCTCGGTGCTCGTGCTGTCATCCCAAGCGCCTTGGCGACACCGGCACCGTAGGCCGGATCGCAGCGCGTGCAGTTGTCGATATGGCGCTGTTTGATGAAATCCAACGCATCGCCCATGGCGGCGGCGGTGTTCTCGAACAAGGCTTGCTGCTGCGCAGGGTTCATCTGCTGGAACAGCTTGCGCGGCTGGGTGAAGTAATCGTCATCATCTTCGCGGAAGTCCCAGAAATCCGCGTCGCCTTTGAGCCGGAGCGGCGGCTCGCGATATTCCGGCTGGTCCACCCACTGGCCGAAGCTGTTGGGCTGATAGTGCGGCAGGCTGCCATAGTTCCCATCGACGCGGCCATAGCCATCACGATGATTGCTGAACACCGGGCAGCGCGGAGTATTGACGGGAATCTGGTTGTAGTTGACGCCGAGTCGATAGCGCTGGGCGTCCGCATAATTGAACAGACGCGCCTGCAGCATCTTGTCCGGTGAGACGCCGATGCCGGGCACCACGTTCGACGGGGCGAAGGCGCTTTGCTCGACGTCCTGGAAGAAGTTCTCCGGGTTGCGGTTGAGCTCGAACTCGCCGACCTCGATCAGCGGATAGTCCGCCTTGTACCAGACCTTGGTCAGATCGAACGGATGGAACCGGTAGGTCTCCGCGTCCGCCTCGGGCATAACTTGGATGTACATCTTCCACTTCGGGAAATCGCCGCGCTCGATCGCATCGTAGAGGTCGCGCTGATGGCTTT
The DNA here is from genome assembly GCF_011762025.1 of Sphingobium vermicomposti. GTDB lineage: Bacteria > Pseudomonadota > Alphaproteobacteria > Sphingomonadales > Sphingomonadaceae > Sphingobium > Sphingobium vermicomposti. The sequence goes on along the minus strand of NZ_JAASQR010000001.1, from coordinate 347,956 downwards.
CGCGGTCGCCGCCGACCAGCGCCGCCGCTTCTCCATCGGTCAGGTTCTCGATGCCCTGCTGGGTCTTGAAATGGAACTTCACCCAGAACCGTTCGCCGGCCTCGTTGTAGAAGCTGTAGGTATGCGATCCGAAGCCGTGCATATGGCGGTAGCTCTTCGGGATGCCGCGGTCGGACATCACGATCGTCACCTGGTGGAACGCTTCGGGAAGCAGCGTCCAGAAGTCCCAGTTGTTGGTGGCCGAGCGCAGGTTCGTGCGCGGATCGCGCTTCACCGCCTTGTTGAGGTCGGGAAACTTGCGCGGGTCGCGCAGGAAGAAGACCGGCGTATTGTTGCCGACCATGTCCCAGTTACCTTCCTCAGTGTAGAATTTGAGCGCGAACCCGCGAATATCGCGCTCGGCATCGGCCGCACCGCGCTCGCCGGCAACGGTGGTGAAGCGGGCGAACATCTCGGTTTTCTTGCCGACTTCGGCGAAGATTCGGGCGCGCGTGTACCGCGTGATGTCGTTCGTCACGGTAAAGGTGCCAAAGGCACCCGAGCCCTTGGCATGCATGCGCCGTTCGGGAATCACCTCGCGCACGAAGTTCGCCAGCTTTTCGTTCAGCCAGACATCCTGCGACAGCAGCGGGCCGCGCGGGCCGGCAGTCAGGGAATTCTGGTTTTCCGTGACGGGCGCCCCGAATGCCGTGGTCAAATGGGTGACGGGGCACTTGCCCTTGTTCAGGATGTTGTCGGACATTGTCGATGCCTCCTTTTCTGGTGCCGGCGCGTGGGGATCAGTGCGAAAACAGGAGCGGGATCGGTGCCCCGCCGAGCAGGTCGCGGGTGACGCCGCCAAGGATCATCTCGCGCAGGCGCGAATGTCCGTAAGCGCCGAGCGACAGTAGCGCCGCACCGCGCTCGCGGGCGGCTTTCACCAGCCCATTGCCATCAGACAGTTCGTCCGCCCAGGCAGGAACCACCGTCGAGACGAAGCCGTGCCGAGCGAGATGGCGGGCGATATCTGCGCCAGGATCGGAACCGTGGCCCTTCGTCGAGGGCTTTGCATCGAGAACAATCACATCGATCTTGGCACCCGGCGCGGCAAAGCTGATCGCGGCGCGCAGGGCATGGGTCGATTCGCGCGTGGCATTCCAGCCGATCGCGAGGTGTTCGATCGCTCGCGGTTTGTGCCCGTTGGGCAAGATCAGCACCGGCCGGCCCGAGGCGAACAATATGCTCTCGATGGTTTCGCGGCGGATCGGCGGATAGTCGTAGTTGTCGGCAGGACCGAACAGGACGACATCAGCGTAGCGCGCATAGACCGCAGCCTTGGTGAATATGACCGCCGGCTGGTCGGAAATCATGCGGACCTCGACGTTGGAGCTGCCGGCGAGCTTGGCAATACGCTGCTGCTTGGCTTCGACCGCTTCCGTGTAATCCTGAAGGAAGATGGGCGACGCGATCGTCAGCGCATAGTCGGCTGATGGGAGCGCCGAGAGGACGACGAGCGAAAGGCTGGCACTGTGGAACTCGGCAAAGGCCAGCGCGTCCCGCAGGAATTGCTCGTCCTTGTCGCCGGTATCCACCACGGCGAGGATGTCCTTGATAGCCATTCTTCCCTCCGACTTGATGGTATTTTGCTACCCCCCGCCGGAGAGGGTTTCATTTGGGTGTTTTACGTAGTCTCACACGTCGAGGGTGGCGAGTTGGGCGGTGAGCGCTTCGCCCAGCAATGGTGAGAGCGCGATCGAGTTGCTCGGGTGTGGAATGCTATCGGTCGTCACGAGGCGGCAGCCGATATCGGTGAGCAATGTCTCTGACCCTGTCGCGAAAAGCCCATGGACAGCAAGGCAGACGGGCGCCGGAAACCCCTGCGCGGTGATCTCTCGCGCGGCGTTGGCGAGCGTCTGTCCCGAGGAGATGACGTCATCGACCAGGATCGGAACGCGATCCTTCCACTCCGTCAGATCCGACGCCGCGATGAGAACATCCCGGTCGCCCCGGCGTGACTTGGTGAACACGACATGCGGCGCACCGATATGCTGGGCGATGGCTCCGGCCCATTGCTCGCTTTCGCTATCCGGTCCGATGATAAGCGGCTTGTCGATGTTGCCAAGGACCCAGTCCGCGAGAAGCGGCGCGGCTGCAAGGGCTGCGGTCTCGATTGAATAGATCTCCCCCAGATTGCGGTATCGATGCAGATGCGGATCGACCGTCACCAGCCCGTCGAACTCGGATGAGATGAGCTGGGCGAACTGGCGCGACGTCAGGGCCTCGCCATCGTGAAAACGACGATCCTGCCGCATATAGGCAAGGTAGGGGGCGATAAGCTGGACCGAGCGCGCTCCGCTTTCGCGCAGCAGCCTTGCTGCGAAGAGCAGCGGCATGATCTGGGCATCCGGGCGAGCGAGGGTGCAGACGATCGCGGTCGCACAGCCCGCCACCACCGAGCAAAGCCGGACATAGCTCTCCTCGTCGGGAAAGCGCCGGACATCGAGCGCGCCGAGCCGCCATCCCGCCTGGTCTGCGATGGAGCGCGCCAGGGGCTCATTGCCCGGCAGCGAGAAGAGCATCATGGTCATGGCGCGATGGTGAGCATGTCGCGATTGGCCGCGGCATAGGTCAACGCATAGGCCATTTCGCCTTGCGATTGGGCATGAAGGGTCAGGAGGGGCTGTCCGGCAATAATTTCGTCGCCCAGGACGACATGCAGAACCATTCCCGCGGCAGGAGCGTCCGGCGCGCCCGCCAGCTTGGCAAGCCTGGCGATCCGGCGATTGTCGATGTGCGTGACCCGGCCGCTGTGGGTTGCCACGATTGGATGCGTGAGCGGCGCTATCGGCGGCGTGCGCATCCCGCCCTGAGCATGACAGATGCGCTGAAACTTCTTCCAGGCACTCCCGTCGGCCAGCGTGCGCATGGCAAGCTCGCGGCCCTCGCCTTTCGAGGCGGCGGCACCCAGTTCGAGAACCACGCCGGCGAGCGTGCAAGCCCGATCGCGGAGGTCGCTCGGCGCATCGGCGGCACCCATCAGGACGGCGATGACATCGCGCGCCTCGAGAGCAGGTCCGATAGACCTGCCTACCGGCTGCGTACCATCGGTCTGGACGCAGCGAGTGACGACGCCAAAGCGCGCCGCAACGGCGCTCAGTGTTGCCGCGAGCCGATCGGCGGCCGGCGCGCTGCGGACCTTTGCCGTTGGGCCCACGGGGATATCGAGCACGACATGGGTGGCGCCTGCCGCGATTTTCTTCGACAGGACCGATGCGATCAGTTGCCCTTCCGTATCGATATCGAGCGCGCGCTCGACGCCGATGAAGATGTCATCGGCCGGGCTCAGGCACACCGCGCCACCCCACGCCAGGCAACCGCCTTCAGCTGCGACGACGCGCTGCATGGCATCGAGGTCGAGGTCGACGCGGGTGAGCGTTTCCATGGTGTCGGCGGTCCCCGCCGGCGACGTGATCGCGCGCGAAGATGTCTTGGGCATCGTCAGGCCACAAGCGGCGGCGATCGCCACAATGATCGGTGTCGTCCGGTTGCCGGGCAGGCCCCCCACACAATGCTTGTCGACGACGATCTCGCTTGGCCAGCTCAAGCGGTCGCCGGCCTCGACCATAGCCTTGGTAAGGAAGTAGGTTTCGTCTTCGTTGAACGGGCAGGCAGCCGTCGCTGTCAGGAAGGCTGCCAAGTGAACGTCGGTATAGCGTCCGGCCACCACGTCCTCGACGATGTGGCTCAAGGCCTCAGCGCTTAGCCGATGCCCATAGATGCGCTGGCGAAGGCAGGCGATCGACTCGAGCGGCGGCGCGTGCCCGACCTGCAGGATCGTCCCCTCCTCCACGCCGAGCGCGTTCCATGCCGCTTCGGACAGACCGATTTCGTCGCCGGCCAGAAAGTTCCCATCGACCTGGTACAGGGTAGCGGCAATGGGCTCGCTCCCGCCTCGGATATAGATCTGAGTATGAGGAGCGAGGCCTTCGGCGTGGCAGACCGGGCTGTCAGCCCGCATAATGGCGACCAGCTCATGGTGCGTGTGGAGGTGTAGCCGCCGCGCCCGCGCGAAAGACGGTTCAACGCGGCCCGGTACGCCAAGGTTGTTCTGCACGTGCAACCTGTCGGCGCGACCGCTGGTAAGACTCTCCGTCACGCCGCGATGACCACCTTCAAGGCTCCCGTGTCGGCCGCGCGGGAGAAGGTATCGTAAGCATCCAGGATGTCCGGCAGGGTGAATCGATGCGTGACCAGCTGCTCGGGTTGCAGGCGTTTGGCCTCAACCGTCTTGAGAAGCATCGGCGTGCTGACCGTATCGACAAGCCGCGTCGTGATCGTGATATTGCGCGACCAGAGCTCTTCAAGGTGAAGATCGACCTTCGCTCCGTGAACCCCCACATTGGCTATAACGCCGCCCGGCGCCACCAGTTCCTCGCACAGTTCGAAGGTCGCGGGAACGCCGACGGCTTCGATGGCGGCATCGACACCTTTCCCTTCAGTCAGATCGCGAACCAGCCGGACGATCGGATCACGCGTGCTGTTAAAGGTGTGAGTGGCGCCAAATTGGCGGGCCACGGCGAGGCGGTGATCGTCGAGGTCGATCATGACGATCCGCGACGGAGCGTAGAATTGCGCGGTCAGCAGAGTCGCAAGACCGATCGGCCCGGCACCGATGATCGCCACACTGCTTCCCGGCGTGACCTTGCCGTTGAGCACACCGCATTCGTACCCGGTCGGCAGGATGTCGCTCAGCATGACGAGGGCCTCCTCGTCAGCGTCAGCAGGGATAGGGTGGAGGCTGTTGTCGGCATGGGGGATCCGCACGAACTCGGCCTGCGTGCCATCGATCATGTGGCCGAGCACCCACCCGCCTTCGGCGCAATGCGAGTACATGCCGCGCCGGCAATACTCGCATCGCGCGCAGGAGGTGATGCATGAAATCAGGACATGATCGCCCGGCTTGAAACTGGCAACAGCTGCGCCGACCTCTTCGATCACGCCCACACCTTCGTGACCGAGAATCCTGCCGGGCTCGCAAGTCGGGACATCTCCCTTGAGGATATGCAGATCCGTGCCGCAAATGGTCGTCTTGGTGATGCGGACGATGGCGTCGGTCGGCGCCTGCACGGTCGGCTTGGGACGTTCGTCGAGGCTTTTCTGGCCGGGTCCGTGATACACAAGGGCTTTCATCATCCCCTCCCTGTTGAATTGGAGTTGCGCACGCGACCGTCAATGCACGAACAAGATGGGCAGGCGCTGATTTCCGAGCAGCTCTCGCGTTACGCCTCCGAGGACGAACTCGACGGCTCGCGAGCGGCCATAGCCGCCGACGATGAGCAGGTCCGCGTTCTGATGCGCCGCGAAGAACTGGAGCGCCCCTGCTGTCCCGCGAGTTGCCGAGCTTGTCGCGTGAACATTCGCGTTGTGACCATGGCGCGCGAGATGGCGAGCAATATGCATTCCAGTGAGCGGCTGGCCGGATTTGGCGCTCTCGAGCCCATCGACAATCACCACATCGATCTGCGAATTGGGCTCGACGAGATTCAGGGCGGCTCGTGCGGCCCTGAATGCTTCGAGCGATGCGTTCCAACCGAGCGCCACATGCCGGGCGGGAGAGGGTTTCCAGGTTGCCGGCATCACGAGCGTCGGAACTCCGGCAAAGATCAGCGCTTCGGTGATATGACGCCGCAGGCCGTCATTTTGCCAGCGATCGGCGCCGGGAATGAGCGCGACATCGGCATACTGGCCTTCCGCTTTGGTCAGCCCCGGCAGCAGCGTCGTGGCCTCGAACAGTCCTCGTACTTCGACGTGGATGGCTGCATTCTTGGCGCGCTCGCGTACGGCCGCCAGATGCTCGCTCTGCTGCTGATCGGACACGGTCAGGACCTGGGCGTATGCCATGGGATCGATCGCTGCCGCGAGCGAGAGGTTTTCCGTGATCACGATGACCGTAAGCGTGGCCTCGTACTGGCCGGCATATGCGAGGGCTTGATCGACGGCGCTCATCGAAGATGGCCAACCATCGACAATGGCCAACACGTCTTTGATCGGTGCATTTCTGTTCATGCCGCCAGCATGGTGCGGTAGAGGCTGCGTGGCACTCCGTAACTTTACCAAGGGCAGGTGCTGGCCGGCTAAGACACGCCGCGCCCTTGTGGCTCGGCCGCATCAAGCCATTCAGGATGAGACCGGAGCCGATTGGGGCGGGATGAGAACCGCAGCGCCGTCCAAGGCCCCGACGCGCAAGCGCTCGAGCGCGATGTTCGCCTCTTCCAGGGGAAAGGGTGTCGTGACGGATCTGATCCGGGCCTTCTGGACAGCGGCGAAGAAGCTGACGCCATCTTCGCGGGTGAGATTGGCGACGGATGCGATGGTGCGCTCTCCCCAGAGATAGCCGTAGGGAAAGGAGGGAATGTCGCTCATGTGAATGCCGGCGCAGATTACGCGTCCTCCCTTGTGCACCGCTTGGAGCGCGAGAGGGACCAGCGCGCCGACCGGCGCGAACAGAATGGCGGCATCGAGTTCCACTGGAGGAGCGGTATCCGACGATCCTGCCCAGACACAGCCGAGCGAACGGGCGAAGGTCTGCCCGCTTTCGTCACCAGGCTTGGTGAAGGCATAGACGTCCCTGCCCTGCCAGGAGGCGATTTGGGCGACGATGTGGGCGGCAGCACCAAAGCCGTAGAGCCCTATGCGATGCCCCTCTCCCGCGGCACAGAGCGATCGCCAGCCGATGAGCCCGGCGCAGAGCAGGGGCGCGGCCTCTTCATCGGAATAGATGGCGGGAATCGGGAAGCAGAAGTGCGCATCGGCAACCGCATGGGTCGCATAGCCCCCATCGCGCGTGCAGCCTGTAAACGCCGGGCTGTCGCACAAGTTCTCGCGACCGGCGCGGCAATAGCCGCAACGGCCGCAACTGTGGCCCAGCCAAGGTACGCCCACCCGGTCCCCGGTCTGGAAGCCCGCGACACCCTCGCCGAGAGCCACGACCTCGCCGACAATCTCGTGCCCGGGTATGATGGGGAGCCGCGCATCGACCTCTCCATCGAGGATATGGAGATCCGTTCGGCAAACGCCGCAGGCGGCCACCCTGATCAGCAGTTCGCCGGCTCCGGGCGTCGGAATGGCACGGAAGACGAGCCGGAGCGGGCCTCCGACCACATCAAGTTCCATGGCCAACATTTCGGTCATAGTCCGGGGACCAGGTTGCGTAGCGAGCAACGCGACTATTGGAGCTGCTTCGAAACTATGACCAGAGTGGAATCACCGGGATAGCCTTTGACCGTGAAGCCCGAATCTCGCTCGACCTCGATGGCCTTCTGATTGAGCCGGCTCTCTACCGCCTCCAGCGTCTGGATGCCCTGGGTTCGGGCATAGTCGGCGGCGTGATTCAGCAGCGTCCAGCCCACGCCCCGGTGCTTGAAATCGGCGCGCACCGCGATCGCGACCTCCGCGCGCTCGCGCGATGGATCGATGGCGATCATCGCGGTGCCGACGAGAGTTCCATTGTCGACGAACGCGAGGAAATCCTCCGTCTGTTTGTGATCGACATCGACCATGATCGCGATCTGTTCGTCGGAAACCTCCAGCATGGCCGTCAAGAACCGAAAGCGAAGATCTTCCGAAGAAACTCCTTCGAAGAAATCCTTGAGCAGCGCGCCATCGCCTCGGTCAACGGGGCGCACGGACAAGCCCAGACCGGAATGAGTGACAAGCTCGGTGAAGGACGAGACGTTGGACATATGCTATTCTCGCTTTGAACCTCGGGATCGTGAAGAGAGCGAAAATTCAGTCGCCGACCAGTTCACGTGATCTGAAAGCCGCTCTCGACACGATATGAACCTGTCCGGAGAATAGCTTGTTCAAGCGGCTGGCGGGCTTGGGAATGTTACGTATTCCCCGAAGGCCCACCTCGGAGCAGAGGTGCGGCGCCTCGCTGCTGGCGACCTTGGTCTAGCCGTGATCGGGCACCTGTCCGGCAAACCTGCCTTGGAGAGTAGCGGATGACCGACACGGAGTTCATCGAGAACCGGACCTTCGACGAGATCCAGCTCGGCGATCAGGCCAGTCTCTCGCGCACTCTGTCCGCCGCGGATATCGAGCTCTTCGCGCTTGTTTCAGGCGAGGAGAGTCCGTCCGACATCGAAGCGGACAGGGTCGATTCCGAATCTCCTCGTCGTGTTGTCGCGCGTGGCCTATGGGGCAGCGGACTGATTTCGGCCGTGCTCGGCACCGAACTGCCCGGCGCAGGCACGACCTATCTGGGCCAATCGCTGCGATTTGTCCGCCCGGTCGACGTGGGCGATGTCATCACGGCGACGGTGACGGTTGCAGAGAAGAGGATCGAGGGCTGCGTTCTCGTCCTGGACTGCCGATGCGTCAATCAAAGCGGAGAGGTCGTCATCACCGGGCAGGCGGAAGTGGGCGCGCCCTGCGAGAAAGTTCGGCGGCCGCGCATGGCGTCGCCCGATGTGCGGGTGGCGGCGCATGACGGATATCGCCGGCTGATCGAGCGGACCCAGGGCGGTGACGCGCTGGCGACAGCGGTGGCGCACCCATGCAGCGCAGCGGCCTTGGCGGCAGCGGTGGATGCCGCGGAAGCACGACTCATCGACCCCAGGAGATCAGGATCAGACGCTGATTTTTTTCTGCAAGCCCTTCACGCCTTCACACAGCAAAAGCAGCAGTACGGGTAGTACAATCAGGAACAGCCAATCTCCTGCTTCCAAGGATGAGAAATGGAGCATGGCTCGCAGCGGCTCCACGCTCAAGATCAATCCGCACGCCCCCAGCACCGCCGCCGCAACGTAGCGCAGCGAGGCATTGTTGCGCCAGAAGGCGCGCGTGAGCGATGTGCTGAATGACCGGTGCACCAGCACCAGCGCCATGGTGGAGGCGACCAGCCCGAAGAACAAGACCGTCCTCACTCGATCGGGTGCGAACCCCCAATAGGTCGTGGCGATCTGAGCCCCCAGCAGCAGCGCGAAAGTGATGCCGCCATAGACGATGCTCGGGGCAATCAAGCCCAAGGAAAAGAGGCGTTTGGCAGAATCTCGCGGTGGTCGGCGCATGCTGTGTTCCTCGTCGCGCTCGACTTCGAAGACGAGCGCGCAGACGGGATCGATGATCATTTCCAGCAGCGCAATCTGGATCGGCCCGAGCACGAGCGGTAAGCCCAGCAGCAGCGGCGAAAGCGCAAGCCCCGCGATCGGGACATGCACAGCGAAGATGAAGCCGATGGCCTTGCAAATATTGTCGTAGATGCGGCGGCCCAGCCGAACGGCGACAATGATCGCGCCGAAATCATCCTCCACCAGCACGATAGCCGATGCCTCGCGCGCCACGTCCGTGCCGCGCTTGCCCATTGCGATACCGATATGCGCCGCCTTGAGCGCCGGCGCATCGTTCACCCCGTCGCCGGTCATCGCGACGACTTCCCCGGCCGCCTTGAGCGCGGAGACGATGCGCAACTTCTGCTCCGGCATGATGCGAGCAAAGACCGCAACCTCCTTCGCCCGATCGGCCAGTTGGGCAACCGTGAGCGCGCTGATCTGATCGCCCGTCATGACGGCGCCCGATACGATCCCGGCCTGCGCGGCGATCGCCTGCGCAGTGGCGGGGTAGTCGCCCGTGATCATCACCACCCGGATTCCCGCAGCCGCGCATTGGGCGATCGCTTGCGGAACCCCCGCCCGCAACGGATCGATCAGGCCGATCAGGCCCAGCAGCGAGAAGGCGTGCGCTTCATGCCCCTTGTCGCGATCCTCCGGCGCAATCGTCGCGTGCGCAACGCCCAGTACGCGAATCCCGCGCGCTGCCATGGCGCGCACGGCCTGATCGAGAGCCTGGTGCGCATCTGTGCCCAGCCGGCAAAGACGGGCTATCGCTTCGGGCGCGCCCTTGGCGGTCACGGCCAGAGTTTCTCCCGCACCCGTCTGCCACACGTTGGACATCGCAAGGAGGTCGGGCCGCAGCCCATTGGTGTGCGCCAGTTGCCACCCTTCCCGCAGAGGAATGCGGACATCCTTCGCGGCGTTGTGGAACGCCACCTCCATCGGATCGACCGGCACCGGAGCGCTCGCCAGCGCCGCCGTTTCGATCACAGCCTGGAATTCGGGCGAGGGAAGACCGTTGCCGAGCACCGCCGCCTGCCCTGACGGGAGCCACAGTTCGGTCACGGTCATGCGGTTCTGGGTCAGCGTCCCGGTCTTGTCGGTACACAACACCGTCGCGGCGCCCAGCGCCTCAATGGCGGAAGCGCGGCGGGTGAGCACGCCCACCTGCGCGATGCGCCAGGCGCCCATGGCGAGGAAGATGGTGAGAACGACCGGGAATTCTTCCGGTAGCAGGGACATCGCAGTCGCGATGCCGGCGAGCAGAGCCGCCATCCAGTCACCGCGCAGCCAGCCATCCAGCAGAACGACGAGGAGCGCGACCGCGATCCCGCCGACTGCGCACAGGCTGACCATTCGCGCTACCTCCCTCTGGAGCTGCGGAGCCTGCGTCTCCAGCGTCGTCAAGGTGCGCCCGATCTGACCGATGCGGCTGCGTGGGCCGGTCGCGCTCACCCGCGCGATCCCGCCGCCGCGCGTGACCACCGCGCCCGAAAAGAGATGCGGCGTATCGTCGCCGCCCGGCTCAGCCTGGTCGAGATCACCGGCTTGTGCCGCGCGCTTGCGCACCGGGACGGATTCGCCGGTCAGCAGGGATTCGTCGGCTTCCAGCTCCTGCACCTCGATCAGCAGCGCATCGGCGGCGACACGGTCGCCTGCTTCCAGCACCAGCATGTCGCCATGCACCACCTCGCGTCCGGGAACGCGCACCGTCTCGCCATCGCGGATGACCAGCGCGCGCGGTGCCGATAGGTCGCGCAGCGCCTCCAGCGTGCGTTCGGTTCGCGCTTCCTGAACGATCGTAAGGAGGATGGAGAGGCCCGCGAAGCCGAGTAGGACCAGCGCCTCGGTCTTGTCGCCCAGCAACAGATAGATGGTCCCGGCCGCCAGCAACATCGCGAACATCGGCTCGCGCAGCACTTCGGCCGCGATCCGCAGCGGTGTCCGCCGGTTCGGGCGGGGCAGTTCATTAGGGCCATCCTCCGCCAATCGCTGGCGCGCCTGAGAAGCGGAAAGACCAGCATGATCAAGCTGTTTTCCTACACTCATCCTCGGTCGTGTCCCCCTGCAAAATGACCCACAGGCAGCGTCAGGTGCCGGACGATCGCCCCCATTGCCGTGGATTAATTCAACTACGAACTGTTCCTGCTATGATCTCATCTGTGGGTCTGAAAGAAGCTGCAAGAGGAAGCGCTGGTGGATAGGTCGCCGCTCACACAAACCAGTCCAAATGCTACTGAGTAGGCGGAGTGTATTCGGAGTTCTGAAGCGTAAGCATATAGGCCACAAGATCATCTATCTGAGCGGGCTCGATCGCAAAATTCATTACTTCGGGGTAATTGTGCGAGTCCCTGAGCCAAGGCTTCAGCGTGTCGGCGGTCAGTCCGGGCGCATTGACCACGGCTTCGAAAGACGGCGCTTCGCGCTTGGGTGAAATGCCCATGTTCACCGCATGGCAGGCCGAACAATGCGTCCGCGCGAAATTGAGACCCCGCGCCGACGCGCCGTCCACTGGTCTGATCGCGGTCGCGCCAGACTCAGACTGACCCGCCACCATCGATCCGTAAGCAGCCGTGGCCGCAACAAGGCAAGCTAGAGCAAGGATCATACGCACCGTTTGAATTGCTTCCTCCTAGGGTGTCCGACGACGGGGGAGTGGGGGCGATCTTGCCAGAATTTCGGGGGGTGCAGCGTTAACGCGAGCCAAATACAGGGGTTGAGAAGCACATCAGCCATGCCCCGCTGCATGATCGCGACCACGAGCGGGACGGCTCGGAACATTTGATAATCTTCCCCACCTGCGGGCAGCTCAATGACTAACGCGTTCAAGATTGCGCGGTTGCCTGGCCCGCCCCCATCAAGCGCGCGACAGCATCGCCAAGCGCGTGCTCGCGGAAAGGCTTTTCGAGTACCTGGCCGAAGCCCTGCGCCAAGGCACGCGCGCTGAGATCCGCCGAGGGGAAGGCGGTTATGAGCACCGCAGGACCCGACCAGCCGGTCTTCCGCAATCGGGCGAGCACTTCGATGCCGTCGATCTCCTCCAGTCTAAAATCTGCGACGAAACAGCAGGCATCGCGTGTCAGGGGATCTGCCAGAAGCGCAGCGCCCGTGGCATAAGCACGGACATCGAAACCGCGGGCCCGGAACAGTAGCTGCAATGATCGGCGAACTCCGGCGTCATCCTCCACCAGGAGAAGCCGGGGACGCTCCCGAACAGGGGGTGCAATAATCTCGCTTGCCATGACACACCATCGAACCCAGCGTCATTGCTGGTCGGTCGGGGTTGTCAGGAAATCGGGGCGGGGTCGCTACGTAACTGTCCTGACCCCGTCAGCCCGTGATGCCTGCGGAAAACGCGATCCGGAGCACTTCCGAGAGGCTGCGAACACCCAGCTTCGTCATCAGGTTCGCACGGTGCACCTCGACCGTTCGAGGCGAGATACCCAGATCGTAGGCTATGGTCTTGTTCGGCAATCCTTGGGCGAGACCCTTGAGCACGTCCTGCTCCCGTGCCGAAAGCCCCGCGATGAGGACCGCCGCGTCCGCGGCGCGGCTTGCACGCCCTGCGGTATCCGCGAGACGGTCGAATGCGCTTTCGATTGCCGTGAGCAAGACCGCTTTCTCGAACGGCTTCTCGATGAAATCCACCGCGCCAGCCTTCATGGCGCGCACTGCGATCGACACGTCGCCATGGCCGGTCAGGACCACCACCGGCATGGAGACACCACGCTCGCTGAGCTGCCGCTGGACTTCCAGGCCATCCAATTCCGGCATTCGGACATCGAGCAGGATGCACCCATGCTCGGCATTCTTCGCGTGCTTGAGAAACTCCACGCCGGAAACCCACGGCGTGACTGTAAACCCTGATTTCCTGAGCATAAAACCCGCAGATCTGCGAATAGCATCCTCGTCGTCGACGATGTGAACGACACGTTTATCTTCCATCAGGGTTCTCCGCCTCCGCCCGTATCAAAATAAAGTGGAACTGGGCACCGCCTCCCTCTGCAGGCTCCATCCAAATGCGGCCGCCATTGGCTTCGACGATTGTCCGGCAGATGGAGAGTCCAAGTCCCATGCCATCCGACTTCGTGCTGACGAAGGCCTTGAAAATCTGTTCCGCCAATTCGGGAGCCACGCCCGGACCGGTATCGGCAACGGTGACCCGCACGAAGCCGGGCTGATCGGGCACCGTGCGTATCGTCAGGAGCCGCTGCACGGACTCGCCCATGGCTTCGACCGCATTTCGGATGAGATTGACCAGAACCTGCTGGATCTGGATCTTGTCGACAAGGACGCTTGCGGCGTCATGATCGATGTCCATCCTCGTCTGGATCGATTTCTCGTTCGCCCCCAGCAATCCGAACGCCGCGGCTTCGTTTATCAGCTTGGGCAGGCTTTCGATGGTCTTCTCGACTTCGCCGCGGGCGACGAAGTCGCGCAGGCGGCGAACGATATGCCCGGCCCGCATGGCTTCACTGGCCGCGTCGCCAAGCGCATCGCGAATTTCTGGGAAATCCTCGGGATCGGGATCGGCCAGAAGATCGCGAACGGCTTCGACATAGTTTGCCACCGCAGTGATCGGCTGGTTCAGCTCGTGCGCAAGCGTCGATGCCATGGTCCCCATTGCGCTCACACGGGCAACGTGGATCAGTTCGGATTGGAGTTCCTCCAGCTTCTCCTGCGTACGCTGGCGATCGGTGAGATCGCGGATGAACCCGGTAAATAACCGCTGCCCCTCCCCGGTGGCTTCCCCAATGGATAGTTCCATCGGAAATGTGGAACCATCCTTGCGCATGGCGAAGACCACCCGGCCGATACCGATGATGCGCCGCTCCCCGGTGCGAAGATAGCGTGCGACATAGCCGTCGTGGCGTTCGCGATAGGGCGACGGCATGAGCATGCTCACATTCACCCCCACTACCTCGGATTGCGTATAGCCGAAGAGGTTTTCGGCGGCCGTGCTGAAGGAGACGATGATGCCGTGCTCGTCGATCACGATCATGGCGTCGGGGACCGTCGAGAGGATCGAGCGGAGATGGGCCTCGCTATTCTGGAGCGAACTCTCCATCGCGCGCTGATCGGTGATGTCGCGAACGATCGTCGCAAAGCCGCGCAGCCTGTCGTCCGTATTCTTGAGGGCGGTAATCGAGATGTGCGCGAGAAATTCGCTCCCGTCCTTGCGCACTTGCCAGTCGTCGAGCTCGATCTTTCCCCGTTCCGCAGCCTCTGCAAGGAACAACATGGGCTTACCGGCGGCAACCGCGTCGGAAGGATAGAACAAGTGAGTCGGCTTGCCGAGCATTTCCGTCGCGGTCCAACCCTTCAGCCGTTCGGCGCCCTGGTTCCAGATCGTGACGTTGCCCTCGGGGTCGAGCATGTAGATCGCGTAATCCTCGGCGCCGTCGATCAAAAGATTCAGTTCTTCGGCCAACACCGCCGTGCTATCGGCTAGTTCGCGCGCGGCCGAGACGGTTCGGTGATGGTTGCGCCAGAGCAGGATCATACCTGCCAGGAACAGGCCGATCGCGATCCACTGACTGACCGTCGTTGGCCAGTTGTCCACGGCGATAAGCGCGACAAGCGTCATGGCGGTCACGCTCGCGATGACAAGAGCGTCAGGACGCAACGCGACGAGAACCATCGCAGCCACCCCGAGAGTCACGAAATAGTGGACACGCTCATCGACATGCTCGGCCAGCTGCTCACGTGTAACGAAGGCGATGACGGCGATCGCGAGCCCGGCGAGAACAGCGGTCACGAGCTGGCGGCGCGCGGACCTGTCCATCAGCGCCGCCGCAGAGAAATGCCCTGTTCCCTCGGAATGCCGTTCGGTGTCGGAAATGATCCTGCCCCCTATCCACTCTCGCAGGAAGCAGCGCGACGCGGATGTCTCCCCTTTCCCACAGTTTTTTACCAATTGTGAGTCTGCGGAGCCACCAAAAGTTGTGTGGCGCGCCCATGGGAGGTTGGAACCCAGCCGGATCGGGATCGACGACACACATCCGGCTGAACCGCGACCGCAGCATGGAACAGATGCGGATTCCCATCGGAGCCCGGCGAAGCTAGGCAGTCGTCATCCCAAGAGCTTGCTCGGACTGACGGAGATGGAATGCGGTCGAATGAAGGACAGAAATGGGTAGGATGGCGGAAGTGCGTTGATCGCGCTCATGTCCGGAACTCCGGACCTTGGGGGATCTTTCGTGAACGTCCCTGATACCGAACTGCTGCGGACGCTGGCCGCCTCACTTGCGGTCGGCATCCTGATCGGGATCGAGCGCGGATGGCGGCAGCGTGACGCGTCGGATGGAAGCCGGGTCAGCGGTCTGCGCACTTTCGGCCTGCTCGGCCTCATTGGCGGCATCGCGGGCCATCTTCCCGAACTGTTGGGCGCCGTGATCGGCATCGCCGTCCTGGCCAGCCTGGTTCTGGGGTATCGCGGCGAGTTAGCTCGGCAGGGCAGCCTTTCAGTCACCACCACTCTCGTCGGGGTCATCACCTTCGCGTTGGGCTATGTTGCGGCGGAGGGGTTGGTGAGCGAAGCGCTCGCCTTGGCCGCCGTTACAACACTCATCCTCACACTGCGGGGCCAGGCCCATGCCATGTTGAAGGGAATGTCCAAGCAGGAAGTGGAATCCATCGCCCGCTTCGCGCTCGTCGCACTTGTCATTCTGCCTTTGCTGCCCGACGCGAACCTAGGTCCTTGGAACGCCTGGAATCCGCGCAAGATCTGGATGGTCGTGGTCGTCGTGCTCGGCCTCTCGTTCGCGGGCTATGTGGCGACCCGTCGTCTGGGCGCGGAAAAGGGTATCATGATAACGGCGCTGTGCGGATCGCTCGTCTCATCGACGGCTGTCACCGCTGCCTACGCACGCCGGCTGCGCCAGAAGAACGGTCCGGAAGGCCCGCTCATCGCGGGAATTGCGCTGGCATCGCTGGTGATGTTCGTCCGGGTTCAGATCCTCTCGGTCGCGCTCGTTCCCTACACAAGCCGGTCGCTCGCCCTGGCTATGGTCCCGGCATTCATCGTCGGCGGAATGACGACACTGCTTGCTCTGCGCGCGCGGGGTTCTGAAGCTCATGCCGGTGAGGTCAAGCTCGGTAACCCGCTCGATTTCGGGCCAGCGCTGCTTCTCGCCGGCCTCGTTGCGGTGATGGCAATCCCAGCGCGTTGGGCGCTTGATCGTTTCGGAGACCAGGGGATTATCGTCGTCCTGGGCCTGACAGGAATGTGGGATGTCGATGCGGCAGTCCTGACTTTAGCCGGCATGCCTCGGAACATGCTTGACGGGGAGACGGCCGGATTGGTGCTCGCCGTTCCCGTGCTCGTCAACACGGCGTTCAAGGGCGTTCTCGCGTTTGGAATCGCGGGACCGCGCCGACAAGGTTGGAAGGCAGCTGCCCCCCTGTTCGCCTCGGTCCTCGCCTCGGGAGCGGGGATCGCCGCATTGATATCCTTCGGATAGATCGGCACGGTCTCCGCTGGATCGCGACCATAGTAAGTTCCCGGATAGAGCCTCTGCTGTCTGATCACATAGACCAGACGCATCGCAGGCGGCTGGGCAGGAAGGAGCACAAAAGGTGGACGTCGCAGTTTTCAGTACCCGCAACTACGATCGGGAGTTCCTCGACCGAGCAAATAACGCAGCCGGAGGTTTGCACGAATTGCGATACTTCGAGGCCGGTCTTTCCGAACAGACGGTCTCGCTCGCGGCTGGTGCGGGCGCGGTCTGCGCGTTCGTGAACGACCGCCTTGATCGCGGCGTGCTTACCGAACTTCACGCGCACGGTACGCGGCTGCTCGCGTTGCGAAGTGCCGGCTTCAATCATGTCGATCTCGAAGCGGCCGAAGCGCTCGGGATCGCGGTCGCGCGCGTGCCAGCCTATTCACCGCAGGCGATCGCAGAGCACACCGTCGCATTGATCCTCTCGCTCAATCGCAAATTGCACCGAGCCTATGTTCGGGTTCGAGAAGGAAACTTCGCTCTGGACGGACTGCTTGGTTTCAATCTCGGTACTCGCACGGTCGGGATCGTGGGAACCGGCAGGATCGGGGCGGTGGTGGCGCACATCCTGCGGGGGTTTGGCTGCCGGCTCCTGGCATTCGATCCCGCCCCGGATGAGGAGCTCAGGCGATTGGGGGTGGAATACGTCGAATTCTCGGAGCTGATGAAGCAATCCGACATTATCTCGATCCACTGCCCGCTGACGCCGCAAACGCACCATCTCATCAATGGCGTCTCGCTGCAGATGATCCGCAAGGGAGCGATGCTCATAAATACGAGCCGAGGGGCCGTCGTGGATACGCCGGCCGTCATCGCCGGATTGAAGTCGGGCAGGATTGGAGCGCTGGGTCTCGACGTCTATGAGGAGGAAGGCGATCTCTTCTTCAAAGATCTATCGGACACAATGTTGCAGGATGATGTGTTCGCGCGCCTGCTCACTTTCCCCAATGTCCTGATAACAGGTCATCAGGGGTTTTTCACTCGCGAGGCTCTAGCCGCCATAGCCGAAATCACGATCGAAAATATTTGTAGTTTTCAAAAGCATGGTCGAGCGCTCTACCAGATTGGAACAGAGCTTCTAGCTTAGGCGCACGCTAGTCGTGCCAAAAGGCTTCCGGTCGCCCGCTGCACAGTCGCGCGGTTGATGAAGCATCAGATCGCATCCCTATGTCCCCCCACGACTCCTCGCCTTAAGTCGTCGGCCCGTGAACAAGGCAGTGACAAAACGGCCAGCCGATGCTCGAAAGCATGGACGCTCCCCTAAGGAAAGGCGTCAGCGGCGTTTCCAGTACAGTGCGAGAAGCCCAGATGGAGACCGACATGAAGCCGTTCACCCGTAGGATGTTCGCCGGTGCCCTGTCTATGGTCCTGGGAGCTTATGCCTTGTTACTTCACAGCCGACTCGGGGGTCTGCGTAAGGCATTTACGCGGCGTGAGTTTTGCCCTTTGATCGGCGCGCAGGGCAAGCCTCGCTGAAGCGAATTCTACCGAACGAAGGGACCTTTCAGCGTCGTGGCGGCTCACCGCGAAGATCACGTCGTAATGCGTTTTTTGCAGCTGCGCGTCGGCAACCTCCAGCTGCCCCGGATACGTGGCCTCCGCCAGCTTTGTCGCCGCGTCAATCGACGCCTGACGATCTGCGCAGCCCGCCAGCACCGCCGCCACGCACAGTGCGAACACCCTGCCTGGCCAAGCGGCCATCATATGCGAAAGCCTGCCGAAGCCGCGACAAGTCTCCGCTCGGCGGAACGCTTCATCTTATCCGCGCGGACCCGCTTGATCCGCACACAGTTAATCCGCGCAAACTGGGACACGGCTCATCGTCATCGCCCCGCCACCGAAACCGGGGGTCGCGCGATTGACCCAGCGCACTTTCTTGCAATTCTTCGTCTTGCTGGCGCGCGCGCTGGTTCTCGATCGCTGCTCGGTTGATTGTCTGCGGGCCTGCTGGTCAAGCCAGCGATCGGCGCTGGCTTGACCGTCACGAACCAGGCGGCGCCGGTATTCCGCCTTGTTCGCGGACCATGCAGCCTGACGTTCGGCGATCGTAAGCGGCCTCGCGCCTGTATCCGCGGAGTCGGGCCGATGCTGACTTTGCGCTGCGGGTTGGCCGGCCAAAAACAATAGAGGTCCCGCCAAAACCGCGATCGTCGTTTTCGTTCTTCGCATCCCCAGACTCCGATTGTCTATCGATCCACCCTTAAGAAGCCCGGCAGCCCGCCACGAGTTCCAACCGACCCGGCACTTGCTAGCCCTTTGGACGCGGCGGAATGACAAGCACCGCCGCCGCGCAGGATCATAGTTTCACCAGCTCGACGCGCCGGTTCTTCGCCTTCCCTCCATCCGTATCGTTCGGCGCCACCGGAGAAGCCGATCCGAAACCCTTGGCGGTCAGGCGGCCGGCATCGATGCCCGACGCGATGAGCGCGGACCGGACGGCGGCTGCCCGCTCGTCGGACAGTTTGCGGTTGCGTTCAGCGGGGCCAGTATCATCGGTATGGCCGTTGACCGCCAGTTTCAGGCCCCTTTCCTGTTTCAGCAGCTCGGCGATTGCATCGACCTGCGGCCGGGAAGCCGGAAGGATGGCGCTGGCGTCCGATGCGAAATTGACGTGGACGATGGCCTTGCCATTCTTGTCGATCGCCTCTTTCAACGCGGAGACCGGCAACAGTGACGCGGTCTGCTCGAACGCTTTCTCCTGACCCACGATATACCAACCCTGTGCGCTGTTGGTGACGAGGTGGACCCAGATGTTCCCGCCCTCGCGGCGGATCACGAAGGTCGTCGCCGGGCGATTATACACGTCACCAAGGCCGGCCAGAAATCCCCCGGTGATTTCGTCGCCCCAGCTTTTGATGGTATCATAGGGGATCTGCGCCTCGGATAGCTTCACTCCGCCAAGCTGGGTGATCATGCTTTCGAAGTTCCGCTTAACCTCGAACTCCGACATGTCCTTGCCCTGGACCGGGGCGAACGCCGTTCCGAAAAACTTCCCTTCCACCCATACAGGTGCGTCATTCACCCAGAAGGGAAAACGCGCGAAATCTTTCGTGAAGGAGTCGCGCCGCTCCGTGGTGTAGCCATCGGGCAAACTGAAATAGGGAAAATCCCCGAGCGGGGCGCTGGATTCCGGGATCTTCGCGATGTCGAATGCCGCGGCTTTGCCTGCGTCCTGATCATTGTCAGCGGGAATGGCGCCCGCGGCAACCGGAAGTGCCTCGTTTTCTGATGACGCGCTCTCTGCATTCTGCTTGCAGCCAGCCAGTAATGCGGCCGACAGCATGATCATTATCATCTTGGAGCGCATCATCATCCTTTCTTGTTGAACATGGAAGCTCGCCCCTCTCGGGGAGGGAGCATGACCCCTTGGCCGCGCCCATTATCCCGCCAGGCGCGCCAGTTCTATCCCTACCCCCTCATTCCGGTTTTCGGGCCAGCCGCCCAACTGCCCCTGCTTCGGCGGCAAGGTTGCGATTATAGGCGAGTGGCATGCGCGGACTCTTCCAGCGTAGCGCATCCATGATGCCGGCGAGATCCTCGCCGCTGGCGAACAGGTCCTGGTTGAGTCCCACCCGCGTCGAATGCGCGCTGACCCCCTTGAGCAGCCGTTCCAGGTCATCAGCAGTCAGATCGCTTAGAGCACCGCGCCTGAAGGCCCGCTGGATCATAGCGCGCCAGATTTGCCCTATTGATCCCGGACGGAGAGCCCCCTCCCCCACATCATATTCTACCCGGGCGGGAACGGCCTTCTTCGGCAGGGTCTTTCGCAGATCCCAGATCTCGCGCCCCGAGATGCTGGCGAGCGTCCGCTTCTTCACCGCAGCGCGCGCCTTATAGCGCCGCACCTGAACTCGGCGGAACAGCGGGCCAGCCTCGATGCCGGCGGCCTCCATCCACGTTGTGATCGCGCGCACCGAGCGTGGGCTGAGGAACGCGGTCGCCCCCTCCCCTTCCTGGTCGCCCTTGGCGCGCGGGATGGCGAGCAGCCGGGCTTCGGGATCGAGCGCGTCGAGCATATGTTCGACACAGACCGCCACCAGTTCCGAGGCGCGCAGGCCGGTGTCATAGGCGACCGACAGCAGCGCGCGATCGCGCAGTTCGGGCAGATCCTCGCTGCAGGCTTCGAGCAGGGCGCGGACATTGAGCCCGCGCGGGGTTTCGGCGGCGACGTCGCGGACCGGCCCCTTGAACCGCAGGGGTCGCGCCTGCGCCTGAGCGGTGCCCTTATCGCGTCGGATCGCGCGGAGCCGCAGCTTGACCAGTTCGGCTTGGGTCGGGTCCTTGAGCTCAAGCAATTGGTGGATTTTGGCGATCGACGCCTTGTAGCGGCCGAGCGAGGCGGGCTTCGCCCCCTGCCCCGCCCGGGCGTCGAGATAGTCGGCGACGATCTCGGGTGTCGCCGGCAGCGCGATCCGGCCCGTGCGCCGACACCACAGGTCGAACGCTTCGAGGTCCGATTTCAGCGCGCGGATAGAGTGCGGTGAGCTGGCGGACTGATACGCCGCAATCAGCTCTTCGTTGACGACGACGCGTTCCCCAGCCCGCATTTGGGTCACGGTCCAGGCAATGTCGGGCATAGTTGCGGCCGACAGGGTGACGATCGCACCGCCGGGCGCGGTCACACCGCCGTTTTCGGCGCTTTCGCGCCCATCTGCCCTGCTCGCGTCCATGGCCCGCCAGTAGCCCGCTTTATGGAAAGACGTCAATTATGCTTACGTGATAACTGCAATTATCGCATGTTAATCTACCGACCGTCAGAGTAGTTGTGCAGCGTTCTGTGCTTCAGTACACATTCCGGCATGGAGGCCGTCCATCCCCTTGCCGCCGATGCGGATGTTTCGCCCGAAGAATTGGCGTTCGCCCAGGCCGAATGCGCGCTCGCACTCGGCCGCCTCGACGGGCTGCTCGCGGGTCTCACGCGACCCGAAAAGCAGCTGTTTGGCTTGAGCCTCGTGCGCGAGGCGCTCTTATCCGCGCTCGCTCAGGCAGGGTTCGCCGACGCGGCGTTGCGCTTCAACGCCTGGTTTGCCGGGCTCGACCGCCCACCCCAGGAGACCCCCCTCACGGCCTGCTCCGCCTATGCCCTGGTCCGCGCCCTGCTGGCTGAACTGGGCCACCACCCCTGGGAACCATTGGCGAGGACCGCGCAGACGATCGCGACCGCCGCCCGTTTCGGCGCCGACCGTCCAGCCCATGCCGAAGACGCGCTGGGGGACGATGCGCTGGCGAAGGCCGCCGACCTGACCAAACAGGCCAGCATGAACGACGATTCCGCCCTGCCCTTCACCGGTCTGGCCCGTCTCAGCGCCCTGCTGCGTGCCGATCCCCTGTTCGCGCCGGTAGAGCGCACGGTGCGGAGCTTTTCGCTCAGCGGGCGTAAGGTCGCGGTCGAGCAGGCAGCCCCACGTACCCCGCTCTGGGCGGTCGATGCGGCGCTGGGGCGGGTGCTGAGCGCGTGCGGGACGTGGCGGCTCCCCCTCCCCTGCCCGGGCGCCGTGACGGCGCAAGCGCTGCAGCCGCAGCTCTGGCCCGGCGAACGCGCGCTGCTGGCCGCTCACAGCCTGCACGCCAGCGCTACGCGGCTTTCAAACCTGGTCGCGGACGCGCGGAAGCGCGCGGCGCTGATCGGCGAGCAGCTGGGGCACCTGCGATCGAGTGCGCGGGCACCGCAGGTGTGGACTTTGCTCGCCGGGTTCGCGCCGCTCGGGCTCGATCAGATCGGCTCAGCGTTCGGAGTCAGTCGGCGCGGCACCTATGCGATTGGCGACGCCCTCGTGGCAGCGGGCCTGGCGCGGCGGGAAACGGTCAAGGGCAAGGTTCTGCTTGTCTCGCAAGAACCACGGGCGATTTCGGGGTCCACCTCGCTCACCCAGGCTTCGATCCTGCCCGGTCCGGCGCTGGCCGAATTCGATGCGGCGATGGCCGAGATCGACCGGCTGCTCGGTAACAGTTCGGACCAAGTCTAGCGGGGAGCTTTCAGGGTATCGTCAGGATCAAGAACAGTCAGCACCGCTCCTTCCCCCTGCTTATCCTTCTCATGCCAGTGCCACAGCACCAGGTTCCACCCGCCCGGATTCTGGACTGACGGCACCAACGCGCCTTGCGCACCCGCCGCAATTAGCTCGTCCGTCAGCACCCAGCTCGGCGGTGTCTCGCGATCAAGAAACGCCATGGCTTTCCAGTTTGCCTCAAGGGCATCCTCGACACGTGTGTCGCATGACTCCGCCGTACTGGTAGTGAGATCCGCGATGGCTGCGGCGTCGAGATAGTAAGGAACAAGCGTTCCGGGTTTCGGCAGTCCCTGATAATATTCCGCTACTGCGGTGACCGCATCTGCAGCCAGGTAGATAGCCGGAACGCCCTTAGGATTCCAGCGACCGCCATAGAGCCGCGCGCCCTCCCCGGACGTCGGACTGAACTGATGGCGGATCCCGATCATCCGCCAGAGCGGAAGCGACAACGGCGCAAGAGCATAGGTCATTGCACCGCAATACCAGCGGGCGGAAACACGGCCACGGTCAAGCCTCTAAACCAGAGTGAATCGCGTCAGGAATAGACACCGGCGGCCATACGATCGAGATCCTCGATCACGACATCAGCATGGCCATCCTCGACCAATTCCTCAGCTGTCTTGCCAAATCCGGGCAGAGGCTGATGCTTGAACCAGATGATCGCCTTGCCTTCATCCCCGGCCAGGTCGGCAGCACGCGCGATGATCCGGGCAATTTCCCCCAGCTTGGCCTGCACAGCCGGGCTGCCGGGGTGTGTGGTCATGGTGTTGCGATTGAGGTGAGCAAGGCGCGATAGGCGCGTCATCGGCAGGCGCAGGCGTTCCGCCATGCGGCGCGGCGCGATCATGTCGCCCTCACGAATATCGTCCAAAAATGCGGCAAGCATGAGTGCACTCCTTGCCTATTATATGCACCCAAAAGCGTGTCGTTTCAATGAATCAATCGGCGTGTGCGGATCACAACGCCTCCGCGGCCGAGCTCACAGTTTCAGCACGCCGAAGAAATCAGGCCCAATGTCGATCCAGCAGCGCCTTCAAAGCCGCCTCCGCTTCAGCCCGTGTACCGCCGGCATGCGGGAGCAATGTCAGCTTGAGACCCTTGCGATCCACCGCCTCCACCTTCAACAGGGGCTTGCCCCCATCAGACACAATCGTTTCCGGCTTTCCTGACTTTTTGGGGGATCCTGACCTCTTGGGGGGATCAGCCGCCAAAGCGAGCGCGCGGATGACATCAGGAACCGGCATCGGCACCGCGCGCTCAGCCTGTACCTCCGCGAGCCGCGTCGCCTCGGAAAACACCCGCTGACGCCGGTCCTCCGGTTTCAAGAGAGGCTTGATCGCGGTGACATGCTTGATCCGTAAATCCTGAGGCAGGGCGAACGCAGCCATCAGTTCCGCCGGCAGCCGTGCCAGGTCAAGATAGCGGCTAAGCCAGCTTTCCGTGACATTGATTCGCTCGGCCATGACCTTCTGGCGCCCCTCATAATAGGCGTCGAGGGCGCGCAAATAGTCGCGCGCGCGTTCCAGGTCTGTAAGATCATCGCGCGCCCTGTTCTCGAGGTCCGCAAGCCGGAACGCCTCCTCGTCGGTCAAGTTGCGGATATCGACGAGGAACCGAAAATCCGGATAGTTATGGGCACGAAGCCAGCTGATTGTCCAATGCCGGCGCGCGCCGCAAATCACCTCGAAATCGACAGCAGGATCGTCCTTCACCCGCCGGACGATGGCGGGCATTTCCTGTTTGCCCTGCGCCTTGATGCTTTCGATGAGATCGGCGCACCGTTCCTCGTTGAGGAGCGCATATTCGCGGTTGTGCCCCGCCCACATTCGGCAGCGTGCCGGATCGACGAGTTCATGCGTGCGTGAGACGACACTGCCCGTCGCCAACTCGGCAAGCCGACTTTCTCGACCCGCCAATACGCTCGCGCCAATGCCCGGGCGCCGAGGGGTCGAGGCTTGCGGCGTGGGGTCGATTCCAGCGACCAGATCAGCCGCGAAGTTGGCGTTTTTCTTGCTCATCGTTCCGCCCTTCTACCCGGAATTGCACCGGTGCAATTTTTGCTCGCATCACGCGAGTCCCTCCTTGCGAAGCCGTGCCAGATGGCTCGGCCACATCGACCGGATGTCGACCTCGATTTCACTGTTTACGCCGTCGAGATAGGCCAAGCAGCGGTTACGCACCGCCGAACTGGTGACAGGTCCATCAAGCTCGTAGACGGTCATCAACCGCGCCGTCGCATTGTCGATTTCCGCCGAATCCTTGAGCGGTGTGCGCACGATCGCGTGGCCGAAAAGAGTCCGCATCAGGTTCAGAAGTTCCTTCTGCATCGACTTGTTCTCGTCGACCTTGGAGGCCACGAAGCGAAGGAACTGCAGCGACGGCGCCAAGTCGCGATCGGCCAGCGTCTCGATGGTTTCGTCGAGCATGGCGAGAAAGGCCGCAGTGGAGGAGAAGTCCATCACCGTCGGTGGTACAGGCACGACGAGCGCATTGGCCGCACGCAGGACCGAAAGCGAGATCGCGCCGAGCGCCGGCGGCGGGTCGAGAACAACGACATCAAACCGATCGGCTATGCTCGCAATGCCTTGTGCCATGCGGTCGATCAGGTTCCCCTGCCCGCGCGCCATACGCGCCGCGATTTCATATTCCGACTGGAACAACCGGAGATTAGCCGGGACAAGCTCGAGGCCGTCGAAGTGAGTCTTGCGCAGGGCGTAATCGAGCGACTCCATGTCGTCGTGCCGCAGGAACGGATAGAGCGTGTCCTCCTCGGTTAGGTCGAGGTCGGGAACATAGCCGAACAGGGTCGTTGCGGACGCCTGGCTGTCGCAATCTATGAGGGCCACCCGGTAGCCCTTGATCGCGAGATATTGGGCCAGATGCACCGACAGGGTCGATTTCCCGACCCCGCCCTTGAAGTTCTGCACGGCGATGACGCAGCAGGGGTCGGTGGCGGCCCGCCAAGGCCGGGTGCCGAACAATCCCCGCATGTCGTTGAGCTGCGCCAGGGTATAACCGACGCGCCGGTTATTTTCGGTTCGCGGAGGCGGCGGCAAGCGGCCGTCCTTCTCGGCATCGCGAATGGCCGCCGCGGTTCGGCCGACCAGTTCGGCCGCTTTACCGATCGGGAAGGTGGGCTCGCGCCGTTCGTCCGCCCGGGCGCTACGCGCAGAGTCGCGCAGCCGCTCGAGAACAGAGCTGGTCCGTTGTGCAAGCGTTGAGACGGACAGCAGATCCTGCGTGCCCTCGATATCGAGTGATGCAGCCAAGAGAGGCCCCCTTGCGAAACTGTAGGGGGCATAGCTCAATTTGCACTTTTAGGTCAATGAAAGGCTTATTTTCGCAAGTGAGTAGACCCGGTCGGCCGAATTGCCTCGAATTGCGCCGCCAGCCTCTCGTGCACGCCTAGAACCTGACCTCTTGGGGGCTAGCCACCCTGAAATTGCACCGGTGCAATTTCAGCTCAAGGGCGTCCGCGCCGCGCCAGAAAGCTCTCGCAAAAGCCGGTCCAAGACGCGATCAGTTTGGCGCCCTTCAGCTTCGCAAGCCTCTCACCCATCTGCGCGCGATAGGCGTCGGCAATCAGATCGATGTCCCAACCACCGCCGGCCGAACGGCCAATGGCCGCGAGCGTGTCCGACCCAAATCGGATCGTGCCGGTCGGGAAGGTGACCTCCCCTGCTCCAGTCTTATCCTTTGACACCAAGGCCGCCACCGCCGCCTGCGTGACGGCCTCGACGGCCACAGTCTCGACCTCGTCCTCGCGCCTCGCCTTCCTCCCCGCAGAGTGTCGGGCAATTTCATCCACGGTTGCTATCTGCTCAGGCGCATCCTTTGGCTCAAAACGAAATTCGATCTCGGTGACGGTTCGACCCTGACGAATTTCCCGCCACTCCACGCGGAAATGAGCGAGCTGGTCGATTTCGGCCTTCGCCTTTTCGAGAACCTTGCGGCGCAGCTGCGCAAAGTCCTTGTAAACGTCCGGCGCGATGCCCAGCAGCGCACGCAGTGCGGTCATGTCGCCCTTCCATAGCGACTGGCGTCGATGCAGCCGCAACGCCCCGACCTCGTATAGCTTTAGCGCATAGGTCGACCGAAAGCCGAGCACCGCCTGCCGGTTCAGGACCGCATAAGTCTCCGATTCCTGAATCAGTTTCCGAGCCTCGGGCGTGAATTCCCACTCGATCCATCCCGCCTCCGCGCCCGCCTCGTCCTCCACTTCTTCGCGCGATGACGAGATCAGAGAAAAGCGCAGCGTCGCCTTTTTGCCGCGCCAGGACTTATCATCGACCGCGAAAAGCGTGCGATGCAGTTCCTCGAGCATATCCGAAATGCGCTCATTGCCCTTGTGGCCGCGGCGAATGTCCGCCTTTCGCATTCTGTGCGGGCGGTCCTCCCAGGCGTCACCGCCCGCAGTCAAAATCATCAGCGCAAGCAAACGCGAAGCGGTCAGGCTCAGCGACTGGCCTTTGACGAATTTAACCTCGACTATGCTGCCGGGCTTGGCGAACTCGTTACCGCCCTTGGCCTGCAGGGCGGCAGCCACTCGCATCGCCCGCCCTGGAGAAGCATCATCACCGGCGGGGGAGGGAGTTACAGCGTGATTTAGGGCTTGCTCGTCATCCATGCCATGAAGTCTGCACCGATTCGTCCGGCGTGGAAGAAAATCTGCCTGACCTGTCCTCTTCCGTCAAGTCAGGGCAGGATATACGGCGGTTCCGGCCCCCAAGAGGTCAGGATAGAACTTCGCCCCGAAGCAGCAAAACACAAGGAAGTGCGCCGAGTCGCGTTTCAAAGCGATTTGACCCCCGCAAACGGCCCCGCGGATGCCGAAGAACGTCCCTGACGGACGGTATTGAAAGCGAATCGCGCCCAATAGAGGCTGGCCCCCATGCGGTCAGGAAAGCCCCAACCGGTCAGGTTGCATCCCCCGTCCGGTCAGGAATGAGCCCCCACAAGGGCAGGCAAAATCCCCCGTCCGGTCAGGATAGGCTTGCTCAACCCCGCAGAAACGCTGGGCTTTCGGCTTCCCGAATCTGAATCCTTTTGAATCGGAAAAGCTTCCGCTGCGAGCAGCGGCGTTTTGATATTTTTATTTTGAGAAAGCGATTGGCACTGCGCTTGAAGCAAACCTTCAATCCCCCTGCCTGGAGGGATACGCGAACTTGGCCGTCCACGATAGGCTTGCCACCCAAAGGACGTCACGAATGGAGGGCGCATGATCAACTTCGCCAAGTTCGAGATCATCGGCCGGATCGGGGAAATCGATGCGCGGCCGAAAGTCACTCTGCTGTCGGTCTGCGCGAATTACCGCCGCAAGGGCGACGATGACGAATGGCAGGAGGACAGTCACTGGAACCGCGTGAGCGTCTTCAGCGAGGGCCAGCGAAAGCATATCGCCGACCGAGCCCAAGTCGGGGACCTCGTGCGCATAGCCGGGCGGCTTAAGGACAGCTCCTATGAACGCGACGGCGTGACCCATTACACAACCGATCGCATCGTCGAGGAATTCGGTATCCTCGCAGCCAAGGGCATGCCTGGCTGAAATGCCGGGGAGGGGAGGGCGCAATCAGCAGCGGCGCGCCACCACTTTGCAAGGACTAGTCGATGCCCATAGCTGCCCCCCATCGCGCCAAAACCATTGTCGAAGCCCTGGGCGGAACCTGGCGCGGGACACGCGGCGAATGCCGTTGCCCGGCACATGACGATCATGGTCCCAGCCTGTCGGTCCGCCTAGGCGAGCGGGCGATCCTGTTCCACTGCTTTGCCGGCTGCGACACGCGCGATGTTCTAGCTGCTTTGCGCCGGCGCAAACTTCACGATGCCGAGCCGCTCACCATGCCGCGCCCGAAGGCGGCCGCGGACCATCGCGGTCTTGCACTGCGCCTATGGAAGGCGAGCCAGCCCATCGCCGACTCTCCAGCGGCCGATTATCTGGCGGCGCGCGGTCTGCCGCCTCCCTATCCGCGTTGCCTGCGCTACAATCCCCGCACCATCGTGGGCGCCGGTGAGCGGCGCCGATTCTTTCCAGCGATGATCGCCGCGGTTGAGAATGATCTGGGCGTCGTGGCCGTCCAGCGGACCTGCCTTGATCTCGCCGATATCCTGCACAAGCCTCTGCCAAAGCCGAAGATTGCGCTTGGCCTGCTTGGCAACGCGGCCATTCGTCTGGCGCAAGCCGACGAGGAGCTTGGCCTTGCCGAAGGCATCGAGGACGCCCTTTCAGCAATGGCTTGGTTCGGAACGCCGACTTGGGCGCTGGGCGGGGTCGAGCGCCTTGGGCTCGTCGCCATCCCCGAACGGGTCAAGCGTATCATCGTCTATGGCGACCGCGGCGCCGCCGCTGCCGCCATGCTCAAAAAGGCCCGGTCGCATCTCACAGCCCATGGACGCGAACTGGTGCTCCGCCTCCCGGAACGGCATGCGGACTGGAATGATGCTTGGCGTGCCCGCCGAGCCGCCGAGGCGGCCTGAGAGGGGAGGGGGCCTTCAGGCTGATGACCTGGCGCTGATGCCAGGTGTCAGACCTGGAGATACCCCATGGCCACACAACCCCTCGCGCTCACGCTGCTGCTCGATGATCCCGCCCGGACCGCTGCTCAAGGCATAGCCGACCGGCTGTCCGAAGGCTGTCCGGTTGCACGTAACGACCTCCTTGCCGGGATGACCTCCGCCTTCGGTGGCTCGAGCGCGGATGGCTCATGGTCATTGCGCGACGCCTATGATGTGCTCGAACTCGCGCAGATCCTCCATCTGAAGAACACGACACTCCCGGCAGATGCGAATGTGCGGCTCGCCCAGCTGATCGCCATGACGGCGGCGCTTCCCACGCACAGCGTGCGGAGCGAAACGCAAGTAGCGTTCCAGCAATTCTCGACACCGGCGCCGATCGGTTTCCTTGCCGCCAAGGCCGCCGCGATTACGGCCCGCGATATCGTGCTCGAGCCCTCGGCCGGGACGGGCCTCCTTGCCGCACACGCCCATCTTGCCGGTGCACGTCTTCTTCTCAATGAGATCGATGCCTGGCGCGCGCGTTTGCTGCGTCATGCCCTTCCCGAGGGCATATTGAGCACGTATGACGGCGAATTGATCGACGACATGCTCGATCCGCAACTGGTGCCGAGCGTCGTCCTCATCAACCCGCCCTTCTCGCGGAGCCAGGGACGGGGGCGCGACCGTCATGCCGCGCTTCGCCACTTGCGCTCCGCGCTGTTGCGGCTTGCTCCAGGCGGGCGCTGCGCCGTCATTCTTCCCGATCGCATCGAGACAGGGGACGCGGATTGGCTGCACGCCACCGCAGCCGCGCATCTCCGGCTGCATCTCGACCTGCCGCCCAATGCCTACGCCAAGCATGGCACCGGGCAAGCGGTTCAGCTCATTCTCCTCGAAAAGGGCGGGGCAGGGGGCTCGGTCCCGCGCCAGACCTGTACGACGCTCGGCGCTGCGCTCGCGGCCATCGATGCCATGGCGACCCCGTGCGCCCCCACGCCGCAACCGATCTTCCGCCCCAGCGGATTGTTCCGGGGCCTCACGCGGCGGACCCGCCCCGTAAGCTCGCGTGTGGCGGTGACCCTGCCCAAGACCCGCGCGGTCGCCTATCACCGTCTCGACGCGCCGGCGCCCGCGGGCAAACCACAAGGGATTTACCTGCCCTATCGCCCGAGCCGTCTGCTGATTGCCGATGCCCGTGAGCACCCAAGCGCGCTGGTCGAATCGCAGGCAATGGGATCGATTGCCGCACCCCCGGTCGCTTATGAACCCGTGCTGCCGGCCAGGATCTTGGACGACGGCCTGCTCTCGGACGCGCAGCTCGAAACGCTGATCTACGCTGGCGCGGCGTTCGAGCGCGACCTTCCGGGCCGGTTCCTATCTAGCGAGGAGGGTCTTTCGCTGTCGCCGGCAGAGGCCGGCAACGCCTATCGGACCGGCTTTTTCCTTGGCGATGGCACGGGCGCCGGCAAGGGGCGGCAGGTGGCCGGCGTGATCCTCGACCAGTGGTTGCGCGGCAACCGTCGCCACCTCTGGATATCCAAGAGCGAGACGCTGATCGAAGACGCGCGGCGCGACTGGTCGGCGCTTGGCGGCTTGCCGCTCGACATCCAGCATCTCAACCAGTGGAAGCTCGGCACCCCGATCGCGCTGGGCGATGGGATCCTCTTCCTGACCTATGCCACCCTGCGCTCCAACCGCGGTGACAGGGGCACGCGGCTGCGCCAGCTGATCGAATGGATGGGTGGGGATTTCAGCGGCGTCATCGTCTTCGACGAGGCGCATGAGATGGCCGGGGTGGCCGGTGGCGAGGGCCGGTTCGGCGCCACGAAAGGGTCGGAACAGGGCGTCGCCGGCGTGCGGCTCCAAAATCTTGCTCCGCGCGCCCGGATCCTCTATGCCTCGGCGACGGGCGCCTCGGACGTCAACAACCTCGCTTATGCGACACGCCTCGGATTGTGGGGACCGCAGACGGCCTTTGCCGACCGGCGGGCCTTCGTGGAATCGCTTCGCCGCGGCGGCATCGCAGCGATGGAGTTGATCGCCCGCGACCTCAAGGCGCAGGGCCTCTATGCCGCGCGGGCGCTCAGCTTCGCCGGCGTCGAATATGACATCCTCGAGCATCGGCTCAGCGAAGAACAGATCGCCGTCTACAATGCCTATGCCGATGCCTGGGCGATCATTCACAACAATCTGCAGGCCGCGCTCGCCGCCACGCGCGTCACCGACGGCTTCAGCGGTGCCACCTATAATAGCGGCGCGAAGGCCGCGGCATTGTCGATCTTCGAATCGACCAAGCAACGCTTCTTCGGCCAGATCCTGCTGTCAATGAAGCTGCCGTCGCTGATCCCGGCGATCACCGCCGATCTCGCGCGCGGCGACTGCGCCGTCGTCCAGCTCGTGTCGACGTCGGAAGCGATGCTCGATCGTGCCCTTGCCGACCTGTCCCCCGAGGAGCGCGCCTGGCTCGACATCGAGCTGTCCCCGCGCGAATTCCTGGTCGACTATCTGACGGCGGCCTTTCCGGTGCGCCAGATGCGCACCTATACCGACGATAGCGGCACGCTACGTTCGGAGCCGATGATCGACGAGGCGGGGCAGCCGGTGCTGTGCCGGGAAGCGATCGCCATGCGCGACCAGCTCCTTGAGCAACTCTGTGCGCTACCAGTGATCGGCTCGGCGCTCGATCATATCATCGGGCATTTCGGGACGGAGGCGGTGGCTGAGGTGACGGGCCGCAGCCGGCGGATCATTGTCGATGCCGAGGGCCGTCAGCGGATCGAACGGCGCAGCGCGCGCACGAATCTCGCGGAGACCGACAGCTTCATGCGCGGCGAAAAGCGCATCCTGATCTTTTCCGACGCCGGCGGCACGGGACGGAGCTATCATGCCAGCCTCGACGCGCTCAATCAGAGGCGCCGCATTCACTATCTCCTCGAGCCCGGTTGGCGTGCTGACGCGGCGATCCAGGGGCTGGGCCGCACGCACCGCACCCACCAAGCCTGCCCACCCCTGTTTCGGCCCGTTTCCACCGATTGCCGCGGCGAACGGCGGTTCATCTCGACGATTGCCAGACGCCTCGACAGCCTCGGCGCACTAACCCGCGGTCAGCGCCAGACCGGCGGACAGGGACTTTTCGACCCTCGTGACAATCTGGAGTCCGACTTCGCGCGGGAATCGCTCGACCAGTGGTTTCGCCTGCTGTTCCAGGGGAAGCTTCAATCGGTGCGCTTCGATCAGTTCCAGGCGCTCACCGGGTTGAACCTGACGGGCGAGGGCGGTGGGCTCGCCGAGACTCTGCCCACGATCCAGCGGTGGTTGAACCGCATTCTGGCGCTGCGCATCGAGCTCCAGAACGCGATCTTCGACGAATATCTGGGCTTGATCGAAGCACGGGTGGAAAAGGCGCGCGAGGCTGGCACCCTCGATCTTGGCGTCGAGACGATCTCCGCCGATCGCATTTCGATCCTCGACCGCACGGTGATCCGGCGCGATCCCGTGAGCGGTGCCGAAACCGAAGTCCTGCGCATCGAAACCGAGGAGCGATATCGGCCGTTGACCTTGGAGCGCGCGCATTGGCTTTTGGCCGACCCGGAAGCACGCCGATTGATCAACCCGCGTTCCGGTAAGGCCGCCATTTGCCGCCCGACCTTCTCGCTGACGGACGAAGAGGGGCGGACCGTGCGCCGCTACGAGCTGGTACGTCCAACGCGCACCGAACGGCACCGGCAGGACCTCTTCGCCGAAACCCATTGGACCGACGCGGACCGCGCGAGCTTTGACAATGCCTGGCAGGCCGAATGCGACGTAATGGCCGCGCAGACGCGCACGCAGATCATCTATCTGGTCACCGGCCTGCTTCTCCCGGTCTGGGGAAGGCTGCCCGACGATCATGTCCAGGTCTGGCGGCTGACAAGCGATGACGGCCAGTCGCTTCTCGGGCGTCTTATCCCGGCGCCGCTGGTGGAGCGGATCGCCAGCGCATTCGGCATTGCCGCCCATGTCGAGATCGACTTAGGCGCGCGGGTCGAGCACGTTCGCACCTCGGGCGAGATCATGCCGATCGGGTCGCTTCGGCTGAAGCGGGCCTTGGTCGCCGGCGACCATCGCCTCGAATTGCTCGACTGGAAGTCCGAAGCCCTTCCTCATCTCAAGGCGGCGGGCTGCTTCACCGAGATCATCCAACACCGCACGCGGCTCTTCGTCCCCCCGAGCCGCGCCGTCGAGATCCTCGGCGAGATTGCGGGCTGAACAGCGGAATCGTCAAGCGATCGAAGAGAGGGGAGGGGGCCTTCGGCCGGGTGGGCCTGAGTGGCTCAAGCCGGCCGACGGGTCGGCGCAACCCTCGAAGGAGACAACCGATGATCCAGTCCGTGAAGGTCAAGAACCTCTCGCTCTCGAAGGACAATGTCCGCAAATCCAATCGCGATGCCGACCTCGACAGCCTGGCCGACAATATCGCGGCGCATGGCCTGTTGCAGAATCTCGTGGTCGCGCCGCTCAAAAAGGCGGGGCACTTCACCGTCAAGGCGGGCGGCCGCCGCCTGCGGGCGCTCCAACGCCTGATTGAGACGAACCGGCTTGCCGCGGACCATGAGGTTCAGGTGCTGGTGCTTGAGGATGATGCCGGATCGGCCGAAGCGAGCCTTGCCGAGAATTTCCACCGCGTCGCGATGAACCCGGCGGATGAATGCTCGGCCTTCAAGCATTTCCTCGAACGGGGGGCGAGCGGCGAGGATGTGGCGAAACGCTTCGGGGTTACGACCCGCTTCGTCGAGCAGCGGGTCCGGCTTGCCGAACTGGCTCCCGTCGTCTTCGCGGCGCTTGCCGCAGGCGAGATCACGCTCGGGGTCGCGCAGGCTTATGCCGTCACGCCCGATGTCGACCGCCAGGCACGTGTGTTCGAGAGCATGAGCCGGTCCTATTATGGTGACAATCCCGACAATGTCCGCCGTGCGCTCCTCAACGGAACGGTCAAGGCGGCCGACGCGAAGGCGCGGTTTGTCGGTCGCGACGCCTATATCGGTGCAGGCGGCCGGATCGAGCGCGACCTGTTCGGCGATGATGCGGACGAAAGCTGGATCGACGTGGAGATCATCGAGCAGCTTGCCGCCCAGAAGCTCGAGGCAGCGGCACAAGCACTCGCCGCAGAGCAGAAGCTGGCATTCGTGACGCCGGTCCTCGCGACGCATGTGCCCTATGACATGGAGTGCCAGCTCCACGAATATCATCCAGCGCTGCGCGAATTGAGCGAGGATGAGCAGGATCGCGTCGACAGTCTTTCCGACGAGGGCGATGCGCTCATCCGCGAACTGGAAACCGAACTTGAGGACGGCACACCCGAGGCCGAGGCGGCTTCGGTACGGCTCGCCGACATCGAGCGGGAACTCGATGCGATCGAGGCGGCGCGCACGATGGTCGACGATGCGGTCAAGGACCAGCTGGGCACCTTCATCTATCTTGCCCCTGACGGCACCCCGCGGGTGCACAACCGCATGTTCAGCGAGCGCGCCATTCGTCAGGCGGGCGAGGACGACGAATCCGAGACGCCGTCCGGCAAAGCCGCTGCTTCCCGGCTCAGCGCGACGCTGGTTGACGAACTCGCGACCCAGCGGCGGCAGATCCTGGCGGCCCATGTCGCCTCGGATGCCGGGTTCGCGCTCGATCTCACGATATTCCTGATGGCGCACCGGACGGTGTTCGCCAGCAGCTATGTTCGTGACCACTCGACGCTGCAGGCGGCTGCCGCGAGCTTCCCGATCGTCAGCTTCCGCGATGAAGGTAGCGCGGCGAGCAATGTTCTCGCCGAACAGCGCCAGGCGCTCGATGTGAGCTGGGCAGGCGCGAACACGCTGTCGTCCCGCTTCGATGCCTTCCGGCAACTGGATGAACAGGCCCGCGCCGATTGGCTCGCTCATGTCATGGCGCAGGCACTCGAACCGACGCTCAACGTCGATGACGGCGGGCGTCGCAACGGCTTTCACGATCATCTCGGACGGCTGCTCGACATCGATGTCGCGCAATGGTGGCGGCCCGATGCCCAGAACTTCTTTGGGCGGGTGAAGAAGGACGTCATGCTCGAAGCGCTCGACGAGATCGGCGGGCCGGTGCTGCGCGGCCGATACAAGGACGCCAAGAAGGGTGAGCTTGCTAATGCCTGCGCTGCGCTTTGTTCGGGGCAGGGCATCGTCGAGGCCGAAGTCCGGGAAAAGGCGCTCTGCTGGCTGCCCGACGAGATGCGGTTTGGCGCGGTGGAGAAGCCCGAAGGCTTCCGCAGCTATTCCGCCTTCCTCAGCGACGAAGACGACAGCGACGACGGGGCAGGGGAGATCGCCCCCGATGGCGATGCTGACGACCTCGAACAGGCGGCCTGAGGCGAACGCCTAACGGCGGGCGGCGCTTTCGTGTCGCCCGCCGCCCTTCATCGGCGGCGCTGAGACCGCCGCTCTTTCGCGGAGTATTCATCATGACCCAATCATCGGGCCGTCCCTCGCCGGCCGAGACCATCACGCGCGCCATCATTGACCGGCTCGAGGCCGGTGTGCGCCCCTGGGTGCGGCCCTGGCGATCATGCGCCGGGCAAGGACGCCGGCTGCGCGCCAATGGCGAGCCCTATCGCGGCATGAATACATTCTGGCTGTGGCTGGCTGCTGAGCAATGCGGTTATCGGTCACGCCATTGGATGACCTACCGTCAGGCGCAGACCCTTGGCGGGCAGGTCCGTGCCGGTGAGCAGGCGCAATTTGCAATCTTCTACAAGGCCTATTCGAAGCAGGTCGATTCCAGCGAACGCCCAGGCGAGCTTGTCGATGAGCATCGCCGGGTGATGCGGTCCTATGCGGTTTTCAATGCCGACCAGATCGACGCGCTGCCGTCCGATTTCTATCCAGAACCGTTATCGCTCGTCCCACCTGGCGACCAGCTCGATACGCGGGCACAACGCTTCGTCGATTGCCTGCCGGCGCGGCTGCGGACCGGAGGCGATCGCGCCTATTATAACCTGCGCGCAGACCTCATCACGATGCCGCCCGTCGAACAGTTCGACACGCGTGCTGCATGGGCGGCCACGCTCGCGCACGAGGCTGGTCACTGGACGGGTCATCCGGACCGGCTTGCCAGATCCTTCGGCAAGCGCTTCGGCGATCAGGCCTATGCTTTCGAGGAATTGGTCGCCGAACTGACGGCAGCGCTGGTTGGCGCCGATGTGGGTCTCCCAACCACCCATCTCGACGATCATGCGGCCTATATCGGTTCCTGGCTTTCGATTCTGCGCAGGGATAATCGTGCCTTGCTCACGGCGGCGGCGCGGGCAGAGGAAGCCGCGGGCTACTTGCTGCGCGCAACAGCTCTTGCCCGCGAGGATGTGGATGAGCAGGCAGCCGCTTGAGCTGGTCGATAGTATTGCCTGTTCATGTGATCGTCGCGATGGCGGATCCAATGACCACAGTCTGTGCCTTTCCGGGAGTGGTCGGCAAACGCCAGATGTCTACTCCCGACCACTTCAAGCCGTTCTGATGATGTCGCGGGAATGTCAGCTCACGCAGGATCCCGTCATTGGCGGATACGGGAAGTGCCGCGCGGCGTCACGCTCACCCGTGCTGCGCTGCATATTGGCGCAGGTGAGATCTTCTGAAACGATGATGAGTGGAACCCAATCCGGTCGGGAGCTTAAACTGCAAGCCGCGCTTCGAAAAAGTCGAGCTCCCGAACAAGCTTGCGCGCTGCCTCGCTGCCCAGTTCACGGCTGCGAACGCGGCGAAAGATTTCCTGACGCTCCGCCTTGAGCGCGGCAAGGCGTAGTTCGTGCTCAATCCTCTCGTCACGACGACGGATGTGCTTCTGCTCGGGCAGGTTCGTTTGATGATCGATGCGCTCCCGATACAAATCCATCAGGTGTGAGGCGACGATGACATAGGCATCGGCATCCTTCCTGCCATCGGCCAAGCGGTGCTGGGTGCGCTCGATCTCGGCGATTGCCGCTTCGGCCGCCGCGATCCGCGCGGCCTCCACTGCGGCGTCGCCTGCCGGTTCGGCCGGCATCTCAAGACCGCGCATCATCATCGGCAATCCGATCGATGCAGCGATCAGCGAGACGATAATCACGCCCATCGCCAGGAAGATCGCGAGATCGCGTGCGGGGAACGGGCCGCCGTCAGACATCGCAAGGGGAAGCGTCAGCACACCCGCAAGCGTGATCGCGCCACGCACGCCAGCGAACGACATTGCACCGATTATCCGCCAATTGGGCCGGGTTCGGTCTTCGGGCTGCCGAAACAGAGTAAGGCGAAAAGACAACCACACCCAGGCGAAGCGAAGCGCCGCGAGCCCCAGATTGATCGCGAGCACATAGATGATGAGCCACCAAGGTTCATGATGACCGGTTAATCTCACCGTGTCGGCTGCGCCAGCGAGGATCGTCGGCAGTTGTTCGCCCAGCAGGACGAAGATGCTGCCGTTCGCGGTGAACTGGATCATATCCCAGACCGTCGTCCGGCGTATCCGGGTCATTGCAAGAGCGTTGCCTCTGGCCTCGACGAACCCCATGGCAAGCCCGGCGGCAACGGCTGCCAGGATGCCGGAGCAATGCAGATGCTCAGCGATGAGGTAGGCCCCAAAGGGGATTAGCAGGCTGATCAGGATTTGCGACCCGCTCTCCTCTCCCAGGTGCCGTGTTACCACCGTTTTCGCCCATCCGACGATCACGGTCAGGCCGGCGCCGACGGCGATTCCACCGATCGCGACCCAGAGAAAGTTGAACGCCGCATCGCCAGGCGAGAAAGTTCCGGTCAGCGCCGCGGCTATGGCAAAGCGCAGGCAGACAAGGCCCGAAGCATCGTTGAGCAGGGATTCCCCTTCCAGGATATGCATCATCCGCTTGGGAATGGGCGTGCGCTTTGCGATCGCGGATACGGCAATCGGATCGGTCGGGGAGACTACGGCTGCCAGCGCGAAGGCGACGGCCAGAGGTATCGCGGGGATAAGCCAGTTGATGAAGAAGCCCATTCCCAGCACCGTGATCACCACCAGCCCAAGGGCAAGCTCGAGGACGGTCGATCCGTCCTTGAACAGATCCTCGCGCGGGATACGCCACCCATCGAGGAAGAGCAGCGGCGGCAGGAAGAGCAGGAAGAAGATTTCGGGATCGAGCGTCACGCGCCAGTCCGCGACGAGGCCGATAATGGCGCCTAGCGCGATCTGAACGAGAGGACGCGGCATTGAAAACGGCAGCAGCCGGGCCAGGATACCGCTCACCACCACGGCAAAGAGCAAAGACAGAACAAGCGTGATGGTTTGCAACGATTTTCCCTAATATTGATTGTTTTCCTGAATCCCTAACCGGCCTTCCGGATCACCAGAGCAATTCTTCGGCGAACGAGACGAGCGGTAATGGGTGAGTTAGCTCCAGTGATTTCGCGGCCTCAACTAGTCCATCGCGATCGAAGTGCAGGTCTCTGTCCTTGAAGGCGAACACAATGCGATTCCTTCCCTCCTCGACCGGCAGGGTAGCAATCTGGCCAAAACACTCGCGCATGCGCGCCAACATTGGGAGGTGCTTCCAAGGATGGTCGCACAGATTTGCCACAAAAATACCGCCGGGGTTCAATCGTGAACGGCAAGCGCGGTAGAATTCCAGCGAACAGAGCTGAGGTGACTGACCATGCTTGCCGAAACCGTCGATCAGGATGATGTCGGCTTTGCGCTCGTCCTGCGCGACGAAGTCAAAGCCATCAGCCCAGATGGTCTCAAAACGCTCGCTTGCCTGCGGCATGCAGAACTGATCGCCAACCGCGATGACGTCAGGGTCGATTTCCACGCCCCTGATCGCAGAGTCCGGCAAGTATTTGTGGCAATATTTGGCGAGCGATCCGCCCCCCAAGCCAATGATCTCGATGGAACTCAGGAGTGGTTTGAAAAGCAGGAACGCCATCATGGCCCTGGTATAGTCGAGCATGAGGCGGAAAGGATCGCTGATGCTCATCGCGCTTTGCACATAGGCCCAGTTCGCCAGCAGACTGCGGATGTCGCCGAGTTCGAACACCAGCGGAGCAATGAAGGCGCCGTCATTCTCATGCTCGAAATCCTCGACAGGCGCCCCGAACCGGGCGTGCCACCGCTGCTCGCGGTCGATCTCGTCGATGTGGTCGAGAAACGCGTCTACTTCCGCAGTCTCGCTTCTGCCGCCGGCGAGGAGTTCGTCGCATTCACGGACGGCGTAGCCCGAACCGTCGAAGCTGTCGGGACAATCATCTGTCACGGTCGCGACGCTCATTCTGCCGATCATGGGCACGCCCACCGGCAATGGTCACGGCAAAGAACAGGACCAGGAGCAATATCGAGATGACGATGATGGTGAAAATAACCATTTGAATCTCCGTTTGAAGATCGAGCTTATCAAAAGACTTTGATGCCAGAGCGATGGCGCGGACACTCACCGGACCTGTCGTCTTTCGAATTGCTGGGCCTTTTCATACATTTCTTGCCATGCCGCGGCAGCGCGAAGCGCCCTCTCCCGCACATTGGGAAGGTCGGTCGCATTTGCTTCAGCCAGTGAGGCCCGCATGCGGGCGGAGAAAAACTCACTGTTCCGAGCTGTCGGTTTGAGGTTGGGGTGCGGGATCATCGCTTAAGTGAAGTCCATTTGTTCCTGGTCACGAAAGTACCCCGGAAAGGCTGGGGAGTGGCGCTTGCCGCATGATGCTTTGAACATCGCCATTGCGATCAGAATCGCATTGGCGGACGCCTGGAAAAGGACGCCGGGCGTTTTTTCCTCATAGCCTATGCCCTTGTAAAACCGGGCGGCCTCGTCGGTCTCGGCGCGTGCCATCAATTGGATATGTGATGGGGCAGACTGCCCAAGCCAATCTTCGCATACGCGAACAAGCTTTCGGCCGAGGCCCCATCGGCGAAAAGCCCTTTCCACTCCCAGATAGGAGATCCAGCCCTGGGCTCCGTCCCACGCGATCATTGCCGCGCCGATCAGATGTTGGCCTGCGATGGCGCCAATTATCGCCGCGTTCTGCCCTTTGAGCGCCTGCGCTGCATCCACGGCTGCATCGTTATGCGGGCGCACCAAGCCGCAGGCTTTCCAAAGAACGACCGCGTCGTTGATTTCGGTGCCTTCGATTGGTCGAACCTCGATCATGGGTCGTTATCGACGGCCTCTTGCCGCTCCCTGGTGAAGCCATGCATGCCAAACCACCATTGAACGGCGATAATCGCGCCCTTGGCGGGTTGTAGCAGCGCGATCATCAAGATGATGGCGAGTGGCAGGACGATCGCGACGAGCGCGCCCAACGGCAACTGCGTATCTCTAACGAGCGCGATGATCACGGGCGCCATGAGGTGCCCGGTAATGAGGATCGACACATAGGCCGGAAAGTCATCCGCTTGCTGCGGAGTCCAGTCCTGATGACAGTGCGGACACTGCCGCACCGGTTTCAGGAAGCGCAAGAAAAGCTTC
This sequence comes from Sphingobium vermicomposti, assembly GCF_011762025.1. Taxonomy (GTDB): domain Bacteria; phylum Pseudomonadota; class Alphaproteobacteria; order Sphingomonadales; family Sphingomonadaceae; genus Sphingobium; species Sphingobium vermicomposti. The sequence goes on along the minus strand of NZ_JAASQR010000001.1, from coordinate 307,401 downwards.
GCCTGCCCGCATCTGGGGCAAGAGCCGCGCGCACCGCGAATGATAGCTTCCACCCCTGAAGATGGAAGCACTGGCGGCGCGATTGAACCATCGCTCTCGTGAGTGGGCACGCTTTCGATCTTCGGTGGCGGTCGATCGAAGGGCGACACCATCAGGTCAGGCACCAAAGACACCGGGGGGCGCGGCTGCGCGGATGCTCTCATCGACGTGCGCGACGAACTGCGTGAAGTTTCTGCGGAAGCGGTCGGCGAGGCCCCGAGCCGCTTGATCATAGTCGCTCGCACTGGCCCAGGTCGCGCGCGGGTCCAGAATCCTGGGGTCGACGCCCTCGACGACCACAGGCACATCGAAGCCGAATACGGGGTCTTTGCGGAATTCGGTCTGCTTGAGCTTGCCTGAAAGAGCGGCGTTCAGCAGCGCGCGGGTCACTTTGATGGGCATACGCGAGCCGGTTCCGTACTGGCCTCCGGTCCAACCGGTGTTGACGAGCCAGCAGTCCACGCCGCCATTCGCGATCCGCTTACGCAGCAAATTGCCGTACACACTGGGATGGCGCGGCATGAACGGAGCGCCGAAACAGGTCGAGAAGGTGGCCTCGGGCTCGGTCACGCCCAGCTCGGTGCCAGCCACCTTCGCGGTGTAGCCCGACAGGAAATGATACATCGCTTGCTCAGGCGTCAGTTTGGCGATCGGCGGCAGCACGCCAAAGGCGTCTGCGGTCAACATGATGATGTTCTTGGGGACCGGACCCATGTTGTCGGCCGAGGCATTGGGAATGAAATGAATCGGATAGGCCCCGCGGCTGTTTTCCGCGAGAGACGCATCGTCCAGATCCAGACTGCGTGTCTCCGGGTCCAGCACCACATTTTCAAGGATCGTCCCAAAGCGACGGGTGGTGGCGTAGATCTCCGGTTCGGCGTCGGCTGAAAGTCGAATGACCTTGGCATAGCAGCCGCCTTCGAAGTTGAAGACGGCCGTATCGGACCAGCCATGCTCGTCATCGCCAATGAGTGTGCGGGAAGCGTCTGCGGACAAGGTGGTCTTTCCGGTGCCGGATAGCCCGAAAAATATCGCTGTATCACCCTCCGCACCGATGTTTGCGGAGCAATGCATCGGCATCACGTTTTGCTGCGGCAACACGAAATTGAGAATTGTGAAGACGGCCTTTTTCATCTCCCCGGCGTAGCCGGTGCCGCCGATCAGGATCAGGCGCTGCATGAAGTCGATGGCGATGACCGTTTCGGAACGACAGCCATGACGCTCCGGATCGGCACGGAAACTCGGCAGGTCGATTATCGTGTAATCAGCTTTGAAATGAGCGAGTTCGTCTGGTGTCGGCCGCACGAGCATGGTCCGCACGAAATGCGAGTGCCAGGCCAGCTCCGTGACGACGCGAACGCCTACGCGGTGCTCCGCCTGCGATCCTCCGAACAGGTCCTGGACAAAGGCGTCGTCCAGGGTTGCCAGATGCTTGAAGAAATCGTCGCGCAGCGCCGCGAAGCTCTCGCCGGTCATCGGCTTGTTCGAAGCCCCCCACCACACGTCGTCCTTGGTGATGACATCGCGGACGATGAATTTATCCTGCGCCGATCGGCCGGTGTGCTTTCCTGTTTCAACGACCAGCGCGCCATGCTCCGACATCTGGCCTTCAGACCGCTGTATGGCCATTTCGACCAACTGCGCCGTGTCGAGGTTTTCGTGAAGCGTACCGCCATTCTTGATGGCGATCTCAGGGAAGGTCAGTGCGAGCGTCATAGGGCCTCTCAGGTCGGATGGTGGCGTGGGCTGATCGAGGAGCACCGCGGGCGACGCCGGAAATATCTTGAGCCCGAGCTTGGCACGGCGGGGGCGGTGCTGGCGGCGTTGCAGAAGCGAGCGCCGGTTGCCGCGGCGCGATGGGACGGCCGCGCAGCCGACGGCTGCGTCTCTTGTCCTCCATCATGGACTTCTCCTGGGCGCGATCGGAAGCGCGAGGCGCTCGGCGCAAGCTAACTCATGGCGTGGCATAATCCATATATACAAGCATCACCTAAGTTGTTAATACTGGATTTTGATGTATCATACATCAGGGGTCACTATGATCACATCACAGCAGATGCGGGCCGCCCGCGCCCTTCTAGGTCTCGATCAGCGTCAGTTGGCGGAATTGGCCGGACTGTCGTTGCCGACCATCCAGCGGATGGAAGCGTCAGACGGCCAGGTGCGCGGTGTCGTCGATACGCTGGTCAAGGTGATCACCGCTTTGGAACGCGCCGGTATCGAACTCATCGGCGAACATGCACCGGCCATAGGCGTGGGGCGCGGGGTTCGTTTGCGCGAGACTGTCAACGGCGCCCGGTCCGGGCAAAGCTCGTCGCTGCTCTATGATAAGACGGCGGGACACGTGGAAGGGCAGTGAAAACCGCCCTGTTCCGACCAAAGCTCGTCACCGTCCTGGGTGAGGGCTATTCGGCCAGTTTGTTCAGAGCGGACGCGATTGCCGGTCTGACCGTGGCCATCGTCGCCCTGCCTTTGGCCATGGCGCTGGGAATAGCCAGCGGGGCCTCTCCCGACAAAGGTCTGGTCACGGCAGTCATCGCAGGCTTTTTGATCTCTGCCCTGGGCGGATCACGCGTTCAGGTGGGCGGCCCGACCGGCGCGTTCGTGGTCGTGATATTCAACGTGATCGCCAAGCATGGCTATGACGGATTGCTGATCGCCACGCTGCTTGCCGGGGTGATTTTGATCCTCGCCGGGGCGCTGCGCCTGGGCCAGATGATCAAATATATTCCGCACCCTGTCGTGACGGGCTTCACCGCCGGGATCGCGGTCATCATCGCGTCGAGCCAGGTGAAGGACTTTCTCGGTCTCGCGGTCGACAAGGTGCCGGCGGACTTCATTCCAAAGTGGCAGGTCTATTTTGGCGCGATGTCGACCGTCAGCGTGGCGACCGTGGCAGTGGGGGCCGGATCACTCGCGATCATCATCGCGCTGCGCAGGCTCGCACCCAGGTTGCCGGGCTTCCTCATCGCCGTCGTCGTTAGCGCCGTTGCGGTAGCCGTACTCAAACTCCCCGTCGATACGATCGGTTCGCGATTTCCGGACATTCCGGCGGGGTTGCCCATGCCTTCCCTTCCGGAAGTCTCCCTGGCAAAGATCAACGACGTTCTCCCGTCGGCATTCACCATCGCTTTTCTGGCAGGCATCGAAGCCTTGTTGTCAGCGGTCGTCGCGGATGGAATGGCGGGAACGCGCCACCGCTCGAACCAGGAACTGATTGGGCAGGGCGTCGCCAATCTTGGCTCTGCCCTGTTCGGCGGCTTGCCGGGGACAGGCGCGATCGCCCGGACGGCGACCAACATCCGGTCTGGCGCGAAGACGCCGGTGGCGGGGATCATGCACGCCGTGTTCCTGCTTCTCTTCAGCCTCTTCGCCACCGATCTGATGGCCTATGTGCCGATGGCGGCGCTGGCGGCCATCCTTTTCATGGTGGCTTGGGGCATGAGCGAGTATAAGCGCTTCCTTGCGCTTTTGCGTATGCCGAACGGCGATCGCGCCGTTCTCCTGCTGACCTTCGGCCTGACCGTTCTCGTCGATCTCACGGTTGCGATCGGCGTAGGCGTCACCGTGGCCTCGCTCCTGTTCATGGCCCGTATGGCGGAGGCCGTGGAGGTCGATACGAGCGGCAAGATCGATCCGGACCTCGACTCTGAGGACATGCATCAGCGCGATACGCTGCCCGCAGGTGTCGAAGTCTTCCGCATAAATGGCCCATTCTTCTTTGGCGTGGCGGGCGAACTTCTCGACACGTTGCGGCGCGTGGGGGCGTCGCCGAAGAGCATCATCCTGCGAATGCGGCTCGTGCCCCTACTGGATGCCAGCGGGGTCCAGGCGCTCGAGGAATTTGTCGGACAGGCGCGTGTTTCAGGTTCAAAGGTCATCCTTTCGGGCGTGCAGCCACAGCCGCGATCCATGCTTGAGCGGGTTCATCTTGGGAGTGCGTCCGGCAAGGTTTTCTACGCGGCGGACTATGCCAGCGCACAGGCGATGGCGATCAGTCTCCTCGATGACAAATACGGGCAAGGGCGCAGCGTGCCAGCGGTTTAGTCCGTGGCTCACCCGATCAGCCATGCTGCTTTTTGAACCACTAACAGGGAGGATCTGCTTTGCAGGACGTAGTAATTCTGGCCGGAGCGCGGACCGCGATTGGCGACTTCGGCGGAAGCCTTAAGGATATTGCGCCGTGGGAGCTGGGTCGGATCGTTATCTCCGAAGCGATCAAGCGCGCTGGGCTCAATCCGGAGCAGATCGGCCATGTGGTCCTCGGCCAGGTGATCCAGAGCGAACCGCGCGATGCCTATGTCTCGCGAATTGCTGCGATTGCGGCGGGTATCCCCGACCGCACGCCGGCGTTGACGCTCAATCGGCTGTGCGGTTCGAGCGTACAGGCGCTCGTCTCCGCGGCACAGATGATCATGCTGGGTGAATGCGAATTTGCCGTGGCCGGAGGCGTGGAGAGCATGAGCCAGTCGCCGCACGTCGTCAAAGCGATGCGTTGGGGCCGACGCATGGGCGACGAGGTCATGATCGACGCCATGAACGCCACGCTGAACGACCCCTTCGGCGCGGGGCACATGGGGGTCACCGCCGAGAACGTGGCCGACCGCCATTCGATCACGCGTCAGATGCAGGATGAACTCGCGGCCGAGAGTCATCGGCGTGCGGCCGTCGCCCAGGCGGAGGGCCGGTTTGAGGCGCAGATCGTGCCGGTTGAAGTCCGCGTCAGGGGAGGCACGGTTCACTTCAAGATGGATGAGCATGTGCGGACCGAGCTTTCCGAGGCCGCATTGACGGGTTTGAAGCCGATTTTTCGAGAGAAGGACGGCACGGTCACCGCGGGGAACGCGAGTGGGATCAATGATGGCGCGGGCGCGCTGGTGCTCGCGTCGGCTGACGCGGCCGCGCGCCACGGGCTCAAGCCACGCGCCAGGATTGTTGGCTGGGGTCACGCTGGCGTGGCACCCGAAGTCATGGGGCTAGGCCCCGTCGAAGCCGTGCCGATCGCGCTCGAGCGCTGCGGCTTGCAACTCGAAGACATGGATGTGATCGAGGCGAACGAAGCGTTTGCGGCGCAAGCTTGCGCCGTTGCCAAGCTTCTTGGATTCGATCCGGCGAAGGTGAATCCGAACGGAAGCGGTCTCGGTCTCGGTCATCCCGTCGGCGCAACTGGTGCCATCATCACCATCAAGGCATTGTATGAACTCGAGCGCATTGGTGGTCGATATGGCCTTGTGACGATGTGCATCGGCGGCGGACAAGGTATAGCGCTGGTGATTGAGCGATTGCCGCAGGCTGAAGCAGAACATGCCACGCATTGACCGCATCCGCCGACCTCGACGGAGGCCGGGCACCTTGGAGATCGCGCGCGCCGAGCGTTCGCTTGTCCCGTTGGCGCGCGGCCTGGCTGCCCTCGCCGGGTTCTTCGACGCAGCTGGCTTCCTGGCGTTCGGCCGCATATATCTGGCTTCTCCAGTAGCGAATACCACCATCCTGGGTGTCGAGCTGGCTGGCGTGCAGTCTTTCCAACTCGCAGGAACGGCGTTGTTGAGTTTTCTTGTTGGGGTCGTTCTCACCACGCTCTGCGCCCATGGTCTTGCGCGCTGGCGCCGAACCGCCATTTTATCGGGAGCTGCGACTGCCACCCTCATCGCATTCCTGTTTCTTGAAGCGGGCGATATCTATCCCGCCCTGATCCTGTTGGCCGCAGCCGCAGGGGGGCTGCATTGCGTTCTGGAACGCGATCCGCAGCATCTTCAAGAGGGCATGTTCCCCTCCGCGCAGATGATCCGCGTGGGCGACGCATTGGGCTCGCGCTGGGATCGCAAGAAATCCAGCTTGATTGGCGACCACTCGCTGTTCTGGCTCTGCTTCATCGTTGGCGGAGTCCTGGGAACGACGGCATGGCTAGGTACGGGCCAGTGGGCGCTGGCGCTCGCATCGCTCGGCACGGGTCTTCTCGCGGTCCATGTCTGGTCGATCGAGAGGAATCTGTGCGTCCGATGAAACCGGTCCACTGATAGAAGGAATGTATTATGAGTGACGAAGACTATGTGTTCGACGAGAAGACCGGAGACTGGGTTCCCGCCGCGCAGTTGCGAGACGCTGAACCGGGCTCGGGCGTGGAAGTGCGTGATGCGGTCGGCAACCTCTTGTCTGACGGCGATCAGGTCACACTCGTAAAGGATCTTACCGTCAAGGGAGCGGGGCAGACGTTGAAGCGGGGCACATTGATCAAATCGATCAGGCTCACCGGCGATCCGCAAGAGATCGACTGTCGATACGAAGGGATCAAGGGCCTGGTGCTCAGGGCCGAGTTTGTGAAGAAGCGCAACTGACTAATCATGAGCGCCCAGCGTATCAATTAGCATAATGCTGCCGATTAGGGCGGTTTTCGACCGTTGCGAATTTGCGGCGGATTCCCATTCAGGCTGATTTTTGATTCAGAATTCGTGCTGGTGCAGGAAGTCGGCATGGATGGGACAACCATTATCGATGGATTTGCGCTTACGGCTCATGGCGGCGATTGACGGCCTGATGGTCAACCGCCCGTCCGCACACGAAATTCCTGACAGTCCCGGCAGCGGCGCGATTTGGTGTCGCACGGTCCACGACAATCCGGTGGTAGGCGCCGCGCCGCGAGTCCGGAGACTTTGCCCCCGAACCGCAAGCTAGCGATATGCGGTCGCGGCGGGCCGAGGAACGAGCGGAGGACAGCCGTTTACGTCCGCTTCTGTCAACAATCGTCGTTCGTCTGAGCTGCCGCGAACGGCAGGAAAGTCCCACGATACGGCATTCTCTTCCGGCTGCAGTCGACCAACTCGTGCCGTTCCAGGCTCGCGCATGAGCGGCAGCTCTCGCCAGCAAAGCCGACGTCTGCGTTCAATGTCAACGCAGGCGGGTAAACAGGCAATGCGGTCCATTGCCGCCTACCGAGCCATATCCGGGTCCTGGTTTCCTCATCGAACGCCCGCGGCGTCGCGGTCGTCCTCGCCAGACATGCGCTCGATGATCGGGCAATCGGGGCGGTCGTCCCCATGGCAGCGCTCCGCCAGTTCGAGCAGCGTCTGGCGCAGTGCCTGAAGCGCTTCTGCCTTGCGGCCGAGTTCTTCCGCGCGGGCGACGGCGAGTGCCTTCACTTCGGCGCTGGCGCGCTGGCTGTTGCTCCACAGCCCGAGGAGATCGCGAATATCCTCGATCGGAAAGCCGAGGTCGCGCGCATTGGCGATGAAGCGCAGGCGGTGGACATCGGCATCGGCATAATCGCGATAGCCGCTGTCCCGGCGCGGCGGCGCCGGGATCAGGCCGATCTTCTCATAATGGCGGATCATCCGCTGCGAGACGCCGCTCGCCTGCGAGGCCGCGCCGATATTCACAGCTTCACCCGGTTGAGGCGCAGCGCGTTGGCGACGACGCTCACCGACGACAGCGCCATCGCCGCCGCCGCGATCATCGGCGAGAGCAGGATGCCGAAGACCGGATAGAGCAGCCCCGCCGCGATCGGCACACCCGCCGCGTTGTAGATGAAAGCGAAGAACAGGTTGTGCCGGATATTCGACATCGTCGCCTCACTGAGCTGGCGGGCCCGGACGATGCCGTTGAGATCGCCCTTGAGCAAGGTCACGCCCGCGCTTTCCATGGCAACGTCGGTGCCATGTCCCATCGCGATGCCGACGTCGGCCGCCGCCAGCGCCGGGGCATCATTGACGCCATCGCCCGCCATGGCGACGACGCGGCCTTCCTGCTTCAGCCGCGCGACGACATTCGCCTTCTGGTCGGGCAGCACATCGGCCTCGACCGCATCGATGCCGAGTTGACGCGCAACCGCTTCAGCCGTGGTGCGATTGTCGCCGGTCAGCATCACCACCTTGATGCCGTCGGCGCGCAGGGCGGCCAGCGCCTCGGGTGTCGTCGGCTTGATCGGATCGGCGATGGCGAAAATCCCCACGGCCCGATCATCCAGCCCCATGAAGATCGCCGTCGCGCCATCGCCGCGAAGTGCATCGGCCTCGGCGACAAGCGGCGCGGTATCGATCCCCGATTCTGCCAGGAAGCGCGCATTCCCCAATGTGACCCGCTTGCCTTCGACGGTGCCCAGCGCCCCCTTGCCGGTGGGTGAATCGAAATCGCTGACGGGAGGAATGTCGATGCCTCGGCCCGTCGCCGCATCGACGATCGCCAGCGCCAGCGGATGCTCCGAGGCGCGCTCGACGCCGGCGGCAATCCGCAGCAACTCGCTTTCCGCATAGCCATCCGCCGCGACGATCCGGGTGACGGCGGGCTTGCCTTCGGTCAGCGTGCCGGTCTTGTCGACGACCAGCGTGTCGACCTTCTCCATATGCTCCAGCGCTTCGGCATTCTTGATCAGCACGCCAAGCCCCGCCCCGCGCCCGACGCCGACCATGATCGACATCGGCGTCGCCAGCCCCAATGCGCAGGGGCAGGCGATGATCAGCACCGATACCGCCGCGATCAGCCCATGGGCAAAGCGCGGCTCCGGTCCCCAGACGCCCCAGATGACGAAGGCGAGGACAGCGACCCCGATGACAACCGGCACGAACCAGCCCGAGACCTGATCGGCCATGCGCTGGATCGGCGCGCGCGAGCGCTGCGCCTCGGCGACCATCTGGACGATGCGCGACAGCATGGTATCGCGCCCGACCTTGTCGGCGCGGATGACCAGGGCGCCGCTCTGGTTCATCGTGCCGCCGATCACGCTGTCGCCATCCGACTTGGTGACGGGCATGGATTCGCCCGTGACCATCGATTCATCGAGCGCCGAACGCCCTTCCTCGACCACGCCGTCAACCGGCACCTTTTCGCCCGGCCGCACCCGCAGCCGATCCCCCACCGCCACATCCTCCAGCGGGATTTCCGCCTCGCTGCCGTCCTCGGCGATGCGCCGAGCGGTTTTCGGGGCAAGGTTGAGCAATGCCTTGATCGCGCCCGATGTGCGTTCGCGCGCGCGCAGTTCCAGCACCTGCCCCAGCAGCACCAGCACGGTAATGACGGCGGCCGCCTCGAAATAGACCGCGACGGTCCCGTCAGCGGCGCGGAAGGCGTCCGGGAAGATACCGGGCGCCAGCGTCGCGACGACGCTATAGGCCCATGCGACGCCGGTCCCCATCGCGATCAGCGTGAACATGTTGAGATTGCGCGTCTTCAGCGAAGCCCAGCCGCGCTCGAAAAAGGGCCAGGCCGCCCACAGCACGACCGGCGTCGCCAGCGCGAACTGGATCCAGATCGACAGCTTCATGGGCACGAGATGATGCAGCGCCGGGAAAAGGTGCCCGCCCATTTCGAGGATGAAGACCGGGAGGGCCAGCGCAAGGCCAATCCAGAAACGCCGTGTCATGTCGAGCAGCTCGGCGCTGGGTCCGGTATCGGCGCTGACCATTTCCGGCTCAAGCCCCATGCCGCAGATCGGGCAGGCGCCGGGATGGTCCTGCCGGATCTCCGGATGCATCGGGCAGGTCCACATCGTCCCCGGCGGCGCATCGACGGGTTCGACGGCGGACTTGTTCAGATGCGCTTCCGGGTCCGCAATGAACTTCTCGCGGCAGCCGGCGCTGCAAAAATGATAGTCGTGGCCAGCATAGGTCGCGTGATGCGCGGTTTTTTCGGGATCGACCGTCATGCCGCAAACCGGGTCGACCACCAGTCCGGCGGAATGCTTGCCATGGTCACCACAACAACTGTGGACACCGGAATGAACGCCATGTTTCGACTCGGCCATCAACCGTCTCCTTCTATCGCAGGGCAAGATGGAGTTTGACACCATGTCAGAGTCAATAGGCACTTGACCTTATCATTGTGTCAAGGTGCATGAAGGGTTCGAAAAGGATTCGAATCGTTGTCACCCATGGCCCAACCGCCCAACAGGCCCCACCACCCAACAGGATTGCGATGAAGTTGCTTTCGTCGCTCCTGATTGCGCTTGCCATGCTCGTCTCGTCCGTATCGATGGCGAGCGGCACTGCAACGGCTATGCCGCATCAGGGTGCGATGGAGATGGCTTCGGTCGCGGGGCATTGCGCCGGGAGTGAATCTCCCTCCCATCGTAAATCACCCGAACCCGGCATGCACTGCGCCGTTGCCTGCGCGGCGTTCCCGGCAATGCCTCCCCTCATCGAGCAGTTGGATCGGCCAACAAAGGCCTTATATTCTGTTGCGGGACAGAAACATCTCATCGCGATCACGCTTGAGAGAGACACGCCGCCGCCGCGCATGATTCCGGGGAATTGAGGTTCATCCAATTTCTTCCGGAGATTAGTCATGAAGTTGATAATTGCTGCGATCACGATGATGATCGCCATGCCAGCCTTCGCCCAGAGCGCCGCACCGGCCGATGTGCGCACCCCACCCACCAGCCAGGGCGAAAAGACCGGCCATGACGGGCATGAAGGTCACGATATGTCCAGCGGCTGCTGCGACAAGGGGGCTGATGGCAAGATGGCCTGCTGCGAGAAAATGAAGGCCGAGGGCAAGGCGGAGGCGCCTGCCGCCGATCCGCATGCCGGACATGGCATGAGTCAGCACTGATCGAACGCAAACCGGGAGGCGGCTTTCCCGTCTCCCGGCCCATTCAGCACATAGCGGGCTCCCCCGATGGAGCCGAGGACAATATCATGACACAGACGATCGATCGGCGATCCCTGCTGCGTGCCGGCGCGGTCGGCGCCGCCGGACTGGGCTTTTCCGGCCTGTTCCCTGCCTGGGCCCAATCGGGTTCGGCAGGTCTGGCCGGCTCGCCGGGGCTGGCGCCGCAGATGCCCACGCTTTCGGGCGAGAATATCCACCTTAAAATCGCGAACACCCCCTTTACGGTTGGCGGCCGCACCGGCCATGCCGTCACGATGAACGGCGTATTGCCCGCGCCGCTGATCCGGCTGCGCGAGGGGCAGAATGTGCGCCTCCATGTCGAAAATACGCTGGATGAGGATAGCTCGATCCACTGGCATGGGCTGATCGTACCATTTCAGATGGACGGCGTTCCCGGCGTCAGCTTCCCTGGTATCAAGCCGCACACTACCTTCGTTTACGAATTTCCGCTGCTGCAAAGCGGCACCTACTGGTATCACAGCCACTCCGGACTCCAGGAGCAGCAGGGCCATTACGGGCCGATCGTGATCGATCCCGCCGAGCCCGATCCGGTCGCCTATGATCGCGAGCATGTGATCGTGCTCAGCGACTGGACCTTCCTGCATCCGCACCAGCTCGTCACCAAGCTCAAATCGGAAGGCGGCTATTTCAACCGCCAGAGGCAGACGCTGTTCGGCATGCTGCGTGGTGGTCCCGAGGAGAGCATGTCCGCTTCCGACCGCGCCATGTGGGGAAAGATGCGGATGGACCCCACGGACATCGCGGACGTGACGGCTGCCACCTATACTTATCTCGTCAATGGTCACGGGCCGCAGGAAAACTGGACCGGCCTCTTTCGCTCCGGCGAGCGGGTGCGGCTGCGCTTCATTAATGCTGCTACCATGACGATCTTCAATATCCGCATTCCGGGTCTGCCCATGACCGTGGTCAGCGCTGATGGGCTGAATGTCCGTCCGGTGACCGTGGACGAATTCCAGATCGGCAATGCCGAGACCTATGACGTCATTATCCAGCCAACCGAGGACAAGGCGTTCACGCTCGTCGCGGAATCGATCGATCGTTCCGGCATGGCGCGCGCCACGCTCGCGCCGCGCATGGGGATGACCGCGCCCGTTCCACCGCTTCGCCCACGTCCGACACTCACCATGAGGGACATGGGCATGGGCAGCATGGATCATAGTTCAATGGCTGGAATGGACCATGGCGCAATGGCCGGGATGGATCATGGCGGCTCCCATTCGATGGGCAGCATGAACATGCGCGACAAGTCTTTGGTCCCCGACAGCGTCAAGGTCGGTGTTGGCGTGGATGCCATCGCCATGTCACCAGTCGATCGTACCGGCGATCCGGGCGTCGGGCTGGAAGATGTCGGGCACAAGGTGCTGACCTACCGTGACCTTATGTCGCTTACCCCAAACCCTGACACGCGCCCGCCGCAACGCACGATCGAGGTCCACCTCACCGGCAACATGGAGCGCTTCATGTGGTCGTTCGATGGCGAGAAATTCAGCGAAGGGGTCGAGCCGATCCGCTTCGAACGTAACGAACGCGCTCGCGTCGTGCTCATCAACGATACGATGATGACCCACCCGATTCATCTGCATGGCCATTTCTTCGAGGTGGTGAACGGCCATACCGGCAGCTATCCCCGCAAGCACACGGTCAATGTGTTGCCGGGCGGCAAGGTCAGCTTAGACCTGACGGCAGACGCACCCGGCGACTGGGCGTTTCACTGCCATCTGCTGCTTCACATGCACGCCGGAATGTTCCGTGTCGTCACCATCCGTCCGCTGGAGGGAGATGCGGCATGAAGTATCTCCTCAGCCTGCTTCTCGCGGCCGCCGCAACGCCCGCGCTGGGGCAGCATAACCATGCCGCCGCCGAACAGCTGGTGACGGCCGATCCGCATGCGGGGCATCAGATGGACGAAGAAGCTGACGACCCCCATGCCGGGCACGATATGCCGCAGTCTCCATCCGGTCCATCGGATCCACACGCCGGTCATCAGATGCCTTCCACTTCCGCAACGGACGCGCACCGGGCTCATGCTGGGCATGAACCCGGCATTCCCGATCCGCCGGTGGCGCCGCCGTCAGCGGCGGCATTGCGTGGTCCCGATCACGCTGCCGATGCCATTTTCGGCGCGCAAGCAATGGCCCCGGCACGCGAAACCGTCCGCAAGGAGCATGGCGATATCAAAAGCGGTATGATCCTGATCGATCAGCTGGAAGCGATCATGGGCAAGGGCAAGGACGGTTATGCGTGGGAGGCCCAGGGTTGGTACGGTGGCGATATCGACCGGCTGTGGTTCAAGACCGAAGGAGAAAGCAGCTTTGGCGAGAGTCCGGAACGCGCCGAGGTTCAGGCGCTCTGGAGCCGTGCGCTCGACCCGTGGTGGAATCTTCAGGCCGGTATCCGTCAGGATTTTGGCGCGGGGCCCGATCGGACTTACGCCGTTGTCGGCGTCCAGGGCCTTGCCCCTTATTGGTTCGAAATGGGTGGGGCGTTGTTCCTGTCGGACAAAGGCGATTTCACCGCGCGGATCGAAGCGGAATATGATCAGCGTCTGACCCAGAAGCTGATCCTTCAACCTGCGGCTGAGCTCAACTTTTCGGCGCAGGATGTTCCTGAGCTTGGCATAGGCTCCGGCCTCTCCACCGCCGAACTGGGACTACGGCTGCGCTACCAGTTCGTACCCGAGTTCGCGCCCTATGTCGGCGTCCGATATGAGCGCGCTTTTGGCGACACGGCAGATTTTCGGCGTGCACGGGACGAGAAGGCAGGAGGATGGAATTTCCTGATCGGAATCCGATCCTGGTTCTGAGGACGACTGTTTCCAGGCTGGCACGCGTCGCTGATGCTGGCCAGTCTGGATTTTGCCTACCGACTCGAAGCAAAGGCATCAACGAACGTGAGACGTCCGCTTATGCGAAAAGCGGTCGTTCGTTGCTCCGATTTCCAACGGCAGGTAAGTCCCAAACTCTGCCTGTTCGGGAGGCGTCGATCATGATGCCACGAGATCTAGCTTCCGAGAATTGACACGATCGCTGGAAAGTCGCTGCTACCTGATTCCATGAGGCCTCAGCCCCTCGCCAGAGGATGCGCATGCTTGGGCCATCGCGCTGGCGGCCGCAACCCGGGACCAATCCGGCCGTGTTGGCGCTTGCGCGCCTGCCCGCTCCACCCGGCATTGTCCCGGGTTTCCCTTGGGCTTTGCCCGGCGGTGCTGCCGCCGCTTCCTTCGATGGCCCGGAGGCTGCGCATCCGGCGGATGGGCCGCCGGCCCCAAGTGGAACGCAAGGCAAAGTTCATGACCAGCACTCTCTCGGCGATACTCTCCGCCCTCGAACTCGGTCATCTTGATCACACTGGCGACCTGCGCACCCTAGAGGCGCCGCCGCCCGCCGAAGCCATGGAACAAACCGTCAGCGCTGTCTGGAGCGATCTTTTCGCGCTCTTCCCCTTTAGCGCGCTCGAGCGCGACATCGAGGATCTGGGTTGGGGCCTGGTCAATCTCTTCCACCGCGCCGCCGCCAAGAAGCACCAGATGATCGACCGGCTGACGGACGAGATTCGGCTTCTGCTCGCCGAGCAGGATGGCTCGGAAGTCGCAACCGCCGACCTTGAAGACAAGATCGATCTCGCCCGCAAGATCGAGCAGTCCGCCGAGGCCTATGAGACCATGCGCGACACGGCGGCCCGCCATTATCTCCACGAGACGGGCCGTTCCTGGGTGCCGGCGTCGGGCAACCGCATTTCGCTCGGCACGACCGCGGCGATCGTCGATGGCCGGTCCTATCTCCAGGCGCGGCGAGAAAGGGTGCGCGATGCCAATATGGTCCATGGCACGCCCGTGATCTTCGCCGGCGGGCGGCTGCGTTTCGCCAGCGACGACGAGGCCAAGCAATTCGCGGATAATCTGCTGCGAACCCTCAATGCCGTCCGCGAGCGGGTGGGCGACATGTATCTCGTCCATGGCGGTGACATGAAAGGCATTGAGCGCCTGGCCGCGTCCTGGGCCGAGCAGAACGGTATCCAGCAGCTGCGGTTCGGGCTCGATCGCAAGCTCGGCGATCGCGCCGGGTTCCGCCGCAATGAGCAGATGCTTTCGGTCAAGCCACGCTACGTCATCGCCTTCCAAGGCAATGGTGTCACCGAAAGGCTGGTGATCGAGGCCAAGGCGCGCGGCATCCACGTCGTCGATCGCCGCGGACCGCTTGGCACTCCGCCAGCGTCGCGACCCTGCGGCTGATCCGCCGCGCCGGCCGCTTCGGCGGCCGGCTTTCCCCGTTTCGAAATGCTGCGAATGCCGGAGGGGAGGAGGGCAGGGCGGGTGCGTCCCGTTTCCCGGAGGTTTGCATCATGTTCATGCCCGATCACCCGACGGCGCGCGCGCTCCTGGCGTTTCGCGCGGCGCATGGCCGCCGCTGGAAAGCGAAGCTGCTGTTCTTGTGGTCAAACGGCCGCGATGTCGAAGAGGCCGATGGCGCCTGCCTGCGCCAGTTGCGCAACCAGGCCGGCCCGGCATGGCTTGGTCGGCTATCGCCAGGCCGCTGGCGCGCGATCGAGAGATTGGCGGAGCCCGGCGATCGGCAGACCGCCTCGATCTTCCTTGATCGCGCGCGCGAGTTTCACGAAGGGGCACGCTTTGGAGCCACCGTTGCTCTTGCTCCCGCGCTGCACCTGCTGGCGATATCCTGCGAGCTGGGGCTCAAAGCCTATCTTTTGAGCCGGGGCTGGTCGCACGAGAAGGTTGCGCGCGATTTTCGTCACGACCTCCTCGCCGCCTTCGACGAAGCGCGGCGGCTTGGCCTCCCGTCCCCGGGCCGTGTTCTCGCCGATTTGCTTGCAATCCTCGGTCCCGCCTATGCCGCGCATCGCATCGACGCGTTGGTGGCGGATGGTTATGTTTGCGATTTCGCGGTCGTGCTGCGCGCGATGGGCTCGCTCCTCGATGCCGTGACGGCCGGACTGGACCTTCAGATGCCGACGCCGTAACTGCGCATTCTTGCCCGTCCCCTTCGCATGAGCATGCCATGGTTTAGGGCCCGCCGGACGGCGGCGCGGAACATGGTCCGTTTCGCCGCGCGGCTTGGGCGGCGGGCAAGGCAAAGTCGAGCTTGTGGTTCGCCAAGGCGTTGGACCGGCGTGGCCCTATAGGTCGGGGATGCCTGTGATCACCATGGAGGGGTTCCTGGCACGGCCAAGCGACGAGCCGTCCTTCTCCTCGTCTGACCCCTAAGTCGGCCGTCCGGTCCATCCAACCCGCGATCCTTCGGGCCGAGTTGCCGTGTACCACGGCTGCCCGCACCACCCCTTGTCTCGGGGTTTCCCGGCGCTGCGCCTGCCGGTGGATGATCCGGCCTGTCCGCCTTGACCGGGGATCAGTCGAAGGGACGGTCCCTTGGGCCCAGTTCGAAGGAACTCCAGCCATGCACAATCTCGTCATCCTCGCCGGCAATGTCGGCGCCACGCCCGAAGCCCGCACCACCCAGGGCGGCACCCGCATCACGCATTTCAGTCTCGCCACCTCGCGCCCGAAGCGCGACAGCAACGGCAAGATCCTCCGCGACGACAACAACCGCCGGCTCGAGGATACCGAATGGCACCGGATCACCTGCTTCAATGGGGTCGGCAAGACGGTCGAGCAGTATGTCGACAAAGGCATGAAGGTGATGGTCCGTGGCCGCATTCACTACACCCGCTGGACCGACAACGAGAATATCGAGCGCTATGGCGTCGAGATCATCGCCGATGAGGTGACCTTCCTTACCCGCGCCAAGGCGAACGACAATGCGGGCGCCGGCCACGAGCCCGAGGATGATGAAATCCCATTCTGAAATCGGTCCCCGCAGGTCCGGCGGCCCTGCCGCCGGGCCTCCATTCATGCTCAGGCGGGAAAGGAGGCAAGCGGATCAGCGGGATCGGCATCGCCCTTGGGCATAGCGATCCCAGCGCAGCACGGTGCCCGAGCGGATCATGGCGCAGCTCAGGTCGCCGATAGAGGGCGCGGCGCACCAGGCGCCGGTCCTGTTGCCGCGCGCATTGCCAGTTGAAAGGCAGCGCATGGTGGGACCATCGACCAGAATGTGGCCCGCGCTGGTCCGCCCCTGAGCGCCGCCGAGCAGATTAACAAGGGCGTCACGGGCGGCGAGGGCGCTCGCCTCGGGGCAGGGCTGACCTGGCCGGCAACTCCCGTCCATCTCTCGCGCCGCAATTCCAGCGAGACGGACATGCATGCCTTCGCGGCACCAGATCGGCCCGTCTCCATCCCAGACGCGCGTCGGCGTACAGGTGAAGACCTGGCCATCGGGAATGACGGTGGCGGCAAGCAGGAGTGCGAACAGCATCCTTGCGACGCTAGCCCAGCGGCGCGTGCTTGTCATGGGTATGCCATCGTCGGACCGGCGGTGAACGCCTGGGCAAAAGTTGGCGGGATCATGGGGCCTTGGCCGGCGGGTCCACCCGCTCTCAATCAGGCGCAATCCTTGGTCCAACCGGCGGCCTATTGCGATCAACCCGCAAGGGGTCCGGTCGCTGCGCTACGGCTTTTTGGGCTGCGCCAAAAAAGTGATCGCGGCCGCCGGCCGGACACGTCGGGCGCCAGTCGAGCGGGACGGACCCGCCGGCGCGCAAAGGAACCCCGACATGTTCACCGACATTGCAACCGCTCGTCGTCACGCCTTCAGTCTCTCGCGCAGCCTCATGGTGGTCACCTTCGTCATCGCGATCGGGCAGCAATATGGGGTCATCACCGCGGAGGATGCGGACGGCAGCGTTGCCTTGGTGGCCGAATATGATCCATTCGCCTGATGGCGCCTCCGGGAGCCTAAGGCTCCCGGCTTTGCCATGGAGGGCGTGTCGTTGATTCAACGAAAATAAAGACAGCAGCGCTAGGCGTTTGGCATGGATGACGGTGCGCCAATCGAAATTGCCAACGATGATCCCTTGTGGAACCAGGCGATCCAAGATGTGAACGCGTGGCGCGGCGCGTGTTTGCAGCATTTCTCGGCGGCTGAAGCGGCCGTCACCGAAACGCTGCTCCTTCTCAAGGCCATTCCGGGTAGAGGGGAGGCAGTACGGCTGCGGCATTTGATCGGTCAGCGGTTCGATGACCTGAGCAAGCTTATCGAGTCAGAAGGCGCTTTCGCTCAAGAAGGCAAGACGGCCGCCAAGGCCCTTTCGGATCTCCGTACACTCGAGGGCCTACGGTCGTTTCTTGCCCATGGACAGGCGAAGATCGCGCTTGAGAGAACCGGCAAGTGGATCATCATATTGCGCCATGTCTCGATCCGCGGGCAGCAGGCTGAACGTCTGATGCTGCTTTTCGAGCAAGCCGAAGCCGAAGAAAGGCTCGTCGATCTGAAGCGCAAAAGCCAGAAGCTGTGCTCTGTTCTCGGCAATTTCCGGCGAATCGTGAAGAGCTGAACAGGCGGCTCCGGCGATGCCGGACCGGGCTCTAGGCTTCGCCCTGAGCCTTGGATTTCCAAGTCTCAGCCCATTCGGGTGACGATCCCTGCCGTGAGCGGTGCGTTGGGGTAGGCCGCGCATCGCTCGTGCGGCGCCGTCATGTACCAAAGAGGCGCTCGGCGAGATCATGGATTGCCTGACTATCAAAGCCGAAATCCTTGGTCTGGTTCATTGCTTCCGCGAGCGTGATGTAGCCCTGGTCCGATGCGAACTGGTCAGTTCAGGCGACCCGGTCGCGAACTGCTTGAAGCCAGCCCAATATCTCGCCGCCGGGGTCGGTCTGCCCAAGATGGGCAATACTCATTCGCGCTGAGGCTCCGTTGTTCAGCCGGCTCTTGGCTCGCGACGACTTCTTACCCTGCTTTTCCACTGAAAGGCCCGCCCAGTTGGTGGCACCGCTGGCTGTGTGCACGGTTTCCGCGACAATTGCTGGAACGTCGCACCAGTCAGTGAAGGTGACCTCAATGTTGTAGTCGGGTTGGTACTCCGCGACGATGCAATCGGGATGCAGGTAGTTTTCCATCTCGCGCTTCGAGGTCAGGAAGGCTATGTCGGCTCCACCTCGTGCATTCACCTTCTGAACAGCGTCAGCGTATTTTGGGTTCACCTGATCGTCCCGATCATAGATGTGCACCTCTACCATGCCCGCATGGGCAAGGTAGCGGCGGTCCACCCACTGCTTGAGTGTGCTGCCGCCAGTCGGAACAAAAGCGATCCGATGATCCTCCAAATCTACCAAATCCGCATGTGCGGACCTATAGACACGGGCCACGTTGGTAAGAAATGTGACGTCGTGGGGTCCCTCCACGAATATTGCCACTTTTGCGCGCTTGTCCGGTAGTACGCCGAGGCTGTCGGCGACTTTCTCGAGAACCGCATCCGTACCCTCTTCAACCTGGGTATGGCCATTGTCATTGCGGCTTATGAAGCGAATTGACGAGGTCGGCAGCAAACTTGCAATCGCGGGAACATGGGTCGTCATCAGAACCTGGGTGTTCGGGTCCTCAGCAAGCGCCAATAGTGCCCGGACAAGCATGATCTGATTGTTGGGATGCTGTGAGCTTTCCGGCTCCTCGATCGCGTAGATCACGCGACGCGTCGAGCTCTCGGCCCGCCGGCGCTCCGCTTCCGCCCGGAAGAAGTTCAGCAGGATCAGACGACGCACGCCGCTGCCACGCTTATTTATCGGAATCTGATCGTCGCCTGTCAGGCTCAACTTAAACGAATCCCACTTCGGCTCCGCCTTGAATGTGGGGGTAAGTTGCTGTGCCAGCAGCGGATCCATTTCGCGAAGCTTCGCCAATGTACGCTGCGCTACGTCCATGACGCTCGTCTGCACCTTCAGCTTAATCTGTTCGAGCTCGGCCTCAATCTCCTTCATGGCAGCGGCAACAGCTATCTTCATAGGATCGGCAACTTCGCGATCGTCGTCGGTGCTCGCGCGATCTGCTTGGAAAAGCGCGAACGTCGGCAACTCTCGTTGCAGCTGAACCCAAACCTTCTTAGCCTCATCCTCGGCGAGAGGGACTAGCCGGATCTCAAGGTCGCCGACACCGACACGGTCGCGTATGGCAGCGCGCAATGCCACGTTCGAGCGCTTATCGACGCCGGTCAAATCTGCTCCAACGGACGCGGCCCTTTCTTTTAGCGCTGTATTTTTCAGCTGCAGAAGGTCCGCCAGCTCAGCTGCGGACGGGTGAAGTGCCCGGGCGAAGACCTCCTCCTTCGGTTTGGTTCCCTTACAGTCGAAACGCTTCACGATTTCCAGTAGGCCCTCGCAGTTCAGCAAATACTCGGCCTCCAGAGATGTCTGCGACTGCTCGTCCAGCGTGAGCGCGTTGGGAAATTCGTCGAAAATGCAGCTGATCTCGACGACTTTGTCGGCGCCATGAACGCACGGATCGGCTTGGTCCAGCTTCACGACCTGCTGGTTGAAGAAAATCTCCAACGCTTCGAGCACCGTGCTTTTGCCTACATCGTTCCGGCCCATGACCGTGGTGAAGTCGTCTATCTTGACTGTCACTCGATCTCGATATGATCGGAAGTTGTGTAGGCTTACCGAAGCCAACTTCATAGAATCCCCCGTGTCCTGCTGAATGGCGTCCCTCATCGTAAAAAACTGGCATCATTTCCCAAAGTCCTATTTTGAGGACGGCGACCGGGTTCCAGCACGACAGCTTAACGGGGCGGCCGATGGCTCATGGTGATGAGGCAAACATGACTTCGCACGGCATTAGCGCAACACGCCATCGGTCCTCTTCCGTTATCGGCTTCCTGGTCGGCGCGCGGGGCCGAGCAAGCCCGCACAGCCGGGCTTCTCCACTGCGTTGCGACCCTCCGGGTGCACGACCCCGCTATGACGCCGCCCTTTGGGGCGCCTGTCGGAAGGCCCCGATGGGCGGGGCTGATCCAGACCGGAGTCACAGCCATGTCGCAGCCTTCCCAACAATCGGCAGACCGAGCCGAGCGGATCGATCGCATCGCCGCACTGAATGACAGCCTGCGGAGATCTATTTGCAGCCCTGGCAGAAACCAGATCGTCATGACCGCGGGCGTTGCCGCGCTGGTCGGTGACGTGTCCCTTTTTCGCGGATTTCGCAGTCGCGCCGAGATCCTTCGCACGGTGCGAAACTATGACAGCTTCAATCCCGACAACGATCCATTGGGCGAGCATGATTTTGGTCGCTTCGAATATGACAGCGCCGTTCTCTACTGGAAGATCGATTATTATGATCTTGAGCTTGCCTGGGGCTCACCCGATCGAGCCAATCCCGACGTCACCACTCGGGTTCTAACGATCCTACTCGCCGAGGAATATTGATCGGCACGGCCATCCCCCTGACCGGGGGGATGGCCGTGAAAAGTCTGCTTGAGCAGACTGCGCGCAAAGGATGTCCACGCGCCAAGCGCGCTCGGGGAGGGGAGGGCGCACCGGAGCGTCGCCCCCGTGCGGCCGGTGCAAAGCTGTGAGCCGACGCGGGATCAGACCATTTTAGGAGTTACCGCCATGTCCGCCTATTTCGCCGCCCATCCCGATCACGCAATCCTCTTTGCGTTCGGCTGTTTTGCGCTCACCGTTTATCTCTTCCGCTATGTCGGTCCGGGCATCGGCGGTGGCGGCGACTGGTCATCGCGTGACCATTATGAGCGCAATCTGCGCGACGGTCCGGATGACTATTGCTGAGCTGGCCGCACCGATGAGAACAATCGCAGTAAGCCTTCTCAAGGGCGGAGTGGGCAAGACTTTTCTCGCCACGCATCTCGCCTGGTATCTGGCCGAAGCGGCAGGCCGCCGGGTCGTGTTCGTCGACCTAGACCCGCAAGGCAGTTCGTCGCGCCGTCTGGCCGGCGAGCGGCCGGGTGGCTTCGCGGCCGATCTCTTTGATCCGTCGGCGCCGTTTGCCGCCGACGGCCAGACCGGACTGACGTTGCTCGCCGCCGACCAGCGTCTGCAGATGATCAAGGCAGCGCAGGATGTGCGCGACTTTCTCGGCCGCTTTCCTGCGCTCGCGCCCCATTTCGACCTGTGCGTGATCGATACCGGTCCCAAATGGGACGAGCTGACCCTGAGCGCTCTCGCGGTCGCCGACACCGTGATCGCGCCCGTCCAGGTCGCCGAAGATTCGGTTGAGTGCGCCAAGATGCTGCTGACCGCGCTGCGCAAGGCCGAGGCGGCGAGGGCAGGGCGCAAGATCGATTTCCTCGGATTGCTGCCATCAATGGTCAACCCGTTCGACCGGCGCGAAATAGACAATGCCGTCAAGCTCGCTCACGCGGTGGGCGAGCGGCTGATGTTCCCTGCCTTCATCAAGGCGCGACCGACCTACAAGCATGCCGCAGAAAATCATCGGCCGGTCTGGATGGAAGGTGGCAGCGGCGCCAAGGCGGCGGCCGAGGAAATTCGGCCGATCCTCGCCGAGATCGAACGGCGGCTTATTTCAGCGCCAGCGGTCGCCGCCTGATGGGTAAATTCGACGAACGCATCGAAGAGTTCGGCCTGCTGGTAGGCGCGCATGAAACGGCGCGCCGGGTTGAGGATATTCCTTTGGATCGGGTCATCCCCGACCCCGGCAATCCCCGGCGCAGTTTCGACGATGACGCCCTGGCCGAGCTTGCGGCCTCCATAGCGGCTCGCGGCGTCTTGCAGCCGATCACGGTTGCCCCCGCAGATGCCGCCGGCTTGCATCGCATACGTTTGGGCGAGCGGCGCTTTCGTGCCTCCCAGCTCGCGGGCCGGGTGACAATCCCGGCGATCATCGTGGCCGAGGGGGAGGGAACCCATCTCCTCGCCGATCAGATCGTTGAGAACGATCAGCGTGCGAACCTTTCTTCGGTCGAGCTCGCTCATGCGATTGCCCGGATGCTTAAGGGCGGCATGAGCCAGGTCGAGATCGCCGCTGCGCTGGGCCGCTCCAAGCAATTCGTCTCGCTCTATGCAGCCTATGGTGACATGCCTGCCTATCTGAGGGAGGCGCTTCCGCGCGCGCCGATCCGGCTGCTCTATGACCTGCATCGCACAGCCAGGGATTATCCTGCGGAAGTCGAGGCCTATGTGGGCGCCTGGGATGAGAGCGGCGCGACATCGGCGGAAGGCGCGCGATTCATTGCCGGGCTGAAGAGTAAGACGGACGTTCCCAGCATCGAGGCAGCGCCGGTGCAGGCCGCGGCGGTGATCGTCGCCCGTCCCGAACCGCGGGCAGGGACTGAGCCAGTCGCGCGACCCGAGGAGCAAACGCCAGAGGCCAGCCTTGCCGTTGAAGTCGATGGCCGTCCCGCGCGTCTTGTGCTTGGCCCGCGTGTTGTCGTGATCTTCGGCGATGGTTCCCGGCAAGAGATCGCGGCCGAACGGCTTTGCGCTGTGTCTGAGGGACGCTCCGGCACCGCGATGCTCTGACCCTCTTCCTCCGCGTTCGCATATCCTATTCGCGTGTATGTTGGCCGCGCCCCTTTCGGGGTGCGGCCTTTTGCGTCGGTTCGAGCTGGGGCGGCGCCGGTGGCGCCGCCCTTCGTGGATCAGGCGTGAGTGATAGGCACATTTTGCCAAATATGGTCGAAGTCTGCTCAAGCAGACTATCAGATGAGTTGAGTGAAGGTGAGGGCCGGATAGGCGTGACGCCGGGGATGTATGACAATAGCCTTTGATGCATGCCCGTCTTCACCTTCCGTCTCGACGATGAAGTCGCCCAGCGCTTCGATGCTGCGGCGGACAGCGCCGGTGGCCGCTCGGCTTTGCTGCGGCGCCTCGTCATGAATGCAGTGGACGCGGAGGAGGGCGAGAGGTCGGGGCCGGTCCGCCGGCGGGAGCGAGCAACGCGGCGGTTTGAGATCCGGCTGACCGATGCGGAAATTGCCGCGCTCGATGCCGAGGCCGATGCTTTGGGTATGAAGCGAACCGACTGGGTGACGAGGCTGGTGCGCTGCCGCCTGCATTCGGCGGCACCGCTGCCGCTCGAAGAGCGGGCGGCAGTGGCTCAGGCGTGGCGCGAGCTCAACCGGATCGGCATCAATCTCAATCAGGCAACGCGTGCGCTCAATGCCTCGGTGATGGTCGAATCTGGACTCGATGTCGCGCGCGAGGCGGCGCGGGTCGCAAGCTTTCGGGCGGAAATCCGGACGGCGCTTGCCGGTCTCGGCACCGCGCTCAAGGGCGATCTTGCCTATTGGGATAGCCTCGATGGTTGAGGAGGAGGGCATCCTGCCGCTGCCCAGCCTTATGGAGGCATGGAGGCCGCCCACCGGCGGTAAGCGGACACTGCGGGGGGCCTATGTCCGCATTGGGCGAGGCGGGCCGGGCCGGGGAGGGCAGGCGCGGCCCGTGCCGCTGAGCCAGGCCGAGGCTCGGGCCAAGCTTGAGCGGATCGTGCGCAAGGCCCCGGAGGTCATGGTCAAGGTTTCGGGCAAGCAATATGGCGCGCACCATCTGTCCGAGCATTTCGGCTATGTCGCGCGGCATGGGAAGCTCGCGGTGCGCTCGAGCGAGGGCGAGATCATCGAGGACCCCAAGCTGCTGAAGGAGATCGCGCGGGACTGGGCGATGCTCGACGAGGCGATGAACGAGCATGGCCGTGACCGGCCGACCTCGCTGTCGCTGGTCCTGTCCATGCCCGGCGGTTCGACCGATCCCGAGACGCTACAGGACGCCGCCCACGCGTTCGCCCGGATCCTGTTCGAGGACAATCACGCCTATATACTGGCGCTCCACACCGACACCGATCATCCGCATGTTCATCTGACGGTGGCCACCGAAGGTGCGGACGGCACCCGGTTCAACCCGCGCAAAGCCGACCTTCATCATATGCGGGAAACATTCGCGCATGAGCTACGGGCGCGCGGCATCGCGGCCGAGGCGACGCCCAGACGCGCACGCGGTCACGTCCAAAAGCGTGTGCGCTCAGCAGCGCTGCATCTCGATGCTCGGATCGGTCAGGTGGGTCGCCGGCTCAATATGGATGAACTCAACGTGCTGCGCGCCCGGGCCTTTGCGCATGCGCGTGACGAGGAACGGCGGCCGCAAGACGTGATGGCGCTGGTTCGCCAGAAGCAGATACGCGGTGCTTATGCCGAGGCGGCGGTGGCGCTTGCACGCACCGGCGAGGCGGACGATCAAGCGCTTTCCGACGAGATTGCAGGCTTTCTGGCGGCTATGCCGCCGGCGGTTTCTCGACGTCTCGCGCTGGCCCGCGAAATGATACAGGGGCGGCAAGCGACACAGCTGGCGCGCGAACCGGAGGGCGGAGCTGGTCCCGAGAGGCCTCCGCCCGATCGCGGACGGGAGCGCTGATTCGCAAGACCTTTTCTCTCGATTTTTCAGATCGTTTACGCCATATATCCTGCGTATCCCCCGGCGGTCCCTGCGTTGTAAACCGTCGGGGCACTTTTTTGAGGCATCGTCGATGCTGCCGCGGGGCTCCGAGTGCCCGTCTTCAGATTGGGTGATTCAGACACTGATTGAGCTGTTCAGCCTGGGCGGCAAACTTGTCAGGGTTTTGTTGGCGAAGGCGCTCAAGATTCATCAGCTTCCAGCGCAATGCCGGTAACTCGGCGATCGCCTCGCCAAGGCCGAGTACGGACCAATCCGGTTCGGTCGCGACAAAGCTTTCGAGAAACCGGCGCGCGGCGGGTTCCACAGCACGTCGTTGGACGGCTTCGATCAGCGCATCGCGCGCCGTGAGCAGGGTTTCGAGCGGCAAGGGTGTCACGGTCATACCGACAAATTCCTCGTCATACTGCGCGGCAATGTCGAGCTTATGCGGACAGAGCAACTCGTGGATGGGGCGGGGATGGCTGGCGAGATAGATGAGGAAGGCCCGGAACAGATCCTCGTCGATGCCTTCATTTTCCAACAGATGATGGATGTCGAAAAGGTCACGTGGATGCTGGCGGTCAAGCGCGGCCGCCATCTTGCCCGCATAGAGGTCGGGCAGGGAGACGATCTGCATTTCGGCGAAACCGAAGCGGTCCTCGACGGCAGCGCTCACGGCCCTGATCTCGGGCGGGAAGACCGTGCCGCGCAGGACCGGGGAAATCTCGACCTTGATGGTGGCTCGCTCGACGTGGACGATCAGCCGCTTACCGTCGCTCAGGAGGTGGCGATCGACCCTGAAACCGAGACGGGTTTCAAGGCGCTGGGCGATGCGTTCGAAGCCATCGCGAGCCGCGGCGAGTGACGCCTCGCGATCGGCGACGGGCAGATAGACAAGGTCGATATCGACCGAAAGGCGAGGCAGATCGCGCACGAACAGGTTGATGGCTGTGCCGCCTTTCAGCGCGAAATCGCCTTCGGGGGCTATTTCCGGGATCACGCGCATCAGGAGATCGACCTGGTCGAAATAGCGTTCGGCGGTCACGTATCGTCTCCCGGGTGTCCCATAAGCGAAGCCGGGACGGTGATTTGATAGCGCGCATCGAACTTCCCGCCCGGCGCCAGTTGCCGCTTGCCTGTGCCGAGATCGACGGCTTCGCGATCGACATGCTTGAGCCAAGCATGGCCATGGCGTTCGGCATAGAAGAGGAAGAGACGCTTCGCCCGGACACTGCGGCAACTGACGAGCAGACGGGTGACAAGGCGTGGCCGGAGATTGGAGATGCCCTGGAATGTTTCGTCGGCATGGTCGAAGCCGACCTCGTTCGGAACCTGATCGAGCATTTCGATCGTCGCCCGCTCTTCGCCGGCCATGCGGAGGAAATGATCCCAGGGATTGGTGCGTGACGGCTCGGAAACTGCCGCCCCCAGGCGGCCTGTGCCGAGATCATAGCGTCGCCATTCGACGCCGAGTATCGAGTCTGCGAAAAGGGCGCGTGTGTGGACGGCGAATGTCGCATTGACCGGTAGCCGGGGCAGCCAGCTGGGCGCTGTCCCCTCGGGATCGTAGAGGTGAACGGTCGCATTCCCGCCAAGGCGCAGATAGTGACTGCGTCCGAGTAGATCGAGCGCGGTGGCGCCGCCGACATAGAAGGTCGAGGGCCGCAGCGATTGCGCCGACAGGATTGCCGCATCCCAGCGGATCGGCAGGGCGGGCGCGGGGCCAGGGCGCCGATAGACCCGCGGCGCCACCCGTTCTAGCCAGCCATTCTTTACATAGGCGTGAACCGATGGACGCGATATGCTTTGCGCCTGCAGCCACGCGCTATCGACGAGTTGGCCAGGGGCCAGCTCGGCAAGGAGGCGGTTTAGTGGAGGCGGTGTTTGTTCAGTCATAATGAACAAAATCGCAGAGTTATAAACTGAGCGCAAGGAGGGGTTTGCAGATTGCGCTTAAAGTTCATTCAACGTGAACATGCAGGGAGATTTGCAAACCCCGTGTTGGATACGCACGAGAGTCGGCCGACGATCCATAGGAGGAAAATGCAGCATGATCACCGCGAAATACATCCCGTGGGATCCGATTGGCGCGATGCCCGCCGACCGAAGAGATGGCCGCCTCATCCTGCTGTGGGAAGGAGATCGCCCCGTGATCGGCCGATGGGATGACGGGCGCAAGGGCTGGGAAGATCCGGAAGGAATGCACCTTTTCGAGGAGATCACCTATTGGGCGGATATCAATTCACCGAAATGACCCTTGCTCTTTCAGATGATAAATGATTGATATAAAACGATAAAAGATCGATAATATATCTTATGTTAAATCACTCTGTTACAGGCTTGTACCGGGATCCACAGCTGCACTCAGAACCCGTCGTATAGACTCTGCGGGCCTCGCCGCATCCACTCGCGCCGAGGCCCGAAAGCCGCCATAGCAACAGGATCAGGTCGTCACGATCTCCATCAGCTTGTTGTAATTGTCAGCCACCCCATAGCGCACATTGGGTGTCGGGTTCGATTCCGCCAGCTTGACGAAAAATTTCTTGGCGCAATCAATCTTCGCGCGTTCGAGATCGCGTAAAGCAAGCGAAGACATCGATCCCTTAGTTTCGGCGACGAAATAGATGTGTTTCACTGAGCCTGCGCGGAACACGATGGCCCAGTCAGGGTTATAGTCCCCTACCGGCGTTGGGATCAGAAAGCCCCTTGGCAATTTCGCATAGACGTCAACCTCTGCGCTCGTATCCAGCTCGCCCACAAAATCGCGTTCTACACTGGAATCGGTGATGCAGTAGTCGAAAACGTGGTTCTTGAGCCTCTCGGTGGCGCGCGCAAAATCCTGGCCAATCTCGGCCGCCGTAAAGATGTCGGCGTCATAGCGCTCGTCGATCGGATTGTAGACCAGCTGCTCGATCAGGTGACCCGCCTTCTGTTCCTTGATCAGCCGGGCCGCTTCAGAAATGAAATGCTCAGGGTTTGCACGATATTGGTCGAAGATTGCCGGCTCAATGCCAGCTAAAATCTCGGCCACCGTCTGACGCAAGAGGTCAGTTGCCTCTGAGACTTTCCCCAGAAGGTCATACTTCACCGACGAACGGGCCGACGCCGCTTTGACAGTTTCATTCCGCGTGATGCTGAAACCGGTGCCCTCCCTGAGCTGCTCATCGGTTACCTGGTCCGTCTGAATCCCAGTCTGCACGGAATATTGTAGCTTGGTCACTCGCAGTTCGCGGTTCAACGCGCCGATGCATTTGTGGATGAGCTCTGCAGTGTCGAATTCGACGCGGTAAACAGCCTTGCGGTTAATCCTGCCCCAAAGCTCCTGAAAGGCACCCTTGTGGAAATTGTCATTGAGCGGGTTCCGCTTGGGCTTACGTCCATCTTCGAATTTCGGGAGCGCCGCATCGCTGTAGACGCTGTCGATCAGGCCAAAGACCTCAGCCTGATATGGCACCAAATCTTCATGCAGCGGGGCCAATGTCCCATCGGCCTTGGCTGCGTAGTAGACATCGGTGATCTGGTCGGAATCGTCGATATAGTCGTTCTTGATCAGATACCTGTGGATCTGCGTCGCCATTTGATCGGTGACCGTGATCGGCCCTTCAGGCGTCTGCAATTGCTTGCCCGCAAAGTACGCCTGGCTGGCCTTGCGGGGCCGTGCCGACAGACTCTCAGCAATCTCCTTCTGCAACCCGCCAACGAAGTCGGTGTAGCTCTCGCTTGCGATAACCGAGAGAATGTTGATGTCGTGGACGGTAGCCGGGTGGTCGAGCCGATCGCCAAACCGGTCAACTGCCAGGCGCAGGCCACGGCCAACTTCCTGCCGCCGTGAAATCATGTTGAGGCTTTGCTTGAGCATACACATGACGAACACGTTCGGGTTATCCCAACCTTCCCGGAGCGCGGAGTGGGAAAACAGGAATCGGACAGGCTCTTCGAACGAGAGTAGCCGCTCCTTGTCCTTAAGGATGAGGTCGTAGGCGTCGCTATCGTCGGAATCGGTCGAACGAGCGCCGACCTCCGGATCCTTCAGTCGCCTGGTCTTCTTGTCGATCGAGAAATAGCCGTCGTGCGTCTTGGCAACCGGGATCGCCTCGAGATGCCTCCGCCAGGCCGCTTCTTCAAGCGGGAGTTCGGCCAGCACGTCGGCGACGGCCTCGGCGTATTCCTCCTCGAACATCCGGGCGTACTCGCCGTTCTGATCGTCGCGGCTGTAGTCCCGGTATTTGGCCACCTCATCGATGAAGAACAGCGACAGCACCTTCACCCCTTGGGCAAAAAGCTGCCTCTCCTTCTCGAGATGAGCGCGGATCGTTTCACGGATCTGGATGCGGCGGATGTCACGTTCGGACAGGTCACCATAAGCCTCGCCGGCCTTGGTGATGATGCCATTGGTAAACTCCACCGTGTCAGCGGTGGCGTCGATCTGTGACACGACGAAATCGCGATACTGATCCAAACCACCGGAAAGGTGATAGAGGTCATCGCGAAACTTCAGACGCTTCATCCGGCGCTTGATCGTGCCGGTGGTGTCCTTGATCTCCATCTCGAACCGGGCAAAGGGGCCGCCCTTGCCGCGGCCGACCGTCTCGATGCCTTCAAGGTAGAGATACGCCGTCGTGCCAGTCAGGCCCTTGAGCGCGATGCCGCGCACCTGAATCTTCTTCACCAGCTTCTGGTTATAAGCATCCAGCGCATCGAGCCGATGGACCTTGGTATGTTCGGTTCGGTGCGTTGCGGAATAGCGCAGCACGAACAGCGGGCGGAACTTGGCCAACGCCTCGACCGTGGCCTTGCCCTCCATCTTCTGCGGCTCGTCGAGGATGAGGATCGGCCGGTTGGCCGCGATCACATCGATCGGCTTGCGCGACTGGAAATCATCCAGCGCGTCGTAGATGCGGCGGTTGTCCTTGCCGCTGGCATTGAACGCCTGGATGTTCATCACCATCACGTTCAGCCCGGCATCGGATGAAAAGCTCTCCAGCTCGTGCAACCGCTTCGAATTGTAGATGAAGAAGCGCGCCTTCTTGCCGTAGCTCTCGGTGAAATGCTCCGCTGTGATCGCCAACGATTTGGCGACGCCTTCCCGGATGGCGATGCTGGGCACGATGATAATGAACTTCGACCAGCCATAGCGGCGGTTCAGCTCGAACATCGACTTGATGTAGCAATAGGTTTTGCCGGTGCCGGTCTCCATCTCAACATCGAGATGCAGCGGCGCGGCTGCAGCCATATTCTTGAGATAGGTTGCAGGTGCAGGCACAGCCTTGCCTTTGGTGTCACGGGTGACGAAGCTGTGTAACGAAGCAGACTGCGGAAGATTCTGGCGTCGCTGCACGGCTTTAATGTTGTCGAGCAGCTGCGCTTCGGTCAGCGCAAAATCGGTATTGCGAAACCCCTCGTCGTCGAACGCTTCCGCCTGATTGCGCTTGCCCGGATCGATCCGATAGGTCGGGCCACTGGCAAAGGGCTGGCCCGCGAAGCAATCCACCACGGCATCGACGGCCAGCGTCTGGTAAGGCTGAACCTTGAATTTGAGCTTCATAGCCATGGATCAGATGGCCTTCAGCTCGGTGCCGGGGGAGAGCTGGCGGAAAAGCTGTTCGGCGTTGATGCGGTCGGCATCGCGGGCGAAGCTGGTGTCGCGGAAAACGGCACGCAGCGGAGCGCGAGCAGCGATGTCCTTCACCAGAGCATCGGTAACACCAGGTTCGAAACAGGCGATCAGCGCATTGCCATCGATCGAGAAGACGGTCTTGCCATGCATGGTTTCACGGTTGATCGGCAGGGTCAGTTCCACGCCCCAGTCGATCAGCACCTGGAACAGCAAGTCCTCACCAGTGCGGTCCGGCTTCACGCTATCGACTTGACCGAACAATTCGTCCTGCTTGACCTCATCGGGGCGATAGAACACGTCCGTCATGTTCGAGCTGTCGACCTTGAGCACACGGAAACCGACGTCGCGGTTCCAGTCTTCGTGGCAATCGCCTTCGAGTACTTTTTCCCCTGCGCGGCGAAGACGTTCCTTAGAGATTTCCGAAATATTTTTGAACCCTGCCTTATATGCGCTTGATGATGGATCGACTTTTTCAGGTAGTTGGACCATTATGTATTTACGATTTTGACCATCAATTGAGTTTTGAGTTAAAACTGCATGTGCAGTGGTCGCAGACCCCGAAAAGAAATCCATAAATATGCCGCTTTGTTCAGCAGACATCTGTACAAAATACTTTATCAACTTTGTGGGCTTTGGGTAATCGTCAAATATGACATCCATCTCAGCCAGCTCTACTGTGGCTTTTTGTGACCCTCCGAAGCCCGTAAGCCACGAGATCACGTGACTTGGTTCTCCACGGACCTTTACAGCCTCTATCGCCCCCGAGCGTGATATTTCGAACGTAGTCTCTTGCCCTTTTGCATCCACGATTGGTGCAAATTTATTTGCAATAAATTCCTCAAGCAGCTCACGCGAGCTCCACCCACTAAACACACCGACGGTTTCTGACAGCTTGCCATCATGGACGATGGCCGATGCATCATAATGTGGCCATGAATTATTGCGTGCCTCGATTTTCCCTTCGTCGAACGCCGCAGGAAAGCCGCTCGGAAGTATGACCTTACTAGCCGGGTTTTTCGGTCCATTTTTTACAATCGTATTGCGTATTTCAGGCTTGAATATTTTACTTCCTTCAGGGACATTTGGATCAATCACCTTAGGATGTGGGAATTCACCTTCGTTCTTAGCGTACGCCAAAATATACTCATGGCAGAATTTAAATTTCGCTTGATTGTCGAAGTTCCCATCGGTTCGCCATGCAAAGATGCATAGTAAATTATTCCCACCAAAAATCTCGTCCATTACAATTTTTAATTGGGATATTTCTTTATGGTTTATTGAACAAAAAATCACGCCGTCTTCTGAAAGCATATTTCTCGCAAAGCGAAGGCGAGAATAAATCATAGTCAGCCAATCTGAATGGAAGCGACCGTTGACGTCAGTGTTGGCGACGAGACGGCTGCCTTCAACGGAAGATTGGTTGCTGCGGGCTAGATATTCACTCGACGTTTCAGCGAAATCATCTTCGTATATGAAATCTTTTCCGGTGTTATAAGGCGGATCAATGTAGATCAGCTTGACCTTGCCGAGATAGCTCTCTTGCAGGAGTTTGAGGGCATCTAGGTTGTCGCCTTCGATGAACAGGTTCTGCGTGGTGTCGAAGTTCACGCTTTCATCCCGGCAAGGACGCAGCGTCTTGGCGATGGGGGCGTTTGCGGTGAGCAGCGCTTCGCGCTTGCCCGGCCAATCGAGCCGGTAACGCTCCTGCGGGCCTTCAACGATGTGATCGGACAGCGTCTGGCGAAGCTGGTCGAAATCGACGGCGAGCCGGACTATGCCCTGATCGTCAGCGGCTTCGGTCACGCAATCGGGGAACAATGCACGAATTTTTGCGATATTGTCCTGGCTAAGGTCAGGACTGTGCATCTTCAACTTATCCATGCGTAATCTATTCACACTTCTATCTGTTCAGGCCTTGCTCGTGAGAGCCGTGTAGCGCGACTTGGCGGTGCGCAATTCGGCATTGAGCTCGACCTTCCTGTTAAACTGTTTCTCCCGCCTTACGCCAGCCTCCATTCGCGCGATCTCGCGCTCCAGCTGGGCCGCCTCCTCAGACCGGGCGACGCGGGCCGCAATAGGCTCGTCGGGGCTCTGCCTTGGCGGCAACATGGGTTCGAGCAACCGGGCATAAAGCGTAGCCATATCCAGCGCGGTAGGCAGCGCCTCACGCGGTGTGTCGCCCGCTTGCCATGCCGTGAAAGCGTGAGGTGCGGTCACCCATTTGCCAGCCTTCGCCTGGCTGGGGCGCTTCCACGCCATAGCCAGGCGAGCCCGCCCGCCATGGCGAAGCTCCAAGATGAGTGGCCGGGGGATCGCCTTTTCGATGGCCTGCAGCACCGCTGGTTCAACGTCCGGCGTATGCAGGTCGATTGCGATGACGGCTATTTCCTCGATCTCCGCCGAGGTTTGCAGGTTCAGGCGGTCGGCGCGCAGCACATGGGTCCACTCCATGCGTTCGACCTGATCAACGAATTTGGCCTGCATGGCGCGGGAAAGCTGCGCGGCGCTGTATATACGGCTCTTCGGGATTGCGCGGCCGAACACGGTTCGCGCCGGCCACGCATAAAGCGTCACGCCGCAGCTCCTGCCTGTGCTGACTCCACCACAACGAAGGCAATCAGCTCGAAATCCTCCAGACCGCGAATGGTATGCGACAGCGCAGTTGTGGTGCCGGTGGAAAACAAGCTGTCGAGGTCACGCTCTTCCTTGGCATCGATCATGGCGCCGATGGCCCCATTGAGCAGTTGCGAAGGCCCGGACATATTCTGGCCATCGAGCGTGCGGGCATTGAAGGGCCGGAAAGCGGGCGCGACCGGAGCCGTAACCCCCTTGGCAGCCGTCCGCACTAGATCCAGGAGGCGTTTCACCTGGGTCTGATCGGCAACGACGCTGCCATCGTCAGCCATGTAAATGAGATAGTATGGATGCAGACGGTTCTGCCGGTTGGCCGAAGCATCTCCGCCGACGGCCTTCAGTGCAAAGATAATGCCGGGCTCGAGCCCCTTGCCGGGATCGGCGGGTACGACAGCATGCAGCCCTTTGGGTGCTGCTGCCAGATCGCCATGTTCCTTCACATAGTTGAGCAGATCCATACGGAAATCGTTGAGGCCAAGGTCGGTGATGGAGATGCCGGTACGCACATCCTCCAGCTCGATGACCTCATCCTGCAGGCGCCGCAGCTGTTCGCGTCGATAGGCCGTGTCGCTGGCCTTGGCCGTCAGCACATTGTCGTCACCGGTTGCGGTAACATCGGCAATGATCATGCGGTTTTCGACGCGCTCTTTGAGCTTGATATAGTCATCGAGGGTGATGTCAGGCCAGTAGTTTGCGAGCTGTATCTGCGCGTTGGGCGAGCCGATGCGGTCGATCCGTCCAAATCGCTGGATGATCCGCACCGGGTTCCAGTGAATGTCGTAGTTCACCAGAAAATCGCAGTCCTGAAGGTTTTGGCCTTCCGAGATGCAGTCTGTGGCGATCAGGATATCAATCTCGCCCGGCTCATCGGGCATGATCGCGGCCTTCTCCTTGGATCGTGGCGAGAACAGCGTGAGAAGGGTCTGGAAATCATGGCCCTTACCCAGTGTCGATTTAGGAGCATCCGATCCCGTG
This sequence comes from Sphingobium vermicomposti, assembly GCF_011762025.1. Lineage (GTDB taxonomy): Bacteria > Pseudomonadota > Alphaproteobacteria > Sphingomonadales > Sphingomonadaceae > Sphingobium > Sphingobium vermicomposti. The sequence continues at coordinate 273,265 of NZ_JAASQR010000001.1, read as the reverse complement.
ACACGGCCAGTATGGATGTTCTGCTGGGACAAAGCCTCAGCCGCAATCTGATCGTAGAGATAATAGGCGGTATCAGCGAATGCCGTGAAGATGATCAACTTGCGGTTTCCGGGGTTGATCGGTTCCGCCAGCTTTTGCGCAATGAGCGCCTTCAAATGCTGGAGCTTGGCATCATGCTCGGGCGTGATCCGCGCCATATCTGCCTGCAACGCCTCGATCAGAGCAAGGTCTGCTTGCAGATCGTGGGCAAAGCCGGGAACGTCCATATCACTCAGGTCGATCCGGATCTTGCCGCCGACGCGGAAAGCTCCGAGCCCTTCGAGTTCGTCATCTTCCGCCTCTAGCGCGTCAATATTGTCGGCATAATCAACGACGGCGCCAGTGCCTGCGCCCGAGCGGTAGCTGTCGACCACGTCCAATGTCTTGCGGATGTTTTGAGCCAGCGAACCAAGCGTGAGACGGAACGCGTGGATGGAGCTTTCAAGGCGTTTGAGGAGGTTGACGGTCATCAACGCCTGCAAACTCTTGTCACGGTCGGCCTGCCGCAGCTTGCCGCCGCCGCTCGACACGTCAGTGTCGTAGAGATCCTCATATTTGGCGAGACGGCTTGGCAGAATGTAGCTGGTCGGGGCGTAAACAGATAGTTTCAGCAATGTCAGCTGCGCAACGATGGTGTTGAGATCCATCGTGCCAGACAGCTCTGTCAGCGGCGGACGAAATGACAGCGGCTTGCGGCGCTCTGGGAAGTGCCCGATGTCCGTCATGTCGTAGAAGGTTGTGATGTGCTTGCGCGACCGGGCGATCGTGACGCTGTCGAGCAATTCGAAGAAGTCGAAATCGAGCTCGGTCAGGATTGTTTCGGCAGTCCGTTGTTCCGGAGGCAATTTTGACCAGCGGTTGAACGCGGCTTGCGCTCTGCGGAAAATTTCCTCGACGCTGGATGTGGTGTTCAGCTTCTCGGAAAGCATGTCGGATTGGCCTTCGTAGGCGAGGGCCAACTGGTTGCGCAGGTCATTGAAGCGGTTGTTGACCGGTGTCGCCGACAGCATGAGAACTTTGGTTTTGACCCCGGCCCGGATGACCTGGTTCATCAGCTTCTGGTAGCGGGTTTCCTTCTCCTTGAAGGCGTCGTTGTTCCTGAAATTGTGGGATTCATCGATGACGACAAGGTCGTAATTGCCCCAATTTACCCGGTTGAGCGGGATCCCGTTGGAGGTGCCCGATATCCGCGACAAGTCGGTATGGCACAGGACGTCATAGTTGAATCGGTCCCGCGCAAAGGGGTTAGTTTTGAGGTTAGTGTTGTAGTTGAGCCAGTTGTCCGTCAGCTTCTTCGGGCAAAGCACGAGAACCGAGCGATTGCGCAGCTCGTAATATTTGATCACCGCCAGCGCGGTGAAGGTTTTACCAAGGCCTACGCTGTCTGCGAGAATGCAGCCATTATAGGTTTCCAGCTTGTTGATGATGCCGGTGGCCGCGTCGCGCTGGTAGTTGAACAGCTTTTGCCAGACCAGGCTCTCCTGATAGCCGGTGCGGTCGTTCGGCAGGACGTCCTCGTCAATGTCTTCCAGAAACGCATGGAAGATATTGTAGAGCATGATGAAGTAGACGCGTTCGGGGGAGTTCTCCTGGTATACCGAGGCAATGTGATCGCAGATCGCATCGGTTACATCTTCGACGCGGGTCGGGTCCGACCAGATTGTGTCGAACAGCTGAATGTAGCTCTGCGTGTGAGACGCCTCATCGAACCGATTCACGAAGTTCGAAACGGCATTCCCGCGAGCGAAGCCAAGGTCGACAGCCGTGAAGCCCGATAGAGGCATATAGGCAACCGCGCCTGCCGAGCCGTCTGCCGAAAGGAATTGCTGCATAGGCGAGGTCGATGCATTCGACTTGAAACGAGCCTTTTTGCGGATCCACTCTGCACACTCACGTGCGACAGCGCGCTGCGTCAGTTGATTGCGCAACTGGATTTCAAACTCAGACCCTGTCAGCCCGGCGACGCGCTTGGCTTTCGGTATAAAAAATTCGCGACGCTCCCGGGCTTTTCCATCGGTTGCGCGTTCGGCAGTGAACGTCTGCTCGGTAAACAGGAATTGCAGTTCGTCGATCAGCTGCAACTCCTTGCGGAGAGCCTCGAACGCGAAGATTGAAAAGCTGGACGCAGCAATTCGAAGGCGTTGCCCTCGCTTGAGGTCCTTCTTCAGCTCATCCCCGAGGAGGACATTGATGTTATCGATTATCTGCAAAGGTCACCAGATTCGCAAAGACTGAAGAGGGCCGTAATGCGACCAATGGTTTGGCGAAATGCGCAACCACCCATGCCTCCGTTCGCACAGACCTCATGCCGCACGATCCAGATCGATGATGTTGGCAAGGCCTTGTTGCGCCAATGGTTCAGCAAGCGTCCGGACGCTGCGATGGTGAGTGAAAAGCAGGACCTGGTTGGTCTTGCCAAACTCGGCGAGCAGGTCGAGCGTGGAACGGCTGCGCTCATCATCGAAATGCACCAGAATATCGTCCGCGATGAAGGGCAGCGGCTCCGTCGCACCGGCGTAATTCTCAAGGCTAGCCAGCCGGAAGGCGAGGAAAAGCTGGTCGCGTGTGCCGTCGCTCATGGTAGCGACCGCAGCAACACCGCCATCGGCTCGCCGTCCAACCACGACCGGATGGCCTTTGTCATCGATATCAGTCTCGATTCCGGCGAATTCACCGAGTGTCGTTGCCGTGAACAGTTCGCCTGCCCGCGCAATGAGCGGATCTTGCTGTTCTGCGCGGATCGTTGCCATTGCCGACGTCACCAATTCGCGCGCAACTGATAGCTCGAGATAGCGTTCGAGGGCGAGTTGCATTTGCGCGGCCGCCGCTTCGCGTTCGGCAACGGCGTGATTGACCTCGCTCTGGCTCAGATAGGCAACAAGGTCGTCCTTTGCCGCCCTCTCGGCGAGAATGGCTGCCTCGATTTCTGTCTCGATCTCGGCGTCACGCGATTTCTGCTCGTTCAGTTCCGCGCGCACATCGTCAAGGTCGCGTTCATCCCATTCCGCCCGCAATACAGTGAGATCAAGCTTGTCGCCCACGTCCGTTGCGGTGCGTTCCGCCAGAGCGATCTCATCGCACAAACGCATGCGTGCTTCACACCGTGATGCTGCGTCCATAAGGGCCCCATCATCGCCGACATCGAGTTTTGCCGAAGCCGCGAGTGTAGCCAGCTCCTCCCGCGCGGTGCCGAGGGCCTCTTGCGCCTGGTCGGCTTCGACCTTCGCCTCCTCAAAGTCGGGCAGTACCCCATCATATTGGGTCTGCGTCGTGGCGTTGTCGCTGAACCGGGCCAGCAGCATCTGCGCTGCAACCACACAGTCTTCGCCAATCTCGATGGTGAGTACGGCCGCGAGGCTGCGGACATCCGTCGTAAGGCTCGCTTCGTCTTCGTCCATGCGCTTTAGCCGCTGGCGGGACTGCCCTATTGCCGAAAGCACACCGCGTGCGCCGACCCATTCGGTCACTGCACTGTTGGCATCTGTCGGCGAAATGTCGGGTTTGAGCCCCAGCGCACCTGTTGCAGCAGGCCATGCCGCGTCCCAGGCACCCTGTGCGTCCGACAATTGTTGCACTTCCGCCTCGACCAGCTTGTGTTGCCGTTCGATGTCCAGGCGGTCGCGCGTGTCCCTTGTATATTCGGCATGTGCTTGTTCGTGCCGGGAGATGGCATTTTGCACCGCGCTGACCCGGGCCGCGAACGACAGTTTGGAATCGAGCTTGCGGCTTTGTTCGATCCGTTCGAGCAACTCAACGGCCGGCGCAAGCTGGGCCTCCTCCAAAGCCAGTGCATTCGATGAAGCGCGCAGCCGTTCGGATTCGTCCAGCACCAGCTGCCGGGCTTGGCCAAATTGGAGGAGCGATGCGAGTTCAGGATGTTGGGCCAACACTCGCGGAAAACTGTTCTCCCATTGCGCGATTTTCACTTCCGACTGCGCGACAAGCGCAGTCGTCTCGGCTTCTGCCGCCTTGATCGCGTCCCTTGCCTCTGCGACGCGCCGCAACGCGAGTGCGAGCGATGCAGCCCGTTCTGCCTCTGCGGCGCGGCGATCGGCAAGTTCGTCTGCAGACATGATTGCCGTTTCCAGACCGTCAGCAACGGCAAGGCGAGCAGCGCCGTCATCGGGTAGCTGTCCCGCGACATAGGCCGTCTTTATCGGCCTCCAGGCATCGGCGCGCTGGGTGCGCGCTTCGGCAAGTGACGCATCACTCGCAATGGTCCCGGATGCCTGAAGCGCGCCAATATCAGCCTCACCGGCTGAAATCTCGCGCTCGGCCTGTCGTTTCAGCTTGGCCTGATCCTCGATCTGCGAGGTCAATGTCTCGCGCGCGGCCTGCTCACTGCGAATATCGTCGATGCTGGGGCATGGCAGAGTGGCAAGCGCATCGACAGTATCGAAGCCAAGCGCCTTGAGCCGTCCGGTCAATGTTGCGCTGTCAGTATCCAGTGCCTGCTGACGTGCCTGGTGCGCCGACTTCTGCGCCGCAAGGCTGGCAAAGGCCGATGACGACGCCTCGGGAGGAGCATCATGCCCTGCCAGGCGCGCCGCCTCCAAACGATCGTCAATCGCCGCAAGTGAAGCCGCCAGTTCGCCAAGGCGCGTTCTGGCAGAGGCAAGACTTGGACGGCGCTCCACCATCTCATCCGCAAGCGAGCGCACAAGATTGAGGGCAGACTGGTCCGGGATCAGTGGCGCAAGATCCGCATCGGCTGGCAGGCCAAGCATCCGGCGCAGCGCCGCCAGCTGAGTCTCGCCGTCGTCAATCTCGCGCTGCCGATTGGCACGATCTGACCGGGCCTTGCTGACGTGAATGGCGCGTTCGGCCAGGTCACGCACCCGCTGTTCGGAGGCTTTGAGACCCGGGTTCACCACCAGCGCATCAAGCCGTGCCTTCAGGCGGTTCCGCCGCTCTGTAGCGTCCTCGAGCCGTTTTTCAGCCCCGTTGCGCTGGTCCAGAGCAGTCCGCATATTCGCCGCGAAATCATCCGGGAAGGACGCGACATCGTCGTAGCCGACCAGATCCAGTGTAAAGTTGGCTAGCTGACGCAAGTGTGGCGCGACGCGGAGGACGCGCTCCAGCCGGGACGTCGATGCACCAAGGCTGCGCCTCTCGGTGCGTAGGGCCTCGAGCTTTTCCTCGGCTGCGAGCAATGCCTTGCGCGTCTGCTCATAGATTTCCCGGGTCAGTTGCGCGCCGCGTGCAGTTTTTTCAGCTGCCTCGAATGCCGTCAGCTGCTGGTAAAAGACACGGTTCACCGACCGCCTCGTATCGAAGAGCTTGTCCGCTTCGGCGTCAATGCCTTCGAGGCGAGATACCAGCGTGCGCAAGCCGCCGCCTGCTTCGACGATCAGACGCCCGATGTCGCCATCTGCGTGAAGCAATCGTTCCCCGCCGTTGCGCAAGGTCTCGTGGTTCAGACCGAAGAGCGTTTCGAACCGCTCTCGTGTGATGGCCCCCAGCACCGGCGCAAGGACAGTGTCATCGAGTGCCGTGCCAGACAGGTCAGCCAGTGTCTTGCCGTTGCCCTTGCGGCGTTTGAGCGTCAGCGTGCTGCCATCAGCCATCAGCATCGACGCCCCGAGGCGCATGCCATCATATCCGAACAAGCTGCCGCGCTGCGTATTCTTGGGGATCGAGAACAGAAAGTCGCTGATCGCCTCGAGGCAAGTGCTTTTGCCAGCCTCATTGGCACCAAACACGACCGTCAGTCCTGCCGCGTCCGGGATGGTGAGCTCGCGCCTGGCGCAGCCGCCATATTTCTCGAGGCTAAGTTCAGTCAGGCGCATAGCCAGCCTCGCTGACTAGACTGCGGGCAAGGGCTGCCGCGCGTTCGGGTATTTCGGCGCGCATCTGCTCGATGAAGGCATCGGCATGCGCGCCAGCGGGCAGTTTCGTCCGGATCTCGGCAAGTCGCGCTTCTAGCACTTGTGCAATCGCGCTGTCCTGGCTGAGGCGGGTCACCTCCTGATCCAGCTTTCCAGCAACCGTAGGGTCGACTGTGTCAGGAACTGCCGGATGTTCAGTTTCCAGCTTCAGCTTTTCCAGCCACACATCATCCGAAAGCGTTGCCAGCAATGTTTCCACGTCTTCCCGGAAGGAGGCACGCTCAAGAATCAATCTGGAATGAAGCGGTGTCGTTCCAGTCACCGTCAAGCGCAGGGCAATGGGTCGTCCATCGGCCTGCTCAGCGCCTTGGGCGATATGGCCGCGAATGAAATCCAGCAATTCCGGGTATTCGCTCGTTCCCGACACATCAACTGTGATCGATGCCCAGCGCACCACATCCAGCGCGCGATGCTCGAGACTGGTAACCCTGCCGTCATTGACTTTGACTAGGACGGCCCCCTTGGGGCCTGTCTCACGCGGATGTCGCCCCTGAAGATTGCCGGGATAAACGATGTACGGGTGCTCGCCGAGCACGGCGTGGGCGTGGACGTGGCCCAGCGCCCAATAGTCATACCCATGATTGGTGAGCTGTTCGGGTGTACAGGGGGCATAACGGGCATGATGTCCTTCACTGCCCGCACATGCCGTGTGGAGAACACCGATATTGAACAGCGCCCGGGTCGCTGCCGGGTACTCGTGTGCCAGATCTTCCGAAACATCCGGGCGCGGAAAGCTGCGACCGTGAATCGCGACCCTCACATCGTCGAGGACGTGCGTTGCGGCGCGGGCCTTGGGAAAGACATAGACATTGCCCGACAGGGCGAGCTTGTCAGCGAAGCGGTTGGCGGAATCATGGTTCCCCAGCACCATGAAAACAGAGATCCCCGCATCGTCCAATCGGCGCATGCCCTCCATGAAGTAGAGCCCGGTCTGGAAATTGCGTAGATCGCCATCGAAAATGTCACCGGCCAGCAGCATGAACCGGCAGCCTTCCTCGATCGCGAGGGCAACCAGATTATCGAAAGCTTCGCGAGACGCCGCCTCGACGCGTGCGGCATATTCTGCAGATTTACCCGCTAGCCCAAGTAACGGGCTGTCGAGGTGAAGGTCGGCGGCATGTAGAAAAGTGAACTCGGTCAATCTATTACCCCCCTGCCCTGTACAGCATGGCACGAACGGTAAACCGGCGGAAGGGCGCAGAGCGTGTTGACGAGTCTCATCTGCTCGATGTTGCTGCAGTTTGCCTCGCGCAGCCTATCGTTGCCAAACACGAGGGCGAGCGCTTTGGCCCGTGAAACCGCGACATTGATGCGGTTGAGCGAGAAGAGAAACTCCATGCCGCGGGCGGTCTCGTCGGCCGAGGAAGCCGTCATGGAGACCAGGCATATAGGGGCTTCCTGGCCCTGGAACTTGTCGACCGTGCCGACGCGAATGCTGCTCGGCAGCCCTGCCCGCAGCGCGTTGACCTGTGCATTATAGGGGGCGACGACGATGATGTCGCCGGGGCCGATAGGGCGCGTGGCGCCGTTCATATCGGTCCAGCTCCCTTGCAGGAGATTCTCGATTGCCGCGCCGATCGCCGCAACTTCCTCAGCGGCGATCTGGGCATTACCATCATGAGCAACCGAAACCCAATATGCGCCGGCCGTGGGCCAAGCTGTTCCGGTAACGCTCTGGCGCTCGGTATCGCTATGGCTGGCTAGCCGCCCCTCATAGACCTGGTCTGAAATGAAATCACAAACCGCGGGATGCATCCGCCGGGTCTGGGCAAGGAATATGCCCCGATCGGGAGGGACGGTGGCATGCTCTCCCAGCATCCATTCCAGGCATGACAGATTGGCAGGCGCAGGATGCGCGCCCTGGATGACCTGAGGCAGCTGACGCGGATCGCCGACCAGCACGATATTGCGCGCGGCACGACCCATGGCGACCATGTTGGCGAGGCCCACTTGCCCCGCCTCATCGACAAACAACCAATCGAAGCCCTGCACATTCTCATCTCGCGCGAAGAAGAAGGCCGTGCCGCCGACCACATTGGCGCGGGCGAGGATCAGGTCATCATTGGCCGCGGCGCGGTGAACGGGACAATCGCTGGCATAGCCATCATCGCCTCCGGAAACCTTGTGGGCAAACGACACGGTAAAGGTGCTACCTTCTTCCTCGCTAGCACGCAGGCAGCCGAGCAGGACATTGCGGATCGCTTCATGGCTGTTCGAGGCGACCGCGACCCGATGTCCCGCTCTGACCAGCGCCAGGATCACCCGGGCCGTGACGTGCGTCTTTCCCGTTCCCGGCGGCCCCTGGATCGGAAGCAATGTCTGGTCCATGGCTTGCGCCGCGGCGATGGCGCCCGCCACCGGTTCTCCGCCGCCGAGAATGTCGCCGGCTATGCCGTTCAGGCGCGGGGCGGCGCCCGACAGCAGATCATCGACGGCACGATAGCGCCGCGGCCCGCATTGATCCTCGATGACGTCGCGCACCGCCGCGGCCAGCACCTTGGTATCGAGCGGCCAATCCGGATGCAGGGTCAGCCGATCGGTGAGGAGTTCAGCCCTTGCCACGCCGACCTTCAAGGTGATCGTGCACGCATCGCGATCCAGCGCCTCAATCGCAACGGTTGACGGCGGCCCATCAATCCCGGGCACAGTAGCCTTGCCACCTTCGCGCAATTTGGTTTCCTGAGGGGGAAAACGATAGGTGCGCATCACCGAGCGCTTGATGGGTTCGATCCCGGATATCGCCTCGAGTCCCGCCAGGGCATCGAGATCGTCGACAAGCTCTTCCTCATCGCGCGCCGCGCTGTCGAAAACCGTCCATTGAGCAGGCTTGGCTTCACGCTTGTGGAACAGCCCGAGGTTGAACAGCAATTCCTGACGCGCTGGTGCCAGAGAGGATGCGGCCAAGCGACCGCGCAGCGCCGTCGTTTCCTCATCCTCGACCACCTCCTGCTCGGCCGCGTCTTGTGCAAGCACGGGCCAGGGACCATCGGGCCGGATGCCCACTAGCCAATCGCGCAGAAGCTCGGTCGATTGGCAGTCTATTCGATTATAGTTCTCGATTTCGTCGAGGATTTGTTGATCGCCCGTCTCGCGCCAATTTTCATAAGCAACGACCGACCCGCCCGCCGTCTTGACCTCGCCCTCGCGCTTCAACCCATAAAAGGCCTCCAGCGCCTTGATGGAGTAGCTCGGTTCGGAAGCAATCAGCGCGCCGCGCACGACCGCGTAGAGGTCGACAAAGCGGCGTTCGCGCATGAGCCGGTCGAGAAAGGCCTCGCCAATACCATAGCGCGTGGTGAGACGCCGCAGCGCGGTGATCTCATAGGGCGCATAATGATAGATGCGGGCCTCCGGATAAGCCGTGAGGCGATCGCGAAAAAAGGCAAGCAGCCGTTCGAGCGCTTGCGCTTCGGCAGCATGGTCATGAGCCCAGAAGGCATGGAAACCACCATCGGCCCAAACGCCGTGCAGATATTCAAGGCCTTCCTCATAATGGGGGTCGCCCTCGATGTCGTAGAAGAGATCGCCCGCCTGCGGCCGAGGGAGCAGGTCAAAGCCTTTGCCAGGCTGTGCCGGACGCAACTCGAAGGCGGGTTCGCCGGTTTTGCGCGCGTGCTGCAATCTTGCCTGGCCGACAAGTTTCTCCGCCGTCGCACTCGCAACGCCGCGTACCGGGCCGTCAAGCCGAGCAAGCCCGGCCATGGTTTCGATACCCGACGCCTCGAGCTTCTTCACTTGGCCGCGGGTGATATTGGCCACCTGGAACAGGCTGTCCTGGCTGGTGAGGATAGCGTCGCAATGATCGGCCCACCGACACAGCGAACAATCCGCGCAAGGGATCGGCCGCGTCGGCCCGGGCGAAGCGACAAAGGCCTCGAGCTTCGCCCGCGCACCGCGTGCATAGTGGGCATAGTCGGCCAAGCGCAGCGTCGCGCGCGTCCCGTCGCCTAGCTGCACGTGTGCGTGGACCGGCATCACGCCCTGGATCTCCGCCAAAAGGTCGGAATAGAGCACGAGCTGCAGCACATGCTTGGGATGGGCTTTGCGCTTGAGCTTGGTGTCGGTCACTTCGTAGCTGAATGGCCCCAGCAACGATGGTCGCTCGACCCGCTCGAGAAAATCGGACCAGCCCCCCCAGCGCTCGGCGAGAAAAGCCCCTTGAAAGATGATCTGCGAGCCTTGTGCCAGGGCCGCTCGCGTCTCGTCCGCGTTCTGCGCAAGGTCGCCGCGCGCAATCTCCACTACCCCGTTGCTTGCGTCCTTCAGCGTCGCCAAATGGGCGGCCTCATGGGCATCACCCTGTTTCTGAAGCAGCGCGGCATCCTCTGTATCTTCCCGGGGGGTGAGCGGCTCGCCGCGCATATAGGCAAGGTCGAGCGCTGTCGCATGCGCGCAGCCAACGAACCGCATCAGGTCCGTCGCTGAAAACAGGATGGTGTTCCCGATCGTCCTCACTTGGCCCCCTTGATTGCCCAACGCCGCCCACGAGGGAATCACCTCGACAGGCGCTACCCTGTTCCTTAGCATGCAAGGGTGTCAATCTCTGACATGGACGTATAATGACTTTCGCCAAGGCCAACGATCTTCTGCGCCTCGCCCAGCTCGCCGCCTCGCGGCGTTTGGGAATCAGTCTTGAGGAAATCTCTCAGGAATTCGGCATTTCGCACCGCACAGCGCAGCGCATGACAAGTGCGCTGGAGGATAATTTCGCGAATGTCGTTGTCGTAGAAGATGACGATCGCCGCCGGCGCTGGCGCATCCAAAGTCCCATCCCCGAGCGACTGCAACCGCGCCAGGAAAACACCATCGAGGCTTTGGAAATCGCCGCCCGCGCGGCCCGCGATGAGAACCGGCTCCGCAATGCCCGCGCCCTGGAAGATCTCAGAGACAGCCTGATCACGTGCCTCTCCCCGCGAGATGCGCTGCGCTCCGAAGCCGATGCGGAGGCGGTGCTATCGGCTTTGGGCCAAGTGGCGCGGCCAGGTCCAAAGGTCGCGATGAAGCCTGAGGTCACCGACGTTCTGATCGAGGCGCTGCGCGGACCGTTCAAGATGCGCATTGTCTATGGCGAGACCGACGCGGAAACCCGAACGGTCGAGCCGCATGGGCTCCTACTGGGATTGCGCAGCTATCTCGTGGCGCGCCAGGCGGATCGAGGTGAAAATCTCCGCCATTTTCGTCTCGATCGCATTCACAGCGCCGAATGTCTCGATGAGAGTTTTCCCATCCAGTCCGGGTTTTCCTTGAACGATCATGCGGCGCAGGCCTTCGGCGCTTATCAGGACCCCGCCCAATATGGTGAGATCGTCTGGCGGTTTCTTCCCGAGGTAGCGTCGCGCGCGGCGGAGTTCCAATTCCACCCCAACCAGTCGGCCGAGTATCGGGACGATGGCAGCCTGATTGTCCGGTTCAAGGCCGCCGGCTGGCTCGAAATGGCCTGGCACCTCTATCAATGGGGCGACAAGGTCGAGGTGCTGGAACCGGCAGGACTGCGGGCGCTGGTCGAAGGCCATGCGCGTCCCGACTTCCCGGCCCTGCCCTGATTGACCAATTTGTATCGCCCTTGGTGGCGGCCGTTTTCAGTGAAGCTCGGCGAGGAAGCTGGTCGCCGTCAATTGCGCGTGATCGCTCAAGGGCGAGCGCAGCGTGAAGGCGCTTGGCGCACGGGCGAAATTCCACAGCCGCATGAGACACCATTCCTCGCGCCTCATATCGGCGACGGCCAGCTCATTGCGAGAGATATGAAAAGGCGTGCGCTCCCATCCGTTGGTGGTCTTGACCTCGATCAGCTTCTCGCGCCCGTCCGTTTCGAAGCTCCGGATATCGAAGCCAAAACCATCGCCATCCTGCACAGATGTCCAGCGGACTTTGTCCGCGAGATCGTCGCGGCCCGCGGCAGATAAATGACGGCGCTGGTGATGCAGCACACATTCTTCACCCGCCTTGCCAAGCGCCCGGTTGCGCGCGTCGCGCTCGGCGACATCATATTTGCGGCCGATCGCGGCCATGAACGCTGGATCGATCGGCGACGGTTCGTTGCGCACCGTGGGCGGCGGCCCGATCCGCAGTGATCCTTGCGCTTCCGGTACGTTCAGGGCAGCTCGTGAGAGCCTGTCGGGAGCCAGCCATTCGGGCCGCGCCTCCAACCACCGCAGGACGCCATCGACCAGTGCATTTTGGAAATTGGCGGCCGGCTTGTAGCCCTCGATCCAGGGCTGGCCGAGGCCGAGCAAGACTGCGCTGATATTCTGATGCTTGAACTCGATCGAGCCTTTGCTGCGGTCGATCACCGCTTGGAGGGCGCGGTTCCGAGCCGCCTTGTTGATGGGCTGGCCGGTCAGCTCGTCGGTGAGCATGGCGAAATAGTCGGCGACGATGTGATCAATTTCCTGATCGGACCAGATTTCCGCCACGCCCTATTCCACCACCGGGTAGTTCGGCATTGGCCATTCATGCCCGGCATTGTCCATCATGAGATCGATGAAGATCGGCAGCAAGCAGCCGAGCAGCGCGGCGCCATCCCTAACCTGGGCGCGATTGACATCGCTGTTCCATGTCGAGCCACCATGCACCAGTTGGTTGCGCAGTACATAAAGCCGGTCGAACAGGATCGAGAGTATCTTCGCCGTGTCATGATCGCGCAGTGCGGCGCCTATAGCTATCCGCGACCGCTCGAGCCTGTCAGCCCAGTCGGCATAGCCGGGCGCACCATTGTGATGCTGCCAAAAGGGATGGAAGACATAGCGGTTTGCGAGCAGCACCCGGATTTCCTGAGGGAAGCGCTGCCAGACCATATCGTAGATGCGATGTTTGCCATCAAAGCTCACCAGCGTCGTGAAGAAGGTCTGGAATAAGCCCCGCTCGCCCTCAGCGGCGCTTAAAGCGCGCGAAGCTTCGACATCGCCGGCATAGGCAGCGTTGAAGCCGATCCAGAGCAGGATGAAGCGCACATCCTCATCGGTCTGCTCGGCCTCGGCACGGCGCAGCCACGACAGCGCGCGATGCACCCTGAGCGTCAGCGGCTCCGGAAAATCGCCACGCAGCTCGCGCTGCTTGGCCTTCAAATTCTCATGGTGCAGCGGGCTGCCGGGCGGATAGCGATAGGCCATGACCGATATGGTAAAGCCTTGCTGGTCAGGCTCAATCCCTCTCGATCAACGGCCTCGAGATCGTTGCAGCGGCGCTCGTTCCTTGCCGGGTTCCCGCCGGTTCCGGCCTGACGGCTCAACGGCCCGGACCGAGGTGTCCCGCACCTTTGCTGCCTGAAACTGCCGGCCCGCCTGCAAATGCGTTTGCACCTTATCATTTGCCACCTTCATCACCCTGGCAACGGCATCGGGATTGTCGAATAATGCCGCGCGCACCACTGTCTCGATCACGCGAAGCTGGCTCTGGGCCGCCCGCGCATTCTTCTCCCGGCTTTGTTCGGACGGTGTTTGTCTAGACGCCTCATCGGGCTGGCGTCGATCCCGCCTAGGTTCGCGCGACGCCGGCGCCGTGACGGCAGGGGCAATGCTGTTGCGACTAGCATCGCGCCGGACTCGGTCCAGCTCCTGCAAATCCCGTTCGCTCGGCCGATATCCCCGCACTTCCAAACCTTGGCGACTGGCTTCGAGCCAAGCCGCCCTTCGGAACGTCTCACTGCCGGTAACATGGACGTGCGACCACCCGCGATGGCGAGCGATGGCAACGAGATCGCGCACAACCTCGTCGCTCTCGCTGGAGGTGATGAGCCGTCTGCCCTGGTCGCGGAACGCCGGTTCCTTTGCCTGTGCCGTCGTGAAATATGCGGGCTCGCCCGACCATTTGCTCGTCGTGGAGAAATAGCGCTTTCGCAAGGCATCGGGAATGTCACCGGGCGACGCCGCTTGGAGGACGGACGGATCAATCGACTTCACCTTCTTGGTTGCTTCGGGCGACGGTTGCGCCGCAGTCCTCGGCCTGGCTCCCGTGACCTGCCCGATTGTATTGCTACGCTTGCTCGCACTACGTGGCGCCACAGGTTTTTCATCGGCCATGATCTGCTCTTTCCTGGATGAGGGGTGAAGATGACGGCTCTGCCGGCTGCACCAGCGCCCGCTCGATCATCGCCGACACGAAAGCGATGGCCGCTGCTTCATCGCCGGGCGGCGGCAGGTCGGTCAGGTCGCCTAGGACCAGCATGTCATCGGTAATCTCGGCCGCGCGCGTCCGTTCACCGTCGGTCATTTCCCGCATCTTGGTCTCCTCCAGCAAGGCCCCGCCCGTGCTCTTCGCCGTTGGTCCCTCCGCGTCATTGCTAGGGGACACCACCTGATGCTTGTCTGTCGGCAGAACAGTTGGAGACTGCGCAGCGGAGATAGGCCGCGACGGCAGAATAGGCGGCGACAAAACGCGCCTTGTGAAGCGCGGCATTCGGTAAAAGGCGATCTTCCTGCCACGAACCGGCGCGATGCCGCCGCGCAGCAACAAGAGCTCGGTCTTGGGCATTTGCATCAGCTCCTGGGGCAGCAGCAGCGCACGGCGCTGATCGGATTCCGATATGCTGCGATTGGCCAGCAGCCCATGGATCGTTCGGCTGCGCGATTTCACATTCATGGTGAAGAAGCCGAGCCGCTCGGAAAGTTCGTTCGCGACCTTCAGTTCCTTGGGCGTAAAAACCACCTCAAGGCCGCAATTGGCGATAATTTCGTCGGTAACATCGGGACCGTAAATGGCCCGCAGCTGCGCCCGGCTCTGGATTACCGGTAGCAGACGCAAGCCATATCCCGCGACATAGGAAAAACCGCCCGCGATGACCGAGGCCTTCCCGAGCCTTGCGAATTCATCGAGCAGGATCAGGACTGGGACATTGCTGGCAGCATCGGGCAAATCGCGCGTGTTGAGATCCACCAGCTGTTGCAGGAAAAGACTGTAAATTGGCGCGATCCGGTCGATATTGTCGGGCGAGACCCCGAGATAGATCGACATGCGCCGCGACCGGACTTCGCGCAGATCGAAATCGCTCTGTGAGGTCGCGGCATCGACCACAGGGTTGAGCCAGAGATTGAGCCGCGTCGTGATCGTCTGCTTGATCCCCGAAAAGGTATTGTCCGAAGCCGAGGCGAAATCCTGGATTGCCGAGACGCATGCCTGACTTAGGCGCTGTCCCGCCCCCCTCGCCTCTTCCAGGGCCTTGGGAAGATCGCTCTTGGGATCCCCCGTGGTGAGCCGTCGATAGATCTCGCCAATCGTGAAGGGCATGCCAGGATTGGCAGCAACGAGCGCACCGACGCCGATGAAGGCCGCCCGCGCCGCCTCGGCCCAGAACGGGTCCGATCGTTCCGGCGCAGGGAAGAGCATGACCGCGATTTTCTGAAGCTCGTTGACGACTTCGGTGTCATCGGCTCGCCGGATATGGCCCAGGGGATTGTACCGTGCCGTCCGGCCATCTGGGTCCAACGGATCGAAGAGGTAAACGGATTGGCCGGCACGTTGGCGATAACCGGCGCTGATACTCCAATTCTCCCGCTTCACATCAAGCACGACGACTGAATCCGGCCAGGTCAGCAGATTGGGGATGACAACACCTACACCCTTGCCCGCGCGCGTAGGCGCTTCGAGCAGGACATGCTCGTTCCCGCCGAAAATGAGGAAACGTCCTGCTTTGCGTCCAACGACAATGCCAGATGGCGCGCGCAGCCCCTCGCGTCGGATTTCGCCCTCGCGCGCAAACCGCGCCCTGCCATGCAAGGCTGGGCCTTGCCGCAGGATCGTGAGGACAAGAAGCGCGACTACGGCTGCGCCGGCCATCGCGCCCCGCCTGATCCAGTCAGCGAGCAGCGGATCGCCGCGATAATACCAGAGCCAGGCCGGCAGAGTGCCCAGATCGATATTCGGTCCAATCTGCCCGAGCCCGAACAGGGCAACGAACAGGGTGATGACCGCCCAAAGCAGGATCGCGCCGATCGCGCATAAGCCGATCGCCCACGGATTACGCTGCGCCAGCATCGCCCATCCTCGGCTCGAAATAGATCTCTTCGACCTCAAACCGCCCGCTGTGACGGCGTGTCTGCACAACGACGTCGACAAGCATGCGAAGGAGCCCGCGAATATCGTCGCGGGCGAGATCGCGTCCGCCTTCCGATTCCTTGACAAGCAGCGTTAGCTGTTCAAACGCGCCGGCGGGTGAACCGGCGTGGACAGTCGTGATCGATCCGGGATGCCCGGAATTGACGTTCCTCAGATAGAAGAAGGCCGTGCCATCACGCAGCTCCTGCAGCAGGATGCGGTCGGGCCGCATGCGCAGCGCGCTCTCGAGCAGCTGCTTGGCGCCAACCTTGGCCAAGCCCTGCCCTTCGCTCGAATAGACCATATGGACGACATTGCGATGAGGCACGACGAGTTCTCGGGTGTCCTCGATGGTGAGCAACCGCTCCTCCGGAGGGATAAGCTGGATGAGGGCTTTCGCGAGGGTCGTCTTTCCCGAACCCGTGGCGCCACTGACCAGAATGTTCTTGCGGGCAGGAACGGCGACCTTGAAGAATTCCGGCCAGTCGCCGGCGTCGCGCAGCGCGACTAACCGCGCATCGACATCGGTGAGACCCTTGGCGCTGGCGCGCGTCGCGCGAAACAGCCCAGCCCCAGCCAGTTGATCGATCGGCAGGGTCACAGTCGATGGCTTGCGGATCGTAAAGGAAGGACAACCGCTTGGGGTGACCGACGGTATGACGATCTGGCAGCGCTCTCCACCTGGCAGGACCGTCGAACAGATCGGGGACTGTCCATCGATGTCCTGGTGCGTGAAGCTCGCCGCAGCAACGGCGAGCGTCCCCAGCCAGTCGCTGTCCAGCTCCGGCATCTGCTGCCAGCGCCACCCTTGGCGATCCTCGATTCCCGCTTCCCCCGGTCGATTGACCACCAGCTCCGTGACATCATCCGGCTCCAGGAGCGGCAGGAGCGGCGCGAGATAGTGACGGAGGACGGCGGTATCGCGCATGGCTTACCGCTGCAGTTCCAGTTTGTAGACGTCGGCGAAGTTGAAATCCTTGGCGACGAAGATGCCGACCTCCTCGCCTTGGTTCTTCTTCAGCACCGGCCGGATATTGATATTGTTCTGCAAGGCGATCGCCGCGCCTTCGCTCGGCGCCCGGATCACATTGTTGAAATTGCCATTGCCGCTAGAGGCGGCTTGCCCGGCGATATAAGCGGCATCATCGACGAGCGAGAGGAGCAGGGCGCCGCCAAAGCGCGCCCAGAAAAAGCTGTCGACCGCGCCGGCAAGCCCCGCTCGGCCGAGCGCATCGGAGCCAGGCGAGGCAAGATCGATCCGCACGCCTTGGGGCGTGACCGCCCGCGTCCAGAGGACGAACAGGCGATTTTGCCCTTGCTGGATGCCGCCGCGATATTCGCCGAGAACCCGCGTGCCCTTTTCCATGAGTACGACCCGGCCATTCTCGGAATAGACGTCCCGCGGGATCAGGCAGGACGTGTAACCGGGCTGCGCGGAATTGATCGCGGTTTGTAGGATACAGGGGATCAACGTGCCCGCTGTAATCAGGAAGTTGCGGTTCGGCAGCATCGATGCCCGCGCTTCCCCAATCGACGAACTTTGCCGCAAGAGATCGAGCGCGTTGGGCGTCCTTCCCTCGCCGCTCTCTGGCGCTCCGGCAGCGTTGCCGGGCGCTTCGCCCACGGCCCCTGCAGCTGTGGGGGCGCCAGCCTCGCGGCCAAGATCGCGACCTCCATAGGCAATCAGCGTGGACCGCCGTGCCTGCTCGGCAAGCGTTGGCCGGGGGGCACTGGCCCCGCTCGGTGCTGCGCCCGGCTGCATGGCGGGCACAATTTGACCGTCAGGGCCGGGAACGCCAGCTGCAGGATTGAGCACAGGCGCGTTGGGGGCTGCGCCGGCTGACCCGAGCGACCGGCGTTGAGGCGCGACCGCGGAATAATCGACGGTTTCCCGAGCGACGATATCGGGTCGTTCGCGGGCTGCGCCTGCCGGCGCGGTGAGGTCACGAGACGAGGATTGCTGGCCCGTGCCGGAATTCACCCAGAGAATGCCTAGGACCATTGCCGTGCCGGCGAAGATCAGCGCGGTGTTGCGCCGCGCGGACGTCATGCCGCCAATCGGTTCGATTCCCCGCTCATGAAGGATTTCGTCCCTTTCGGGCGTTGGATCGGCACCGGGCAGCGGGCGCACGACAGGGGATGGTTCATCGGCCATGGCTCATTCCTGCGGATGGGTGATGGTGCGCTCGACATGGGGCGATCCGGTATTCGTCCCGTGATCGACGCCATAAGGTTCGGGCGCCTGGTTGTAGATGCATAGCACCTCCCCGCCCCGGCGCAGGCGCAGTTGGCGCGCCACTAAATGAACGACAACGAATTCGTCGCGAACGTCGAAGGAGACCAGCGTTTCGGACCCGTCTGGCCTCACCAGATAAATGGCAGGAACTTCCCGGTTCGCCGGAAACCGCAACACCGTGAATTGACCATTGTCGGAGACCTCTGACGGCTGCAAATCGCTCGAGCCCTGGACCTTGTAATTCATGTTGCGCGGCCCCTCGATCACCGCATGATCGAGGGCACCGCGAACAGCCTGGGCCTCCAGCGCCGCCGCTTGCATCGCGATCTGTGCTGCTCTCAGGCGTTCGGCCCGCGCCGCCTCGTCCCGCGGATAGCGGAAGCGCACCTGGAAATAGGCCTGGCCGTTGTGGCCGGTGATCGGACCACTGCGAGCAGTGAGTTCAAAGGCATAGCTTCTTAAGGTTCCGCCGCGAGACGTGGTGACGATAAGGTTGGTCGGTCCAGCGCGTTCGCGCGGCTTAAGGAACAGGATGTGGCCAGCCACGGCCACCTCCCAGGAGACGGTGTCGCCCAGCGCGACGTGCTGAATCGTCTCGTCCTCGCTCAGGACTATTTGGGTTGCTGTCCGGAAGGTCCCGACGATGCGATAGACCTGCGCTTCCTCATAATTGACGAACTTGACGCGTGGGTCAGACGCAGCGCCACGCGGGACCTCGACCGCATGGGCAGCAGAGGCGGACGCAAACGCAATGAAAACCGCAGCGACCAATGTTTTCATCGGACCACCTCCGGATCGGAGCGGTAATTCTCGACCTGGAAGCCGAGCGGGTTCCGATAGCGGTCGCCCTCGGCCATTGGGGCATTGGCATAAGCGAATGTGACCGTGGCGATCCAATCGCTGCTCTGTGTATCCGTCTCGGTCTGGATCTCCCGCGTAAAGCGCACGTTCGCGACCCGGTCATTGATGAAGGCGATGTTGCGCACTCGTGCTTGCACAACGACGTTCTTCCCCCAGGCGTTCTGCGGACTAGTGGCATTGTTGTTGCTGAAGAAGCGCGCCCAGCGCTGCTGCTCCGCAGGCTGCGACAGGATCGTCACGAAGCGGAAATTCTCCTCGGCCGCCGCCGGTATCCAGCTTTCACGCGTCCGGACATATTGCGCGAGAAAGTATTTTGTGACCGCCTCATCATAGCGCATCGGCCGCTGGGTCAGCGCCGTCTGGACATCCACCGCGCCCGTCGTCTGATTGACCCGAATGACATAGGGCACGACAGTCTTGAGCGGGGCCAGCGCGGCGACAGCAAAAATAGATGCGGCCGCAAGCACCGAGGTTAGCGCCGCCACGGTCCAAGCGATACGTGTCGATCGCAATGCCGATCGAACCCTGTCCTGGTCCCAGCTTCGCGCTTCCTGGAAATAGCGTTTGAGCCCGGAACCAGGCACCGCCTCCGCGCCATTGTCAGCAACTCGCATAACGAATGTCCCTTGGCGCAAAGGAAACCTTGTCGTCCGGAGGCGCTGGAACTGCGGGCGGAGGCGGTGGATCGCCCACCTGCGGACGAGACAAGGGAGGAATGGGCGGCGCAGGGCGCGGCGCTGTAGTCGCCGGCACCGGCGATCCGGGCAGAACGCTCCCATAGATATTCACGTCACGCAGATGGTGCCCGTTACAAACGGCCAACTTCTTGGGTCCGGAAGCGCATGCCGCGAGGCCAAGCAATGGAAGACTGCCGATCAGGCAGAAAGTAACCTGGCGGATGGTGAACGTCGATTTTTGAGGACAGGGCAAGGTCATGGTGATGTCTCGCTATGCCGTTTCGATGGAGCCGCCCCGACGAGCGGCGCGCTCCAGATTGCGGCTGTTGCGCGCAATGCGGCGTTGTCGGAAGGGAGATGCCATCGTCCCCCAGGCGGTCCCGGCGAAGACACCAACCCCCGCAGCGGCACCGCCGGCAATTCCGGTGGCGATGGCCGGAGCCTGGAAGAAGAAGATGGTCCCGAGAAAGAGATAGACCGCGAAAAGAACCGCACCGATTGTCACATCAGCTTTCGATTCTGCAGCTGCGATTGCGATGCTGCCCAAATCAGAAATGAGCGTCGTGATCGCGATGATCACTCCCATGAGAACTATGTAGTTGAAGACCTGCCCGAGCCATCCATGAAAGAAGCGGCGCGTCGGTTCAAACAATGCAAGTGCAATGAAAATTGGCCCTAGGGCGATAATGATGGCCAGCGCTATTTTGGCAAAAATAGTAATTGCAAACCCGATCGCGGCGGACAATCCTGCCAGCGCGTAGATGCAAACGGCTAGTGCGATCAGCACCAAGCGCATCGGATTAATTTCAATATACGTCGCAGCTTTGGCGCGAATTAGGAGAACTATGCTGTCGGCTTGATTGAAGTAGTCATCAAATGCCGCGCCCACGCTGGTGATGGTCCGCCCGGAGAGTGCCTGCGAGAGTGCGTCGGGCATCCCATGAAAAAGAGGTGTGGTGATCCACTCGGAATAGGCGACCGTCGTTGCGGCAATATACAGCAGGCAGAGCTTGACCATCCGGTAGAATAGTTCGCCCCAGGGCTCGCTAATGATGCCGCGCATCACCATGTAGCCGAACAAAGCGATATAAATGACAAGCCCGACGGCGAGTGGCCCGCGAACAACCTCAACTACGTTTTGAAGACGTTCGTTGAGGAACAGGTCCAAATGATTGTCGACCTGCAGATAGAAATCGTTGAACAGTGTAGAGGCCATGGCGTGTCAGCTCGCTGTCAAAGCGATCGCTTCAGGTCATCGAGATCTTTAACGTCCTGAGCATTGATGCACTCACGGGAACTTGGATGGGTCCCGTTCGCACAGTCCCTGAGCGTTTGATTTCGCAGATCGGAGTTACTGCGATACTCATCTTTTCCGGTCGGCGGTTTGCAGCCGAGCAAGCCAACCAAAGTAACGCTTACGACAATGGCCCGGAGCATTACGAGCCTCCCAAACTTGCCGACAGGTCGGCTAAATCCTGTTCATCGTCGCGCTGCATCTGAAGACGACGTTCTGACTCCTGCCGCATCCGCAGCGCCTGCAACTGCAGGGCATCATTCTGGATGTGGGCGTTTTCGACCCCTACCCTTGCCTGGATGTCCATGACCTGTTTCGCGTCCGAAGCCGTATCGAGCGAGGTGCGCAGTTCTTCCAAGCCCGTTGTGCGTTGGGCCGAGACGCCATAGGCCGATTCCGCGATCGCGGCATCGCGGGCGGCTAGATCGCCATTTCGCAACAGAGTGTCGCGCGACGCGCGCTCATAGGCTGAGGCGCCTGGCCGCAGGTCCGGCAGCGCAATGCGGTTGGCATCGCGAATCCGGGTCGCGGCACTGCCAAGCGATCCCAGGCTGGCATTGTCCGACGACATCAACCTGCCGAGGTCGCGGGCCTCGCGCGGCAGCAGATGGCGCATCGTGTCGGTGGAAAGCGACGGGGCAATGCCATTGACGTCGGTGACCTGATTGAAGCTGCCGTAGAGCTGCTTGGCCTCCGCGATCTGCTCCTTGCCCTGCTCGATCATCGACAGGGTGTTCTTGACCGTGGCGAGCGCCTGCAAATAGCCGGAGCTGTCATAGACCGGTATACCCTGGGCGGCGGCCGGACCCGCCGTTCCCAGGATAATCGCACCGATCGCTGCGATTTTGCCTTTACGCATAGCTCATCCTTTCCTGCTCGATGGAGACCGACGCTGCTGGTGAAAGAGAGGCAGC
Source organism: Sphingobium vermicomposti (assembly GCF_011762025.1). Lineage (GTDB taxonomy): Bacteria > Pseudomonadota > Alphaproteobacteria > Sphingomonadales > Sphingomonadaceae > Sphingobium > Sphingobium vermicomposti. Next base: position 251,327 of record NZ_JAASQR010000001.1, on the reverse strand, counting down.
CAGTTTTCGGGATCGTCGCCGACCTCGGCGCGGATAGCGTCGAGCAGCGTCACCGTTTCCGTGGTGCCCGAGAGCACGGCGAGTTCGTCCGAGAGACCGCCAAGATCGAGTTCAACGACGATCGAGTCATGGCCTTGCTTGACCAGGAACCGGCGGGATTCCGGATTCAAATCATGGCGGATGAGTTTGAATTCCGCCTGGGTCAGGCCGAGCCCATCGACATAGTCCGTTTCGCGACCGTAGGGGTTGGGAAGCAAGATCTTGGTCGCGACCTGTTCCAAAATGCTGTGCGAAATGTCCGAGCGCAGCGCATCCGCAGGGCTTTGCGTGCCGAAGACAAGAAAGGCATTCTGCTTGCGGTAGGTCTTGAGGCCGTCCTGCGCGAAGGCGCGGAAGACGTCGTCACCCAAGGCTTTCCAGAATTCGTCGATGTCGATCACAAGCCGCCGACCGTCGAGGAGACCGTCGATCCGGTGGAACATGTACATCATGAGCGGCGTGCGGACTTCGGGGTTATCGAGAAAATCCGTCATGTCGAAGCCGACAAACGCCGCTTCGAGCGATAGGGCGTCGATCTCATTGTCGAACACCCAGCCGAGCGAACCGCCCCGCGCCCATTTCTCCAGCCGGGCACCAATGCCTTCAGGGTCACGCTGGCCGAGCAGCTGGCGAAGCGCCAGAATGGAGCGATCCTCCGGCGCGAGGCGCCCGAGCGAGGCCAGCCCCTCGTCGATCATGCGTTCCTGCGTGACGCCGAGCTGACCTCCGCCCGGCGTCACCAGCTGCCGGATCAGGCGCCCCAGGAAGACAAGATTGCGCGGACCATAGTCGAGGGCCCGCAGAGGTGCGAAACCTGTAGGCTCGCCATTCTTCAGCGTCAGATAGATCCCGCCCGCGGACCGGACATAGATCTCCGCGCCGCGGTCCTTGTCGATGAAGATCTGCTGGGCGCCCGTCTTCTCGAGCTGCGCCATCAGAAAATTCTGGACGACGGTCTTACCCGCGCCAGACGGACCGATGATCAGTGTGTGGCCCAAATCGCCGACATGGAAGTTGAAATAATAGGGCGATTGCGCGGCCGTTTTCATCATGGCGATCGCAGGCCCCCAATGGTTGCCCTTGGCCCGGCCGGCGGGATAGGTATGGAACGGTGCCAAGGCAGCAAAATTGCGCGAGGTGATCGCCGCCGGCCGCGACCGCCATGCGAAATTTCCAGGCAGCTGCGCCCAGAACGCCGCTTCAAGGGCTGGTCCTTCGCGCGCCGCCACCAAACCGGCATCGGCCAGTGCCGCGCGCGCGGCCGAGAGATTGTCGGCAAGCTGCCTCTGGCTCTCGGCGAAGACCGCCAGCGAGAAATGATGCTCCCCGAGCACGAACCGATTGCTTTGCAGATCGTCGGCGGCATCGGCGAGATCGAGCGCCTGGCTCGCGGCGGCATCCTCGGTCGAGGCCATCTGGTTTTGCCGGCGGCGCAGCCGTTCCGCCGCCCGCGCCTTGCCCATGAAGGTGAAGGATTGCGAGACGACGAAGGCGAAATCCTGGCCGAGCAAGGCATTCATCTGTCCCGGGCGCGTCAGCGCGGGATATTCCCTGATGCCGAAGATGCCCTGCCAGCGGCTCGTGTCATGGGCACGGATCTCGACCGTCTCACGTCCGAAAATCACGCGCTCGCCGTAAAGCGCGGATCCCAGATGACCGCGGACGAGCGGAACCCTGGATCGCGCACCCATCATCACTTGCTCGAGCACCTCAAGCGGGGCGGAGAAGATCAGACCATTATGCTCGTAGAGAGCCAGGCGCGCCGGTCTGCAGCGGCGGAGCAGCTTCTCGATGTCGCGCGCCTTCTCCTCGAAGCGCGCCAGTTCATCGGGATCGACCTCCTCCTCTGCGACCTTAGCTTTCGCGATCCGCTTGAGCAGCAGCCCGGTCCGGTCGGCCGATCCGACGGCCGGACGCATGAGCAGCGTCAGATAATGCTCATTGACGAACATCCGCTTGGCGGTGACGCGCGCCCGATATTTACCGTCGAGCTCGGCGGCGAACTTTGAGCGGAACTGCCCTTCGGGATAGTCCCCTACGGCTGAGCGGACGATGTGGGTCCAAATCGCAAGCCGATCGTCGGCGATGTTGCGCCAGGTGCCGTTGAGCTTCTCGTGCCAATCGTTGAGCTGGATCGGATCAGCCGTCTCGAAAGCCAGCCCTTCGAGACGGAACATCATCATGAGATCGCCGCTATCGAGCGCAATCACATCGGGCGTCACATGGCGGGCATAGGGCAGATAGCGCCCGGGCTCCGCCTCTCGGGCCAGAACCCGCCAGGGGGTCTTGCGTGGCGACAGCTGGGCGGCGGCGCTAGCCACGCGCAAAGCCCTTGCGCTGCATCCCCGCGACCGGCAGCGGCGAATAGGAACTACCGCCCCACCAGCTGCGGTTCCGGCAGCGCGCCTTGGTCAAGGTCCACAACCATAGCAGGCGAAAGGCATTGGCGTCGTGGCGCACGATGAGGCGCGCCACCGCAAGGCACGCGCCGCCGATGGCCGCCGCGTAAAGTGGATTGCCGCTGACGATCAGGGTAAGACAGGCAGCAAGCGCAATCGGCAAGGACGCTTCGAGCGGCACGCCCAGCCACATCGTCGGCCGCGTCACCGCAAGGAAAAGCGTTTCCTCGCGCAGCCGCTCGTTCGAGGCCGCCGCCTCGTTCACGCGCCACCCGTAATGGTATCGACGATCCACTGCGCGCTGAAGACGATGAAAATGCCGACGATGACCGTCACCAACAGGCCGAGGCTCGCCCGTCCGGTGAAGAACATGAAACCGACGATGACGACGGCGATGACCGCAATCGTCTTGGCAAAGGTTCCCGTCAGCCACGTCTTGATGTTCTCGGCCATCGAGGTGATGCCGTCCGCGCCTTGCGCATGCGCGGGATCGCTCAGAAGCAGCGAGAGAAGCACCGCCAAGCCGACGATGGCGGCGATGCGCAGCAAAAGACGCGCCCATTGGGGCTGGGAGCCCAGGCGAGCGGTGATCGCTGTCATGGATGCTGTCCTTTCTGAGAAGTGACCTCGTCGCCGAAGACCATGAGCGAGGCCTGCCGGGCATCGGCGGCGATGGTCCAGCCGGCCGCCGGCGTCGCCGCGCGGGCGGAGGGCTGCGGATCGACGCTCGCCGCGGCGGCAAGCCGGACAGGCGTCGGCATCACCGGCGCTGGGCGGCTGCCGCGGATCAGGGGGATGACGGTCGACGCGCTGGCATAGACGCGGGCGACATAACCATTGCGAAAGCCGCGCCGCCGATCGCCGGTATTGTAGAGCGAGAGCGCTGTTGCGATCGCATGGTCCGAACTCTGGGCGGAGTGCGCCACCGACTGATAGTTGGTCGTCAACACCCGCGCGGCGGCGGCAAGGTTGCGGCACGGTTCGAAGGCATCCTCCACCGACAGACCCAACCATCCGAGGTTGGCACTGTTGATCTGCCCCAAGCCCAAGTCGATGTTGTAGCCTTGGCGAATGAGGCGACGCGCGGCGGCAATCGCCTGTGCCCTCGTCGCCGGCACCGGCTTGCGCGCACCCGGACTGTTGACCCCGATCGCCAGCGTGTTGAACCGGCTTTCCGTGTGAACGATCGAGATCAGCGTCTCAGGCGCCACGCTTGGCGCGCATGAGCCTGCAAGGGCGAGAAGACTGGCGAGGTCGAGGATCATCGAACGCCGTCCTGCAGCCGCTCGATATGGGCCAGCGAGTAGGTCTCGCGGCGTCCATCGCTGAAGGTCATGACAACCCGGCGCCGCGTTGCGGAATCGCGATCGTAGACCTTGGTACGAGCGACACCGCCGCCGCTACAGCCGGGAAAGGAGCCGCCGGTGGCCAAGCGCTGCCACAGCTTGGTCATGGGCGCGACGCACTGGGCATATTGCGTCGCGCCACCGGGATTGGAAAGGCACAGGAGAACCTGGCAGCCCAAGTCATTCGCTCGCGCGGGAGTCGGTTGAAGGGCGGTGCCCATGGCGAGCACCGCCAGGCTGAGAATCACATGTTGCATCGGGTCATTCCCCCGCGAGAGACACCTCCCGCGTTGGGAATTGGCGTCGGCTATCCGTTGGATTTCACCTCTCTTTTGTTCCGCCCGGCTCCGATTTCGGCAATCCCCCCAGCCGGGGGGAGTTGGCCTGCTCTTTGCTGGTCCAGGAATTCGGCCAGCGCACCTTCCTGATCGGGGCGCAACGCATCGATCGCCGCCAAATATTCTGGTGGATTGCCCTCGAGCAGGATGGACGGGCATTGGCCATCATAATTGCCGAGATTGGGGCGGTGCTGCTGGTAGCCGACCAGCGCGGCAAGCTCTGGATCGAACGCACGGGCCGCATCGGGCGGATAGGTCAGCCATTGATTCTCGTAGGGCTTCAGCCAGCCCAGGCAATAACTGACGATGATGCCACGCCGGATCGCGCCGGTCATGTTCGCGCCGGCGCCATGCAGCGTAGAACCGAGGAAGAAGATCGCCGAGCCCGGCTCTGCCTCAACCGCCACGGGCTGTGCGTCCTGCGTGGAGCCGGCATTATGGCTCCCGGGCCAGATCAACGTGGCGCCGTTTTCAGCCTTGAACGGAGAAATCGGCCACATCACATTGACAAGATATTCGATCTCGCCGGTCGGGCCGCGCCACATATCCTGATCCCTGTGAGGAAACTGCGCCGTGGCTCCTGGATGCAGTTCGAGCGCCTGCGTCAGGTTGAGCTGGATCGTATCGCACCAGGGGTCGAGGACCAAACGCACCAAGCGCATGATCGCGGGATGGCGCACGAGCCGCTCGACAGCAGGTATGCGTTTCAAAAGGCCGCCGAAGCGCTTGGTGCGCGGACCGTAGAAGCCGCCCTGACAAAAGGGTGTGGCGGCAAAACGTGGATCGAGGGCGTGATCAATCTCCGCGATCTCTGTCTTGGATGCGATGTCCCGCAACACGCAGAAGCCGTGCCGCTCCAGATCGTCATCGACCGTAGGGTCAACAGCTTGGCCATAGGGGGAGAGATTCGTCACGGCGCCCTCCTCAAGCAGCCTTGGCAAATTCGGCGAGGGCGACCGGGCGCCAGATGCCGCTGGCCTGCAACTGCTCACGCGTGCGGCCATCGATGTCGATCTGCAAGGCGACAAGGCAGCTTGTCGAACCGGGCAGGCCGAGGGGGCGGCAGGCCCAGCCAAAGCTCAGGATCTGCTGGAACCAGGGCCACTCAGCGACGCCGGTGTAGCTTTGGATTCGATTGCGCAGCGCATATTCGACGAGCGCGGACACCAACCGGTTGCGCACCTCCAGGCGCTCTCGTGCCCGCAATCGTCGTGCAAGGCAAAAGCGCGTGATCTCGAGGATCGCACCACCCCGGGGAGGCGCTTGTTCACATAGCTCGGGGAAAATGGTGCCGAGAATATGGTCACCGGTCGTGGGAAGCAGCCGCGCCGAGGCAAGATGCTCGCCTTCGGCGTCGGCTATCACGATGTAGACGGCAGAGTCATTGTCGAACTGGTCAATTTCATAGCGGCCGGCGAGGACCGGCACGTCCCAGTGCAGAAGATCGACGAATACCCGTTTGCGTTCCTCGAACATCGAACGGAACAGGCGGGTTTCCATGGCGCGGGCAGCGCCGGTTTCAATATGCATGACAGCCTCCTTTGGTGAGGCGGTCAGTCGATCAGGCCCGCGTCCTTTCGGTTATCCCCAGTCCTGGGGAGATCATCGGCCGAAAACATCTGCGAAGCTGATCTGTCCATCGAACAAGGCGCGGATCGCCAGAAGCGTGCGCTTCGTGACACCGTAGCGGTCGCGCGCATCCTTGACATGCTGGATCACCGTTTCCTGCCCAATGCCGAGGATCTGGCTGATCTCCCAGTCGGTCTTCCCGCGGGCGACCAGCGCCACACATTCAGCCTGCCGCTCAGTCAGGCTGGGGCCTTCGCATCGAGCTTGGGTTTGCCGGGACAGTCTGCGCGCAGCTTCGAATGCGAAGCTGCCAATGAGTTGGACGAGCGGGAGCTGTCGTTGATCGAGCACGTCGCCTGACCCCATGGCGAATGAGCAGGACCCATTCACCTCACCAGGAATGTGGGCAGGAACCGTGAAACCATCGCCCAGCCCGGCGTCGTGCGCCTCCGCCAGGATCGACCGATCAGCAGCGCTGAGCGTGATCAGGGATTGAACCGCCGACCAGGCAAAGCCGACGTTCGTGCGGTGGCTGGCACGGTGGATCGGGTCACTGGCATAGAGGCGACGCGCCTGGAAGCACTCCACCCAGTCCGGCGGATAATCGACGATATGGACTGAGCTCACCGCTGGCTTGAGGTCGATATGGTGGACCAGGGCATAGTACCGAAAACCCATCTCACGCGTGATCTCGGCCATCAGGCCGGCGAGTGCTCGACTGTCCCTGATTGTCGCGGCAACCGCGCAGAATTCCTGAACTTGGCCAAGCCCGATCATCACGGCCCAAGCGAGATCAGAGGAGCGCGTCCATGTTGAGATGACCGTCGCGAACCGCGCGCAGTACCAGCTGCGTTCGGCGCCGAACGCCGTAGCGCCGACGCGCAGATTCCACATATTCGTGCACGGTGTCGCGGCTAAGCCCGAGGATCTGGGCAATCTCCCAATCGCTCTTCCCCTGGGCCACAAGCGCGATGCATTCGACCTGACGCGGACTGAGGGAAACAAACGCCAAGGTCCTCATCTCTTCGCCGAGCAGTTCGCGCGCCCGGTCATAAGCGACCGAACCCAGCAACCGGGCGGTGAGAATTTCCGCCGCATCCAGCGGTTCATCACGCGGTCGGGCGACGGTGAAAATCGCCTCAGGCTCGCCCGGCGTCCTGATCGGCAAGCTATAGCCCGCTGCAAGGTCATGATCCCTGGCGCGTTTCAGGATGCTTCGCTGGCGCGACGAAAGCTCAAGCACGTCGCCCACCCGATCCCAGGCGAGCCCCGATGGCGTGCGGGCGCAGGCCGCGTGGATGGGGTCCTCGATATAGTGGCGCTCCTCGAGCACCTCCTCGAGCCAGGCCGGCGGATAGGTGGTGAGGAACAGGCGCTGCCCGCCTCCGTGCCGAAGATCGACATTGTGGAGCAGCGTGAACCAGCGGAAGCCGAGTTCGCGCACGGCCGCATCGATCGTGCCTTGCAAATCGCCGAGGTTTTCAGCACGCGCACATTCCTCTGCGAAACGCGTGAGGTCATCCAGACGGCCGCAATCTTTTATCCTGTTCGCCATAGACGGTCGAAGCTCGCCGCCAGCACGACTACCCGTCCAGCGCTAAGCGGTCAGCGCGACGATTATTACGGCGAGTTGAGAATGATTCGCAAGATGCTTCGCAGACCAAAGAGCCCATGATCCGATGGCAGCGGCTTAGTTCTGGTGTTCAAAGCCGAAAAACTCGGGTGATCGTGTTGGTCTTGCTGGAATGTCCATTCGTCGTGGTAACATCTCTCGGATGGCGAGTGTGCGGACTGCGCGCACTCATCGATGGGCGCGCTGAGCATCGTCTGGCGACAAGCCCTTCCTTTTTTATCGAGGTCCGGCGAAAAAGTCGCCAGACCTCGTCTTCGTTAGGCGGACAAGCTCGCCGAGATGCGCGCCATGCGATCCTTCAGCGAGAGTTTGGTCTTCTTCAGCTTGCTCAAGCGCGCTTCATCGGGCTGGAGAAGGTTGCTCTCAAGCTCGATCTGCTTGCTGATTCTCTCATGGGCGGCTTTCAAGCGTCCAATGAGCCGAGCAGACATATGCTCTTCCTTTCCTGGTTTGAAACATGCGAGACAAGTTATCTACTTGTCCGATTTTGCGGACGACTTTTCTCTATTCAGAAGGTTACTAACAGTATTCGGGGGAGAATTCGGAAGCTTCTCTTTCTTCGGCTTACGAGGTTCTCGATTACCAGCCATTTTCTTCTTACCCACGACTATATTTCCTTGCATGATCACCAAGTGGTGATGTGATTTCATGTCGCGCGCCTGATCGGACAGCGGCATCCGATCAGGAACAAGGAAGGGGTTCGGGGGGGTGGCCTGAGATAGGGGGTAAACGTCATGATAAGTCCTGCCTCACTACGACTTAGCAATCGGCACAGTCCAAACAATTGGCGCCGCTCTACGCAGAGTGAGGATGCTATCGTGAAAAAACGTCTCGCTTCTAACAGAAGCGAATTAGCTAAAGCCTAAGTTTTTAAACTCTTGGCTTCAGTAAATCGTGCAAACGCCCTAGCCGACTAAACGTCGAATAGGGCTCAGATGCCGATGATTGGCTTCTTTCTAGGCGGTAGCGCTTGCACGGAGGAATAATTTTTCATGACGGATGTGCGATGTCAGATATCCGGCGTAGGTCAAGCGCCTCCCTGGTCTGAGTTCGTTGGCGCCTATCGATGGTTCAGGGATTCCCTCTGCTGACGTTTGGTGGATCAGCTATGACATTTTACCCCGGGGCAGAGTGTCATAGGTGACAAAATGCAGTTTGATGCGAAAAGCGGATTCACATCGATCCTGCTTTGTGCTTGATTCGCTCGTGTTATGTTTCAGTCAGCGAAGGCCTACGAACCGTCGCGCAGCTGCGATATCGCAGCTGTTCTCGAGCAATTGGCACATGTTTCGAGCCGCCCCCGCTATGCCTTCATGTTGCTTAACCTGATCGCGCAGGTCGCGCGGGCCGATGGAAGCGCGGGTCCTTGGATCAAGCGAGACAATGAGCTTGTGTCTTTGCGCGACTGGCTATGCGATGCGCTTACGCCCATGGCGCAGCGTGGACCACGCCACGCGGCGCTGGCCGAACGGGTTCTCAAGGACCTCGACAAAAATGGCGCGCTCCCGCGCGAGGCCGAGGCAGCACAGCAGGCGGTGGCCGCGGAAATGCGGGTGCGCATTCGCACGGCCGGAAAATCCAACCTCAGTCGAGCCGTCTCCGAGCTCGTAAAAGCCGGTCTGCTTCGTCGTCACTATCAGGGTTACCGCATCGATCACTGCAACAGAGGCGGGCAGCGCCACGCGGTCTACACGCTGATCGGCCGCGCACGCGGCCTGACTGCCGCGACACGGATCCAAACAAGCGAAGCCCAGCAGGAGCTCCACTTTGGGTAAATAGGCGGCGCAGCTCCGGTCGTCACCTCAATCGCCGGGGTTAAACAGCGGCCAGCGCCTGATCGATGTCCGCTAGAATGTCATCAATATGCTCGATGCCGACGGAAATCCGCACCAGATCCTCGCTCACACCGGCTCTCGCCAATTCGGCCGCGCTTAGCTGCCGGTGGGTGGTGGACGCTGGATGGCAGGCGAGTGACTTCGCATCCCCAATATTCACCAGCCTGAGGATCATCTTGAGCCGGTCGATAAACGCCCCGCCAGCCTGTTGCCCACCTTCTATCCCGAAACTTAGAATGCCTGATCCTTTGCCCCGCGTCAGTCGCTGCGCCAGCGCATAATATTTGCTACTGGTCAGCCCGGCATAGTTAACCCATGACACCTTGGGATGGTCCTGAAGATAACGAGCGACCTTCTCCGCATTTTCGCAGTGCCTCTCCATTCGCAAACCAAGCGTTTCGAGGCCCTGGAGCAGTAGGAAGGCACTATGCGGCGCCAGCGCGGCGCCCGTATTGCGCAGCGGTGCCACCCGTGCTCGCCCAATGAAGGCGGCGGCGCCGAGCGCTTCGGTGTACACGACCCCATGGTAGGATGGATCCGGTTCATTGAGGATCGCAAAACGCTTGCGATCCGCCGTCCAGTCAAAGCGGCCACTGTCAATGATCATTCCGCCAATCGTCGTGCCATGTCCGCCGACATATTTGGTCATTGAATGAATCACGATGTCCGCGCCGAACTCAATAGGCCTGCACAGGAACGGGGTTGCCACGGTATTATCGACGATCACCGGCACACCATGGCGATGGGCAATTTCGGAGACCCGCTCCATGTCAACGATATTGCCGGCAGGGTTGCCAATCGACTCCAAAAATACCGCCTTTGTCCCGCTATCGATGGCGGCGTCCATTGCGGCGTAATCCTCGCCGTCGACCAGGCGCGCTTCAATTCCTTGCCGCGGGAAGCTGTGCATGAAGAGATTATATGTGCCGCCGTATAGCTGGGAAATCGATACGATGTTGTCGCCAGCGCCAGCAATCGTCTGAATTGCATAGGTTATGGCTGCCATCCCCGATGCCAGCCCAAGCCCTGCAATACCGCCCTCCATCTCGGAAAGCCGCGCTTCAAGCACGGCGGTCGTCGGGTTCATGATGCGGGTATAGATCTTACCCTGCACCTTGAGGTCGAAAAGGTCGGCGCCATGCTGGGTATCATCGAACGTGTAGGAGGTGGTCTGATAGATGGGGACTGCCGCTGACCGGGTCGTCGGATCTGTGTCATACCCATGGTGCAGCGCTACCGATTCCAGCTTCATGTCGGGCTCCTTCAGGGTCAATCAACCGATGCGTCGCGACCGGGTCAACCTTCCCACCGAAAATTTCAGGTCTTCCAGATCGGAAGCCCTCTGAAACTCAGCAATTCAGACAGCGCGCTGGCGCGCGCGCCGGCGTGATCATCTGGAACTGTGCGTCAAATGACCCGTTTGCCATTCATCATTCATTGCCGGAGGTCAGATCAATGCACATAAAGCTCGCGCTGTTTGGGGCAACCGCCGTTCTGCTTTCTGGCTGCGGCAACGCTCAGGACAAGGCTAAGGATCGCGTCGAACACGCGGCAGAGGCCAGCGCTGCTGCAGCGGGCCCGGCACCGGTCGCACTCGGACTGAGCGAAGCACAGCTTCTGGATGCTGACCTCGTCGATGCCAACAATATAGAACTGGGCGATGTTCAGGCACTGGCTCGAGACGGGAATGGCAAGGTCGATAGACTTCTAATTGAGATCGAGGACAGCCATCCCGATAAATTCGTCCATGTTCCGATCGCTGGCCTCACGACGGTCCGGCGCGGCACGGACACGGACGTCGTAATCAAAATGACGAAGCAGCAACTGGCGGCGCTGCCTGCAGTGGATTTGAACGCCGCGAAATAGCTGTAGCGAGCGAAGTCGTTCATGCAGGAGCGGTAAGTGCGGATAAAAATTTTTGCGGCTCACCGCTCCCCTAGCCTGATCGACGGGGGCGCTTGCTCCTGATGGCGTGCCGTCTGAGCAAAGCAATCCAGCCATGACGGGGATACCGCCACCTCACAGATGAATGCCTTGAGCCTTTGTTTTTGGCCATCGAAGCGCCACATTACCCATCATGACCGCCCAGCGCTCCTCCCTCCTCCATCCTGGTAGCAGCACTCCGCGATAGCTGGCCCTGGCTGAAGGCTGAGCATAGTCTTGCCAGGGCGCGCTTCGCATCTGGAGCGCTAGAGCGGTTTCCACACGAACTGAATCGGTGGGGGTTTCCTTGCCAGTGCTGATGTGATTCACGCTTTCTGCTGGTTGGAGGAGGCCAGCATGGATGGCGCGAACGCTTTCACAGGACCTTCGGGACAGGGTCATTGCGGCGATTGATGGTGGGTTGAGTTGCCGCGCGGCGGCCGATCGCTTTGGTGTCAGCGCGTCGAGCGCGATCCGCTGGCGGCAACTTGCACTTCAGCATGGCCAGGCCGTCGCAAAGCCGCGCGGCGGAGACCGGCATTCCGGCAGGATCGAGGCGCATGGCGGCTTCATCCGGGAGTTGGTTGCCGAGCAGGGCGACATGACCTTGGTTGAGATCCAGGCACGGCTCGTCGAGCGGGGCGTGTCGGTCGGGATCGGCACGTTGCATCGCTTCTTCCTGCGCCACGCGATCACGCGGAAAAAAAGACCGGGCACGCGATCGAGCAAGACCGCCCCGACGTCCTGAGGCAACGCCGGCATTGGTTCAACGACCAGCTCGATCTGGACCCGGAACGCCTGGTGTTCATCGACGAAACATGGACCGCCACCAACATGACCCGCAGCCACGGCCGCTGCCCGAAAGGCGAACGGCTGCGGATGGGCTTCCCGCACGGCCACCGCAAGACCACCACCCTGGTCGCCGGCCTGCGCATGACCGGCATGGTCGCGCCCATGGTGCTCGACGGGCCGATCAACGGCGACTGGTTCGAAGCCTACGTCACCCAGGTTCTCGTGCCGGAACTGCGGCCTGGCGACATCGTCATCATGGACAACCTGTCGAGCCACAAGCGCGCATCGGTTCAGGCGCTCATCGAGGCCGCAGGCGCAACCCTGCGCTTCCTCCCGCCCTACAGCCCCGACTTCAACCCGATCGAGAAAGCCTTCGCCCGCCTCAAGGCCATGCTACGCAAAGCCGGCGAGCGAACCGTCTCTGGCCTGTGGGGCCTCATCGGCAGGCTGGTCGATATCTTCAAACCTGCCGAATGCGCCAACTACTTCAGTTCATGCGGATACGAACCGGAATGACCGGAAACCGCTCTAGCTCCTGTCCGCCTCGCTGTTTGGGCATGAGCATCGCTGATGCCGTCCAGGAGAGATCCTTGTTTCTGACACGTTTCACGGCGCTTGGCATCGCCATCATATCAGCCATTGTCGCGGGCAATTACCTGCCCGCCGTCTGGGCCATTCCACTCTTCGCAGTCAGCGTAGCCCTCGCCGCCCTGGGACTCTACGATTTGGCCCAACCCGTACACTCAGTGCGCCGAAACTATCCCATCATCGGCCACCTGCGCTGGTTCTTCGAGGATATTCGCCCGGAGATCCGGCAATACATGATCGAGGGCGATCAGGAGAAAGTCCCCTTTTCCCGCATCCAGCGCTCGCTGATCTATGCCCGTGCGAAGGATGAAGGCAGCGAACGGGCCTTTGGCACCTTGCTTGACGTATATCAAGATGGACATGAATTCATCGCCCATTCCACCCGTCCGGCGAAGCCGGCGGACCCGGCGACTTTCAAGATTAACATCGGGGGGCAGGCCTGTCGCCAGCCCTACAAGTCCAGCCTGTTCAATATCTCGGCGATGAGTTTCGGTTCGCTCAGCGCCAACGCGATCCGGGCGCTCAACAAAGGCGCGGCGATGGGAGGCTTTGCGCACGATACCGGCGAAGGCAGCATCAGCCCTTATCATCTCGAATTCGGTGGCGATCTCATATGGGAAATCGGCAGCGGATATTTTGGTAGCCGTACAGCCGATGGGCATTTCGACCCGACCCAATTCTCCCGACAGGCGCGCAATCCGCAGGTCAAGATGATCGAGATCAAGCTGAGCCAAGGCGCCAAGCCGGGGCATGGCGGCATTCTTCCGGCGGAGAAAGTGACGGCGGAAATCTCGAAGACCCGCGGCGTGCCAACGGGTGAGGATTGTGTTTCTCCCGCACGCCACCGCGCCTTTTCCTCGCCACTAGAGATGATGCAATTCATCGGCGATTTGCGACGCTTGTCCGAGGGTAAGCCGATCGGATTTAAGCTTTGTGTCGGCCAACCCTGGGAGCTCATGGGCATGGTTAAAGCCATGCGGGAAACCGGCATTCTTCCGGATTTCATCGTGGTCGACGGAGCCGAAGGGGGGACGGGTGCCGCACCGCTCGAATTCATCGATCATCTGGGCATGCCCATGCGCGAAGGGCTGTTGTTCGTTCACAACACATTGGTGGGTGCGGGCCTTCGCAGCCAGATCAAGGTCGGAGCGGCCGGCAAAATCGTAACTGCCTTCGACATAGCTGCCACACTGGCGCTGGGCGCTGACTGGACCAATGCAGGCCGAGGCTTCATGTTCGCGCTGGGCTGCATCCAGTCGCTGACCTGCCATACCAATCGATGTCCTGTTGGCGTCGCGACCCAGGATCCTATGCGTCAACGAGCGCTGGTCGTTCCGGATAAGGCCGAGCGCGTTTTTAACTTCCATCGCAACACGCTGGCCGCACTCGCAGAAATGGTGGCGGCAGCAGGGCTCGAGCATCCCAGTCTCATCAGTCCCCACCATCTCATGCGGCGCGTCAGCCCCACCGAGGTTAGACTGTTTTCACAGCTTCATACCTATCTCGAGGAGGGTGACCTGCTCGGAACACGTCCGCGTGATGACTTCTATGGCGCAGCCTGGCGCCTCGCGCGGCCCGACAGCTTTGAAATTGGACAGTGATATGTTCTCCCTGCGACCATTCAATGTTACATCGAATGCATTACATGTATTAGCGCCCGAAAATCCATGCTTTGACTGTGTAACCTAGGTGCAAAGAAGAACTGTCATGTGTTTTAGGTAGACTGTAGCTCGGCGCTGCCCATGCAGGCTTCATCTACCGTCCTGCTTTTTGATGACCGAGGCATATTTGACTTTCCAACGGGACAAGGCCATGCTGCGAGCGTTATGTCACTTTTGGTCATCCGCGCAGAGATTCATCCGGGCAGCAGCACCTCACGCCTCTGCCCCTAAGCAGTTCGCGTTTTCGCGGTCCGTTTAGGGTATGTTCGACCAGACTGCATTTGCCACCCACCTGCAGTCTTCCATCATTTTCGCTTCTGTCGATCATCGTCTTGATCGCTGATGCGGCGTTATGGAGGCGTCTATGTCTCAGCATTTCGTCGTTGAAGCCGACCATGCAGCAGTCGGCGTAGCCATGCGCGTGCCCGGCGGCTTTCGCTTCGTTTATTCCAATCCGCAATATCGCGCATTGGAAGGCAGGATTTTCCCGCGCGCCCGCGCCCTCGCGGGCGCAGTTCGGACCATCACATCGAGATTGGTGCGGCGTGCCAACCGCGCGGGATCCCCTCCGTCCTGAGGGCGTGGGCCGCCATGACGCGGCCGTCAGCTAAATTGCCCTTCGCGACGTCGCCGATCGGCGACGCGCGCCTGCGGACTGCTTTGTCCGCGCGCATCAACGGAAAACCAATTCAAATGAAAGTAAGCATCCGGCGAAGGCCGCGGCGACGTCCGTTTAGTTTGGGTGGAGGATTCCGTCTGTCTCGATCAGCTTCAAGGCTTGAGCGAGGGTCTTGCCGCGGTGGATGCAGAACCAGGCGCCGGTATGGCGATGCCATTGGATGTTAAAGCGATCCGGAGCGATCCAGTCCAGGCGGACGAACGGCGCGTCGAACTCTTCCCCGCGGTTATCGGCGAAGCCAGAGCGGTACCGCTGAAGAAAGCGGTAGCGGGTTCCGTGCCACTTGCCTTGGATATCGACCGGGTAGTTGAATTCGGTGGGGCGCAGGACCGGCAAGAACCGCGGCTTCAGCACGTTGGTGATGAACCGTTCACAGGTGGTGGTGATGTGCGCCTTCTCAGGCGCTTCGAGCCCGCTCATTGAGCCGCGACCGGCACCGTCGGGCGGCAGCCGCGCCAGTTCCACGGCAGCAACTCGTCGAGACGACTGGCTGGGTGATCGGCGATGCGGGCGAGGACGTCCGCGAGCCACGCCTGTGGATCGACGTCGTTGAGCTTGGCGGTGCCGATCAGGCTGTACATGACAGCTGCGCGCTGGCCGCCGCGATCCGAGCCGCAGAACAGCCATGACTTGCGGCCGAGGGCGATGCCGCGCAGCGCGCGCTCGGCGGCGTTGTTGGTGATACAGATCCTGCCATCACCGAGGAAGCGGGTGAACGCGTCCCAGCGGCGCAGCATGTAGTTGATGGCCTTGGCGAGGTCGTGGTTGCGCGAGAGCTTTCTGAGCTGCTCGGTCAGCCAGGCATGGAGCTCGCTCATCAGCGGCGCGCTGCGTTCCTTCCGGCACACGAGGCGCTCCTCGGCAGGCAGTCCGTTGATCCCGCGCTCGATGTCGAAAAGCTTGTCGAGCCGCTGCACCGCTTCGAGCGCGATCGGATAGATCAGCCCGGTGCGTTCACCCCGGCTCTTCTTGCGCGCGGCGCCCTCGACGTTGGCGAGCTCGAAGAACTTGCGCCGGGCGTGAGCGAAGCAGCCGGCTTCCAGAACCGGCCCCGGCTTGCGGCTCGCAGCATAGAGCTCGCCATAGCCGCCATAGGCATCGGCTTGGAGAATGCCGAACCAGGAAGCGAGATGCGCCCGCGGATGCTCGCCGCGCCGGTCGCGCGAGTAGTGGAACAGGGCGGCCGGCGGCGCGGGTCCGGCAAAGGGCCGGTCGTCACGAGCATAGACCCACAATCGGCCGGTATCGGTCTTGCCCTTGGCGAGCACCGGCACGGTGGTGTCGTCGCCATGCAATCGCTCGGCCGCCAGCACATGGGTCTCGAGGCGCCGATAGAGCGGCATCAGCGCGAATGCCGCCGCGCCGACCTGGTCGGCGAGTGTCGAGGTGCTCAGCGGCACGCCTTCGCGGGCGTAGCGCTCGGCCTGGCGGTTCAGCGGTTGATGCTGGCCGAACTTCTCGAACAGCAGCATGGCGAGGAAGCTCGGCCCCGCCCAGCCGCGCGGGACGACATGGAACGGCGCCGGCGGCTGGGTGATAGCCTCGCAGTCCCGGCAGGAGAACTTCTCGCGTACGGTCTGAATGACCTTCCAGGCCCGGGGGATCACCTCGAGCGTCTCGGTCACATCCTCGCCGAGCTTCGACAGGCGGCTGCCGCCACAGGCGGGGCATGAACATGGCGCGGGCACGACGACGCGTGTCCGCGGCAGGTGCTCGGGAAACGGCTTCCTCGCCGGCCGCTTGCGCTCGAACGCAGTGACGGTCGCTATCTTCGTCGTGGCGGCTTCGGCAAGCAGGTCGTCTTCGGCTGCATCACCTTCGAGGTCTTCCAGCTGAAGCTCCATCTGCTCGAGGAGCCGCCGGGTGCGTTCGGCGCTGGCGCCGTACTGCTCGCGCTTGAGCTTGGCGATCTGCAGCTTGAGGTGCGCGATCACCGCCTCGGTTGCGCTCTCCCGGGCGCGGGCGTTGGCGAGCTGGGCCTCGGCCTCATCGGCCTTGTGGAGCGCGCAAGCCAGCAGCGCCTTGAGCGCTTCAACGTCGTCCGGGAAGGGCGAAACGGCGGCTTCCATGGATCGAGTGAATCAGCATCCACCTGGCGCCGCAAGATCAAAATGGACTCCGACTGCGATTATCCGGCGCTGGCCGGACGCCAGGAATACTGCGGGTTACGCCAGTCGATCCCGTCGAGCAGGCAGGCCAGTTGGGAGCTCGTCAGAGAGACCGCCCCTTCCTTGGCAGAGGGCCACACGAACCGGCCCTTCTCGAGCCGCTTAGCATAAAGCGACATGCCGATCCCGTCGTGCCAGATGATCTTCACCAGTGAGCCAGCGCGGCCTCGGAACACGAACAGGTCACCGCCGTGCGGATCGCGCTTCAGCCCCTGCTGGACCATCAGCGCCAGGCCCTGCATGCCCTTCCTCATATCGGTATGACCCATCGCGATCCACACCCGCGCGCCCGCAGGGATCACCGCAGTGCCTTCAATGCCGCGGCCACCTGCAACGGCAATGCCGACGCGAAGATGCTCACCCGCTTGCCGCGCGCCAGATCGATGATCATCGCAGGACAGGTGCCAGAACCGCCCGACCTCGCGTCCTCGGCAACCACGGCCTCGGCAAACCGCGGCTCTGACAGACCCTGCGGCGCCGGTTCGACGGGTGCTTGGCGGAACTTGCGCCGCCAGGTGTAGATCAGCGCCGTCGAGATATCGTGCCGCCGGCAGACCTCCGCCACGCAGGCACCCGGTGAAAACGCCTCCGTCAGAATCCGCAGCCGTTCTTCATCGCTCCACCGTCGGCGCCGTTCTGGCCCCGCGAACACCGTGATCTGCCCCATCGACCGCTCCTAAGCGCACTCTCAAGTGCACGCTTAAGACCGCTCGCTCACCGACCGGACAAGGCGGGACCCGCCGGAGGGATACCGACTAGCTCATCCGGAAGCGCAGGCTCTTTGCATCGGGACATACTGGACTCTTTTCCCGCATCGCTACAGGACCGCCTCCTCTTTATGGAAATCTCACGCAGCCGCCATGATTTGCATCGCTGCCAATTCCGCTATCGCGAACTGGCGGATATGCTCGCCCAGGTCCTCGCGGCCCAGTGCCAGAGCCAGGTTAGCCTCGATATAACCGGCTTTCGAGCCGCAATCGAAACGGCGACCGTCGAAGGTGACGCCGTGGAAGGGCTGCTCCCCAATCATGGACGCCATCGCGTCCGTCAGCTGGACTTCGCCACCCGCACCCTTTTCCTGCGTCTCAAGGACCTTCATGACGTCAGGCTGCAGGATGTAACGACCGGGCAGAATGAGGTTGGAGGGTGCGGTGCCGGGTGCGGGCTTTTCGACGAGACCCTTCACTTCGGTGAGCGCGCCGTTGCGCGCGCCCGGATCAATGACGCCGTAGCTGGGCGTCTCAGCTATCGGCACTTCAAGCGCGCAGACGAGGTTGCCGCCGACCTGATGATAGGCGTCGACCATCTGCTTGAGGCAGCCCCGGCCCAACGCGCCCTTCATGAATTCGTCGGGCAGCAAGATCGCGAAGGGTTCGTCACCGACAATGTCGCGTGCGCACCAGATGGCGTGGCCCAGGCCAAGAGGCTCCTGCTGGCGCAGGAACACCGCATTGCCGGGAGCGAGCCGCGTACCTTCCAGCGCCGATAGGTCCTTGCCGCGTTCACGCTGGGTCGCTTCGGCTTCGAAAGCCATGTCGAAATAATCCTCGATCGCGCCCTTACCGCGTCCGGTGACGAAGATCATCTGCTCGATCCCCGCCTCGCGGGCTTCGTCCACCGCATATTGGATCAACGGGCGATCGACCACCGGCAAGAGTTCCTTCGGCACCGATTTAGTGGCCGGTAGGAACCGCGTTCCCAGTCCCGCGACCGGAAAGACAGCTTTGCGTATTGGCTTGTAAGGCATGGCGCTCCATTCTCGCTAAGTAGACGGGCGGACTTCGCTGCCCGCGCTTCAAAGTCAAGCATAGCGGCTAAATTGAGCTTGAGCAGATATTCGGGGGTTTGGGGCTGGAGCGGGTAGCGGGGATCGAACCCGCATCACAAGCTTGGAAGGCTAGTGCTCTACCATTGAGCTATACCCGCCCGCAGGCACAGCGCCCTGCCATTATAACGAGGCATCCGTCAACACAAAACGGAGTTTTCCCCATGCGCTCAGGTCTGGAAATTACGCAGGGAAACCGCTTAATGCATGCCAGCCATGCTCCATAGCACACCCTAACATCCGACGAAATCGTTGACGACCTCCGGCTGTGCTATCGGGTGGATGGCGAGCATGTTGATTGTCCTTGACACAAGAAATAGTTTGTAGCCATCCCATTATGGGCTTCAGAGGTGAATCTGGAGCCTACGGTCCAGTTCTGGGCGCTGTTCCCGGTACCAAGCTCGTTGTTAGTGCCGAAGAAGAGTGCCGCAGCTAGCGATATCTTTGGGCTCACCTGCACCGACCAGAGTGAGAGTCTCACTGCCGCTTCGCCTGCAACGGTCGGACCGTCAGCCACGCCCGCGCAGGCGGCGGTAGCGAAGGCGCGCCAGCCGTTCAGTTGAAGCAGCACTCCAGCGGAGAGCTAGGGGCTGGTCCGCGCATCAGCCGAGCCACGCAGTCCCAGCGCGCCGCCTAGGAAGGCTGGACTTGTAACGGTTTTGCGCCGGTCACCTGAGCGTTTAGAGCTCGCAACAGGAGACCGACAAGATGATCAAGCATACCGAAGAGTTCAAGCAGGAGGCGGTGCGGATCGCGCTGACCAGCGGGTTACCCCGGGACCGGGTCGCATCGGATTTGGGGATAGGGAAGTCGACGCTGGGCAAGTGGGTGTCGCAGTATCGGCACAGTGATTTGGGTTCAGCGCCGCAGGCAGATCTGGCACGTGAGAATGAGCGCCTTCGCCTTGAGAACCGTGTGCTGCGGGAGGAGGAGAGGGAAGTGCTAAAAAAGGCCACGCAGCTCTTCGCGAGCCAAAAGCCGTGAGGTTCGCGTTCGTGCATAGCTGGCGGCACTGTTGGCCTGTTGATCTGCTCTGCCGCGTCATGCTTGTCACTGAGCGCGGCTATCGTTCGTGGCGCTCGCGGCCGATCAGTCGCCAGGATCGCACGGACATGAAGGTATTGGCCCACATCCGGGAGCAGTACCGCCTGAGCCTTGGCAGCTATGGTCGTTCCAGGATGACGATGGAACTCAAGGAAGCCGGTCTCGACGTAGGCGAGCGCCGGGTTGGTCGGTTGATGAAGATCAACGGGATCAAGCCTGTCCGCACGCGCAGGCACAAGGTCACGACGGACAGCCATCATCGCCTGGGTGTTGCGGCGAACTGGCTCGATGGCGATTTCGTGGCCGATGCACCCAACCGCAAATGGGCTGGAGATATCACCTATGTCTGGACGTCAGAAGGCTGGCTCTACCTTGCTGTCATCTTCTACCTGCATAGTCGCCGCGTCGTTGGCTGGGCGGTCAGCGACAGGATGAAGAAGGATCTGGCGATCAGGGCGCTGGATATGGCGGCGCGCCTGCGCCAGCCCCCAGAGGGCTGCCTTTTCCATTCTGATCGCGGCAGCCAATATTGATCTTACGATTATCAGAAGTTGCAGGCCTATGGCTTGCGTCCATCGATGAGCGGCAAAGGAAATTGCTACGACAATGCGTCCGTCGAGACGTTCTTCAAATCGCTGAAGGGGGAACTGATCTGGCGTCAGAGATGGGCGACGCGACGACAGGCTGAAGCCGCCATCTTCCAGTACATCAACGGGTTCTACAATATCCGTCGCCGCCATTCATATCTGGGTGGCATCAGCCCGCTCGCCTTCGAAGCCAAGGTGGCATGATGAGATAGGTGACCGGCACAAAACCGTTACAAGTCCAGACCGCCCGGATGCTACCTGTTGGGCTCGCTTTTCCTGAAATTTTCGCATTCGGGGAAAGCGTCCTTTTGTAACTTGCAATCATAAAGTAATGCAAAGCAATGGGTGACCGAGAAATTATTGAAAAGCATTCTGATGCCAAACGAGGATTGGCGGTAAGGCTGGGGCATTGCACAGGTCACGTTTCTAAGACCAAGGGGAAGAATTTCTTGTTGGAAGGATGGCTGCCTTCTGCAGCTATCCTTTTCATAGTGGCTGTGGTCACCCGTGCAGCATGCGTCGGTGATCCGGCGGTCCATATGGATGAAGAATTCTATCTGCTCGTCGCCGATCGTATTTGGCAAGGGGCTCTACCCTATGTTGATATATGGGATCGCAAACCTATCGGACTGTTTCTGATTTACGCTTTGCTGCGCCCGCTTAGCCCCAATGGGGTGGTCGCTTATCAACTTGGGGCCTTGATATGTGCTTTCCTGACGGCATTAATCGTCCGGCGAATGTGTCTGCACTTCTGCGATAGTATCTGCGCAACCTTAAGTGGTGTTTTGTATTTGCTCTTTTTACCTCTTCTTGGAGGGGTGGGCGGCCAAGCTCCTGTTTTCTATAATATTTTAATGGGTGGCTCCGCATCACTTGTTATCCAAACGCTGGATTCTTCCTGCAGGAGGTGGATACGCGTCCGTTCCTATATGGCAATGGCGCTTTGCGGCATTGCCATACAGATTAAGTATACTGTTGTCTTCGAAGGAGTGACTTTCGGGCTATGGCTTTTGTGGAGAGAGTGGCGTGAGAGTGCTTCAGCAGCTGCTGTTACCCGACATGGGCTCATCTTAATTTCTATCGCGCTAGTGCCGACGGTGGCCGTCGGCCTGTTCTATGCATCAATCGGTTATTTCGCACAATTTTTTGATGCCAACTTCCTTTCGCTCACTAGGGTAGTTTTGCCGCAAAGTGGTCAGAGACTACAATTTCTGGTCGGTACGACATATTTGATCCTGCCATTGCTACTCATGGGCTTGATCGCCGCCGTTCCGCTAGCGTATCGACCGTTTCACAGCAAAAACATTTACCTCATATCCTGGACGATAGCCGCGGCCGTCGGATTTTTCTCAGTGGGCAACAATTATCCGCACTATGCATTGCCGGCGCTCATGCCGTTGAGCATCCTCAGTGGCACTCTATTCAAGCGAGGAGGTGCGGCTGTCGGCCTTGTGTCTGGCAGCGTGTGGTACGTAGTCTTGTTCGGACTTGCTATTTTGGGCACAACGACCGAGCGTCGGCACCGTGTAGAGGCGATGGTAGCGGCTCTGCGCCCTTACGCCGCGCATGGTTGTATCTATGTAAACGACGGTCCAACCGTTCTTTACCTGCTCACTTCTTCATGTCTGCCTACACCATATATATTTCCTGAGCATCTGAACAATGCTGGCGAAAATGCAGCGGTCAATGCACCTTCACAGATGAGAAAGCTGCTGCGGACGCTTCCGGCAGCTATTCTGCTTGCGGACAAGGAATTGGATCATCCCCGCAATCGAACCACTGCTGGCTTGGTCGAAAGAACCATCAGAAGACATTATCACGAGATCGCTCGCGTGCCGGACGTATTTTCGGGTAGGCAGCAAATCATATATGCCAGGAGCGACCTGAAATGACCAGCCGCACGCAGATTTGGCTTTTGCTGCTTCTGGCTTTTTCGGTCCGCGTCGCGGCACTCCTGCCTTTTTCAATGCATCATCCGGATGAGATATTTCAGTACCTTGAACAGTCTCATCGTCTAATATTTGAGTACGGAACAGTGCCTTGGGAATACAGATATGGGATGCGAAGCTGGCTAATTCCTTTACTCGCCTCGCCGCTGATGGCGCTGGGTTATTTTCTTGCTCCATCGACGATCTTGTACGCGAAGTTGCCCGCGCTTCTCCCCATAGCATCGGGCTTGTCCATCACATGGGCAGCGTGGGCTTTCGGCCGACGCATGGGTCCTCTTCAAGGGCTGATCGCGGGATTTGTAGCCGCAATTTGGTTTGAGCAGATATTCTTCTCCGTCCATCTGTTAACTGAGGTCTTGGCAACCGGGTGCATTTTGCCAGCTGCCGTTCTCCTGACGGATAGGGATGTGTCGCGCCGGCAATGGCTGTTGGCTGGATTTCTTCTCGGATTAGCGTTCATATTGCGCTTTCAGTATGCTCCCGCAATCGCACTTTTGCTTCTAATAAGCAGCGTCGGGTACGTCCGGCGCTGCTGGATGCCTATCGCCGCCGGTGGCCTGACCGCCCTGATCCTCTCAATGGGAGTGGATTTAACGATGGGGGAGGTGCCCTTTAGTTGGATCATAGAGAACATTCAGCAAAATCTAGTCTTTAATCGATCAGATAACTACGGCGTTGATCCTCCAGCAGCTTATTTCAGTATGATTTGGCAATATTGGAGATGGGCTGCAGTACCAATATTTTTATTGATGCTTCCGGCCATCGAGAAAAATAGGGCGATCTTTTATACTGCTCTCATCAATATCTTAATTCACATGGCTATAGGGCACAAGGAATACCGATTCATATTTTTGAGTGTTACCATCCTTGTCATTCTAGCTGCTATGGGCACCGCGGAGTTGGCTGCGCGATACGCAGTCGACCGAAAACTCGTTAAGCTCGCGCTTCTTCTTTCTTTCCTTGGTAGTTCAGTCAGCTTGGCTTTGGCCGAACCGATGTTGTCGCGCTGGACAGCCTTTGGATCGGGCATGGAACTTGCCAGGAGATATGGCGCCTCTCCCAGAAGTTGTGGGCTCGCACTGCATCGAATCAATTTCTGGCAGACTGGTGGATACAGTTATCTCCATCGCGACGTTCCTACTTATCTTACCGGCTGGAGTGATAATGATCGTATGAGCCTGCGCGATTTCAGAAATGCAGCGGGCGCGTTTAACGCGGTTATTGCTCCTCAAGGCGCGATACCAAATGGCCTCGGTTTTCGTCGCTCGGAGTGCGCCGGTTCGGAAGCAGGAGAGAACATGGCAGACGCTCGTCTCTGCCTGTACGTCCGACTCGGCGGATGCGAGCCGCGCGCAGCGAAGAATTGGGCGGTTCAGAATGTTCTCTTGAGACACGACCAATGAGTTCGCGACCTTTGCTTTTCTTTTCATTAACCGATGCGGTATATCGGTGAGGCAGCGACATCCGGGGGGATTTCATGCAGCACGCTTTACAACGACCCGACATCAGCATTGCCTTGCGTCCGCTCGAATTGTGCGTCGTCGTGCCGGTACTCAATGAACGCCCCAATATCACTGAACTGATCGACCGCGTTGCCAACGCATTAGGTACAATCGAATGGGAGATCATGTTTGTCGACGATGGTTCTAGTGACGGCACCCCGGAACTCGTCAGTCAGCTAGCCGCCATTGATCGGCGCGTTCGTCTCATCCGGCGGTTCAACCGACGCGGGCTGTCGTCTGCTGTGATCGAAGGTATGATGGCGTCTACAGCTCCGGTTGTCGCCGTGATTGATGGCGATCTGCAGCACGACGAGACGCTGTTGCCAAAACTCTATCGAGCCATCGCAGAGGATCGGAAGGACGTAGCCGTAGGAACCCGTTACTCGGGCGAAGGCTCGATCGGCAAATGGGATCAACGGCGCGCGCGGATCAGCGCATTCGCAACAAAGTTGGCTGAAATGATTGCCCGAACACCGCTGAGTGATCCGATGAGTGGTTTCTTTGCCGTCAAGCGCGACACGTTAGCGGAATTGGCGCCCCGCTTGTCGGGGATCGGCTATAAAATCTTGCTCGACATTATGGCTTCCGCATCACGGCCCTTAAAAGTTGCAGAATTTCCTTATACCTTTCGTGTCCGTCAGAATGGTGAGAGTAAGCTCGATAGTATAGTTGTTGTGCAATATTTAGAGATGCTTATAGAGAAGAAGATTGGTCATTTAGTGCCGATCAAATTTATAAAGTTTAGTTGTGTAGGTGCCCTTGGATTGGGAGTGCATATGATGGTATTGTTCACTCTCATATCACGATTCGCATTCGGTACCGCTCAAACAATAGCAGTATTATCCGCTATGACATTCAACTTCCTATTAAACAACAGCTTCACTTATCGCGATCAGCGACTGACAGGATGGCGAATGCTGACGGGACTCCTCAGTTTCTATGCGATTTGCGGCTTAGGGGCGATCGCCAACGTCGGGGTAGGCAAAATGCTGTTTGGATCCAATTATGGCTGGTGGTTCGCGGGATTGGCTGGAGCAGCGGTGGGATCAATATGGAACTATGTGATGGGCAGCTTATTCACTTGGCGTAAGTCTAGAACATAGTGCGCTCTAGGGGTTGTGGGGATTTAGGATTCCCATTTGTCCCAAGATGTGATTCATATTTTGGATGGAGCGTTTCGTATTGACCGATGCCCAGGATGTCCGATTTTGAGTAGAGTCCGACGCGAAGGAGTCGGACGGATATGAAGCGGAGCAGATCATGAAGGAGCAGGAGGTGGGCCGGCCGACGGCGGACGTGTGCCGCCGCCACGGGATCAACTCGGCGACGTTCTACAAGTGGAAATCGAAGTATGGCAGCCTGGAGGCGTCCGAGGCACGGCGACTGCGCGCGCTCGAGGACGAGAACGCGAAGCTGAAGGATCTGGTATCAAAAAAATGGTAACGCCCGGCGCTAAGCGGGAAGCCGTCGTTCATGCTCGTGAACACCACGGGAGCGAGCGCCGGGCGTGCAACCTTGGTCAGCGTGATCTGGCGGGTGATCCGGTATCGATCATCGCGGCCGGACGATGGTCCGCTGCCGGCGGTTCCGCATCCTGTGCGTGGTCGACGACTACACGCGCGCATGGTTGAGGCTGGCGGCGGACACGTCGCTATCGGGTGTGCGGTTCGCGCGGGAGCTGACGCGGCTGATCGGCGTGCGCGGCAAGCCGCATACAGTAGTCAGCGACAATGTGGCCTCGTCGGCCATCCTGTGCTGGTCGCAGGAGCGGCGCGTCGAGTGGCATTGCATCGCCCCGGGCAAGCCGATGCAGAACGGCTTTGTCGAGGGCTTCAACGGGCGCTTGCGCGACGAATGCCTCAACGAGACGCTGTTCACGTCGCTGCCGCACCCCCGGTTCGTGCTCGATGCCTGGCGGCACGACTACAACCACGTCAGGCCGCACCAACCCCCGCCGAGAAGGCCGGGGAACCTGTCTGGGGCACGCCCCCAGACAGGTTGCCATCACCTCAACCAACCATCATGAAGGAGCCGGGCTCTACCTCTGACTGGTAACAATCAGGAGAGCACGTCAGCAGCTATGGTGCGGACGAAAGCTCCAACAGGGATAGCTCGCACATCGGCGCGGGAAGCATCTTGATCATCCGCAGCTCTTCGCTGTGGCGCTTTTCTTGGTCGGAGTGATCTCCATTTTCCGCAGCAGCTTTGGTAGGGAGGGTGCGGTATTCTGGCTGGTATCCCTTGCGGCGAATCTGAACGGACCAACCCGACTTACGTTTTGTAATGGTCGCCATGTGGCAGCTCCTGTGTTGAAATTGTGTCAGGAGCGGCGAAACGGCGCTGTTGGCCCAAAACAAATAAGGCCTCAGAAATCCGAAGATCTCCAAGGCCTTATCATGGTGGGCGTGGCAAGGATTGAACTTGCGACCCCTGCGATGTCAACACAGTGCTCTACCACTGAGCTACACGCCCACGGGAGTTGGGCCAATAGCGGGGGGCGGGGGGTGGCGCAAGCCTGAAATTGCGTGCCTGACGCTAATCTTCTGGACAGCTCATCTCCGGCCCATATGCTGCGCGAAAAAGGGGACCCGCGCAGCCATGATGCCATCGACCACGGCACCGATTCAGACGACGCCGCGCCTGCCTTTCCACCGCCAGCTTTATGTCCAGGTGCTGGTTGCGATCACGCTCGGCGTACTCATCGGCCATTTCTTTCCCCATGTCGGCGTCGCGCTCCAGCCGCTGGGTGACGCCTTCATCAAACTGGTGAAGATGATCATCGCGCCGGTCATTTTCCTGACCATCGTCACCGGCATAGCGGGCATGAAGGAAGTCGGCGCGGTCGGCCGGGTCGCGGCAAAGGCCTTCGCCTATTTCCTTACCTTCTCGACATTAGCGCTGATCGTCGGGCTGCTGGTTGCCAATATCGTGCAGCCGGGCGCTGGCCTCAACATAGATCCCGCCACGCTCGACGCGGGCAAGATCGCGGAATATCAGCAACAGGCCCATGCCCGCACACTGACCGGCTTCCTGATGGACATCATCCCCGGCACGCTGATTTCGGCGGTCGCGGATGGGCACAACATCCTGCAGGTGCTGTTCGTCGCGATCCTGTTCGGCATCGCGCTGCTGCTGATCGGGGAAAAGGCCGACCCCCTGATGCGGGTGCTCGATTCGGCCAGCCACGCCATCTTCAAACTGGTCTTCATCCTCATGAAGGTCGCCCCCATCGGCGCATTGGGCGCGATGGCCTTCACCATCGGCAAATATGGCATCGGCGCGCTCGCCAACCTCGCCGGGCTGGTCGCGACCTTCTACCTCACCTCGCTCCTGTTCGTGCTTGTCGTGCTGGGCCTGGTCGCACGGGTGGCGGGCTTCAACATCCTCCACCTCATCCGCTATCTGAAGGCGGAGCTGCTGCTGGTGCTGGGCACGTCATCGTCCGAAGCCGCGCTGCCCAGCCTGATTGAGAAAATGGAGCGCGCGGGCTGCCGCAAGTCGGTGGTCGGGCTGGTCGTGCCCACCGGCTACAGCTTCAACCTGGACGGCACCAACATCTACATGACGCTGGCCGCCCTGTTCATCGCGCAGGCCACCAATGTCGACCTTGGCCTTGGCGATCAGCTGCTGTTGCTGCTGGTGGCGATGCTGTCCAGCAAGGGGGCGGCGGGCGTGACCGGGGCGGGCTTCATCACCCTGGCCGCCACCTTGTCGATCGTGCCGACGGTGCCGGTCGCGGGCATGACGCTGATATTGGGCGTCGACCGTTTCATGAGCGAATGCCGCAGCCTAACCAATTTCATCGGCAATGCGGTGGCGACGGTGGTGGTGTCGGTGTGGGAAAAGGGGCTGGACAGGGACCGGTTCACCGCCGCCATGGCGGGCCTGCCGCTGGAACCCACGCCGGATATGGAGGAAGTCGTTCCCGACTGATCGTTCAGCTCAGCTCGCTCATTGTCGCGCTGCCGAATATGCGTTCGATTTCCAGCACCAGGTCGCGCAGGTGGAACGGCTTGGACAGCACCTTGGCCTGCGGCACTGCCTTGCCCGCCTTCAACGTCACTGCGGCAAAGCCGGTGATGAACATGATTCGCATGCCCGGCGCGACGGTGGCTGCATGCTGCGCCAGTTCGATCCCGTCCATTTCCGGCATGACGATGTCGGTCAGCAGCAGGTCGAACTGATCGCTGCTGATCAACGGTACGGCGTCCGCGCCGTTCGCGACGGCCACGACCTCATAGCCCGACCGCTCCAGCGCACGGGCGAGGTAGGCGCGCATGCTATCATCGTCTTCGGCCAGCAGAATTCGAACCATCGCTGCGTCAGTCTCGCCTCTGGCCGCTCACGGCCTGCCCCATGTCCCACCCTTCGCGGATGGCGCTTGCAGTTTCTATATGCGACAAGACGCAAATATTATCCAGCCGGGTAACCATTTTTGCCGCGCGGATGAAGGGAGCTGATTTGACCCATATCGCGACGCGCGCCCCGGCCCGATCCACCATTGCCTATGACCTTTACCGGTCTGATCGCCTGATTGCGCCGGTGGTGATCTCTGTCCCTCATGCCGGGCGCGACTATGACGATGCGCTGCTGGCCTCCGCACGGGTCGAACCGCATGTGCTGCGGCGGCTCGAAGATCGCTGGGCCGATCTTCTTGCCCATCCCCTGATCGGTCGGGACCATGCCGTGATTATCGCCCGCGCCCCCCGCGCCCTGATCGACCTTAACCGGCATGAGCGAGAGATTGATCCCGCGATGGTCGCCGCGCTGCCCCGCGAAGTGCCGCTTCACGCCAGCGCAAAATTACGGGGTGGGCTGGGCCTCATTCCCCGGCGGCTGCCCGGTGCCTATGAGCTATGGCGGCGGCCCATCCCCTGGACAGAGGTGCAACGACGCATCGAACTGGTTCACCGGCCCTATCACGCCGCCCTCGCCGCGCTGATGCGGGAGGCCAGGGAAACGCACGGCCACGCCATCCTCATCGACCTTCATTCCATGCCGCCGCTGCCCCCGGTCGCCGCCGGGCAGGGCGCGCCCAATATGGTGCTGGGCGACCGCTTTGGCCGCGCGGCATCGGCGCGCCTGATGACGCTGGCCGCCGATGTGCTGGCCGGGCGCGGCATGACCGTGGCGCAAAATCACCCCTATGCGGGCGATCACATGATCGACCGGCACGGCCAGCCCGCGCAGGATCTTTACGCCCTGCAGGTAGAGGTGGATCGCACGCTCTATCTCGACGCCGCGCTGGATGGGCCGGGGCCGGGCCTTGCCCCTTTGCAGGAAACGCTCAAGGCCCTCGTCACCGCGCTTGCCAGTGAAGCCCCGCGCGCTGCCTATCCGCTAGCCGCCGAATAGGACCGCCCGGCGCGCAAAGAAAAAGGCCGGAATGGACGCCCCATTCCGGCCTTTTCAGCGATAGCGTTCCCGCGCCTTCAGCTGATTTGCTGATCCGGCAGGGCATGGGTGGGGCGCGAACCCCACAATGCGTAGAACAGGATATAAAGCTCGCAGGCGGCGGTCAGCAGGAAGGATGTCTGCAGACCGTAATTGTCCGCCAGCCAACCCTGCACCACCACCAGCGATCCGCCAGCGATCGCCATGATCAGGAGGCCGGAACCTTCTTCGGTCAACGGGCCCAGCCCCTTGATGCCCAGGGTGAAGATGGTCGGGAACATGATGGAATGGAACAGGCCGACCAGGATCAGCGACCACATCGCGACCTGCCCATGCGTGAACACGGTGACCATCATGACGATGAACGCACCGACCGAAAACGCCGCCAGCACCTTGCCCGCATCGACCTTTTGCATGATCGCCGATCCGACGAAGCGCCCGATCATCATGCCGCCCCACAGGAAGGTCAGGTAACGACCGCCCTGCTCATGGGTCAGGTTGGCGATGTCTGGCTGGCTGACGAAGTTCACGAACAGGTTGGCGACGCCGATTTCCGCGATCAGGTAGATGAAGATCGCCGGAATGCCGAAGACCAGGTTGCGGTGCGCCCACAGCGAATGACGCTTGCGCTCTTCCCGCGCCAGCCGCCTCGTCGCCGAACCCATGGCGGGCAGGGGAAAACGGGCGATGACGATGGCCAGCACAATCAGCACCAACGCGACCAGGCCATAGGGCAGGATCACCGACTGCGCATCGGCCAGTCGTTCCGCTTCGGTCAGGATCGTGTCTGCGCTGGACGTGCCGCCCTTCGACCGGCCCAGGATCAGATAGGCACCGAATAACGGGGCCAGCATCGTGCCTGCCGAATTCATCGCCTGCACCAGGTTCAGGCGCGAAGACGCGGTTTCGGGCTTGCCGACGACCGCCACATAGGGGTTCGCCGCCACCTGCAACAGCGTGATGCCGCTGGCGATGATGAACAGCATGGTCAGTGTCACGCCATAGGAAGGCAGGCTGGCGGCCAGCATCATGCCCAGCGACCCGACAGCCATGACCAACAGGCCGACGACCAGCGATTTCTGGTAGCCGACCCGTTCAATCAGCTTGGCCGACGGAATCGACGCCACGAAATAGGCGATGAACCACACGGATTCGATCAGCGTGGTCTCGGTGTAGTTAAGGTCGAACACGCTGCGCAGGTGCGGCAGCAGGGTGTTGTTGATGACGGTTATGAAGCCCCACATGAAAAAGAGGCTGGCCAGAAGCGTCAGGGCCGGCCCGTAACGGGTGCCGGGGTGATGGTCCGCGGCAACGGCTGCGGTCGATGATACAGGACCTGCCATTCATCTCTCTCCAGAGTGTAAAGGCGCAACCGAACAGGTTGCGTCGTTTCGATTTGTCCGAGTATATTCGTTCGATCGGGGCGTCAATATTGGCATCGCATGGACAGACAGCACCTTTTCGCTGCGCGCGTCGATGGATAGCAGCCTTGGCACCATGGGATGATCCACCGCTTCTCAAAAAGGGATGTAAATAGTGAGCGAATGGAAACGGGTCGATCGCGACGTGCGCGATACGCTGGGCGAGGGGACCTTGTGGTCGGCGCGCGACAATGCGGTCTATTGGGTGGACATTCGCGGACCCGCGCTCAACCGCCTGTCGCTGACCGACGGCAGCGTTCAGCGCTGGGCGATGCCCGAACCGCTCGGCTGGGTGGCGGAACGTCGGGGCGGCGGATTTGTCGCTGGCTTTCAAAGCGGCTTTGCCCGGATGACGCTCGACCCGCTGGCCATCGAATCGATCGGCGATCCTGAACCGCATTTGCCCGGCAACCGGATGAATGATGGCAAGGCGGACGGCGACGGGCGCATCTGGTGCGGCACGATGGACATGGCGGAAGAACAGGATAGCGGTTCCCTCTACCGGCTGGATTCCGATGGCCGCTGGACCACGATCGACACCGGCTACGCCGTGCCCAACGGGCCTGCCTTCTCGCCCTGCGGTCGTTGGCTCTACCACACCGATTCGGCGCGGCGCACCGTCTATCGCTTTGCCCGTACCGATGGCGGCGGCCTGGCCGACCGCGCGCCCTTCATTCTTTTTACGGAAGAGGATGGCTATCCCGACGGCATGACCGTCGATGCGCAGGGGCATCTGTGGATCGCGCATTGGGGCGGGTCGCGCATCAGTCGTTTCACGCCTGACGGACGGCTGGACCGCGCCATTCCTCTCCCCGCCCGGCAGGTGACGAACATCACCTTCGCAGGCGCGAATCTGGACCGCATGTTCGTGACGTCAGCCGCGTTCGGCCTGCCCGAAAGCGAATATGACGGCGCTTTGTTTGAAGTCGATGCAGGGGTGACCGGCCTCCCGACGCCCCTGTTCGCAGGCTGATCAGCCTCAACGTTGAAGGCGTGCCTTCGATCAACGAGCGTTAAGTCGAAATCCCCTTCCCCGTTCGCCCTGAGCCTGTCGAAGGGTCTACTTCTTCAGGTGCCAAACATCAGAAGGAAAGGGCAAGTCGCGCGATTCACATTCGCGCTGCTTGCCCCATTTTTCTTTGATTTTCCGCATTTTCCGAATCAGCAGATGAGCCCATCTGCTTCGAAAATGCTCTAACCCTGCACAGGCTCCGTCAGCGCCAGGTCCATGTCCGCCAGCGCCAGCCGCAGCAATTCCATCATCGCGTCGCGCGCCGCCGCAGTGTCGCGCGCCGCGATCGCGCGGCACACTGCCTGATGGTCGGGCAGGGGGTCGCGGGGGGCCATTCGCTTGCGCTGTTTGAACAATGTCGTCCATCCGACCGCCGCCCCCACCGAACTCGCCAGTGCGGCCAGTGCGTCATTATGGGTCGCGGCCAATATGGCATTGTGGAATTGCTGGTCCGCCAACCGGCCCGCCGGGCTCGCCAGGCCGTTGCGCTCCATTTCCTCCAGCGCTTGCGTCATCGCCGCCAGCTGCTCCTCGGTCCGCCGCCGTGCCGCCAGTTCCGCCGCTGCCGGTTCGATCACGCTGCGCAGTTCGAACAGGTCGCGGACAAAGGCTGATTCAGGCTCGCCTGCGAACATCCAGGCCAGCATTTCCGGGTCCAGCACGTTCCAGCGGCTGCGGGGCAGGACGCGGGTTCCTGCCTTGGGGCGGCTTTCCAACATGCCCTTGGACACCAGAATGCGAACCGCTTCCCGATAGGCGGTGCGCGACACGCCCAGCTTCTCGGCTGCCTCGATCTCGCCTTCGAACAGGTCGCCGGGCCGGTGCTTGCCCGTCAAGATCGCCGTGCCCAGGTTGCGGGCAATGGCCTGATGGATGCGCAGCCCGCCGTCGTCGGTTCCCAGCCTGTGCGCGCGCGTCAATCTTGGCCCCTCCTAATCCTCGAACGCCGTCGTAGGGCAATGTTCGCCGCAAAGGAAGGCGTCGGCCACCAGCCGCAGAGGCGCGATGTCGGCGTCGATGGCGTGGTTCGCCACCAGCGCGACGAAGCGCCGGTACATGGCGGGATATTCGTCATCCGGGGCCTTCACCTGCACCTCGCCGTCCAGCCGCAGCATGTTGCCGCCTTCGGACAGCAGCAACTGGCCGTCGTCGGTATCGACCGCGATATCCCAGGTCTGATGGCCCGTCTGCCGCCAATCGAACACCGCTTCGACAGATGCGCCCGAAGCGGTCGCCATTTGCAACTGCGCGCCGATCGGCGTCTGCTTGTTCGCCGGAATCTCCAGCCGCGCGGACAGCATCGCCAGCGGTTCGGCCACGATTTCGGTCAGGATCGACAGCGCGTTGATGCCGGGATCGAACACGCCAAATCCGCCCGCTTCCCAGATCCACGGCTGGCCCGGATGCCAATGCCGCACATCTTCGCGCCACTGGATCGAGATATGCCTGATCGTGCGGGTCGCCAGCCATTGCGTCGCCTGCGCCACTGCGGCGGCGTAGCGGCTGTGCCAGCTCGCATAAAGGCTCACGCCCTGCCGCTCGGCCAGCGCGACCAGCGCCTCTACTTCCGACACGGTCGCGCCCGGCGGCTTTTCCAGAAAGACATGCTTGCCCGCCAGCAGCGCCTGTCGCGCGGATTCATACCGGACCTGGGGCGGCTGGCACAGGATGACCGCGTCCAGTGCAGGCTCGCCCGCCAGCATCGCGCCCAGGTCGGGATAATTATTGACCCCTTGCGCCTGCGCGTTGCGGCTGGCGACCGCTGCCAGTTCGATCCCGTCCACCTTTGCCATCGCGGGCAGATGCTGGTCGCGCGCGATCTTGCCCAGCCCCACCAGGCCCGCCTTGATGACATGGCTCACAGCGCGCGCTCCAGCCTGACGAATATGGCTCCGTAGCCCATAGCTTTCTCCTGCTGTCCGATGCCTCAATGATTGTCGCGCGGCAGGCCCATGGTCTGGGCGATGCGCTGATATTTCTCCGCCCCCTCCAGGATCGCGCCGTCGTTCAGCTGCCCGACCAGATTGCGCTGGATTTCCTGCCATGGCGTCTGCGATGCCGGATAGCGGTAGCCGCCCGCCGCCGCCAGCCGCGCGCGCCGCGCCGCCATTTCCTCGTCGGACACCAGCACGTCCACCGTCCCCTTGTTCAGGTCCATCCGCACCCGATCACCGGTCTCGATCAGCGCCAGCCCACCCATCGCCGCCGCTTCGGGCGAAGCGTTCAGGATCGACGGGCTGCCGCTCGTTCCCGATTGCCGCCCGTCGCCGATGCAGGGCAGGGCGCTCACACCCTCGGTGATCAGATAGGCGGGCGGTCGCATGTTAACCACCTCCGCCGCGCCCGGATAGCCGATCGGCCCCGCGCCGCGCATGAACAACAGCGTGTCCGCTGTGATGCCCGTCGCCGGATCGTCGATCCGCGCATGATAATCCTCCGGCCCGTCGAACACGACCGCCGGACCTTCAAAGGCGTTGGGATCGCTGGGGTTCGACAGATAACGCCCGCGAAACTCCTCGCTGATGACGCTGGTCTTCATCACCGCCGCGTCGAACAGATTGCCCGACAGCACCAGAAAGCCCGCATCTTCCTTGATCGGTTGAGCGAAGGGGCGGATGACGCGTTCGTCCTCAATCTCCACGTCCCGGCAATTTTCGCCCATGGTCTTGCCATTGACCGTCATCGCGCCCTCGCGGATCAGCCCTTGCGCGATCAACTGGCCCACCACCGCAGGCACGCCGCCCGCATGATAATAATCCTCGCCCAGATATTCGCCCGCAGGTTGCAGGTTCACCAGCAACGGCACCTTGTGCCCCACCGTCTCCCAATCCTTGAGCGGCAGGTCGACGCCGACATGGCGCGCAATCGCGGCCAGGTGGATGGGCGCATTGGTCGATCCGCCGATTGCTGAATTGACCAGGATCGCATTGTGAAACGCATCCAGCGTCAGGATGTCGGACGGTTTCAGATCCTCATGCACCATCTCGACGATGCGCTTGCCGGTGCGGTAGGCGGCTTCCTGCCGATCGCGATAGGGGGCGGGGATCGCCGCCGATCCCGGCAACATCATGCCCAGCGCTTCGGCCAGGCTATTCATCGTCGTCGCCGTGCCCATCGTGTTGCAATATCCGGTCGAAGGCGCCGACGACGCCACCAGCTTGATAAAGCCATCATCGTCGATCTTGCCCGCCGCCAGCAGCTGCCGCGCATGCCACACGATGGTGCCCGACCCGGTGCGCTCACCCTTGTGCCAACCGTTCAGCATCGGCCCGACCGACAGAGCAATCGCCGGAATATTGACCGTCGCCGCCGCCATCAGCAGCGCCGGCGTCGTCTTGTCGCATCCCGTGGTCAGCACCACCCCGTCAAGCGGGTAGCCATATAGCGCCTCGACCAGCCCCAGATAGGCCAGGTTGCGGTCCAGCCCCGCCGTGGGCCGCTTGCCCGTTTCCTGGATCGGATGCACCGGAAATTCCAGCGCGATGCCGCCCATTTCACGGATGCCGTCCCGCATACGCTCGGCCAGCACCAGATGGTGGCGATTGCATGGCGACAGGTCGCTGCCGGTCTGGGCGATGCCGATGATCGGCCTGCCGCTGCGCAATTCCTCCTGGCTCAACCCGAAATTCAGGTATCGCTCCAGATACAGGGCGGTCATGTCGATATTGTCAGGATTGTCGAACCAGGCGCGGCTGCGCAGCTTCGGGGCGGGCTTGACGGTATCGCTCATGACGGGGACCCTGACGATGAAGAATAAGGAGCGCATTGACGCATTTGCTCCCCGCATATACTCATACAAATCCCGTTTCAAGGACTTCACATGGACGCGCCAACTTCACCCCGCCGCTTTGTGGGGACATCTTTGTGAGCAGTTATAAGGTTCTGGGCGACTGGGGCACCAGCAATCTGCGCCTGTTCCGGGTTCAGGAAGGCCGCATCACCGCGCATCGTGAAGGTCCAGGCATCGGCGAAGTCGGACGCCAGGCCGAATCCGCCTTTGAAAGGGCGATTGCACCCTGGCTCGACGACGGCCCGCCTGTCGAAATTCGCCTTTGCGGCATGGCCGGTGCGCGCGACGGCTGGGTCGAAGCACCCTATGCGCTATGCCCTGCCGATGCGCAGGCATGGCGCGCCGCCGCCATCCGCTTCGACTGGCGCGGAACCCCGCTCAGCATCATGGCCGGGTTGACCTGCACCGGGGCAGATGGCGTCCCCGACGTCATGCGGGGGGAAGAAACGCAGATATTCGGGGCCTGCGCCGCTCATCCCGAACTGGCGCAGGGACGCCACCTCATCGTCCTGCCCGGCACGCATAATAAATGGACGCTGGTCGAAAATGGCCGGGTCGCCGCTTTCCGCACCGTCCCCACGGGGGAAATGTTCGCCCTGCTGCGCGACCGGTCGACTTTGGGGCCAAAGGACGCAACCGGCGATGCGGATCAGGAAGCGGCGGGTTTTGCCGAAGGACTCGACCGCGCCGGGGACGGTCGCCTGCTCACCAGCCTGTTCGCCGCACGGTCGATGCGCTTGCGCAGCGGCAAATCCGCCGACTGGGCGCTGGGCTATCTGTCCGGCCTGCTCATTGGCTGCGAAATCGCGGAAATCCGCGCCACCCTGTCGCACAGCGGCGATGTCGTCCTGATCGGCGACCAGCGCCTGTCCGCCCGCTACGCCATGGCGCTCGATGCGCAGGGCGTCGGCTCCCGATTGCTTGATGGCGAAGCCTGCGCACTCGCTGGCCTTGGCCTTATGGAGAATTGACCATGACCCTTGATGACCTGCTCGCCGAAGGCGTGCCCCCCGTCGTCGCCATTTTGCGCGGCCTCCAGCCTCATGAAGCGCCCGCCGTGGGCGCTGCCCTGGTGGATGCGGGCATTCGCGTCATCGAAGTGCCGCTGAACTCGCCCGACCCGCTGGACAGCATCGCCGCGCTTCAATCCGAATTTGGCGGCACCGCGCTGATCGGTGCCGGGACCGTGCTCTCGGTCGAAGCTGCCGAAGGGCTGCACGGCGTCGGCGGTCGCATCATGGTGACGCCCAACACCGATCCCCAGGTCATCGCCAAGGGGGTTCAGCTGGGGCTTGAAGTCATGCCCGGATTCATGACGCCCAGCGAAGCCTTCGCCGCGATCAATGCGGGCGCGCGTCGCATCAAATTATTCCCCGCCGCCCGGCTGGGCACATCCTATGTAAAGGCGGTCAAGGACGTGCTGCCCCGCAATGTCGGCGTCTGGGCCGTCGGCGGCACCGACGCCGCCACGATTGGCGAATGGCTCGCCGCCGGATGCGAAGGCATTGGCGTGGGCGGCGCGCTCTACCGCCCCGGCGACGGCGCCGCGCAGGTCGGTGAAAAGGCGCGCGAGCTCGTCACCGCATGGAAGGCGGCCAAAGGCGGCTAACCCTGCGCAATCAGGTCGCGCCCTGCGCCTTGTCCCGGTCCAATATCTCCCGCACCTTCCCCGCTAAGTCGGCATAGGTGAAGGGCTTGGTCAGCAATTCCACGCCGGGGTCCAACCGACCATGGTGAAAAATGGCGTTGCGCGCATATCCGGTGGCGAACAATATCTTCAGTCCGGGGTGGCGCGCCAGCGCCTCTCCCGCAATATCCGCTCCGGTCATGCCGCCGGGCAGGATGACATCGGTGAACAGCATGTCGATCGGCGGTGAAGCCTCGTCCAGCCGGGCGAGCGCGGTCTGCCCATCCTCCGCCTCTACGACCTGGTAACCCAGTTCGGTCAGCACCTCGACCGAATAGGCGCGCACCTTTTCGTCATCCTCGCACACCAATATCGTCTCGCCATCGCGGCCCTTGGGCGTCTGGGACGGCGCGGCCAGTTGGTCGTTCGCGGCGATCTCGCCGTAACTGCGGGGCAGGTACAGCTTGACCGTCGTTCCCTGTCCGGGTTCGGAATAAACGCGCAGATGGCCGCCAGACTGTTTGATGAAGCCATAGACCATGGACAGGCCAAGGCCCGTTCCGCGCCCTACTTCCTTGGTTGTAAAGAATGGCTCGATTGCCCGTCTCAGCGTGTCTGCATCCATGCCATGTCCCGTGTCTGACAGGCATATCAGTACATATTGGCCGGGGCTGATATCCTCCTCCTGCGCGGCATAAAGGGCATCGATGTGGGTGTTCGCGACCTCGATGGTCAGCTTCCCGCCATCGGGCATCGCGTCGCGCGCATTGACCGCCAGGTTCAACAGTACATTTTCCATTTGGTAGACGTCGATTTCAATCGGCCATGCGCCAGCCGCCTGTATCGTTTCCAGTTCGATGGTGGCGCCCAGCGTCCGGCTCAACAATTCGGTAGTTTGTCCTACCAGATGGTTGGGGTCTGCCCGTTCGGGGGCCAATGGCTGGCGGCGGGAAAATGCCAGCAAGCGCTGCGTCAGCATCGCGGCGCGCTCCGCGCCCGCCATGGCATTGTCGACCGCTCGTCTCAGCTTGTCATTGCCGTCCAGCCTGCGCTGCAACAGTTCCAGATTACCCGTCACCACTTGCAACAAGTTGTTGAAGTCATGGGCAACACCCCCGGTCAGCTGGCCCAGCGTCTCCATCTTCTGCGCCTGCCGCAGTGCCGCTTCTGTCTCTGCCAGCGCCTGCGCATGCATCCGCTGTTCCGTCACGTCGCGGGCCACGCAATAGATCAACCCATTGTCCGGCACTGCCGTCCAGCTGAAGTTGCGATAGCTGCCATCCTTTGCCCTGAACCGGTTTTCAAATCGCTGCGTGGCAATGCCGTCACGCAGGTTTTCGACCTCATAGCGGGTTTTGCCAAAATCGTCGGGATGCTCCATCCATTGGGACGTGCGGCCCACCAGCTCGTCTTCGCTCCACCCCAATATGTCGGTCCAGGCGGGACTGGCGGACAGCCAGACCCCGGCTTCGTCCGCAATCAGAAACGGGTCGCGCGCCAATGTCCACAGGCGGTTGCGCTCGGCTTGCATCTGCCGTTCCCACTCAACCCGCCGCGTGGTTTCATTGACGATGCACAGCACGCCGCCGATGGACCCGTCCATTTCAAACACCGGCGAATAGCTGATGTCGAAATAGACCTGCTCGCCGCGCCCGCCTGCGCGTTCGATATAAAAGGGGCGATCCTTCGCATGGACTGTCTCGCCGTCTTTCACCACCGACAGCAGCAGCGGTTCCAGGTCGTGCCACAATTCCGCCCAGCCTTCGCGCGCCGGACGGCCCAAAGCGCGGGGATGCTTGTCGCCGATCGTGGGCGCATAGGCTTCATTATACAGGGCGCACAGGTCCGGGCCCCAGAACAGTACGATCTCCGCTTTGGACGACAGCATCAGGCGGACCGCCGACAGCAGCGCGGGGGACCATCGATCCACCGGCCCCAAAGGCGAACGCGTATCGATGTGCGCGGTCAACTCGCCCAACGGTCCTTGCGCCGCGATCATCCCGGCGAAGTCCTGCGCCGGGGCGCTCATTGATTATATTCGATTAATCGCTTCATCATTCGGGATACGCCCGGCTGCGCGAATGTATCCGCTATCCCGCTTGGCGCATTCGCTTTTCCGCCCGCTTTCCACCCTCTTGCCACGGCCCGGTCGTGGGGGCATGAACCGCCACCATGACCGCGCCCACCCTTCGCCGCTCCGCCCTTCGTCGGCCCGCCATGCCCGCGCCCCGACCGGTTCCGATCGCCCGGTGGCTGCTGGCCGTCGCGGCGCTCGTCTTTCTGATGGTCGTGGTCGGGGGCATTACGCGTCTCACCGAATCTGGCCTTTCGATCACCGAATGGAAACCCATCACCGGGGCCATTCCGCCGCTTACCCACGACCAATGGATGGACGCATTCCGGCTATATCAACAGATCCCGGAATATCAGGAAATCAACCGGGGCATGACCCTGTCCGATTTTCAGTTCATCTTCTTCTGGGAATGGGTGCACCGGCTGCTGGGGCGGTTGATCGGGCTGGCCTTCGCGCTGCCGCTCATCTGGTTTGCGTGGGCACGTGCCATTCCGGCGGGCTACGGCCTACGGCTCGTCGCGCTGCTGGCGCTGGGCGGGCTTCAGGGTGCTATCGGTTGGTGGATGGTGACGTCCGGCCTGTCGGTGCGCACCGATGTCAGCCATTACCGGCTGGCGGTGCATCTGCTCACCGCCCTGTTCATCATCGGCGGGCTGGTCTGGACCGCGCTCGACCTGCTGGCGCTGGGCCGCGATCCTGCTTCCCATCCGTCGGCGCTGCGGCCCTTTGCGTTCGTCGTCCTGCTCATCCTGCTGGTCCAGCTGATGTTCGGGGCGTTCACGGCGGGGCTGGATGCTGGCTATGTCTCCAACACATGGCCGTTGATGAATGATCACCTCGTGCCGGACGGCATTATATGGCTGGGGTCGCTGTGGGCGACCTTGTCCAGCGATCCCTATCTCGTCCATTTCATCCATCGCTGGTGGGCCTGGGCCGCTGCCATCGCCCTCATCCTCCTGGCGCGCGGCGCAAAGCGGGCAGGGCAGCGGGGCGCTTCCATCGCCATCAACGCCACGGTCGGGACGCAGGTCGCGCTCGGCATCGCAACGGTGGTCAGTGGCATCGCCCTCCCGCTGGCCGTGTTGCACCAGGCCATAGGCGCTCTCGTCGTGGCCGCCGCTGCCTGGGGCGCGCATGCAATCGGCAAGCGCTGAAATGACGGGTATTATTTTACCCGTCAGGAAAGCCGCCGAATCTCTTGACTTTCGGCCCCCCGCCCGTCATTAGCGCCCATCTTCTGAAAGCCCAAAACGTTTTCAGTTCACTATTTCATTCTGGAGATTGGCACCATGAAGGCGCTGATGAAGACCACCAAGCCGGCAACCCCGGCAACGGTCGAAAAGAAGTGGATCCTGATCGACGCGGAAGGTCTCGTCGTCGGCCGCCTCGCTTCGACCGTCGCGAATATCCTCCGCGGCAAGCACAAGACGTCCTTCACCCCCCACGTCGATTGTGGTGACAATGTCATCATCATCAACGCTGGCAAGGTGAAGTTCACCGGCCGCAAACTGACCGACAAGGTCTATTACAAGCACACCGGCTACGCTGGCGGCATCAAGGAAACCACGCCTGCCAAGATCCTGGAAGGCCGCTTCCCTGAGCGCGTTCTGGAAAAAGCCATTGAGCGCATGATCCCCCGCGGTCCGCTCGGCCGTCAGCAGATGCGCAACCTGCGCGTCTTCTCCGGCGCGGAGCATCCGCACGAAGCGCAGAACCCCGAAGTGCTCGATTTCGCGTCGCGCAACCGCAAGAACAAGGTGGGTGCATAATGTCCGATAACCGCCAGTCCCTGTCCGACCTCGCGTCGCTGACCGCCAACGCTCCGGCTCCTGTCGCCGATCAGGCCGAATCCGCTGCCGTTGACGCGCCCATCGCCCCGGTTCAGCCTTCCGCCCCGCTGCGTGACCAGGAAATCGACAGCCTTGGCCGCGCTTACGCCACCGGCCGCCGTAAGGACGCCGTCGCGCGTGTTTGGGTAAAGCCCGGCACCGGCAAGATCACGGTCAATGGCCGCGATCAGGAAATCTATTTCGCCCGCCCGACCCTGCGTCTGGTCATCAACCAGCCGTTCGGCGTAACCGACCGTACAGGTCAGTATGACGTGATCGCCACCGTCAAGGGCGGTGGCCTGTCCGGTCAAGCCGGTGCGGTCAAGCACGGCATCGCCCAGGCGCTGACGAAGTACGAACCGGCGCTGCGCAGCGCGGTCAAGGCCGAAGGCTTCCTGACCCGCGACAGCCGCACCGTCGAACGTAAGAAATATGGCCGCGCCAAGGCTCGCCGCAGCTTCCAGTTCTCGAAGCGCTAAGCGTTTCTTCAACCAACTATCGGAAAGGGCCGGCATTTGTCGGCCCTTTTCTTATGCCCATCGTCCGTTCCGTTTCCGAATCGAAGGCAACTTCCTCCTGCTCCGACAGTTGGTTCAGTAACTTCAACCGACAGGAGATATTCGATGGGCGAACTGACCGACAAATTGAAAGCTGCGGGCAACAAGGCAGCGGGCGCGGCTAAGGAAGCAGTGGGCCGCCACCAGCGTGACCCGGCCCTCGAAGCAGAAGGTCGTGCACAGAAGGCAAAAGGCACGGCTCAGAACGTCAAGGGTTCGATCAAGGGCGCATTGGGCGACGACATCTGAGCCAAACCTACTGACATAAGGCCCCATCTCAGATGGGGCCTTTATATTGATCAGCTTGACGTGCGGCGTAATGTAACTGCCGCCAAGTCCCGCCTCACCAAATCCTCATTCCATGAGAACCGAACTCTGCTGCGGTGTGGAAAGCACCGCCCAATAAACCACAGCCTGCGCTCTCCAGTGGAAAATCGGACAAAGACCGTTATGGATACAGGGAGGTAAGATCAGGACTGGGAATCATGGGCAGGCGTTATTTCGGCACCGACGGCATCAGGGGGCGCACTAACAAATGGCCTATGACGGCGGAACTGGCGATGAAGGTCGGCATGGCCGCCGGAAAGCATTTTCAACGTGGCAGCCATCGCCATCGGGTCGTGATCGGCAAGGATACGCGGCTGTCTGGTTATATGGTGGAAAATGCGCTGGTCGCTGGCTTTACCGCCGTTGGCATGGACGTCGTCCAGTTCGGACCGATCCCGACCCCCGCCGTTGCCCTGCTCGCCCATTCGATGCGCGCCGATCTGGGCGTCATGATTTCCGCCAGCCACAATCCCTATGCCGACAACGGCATCAAGCTGTTCGGCCCGGATGGCTATAAGCTTTCGGACGAAGACGAACTGAAGATCGAAGCGATGCTGGAGCAGGACATTCCGCTCGCGCCATCGGCTGAGATTGGCCGTGCGCGCCGCGTCGAAGATGCTCGCGGACGCTACATCCACGCCGTCAAGTCGAGCTTCCCCGCTGATCTTCGGCTCGACGGGCTCAAGATCGTCGTCGATTGCGCCAATGGTGCCGCCTACCAAGTCGCACCATCGGCGCTGTGGGAACTGGGCGCCGAAGTCGTCGCTGTCGGGGTGTCGCCGAACGGCGTCAATATCAACGACCAGTGCGGATCGACGTCACCCCAGCTTTGCCGGGAAACCGTTATTTCGTCAGGGGCAGACATCGGTATCGCGCTGGACGGCGACGCCGACCGGCTGATCATCGTCGATGAAAAGGGCCAGATCGTCGATGGCGACCAGATTATGGCGCTGATTGCGGGCAATTTCGCGCGGGACGGAGCATTGCGCGGCGGCGGCCTGGTGGCGACGGTCATGTCCAACCTGGGACTGGAGCGCCATCTCGTCGGGCAGGGCATCGGTCTTGAGCGTACCAAGGTTGGCGACCGTTATGTGCTGGAGCGGATGCGTGAGGGCGGGTTCAATGTCGGCGGCGAACAGTCCGGCCACATGATCCTGAGCGACTATGGGACAACGGGCGACGGCACGGTCGCAGCCTTGCAGGTGTTGGCCGCGCTGGTTCGTTCCGGCAAACCCGCCAGCGAATTGCTCCATCAGTTCGATCCTGTTCCGCAACTGCTGAAAAATGTCCGTTTTTCAGGGGGCAAGCCGTTGGAGCATGATGACGTGAAACGGGTAATCGCCCAGGCGGAGACGGAGCTGAATGGCTGTGGCCGTCTGGTCATCCGTCCTTCGGGGACGGAGCCTGTCATTCGCGTCATGGCCGAAGGGGACCGGGAAGAACAGGTCAGGGATATTGTCGATCGCATCTGCGATGCCGTGGCCCGGGTCGCGGCCTGATGCTGGAAATGCGTCCCGATTGTGAGCGGTGCGGCGTGGACTTGCCTGCGGATGAGCCGGGTGCCTTCATCTGTTCGTTCGAATGCACTTTCTGCGCGCCATGCGCCGAGGCGCTGGATGATCGCTGCCCCAATTGCCGTGGGGAATTGATGGACCGGCCTGCCCGTGCGGGTGAAGCCCTCGTCCGTCATCCCGCAACTACGCAACGCTATCATAAGGTATGACCGTCCCGCGTATTCTCGTTATCGCCGGGTCGGATAGCGGCGGCGGCGCTGGCATTCAGGCGGACATTCGCACCGTCACCTTGCTGGGCGGCCATGCCATGACCGCCATTACGGCGATTACTGCGCAAAATACGATGGGCGTTCAGGGCGTGCACGCCGTCCCAGTCGATATGGTGCTGCAGCAGATGGAAAGCGTCATCAGCGATATCGGGGTGGACGCGGTCAAGATCGGCATGATCGGTTCGGCTGAGACCGCCGCCGCAGTCGCTGACAGGCTGGCCGTGCTGGAAAATGTGCCCATCGTCTTCGATCCCGTCATGGTCGCCACCAGCGGTTCCGCGTTGGCTGATGACGCCACGATTGCATCGTTCGAGCGGCTGATGGCAATCGCTACGCTGATCACCCCCAATATTCCTGAACTGGCGGCGCTGGGCGGGGAGGAAATCGCCATCCGTTTCGGCACGCATGTCCTCGCGAAGGGCGGGCATGCCGCGGGACCGATGTTGACCGACCGGCTGATTGGTCCGCATGGCGTGCTGAAGGCATGGAGCAACGCCCGGATCGACACGCAGCATAGTCATGGCACCGGCTGCACTTTGGCCAGCGCGATAGCAACCGGCCTGGGACAGGGTTGGGATCTGGTCGAATCCATTGAGCGCGCCCGCAAATATGTGCGCGAAGCGTTACGCCTTGCTCCCGGCCTTGGGCAGGGGCGCGGCCCGATGGGCTCGCCGTTCGGATTTCACGCCCATGCCTGATTTCACGCATGAACTGCGCCACCATCCTGGCTTGGTCGCCGGGGTCGATGAAGCGGGCAGGGGGCCGCTCGCCGGGCCGGTGGTCGCGGCGGCGGTCATATTGCGGCAGGAGGATTGTCCCGACGGTCTGAACGATAGCAAGCAGCTGACCGCAGCCCGGCGCGCTGCGCTGGAAGTGGAGATCAAGGCGCGGGCGCTCTGCTGGGGGATCGGCATCGCGTCGG
This sequence comes from Sphingobium vermicomposti, assembly GCF_011762025.1. Lineage (GTDB taxonomy): Bacteria > Pseudomonadota > Alphaproteobacteria > Sphingomonadales > Sphingomonadaceae > Sphingobium > Sphingobium vermicomposti. Next base: position 206,714 of record NZ_JAASQR010000001.1, on the reverse strand, counting down.
TGGAGGAAATCGACAGCATCAACATCCTCTGGGCGACCATGCTGGCGATGACGCGCGCCATGGAAGCGTTGGACCGGGACTGCGCGCATGTGCTGGTGGATGGCAATCGCTGCCCCCAATGGCGATGGGCATCGACGCCGGTAGTGGAGGGGGACGCCAAATGCCTGTCCATCGCGGCGGCGTCGATCCTGGCGAAAGAAGCGCGGGACCGGATGATGGTGCAAGCGGCTGTCATCCACCCCCATTATGGCTGGGAAAGCAACAAGGGCTATGGCAGCCCCAAGCATCTGGCAGCGCTGCGCGAACATGGGCCGACACCGCTCCACCGCCGCAGCTTTTCCCCTGTCGCGCAGTTGGTGCTGCTGTAGGATCAGGGTGACAAGGGTGCAGCCCGTCTGGCCCCGTCATGCGGGCAGCTTGGTAGGACAGCAAACTCTGCCTGTCCCATGACGGGATCGAAAGCGGATGCCCGCGCGTCTTTGGGGCTGACGACGCTGGGCCTTATGGTTAAAAAAGCCTGTATGCGCCTTGTGCAGATTCTTTCGGGGCTGGTCGCCCTTGCCTTTGCGCCCCATACGCAAGTCGCGTGGGCGCAGTCCACGGATGTCGAACAGCTGACCGTCGGCGGATATCGCTGGCTGGAGGAGGGGCCATTTGAAGGGCCGCTTTACCTGATCATCAGCATCGAACGGCAGGCGATCCATGTTTATGACGGCGACCGGCTCGTCGGTCTGGCCAGTGTGTCGACGGGGGCCAGCGGTCATCGGACGCCGACGGGTGAATTTCCCATCCTGCAAAAACGCGAATGGCATCGGTCGAACCTTTACAGCAACGCGCCCATGCCGTTCATGCAGCGGCTGACCTGGGACGGGATTGCACTGCACGCGGGGCATAATCCGGGTTATCCGGCGAGTCATGGTTGCATACGCCTGCCCACCGGCTTTGCGCGCAAGCTGTTCGCCATGACGCGGATCGGGACGCTGGTGCGGGTAAATGCCGACGAGGTAAGACCGGCGCTGATGCTCGACAAGCTAGTGCTCTATGATCCGGGGTCAGCGATCGTGACCTTCACGCCAGGCGCGCAGCCCGCGCCGGTGCAGCAGGCTGTATTGGCAAAAGAGGTCGCGGTGGAAAAACGGACTGCGGCGGCGACACAGGCTGCGCCCAGGCAGCAAGCCGCAGTGGAGCTGGCTGTTCGGGACATGCCGATGCTGGCGGTTGACCCCGACATTTTCCGACCGCGATTGCGGCGGTGATGGTTGGTTTGGGTGGGGAGCAGACCTCGCCCATCCTGCGGCGTAGGAAGGATTTAACTTTGCAAATAGTGGCAGCGGGGTCCGCTCTTGTCGGACGCGCGCTGAATTAAAGAAGCGGCCGGCACCGGGCCTGGGGCCGACCGCTTCCCAACCCCCCGCTCGGGGAGTTGTCTCTTCAGGCTGCTTCCGCCTCTTCCACCGCGGCGGGCAGTCGGATCAGATAGTCGAACGCCGACAGGGCTGCCGTCGAACCGGCTCCGCAAGCGATCACGATCTGCTTGTAGGGCACCGTCGTGCAGTCACCGGCAGCGAATATGCCCGGCTGGCTGGTTTCGCCGCGTGCGTCAATCTCAATCTCCCCACGCGGTGAGAGGGCGACAGCGTCCTTGAGCCATTCCGTATTGGGGACGAGGCCGATCTGGACGAAAATGCCTTCCAGTTCGACATCATGTTCGGTGCCCTGGTTCCGGTCCTTGTAGCTGAGGCTCGTCACCCTGGCTCCGTCACCTTCTACCTTGGTCGTAAGAGCGGAGGTGATGATGCGGACATTGGGCAGGCTGGCGAGTTTGCGCTGGAGCACGGCGTCGGCGCGCAGCTGGCTGTCAAATTCGATCAGCGTCACATGGGCGACAATACCGGCCAGATCGATCGCCGCTTCGACGCCACTATTGCCGCCGCCAATCACGGCCACGCGCTTGCCTTTGAACAGCGGACCGTCGCAATGGGGGCAGTAGGCAACGCCCTTGTTGCGATATTCATCCTCGCCCGGCACGCCCATCTGCCGCCACCGCGCGCCGGTGGACAGGATTACCGTGCGGCCCTTCAACGACGCGCCATTTTCCAGCACGACTTCATGGTATCCGCCCTCCACGCTGGCCGGGATCAGCTTGGCCGCCTTTTGCAGGTTCATGATGTCGACATCATAATCCTTCACATGCTGTTCCAATTGCGCGGCGAGCTTTGGCCCCTCGGTGTGGGATACCGAGATGAAATTTTCGATCGCCATGGTGTCGAGCACCTGGCCGCCGAAACGCTCTGCGGCGATGCCGGTGCGAATGCCCTTGCGCGCGGCATAGATGGCCGCCGCCGCTCCTGCGGGCCCGCCGCCGACGATCAGCACCTCGAACGGGTCCTGGCTGCGGATCTTTGCAGCGGCCCTGTCCGCCGCGCCGCTGTCGATCTTGGCGACGATCTGCTCCAATTCCATGCGGCCCGAAGCGAAGGGCTCGCCGTTGAGGAATACGGTGGGCACGGCCATGACCTGACGCGCATCGACCTCTTCCTTGAACAGTGCGCCGTCAATGGCAACGTGCTTGATCCGGGGATTGAGCACGCTCATCAGGTTCAGCGCCTGCACCACGTCGGGGCAGTTCTGGCAGGATAGAGAGAAATAGGTTTCGAAGCTGAAATCGCCGTCCAGATCCTTGATCTGCTCCATTAAATCCTGCGCGGCCTTCGACGGATGGCCGCCAACCTGCAGCAGGGCGAGCACCAGCGAGGTGAATTCGTGCCCCATCGGAATGCCCGCGAAGGTCACGCCAATGTCCGTCCCCGCACGGCGGATCATGAAGCTGGGCCTGCGCCGGTCGTTGCCGGAGGTGACGGTCACCTTGTCCGACAGTTCGCCGATTTCGTTCAGCAGCGTTTCCAACTCGCGCGATTTCGCTCCGTCGTCCAGCGATGCCACCAGCTCGATCGGCTGCGTGATGTTCGCCATATAGGCCTTCAGCTGGCCTTTCAGATTTGCGTCCAACATCGTGTCGTAGCTCCATTGAATTGGTGCGCCGTAAACGGGGCGCGCGGGTCCGGTTGCCGGATCTCTTGATCCGGGCATCGTCATTTAGGTCTCTCTGTAACGCTGCGCTCTTGCAAAGGCAGGAGCCAAACTGAGGCAGCGGGACTGGCTCCTGCCTTTGCAAGAGCATGTCAGTAAGCCCCACCGGGCCAGGGAATTGCTCAACCCGGCCCGGTGAGATGTCAGGCAGAGTTAGATCTTGCCGACAAGGTCGAGCGAGGGAGCCAGGGTTTCTTCACCCTCTTCCCACTTGGCCGGGCACACTTCGCCGGGGTGAGCGGCGACATATTGTGCGGCCTTGACCTTGCGCAGCAGTTCGGTCGCGTTGCGGCCTACGCCTTCCGAAGTGATTTCCATGAACTGGATCACGCCTTCGGGATCGACCAGGAAGGTCGCGCGGTCGGCCAGGCCGACGCCCGGGCGCATCACGTCGAAATTGTTCGTGATCTGGCCCGACTGGTCGCCCAGCATGTAATAGTTGATCTTGCCGATGGCGGGCGAGGTGTCGTGCCAGGCCTTGTGGCTGAAATGCGTGTCGGTCGAAACCGAATAGACTTCGACATTCAGCGACTGAAGCGTGGGGTAGATGCCTGCCAGATCTTCCAGTTCCGTCGGACAGACGAAGGTGAAGTCAGCGGGGTAAAAGAAGAAGATCGCCCACTTGCCCTTCACGTCCGCGTCAGTGACGTCGACGAACTTGCCTTCCTTGAATGCGGTGGCTTTGAACGGCTTGATGGTAGTGTTGATAAGCGCCATCGGCTTTCCAGTTCCTTCTAAGGGGGTTTCTGTTGCCCGGCCTATGTAGGGACGGAGGCGAGTCGGGGGAAATTGGTTTTCTCACCCGGTCATATTGAGAAAAACGATCACTGCCCGCTTTATTGATCGACAGGATCGGTTCTGGGCTTCTCAACGATATAGGTCATCGCTTCCTCGACCATGGCCAGGGCCTCGTCTGTCGAGAATGTGGAAGAATCGAGGCATAGTTCCAGCCACAGCCCGTCCAGCATCGCCGTCAGTGCAATGGCGGCGACCCGCGCGGCGGGGCGGGGGATTTGTGGTGCGGCTTCCCTTAGCAGCACTTCCAGCCGTTCACGCGACCCGCCATAGGTTTCGGCATGGGTTGCCGCGATTTCGGGATTGGTCTTCACCAGGCTCCAGAAGGAAATCCAGGTGGCCAGCAAATTGGGGTCCAGCACCGGCGGCTGCAAATTGGCGTGCAGATAGGCCCAAAGGCGCGCGCGGGGATCGGGACCTGCCTGCGCTACGGCCTGCTCCATGGCAGCCGCTACTTTTTCGCCGACATCGCGATAGGTGGCCAAGATCAGTGCTTCGACCCCGTCGAAATAATGGGTGAGCAATCCAGCGGACACGCCTGCGCGGGCGCAGATGGCGCGTACCGACGTTCCCCCCACGCCTTTTTCAGCAAGGCATTGCGCGGTCGCGTCGATCAGCGCCTGCCGCCTGACGTCCGCCGATTCCCGGACGAACCGTGCCCGTGTCTGTCCGGTGCGGGGGCTTTTCGCGATCTTCTCCACGTCTCTTTTCCTGCCACCATGGATGTTCAACTGCCATGGATCGAACATGAGCGTTCACCCGTTTGAGCAAAGGAATGCAAGGGGAAAGATGTATGAAGTCGAACCTGACCTTCAGCCCTGGTCTGCCCATGATGTTGGCGCTGGCATTACTTGGCGGTTGTTCCAAGGCGGTCGACAATCAGGCCGCCTCAAACAATGCGTCGCAGGCCCCGGCGATAGAGGTGATTGACGATCCCGATACGCCGCGCGCTGACGACATGAACGTGACCGTCGAAAGGCCGACGGATGCATGGGTAGGGCGATGGGCCGGGCCGGAAGGGCTGTTTCTGGACATCCAGCCGTCTTCTGATGGACGACCCGACCATGTTTCCATCACCAATCGCGATACATTGGACCGACAGGCGGAATATTCCGGTGTAAGCGAAGGCGCGACGATCCGCTTTGTGCGTGACGGTAGGGATGTCACCATCAGGCCAGGGACGGGCGCGGAGACAGGCTTCAAATATCTGGCGGACAAGAGCGATTGCCTGATCCTCATCCCTGGTCGGGAGGGATATTGCCGCTAAGCGGGGTCCGCCAATTCTTCGAGCGCAGTGAACCGCTGCGACCATAGCGCGCCGTAGATCGCCATCCATTGCACTACCGGGGCCAGCCCCTTCACCCGCGCACTATAATAGGTTTCCCGCCCCGCTCGGCGAGCAGTCACGAGGCGCGCGCGTTTCAGCTTGGCCAGATGGCGGGAGACCATGGGCTGCGACACGGCGGATATGGCGGTCAGCGCGTGGACGCTTTGTTCGCCCTGCCTGACCAGATATTCCAGCAGTGCCCGCCTGGTCCCGTCGGACAGAGCCTTGAATAATTCGTCGCAAGCGGCGCTGCGGTCGCCATGAGAAGGGTGGCTATCCATGGGCAAATCCATAACCATAAAGTTATGAATTGATCAAGGTGAACCCCTGATTTTATCGGAGCAGACGCGTTAACCAAAAAAACTTCCGCCACGCCAAAGGCTGAGTCTTTTGTGCCACACCACCTTATATAGAGTCTTGGGCAGACCAAGGGACTCAATATGTCGTGGCTACTCCATTCGTTCTTTCCGGTGCCGACGGATTGTTAGCAATAAACGCTAAGACGCTGATCTTGACGGCGGACTCCATAGGACTCAACGCTGGTCCCGTAACGAATGGGGGTCCGGCAATGGGTGTGATGGAGCGCGTCGCGACGCGGCGTAAAAGGGCGGTCGCGCCGGTTGAGATTGAGGCGGATCGTCTGCTGCGCGGTGACTGCATCTCTGAAATGGCAAAGCTGCCTGACGGCTGCATCGACATGATCTTTGCCGACCCGCCCTATAACCTGCAGCTGGGCGGCGATCTGTTCCGGCCCGAAGGTGGCCGGGTGGACGCTGTCGATAATGATTGGGACAAGTTCGACACGCTGGGCGCCTATGACCGCTTTACCAAGGCATGGCTGCGGGAAGCGCGTCGCATTCTGAAGCCTAATGGTAGCATCTGGGTGATCGGTAGCTATCACAACATCTTCCGCGTCGGCACGGCGTTGCAGGATGAGGGCTTCTGGATTCTGAACGACGTCATCTGGCGCAAGGCGAACCCGATGCCCAATTTCAAGGGTACGCGGTTCACCAATGCGCATGAAACGCTGATCTGGGCCAGCCAGGGTGAGGACGCCAAATATACGTTCAACTACAAGGCGATGAAGACGCTGAACGACGAACTGCAAATGCGGTCGGACTGGGTGCTTCCCATCTGCGGCGGGCAGGAGCGGTTGAAGCGTAACGGGACGAAGGCGCATCCGACGCAAAAGCCCGAAGCGCTGCTCTATCGCGTGCTGCTGGCCTGCACCAAGCCGGGCGACGTGGTGCTAGACCCCTTTTTCGGCACCGGCACCACGGGCGCGGTGGCCAAGCGCCTGGGCCGCAAGTGGATCGGCATCGAGCGCGAGGACAGCTATATCGAAGTCGCGCTGGAGCGGATTGAGGCCGCGCTGCCGCTCGACGAATCGGCGCTGACCATCATGCAGAGCGCCAGGGCGCAGCCCAAGGTGGCGTTCGGCACGCTGGTTGAAACGGGCTATTTGCAACCCGGCGCGGTGCTGATGGACAGCAAGCGCCGCTGGCAAGCGGTGGTGCGGGCGGACGGATCGCTGAATGTCGGCAGCGATAGCGGGTCGATCCATAAGCTTGGCGCGACGCTGCAGGGCGCGCCAAGCTGCAACGGCTGGACTTTCTGGCATTATGAAGCAGATGGTGGACTGAAACCCATCGATGCGCTGAGGCAGACATATTTGCTGGCCAACGAGCCTTAAAGGGCGCGAGCGTGAACGGCTGGCTGGGGAGCAAAGGTCGGCCTGGCCCTTTGGAAGGACGGTAGATGCTTTCCCAGATGCCTGCGGACGCGCGGCTTTACCTGAAGCCGACATGGTTTGTGCCGTCGCCCATGGGCCTGCCCGACGGGACGGCGGCACGGATGGGCAATGGGCTGATCTGGTTTCAGGCCTATGAGCTGACAGTGCGGAAGGGCCGCGACAGGCTGGCGCGGGTGACGGTGCCGGTCGCGGAACTGGCGGATATGATTGCCGGATTGCCGGAGCCGCTGGCGCGCAGGGCGCAGCAGATCGCCGCGAATATTTCCGCCCCGCGCGCCCCGCTGACCCTTGGCGATCGGACGATCCGCTTCGACGCGCCACAGCTTATGGCGATCCTGAACGTCACGCCGGACAGTTTTTCGGACGGCGGCAAACATGCCGATGATCCGCAGGCCGCTGCTGACGCTGGCTTTGCCATGGCGGCGGCAGGCGCGGCGCTGGTCGATGTTGGCGGCGAATCGACGCGACCCCGCGCGGCCACAATATGGGAAGGGGATGAGATTGCCCGCGTCGTGCCGGTGATCGAACGCCTGGCGGCGGCGGGCGTTGCGGTGTCCATCGACACACGCAAGGCTGCGGTGATGGAAGCTGCCCTTGCAGCCGGGGCGAAGGTGATCAACGACGTCAGCGCTCTGCTCCACGATGCGCGCGCCATGGAGGTGGCAGTGAAGGCGGACTGTCCCGTCATCCTGATGCACGCGCCATCCGCAGGCGATGATCCCCACGACAATGTGGCAGGCTATGCCGATGTGGTTACGGACGTTTTCGACATGCTGGAATCGCGCATCGACGCCTGCATGGCCGCCGGTATCGCGCGGGGCAGGATCATGATCGATCCGGGCCTGGGTTTCGGGAAGTCGCTGGCGGACAATCTGGCACTGGTGAACGACCTGGCCATTTTTCAGGGGCTGGGCGTCCCCGTGCTGTTCGCGGGAAGCCGAAAGCGATTGATCGGCGCTTTGTCCAACGAAGCACCGGCATCGCATCGTCTAGGCGGATCGATAGCGCTGGCCTTCCGCGCGGCGCAACTGGGCGCGCAGATGGTGCGGGTGCATGATGTGCCTGAAAGCGTGCAGGCGCTCCGCCTGTGGCGCGGGCTGGCGGATGCGGGATTGAGCGCGGTTTAGGCAGTAGTCACCACCATCATTATTCAGCTTCTGCGGTCGTCGCGTTGTCCGCCCCATCTGGCGAGGCGACTTTTTGCGCCGCGCCGCCCTGTGGCGCGAAGATTTCCAGACTGTCGAGCGCCCGCGCGGCGATGGCCTGATATTGTTCGCTCAACATTTCGGGATAGGCGAATGTCGCGATGACAGTTCCGCCCTCCGGCTGGCGCAGCACCCGGATGGCGACATTATTGCCGTCATTGTCATTGGCCGTGCCGCGATATTCATTGTCGCCGATAAAGTCGCCATCGACCCCCTCGGCCCCGCTGCTGACCTTCTCGACAATCTGCTGCAGTGTCTGGTCGTTGCGACTGGCCTGCCAGAACACCCGCACATTGGCCCCGGCACCGGGATCTTCGAAAACCGCTCCATCGTCAGTGCTGGCCGATGCGTCCTTTTGCCACCCTTCGGGGAAGGTCACCGAAAAGCCGCGCTTCATATTGACATAGTTGCGGCTTTCCACGTCGTCCGCCTTTGCGGTGGCCAGGGCGCTGGCAGCCGCGGCATTGGCGGCAGCGGCCAGTTCCTCTTGCGTCGGCATGTCCTCGACCGGTTCGGCGCGACCACAGGCGACCAGCAGCAACAGGGGAAGGCAGGCGGTAAGGGGCAAGATTTTCATCTCCCTTCCAAAGCATAGCCGTCCCGACATTTCAACGCCGCAACGACCCATCGAGCGATGAGGTGACGATAAGTCCGGGCTGGAACTTCGGGATGGGCGCGTTCAGGCGGCGCTATCGATGCCCAGTTCCGCCAGCTTGCGGTAAAGGGTGGAACGGCCGATGCCCAGCCGCCGGGCGACTTCGGTCATGCGCCCGCGATAATGGCCGATGGCCAGGCGAATGACGTCCGCTTCGATCTCGGCCAGCTGCCGCACATGGCCGTCGCCTTCGAACAGGGTGATGCCGGCGGCCTCGCGATGGCTTTGCGGAACGGCGCGCAGGCGGGGATGCGTGGTTTCGCCGAGCGCCCGCGACCGGATGTGGCTCGCAATCTGGGGGAAGTCCTGCGGGGTCAGGGCATCGCCTTCGCACAATACAGCCGCGCGGAAGAGGGCGTTTTGCAACTGGCGGACATTGCCCGGCCAGTCATGCTGCATCAGCAGGGCAAGCGCGTCGTCAGTCAGGCCAAGGCTGCGCAACCCTGGCTGAGTCGCGATCCGTGCCAGCAAGTGCCGACACAGCGCGGGCACGTCTCCCAACCGGTCCCGCAGCGGCGGCACGGTGAGTTGAACGACATTCAGGCGATAATAAAGGTCTTCGCGGAAGCGGCCTGCCTCTATCTCATCGACCAGCCGCTTGTTGGTGGCTGCGATTACGCGGACATCGACGTGGAAAGGCCGACGCGCGCCGATGGGCTGCACTTCGCCATCCTGCAGCACCCGCAGCAGTTTCACCTGCGCATCCAGCGGCATTTCGCTGACTTCATCAAGGAAGATCGTTCCGGTGTCGGCGCTCACGAATTTGCCGATATGGCGATCGAATGCGCCCGTGAACGCCCCCCGCTCATGGCCGAACAGGTCGGATTCGACCAGGTTGGCGGGAATCGCGCCGCAGTTCACGGTGATCATCGCCTGCTTGTGACGGGGCGATGCCGCGTGGATCGCGCGGGCGATGACATCCTTGCCGACGCCGCTTTCCCCTTCGATCAGCACCGGGACGCGCGCGCGCGCCGCCTTGGCCGCGATGGCAAGAGCGGCGCGGAACTGGGGTGCGGCTCCGACAACATCCTCGAACGACAGGGCGGCAGAGATTTTCTCGGTCAGGGGGCGCAGTTCGCCCTTGCCATGTTCGCTCGACAAGGTGGCGTTTAGGGCGGCGAGCAGCCGTTCCGGCGCAACGGGTTTTGACAGATAGTCGGTCGCCCCCGCGCGCATGGCTTCCACGGCAACGGCGACGCTGTTGTGCGCGGTCAGGATCAGGATCGGCAGCGCGGGGCGGCGGCTGCGCAGTTCGCGGACAAGGCCCGCGGGCTCGTAGCTCGGGCTCCACTGGTCCAGCAGCACGGCGTCCAGCCGCATGCCGTCCTGCGTGCCCAGCATCGCGATGGCCGTGTCGCCATCATTGGCGAAGATCGTGCGCCATCCCGCGCGCGCGGCCAATGCCGACACCAGCCTGCGTTGCGCAGGCTCGTCATCTATCAGCATCAGCATGGGAACGCCGTCGCGAGCCATTTTGCCCCTCTTGTTGAATTCAGGGCAAAGCCTAGTCGCTGGGAGTAAAGGTCGGCTTAACCGGAACCTATTTTCCGACGTTTGCGGCTTGAGGGGGGGCAGGCTTGGCGATAAGAGGGCGCTCGAAAAAAGCTGACAAGGGGACTGACATGGCGTCGGAAGGAAATATGGACAGCGCGAACCAGACCTATTCGGGGTTCGTGTCCTTGGTGAAATGGGGTACGATTGCGACGGTGATCCTGACCGCCATCGTCGTTCTACTGATATCCGGCTAAGGCACGCGCCGACAGGGGGATGCCAATGAAAATAGCCATTATCAGGGAACTCGCGCAGGGCGAGCGTCGCGTTGCGGGCACACCGGAAACGGTGAAGAAGTTCAAGGCGCTGGGAGCCGATGTCGCGGTCGAAGCAGGGGCTGGCCTGACCGCCGATGTCGCCGACGCGGATTATGCCGCCATGGGCGCGGCCCTGGGCGATCGCGCCGCCACGGTAGCGGGCGCGGATATCATCCTGGGCGTCCAGGGTCCTGACGTGGCCAGCATCACAGGTGCCAAGCCGGGTGCGTGGATCGTCGCCGGTCTCAATCCCTTTGTCGAGCGCGCGCGCGTCGATGCCTATGCGGCAGCGGGCTATGAAGCGTTGGCGATGGAGTTCATGCCACGCATCACCCGTGCGCAATCGATGGACATACTTTCATCCCAGTCGAACCTGGCCGGATATAAGGCGGTGTTGGACGCGGCGGCGGAATATGGCCGCGCCTTTCCGATGATGATGACGGCGGCGGGCACCATCTCGCCCGCGCGCGCTTTCATCATGGGCGTGGGCGTTGCGGGCCTTCAGGCGATTGCCACGGCCAAGCGGCTCGGCGCGCAGGTGTCGGCCACCGACGTCCGCTCCGCGACCAAGGAACAGATTGAAAGCCTGGGCGCGAAGGCGATCTTCGTCGAAAGCGTTGCGGGGATAGAGGGCGAGGGCAAGGGCGGCTATGCCACCGAAATGTCCGAGGAGTATCAAAAGGCGCAGGCCGATCTGGTGTCCAGCCACATAGCCAAGCAGGACATCGTCATCACCACGGCTCTGATCCCCGGCAAACCCGCTCCGCGCCTCATCACCGATGCGCAGATTGCGTCGATGAAGCCGGGCAGCGTCATCGTCGACCTCGCCGTCGAGCAGGGCGGCAATGTCGAAGGCGCGGTTCTGGGCCAGGTAGTGGAGCGTCATGGGGTCAAGATCGTGGGTCACAAAAATGTGCCCTCGCGCCTCGCCGCCGACGCGTCGGCCCTGTTTGCGCGCAATCTCTACAACTTCCTGTCCGCCTTCTGGAACAAGGACCAGAATGCGCCCGTGCTGGATGAAGAGATCGGCAATGCCGTCCGTATCACCCAGGGCGGCAAGGTCGTCAGCGAACGGCTGCTTTAATCCCTTGTCAGGCTCTCTCTCAGTGGGGGAGGGAGAGCCGACGGGCACAGGTGATCTGGAGGCCGGGGACGGATGAACGCTTTCCTGGTCATTCCATTCGCCCTGGCCTGCATTGTCGGCGGGTTCGCGGCAATCCGCATCCAGCGCAAAGATGGGTTCGCGCTCGCCGCAATCATCCTGATCCTGTGTTCTGGCGGCCTTGCCGGGGCGCTCATCGTTGCGGCCGAAGCGGGGAGCGTCGCTGCGCGCTACCTCGGCCTGATCGCGGTGCTGTTTGCCAGCGCGGTGCTGCCGGGCGCGATCATTGCCATTCGCCGCTGCGGTAGAGGGGGGCGGCCGTGAGCGGCGGGGTGGACGCCGTCCTTGTCGCATGGGCGCTGTCGTCCCTGCTGTTCGTCCTGTCCCTGTGGAAATATGAAGCAGAGGCCAGCCAACGGCGATTGCATGCCGCTGGTGTCGGCGTGCTGCTGCTTGCCGCGGCTGGGATCTACAGTGCGGATATCGTCAACCTGCCGGAAATCGCGGGCACTTTGCTCATCGGTGCATCGCTGGGGCTGGTGCTGGCGCGTGGATGGCGACCGCAGGCGCTGCCGACGTTGCTGACGGCGTTTTGCGGAGCCATCGGCTTGTCCATGCTCTGCGCGGCGCTTGCCGCCTATCTCAACCCCAATGCCTTTGGCATCATGCCCGCGCGGGGCGATGGCGTTACAGGGGGAGCGCTGCTGCTGGTCGGCGTTACGGCGGCGACCGGCGCGCTGGCGTGGGTAGTGGCCATGGTCGCCATGTTCGCGGGCCGGGGCGGGCCGGGCGATCAGGCGAGGCGGATCAGGCTGCTGGCGATGGCTGGCGGCCTGGCTGGCTGTTCGGTGACGGCTCTGGCCTTTCTGCTCCAGCATGCGGGGCTGGTCGTGGCCGGGGGACTCGCTGGTACGTCAGGGCTGGTGCTTTGGGCGCGCCTTCGTTGGGGTGCGGGCGGGAAGGGACTTGCCCCAGCGCGGCGGCGTGCCTAACGCTTGAGCGGCGGCGGAGGGGAAGCTTCCGGTCGATGCTTTGGGGTAAGGCGTTACATGAAAAAACTGGGTCTGATCGGCGGTCTTAGCTGGACGTCCACCGCGCGCTATTACCAGATCATCAATCAGGCCGTAAATCGCGCCAAGGGCGGGCAGCATGGCGCGCCCTTGCTGATCGAAAGCCTGGATTTCGCCGATATAGGCCGGTCGACCACGGACGAGGAATGGGCCCATGCGGGCGATGTTCTCACGGCCTCCGCGCGGCGGCTGGAACAGGCAGGCGCTGCTGGTCTGCTGATCTGCGCCAACAGCATGCATCGCGTCTATGACGAGGTGCAAGCGGGCGTCGATATTCCCATCATCAACATTGCCGACGTGGTCGGTCGCCAGATGAAAGCCGACGGGATCAGGAAAGCGGCGCTGATCGGGACGCGCAACGTCATGACCGAAGGCTTTTATCGCAAGCGGCTGGTGTCGCACGGCATTTCGCTCTTGCCGCCCGATCTGGAGCTGGCGGAGCGGATCGACCGCATTGTCTATGAGGAACTGACCCTGGGCAAGGTGAGCCGCAATTCCGAACGCTATATGAAATCGGAACTGACCGACATCGCGAAGGAAGATGTGCAGGCGGCCATCCTAGCCTGCACCGAATTGGAAATGATCGTCGATGTCCGTGCCAATGTCCTGCCGATCTACGATGGCACGGCCATTCATGCGCGGGCGGGCGTCGACTTCATCCTGGCCGATTGAAGCGTTGAACGCGGTGAAGGGGCCGCTCGCAAGCGCCCCCTTCCGTCCTCTCCTGTTATTCTGCTTTTAGAAGGCAGTGCTGATCGAACAGGCCGCCGGTCCCAGGATAACGACGAACAAGGTCGGCAGGATGAACAGGATCAGCGGCACGGTCATGATTGCGGGCAGGCGCGCTGCCTTTTCTTCGGCACGCATCATCCGTTCGTGACGGAATTCCGCCGATAGCACGCGCAGCGCCGAAGCGAGCGGGGTGCCGTATTTTTCGGTCTGGATCATGGTGGTCACCACGCCCTTGATCGCTTCCACCTTCACGCGCGTGGCCAGATTTTCAAACGCCATGCGCCGTTCGGTCAGGAAGGACAGTTCGATGGCGGTCAGCTGGAACTCATCGCCCAGCTCTGGATAAGCCTTGCCCAATTCCCGCGCCACGCGGCTAAAGGCAGCGTCCACGGTCAGGCCCGCTTCCGCGCAGATCACCAGCAGGTCGAGCGCGTCGGGAATCCCCTTGCGGATGGCCGCTGCGCGTTTCTGGATCTTGTTGTCGATGAAAAGATCAGGGGCCTTGTAGGACAACAGCAGCGCCACGGCGAAGGCCATGAACCGTTTTCCACCACCCCAATCCGGGAAAGCCTCGAAGCCATAGATCATCAGCGCGGCGGTTCCGCCGATGACGATGGGCAGCACCATCCGGCCGAAGATGATGGCAACGGCCCAGTCCTTGGATCGAATGCCGGCCTGTGCCAGGCGGATTTGCGCGTCCTTCAACTGGTCGTCCTGCAGCACCTTGAGGCTGGACAGGAATGACCGCATCTGGTCGGTCGTATGGTTCTTCTTGACCAGTTTCGCGCGGCGGCGGGCGGTCGACGCGGTGATGCCGGCCTTCAACTGTTCACGCCGTTCGTTGAGCGCCTTGACCCGTTTCGCCATCGGATCGCGCACCGTCGTCACTGCATAGAGCGCGAACAGGGTGGCAAGGGTGGCGAGCGCGGCGAGCAGCGTGCCGAAATCGGTAGCGGTCATGCCGAACAACGTGCCGCCGGGGACGGGAGCGGATTCCATGATTATGTCCTTCCCATCAAATTTCGAAGCTGATCATTTGCGCCATGATGAAGGCGCCAATGGCCATCCAGCACATGCCGCCGATGCCGATGACCTGCATCAGCGACAGGCCGAACAAGCCCGCCGGGTCCGGCGTGAAGAACGGCGACATATAGCCGTAGTTGATGTAGCAGATCATGCCGAACACCAGGAACGGCAGCGCTCCGATGATGTAGGCAGAAGCCTTGGATTCCGACGACATGGCGCGGATCTTGAGCTTCATCTGCGAACGTTGGCGCAGCACCGTCGCCAGGTTGGCGAGCGTTTCCGCCAGGTTGCCGCCGGTTTCCCGCTGGATGGTAAGGCTGATGACGAAAAACTGAAACTCCGGCGTGTCCAGGCGGTCGGCGGTTTCCTGCATTGCCTGATCCATCGTCTTGCCGATCTTGATGCGTTCGGTGATCAGCTTGAATTCCTCGCCCACCGGGCCTGGAACTTCGGATGCGACGACGCTCAGCGTTTCGGAGATCGGCAGGCCGGAACGCAGACCGCGCGTCATAAGCTCAAGCGCGTCGGGGAATTTGCTGGTGAAACGAAGCACCCGCTTGGTGATCAGGCGACCGACCCAAATATGCGGCAAGCCAAGCCCTGCCGCCAGACTGAGCATCACCGCCAGAAGGGGCGGGTAGCCACGCAGCAGCATCAGCGCGCAAAGCACCAGCGCAATGATGGCGCAGGTGGTCATATAGTTGTTGAGCGTCCACTTCTTGCCCGTCGCCTTCAAACGCTTGGTCAGGTTTTCCGGGTTCGGGACGAGCGACGTCAGCATCTTCATTTCGGCACCGGTCTGGCGGTTGGAAATCGCCTTGCGCATGCGCGTTTCCAGGATCGCGTCGTGTGAGCCGCTGTGCCGGGCCCGGATAAGGTCGACGCGACGCCTGCTCGCCTGGTTGGCCGACGGCCCGGAAATGGCCATGGCGACCATCCCGAAAAGGGCTGTCAGCAGCATCAAGAGCAGGAAGAAATTGCCGTCCATGTGATCGCCCGTTCCGTGAGGGGGGAGTGCTGCTTAGTTCCGCGCCGCCGCCTTATCCTTGCGACGGGCAGGGATGCGGGATTTGAGGCTCGCAATCTTGCCAAGCAGGGAGTCGCCCTTCTTTGTCGCCTTGCCGTCGCCTTCATCCTCTTCGGCCGCGCCGATGACCGCTTCCAGCAGGCTGAAGCAGGCGGCGCCTACCTTGTTGCCCTTTGCGGTTTCCGCCAGCGTCTTGCCCAGCTTGGCAGATTGGGCGGCGATGCGCAGATCGAACGGGATCAGGATGTCGATCTTGCGTTCGATCGACGCCTCGAAATCCTTGCGGCTGATTTCCGGTACGCCGGGGTGGACGCGGTTGGCGACGACCAGCACCCGCGACTGTGGAGCGTTGCTCTTGAGCCATGAAAGGACGCGGATCGAATCGCGTGCCGCTGCCAGCGTCAACTCGGTGACGACCACCGTGATATTGGCGTCGCCCATAAGGTGCGGGTGCTGGATCAGCATATTGCGCGGCAAGTCGATGACGGTGCATTCGAAAGCGGAACGGAATTCTTCCAGCAGCTGGTAGAAAGCGCCGCCGTCCGTCATCATCGGCTGATTGATCGGTGCTTCGGCCGACAGGATCGCGAGCGTTTCGCTGGCGCGGACCATGGCGCGTTCGATGAACAGGCCGTCGATACGGCTGGGATTTTCGATCGCGTCGGTCAGGCCGCGACCCGGTTCCAGGTCCATGGCGAGCGCCGCGGTGCCGAAATGAACGTCCAGGTCCAGCAGGGCGGTCGGACGCTGATGCTTGGTGCTGAGCAGCCAGGCGAGCGAGGTCGCGATGCTGGAAGCACCTACGCCACCCCGCGTGCCTATGACGGCGGTGGTGATGTGACTATGTTCGGGTGCGGCATCGCGCGGTGCAAAGAACACCGCCTGCGCCTGCGCCAGCGCGTCACGCAGCTGGTCCGCGCCAAATGGCTTCAACAGATAATCCTGTATGCCGCTGGCCAGCAGATCGCGGTAAAGGCGCACGTCGTTGACCTGGCCGGCGGCGATCACCACCGTTCCGGGTTCACAGACTTCGGCAAGGCTGTTGATGTCGTTGAGCGGGTCGCCGCTTTCGGACATGTCGACGAACAGGATTTGCGGACTCGCGGTGACGGACAGGCTCTGCACTGCATTGCGCATGCCGCCCTTGTTCACCTTTTCAGGGGCCCATCCCATTTCGGAGACGATGACCGATAGCAGGTCGTGGCTGTGATCGTCGCATACGAAGGCGTGGAAGGGATCACGCTGGCCGGTCATTCCGGGTTTCCAAGGCGCGTTCATCTCAATTGCCTCCATATTGGGATTTAAGGTCGCCCGATCCGGTCGGGGCCTTGTCGCGATAGGTGGAAATCGCACGGTTCGACGTCGCCGTGCGCAGGTCGCTGTCTGTGCTCTGGCCACGAACCAGATCTTCGGGGTCAGCGATCATCGCGGCCAGGTTGCCGTTCACGCCGCACCCGAAATTGGCCGACGTGCCCATTTGCATGCTGCTTTCGGCCTTGTCCGACCAGTCGGGACAGCCGGGCACGCTCGCACTTGCGCGGCGCACGATCAGGCGGACGCTGCCGTCCGGGGCCTGGCCAGCCGCGGCAGAGCTGTCTTCGCCGATCAACATGCCCCGGCGTCCCAGGACATCGGCAATGCCTTCGCGCAGGGACGGGCTGTAATAGGCACCGTCGGTGACCAGTGCGACCTTGTCGCCATAGCCAAGGCCGATTGACGCGAGCCAGCCCTGCAGGCGGACGGCTTCGCTCGTCGTAAGGCCGCCATCGGGACCCGCCTGCACGTCATAGGTAAAGGCGGTGTGGCTGACGACCGGCTGGTGAACCGATTCGAGGCCGCGATTGTCATGCTGGCAGGCGGCGAGCGGCAGGGCCAGCAGCGCAAGCGCGCTGATGCGCAGCATCGTCCGGGACGCAGAGATAGTGGATGACATCATGATCATGTCCTTCGTCCTTCGGATCAGAAGCTGAAGCCGGGAGCGGCGTTCGACTTGGCCTGCCGCTTACCGTCGTTTCGCGCGGCCACGGCGGGCATCGACGATGACGCTTGCGGGCCGGGCGGTGGGATCTGCTCGGCGGGGCCACGGCTGGGCATGGGCGCGCGGGCGCCGCTGACGCCGTCGTGACCCTGCTGAAGGAACAGGCCCTGTCCCTGGTTGGCGTTGCGGAAGCCATCGGTCGGCAGGCGCACGTCGGACGCGTTGATCGGCTTTACGAGGTAAGGCGTGACGACGATGACCAGTTCCGTCTCGTTACGCTGAAACGAGCGCGACTTGAACAGGCTACCCAGGATGGGGATGTTGCCCAGGCCCGGAACCTTGTTGACCGAATTGCCCGTGTCGTTGCTGAGCAAGCCTGCGATCATGAAGGCCTGACCGGAGCCGAGTTCTACCGTCGTTTCCGCGGTGCGCGTCTTCAAGGCCGGAACATTGAGGTCGACCGAGAAGTCGAGGCTCGACACTGTCGGGCGCACGCGCAGGGAAATGCGGCCGTCCGCCAGAACCGTCGGCGTGAAGGCAAGCTGCACGCCATATTGCTTCCATTCCAGGCTGTTGCCTTGTGTGCCGTTGGTGACGGTGTAAGGGAATTCGCCACCGGCCAGGAAGCTCGCGGTTTCGCCCGAAAGCGAGGTCAGGTTTGGCTGAGCCAGCGTTGTGGACAGGCCCGCTGATTCGGCCAGGTCGAGCACTGCGGCAACGTCCATGCCCAGGATGCTGGCGACGCCGCCTAGGGTGTAGCTACCGTCGACAGGGTTGATAAACGTCCCCCCCCCGCCTGCGTCGAAGGTGACCGCATTGCGCGTACCGCCGCCGATATTACCTACGAACTTGCCGATGCCGGGATCGCGCGAAGCGAAGTTCGTGCCGATCTTGTGGCCGACATCGCGGCTGACTTCGGCGATCTTCACCTGCAGGTTGACCTGCAGCGGCGTGGCGGTGCGCAGGCGACTGACCACGGTCACATCCTTGCCGACGAAGGCCTGTGTCAGGCGCTCGGCTTCTGCCGCGTCTTCAGGCGCGGCGATCGTGCCGGTCAACAGGACCATGCCGTTCATCTTGTTCACCGCGATGTTCGCATTGGGCATGGCCAAGTCCAGCATGTCGTCGATGCTGGTCAGGTTGTTGCCCACCCGCACCGTGCCGGAAAACAGCACCTTGCCATTGGTCGCCGTCACGAAGACGGTTGTTTCACCCGGCTTCTTGGCGATCAGGTAAAGCTGGTTCTGGGCGCGGACATGGACGTCCACGACTTCGGGGTCGGCGATCACCACGTCGGACATTTTCGCCGACAGGTTGACTACCCGGCTGCCACCCACCGACATCAGGATCGCATTGTCCTGCATCGCAGCGGGAGCGGCGTTGAGTGCGGCGGTCGGCGTGGCGGCCATGGCGACCGCCAGGCCCAGCGCGATGGCGGGGCCGACGAGCGGTTTGACCGCCGCCTTGCCCGCGTGAAGGTGGAAACGCTTCATCTTACTTCCCCCCGACCGGAACTTCGGTCACATTGGTGCCGCGAGCGATGCGGATGACAGGGCCGTTCAGGGCGACTGTGCCGGTCCCCGATCCCCCGGCGGGTACGGCTGACCCTTGCAACGGCTTGGCGGGGACGTTGCTGCGCTGATAGCGCGACACGTCGGCGCCGGTGGAAAAGGTGCCGCCCCGGTCGATGGGACGCGCCGCCAATTTGGCGATGATCGTCTTTTCGGCTTGCTGGCTGGCACCGTCGGGCAAGTCGACGTCGGCACCGGCTATGGCGGCGTCCAACTCCGACGGATTATCCGCCAGCGAACGCAGCGACAGCGACAGCGAACCGATGGTCTGCGCAACCGCGATCTTTTCGGCGATCTTGGGCGTTACTTCCAGCGTGACGTTGGAATAGGTCTGGACGACCGGCTTGCCGTCGTCGCCCATGGCGTCCATGCGCTGATCGGTGGCCAGCACGCGCAGGTTGCGCAGGATCGTTTCGGAAACCTTGAGCGGATCGCCTTCGCCCCCGCCGCTGACGCTCTGCGTCAGCACCAGGTCGATGCGATCGCCTGGGAAGACAAATCCGGCGACGGAATTCTGCGCGGACACCGGCACCGTCACGGCGCGCATGCCCGGCCCAAGAGCCGCGGCCAGAAAGCCGCGCTCGCCCGGCTTGATCACCGAACCCAGTGTCATCGGCTGGCCTGCGGAAATGGCGGTGCGAATGACGCTGCCGATCAGCTTGGCCGGATCAGCTTCCCCACGGATATAATAGGCCTGTTCGACCAAATCCTTGGGCCAGGGCTGAAAGCGGAAGCTTTCCGCATTCAGGATCGAGCCTACCGGCAGCGCCCTGGTGGCGACCAGCACATGGGGCTGGTTTGCTTCCACGGGCATCGCTGATGCACCCGCCTGGGGCGCACCCGACGAACTCAGCATGTTGCGCGCTAGAAGGGCCGTCGTGACCGCTATGATAAGCGCTCCGACCAGCAGAACGATTTTCTTGGCGTCCATGATGAAATTCATCTCCCTCAATCAGGCGAGTTCCGCCTGAACCGTCATGATTACGCAAATTGGTTAAGATATCGTTCGCCAATCAGCCACAAAGCCGCCACAGATATTGCGACGCCATAAGGTATTTGTGGTTGGCCCAGCCGCCGGGTTACGCGATGGTGGACGACCGTGACGATCGTGACCACGCCGCCCAGGATCGCCATGACCATCAGCATCGACAACAGGGGCTGCCACGGGAACCAGAGTGCGAGCGCCCCCAGCATCTTTACGTCACCCCCGCCCATGCACCCAAAGGCGAACAGGACAGCGAAGATCGCGAATACCGACAGCGCCAGGATGAGCTGCACGGTCATGCCGGGCCAGAGCGGCAGGTCATTGGCAAGCCACCACAGAGGTGCCATCACCGCGATGAAAAGGTTCAGCCTATTGGAGATAATCCGCGAGCGCAGATCCGTTATGGATGCAGCGATCAGCAGCAGCGCCAGGGCGCACAGCAGCGCCAGCTTGAAATATTCCCCCGTCATGACTCTAATCTTCTAGACCGGATGGCTTACCAAACCGTAACCATGCGCTCCATGGATTCGCCCCTATTCGCTCCCCCGGCCTTTGACCGTCGCGCCTGGCCGATGAACGGGCGGCTGGATTTCTGGCACGCGCCCGACGGCTGGCCGTTGCGGCGCTATCGTTTGGGGGACGGGGAGCGCGGACGGATGCTCGTGCTGGGCGGACGCGGCGACATGATCGAGAAATATCTCGAAGTGATCCACCATTGGGCGGAACAGGGGTGGGCGGTCACGGCCTTCGATTGGCGTGGGCAGGGCGGATCGGGTCGGCTGACCGGCGACCCACTTTGCGGCCATATCAAAGATTTCGGCCAATGGATCGGCGATCTTCGCAGCTTCGCCACGGACTGGCGCGCCGAAGGCGATGGTCCCGCCGTGGTCGTCGCGCATAGCATGGGCGGCCATTTGCTGCTGCGCGCGCTGGCCGAAGGGATGCCAGCGCCTGACGCCGCCGTCACTGTGGCACCGATGATGGGCGTTCATGCGGGCCTGTTACCGCCCTGGCTGGCGCGATTCATCGCCAGGACGATGTGCGCGCTGGGCTTTGAGGCGCGGCAGGCCTGGACCCAGAAGGAAGAATCCAGCTGGCAACGCGCCGCCCGGCAAAAGCGGCTGACCCATGACCCCGATCGCTATGCCGATGAACTGTGGTGGCGCGATCATAGCCGCGACATCGCGCTGGGACCGCCCAGCTGGCGGTGGGTTGCGCAGGCACTGGAATCGACCCGGTCGCTGGAGCGGGGCGATGCGCTCGACCGGATCGCCGTGCCGTTGCTGATCCTTGCCGCGCGCCACGACCGCCTGGTTTCCACGCCGGCGATCCAGCGCGTAGCCCGGCGCATTCCGGGCGCGCGCCTGCATGTCTATGGGCGCGACGCGGCGCATGAGATATTGCGGGAGCGCGATCATGTGCGAATGGACGCGCTACAACGGATCGACGCCTTTTTTGACGAGGCCGCTCCCGCATGAGCCGATTCGACATCGTCATTGCCGGCGGCGGCATTGCCGGGGCTAGCCTGGGCGCGCAGCTGGCGGAACACGGCTCCGTCCTGATCCTGGAGCAGGAGCCGAGCGCGGGCTACCACGCCACTGGCCGTTCAGTGGCGTTTTGGGAGGAGACCTATGGCGGTCGCCTCGTCCAGCCGCTGACGACGGCCTCGGGACCGATGCTGCGCTTTCCCGACCCGGATTTCGCCGACGGGTCCTTCCTGTCACCGCGCCAGACCCTCCATATCGGTCGCGCGTCCGGCACGCGTGCGCGCGACCAGTTGGAGGACGAATTTGTCGACCGCGTCGTCTTGCGCCGGGTCGATCCCGCCGCTCTGGTGCCCGGACTGCGGCCTGAATGGACCATCGGCGTGCTGGAACCGGACGTGTGCGACATCGATGTCGCGGCGTTGCATCAGGCCTATCTGCACCGCTTTCGTGGATTGGGCGGTGAACTACGCACGGCATGCCGCCTTGAAAGCGCTGTCAGCGACGGGGCAGGTTGGCGGATCAGCACCGGGCAGGGCGATGTCCATTGCGGCCTGCTGGTCAACGCGGCGGGGGCCTGGGCCGACCATGTCGCGCAATTGAGTGGCGTCGCGCCCATCGGCATCACGCCGCTTCGACGCACGGTGGTGCAACTGCGCGTGCCGTCGCTTCCGTCGCCAGCATTGCCTCTGGTCATGGACCTGCAATCGCAATTCTACTTCCGACCAGAAGGGCGGGACCGCATCTGGCTGACCCCGCATGACGAAGAACCGTCGCCGCCCTGCGACGCCGCGCCCGAAGAACTGGCGGTGGCGCAGGCGATTGCCCGTTTCCAGCAGGTGGTGGACTGGCCGATCGAAGCGGTCGAGCGCAGATGGGCCGGGCTACGCAGCTTCGCGCCCGACCGCGCGCCGGTCTATGGCTTCGACCCCGCCCGCCCGAATTTCTTCTGGTTCGCGGGACAGGGCGGCTTCGGCATCCAGACCGCGCCTGCCGCAGCGTTGCTGGCAGCCAGCCTGGTGACGGGCGATTCGCAGCCTTCATCCATCGCTGCTCTGGACCCGGCCCTGTATGATCCGGCCCGGCTGCGCTGAAATTTCAGGCGGCGCGGAAATGTTCGGCAGCGGCGCAAGCGAGTTGATCGGCCCGTTCATTTTCCGGGTGTCCGGCATGGCCCTTAACCCACTGCCACGCAACCTTGTGACGCGCCTGTGCGGCGACCAGCGCCTGCCATAGATCGCCATTCTTGACCGGCTTGCGGTCGGCGGTGCGCCAGCCATTTTTTTGCCAGCCGAAAACCCATTTCGTGATGCCGTCCAGCACATATTTGCTGTCGGTATAGACCGTCACGGTGCACGGCCGCTTGAGCGCGTTCAGCGCCTCGATCACCGCCATCATTTCCATGCGGTTATTGGTGGTCTGACCTTCGCCGCCGGAAATTTCCTTCTCGGTGGAGCCAGAGCGCAACACCGCGCCCCAGCCGCCGGGGCCAGGGTTGCCCTTGCACGCACCGTCGGTGAAGATTTCGACTTTGGAAGGGGTGCTCGCCGCGCTCTCTTGCGAAGGTGGGGGGGCGGGCATCTCGTCCGCCATCATATGTCCAGCAATTCCGCCGGAGTCGCCTTCGCGTAGAAGTCCAGACGCCGCAGATAGGCGAGCGGGTCCTTGCGCGTCACCAGCGCGTCGGGCGGCGTGTTGATCCAGTCATAGGCGCGGGTCAGCAGGAAACGCAGCGCCGCGCCCCGGCACAGAATGGGAAAGGCTGTCCGCTCGGCAGCCGACAGTCCGTGCGCCGCTTCATAGCCCGCGATCATCGCGCGCGACCGATCGCCGAACCATGTCGCGCCGTCATTGCTGAAACACCAGGCGCTGTGCGTCACCGCCAGATCATAGGCGCGGATGTCGGTGCAGCTGAAATAGAAGTCGATCAGGCCCGTGACCTCATCGCCCAGCATCAGCACATTGTCCGGGAAAAGGTCGGCATGAATGACCGCGCGGGGAAGGTCGGTCGGCCAGTGGGCGTCGAGGAAGGCGAGCTCATCAGCGACGCGCCGATGAAGGCCGGGCGCGATATCGTCGAAATGCTCACCGCACTTGTCGGCCAGGTCGTGCCAGCCCGGCAGGTCCAGCGCGTTGCGGCGTTCGCCCGCAAAACCTTCCGCAGCCTTGTGCAACTGTCCTAGCGCCGCGCCTGCCGCGCGCGCTTGCCCGGCGGTCGGCTCAGTCACGGAAATGCCGGTCAGAAACTCGATTAGGCAGGCCGGGCGACCACTCAGCTGCTGCAGGCGCTTGCCGTCGCGGTCGGCGATAAAGCGCGGCACCAGGCAGCCCCGCTCCCCCAGATGGTCGAGCAGGTCCATGAAGAAGGGCAGATCGGCCTCATCCACGCGCTTTTCGTAAAGCGTCAATATGTAGCGATGACCGTGGCCATCGGCACCAGTGGTTTCCAGCAGATAATTGCTGTTTTCCACCCCTTCGGCGATGCCCTTGGCCGATACCAGCCGACCGGCGTCATAGCGGGTGAGGAAGGCGTCGATATCCTCTGCCGGAACATGCGTATAAACGGCCATGGTCTAGGCAGGCTCCAGTCCGCGCGGCAGCTTGAAGGCGATATTTTCGCGCGCGGTTTCCACTTCTTCCTCATCCACCTCAAATTGTGTGCGCAACTGGTCGATCACCTCGCGCACCAGTATTTCCGGGGCCGACGCGCCTGCGGTCAGCCCCAATGTCCTGACATCGCGCAGCCAGTCGAAATCGATTTCGTCGGCGCGCTGGATCAGGCGCGCTGGCGTGCCCTCCCGCTCGGCGACTTCGACCAGCCGGACAGAGTTGGAACTGTTGGGCGCGCCGATCACATAGACCGCTTCGCAGGCTGACGCGATTGCCTTGACCGCCGATTGGCGATTGGACGTTGCGTAGCAAATATCTTCGCCCTTGGGCGCGTGAACGGCGGGGAATCGACGTTGCAGGGTCGCGACGATTGCCGCCGTATCGTCCACCGAAAGCGTCGTCTGCGTCAGGAACGCCAGATTGTCGGGATCGGCGGGGGTGAAGCGCTCGGCATCCTCGACCGTTTCGATCAGCGTCATGTGGCCGGCGTCCACCTGGCCGAAGGTTCCGATCACCTCCGGGTGGCCCCGATGCCCGATGAACAGGATGTGGCGGCCTGCTTCCACCTGCCGCTCCGCCTGGCGATGCACTTTGCTGACCAATGGGCATGTGGCGTCCAGATAATCGAGGCCGCGCTCTTCCGCCTTGGCCGGAACCGCCTTTGGCACGCCGTGGGCAGAAAAGACCACCGGCACGCCGTCGGGCACCTGGTCCAGTTCTTCGACAAAGATCGCACCCTTTGCCCGCAGATTGTCGACGACATATTTATTGTGGACGATTTCATGCCGGACATAGACGGGCGCGCCATATTTTTCGATCGCCCGTTCGACGATGACGATGGCGCGGTCGACGCCTGCGCAAAAGCCGCGCGGCGCGGCGATGAGCAGCTTCAGGTGCGGGCGGCCGGACTTCGAAGGGGCGGTCATGTCTGCCGCTTAGGCCAATGTCGCGCTGGAAGAAAGGGGGGGAGGGGCAGCAAGGGGCTGTGCACTTCTTTCGGTCGCGCACTTTGGGCTGCGTATTCCTTTCGGTTGCGCACCGGGCGGGCTGCGGATAAGAAGCCCCACGCCTTTTCCCCAAGGATTATCTCGTGACCTTTTCTCGAATTGCGCTGACCGGAATGCTGGCCCTGGCTCTTGGAGCCTGTTCGCAACGGGGAGAGATTGATTCCACTGGCGGCATCGTGGCGGTGCGTTCGGCCTGCCCGGCGGCGGCGATTCCTGCCCAGACCGGCGACATCACGCTGTTCAATCCGGCTGGACGCACCGACGCGGCGGCAATCGACGTAGTGGCGAACATTACCGATCTGCGGTCGACCTGTTCGGAAGGCGCGCAATTTTACAGCGAGGCGACGTTCACCGTAAACGCCCGCCGCAGCGACGCCAGTGTCGCTCGTCAGGTCACGCTGCCCTATTTTTCCGCCGTGGTCCGTGGCGGCAACGCCGTTGTGGCCAAGCGCGTTGGTCAGGTGGTGCTGGATTTCCCCGCTGGCCAGTATCGCGCCAGCACGACGGCCAAGGCCGGTTCCCATGTGGACCGCGCGGCCGCTACCTTGCCTGAGGACATCCAGCGCAAAATCACGCAGAAGCGCAAGGCGGGCGATGAAGATGCGGCGATCGACCCGTTTTCCCAGCCCGACGTCCGCGCGGCGCTGCAACGCACCAGTTTTGAATTGCTCGTGGGTTTCAACCTGAACCAGGACCAACTCCGATATAACGCGACCCGTTAAAGCCAGCCATTCACCCGTTCGGGCTGAGCGTGTCGAAGCCCTCTACTTGTGAAGAGAAGAGCAGCCTTCGACAGGCTTCAGGACGAACGGGCGTTGTGAGAAAGTTCGTCCCTTGTCCCTCTATATCCGTTTCACCGCCCATCTGAACGCCGTGCTCGACGCGCTGGAAGCTGACGGCACATTGCCCGCCGGGCTCAACCGCAAGCCGGTGACGGTGGAGCCGCCCCGCGACCCAAGCCATGGCGATCTGGCCACCAACGCGGCGATGGTGCTGGCAAAGCCCGCAGGCACCAATCCCCGGACGCTGGCGGAAAAGATCGTCGCTGGCCTGCAGCTGCTGGAAGAGGTGGAAAGCGCCACCATCGCGGGACCCGGCTTCATCAACCTGACGCTGACCGACCCCACCTGGCGGGCGGAACTGGCCGCCATTCATGCCGAAGGCGCTGACTATGGCCGTTCGCAGATAGGCGACGGCGTCACCGTCAACGTCGAATATGTTTCGGCCAACCCGACTGGACCCATGCATATGGGCCATTGCCGTGGCGCGGTGGTGGGCGATGCGCTCGCCACCTTGCTTGAATATGTCGGGCATAAGGTGATCCGCGAATATTATATCAACGATGCGGGCGGCCAGGTCGATGTGCTCGCCCGTTCGGCCCATGTCCGTTACCGTGAGGCGCTGGGCGAAGACGTCGGCGCGATCCCCGAGGGTCTTTATCCCGGCGATTATCTGGTCCCGGTGGGCCAGGCGCTCGCCGCCGACTTTGGCAATAAATATGTGGCCGCGCCGGAGGATGAATGGCTCGTCCTGTTCCGCACGCGCGCCGTCGCCGCGATGATGGACATGATCCGCAGCGACCTTGGACTGCTGGGCATCCGTCACGATGTCTTTTCGTCCGAGGCTGAATTGCAGGCCGCCGGAAAGCCCGAAGCCGCCGAAAAATGGCTGCGCGACCATGACTTCGTCTATGATGGCGTGCTTGAAGCACCCAAGGGCGACACCCCCGAAGATTGGGAGCCGGTCGAGCTTCCCCTGTTCCGCTCGACCCGGTTCGGCGACGATCAGGACCGCCCGATCAAGAAGTCGAACGGCAGCTGGACCTATTTCGGCGCGGACATGGCCTATCATTTCCAGAAGGCGCAGACCGCCGACCAGCTGATCGACATCTGGGGCGCCGACCATGCCGGGACGGTGAAGCGTATCCAGGCCGCCGTCGCCGCGCTGACGGAAGGCAAGGCGCGCTTCGACGTCAAGCTCATCCAGATGGTCCGCCTGCTGCGCGATGGCGAGCCGGTGAAGATGTCCAAGCGCGCGGGCAATTTCGTCACGCTGGCCGATGTCGTGCGCGAAGTGGGCAAGGATGTGGTCCGCTTCACCATGCTGACGCGCAAGGCCGATGCGCAGATGGACTTCGATTTCGCCAAGGTGGTGGAAGCGTCGAAGGACAATCCGGTCTTCTACGTCCAATATGCCCATGCCCGCATTTCATCGCTCGGCCGCAAGGCGGATGAGGCGGGCCTTGATCTTCCCGCACCCGACCTGTCCCGCCTTGGGACGCAGGAGTTGGGGCTGGTGAAGCTTGCGGCGCAGTTCCCTCGCGTGGTGGAAGGCGCGGCGTCGGCGCGTGAACCCCACCGTATCGCCTTTTATCTCAATGACTTGGCTTCGGAATTCCACGGCTGGTGGAATGTCGGCAACGACAATCCCGACGCGCGGGTTATCCAGATGGGCGATCCCGCTACCACATCCGCGCGTCTTTTCTTGAGCCGCGGAATCGGGCAGATCATCCGTAATGGCTTGGCCCTGATGGGCGTGGCCGCTTTGACGGAAATGCAGTAGGCCAAGCGGAGGCAAGGGTAAGATGGGCGACTATGCGCGGGGGAGGCTCGATCTCGACGATGACGAGCGTCTGCCCTGGCTCGAGCCTGCCATGGAGGATGAAGATGAGGATGGGCTGTCGCCGCTACAGTTGCTGGGCTTCATCCTGTGCGGCCTGCTGCTGATCGGTGTCGTCGTCGCGGGCGTGTGGTTGATGCAGAATCGGGGCGACGCGGGCGGTGAGGGCAAGCGGATCGCCGCGCCTGCCGGTGACTATAAGGTTCCAGCGCAGGAAGCCGACGCCAAGAAGTTCGAGGGCGAAGGGGACGCCAGCTTTGCCGCCAGCCAGGGCGTGGCCCGTGATGGCCGCATCGACCCCAGCCGGGTTCCCGAAGCGCCGATCAGGGCCACTGCTCCTGCCGGTGACGCGCGCAGCGCCGTTCCGGGCAAGCCTTCGCAAAGCGTCACCGCGCGCGTGGCGGATGAAACCAACGCTCGGCCCGCTGCAACTCAGCCGACACGCGGCGCAGGCGGTGCGGTGATTCAGCTGGGTGCTTATGGCAGCCAGTCGGGCGCGCGCGACGCCTGGGCGCGGCTGTCAAAGCGCTTCGCTTATCTGGCGCCGCTCACCATGTCGGTCGAACCGACCCAGGTCGGCGGCAGCACCCTCTATCGCCTCCGTGCATCTGCCGGGGCGCAGGCCAACACGCTGTGCGGCAAGCTCAAGGTCGCAGGGGAAAGCTGTATCGTCGTCAACTGACGATTGTCTGATGGGGCAGGGCCGGGATCTGGCGATAGCTTGTTTCGGCAAGATCGCTATCGTCCTTCCCGCCCCAACAAACCCCTTCGACAGCAGCCATTCCAGCCGCTACCATCGCCGTCATGAAACCCGTCATCTTCGGCCTGTCAGGCGAGACACTTACCCCTGACGAGCGCGCCTTCTTTTCCGACGTGCAGCCCGCAGGCTACATCCTCTTTCGTCGCAATATCGCCGATCGTCAGCAGCTTCGCGCCCTGACCGATGATCTGCGCGCCCTGCATGGCCGCGATGACCTGCTCATCATGATCGATCAGGAGGGCGGGCGCGTCGCGCGGATGCAAGCGCCCGTCTGGCCCAGTTTCCCGCCCGCCGGGCTGTTCGACCGCCTTTATGATGTCGCACCGTCCAGCGCCATCGCCGCCGCCCGCGCCAATGCGCACGCCATCGCCCTCACTCTGACGGAAGTTGGGATCACCGTAGATGCGCTCCCGCTGCTTGATGTGCGGCAGGAAGGGGCCAGCGACATCATGGGCGACCGCACATTCGGCGCTGAACCGATGCGCGTCGCCGCCCTGGGCCGCGCCGTTATCGAAGGACTGGCAAAGGGCGGCGTCGTCGGCATCGTCAAACATATGCCGGGGCATGGGCGGGCGCTGGTCGACAGCCATCTGGACCTGCCGGTCGTCACCGCCGACGAAGATGCGCTGCTGACCGACCTTGCCCCGTTCCAGACGCTGAAGAACGCACACATCGGCATGACCGCCCATGTCGTCTACACCGCCTGGGACCCTGACCTGCCCGCCAGCCTTTCGGCGACCGTCATAGACACCATCATACGCGGGAAGATCGGTTTTGACGGCCTGCTGATGTCGGACGATCTGGATATGAAGGCGTTGAGCGGCAGCATCCCTGAACTCGCCGCCGCAGCCGTGGCGGCGGGGTGCGACCTGGCGCTTAACTGCTGGGGACGGATGGATGACATGGTGGGGATAGCCGGTCTGCTGCCGGACATCGGCATGGAATCAAAGGCCCGCCTCGACCGCGCCATGGCATCGGCCAGTCTGGACAGGGATAATCCGCCACTAGAAGAGCTGCTCGCCACTCGCGACAGCTTGCTGGCGATGGCGGCGGCGTGAGCGTTTCGGGGGCAGATATTTCCCCAGCGGTGGGGGAGCTTCCCTCGCCAGTGCCGCGCGCCGATGTGCTGACGGTCAGCTTCGACAGTTGGGAAGGCCCTCTCGACCTTCTGCTCGCGCTGGCCCGGTCGCAGAAGGTGGACCTGCGCGAAATCTCGATCCTCGCTCTCGTCGAACAATATCTCGCCCATATCGAAGGCGCGCGGAAGCTGAAACTGGAACTGGCGGCGGACTATCTGGTGATGGCCGCCTGGCTCGCTTATCTCAAGTCGTCGCTGCTGCTGCCGCGTGAAGCGCAGCCCGAACCCGCACCCGAAGAACTGGCCCTGCGCCTCCAGTTGCGCCTTCAGCGGTTGCAGGCGATGCGCGAAGCCAGCGCGCGGCTGATGGCGCGGGATCGTGTGGGCCGCGATGTGTTCGTGCGGCCCCGCCCCGAAGGATTGCGGCTCGTCCGCCGGGCAAAGTGGACAGCCAGCCTTTTCGACCTGCTGCAATGCTATGGGCAGATCCGCGCCCGGACCCAGCCGGTCGTCCATATGGTCGTGGCGCGCCCGGTCATGACTCTGGATGAAGCGATCCAGCGTGTCGGCACGCTATTGGGCGCGGCCATCGACTGGACGGCGCTGCAATCCTTTCTTCCCGCCGGTCAGGATGAAGCCATGGCGAAATCCGCGCTCGCCAGCAGCTTCGTTGCCGCGCTGGAATTGGCGCGGCAGGGGCGGCTGGAAATCCAGCAGGAAGGGATATTCGAACCGATCTTCCTGCGGGCGGCGCTGCCCGAACACAGTGGAGCGCCCTTGCCATGATGCATGAACCCGATGACCTCCTGCGCGCGGTGGAGGCTGCGCTGTTCGTCGCCGAACATCCATTGTCCCTGACGGAGTTGCGCCAGCATGTCGGCGATGGGGGCGACCTGTCCGCGACACTTGCGGCGCTGAGCGGCCATTATGCCGGACGCGGCATCAATCTGGTGGAGCGGGGCGAACGATGGCATTTCCAGACCGCCGCCGATCTCGCCCATATTCTGCGCCGGGAAAAGGACGAAAGCCGTAAGCTGTCGCGCGCCGCGCTGGAGACGCTGGCGATCATCGCTTATCATGAACCCGTCAGCCGGGCAGAGATAGAGGCCATTCGCGGGGTTCAGGTGGCAAAGGGTACGCTGGATGTGCTGATGGAGGCTGGCTGGGTCCGGCCCGCCGGTCGGCGGGAAGTGCCCGGACGACCGCTAATCTATGCGACGACGGTAGAATTTCTGTCACATTTCGGGCTTAGCAGCCGCCGTGACCTTCCCGGACTGGACGATCTGCGCGCCGCTGGATTGCTCGATCCGGTCGATCTTGTACTGGAGGGGCTGGGCGCTCAATCCGGTCTGGAAAATGACGATGAAGACGCCTAGACTGGCTGGGTTTCAGGAGTATGTTCAAATGGGTTCCTTTTCGCTGATGCATTGGGTCATCGTCCTCTTGGTGGTCATGCTGCTGTTCGGCGGCGGTCGGATTTCCGGCCTGATGGGCGACGTCGCAAAGGGCATCAAGAGCTTCAAAAAGGGCATGGCAGACGACGATGACGACGTCGCGCCAGCGAAGCCGGCAACCCGGATTGAAGGACATCGCGTGCCTGAACAGGACACGCCCACTGCCACGGAAGAAAAGACCAAGGTCTGATCTGTCCATCAGCCGGGCGGTAGACGCGCATGTTCGATATCGGTTCGACCGAACTTCTGCTGATCGTGATCATCGCGGTGATCGTGATCGGCCCCAAGGATTTGCCTCGCGCTCTTTATAAGGTGGGACAGGTTCTGGGGAAGGCGCGCGGCATGGCCCGCCATTTTCGCACCGGCGTTGATGCGATGGTGCGCGAGGTGGAGATGGAGGAGCTGGAAAAGAAGTGGGCCGACCAGAACCGTCGGATCATGGAAGAACATCCGGCGGACACGCTACCCGCGCCTGACGCGGAGCCGACCTCTGCCGCTTCCAACGGCGTGGCCCCACTGTCATCGCAGCCCCCTTTCGTTGCCCAGTCGGCACCCGCTACGCCTGCTCCGGCCGCTGATGGTCCGCCCTATCTTGTGGCTCAACCCGATACGAACAAGGGCGACTCCGCCGCATGAAAGACCTTGACGACAGCAAGGCACCGCTGCTCGACCATTTGATCGAGCTGCGTGGACGGCTTTTGAAATGCGTATGGGCGCTGTTCCTGACGGGCGCTGTATGCTTCTATTTTTCCGAACAGCTATTCGCCTTCCTCGTTCACCCGTTGAAGGAAGCCTTTGGCGATGGCGGCGGGCGGCTGGTCTACACAAAACTGTACGAAGCCTTCTTCGTGCAGGTGAAGGTCGCGATTTTCGGCGCATTCTGCTTGTCTTTTCCCATCATCGCCAACCAGCTTTGGGCGTTTGTGGCGCCGGGTCTTTATGCCAAGGAAAAGAAGGCCCTGCTGCCATTTCTGATCATGACGCCCGTGCTGTTCCTGATGGGTGCCAGCCTGGCCTATTATGTGGTGATGCCGACCGCCTTTCATTTCTTCCTGCAATTTCAGGGGGACAGCGGCGGCCTTCAGGTGGAGGCCCTGCCCAGCACCGATGCCTATCTGACGCTGGTGATGCAATTCATCCTGGCGTTCGGCATCAGTTTCCTGATGCCCGTGCTGCTGATGCTGCTCAACCGGGCCGGTTTCGTGACACGGGCCCAGCTGATCGGGCTGCGGCGCTATATGATCGTGGCCGCGTTCGTGCTGGCGGCCGTGCTGACACCGCCCGACGTGGTGTCGCAGCTGATGCTCGCAATCCCGTTGCTGCTGCTTTACGAAATCACGATCGTCGCGATCTGGTTCACGGATCGCCGCAAAGCGGTTCAGGTTGACGTGGCCGACACATCCGACGCGCCGATGTAAAAAGGGCTCGCACGAGGCGAGCCCTTCGTAACCCGCAATATAGCGTCAGCTTTGCTTAATCAGCCGCGTCTTCTACGGCCTGGCCAGCGCTCTGCACGTCTTTGCCTGCGCCTTCGACCGTGTTGCACGCCGCTACCATCAGCGAACCGGAAAGCAGCAGGGCGGCAAGGATCTTCTTGGTCATGTTCGTCTCCTTAAAACTCGGCCGACTGGACACGCCAATTCGGCAGCGGAAACAAAACCCGTGGAGTTGGAATACGTTCCGCATCCGCAAACATCTTCGAAGAGAGAGAAAATGCCCCAAAACAACTGAGCCCGGAACGCGTCGGGGGGGGGGAGAAACGTTCCGGGCTCATATTTTTTGGATAGCAAGAGCGGGGGGCAAAAGATTTGCTATCCGGAATGTAGAACCCCCCATCTGCGAATTTGGTTCCGCGCTATGTCAGGCTTTCCCGATTTTTATTAGGGATATATATCAATATGTTGGCCCTTTGCCGAAATTTCCCAGGCGAAAAAATCCATCTTTTTCGCCTGCCGCGGCTGGGGTCCTTCAGATGCGCGGGCGGCCCGTATTGCGATATTCGGCGCGTATGGTCGATTGCGGCAGTCCCGCTTCATCCATTGCATCAGGACCAATGGGCAGGGCCGGTTGCACCGCGTCATTCACCCTGGCCAGATTGTATCCGGGCGCAGTGATGATCGGGGCAGGCGGGGAGGGCCGGAAGGAAGGGCCGGACTGATATTCGCGCCCGGCATAGGGGATACGAAATGAAGCCGGAGTGCCTTTGAAACCCGGCATGCGGTAAAAGATGTGCGCGCCGACGATCGCCACCGGGTGCAGCGATGGTGCCCAGGAAGGCCTGACCGCCAGCGTATGATAAAAGGTCGCAAGCCCCACCGGCGCATAGGCCTTGCCCGAAAGAGCGTCCTGCGCGACGCGCCGTGCCCGTGCCCAGCTTTGCCGGTTGCTTGCGCGGGCCATCGACCCGTCACAGCTAAAGGTGAATTGGCAGCGAAGGTCCGTCCTTTCCGATCCTTGATAGACCACCGCGCACACACTGTTGGGCCAAAGCGGGCTGCGCACACGGTTCAGCACCACCTGGGCGACGGCCCGCTGGCCCTCCTGCGGCTCATTGCCTGCTTCATAATAGATGGCCGATGTCAGGCAGTTGAGCGCGCGATAGCTGTCGAGCGCGGTCACGCCGCGAAACGTCGCTGCGGGTGCGGCAGGAGACGCGTCGAGAGCCAGCACAGCAGTGCTAGCGCCTGGCCGGGGCGCAGGCAGGCGGTCGAACATGCCCTGAGCGAAGAAAAAGGCGGAGCCTGGAAAGTTCGCGCCCGCTTCCTCGGCCAGATTTTCCCGCGCGGCGGCATCGTCCAGCAGGTCCAGGGGCGCAGCGGTGATCAGGCGCGGCGCGGCAAGCGCCAGCAACGCCAGCGCGGCGATCGCCCCATGCCTTGTCCCTGCGTGCACCCGTGCCAAGCCGTAACGTTCCTGAAAATGGCGAAAAACCGATCTTTCACGCAGGCTTAGAGCAAAAAACTTGCCATTTCCTGTTCAAATTCAGGCTTGTCCCGCGCCGGGACAGTGCCGCTGCCAAATATTACCGCCTGCCCGCCAAGCCGCTCTTTTACCGGATCATCATTCCCTTGCTTGGCAAGGGTCATGTCACTCCGCTATGCCATCGCGATGCTGGTTCAAAAAGATAGCCTCGCCCTGATTGGCAACACGCCTATGGTGCGCCTTGCCGGGCCTTCAAAGGAAACGGGCTGCGACATTTTCGCCAAATGCGAATTTGCCAACCCCGGCGCTTCGGTGAAGGATCGCGCTGCGCTGTTCATCGTCAACGATGCTGAGGATAGAGGGCTGTTGCAGCCCGGCGGCACGATTGTCGAAGGGACGGCGGGCAATACCGGCATCGGCTTGGCGCTGGTCGCCAATGCCAAGGGGTATAAGACCATCATCGTCATGCCGGAAACGCAAAGCCGGGAGAAGATGGACACGCTGCGCGCGCTGGGGGCGGAACTGGTCACCGTACCCGCCGCCGCCTATTCCAACCCCGGCCATTTCGTCCACACATCCCGCCGCATCGCGGAGGAGACGGAAAATGCCGTCTGGGCCAACCAGTTCGACAATATCGCCAATCGCAAGGCGCATATCGTCGGCACTGCCGAGGAAATCTGGACGCAGCTGGACGGGCAGGTCGACGGCTTCACCTGCGCGGCGGGGACGGGTGGCACCATTGCGGGCGTGGGGCTGGGGCTAAAGGCGCATGATGAAAATATCACCATCGCGCTGACCGATCCCTATGGCGCGGCGCTCTATAATTATTACGCCCATGGCGAATTGAAGGCGGAAGGATCGTCCGTCGCCGAAGGCATCGGCCAGGGGCGCATCACCGCCAATTTGGAAGGCGCGCCGATCGACACGCAGTTCAGGATTTCCGATGAGGAAGGGCTGCTATGGGTCAGCAGGCTGCTGGCGGAAGAGGGGCTGTGCCTTGGCCTTTCGTCGGGCATCAACGTCGCGGGCGCGGTAGCGCTGGCGAAGGAGCTTGGCCCGGGCAAGCGGATCGTCACCATCCTGTGCGACACGGGTTTCCGCTATTTGTCCACTTTGTACAATCGTGAATGGCTCGAAGCGAAGGGGTTGACGGTGTTCCCCTGGCTCGCGCACAATCGCTGACAGCCGACACAGGTCGCGGCGGCGAAGAAAAAGAGCAACAAATGGCTGAAACACCCCGCCGTCAGGAAGGGTTGCAGCGTGTCCAGATCGGCCTCACCGGGCTTGCGGGCGTGGTGCTGCTGGTTGGCCTGGCCAATATCGTGATCGACAAGGCGCGCATCGATGATTCCGCTCTGCCGCCGCCTACCGTCCCGACACTGGAATTGAACGCGGTCGCGCCCAAGGAACCGTTGGCCGAGCTAGGCGTGCAGCCCGCGCCGGAACAGGCCCCCGTCGTGCCCGACCTTCAGCCCGACCCCAATCTGAAAAAACCGATGGATCAGGACCTGCAGCCGCCGGAGCCTTGAGCATTGGCATCAACGGTCAAGGACGGGGCCCACCCTTATGCGACCACCTAACGGATCCTGGCTCCCTCTCGTCGAACTATGGATGGCCCGCACCAGTCTCGGGGCTGGCCCGCGCACGCGCACGCGCACAGGTTGCGCCTTAACGCTCAACGCATGGGATATTATGGGCCGCTTGGGAATGAAGCTCTCAGCGCGCGCCCGCAGGACTGGAGGGGGTTGTGCGCAATCCAATCTCTTGGAGGGAACGGGCAAAATTCACCTTAAAACCAGAACAAAACAGGATTTCCCAGTTTTACCCTAAATTTCCCTTTTCTTGTGTGCCTCCCCTTGGTATTTGAATGCCATAGGGGTTTTCAGGCTTTGCTAGTCCTGCGGGCCGGGCTGCTGCGATGCGGTTCGGAAGCTGACGGCCTGCGCCCTTATGAACAGAAGGGCAGGCAGTCCAAACGTGTCGGAAATCACTCTCTTTACGGGTAACGCATTCAGCGTCGCGGACGGCAAAGGCCGCTTCGTGCTGCCCCTGGAGATGCGCCGACAGGTCAAGCTGTCCAGCGGCAACGAAAATCGGCTGTATCTCTCGGTCCATGGTGACAACCCCTGCGCCACCGGCTTTGGAGAATCGCACCGTCGCCACCTGTTCAACGAAGTCGAGGAACTGGCCCGCGAAGCGCGCGCGCAGGGTCGCGATTATAATGCCGACCTGGAACTGGAACGCCGCCTAGGCACGATTGAGGAGGTGAATTTCGACGAAGGTGGTCGCTTTGCCATGCATCCCGATATCAAGGATGAATATGGCATCACCGACGCCATCTTCTTCTACGGCGTGGGCCGCTACATGCAGCTGTGGAGGCCCGAAACGCTGGTCGACAGCAAGGACCGGCCCGAACTGATCCGCAACAAGGTGCGCCGCTGGCTCGACCAGCGCGATGCGGGAGGGGGCAAGTGACCATCGCTGCCGATCCTGATCGCCACATCCCCGTCCTGCTCGATGAAGTGCTGGACGCGCTCGCCATCAACCCCGGCGAAGTGCATGTCGACGGGACGTTCGGCGCGGGCGGCTATTCCAGCGCCATGGCGGCGCGGGGCGCGAAAGTCTTTGCCTTTGACCGTGACCCCGACGCGATTCGCGAAGGGCAGGCGCTGGCCGATGCCCATGGCATCACGCTGATCGAGGGCGAATTTGCGAGCATGGACCAGCTGCTGGCGGAGCGCGGCGTCGCATCGGTTGCGGGCGTCACGCTTGATATCGGCGTGTCGTCGATGCAACTCGACCGGGCAGAGCGCGGCTTTTCCTTTCAGTCTGATGGTCCGCTCGCCATGACGATGAGCCAGTCGGGCATGAGCGCGGCGGATTTCCTCAACACCGCCCCGGAGCAGGACATTGCCGACGTCCTCTACCGCTATGGCGAGGAGCCTCGGTCGCGCCGGGTCGCCCGCGCCATCGTCGATGCGCGACCGCTCGAACGCACGGCTCAGCTTGCCAGCGTCGTCCGTCGCGCGCTGGGGCATAAGCCGCATGACAAGAAAGATCCCGCCACCCGCACATTCCAGGCGATCCGCATCCATGTGAATGGCGAACTGGACCAGTTGGAGCGCGGACTGGAAGCAGCCGAAGCGCTGTTGGAGGAAGGCGGTCGCATCGCCGTCGTCACTTTTCACAGTCTGGAAGACCGGATCGTCAAGCAATTCCTCCGCAAGCGTAGCGGTGGAGAAGGAAGTGGTTCGCGCCACCTTCCTGAAAAGCAGGCTGGGGAGGCCCCCACCTTCCTCAAGCCTGCAAAGGCGGTGCGGCCGGGGGATGCGGAACTCGCCCGCAACCCCCGTGCCCGCTCCGCCACGCTGCGCAGCGCCGTGCGGACCTCCGCGCCCGTGCCCGCTTCATCGCGGAGCGCCCGGTCATGATCGCAGTCAAAAGGTTGCAGAGCCTGATCTGGATCCTGTTGGTCGCACTGGGGGCGCTGGGCGCATATCTGGTGTCGCTGAAGGTCGCGACCGAACGGAACGAACTGATGCGGGTCCAGGCGCAGATCGCCCGCGCCCGATCCGACATCCGCTATCTGGAAACCGAATTCAGCGCGCGCGCGAACATGCGGCAGCTGGAACGGTGGAACCAGGAAGACTTCCTGTATGCAACTCCGACCGCCCAGCAATA
The DNA here is from genome assembly GCF_011762025.1 of Sphingobium vermicomposti. Classification (GTDB taxonomy): domain Bacteria; phylum Pseudomonadota; class Alphaproteobacteria; order Sphingomonadales; family Sphingomonadaceae; genus Sphingobium; species Sphingobium vermicomposti. The sequence continues at coordinate 168,975 of NZ_JAASQR010000001.1, read as the reverse complement.
TCTGGCCGGTGAGCGGGCGCTGGCGCATTTGGACGGGGTCCAGCCCAACGGACCCGACTATGTCGCGCCGCCGGTGATGGTGGCGATGGTGCAGACGCCCGCCGACCTGCCGTCCGCCCCGCAAGCCGCGCCCGCAAGCCCTGCCGCGACCCAGATTCGCAGCGACATTGCCGTCATTCGGGAAGCGCATGCCGCGGACAATGTCGACAAGATCGCCAAGCCCGCCGCCAGTGGAGCGCCGGACAAAGCCAAGGCGGACGCCGACGTGTCAAAACCCAATCCGCTGGCCCGCCGCGCCGAACGCATGGCGATGCTGGACGCCAAGCTGCTGGACGACAGCACCATCAGCGAGATCAGCGACAAGGCCGCGCGCGAGCGTAAGAAGAGGGCGCGCTGATGGCGACGATCATCGTCCAGCCGGGTGGTGCGCGGGCAGGCAAGCAGCGGATCGACCTGACCGCCGTCGCGCACAACCGGCTGATGCTGCTGTTGATCCTGTTCTTGTGCATCACGGCTGTGCTGATCCTGCGGCTGACCTGGGTCGGCATTTTTTCAGGGAATGGCAGGGATGGCGTTGGTGGGTCGGGCCTGCTGCCCGCGCGCGCCGATATTGTTGATCGCAATGGCGTGCCCCTTGCGCGGACCATGGATGCCTATTCGGTCGCCGTGCGCCCGTCCAAGCTGATCGGCGAACCGGCTGAGCTGGCGCGCAAGCTGCACGAAATCTTCCCCGACGAACCGGAAGCGTCTTTTTACAAGGCTTTGACCGGCAAGGGTTGGGCCTATCTGCGCCGCCGCGCGCTGCCTGAAGAAGTGGCGGCAGTGAACGCGCTGGGCGAAATCGGCATAGAGTTTCCGCGCGAGAAGGAACGCCTCTACCCGCAGCGCAGCCTGGCCGCCCATGTGCTGGGCTTTGCTCCGAATCGGGAAGGCGTCGGCGGCATGGGCGTCGAATCCGCGTTCAACGACCGGCTGACCGACCCCGCGCTGCGTGGCCAACCCTTCGCCATTTCCATCGACAGTCGGGTGCAGGGCGCGCTGGAAAGCGAGCTTTATGCGCAGATGGTGGCGCAAAATGCCAAGGGCGCGGGCGGCGTCATCCTGGACGCCAATACGGGCGAAGTGATCGCCATGGCGTCCATCCCGGTGTTCGACCCCAACAAGCTGGCGAATTACGCGGGCAAGACATGTAGCCAGTCGCCGCTCTGCAACCATATGGTCCAGGCGCGTTACGAACTTGGATCGACCTTCAAGCCGCTGTCTATCGGCGCGGCCATGGATCGCGGCGTCGTCACGTCGATGGGCAAGCGTTACGACGCCACCGCGCCGCTGGCGGTGGCGGGTTTTCGTATCAAGGACGATCATGCGCTCGGTCGCTGGCTCAACGTGCCGGAAATCCTGGTGCACAGCTCGAATATCGGCACGGCCCGGATCGCGGACGAAATGGGCGCTGAATCCATGCAGCAGCTGTTTCGCAACCTTCAGTTCGATCAGCGCGCGCCGATTGAGCTGAAAGAACGCGCCAAGAGCCTGTGGCCGACCAATTGGGGCCGCATCACCACCATGACCGTGTCCTATGGCCATGGCATCGCCGTGACGCCTTTGCATCTCGCTTCGGCTTATGCCGCGCTGGTCAACGGCGGCATCTGGCGTCCGGCGACGCTGCGCAAACTGCACGCGAATGAAGTGCCGGAGGGGCATCGCGTCTTTTCCGCCGCCACCAGCGCACGCATGCGGCAGCTGTTGCGGATGATCGTCGCGGCGGGTACAGGTCGCAGCGCCGACGCCAAGGGATTCCGGGTGGGCGGCAAGACGGGTTCCGCTGAGAAGCCTGAAGAAGGCCGATATAATAAGAGTTCACTGGTGACGACTTTTGCGTCCGCATTTCCCATGGACAATCCCCGCTACGTCGTGCTGACCATGATGGACGAGCCCAAGGGCAACGCCCAGACGTTCGGCCTGCGCACTGCCGCCTGGACCGCCGCGCCGGTGGTGAAGCGGGTGGTGGAGCGGGTCGGGCCGATGCTGGGCGTCCTGCCCGACGAACGCCGCGACGTCGATATTTCCGACCTCATGCCCTTGCTCGGCAAGGAGGATCATTGATGCGACTGGCTTCGCTGATCGATGGGCTGGATGCACGGCTGACCCCCGGCGCGCCGCTGGAATCGGCAGTGTCGGGCTTTGCGATCGACAACCGGAAAGTTGCGCCCGGCACGGTGTTCGGTGCCTTTCAGGGCCTGCGCGTCAATGGTGAGGATTTCATTCCCGAAGCCGTCCGCGCCGGAGCCATCGCAGTCGTGGCGCGACCGGAGGCGACGGTCGAGGGTGCGGTGCATATCGCCCATGACAATCCCCGCCGCCTGTTCGCCCTGCTCGCCGCCCGTTATTTCGCGCCTTTCCCCGATGTGACCGCCGCCGTCACCGGCACGAACGGCAAGACTTCGACAGTGGAACTGGCCCGCCAGCTGTGGCGGATGCTGGGCCATCATTCCGCGTCCATCGGCACGTTGGGCGTCACTACCTCCGTCGATCAGGTATCGACCGGTCTCACCACGCCGGACATCGTCACATTTCTGTCCAACATGTCGGGCCTGAAGCGCGAGGGCATCACCCACGCGGCCTTCGAAGCGTCCAGTCACGGCCTAGCCCAATATCGGACGGAGGGCCTGCCTGTGTCGGTGGCGGCCTTCACCAACCTGTCGCGCGACCATCTCGATTATCATGGCGACATGGACAGCTATTTCGACGCGAAGATGCGGCTGTTTGATGAAGTTGTCGCTGCCGATGGGACGGCAATTGTGTGGGCCGACGACAGTTGGTCGGACAAGGTGATCCAGCGAGCTACGAAGCGGGGGCTTCGTGTGCTGAGCGTCGGGGTGCAGGGGCAGGCTTTGCGTCTTGCCAACCGCACCCCGACCCAGTTGGGCCAAACGCTGGAGGTCGAGGCCGACGGCAAGCTGCACAGGGTCAACCTGCCGCTGATCGGCGCTTATCAGGCCGCCAACGCTCTGACCGCCGCCGGGCTGGTGATCGCAGGGGGCGAGGACGTGGTGCGGGTCCTGGAACTGCTCGGCCGGGTCCAGCCGGTGCGTGGACGCCTGGAACGCGCGGTCATCACCAGGGCGGGCGCGCCGGTCTATGTCGATTATGCGCACACGCCCGATGGCTTGCGCGCCGCGATAGAGGCGCTGCGCCCGCACACACGGGGCAAGCTGATCGCTCTGTTCGGCGCGGGCGGCGACCGCGATGCGGGCAAGCGGCCACAGATGGGCCAGGTGGCGGCTGAACTTGCCGACCATGTCATCGTCACCGACGATAATCCGCGTTCAGAAGATCCATCCGCCATCCGCGCCGCCGTCATGGCGGGCGCGCCGGGTGCGGAAGAAATCGGCGGTCGCCGCGCCGCCATCGCCGCCGCCATCGCGCAGGCCGGTGCGGACGACATCGTCCTGCTGGCTGGTAAGGGCCATGAACAGGGCCAGATCATCGGCGACCGCGTCCTGCCATTTGACGATGTCACCGTCGCACGGGAGTGCGCGGGGTGAGCCTATTGTGGACATCCGATGAAATCGCGCAGGCCGCGGGGGGCGTCGCATCGGCGCCCTTCGCCGTTTCGGGCGTGGCGTTCGACAGCCGGGAAGTGACCGGCGGCGACCTGTTCGTCGCGATGAAGGGCGAATCGACCGACGGCCATCGTTTCATCGGCAAGGCGTTCGAACAGGGCGCGTCCGGCGCAATCGTCAGCGAACCGATCGAACAGCCGCATGTACTGGTCCAGGACAGCGCGGCGGCGCTCGAAGCATTGGGCCGCGCATCCCGTGAACGCATGGCGGGCAAGGTGGTCGGCGTCACCGGATCGGTCGGAAAAACGGGCACGAAGGAAGCGCTGTTCCACGCGCTTGACCGCATCCGCCCCGGCAATGTGCACCGTTCGGTCAAAAGCTATAACAACCATGTCGGCGTCCCGCTCAGCCTGTCGCGCATGCCGCGCTCATCGGCGTTCGGTGTGTTTGAAATGGGGATGAACCATGCGGGCGAACTGGCCCAGCTGACCCGGCTGGTCCGGCCTCACGTTGCCATCGTGACCGCGATCGCGCCTGCCCATATCGAATTTTTCGCGACCGAAACCGCGATTGCGCAGGCGAAGGCGGAAATATTCGAAGGGTTGGAGCCGGACGGAACGGCGATTATCCCCTATGACAGCCCGCATGTCGCGACCCTGTATGACAAGGCGGAACGGCATGCCGCCCATATCCTGACCTTTGGATTTGACCCCGAAGCCGACGTCCATGTTCGTGACATGGTGCCCGCGGCGAACGGCGGCACGCTGGTAACGGCGAAACTGCCGAGCGCGGAGCTATGCTTCACCGTCGGCGCGCCGGGCGAACATTGGGTGTCCAACGCGCTGGCGGTGCTGGCGGCGGTCGAAGCGCTGGGCGGCGACCTGGCCGTTGCGGGCCTGGCCCTTGCCGAAATGCCGGGCCTGCCCGGACGGGGCGAGCGCAGCAGGCTGGCCGTGGGAGAGGGCGAGGCGCTGCTGATCGATGAAAGCTACAACGCCAATCCGGTCAGCATGGCGGCAACGCTGAAGCAGCTGGGCCGTGAGCAGGCCAGCCGCCGCATCGCCGTGCTGGGCGGCATGCGGGAACTGGGCGACCGCAGCGGCGAACTGCACAGCGGTCTGGTCGATCCGCTGACGGCGGCTAAGGTGGATCACGCCATTTTGGTCGGCGCGGAAATGACGCCGCTGGCGCAGGCGCTTGCCGGGGTCGTGTCGTTCGACCATGTATCCGACGCGGCGGAAGCGACGCGCCTCATCCAGCAGGAAATGCGCGCTGGTGACGCGATTTTGGTCAAGGGATCGAACGGCATCGGCCTGTCCCGCCTGGTCGCTGCCCTCGTCACTGACAAGAATCTGGGGAGCTGAGGACCGATGCTTTACTGGCTTGCCCAAAACATGGATTTCGCGGGAGTATTCAACCTCGTCCGCTATCTGAGTTTTCGTGCGGGCGCGGCGATTGCGACGGCGCTCGTCATCGGGCTGGTCATCGGTCCCCGCTTCATCGGCTGGCTGCGCGTGCGTCAAGGCAAGGGGCAACCGATCCGCGATGACGGCCCGCAGACCCATCTCGCCAAGCGCGGGACGCCGACCATGGGCGGCCTGATGATCCTGACGTCGGTGATGACGTCGGTTCTGCTGTGGATGGACCTGTCGTCCATCTATGTGTGGGCGTGCCTGTTCGTGACGCTGGGTTTCGGCGCGATCGGCTTTCTGGACGATTATGACAAGGTGACGAAGGCCAGCCACAAGGGGCTTTCGGGCAAGATGCGGTTGGTGCTGGAGTTCCTGATCGCGGGCTTCGCTGCCTGGCTGATCGTCAATCATCATGGCAATACCGCGCTCTATCTTCCCTTCTACAATGGTCCGGCGATTGAACTGGGGCCGTTTTACTTCCTGTTTGCCGCCTTCGTGATCGTAGCGTTCGGCAATGCGGTGAACCTGACAGATGGGCTGGACGGGCTGGCCACCATGCCGGTCATCGTCGCGTGCATGGCGTTCATGGCCATCGTCTATCTGGTGGGACGCGCCGACTTTGCCGAATATCTGGGCATTCCGCATGTGCCGGGCGCGGGCAACCTGACCATATTGTGCGGCGCGATCATCGGCGCGGGGCTGGCTTTCCTCTGGTTCAATGCGCCCCCCGCCGCCGTTTTCATGGGCGATACCGGCAGCCTGGCGCTGGGCGGCACCATCGGCGTGATCGCGGTGACGGCGCATCATGAAATCGTGCTGGGCGTGGTCGGCGGACTGTTCGTGGTGGAGGCGATGAGCGTCATCATCCAGGTGTTTTTCTACAAGCGGACGGGCAAGCGCGTGTTCCGCATGGCACCCATCCATCACCATTTCGAACAGCTGGGCTGGGCAGAGCCGACCGTCGTGATCCGCTTCTGGATCATCTCCTTCGTGCTGGCGCTCGCCGGCCTTGCCACGCTGAAGCTGAGGTGATCGGGATGGGCATTGTTTCCACGGCCGCCTTCGCTGGCAAAACCTATGCGGTCCTGGGCCTCGCCCGGTCGGGCCTCGCCACGGTCGAATGCCTGGTGGCTAGCGGCGCGCGGGTCGTCGCCTGGGACAATCGGGATGAAGCCCGCGCGGCGGTCGCCGACAAGGCGGAACTGGCCGATCCGCTCGACATCGATCTTGCGGGCTTTGACGGCGTGGTCGTGTCGCCCGGCGTCCCGCTCAACAGGCATCCCATCGCCATGCATGCCAAGCTGGCGGGCGTCCCTGTCATTGGCGACATCGAACTGTTCGCGCTCGCCCGGACGACGCTGCCCGCCCACCGGGTCGTCGGCATCACCGGCACCAACGGCAAGTCGACTACGACGGCGCTGGTTCACCACATCATCGAAACGGCGGGCATCCCGACGCGCATGGGCGGCAATATCGGGCTGCCGATCCTGGGGCAGGACCCGTTGCCGGAAGGCGGCGTCTATGTGCTGGAGCTGTCGAGTTACCAGATCGACCTGACGCACAGCCTGGACTGCGACGTGGCGGTGCTGCTCAACATCACGCCGGACCATCTGGATCGCTATAATGGCTTTGAAGGCTATGTGGCATCGAAAGCACGATTGTTCGCGATGCAATCGCCCGACCACGCCACCGTCATCGCGACCGAGGATGAGCCAAGCCGGGCCATCGCGGCGCAGTTGCACGCCGTGGTTGAGGTGAAGTCGGGCGACATCGATCCCGCCGCTCAGGCCGGATGGCCCGCGTTGCAGGGGCCGCACAACGCCCAGAATGCAGCGGTCGCCATTGCCGTCGCCCGCGCTCTGGGCATCGATCAGCCGACGATTGAAAAGGGCCTGCAAAGCTATGCCAGCCTGCCGCACCGGATGCAGCGTGTGCGTGAGGTTGGCGGCGTCCTGTATGTCAACGACAGCAAGGCGACCAATCCCGCCTCCACCGCACCGGCGCTGGCCGCTTACCCGCCGGTAAATGGGCGGCCCCGGCTGCATTGGATCGTCGGCGGGCTGGCCAAGAGCGCCAGTCTGGACGAATGCGCGCCCTATTTCGGCAATGTCGCCCATGCCTACACCATCGGTGAAGCGGGCCATATGTTCGCCGACCTGTTGCGCCCGCATATGGCGGTGGACGACAGTGAAATGCTATCGGCCGCCGTTCGCCGCGCCGCGCGGGCGGCGCAACCGGGGGATGTCGTGCTGCTTTCGCCCGCGTGCGCCAGTTTCGACCAGTTTCGCGATTTTGAAGCCAGGGGCGACGCCTTTGTAGCGGCCATCGCGGCATTGGAAGAAGGCGGCGTCAGCGGTTAGAAGCCAGGTTGGCGCGAAGAAGGGGCAACAGGGATGTTCAGGGCAGGCGAACTGGTGAAGGGGTTCCGCAACCACACCGTTCCGCGTGAGCGCACGGCGCTGGCCATCTGGTTCTGGGAAATCGACCGCGTGCTGCTGTCGCTGATCGTTGCGCTGATGGCGATCGGCCTTGTCGCCGTGGCGGCTGCCTCGCCGGTCGCGGCAATCGACCGGTCGACCAGCACCGTCGCCGTCACGCCGCTCATCTATTTCTATCGGCAGCTGATCTGGGTCTTTATCGGCCTGCCGATCATGCTGGTCATTTCCATGCTGCCGCGACAACAGGCGCGGCGCCTGGCCATGTTCCTGTCTGCCTTCTTCATCGTCATGCTGCTGGCCGTGCCGGTCCTGGGAACGGCGGTAAACGGTGCCAAGCGATGGATCGACCTGCCCGGCTTTCGTTTCCAGCCGTCCGAATTTCTAAAGCCCGTCTATGTCGTCAGCCTCGCCTGGCTGCTGTCGCTGCGGGAAAGGGACGCCACGCTGCCGCTCATCCGGCTGACCGGCGGGGTGACGCTGCTGATCGCGGTCGTCCTGATGAAACAGCCGGACTTTGGCCAGACCGTCATATTCCTGGCCTGCTGGAGCTGCCTGCTGCTGTTGTCCGGCGTGCCGATGCGCGTCATCGGCATATTGGGCGGGCTGGGCCTGGCCGGGCTGGTCGCCATGTATATGTTTTACGAAAATGGCCGCCAGCGCATCAATGACTTTTTAGGGATCGGCGTCGCGCAGGATGTGGGGCCGGACCAGACCGAACTGGCGTTCCGCACCATCACCCATGGCGGCTTCACCGGCGTGGGGCCGGGCGGCGGACAGCATAAGTTCCGCCTGCCCGAAGCGCATACCGACTATATTTTTTCGGTCATCGGCGAAGAGTTCGGCCTGCTCGCCTGCATCGGCATCGCCTGCGTCTATCTGGCCATCATCGTCCGGGTGCTGTTGCGCCTGCTGGATGAGGATGATCATTTCACCATTCTGGCCGCCGCGGGCCTCACGACGCAGTTCGGGCTGCAGGCGATCATCAACATGGGCGTCAATGCGCAGATATTTCCTTCAAAGGGCATGACGCTGCCCTTTATCAGCTACGGCGGCTCCTCTATGCTGGCGCTTTGTATCGGGGTAGGCCTGTTGCTCGCATTCACGCGGCGCAACCCATTCATGGGCCGGCATACCGTCGTCAAATGGAGTGGCCGATGAGCATTTCCCGTCACTTCGTCCTCGCTGCAGGCGGGACGGGTGGTCATATGATTCCAGCGCATGCCGTGGCGGAGGAGCTTATGGCGCGGGGCCATCATGTCGCGCTGGTGACGGATGAACGCGGCGCGAAGATCCCCGGCATCTTTGACAAGGCGCAGGTGCATGTCTTGCCCGCCGGTCGGATGACGCGCAATCCGCGCAGCTGGCCGGGCGCGCTGAAGGCCATTTTGGCTGGCCGCGCCATGGCCCGCCGCCTTATTGAAACATTCCGTCCCACCGCCGTCGTCGGCTTTGGCGGCTATCCCGCCATGCCCGCGCTGCTTGGTGCGCTGGCGGACGGCATCCCGACCGCGATCCACGAACAGAACGCCGTCCTGGGCCGGGTCAACCGCCTGCTCGCCCGCCGTGTTGACGCCATCGCCACAGCCTATCCGGCAGTCGAGCGGCTGAAGGACAAATATGCTGGCAAGGTTCACCTGGTCGGCAATCCGGTGCGCGAAGAGGTCAAGCTGCTGCGCGACGAGGAATTTCCCGCGCTGACCGATGAAAGCGTGTTCCGCGTGCTGGTGATCGGCGGCAGCCAGGGCGCGTCGATCCTGTCCAGCGTCGTGCCAGATGGCCTCGGCATGTTGCCGCTCAGCCTGCGCCGCCGCTTGCAGGTGACGCAGCAGTGCCGTGCAGAGGATATTGAGCGCGTCCGCCGCTTCTACGCTGACCTGGAAATCCCCGCCGACCTTGCCACCTATTTCAACGATGTCCCGGAAAAGCTGAGCTGGTCGCATCTGGTCATCGCGCGGGCGGGCGCATCGACGCTGGCCGAACTGACGTGCGCGGGCCGTCCCGCCATTCTGGTCCCGCTGCCCAGCGCCATGGACGACCACCAGACCGCAAATGCGCGCGAAATGACCGAAGCGGGCGGCGCGCGCACCATTTCGCAGGCCCGTTTCAACGCGGTCGAACTCGCCAAGCAGATGCAGAAGATGGCGCTGGAACCCGGCGCGCTGCAAAATGCCGCGCGGCGCGCCCGCGCCTGCGGCCGTCCCAATGCCGCGCGTGACATGGCTGACCTGCTGGAAAGCATCGGCCCCGCGCCGATCATGAATGATCCTTTGAAAGTTGGCCCGGTGCCAACCAGCCTCAATCTACAGGGCGTCCCTGCATGACCCGTACCCACCTCTCCCCGTTCGGGCTGAGCCTGAACGGCTTCTCGTATAAGGAATCCCGCGCATGAAGGGTGTCGGCACCGACATCGGCACGATCCATTTCATCGGTATCGGCGGCATTGGCATGTCCGGTATCGCCGAAGTGATGCACAATCTGGGTTACAAGGTTCAGGGCAGCGACGTGGCGGAAGGCTATGTCGTTGAAGGACTGCGCAAGAAGGGCATTGCGGTGATGATCGGTCATAAGGCCGAAAATCTGGGCGACGCCGCCGTGGTCGTGACCTCTACCGCGATCAAGAAGGGTAATCCCGAAGTCGATCTGGCGCTGGAAAAGCGCGTGCCCGTCATTCGCCGCGCGGAAATGCTGGCGGAACTGATGCGGCTCAAATCGACCGTCGCGATTGCGGGCACGCATGGCAAGACGACGACCACGTCCATGGTCGCGGCGCTGCTGGACGCGGGGGGCGTGGACCCGACCGTCATCAATGGCGGCATCATCAACAGCTATGGTTCCAACGCCCGCCTGGGCAAGAGTGACTGGATGGTAGTCGAAGCCGATGAAAGCGACGGCAGCTTCCTGCGGCTGGACGGCACGCTGGCGGTCGTCACCAATATCGACCCTGAACATCTCGACCATTATGGCAGCTTCGACAAAGTGAAGGACGCCTTTGTCGAATTCGTCGAAAATGTGCCTTTTTACGGCGCGGCGATGCTGTGCCTCGACCATCCCGAAGTTCAGGCGATCCTTCCCCGCGTGCAGGATCGCCGCATCGTCACCTACGGCTTTTCGGCGCAGGCCGACATCCGCGGCGAAAATGTCCAGCCGATTCCGGGCGGCAACCGATTTGACGTGCAGATCCGCGAGCGCGACGGATCGATCCGCCGCATCGAAGGCATCGAAATGCCGATGCCGGGCCGCCACAATGTCCTGAACGCCATGGCGGCGATCGGCGTGGCGCTGCAGATGGGGATTGACGACGCGACCATCCAGACCGGCTTTGCCAAGTTTGGGGGCGTGAAACGCCGCTTCACCAAGGTGGGCGAAATCCGCGCTGGGCAAGGCGTTGCGACCGTCATCGACGATTATGGGCACCACCCGGTCGAGATCAAAGCCGTGCTCGCCGCCGCGCGGGAAGGCCTGCCTGCTTCGGCCAGCGGGGGCCGCGTCATCGCCGTGGTGCAACCGCATCGTTACACGCGTCTGCGCGACCTGATGGATGAATTCCAGCAGGCGTTCAACGACGCCGACATCGTCTATGCCGCGCCGGTCTATGCGGCGGGCGAACAGCCGATCGACGGCGTGGACAGCGCCGAACTGGTCGCCGGGCTAAAGCGCCGGGGCCACCGCCACGCCGCGACGATTGAGGGCGCGGACGACCTTGCCCGTGCCATCGCGCAGGATTGTCAGGATGGCGACATGATCATCTGCCTGGGCGCGGGCGACATCACCAAATGGGCGGCCGGCCTTGCGGCGGCAGTGGCGCAAAAGGAAGCGGCCTGATGTTCGAACTGTTAAGCGTCGGCTTGGAAATGCAGAAGCGGATGATCGACATCCACATGCAGGGCATCGAAGCGGCGCAGGACATGGTGGAAACCGCGCAACGTAACGTCGATGCTGGGCTAGCGGCCACGCCTGCGGGAGAGGCGGGGGCAAAGGCGATCACGCGCTGGATGCGGCTGTGGGGAATGGGCGCTTGACGCTGATCGCGGCGGCCCTTCCTCCGGTTCGCGGCACTCTGAAGGCTGATGCGCCGCTGGCTCCGCTGGTCTGGTTCAAGGCGGGCGGGGCCGCGCAATGGCTGTTCGAACCGAAGGACGCGCAGGATCTTTCCGATTTTCTGGCGCGTCTCGACCCCGATGTTCCGGTGATGGCGCTGGGCCTGGGTTCCAACCTGATCGTGCGCGATGGCGGCGTGCCGGGCGTGGTCGTGCGCCTGGGCAAGCCGTTCGCCAGGGTGGAGCAGGTCGACGCGACCGCGCTTCGTTGCGGCGGCGGCGCGTCCGGCATATTGGTGTCCTCCACCGCGCGCGACGCAGGAATAGCCGGGCTTGAATTTCTGCGTTCGATCCCCGGCACCGTGGGCGGGTTCGTGCGAATGAACGGCGGCGCCTATGGCCGCGAAACCTGCGACATATTGGTCGAATTCGATGTCGTGCTGCGGTCGGGCGAGCAGGTGACGCTGTCGCTGGACGCGCTGGATTATACCTACCGCCACAGCAGCTTGCCTCAGGGCGCGGTCGTGGTGAGCGCTATATTCCGCGGCGTTCCCGGTGACCCTGCCGCCATTCAGGCGGAAATGGACCGCATCGCCTCCGCTCGGGAAGAAAGCCAGCCGCTGCGCAGCAAGACCGGCGGTTCAACCTTCAAAAACCCCGCCGGGCACAAGGCATGGGCGTTGGTGGATGACGCCGGTTGCCGTGGCCTGCAACTGGGCGGCGCGCAGGTGTCCGAAAAGCACACTAATTTCCTGCTCAACACCGGCGACGCCACCAGCGCTGACATAGAGGCACTGGGCGAAGAAGTCCGCCGCCGGGTAAAGGCAAAGAGCGGCGTCGAACTGGAATGGGAAATCCAGCGGGTGGGGATCAAGTCCCCGCTGGAGCCGCTATCACAAGGAAAAGACACATGACTCGTGGCCCCTGGCATGTTGCCGTTCTGATGGGCGGCTGGTCGGCCGAACGCTCCGTGTCGCTGTCTTCGGGCGAGGGCGTGGCCAAGGCGCTGGAATCGCGCGGCCATCAGGTAACGCGGATCGACATGGACCGCGACGTGGCACAACGCCTGACCGAAGCCGGAGCGGACGTGGTCTTCAACGCGCTTCACGGCGTTCCGGGAGAGGACGGCACGGTGCAGGGCATGATGGACCTGATGGGCCTGACCTACACCCATTCCGGTCTCGCCACGTCGGTCATCGCCATCGACAAGCAACTGACCAAGCAGGCGCTTGTCCCTCACGGCATCCCCATGCCCGGCGGCCACATCGTCGACAGCGCCAGCCTGTTCGAAGCCGATCCCCTGCCGCGCCCCTATGTGGTGAAACCGGTCAATGAAGGCAGCTCGGTGGGCGTCGCCATCGTGACGCAGGATGGCAATTACGGATCGCCCATCGGCCGCGATGTCGAGGGGCCGTGGCAGCATTTCGACCAGCTGCTCGCCGAACCCTATATTCGTGGCCGGGAACTCACCACCGCCGTGCTGGGCGATGAAGCCTTGTTGGTGACGGAGCTGCGCCCAAAGAGCGGCTTTTACGATTTCGACGCCAAATATACCGACGGCATGACCGAACATGTCTGCCCCGCCGACATTCCCAACGACATTGGTGAGGCGTGCAAGGCCATCGCCCTGCGCGCGCATCAGCTGCTGGGGTGCAGGGGCGCGTCGCGTTCCGACTTCCGCTGGGACGACACGCAGGGGGTGGAGGGGCTGTTCCTTCTGGAAGTGAATACCCAGCCGGGCATGACGCCGCTCAGCCTGGTCCCCGAACAGGCGGCGAGGCTGGGCATCGAATATGCCGAACTGGTCGAACGGATCGTCGAGGATGCCTTGAGCCAGGCACAGGAAAGACAAGGGGCAGGGCATGGCTGAAGCACGCATCCGGCGCGGCGGCACGGCGCGGCTGTCGCAGACCGCATCCATGGGCGGACGCAAGGGCGGCGCGCGGGGACGGCCCAGTAAGCGCCGGTCCTGGATCGGGCGCATGGTCCATGCGCTGCCGGTCAGCGAAGATATGTTGCAGCGCATGGCCAGCTGGGCGATCGTTGGCATCGCGGTGGCTGTCGTGGGCGGCATCGCCGTGCTGATGGGCGTTCCCGCCATGGCCGGGCAAAAAGCGGCGGAGGTCGCGGCCAATGCCGGTTTTGAAGTGCAGAAGGTCGAAGTTCGCGGCGTCGAACGGATGGACGAACTGCCGGTCTATAATATCGCGCTGGGCCAGGTGGACCGTTCGATGCTCTCGCTCGACCTGCCCAGGGTGCGGTCGGAAATGTTGCAGCTTGGCTGGGTCAAGGACGCGCGCATTTCCCGCCGCCTGCCCGACACGCTGGTGGTTGACATTGTCGAGCGCGACCCGGTTGCGGTGTGGCAGCATGATGGTCAGCTGCACCTGATCGATGTGCACGGCGTCGTGCTGCAATCCGTGTCTGCCAGCGCCATGCCCGACCTGCCGCTGGTCGTCGGGCCTAGCGCCAATCTGCAGACGGCGGGCCTGAACAAGCTGATGGAAAACGCCCCTGCGCTCAAACCCATGCTGGCTGGGGCGACATGGGTCGGGAACCGTCGCTGGGATCTGCGCTTTCAGTCGGGGGAAACGCTTTCCCTGCCGGAAGGAGACAGGTCCTCTGCCACCGCCCTCGTCAATTTTGCCCGTATGGATGGCGTCAACCGCTTGCTGGGCCGGGGCATCGTGAAATTCGACATGCGCGACCCGGACCGCTTCGTCCTGCGCCTGCCGCGCGACCAGGCACGGGACAAGCCCGTCGCGGCGGAGGCAGGCAAAGCCGAAGCTGATGCCGCGCCCGTGGGCGAGGAGGGCTGACCCAGTGGCCCAGCCTAAGGTCGAAAAGCTCGTCACCGCAATCGACATCGGATCGTGGAAAGTGTCGGCGCTCATCGCCGGGCGGACCGAAGCGGGCGAACTGGCGATCCTGGGCACTGGCCAGCGGGAAAGCCGGGGCGTGCGCCGTGGTTTCATCGCCGATATGGAACGCACCGAACTGGCCGTGCGCGAAACGGTGGAGCAGGCCGAACGGGTCGCGGGCACCAATATCGAAGATGTGTGGGTCAGCTTTTCGGGCGGCAGCCTGGTCAGCGACGTCGTCACGGTCGAACGCGACATGGGCGGCTACCGCATCGAACAGTCCGACATCGACGATCTGCTGACCACCGGCCAACAGGGCATCGACCCCGATGGCCGCGTCGTTCTGCATGCCCAGCCTACCTGTTTCACCATCAATGGCCGGGTCCCGGTAAAAAAGCCGCTTGGCATGCACGCCGACCTGCTGGGCGTGGATATCCATGTCGTGCTGGCGGATGGCGCGCCGCTCGCCAATCTGGACCTGTGCGTGCGTGGCGCATATCTGAACGTCAACAGCATCGTCGCATCCCCGATCGCGACCGGCCTTGCCTGCCTGTCCGAAGAGGAAAGGGACCTGGGGGTCGCTCTGATAGAGATGGGCGCAGGCGTCACCAACGTATCCCTTTACGCAGGCGGCATGCTGGTGGGCCTGCACAGCATCCCGATTGGCGCGGCCGACATTACCGACGACATCGCCTCAGCCTTTGGCATCCGCCGCAGCCAGGCGGAACGGATCAAATGCTTTTACGGATCGGCGATGCAGAACCGCCGCGATTTCCGCGAGATGATTGAGATCGCGCCGCCCCATGGCGACGTCGCGTTGCCGGGCCAGAGCGCCGGGCCGAACGCCGACGGTGGCAAGATTACGCGCGCCGCGCTGGTCGCGGTGATTTGCGAACGGCTGAACCAGTTGATGACGGAAATCAACGCCGCGCTGGCCGGGATGGGCTTCAACACGCCGACAGGGCGTCAGGTCGTGCTGACCGGCGGCGGCGCGGAAATGAAGGGGATTGCCGACTATGCCCAGGGCGCGCTGGGCCGTGCGGTGCGGATCGGGCGGCCCCGCGGATTGGCGGCCCTGCCCGAAGCGCATAGCGGCCCGGCCTTCGCCACTTTGGCCGGACTTGCGCTTTATGGCGCTTCGAACCCGGTTGACCTTAGGGCGATAGCAACGACCCCGCAGACCGTGCACCGTATCGGTGCGCCGCAATGGTGGCAGCGTATGGTCCGCGCTATCAAGACCAACTATTGAATAATCGAAAGCTAAACGAATTTTACTAGTGAAATACGCCATCATCTGTTGCATTAACCTTCGATGACAGTTTGGCTCACGTCGCCGGAGCTAAAGGGAGCTAATATTTATGAGCATTGAAATCAGCCCACCGCATGTGGATGAACTGAAGCCACGTATTGCGGTGATCGGCGTCGGCGGCGCGGGCGGCAATGCCATTGCGAACATGATCGCTGCGTCGGTTGAAGGTGTGGATTTCATTGTCGCCAATACCGATGCGCAGGCGCTCAACGCCTCGCCTGCGGAGCGTCGGATCCAGCTTGGCCCGCAGATCACCGAAGGGCTGGGCGCCGGATCGCGTCCTGAAATCGGCAAGGCTGCAGCCGAAGAAACGATTGTTTCGGTCGAAGAGGCTCTGAACGGCGCGCACATGTGCTTTATCGCCGCTGGCATGGGCGGCGGCACCGGCACTGGCGCTGCTCCCGTCATTGCCAAGGCTGCGCGCGACAAGGGCATCCTGACCGTCGGCGTCGTGACCAAACCCTTCACCTTTGAAGGCAATCGCCGCATGAAGTCGGCGGAATCGGGCATCGACGAACTGCAGAAGCATGTCGACACGCTCATCGTCATTCCGAACCAGAATCTGTTCCTGATCGCCAACCCCAACACCACCTTCAAGGAAGCCTTCCAGATGGCGGACGAGGTGCTGCAACAGGGTGTTCGCGGCATCACCGACCTGATGGTCATGCCGGGCCTTATCAACCTCGACTTCGCCGACGTCCGGTCGGTGATGGGCGAAATGGGCAAGGCGATGATGGGCACGGGCGAAGCCGAAGGCGATGGCCGCGCGTTGCAGGCCGCTGAAAAGGCGATTGCCAACCCGCTGCTCGACGGCGTTTCGATGCGCGGCGCGAAGGGTGTGATCGTATCCATCGTCGGCGGCGAAGACATGCGCCTGATGGAAGTGGACGAAGCCGCCAACCATATCCGCGAACTGGTCGACCCGGACGCGAACATCATCTGGGGTTCCGCCTTCAATGACGGCCTCAACGGCAAGATCCGCGTTTCCGTCGTGGCGACCGGCATCGACAGCGACATGACGGCTGGCGCAGCGCCGCTGACCCAGCCATTCAGCTTTGCGAGCCGTCCGGCTGTTTCGGTTCCCACCGCCGCCGCACCGTCGCGCCCTGCGCCGCAGCCCGCTCCGACACCCGCCCCTGCCGCAGAACTGGAAGCGGAGCCGGAACCGCTGGAACTGGACGTTCCTGCCGCGCCTGAACCCGCGCCTTTGGCTCCGCCTGTTGCCGAAAAGCCTGCGTCGTCGCGCCCGGCGGCTGTTTTCTCGGACGAGGACCCGTCGCAGGACGAACTGCTGCTGGGTGCCGAAGAGGCAGAAGCAGAACCGGAACAGGCTCGCCCCACTCCGGCTCCCGCCGCTGTGTCGCAGCCCGCGCCGCGCGTCGCTACCGGCGGCACGTTGTTCGAACGGATGGCCGGCCTGACCCGTGGGGCGGACAAGGTCGCGCCGTCGGCTGACGACGATGCGGCCACTCCGGACATTCCGCGTTTCCTCAATCGTCAGAGCAATCAGTAATCCTTGGGCGCTGCCCAGCGGTTCAAGAGCGCGCCGTCGGTCGCCCAAGGCGATCCGGCGCGCTTTTCGTCATGGTAAATTGTCCATTCACGCAGCAATTCGCTAAAGGGATGGTGTGAAACTTTCGGCTATATCGTTCATTGCGGGCCTGCTTGTAGCGGGGGCTGCTCACGCGCAACCAGGGATGGTGCAGGCTATTCGCCCGCCCAGCACCGAAAATCTCAATCGCCATCTTTCACGCCTTGCCTCCAACCCGCGCGATGTGGACGCGCTGATCGGAGCGGGTGAGGCTGCGATTGATCTGGACGACATGCGCGCTGCCGCCGGGTTCTTCGCCCGCGCCGATATGATCCAGCCGAACAATGGCCGCGTAAAGGCGGGTCTGGGCAGGATCATGCTGAAAACGCAGAACCCCACCGAAGCACTGCGCATGTTCGACCAGGCGACAAAGCTCGGCTATCCCGAAGCGACGTTGCTCAGCGATCGCGGATTGGCGCGGGACCTGACTGGCGATCAGGCCGGGGCGCAGCGGGATTATCAGGCCGGGCTCAAGCGCACGCCGGACGACGCCGAACTCACCTATCGCTATGCTGCCTCGCTCGGAATCTCCGGCCAGGTGGAAGCGGCGGACAAGGTGCTTCAACCGCTTTTGTACAAGAGCGACCGGCCAGCGTGGCGTTTCCGGGCCTTCATCCTGGCGATGAACAACCGTCAGGACGACGCGCGCAAGATCGCCAGCCAGACCATGCCAGCCCAGCTTGCCGCTGCGATCACGCCCTACATGCTCAAAATGCCCTATCTCACCGCAGCGCAGAAAGCTGCGGCGGTGCATTTCGGCCACTTCCCGACGACGATAGGGTCCGCGATCGCCGCCGTAACGCCGACGCCTGCGCCACTACCCGCCACGCCATCGTCCGTTGCTCCGTCACAGGCTGCTCCCGCAACGGCAACGGCAGCTCCGGCAGGGCAGTCGCGGGTGCCGCTGCAATCGGGGAAAACCACGGCGCTTGCCCGCGTGGACAATCGTGTCGCTCCGTCCGCCTCCGTCCAGACGCGCGCTGCTACCACCACCGCGACGACGCCGGTCGAACCGGAGCAGGCACGCCCCGCCCCGTCCTCTACGCCGCTGACGACCACCCCGGCACGCCCATCTGCGTCGGCCAGCGCACAGGTCCAGGGGCCACCCGCACCGGGCTTCGAGTCCCTCTCGGCTCAACCCGCCGCGACCCAACCCGCCCCTGCTGCTCAAGCCCCGGCGCAGATCGTCCAGCCCACGCCTGCTCAGCCTGCCGCGTCCCCAACCGCCGCGCCGCAACCTGACCCGGCAGCAACGCGGACACTCGCTGACATCATTCGCACCCTCGACGTGCCCGATTCCGAACGGCGTCCAACGGTAGCCGCCGTCGATCTGGCGGAGGTTGCGGCGCTTCAGGCAGCGCGCAGAGCCGAACAGCAAGCCGCCGACGAACAGGCGAAAAAGGCTGCGCAGGCCGCAAAGGCCAAGGCCGCAGCCGCCGCCAAGGTAAAGGCTGAGGCCGATGCAAAGGCAAAGAAGGCGGCGGAGGAAAAGGCCAAACTGGCGGCCAATCCGGCGCGCAACTGGGTGCAGCTTGGCATCGGCAGCGATCGTGGCGCGCTGGCCTTCACGCTCAAAAATCTGCGTCGCAAATATGATGATGTCGCCCCGCAGGATGGCTGGGTCGCCAGTTGGGGCCGCACCAACCGTTTGCTGATTGGTCCCTTTGCCAGCTTCACCCGCGCCAAAACCGTGGAATCGAAGCTGAAAGGGGCGGGGGCTGACGCCTTCGCCTGGCAAAGCGACGCGGGCGAAGTGGTCGAACGGCTGGCAGCCAAGTAAAGGCTCCCGCATGACGACCCTCGCCACCTATGCGTCGCACCCGGACCACAGTCGTGGGCGGCTCCATCCTGAAATCGGGGGGGAGGTTCGCGGCCCGCGCGATGTTTTTCAGCGCGACCGCGACCGCATCATTCATTCCATCGCCTTCCGCCGCCTGCGCCATAAAACGCAGGTGTTCGTGTCCCCCGATGGCGACCATTTCCGCGTCCGGCTGACCCACAGCCTGGAAGTCGCGCAGATCGGCCGCACCACCGCCCGCACGCTCGGCCTCAACGAAGATCTGACCGAGGCGCTTTGCCTGGCCCATGACATCGGCCACCCGCCCTTCGGCCATGCGGGGGAAGATGCGCTGGAGGCGGCGCTCGATGATCATGGCGGGTTCGATCATAATGCCCACACGCTGCGCACGCTCATGCTGCTGGAATCGCCCTATCCGCTATTTCAGGGGTTGAACCTCAGTTGGGAAATGCTGGAAGGGCTGGCGAAGCACAATGGCCCCATCGACCATCCCGGTTGGGCAATGCGGGAAGTCGACGCGCTGCTGCCGCTCGACCTTGGCCGCCATGCGTCGCTGGAAGCGCAGCTGGCGGCGGTGTCCGACGACATTGCCTATGACAATCACGACATTGACGATGGCCTGCGCGCGGGATTGCTGACGCTGGATCAGCTGATGACCGTGCCGCTGGTGAAAAGCTGCTGGGACCGGGTGCGCGCCCGCTATCCTGACGTGGCGCAGGACCGGCTGCTGCGCGAACTGGTGCGGGAACAGATCGGCGTCATGGCCAACGACCTGATCGCCGCCACGCGAGAGAACATCCGCCGGTCGGGCGTGCGCACGGTCGATGATGTCCGCGCGGCGGGGGAGACGCTGGTCGGCTTTTCCCCCGAACTTGCGGCGCAGGAACGCGACCTCAAACGCTTCATGTACGCCATGCTATACCATCATCCCTCGCAACAAGCCGCAGCCGACCGCGCCCGCATCATCGTTAGGGACCTCTTCCAGGCCTATCGCGAACAACCCGGCCTGATGCCGCCGGAATGGCGCGACGATTGCTCGCTGGATGAACCGCGCCGCAGCCGCCACGTCGCCGACTTTATCGCGGGCATGACCGACCGCTATGCCGAAAGGCGTCATGCCGAGTTATTCGGGGAAGCGCTGCCCGCCTGACGCAGCCGTGATTGCTTCGGACCCGCGCCGGGCGTAGGCCTGTCGTCATGAACCTGCATCCCCAGATCGCCGCGCTCGCAGTCCAGTTGGAGGATCTTTCGATCTTCCTGCGCGTCCATGGGGATCGCATCTGGTCGGGCAAGGTGGATCTTTGCCGCCATCTGGTCGCCGATTCCAATTTCGCCGGAGTCGATCACTTTCTGCGCCTGTTTGAGGGTGACGATAATCTGGATGACGTCAGGCTGGATGATCCCGGCGACACGGCAGAGCTGGACCGGCTGCGAAAGGCCGCGCGCGTCCTTGCCGGGCGGCTGGCAAAGGAGGAGGGAGCCGATTGAGCGATTGACGGCGCGCTCCAATTCCAGCAATGCGAAGGCGTCTTCACGGGCCGATTGGATTCGGCCTTTGGACATGATGCGGGAGAGGATGGGAAGCCTTTGAGGCCACCCCGTCGCCGAAGGAGCAACCGCCCCGGAATCTCTCAGGCCAAAGGACCGCATCATGGGCAGGCACTCTGGAAAGCGGACTGCGTTTAACGCCGTCCCACCGAAGGGGTAAGCCATCCGGTCGCCTGACCGGTGGTCAAAGCTCTCAGGTCCCGTGACAGAGGGGGTGGCAATGCGCATGGGTCCGACTGCGGCCATGTGCGTTTGTCGCCCGTAAACCCGCACGGAAAGGCCGCTCATGTCCGGCAATGAAGACGTCACTCATCTCGAAGAAGAATTGCCGCTGCAGCCATTGCCGCTCGACGCGTGGCACCGCGCAAAGGGCGCGCGCATGGTCGGCTTTGCCGGCTATCACATGCCGATCCAGTATGAAGGCATCATGGCCGAACATAGCTGGACGCGCGAACATGCCGGGCTGTTCGACGTCAGCCACATGGGGCAGCTGACCTTTTCGGATGATAGCGAGGGTCGGGGCGTAGACGACGCGCTGGAACAGCTTTTGCCAAGCGATATCAAGGGGCTGAAACCCTTTCGCCAACGCTATTCGATGCTGCTTGACGAAGAAGGCGGGATTCTCGACGACCTGATGGTCTCGCGGGTCGGCGACGGCGCATTCGACGGTGCGGACATCTACATGGTCGTCAACGGCGCGACCAAATATGACGATATCGGCTGGGTGATCGAACATCTGCCTGACGAAGTCGTCATGAACCATATGGACGAACAGGCGCTGCTTGCGCTGCAGGGACCGGAAGCCGGGGAGGCGATGGCCGCCCTTGTCCCCGGAACCGCCGACCTTCTGTTCATGCAATCCGGCCTGTTCGAATGGCGCGGCGTCCCGCTGTGGATCAGCCGGTCGGGCTATACCGGCGAAGACGGGTTCGAAATCAGCCTTCCGGCGGACGACGCAAAGCTGCTGGCGGACGCGCTCTGCGAACTGCCGCAGGTGAAGCCCATCGGTCTTGGCGCGCGCGATTCGCTGCGGCTGGAGGCGGGCCTGCCGCTCTACGGCCATGACCTGACCCCCGCCGTCAGCACGATCGGCGCGGACCTTGGCTTCGCCATCCAAAAGCGCCGCCGCGAAGAAGGCGGCTTCATCGGCCATGCCCGCGTGATGAAGGAACTGGCCGAAGGGCCGGGCAGCCGCCGCGTGGGCCTGAAGATCGACGGCCGCCTGCCTGCGCGTGAGGGCGCGAACATCTTTGCCGGCGACGTGCTGGTGGGCGAGGTTACGTCCGGCGGCTTTGCGCCGACCGTGGGCGCGCCGATTGCGATGGGCTGGGTCAGCCTGCCCCATGCCGCCATCGACACCGCGCTTGAAATCGAAGTGCGCGGCAAGCGCATCGCCGCCACCGTCGCGCCGATGCCGTTCGTGCCGCACCGTTACCGCCGCAAGGCATGACCCACTTTTCCGAGGGGAGAATAACCATGAGCCGCTATTTTACCGAAGAACATGAATGGATCGACGTAGAGGACGAAATCGCGACGGTCGGCATCACCGATTATGCGCAGGAACAGCTGGGCGACATCGTGTTCGTCGAACTGCCCGTCGAAGGCGCGACGTTTGACAAGGGCGACGACGCCGCCGTCGTGGAATCCGTCAAGGCCGCGTCCGACGTCTATGCGCCGATTTCCGGCGAAGTCGTCGAAGCCAACGGCGCGTTGGAGGACGAACCCGCGCTGGTGAACAGCGATGCGGAGGAGGATGGCTGGTTCTTCAAGCTGCGCATCACCGACGCCAGCGAGCTGGAAGGCCTGATGAACGAAGCCGCCTACAAGAAGTTCGTGGCCTCGCTCTAAAATAAGCCCCTCCCTTTCGAGGGAGGGGGAAGGGGTGGGTCGCGACCGCAGGGAGCGTCTGCCCTATCGCTACGGAGCAGCGCTCGCTCCGCTCGCGACCCACCCCCAGCCCCTCCCTTGAAAGGGAGGGGGGAGTTTTTGGAAATATGCGCTATCTACCCCTTACCGACAGCGACCGGGGCGAAATGCTCTCCGTCATCGGCGCAGAATCGATCGATGACCTGTTCGTGGACGTGCCTGCTGAGGCTCGCCTGTCCGGCAAGATCGCGGGCCTGCCTGACCATGCCAGCGAACTGGAAGTCGAGCGCCATATGGCGGCGCTCGCGCGGAAAAACCTGTCGGCGGGGGAAGCGCCCTTCTTTCTGGGCGCGGGTGCCTACAGGCACCACATCCCGGCCAGCGTCGACCATCTGATCCAGCGGGGCGAGTTCCTGACCGCCTACACGCCCTATCAGCCCGAAATCGCGCAGGGCACGTTGCAGGTGCTGTTCGAATTCCAGACGCAGGTCGCCCGCCTGCTCGGTTGCGATGTCGCCAATGCGTCAATGTATGACGGGTCGACCGCCTGCTGGGAAGCGATCGGCATGGCCCGTCGCATCACCAAGCGGGGCAAGGCGGTCCTGTCGTCCGGCCTGCATCCGCATTATGTCTCCGTCGCCAACACCATGGCGAAATTCACCGGCGATGCGCTGGTGCATGAAGCGCCCAGCCTTGACGCCGCGACCGATATTGACGCGCTGATCGCGGGCATCGACCGGGATACCAGCTGCGTCGTCGTTCAATATCCCGACATATTGGGCCGCATTGCCGACCTGACCCCGATTGCCGACGCCGCCCATGAAGCGGGCGCGCTGCTGGTGGTTGTCGTGACGGAGCCAGTGGCCCTTGGCGCGATCAAGGCTCCGGGCGATATGGGCGCGGACATCGTCGTCGGCGAAGGGCAGTCGATCGGCGTAGGCCTTCAATTCGGCGGCCCCTATCTCGGCCTCTTTGCCTGCAAACAGAAATATGTCCGGCAGATGCCGGGCCGCCTCTGTGGCGAAACAGTCGATGCAGCGGGCAAGCGCGGCTTCGTGCTGACCCTTTCGACCCGCGAACAGCATATTCGCCGTGAAAAGGCGACGTCCAACATCTGCACCAACTCAGGCCTGTGTGCGCTGGCGTTCAGCATCCACATGACGCTGCTGGGCGAAAAGGGACTGCGTGACCTCGCCGGTCTCAACCATGCACTGGCGTGCCAGGCCGCTGACCGCCTGAGCAAGGTGCCGGGCGTCACGCTGATGAACGACAGTTTCTTCAACGAATTTACGCTGATCCTGTCGAAGGACGCCCGCGAAGTCGTCCGCAACCTCGCCGACAAGGGCGTGCTGGGCGGCGTATCGCTGGGCCGATTGTTCCCCGACGCGCCGGACATCGGCCACGGTCTGGTCGTGGCAGTGACTGAAACCGTGACGGCGGAGGATATCGAAGCCTTTGCCCAGGCGCTTGAGGAGGAACTGGCATGAGCGCGTTTCCCTCCTCCGTTCGGGCTGAGCTTGTCGAAGCCCAGTCCTTCCATTCGAAGAAAAATGCAGCCCTTCGACAAGCGCAGGGCGAACGCGTTGTGGTGAAAGGTTTGTTCGCATGACCATGATGAGGGAAGGCCGCCCCACCACCCCCGTGCCTGTCAAGGAAGCACATATGGCCCCCGCGACCGCTACCGGCAATCGCGCGCTGATGCTGGAAGAAGCGCTGATCTTTGAGATCGGCTCGACCGGCACCACCGGCGTCGATTTTGGGGAGATTCCCCCCGTCGCCAGCCGCATCGGCAACCTCGCCCGCACCGACAGCATCGGCCTGCCCGGCCTGTCGGAACAGGAAACGGTGCGTCACTATACCCGCCTCAGCCGCCAGAATTACGCCATTGACCTGGGCCTATTCCCGCTGGGCAGTTGCACGATGAAGCACAACCCGCGCCTGAATGAAAAGGTCGCGCGGATGCCCGGCTTCGCCGATCTGCACCCTCTCGCGCCGCAATCGACGGTACAGGGCGCGCTCGCTGTCATCCATGAACTGGCGCAATGGCTGGTCACGCTGACCGGTATGCATTCGGTCGCAATGAGCCCCAAGGCAGGCGCGCATGGCGAACTATGCGGCCTGCTCGCGATCCGCGCCGCACTGGAAGCGCGCGGCGACGCCCGCAGCGTCGTGCTGGTGCCTGAAAGCGCGCATGGCACCAACCCGGCCACGGCGGCCTTTTGCGGGTACAAGGTCGAAGATATTCCCGCGACCCCCGATGGCCGCGTCGATCTGGAAGCCTTGAAGGGGCGGCTTGGCCCTGATGTGGCGGCGGTGATGATCACCAACCCCAACACCTGCGGCCTGTTCGAACGCGAAATGAAGACGATTTCCGACGCGGTCCACGCTGCTGGAGCCTTCGTCTATTGCGACGGCGCGAACTTCAACGCCATTGTCGGGCGGGTTCGCCCCGGCGACCTGGGCGTCGATGCGATGCACATCAACCTGCACAAGACCTTTTCGACGCCCCATGGCGGCGGCGGCCCCGGTTCCGGCCCCGTGGTGCTGTCACAAGCGCTGACTCCCTTCGCGCCGCTGCCCTTCGTCGAACGCAAGGGCGACCAGTTTGTGTTGGTGGAGGAAGAAACCGCCGAGCAGCATCATCGTTCGACCTTCGGTCGCATGGTCGCCTTCCACGGCCAGATGGGCATGTTCACCCGCGCGCTGGCCTATATATTGAGCCATGGCGCCGATGGCCTGCGCCAGGTGGCGAGCGATGCGGTGCTGAACGCCAACTATATCCTGCGCAGCCTGGACGATGTGCTGGACGCTCCGTTCGGTGCCAGCGGCCCGTGCATGCATGAGGCGCTGTTCAGCGACAAGGGGCTGGCCGAAGGCTTCACCACGCTCGACATTGCCAAGGGGCTGATTGACGAGGGCTTCCACCCGATGACCATGTATTTCCCGCTGGTCGTCCATGGCGCGATGCTGGTCGAACCGACCGAAACGGAAAGCAAAGCGGCGCTGGACCAGTTCATCATGGCGCTGCGCAGCCTGGCTGAAAGGGCGAAGGCGGGGGATGAGGCGCTGAAGGGCGCGCCCTACCATGCTCCACGCCGCCGCCTGGATGAAACGCTGGCCGCGCGCAAGCCGGTCCTGACCTGGGCCGACCCGGCGCTGGCGCAGGCGGCGGAATGATGGACAAGCCGGAACCGTGGGAACCCGGTTCCGGCCGCGCCGTGGCGGGCAAGCGTCACGCTCCCGCCACGCGGCGCAACCGCGACGCGATCCTGACCATATTGCGGGATGAGCTTCCCCCGTCCGGCCTGGTGCTGGAAGTGGCGAGCGGCAGCGGCGAACATGCGGTTCACTTCGCCGCGGCTCTGCCGCAACTCGACTGGCAGCCCAGCGATCCCGATCCGACGGCACTCGCATCGATTGAGGCATGGCGCGCGGAAGCCGATCTTCCCAACCTGCGTCCACCGCTTTTGCTGGACGCGACGCGCGACTGGCCAATCGCGCGGGCCGACGCAATCCTCTGCATCAACATGGCGCATATCAGCCCCTGGACCGCGACGCTCGGGCTGCTGAAGGGGGCAGGGCAGGCGCTGCCGTCAGGCGGCCTGCTCTATCTCTACGGCCCTTATCTGCGCGAAGGCGTGGCAACCGCGCCCAGCAATCTCGCCTTCCACGCCTCGCTTAAAGCCCGCGACCCGCAATGGGGCCTGCGCCAGGTCGAAGAGGTCATCGCGGCAGCAGAGGCGGAAGGACTCGCATTCCACCGGCTGGTCGAAATGCCCGCCAACAACCTCTCGTTGCTATTTCGAAAGTCTCTTTCCTGAAAAACCGTTCGCGCTGAACTTCGAAGCGCCTCACTTTTCTGTGAACCTGGTCGTGGCCTTCGACAATCTCAGGCCGAACGGATATGGGGAGCGCAATGCCAAACCAGCTCATCGCCCTCGTCACCGCCGAACTTTCCGCCCCGGCCGACCCGCGCGCCAGCGCGATGGCGGGGGCATTGGCGGCCAGATATCCCGACGCCGCCCGCGCCGTCCTGTTCTACGGCTCCTGCCTGCGGGAGGACAATCTCGACGGGCTGATGCTCGACTTTTACCTGATCGTCTCGGACTATGCGGCGGCTTATGGCAAAAGCTGGCTGGCCAGCGCGAACCGCCTGATCCCTCCCAATGTCTTTCCGTTCGAACATGGCGGCCTGATCGCCAAATATGCGGTCCTGTCGGAAGCGGACTTCGCCCGGCTCAATAGCCCCGCAGCGGACAATGTCTCGGTCTGGGCGCGCTTCGCTCAGCCATCGCGCCTGCTGTGGGCGGCGAATGACCTAGCCCGCCATCGCGCCATCAGCGCCGTCGCCCAATCCGCGCCGACGCTGTTGTCGCTCGCCCGGCCCATGGCGCAGGGGCAGCAGGATGTCCTGACCCTGTGGAAGACCGGCTTTTCCCTCACCTACAATGCGGAATTGCGGGCGGAGCGGAAGGGGCGGTCCTTTTCCATCGTGGATGCCGATCCCGACCGCTACCGCCGTTTCGGTGAAGCGGCTCTGGCCCAGGGCCTGGCATCGGGGCTGACCCCATCGCCCAGCCCGGAACAGGCCCCCGCGCGGTGGCTGCGTTTGCAACGGCGCGGCAAATGGCTGTCGGTCATCCGCCTGGCGAAGGCCAGCTTCACCTATGCCGGCGGCATCGACTATCTGGCGTGGAAGATCAACCGCCACGCGGGAACGGCGATCCAGATCAAACCATGGCAGCGACGCTGGCCGCTGCTGGGCGCAATCACTCTGCTGCCGCGGCTGTTCCGGGGCGGTGCGATCCGTTAAGCGCGTGGGACAGGGCTTGGGAAAGGCCGGTCAGCGTGTAGGGCTTGCGCAAAACCTCATGTCCGCCGAAATCGGCGCTGATGGCCGTGTCGCCCGCATAGCCGGTGACGAACAGCACCGGCACATGCGCGTGGGTCGCGGGCAGGTTGCGTATCATTTCCGGCCCGGTCATGTCGGGCATCAGCACGTCGCTGACGATCAGGCCGATGTCGCGATAGCTGGCCAGCAGTTTTGCGGCCTGCGATGGATGTTCGCAGGCGACGGGCAGGTGCCCCAGCTCCGCCAGCGCCGCCATCGTCTGGTTCAACACACGCGGGTCGTCTTCCACCACCAATATGCGGGTGGGGGGGTGCAGCACCGGCTCCCGTTCTGCCGGAGCGATGTCGGCGCTCTCATCTGCCTCTGCCCCGACCTTGCGTGGCAGATAAAGGTGGACGCTGGTGCCCTTGCCTTCTGCGGATTCGATGCGGACTTCGCCCTCGCTCTGCCGGACGAAGCCGAAAATCTGGCTAAGGCCCAGGCCCGTGCCCTTGCCGACCGGCTTGGTGGTGAAGAAGGGTTCGAACACTCGCGCGGCGACCTCCGGGCTCATGCCGCAGCCATTGTCGATGACGCTTAGCCTGACATAGTCGCCTTCCGCGCATTCGCCGACCTCATTGGCCGCCAGATGCACTTGCGCCGTTTCGATGACCAACTTGCCCCGCCCATCCATCGCATCACGCGCGTTCACGCACAGGTTCAGGATGGCATTTTCCATTTGATGCTGATCGACGAAGATGCGCCAACCCTCGGCCCGGTTCACGATCGACACCTTGATCTGGTCGCCGATGGAACGGTCGATCAGGTCGGCCATGTCCGATACCAGAGCTTCAACTGCCACCGCGCTGGGCAACAGCGGTTCCGACCGGGCAAAGGCGAGCAGGCGTCGCGTCAGGGCAGCGGCGCGGGTTGCCCCCTCCATCGCATTGTCCAGATGATGGGCGGCCTCCTTCGGTTTCAGCCGAAGTTTGCGCTTGGCAAGTTCCAGCCCGCCAACAACGACCGCCAGCATATTGTTGAAGTCATGCGCGATGCCGCCGGTCAGTTGGCCCACGGCATCCATCTTCTGCATCTGCCGCAGATTTTCCTCGGCCATGGCGCGTTCGGCCGTTTCCTTTTTCAGCTGCTCATAGGCACCCGACAGCTCAGCGGTACGCGCTGCGACGGCGGCTTCCATCCGGTCGGCGCGTTCGGTCTCCATCTCCGCCATCCGACCCGCATTCCGCCGCTCTGTATAGGCCGCGTTCGCGATCCACAGCGCGAACAGCACGCAGACCAGCAGGACCAGCCCGAACAGGCGCGACGTCTTGCCAACCGATTCGGTACGGTTCCCCGCCAGCGTCACGGCGACGCTGCGTTCCTGCAGGCGCGCATTTTCGGCCCGGATGACGCGGTCCAGCAGGACGGTGATGCGCTGCAGGTCTGCCGACCGTCCGGCGCGATGAAACTGGCCCAGCGCGGCCATTTTCTGGTCATAAGTGGTGCGCAGGCCGATTTCGGTCAGCGTCTTGCCGCGCTGCGTGAACGCTGCCTGCAGTTCCCGCACATTGTTGCTCTGCCATCCCGACTTGCGGGTGGCATAGGCCAGCATCTTCAATTGGCTGGACGCGGTGCGCCATTGATCCTGGAACAATCGGCCGACATCGGGGTCCAGGCTGATGACATAGCGGGCCAGCGTGACTTCGGCGCGCGCGGTCTTGGCCTCGAACGCGCGGGCGACGGCGATGATTTCAAAACTGCGGCGTTGTTCCTGCAGGGCGCGATCATGGTCGCGCGCTGCGTTGCTGGCATTGTAGAGCAGGGTGCCGAGCGAGCCGATCAGCAAGACGACGAGGACCAGCGGCAGGAAGCCTCCTACTGCGGCTCGCCATCCTGTCGCCTGCTCTTCCATATAATAGCTGTCCGGCATTATCGGGACATTAGTCGAACAGTGCTACCGGCGGAATATAGTGGATGAAACGGATTTTCCTCATCCGCACAATTCGTCCCGCCTGTAGCCCGACTCGTCGCGGAAAAGATGCTCCCCGTCGATCAGCCGATGGTGCCGGTAGCGTGTCCCGCCGCTTCGAACATGGCGATAATCTGCCCGACTTGCTCATCACTATGTTCCGCGCACAGCGAACAACGCAACAGGAACGTTCCCGCTGGCGTAGCCGGGGGACGCGCCATGTTGACATACAGGCCCAGTTCCAAAAGCGCCTGCCACATCGCGACAGCCTGCGTCTGGTCGGTCAGGATGACGGCGATGATCGCCGATTCCGGCGCTTTCGTGCCCAGCGTGAAGCCGAGGTCGGTCAGCCCCTTGTGCAACCGCTTGCTGTTCTTCCACAGATGCGCGCGCTTTTCGCCAGCATCCATGAGTTTGCGGATCGACGTGGCGGCAGTCGCGACGACGCTGGGCGGCAGCGACGCGGTAAAGACATAGGGGCGGCAGACCAGGCGCAGCACTTCGAACTTGGGATGATTGGACACACAGAATCCGCCCACCGTGCCAACCGATTTGGAAAAGGTGCCGACGACGAAGTCCACATCCTTTTCCACGCCCTGTTCTTCATAGACGCCCCGGCCATTGGGGCCGAAAAAGCCCATGCCATGCGCTTCGTCCACCAGGATCATGCAGTTGGGATGCTTGCGCACCGCAGCCACCATCTCAGGCAGCGGGGCCACGTCGCCCAGCATGGAATAGACGCCTTCCAACACGACCAGCTTCTGCGCGTCGGCGGGCAGGCGGCCCAGGCGCTTGTCCAGATCCTCGACATTATTGTGGCGGAAACGGACAATTTCCGCATCCCCCAGGAAACAGCCGTCATAGATGGACGCATGGCTGTCCGCGTCCAGCACGACATAGTCGCCTCGGCCCGCCAGCGTCGAAATCACGCCCAAATTCGCCTGATAGCCAGTCGAAAAGACCATCGCGCCGGACGTGCCGTAGAAATCCTTGAGCGCGTTCTCGACTTCCGTATGCCCCAGATAGGTGCCGTTGAGAACGCGGCTGCCGGTGGTGCCCGCGCCGAAATCGTCCAGCGCCTTCTTGCCGGCGGCGACCACGTCCGGGTCGAACGTCATGCCCATATAATTATAGGTGCCCAGCAGGATGGTTTCCCGGCCCTTGATGATCGCAAGGGTGGGGGACTTTACTTCGTCCATCACGATGGCGAACGGATCGCGCACGCCCGTCGCCAGCAGCGCCTCACGCTCAGCGATCAACGGATCGAATTTTGAAAACAGGTCACGCGCCCCGGCGACCTCTGCGGGTGTATGGGCGTCGGTGGCGGTTTCAGCGGCGTCGGTCATATCATGTCCCCTGTCCGTTCGTGCTGAGTAGGGACTGAGCAAAGACGAAAGCCCGTATCGAAGCATTCGCGCCCAGTTCCGTCCTTCGATCCGCCATTTCGACAATCTCGATGGCTACTCAGGGCGAACGGATATTGATCCTTTGGGCGGTTCAGCCCTTCAGCTTCGCCACGGCGTCCACAAGCTGGCCGATATTCTCGATCTCTGCCTGCATGTTCATGGTGATGATGATGTCGAATTCATCCTCGATCGCCGCCACGAAGTCCATGACGGTCAGGCTGTCCCATTCCAGGTCGCCCGCGAAGGATGTGGTCTCGGTCAGTTCGACGCCCTTCTTGTTGAAGGGAGCGATCTGCGCCGCGATGTTGTCGAAAATCTGCTGGCGATCCGTCATTATCTCTTCAGGCTTTCCCGTCAAAGGGCGGCTTTTGCCCCCAAGCGCTGCCTCTTGGCAAGGGAATAAGGCGGCAATCGGGCAGCATCGCGCCTGATTGTGCCGTCCGCGGCATGATCAGCGGAAGTTGTCGGCGTAGGCCTGGATCTTCAGCGTCTTGGGCGGGGTCGCGATGACGGTGTAGGACAGGCCGTTTTTTTCGGCATAGGCAATCGCCGCCGCCTGGGTGGGGAAGTTCAACCGCACCTGGGTCTGCGTGTCGCCCGATCCGGCCCAGCCGGTCAGCGGGTCGGGGCGCTTGGCTTCCGTCGCCGCATATTCCAGCACCCACGTGCTGGTGCGCGCCTTGCCCGATTGCATGGCGTTCTTCTGAATCTGGTGGATGCGCGCGGACATCGAAGCGTCAAACTCCCTTTGGGAAACCGGCTTTGCGTTGCACCAGCGTAAGGCGCAAAGTCAAGGCTTGGCGCGCGCATCGGCGCGTTTCGTGCGCAGCGTCGCCGCCGCACCCGCCGGATCGTCCGGCCAGGGGTGCCGGGGATAGCGCCCACGCATTTCCTTGGCCACCGCGCTCCAGCTACCTGCCCAGAAACCGGGCAGGTCGCGCGTCGTCTGGATCGGCCGCCCGGCGGGGGACGTGAGGGAAAGGACCAGCGGGATGCGCTGGCTTCCCACGACCGGATGCTCACCCAGGCCGAACAGCGCCTGGGGGCGCAATTCGACGCGCGGTCCCCCTTCGGCCATATAGTCGATCGCATGGCTGCTGCCCGCCGGGGACCGGAAATCGGGCGGGGCCAGCCGGTCGAGCTGCTGCTTGCCGTCCCAGCCGATCAGCCCTTCCAGCACGGCGGACAATTGCGACCGGTCGATGTCCGACAATCGCCGCTTGCCCGCCAGCAACGCAGGCAGCCAGTCGTCCAGTGTCGCCATCAGCGCTTCGTCCGAAATCGCCTCCACCCCCGCGAAACCAGCACGCATCCGCAGCGATTGCGCCGCCTCGGACCATGGTAGCAGGTCCAGCCCGCCTTGCCGGACGCCGTGCATCAACGCTTGAGCCACCGCGTCCTGGTCGGGCCGGTCGTCGGACCCGGATGAAAGCCGCACCGCGCCCAGACGACGCTCACGCAACGCTTCGATCCCGCCGGTTTCGGCGCGAAAGCGCACGGTGCGATGTTCGGCGACATATGTGCCGAACAGGCGCAGCACCTCCGCCTCGCTGATCGGCGCGGCGGACAGGATGCGCGCGCCCGCCGCGCTGCCCTGCACCTCGCCCACCGCCAGCCAATCCTCGCGCGTCAGAGGGCTTAGCGGATCGAGCCGGAAGCCGCGACCGCCGACACTCGCCCATTCCGCGCCATCGGCGGATCGCCGCTTCGCCACCCGGTCGGGAAAGGCGAGGGCCAGACACAGGCCCGTGTCGTGATTGCCTGGCTGCTCTGCTTCCTGCCTTGGAACAAGCCGCGCCCACCGCTTCGCCATCGCCCGCGCCGCATCTGCGCGCTTGCCGCTTTCTCGACGCCAGCGGAGCCGCCGTTGCGACAGGTCGGCGTCCTGCCCCCCTATGCCGCGCTCGCCCAGCAGCACTGCGATCTCTGCCGCAATATCGGCCAGCCCCAGATCGCCCGCGCGCACCAGCATATGGCCGATGCGCGGTTCCAGCGGCAGCTTTGCCAGCGCCTTGCCATGGGTGGTGATCCGCCCGTAGGTGTCCAGCGCCTCCAGCACGGTCAGCCTTTTGCGCGCCTCGCTCACCGCTGCGGCAGGGGGCGGGTCCAGCCAGCGCAGGCTGGCCGGGTCGGTCACGCCCCACAGGGCGCAGTCCAGCAACAGGCTCGACAGGTCGCTTTCCAATATCTGGGGCGGATCAAATGGCGGCATCCCCGCCGTCGCCGCCGCCTCCCACAAACGATAGGCGACACCGGGTCGTTGCCTTGCCGCGCGCCCGGCCCGCTGGGTCGCCGCCGCCTGGCTCGCCCGCTCGGTCACCAACCGGGTCACGCCAGCCGCCCGGTCATAGCGCGGACGTCGCGCCAGTCCTGAATCGATCACGATGCGAACGCCGTCGATGGTCAGGCTGGTTTCGGCAATCGACGTCGCCAGGATGATCTTGCGCCGTCCATCACGCGACGGGCGGATGGCGGCGCGCTGGGCGGCTGGGTCCAGACTGCCGTGCAGCCTGTGAAGCTCGACCGCTTCGCCTTCCACCCGTTCCGCCGTGCGCTCAATCTCCGCCACGCCGGGCAGGAAGGCCAGGATATCGCCCTCCGCTTCCTCCTTCAGCGCCCGGCGGATCGCCGCCGCCATCTCATCCTCGATCCGCTTTTCCGCCGCCCGTCCGATGTGGCGCAGTTCCAGCGGCTGGATGCGGCCCTCGCTCTCGATCACCGGCGCGCCGTCCAGCAGTTGCGCGAAGCGAGCGCCGTCCAGCGTCGCCGACATCGGCACGATCCGCAGGTCTGGCCGCAGGGCCGCCTGCGCGTCCAGCGCCAGCGCCAGCCCGAAATCGCTGTCCAGACTGCGCTCATGCACTTCGTCGAACAGCACCGCCGACACGCCGGACAATTCCGGGTCGTCCTGTACCCGCCGCACGAAAATACCCTCGGTCAGCACCAATATGCGGGTGCGGGCCGACGATCTGGAATCCATCCGCGTGGCATATCCCACCGTTCCGCCCGGCTGTTCCCCCATCAGCTCGGCAATCCGCTCAGCCGCCGCGCGGGCCGCCAGCCTGCGGGGCGACAGCAGCAATATCTGCCCCGTGCACCATGGCTCGGTCAGCAGGGCAGGGGCCACCGCCGTCGTCTTGCCCGCGCCCGGCGGTGCGACCAGCACGGCATTGCTTCCCGCGCGCAAGGCGTCGAGCAACAGGGGAAGCACCTGGGCAATGGGCAGCGCGGCAGTCATGCCGATCCTCTCGCGCTATTCGCGGCCCGGCGCAATGGTCAGCCGAACAGCAGGCTGTGGATAGGGTTCCTGGGGTCCAGCAACATCTTGGCCGTCAGCCCCAGCGACATGATGATCAGCAGCGGCCGGATCAGTCGGCTCCCAAACCGCATGGCGAGGTGAGAACCGATCTGACCGCCGGTGATGCTGCCCACAGCCATGACAAGGCCCGCGATCCATATCACATGCCCGCCAGCGATCATGGTCAGCAGCCCCGCGACATTGCTCGCCAGGTTCACCGCCTTGGTTTGCGCGGTCGCCCTTACCAGCCCCAGCCCACCCATCGCCAGAAACACGGTCGCGTAAAAGGCCCCGGCGCCAGGACCGAAAAATCCGTCATAAAATCCGACGACACCGATCAGCAGGCTCAGTCCCGCCATGCCCAGGCGGCTATGCCGGTCCATCTCCCCAATCCGGGGCGAAAAGGTGAAATAGGCGGCCAGCGCGATCAGCAATCCCGGCATCAGCCCGGCCAGGATCGACGGATCGATCCGCTGCAGCAGCCACGCGCCGCCCACCGATCCGGCAAAGGCGGCGGCGATTGGCCATCGATAGGCGCGCAGGTTCATATGCCCCGCCCGCGCATAGGCGATGCAGGTGCCCAGCGTCCCAATCGACGATTGCAACTTGTTGGTCGCCACGGCTGCGACGGGCGGGACACCCGCCGCCATCAACGCGGGCAGGGTGATGAGGCCCCCGCCACCGGCCATCGCATCGATACACCCGGCCATCAGCGCCGCCGCGATCAAAAAACCCAGTGTTTCAGGAGAAAGGATCACAACCTCTCCCTCATGCGCTGACATGTTCCTGCGAAGGCAGGAACCCAGTCCCGCTCTATCATGGGAGCGCGGCTCCGCCCCCCGGCATCTCTTAATAAGCCCGCGCGATCGCGAACTCGACCGCCTCGACCAGCGCTGCTTTCGCCTTGCCGCTGTCGAAACGGCCCAGCGCGTCGATGGCCCGCTGCCCATAATGGCGCGCGCGGGCCAGCGTGTCGTCGATGGCACCGGTCGCGCGCAGCAATTGGGTGGCGCGAGCCAAATCCTCATCGCTCGTCCGGTTGCCAGCGATTGCCTGTTTCCAGAAAGCGCGGTCTTCCTCCGGTCCACGGGCGTAAGCCAGGATCACCGGTAGCGTCACCTTGCCGTCGCGGAAATCGTCGCCCGCATCCTTACCCATGGTCGCGCCATCCGATTCATAATCGATGGCGTCGTCGATCAGCTGGAATGCGATGCCAAGGTTGCGGCCATACACGTCCAGCGCCTTTTCCTCCGACTCGTCGCGGTCGGCCACGACAGCGGAGATGCGGCAGGCGGCGGCGAACAGGGCGGCGGTCTTCGCGCCGATAATGTCCAGATATTGTTCTTCGCTGGTATCGATCCGGCGCTGGGCGGTCAGCTGGTTCACCTCACCCTCCGCGATCACGGCGGATGCGTTGGACAGGATCTTCAGGATCTTGAGCGATTCCGCTTCGACCATCAGCTCAAATGAGCGGGAAAAGAGGAAATCTCCCACCAGCACGCTGGCGCTGTTGCCCCAGATGATGTTCGCGGTCTTGCGGCCCCGGCGCAGGCCCGACCCGTCGACCACATCGTCATGCAGCAGGGTGGCGGTGTGGATGAACTCGACCGCCGCGGCCAGCTTGTAATGACGCGTCCCGGCATAGCCGACCAGATCGGCGCAGGCGAGCGTCAGCATCGGGCGCATCCGCTTGCCGCCGCCCGCGATCAGATGCCCGGCCAGTTCAGGGATCAGCGGAATGCGCGACTGCATCCGGTCCAGGATTACCGCGTTCACCTGGTTCATCCCGTCGGCGACGAGCGCCATCATCGGGTCGAGCGAAGGCGCGCCGTTGGCGCGGCCGATGGGGTGGACATTGCCGGAGGCGGGTGCGGTCATGACCCGGCCCATGTGGCGGTGCAAAATGCAGATAGCAAGCGGGAATAGCTTGCGCGGGCGGCGGGAAGGCGCAAAAAGCGCGCGAAACATGGAGGATCGGCGTGGACGACACTTTGAAGCGGTATCGGGAAAGCATCGACAATATCGATGCGGCGCTCGTGTTCATGCTGGCCGAACGCTTCAAGATCACGCAGGCCGTGGGCGAATATAAGGCCCAGCACGCCCTGCCGCCCGCCGACCCCGGTCGGGAAGAACGGCAGATCGGCCGCCTGCGTCAACTGGCGATGGACGCCAATCTGGACCCCGATTTCACCGAAAAATTCCTGCGCTTCATCATCGACGAGGTGATCCGGCACCACGAACGCCTGCGCGAAGGCTAAGTCCTCAGGCAGGCTCCGCCACCGGTTCGCGCCCCTGCGACCGGCCCAGCAGCACGCCCGCCAGCGCCAGCGCAAATCCCGCCAACTGCACAGGCCCCAGCCTTTCACCGAACAGCGCCCAGGCTTCGATGGCGGCCAACGGCGGGACAAGCAGCAGCAGCATCGACATGCGCGTCGGCCCCTGCGTGCGCACCAGCCACACCAGCAGCGATAGCCCGCCCGCCGATAGCCCCAGCACGGCCCAGCCAAGCCCGACCCACAATAGCGGCGCATTGTCCCAACGCATCTCGCCAATGGTTGCCGCCGCCGCAATCGCGACCAGCGCGCCGCCCGCATTCTGCACCGCGCCCGAAATCCAGATGCCATCGCCGGAAATCGTCCCGCGCTGGATCAGCGTTCCGCCGGTCATGGCGATGACCGCGGCCAGCCCGGCGATGGCGGGCAGGACGGGAATGCCGCCCGCGCCCGACCGCTCGATGGCAGGCATCAGCACGCACCCCACGCCCATTATGGCAATCGCCAGCCCCGCCCAGGCGCGCCCCGGTAACCGCTCGCCCATCAAGGCGACGCTCGCCACCGCCACCATCAGCGGCTGCAGAGCGCCCAGCAGCGACATGATGCCCGCAGGCATGCCATGATAGACCGCCCACCAACTCACGGTCAGGTAAAGGCCATGCAGCATCGCGCCCGCCACCAGATGCAGCCGCAGCCGCCTGGCCGGTGGCAAAGCCTGCCCGGCCCGCATTGCGATAATGCCCAGCAGCAGCGCCGTCAGCGTCAGCCGCACGCTCAATATCAATTCCGGCGCGCCATGGGGCACCGTCGCCCGCGCGACGATGAAGCCGGTTGACCAGATCAGGACGAACAGGATGCAGGCGGCCAGCGCGATCATGCCCGCGCTATTCCCGCCCCGCCCGGATCGCAGCGCCCCCGGCAAAGGGGGTGATGGCGACCAGCAGCAGCGAAGCCGCGCCCAGGAATTTGAACGCCGCGCCGCTCCCGTCGCCCAGCGTCCCCGCGCCGAATATCAACAGCGGCACCGCCAGCGGCAGCGCCAGTAATCCCGCCAGCGCCCCGGTCGACCGCAGCCCTGCGGTCAACGTCGCCACCAGCAGCCCAAGCGCCGCCAGCGCGGGCGTGCCGATCAACAACCCCAGCTCCAGCAACCCGACGGTCGCGCCGTCCAGCTTCAGCAGCGCGGCGGCGGGCAGGGTCGCCAGCATCAACGCCGGGCCAAAGCCCAGCCAGTGTGCCACCAACCGCGCCAGCACCACCATTTCCTCGCCAATGCCGCGCGCCGCCAGCTGGTCGAGCACGCCCGCATCGCGATCCGGCGCGACCAGCCTGTCGACCGGCAACAGGCTGGCGAGCAGCGCCGCAATCCACAGCATCCCGCCCCCCGACCGCCGCAGCAGCGCCGCGTCCGGCCCGACGGCAAAGGGATAGAGGCTGGCCACCAGCAGCAGGAAGGCGACGGGCAACCATAGTCCGGCGGATTGCCACGCCTGCCGCAGGTCTCGCGCTACCAGCAACGCCAGCACCCTCATGCTGCGTCCTCGGCGGCATAATCGGTCATGTCCAATGTCACCGGCGCGCGCATCGGCAAGGGTTGGTGCGACGCCGCCAGCACGATGCCGCCGCCCGCCAGATGCTCTTCCACACAGCGTCCCAGCAGCGCCAGCGACGCATCGTCCAGCCCGTTGCCCGGCTCATCCAGCAGCCAGACCGGCGCGCCGCTCGCAATCACCCGCGCCAGCGCCGCGCGCTTGCGTTGCCCGGTCGACAAAATCCGCACCGGCATGTCGCGCAACGGCATCAGCGCCATCGCCGACAATGCCCGGTCCAGCGCCGCCGTGTCCGCGCCATCGATCCGCGCCCAGAATGAAAGCGCCTGCGTCAGCGATTGCTCCATGTCCAACGCCAGCCGCTCGTCGGCCATTGCGATCCGCCCGCATCGTTCGACCGTGCCTGCCGCTTCCCGCAACAGCCCGGCGCAGATGCGCATCAGGCTGGATTTGCCGACGCCATTGGGGCCACGCAATAATGCGCTGCCGCCCGCTTCCAGCGTCAGGTTCACACCCCGGAACAACAGCCGCCCGCCCCGCGCGCAGGCAATGCCCGACAGGCGCAGCGCCGCCCCGCTCATGGCGCGACCATGTCCTCCAGGACGTGCATGTCGATATCGGACAGGCCGAAATGATGGCCGATCTCATGCACCACCACATGGGTGATCAGCGCGTCGAGCGGCACCCCGGTTTCGATCCATTCATCCAGCAGCGGCCTGCGGAACAGATGGACCGTCGGGGGACTGTCCCCGGTCTGCACCGGATCGCCCACTGGCCGTCCGGTATACAGGCCGGTCAGGCCAAATGGATCGTCAATCTCCATTTCCTTCAGGACCTGCGCGTCGGCGAACTCCTCGACGAACAGGACAACGTTGGACAAATGGGACCGGAAAGGATCGGGCAGGCGCGCCAGCGCGCCCAGCGCCAGGGCTTCGATCTGGGCGCGGGTCGGCGCGAACTGGCAGTGCTGACCATTATCGGACATGGCTGGGCCATATGCGAAAGCCAGTCATGTGGATAGAGCGATCATCGCCTGCCTTGCGGCGGTGTCCCGACCCATCAATTCCGCCGGGCGGTTTCGATCCGGTCCTCATAGCCGCGCAGCGCGGACACAACCGACGGGTCGCCCGCATAACGGCGACGCAGCGTCGCCAGCCGCGCATCGGTGCCAGTGCAGAGCCTGGCGACGCTTTCGGTCAGGAACACGCGCCGTTCCCCGTCATAGGGTTCTTCGCCCCGGAAATGATCGCAACTGTCGCGCACGACCATGAAACTGGTCACTTCGTCAGGGAAAGCCGTCAGCTGGGCTGCGTCAGGGGACGGGGGCAGGTCCAGCGACCCCAGCGGCGCGGGATGTGCCTTGACCGTGACCTTGGGGGATGGCCTGACAGGCGCGGCGGCAACCTTCAGCGGTGCCGCCTCCACGACATTCTCGGCGATTGCGGCAACAGGGGCAGGCGTCACACTATTGTCGGCGGGAACATTTTCGCTGGACGAATCACGGCAACCGGCGGCCAGCGCCAGTATCAGCATCATCGGAAACAGCCCCGCCCGTGCGCCCACCGATTTCCTCCCGCAAAATGGCGATCAGATCAGCGACATGTGGCAGCCGCTGTTCTTCCTCATCGAGAATCGCCATGAAAGCGGCTTGCCTATAGGCGTGCACCGCCTCTTCGGAAAGGCGGCTTGCCATGGGTATTGCGGAATTCACGATATCCAGCAGCCGCTCCACACCATGCAGCCGCCCCCACAGATAGTCGTTTTCTCGATAGGCCCTGCTAAAAAATGCACCGAAGCTATTGAATTCTATTCCTTTTAATGTTGCTTCCGCGCCGCCGGTACGGATGGCGGAGCAATCCTCCGGCGAAATCCGGTCAACCTTGACCGGATCATATTCATCCATGGCGTGTCCCTGGAGCAACGGTAGCGTGGCGATGTCGTAAAAAGGAAAGCCCAGATAGGACAGCAGCATGACGCGCCGTTCCGCCTTGGGCAGGGCAGCCAGCGCTTCGGCCAGCATCAGGTCGGCGGTCTCGTCCCTTTCCTTCAATCCGCGCGCCTCGGCAATGGCGTCCAGTGCCTTGCCCGGATCGTTGGGCACCTCACTGGCCGCTTCCCGTATCGCGCCGTTGTAAAAGTCCGCTCCCTCGCACTCGGTATAATGGGCGATCGCGCTGTAGATGGCGTCGTGCATCTTTTGAACGACCGCTGCCTCCGCCTCCGATTGGACCTCCAGCGTTTCCGCCAGCCGCCGCGCCAAAAACCGCAACCGGCGAATGCGAAATGCCAGGTCATGCGTCCGAAAGAAGGTCACCGGCGGCGATGCTGGCCCGACATCCTCCGTCAGTTGGTCTGCCCCGATGGCCCGGACATGCGACCACAGCGCCTGCCGATAGCTTTCGCGCATCAGCGGGCTTTTCTCACCGCCCAGACCGAACAATAACGCCGCCAGATCCTCGACGATGCCGGACAGTTTCAAGTGGCCATAAGCGGGGAAGGCAAAGCCCGCCGAACTGGCGGCGCGTTGCTGCGCCTTGGCGCGCCAGGCGGACAGCCGCGCCGGTGTCGGCCGATCCAGGAACAACAGCCTGCCGATCGCGCTTTCGACCTCCGCCTCGATCCCCGGCCTCAGGGCGTTGAGGATGCGGACCATGCGACGAATGCGCGAGCTATGGTGATCGATCGCGTCCAGATTGTCGCGGATCGGCTGTTCGCGCGGAATGTCACTCAGCGCGCCGAATATCGTCCTGAAAAATCCGGGCAGGACGGCGCTGTCCCTGCCTGCCTCTTCTTCCGATGCTTCCGGCTTGGTGAAACGCACGGAACGGCGACCCGGCTTTGGATCGATATAGACGAAACGTCGGTCGACTTCGCGGCGCGACGGCCTGTTGCGCAGCGCGCCGATGGCTTGCGCAAAAGGCGCGTTCGCCAACACCGATCCGTCGATCAATATGGCGTCCTCCGCCGTGCCATGCGTCCAATGCCGGGGAAGCGCGCGCGCCAGAAAGGCGTCGCGCGTCGGCCAGTCGCGATGCCTTTCCTCAAGCACCTGATCCAGTTCGCGCACCGTGAAGGGCGGGAAAGCGCCGGGGAAACTGGCCGTCGCGCGCGCGGCAAAGACCAGTTCGGCGGGATCGGCGAATGTGCGGCGCTTGCCACCCACGTCGCGCCCGCGCGCCCGGAACCCGATCGACAGCCGATGTTCGGTTTCCACGACCTGGGGCGGGCTGTTCAGGTTCAGGCTTTGGGGATGCCCTTCAAAATCCGTGACGGTGACGAACAG
The DNA here is from genome assembly GCF_011762025.1 of Sphingobium vermicomposti. GTDB lineage: Bacteria > Pseudomonadota > Alphaproteobacteria > Sphingomonadales > Sphingomonadaceae > Sphingobium > Sphingobium vermicomposti. The sequence goes on along the minus strand of NZ_JAASQR010000001.1, from coordinate 127,942 downwards.
GTCCAGCGGATGACCTTCGGGCAGCAATGTCGGCCCCCGCTCGGTCTTCTCCATCGCGTCGAACGCGTCCAGCAGCATGGACGTGAAAATCGCCCCTCCGAACGGCGGCTCGAACCAGCGGGACCGGATGAAATGGGACAATTTGTGCCGCACTTCCTCGCGCGCGCCGGGGGCGACGGTCTTCTCCACCGTGTCGCCGGGGTGTCGCGCGGCCATCCACACCAGCGGCGCGGCCCAGAATTTGGTGATGCGCCGTGCCGGGCGGGCGTCGGGATGCAGCAGCTTTTCGACATCGGCATTTTCCAGCCACATGTCCGTCAAAGGCTCCAGCGACTGGCCGGTTTCGATGGCCTGCGCCAGGAAAATGCCGTTGATCCCGCCCGCGCTTGCGCCTGCTATGATGTCCGGCATGACGCGCAGCCGCACGCCGCTGGCGGTCTCCAGATCCTCCAGCAACTTGCGATAGACCGCTTCGCTGCTGTTGCCGCTGGCCGTGCCGTCATGAAATCCCCGGCTCGCGCGCGCCAACCGCCAGATTTCCTTGGTGATGCCGTGCATGTAGACCGCCAGGCTGATGCCGCCATAGCAGACCAGGGCAAGGCGAAGCTCGCGCTCCTTCATGCCCGTAGCTCCGCCCAGATCGGCAGGTGGTCCGAAGCCTTGCGCGCCGCTGCACTGTCATGCACCCCGCAATCCAGCAGCTTCAACTTGCCGCAATGCATGATGCGGTCCAGCTGCGCCACGGGCCGCCGCGCATGGAAGCTCCGGCCGCAGGGGGCAAAGCTGTAATGCCGCGCGAAATCGGCCAGGCACCCCCGGTTGGCGCTCCATTCGTTCAGGTCGCCCATCAGCACGGTCGGCATCGCCTCGCGCACCGCGGCGGCATGGATCACCGCCGCCGCCTGCTTGCGCCGCCACAGCCCCGACAGGTCCAGATGCATGCCGAAAAACCGCATCACCGTCCCGCCCAGCGTGACTTCGGCCATGGTCGCCCCGCGCGGTTCCAGGCATGGCAGGTGCAGCACGTCATGGATGCCGACCTCCGCTTCCTTGCGCACCAATATGGCGTTGCCGTGCCAGCCCATCGAATCGACCTGAATGTTGAGCGGAACCGCCTTGTAGGGGCTCAGGCTTTCCAGCAGCCATGGCGGAATCGCCGCCGACCGCACGCCGAATCGCCGGTCGGCCTCTTGCAGCGCGATCACGTCGGCGTCGATTTCGTTTAGCACCTCCAGCACCCTTTCGGGGCTGCGGCGGCGGTCGGTTCCTATGGCCTTGCGGATATTGTAGCTGGCGACGCGAAAGGACTTCATCCCGAAACAATGCCTCACTCGCCCGCCGGTTGCCATAGCTTTGCAAACTCTCGCCAGCTTTGTTCTTGAAACGTTCGCAAAGCCGCGCCATAGGTCGCCCATGGCCAAGGCAAAGCGCAAATTCGTCTGCCAGCAGTGCGGCACCGTCTCCAATCGCTGGCAGGGGCAGTGCGACGATTGCGGCGAATGGAACAGCATCGCCGAAGAGGCCGCCGAAACCGTCTTTTCAGCGCGGCACGATCTCCATACCGGCGGTCGCGCCCTCAGGCTCGTAGGGCTGGACAGCGAAGTCGAGCTTCCCCCCCGCACCAGCACCGGCATAGCCGAATTCGACCGCGCGCTGGGCGGCGGGATCGTGGCAGGCTCTGCGACCCTGATCGGCGGCGATCCCGGCATCGGCAAATCGACCCTGCTGCTTCAGGCGGCGGCCCGCATTGCCGCGCGTGGCCTGTCGGTCGCCTATATCAGCGGAGAGGAAGCCGCCGATCAGGTCCGGCTGCGCGCCCAGCGTCTGGGCCTTGGCAGCGCGCCGGTGCAACTCGCCAGCGCCACGTCGGTCCGCGACATATTGACCACGCTGGGGGAGGGGGAGCCGCCCGCTCTGCTCGTCATCGATTCGATCCAGACCATGCATAGCGACCTGATCGAAGGCGCGCCGGGCACCGTCAGCCAGGTCCGCGCCTCCAGCCAGGAACTGATCCGCTTCGCCAAGCAGCGCGGCACCGCGCTCATCCTCGTCGGCCATGTGACGAAGGACGGCAGCATCGCCGGCCCGCGCGTGCTGGAACATATGGTCGACACCGTGCTCAGTTTCGAAGGCGAGCGCAGCCATCAATATCGCATCCTGCGCGCGATCAAGAATCGCTTCGGCGGCACCGATGAAATCGGCGTCTTCGCCATGGTGGCCGAAGGGCTGGAGGAGGTGGCGAACCCTTCCGCCCTGTTCCTGACCCACCGCGATGAAAATGTGACCGGCGCCACCGTCTTTCCCGCGCTGGAAGGAACGCGGCCTGTGCTGGTGGAAATCCAGGCGCTGGTCGTCCGCCTGTCCAGCGGCGCGACTCCCCGCCGCGCGGTCGTGGGCTGGGACAGCGGTCGCCTCGCCATGGTCCTTGCCGTGCTGGAAGCGCGCTGCGGCCTCAGCTTTTCGACCTGCGAAGTCTATCTGAACGTCGCGGGCGGATACCGGCTTTCAGACCCGGCTGCCGACCTTGCCGTCGCTGCCGCGCTCATGTCCGCGCTTTCCGAACGGCCCGTGCCCGCCGATGTCGTCCTGTTCGGCGAACTCGCGCTTTCGGGGGAAATACGCCCCGTCGCCCACTCACCGCTGCGCCTGCGCGAAGCGGCCAAGCTCGGCTTCAACCGCGCCTATGTGCCCGCTGCCGCCGCCGACGGGGTGAAGGGTATTTCCGTCAGCGGCTATCGCGCGCTCAGCCAATTGGTTGACCAGATGCTCGGGCGCGGATAGCCCATCGGCCATGAACGCCGTCGATATCCTCGTCCTCCTGGCCCTTGGTGGCTGCGCTGTCTTGGGCCTGCTGCGTGGTTTCGTTCTCGAAACATTATCGCTGATCGCATGGGTTTCGGGCATCTTCGCCGTCCGCCTCTTCCACAGCTCGGCGACCGAACTCCTGACCCCCTTCGTTGGCACCAGCAGCGGCGCGGCCATTCTGGCATTCGTCCTGGTGTTCGGCATCACGTTCGGCGCTGGAAAAATCATCGCCCACGCCATCGGTCGCCGCACCCGCCAATCGATCCTGGGGCCAGTGGACCGTGTGCTGGGTGGGGGATTTGGCGCGGTAAAGGGGCTGATCGGCGCAACGCTCGCCTTCCTTGCCTTCAGCCTCGTCTACGACACATTTTACGGCAGCACCGCCCGGCGGCCTGACTGGCTTTCCGACGCGCGCACCTATCCGCTGCTCAATGCCAGCGGCCAGGCGATCAGTGAATTTGTAGCGGAACGCCGCGCCCGCCAACCCGCCGCGGAGGATGAATAGCCTCTAAATCCAGCCCTTGACCCGATAGGCCTCAGCGGTCGCCTTCAACCCGTCCTCGGTCGCGACCTGCGGCTGCCACAGCCTCTTGGGCGGTTGCTTCCGCTTCGTCACGACCCAGTCGGGATGGCAGAAATAGCTGACCCGATCCTGCGTCAGTTTCGCGCCCTTGCCCCGCAACATCCGGTCCAGCCGCGCGCCCAGACCCAGCACCCAGCTGGGCGTTGAAAAGGTCCGCACCGAACGACCAACGGCGCGCCCGATGGCTTGACCAAACTCTATATGGTCCCATCCGCCCGGCGTGCCGTCATCCGCCTCATAGCAATGGGCCAGGCTCTCTTCCTTCTCGGCCGCCAGTGTCAGCAGCAACCGGGACAGGTCGCTGACCTCGATCAGCGAAAGCCGTCCGCCCGGCGGCAACAGCATGATGCCGCGCCGGGCCATGCGGAACAGTTCCAGCATCTCACGGTCGCCAGGTCCGTAAATGGCGGGGGGCCGAACGATGGTCCAGTCAAGGCCGCTCGCCTTCACATGGCGCTCCGCCATTTCCTTGGACCAACCATAATCGGACAGATCCGGTTCCCGCGCCGCCAGCGACGACACATGGATCAACCGCCGCACGCCGCGCTGGCGCATGGCATCGACTAGCGCCATGGTGCCGCGCGCATTGCCCGCTTCAAAACCATCCCGGTCAGGCGCATTCACCACGCCCGCAATGTGGATCACCACGTCGGCATCGCGCACCAGCGTGTTCAGCGCGGCCCGATCACCCAGCGAACCCGGCACCCATTTCAGGCGCGCGCGCGGCGGTTGCGCCCGCCGCGTGATGGCGGTGACGTGATGACCGGCGGCCAGCGCCTGATTGAGCGTCTCGGCACCGACGAATCCCGTCGCGCCCGTCATTGCAATGCGAAGGCTCATGCTGCGTCAGACCATCGCCATATGGTCGCGATGGACCAGCACCGACCGGGGCAGTTCGCCCAGCAATGCCGCAATATCTTCGCTGCGCTTGCCGATGATGCGCGTCGCCTGCTCGCTATCATATTCGCTCAGGCCCCGGGCGATCACCCGACCATCCTGGGTCAATATGTCCACGACATCGCCGCGCTCGAACACGCCTTCGACCCCGGAAACGCCCGCAGGCAGCAGGCTGTTGCCCTTGCCCAGCGCCCGTTCGGCTCCCGCGTCCACCGTGATGCGTCCGCGCACCGTCAGCCGTCCGGCCAACCATCCCTTGCGCGCACGCTTGGCGGGAGCAGCCACGAAAATAGACCCGCGTCCCCCTTTTTCCCAATGTGACAATGGGGCGTCGACCTTGCCGGAAATGATCGCCAGGTGAGCGCCCGCGCCGGTGGCGATCCGGGCCGCCTCAATCTTTGACGTCATGCCGCCCGATCCCATGCCGGACGCGGAGCCGCTGTCCGCCATTCCGGCGATGTGGGCGTCGATACGCTCTATTGTCTCTATCAGCATCGCGTCCGCATTGGCGTGCGGGTTGGCGGTGTAAAGCCCGTCCACGTCCGACAGCAGCACAACCGCGTCAGCCCGTGCCGCCTGTCCGATCCGCGCCGCCAGCCGGTCATTATCGCCAAAGCGGATTTCCGCCGTCGCAACGCTGTCATTCTCGTTGACGACCGGCACGACATCCAGCGCCATCAACCGCTCCAGCGTCGCCGAAGCGTTCAGATAGCGCCGCCGATGTTCCAGATCATCCAGCGTCACCAGCATCTGCGCGGCGGTGATGCCCCGTTCCTGCAACAGGCTGGCCCAGCATTGCGACAAGGCGATCTGCCCCGTCGCGGCGGCGGCCTGCGCATCTTCCAGGCTGCCTCGTCCGCCCTTGGGCAATTTCAGCCGCCGCGCGCCCAATGCGATCGCGCCCGACGACACCACAATGATCTGCTGTCCCGCTGCCTTGCGCACGGCGATGTCATCGACCAGCGTCCGCAACCAGCTGTCCCGGACCTGGCCATGCGCATCGACGAGCAGCGCCGATCCGATCTTGATGACCAGACGGCGGACGAGGGAAGGGGAAAAGCCCGACAGCGAGGGGGTCACGGCAACAACATCCATCAGGGTTGAACGCAGCGGAGGATTGCCGCGCGCCTGCTATCCGGGCGGGATCGCAGCGAGTGCTTTCCGGGCGATCCGTTCAGATCGGCGACCATGACGTTTCGCCTTCTTCGCCCGGCGCTTCCACTTGCTTGGCCTTGGCGTCCCCGAACAGGGGCAACACCGCGTCCAGCAAAGCGGATACACCTTCCCCGGTCGCGCCAGAGATGATGAACACATCCTTCACGCCCGCCTCGCTGCGAAGCTGCGCCGCAATATCCTCCATCAACTCCTGACCCAGAAGGTCGCCCTTGTTGAGCGCCACGATCTGCGGCTTTTCATCCAGACCGCCGCCATAAGCCGCCAGTTCGTCCTGCACGATGCGGAATGCATCGACCGGATCGTCGCTGGTCGCGTCGATCAGGTGCAACAGCACGCGGCACCTTTCGATATGCCCCAAAAATCGGTCGCCAATGCCAGCGCCTTCAGCCGCGCCTTCGATCAGGCCGGGGATGTCGGCCAGCACGAACTCGCGGTCACGATGCTGCACCACGCCCAGCTGCGGCTTGGTGGTGGTAAAGGCATAGGCCCCGACCTTGGCCTTGGTATTGGTGACCTGATTGATCAGGGTCGACTTGCCCGCATTGGGCATGCCGACCAGCCCGACATCGGCCAGCAGTTTCAGGCGCAGCCACACCCACATTTCCTGCCCCGGCCACCCGGTGCCATGCTGACGTGGGGCGCGATTGGTGCTCGTCTTGTAGGACAGGTTGCCGCGACCGCCATCGCCGCCCCGCAGGAACACCATGCGCTGTCCGACTTCGGTAAAGTCGGCCAGCACTTGCTGCTCCTCATATTCGGGATAGCCGTCTTCATCCTCAGTGCCATCGATTGGCACGGGGTCCGACAGGATCTGGGTGCCGACCGGCACCTTGACGATCAGGTCTTCGCCCCCCGCGCCATAACGATTCTTGCCCGCGCCCGGCTTGCCGCGCTGTGCCTTGAAATGTTGGGTGTATCGAAAATCGATAAGCGTGTTCAGCCCAGCGACCGCTTCGAAAATGATGTCGCCGCCCTTGCCGCCGTTACCGCCGTCGGGACCGCCATATTCGACATATTTTTCCCGCCGGAAACTGACCGCGCCGGGTCCGCCCCAGCCGGATTTTACGAATATCTTTGCCTGATCGAGAAAATGCATCGCTGGCCCATAGCCGCTTATGACGCGGAATTAAACCTCGTCTCGCGCAGCAAAGCTGGCCGTTGTTTTTCGGGGGCGTGCGACCCGTGACAGAACATTCGTTCGTCAGGATAAGGCGGCTCTTAATGGGCCGCCTCATCCTGTCATCACCGCTTCAGGCCGCCAGCGCCGGGGCGGCATCCCGGTAGAGGTCGATTGCCACGTCCACGATCATTCGGTCGCCTACGCCTTCTTCAAAGACCAGGCAGTCGGCCAGGGCATTGCGAGCGGGGCTGTAGCGCTGTTCGATCCGGCCCATCGGTCGGAAACCGATCTTCCGCAAAACATTGCCCGACGCGGGGTTGTCGGCGAAATGCGCCGCGCGAATCGCGCCAATGCCTGCTGCGCGCGCCATGCTCAGCACCGCGCCCGCCGCTTCGGTGGCAAAGCCAAGCCCCCAATAGGGGCGGGCGATCCAATACCCGATCTCCGGCGCGCCGTTGTCCGCCAGATGCACGCCGCATCCGCCCACCAGGCGCGGAGCGCCCTGGGTGCGGGTGAATGCCAGCAGTTGCGGCATGCGCGCATCATGCGGCTGTGCCAGGAAGCTGCGGGCATCCTCTTCGCCATAGGGCGCGGGAACGCGGCTCAGGTTGCGCAGGACTGCCGGGTCGCCAATCGCCTTGGCCAGCGCGGGTGCGTCTTCCATCCAGCCGGGTCTCAGGAGCAGGCGTGGGGTACGGGCGAACATCTTCAAATCTCTCCTCTGTCGGCTCGCCATGGCCGCGAAAAGTTACGGCTTGACGACGATATTTCTCTGGCTGAGCCCGCCCGCAAGACGCGCACGACGGTCAGGAGTTCCAGAGGGTTGAGGGAAAATGAGGGGAGACGCCGCTGAACGGAAAAAGGGGGCGCTCCCTGATGGAGGCGCCCCCTTTTTCCCTCGAATACCGGCAGGTCAGAAAACCATGTGCCGAAAGGATCGCCCCATTTGTGAGGGACGATCCGTCATCGATCGTCCGTTATTCGGCTGCTGCTGCCATTGCGTCGACCGACACATATTTGCGGCCGAGCTTGCCGGTGTGGAATACCACGCGGCCTTCGCCCAGAGCGAACAGCGTATGGTCCTTGCCCATGCCGACGTTACGACCGGGATAGACGCGCGTGCCGCGCTGGCGAATGATGATGTTGCCGCCGATCACTTCCTGACCGCCGAACTTCTTCACGCCAAGGCGCTTCGATTCCGAATCGCGACCGTTACGCGATGAACCGCCAGCTTTCTTATGTGCCATGACTCAAACTCCTCGAAATTTCTTTGCCAGAAGCGCTCAGGCGCCGATCGATACGATCCTGAGGATCGTGTGGTTCTGGCGGTGGCCGTTCTTGCGGCGATAGTTGTGACGGCGACGCTTTTTGAAAACGATCACCTTCTCACCCTTCGCCTGCGCGATGATCTCGGCGGCTACGGTCAGCTTCTGGCTGTCCTTGACGTCCTTGCCTTCACCGGCAAACAGGACGTCGTCCAGCGTCACCTTGTCGCCAGCCTCACCGGCCAGCTTTTCAACGACGATCTTGTCTCCGGCGGCGACGCGATATTGCTTGCCGCCCGTGCGCACGACTGCGAACATGGCTCTTCTCTTCTCGTTCAAATCTGCTTTGACGCAGATCGTCGAGGACCTTTTGAAGTCCTGTTGACCCGCGTGGGAATGTGGCCCGGTAGTGCAATGACTCGGACCTGTCAACTGATATGGCCTCCGACGGGCACTGGCGATCGACACTGGTTTTCGGCCCGATCCGCGACTATCTGTGGGCCGAAGGGATCAGTAGCGCGCATGACACCAACGTCGCCCAGGGACTGCAAGTGGAAGGGCCGCCGTCTCTTCTTCGCAGCCCTGTGCATGGCAATCGGCGTCGCCCTGTTCTCCGCCCTCGCACCACTGGGCCTGCCTGCCAGCAGGCTGACCGGATCGGCCTTCAACCCGGCGACCACCAGCGTCGTCCTAAAGGCACGATCCCCCCTGGCAGCCGCTGGCGCGGCCCTGCACGAACCGGAAGGCGATCAGTCGAAATTCCGTTTCTTTCCTTTGTTTCATTCATGCTTTTTCCCTGCCAAGATACCTTTTCCGGGCGTCCCCGCAACAATAGCGGCACGGCAAACGCCACATTATCACGCCCATTCCCGCCTATCCGTCCTCGTTTCGCAACAACACGCACGCGATCCCCCAGCCCCCCTCTGATGACTCTGCCGGTTCGCCGCCGCGCACCGTCCTCATCCGAAGGAAATTGCCATGCCCCACCCAGCAGGCGGGAAGAGGCGGCGTTCCCTTTCGGGGCAGCGATGCCGACCGAAGGATGAACCCCCCGCTTTTGGCTGTCACGTCGACGCACAGGAATAGCATATGCCCCATCACACGCCGCTCATCGGCACCATCGTCGCAGGCCTGGTCGTCGCCTTCATCATGGGCGCGATCGCCCACCGCCTGAAACTGTCGCCCCTTGTTGGCTATCTCATTGCCGGGATTCTTGTTGGACCCTTCACACCGGGCTTTGTCGCCAATACCGGGCTCGCCAACGAACTGGCCGAAATCGGGGTCATCCTGCTGATGTTCGGCGTCGGCCTGCATTTTTCCCTGCGCGACCTTCTTTCCGTCAAAAATATCGCAGTCCCCGGAGCGATTGGGCAAATCGCCGTCGCGACGCTCATGGGGATGGCGCTGGGCCATTTCATGGGATGGCCGCTGCTTGGAGGCTTGGTTTTTGGATTGGCGCTGTCGGTGGCCAGTACCGTGGTCCTGCTACGCGCACTGCAGGGAGCTGACCTGGTTGAAACGCGGCGAGGGCGAATTGCTGTGGGCTGGCTGATCGTCGAAGATCTGGTGATGGTCCTGGCTCTGGTCCTGCTCCCAGCGCTCGCCGGGGTCATGAACAGTGCGGAAGGTTCGGGCGGCGCTCAGGCCTTGCTTGCACCACTCTTCAGCACGTTGCTGAAGGTCGCCGGTTTCGTTGCTCTCATGTTGGTTGTCGGCCGCCGCGTCATTCCCTGGGTGCTACACTGGGTCGTTCACAGCGGTTCGCGGGAGCTGTTTCGCCTTGCCGTGCTCGCCATTGCGCTTGGCGTCGCCTTTGGCGCAGCGATTGCCTTCGATGTTTCCTTCGCGCTGGGTGCATTTTTTGCCGGGATGATCCTGGGCGAAACGCCGCTGAGCAGGCGCGCGACGGAAGAGACTCTACCGCTGCGCGACGCATTTGCAGTGCTGTTCTTCGTGTCGGTGGGCATGCTGTTCAATCCAGCCATCGTGGTGCAGCAGCCCCTACCGCTGTTGGCGACCGTCCTGATCATCGTAATCGGCAAGTCCATTGCCGCTTTCGCTATCATGCGCGCGTTCGGTCATCCGGGCGACACGGCGCTTACTATCGCCGCCAGTCTTGCTCAGATCGGTGAGTTTTCCTTCATCCTTGCGTCGCTGGGTACGACGTTGGGTGTCCTGCCAGCTGATGCGCGTGACCTGATCCTGGCGGGAGCGATCGTGTCCATATTCCTTAACCCGTTGATTTTCTCCTTGATCGTGCGGGATCATAAGGCAGAGGAAATTGAAGAAGAGCATGCAGCGGAACAAGCGAGGCAGGTGCCGCTGATCGGCCACGTGCTGCTCGTGGGATATGGGAGGGTCGGCAAGCTGATTGCGGCCCGGCTGACCGAAAGACGGGTGCATTTCGTCGTCATGGAAAGCGATGCTGACCGGGCGGATGAAGCTGAGGAGGATGGCCTGTCAGTGGTGCGAGGTAGCGCGCTGGAGGACCGTCACCTGCTGGCAGCCGGCATTCGTGAAGCACGTCGCATGTTGATCGCGGTGCCGGAAGGGTTTGAGGGTGGCGCGATTCACGAACATGCCCGCCATCTTAACCCCGATCTTCAGGTCATCGCCCGCGCTCATTCTGATGCGGAGGTCGCTCATCTTGAAAAGCTGGGCGTTCGGCATGTGGTCATGGGCGAGCGAGAGTTGGCGGCGCGGATGTTGTCGCTGTGCGGCGCGGGATGAGTTGCTAGCCTTCCCGATGAAGTGATGCGCAGGGCCGCCTCATCGAAGGCGGCCCTGTGAAATTTACCCGCGAGGTTTGCGGGGGCCTCCGTGCCGGGCGCCGCCCTTGAATGGCCGGGGGCTGTGGGCTGGCGGCCGCGGTCCTCGATCGCTGTTGGGACGGCCTTTCCCCGAAGCGCCTTCACGTCGGTGTTCCCGAGCGACATCCCGTGGCGCGCCCTCGATCCGTTCAATGGCCACCTCTGCCCCTTCATCGCTGGCCTGGCCGGTCCGCTTTACCGCGCTCATAAACCGTTCGGCAAAGGCGGACGGGATTTCGAACATGGTTTCGTTCGCCGCGATCCTGATCGCGCCGATATCCTGCCGCGACACATGTCCGCGACGGCAGATCAGCGGCAAAATCCAACGGGGATCGGCATTTTGCCGCCGCCCGATATCCATGCGGAACCAGACCGTGTCTTCAAAGCCAGGACGAGGCCCTTCCCGGCGGGCAGGGGCTTCGCTGGCGTCCAGCAGTTCCTCGGGGGCGGGAAGCGCGGCACGTGCGCTCTTCACCAGCATCGCCGCGATTTCCTTGGCGCTCTTTTCCGCCAACAGTTCCGCGCCCAATGCCCAATCCTGCTCATCCAGGTCGGTACGTTCCATCAGGGTCGCGCGGAGGCGGACGTTGTCCTGCTCCTGAATGGCCTCCTTGCTCGGCGGAGTACCCCATTCGACGGGAATCTTCGCTCCACGCAGCATGGATTCGACACGGCGACGGCGCGGGTAGGGGACGACGAGCACCGCAGTCCCCTTCTTGCCCGCACGCCCGGTACGGCCGGAACGATGCTGCATCGTTTCGGCGTCGCGTGGAATTTCGACATGGACGACCAGGCTCAGGTTCGGGAGGTCGATGCCGCGCGCGGCAACGTCGGTCGCGACGCAGACGCGGGCGCGGCGGTCGCGCAGCGCCTGGAGGGCGTGATTGCGTTCATTCTGGCTGTGCTCGCCCGACAGGGCCACTGCCGCGAATCCACGCTCGGTGAGGCTGGCGTGGAGGTGACGCACATTGTCGCGGGTGGCGCAGAACAGGATGGCCGTTTCCGCCTCATGATATCGCAGCAGGTTGACGACGGCGTTTTCAATGTCAGCGGGGGCGACGGTCACCGCCTGGTAGCTGATGTCGCCATGGCCACGCTCATCGCTGACGGTGGAAATGCGCAGCGCGTCCTTTTGGTAGCGTTTGGCGAGCGCGACGATCGGCTTGGGCATGGTGGCGGAGAACAGCAGGGTGCGGCGATCGTCGGGAGCGCCATCCAGAATCTCTTCCAGATCCTCGCGAAAGCCCATGTCGAGCATTTCGTCTGCTTCATCGAGCACCACGGTCTTCAGGCCGGACAGGTCCAGAGCGCCGCGTTCCAGATGATCGCGCAGACGGCCTGGTGTGCCGACGACGATATGCGCGCCATGGCTCAATGCTCGGCGTTCTTTGGAAGCGTCCATGCCGCCGACGCAGGTTGCGATGCGGGCGCGGGCTTCGCCGTAGAGCCATTCCAGCTCGCGGCTGACCTGGAGCGCCAATTCGCGGGTCGGCGCAATGGCAAGCGCCAGCGGCTTGCCCGCGACGGGAAGGCGGTTCTGTTCGCCCAGTAGTTCGCCAGCCATTGTCAGGCCGAACGCAACCGTCTTGCCGGACCCGGTCTGGGCCGAGACGATCAGGTCGCGACCTTGCGCTTCGGGTTGCGTGACTTCGGCTTGCACCGGGGTAAGTTTTTCATATCCTTTTCGCGTCAATGCGTCGGAAAGGAGGGCGGGGAGATGTTCAAAAGACATTATATTTTCCGTCGGTAAGCGACCCGCCATTCCCGACGGATACATGGATGACCTGACATACTCCGGCTGTTGCCGGAGCCCAGGGTGCAAGGTCACGCACCCCGAAGTTCACACCGTCCCTGAGGGACTTCTGCCCAAGGCAGCCATGGTGCGGAGAAGCACCAAAATAACAAGGCCGCCTTCCCCCCGCAAAGAGGGAAGGCGGCCCCTTTATTGATTATCCGCGAGGGATCAGGCCGAAGCGACTTCCGCCACATCGACCTTCACGCCCGGGCCCATCGACGACGACAGGGCGATCTTGCGGACATATTTGCCCTTCGAACCCGACGGCTTCGCCTTGACGATCGCGTCGACGAAAGCGTCGAAATTCTTGCGCAGGTCGTCCTGAGTGAAGCTGGCCTTGCCAAGGCCGGCATGGATGATACCGGCCTTTTCAACGCGGAACTCGATCTGACCGCCCTTGGCAGCCTTGACCGCTTCGGCGACGTTCGGCGTCACGGTGCCCAGCTTCGGGTTCGGCATCAGGCCCTTGGGACCCAGAACCTTACCTAGACGGCCGACCAGGCCCATCATGTCGGGGGTCGCGATCACGCGCTGGAAATCGATGTTGCCAGCCTGGATCGATTCCAGCAGGTCTTCCGCACCGACAACATCAGCGCCAGCGGCGGTTGCCGCTTCAGCCTTGTCGCCACGGGCGAACACGGCGACGCGAACGGTCTTGCCGGTGCCAGCGGGCAGAGTGACAACGCCACGGACCATCTGGTCGGCGTGACGCGGATCGACGCCCAGGTTGATCGCGATTTCGACGCTTTCGTCGAACTTGGCGGTCGCATGGGTCTTGATCAGGCCCAGCGCTTCGTCAACGCCGTGCAGCTTTTCGCGGTCAACCGCAGTGGCGAGAGCCTTCGCCTTCTTCGTCAGCTTTGCCATGTCTTAGCCCTCCACCACTTCGAGGCCCATCGCGCGAGCGGAGCCTTCGATGATCTTCGTCGCTGCGTCGATGTCGTTCGCGTTCAGGTCAACCATCTTGGCCTGGGCGATTTCAGCGAGCTGGGCGCGCGTGATCTTTCCGGCAGTAACCTTGCCAGGTTCCTTGGAACCCGACTTCAGGTTGACGGCCTTCTTGATCAGGTAGGTGGCGGGCGGCTGCTTCGTGACGAAGCTGAACGAACGGTCCGCATAGACGGTGATGATGGTCGGCAGCGGCGTGCCCTTGTCCATCTTTTCCGTCGAGGCGTTGAACGCCTTGCAGAATTCCATGATGTTCACACCGCGCTGACCCAGCGCCGGACCGATCGGCGGCGAGGGGTTGGCGGCTCCAGCGGGCACCTGGAGCTTGATATAGCCCGTAATCTTCTTGGCCATTTTCACTCTCTTTCAAGTTAAGCGGTCAAGCAGCTCCCGAAGGAACCTCCCGCACATGCTAACCTCGCCCCTTCAGGGGAGAGGATAGGAAGTCTTAGCGGCTCGCCGCTTAGACCGATTTGGAGAGGGGGTTAGCCCTCTCCCGCTGCGACTAACCTCGCCTTGCGGCTCGGTAAGTCTCGCTGCCCTCTCCCGCTTGCGGAAGAGGGAGATATTTACTTCGACAGTTCGACCTGTTCGAAGTCCAGTTCGACCGGCGTGGCGCGGCCGAAGATCGACACGGACACCTTGACGCGGTTCTTTTCGAAATCCAGTTCCTCGACCGTGCCGTTGAAGCTGGCGAAGGGACCGTCCAGCACCTTGACGCTGTCGCCGATTTCGTAATCGACGCTGACCTTGTGCTTGGGCGCTGCTTCGGCTTCCTTGCGGGCACCGAAATAGCGGGCAGCCTCGGTCTCGCTGATCGCCTGCGGCTTGCCGGAGGACCCCAGAAAGCCCGTCACCTTCGGCGTGTTCTTGACGAGATGGTAGATGTCGTCGTTCAAGGCCAGCTTGGCGAGGACATAGCCGGGCATGAACTTGCGTTCGACCTGCACCTTTTTGCCGCGCTTTACTTCGGTCACGGTCTCGGTGGGGACTTCCACCTGCTCGACCAGTTGGGAGAGGCCCATGCGCTCGGCTTCGGACAGGATCGATTCCTTGACCTTGTTTTCGAAGCCCGAATAGGCGTGGATGATGTACCAGCGCGCCATGTTACCGTCTCAAACTCCCGTCAGAGCGATTTCGAAGCCGGTCGGACCGGCTGGATCGGAAATCGCGCCACAAATAATTCCTCAGGCCTGATCGGCGGCGAACGCCAGCAGCCACTGAACGATCGCGCCGAAGAAGGTGTCGATGCCAAAGAAGAAGAGGCCGAGGATCGTCGTCATGATGGCGACCATTATTGCGGTCATCACCGTTTCGCGGCCGGTTGGCCATACGATCTTCGACGCTTCGGTCTTCACCTGATTGACGAATTCGCCCGGAGAAACCTTCGCCATCAATGCCTCTAAACCTTCGAACCAAACACCAAAGCGCGAAGCAACAGTCCGCCCTCCGGACCCCGCCATGTTGGCGTCCCGGGGTGCGGCCGCTCGCTTCGCGACCCATCTTCGCTTGGCCGCCTAGCCCCGAACCCCTGAGAAATCAAGGATAAGCAGACGCGACGTGGCAGGAGTGGAGGGACTCGAACCCCCGGCATTCGGTTTTGGAGACCGACGCTCTACCAGCTGAGCTACACTCCTGTGCCGGCGAAGGACGGCGCTTTAGCGTGGCCTGTCGGGGAGGGCAAGGGAGATAATCACGCCTCCTCTCAAAGGAAAACGCCGCCTTTCATGATGCGGCGCGCACGGCCTTGCACCGGCATCCGGTCGAAGGGTGTGTTTCCTGCCTGAGCCGCCATTCGTTCCGAGTCCACGATCCAGGGTGCATCGGGGTCGATGAAGATGAGATCCGCCGCGCTGCCCCGCGCAAAGCTGCCTGCGTCGACGCCCAATATCCGTGCGGGATTGGCACTCAGCAGGGCCATGAGCCGGTTCAGCGACACATGCCCGTCGCGGACCAGGTTGAGCGACAGGGCAAGCAGCGTTTCTGCCCCCGCCATGCCGGGGGCGGCGTCCGCAAAGGGCAGCCGCTTGTCTTCCGGCCCCCTGGGGTCATGGCTGGAGGTGATCACGTCGACCGTCCCGTCGGCCACCGCCGCGATAGAGGCCTTTCGATCATCCTCCGACCGCAGGGGTGGCGACATCAGCGCAAAGGTGCGAAAATCCGTGACCGCATTATCGGCCAGGAAAAGATAGGCAGGACTGATGCCGCAAGTGACCTTCAGCCCCTCCGCTTTGGCGGCGCGCACCAGGTCGAAGCCTGCCTTCGTCGTGACGAGCCGGAAGTGGATGGCTGCTCCGGTCACGCGCGCCAGCATGATATCGCGCGCAATCGCCATGGCTTCCGCGCAGGCGGGGGCATGCGGCAGGCCGAGGCGGGTGGCTGTTTCGCCGCTGGTTGCAACGGCTTTCCCGGCGAGCCCGCCATCTTCCGCATGAGTGATGACCGTCAGTCCCAGGCCCGACGCATAAGCAAGCACGCGCATCATCACGCCGGAATCTGCGATCCACTGCCGTCCCGTGCCGACCGCCTTGGCTCCCGCCGCCTGCATCATGCCAATTTCGGCGAGTTCGGTCCCTTTCAGCGCACGGGTTGCAGCTGCAATCGGGTGAACCCAGAAATCAGGTTTGCCCGTCCGGGTCGCTTGCCGGATCAGACCCGATTCATCCAGCGGGGACGATTGGTCGGGCATCAGGGCCGCTCGGGTTATCCCGCCGAAGTGGAAGGCTGGCTTGTCCGTCGCAAAGACGCCCAGGTCGACGAGGCCCGGAGCCACCACGAGGCCTGCTGCGTCGATCCGCTCCGCGCCGTCGGGCACGGGGACATCGCCTACAGCGACGATATGGTCGCCTTCAATCAGGATGACGCCGCTGCCGAGCGCCTGACCAGCCGGGTCTGCCAGCTTTCCGTTGACGATGGCGAGCTTGCTCATGCCCAGGGACCCCTTGTTATTGGCTGGAATGTTCAAGACCATCCCTCCACGCCGCGCGCGCCGCGGGTCAGCACATCCAGGCATGCCATGCGGATGGCGACCCCCATTTCCACCTGTTCGGTAATGGCCGACCGTTCAGGATGATCCGCGACGACGCTGGAGATTTCGACCCCGCGGTTCATCGGCCCGGGGTGCATCACCAGAGCGTCCGGCTTGGCAATGGCAAGCCGTTCAGGCGTCAGGCCGTAGAGCATATGATATTCGCGTGGCGAGGGGATGAAAGCTCCGTCCATGCGCTCATTCTGAAGCCGCAGCATCATCACCACATCGGCACCGTCGAGTCCATCATCCATGCGGTAGAATGGTGTAGCGCCCAGCATCTCCACCTCTGGCGGCATTAGTGTCGGTGGGGCTACCGCCCGAACCTGAGCGCCGAGTGCGGCAAGGCAAAGCATGTTGGACCGGGCGACCCGGCTGTGCAGCACGTCGCCACAGATCGCGACGATCAACCCTTCAAATCCACCTTTACGCCGACGAATGGTCAGCGCGTCGAGCAAGGCCTGGGTCGGGTGCTGGTGCCAGCCATCGCCTGCATTCAGCACCGGGCAGTCCACCTTGTCCGCGATGAGCGCCACCGCCCCGGAACTGGCATGGCGGATGACGATGACGTCAGCAGCCATGGCGTTCAGCGTCATCGCGGTATCGATCAGGGTCTCGCCCTTCTTCACGCTCGACTGGCCCGCATGCATGTTCACGACATCCGCGCCCAACCGCTTGCCCGCGATCTCGAAAGACAGCAGCGTCCGCGTGCTGTTTTCGAAAAAGGCGTTGATCTGCGTCATTCCCGCCAGTCGGTCATCATGCTTGCGCGCATTGTCGCGATTGGTCTTCGCCCAATGTTCCGCCTCATCAAGCAGGAAGCGGATTTCCCAAGGCTTCAGGTCCGCGATGGACAGCAGATGCCGATGCGGAAACAGCGCCCGACCAGTCAGGTCAGGCGAGGCGGATGGAACGGTGATGTCGGGCATGAACGGACCCTTTAAGCGAGGCTGGGAAAGAGGGCAAGATGGACGGGCAAAGCCTTGTGGCAGGCGCCCTGTTGGAAAGTCGTCCTTCCTCCCTATCTTGCCTGCATGCGCATTTTCACGATCGGATATGAAGGGGCCACGCAGGCGGACGTCATCGCCGCGCTCCAGCAGGCGGGCGTGACGCTGTTGGCCGATGTCAGGGCGGTGCCATTGTCCCGGCGACCCGGCTTTTCGAAGAATATATTGGCAGCCGGGCTTCGGGAGGCGGGGATAGACTATGTGGGTTTGAAAGCGCTGGGAACGCCGCCTGCGGGCCGGGAGGCTGCGCGCAAGGGCGACCATGCGAAGCTGCGGGAGATTTATGCGGCGCAGCTCGATCTGCCTGAGGCGCTGGTCCAGTCGGAGCAGCTTCGCGAGATGGCGGCTGAGCGGCCGACGGCCCTCCTGTGCTTTGAGCGGGAGGCAAGCGCCTGCCATCGGTCGCTTTTGCTGGAAATGCTCTTTGCGACGGATGAGCGTGTCGACCTCAACCCCTGAGGATTGTGCAGCGGCCTGACGCTCAGAACCGGCGCGCAATCGCTCCGGCGGCCCAGCCCATGCCAACCGCCAGCGCTATGGCGGCCAGACCATAGAGGAAGGGCCATTCCTCCGCCGCTACCGCCATGAACTGTTCAAAGCCGGATTTGCGGATGGTGATGTCCCGGACAGCAGCGGCCACTACGCGGCCATCCTGCACCAGGAAGGTTTCTGCGGTATAGTCGCCCACGATGACCCGCGCCGATAATGGCAGGCGGGCGCGATACAGAACGCCTTCTGTGATTTCCACCGTGCCTGCGCGCTCGACATACAGCCCAGCGCGTTCGCGAAGGTCGATCAGCCCCGCCTGGAACCGGTCGAGCTCCGCGCTTTCATTGAGGGAGGAGGGGGAAAGCTGGAGCTTTTCCACGCCCATTTCGTAGATAGCGGCGGTGCGCTGGTCCACGACCTGTTCGATTGGCCGGGAAGAAGCCATCGCGTAGAAACTGGGGGCGGAGCGGAAGCGGGCCGTGTCGGCATTGATCCAGATGCCCGCCACCTTCTGCTTTTCACGCATGGTGATCGACTGGTCGGGACCTTTCAGGACAACCAGAATATCGGCGGGCTTTTTGGGTTGCCGCCCGTCAGGATAGACGATGGCTCCAAACAGCAGCAGGTCCGCGCCGGTGAAGCTGTACTGAATTTCCACCTCGCGCTGGGATACGTCGGGGACCAATATGGGCTGGTCCGCGGCGCTCAAAAGCAGCAGGGCAGGCGCGAGCAGCAGCCGACGCGCGCGGCGGTTCAACGGACTTCAACCGTGTAGATTTCGTCCGGCCGGAACCCCAGGCCCAACGCCATGCGGGCGGCCACCAGAAGGACGATAGCGGCCAAAAGAATCCGCAGATATTCGGGCCGCACCGTCATGGAAATGCGCGTGCCGATCTGCGCGCCCGTGACGCTGCCGATCAGCAATAGCATGGCGAGCACCAGGTCGACCGCCTTTGTCGTCAGGGCGTGCATCATGGTCGTCGCCATCGTAACGAACAGGATCTGGAACAGCGATGTGCCCACCACCGATTGGGTCGTCATCCCCAGAAGGTAAAGCATGGCGGGAACCAGAATGAAGCCGCCGCCGACGCCCAGCAACATGGTGAGGATGCCAGTTGCCATGCCGAGCAGCAGCGGCGCCAAGGGAGAAATATAAAGGCCTGAACGGTAGAAACGCCAACGCATCGGTAGAGCTGCGACGAGTGGATGATGACGCCGCTTGCGCGCTGCGAGGCGCTTTCCCGTCTTGAGCGCGACCAGCGCCTGAATGGATTCCTTCGCCATCAGCATGCCGATGCCGCCCAGCATCAGCACGTATAGGATGCCGATCATGGTGTCGATCTGGCCCAGCGCCTGAAACAGGCGGAACAGGAAAACGCCGATGACCGCTCCGACAACGCCGCCCGCGGTCAGGACCGCGCCCATGCGGACGTCCACCGTACCGCGCGCCATGTGGGTAAAGACGCCGGAGACGCTTGCGCCGGTCACCTGACTCGCTGCGGAAGCCGCGGCTACCGTCGGTGGGATGCCGTAGAAGATGAGCAGCGGCGTCGTCAAAAAGCCGCCGCCCACGCCGAACATGCCCGACAAAAGGCCGACCACGCCGCCCAGGGCGATGATCACCAGCGCATTGACCGACAAGTTGGCGACAGGCAGGTAAAGATCCATTGAGCCATGGAGTTAAGCCCAATGCGCGGCGAGATAAAGGCGGCGGTGCGTTAGATGATTAAAAATCAGCGCCCAGCGTGACGGCCAGGCCCGATGGCGGCGCTGCGCGGCCTGCGACGCGGGCCCGCCATTCTACGCTCATGCGGGCGGCCATGCGCGGTAGCGGCAGGCGCATTTGTAGTTCCGGGCCTATATCCAGCCGTTCTACAGTCGGCTGTGCTCCTCCCGAAACGCTGGCACCCAGTTTGAGCGGCGACTTCGCAATCGGGGTGAGTAGCGACAACTTGCCGTCAGCAAACAGATCCCGTGCGCGAAATCCGACCACGCCGCCCTGGACATAGGCCTCGCCCTCCAGTCCGGGGAGAAGCTGCGTTGGTCCAAAGCCGCCGACCGCCAACAGGGCATTGGCGTTTCGCGCACCGTTGCCGACCGCGATCCTGCGTTCTGCGGCAAAGGTGATCATGATTGTCCTGACAGGCTGCCAACTGACGCCCAAGGCCGCTTCAGGCGAGGCGGGGTTGTTCAACGCGGCGCTGAAGCGCCCGTAAAGGGCGGCGCGGCCCGGCGCGCTGGGCGTGAGATCATAGTCCATTCGCATGCCCGCCTGCGATCCGCCCAGTCGTCCGACGGGTATCGCATCCGCTGGCGGGGAACTGCCTTCGCGCCACAGCATCCACGCGCTGCCCTGCCATGGGGTATTTCGGCCAGGATTTGGGAATGTCGCCAAAATGATGGGTGGAAGGGTGGGCCGAGAGGTCACGTCATTGCCTGGGCGGGTGTCGTGATACGCTAAAGAATTGTTTTGAGTTGCCTCTGGAATGGGCAGAAAAGGTCGGTTCTGCGCCCTCTTCGGCTTTGGCGCTGGTGCGCCCAGCGAAACAGAGTGAGGCCGTTGATGAAGAAGAGGGGCCGCTTCACGCGCCGCTGTATGCTGGAATGTCCAGGCTGTCCCGGCAAAGAATGGAGGCGGTTTACGCGGCGCAGGCCGGGCAGGCGGGGCCGGCCCCTCCGTCATCCCGCTGAATAGCCGGACGACAGCCCAGCTGCTCATCAGCAGGATAAAGAAGCGAACCGGGCGTCCGCTAGAGCTGCTTCTCATGCGAATCTTACATTGGTGGGAAGCGGTGCTGCGTCTTTTCCCAAACCAGTGATTTGCCAAACAGCGAATCGAGATAGCGGGAAACGGCGCGCCGGGCGGCGAACAGGGAGATTAAATTGGCCAGGAAGGTGCGGGGAATCGCCCCCAGCCCATAGCGCCAGCCATATTCCCGGCTGACGAAGACCACGCGCATGATGACGCGCCAGGACAGGAACGCAAAATTGGTCCAGAGCAGCAGTTCGACGGTGGGGGAAGGCCGATAGGCGCGCCCCAGACCGAACCAAGCGCCGACATGCAGAATGCACCAAAGGAGAAATGCGATGTAAGCGGCAAACAGAATGAAGGCGGCCAGGGCCGCGCGCCGATCCCGGATCCGCATCCACCATTCCGTCGGCCCGTCGCCCCATCCCATCCGGTCCCACCCTGCGAGCGAAATTCCGATGATCCAACGAGCCTTCTGCCGAACTGCGGCGCGCAGGCTGTCAGGAAAATACTCCCGCGTGGCAACCAACTGCCCATCAATGTCGCGCATGCGGACGAAAACGCCGCGACCGCCCATGTCGGCGATGCGCAGGCCCACCTCATAATCTTCGGTCAGGGAAATGGGATCGAAAGGGCCGCCATTGGCCGGATCGAACAACTTCTCCAAAGTGTCGCGGGCAAAGGCGCAAGCCACTCCGGCGGACGGCATGGACGCGCCCATCGCTTCGCGAACAGTCAAAGACTTTCCGTGGCTCTCGGCAAACTCATCACAGTAATGATTGGCGATCGCTCGCGACCACCATCCGCCTTGTCCGGGAAGGGGGAGGACCGGCAGTTGCACCAAGGGAAACCGGTCGATCATCATGTCGAACAGGCGGATTTCGTCGGCATGAACCACATCTTCCGCGTCGTGGAGGGCAATCGCCTTGAAACGGCAGCCCGTGCGGCCTTCTTCCTTCAACATGGCGCGCCACAACAGATTCAGGCAGTCAGCCTTCGTTGTGGGGCCGGGCTTTTCATTGACGCAGAGGGTGAGGCGCGGTTCATTTTCGGCGATCTGCGCAACAACATTTAAAGTGGCATCGTCATTCGGATAAACGCCGATAAAAATGAGATATTGTCCTATTTTCCATTGCGCCAGGGCATTGCGGAGCATCGGGCCGATCACATCCGCCTCGCGCCAGGCCGGGATGAAGATGGCGATCCGGCCAGGGTTCGGTGATGCGGGAAGCGTTGCCGTGGTCATACGGGCATACCGGGAATAGACAGTAAGATTGCGCCACCCGCGCCGACACAGGAAAACCGCATCCACTATAAAATCGTCGATCCCGCCCAAGGTCAGGCCCACGACCGCGAACAGCAGGATTTCATGATGAATGATCGCCAGAGTGGCGACCAGCATTTCCCCCATCGTCAACCGCCCCCTGATCAAGTTGCGCGGTTGCCATCACGCGGTCTTGATTTCAATCATCTTTTTGAATTTTTCCTTGCAAAGCCAAAAGGTTGTTCTGACCATCCTAAATGCACCAGCCGGCATGCACGGCCTGAATGGCCGGGTTGTGTCCAGCTTATGACGACAAAAATTTGGCCAATTCCGACGCCGGATTTTCCGTTGGAATGCTCCTTCAGTGCGCCAGAGCGAGTCGCTAGCGCTTGGAACGGCTGCTATGGTCATTATCGGAAAGACGACTCGTCAAGGGTCGCGGCCCCCCACCAGTGTCTTTGAACGATAAGATAGGAGGGAGTGAATGACCGGAGAAAAGGATGTCAATTACCTACTGCGCAGGCAGCAGGTCTCTCTGATCCGGGCTCAATTGAGCCGTTCTCAACAGGGAAGGGTCGCTTATGAAAGCCTCGCACGTGGCTATTCCGATCAGATCGATGCCTATCGGCGCGAAAACGCCAAGCTGGTGAATTTGGCCCACTGAATTCGCTGATGTCCCTAGCGGAATCTGTGACGATCTGTTTCTCAATCGTTTATCCTGCGTTCAGGCACTCGGAGTCATGAGCGGGGCATGACAGGTCGATTGATTTGTGGCCTTGGCCACCTGCTCCCCGCTATGCTTTTCCTTAATTCGTGTGCCACGCTGTCGCCGGAAGCGCGGGTGCGCGCCGGCCTGATGGATGCCGGGCTTCCCCCAGCCACTGCCAGTTGTATGGCGGAAAGGATGGTCGACCGGCTTAGCCTGCCGCAGCTTCGGCGGATCCAGTCACTCGCCTCGCTCCGCAACTCACACATGGAAGAGCTGACCGTCGACCGTTTCCTCCGCAAGCTGCGAGCGCTGGAGGATCCCGAGATATTCGTCGTGACCAGCAAAGCGGCCATAGCCTGCACCCTGCTAGGGTGATTTCGCAACAATCGACTGCGCAAGTCAAAATCGATTTGGCAATTTTGCAAAGTGAATTTGCGAAATGATGCTGGAGTCCCGGATGGCCATGTGCTTTAGCCGCCAGAACAGCTTTGCAGCGAAAGGACGGGGCCGGGCCCATGAACATTCACGAATATCAGGCCAAGGAACTTCTGGCGAAATATGGCGCGCCGATTGCTGCCGGCCACGCCGCCTTCACAGTTGAAGAAGCCGTCGAAGCCGCCAAGAAGCTGCCCGGGCCGCTCTATGTTGTGAAGTCGCAGATCCATGCGGGCGGTCGCGGCAAGGGCAAGTTCAAGGAACTGGCCCCTGAAGCGAAGGGCGGTGTCCGCCTGGCATTCAACCTGGATGAGGTGAAGGCGCACGCCACCGACATGCTGGGCAATACGCTGGTTACCATCCAGACCGGCGATGCGGGCAAGCAGGTCAACCGTCTCTATGTCACTGATGGTGCCGATATCGCCAAGGAATTCTATCTTGCGCTGCTGGTCGATCGCGCGACCAGCCGCATCGCCTTCGTCGTTTCGACCGAAGGCGGCATGGATATCGAGGAAGTCGCTCATTCCACGCCCGAGAAGATCCACAGCTTCTCGGTCGATCCCGCGACTGGCTTCATGCCCCATCATGGTCGTTCGGTCGCCGCCGCGCTGGGGCTGACCGGGGACTTGGCGAAGCAGGCCGCCAAGGTCGCGTCTTCGCTCTACGCCGCGTTCCTTGACACCGATGCAGAGCAGATCGAAGTCAATCCGCTGGCTCTAACCGAGCAGGGCAATCTGCTGGTGCTCGACGCCAAGGTCGGCTTCGACGGCAACGCCATGTTCCGCCACAAGGACATCGCCGAGCTGCGCGACCTGACCGAGGAAGATCCGGCGGAAGTCGAAGCGAGCGAATATGACCTCGCCTACATCAAGCTGGATGGCAACATCGGCTGCATGGTCAACGGCGCTGGCCTTGCCATGGCGACGATGGACATCATCAAGCTGAACGGCGAATTCCCCGCCAACTTCCTGGACGTCGGTGGCGGCGCTTCCAAGGAGAAGGTGACCGCAGCCTTCAAGATCATTCTGAAGGACCCGGCGGTGAAGGGTATCCTCGTCAACATTTTCGGTGGCATCATGAAGTGCGACATCATTGCCGAGGGCATCGTCGCCGCCGCCAAGGAAGTTGATCTGTCGGTTCCGTTGGTCGTCCGCCTGGAAGGCACGAACGTCCAGCAGGGCAAGGACATTCTGGCATCGTCGGGCCTGGCCATCGTCCCTGCGGACGACCTGGGCGACGCAGCCAAGAAGATCGTGGCGGAAGTGAGGAAGGCAGCCTGAGGCACTTTCCAGCCATTTGAACAGACACATGGGGCGCAGGCGGTCTTTTGAGGGCCGCCTGCGTCCTTGTCCGCATATGCGGGCTGTGGCGTAAAACGAAAGGATGTTGCGATGAAGATCCTTGTGCCCGTGAAGCGGGTCATTGACTATAATGTGAAGCCGCGGGTGAAGGCCGACGGCACGGGCGTCGATCTGGCGAACGTCAAGATGAGCATGAACCCGTTCGACGAGATCGCGGTCGAGGAAGCCATCCGGTGCAAGGAAAAGGGCGTGGCGACCGAGGTCGTGGCGGTGTCGATCGGCGTCGCCAAGGCGCAGGAGACGCTGCGCACGGCGCTGGCGATGGGCGCAGACCGCGCGATCCTGATCCAGACGGATGATGAAGTCGAACCGCTGGGCGTCGCCAAGCTGCTCGCCAAGGTGCAGGAAGAGGAAGGCGCTGGCCTGATCATCCTGGGCAAGCAGGCCATCGACGACGACAGCAACCAGACCGGCCAGATGCTGGCCGCGCTGCTGAACCTGCCGCAGGGCACCTTCGCGTCGAAGGTCGAGGTTGAGGGCGACAAGGTCAGCGTGACCCGCGAAGTCGATGGCGGCCTGGAGACGGTGAAGCTCAACGTCCCTGCGATCGTCACCACCGACCTGCGTTTGAACGAGCCGCGCTATGCGTCGCTGCCCAACATCATGAAGGCGAAGAGCAAGCCGCTCGCGACCAAGACGCCTGCTGATTATGGCGTGGACGTCGGCGCCCGTCTGGAGACGCTGAAGGTGGTCGAACCGGCCAAGCGCTCGGCTGGCGTCAAGGTGGCCGATGTCGATGAACTGGTCGCGAAGCTGAAAGCTCTGGGCGTCGCTGCCTGACCATCATTCCAAGCCCGTTCGGGCTGAGCCTGTCGAAGCCTGCTTCCTTTCAAGAGAAGAAAGGCCCTTCGACAAGCTCAGGGCGAACGGTGATAGAGGATCGAGAATATGAAGACTCTGGTATGGGTTGAACATGAGGGCGGCACCGTCAAGGACGCGACCCTTTCCGCCGTCACCGCCGCTGCGAAGCTGGGTGAAGTGCATCTGCTGGTCGCTGGCGCTGGCGTCGGCGGCGTGGGTGAAGCAGCCGCGAAGATTGCCGGCGTGGGCAAGGTCCATGTCGCCGATGATGCGGCTTTCGGTCACGCGCTGGCCGAAAATGTCGCGCCGCTGGTCGTTGAACTGATGGGTAGCCATGACGCCTTCGTCGCGCCGGCCACCAGTACGGCCAAGAATATCGCGCCGCGCGTCGCGGCTCTGCTGGACGTGATGCAGATCAGCGACATTCTCTCTGTTGAGAGCGAAGACACGTTCACACGCCCGATCTACGCGGGCAATGCGATCGCGACGGTCAAGTCTAAGGACGCGAAGAAGGTCATTACCGTTCGCGGCACCGCTTTTGAGAAGGCTGCCCGTGAGGGCGGTTCGGGTGCGGTGGAAGCTGTTGCTTCGACGGGTGACAAGGGCATTTCGTCCTTCGTCGGTGCTGAGATCGCCAAGCAGGAGCGACCGGAACTGACTTCGGCCAAGATCATCGTGTCGGGTGGCCGTGCGTTGAAGGATGGCGAGACCTTTGAAGAGGTCATTTATCCCTTGGCGGACAAGCTGGGCGCGGCGGTTGGTGCTTCGCGTGCTGCCGTTGACGCCGGCTATGTGCCCAACGACTATCAGGTCGGGCAGACCGGCAAGATCGTCGCGCCGGAAGTCTATATCGCTGTCGGCATTTCCGGCGCGATCCAGCATCTGGCGGGGATGAAGGATAGCAAGACCATCATCGCCATCAACAAGGATGAGGATGCACCGATCTTCCAGGTTGCGGACATCGGTCTAGTGGGCGATCTGTTCAAGGTGGTTCCGGAATTGACGAGCAAGCTTTAAGCCGCGGCTCGGAGAAACGGGAAGGGCGCGGCTGTGATGGCCGCGCCCTTTTTGTTATTCGCAGCGTACGTCGTTGCGATCAATTGCACGACCGGCGAGGGCGCCGCCGCCTGCGCCGATTATGGTGCCAAGCGTTTTTGATCCGCCGGGCGCGATGATGTTGCCCAATACGCCCCCCGCAATTGCGCCGACTATTGTGCCGGTGGTGCCGTCGTCGCGCTTGCAATAATAGCGGCCGTCTGCGTCGCGGTAGATATAATCATTTTCCCTGATGGGGCGGCCTGAATAGGTGCCGCCTGCGGGGCGGTTATAGCCGTAGCGGTCGCCGTAGCCGTTGGTGCAGGCCATGAGCGGAAGTGCCATCAACGCGGCGGCGAGGATTGGGGTGGGCTTCATTTTTCTCTCCTTTTTCGACGCCCCTTGCGGGAGATAACCCCTGGAAGGGCGGGAGGTTGCGTAAGCGGAATGGATGATTTTTGTGGCGTTGAGACCAGGCCGCCCGCCAACGGTTCCGCGCTAAAGGGGGGAAAAGCGCGGGCCGGGCGGGCGGGTGCCAGCGGCTGAGGGATAGCCGCTGGGAGAGGGGTGAGGCTTTAGCTGGCCAAGGGGGTCGTTGATGCGCTGTTGCTTGGCATCGACGTGCGGGGCGGGGTCATGGTGCTGGTGCGTGCCGAGCGGTCGGAGATGTCGCTGCGGACCTGCTGATAGCGGGACTTGAGGTCGTCCGTGAACTCGGTCAGCTTGCCTTCGTCATAGAGCTTCTTGCCGACGTAGCCAGCGATTGCGCCGAAGATGAGGGTACGGATCATGTGGGAAACTCCTTGGGTCAAATGCCGTGGGATGCGGAATTTGAAGGAGTAACGGGCGGCCGCCCTTTGGGTTCCCGCCGTAATAGGAGGAGGCGACGGGGTGCGCCGGACGACCGGCAGAATGATCAGGCCCAGTGGATCAGGGCCGGCGGATCAGGCCAGTTCGGTGTCGGCGTCGGCAGCAGCGGCGGCGCTGGCGGCTTCGCGGCGGGCGCGGTTGCGGTCGGCGAGGTCCTGGCGTTCGGCCATGGCGAGGAAGCCGGCTTCGGAGCGGAGGCAGCGGTCGCGGACATTGGCGAGCGTTGCGGCGTTGGCTTCGTTACGAGCCTGGGCGGCGAGGCCGCGATAGTCGGGATGAGTCATAGTGCGCTCCTTGTTCGAGGGAAGCGTCCGGGCACCGTTGAAACGACGCCCGGACGATCAGCGCAACCGGTTATTCGGCGTGCTGGAGATTCACAGCTGCCATCTTGCCGCGACGATCTTCTTCCAGATCGTAGGACACGCGGTCCTTTTCGCGCAGCGTGGTCAGACCAGCGCGCTCAACGGCGGTGATGTGAACGAACGCGTCTGCGCCGCCATTGTCGGGGGCGATGAAGCCATAGCCCTTGTCGGCGTTAAAAAACTTGACGGTTCCAGTGATGCTCATGGGTAGTTCCTTCTTTCGTACGGCCTGTCCCGTGTGGACGGACCGGGTGCTAGAGGGGCAGGGAAAGAAGGAGTTTAGGGCCGCAAAGCGCCGAAAGACCGTCGATTTGCGACTGTAGCAGCGCCTATATAGCTGGCGGGGGCCAGAATAGCAAATCGGCCACCCCTGGAGGGAGCCCTTCATCCCGATCCTTCCAGCGCGGCGAAGCCGAAAAAGGCGTCCCGCGCAAATGCGGCGGCGTCTTCATAGGGGCGGCGCTGGGCGTTCGCCAAGGCGATGAGGGCTTCGCTTTCCTGGGGCGTCAGGTCGCGCTCATAAAAGTCTATGTCGTAGATATCGTCGCTCTCTTCGCCGTCGAATCCGGGTGGGGCGGGATAGTCGGTGCGCCAGGTTTCCCGCTCTTCATCCCACCAAGCGCCGCGCAGGCGGGCGGCGGCTTCGTCGGGCGGAAGGGTGATGCGATCGACCGGCGGCGCGCGAAGTTCACACCGTTCATGGAAGGGGTGGCCCTGACCCTTTTTGCCGTCATGCAGCCCCATGCGCGCGGCGATGAACAAAGCGGCGGACGCGCCGGGGGAGAGGGCGGTGGCGGTGGATTCGATGCTGTCGGAGAAAGTGGGGTCGAGCAGGTCTGCGTCGGGCAGGGCGTCTTCGTCCATGTCCGGCGCGGTGGAGGGGGTGAGGGTGGGGCGGTCCGCTTCCTCTTCCGGGCAGAGCATGTCGAGATAGGCGGCGAAATCCTGCGCGACGACGCGGGCGAGCGCGGCGTCGGAGCCTTCGGGCGGGTTGTCGGCCATGCGGTCGAGGCGGGAGAGCATCGACATGGCGAGGCGGTTGTCGTGGCGGTGGCGGGTGATTTCGCCTGCTTCGGCGTCCTTGCGGATCACTTCCTCATGGCCGTTGAGGGCGCGGGCGAGCAGATCGTCGGCGAGGCGCGCGCGGGCGATGAGGATGGCCGCGTCCCAGCCGAGGCGAAAGGCCGCGCCGTCGCGGCGGATGCGCAAGGCATAGGCGGCGCGGGGCGAGATGTGGACGGCGTCGCAGGCCGTGGTGATGACGCCGGTGGCGGCGAGGGTTTCAAGGAAATGCCGCTGCCGCGCGGGGCTCCAGCCGTCGGCGCGGCTTTGCTGCGCGGGGGTGGGGAGGCCGTGAGGGAGAGAGGCGAAGTGGTAGGACATGGGCGGCAAGCTCCTTTTTATGGGAGGGTTTGCCGGGACGGTATAACAGGTTGGGGGTTGTAGGACAGAACAAAATGGGAACGGTGGTGGGAAGGGCTACCAGTTGCCGCCTGCGTCCTTGATGGCTTTGAGCAGTGCCTTCTTGGAGGCGGTGCGGCGGGTGCCGCTGTTGCGGGGTATGTCGGCGTCGGTAATGCCGAGTTCGGCGCGGCGGCGGGCGAGATCGGTGGCGAAGCTCTTGAAGGCGATGCGGCGGCCCGGCCAGTTTTCAATCTTGTCGGTCGAGGACATCTTCAGCTCCAAAATCGCCGCCGGTTTCATGTCGGACGCGTTGTTCAAGATAGTCCATATTGGCGTCCGGGTGAAGGCGCAGCAGCGTTTGGGCTTGGGCGAGCATCTCGCGGGCGGTGCCGGACGCATATTGCCCCATACGGTCGGCGATCAGGTCTTCCACCGAGATGATGGCAAAGGGCGGGCTGTCGTCAAAATCTTCGACAAGGGCGATGTGTTCGCGTGTTACTGATCCATCGAGTGGCATGTCACCTACGACCTCGAAGCCAAGGCCAAGGTCGGGATGGACCCATCCGCGCGTGGCGCGTCCTGGTCCTGATGGGCGGACGAAACCGTGGCGCTGGAATTCTGCTTCCAGCGTATCCTGTGCTGGGGAGCAGAGATCGAAGTCGCCGGTCGTGATAAACCCCATGCTGTAGAATTCCACCGCCGCGCCGCCCACGAGGATGGGGCGGGTGAAGCCCCGTTCGACCATTGCGGCGCATATGCGCGCGAAGATTTCAAGCGCGGCGGTGAATTCGGGGCGGTAGGGGGTCACGGGTGTGGCGACGATCCGGTTTTCTGCCTGGTTATGATCGCCCAAAGTTCGGCCATGACCTCTTCATGTGGGATGCCGGGTGCCGTATCCGCCAACCTTGCCTCAACCTTCGCGCGGAACCAGGCGTCGTAAGCCTCGGCTTCCTCGGTCGTCGCGAACTCGGACTCTATGGGGGTGAGTTTGGTCATAAGGGTAATGTATCAGGAGGAAGTTACTGTGCCAATGTAGTGCCTGTTCATGGCTGCGCGCTAAAACCGGATAAGGCCGCCGCTATGCCTTGATCCACCGTAAGCATCGGCAAAACCGTTGCACTCGCTCCAATATTTTCAACTTTCGCCAACGTCACGATGCGCATAGCATCCTGCTCTTTGATGGCATCATTCCATATAATCGCCCGCACGGTATCCTGCGAAACTTGGAGAATTAATACCCGCTTAAAGGTATAATTTAAGATTCCCCCACTTCCTCCAGATATTCTACCTTCATAGCATAATGGCTTCTTGTCGAGGCGTCCGCTGAGAGTAATATCCCCCAGCTTGTATGTGCAAGTCGCTCCCTCTGGATCTGTGACAAGGGTGAAAGTTTTGTCATCTGAGCAGAAGGAGCCATTCTCGGCCGACCCATGATCCTTGAAGAAATCAAAGGCGGCAAAAAGGAGCGCTCTATATTTTCGGTCCTGCTCCTTGGCGTGCTGCCCGAATGAAGTCCGCGCCTTTTCTAACGTACTTCGAGCGTTAGATACTTTAGATCGTGCGTCTAAGAGTGCAGCCATATCAACAGCGTCGCAACTACTATCATCAACGGCTTCGAGGATCATCTCTGCTCGCGTGACATAGCCCTTCTCAGCGAGTGACCTTGCCAAATTGGCCGCGGCGATTCCGCTGCCGAGTTTTAGAGCTTGTTCGAAGTATTCGTTCTGCACTGACTCTTCAGCGTTTCCAATCGCTACGCCCATATTATTTGGTGAGCTTTGCCACCTCTTATCGCCTGTCCCAAGCTCGGCATATCGCTGGTAAGCAATGATTTTCGTCTCTGAAATATTGCCATATGAATACGCTAAGTTGAATAGCGCATTTTTGTTGCTTGCATCATAGTTAACAACAATTTCTCTTAAGATAGCTCTTGAGAATGTGTCTTCATCTGAACCGCTAACTTCCGCTAGCTTGTCAAACATCGCAGATGTTTCTCGATCGGTGGTGCCTGAAATAAGCTGGCGGCGGCAAAACTCCAAAGCGCGCTCGGTGCCGAAGAGGTCGTTGTAGAAGCTAACTCCTTCGCGCAGAACCCAGTGATGCTTATCTGAGTTGTGGCGGGCTATCGCCTCATTAAGTGTTTGCTCTGCACGATTGGCATCGTGGAGTCGCATAAACCGCCTTATCAAGAAGATCAGCGGCCATACCCATGTGACATTTGCATCGGCAAGGTTACGAAGTTCCGGGCCTTCATCCCCCAAAGAAAGCTCTCGGCGGCGATCAACATACAGACTTTCCCAAAAATCAGGGTCGTCTCGGTATGAACTGGTCTCCTTAAATCGGTCGAAACTCTCGGCCAATTGAACCGCGTCATCAAACAACCAAAACAAATCGCGCTTCTTCGAAACGTCCTCCTCAGCAACTTCGGCAAGAGTCTGAACCGACGTAGGGGTATCGTCGATAGATTCTGTCTGAATCGGGACGATTTCAGTTCTCATTTCGCTTGCTGCAGACGAAGCTTTTCTGTCGAGCTTGAACCAATCTTTGACGTTGAAACTCAAATCGCCAGCGGAACTCGTAACCCTCCAAACGATAATCAGTGCGACGACAGCGATTATGCTCGCCGCAACCGGCCATGCCAACGCCTCGGCTAGTTTAATTCCGTTTTCCAAGACCGCTTCCCCCTTCGATCATTCACTTACTCCGCCGCCACAGCCTCCATCCCCAACATCGGCGCGAGATAGCGCCCGGTAAAGCTCCGGGCGTTCTTCGCCACCTTCTCCGGGGTGCCTTCGGCGACGACTTCGCCGCCCTTGACGCCGCCCTCTGGTCCCATGTCGATTATGTAATCTGCGGTCTTGATGACGTCCAGGTTGTGCTCGATCACGACCACGCTGTTGCCCTGTTCGACCAGGGCGTGGAGGACTTCGAGGAGTTTGCGGACGTCTTCGAAATGGAGGCCGGTGGTGGGCTCGTCCAATATGTAGAGCGTCTGGCCGGTGGCTCGGCGGGCGAGTTCCTTGGCGAGTTTGACGCGCTGGGCTTCGCCGCCGGAGAGGGTCGTGGCTTGCTGGCCGACCTTTATGTAGCCGAGGCCGACTTCGGCGAGCATGGCCATCTTGTCGCGGATGGGGGGGACGGCCTTGAAGAATTCCACCGCGTCCTCGACGGTCATGTTCAGCACATCGGCGATGCTGTGGCCCTTGAACTTTACCTCCAGCGTTTCGCGATTGTAGCGCGCTCCGTGGCAGACGTCGCAGGTGACATAGACGTCGGGGAGGAAGTGCATTTCAATCTTGAGCAGGCCGTCGCCGGTGCAGGCTTCGCAGCGACCCCCCTTTACATTGAAGCTGAAGCGGCCCGGCTTGTAGCCGCGCGCCTGGCTTTCGGGGAGGCCCGCGAACCAGTCGCGGATGTTGGTGAAGGCCCCGGTATAGGTGGCCGGGTTGGATCGGGGGGTGCGACCGATGGGCGATTGGTCGATGTCGATCACCTTGTCGCAATGTTCAAGGCCGGTGACCTTGTCATGCGGGCCTGCGACGATGCGCGCGCCGTTCAGCTGGCGCGCTGATGATGCGTAGAGGGTGTCGATGGTGAAGCTGGACTTGCCCGATCCCGATACGCCGGTGATGCAGGTGAAGGTGCCGAGCGGGATCGACGCGGTGACATTTTGCAGATTGTTGGCGCGGGCGTTGTGGACGGTGAGTTTCTTGCCGGTGCCCTTGCGGCGCTTTGGCGGGACTTCGATGCGGCGGGTGCCGTTGAGATAGTCCGCGGTCAGGCTGTCGCGGTGGGCGAGCAGTTCGTTCAGGGAGCCTTGCGCGACGATCTGGCCGCCGTGGACGCCTGCGCCGGGGCCCATGTCGACGATATAGTCGGCGGCGCGGATGGCGTCTTCGTCATGTTCCACGACGATGACGGTGTTGCCGAGGTCGCGCAGGCGCTTCAAGGTGATGAGCAGGCGGTCATTGTCGCGCTGGTGCAGGCCGATGCTGGGTTCGTCGAGGACGTAGAGGACGCCCGACAGGCCGCTGCCGATCTGCGAGGCGAGGCGGATGCGTTGGGATTCGCCGCCCGACAGGGTGCCGCTGGTGCGGTCGAGGTTCAGATAGTCGAGGCCGACATTGTTGAGGAAGCCGAGCCGCTCGACAATTTCCTTGAGGATGGCCTTGGCGATCTGGTTCTGCTGGTCGGTGAGCTGCGCGGGGAGGGTGGAGAAGAAGCCGAGCGCGTCCACGACCGAGCGGCGGGTGGACATGGAGATGTCCTCGCCCGCGATCTTGACCGCGCGGGCTTCGGGTTTGAGGCGGGCGCCGTGGCATGTCTCACACGGCATGGCGGTTTGGTATTTGCTCAGTTCCTCGCGCATCCAGGCGGATTCGGTCTGGAGCAGGCGGCGGTTGAGGTTGCCGATGACGCCTTCGAAGGCTTTCTTGACCTCGTAGGATTTTTTGCCGTCTACGAACTTTAGCGTGACGGGTTTGCCGCCGGTGCCGTGGAGGATGATGAGCTTTACCTCTGGCGGGAGGTCCTGCCAGGGCGTGTCCAGGGTGAAGCCGAACTCCTTCGCGAGGGAGCCGAGGACTTGCATATAATAGGGGCTGGGCGGGTTGGATTTGGCCCAGGGGACGATCGCGCCCTTTTTGAGGGTGAGGGCTTCGTTGGGGACGACGAGTTCGGGGTCGAACTCCTGCCGCTCGCCCAGGCCGTCGCAGGCGGGGCACGCGCCTTGCGGGGCGTTGAAGGAGAAGAGGCGCGGTTCGATTTCGGGGATGGTGAAGCCGCTGACGGGGCAGGCGAATTTTTCGCTGAAGACTATGCGGTTTTCCGGGATGGCGGCACCCTTAAGGTTCCCCTCCCGCTTGCGGGAGGGGTTAGGGGTGGGCTCTTCCATGCTGGCGTTGGAGGGCCCACCCCCTAGCCCCCTCCCGCTTGCGGGAGGGGGAACGACGGTGCCGTCGGCCAGGTCGATATAGGCCAGGCCGTCGGCGAGCTTTAGCGCCTGTTCGAAGCTGTCGGCCAGGCGGGTGGACATGTCCGCGTCCACGGCCAGGCGGTCGACTACGACTTCGATGTCATGCTTGTATTTCTTGTCGAGGGCGGGGGCGTCTTCGATCAGGTACATTTCGCCGTCGATGCGGACGCGGGTGTAGCCTGCCTTCTGCCATTCCAGCAGTTCCTTGCGGTACTCGCCCTTGCGGCTGCGGACGACGGGGGCGAGGAGGTAGAAGCGGGTGCCCTCCGGCAATTGCATCACGCGGTCGACCATCTGGCTGACGGTCTGTGCGCTGATCGGCTCTCCGGTCGCGGGGGAATAAGGGATGCCGACGCGCGCCCAGAGGAGGCGCATATAGTCGTAGATTTCGGTGACGGTGGCGACGGTGGAGCGCGGGTTGCGCGACGTCGTCTTCTGCTCGATCGAGATGGCGGGGGAGAGGCCGTCAATATGTTCGACGTCGGGCTTCTGCATCATCTCAAGGAACTGGCGGGCGTAGGCGGAGAGGGACTCCACATAGCGGCGCTGACCCTCTGCATAGATGGTGTCGAAGGCGAGGGAGGACTTGCCCGAACCCGACAGGCCAGTGATGACGATCAGGCTGTCGCGGGGGAGGTCGACGTCCACGCCCTTGAGGTTGTGCTCGCGCGCGCCGCGCACGGAAAGTGTAGTGAGACTCATGGGGCGTGTTGTTCCAGATTTGTTCCTGAGGGGCAAGCCGTCGTCGCGCGGATATGGGCGCGGTAAGGGCGGGCCGCAAGCCGGGCGGAACCGGGCATCGGGACTATCCGTTTCATAAGGGCAAGCGCGGAAGGACGATAAATGGCCGCGCGAGGAGAATGAGATGACGAACAAGACCGATATCAGGCCCAACAGCCGGGAAGAGGCGCATGACGAAAGGCCGACCGATGCCCAGGACCATGCCATGACGCCGGAAGAAAAGCTGGAGGAAGGGCTGAGGGATTCTATGGATGCGTCCGATCCCCCGGCGGCGACCACGCCCGGCGACGATGGCCACCCGGTTCCTTCGTCGGGTTATAGGGAAGGCAAGCAGGATTGATGGACGGCTCCATTAATGCTGATATGATCGCGAAGAGGTCGAGCCGGTCCGGTGTCATGACCGGATGGTTCGCCTCCAACGGAGAGAGGAACCCTGTTCTATGCCCACTTCCGCCACTCCCGCGATCGAACGCATCGCCCGCGTTCTGGCAGGTCGTCAACTCAGCCTGAATGGCGAGGGAAACGACCCGCATGCGTCGAGCGCGGTGGACGCCAGCTGGCGCGAGCATGTGGATGACGCCTATGCGATCCTGCACACATTGCGCGAGCCGGACGCCGACATGGCCGAGGCTGGCGATGTCGCGATATGGCGCAAGATGATCGGCGCCGTGCTGGAACGGCGGGCCGAATGAGCGCCGGGCCAGAAGCGGGATGCTATCCCTTTAGCCCCGCTTTTGGCCGGTCCGGCGGTCGTTCCGCCGTGCCTCACGCTGACCAAATCATTCGCATCTTTCGCATATTTATATGTTGCGCCGCACAAGGAAACATGATTCCTTGTAAAGGTCGGCAGGGTTCGCGCTTAAGCATTCAGTAACCATGATGGGCGCATCCTCTGCTGATCGACTTGAAGTCGGAGGGCAAGAGCATGGGCACCAATGCAAGACCGGCTGACGGGGCCGTCACACTCGCGGAACTGCGTGAATTCGCCAGTTTCCCGTCTGCCACGCAGCGCTATATTCGCCGTTCGCTGGACATCGGCCTCCACCGCCGCGACGCCATGATATTATGGTCGCGCGACATGGTGGAGGAAGCCAGCATCCGCGCGCAGGCGCGCATTTATGGGCGGCTGGACGAGATCAAGACGCGGGTGCCCGACGATAGCGGGCTGGACCAGATGGAGCCGTTCATGGCCCCGCTGGTGACGATTTCCGCTTTCGATCTGGGGCAGGACCGGCTGGGCAGTTTTTCCGCCTATCGCTTCCTGTATGAGCGGCTGTTGGGGGCGGGGGCCAGGCCATGGTTGCCGGGGGCGTTCTGCGCGGCGGCGAGCCTGCCGCACCTTCATCCCGAAAAGCGCCGTGCGCTGCTCCAGTCGATCAGCGAGGCGGCGGCGACAGCGGTCGGCTGGTCGAACCGCGAGCCGACCTTTTATCCCGAATGGGTGGAAAAGGTCGACATGAGCAAGGCGAACTGAGTTTTCTGCAAGCGGCCTGCCCCATGCGGGCGGGCGCTTCGCATGCCTCCCCGGCGCTTGGCCAGCGGGCGGGGTGACCGTCTCAGTTTGAAATTGGCTCCATGCCTGTCGCATCCTGACGCACCCTCCTATATGGGAGCGCAAAGCATGGAGACGAAATGGCCGATTTATACCTGAAGGCGTTGGAATCCGAACGCAGGAGCCTTTGGGCCGCATGCCGGTTGAAGGGCCTTGCCAAGGATACGCCGGAGCGCCTGCGCATCGCTGAACTGGATGTGCTTCTTCGCGAGCATAAGGAGAAGAAGGGGGTTAAGGCCCCGGTGGAGAAAGGTGCCGCGCCGAAGTGATTGGCGAGGCCATCAGGATCGGGCAGTCAGCGAACCCTGATTATTTCCGGGTTTCTTTGCATACATTGATGCCGTCCAGTTCCGCGCGCGGCTCGCACTTGTATCCGCATTCATAATCGCCCCCGTCAGGATCAGGCAGCGTCCTAAGTTGGTCAATCGCCGCCTGCTGGCAAAGATCGAAGGTTTTAAAGCCTTCGATTTCCCTATGCTTTGTGAGGTCAGTCCGATCGGGATATATGAAGGCGTCCCACTGGTCGGGACGGCTGTCACAAGCAGCAGCCGACAAGGCGAGAAGCGGCAGCAGCCATTTGGCGATGCGGATATCTTTCATCGGCAATGACCCCCTGGGCATCGACAGGCAAAATCCAAAGCCCGGTTCAATCGGACAGCATCAATCCGATAGGGGCGGGGCTTCGAAGCGGTCGATGACCCATTCTTCGGCTTGTGCTTCGCCGATCCATTCCTGCATCCACGGGTGGGCGACTACCGCCTGCATATAGGCCTGGGCGAAGCGCGCGACGGGGAGTTGATAGGTGATGAAGCGGGTGACGACCGGCGCGAACATCACGTCGACGGCGCCAAATTCCCCGAACAGAAAATCGCCCTCTCCGCCATGGCGGGCGCGGGCCTGCGCCCATAGCTCCATGATGCGGCTGATGTCGTGCGCCACGCCCTCCGACGGCGGGACAGGGGCATAGATCTGGCGGATGTTCATGCTGTGCTCGCGCCGGAGGGCGGCGAAGCTGGAGTGCATTTCCGCCGCCATCGACCGCGCCATCGCTCGCGCCGCAGGGTCGGCGGGCCAGAATTTGTCGCCGCCGGTCTTTTCATTCAGATATTCGATGATGGCCAGGCTGTCCCAGACGACCAGATCGTCGCCATCCCACAGGATCGGCACCTTGCCGGACGAGGGGGCGAATTCGTCCCCTTCGCGCCGTTTTTCCCAAGCTTCGTCATAGAGGGGGACGACGACTTCCTCAAACGGCAGGCCGCTGAGCTTGCACGCCAGCCAGCCGCGCAGCGACCAGCTGGAATAAGCCTTGTTACCGATAAACAGCTTCATCATACCCCCTCTTTAGACGGGGGCGGGAAAGGAAGTCGAGAGCGGCTTTCGCTATCCGTTAATAGGGTGTCGGGCCGTTAATAGAGTGTCGGGGCGGCGCAGCCCGTGCCGCGCGCCGGATCAATTGTCGCAATATTCCCAGCGGCCCGCGTTGCACGCCGCCACTGCGCGACGCCAGGCCGCCATTTCGCGGGCATAGTCGGCGCGGGCGTTCGCATAGGTTTCGCGATCGTCGTCGGCCACGCGGTAGGTCGGGCGGTTGCGGGCATCGCGTTCGCGGACATAGGCGAGCTGCTGCTGGTTCATCCGTTTGATGATCGCGCGGTCACGCGCCTTTGCCGCTGCGCTGCGCATCGTAGGGTCGCGGGGATCGTCGGCCATCGCCGCCGCCGGAACGAGTGCGGCGACCAAAGCGAGCGCGCAACCTAACAGACCAACTTTCATGGAAATCCGACCCCCTTATTTGCGCCGACTTTTCGCCTGACAGAGCGGGGTTTGGCAATCGAATTGCGACGAATTGTGAGAGGGTATGGTTTCCCACGGCATGGCCGAGCCAGAGGATTTTGGAGGCCCGAGCCGGAATCGAACCGGCGTGCACGGATTTGCAGTCCGCTGCGTCACCACTCCGCCATCGGGCCTCGCCAAGTGGGACGCCGCAAATGTGCGGCTTTCGTCGCAAAGTCAAGCGTGGGGGAGCGCGGGTTGGCCCAAGATTCTTGGGTCAGGGCGTGGAAAGCTGCTTGGCGTTGCCTGCATGCTGATTTAGAGGTCCATAATGTCAGTGCTGTGTTGCGTTCGCAATACAGTTGTGCCAATCGAGGAAATGTCGTGACCGAGCAGAATTTTTCATCGATGCGGGCCGCCATGGTCGAAAGCCAGCTGCGCACGAGCGGAGTCGATGATCAGCGTGTCGTCGCCGTGATGGCACGGATGCCGCGTGAGGACTTCGTTCCGGCCGAACGGCGCGCCATGGCCTATATCGACCGCGCAATCCCGCTGGGGGGCGGGCGTGCGATCAACCCGCCGCTGGCGACGGGCCGCCTGTTGAAAGAAGCGCAGGTAGAGCCGGGCGATCGCGTGCTGCTGATCGGTGCGGCCACTGGTTATAGCGCCGCGCTGCTGAAGGCGCTGGGCGCGCAGGTGACTGCGGTCGAGGAAGAGGGCGGACCTGAGGTCATGGGCTATGACGGCGCGATCCTTCGCGGACCGCTCAGCGGGGGCGCTGCCGATGGCGCGCCCTATGACCTGTTGTTCATCGACGGCGCGGTGGAACAGGTGCCTGCCGCGATCGTGAAGCAGCTGGCCGATGGCGCGCGCGTCGTGACGGGCATAATCGAACGCGGCGTGACCCGCCTGTGCAGCGGTCGTGCGGTCAATGGCATATTGGGGCTGACCAGCCTGACCGACGTGGAAATGGTCGTTTTGCCGGGTTTCGCTGCGCCGGAAGGTTTTATTTTCTGACAGGTCGGGGTTTCATGACGGCAAGGCAGGTCTTTCCAGGGCGCTCCGCCATCACGCTTTTGCTGTTGGCCTCCTGCGTCATGCCGGTCGCGGCGGGTGCGGAAACCCTGCAGGGGGCATTGGCCAAGGCCTATCGGTCCAATCCCACATTGACCGGCGCGCGGGCGGAACAGCGCGCCAATGATGAGAATGTGCCAATCCGCAAGGCGGACGGGCGCCCTGCGCTGGAGGCGACGGGCAGCTATTCCGAAAGCATATTGAAGCCGACGATCAGCTTTACCTCTCCGCAGCGGACGGTCAGCGCCAACGCTCAGGTGACGGTGCCGATCTATTCAGGCGGTGCAGTGCGCAACGGGGTCAAGGCCGCGAAAACGCGCGTGGAGGCGGGGCGCGCCAATTTGCGGGGGACCGAGGCGTCGGTCTTTTCCCAGGTGGTCGGGGCCTATATGGACGTGATCCGCGACAGTGCCATCGTCTCGCTCAACCGGGCGAATGTGAATGTGCTGGACGTCAATTTGCAGGCGAGCAGCGATCGGTTCGAGGTCGGCGACCTGACCCGGACAGATGTGGCCCAGTCCGAATCCCGGCTGGCGCTCGCCCGGTCGGATTTGCAGATTGCAGAGGCCAATCTGATCACCAGCCGGGAAAATTACATCGCCCTGGTGGGGGATGCTCCGGTCGATCTGGAGCCGCCGCCGCCTTTGCCCGGCCTGCCTGCTTCCCCCGGCGATGCTGTCGCATTGGCGCTGCGGGACAATCCCGACATCGCCGCAGCGAACAAGGCGCGGGAGGCAGCGGGATATGATGTGCGTGTCGCCAAGGCGGGGCCGATGCCCAAGCTGTCCGCATTTTCGACCGCTGGTTATACGAATTTCCTGAATACGCAGGATTATCTGGACCAGCAGGGCAATCCGGGGACGGGTCCGCAGGTGAACAAGCAGGCGGCGGCGGGCGTGCAGCTGACCATTCCGCTGTATCAGGGCGGGCGGCCTGCGGCGCAGGTGCGGCAGAGCCAGGCGTTGCAGTCGCAGGCGATGGAGCAGGAGATCGAGGTCGAGCGCGGCGTGATCGCGCAGACGCGGTCCGCCTTTGCCAGCTGGCAGGCGTCGCTGCAGACGATCCAGTCCAACCAGAAGGCGGTGGACGCGGCTGACCTGTCGCTGGAGGGTGTGCGGGCGGAAAATTCCGTGGGCAGCCGCACGATCCTGGACATATTGAACGCTGAACAGGAAGCGTTGAATGCCAAGGTGCAATTGGTGTTCGCGCGGCGCAATGCCTATGTCGCGGGGTTCAGCCTGCTGGCGGCGATGGGGCATGCGGAAGCGGACGACCTGAGCTTTGACACGGGGGCGCTGTACGATCCGTTGATCAATTATGAGCGGGTCGATGACAAATGGTTCGATTGGGATTTTGACCGCGCGCCGCAACCCCAGGCGACGCGAACCGTTGACACGCCGACGCAAAATGCCAATGTGCCAGCTGGCCTGGCGCAGCAACCTTAGGATGATCGGGGACAATAGGTGGGCGATTTGAGCAAGGAACCCTCGATGGAGGACATCCTTTCGTCCATCAAGCGGATCATCGCCGAAGAGGGCGAGGAAGCGGCGCAGACTGTGTCGCGCCGTGGCCGGGCCGAGGCAAAGCAGGCCCAGGCCGAACAGCCCGCCGTCGAAGAAGTGCTGGAACTGACCGACGAGGTTGATGTGGAAGAGCCGATGTCTGCGCCCGCGTCCGAAGTTTCCCGCGCTACTGCCGATCCGGCGGGGCAGGGGGATAGCTCCATCCTGTCGGTCGAAAGCGAGGTTGCGGCGCGCCATTCGCTGTCGGCGCTGTCATCCCTGATCGTGACGCCCAGGGATGGCGATGACAATACGCTCGACGGGCTGGTCCGGTCGATGTTGAAGCCGATGCTCAAGGAATGGCTCGACGCGCGGCTGCCTGCTCTGGTGCAGGATATGGTCGCCAAGGAAATTGCGCGCATCACCGCTCGCTAGGGCGGCGGATGCCTTGCGCCTTGTGTCGCAGGCGTTAAAGCGCGTTCATGACCGAACTGCCCAAGACATTCGACCCCGCCGAAATCGAAGCCCGCTGGTACGCCCATTGGGAACAGAATGGGCTGTTCCGCCCGGAACGGCCGGACGCGGAACCCTTCACCATCGTCAACCCGCCGCCCAATGTGACGGGGTCGCTGCATATCGGCCATGCGCTGGACAATACGTTGCAGGACATAGTGATCCGGTACGAGCGGCTGCGGGGCAAGGACGCCTTGTGGGTGGTGGGCACCGACCATGCGGGCATCGCGACGCAGATGGTGGTCGAACGGCAGATGGAGGCGCAGCAGGACAAGCGCACCAACTATAGCCGCGAACAGTTCATCGAGAAGGTGTGGGAATGGAAGGCCGAAAGCGGCGGGGCGATCACGCGCCAGCTGCGGCGGCTGGGCTGTTCGATGGATTGGGCGAATGAACGCTTCACCATGGATGAGGGCTTTTCGAAGGCGGTCATCAAGGTTTTTGTCGAGCTGCACAAGCGCGGGCTGCTGTATCGCGACAAGCGGCTGGTGAATTGGGACCCGCGTTTCCGATCGGCGATTTCCGATCTGGAGGTCGAGACGCAGGAAGTGAAGGGTGGGTTCTGGCACTTCCGTTACCCGCTGGCGGACGGCGTGAAGCTGGCCGATGGCGCGGACCATATCGTTGTCGCGACGACGCGGCCTGAAACGATGCTGGCGGACATGGCGGTTGCCGTGCATCCCGACGATCCGCGCTACAGGCAAGTGATCGGCAAGGACATATTGCAGCCGATCACCGGGCGGCGGTTCAAGATCGTGGCGGACGAATATGCCGACCCGGAATTGGGATCAGGCGCGGTCAAGATTACCCCGGGGCATGATTTCAACGACTTTGAAGTGGGCAAGCGGGCGGGATTCCGCGCTGGCGAGATGCTAAACATGTTCGATGCGGACGCCAATGTGGTTCAAACGGTGGATGGTTTGATCCCGGAACGGTTCGTTGGGCTGCACCGGTTCAAGCGCGATGGCGTCGATGGCGCGCGCGAACTCGTCGTGGCGGAAATGAAGGCGCTGGGCATGCTGGTGCCGCATGTGTCGAAGAACAAGGATGGCGAGGAAGTCCTGTCCGACGCCGAGCCGCGTACGATCCAGACGCCCTTTGGCGACAGGTCCGGCGTGGTGATCGAGCCTTGGCTGACCGATCAATGGTATGTCGATGCGGAAAAGCTGGCGGTCGCGCCGATGCAGGCGGTGCGCGACGGGCGGATCGATATCGTCCCCAAGACCTGGGAAAAAACCTTCTTCAACTGGATGGAGAATATCCAGCCCTGGTGCGTGTCGCGCCAGCTTTGGTGGGGGCATCAGATACCGGCATGGTATGGATTTAATCCGGTTGATGGAAAACCTGCCGGATGGAATCCCAACGCGACTTCTTCGTCCGATCACAGTTTTGATATAATTAGTGATCCCTTTATTGCTGAAACCGAGGCCGAAGCCATTGATCTAGCCCGTAAACATTACCCCGGTGTCGATCCTACGGCTCGCTTTGAAGTTGTTCCCAATGCAGCAGCGGGTATCAAGAGCCTGCAGGGTGGCTTCGTTCCAATTTGGCGCGATCCTGACGTGCTCGATACATGGTTTTCGTCGGCCCTTTGGCCGTTTGGCACGTTGGGTTGGCCAGACGGCGAGGCGCAGCGCTTGGGGCAAGACCCCACCCCCAACCCCTCCCCTGAAGGGGCGGGGAGCAATAGTTTGCTGCAGCGCCATTATCCCAATGACCTGCTGATTTCCGGGTTCGACATTCTGTTTTTCTGGGATGCGCGGATGGCGATGCAGGGGATGGAGTTTATGGGCGATGTGCCGTGGCGCAAGCTGTACCTGCATGGTTTGGTGCGCGCGGCGGATGGGCAGAAAATGTCCAAGTCCAAGGGCAATGTGGTCGATCCGCTGGGCCTGATCGACAAGTTCGGCGCGGACGCGCTGCGCTTCTTCATGAGCGCCATGGAAAGCCAGGGCCGCGACGTGAAGATGGATGAGAAGCGGGTCGAGGGTTATCGCAACTTTGCGACGAAGCTGTGGAATGCCGCGCGCTTCCTGCAGGCCAATGGCGTCGGGGCGTCGTCCACCCATGAAGCGCCCGCCGCGCAGGCACCGGTCAACCGCTGGATCATCGCGGAGACGGTTTCGACCGTGCAGGCGATCGATACCGCCATGACCGAACTGCGTTTCGACGCGGCGGCGAACGCCATCTATCATTTCGTCTGGGACCAGTTTTGCGACTGGTATATTGAACTCAGCAAAGGCCAGATGGACGAGGAAACCCGTGCCGTCGCCGGATGGGCGTTCGACCAGATATTGGTCATGCTCCACCCCTTCATGCCCTTCATTACCGAAGAGTTATGGCATGCGATGGCCTCTTCCGCCCAGCCGCGCGAAGGCGACCTGATCGTCGCGCGTTGGCCGCAGGCGCTGTATGCCGTGGACAGCGAGGCGCAGGCCGAGATTGACTGGCTGATCCGCCTGATCAGCGCGATGCGGACAGCGCGCACCGAATTGAACGTGCCGCCGGGCGCCAAGCTGCCCGTCATCGTTCATGACGCGTCGGAGGAAACCCGTCGCCGTATCGACCGTCAGGGCGCGGCGCTGGCGCGTCTGGGCCGGGTCGACAGCCTGGCTTTTGGCGAGAGCGTTGCAGGCGGTGCGGCGCAGATCGTGGTGGACGAAGCGACATTCATCCTGCCGCTGGAAGGCGTGATCGACATCGCGGCTGAAAAGGCGCGATTGGCCAAGGCGTTGACCGCTGCCGAAAAGGAGCGGGATGCGCTGGGGGGGCGTTTGTCCAACCCCGCCTTTGTCGAAAAGGCCAAGCCCGAAGCGGTCGCCAAGGCGCGCGAAGATCATGCGGAAAAGTCCGCGGAAGCGGAAAAACTGAAGGCTGCTCTGGACCGCCTCGCCTGATCCGCTAGTTGTGGATCATAGGTAAGGAGGGGGATAAGAGTGGCGGTTGGCCAGAGGGATTTAACGCAAGGGCCGATCGGG
Source organism: Sphingobium vermicomposti (assembly GCF_011762025.1). Lineage (GTDB taxonomy): Bacteria > Pseudomonadota > Alphaproteobacteria > Sphingomonadales > Sphingomonadaceae > Sphingobium > Sphingobium vermicomposti. The sequence continues at coordinate 83,918 of NZ_JAASQR010000001.1, read as the reverse complement.
TCGACCCTGCTGCTCTTTGGCCTGCCTACCTTGGGGTCGAACGTCCTCCAGTCGCTTAATGGGTCGATCAACACCATCTGGGTTGGCCGTTTCCTGGGCGAGCAGGCGGTGGCGGCGACGGCCAACGCCAACCTGATCATGTTCCTGATGTTTTCCATCGTCTTTGGCTTTGGCATGGCGTCGACGGTGCTGATCGCCCAGGCAGCCGGAGCGAGGGACATGGACGCCGCCCGGCGCGCATTCGGTTCGGCCATCGGCTTTTGTTTCCTGTTCGGGCTGCTGGTTGCCGCCGCCGGCTGGATCGGCGCGCCCGCGCTGCTGCGCCTTTTGGCTACGCCGCCCGAAGCGTTCGACATGGCGCTGGCCTATCTGCGCGTCATTTTCGTTTCCATGCCCGCCACGTTGCTGAGCGTGATGATGACCATGGGGGTGCGCGGCACGGGTGACGCGCGCACGCCCTTTTACTTCATGCTGTTGAATGTCGGACTGGATCTGGTGCTGAACCCGGTGCTGATCCTGGGCCTGGGTCCCGTGCCTGCATTGGGCATAGCGGGGTCGGCGGCGGCCACCGCCATTGCGGGCGTCGTCAGCTTTATATCCTTGACCCTTTTCATCTATCGCCGCGATTTGCCGCTGCGGTTGAGGGGTGGTGAATGGGGATATCTGTGGCCCACCATGCCGCAATTGCGGGTGCTGGTGGGCAAGGGGCTGCCCATGGGGTTGCAGATGATCGTCGCGTCGATTGCGGGGCTGGTGATGATCGGCCTGGTCAATCGTGAAGGATTGCTGGCGACGGCGGCCTATGGCGCGGCGCAACAGCTGTGGTCCTATCTACAGATGCCCGCCATGGCCATTGGTGGCGCGGTCAGCGCCATGGCGGCGCAGAATATCGGGGCCGGGCGATGGGACCGGATCGGCAAGATCACGGGATATGGCCTTGCCTATCTGGTCGCCTTCACGGGGGTGATGGTGGCATTGATGCTGTGGTTTCACCATCCGTTGCTGGCGTTGTTCCTGGGCAGCGACAGCGCGGCCATTCCGCTGGCCTGGCGCATGCAGCTGATTTCCAGCTGGAGCTTCATCCTGTTCGGCGGGGCGATGATCTATTTCGGCATCATGCGCGCCAATGGCGTGGTGATCAGGCCGTTGATCATCATGATCCTGTCCCTGTTCGGCGCGCGGTTGGGATTTTACCTGCTGGCCTATCCCTATCTGGGGGCCGACGCATTGTGGTGGAGCTATCCGGCGGGATCGCTGACCGCGTTGGTGCTGGCCGCGCATTCCTATTATGGCGGGGCATGGCGCAAGGAGAAGCTGGTCATCCCGCCCAGTCGGGAAGAATGTATGGAAAGCGTCAATTCCGAAGCGGAAGCGACTGGCCGGATCGCGCCGGTCGGCTGATCCGCCGGGGCGGGATCAGCGGCCCTGGCTGCGCCAGCGGGTGATGGTGCGATCCAATATATCGGCCTCTCCGCCGGTCTGACGCCATTGCTGCGTAAAGCTGGGGTCGCCGGAGGCGGGGCGACGTTCTTCCTCCAGATTGTCGAGCGCCACGCGAATGGGGACGGCGACGCCTTCGCCGCAGATAATCGCTTCTCGGTTGCGGAGCGCGGGGATGGAATCGAGGAATCCGCGCGCGCCTTCGGGCATCGCCGCTTTCACGAAGGCCTGATCCCGGTCGTTGTTCAGGCGCATGGAAATGATGGTGCCGCATTGCGACAGCACGCCTTCGGCAAGGTCGGACGGGCGCTGGGTGATAAGGCCCAGCGACACGCCATATTTGCGGCCTTCCTTTGCGATCCGTTCCAGGATGCGGCGGACGGCCTGACCGTTTCCGGTGGTCGAGCTGGGGATGTAGCGATGCGCTTCTTCACAGACCAGCAGCAGCGGGCGTTGCGGTTCGTCGCGCGCCCAGATGGCATAGTCGAACACCAGCCGCGACAGCACCGACACGACGGTGGAGGTGATGTCCGACGGCATAGCCGACACGTCGATGATGGAAATGGGTTTGCCGTTCGAAGGCATGCGAAAAATCTTGGCGATGAAGTCCTGCATCGTGTCGGCGACCAGCATGCCGGAAAACATGAAGCTGTAGCGCGGATCGGTCTTCATCTCGTCAATCTTGGTCTTGAGCCGCATATAAGGGAGCGCGCCGGTGCCCTTGTCCAGCTTTCCCATCTCATTCTGAAGGATGTTGGTGAGGTCGGACAACAGGTAGGGGATGGGCGAATCGACGGTCAGCCGACCCAGATTTTCCGCCAGCCGGTTCTTTTGCCGGGCGGCGAGCAGGCATTTGGCGAGGATGTCGCAATCGACCGTGCGGTCCGAACCGGACGAGGTGACGAACACTTCGCAATGTTCTTCGAAATTCATCAGCCAATAGGGCAGGGCCAGGTTGCCGATGTCGAACACCGCGCCATTATCCGCAAAGGCCGCGCCATATTCGCCATGCGGGTCGATCATGACGATATGCCCTTCGGGCGACAGGTCGCAGATGCGGTGCAGGATCAGCGCGGCGCTGGTGGATTTGCCGGTGCCGGTCGACCCCAGCAGGGCGAAATGCTTGCCCAGCATGGCATCGACATAGAGTGCCGCGCGCGTGTCAGCCGTGGGGAAAACCGTGCCGATCTGCACATGGGGACGATCATCGGCGGCGTAGATCTGGCGCATGTCTTCGCTGCAAAGCGGGAAAATTTCGGTGCCGGGCGGGGGATAGTGGGTGACGCCGCGACGGAAACGGCAGATGCGGCCTGTCGCCTGTTCCTGATCGCCTTCGCCCAGAAAGTCGATGTCGGCGATGATGAGGCCGCTATTCTGCCGGTCGAGCGCCATCGAGCGCACGCTGGCGATCAACCAGGTCGCCCCGACGCGCATTTTGAGCTGGCTGCCCACTTGTCCCGCCATGGCGATGCAGGGGTCGCTGTCCTGCGCCAGCGCGTGCAGGCTGGCCGCGTCCATCAGCACCTTGGAACTGGAGCCGGCGATCTGGAAAACCTCACCAATGCCGGTGGGCAGAGTGGCTGTCATCTGCGATTGCGCCTCGGTAAATTCGGCTGCTGCTGGCATGTGACTCATGTGCGCTCCCCTGCGCCGCCTGAAAAGATTCGGGCGGCCCCGCGAATTTCTAGCCTGATAGTAGTAAAGAATATGCTTATCCCGGCCATCCGGCGCGATCCCGGCTCTGTTTAACGATTTGGCGGGGCGCGAATGGCGGGAGGACCATATCCCGTCGCGGTTAAGCGCCGCCGATGGTGCGGCATCTGGACGGGATATTTGATTGCAGGACTTGATGACTGCCGACGCGGCGCGCCGATCCGATGCGATTTCCATCGCCCGCGTCATCTGCATTTTAGGCGTGGTCTATGTTCATGCGTGGACCGGCCTGAACGGCCATGATCTGGAAATCGCGCGAGGCACGCCGCAGGAAAATCTGCGCTGGTTGCTGATGGAGATTTTCGGGCGCAGCGCCGTGCCCCTGCTGGGCGTCATTTCCGGTTGGCTTGCCAGCGGGTCTTCGCAGACGTTGAGCTGGTCGCGCCATGTCGTGCGCAAGGCGCGTACCATATTGCTGCCCATGGTGTTGTGGAACGCCATCGCCATCCTGTTCGTGTCGGGCACGGCGTTACTGTTGCACCTGCCTGCGCCGGTGCCGGTGTCGCTGGAATGGGTCGTCCAAGAGCTGTTCATCGTCAGCCGCAACCCCGATATCAACGTGCAGATGCCATTCCTGCGCGACCTGTTCCTGTGCATGGTTGCCGCGCCCTTGCTGGTCCGAATGCCGGGCAGGGCGCTGGCGGCGGTGGCGGGCGTGGCTGCGATGGCGCAGGTGATGGGATGGGGGCCGCCGGTCCTGATGCGGCCTGCGATTTTGTTTTTCTTTGTCATCGGCATGATGGCGCAGCGTGGCGGGCTGGCCAGCCGGGTTGCGGCGCTTTCCTGGCCGATGGCCGCTACGCCGTTCGCGATTCTGATGGCGGTGCAGCTGTATTTTTCGTTGAAGGTCATGCCGGGGACCGGGCTGGGTATCGGGATGCTGGACCTGGCCGTTCGGGTCGCCGCCGCCACCTGTTTCTGGCGTCTGTCATGGGCGCTGGCGGGCGGGCCGGTGCGCGGCATGCTGTTGCGGATCGAGCCTTTTGCCTTCTTCCTTTTTTGTTCGCACCTCATCCTGATCTGGCTGGGGGGACCTGTGCTGGGTGCGTTGTTCGGTAAGCTGGGGTCGCCGCTTTACCCTGCCTATCTGATTGGGCAGCCGTTGCTGGTGCTGGTAGCGGTCCTGCTGCTGGGGTCGACGTTGAACCGTGCGTGGCCCGGCCTGGCGACGGTGTTGAGCGGCGGGCGATTGCGGGCGGCTTAGGTCCGTTCAGCTGCCCGCGACGCTTTGTGCGGCGGCTGCTGCGATTTCCAGGCTGCGTTTGCGGGCGTCGAAATCATGGATCTGGCCGCCGATGATCAGCTCATCGACGCCTGTCCTTTCGATGAAGCTCGCCAAGTCGCGCTCTACATCGGCCTGGGTACCGATGCTGGTGGCGCGCAGCACATCGGCCAGCATCGCCTGGGCACCGGGCGGGAGGCTTTCATAATAGCCTTCGACCGGCGGTTGCAGCTTGCCCGGCTGGCCGGTGCGCAGGCGGACAAAGGCCTGTTGCATCGAAGTGGCGATGAGGCGCGCTTCATCGGCGGTGTCGGCGGCGAAGACATTATAGCCGGCCATGACATAAGGGCGCTCCAGCTGTGGGGAGGGGCGGAAATCGCGGCGATAGACGGCAATCGCGTCTTCCAGCGCACCCGGCGCGAAATGGGATGCGAAGGCGTAGGGCAGGCCCAGCGCCGCCGCCAGTTGCGCGCCATACAGGCTGGACCCCAATATCCACAGCTGCACATCTTCGCCCGCGCCCGGCGTCGCTTGAAAGCCCAGCCGGGCGTCGCCAGCGAAATAGGCCTGCAATTCCATGACGTCGCGGGGAAATTCGTCGGGGCCGCCGGACAGAGTGCGCCGCATGGCCTGAGCGACGCGCTGGTCCGATCCGGGCGCGCGGCCAAGGCCAAGGTCGATCCGACCGGGGAACAGCGCGGCGAGCGTGCCGAACTGCTCCGCGATCAGCAGCGGCGCATGGTTGGGCAGCATTATGCCGCCCGCGCCGATGCGGATGCGCGATGTCGCCGCGCCGATATGGCCGAGCACGACGGAGGTCGCTGCCGATGCGATGCCGGGCATGCCATGATGTTCGGCGACCCAGCAGCGGTGAAAGCCCAATGCTTCGGCATGGGCGGCGAAGGCGGCGGATTGGCCGAGCGCGGCGCGAACGTCGCTTCCTTCGATGACGGGGACAAGGTCCAGAACGGAAAAACGGATCATCGCCCGCATATGGGGGCGTGATCCGTTGCGTTTCAATACTAAATTGTGGATCGGGTCAGACGGCTCGTCCGAAACCCTGCGGTCCCCCGTCGGTGCGACGACCGAAAGCAGGCTGACGCCGCGCCACCAGCGGGTTGGAGTCGCGGTCGAGCAAGGCCAGCGTTTCGGTGAAGCAGGGCCGCAGCGCCACGACGATTTCGATCAGTTCGTCGGGATCTTCCCGTGTTTCCACGCAGCGGCGCGCCACTGTTTCGATGTGTTCGGCGATGGCGCTGAGGCGATTCGCGCCAAACTGCGCCGCTTCACCCTTCAATGTATGGGCGGGGGTCACCAATGCGACGGCATTACGCTCACGAATGGCCTGTTCGATCGCGCTGATGGCTTTGGGGCCATCTTCCCGGAAATAGCCCAGGATACGAAGAAAGGCGCTGCTCAGCTCCGTCCTCGTTCGCGTAAGCTCGTTCCAGTTTACCAGTTCCGCTTCTTGATACGGCACTCGCGACACTCCCTGAAGTTCAATGCAGGATAAGAGATGTGCGTAAACAGGCGGTTAAACGGTTAAATCATTACGGACCCAGGCCCGATATATTTCAGGGCTGACGTTCCAGCGCGAAAAGATGGTCGTCATGGGTCGCGAACCGCCAGCCATGCTGGTCGGCCAGAGCCTTCAGTTCGCCCGGCGCAATGGGATCATCCGCACTGATCGTCACGGATCGCGCCGACCGCATCGCCCGCGCCGCGCGCAGGGCCGGCCATGGGCATTTCATCCCGCGCGCGTCGATATGAAGAACGTCATTTGGTGGCATAGGGATTTTTGGCGCTGCGCAGCGTCAGGCGCACGGGCACCGCGCCGAACCCCAATTCCTTGCGGATGCCGTTGACCAGATAGCGACGGTAGCTTTCGGGCAGGTCATCCAGGCGGGTGCCGAACAGCACGAAGGTCGGCGGCCGGGTCTTGTTCTGGGTGATGTAGCGCAGCTTGATGCGCTTGCCGCCGGGAGCGGGCGGCGGGTTGGCCTCCAGCGCGCGTTCGAACCAGCGGTTGAGGATGCCGGTGGATACGCGTTGCGACCAGGCGGTGCGGGTTTCGAAGGCGACGCGGATCAGGTCGTCCAGCCCTTTGCCGGTCAGGCCCGACACGGTCATGATCGGAACGCCACGCACCTGCGCAAGGCCGTCGGACAGCGCCTGCTTGATCCCCTGATACAAGGCCGAGCCATGTTCGACCGTGTCCCATTTGTTGAGACCGATGACGAGCGCGCGTCCTTCCTCCAGCACCTTGTCCGCGATCCGAAGGTCCTGCGCCTCCAGCCCGCGTGTCCCGTCGAGCAGCAGCACGACGACTTCGGCGAAATTGACGGCGTTGAGACCGTCGGTGACTGCGAGCTTTTCCAGCTTGTCCTGCACCTTGGCGCGCTTGCGCATGCCGGCGGTGTCGATCAGGCGGACCGGGCGTTCATTGCCGTCTGCGTCGGTCCATTGCCAATCGACGGCGATGCTGTCGCGGGTGATGCCCGCTTCAGGCCCGGTCAGCAGGCGGTTCTGGCCCAGAAGCCGATTGATCAGCGTTGATTTCCCGGCATTGGGCCGTCCGACGATCGCCAGTTTCAGGGGTGCGGATTCAATGTCCGCTTCCTCCAGTTCGGCCTCTTCCTCTTCTTCCTCTTCACGGTCGATATAGGGAAGCAGTGCCTGAAACAGGTCGACCATGCCCTGCCCATGTTCGGCGGAAAAGGGCACCGGTTCGCCCAGCCCCAGGCTGTACGCTTCCATGACGCCGTCTCCAGCGGTCTTGCCTTCCGCCTTGTTGGCGACCAGCACTACCGGCAGGTCGCCTTCACGGAGCCAGCGGGCGATTTCCTCGTCCATTGGGGTAATGCCGGCCCGCGCATCGACCATGAACAAGGCGAGGTCGGCGCTTTCGACTGCGGCCTGTGTTTGCATCCGCATGCGACCCGGCAGGGTCTGCGCGTCTTCATCCTCATAGCCAGCCGTATCGATGATGGTGAAATCGACGCCCAGCAGGTTCGCCTGGCCTTCACGGCGGTCACGGGTCACGCCGGGCTGGTCATCGACCAACGCCAGCTTCTTGCCGACGAGGCGATTGAAGAGGGTGGACTTGCCCACATTGGGCCGCCCTACAATTGCAACTGTGGGCAGCATGGTGGGCCCGTTTCCTTTTTTTGGTCGCCTGTTCGCACATCAGGCATAAAAACATGAGTGCTCCTGCGCAGGCAGGAGCCCAGTCCTGGCGTTGGAACTGGGCTCCTGCCTGCGCAGGAGCACATTATCTATCATCAACGCAGGCGTTAACGAAGCGCAGTCAGTCGCCCGTCATCCGCCAGAATATACAGCATGTTGTTGGCGACGACCGGCGAAAGCGACATGGATCGGTCCATGTCGACGCTGGCCTGAACCGCGCCGGTTGCCGGATCGACATAGTTGAGGTCGCCATGGGTCGATACCAGGATCAGGCGACCGCCCGCCAGCACCGGGCCGGTCCAGCGGATGCTGTTCGCCTTCTTCTTTTCCTTTTCCCAGCGGCGCAGCTGGCTGATCCAGCGGATCTTGCCGGTGGCGCGCGCCACGCACAGCAGTTTCGCGTCGCTGGTGACGACGAAGACCCATTCGCCCACGACCCAGGGGGTCGAAATGCCGGCGATGTTGATTTCCCACAGGCGTTGGCCGCTGACCAGTTCATAGGATGCCATGCGGCCACCCTGGCCGATGGCGAATACGCGGCCACGATCGATCACTGGATCGGCATCAATATCGGTCAGCGAAGCCACGGCGGTGGAGATGCTGGTGCGCGACAGGGCGTCGCCCCACAAGGTGCGACCATTTTCGTAGCGATAGGCGGTCAGTTCGCCGGAACTATAGCCAGCGATCACCGTGCCCTGGGTCGCGGCGGGGGCAGCGACGCCGAAGACGCCGGTGACCTGCAGCGTGCCGCTGTCGGTCCATTGCACTGCGCCGTCGCTCTGGTTCAGGGCGAAGATCTGGTTGTCCTGGCCCATCACATAGACATGGCCGTTCGCCAATGTGGGCGCACCGCGCAGCGGGCCGCCCGGACGCTTTTTCCACAGGACGGAGCCGTTTGAGGCGTCGAGAGCCGCCACGTCGCCTACGCCGGTGCTGGCAAAAACCTTGTCATCGACGATGCTGACGCCGCCGCCGAACAGCGCGCGGCCACTGCCTTCGGCGGGCAGGGCGGTCTGCCACAGCTTCGCGCCGCTGGCGGCGTCATAGGCGATGACGTGGGCAGCCGCATCGATGACATATAGTTTGCCATTGGCGACGACGGGGGCGGAGGCCAGACGCGCGCGGGGCGTGCTGCCTTCGATTGATGTGGTCCATGCCGTGCTGGGCGACGCGCTGAGCGCCAGATGGCCCATCGCCTTGGCAGGGCCGCCGCCGGGCTGCGACCAGTCGGGATTGACGGCGGGTTCGGGCAGCGAGACCGGAACGTCGGCCAGTGCCGGATCGACTTCGACGCCCTGTTCATTGGTCAGGATCGATACGCGATTGCCGACCACCGGCGTTTTTGGCCCGCCCTTTTTACCGCCGATGATGCCGCAGCCCGCCAGCAGCGCAACCATTGCGGCGACAGTCAGGGCGCGGCGCGTCCCCGCAAATTTCGTCATGCTGTGCATCCCCATGCGCTTATCCGTTATTCCTGTCCCGGCCCGACCGAAGTATCGACCGCGTCCACCCCCAATAGCCCAGCCATCTGTCGCGCCCGTGAACGGATCGACTGAGGCACGCTGCCATCCTTTGCCATGGCCGCGAACATCGGGCCGGCAAGGTCGGGCTTGCGCATTTTCATATAGGCTATGGCGACCATTTCACCGGCGCTGCCGAACCAGGGCGCGCCTTCCACGGCGAGGGGCTTTAGCCTGTCCACCACCTGTTGCGGCTGGAGCGTTTCAAATTCCAGCGCCGTCTGCCGGATGAGGGCGAGATCGCGATAAGGCTCGTCGAGCGAGGTGTCGGCAGCCATCGCCTTGTAGGCGGCGACCGCCGTCTTGGTATCGCCCTTTTTCGAAGCGACGCCCGCTTTCACCAGCAGCGCCGAAGCGCGGAAGCCAGGCTGGTTGGCGTTGGTCAGCGCATCAAGCTGTTTGGCGTCGGGCGTGCCGCCGCCGGTTGCCGTCACGATCACCTTGTCCATTTCTTCCGAAACGGCCTGCGACTGGGTTTTGCTGTAATGCTGCCAATAGAGCCAGCCGCCAAACGCCACGAGCCCCAATATGACGAGCGCGACGATCCATCGGCCAAAGCGCTGCCAGAAGGTGATCAGCTGATCATGCCGCACGGCCTCATCGACCTCGCGCATGAAAACTTCGGTATTTTGCGGCGTCAGGGCCACATCGGTCTCCAGATACGTCAGAAAAGGCGGGCGGAAGGCGCGATCAATAGCGGGACCGTGGCCCAGCGCAAATCACTTTTTGGGGCGATAGACCTGATCTTGCGTCGGAAAGCTGCGGTTGCGCACTTCTGCGGCGTAGCGTTCCGCCGCGCCGCTGATCGTCCCGGCGATATTTTCATAGACTTTGACGAAGCGCGGCGTGCGTTCGAACATGCCCAGCATGTCTTCGGATACCAGCACCTGCCCGTCGCAATGGGCGGATGCGCCGATGCCTATGACCGGAATGTCGAGCATGTCGGTAATCTCGATCGCCAGATCCTCCATCACCCCTTCGAGCACGACGGCGAAGGCTCCGGCATTTGCCACGGCCTTTGCATCGTCCATGATGCGGGCATGTTCTTCCTGGCTTTTGCCGCGCGCGCCATAGCCGCCCAGCGCGTTCACCGCCTGCGGGGTGAGGCCGACATGCGCCATGACGGGGATGCCCCGGCGGCTGAGGAAGCTGATCGTTTCCGCCATCGCCTGCCCGCCTTCCAGCTTTACGGCGGCGCATCCGGTTTCCGCCATGACCCGGCTGGCGCTGGTAAAGGCATGGGCGGGCGATGCTTCGTAACTGCCGAAGGGCATGTCGACCAGCACAACGCTATGATAGCTGCCGCGCACGACGGCGGCGCCATGGGCGATCATCATGTCCAGCGTGACGGGAAGGGTAGAGGGCAGGCCATAGATGACCTGGCCCAGCGAATCGCCGACCAGCAGCATGTCGCAATGCGGGTCGAGCAGCTGCGCCTGGCGCGCGGTGTAGGCCGTGAGCATCACCAGCGGTTCGTTCGTCCGGCCTTCCACCTTGCGCCGTTGAATGGCGGGGACGGTCAGCCGCTTCATCGGCGCGGGCGTCGGATTCGCGCGGCTGGTGGAAGTGTCGAGGGTAAAGGTGGTGGACATGGCCCGGCTTTAGACCAGCAGGCCTTGGCGCGCAAATCGGGGGGGTGCGTGGGACCTTTACAGGAAAAATGCGGGAGCGGCGGGCTTGTGCCGCTCCCGCAGGGGGGGAGGCGGTTAGAAGGAGAATTTGATCGTTCCGCCCCATGTCCGTGGATCGCCAACCTGACCGGCGATCAGGCCCGTATTGCCGGGCGCAACCTGCAGATTTTCGATATAGTCCACGTCAAAGGCGTTGCGGACCCAGCCGAAGACATCGAAGCCTTCACCACGGAAGCCAGCGCGGAAGTTGGTGAGGGCATAGCCCTTCACTTCCGTGTAGCGCGATGGCGACGCATTCGAGTTCCAACGCGACCGGTAGTTGCCGTCGACGCCCAGATAGACCTGGCCTTTCTTCGCCAGCAGCGTGACGGGAATATTATACTCCGCGCCGTAGGAGAAAGCCCATTTGGACACGCCCGGCAGGTCCTGGCCCGAGATGTCGCACTGGCGCGGACTGGGCGCGCCCGGAACGCCCGGTTGCGAATAGTCAGGGGTCGTGCCAGCGGGCTGTGACGGACCGCCAGACAATTCGGGCGGGCACGGAGCGTTGGTGAACGCCTTATATTTGGCGTCGGTGTAGGCTGCATTCGCATAGGCGGTGAAACGGTCGCTGGTGACGACCTTGAAATCTGCTTCGATGCCCTGAGACCGGACCTTTTCCGCATTGGCGAGATAGCCACGAACCGTGCCGAACTGACCGCCATTCACCGTCGCCTGGAAATTCTGGATCTCCGTGCGGAAGGCGGTGATGTTGAACGTCGCGCGGCGATCCCAAAATTGGGTTTTCAGGCCGATTTCATAGTGGTGGACCGACTCCGGCTTGACCGTGCCTGCGTCGATATTGACGCTATTGTCGGCGTTGAGAGGCAGGCCATTCTGGTTGATGCCCAGCGTCTTGAAGCTCTTGGCATAGGTTGCATAGGCCAGAATGTCGGGCGCGATCTTGTAATTGACGTTGAGATCATAGGTAAAATTCCACGCGCTGTCGGACGGCGCGCTGACCTGCGGCTGGTATACGCCGCACTGGGCGGCCAGATCGGAGCCAGGCGGCGGGGTGGGTGTGCAGGAAATGACCTGCCCCTGACCGTTGGTGACGACGCGCTGGTAGAAGCCCGACTTTTTATCATAATTCAGGCGAGCGCCTGGCTGAATGGTCAGCGCGTCGTTCACATGCCAGCTGAGCTGCCCGAACAGCGCGGCGCTGCTGCTCTTGAGATATTGCCTGTTGCTGGCGGTCAGGCCAGCCAGCACCTCTGGCCGGTTATAGGGATTGGCTGGATCAACGGATGGCGACAGGCTGAAGCGCGTTGCGTCGAGGCCCTGCTGTTCCGTGCCCTGGGTGTCGATCCGTTGTTTGAAGCCGAACAAACCGGCCACGAAGTCGATCTTTTCGCCATCATAATTGTAGCGGAATTCCTGGCTATACTGGTCCTGCTGTGACGGATTTTGCGAGCGGGAAACTACCGACAGGCCAGTGAAGTCGCGGTCGTTTTCCGGCTTCCAGTCCCAAAAACGCCAGGCAGTGACAGAGGTCAGCGTACCGGGGCCGATGTCCCATTTCACGCGTGCCGACACGCCGCCGATCTTGTTGTCCGCATTCAGGCTGGAATCGAGGTCGGTCAGGCGATCATAGGGATTGCGACTGGGGACAGCATAGTTGCGACCCGGATTGGCGGCGTTGATGGCCGCGATGATCGCATCATATTGACGGGCCAGCGGACGCTGCGTGCGACCAACGCGGACGAAGGTGGTGCCGCAGCATTCCGGGTCCTGCCTGCTATAGTCGCCCGACAATGTGATGTTGAGATCATCGTTGGGCTGGAACAGCAGCTGGCCGCGAAGACCCAGATTGTCCTGTTCGTTGATCCAGCGCTGCGAGGTGAGGTTGTAGAGCGTGCCGCGGCGGCTGGTGGCGGCGACGGCAAGGCGGGCGGCGACCGTGTCGGACAGCGGGCCGGAAATGGCGGCCTTGGCCTGCCGGTAGTTGAGGTTGCCCACGCTCAGTTCCGCGCGGCCTTCGAAATCGAAGGTCGGCTGGTTGGTCGTGATGTTGATCGCGCCGGCGGTCGTGTTCTTGCCATAGAGCGTGCCTTGCGGGCCACGCAGCACTTCCACCTGGGAGACGTCGAGGAAGTCGAAGGTCGCGGCGGCGACGCGCGAGTTATAGACGTCGTCGACATAAATGCCCACGCCCTGTTCAAAGCCGTCGCTGGTCAGCCCGAACGGCACCCCCAGGCCACGGATATTGACGGACGTATTGCGCGGATTGGTGGTGTAAACCTGCAAAGTCGGCGCGAGCTGTTGAAGCTTTACCACGTTGAAGTTGCCGGTGGCTTCGATGCTGTCGCCCCTGATGACGGAGATTGCCAGCGGCACTTGCTGTGCGGTTTCAGCGCGGCGGCGGGCGGTGACGATAATCACCTCTCCGCGCGGGCTGGTGGGTTGGGCAGCTGTATCGGTCGCTGGTTGAGCCGCATCTTCAGCATGGGCGCTGGACGCAATGATGGAGGCGCTCGCCACGGTGGCGAGCAACAGGAAACGCGCAATCATAAGATTCCCCTTCCGGATGTCCGGTGAAATGTTGATCGCGACCTTTCCGGTGATCCGGTCAAAGCCGATGGTCTAAAGGATAACGGGCAGTTGGCGGCCACCCTTGCCGCCCTTCATCGCCGCCTGCCCGGCGGCCTGAGTTTGCAATTCAGATTATTCGCCCGCAGCCGGTCAGGCCGTAAGGCGCGTTTTTTCAGTGACTTCGATCTGCACCACGCGCGCGTCGTGGACGGTCAGGGTGACCGACCCGAAACGGAGCGCTTCCAGAACGTCCCGCAGCTTTTCGATGCTGAGGGCTATGTCATGGCGTTGCCCGACGGGCCGGGTATTGCAGGCGGGTTCGATGGAGAGATTTTCAGTCATAAGCACCTCGACGCCCTCTTAACTCAACCATATTAGTAGACAAAGAAGCAATATTATAGGCGGTGCAAGCTCATCTTGTCGCTCCGCCTGATCAGCCGACGTTCCGCATCGCGCCGATCCTGCGATCCTGCTGGGCGAGCAGGCTTGCTGGACGCATTTGGCGCATGGCGGATGCATGGTCCTGCGCATTGTCGATCAAGCCTTCCAGCAAAGCCTGACCAAAAGTCCAGTCGCCCAAGCAGGAGTCGGCGTTGATGTGACCGCAAAGGCCAGCGTCGATGAAGCTGCTTCCCCAATTTTTGCTGATGCTGTGAGCGCGTTCAAAGAAGATATAGGGGTCGTTGCGGCTGGCCACGACGATGGAGGGAAATGGCAGCTGCGCGCGGGGCGTGGGGCCAAATCCGCCGACCGTTTCCGGCGTTTCCATGCGGTCGCAATCGGGTGGGGCGACCAGCAAGGCACCCGTTACCGGCCATCCATAAGCCTGACTTTGCAAGGCACCCCACCAGGCGACGGCGAGGCAGCCCAGGCTGTGCGCCGCGAGTACGATCGGGCCGTCCGCTTCCCGGATCGCCGCGTCCAGCCGTGTCACCCAGCTATTGCGGGTCGGGCTGGCCCAACTGCCCAAATCGACCCGGTGGCAGTCTGCTCGGCTATTTTCCCAATGGGTCTGCCAATGGTCCGGGCCGCTATTGTTGAGCCCCGGTATGGTCAAGACCACCGGCTGGCGGGCATCGCCCGGATTTCCGAATCGATCCATGGTCAACTCCTCGTCCTTGGTTGAAGGGCACGGTAACTCTATTTCATAGGTAGACAATAGTGCGGCGATAGAATGTGGCGAAATCTGGGCAGTCCGATGCGTCAACGCGCGGCTATGAAAAAGGGCCCGGAAACGCGAGGTTTCCGAGCCCATTCCTTGATCAGCTTCCGTCTATCACCAGGGATATATGAGGCCGTAATATTGAAACACGCTGCGGCCATAGGCGTCGGTATAATCCGGGCGTTCGCCCGGCAGATGCTTCGGTGCGCTGTCGAGCGTTTCGCGGCTGAGGTCGACAACATAGCCGCCCTTGTCCGTTTCATAGTTCAGCATCGACCAGGGCAGGGGATAATGATCCTGCCCCAGCCCCAATATGCCGCCGAACGAAAGGACGGCGTAGCGGACCTGGCCGCTCAGCTTGTCCACCATAAAGTTGGAAATATGGCCCAGCCGTTCGCCCTCGCGGTTGTAGACGGCGGTCCCTTCGACGCGATCCGATGCGATCAGATCGCTAGGGTTTTCGGTCATTGCGTCGGTCATCGTCACTCTCCACCAAGATTTTAGGCTATGATGATGAAACCGGGCGGACGTGACCGAGTTCCTTTCCCAACGACATAGGAGGATAAGGTGAAGATCAATCGCAGCGGATCAGCCGTGTGGAGCGGCGGGCTGAAGGACGGCAAGGGCACCATATCCACGCAAAGCGGTGCGTTGGATGCGCATCCCTACGGATTTGCCACTCGTTTTGAAGATGTGCCGGGCAGCAACCCGGAAGAATTGATCGCTGCGGCGCATGCGTCCTGCTTCACCATGGCGCTGTCGATGATATTGGGCGAGGCGGGTTTCACCGCCGAGAAGATGGAGACCAATGGCGTCGTCACGCTGGAAAAGCGGGAGGATGGCTTTGCGATTACCGCGAGCAAGCTGACCTTGAAAGCGTCGATTCCAGGGATTGACGACGATCGGTTTCAGGAGCTGGCGGCGAAGGCCAAGGCGAATTGCCCAGTGTCGAAGCTGTTGAACGCAGACATCGGCCTGGATGCGGAATTGCTAGGCTGAAGGCGGTTGCCGACCGTGGAGATGTTCTCTCCACGCGATGTAGAGGCCGCTTGCCGTGATCAGCGCCGCGCCGATCCAGGTGGCGGCCTGGGGCCATCCCTGCCCGATGAGCAGGCCAAACAGCGCTATCCAAAGGATGCTGGAATAGTCCATCGGCAATACCACCGACACCGGTGCCCATCGCAGCGCGCCGGTGAGGCAGATTTGCGCGACGCCGCCGCTGATCCCGATCAACGCCAGCAGCCCCCAGGTGACGGGGTCGTGCGCGCCGCCATAGAGTAGCGCGCCAAGGCCCAGCGGCGGGAGCGAAAGGAAGGTAAACCAGAAGACGATGGTGCCGGGGTCTTCGGTGCGGCTGAGCCTCCGCAAGATCAGGCTGACGCAGGCGGTCATGAAAGCAGCGGCGATGGCGACGACCACCCCCAGCGAAAATAGCGCGCCCGCGCCAGGCCGCTGCGTCACCAGCACGCCCAGAAAGCCGACCAATACTGCGCCCCAGCGGTGAATGCCGGTCTTTTCCTTCAGGATGGTGGCCGACAATATGGTGCCGAAAATGGGCATGGTGAAGCCGATGGTGACAGCTTCGGCGGGGGGCAGCAGGATGTAGGACAGGAAGTTGAGCGCCATGCCCGTGACGCCCACGACCATCCGGGTGGCATGCGCCCCGATCCTGCGCACGCGGATGGAGCCAAGGCCGGTGGTCATGGCGATCCAGCCGAGCACGACCGGCACGGCCAGCGCCTGCCTGTAGAACAGGGTTTCGAAAATATGGACGCCGCGCGCATCGGCGGTCCGCCCGGCGATGAACATGATCGACACGCACACCACCCCCAACAGGCGCAGGGACATGCCCAGCAACGGCCTGTGGGGGCGAGGATCGGTCAGGTCGGCGGACATCGCCTTGCCTTAGTGCGGCGGCGCATTTGCGCAACCGCTCCGCTGTCGTTTATTGGGAGCGGCGGTGTTTAGGCCGGAGTGCAGTTAATCGAAATCACCCCGTTCGGGCTGTTTGAACGAACCGCTTGCCGCGTCCAAATGTCGGAGCTTGCCTACTCTTTCCTTCTGACGGGTGGCCTGAAGAAGTAGCCCTTCGACAGGCTCAGGGCGAACGGGGGAAGTGATTTCGATTTAACGCTCGTCGCGCTAGAGGGGCTTGCGGAATTTCAGGGTCATGCGATCGCTCTCACCAATGGCCTGATATTTCGCCTTGTCCATGTCTCCATGGCTGAGCGTGGGCGGCAGGGTCCACACGCCCTTGGGCCAGTCCGCGCTATCCTTTGGATTGGCGTTGATGGCCGACGATCCAACATATTCGAAACCGGCGGCTTCAGCGATCCGGCGGACGGTGGAGGTTTTGAGATAGCCGCTGTTCTTTTCCAGGGCCGCGTCGCGATCCTCCGGCAGGCGGTGGTCGACAATGCCCAGGATGCCGCCGGGTTTCAGGACATTGTAGAAGGTCTTGAAGGTCGACGCCTCTGTCCCCGACATCACCATATTATGCACGTTGCGGAAGGTCAGGACGGTATCGACGCTGCCCGCCGTTATGGTGGCGGCATCTTCGGGGAAAGCGACCAGTTTCACCTTGTCATAGGCATCGGGCCTGGTTGC
The DNA here is from genome assembly GCF_011762025.1 of Sphingobium vermicomposti. Lineage (GTDB taxonomy): Bacteria > Pseudomonadota > Alphaproteobacteria > Sphingomonadales > Sphingomonadaceae > Sphingobium > Sphingobium vermicomposti. Next base: position 66,866 of record NZ_JAASQR010000001.1, on the reverse strand, counting down.
CAGGAAGCCTTTGTACCGGTCCAGATAGCGTCCGCTGGGCTGGAGCGCGATCAGGCTGCCCTTGTCGCGGAGCAGCGGTGCCAGAATTTCGGTGTACCAGCCGCCGCTGGGTGCATATTCCACCACCGTCTGCTGCGGCGTCACACCAAAGAAGCGCAGCGTTTCAACCGGGTGGCGATAAGGGTCGCGCGCCACATTGGCGGGCGTTCGGGAAGGGGATGCCGTTGCGGTCGCGATCGGATCGGCTGCCATATGGGCCGCATGATCGGCATGGCCTTCATGCTGGGCGGTGGCGGGGGCCAGGGGCAGGGCAAGTCCTGCGGACATTATGCTGATGCGGATGAGGCGGTTCATCGGACTCTCCATGTCGGGATCTGTCCGATGTGCCGTTCATATCGCTTGCGCGCAACCTGTTAGAGGCAGGCTTCCAGGAATGGCTGGTCGAAACCGAATTGCCGCGCCTTGTCCAGCGTGTAGGGGCGCAGGCCCATGGAGCGATATTCGCCCACGATCCGGCCATTTTCGTCCTCGTCATGATATTCGAACTTGAACAGTTCCTGGGTGACGATGACGTCGCCTTCCATGCCGATGACTTCGGTCAGGTTGGTGATCCGGCGCGAACCGTCGCGCAGGCGTTTGACCTGCACGATCAGGTCGACCGAGTCGGCGATCTGTTTGGAAATGGCTTCCTTCGGGATCTTGATGTCGCCCATCAGGATCATGTTTTCCATACGGCCAAGGCATTCGCGCGGGCTGTTGGAGTGAAGCGTACACATGGAGCCGTCATGGCCGGTGTTCATCGCGGCGAGCAGGTCGAAACATTCCGCGCCACGAATTTCGCCCAGGATGATGCGGTCGGGACGCATACGCAGGGCGTTCTTGACGAGGTCGCCGATGGTGATCGCGCCCTGGCCTTCCAGATTGGCCGGGCGGGTTTCCAGGGGAAGCCAGTGCGGCTGTTGCAGGCGCAGTTCCGCCGCGTCTTCGATGGTCAGCACGCGCTCGCCCGGGTCGATCATCTTTGACAGGGCGTTGAGCATGGTGGTCTTGCCCGAGCCGGTGCCTCCCGAAATGACGATATTGAAGCGGCAGGCCCCCGCGATCTTGAGCGCGGTCGCCATCTTCTGGCTCATAGCGCCCCATTGGGCGAGCATGTCGATGGTGATCGGTTTGGCCGAGAATTTACGAATGGAGATGGCGGTGCCGCGCAAGCTGAGCGGCGGCACGATCACGTTGACACGGGAGCCGTCGGGCAGGCGGGCGTCGGCCAGCGGCGTGGTCTGATCGACGCGGCGGCCGACCTTGTTCACGATGCGCTGGGCGATCTGGAACAGATGCTCTTCGTCGCGGAACTGGATCGGCGCGATCTGGAGCTTGCCCTTTCGTTCGATGTAGGTCTGTTCCGGGCCGTTGACCATGATGTCGGTGACGTCCGGGTCGGCCAGAAGCTCCTCAAGCGGGCCGAGGCCGAGCAACTCGTCAACCAGCACCTTTTCCAGCGCGAATTGTTCGCGGCGGTTGAGCGTGAGCTTCAGCTCCGCCAGCACTTCCATGATGATCGGGCGGAATTCCTCCGCCAGTTCATCCTTGCTGAGGGTCGCGGCGGCTTCCGGGTCGACGCGTTCGAGCAGGCGGGGGAGCACCTGTTCCTTGATCTTGTGGACCGATGCCTCAAACCCCTGCGGGCCAGCGTCGGCGACATGTTCGGCATTGGCGCGATCCGACAGGCGCTGCATGGCGTCGGCATTGCGCAGCACCTGGCCGGTTGGCGCGGAAAGCGGATCGACAGGCTCGCCGGCGGGCAGGGGAGCCATGTCGAGCGGCGGGAATTGATCGCCGCCACGCGCTTCCTCACGCGGGGCGCTGCTGCCGCTGCCGCCGCCGCTGTGCATCGGGCGGGCCACGCCAAAACCCGGCTTGATACCGGCCGGTCCATTTTTCCGTCCAAACGCGCTCATAATTCTCCGCCGATATGTTTGGATCAGCCCAGCCGTCCAGAAACGGGCCGATCTCATTTGGCTGCAATGGTGAATAGGGCGGAAACTTTGACAAATGGCTAATGGCGCTGAAAGGGGCGCGCGCGTCGTCGGGGCGGCTGTCGGCTGGTCTTGCCGATCCGGGAGCAAAAGGAAAAAGGCCGCCTTCCCATCGGAAAGCGGCCTTTTTCATCTCACCTTATGGTGAGAATAGTCGGACGGGATGTCGTCAGCTGACATGTTCCGCAAGGACGGTCAGGCCCTTTTCATTGACTTCCGCGAAGCCGCCCTGAACCGGGATCACTTCGGGCGTCGAACCTGCGGCGGCGTAAATCTGGATCGTGCCGTCCCGAACGGTCGACATGAAAGGCGCGTGGCCTTCCAGCACGCCGAAGTCGCCATCGGTGCCGGGGACGACGACCTGATAGACCTCTTCCGAACGGACGAGCTTTTCGGGGGTCACGAGTTCGAAATGCAGTGCCATCGAGTTTCTCCCCCCTCCCTTTCAAGGGAGGGGCAGGGGGTGGGTGCGATTGCGCGAGCAACCGCCTGCAAACGCTTCGGGATAGGTTGGAGCTCGCTGTCGCTCGCGGCCCACCCCTAACCCCTCCCGCGTGCGGGAGGGGGACTTGGTATAGCTTACGCTGCTTCTGCAGCCAGCTTCTTTGCCTTTTCGACGGCTTCGTCGATGCCGCCGACCATGTAGAAGGCGTTTTCGGGCAGATGGTCATATTCACCATCGACCACGGCCTTGAACGACTTCACCGTGTCTTCGATCTGGACGAACTTGCCCGAGATGCCGGTGAAGACTTCGGCGACGTGGAAGGGCTGCGACAGGAACTTCTGGATCTTGCGGGCGCGCATGACGGTCAGCTTGTCCTCTTCCGACAGCTCGTCCATGCCCAGGATCGCGATGATGTCCTGCAGCGACTTGTACTTCTGAAGGATCGACTGAACCGCGCGGGCGGTTTCATAATGTTCCTGACCGACGACGCGGGGCTCCAGAACGCGGCTGGTCGAATCGAGCGGATCGACCGCCGGATAGATGCCCAGTTCCGAAATGGCGCGGTTGAGAACGGTGGTGGCGTCCAAGTGAGCGAACGAGGTCGCGGGCGCCGGATCGGTCAAATCGTCCGCGGGGACGTACACGGCCTGGACCGAGGTGATCGAACCCTTGTTGGTCGAGGTGATGCGTTCCTGCAGCGCGCCCATGTCGGTCGCGAGCGTCGGCTGATAGCCCACGGCGGAAGGAATACGGCCCAGCAGCGCCGACACTTCCGCGCCCGCCTGGGTAAAGCGGAAGATGTTGTCGACGAAGAACAGCACGTCCTGGCCTTCCTGGTCGCGGAAATATTCCGCGATGGTGAGGCCCGACAGGGCGACGCGTGCGCGGGCGCCCGGCGGCTCGTTCATCTGGCCATAGACCAGCGCAACCTTGGAGCCTTCGCTGATCGCGTTGCCATCGGCGTCCTTGGCGATAACGCCAGCGTCGAGGAATTCGTGATAGAGATCGTTGCCTTCGCGAGTCCGTTCACCGACGCCAGCGAAGACCGAGGTGCCGCCATGGCCCTTTGCGATGTTGTTGATCAGTTCCTGAATGAGAACCGTCTTGCCGACGCCCGCGCCGCCGAACAGGCCGATCTTGCCGCCCTTTGCGTAAGGGGCGAGAAGGTCGATGACCTTGATGCCGGTGACCAGGATCGAGCTTTCGGTCGACTGGTCGACAAACTCAGGTGCCTTGGCATGGATGGGGGCGGACAGGGTGGTTTCCACCGGGCCACGCTCGTCGATCGGCTCACCGATGACGTTCAGGATGCGGCCAAGCGTCGCGGGGCCGACGGGGACGCGGATCTGCGCGCCGGTGTCGGTCACTTCCTGGCCACGGGTCAGACCGTCGGTCGAGTCCATCGCGATGGTGCGGACGGTGTTTTCACCCAGATGCTGGGCGACTTCCAGCACCAGGCGCTGGCCGTTGTTGCTGGTTTCCAGCGCCGAGAGAATTGCGGGGAGCGCATCGGGGAAGGTCACGTCGACGACAGCGCCGATGACCTGCGAGATGCGGCCTACATTGTTGGTGGTTGCCATGACTGCTTCCTTGCGTGCGTGATCTTTAAAGGGCTTCGGCGCCCGAGATGATTTCGACGAGTTCGGTGGTGATCGCGGCCTGGCGGCTGCGGTTATACTGGATCGTCAGTTTGTTGATGAGGTCGCCGGCATTGCGGGTCGCATTGTCCATGGCGGTCATCGATGCGCCCTGTTCGGACGCGTTGTTTTCCAGCAGCGCCTTGAAGATCTGGACCGTGACGTTGCGCGGCAGCAGGTCGTCGAGAATCGCTTCCTCGCTCGGTTCATATTCAACCGTCGCGCCGATGGCGTTGCGGTCGGCGTCTTCCGGGATCTTGACCGGGATGATCTGCTGTTCGGTCGGGATCTGGGCGAGGGCCGATTTGAAGCGCGAGAAGAAGAGGTGCGCGACATCGAACTTGCCGTTCAGATACATGTCGGTCAGTTCGTGCGCGATCTGCTGCGCCTGGTCGTAGCCCGGCTCTTTCGCGCCGGTGGTGTCGAACTGGGCGACGATCATGCCGGGGAAGGTACGGTTGATGACCGGGCGGCCCTTGCGACCGATGAGGTAGAAGCGGACGGTCTTGCCCGCGTCGATCAGTTCCTGAGCCTTGGCGCGCGCGGCCTTGACGATGTTGGCGTTGAACGCGCCAGCAAGGCCACGGTCGGAGTTGGCCACGACGAGCAGATGAACCTCATCCTTGCCGGTGCCCGCGAGCAGCGGGGAAGCGCCTTCACCCGAACCGCCAGCGATCTTGGACGCGAGGCTGGCGACGACGGCTTCCAGGCGGCTGGAATAGGGGCGGGCGGCTTCAGCCGCGGCCTGCGCCTTGCGCAGTTTCGCGGCGGCGACCATCTGCTTCGCCTTGGTGATCTTCTGGGTCGATTTGACCGACCCGATGCGGATCTTCAGTTCCTTGAGGCTTGCCATTTGACGTCTCGTTCAATCCTGTTCCGTCATGCCAGCGAAGGCTGGCATCTCAGGCCGTCAGGTCGGACCTATCCGGCCTGAGACCCCAGCTTTCACTGGGGTGACGGCTAAATATTAGGCGAAGGTCTTGCCAAAGCTGTCCAGCGCCGCCTTCAGCTTGGCCTTGGGTTCATCACCCAGATCCTTGCTGTCGCGGATCGCGGCCAGCACGTCGGCATGGTCGTGGCGCAGATGGGCGAGCATCAGTTCTTCGTAACGGGTCACGTCCTTGACGGGCACGTTGTCGAGATAGCCGTTGGTGCCAGCGAAGATCGACACGGTCTGTTCTTCGAACGGCAGCGGCGAGAACTGGGCCTGCTTGAGCAGTTCCGTCAGGCGCGCGCCACGGTTCAGCAGCTTTTGCGTCGAAGCGTCGAGGTCCGAACCGAACTGGGCGAAGGCCGCCATTTCGCGATACTGGGCCAGCTCCAGCTTGATCGAGCCGGAAACCTTCTTCATCGCCTTGGTCTGCGCGGCGGAACCGACGCGCGACACCGACAGGCCGACGTTAATGGCCGGACGGATGCCCTGGTAGAAGAGGTTGGTTTCAAGGAAGATCTGGCCGTCGGTGATCGAGATCACGTTGGTCGGGATGTAGGCCGACACGTCGCCCGCCTGCGTTTCGATGATCGGCAGCGCGGTCAGCGAGCCATTGCCATTGGCGTCATTCATCTTCGCAGCGCGCTCCAGCAGGCGGCTGTGGAGATAGAAGACGTCGCCGGGATAGGCTTCGCGGCCCGGAGGACGACGCAGCAGCAGCGACATCTGGCGATAGGCGACGGCCTGCTTCGACAGATCGTCATAGACGATGACGGCGTGCATGCCGTTGTCGCGGAAGAATTCGCCCATGGTGACGCCGGTATAGGGCGCCAGATACTGGAGCGGAGCCGGTTCCGAAGCGGTCGCGGCGACGACGATGGAATATTCCATCGCGCCATTTTCTTCGAGCTGCTTGACGATCTGTGCGACGGTCGAACGCTTCTGGCCGACGGCGACGTAGATGCAGTAGAGCTTCTTGCTCTCATCATCGCCTGCGTTGGCGGCCTTTTGGTTGATGAAGGTGTCGATCGCGACGGCGGTCTTGCCGGTCTGGCGGTCACCGATGATCAGTTCGCGCTGGCCACGGCCCACGGGAACGAGGGCGTCGATGGCTTTCAGGCCGGTCTGCACGGGTTCGTGCACCGACTTGCGGGGGATGATGCCCGGAGCCTTGACCTCAACGCGCTTGCGCTCGGTATACTGGATCGGACCCTTGCCATCGATGGGGTTGCCCAGGCCGTCAACGACGCGACCCAGCAGGCCCTTGCCGACGGGAACGTCGACGATGGTGCCGGTGCGCTTGACGACATCGCCTTCCTTGATTTCGGCGTCCGAGCCGAAGATCACGACGCCGACATTGTCGGCTTCCAGGTTGAGCGCCATGCCCTGCACGCCATTGGCGAATTCGACCATTTCGCCCGCCTGGACGTTGTCGAGGCCGTGGACGCGGGCGATGCCGTCACCCACGGTCAGCACGGAACCGACTTCGCTCACCTGCGCTTCGGTGCCGAAATTGGCGATCTGGTCCTTGATGACCTTCGAAATTTCTGCGGCGTTGATATCCATGTTCAGCCTTTCATCGAAGCCTTTTGGGCTTTCAGCCTTTCATCGCGTGGGCGAGACTATTCAAACGGGTGCGGATAGAAGAATCGATCATCTGGCTGCCGATCTTGACGACCAGCCCACCCAGAATTGCGGGATCGACCTTTGCATCGAGCGCGACATCGCGACCGACGCGCGCCCGCAGATTCTTTTGCAGGGCGGCTGTCTGATCCGAATCGAGCGGATGGGCGCTGGTCACTTCGGCGCGAACTTCGCCCTTGTGATTCGACAGCAGCGTTTCATAGGCGCGAATAACGGCAGGCAGCTGCGACAGACGGCGGTTTTCGGCGAGGACGCCGAGGAACTTCGTCGTCAGCGGATCGATCCCCATAGAGGATGCGACGGCTGCGATCGTTTTGCCAGCCGCATCGCGGCTGAGCACGGGATTGTTGATGAGGCTTTTGAAATCAGCCGATTCGGCAATCGCCGCCTTGATCGCGCCGAGGCTGTTCGCCACGGTGTCGAGGGCGTTGCCGTCACGAGCCAGATCAAACAGCGCAACCGCGTAGCGTCCGCTGAGGCTAGCCTGAATGCCGCCGGTAGTCTCCACGCGCTTACCGTCCTCCGTTGGGTTCACTGGCACTTGATTTGCCGGTCATGCAAAAAGAGGGGCGCGGTTTTATCCGTCCCGTTCCCCTGTCGCCGGGCCGGTTAGCAGCGGGATTATGACTATGCAAGCCATGGAACGCGATTCCGTCCGATCAGGAAAATTGCTGGCCTTTTAATGTGCATTTTGGCGAGCCGGAAATGGTCAGTTCGGTGGGTCGGACGGAGCCAGCCGCCCCTTGCGGCAATGATAGACCAGCCTTTCATTAGGCTGGGCGGGCAGCAGTGCCGACAGGTCGGATCGCAGGCTGGCGATGCTGGCGAGACGGTCTGGATTGGCGCCGCATCCCTTGGCCGGGACGTCTTTTGATAAGGCGCGCGCCTTTTCCATCGTTTCGCTGTCGGGCAGCCAGCGCTGGACGCGCAATGTGCCGGTGGCGGGATCGAAGCGGCTGAGGGTGATGAAGTTGCCCGATTCCGGCACGGTCGCCCGCTCCCAATCATTGCCGGAGCTGACATATTGGGTGCCGCCGTTGACGCAGCCGCTGCCGACCCAGTTGAAGGGGACGTCGTTCGCTTCCGACACGGTCAGGCGGCTGCGGTTGAGGTCGATCTGGCAGCTATTGTCGCCTTCCCACGCATAGGCGCTGTTGCCGGTGACCCGATTGTCGTCGGGCAGCTTTACCCGGTCGTCGATGCTGGAAAAGCTGGGCTTCAAGAAGAACAGGGCGATGGCCGCCAGCAGCAGCACCCCGCCGCCCGCCAGCGCCCATGTGGCGTGCCGTTCGCGGCGCTGACTGTAGAACAGGCCGCCCGCGCCCAGCCCGAGCACGGCGAGCGCGAGCAGGACGGCTGCGCCCGCCATCGCATTTTCGCGGGCGGAGATGACGTCGCGCTCTGCGGTCTGGCGCGCCTTGTCGAGAGCGGCTTCACGCGCGTCCGCCTGTGCGCGTTCGGACTGTGCGCTCCGCTGCGCTTCCCGCTGGGTCAGCATGGCCTCCGCAGCGTCCGCTTCCGCCATCGAGCGGCAGGGCACGACCGTGTGGAGGGACGATACGCCCGCCTGACGCAGGAAGGATGCGATTTCCCGCCAGGAAACGGCGAATCCGAATTCCGCGTCATTGCCGTCGGATATCGACCCGAAACTGTTGACCCCCAGCACCCGGCCACAATCGTCCACCAACGGGCCGCCGCTGTTGCCCGCCGCGAGCGGGGCGGTGTGGAGGACGGTGTCGAAGCTGTGGCTGGACCGGCCCGACGAGACATTGCCGCTGGTCTTCACCGTGCCCAGCGGTTCGATCATGTCCTTGAGGCCCAGGCCCTGCGCCCGGTCGACCGTGCCGGGATAGCCGATGGCGGTGACATGCTGTCCATCGCCCACGGCCCCGGCGTAAAAGGTGCTGACGGGGAGGTGGCCTTCCTCCAGCTGGATCAGCGCCAGGTCATTGCCGGGCGAGTAAGCGATGACGCGGCCGCCATAGCTTTTACGCCCTTCCGACGGGATCACGCCGATGACGAGATTTTTTTCCTCGCGGGTCAGTTCGACGACATGGGCGTTGGTCAGCACCTTGTCCGGCGCGATGGCAAAACCGCTGCCGTGGCCGACGAAATAGGCTTCGCTGCCGTCGGTCGCGACAATGACGACGCGGACGACCCCGCGTGCGGCGGCGGCGATATCCTGCTGTTCCGCCGATGCCGTTGCAGGCAAGGCGAGGGCAAGCAGGATGCAGAGGCGGCGGAGGATAGCGATCATGATCGGGCGCATTCATATGCTAACCCCCTGTGGAGGCAATGGGGAAATGCTTTGACCGCAAGCGACGGGAAGGCTGGCCCAAGCCGCCATGCTATTCCATATGTATGAACCAGATGACCGACATATCCGCCCCAACCCAGCCGCCGCTGGATGATGAAGCCTGCTGGGAAGCGGTTTTGCGCCGCGACCGGGCGGTGGACGGACGCTTTGTGAGCGCGGTGCTGACCACCGGCATTTACTGCAAGCCCAGTTGCGCGGCGCGCCATCCGCGGCGGGAGAATATGATCTTCCTGCCCGATCCGGCGGCGGCGCGTCAGGCGGGGTTCCGCGCCTGCCTGCGATGCAGGCCCGATGAGGTCGGGCGGGACCGGTTGGCGGTGGAGGCGGCGCAGGCCTTTATCGCCGCAGCCATGGTGCCGCCTTCGCTGGAAGAGATTGCCGGGCATGCAGGATATGCGCCGCATCATTTCCACCGGCTGTTCAAGCGGGCAACCGGCCTGACCCCGGCTGCCTATGCGCGGTCCTTGCGAGCGGAACGGTTGAAAACAGCGCTGGAGGAAGAGGGCGGCAGCGTGACCAGTGCCATCTATGAAGCGGGATATAATGCGCCGAGCCGGGCCTATGCCGATGCGCAGCGGCATTTGGGCATGACCCCCAGCGCGTGGAAGGATGGCGGGCGCGGCGTGACCATTTCCTATATGGTGGTGGGGTCCAGCCTTGGTCCGGTGCTGGTTGCCGCCACGGCGAAGGGGCTGTGCCGGATCAGCTTTGACGAGGATGAAGGCGAACTGCGGCGGCGCTTCCCCTATGCGGAGATCGTGCCGGGCGACGCAGCGTTTTCGGCTCTGGCGGCGCAGGTTGTGAGGTTGGTCGAAGACCCGACGCAGCCGGTGGATTTGCCGATTGATATGTGCGGAACAGCGTTTCAGCAGGCAGTCTGGGCCGCTCTGCGGGCGATACCGGCGGGCGAGACGCGCAGCTATCGCGAGATTGCAGCGGCGATCGGAAAGCCCGGCGCGGTGCGCGCGGCGGGATCGGCCTGCGGGGACAATGTGCTGGCGGTGGTGATACCGTGCCATCGGGTGCTGCGGAGCGACGGGACGCTGGGCGGCTATGCCTATGGGCTGGGGCGCAAGCAGGCGTTGTTGGAGCGCGAAAGAGGGGAGTGAAAGGGTAGGGCGGTTATTGTTTATTATGGGTGGGTTTGAGACATTCCCCTCCCGCAGGCGGGAGGGGTTAGGGGTGGGCGGGAGCGAAGCGAGCTTCTACCCCTAACCGCTAGGAAAGAGCGCCGCTAACGCGGCTGCCCACCCCCGGCCCCTCCCGCCTGCGGGAGGGGAGCAGGCGCATCCGTTTCTGGTCGCGCGTTCAGTCAGCTTTGCCGTCTCGCACCGGAGTTAGGCCATCACATGAAGCTATAGGGGTCCACGTCCACGGCGACGCGGGTGCCGGATTTCCAGGTCAGGTTGCCCAGCCATTCGCGGATGGCGGCCTGTACGTCGATCTGGCGGGTGGCGTGGATCAGCAGGCGGTGGCGGTGGCGGCCGCGTAGGACGGAAAGCGGCGCGGGGGCGGGGCCGTAGACGCGCATGCCGTCGATCATGGGCGCGGACTTGCCGATCAGGCGGGCGACTTGCGCGGCTTCGTCGGCATCTTCGCTGGACACGATGATCGCGGCGAAGCGACCAAAGGGCGGGGCGTTGGCGCGGCGGCGGTTGTCCGTTTCCACTTCATAGAAGCGTTCTGGGTCGGCGGCGATCAGCGCCTTGATGACTTCGGCTTCGGGCATGCGGGTCTGGACGAAGACGCGGCCCGGTTTCTGTCCGCGCCCGGCCCGGCCCGCGACCTGCACGATTTGCTGGAAGGTGCGTTCGGACGCGCGCAGGTCGCCGCCCTCCAGGCCCAGGTCCGCGTCGATCACGCCGACGAGGGTGAGGTTGGGGAAATGATAGCCTTTGGTGACGAGCTGGGTGCCGACGATGATGTCGACGTCGCCCGCCTCCACCGACTTCACGAATTCGGCTGCCTTCGCGGGGGACCAGAGCGTGTCGGAGGTGACGATGGCGATGCGGGCCTGTGGCCAAAGCGCCTTTACCTCATCCGCGATGCGTTCGACGCCGGGGCCGCAGGCGACCAGCGTGTCCTCTTCCTTGCATTCGGGGCAGAAACGGGGGGAAGGGACGACATGGCCGCAATGGTGGCAGGCGAGCCGCCGTGTCAGGCGGTGTTCTACCATCCATGCGGTGCAGTTCGGGCATTGGAAGCGATAGCCGCAGCTGCGGCACAGGGTGAGCGGCGCATAGCCGCGCCGGTTGAGGAAGAGCAGCGCCTGTTCGCCCTTTTCCATCGTGCCGTCTATCGCCTGGACCAGTGGAGGGGCGATCCAGCGTCCGCGTTCGGGCGGGTCGGTCAGGAGGTTGATGCCCTCGATCGCGGGCATTTCCGCGCCGCCGAAGCGGGAGGGGAGCTTGATTTCGCGATAGCGGCCCAGCTCCACCTGATGGCGCGTTTCTATGGCGGGCGTGGCGGACGCGAGGATGACCGGGAATTTTTCCATGAGGCCGCGCATCACCGCCACGTCGCGGGCGTGATAATGAACGCCATCTTCCTGCTTGAAGCTCGCTTCATGCGCTTCATCGACGACGATGAGGCCAAGATTGGGATAGGGCAGGAACAGCGCGGATCGCGCGCCGACGACGACCGCCGCTTCACCCGACGCGATGGCGCGCCATGCCCTGCGCCGCTCGCTTTGGCGCAGGCCGCTGTGCCAGCTGATGGGGACGGTGCCGAACCGCTTTTCGAACCGTTCGAGGAAAGGTTCGGTCAGCGCGATTTCGGGGAGGAGGACCAGCACCTGGCGGCCTTCGCGGATGGCGGCGGCGATGGCTTCGAAATAGACTTCGGTCTTGCCCGATCCGGTGACGCCGTCGAGCAGGAAGGGGGCGAAGTCGCGCTGGTGGACGGCCTGGGTGAACTGGCTGGCGGCCGCGGACTGGCCGTCGGAAAGCAGCGGCGGGGCATGGTCGGGGTCGGGGCGGGGGAAGGGCGTGTCGATGCTGACTTCCACCGGTTCGAAAGCGCCGACTTTCACCAAGCCGCGAATCACCGCGTCGCTGACCCCGCCGATCATGGCGAGCTCGCGGATCAGGCCCTGCCGATCGCCGATGCGCTCCATCGCCTGGGTGCGCTGGTCGGTCATGCGGTCGGGCAGGTCGCCGGTGGCGCGATATTCGATGACGGTGCGCGCGCCCTCCAGCGCCGACATGGACGCCAGCGTCATGCGCAGGACCGAGGCGATGGGGGCGAGATAATAGTCCGCCGTCCATTCGATCAGGCGGCGCAGCGTTTCGGGCACGGGCGGCGCATCGACGGGAGCGACGATGTTGCGCAGGCGATTGTCGCCGACGCTTTCGACATCGGGAAAGGCGTCCTCTTCCCACACGACGCCGACAAGCTGGCGCGGGCCGAGCGGGGCAATGACGATGCTGCCGGGCTTGACGTTCATGCCATGCGGCACGCGATAGTCGAGCGGGCCGAGGGCAGCGTTGAGGAGGATGACGCGGGCGCGGGAGCTCATGGCTGTGACCCCTAGAGCATCATGCGCGAAAGCAGAACCATGTTGCGCGCGTCAGATCTTCCAGTTGAGCGTCAGCCAGGGGACGTGGACGACGGCGTCGGGGCGGTCGTCGCGTAAGCCCTGCTGACGCATGTAGAGAAGCTGCACGTCGAGCGCCTTGCCCAGTGCATGGCGCAGGCCCGCCTGTTGGCGCATGACGGCCACGCCGGTCTTGTCGCTCGGCTTGGCGCGGTTGAGGTGGAAGAATAGCTCGTTCGCGGCAATCAGTGTCCAGCGCCTGGCGGAGTCGAGCGGCACCGTTGCCTGAATGCGGTGCCGCAGCCGCCAGCTTGCTTCGTCCGCCGTGTCGAAGAAGCGCTGCTCCAGCCGGATGCGGTTTTGCAAGATACCGTGGGTGGCGGTCAGCTGCTGGAACAGGCGCAGTTCCTGCTCCGGTTCGGAATGGAAATAAGCGATGCCGCCGCCGATCTGGACATTTTTTGCCACGCTATGGTCCAGCGCGATGCGGGCAAGCTGCTGATCGCCGTTGGATTCGTCCCTGCGAAAGCGATGGCCGACGTCGATGATGACCATGTCGCGTGGGCTGGCCTTCATCGTTGCGGACGCGCCGAGCCACAGCTGCGATTCTTCTTCCGTGGCGCGGGCGACCGGGCTGATGGTCAGCGAGAGAAAGGCAAGAAGCAGGAGGCTGCGGCGGGCAGCGGCAAGGGCGATCATGCAACGGTCCTCAGGAAAGGTGCGGCGGTCATAATGTTGCGGAGCTGTTTCCGTAAAGCCCGCCGCTGGCAATAATGGCTAAACCGGGGATCAGCCGCTAAAGGGGAGGCGATTCGCATATCCCGCCCGGAGCAGACCCATGAAGTTCTTCGTCGATACCGCCGACACCAATGAAATCCGCGAGCTGGCCGCGACCGGCCTGCTGGACGGTGTCACCACCAACCCGTCGCTGATCCACAAGTCGGGCCGCAAGTTCGTCGAAGTGGTCGAGGAAATCTGCGGCATCGTCGATGGCCCCGTTTCCGCCGAAGTCGTCGCTCTCGATCATGAGACGATGATGAAGGAAGCCGCCGTTCTGCGGAAGATCGCAAGCAATGTCTGCATCAAGGTGCCGTTGACCATCGACGGCCTGAAAACCTGCAAGGCGCTGACCAGCGAAGGCACGATGGTCAATGTGACGCTGTGCTTTTCCGCCAACCAGGCGCTGCTGGCGGCGAAGGCGGGGGCGAGCTTCATTTCGCCCTTCGTTGGGCGGCATGACGATAATGGCTTTGACGGCATGAAGCTGATCGACGACATCCGCCTGATCTACGACAATTATTCGTTCGACACGGAAATCCTGGTGGCGAGCGTGCGGCACCCGATTCACGTTCTGGAAAGCGCCAAGATCGGTGCGGACGTGATGACCGCGCCGCCTTCGGTCATCAAATCGCTGTTCAACCATGTGCTGACGGACAAGGGCATCGCCGGTTTCCTGGCGGATTGGGAAAAGACCGGCCAGTCGGTTCTTTAATCCGAGAGCGAGGTGTTCCTGCGAAGGCAGGAACCCAGTCCTGCCACCTGAACTGGGCTCCTGCCTTCGCAGGAGCACGGTGATTGCAACCTCTGCCCCTGCGCATCATTTCCCTCTTGAAGGAGAGGTGAGATGTTCGTCGCGGTCTATTGGTGGCGGGTGCATCCGGGGAAGGAAGAGCAGTTCCGCGCGGCATGGCGGCGCGGAACCGACCTGATCCGGGAAAAATACGGCAGCTATGGATCGCGGTTGCACCGTGATGCGGATGGGCGCTTTGTCGGCTATGCCGAATGGCCTGACGAGGCGACCTGGCGCGTCGCTTTCGACCAGAAGATGGTCTATGACGAGCCGGAGACGCGCGCGGCCTTTGTCGATGCGATTGCGGAAGTGCCCGCCGATGCCGACCCGATCTTTACCATGACCGTGACCGACGACCTGCTGTTGCGCGGGCGGCCGGACGACAGCCCCCTGGATGGGGAATAGAGGCGGCTTCGATTTCGGCTGGTTTCCCGGCGTTGGCAGGTGGCGACCCCGGCAGGATTCGAACCTGCGACCATTCGCTTAGAAGGCGAATGCTCTATCCAGCTGAGCTACGGGGCCGTGCGGGGATGCGATAGCGGCGCTTGTCGCGTGGCGCAATCATGCGTGGCATTGCATTTGCGCGGCGGCCCGATATGCAAGGCGCCCATGACAGAAATGGGGGTTCGGAAAATCGATGCGCAGGCGCTTTCTGAGCGGCCCATGCGCTATTTCGATTTTTTCATCGCGGCGTTCGTCGCCATATTGCTGCTGTCCAACCTGATCGGCGCGGCGAAGCTGTCGACCCTTTGGGGCTTTACCTTTGGCGCGGGCATATTGTTCTTTCCGCTGGGCTATGTGCTGGGCGATGTGCTGACCGAAGTCTATGGCTATGCCCGTGCGCGGCGCTGCGTGTGGGCCGGGTTCGGCGCGATGCTGTTCATGGCGCTGATGAGCTGGGTGGTGGTGCAACTGCCACCGGCGGAAGGCTGGCCCGATCAAAAAGCCTATGAGGCGGTGTTCGGCAGTACCTGGCGGATCGTCTTTGCCTCGCTGGCCGCCTTCTGGGCGGGCGAGTTTGCCAATAGTTTCGTGCTGGCGAAGATGAAGCTGCTGACACAGGGCAAGCATTTGTGGATGCGCACCATCGGGTCGACCATCGTGGGACAGGGGATCGACAGCCTGATCTTTTACCCGCTCGCCTTTTACGGCCAGTGGAGCAGCGCCCAGGTTCTGACCGTCATGGTCACCAACTGGTTGTTGAAGGTGAGCTGGGAAGCGGTGCTGACGCCGCTGACCTATCTGGTCGTGAACAGGTTGAAGCGGGCCGAGGGGCTGGATGTATATGATGAGGGGACGGATTTTACGCCGTTTCGGACGCGGCTGTAGGGGCAATAGATCATCTTCTCCGTTCGCCCTGAGCCCGTCCAAGGGCTTTACTTCAGCTCCCAAAAGTAGAGGGCTTCGACAAGCTCAGCCCGAACGGGTGGAGGGGTAGCGCGCTCGCACGAAGTAAAGGCCGTCGGGCGGGGCGTTGAGGCCTAAAGCGGCGCGGTCCTTTGCGTCGCGGGCCGCTTTCATGTCGGCGATCGACCAACGGCCCATACCGACCAGCGCGAGGCAGCCGACCATCGACCGGACCTGATGATGCAGGAAGGATCGCGCCTCCGCATGGATCGCGATGCGATCGCCCTGCCGTTCGACATCCAGCCGGTCGAGCGACTTTAGCGGGCTTTCGGCCTGGCAGTGGGCCGAGCGGAAGGTGGTGAAGTCATGACGTCCGACCAATAGCTGCGCGGCCTGCTGCATCGCGTCGGTGTCGAGCGGCTGGATGACCCGCCAGACGAGGCCGCGTTCGAAGGTGAGCGGCGCGCGGCGATTGGCGATGCGGTAGACATAGGACCGGCCTGTGCAGGAAAAGCGCGCATGCCAGTCGTCCGGCACCCGTTCGCAATCGATGATGGCGACGGGATGCGGACGCAGATGGGCGTTGATCGCCTCCATCAGGCGGAAGGGCGCGATGGCCTTTTCTATGTCGGCGTGGGCGCGCATGGCGAGGCCGTGGACGCCCGCATCGGTGCGCCCCGCCGCATGGATGACCGCACGCTCGCCGGTGACGGCATGGATGGCATCCTCCAGCGCCTGCTGCACGCTGGGGCCGTGCGCCTGCCGTTGCCAGCCCATGAAGGGGCGGCCGTCAAATTCCACGGTGAAGGCGAAGCGGGTCATTGGACTGGACCGGAGTGAGAGGGCGCAGAGGGCGCGGTGCCCGCTCGCTGCGCTCGCACCCACCCCAACCCCTCCCTTGAAAGGGAGGGGCTTTGTAGGGAGCTAAGCATCGACGCGCGATCCTGCTGACATGTCATAGCCGCGCAGAAGCTCGCCCGGCGACATCGCGCCCTTGCCCGCGCGCTGGATCAGGGTGGGGCGGATAGAGCCGTGGCCGCAGCCGATGAGCAGGCTGTTGTCTATGAGTTCCCCAGCCGGGCCGCCAAGTTCCTCTACATGGGCGGCAAGGATGCGGAATCTTTCTCCGCCATATTCGAAGAAAGCGCCGGGAAAGGGATTGAAGGCGCGTATCAGCCGTTCGACCTGATGCGCGTCGCGGGTGAAATCGATGCGGGATTCGGCCTTGTCGACCTTTGACGCGTAGGTGACGCCGTCCTGCGGTTGAGGCACGGGCGGGTGAGCGGGGAGGTCGTCTAGCACTTCGACCATCAGTTCAGCGCCCGCCTGGGCGAGTTCTTCGGTCAATGCGCCTGCGGTCTTGCCCTCAATCGGAGTGACATGTTTCGCGCGCATGGGGCCGGTGTCCAGCCCTGCCTCCATGTCCATGATCGTGACGCCGGTCACATTGTCGCCCGCCAGAATGGCGCGCTGGATCGGTGCCGCGCCGCGCCAGCGGGGGAGGAGCGACGCGTGGATGTTGAGGCAGCCCTGGCGGGGGGCTTCCAGAATGGCGCGGGGCAGGATCAGGCCATAGGCGGCGACGACCGCCACATCGGCGTTCAGCGCGGCGAAGGCGGCCTGCACCTCGGCGTCCTTCAGCGAGACGGGGGTGCGCACGTCGATGCCCATCCGGTCCGCCTGGGCATGAACGGGCGACGGGCGCAGGGCCTTGCCACGACCGGCGGGGCGGGGCGGCTGGCTGTAGACCGCGACGATTTCATGACCCGCCTTGGCCAGTGCGACCAGAGCCGGAACGGCGAAATCGGGGGTTCCCATATAGACTATACGCATGGCCGCCTCTCAAACCCCTTGTGTGCTGGACTTGCAAGCCCCTATCTCAGTTCCATGGCTTCTCCCGAGATCGATGCGCTGACCCAGGCGCTGTCCCGTCTGCCCGGTCTTGGCCCGCGTTCCGCGCGGCGCGCGGTGCTGCACCTGCTCAAGAAACGGGAAAGCGCGCTGGAACCGCTGCTGCGCGCGCTCGATGCGGTGAACGATCGGCTGGTGACCTGTCATATATGCGGAAATGTCGACACGGTCGACCCTTGCGGCATCTGCTCTGATGCCCGGCGGGACGCGCGCGCGCTGTGCGTGGTCGAAGATGTGGCGGACCTGTGGGCGCTGGATAAATCCCGCCTGTTCCCTGGACGATTTCATGTGCTGGGCGGTCGGCTTTCGGCGCTGGAAGGCGTGCGACCGGAAGACCTTTCCGTCGATGCGCTGGTAAGGCGGGTGGAGGCGGGCGGGATCGATGAGGTCGTGCTGGCGATGAACGCCACGCTGGAAGGGCAGACGACCGCCCATTATCTGGCGGAGCGGCTGGAGCGCTTCCCGGTGCGGCTGACCCAGCTGGCCCATGGCGTGCCTGTAGGGGGCGAGCTGGATTATCTGGATGAAGGCACGCTGGCCCAGGCGCTGCGCGCGCGCCGTCCGATCGCTTGAAAATCCCGGCCATAAAGGCTATTTCCCTGTCATGGCCATTCTTCCGATCCTTGAGGCGCCTGACCCGCGCCTGCGTACCATTTCGTCTCCGGTGGAGACGATCGATGACGATCTGCAACGCCTGATCGACGATATGTTCGAGACGATGTACGACGCGCCGGGCATCGGTCTGGCCGCCATTCAGGTCGGCGTGCCCAAGCGGGTGCTGGTGATGGACCTGCAGGAACCCGAATCGGATGAAGAGGACGCACCGGCGGTGAAGAAGCCGATGGTGTTCATCAATCCTGAGATATTGGACGGGTCAGAAGAGCTGTCGGTCTATAATGAAGGCTGCCTGTCGGTGCCCGACCAGTTCGCCGAGGTGGAGCGTCCCGCGACGATCCGTGCAAGTTGGATGGACCGGGAAGGCCGCATCCATGAAGAGCAGCTGGAAGGGCTGCTGGCGACCTGCCTCCAGCATGAGATCGACCATCTGCAGGGCGTGCTGTTCATCGACCACCTTTCGCGGTTGAAGCGCGACATGCTGATGAAAAAGCTGGTGAAGGCGCGCAAGGCGGCTTGAGGGTTTTGTAGGAGGGTTAGGTAGGCGCTCCGGCTGGGAAGTCGGGGCGTTTTTTGTGATTCGGGTGTGTCGGCTAACAACCTTCAACAGCGGCCTGCGATCCGTTAATAAGGGATAGTAGCTTTGTTAAGCATTGTCAGCCAACCTTCACCGAAATTCCGAGCAGGTGAACAATGAGAATGTTAGCCGTTATGGCCGTCGCAATCACATTGTCTGGATGTACAGAACCAACATGGCCGAAGAAGTACTTCCCAACAGAGATGGAAGTGAAGCGAACGCTATTTGCTAGTAGTGAATTTGGATTGCGTGAAGGCTGCGATGCTTTCGTCGCTGAGATCAGTGACAGGGCCGCTACACGACTGGTCCGCGTTGAGAAAAAGGATAGCCGTGTAAGTGCGGTGCCTCCAAATGGCTGGAGGAGTAGCCCGATGGAAGATGAATCCAACACGCATAGGTATTATGAGTCTGCCTTTGGAGGCTGCAACAGTGCAGACGGTCCACCATTAGGCGACCTGCCGGGGGCGTTAAAACGGCCAGGAGCATTTTACCGGATAATAAATAATGGCGAGGCAATAGCAATTATTGTGCCGAACGCCAAGCTCGCTGGGTTCTTTAACTTCGGGTGAGCATAGCCAAAATGTATTCGTACGAGCGTCTGCTTGTCACCATTGTTTTCTAAAACCCGCCATCAGCAAACCACCCAGCTAAGGTATTTCTCCCGTTTAGGAGCAAGCGCGACGAGCGGAGCGAAGTCAGGCGAGGGAGCTAAGGTGGCGTTGATCCCCTCACCCCATCTCTGTCCCCCAATAAGGAGACGGACGAAGTTACCCCACCCCGTCCGTATCCAGCGCATATCCCGCCGAGCGGACGGTGCGGATGATGTCGTGATATTTGCCGTCGGCGTTGATCGCCTTGCGCAGGCGGCGGATGTGGACGTCGACGGTGCGCAGTTCGATGTCGCTATCCTGGCCCCAGACGCTGTCGAGCAGCCGTTCGCGGGAGAAAACCCAGCCGGGATGTTCCAGGAAATGCTTGAGCAGGCGGAATTCGGTGGGGCCGAGGGGGACGACTTGTCCGCCCCGCCGGACCTTGTGGCCAACCGTGTCCATCTCAACGTCCGCAAAGGTCAGCGTTTCGCCAGCCAGGGCCGGGCGAACGCGGCGCAGCACCGCGCCGACGCGGGCGACCAGTTCGCGGGGAGAGAAGGGCTTGGTCACATAGTCGTCCGCGCCGGTTTCCAGCCCGCGCACCCGATCTTCCTCCTCGCCGCGCGCGGTCAGCATGATGATCGGCACATTGGCCGTGCCGTTCATGCGGCGCAGGCGGCGGCAGACTTCGATGCCGGACAGGCTTTCCACCATCCAGTCGAGCAGGACGATGTCGGGGACATTTTCCTGCGCCAGAAGCAATGCTTCCTCGCCATCGACGGTGTGCGCGACCTCAAAATCCTCGCGCTTGAAATGCCAGATGAGAAGTTCTGCGAGCGCCGCGTCATCTTCGACCAGAAGCATCTTGGCTCTCGCCATAGTCAGTCCTCCAGGGGCTGGGTGCCGCCGCGCTCGCGCTCCGGCAGGGTCTGGCCGGTCGCGGCGTAATAGACCATTTCCGCGACGTTGGTGGCGTGGTCGCCGATCCGTTCGATATTCTTGGCCACGAACAGCAGATGCGCGCATTCGCTGATCGTCTTGGGATTTTCGACCATGAAGGTGACGAGCGCGCGGAAGACGCTGTTGTAGAAGTCGTCCACCACCGTGTCGCGTTCGACCACCGCCAGCGCCAAGTCCGCGTCACGCGCGGCGAAGGCGTTGAGCACGTCATGCACCATTTCCGCCGCGACCTGTCCCATGGACGGGAGCAGGGAAACGGGTTCCAGCATACGCTGGTTGGTGGCGACCATCGGCACGCGCTTGGCGATATTCTTGGCATAGTCGCCGATGCGTTCGACCACGCTGACGATCTTGAGCGCGGCGATGACATCGCGCAGGTCGTTGGCCATCGGCGCGCGCAGGGCGATGATTTCGATCGCCAGCTTTTCGACTTCGGCTTCGATGGCGTCGATGCGCTTGTCATCGGCGACGACCTGGGCCGCCATTTCCTTGTCGTGGCGTTGCAGGGCCAGCATGGCCTTTTCAATCGCCGATTCCGCGCGACCGCCCATTTCGGCGATCAGACCGCGCAGCTTGTCCATTTCCTGGTCGAACGCCTTGATCGTATGTTCAGCCATATCTTTTCTCCGATCCGATCAGCCGTAGCGCCCGGTGATGTAATCCTTGGTCCGTTCCTGACGGGGATTGGTGAAGATGTCCGACGTCACGCCATATTCGACCAGTTCACCCAGGTGGAAGAAGGCGGTGCGTTGCGACACGCGGGCGGCCTGCTGCATATTGTGGGTGACGATGACGATGGCGTAGCGGCCCCGCAGTTCGTGGATCAGCTCCTCGATCTTGGCGGTGGCGATGGGGTCCAGCGCCGAGCAGGGTTCGTCCATCAGGATGACTTCCGGTTCGACCGCGATCGCGCGACCGATGCACAGCCGCTGCTGTTGACCACCGGAAAGCGCGGTGCCGCTGTCGTGCAGGCGGTCCTTCACTTCTTCCCACAGACCCGCGCGGCGCAGCGATTTTTCGACGACGACGTCCAGGTCCGCCTTGGAACTGGCGAGGCCGTGGATGCGCGGGCCGTAAGCGATATTTTCGTAGATCGACTTGGGGAAGGGATTGGGCTTTTGAAACACCATGCCGACGCGGGCGCGCAGCTGCACCACGTCCATGGTGGAGGCATAGATATCCTCACCGTCGAGCGTGATCGACCCTTCTACCCGCGCGCTCGCCACCGTGTCGTTCATGCGGTTGAGCGTGCGCAGGAAGGTCGATTTGCCGCAGCCCGACGGGCCGATGAAGGCGGTGACATTGTCCATGTCGACATCGATCGACACGCCGTTGATCGCCTGCTTTTCGCCGTAGAATACCTTGACGTCGCGGGCCGTCATCTTGGTCGTCGTATCGGCGGCTTTTAGCGTTTGTGGTTCGTGCATCATGGTTACCACCGTTTTTCGAACTTGTTGCGCAGGTAGATGGCGAGGCCGTTCATCGCGAGCAGGAAGGCCAGCAGGACGATGATCGCGGCGGAGGTCTTTTCGACAAAGCCCTTTGAGACTTCGTCGGACCACAGGAAAATCTGCACCGGCAGGACGGTCGCAGGGTCGATGATCCCGCCCGGCGGGGTCGCGATGAAGGCGCGCATGCCGATCATCAGCAGCGGCGCGGTTTCCCCCAAAGCGCGGGCCATGCCGATGATCGTGCCGGTCAGGATGCCGGGCAGGGCCAGCGGCAGGACGTGGTGGAAAACCACCTGCACGGGCGACGCGCCAATGCCGAGCGCCGCGTCGCGGATGCTGGGCGGCACCGATTTGATGGCGTTGCGGCCTGCGATGACGATGACCGGCATGGTCATGAGCGCCAGCGTCATGCCGCCGACCAGCGGGGCTGAACGTGGCAGATGCAGGAAGTTGAGGAAGATCGACAGGCCGAGCAGGCCGAAGATGATCGAAGGGACGGCGGCCAGATTGTTGATCGACACTTCGATAATGTCGGTCAGCCAGTTCTTGCGCGCATATTCCTCCAGATAGAGGGCGGTCGCGACCCCGATGGGGAAGCTGAGCCCCAGCGTCACCAGCATCGTCAGCAGTGACCCCTTGAACGCGCCCCAGATGCCCGCCTGCGTCGGATCGGTGCCATCGCTGCCGGTCAGGAAACCGATATTGAAGCTGGTCGAGAGCAAGTCCGCTTTCTTGAGCCGTTCGACGGCGGCTTCGGCTTCGGGCGTGCCCTCGCTCTTGGCGGCGAGGTCGATGGCGGTCGAAGCGGGCAGGGTCAGCGTTTCGGTGCGCGACAGGATTTCAGGGTCAGCCTTTATCGCGTCGCGCAGGACCGTCCAGGCGGCGGGGGACACCCAATCCCCGGCATCGGGGCCAAGCGCCTTTTTGACCACTTCGCCGGTCACCATCGGCAGATTGGCGTTGGCCAGCGCCTCGTCAGTGATGGCGGCAGGGTCGAGCAGGATGGGGGACGCGGGGAAATTGACCTTCACCGCGATGTCCGTCTGGCTAAAGCCGCGCAGCCCGTTGCCCAGCATGCTGAACAGCAGGAAGGCGAGGAAGGCGGCGGAGAGCATCACGGCGAACAAGCCCGCAGCCTTGAAGCGGCGTTCGGCGGCATAGCGCCGCGCGATCCGCTTGCGCATGGCGTCCGATTTCCAGTCGGTGGGGAGGCGTTTGGCTGTCATTCGTAAGCCTCGCGATATTTCTTCACGACCCGCAGGGCCACGATGTTGAGCAGCAGGGTCACGACGAACAGGACAAGGCCCAGCGCGAAGGCGGCCAGCGTCTTGGCGCTGTCAAATTCCTGGTCGCCGGTCAGCAGCTGAACGATCTGGGTCGTGACGGTCGTCACGCTGGCGAAGGGATTGAGGGTGAGGTTCGCGGCAAGACCGGCGGCCATCACCACGATCATCGTTTCACCGATGGCGCGGCTGACCGCCAGCAACACCCCGCCGACGACGCCGGGCAGGGCGGCGGGGATCAGCACCTTGCGGATCGTTTCGCTGGTGGTCGCACCCATGGCCAGGCTGCCGTCGCGCATGGATTGCGGCACGGCGGCAATGCTGTCGTCGGCCATGGAGGAAACGAAGGGGATGATCATGACGCCCATGACAAGGCCGGCGGCCAGGGCGCTTTCCGACGACGCGCCATGAATGCCGATGCTGACCGCGAAGTCGCGCAGGGCAGGGGCGATGGTGAGCGCGGCGAAATAGCCGTAGACCACGGTGGGGACGCCCGCGAGCACCTCCAGGATCGGCTTCATCCATTTACGCACGGCTGGCCGGGCATATTGGGTCAGATAGATGGCGCTCATCAGGCCGAGCGGGATGGCCACGGCCATGGCGATGATCGCGCCGATGAAGATGGTGCCCCAGAAAAGCGGCACCGCGCCGAACGCGTCTTCATTGCCATAGCCCATGGCCGCTGATTGCGGGCTCCACTTCGTGCCGAACAGGAAGTCGATGGGATTGACCATCGAGAAGAAGCGGAAACTTTCCCACAGCAGCGATGAAACGATGCCCAGCGTGGTGATAATCGCCAACAGCGAGGCGATCAACAACCCGGCCATCACCAGCCGTTCGACCCGCGTGCGCGCCCGGAAGTCGGGGCGGACGCGAGTGAAGGCATAGGCCCCCCCGGCGAAAGCCAGGACGAGTGCGAGCGCGGCCCCGGCATAGCCGAATTTTTCGGTGGCCTGACGATAAGGTTCGACCAGGCCCTGCGAGAGCGGGTTGAATGCGCCGGTCTGCCGCCCGGTCGCGATCGCGCGCGCCTCCGCCAGCACGGCCGACCGTGAAAAGGCGTCGGCGGGCAGGTTCTGGGCAGCCGGGCTGGCCAGCACGTCCTGCGTGACAAGGCCCGGCGCTATGTTCGTCCAGGCGGCCAGGAAGATGGCAGCCGGGATCAGTGTCCACAGCGCGACGTACCAGCCATGATAGCCCGGTAGGCTGTGCACGGCATCGCGCCGTCCCGACGCCCGCGCGGCGGTTTGAAGCCGCAGTGCACGGGCGCGGGCGCTGACCCAGGCGATTGCGCCAAGGCCTGCCAGCAGCAGGAAGATTGCAGGACCTGTCATCGTTTCCGCTTATTTCAGCTTCGAACCGTCAAGCACGTCGAGCGACTTGACCGCCTGGGCGCTTGCGTTCCGCGCATCCTCCGGCGCGGCGACCATGCCACGCTTGGTCAATGCGCCATTGGGTGCCCAATTGGCGGCGAAGGTGTTGAGGAAAGCCTGGAGGCCCGGAATGGCCTGCATATGCGCTTTCTTCACATAGATGTAGAGCGGGCGCGCGCCGGGATATTCGCCGGCGGAAACGGTTTCATAAGTCGCTTCGACGCCGTTGATCGGTACGTCCTTCAACGTGCTCTTGTTTTCTTCAAGGAAGCTGTAGCCGAACACGCCGACCGCTTTGGGGTTCGCCCCCAGCTTTTGAACGATCAGATTGTCGTTTTCGCCAGAGTCGACATATTTGCCGTCTTCGCGGACGCGGGTGCAGGTTGCCTTGAACTCGTCCTCATTCTTTTCCTTGAGCGCCTTCATCGCCGGATCGGCTTCGCAACCCTTCGTCAGGATCAGTTCGGCGAGCGAATCGCGGGTGCCGCTGGTCGACGGCGGGCCGAAGACGGAGATCGCGACCGCAGGCAGGCTGGGGTCGACATCCTGCCAGGTCTGGGCCTTGTTCGGGCCCTTGCCATAGGGGTTGGCCGCCAGCGCTTCATAGGCGATTTTGGGCGTGAGTTTCAGACCCGGACCCTCCTTCGCCTCTGCAAAGGCAAGGCCGTCGACGCCGATCTGGACTTCGATGATGTCCTTGACGCCATTCTTCTGACAATCGTCGAATTCGGACTTTTTCATGCGGCGCGATGCGTTGGCGATATCGGGGAATTGAGCGCCGACGCCCTGGCAGAACAGCTTGATGCCGCCGCCGGTGCCGGTCGATTCGATGATCGGCGACTTCATGCCCGGATTACCCTGAACGAACAGTTCGGCGATCGCGGTGGAGAAGGGGTAGACGGTCGAGGAACCGACCGCGCGGATCTGGTCACGGGTTCCGCCGCCGCCGCCAGCGCCCTGATCGCCGCAGCCTGAGAGAGTCAATGCAGCCGCAGCCGTGGCGGCGAACAAGGCGAATTGCTTCACGGGAAAATCTCCATCATCCTGGCCGCGATCGCTTTCGCCGCCCCCTTCATGGGGACGCGCATAAACGCGGTACGTCGCGCCTTTGTGACAGTCCAATTGCATTTTTATGACATTGTCCCGAATGCCGTTTTTTATGCGCCCTTCACTCAGTGGCCGAAGCCGGAAATTTTTCCTTCTCCGCGCCGCGCGGCAGCAGGACCGATACGGTGGTGCCTTTGCCCAGCGTGCTGCTGATATCCAGCCGCCCGCGATGCCGTTCAACGATATGTTTGACGATGGCCAGGCCCAGGCCAGTCCCGCCCATCGCCCGGCTGCGGCCCGAATCGACGCGGTAGAAACGTTCGGTCAGCCGGTGGAGGTGATCGGGGCCGATCCCTTCGCCCTGATCGGCGACGGAAATGCGCGACATGCCGCTGGGCCCTTCGTCCAGCGTCACGCGGATGGGGGTGCCGGGGCGGCCATATTTCACCGAATTGCCGATAAGGTTGTGGAGCAGTTGCGACAGCTGCGCCCGGTCCCCCTGCACAGGGGGCAGGCACGAGGTGACGTCCATTTCAACGTCGCGCCCGCGATCGTCGTGGCTGGCGCGGAAAACGCTGACCACCTCTGTCACCAGTTCGGATAGGTCGACTTCGCTGTCGGGGACGCGATATTTTTCCGCCTCGATCCGGGAGAGCGACAGGAGATCCTCTATCAGACGCTGCATTCGCCGGGCTTCGCCCTCCATGATCTTGAGGAAGCGTTGGCGTGTTTCGGTGTCGCGGCCAAGGTCGGGATCGGCCAGCGTTTCGATGAACCCCAATATGCCCGCAAGGGGGGTCCGCAATTCATGGCTGGCATTGGCGACGAAATCGACCCGCATCCGTTCCGCCGCATAAGCCCCGCTATGATCGGCCAGATGCACCAGCCGCCGCACCTGAGCGGGATCACCCAGCGGCGCGATTCGCATCTGCCAGCGTTGTTCACGCGTGCCCAGGCCCACCAGTTCGACCATCGCCGGTTCGGACATGGGCGATTGATTCGCCAGCCTTTCCGCCGCGGCGGGGTGGCGGATGGCGATGCGCGCATCCTCCCCCTCTATATGCGTGCCCAGCAGCCGTTGCGCCGCGCTGTTGGCCCGCAATATCCTGCCGCGTTCTATCAACAGGAGGGGGTCGGAAATGCCTTCCAACAGGCTGGAGAAGTCGGGGTGGGCGGCGATGTCGGGGGCTTCTGCCGGTTCGGCCATCGCGGGGGCCTCGGCAATGGACGGGCCTCCGCGTGACGTGATCAGCAACACGGCCAGTCCGGCAAGCGCCGGTAAGGCCACGGCCAGCGGCGATACGCCCATCATCAGAACGCCGCCAGTGGCCAGCAGCAATACCGCCAGTGAGGCAATGATCTGGGAAATTGTCAGTCGATTCATGGTTACTACGCTGGATTCTCGTCGCACTTGCTGCGATGGCTGGGGTAATAGCGTGCAATCTTTACGGTTTGGCAAGGGCGATAGCGGATCAGGAAGATATGAGCGAGCAAGGGCCGGAACATTCCAATGAGACTTCCCAGGAGGAAGGTTTCGACCAGGGCGTATCGTCGCGCCGCCAGTTGCTGATGGGCGGGGCGGTGGCTGCGTCGGCTATCGTTTCCATTCGCCCGGCGCTGGCCAACACGGCGGCTTCGGTCCTTAATTGCACCATCAACGTTCCAGATCAGGCGCGGGCGGCCAATTATATCGCCCCCAACGGGCAAGTCGTGCCTGCCGGAACGCCGGGCGCTTTTCCGGGGACGGGGCGCGGATTTACCGGTGAGCAGGTGAAGCAGGCGATGCGTGGACGACCGCTGCCCGGCACCAGTTACCAACAGAATCAGGCCTATATGAACTATATCCGGCGTCTCCAGTCCGGGACGAGCGGATTTACCTGCTTTGCTTCGTTGCAAATGCCGCGTTAGGCACCTGCTTACGCCTCTGCTGTAAAGCGGTGGCGAAACACCACGGATCGAAAGCAGGGTCGTGACCGCCAAATGCCGCTATTGCCGGGAAGAACGTGACGCGATTGCGGCCTGCGCGCTGGATGACTTCACCCTGCTATATCACCGCACGTCCGGCCAGACGCATATGGTGATCAGCCCGGTGCCGGAGATATTGGACGCTTTGGACGAAGCGGTTCCACGCACCGCGGCGCAGGTTCATGACCGGCTGGCCGATCATTATGATCTGGGCGACGCGGATAGCGTGATCGCCGTGATCGATGCGCATCTGGCCGAATTGACGGCGCTGGGGCTGGCGCGCCGCCTGTGAGGCATCAGATCACCCTGAAGATCGGTCCGGCGACATTTCGGATCGGGTCGGCCTGGCGCGATCCGATCGACCGTCTGGCGAGCCTGTATGCCGCCTATCCGATGTTGCCGGGCGGCATTGCCGACTTCAGCGTGCGGCTGGAGCCTGCGGGGCCGCTGCGGCAGTGGCTGCGACCGTCGATCTTTATCACCGGCGACCATGGCCTGGCCGAAGCCGCGCCGATGAGCCTGCGCCACGGCCTGCTGGCGGCGGAAATGGGGATGAACCTGCAAATGGCGCTCGGCTGGCGGCGGCATCTGCTGATCCATGCGTCAAGCGTCGAAAAGGACGGGCGCGTGCTGGTGATGACGGGCGAGTCCGGGTCGGGCAAATCCACCCTGGCGGCGCAATTGGGCGAAAGAGGCTGGCGGCTGATGGGCGATGAGTTCGCGCTGCTGGATCTGGCGACGGGGCAGATATTTCCCTTTCCCCGGCTGGTGTCGCTCAAGAACGGGGCCATCGACGTGCTGTCCGCCGAGGTGCCGCCCGACCGGATGGGGCCTTTGCTGGCCAATACGGCGAAGGGCGACATCCGCCATCTGGTGCCGCGCGGCGGCGCGATCGATCGGATGGAGGAGGGGGGGCAACCTGCCCTGCTGCTCTTCCCGCGCTTTGGCCATGCAGCCGATAGGCGGGACGTTGGACAGGCGGAAGTGTTCATGCGGCTGACCCAGGCGTCGACCAATTATGTGGCATTGGGGGAAGCTGGATTTCTGGCGCTGAGCCGGTTGGTCCAGCGCGTTCCGGCGCATGCCATCGATTTCCCGTCGGGCGACGACGCCATCGCCATGATCGAAGCATTGTGGGAGGAGCGGGCATGAGCGCGGCCTTGCTGGTGCGGGCGCTGCGCGATCCCGCGTCGGTCGCGGCGCTGAATGCCGCAGGGTGGAACGCCCTGATCGCGGCGGCGCGCGCGGAGCGGCTGATCGGTACGTTGGCGGTGCGTGTTGATGAGGGCGCAGTGCCGGACGCTGTGCGCCCGATCCTGGCCGATGCGCGGCGGGATGCGGAGCGGGAGGCGCGGCAGGCGTTGTGGGAAGCGGATCGAGCGGCGTTGGCGCTGGCCGATTTCGACGGGCCGGTCGTGCTGATGAAGGGGACCGCTTATGTCGCGGCTGGGCTGCGTGCGGGCGATGGGCGCTTTATCGGCGACCTCGACATATTGGTGCCGCGTGCGGGCATGGACGATGTGGAGCAACGCCTGATCGCGGCGGGATGGGAATGGGTCAAGGAAGACCCCTATGACGACGCCTATTACCGACAGTGGATGCATGAATTGCCGCCGCTGATCCATCGCGAGCGGGATCGGATGATCGACGTTCATCATACCATATTGCCGCTGACCGCACGGCCAAGGCCCGATGCGGACGCGATGCTGGCGGATGCGGTTCCCATTACCGAACGATTATATATGCTGTCCGCCGAAGACCGCGTCTGTCATGCGGTGGCGCATCTGTTGGCTGATGGGGATTTAGCGGGGGGTCTGCGCAACCTGTGGGACATATATTGCCTGCTGGCCGACGCTGATCCGGCCAAGCTGGCCGCCCGCGCCGAGCGACATGGCATCGCTGCGCAGGTGCGGCAGGCGCGGCGGTTGGCGGATGGGCTTTATGGCACGGGTCGGGGGCGAGTGGGGATGTGGGATCGCCTTGTCCTCCGGCGGCTGCTCGCGCGGGATGGTTGGGGACGAGAGACGCGCAAGCTGCTGCGTTTCGGATTCTATCTGCGATCGCACTGGCTGCGGATGCCGCCGTTGATGCTGGCGCGGCATTTGCTGACGAAATGGCGCAAGGGGCATCGGCCCGCTTAGCTTTGCGCAACTGCGGCTTGCGCGGTTTCCTTGGGTTCAGTCCCTTTTCAATATGTCGAGCGCGAGCACGGTCATCGCCTCACTTGCGGTGGCGATGACCTTGTCGGCCTGGGGTGCCCAGAAAGGGCTGTGCAGCGAGGGGAGGGTGGCTTGACCGGCGGCGGCCTTGGCCATCTGGTCCGCCGGGACGCCGCCGACCCAGAAAATGAAGCTGTTGATGCTCTTGTCCGCCCGATAATAGCGGCCGAAATCCTCGCCACCCATGGACGATTTCACCTCCATGACCGCGCCGTCGGGGAAATGGGCCTTTAGCCTGTCCGCCATCTGATTGGCGAAGGCGGGCGGATTGTAGGCGGCGGGGGTGAATTCATCCTTGACGGTCACGACGGGCATCCGGTCGTCGGGCATGCCAGCCGCGATCGCTTCGCCGCGCGCGATGCGTTCTATGCCCCGGATCAGCCGTTCGCGGGTGTCGTCCGAATAGCTTCGCACGGTGAGCAGCAGCTTGGCTTCATCGGGGATGATATTGTGCTTGGCCCCGCCCATGAAGCTGCCGACCGTCACGACAGCCGGGTCCAGCGGGTCCTGTTCCCGGCTGACCAGCGTCTGGAGCGACGACACGATCCGCGCGCCCAGCACGATGGGATCGCGCGCGGTCTGCGGATAGGCACCATGCCCGCCGGTGCCGCGCACCACTATGTCGACGCTATCGACATTGGCGAGCGCATAGCCCGGCGTATAACCGATCTTGCCCGCTTCCAGATTGGCGGCATCGTGAAAAGCCAGTGCGTGGGTCGGGCGCGGGAAGCGCGTGTAGAGGCCGTCTTCCAGCATCAACCGCGCGCCCCGGCCAACTTCCTCCGCAGGCTGGAGGATCATGACCAGAGTGCCTTTCCAGCGGTCCTTCATCGATGACAGCAGACGCGCGGTTTCGATAAAGGCGGTCATGTGCGTGTCATGGCCGCACGCATGCATGACGCCGGTTTCCACGCCTTCGGCGGTCTTGGTCCTGACTTTCGAAGCGAAGGGGAGGCCGGTCTGTTCGGTGACGGGCAGGCCGTCCATGTCCGCGCGGACCAGAAGGACCGGCCCACTGCCATTTTTCATGACGGCGACGACGCCGGTGCCTCCGACCTTTTCGGTCACATCGAACTTCATCGCCTTTAGCCGTCGCGCGAGTTTGGCGGCGGTGGCGCTTTCCTGCTCCGACAGTTCGGGATTGGCGTGAAGGTCGCGATAGAGCGACATCAGCCCATCCATGTCGCTGGCGATGGTGGCGGCGATTTCGTTGGGCTGCGCGGAAGCGTCGACTGCTCCGGGCGACGTCTGCGCCAGGGAGGGGGATGAAAGGCTGGAAGCAGCGACCAAGGCCGTCAATGCATGACGCATGATGTTACAAGCTCCGATTTACAAGGGAGCAGCATAGGGTCATCGGCGCGAGAATTTAAGGGAATTTTGCCGAGTGTGCTCTGCGTTGACGTCACGAAAAAAAAGGCGCCCGTCGTGAGACGGACGCCTTTCTCTGATCGCTATGGGAGTGATCAGAAGTGGAAAATCACACCCGCCGTCGGGCGGAAGCTGTCGAAATCATAGGTTTCGGTCTGGAAGCGCAGACGAATGCCGCTGTTGCCGGTGATGCCGCCCAGGCCGATGTCCTTGGGGCCGACTTCCACGCCGACGCCGTACATCCAGTCCTTCTTGTTCGGCCAGCCCTGCTTGCCATTGACCCACTGATAGCCAGCGGAAGCGAAGATCATGCCGCTATCGCCTGCACGGGCGCCGAAGCGGCCCTTCACGCCATATTCCCAATCGATGTCGGCCCAGCCCTTCGCGACATTGCCTTCGACACCGACGAAGACGGGGCCGAGCGGCACGTTTACACCCGCAACGCCGCTGACGATTGCGCCGCTCATGATGGTTTCGCCGGGAACGCTGCCGAATTCCGACCCACGGTCGAAACTGTGCCAGCCGCCCAGGATGCCGACATAGGGTTCGACGCCGAATGCAGGAGTGCCGTCAGGCGCGGTTTCTTCCTGGGCATAGGCAACGGACGGAAGCGCCGCCATCATTGCGGCTGCGAAAAGAAACTTCTTCATGGGTAACTCCCTCTTGTCTGCTTCGAAATATGAAAGCTTCGGGAGGGAGAACCGAGCGCGGGAAGGATGGTTTCCCGCCAGAAAACAAATGCTTCAAACCGTGATAAATTTGCCACAATAAAAATGAGCGGCTGAGGGTCGCGTGACGTGAATGGTGCGCCGCCGCAAAATGGCGGTAGCGCGGGCCCTATTGGGCGGTCCAGCCCCCGTCGATCGTCATGTTCGCGCCGGTGATGTTGGCGGCGGCATCGCTGCACAGGAACAGCGCCATGGCCGCAACCTGATCGACCGTCACAAACTGTTTGGTCGGTTGGCCAGCGAGCAGGACATCGTTCATCACTTGCTCGCGCGTCATGTTTCGCGCCTTCATCGTATCGGGAATCTGGTTTTCGACCAACGGGGTCCAGACATAGCCGGGCGATATGCAATTGGCCGTGATGCCGAAGGTGGCAAGCTCCAGCGCCAGCGTCTTGGTCAACCCGCCCAGGCCATGCTTGGCGGTCACATAGGCGCTTTTGAACGGGGATGCCGTTAGCGAATGGGCGCTCGCCGTCTGGATGATGCGGCCCCATTTTTGCGACTTCATATAGGGGACGGCCAGCCGGGATGTATGGAACGCGCTCGTCAGGTTGAGCGAGATGATGAGGTCCCATTTTTCGACGGGGAAATCCTCGATGGGGGCGACATGCTGCATTCCGGCGTTGTTGATCAATATGTCGACGCCGCCAAAGGCATTGGCGGCTTCGGTCATCATCGCTTCGATCTCGGCGGGTTTGGTGAGGTCATGGCCGCTGTAGAGCGCCTTGGCCCCGCTTGCCTGCTCCAGCGCCTGCCGTTCCCGTTCGATGGCGGCGGGGTCGCCAAAGCCGTTGATGACGATGTTCGCGCCCTGGTCAGCCAGCAGCTTCGCATAGGCAAGTCCAATGCCGGACGTGGAGCCCGTGATGAGGGCGGTCTTTCCGGCGAGGGACTTGCTCATGCATTTTTCTCCTTGAGATGATCGGGCGCGTCGAGGTCGAAGGTGGCGCTTTTTCCGTTCAATATGTTGCGTGCGATCAGGTCGCCCTTGTGCATGACTTCCTGCACTGCGTCGCGCCCCTGGCTCCAGTGGTCGAGCATGGTCGCGCGGGAAAATTCGAAGTCGCGCGCCCCGCTTTCCCATGCGCGGCTGCGGTAGATGAGGTGGACGATGTTGACCGAACCCCGGTCCAGGCATTGACGCAGGCGAACCGCGTCAGGATCGTCCTGAAGGTCGGGGGGCAGTTTTTCGAGCAGCGCGGCGATGGCGCGATGTTCCCGGCGCAGGCGTAGATATTGGTCCGTCACCTGGCGCGTGCGGCTGGAATATTGGATGTCCTTCGTCCGCGAATAGACGTCGGTCATCTGCTGCGGCTTGGGCCCTGCGGCGGGGAAGAGGTCCACCTGGAAGACGAGCATGTCCTCGCTCTGATGGTCCAGCACATGCGCCAGCGGCGTGTTGGATACGATGCCGCCGTCCCAATACCAGCGGCCATCTATTTCCACGGGAGGCAGGCCGGGCGGTAGCGCCCCGGACGCCATGATGTGGCGGGCGTCGATGCGGGTTTTCCCATTCGGGCCGCGCGTGTCCCAATATGCGAAGTTGCCGCTTTCCACATCGACTGCGCCCACCGACAGGCGAACCGGGCCATCGTTCAGAAGGTCCCAGTCGACGCAGGCGTTGAGCGTGTCCTTGAGCGGCGCGCTGTCATAAAAGCTGATCGCGCCCGGCGACCCTTCCGGCATCAGCATCGAAGGCCAGAGGCGGGGGCGGAACATGCCGGGCACGCCAAAGGTCGCGACCGTTCCCGCTGCCATCAGATGGGCAGCTTCGCGAATATGGTCGATTTCGGGCAGAACGACATTGGGCATCCCGCCCGACACCGTCAGCCAGAATTTCTTGAGCCGACTGATCCGCCGGTGCGGGAGGTTGCCCGCGATGATCGCCGCATTGACCGCGCCGATGGAAATGCCCGCGACCCAGCTGATGTCGATGCCCAGAAGGTCCAGCCGCTCATAAACCCCCGCCTGGAAGGAGCCGAGCGCGCCGCCGCCCTGCAACAGCAAGGCGACTTCGCGAGGCAGGGGGAGCGGCGTGCTGCCGCGCCGGCGGATGTGGGGGTCTATGTCGGCCATGTCGCAGTGCAATATAAACAATCTCAGCCGCATTCCAACTGATGCCGTGCGATTATTGATAAAGGGGCGAGGCAACCAACCCCGTATCGAAGCCGTTCCAACCTGCTGCCAAAGCGGCTAGTCAGGGTAGGAACAGGGAGGACGACATGCGGCTGGACGATGAGCGGGAAAGTTCGAACTTTGAAGTTCAGGACGGCCGCGCGGGGGGATTTGGCGGCGGGCTTGGTGGCGGATTGGGCATGTTGCTGCCCTTTATCGGCAGCCGCTTTGGCTGTGGCGGCATTGTCGTTGTGCTCATCATATTGGCGGTAATGGGCGTTAATCCGCTGAGCCTGCTGGGCGGCGGAGGCGGGCCCGTTCAGCAGAATGTATCGGTCAGCCGCGACCCGCAGAAACTGACCGACATCCAGCGCTGGTCCCTGCGGGTGCTGGGATCGACCGAGCGTGTTTGGGACCAGATCTATAAGGAGGCCGGTCAACAATATCGGCCAACCGTCCTGTCTTTCTATTCCCAGAACGGGGCGTCAGGCTGTGGCGCGGCGCAAAGCGCCATGGGGCCATTTTACTGCCCCAACGACCAGAAGGTCTACCTCGACACCGATTTCTTCACCGAATTGCGGCAGCGCTTTGGCGCGCCAGGAGATTTTGCGCAGGCCTATGTCATCGCGCATGAGGTCGGGCATCATGTGCAGGACCTGCAGGGCACGTTGGCAGAGGTGAACCAACGCCAGCGCGCGGTGAGCGAAGCGGACGGCAATGCGTTGCAGGTGCAGGTGGAATTGCAGGCGGACTGCTATGCCGGGGTCTGGGCGAGGCGCACCGGCCTGATGGAAGCGGGCGATCTGGAAGAAGGCATGACCGCCGCGCAGGCCATTGGCGACGATACGCTGCAAAAGGCCGCGGGACGTCGCCCGGTGCCGGAAAGCTTTACGCACGGGAGCAGCACGGAGCGGATGCAATGGCTGAACAAGGGGCTGGAGAGCGGTGATCCTGCACAATGCGACACTTTCGCTGCGACGGGCGCTGCGGCGGGCGCGGCGGGAAGGAAAGGTGGACGTTCGCCCGGTTAGGAGCGATCCAGCTTTCTGAGCAGGTCCATCATGTCATCGGGAACATTGTCGCGGCGCGCGGTGAAAGTCGCGCGCAACGCATTGCCTACGCCTTCATAAGGCTGTGGCAGCCCGACCGTCATGACGGCACGACCGGAAGAATTCACTTCCTCAGCCGAACCTCTCAACGATTTTCTCGGCATTTCCATGACCCTATAACGGCCAGGATTGGGAAAAGTTGCTGGCGTTCCTATTGTGGTAGCGCGATAGCGGGCGGACCGATGGGAGAGACGCGAGTGACGGACTGGACGGCGGTGGCAGCGCGGATGCAGGGGCATTCGTCATTTCTTTCCCGGCAGATGGACCGTTTTCCAGCGCTGGTCGATCTGCTGGCGACGGGTGATTTCGACGCGGCGCTGACGGCGGCGCATGCAGTGGCGGATGAAGGCGACGGCGTTGCCCGGTCACTGCGGCGGCGCAAGGGGGCATTGGCGCTGGTGACCGCAGCCGCCGACCTTTCGGGTGCCTGGGACCTTGACCGGGTGACGCGCACCTTGTCCGATTTTGCCGACCAGGCGCTGGAGGAGGCGCTGGCGGCGGCCTTTGCCGAACGTTATCCCGATGCTCCGGCGGAAGGGTTCGTCGTGCTGGCGCTGGGCAAGCATGGCAGCCGCGAACTCAACTATTCGTCCGACATCGATCCCATCCTCCTCTACGATCCCACCCGGCTGCCGCATGGCGAAAGGGAAGATGTGGCGGATGCGGCGGTCAGGATCGGTCGGCGGGTCAGCGAGTTGCTGAACGCCCGCGATGGCGATGGTTATGTTTTTCGCGTCGACCTGCGACTGCGTCCGTCGCCTGAAGCGACGCCCATTGCGCTGCCGGTGGAGGCCGCGATCGGCTATTATGAATCCACGGCAATGGGATGGGAGCAGGCCGCCTTCATCCGCGCCCGTCCGGCGGCGGGCGACCTAGCGCTGGGCGATTATTTCATGCAGCAAATCCGGCCTTTCGTCTGGCGGCGGAGCCTGGATTTCGGCGCGATTGACGCGATTGTCGATATTTCGCGCCGCATCCGCGATCATTATGCGCAGGGGCAGGCCTTTGGTCCGGGCTATGACCTGAAACGCGGTCGGGGCGGTATCAGGGAAGTCGAATTTTTCGCGCAGGTGCATCAGCTGATCCATGGCGGACGCGACCCGGCATTGCGGTCCGGCAACACGCGCGAGGCTCTGCGCGCGCTGACCGGGGCGGGGGTGCTGGAGCCGGAGGATGCCCGGCGGCTGGACGAGGCCTATGTGCTGTTCCGAACGGTCGAGCATCGGCTGCAGATGGTCGAAGATCGCCAGACGCATGAATTGCCCAAGACAGCCGAGGCGATGGACAATGTCGCGCGCCTGCACGGCGTGGCGGATGGCGCTGCCCTGCTGGACCTGTTGCGTCCGCATGTCGAATGGGTGGGCGGCAATTATGACAAGCTGACCCCCGCGACCAAGGATGAGGCGTTGTCGCATGATGAGGATCGGCTGACGGTGCAGTTGGCGGAGATGGGCTTTGCCGATCCGCAGACGCCCGTGGCGCGCATCGCCCGCTGGCGCAGCGGCACGATCCGGGCGTTGAGGAGCGGACCTTCGCGGGAGGCGCTGGAAGACTTGTTGCCGGGGCTGATGCGCGCGCTTGCCCATGCGCCTGACAGCGGGCGGGCGCTCAACCGGCTGGACGACCTGATCGGGCGGCTGCCCAGCGCGATCAATTTTTTCAAGCTGCTGGCGGCGCGACCAGGGCTGGTTGAATTGCTGGCGGAGCTTTTGAGCCACGCCCCGACCCTGGCTGATGCGCTGGGACGGCGGGCTGAATTGCTCGACGGGCTGATCGACACGTCGGCATTCGACCCGCCGCCGTCGATAGAGGTGCTCGCCAGCCAGTTCGCGCAATTGGAGGCGGGGGAGGATTATCAGGAGCTGCTCGATCGCGTGCGCCAGCGGGTGAACGACCGCCGCTTTGCACTGGGCGCACAGATCATCCGGGGCGGCGACCCGCTGGAAGCCGGGCAGGGCTATTCCCGCGTGGCGGAGGCGGCGATCGAGGCGTTGGCCAGCGCGACCGTCACGGAATTCGAGGCTGCGCATGGCAAGGTGCCGGGCGGCGAAATGCTGATATTGGCGCTGGGTCGGCTGGGCGGAGGGGTGCTGACCCACGCGTCCGACCTGGATCTGGTGTTTCTGTTCACTGGCGATTTCCAGACGGAATCCGATGGGGCCAAGCCGCTGGGCGCGACGCAATATTTCAACCGGCTGGGCCAGCGCATCACCAACGCGCTGTCGGTGCAGACCGCCGCCGGGCGGCTGTATGAAGTCGATACGCGGTTGCGCCCTTCCGGTGCGCAAGGGTTGTTGGCGGTCAGTCTGGACAGCTTTGCCCGCTATCAGCGGGAGGAAGCTTGGGCGTGGGAGCATCTGGCGCTGACACGGGCGCGGCCGGTTTTCGGGTCTGACGAAGGACGAGCGGCGTTGAGCGCGATCCTGGCCGAAACGCTGGAACGGCCCCGCGACGCGGACGAGCTTGCCCGCAGCGCCGTGAAGATGCGCAGCGACATCGCCAAGCATAAGCCGCCGTCGGGCGAGCTGGACGTCAAGCTGGTGCCGGGCGGGCTGGTCGACCTGGAGTTCCTGATCCATGTCACGCAGTTTCAGCACAATATGGCGTTCGACCCTGACCTGCGGGCGGCGCTGGCGCAATTGGCGGCGGCAGGCCATCTGCCTGCCGGGCTGATCGACGCGCATGACCTGATCACGCGCTTTCTGGTCGTGTCGCGGCTCGTGTCCCCCGGATCGACGGAGCCACCGGAGGCGACGCGGCCTGTGGTTGCACGGGCATGCGGCGTGGAAAGTTGGGAGGCGCTGCTTGAAAGCTATGCCAAGGCCCGGCAAGGCGTGCGCGATGCCTGGGCGGCGGTGGCCGCGCGCTTTGAGGAGGAATGACGATGCTGGAATCCGGGGATGCCCTGCCCGAAGTGGCGCTGAAGGATGCGGACGGCGCTGATTTCAACCTGTCGCGATATAAGGGCGCGCCGGTGGTCGTCTATTTCTATCCCAAGGCGGATACGCCCGGCTGCACCAATGAAGCGAAGGATTTTACCGAATTGGCGGGCGATTTCGCCGCAATCGGCGTGCCTGTCGTCGGCATATCGAAGGACAAACCCGCCAAGCTCAAGAAGTTTGCGGACAAATATGGCCTGACTGTCACGCTGGCGTCCGACGAGCCGGGCGATGTGTGCGAAGCATTTGGCACATGGGTGGAAAAGTCGCTCTATGGCCGCAAATATATGGGCATTGCGCGCGCTACCTTCCTGTTCGACGCCAGCGGCAAAGCGGCGCGCGTCTGGCCTCAGGTGAAGGTGAAGGGACATGCCGCCGAGGTGCTGGAGGCAGCGAAGGCGCTTTGAGCCTGCCTCCGCCGACCGACTGCGTGAGCGCGGGCTGCGCCAATGTCCTGCGCACTGCCGATCCCTGGCGCAAGGTGATGGCGGCACGTTCTGTCGCGCGTGATTGGGCGACGGGGCGGATCGCCCATCGCTTTGACGTGACCATGCCTGACCGGCCAGCGCGGCCCGAAAAGCCGATGCTCCTGCCGCCCAACCAGATGCCACGGCGGGGCAAGATGGGTTCGGAACGGACCCGGATCGCGATGCTGCATGCTTTGGCGCATATCGAATTTGTCGCCATCGATCTGGCGTTCGATCTGGTTGGCCGCTTCGGCGGGCAATTCCCCCGCGCCTTTACCGATGACTGGATGCGGGTGGGGGCGGAAGAAGCCATGCACTTTGCGTTGCTGGACCGACGATTGCGGCAGATGGGCAGTGGTTACGGAGAATTGCCCGCGCATGACGGGCTGTGGCAGGCAGCGACGGAAACGGCGCATGATGCGATGGCGCGGCTGGCCATCGTGCCGATGGTGCTGGAGGCGCGGGCGCTGGACATCACCCCGGCGATGGTGGAGCGGTTCGAACAGGTGGGGGACGAGGTGTCGGGGCGGATGCTGCGACGCATCATGCAGGATGAAATTCGGCATGTCGCCGCCGGGACGACATGGTTCAATCATGCGGCGAACAGAGTGGGCCTGAACCCCGCAAAAGGTTACCAAATGCTTGTAAAACGCCATTTTCGGGGCAGCCTGAAGCCACCGTTCAACGACTCAGCGCGTCGACAAGCCGGTTTAACGCTGGAATATTACGGAGCGCTTGCACAATGAGCCGCAATTTGACCTTTTAATGTCACGGGGGCGGCTTCAGGTCGCATTTGGTCACACGGGGAGCACCGATAAGGCTACAGCCTTCGGTGGATAGTCGGGGTCGCAATGTTGGTTCGATATTTAGTCAATGCGCGCCGGGCGCTATGGTTCCGGTCCGCTTTCAAAATGGCGGGTGCGGCAGGTCTGGCAGGGATGCTGTGCGCCACTGCGCCGGTGCAGGCCAAGAGCGTCGAGGATGATCCCTACGGCGACGCCTCCGAAATCAACGCCAGCCCGCTTGGCCCGGCGGACATTGGTTTTTCCAACCTGTTTTCCAGCCTGCAGCGGCTTGATGGCGAAGCGAAGCAGGCCAATTATATTCCTTCGGGCCGTCCGGTTGAGAAGCTTTCGCTGACGTCGAACTTCGGCGCGCGGTCCGATCCGTTCAATGGCCGCACGCGGATGCATAAGGGCGTCGATATCCCCGGCCCGGTGGGCACGCCGATCTACGCGACCGCCGACGGCATCGTCAGCCGCGCCGGATGGGCCAGCGGCTATGGCAATCTGGTCCAGATTTCGCACGGCAGCGGTATGGAAACGCGTTACGGCCATATGTCGAAGCTGATCGTTGCGGCGAACAGCTATGTGCGTCGCGGTCAGCTGATCGGCCTGATGGGTTCGACCGGCCGTTCGACCGGCAGCCACCTTCATTATGAAGTGCGGGTCGATGGCCAGGCCGTCAATCCGATCCCCTTCGTCGCCGGACCGGATTATCTGGTGGCGATGAACACCAAGCCGCCGATCGCCATGGGTGGCCCGACCAACATTCAGGAACATGCAGCGGACTGATCCGTCGGCTTTTCTTCATGTCCTTTCATAAGGCCCGGCGCGTCATGGCTTGCCGGGCCTTTTGCTTGACCCTATCTAGGCGTCATGGCCGACATTGATCTCACCCCTTCCGCCGCTGCCCGCGTTGCGGCGATTGCCACGAAACAGGGCAAGCCCGCGATCCTGCGCCTTGCGGTGGAGGGCGGCGGTTGTTCGGGTTTCCAATATCGTTTCGGGCTGGCCGACACGGTCGAGGCCGACGATATCAGCGTTGAGCGGGATGGCGTAACCCTGGTCGTGGATGATGTCAGCCTGGACCTGGTGCGCGGGGCGGCGGTCGATTTTGTATCCGACCTGGGCGGCGCGGCGTTCAAGGTGACGAATCCCAACGCGACCGCTGGTTGCGGTTGCGGGTCCAGCTTTTCGATTTAATCGCGGCTCGCCCTTGTCGAAGCGGCGCTCTTCTCTTTAGGGATGCGCGTGAGGAGAAGCTGTCCCATGCGTATCGCCACCTACAATATCAACGGCATCAAGGCGCGCCTGCCGCGCTTGATCGAGTGGCTGAGCGAAACGCAGCCGGACGTCGCCTGCCTTCAGGAGATCAAGACATCCGACGAAACCTTCCCGGTGAAGGATATCGAGGATGCGGGCTATGGGGTGATCTGGCACGGGCAGAAGGGATTTAACGGCGTCGCGATCCTGGCGCGGGGCGAAACGCCGGTGGAAGTCCGACGTGGCCTGGACGGCGAGCCGGAGGATGAACATAGCCGCTATATCGAAGCCGATGTGAAGGGCGTGCGGGTCGCCAGCATCTACCTGCCCAACGGCAATCCGCAGCCGGGGCCGAAATTCGATTACAAGCTGCGGTGGATGAAGCGATTGCGTGATCGCGCCCAGCAGATTTGGGCCGAAGAAGTGCCTGCCATCCTGGCGGGCGATTATAATGTCATCCCGCGCGACAAGGATGTCTATTCGGTCAAGGCGATGGCGGACGACGCGCTGATGCAGCCGGAAAGCCGCGCCGCCTATCGCCGCATCCTGGGCGACGGCTGGACCGATGCGATCCTCAGCAAGCATCCGGCTGGTGGCGTTTGGACATTCTGGGATTATCAGATGAATGCCTGGCCGCGCGATGCGGGCTTTCGGATCGACCATCTGCTGTTAAGCCCGGCGGCTGCCGACCGCCTGATCGATGCGCAGGTCGACAAGGACTTTCGCGGCAGGGAGAAGGCGAGCGATCATGCGCCGACTTGGGTGGAGCTGGCCGGGTAGCAGTTCGCGGCTATTGCCGCCTCATGCCTGCGCCATTTTCGCCAGCGGGATACGCTTGCGCGCGGCAGGGTCGGCGGCGATCTCGTTCGCTTCCCATGCTGCTCCGTCCCGGCTGTAGGCGACATGGTCGCCGCGCTGAAAGCTCGCGCCGTCCCAGGCCACGACTTGCAGCTCAATCCTGTCATTATGATGGACGTGCAGCCAGTTGAAACTTTGCGGTTCGGCATTGCGCAGACGGATTGAGGTTGCCGTGCCCGCCTGAATGACCAGCGCGCCGCCTGCGTCCGCGACCATTTTTTGCGCGGCCTGCGCATAGGTACGGTGAAAATGACCCGCCAGGGCGATGTGGATGCCTGCCTGACAAGCGGTGGCCACGGCGTCTTCATGCCGACCCACTGCTTCGCTCAACTCATTCCCCCTGCCGATCGGCATGGCGAAGAGCGGATGATGAGTCACGAGAATGCGTGTTTTTTCGGGCGCAACCGGAGCGAAGCATTCGCGCAGAAGCTGCATCTGGTCATGGTTGATGCGGCCATCCTTGATCGTCAGCGATCGGGCGGTGTTGAGGCCGAGGATCGCCACTTCATCATCTTCATACCAGGGGCAGAGGTCATTGCTGATATAGCGTTTGTAGCGCCGCAGTGGCGCGCCGAAGCGGCGAATGACATCATAGAGCGGCACGTCATGATTGCCGGGAATGACCAGCAATCGCATGCCCGCCGCGCGCAGCCGGTTGAGCCAGGCGGACGCGTCGCGAAACTGTTGCACGCGCGCCCGTTGGGTCAGGTCGCCGCTGATGATCACCAGGTCCGGTTGGGCCTGCTGGAGCCAGGCTTCGGTCGCGGACACAATTTTGGGGTCATGCGCGCCGAAATGGATGTCGGATAGATGAGCGATGCGAGCCATGATCTTTCAACGAGTGCGCGCGCGATATTGTTTCGCGCGGGAGCCGACCGGCGGTTGGCGTGTTGTTGAGGCATGGAAACAAACTCCCTGCCGCGTGAGGCCGCCCTTATCGTCAATGTCCATAGCCGCAGGGGCGAGGCGCTGTTCGAGGAAGCAAAGCAAAAGCTGGAGAACGCGGGGGTCAGGTTGATGATGGCGGAGGCCGTGACCGATCCCGACAAGTTGCAGGCCAGCGTACGTCAGGCCGTGCAGTCAGGCGCGCCGATGGTGATTGTGGGCGGGGGAGACGGGTCGCTGTCGGGGACGGTCGATGAACTGGTGGGGAAGGGGTGCGTGTTTGGGGTCTTGCCGCTGGGAACGGCGAACAGTTTCGCCCGCACGTTGGGCATTCCACTGGATATTGACGGCGCGATAGAGGTGATCGCGTCGGGGCGGCGGCGGCGGATCGACCTGGGCATGATTGACCGGGATTATTTCGTGAATGCCGCATCGCTGGGCCTGTCGCCTATGATCGGACGGACGGTGCCGGCCAAGCTCAAACGCTATCTGGGGCGGGTGGGTTATCTGGTCTGGGCGGTCAAATGTTCTGTCGGGTTTCGCGCGTTCCGGCTGACCATAGACGATGGCGTGCAGGAAAAACGCATGTGGTCGACGGAGGTGAGAATCCTCAACGGCGCCTATCATGGTGGGGTCGAACTGTCGGATCACGCCGATGTCGACAGCGGCGATCTGGTGGTCCAGGCGGTGGTGGGCAGAAGCCATGCGCGTTTGGCGTGGGACTGGTATGCGAAATTCTTCAAGCTGCGGGATCGGGATGCCCATACGGAGGAATTTCGCGGAAAATCCTTTCGCATCGAAACGCGTCCCCGCCAGCGTATCTCAATCGATGGCGAGGTGCTGGCGGCCACGCCCGCCATGGCGCAGGTGGCGGCGGGCGCAATCGATGTCGCGGTGCCGCGTCAAAACACTGTCTGATCGCGCGCGGCTGGCGGCGTCAGAGGTCCTTTTCGTAGATCTGATAGACCTTGTTCACCTTGCTGCCGATGGCGTCGGCTATGGCGTTCATGCCCTGATTGTCGTCCAGCACCCAACCGATCTCGCTGCGGGTCGCGCCATAGCGGGAAATCGCGGCGAGCCGAATTCGTTCGATCATCATGAAAGCGAGCTGGCTGGCGAGGCGGGACGACTGAAGTCGCTGGACGACGCCCATCAACGGCACGCGCATCGTGCGCACCTTGGGCTTGCGCAGCCACCAGAGCAGCTTTGCCCAGCCAAAGGGAAATAGCGATCCGTTAAGCGGCGCGGTCGCTTCATTAAGGTCGGGCAGGGTCATCATGAAGGCGACAGGTTCGTCGTCCAGTTCGGCAATCATTATGAGGTCTTCGAAAACGATGGGCTTCAACTGCTTGCCGAAATGAGCGACTTCTTCGTCCGTGATCGGCACAAAGCCCCAGTTGCGGCCCCATGCGTCATTCAGGATGCCAAGGATGATCGCGGCCTCTGTATCGAACCTGCTCT
This sequence comes from Sphingobium vermicomposti, assembly GCF_011762025.1. Lineage (GTDB taxonomy): Bacteria > Pseudomonadota > Alphaproteobacteria > Sphingomonadales > Sphingomonadaceae > Sphingobium > Sphingobium vermicomposti. The sequence goes on along the minus strand of NZ_JAASQR010000001.1, from coordinate 23,438 downwards.
TGTCCACTTTGCGAATGCGGATGCGATCGCTTTTTTCACCCGAAGCAATGATCCGCTGGATTAGAGGGGGGAAGGGGGTGGTGATGCCCAGATCATAGGTTTTCAGCTGCTTGACCGGTCGATAGCCCGCGCCTTCGATCATTGGCTGGTAGCTGGGCTTGGCATGGCCCATCATAACCGTGGGCGGGTGGTCGAAACCGTCGATGAGCAAGCCCGGCTCTTCCCAGATCGACAATGATATGGGGCCGAGCACGCGGGACATGCCCTTGGACCGTAGCCAGTTTTCGGCAGCTTCGATCAAAGCCGCGCCCGTTTCCGCGTCCTCCGCTTCGAACAGGCCGAAATTGCCAGTGCCCGGACCCATGCCCTGTTCGGCAGGTTGGCTCAGCGCGATATGGTCGATATGGGCAGACACCCGGCCTACCACCTGCCCATTGCGGCGAGCGAGGAAATATTGCGCCTCTGCATGGCTGAAAAACGGGTTCTTGCCCGGCGTGATCAGCGCCCGCACTTCGTTTTTCAACGGCGGCACCCAATGGGGATCATCCGCGTAGATATGCCAGGGCAGATCGACAAAGGCCTTGCGATCTTCCTTGGAAGCGACGGGGGTAATCACCAGTTCGGAATGGGCCACGGTGGAGCTTTCGCTAAGAGATGGGAGCAGTTCGCCGCTTGGCTCGCGATTGTCAATCGGGCTGTCACAAAGGCGAAAGCGTCATTTTACTGCCACGATCTCAGCGCAATTGGATTATAGGAGCGCGGCATGACTGTGCATGATCCCATCATTGCGAGCGCGTCGGGCAATCGCAAAGCCATTCCCGACGATGCGACGATGCTGCGCGCCGCCGCTGAGTTGACGCGCGAATATTCCAAGGCAGATCCGGCCATTTACTGGCCCGACATGCTGGCGTCGGCGTTGGTCGGCTATGCGGGATTGGCGACCGCCATATTGGCCGACAGCACCGTTCTGGCGCTGGCAAGCGGCCTGGTTGCCATGCTGGCACTGTATCGCGCGGCGAGCTTCATTCACGAACTGACCCATATCCGCAAGGGTGCCTTGCCCGGTTTTCGGCTGGCCTGGAACCTGATGGTGGGCATCCCGCTGATGATCCCGTCCTTCATGTATGAAGGGGTGCATACCCAGCATCATGCGCGCACCCGATACGGCACGGCGGATGACCCGGAATATCTGCCCTTGGCGCTGATGAAGCCATGGTCGCTGCCGCTGTTCATCATCGTCGCGTCGCTTGCGCCCGTGGGGCTGATCCTGCGCTACGCCGTGCTGACGCCGCTCGGCATCATTGTGCCGCCGCTGCGTCGGATGGTCCGGGAACAATATTCGGCCCTGTCGATCAACCCCGCCTATCGCCGCCGCGCGCCGGAAGGTGAGTTCAGGCGGCAATGGTTCTGGCAGGAGGCAGGCGCGTGCCTGTTCGCGCTGATGCTGGTCGCCAGCCCCCTGTTCCTGGGGTGGAAGCCGCTGCTGATCTACATGGCCGTGCATTCCAGCATGACCGTCATCAACCAGTTGCGCACCCTGGTCGCGCATCTTTGGGAAAATGACGGTGACGCCATGACGGTGACGGCGCAATATCTGGATTCGGTGAACGTGCCGCCGCCATCGCCGCTCGCCGCCATCTGGGCACCGGTCGGCCTGCGTTATCATGCGTTGCACCATTTGCTGCCCAGCGTTCCCTATCATGCGCTGGGCAAGGCGCATGCCCGGTTGATGGCGACGCTGGACGAACAGTCGCCCTATCGGGGCGGCAACTATGCCGGAATGTGGCCGCTGGTGGGCAAGATCGCCCGGAGCACGATGGTGAAGCGGTAGAGCGGAGCTTGGTTAATAGGCAACATTCTCGTTCGTGCTGAGCCTGTCGACGCGCTTATCTTTCCTTCTGGCGTGTGAGGCATGAAGAAGTAAGGCCCTTCGACAGGCTGAGGCCGAACGGGAGAAATGTTCTTGATTTAACGCTCGTTGCTTTGGGTCAGGCTGTGGATGGGAGGCCTCCGAAGCCTCACTCTTCCGTGCGGAACAGGACGGTTTCGCCGACCAGCAGGAACAGGAAAAAGGGCGCCCATGCCGCCAGGAAGGGCGGGTAAGCGCCCAGATTGCCCATGGCGAGCGAGAAATTGTCGGCCACGAAATAGGCGAAGCCCAGCGCCATGCCGATGACGGCGCGCAAGAATAGCTGGCCGGACCGGGCGAGCCCGAACGCCGCGACCGACCCCAATATGGGCATCAGCAGCGCGGACAGCGGCCCCGACACCTTGTGCCAGAGGCTTCCTTCCAGTTCCGCCGTGGGGCGGCCTGCATCCCGCAGATCGGTAATGGCGGCGCGCAGTTCGCCAAAGGTCATGGCATCAGGATCGACCCTGGCCAGGGTGAATTGGTCGGGCCGGATGTCCCGCCCAAAGCGGACCGTGCCGACCTGTCGTTCCGTGCCGCGCGCCACGTCGAACTGGCGCGCATCCTCCAGCACCCAGCTTTTGGTCGCGGCGTCATAGCGGCCCTTGGGGGCCTGGACGATGGTGACCAGGCCGTTGTTCACCCGGTTGAAGATTTCCACCTTGCGCAACTGCACCGCCGTGCCGCGCCCGGCGACGATGGCGGCTGTCACCAGATTATTGCCGTCGCGCACCCATGGTCCGGTCTTGATCCCGCTGTCGCGCGGTAGCGGGCCGTAATCCACCGCCTGCCATGCGCTGAGCCGCGCGGTCGATCGTGCCACGATCCGTTCGTTGAAGGCGAAGCTGATCAGCGCGACAACCAGCGCCGATGTGACCAGCGGCGCTAGAATCTGATGCGCCGAAAGCCCGGCTGCCTTCATCGATATGATTTCGCTGTTCTGGTTGAGCGTGGCGAGCATGATGAGCGTGCCGAGCAGGACCGAAAAGGGCAGGAAGCGCGCGATGATCTGCGGAGCGCGCAGGCTGACATAATGCCAGAGCTGCGCGTCCCCATTGCCCGCATAGGCGAGGACGTCGTTGGATTCGCCCAGTAGATCCAGCGTCTGGAGCACGACGACGAGCAGCGCCAGCACCGCGAAGGTGCGGGTGAAGAACAGGCGCGCCATATACCAGCTGAGCTGGCGGGAGGGGAAGAAGTCGAACTGCATGGACTTTAGGTAATCCCTTCCGCCGCAAGATCAGGCTTACGCCGCCGCCGCCCAAGGCGCAGGACCTTGCCGATCTGCTTGCCGAATTGGGCAAAGGCATATTCCAGCGCGCCGATCGGCTGACCGCCCGGACGATGCGCGACGACGTGATACATCCACAGGATCAGGCATGCGGTCAGCAGGAACGGCACCCACAGCGCGATGATCGGATCGATCCGGCCCAGCGCGCCCACGCCTTGTCCATATTCGTTGATCTTGTGATAGGTCACGATGAAGACGATCGACAGGAACACGCCCAGCGCGGACGTCGACCTTTTCGGTGGAATGGCAAAGGCCAGCGCGGCGAGCGGCAGCAACATCATCATCGCCACTTCGACCATGCGGAAATGGAAGTTTGCGCGGATTTCGTTGCGCAGCTTAGGCTTGACGGTCGGGTCGTGGCCCAGCTTCGCCAGTTCGATGATGGTTTTTTCCCGGTCGACATTGCGACCGCGGAAGCGTTCGATCTGAGGCAGGTCGATGGGCAGATCATGGCTGGAAAAGGACAATATGCGCGGCGAATGATATTTGGGCGCGTCGTTCACCAACACCCCGTCGCGCAGGCGGAAGATGATGGTGTCGGGATCGTCGGTGGCCAGGAAGCTGCCCTGCGCTGCGGTCACGGCCACGGTCTGCCCATCCTTGCCCACGGCCCGCACGAAAATGCCCTGGAGGTTGCGCCCGCCATCCAGGCTGCGTTCGATCCGCAGGGTCATCCGCTTGCCCAGGCTGGTGAATTCGCCAACCTTGATCGACGCGCCCAGCGCGCCCGATCGCAGTTCGAAACGCAACGCTTCATAGGCATGACGAGACAGCGGCTGGACGAACCCGACGATGCCGAAATTGAGCAGCGCCAGCGCGATCGCATACATATAAGGCACGCGCAGCAGGCGGCCATAGGACAGGCCCACCCCCCGCATCACGTCCAGTTCCGATGACAGGGCCAGTTTGCGGAAGGCCAGCAAGATGCCCAGCATCAGGCCGATCGGGATGCCCAGTGACAGATATTCCGGCATCATGTTGGCCAGCATGCGCCACACGACGCTCACCGGGCCGCCTTCGGCCGCCACGAAGTCGAACAGGCTGAGCATCTTGTCTAGCACGAGCAGCATCGCGGAGATCACCAGCGTGCCGAGCATCGGCAGGGCGATCAGGCGGCCTAGATATCGATCAGTGGCGGTCAGCATTCTCTATGTGGTCGTCCCATCACCATGATTTGGCCGCAAACCCCGCCCATAGCTGAAACCACGGAAACAAGTTTGCGGGGCGAACAGGGGCTCGCCGTCCGATGTCATCGGGCGGCTATAGCTTCACGGAGTCGGATGGTCATGTTCAAAGTTTCGGTGGGTCTGTTACCGGTGGCATTGCTCGCCATCACCCCCGCAATGGCCCATGGGCAGAAAATCAATAACGACCTTGATCTTTGCGGCGTGTCGGCCAAGGGGCCAGCCGTGCTGGTCGATGTGCGTGGCTTCGCTGCGCCGACGGGCAAGGTGCGCGTCCAAACCTACCCTGCCACGAAAAATGCCTGGCTTGCCAAGGGTGCCTGGCTCAATCGGATCGATACCGTCGTCCAGCCTAGCAACGGGGCCATGCGTTTCTGCATGCCCGTGCCGGAAGCGGGACGATATGGCATCGCTGTGCGTCATGATCGCAACGGCAACGGCAAGACGGACATTTCGCGCGATGGCGGCGGGTTTTCCAACAATCCGTCGATCAGCATCTTCAACCTGGGAAAGCCGTCGGTCGAAAAGGCCGCCGTCCGGGTCGGGCCGGGTGTGACGCGCATCACCATCAACCTCCAATATATGTGATAATAGATGGTCCGCGTCGCGCTCCTGTCCAATCCCAAATCCACGGGCAACCGGCAGAGCCTGCCGCGCGTGCGCAGTTACTGCGCCAGCAATCCTGACATTTTCCACTATGAAGTGGAGCATGTCGACCAGATCGGCAGGGCGTTGCAGACCATCGCCCGCGTCGATCCGGTGGTTATCGTCATCAATGGCGGCGACGGCACCGTTCAGGCGGCATTGACGGAGCTATATCAGGGTGAACATTTCAAGGGTCGCGTCCCGCCTATCGCGGTGCTTCCCAATGGCAAGACCAACCTGATCGCGCTTGACCTGGGCATCCACGGCGATCCCATCAAGGCGCTGGAACGCATCGTCCAGATCGCCAAGGCGGGCGTGGATGATCATGTCGTCGCGCGGGAATTGATCGCCTTGTCTGACGGAGGCGCGGACACGCGGCCCGTGCTGGGCATGTTCCTGGGCGGCGCGGGCCTGGCCGATTACATGCTTTATTGCCGCAACCGCATCTATCCGCTGGGCCTGTCCAACGGCCTTAGTCATTTCCTGACGGTGCTGGCGGTGCTGGCCACGCTGATCTTTGGCATCAGGGCGCGGTTTCTGCCCCAGTCGAGCCGCCCGGTACGCATTTCGCTGATCCGCGACGGCCAGCTTGCGGGCCGGTTCGCCGTGCTGATCGTCACCACGCTGGAACGGCTGCTACTGGGGGTGCAGCCGGGCGATAGTCGGCGCGGCAACATGAAGCTCATGGCCGTCGACCAGAATCTTTCCTCCCTGCTGCGGCTGGGCTGGGCCAGCGTCACCCGTCGCGTGGGCAAGGCGAAGATGCAGGGCATTCATCTGGAACAGGGCGACATCATCCGTATCGAGGGCGACCATAGCAGCGTCATCCTGGACGGCGAATTGTTCCAGGCGTCGGAGGGCAAACCCATTATATTGCGTTCCACCCAGCCGGTGCCGTTCCTGCGACTGGCGGCCTGAAGCCTGTATCGGTTCGGCTCAGATTGCTAGCATCTGCGGGACTGTCCCGCCCTTTACGATTCCAGCCATTGGAAGGCGCGTTCTTCTTCTTCGAAAAACTGGGATGATGTCTGCTGCATCAACCTTTTCGCCTGCAGCTTCAGGAGCGGGGATTGCGGCAACAGAATGCCATATTCGATGATGTGAGGGGTGCGCTTTGAGACGATCTTCGCAAAACCCTCCATCACGGACTGACACTGAACAGTGCATTCCCGCATATCCAGCAGAACCTTGTCGAATGGCACGGCGTCTGCGGACGTGGCGGTGTGCTGCCGCAGAGCGGCTAGATAGCTCTGCATGGTCCCGTCATCCCAGAAGCCTCTAAAGATGATGCGTACCGACTTGGGCCTTTGCCCTGTTATGATCTGGAACTTATCTTCCGACATGCGACCGTCTGTTCCTTTCTTCAACGTCACCCTTTCGGCTTGAGCGCCTCCGCCAGCGATACTGTTGCACTGCCACGACGGGCGGGTTGGGCTTGGCTTGGGTGGGGTTTCCACCCGCTCAGATATATTATCGCCATCTGTTCGGCGGTGCGCCCGTCGCTGTCGGCGGCGGCGGCGAAATGCTCAGCCGCGCCGATGAGCGCGTCGCGCCGCAGGGCGGGTGGCTGCGATGTCAGCACATTGCCCGCACCCATTCCGCGCAGGTCGTGCATCAGGCGTAACATATCGCCATAGCGCACGGTGAGCGTCTCGCCGTCCGCGACCGGCATGGCGTAACCCGCGCGGCCCAAAAGGTCCCCGGCGGCGCGGACATCGACCTGCGGGTGGATGTGCTGGGCGGGGCGGTCGCCTTCGCCCGCCATCAGCGCGGCGCGCAGGCGGGGCAGGGTGCCCGCGCCGGTGAAGGCCGCCAGCATCAACCCGTCAGGACGCAGGATGCGGCGCATCAGGATCAGCGCGCCGGGAAGGTCGTTGACGCTGTCCAGCGTTCCGCAGGCGATCACCAGATCGAAACTGTCGTCGGCAAAGGGCAGGGCGTCTTCGTCCACCTGCACGCCGCCCTGATTGCGGGCGGCGGTAAAGCCGGGGTCGGCACAGGTGACGCGCTTGCCCATCGCTTCCAGTGCTGCCCGGCCGCTGCCATCGGGACAGCCGATCAGCAGCACTTCGGGAAGGTCGCGCTTTACGTCGGCCAGCCGATCCAGCAGCTCATCCAGCATCGCGCGATAGAGGAAGTCATGATCGGTAAACCCGTCCATCATCCGGTCCCGGCGTCTCGCCCTTAAAGCGCGGTCGAATATGTCGGGTTGGGTCATGGCAAGCCTTGTGCATCGCCGACCGAGCGGGAACAAGGGAGATCATGCCATTCCCGACCTTTCTCAAGCGCGTATCGCGTCCCGTCATCGACTATGCCCTGCCGCCGCGCTGTCCGGGCTGTGGGGTGATCGTGGATGCCGACGATGCCTTTTGCCTCAATTGCTGGAGCGCAATGCGGTTTCTGGGCGAGCCGTGCTGCGTACGCTGCGGCCTGCCGTTCGACCATGACATGGGCGACGGCGGCACTTGTGGTTCATGCCTCGCCGATCCGCCGCCTTTCGATAGTGCTCGCGCGGTGCTGGCCTATGATGACGTGGCGCGCAAAGTGGCGCTGCGGCTGAAATATGGGCGGCGCATCGGCCTGTCCCGGCTGATCGCGCGGCACATGGCGCGGCATGTCCGCGTCAGCGATCCGCCTCCGCTGATCGTGCCGGTGCCGCTGCATCGCTGGCGATTATGGTGGCGGGGGTTCAACCAGTCGGCGCTGATCGCCGACCATCTTGGCCGGTTGATGGGGCTGGATGTCGACAAGCATGGCCTGCTGCGCATCCGTGCGACGCAGCCATTGCGCGGGGCTGACCCCCGGCAGCGGGCAAAGATGGTGCGCGGCGCTTTCGGGCTGGCGCAAGGGCACAGGTTCAAGGGGCGGAGCGTCATATTGGTCGACGACGTGCATACCAGCGGTGCGACGGCTGCCGCCTGCTCCCGCGCTTTGAAACGCGGCGGAGCGTCCAGCGTTCACCTTCTATGCTGGACGCGCGCCTTGCCAGGCCGGGAAGAGGCGACCGATTGACAAAGCTGCGCCCAGCCACAATTTCAGCCGGCAAGGAGTTTTGAAACCTATGGCGAAAGTCGAAATCTATACCAAGGCGTGGTGCGGCTATTGCGCGCGGGCCAAGGCGCTGCTCCAGGGCAAGGGCGTCGGCTTTGAAGAATATGACATCACGATGGGCGGGCCAAAGCGCACGGAGATGCTGGAACGCGCCAATGGCGGGACCACGGTGCCCCAGATTTTCATCGATGGACGGCATATCGGCGGTAGCGACGACATGGCGGCGCTGGACCGGCGGGGTCAGCTAGACCCTCTGCTGGGCATGTGAACCCGATGCGCGCCGCGATCTTCCAGATGACGAGCGGGATCGATCCCGCCGCCAATGCCGATGCGATGACGGACATGATCGCACGGGCAGCGGGAGAGGGTGCGGATATGGTCTTCACGCCCGAAATGGCAGGCTATCTGGACCGTGACCGGCAGCGCGCGGCGGGGACCCTGAAGTCCGAAGCGGATGACCTCGTGCTGGCGCGGGTGCGAGAGGCGGCGGCGAAACATGGCCTGTGGGTGCATATAGGATCGCTGCCGCTCAAGGATGAACGGGCCGACGGGCGGTGGACCAATCGCAGCTTCATGATCGACGCCGCAGGACAGGTCCGTGCGCGATATGACAAGATCCACCTGTTCGATGTCGATCTGGATACGGGCGAACGCTGGCGGGAATCCGCTGTCTATGGCCCCGGCGACAGGGTGGTGGCGGTCGACACGCCCTGGGCGCGCATGGGGATGACCGTCTGTTACGACATGCGCTTTCCCGACCTTTACCGCGCACTGACCAACGCGGGAGCGTCGGTGCTGTTGATGCCTGCCGCCTTCACCGTACCGACGGGGCAGGCCCACTGGCACATATTGTTGCGCGCGCGCGCGATCGAGGCCGGATGCTTCGTCATCGCCGCCGCGCAGACCGGTCGCCACGCCGATGGGCGCGAAACCTATGGCCATAGCCTGATCGTCGATCCATGGGGCGACGTGTTGCTGGACATGGGGACGGAATCGGGCATGGTCCTTGCCGAAATCGATTTTGGCCGCATAGAGGATGTCCGCGCGAAAGTACCCGCGCTCGCCAACCGGCGGACCATAGCTCAGGACGTGATAGTGTCGTGATAGTTTTCGATTTGAAGTGCAGCGCCCAAGGCCATGTGTTCGAAGCTTGGTTCGGATCCAGCGCCGATTATGAGGATCAGGTGGCGCGTGGCCTGCTTGTCTGCCCACTATGTGGTGATACCCAGGTGGCAAAGGCGCTGATGGCACCCGCCGTCCCGCGCAAGGGTAACAGCCGCACCCCCGTCGCCCGTGAGCCGCAGGATCAACCTACCGCAGTCGCTGTCACCGGCGATGAAGCGCGCATGCGGGAATTGATGGTCAATCTGGCGCAGGCGCAGGCCAAGGTGCTGGAGGGATCGAAATGGGTCGGGCGCGGCTTTGCCGAACAGGCGCGCGCGATGCATTATGGCGAGCAGGACAGCACCAGCATCCATGGCGAAGTAGCCCCCGAAGAAGCCCGCGCCCTGATCGCCGAGGGGGTGGACGTGGCGGCTTTGCCATTTCCGGTCGTCCCGCCCGAAGCGAAGAATTGACCACGCGGCTCGCGCAGAATAGAGCCGTCCGCGGGCACCCGTAGCTCAGCAGGATAGAGCATCAGATTCCTAATCTGAGGGCCATGGGTTCGAATCCCGTCGGGTGCACCATTTCCGGTCAGCTTTGGGCACCGCAGCGCCCGAGTTTTGAGATGCGATGACTGCCCTTTCTAGGGCGGTATTTTTACCGGTGATACGGATCGCCCGGTTTCCCACTTCGACGCGTTCAACCAGAAGCTGGACATATTCGCGACGCGCCTGCGGGTCTGGACCCCGCAGCTTCCGCCGAAGGAGATCGCCGAAGTTGGCGATGATCTCCGGTGTGATGCGGCGATCCCCAGCCTCGAGCTGGCGTTCAATAACATCAATATCGGCTTGAGCGCTGATTCGCTGAGCTCGGATGTTGGCGATCTCACTGGCAATGTGAGGATCGTCTGGACTGAAGGTCTTGTTGCGCACGAGCTTGATCACCAGCGCGCTTTCGCCATCCAATGCTGTGACGCGCGCGCGTAAGCGTTTCAACTCCGCCTTACGCTCTGTCACTGCACTGGCAGAGCGATCAAGCCAGGTCTGGAGAAGTGCGTTCAGCCGTTCGGGCTGCGTGAGATGGTCGGCCACGGCTTCAGTGACGATCGTATCGAGCTCCATTCTCGGAACCCATCTGCCTGGGCATTTCGTCGATCCCTTATTCGCCCTGCCCAAGCAGGCATAATAGCTGTGGTTGCCGGATTTACCGGTGCGGGCTCCCATCGTTGATCCGCAACCATCTCCTCCACAGCCACAGACAGCGCGTTTGGTGAGGAGGCTGGTATTTGTCTTCTCCGCATCGACTCCCATTTTCGGATCGCGATCTGCCATCTGCTTGCGGACAGCGTAGAATGTCTCTTCGCTGACGACGGGCGGCACCGGGATGGGGATCCACTCTGTTTCGGGCCTCAACTCGCCGGTTCGTGAGCAGCGCCGGTTATAGAGAACGTAGCCGATGTAAGCGGTGTTAGTGAGGATATCGTGGACCCTGGAGTGGCTGAACTTCTTGCCGCCGATGCGTTCGCCGCGTTGGTTGAGGTGTGCGGCAAGCGTTGTAACACCTACGGGACCGTCAGCCGTGCCCTCCAGATAGGTCTTGAACATATAGCGGACGAGATTAACGGTTTCGGGATCGTGTTCGAGCTTCGTGCGATCCTTGCCGCGCGGCTGGGGCACTGCGTAGGTGCGGAAACCTAGTGGGGGCGTCTGCCCGTTCCAAAAGCCTGCCGCTGCATTTGCGATCATCGTCCGCTTCACATGCTTGGCGTTCTCAGCGGAATGGTATTCGTCAGAAATAGCCAGCATGCCGATAGCCATGTCGGACGCGGGATCATCGCCGAAATTCTGAGTGACGGAGACGATCCTGACCTTCCGGCAGCGCAGCCGATCACGATATTGCATGAAGTGGAGGGCGTTGCGGAACAGGCGCGAGAGTGAATGCACGAGGACGATATCGACTGGATGCTCCTCACTCTCAGCCCATGCGATCATTTCCTGGAATTTAGGACGACTGTCGTCCATCGCGCTGCCGAATTCGGAGTAGGTCCGGGTCTGGATCGCGCCATTGTCTTCGATCCAGCGCTCGTTTGTTCCAATCTGGTCCGGCAACGAAAGATCGTTCTTCTCTTGGCGAGATGTTGACACGCGTGCGTAGATGACGACGCGTTTTCCCTCTAACCCATCACCGGCCATGATCAGAATCTCCAAAAAGAGAGGCAATGTCTGCTCCGAACAAACGGTCGATCAGGGTTGCCTCATCCTCAAGGGTCGACCATGAATCATCGAACCGGGCGCTGACAAGCCCCAACGGCTCCTGGGTGTGGTCCACCCTGGAACGGTGTTTTGCGTTACGCCTGGAAGAGGGCTTGTCCCGGCTCATCAGCCGGGCATCGCAGGATCACCATATGGAGGCTGCGGGGGTTACTCGCTTTTGCGGTCCTTCCTGATGCGCTTCTGCCGATCGCGGATATGCTTCGCATGTATCGGTTCGGTCGATAGCGCAGAAATCTGCTGGCCTATAAGCTGCGCCGCCCTGGCGGCATCGGGATCATCCGTCATCGGCGGGATCGGCGGCTGGTTGTGGCCCGGTTGCCCGTGTTCGGACTTTGGCGCGATACCATATTCCCGTCCGATCAGCGTGACGACATTGTCCGGCACGCGCGCAGCTTGTCCAATAGAAGTTTGGGATAGCCTGGCGGTCGCAAGCGCATGCTGCTCAAGAGCCATGGTTTGAAGCCGGTCATACTGCTCAATGTCATCGCCATGGTTATTCAGCCATAGTTCTGCCTGGCTTCGCGCGGTGTAGCCATATTCAAAAGGCTGCGGGAGCGCGGGGAGCAATGCTTCAGCTTCGCCGAGCATGTCTTCTCCAGACCGTGCGCCCAGATGGTCATCAATGGCCATCGGGCCAGCCGCGAACGGGTGCCACTTTTCAAAGCCGAGTTCAGCCTTTACTTCCTTCGAGAGCATCTCCCCAAGCACTGACAATGCCACGCGCCGATCCTGTTCTGCGACCCAGCCATAGCTGATGACCGCAATCGCCTTGGCGAGAAGATGACGTGGCATGGCGCCAAGATCAGGACCGTGGGACCGGCGCATGCGGTTCCACTGTCGCGCCGTCGTCGCGATCTCCAACAAGCGGACCGCCGCGTTCTTGCGCCATGTCAGTCCCCAGAAGGAGACGGCATCGTATCGTGGAAACGCTTCGCCATGACCCTTTCGATGCATCTTGGCAGACGTCGGATGCCGCATGAACAATGTCTGCAGGTGTTTGGCTTCCGCTGGCGAACTGGGTCGCATGTCGATGGCGTTGTGGACGCCGTGCACCAGCGCAGCATGGGCAGCCTCAGTCTGAATCCAATCGCAAGCCGCTGAAAGACTGCCTTCTGCGCGTAACTCATCCGGCACATCCAATGCGAAGGACTGAAACGGAAGATGGTCGATCAGGCGTTGAATGGCCATTGGCTCCAATTCGGAGCCGGCCATAGGTAGGCGGTCGGCCATACGCTTGATGGTCAATGTCTCGCCATCCACCGACATCTCGATCAGGCCGGCCTGATTCATCGCAGCGCGGGGTAGTTCGGCATAAAGCGCCGCGACAAGGAACGGCGGAAGATAATCCCGCTCCCGTCCTTGCCACAGGCGTTGGACCGAGGCCGGCCATGGGTCGTTCAGCACGCCATAATTATGCGCCAGCGCACCCTGGAAATCCTTGGCGAGCAGCAACCTGAAGAGTTTCTTGTCGCGCTTTTTGACGTCCACGAGATAAAGCGCGAGATCACGCGGCTGGTGACCGATGAGAGCAACCAACCGGTCTGCGCGGCTGCAGAAGGCGGTGATGGCGCTGACCGCAAACGGATCAACACGATTGTTGGCATTGGCATCGCCCGGCCGGATCAGGCATTGCCGCCAGATACCGCCGTGCAGGGCCATGCCGTCCATATCGACATCGAGAATGGGGCTGGCTCCATCAGGCAGCCGTTCGTTGTGCAGGATATGGGGATGCGGCGTGCGCGCGATACCGCGGCCATCCGTCGCCTGGAGCCGGCGCATCTCAGGCTTGTCAGGGATCCAATAATCCCAGCCGCGCCGGAGCGGCGAACCGGGGCCGCTCGTATGAGCGATCCCGGCCATGTGCAATGCAGTCTCGATGTCGCCGATAAAGCCCACTATTGTTCTCCGGTCTCGACGGTGTTGGATGAGAGGGGGAGATCACGAATGTCGCGGCGGACCTGCTCGATGGCCGCCGCGATCTGCGCATCATGTTCGGCGAGCCACTCGGTCTGGATGTTGCAAATCTGCTCCACCGCCTCGGCAGCGTCAGCGAGCCTTGCCCAGTCGTCGCTCGACCCACCGGCACTCATCCCCGCCTCCATCCTCTGAATTGCCTCGATGAAGATGTCCGCCCGCTCGGCGAGGTGCGCGTAATTGCGGAACGTCTCCGTGCGGCCGCCGATCGTCACCGTGCGCGGCGTGTCGAGCACCCCGCTCACGATATCTCTCCCCCGTCCTGAGCGGCGTCAATGCTGGGAGCAGGAGCACCAGTATCGTCAGGGTGATCCAGAGCGGGCGGCATGTCGTCGGTAGTGCCCCTGTTGGCGGCAGCGAGACGGAGGTTGCCGCCGTGCGCCCGCAGCCAGTCATGCGCTTCACCGCGATTGGCGCTCTTAGGCGGGGCGACAGCCAGCGCGTCGGCGGTGCGCAGCATGAGGAGCCACTGCGCCCGGGTCGATTTCTGTCCGCGCCAGCCGCCCTTGTCCGGATTGTCGCGCTCCCATTCGTCGAAGCTGGCGCATTCGACGGCATAGTCGGCCTTCGCGCGTTCGAGGAGGAGCGCATCACCCTTCTTCGTCCAGACGTCGAGATTATCGCGTACCGCCGTCGCCTCCATCTGGATGTTGGTGGTGGAGTCCGGCATTTTGTCGGCATAGGGCGACAGCAACTCGACATATTCACGGATCGGGAGGGTGCGCAGATAGACGCGCGCCGATGCCATCTCACCCGTGTACCCAGCCTCGCGGTCGAGCCAGCCAAGGCTCATCCGGTGCCACTGCTCGCTGCGCGTGGTCGCGTTTAGGCGGGCCTTGGCGGCCCGGACCTTCTGCCTGGCCTGCGCTGCCCTTGCGTCGGCCTTTGCCTTGGCGTCGCGAGCACCTTCGAAGGCGCGGCGACGGCGAAGCTCTTCTGAGTTGAAATCCATTCTCATTCTCCATGCTCGGTGTCGAACATGGTCATCATCGCGATCTGGCTGGATGTGGCTGCGGGGATTACTCCAGATCGTCTGCCCGGTAGGGCGCCGACGGCCGCCGCGACCGCGCAAGGACGAGTATGGCCCGCAGACCATTTGAAGCGAACACGCCAAACCAGTTCCAGACAGGAAGGAAGGCAGTGGGGGGTGGGAATGCGAAAGAAACGTTGACCCCGGTCAACCTCGCTTTTGCTCGATGATCCCACCCCCCATGCATGCGGCGCAAAGGACAGCATGGCGTGCTGCTGAAGACGGAAACAGAAATCTGGGCGCAAGCGGACGCTGCGATCTGCCGCATCTTCATGGCGGGCGATCGCACCGCACGGCGGATGCTGGCCACTGACCGCACGATTGAAGGGGCGCGGCGGAGGTGCGAGGTATTGCGCAAGTTGCGTGCAAGACGGGGCGCCATCGATCATGCCGGCGCTGAACAGGAGGTCGAGCGGTCGATGTCCAGCGCCTGGGGCAAGGCGCTCCACATTCGCATGCCGCGTGCGCGCGAAGCTGCGCCCCAGAGGACGGATGCTAAGAGAAGGTCGGGCACGCCTGGCCGTGCAGCCCGCAAGGCTCAGGTGCAGCCGCGCGCCATTCGCAAATATAAGGCGCCACTGGTTGATGGGCGTGGCCGCGTCGCGCTTTATCTCCGCGTGCGATACATGGGGCTGAAATCGAAGAAATGGCGACCTGGAATATCGGCAGACCATGTCATCTACATCCTGCGCGAAGCGGCGCTGGAAACTGATGGCGTCGATCAGAATGCCGTGTCGCTCACCAACATGGGCAAAACCGTCGAGGAAATTGCTGCCTGCTGGCGCGCCCTGGAGGCTGTGGAAGAAGGCTACCGCGCCAATGCAAAGGTCCAGTATCGCATCGTCTGGAACCTCCCGCATCAACTGACGCCTGCCCAGCGGCATGATCTCGTGAGGGACTTCTGCGAGCGTAACATCGGGCGCCTGGGGCTGCCTTGGGTCGCGGCCGTCCACAGGCCGGACGAAAGCGGTGACGAGCGCAATTATCACGCCCATGTCTGCTTCTCGACGCGCCCGTGCGAACGCATCGGCGATCATCAGTGGGCGATCGCACAGGAGAAAGTGAACGGCCTTACCGATGAGGCTGGCCTGAAGCGTCTCCGCGCTGAGGCGGCAGCGCATATGAATCGGGCTTGCCGCAAGGCTGAGCTGGAAATGAGGTTCACGCATCAGAGCTATCAGGAGCGTGGGCTGAATGCCGAGCGCCAGGCGCACGTTGGTCCTGAGCGCATGGCTGCGCATGATCGCGGCGAGGCAGTCGCCGTGATCGAGCAAAACGCCCGGATCGTTGAACGCAACGAGGCGGCGCGGGTTGCGGACGACACCGCCCATGTCGCTCGCCTGACCGAGCGGCTCATGGATTTCACCGGGGCCAGCCTGAAGGTGATCGACCAGCGGCGCCGCATCGTTGAAGTGTCGCGGCATGTCGGACAGATCCGCGATCACATCAAGGCGGTCGGCCGTGGCCTCGACGGACGTATCGGGATGACGTCCATATCTGCTGCAACGGCTGTCGCGGCGCGGTCGCGTAAGATTGTCGCGGGGATGACGGACAGCCCTGTGAGGGCAGTCAATGCCGAACAACGGGAAAAGGCCGCATCGATTCTCGCCATCGGGCGCGCGATGGCTGCCCGTCGCCAGCATCACGATCTTGTGGAAACTAGACGTATAGCGACCTTGACCTGGGTTCGCACCATCAAGGGCCGTATCCAGGGACAGCGGGATGCCGCTGCACGACTTGAGCATTTGCTTGCACAGCGCGAGCGGACCGCCAGCGATAGACGCGGTGTCGTTGCGATTCACGTGTTGGTGCGCCGCATTGCGGAGCGGGCCAAGGTGTCGCTTGATGGATCGCGTTGGCACACATTGGTCCAGGTTACGGTCGCTATCGATCGCATTGCGAAGGCTGCTCGGGCTATCCCAGCGCGCATGGCTGAGCCTGCGTCGTGCGTGCGCCTTCCGGTGCGCTCTGCCACGGCTGCAGCCATCCGGACTATAGCTGCAAAGATGCGCGGCAAGGGCATGCATGACGCATCCCGCCGCGCTCATCACACGTCGATCGCTACGTCGCTCGCCAATGTCCGGGCCACCCTTGCCGGATATCAGGAAATGCGTGTGGTAGACGATCGGCAGGAAGCCCGGCGCTTGTTGCTTGAGGCCGAGCGTCCGCCGTATGCCACTCGCGACGGGAAGGTCATGCTCGATCTCTCGCGCATGACTGAGGCACAGTCGGCGCTCATCCGAGCCATGGATCGGCAGTCGTGTATCGACGCCTTGGGCGAGCGGATCCGCCGGGATCGCGAGCAGGATGCTGCCCGGCAGCGCGAACGTGCCCGGCAACGCGTCGAGGCGGAACGGATTGCATCGCTTGGCCGTGAGGTCTTGGTATCGTCTGCATCCCTTGCGCTGGCGCAAACTGTATCGACGAGGAAGTGCCAGGATGATGAACGACGAGAGGTTGCGGTCGAGGCCGTTCCGCCCCCATCGGACTGGGCTGCAGTGCGCACGGTCCGTGAACGCGCAATGCGGGACTGGGACGTGGCGCAACAGCGCGACGACCGCGGGCTGGCTCGGCCCGGCAGGTCGTTTGACGGCACGGGGAGCGCGCCTGAAAATATCCGCAGGCAGCCGGCGCAGGGGCCACGCTTCGACCCCACGCGATTGGGACGCGATACAGAACGATGATAGCATCTGATTAGTCATCGCTGCCTATCCGCGCGATCTCATCCTCGCGCGCGTCGCAGGCTTTCACCTCGTCGCGCCCCGCGCCGAACATCCTGCCACGATATTGTGTGCAGTAGCTGCCGAGGGTCTCGTCAGCGAAGCGATACCAGCGTGAAGCGGGACAGCTTTCGCAGAGCGATTGCTCGGCGACCTTGCGCTGTGCTGCAGGCGCATCGAGGACCGCGGGGCGCGTCACGTCGGGATCCGGATGCGGCGGCTTGCCGGAGATCAGATACCGCCGCGCATCACAGTCGATGACGACTTTGCTGCCTCGCTCATACATGACCGATCGGAATTCGGTGCAGTGACATTCCAGCAGGTTGTCACCGAACTTATACCATTGGGCGGCGGGGCATGCTGCACAGACTGGAACCCTGGGCATGTCTTTCAAGAGCGGCAGCGCACTGCGGAGGACAGGGCCGATATGGTGATATCCGGTCTCGAGCATTTCGCGGTCTTCATGGGTCATGGTTCGTCCTCGCGCGCCAGGGGACCGATGGCGCGAAACTCCGCGCCACCGGCTCAGTGACTGTCTTGTGCTGTTGAAGGCCGCGATCCGCAGAACGCGGAGAGCGGCCCTAGTCGTTCAGCGGCCGCCAGATGTCGATCAGCCGCTCGATTTCCGCGTGGCGGCCGAACGCGTTGGCATACTGCGAGCCGGCGAGGTTCAGAAAGGCGAGGATAGAGAGCATGCCGTGCTTGAACATCACAGCCCGGAACTGCGTGCAGAAGCACTCGAGCTGCTCCGTATCGTCGGCAGGCGCTTGAGGTAGCTACCACTGCCCGGCCGGGAAGATCGCGCAGTCTGGCAGCCGGGCCATCTCCTCCACGAGATAGAAGGCGCCCAGAAGGGTCGGCCCCAGCCATGTGCGCGCGTCGTCCAGCCGGTCCATATCATCATCGGTCATGGCCGTGACTTGGCACTACCGCGTTAAGGAACTGCTTACGTGCACGCCGGAATGCATTGGCATGCAGTCGCATTGGAAACGGCCGGACCCTGAAGGGCTCTTGCGATCGGGGTGATAGAGAGGAAAAGCCTTCTTCTCGTCCCGGTCGGTCCAACAGGAGTATCGACTATGACCATCTACAATCCAGCAGGCGAAAGCACCGGCAGCCAACCTTCCCGCCAAGACACCGGCGACTGGGACATCCGCATCCTGCGCAAGGTCGGCGACCTTGCCGACATCCCGGTCGGCGACGCGCCACACGGTGAAATCCGGCGGGTCGCCGTCATCGACACCGAGACCACCGGCACCGATCCGCTGCATGACGAGATCATCGACCTTGCCTATGTGGTGTTGCTGGTCGACGGGCGCGGCGAGATCGTCGGTATCGAGCGGGAGGCACAGGCGCTGCGCGATCCCGGCATGCCGATCCCGGAGCGCATCAGCCGACTGACGGGGCTCACCGATGCCCATGTCGCGGGGCTGACGTTCGACTTGGACAAGGTCCAGGGGGTGCTGTCCGACGTGGACGTGTGCGTTGCCCACAACTGCCAGTTCGACGCGGCGTTCCTGCGTCACCTGCTGCCGGCCACGGCCGAGATCGCCTGGGCCTGCAGCGCGCGCGATTTCGACTGGCTGGTTGATGCGGGGCTCGACGGCCGATCGCTCGGGCATCTGCTCATGCAGATTGGGTTTTTCAGCGAAGCGCATCGGGCGATGGCTGACGTGATCGCGCTCATCCACCTGCTTGCGCACCGGCTGTCGGATGGCGGCACGGTGATGGGCCGGCTGCTTGCCAACGCGGAGCGGGAGACAGTCCGGGTCGAAGCGACTGGCGCGCCGTTCGAGAAGCGCTTCGAGCTCAAAGCCCGCGGCTATGGCTGGGACGCACAGGCAAAGGTCTGGTGGATCGAACTACAGCCAGACCAGGTGGAGGCCGAACGCCTTTGGTTGGGCCGGGCGGTGACGCCGTGGGGACCATCGCCACGCGCACGCGCCATCACATGGCGGCAGCGCCATCGCTGATCGCCTTTGGCGCGCCGCATAGCGGCGCGCCATCCACCATCGAAGAGAGAAGAAATGAGCCTCCGGGGAGAGCGGAAAAAAGGCTCCGGTCCACGGGCCGTCACCAACAGAAGGAATGCAAAAATGAATATAACGATGATACAACTGCGCCGTCAGAACTTCATGCTGGCAGTCCGCCGCGAGATGGGCTGGCCGCTGTTCAAGCCGGCCAATGACGCTATCCTATTCTGTGCCGGCAGGACGATGGACTTCGAGGCCGGCATGGAGCTGGCGCGGATCGTGCAAACCCTGCGCAAGGACGCGGTCTACAGCAGCTGGGCCAACGCCACATCCGTCGAGCCAGATGGGTTCACAATCGTCCACCGGCAGATGCTGACGGTGGACGTCTTTGACCGCTGCGTGCCGTTTGCTGCGGATGAGGCAGCGCCCATCATCTTCGTCTCCACGCGCGGGGACGAACAGTTTGCTGTGGATGCGCGTGGTTCGATGGCGCGTATCGCAGGCAAGCCCAAGAGTATCGGTCGGGGAAGGAAGCTCGCCCTCAAGCGCATCCGCGCGACTGCGGCGCAAATGGATGACGTCTTGCTCGCTGACAACATGTGGGTGCCGACAGGCGGTGAAATCGTCGAGCCTGTGACGCTGGTCGAGACCGTGGTCCAGTTCGCCTAAACCGCACCGCCTCAACTTTATTGGTGGGAACTGGACGCCACCTGCCCCATCGCAAGACGGCCATCGACTTCCGCTGACGATGCGGCAAGGCCGTTTCGCATTCCGCTTGCCACTCTTTTTATTATGCCGAAGGCCGCCCCTGTGCGGCCTTCGGCGCATCTGGAGCAGTCCATTATGGCCGCCTTTACGTTCTTTGACACTGAATCCGCTTGGGATGAAGATCTGCACGAGGCCTATCGTCGCATCGATCCCAAAGTGCAGCCACATCACCGCTTGGGCTCGAAACGCATTTTCGCTGCCGCTGCCCTCGACCTTACCCTAACCGACAATGGGCAGATTTCGTGCGACGCCGTCCACAGCTGGACGGAGCATGACCATGGAGACGAGGAGGCGGTGGTGTCCGGGCTTTTCGATCACCTTAGGGCCCGGCCGGACCGCGTAGCAGTTGGCTATGGCAGCATTGCCGCCGATGTTCCCCTGCTTCTGGCAGCTGCCATGCAACATGGTATCGTCCTGCCGTCCCAATTCATCGAGCGGCGTTCCTTTTCGAGGTCCGCGCTGCATCCGCATACCGATGTCGGTCTCGTGCTGAAGGGCGGTGGCAAAACCTGGCATCATATGGCCGAGGTGGCTTTGCGCTTGGGATTGCCTGTCGATCTGCTCGATACAAAAGCGCGGGTCGATTTTCCGCGGACCGCCGATCAATGGCAGGAGGTGCGGGCGCATGTAGAACTGGACGCCGCACTGGTAGGGATCGTTATGCTGGCATGGCTAAGGACGCAGGGGCAGGCGTGCCTTCAGCCGACGACAATGATGATCGCCGTTTTGGATTGGATCCGCCGCAACGGGCATATGACTGCCAGCATGACTGACAAGATTGCGACGTCCTGTTCAACGCTCATCGGACTGGTCGAGGAAAGTTATTTAAGCGCGGCGTAACGAAGATGACCCAGCGCAGCACCTGCATGTCATTGACTTGCTTGCCTCCCTAGTTCCTCGAGAAAGAGTGGGGAAGACGCGTGCTCTCCCGTCACCGGGCGCTGGCCGGACTCCGCCTCTAGGCAATCGGCATAGAGCCGCGTCTGTTCCTGGCCTTCGCGCGGGTCCGCCTGCGCGAATGACGTGGCGGTTAGGCCTGACTATGCCGCGGCGACAGACTGCCTTGGCTTGGACGGGGCGACGTTTGAACCAACCTCCGGCAGGCAATCAACGAGACCCAGTGAAATTCCTTTGGGCAATATGGATGCCAGTCATGGGTCTACCACAGGCTGAGTTGGAGCACCGCTCATGGTGACGACTGCCCGCGCATTCATTGCGTGGGTACTCGTTCCCTGAAACAACGCATTGGGGGATTGTATTCCAAGCCAGTTATGAGCGTGGAGCCGCAATCTGATAGTCGATCTTCTTTCGGTATGATCCCCCTAGACAATTTGGTCGCTCGAAAAGAAAATGGCCCCGTCGGAGCAAGCTCAACGACGAGGCCGAGGTTCAGGACCGCCCAAGGGGAACAGGCGGCAGATCCAATATTAGGTCGCGATCATGACTGCGCAATGACCCGGCCAGCGACTGCGTCAGTAGGTAGCCAGCGGTTTGTCTGACTTGCGCACCAAGCGGTAGGCTCCAGCAGCGACGGCCGCCAGCAGCCCCAGCTTTGCCACGGTCTTCAACGCACCCGACGCCGCATAGCCAAGGATTGCTCCCTTCACGCCGCTGTCACCGTCCCGCCGGTCGATCGCTGCTCCAACTGCTGTTCCGATCAGATTTCTCATTCGTCGTTTCTCCAATTTGCCTGAGATGAGCGCATGAGCCATGCCAAGGTTCCTCCGCCCCACCAGACCGCGCCGCTCTCCATAAGTTTGCCACGCTCGTTAGAATTGCCGCCACGCCCATCAGGAACGCGCCATCGATATTCATCATTGCCGACTCCTTTCCTGTGAGGCATGTTCCACATTTGTTCTCGTGTAGGAAAGGTGATTCTGCGATGGCAGAGCAGACCCCCAATCAGGCGCCACTTCGCAGTGCGGCCAAGGCGATCTACGACACCGTATATCCCTCGTCGGAATGGACGCCGGTGCCCTTCGATGAGGCTGAGCGCCTTCAAACCGTCCACTATCGCAACGCCATCGCCGCTGCCCGCTATTTTCAGCCGGTCGAGCAAGGCGCGCTGTTGTGATTCATGGCCCGCTATCGCGATGGGCTGAAGGTGGCGACTTGCATCTTCGAAGGCGCGGCCTGGCACTATTCGGTGAGGGTTGCCTGCCAATGCGGCAGCGAGGAATTCTTTGACGCTCACGGGCTTTGGTGGAAGTTTCAACGGAAAGGCTGGAGCGATGACTTCCGGGACGCCAGGCGACGCTTCTACTGCAAGGCCTGTATGGAACGGCACGGCCGGAAGGTGCGTCCAGCTGTCATCGAAACAAGCAGAGAGACACCGCGCTATTGCTTTCCACTGCCGGATGAGCGGGAATGGAAGCGCGCGGTGAACCGCTTCAGAGGATAGGATCATGAGCTACAAAGCTGTCCCAGAAGAACTGTTCGACATTCCCGACAATCTGTCACCCGGGGAATATCGCCATGTCTGTGCGCAGGTGGCCCTTCAGGCTGTTACCTATGCCATGGGTTCGCGCGAGGTGAAGGAAGGCCATGCCTCCATCGCGATGCCGATGCTGGCCGAAGCGCTCGCTATGGGTATCGCCATGCTGATCACCGCCGACATGTCCAAGCGAACGCCGCGCGACATCCGCCTGGCGGGTGAACATTTTGGCAAGCTGATCGGCGGATTTGCCACGATCCTGCACGATGGCGAGGACAGGACAGGCAGTCAGCTGCTGGATATGTTGGGGGTGATGCCGACCAAGCTCAATTAGGAGCGACCATGTGCAATCTTTATAAAGCCCGGAGCAGCGCCGAAGAGCTTGCCCGTCTGTTCGGCGCGCTTCCTGATCCAGCCGACCAGATCGCGGTCGAAAAGGATTATGTCGCTCCGAGCAAGCCCGGCCATGTTGTGCGGGAGCAGGAAGGCCAGCGCATTTTGTCGGCGATGAGCTGGGGATTTCCGTTTCAGGGTCGGCCCGTCACCAACGTGCGTAACTACACCAGCCCGATCTGGAAATCCGCATTGGCCAATCCGACTCGGCGCTGCCTGGTGCCGGTCACTGAGTTCCAGGAATGGTCGGTCGAGCCGATGCCCGACACAGGCAAGAAGAAGCCCTTCTGGTTTCGCGTCCCCAGCCAACCGGTTTTCGCCTTCGCTGGAATTTGGCGGCCAACAGAAAGCGTCCCGGTATACTCCTTCCTGACCTGCGGATATGATGGCGATGCTGCCACCCACGTGGTCGGCGCGATCCATCCCAAAGCCTGTCCTGTCATCCTTCACCCGGAGGACTATGATCGTTGGCTTCAGGCGGATCTTGACGATGCGCTGTCGCTCGCCTGCGCCTACCCCAGTCAGCTGATGGCCGTCGGTGACGTTTGATTTACGTAACGAAGCTAAGGCCCTAATCCCATCCAATGTCTAATGTCGTCAAATTCCGCCGCCGCAAAAAGGCGCCCCGTTCGCCTGTCATGCTGGCAAGCTTCGCCATCATCGGCATCGCCGGAGGACTCGCCTCGCTC